>NZ_RCVQ01000009.1 GCF_016107285.1 Roseomonas sp. KE0001 | reverse complement strand
ACAAGAAAAGGGCGCCGGCAACGGCGCCCTTTTCTTGTTCATCAACCTTGCCGCAGCCGTGAGCCGAATTCAGCCTGGGCCCAGGCCAATCGGCCGGCGCAGAAGACGGCAACCGGCGCCCGCCGTGCCGGATCCACCACCACGACATCCCCACGCATGCCTGGCAGGAGGTCGCCGCGGTCCCGCAGCCCCGCGGCACGAGCCGGATTGCCGCTGATGAGAGCCCAGGCGGCCGGCAGGTCGAGCCTGCCCCGATCGAGCAGGGTGAAAGCCGCCTCCAGAAGCGCCGGCCAGACGTAGTCCGAGGCCAGGATCGTCACCAGCCCCTGCTCCGCCAACGGCGCCGCGCTGGCCCAGCCCAGATGGCTGCCGCCGCGCACGACATTGGGCGCTCCCATCACCACCGCCTCCCCCGCCCGCTGCGCCGCCTCGGCCACGGCCTCGGCCATGGGAAACTCGCTGATGCCGACGCCGAGGGCGCGGAAGGCCTCGCGCTCGTCAAGGTTGGCCTCGTCGTGGCTGGCCATTGGCAGATCGAGACGCCGCGCCATCTCCGCCATCCGCCTGCGGGCCTCCGGCACCTCCGCCCGCCGGGCCATGGCAGCCCGGGCGAGGTCACGAAAGGCGTCCAGGCCGATGCCGGCCCGTTCCGCGTACTTGGCGGCCTGGCGCTCGTCCTGAAGCTTCCGGACAATGCTGGGCGTGTGGTCGTTGAAGGCGAGGAGATCGACCCGGCCGGCCTCCATATCCGCCAGCGCCTCCTCCAAGGCATCCAGGTTGTCGGCCTCGAAGCGCAGATGCACGCGCAGATCGGCGGACAGCCAGGGTCTGGCCGCCTCCAGCGCCTGCAGGATCTGCCGCCAGGCCGCGACCGATCGCAGGCCGGGCTCCCAGGACAGCGTCACCCCCAGGAAGGCCGTCGTGATCCCGGCGGCAAGGATCTGGGACTCCGAATCGCGCAGGGCGAGAGCGGACGGGAAGCTGACGCCGGGCCGGGGCTGGAACTGCCGCTCATGCGCGTCCCCGTGGATATCGACGATACCGGGCAGGACCAGCAATCCCTGGGCATCGAGCTTCGCGGCGCCCGCTGCCGGGTCTGGCAGGACGACGCCGCCTCCGAGAAACAGATCCTCGTTCCGCAGCGCGTTGTCCCGGAGGAGCTGGCCGCCGGAAATCACCCAAGCCTTCATGAATCCACTCCGCCGCCGTCACTGATGACCACCTGCACGCGCCCGGCGGCGTAGCATGACAGGGTGTAATCGATCGGTTCCCCGGAGGGATCGACGTTCAGCGCCTCCGCCTGCATGACCGGCCGCAGCCGGGCCTGCTGCAAACGCTCCGCCTCCTCGGCCTCCGGCAGGCGAGCCGTCAGGCGGGTCCAGCGGCGCCGGTAGTCCGCGATGCCGCAGCGGCCGAGGGCGGTGGTGATGGAAGCCTGGTCGCGCAGGGCCTCGGCCAGTCCCGCCAGGCGGGGCAGCACGAAATGATGGCGCCCCAGCACCACGGGCCGGCCATCGGCGAGGCCCAGCCGCTCCACCAGCAGCACCGGCCGGCCCACCCTTATCCGCAGGGGCTCGGCCACGGAGGGTTCGGCCGGGACTTCCAGCAGGCGCAGGATGCGCCCGTCGGGCTCGCGATTCTGCGCGCGTATCACTTCCGAGAAACGGATGCGCGGCCCGAGGGGGTAGTCGAGCATGTCGTCGGCGACGAAGGAGCCTCGCCCCTGCTCGATCCGGATCAGGCCCCGCAGCGCCAGGGAATCCAGCGCGCGGCGGACGGTGTGGCGGTTGACGCCGTGCCGGGCCGCCAGCGCGGCCTCGGTCGGCAGGCGTTCGCCGGGCGAGAAGACGCCTTCCGCCATGCCTCGTTCAAGCGACTGGGCAATCTGGCGCCACAGGGCGACGCCCTCACCACGCGCCAGGGTTTTGGCCGAGTTCTGCGTCGTCATCAAAGCTTCAAGCTTCATCCTGAGGTGAGGTGGCAAATTCGGATTGACTGTAGGGGATCGGATATCTAGTCGTCTAGACATCTCAACAGACCCCGAGGCTGCCTTGTCAGATTTTCCTCAGGACCACGGCGAACGAAGGCGCTGGATGGGCATCCTGGCCCGGTCGAGCGCGGCGGCGATGACCGAACACCTCGAAGCCGTGCCGCCCTTGCCGTCCCACACCCGGCTGCGAGGCCCCGAGACGGGCCTGGTCATGCTGCGGGGCCGCGCCGGCGGCGACGGCGCCGCCTTCAACCTGTCGGAAGCCGTCGTCACCCGCTGCAGCATCACCCTGTCCGACGGGCGGATGGGACACGCCTATATCCTGGGCCGGGACGACCGGAAGGCGGAGCTGGCCGCCGTGCTGGACGCCGCCCTGCAGGACCCCGAGCGCCGTCCGGCCCTCCTCTCGGGCGTGATCGCGCCCCTGGCCGCCGCGCAGGCCGCCGGCGCCGAAGCCACGGCGCGCAAGGCCGCCGCGACGCGCGTGCAGTTCTTCACCATGGCGAGCATGCGCTGATGCGCCCCGGTTTCGCTGATCCTGTCCTGGATACGCAGGCGAGCTTCCGCGCCATCCTGGAAGCCATGAGCCGCCCCGGCCGCATCCAGCGCCTTGAGGCGGCACCCACCCCGCCCGCCCCGCTGGCTCCGGCCACCGCCGCGGCGCTGCTGACCCTGGTGGATGCCGAGACACCGCTCTTCACCGATGTCGGGGGCGAGGCGGCCGACTGGCTCCGCTTCCACTGCGGCTGCCCCATCGTCCCGCAGCCGGGCCAGGCCGCCTTCGCCCTGATCGTCGGCGCCCCCCCGTCCCTGTCGGCCCTGCCGGCGGGCAGCGACGAGGACCCGCAGGCCGGCGCGACACTGATCTGGCAGGTCGCCGCGCTCCGCGGCGAGGCGGGATGGCGTCTGTCGGGCCCCGGCATCGAGCGCGAGCATCGGCTCGAGGTGCGCGATGCGCCGGCATCCTTCATCGGCGAATGGGCGGAGATGGGCCGCGCCTTCCCGCGTGGCGTCGACGCCATCCTCTGCGCGGGCCGGGATCTGGCGGCCCTGCCCCGCACCTTGCGCATCCGAGAGGGCTGAGGCCATGGCTTATGTTGCGGTCAAGGGTGGCGAGCAGGCCATTCGCCACGCCCATGCCTGGCTTGGCGAGACCCGGCGGGGCGATCCGGTCACCGCCGAGCTGGAGATCGCGCAGATCGAGCAGCAGCTTGGTCTCGCGGTGGACAGGGTCATGGCGGAAGGCTCCTGCCTCGACCGGGGCCTCGCGGCACTGGCCATCAAGCAGGCGCAGGGCGACCTGATCGAGGCGATCTTCCTGCTGCGGGCCTACCGCACCACCTTGCCGCGCTTCGGCTATGCGCGGCCCCTCGACACCGCCGCCATGCGGCTCAACCGCCGGGTTTCGGCCACCTACAAGGATCTGCCCGGCGGCCAGGTGCTCGGCCCGACCTACGACTACACGCATCGCCTGCTGGATTTCTCCCTCGCCCGTCCGGACGCCGCGCCGGAGGCGGCGCCCCAGGCGGCCGAGCCGCAACCCGCCGCGCCGCATGTCACCGAGTTGCTGTCCCGCGAGGGGCTGATGGCGCGCGAGCCGGAGGACGGCCAGGAGCCGGCAGACCTGACCCGCCAGCCGCAGAGCTTTCCGGCCGACCGCTCCGCCCGCCTGCAGAACCTCGCCCGTGGCGACGAAGGCTTCCTGCTCAGCCTCGGCTATTCGACCCAGCGGGGCTACGGCAACAGCCACCCCTTCGTCGGCGAGATCCGGCAGGGCCTGGTCACCGTTTCCATGGTTCCGCCGGAGCTTGGCTTCGAGATCGATCTCGGCGAGATCGAGGTCACCGAATGCCAGATGGTCAACCAGTTCCACGGTTCGCGCAGCCAGCCGCCGCAGTTCACGCGCGGCTACGGGCTGGTGCTGGGCCGCTGCGAGCGGAAGGCCATGTCGATGGCCCTGGTGGATCGGGCCCTGCAGGCCGGCGCTCTCGGCGAGGACCGCGCGGCGCCGGTCCAGGACGAGGAATTCGTCATGCTCCATTCCGACAATGTCGAGGCGACCGGCTTCGTCGAGCACCTCAAGCTGCCGCATTACGTCGACTTCCAGAGCGAGCTGGAAGTGGTGCGCCGCCTGCGGGAGGCCGCCGCGGCAGAACCCCGATCCGTGGAGGCCGCGGAATGACCGCCGACCCGGGCTACAACTTCGCTTACCTGGATGAGAACACCAAGCGGATGATCCGCCGCGCCATTCTCAAGGCCATCGCCATTCCCGGGCACCAGGTGCCCTTCGGAGGCCGCGAGATGCCGCTGCCCTATGGCTGGGGGACGGGCGGGATCCAGGTGACCGCCTCGCTGCTCGGGCCGGACGACGTCCTGAAGGTCATCGACCAGGGCGCCGACGACACCACCAACGCGGTGTCGATCCGGCACTTCTTCCGGCGCGTCGCGGGGATCGCGGTGACCACCCGGACGAGGGAGGCCAGCATCATCCAGACGCGCCATCGCATTCCGGAGGCGAAGCTCACGGAAGGTCAGATCATCGTCTATCAGGTGCCCATGCCCGAGCCGATGTTCCGGCTGGAACCGCGCCTGACCGAGACGCGGCGCATGCATGGCCTCGCCGATTATGGCGTGATGCACGTCAAGCTCTACGAGGACGTCGCGTGCCATGGCGAGATCAGCATCGCCTATAATTATCCGGTGATGGTGCATGGGCGCTACCTCATGTCGCCCTCGCCGATCCCGGCCTTCGACAATCCGAAGATGGACCGCATGCCCGCGCTGCAGCTCTTCGGCGCCGGCCGCGAGAAGCGCATCTATGCCGTGCCGCCCTATACCTCCGTGCGCAGCCTCGATTTCGAGGATCATCCTTTCCGCGCGCACCGCGCCAAGGGCTGCTGCGCCCTCTGCGGAGCCGGGGACAGCTACCTCGACGAGGTCGTGACCGACGATCGCGGCGGCCGCATGTTCGTCTGCTCGGATACCGATTACTGCGAGGAGCGTCAGGCCTCCCGCACGGAGAACGCGGCATGAGCGGCGCTCTTCTGGAGGCTTCCGGCCTGGCCCTGCGCTTCGGCGCCATCCGTGCCCTCGAGGATGTGCAGATCGACATCCATCCCGGAGAGGTCGTGGCGATCGTCGGCGAGTCCGGCTCCGGCAAGTCCACCTTGCTGCGCGTCCTGTCGGGGCAGATGCGGCCCGATGCGGGCCAGGTGGTCTATCGGGACCTGGAGGGCATGGCCCATTCGGTGCATGACATGAGCGCCGCGGCGCTGCGCCGCCTGATGCGCACCGACTGGGGCTTCGTGCACCAGCATGCCCGCGACGGCCTGCGCATGAACGTCTCCGCCGGCGGCAATGTCGGCGAGCGGCTGATGGCGGTGGGCGCGCGCCACTACGGCGATATCCGCGCGGAGGCGCTGGACTGGCTGCGGCGGGTGGAGATCGACGCCACGCGCATCGACGACCTGCCGCGCGACTTCTCCGGCGGCATGCAGCAACGCCTGCAGATCGCCCGGACACTGGTGACCCGCCCGCGCCTCGTCTTCATGGACGAGCCGACCGGCGGGCTCGACGTCTCGGTCCAGGCCCGCCTCCTCGACCTGATCCGCGGGCTGGTCTCCAATCTCGGCATCGCGGTGCTCCTGGTCACGCATGACATCGCCGCCGCGCGCCTCCTGGCGCACCGCATCCTGGTGATGCGCCACGGCCGCGTGGTGGAGCATGGGCTGACCGATCGGGTGCTCGACGATCCGCAGCATCCCTACACGCAACTTCTCGTCGCATCGGTGTTGGCGGCATGACGGCTTCCCTCTGGACCGAAGATCTCGGCAAGAGCTTCCGCCTGCATCTGCAGGGGGGGCTGAGAATCCCGGTGCTGGCCCATGTCGGGTTCAGCGTGATGCCGGGCGAATGCGTCGCCCTGGCGGGCCCCTCGGGGGCCGGCAAGTCCACGCTGATGCGATGCCTCTATGGCAATTACGGCGCCGAGCATGGCCACATCTGGCTGCGGCACGAGGGCGAGCCGGTGGAGATCACCGCCGCCGATGCCCGGGCGATGCGGGAGATACGGCGCCGCACCCTGGGTTATGTCTCGCAGTTCCTGAGGGTCATCCCGCGTGTCGGTGCCCTCGACATCGTGGCGGAGCCCATGATCGCCGCCGGCATGGCGGCCGAGGCCGCCCGGAGCCGGGCCCGCGACCTGCTTCTCCGGCTGAATCTGCCGGAACGGCTGCATGGCCTTCCTCCCGCCACCTTCTCGGGCGGCGAGCAGCAGCGCGTCAACCTTGCCCGCGGCTTCGGCCCCGGCTACCCCATTCTCCTGCTCGACGAGCCGACAGCCAGCCTTGATGCCGCCAACCGCGAGGTCGTGATGACATTGATCGCCGAGGCCAAGCGGGCCGGCGCCGCCATCATCGGCATCTTCCATGATACCGAGGTGCGCGACAGGGTCGCCGACCGCCTTCTTGAAGTCTTGCCCATCCAGGACGCCGCATGACCGCCGAAACCACTCTGACCAACGCCCTGCTGGTCCTGCCGGATCGCGTGGAGGCCGGGACCCTCCTGGTCCGGGACGGGTTGATCGCCGAGCTCCAGCCCGGCCCGAGCCGGTTGCCGGGGGCCATCGACCTGGAGGGCGACCACCTGATCCCGGGCGTCATCGACGTCCATACGGACAATCTGGAGCGCCAGGTCCTGCCCCGCTCGGCGGCCCGGTGGCCTTCCCGCTCGGCCTTCCTGGCGCATGACGCGCAGACGGCGGCCGCCGGTGTCACCACCGTGCTGGACGCGCTGTGCCTGGGCGACCTTGGCTTCGATGCCGAGCGTACGGAAACCTTCCTGAACGGGGTGGCCGACCTCGATGCCCTGGCGCCGACCGGCCTGTTGAAGAGCGAGCATTTCCTGCATCTGCGCTGCGAACTGCCGGCGCCCGACCTGCTGCCCCTGCTGGAGCGGGTGGCCGACCATCCGGCCGTGCGCATGGCGAGCCTCATGGATCACTCGCCGGGCGTCGGGCAGTATGTCGATGTCGAGCGCTACCGTGCCATGCGGCTTCGGGGCGGCCTGTCGGCCGACGAGGTGGATCGCCGGATCGCCAACCTGCTGGAGCAGCGCGAGCGGCTGCGCGGGCCCCAGCGGCGCGCCCTGCTGGACCGGCTGGCGCATCGCCACCTGCCCCTGGCCAGCCACGACGACTGGGACGAGGAGGAGATCGCCGGCAACGCCGCCGATGGCGTGCTCATCTCGGAATTCCCGGTCTCGCTGCAGGCGGCCAGGAGCGCGCGGCGCCATGGCATGGAGATCATCGCCGGAGCGCCGAACATCGTCCGCGGCGGCAGCCATTCCGGCAATGTCGCCGCCGCCGATCTGGTCCGGGCCGGGCTCGTGGATGTGTTCGCAAGCGACTATGTCCCGCCGGCCATGATCGAGGCCGTCTGGCGCGCTGTGGCGCAGACCGGCATCAGCCTCCCCGCCGCCGTGGCCACCATCACCGACGCGCCGGCCCGCATGCTGCGGATGCAGGACCGCGGGCGGCTCGAGGCAGGCCGGCGCGCCGATCTGGTCCGCTTGCGCCCGCTGGACGGCATCCCCGTGGTGCGGAGCGTGTGGCGCGAAGGCAGCCGCATCGCATGAGCGCGCGGCTGGCGCTCTACTGGGCCCCGGAGCGGGAGGATCCGTTGCATGCCGCGGCCTCCGCCTGGCTGGGCCGGGACGCGGAGACGGGCGCTGCGCTGCCCCAGCCTTCCATCGCCGGGCTGGATCTGGCCGAGGTGACGGCCGATGCGCGCGGATACGGTTTCCACGCGACGCTGAAGGCGCCCTTCCGTCCCGCCATCCCGGAGGCGGGAGTTCGCGAGGCCGCCCGGAACCTCGCGGGGCGGATCGCGCCCTTCGACCTGCCCCCCCTCGTGGTGGCGGATCTGGATGGCTTCCTGGCGCTGCGGGAAAGCCACCCCTGCCCCGCCCTTCAGGCTCTCGCCGATGCCGCGGTCGAGATGCTGGAGCCCTGCCGGGCGCCTCTGACCGAGGCCGAGGTCGCACGGCGCAGGCCCGAGCGGCTGGCGGAGCGGCAGCGCAGCCACCTGTACCGCTGGGGCTATCCTCATGTCTTCGAGGATTGGCGCTTCCACATGACGCTGTCCCGCCGCCTGACGCCCGGGGAGGCCGATATTCTGCGCCCGGCCGCCGAGGCGGCCCTGGGCACCGCCGCGGGCCGGCCCCGGCGGGTGCGGGAGGTATGCCTGTTCGCCCAGGCCGGGCCGAGCGAACCTTTCCTGATTCTGGAGCGGTTCAGGCTCGCCGGCTGATCGCCGCCGCGGCCGAGGCCCGGTGGAGCGCGGCCAGCAGGCGGGCGGCGCCCGCCTCGGGCGTGCCATCATTGGCGATCTCGATCACCTCGAGCCCGGCCGCGAGCGGCGCCGTGCGGCCGAGGCGGCGGGCGACCTCCTCCTGGCTTTCCCGCCCCCGCGCGGCGAGGCGCGCCGCCCTGAGCGCCAGCGGCGCCGTCACCAGCAGGACCAGCAACGGATAGCGCCGGTTGGCCTCCTCCAGCACGGTCCGCGACAGATTGGCCACGACGATGCGGCCTTCCGTCAGATCAGTCTCGATGTCGCGCGGGATGCCGTAGGAAAGGCCGTGCGCTTCCCAGTGCAGGGCAAAGGCGCCCGTGGCCAGTGCCTCCCGGAAGGCCGTGCCGGAGATCGGCAGGTGATCCTCCGCACCGGCGTGGCGGGTGGTCTCGGCGGGCCGGGTGATGAAGCGGCGCACGAAGCGGTACCGGGCATCCTCCCGCAACCGATCCTGGACCAGGCCAAGAAGCGTGTCCTTGCCCGCGCCCGAATCGCCGACCACCGTGATCAGCCTGCCCTTCATCCCGTCCTCCGAGGTTGACCGGCCGGTTTTCGACGCGCAGAGACGGCGAGGCAAGCACCCAAGCCCGCCTCGCCGCAGGAGCAGCAGAATGTTCACAACCCGCCCGGAGATCGCCGCCACGTTCGGCGCTGTCGGCAGCACGCACTGGATCGCCAGCCAGGTGGCGATGGCGGTTCTGGAACGCGGCGGCAATGCCTTCGACGCCGCGGCGGCGGCGGGCTTCACCCTTCAGATCGCCGAGCCGCATCTGAACGGCCCCCTCGGAGACTGTCCGATCATCGTCCATGACGCCGCATCGGGGCGGCAATCCGTGATCTGCGGCCAGGGGCCGGCGCCGGAGGCCCTCAGCGTCGCCAGGGTGAAGGGCGAGCTGGGACTCGACCTGATCCCCGGAACCGGCCTTCTGCCCGCCATGGTTCCCGGCGCCTTCGATGCCTGGGCGACCATGCTGCAGAGTTGGGGCAGCTGGAAGCTGGGCGACGTGCTGGACTTCGCCATCGGCTACGCCGAGCGCGGCATCCATTACGTGCCCCGCATCGCCGCGACGGTCGAGAGCGTGCGGCCCCTGTTCGAGCAGGAATGGCCAACCTCCGCCGCCCTGTGGCTACGGGACGGCGGGCCGCGCGCCGGCCAGCTCTGGCGCAACCCCACGCTGGCCGAGACGTACCGGCGCGTGGTGCGGGAGGCGGAAGCCGCCGGCGGCGACCGCGTCGCGCAGATCGAGGCGGCGCGACGCGCCTGGTACCAGGGCTTCGTCGCCGAGGCCATCGACGCCTTCTGCCGCCGGACGGAGGTGCTGGACGCCTCCGGCCGCCGCCATGCCGGGCTTCTCACCGGCCAGGACATGGCACGCTGGCGTGCGCCGGTGGAAGCGCCGCTGGCCTATTACTATCGCGGCGTCACCGTGCTCAAATGCGGCCCCTGGAGCCAGGGTCCCGCCATGCTGCAGACCCTGGCCATCCTGGCGGGCTTCGACCTGGCGGGAATGGACCCCCTGGGGGTGGAGTATGTCCATACGGTTGTCGAGGCCATGAAGCTCGGCTTCGCCGATCGGGAAGCCTACTACGGCGACCCCGACTTCACGGACGTGCCGATGGCGGAGCTCCTGTCGGAACCGTACAGCCAGCGCCGCCGCGGCCTGATCGGCCGGCAGGCCTCCCTGGAGCTCCGGCCGGGCTGCATCCCGGGGCACCGGGCCTGGGTGGACCATGACGCGGCCCGGCGCGCGCAGAAGCTCTCCGAGGTTGCCGGCGTCGGCGAGCCCACGGTGTCGCGCCTCGGCGTCAGCGGCGCGGACACCTGCCATGTCGATGTCATCGATCGCTGGGGCAATATGGTGTCCGCCACGCCCTCCGGCGGCTGGCTGCAATCGTCTCCCGCTATCCCGGAGCTCGGCTGCTGCCTGGGAACGCGGGGGCAGATGTTCTGGCTCGACGAAAGCCTGCCGAACGGATTGAGGCCGGGCAAGCGGCCCCGGACCACGCTCTCACCCGGCATGGCCCTGCGCGACGGGCGGCCCTGGATGGCCTTCGGCACACCGGGCGGCGAGCAGCAGGATCAATGGCAGCCCATCATGCTCACCCGCATGATCGACCACGGCCTCACGATCCAGCAGGCGATCGACGCCCCCTCCTTCCATACCGAGCACTGGCCGTCGAGCTTCTGGCCGCGCGTCGCCCGCCCCGGGAAGGTGGTGCTGGAAGGGCGCTTCGATGCCGCGGTGCTGAAGGATCTGAAGGCGCGGGGCCATCTGGCCGAGATGGGCGGGGAATGGTCGGAAGGACGGCTGTCCGCCGTGCGGCGCGAGCCGGACGGACAGATCTTCGCGGGGGCGAACCCTCGTGGCATGCAGGGCTACGCCGTGGGCCGATGACCCACGGCGCCGCGTGGCTAGCCTTGCAGCGTGACCGTCACCTGATGATCGAGATGCGCGGCCAAGTCCGGGGGAAGCCTCAAGGCCACCGCTAACGCGTCCAGATAAGCGCGCTCCTGAGGCGATTCGGCATCGACGACGATGCGCGAGGCCACGTAGAGCTGTGATGCCTGCTCCTCGCTGCCGGCCGCCTTTGCGACGGTGGCTGGGCTCAGGTCGGATGCCATCAGCTCGGCGAGGAACTGCTGGGCCTCGACATCCATGCCGCCTTCCGACATCTGGCCCAGGATCTGCGCGCGCTCCTGCTCGTCCAGATGCCCATCCGCCTTGGCGGCTGCGACCATGGCGCGGATGACCGCGAACTCGAAAGGCTGGCCATCGGTGGCGGGGGCCGCGGAGGGCAGGAAGCGGGGATCCACCTCAGCCAGTTGCTGTGGCGCCAGGGGCGTGGAGGATTGCGCCGCCCGGCCCTGCTGCCAGGCCTGAAAGGCACGGCTGGCCAGGGCACCGAGCACCATCGGGCCCAGCGTGGCCAGCAGGCCGCCGGAGCGACCCCGTCGGCCCCGGCCCAGGAGCATGCCGAGCAGCCCGCCCATGGCGGCGCCTCCGAGGCCACCACCGCCAAAACCCGCGCCCGGAAAGCCCGAGCCGCCTCGCGCGGGGGGCGGGCCACCCTGTCCGGGGAAGGTCTGTCCCGGGGCCGACTGTCCTTGCGGAGCCTGCGGTCCGCCGCCACCCAGGGCGGCACGCGCGGCGTCGATCAGACTGCCGAAATCGCCGCCGCCGGCCCGAGGGTTCGAGGGGTTCGCCTGTCCGCCGGATCGGCCGGCGCCCAGGAATTGCTCGAGAAGGATTTTCGGATCGATCATGAAGCGACAGTTCGGTACGCCGCCTCGGAGAGACAAGACACAGGCGCGTCAACGCAGCGTCTGCGGCTCCTCCTCCGCCCAGTCGCGCAGAAGGGTGAAGCCCACCGCGAGCAGCACCGGCCCGAGGAACAACCCGAGGAAGCCGAAGGCGAAGATGCCCCCCAGTGCACCGAGGATGGTGAGAAGCAGCGGCAGGTCGGCGCCGCGACTGATCAGCCAGGGTCGGATGACATTGTCCACGCTGCTGATGCCACCCGCGCCGTAGATCAGCAGGAAGAGGCCCCAGCCGGTCGAGCCCTGGCTGAACAGCCACAGCGCGGCCGGCAACCAGACGACCGGCGCGCCGATCGGCAGGATGGAGATGAGCCCCGCCACCACGCCGAGCAGCACCGGCTGCGGCACGCCGGAAATCCAGAGCCCGAAGCCGGTGAGCACGCCCTGCGCCACCGCCGTGCCCAGCAGCCCGTAGACCACGCCGAGCGTGACATTGGCGGTGAGCTGCACCAGGCGTCGCGCCTGGGCACCGGCCATGCGGACGATCACCGCCTCCAGCCCGGCGGCCATGCGCGGGCCGTCCCGGTAGAAGAAAAAGGAGAGCAGGATCGCCAGGACCAGCTCCGCGAGGCCCGACAGCACCGCCAGCAGGAGGCCGAGTGCCTGCTGCGCGATGACGCCGGCATAGGGCTGGAGCAGATTGGTGAGCGGGGTGAAGTCGAGTTGCAGGGAGTCCCACTGCCGTCCCAGGAACTCGCCGATGATCGGGATCTGCGCCAGCTTGCCGCCGAGGCTGGGCAGGCCGCTGGCGATGAAGCCGTCGATCGCCTGACGAAGGCTCTCCACGTCCTCGGCGCGGATCGGCGCGGCGAAAAGGATCGGCAGGCCCAGGAGCAGCATCTCGATCGTCACCATGACCAGGGCGGCCAGCGAGGGCCGCAGATGCAGCCTGTCCCGCAGGGTCCGATAGGCGGGCCAGGTGCAGAAGGCCAGGATCGCCGCCCAGAGCAGGGCCGAGACGAATGGCCTCAGGACCATCAGGCACCCCCCGAGCAGAGTCAGGAGTGCCGCCAACCCGAGCAGGCGGGCGGGCTTGAGGCCGTGCTGGTCCGGCGAGGATGAAAGGGACATGCGGGAAATCTGCCCGACCTGCAGCGGTTCTGCCAGCGCCCTCCTGAACGCATGGGGGTCCGGGGGCTTGCACTCGGCGACAGGCCGACTAGCGTGGCCCGCCTGAGGAACGCACCCGCCCGGGCGGGTGACCAGCCGAGGTCCCGCCGCATGCCACGCTTCGCCGCCAACCTCTCCATGATGTTCCAGGAGCTGCCGTTCCTCGAACGGTTCGAAGCGGCGCGTCGGGGCGGCTTCGAGGCGGTCGAGTTTCTCTTTCCCTATGATTTTCCGGCCGCCGAGATCGCGCGCAGGCTTCAGGACAATGGCCTCCGCCAGGTGCTCTTCAACGCGCCGCCGGGCGATTGGCAGGGCGGTGAGCGCGGGATGGCCGCCATTCCCGGCCGGGAAGCGGAATTCCGCGACGCGATCCGGAAGGCCCTGGACTATGCCGCGGCGCTGTCCTGCCCCCGCCTGCACGTCATGGCCGGCCTCGTGCCGGAGGGCGTATCCCGGGAAGCCATGGCGGCCAGCTATGCCGTGAACCTGCACTGGGCGGCGGAGGAATGCGCCAAGGCGGGGGTGAAGCCCGTGATCGAGCCCATCAACCAGAGGGATATTCCAGGCTTCTTCCTGCGCGACACTAATCAGGCCGCCGCGATCATCGGCAGCCTGGGGCCGGATCGCATCGGCCTGCAGTTCGATCTCTATCATTGCCAGATTACCGAGGGCGACATCGTCAGGCGCGTGGAGAAGCACCTTCCGCTCATCGCGCATATGCAGGTGGCCGACGTGCCCGGGCGGAACGAGCCGGGCACCGGCGAGGTCAACTGGCCCTACGTCTTTGAGCGCATCGACGCGCTCGGCTATCGCGGCTGGATCGGCTGCGAATACCGGCCCCGGGGCGACACCCTGGAAGGACTGTCCTGGTTCGCGCCCTACCGCCCGCGCTGACGCGCCGGGCGCCGCCACGGACATCCCAATCGTAACGCGGAGGAGTTCCCATCATGAAAATCGGTTTCATCGGCCTCGGCATCATGGGGCGGCCCATGGCGCTGCACCTGAAGCAGGCTGGCCACGACCTCGTCGTTCCCGATCGCAAGAGCCTTGCCGCTGAGATCCGGGAGGCCGCGACGGTCGTGCCGAGCCCGGCTGCGGTGGCCCGCGAGGCCGAGGCGATCATCCTGATGGTGCCGGACACGCCGGATGTCGAGGCGGTGCTGTTCGGGCAGGATGGCGTGGCCGAGGGACTCTCCGCCGGCAAGCTGGTGATCGACATGAGTTCGATCAGCCCGACCGACACCAAGACCTTCGCCCGCAAGATCAACGCCGCCGGCTGCGAGTATCTCGACGCGCCGGTTTCCGGTGGCGAGGTGGGGGCCCGGCAGGCCTCGCTCACCATCATGGTGGGCGGTCCGCAGCAGGCCTTCGACAAGGCCTTGCCGCTGTTCCAGGCGATGGGAAAGAACATCACCCTGGTGGGCACGGAGAACGGCGCCGGGCAGACCTGCAAGGTCGCCAACCAGATTGTTGTGGCGCTGACCATCGAGGCCGTGGCCGAGGCCCTGGTCTTCGCCAGCAAGGCGGGCGCGGATCCGGCGAAGGTCCGGCAGGCGTTGATGGGCGGCCTCGCCACATCCCGCATCCTGGAACTGCACGGTGAACGGATGATCACGCGCAGCTTCGATCCGGGCTTCCGCATCCGCCTGCATCAGAAGGATCTGAACCTGGCCCTGCAATCGGCGCGGGCGCTGGGCGTCGCGCTGCCGAACACGGCCTCCACCCAGCAACTTTTCTCCGCCTGCGCGGCGGCCGGCGGCGAGGACTGGGATCATTCAGGGCTGGTGCAGGCGCTGGAACGGCTCGCCCAGCACAAGGTCAACGACTAAGACGGTCCGGGCGCGGTGCCGGAGGGGAATTTTAACCGCTCTCGCTCTCGGGATGAGAGTCTGGACCAATTCTGGCAATTCTTTGATTGCCTTGTGGCGCGTCTCCACGCATTTTCGGAAACAAAGCCGCCGGGCGAGATTCTCGCTCTGCGAAAGATTCGTCACGGTTGATATCGACAAGAGGTGCCATGCGATTCGCCGATATCGGCCAGCAGTTGCGGGCCTACCGCCTGGAATCAGGCCTACGCGCGGAGGAAATCGCGGCGCGGCTCGGCGTGTCACGCGCCGCGCTCTATCGCTATGAAAAAGGCGAGGTCATCAAGCTCGACACCATCCGCCGGTTGGCGGAGCTGCTGAAGATCTCGCCGCTCTCCCTGCTGGGCATCGGCGTCGAATATTTCTCCCGACCGATCGCCTTCCAGGAGCGGTTGCGCCAGGTGGAGGAGCAGTCCGACCAGATCCTGCAGGTCGGCGGCGCCTTCTGCTATCAGACGACGACGGAAGCCTTCGATGGCGCCCTCGCCGAGGCCTGGGCGGAAGCCGCTGACGGCTCCTCCGAGCGGGTGGCGGCCAGGGCCGCCGCGGATCAGGCCATGGGCCTGCTCGCCGCGCGCAAGAAGCTGCACCAGTCGCGCCGCGCGAATATCATCTCCATGTTGTCCGAAGGGGCGATCAGGCGCTTCCTCGCCGAGGGCGTCGCGGCGGGGATGGCCGTGTCGGAACGCACGCGGACCCGCTGCCGCCTCGCCGCGCGGACCGAGGTGGAGAGCATCGCCTCCCTGATGGAAAGCGTGCCGATCGGCCTGCAGCTCGGCCTGCTGTCCATGGAACCCGCGGGTGGCTTCATGGTCCTGCGGGGCCGCGACCGGGCGCATGTCTGCACCAGCCCCTTCGCCGCGGATGTGACCTCCAGCGCGGCGATCGGTGTCGGCACCATCACGGCGGCGGATGAAGCGGTCTCGGTGCATCAGCGGGTCGCCGAGTCTGCCTGGCGCAACGCGCTGAAGGGGCCCGCGGCGGCCAGCCGCGTGCGGGACCTGATCCGGGAAAGCGGCCCGCGCTAGGACGGGCGGAGGTCAAGGATCGCATCCATGACCTCCTCATCCTCCGCGGATCGGCGCAGGGTGAAGCCGAGGGCGCGCACGAAGCCGAGCATCGGCTGATTGCCCACCAGCACCTGCCCGACGATGCGTTCCAGGGCATGGTCGCGCGCCCATTCCATCAGCCGTTCCATCAACTGCCGGCCAAGTCCCTGCCCTTTCCAGGCCGGCAGGGTGACAACCGCGAACTCGCCCTGGCGCAGACCGGGCTCGCGGATCAGGCGCGCGACGCCGACCGTACGCGGAACGCCGCCCTCAGGCGTTTCCACCGCCACGAAGGCCATTTCACGATCGTAGTCGATCTGCGTCATGCGGGCTATCTGCGCGGCGGGCAGCTCCTTCAACTGGCTGAAGAAGCGCCAGCGGACATCCTCGGGGGCGAGGTTGCGGAAGGCTTCCGCATGGGCGGCCGCGTCCTCCGGGCGGATCGGCCGGATGACCACCTGGCGCCCGTCCCGCGCGGTCCAGGGGCGTGACAGCTCGGCCGGATAGGGTGGCACGGCCAGTTGCGAGACCACGCCCGGTGCGCGCAGCCGCCCTGAGGCGTCCAGCGCCAGGATGCCCTCATCCCCGGCCAGCAGGGGGTTGATGATCAGTCCCTCGATCTCCGGGAAATCGATGGCCATCTGGGAGACCCGCACCAGCGTATCGGCCACCGCTGCCAGATCGACGGAGGCATGGTCGCGGAAGCCTTCCAGCAGGCGGACGCTCCGGGTGCGCCGGATCTGCGCCAGCGCCAGGGTCCGGTTGAGCGGCGGCAGATCGAAGGCCACGTCAGGCTCGAAATCCGAGGCGGTGCCGCCACGGCCGTAGCCGATGAAGGGGCCGAACATGGCGTCATCGCCCAGCCGGATCCGCAACTCGTGGCTGCGCCGGCGCCCGCTCATGGCCTGGCGCTGCACCAGGAAGCCATCCAGCCGCGCATCGGGCCGCTGCGCGCGGATGTTCCGCAGCATGCCGGCCGCGGCCTGCCGGAGGCTCGACACGTCCTTGATGCCAAGGACCACGCCGCCCACCTCGGTCTTGCGCGGCAGATCCGGGGAGAGCGCCTTCAGCACCACGGGAAAGCCCATGCGCATGGCCGCCTCGATGGCCTCCTCGACGCTGGCCACCGCCTTTCCAGGGATGACCGGAATGCCATAGGCGCTCAGCAGGCTCAGCGCCTGGGCCTCGTTGAAGTCCAGCCGGCCGTCGCTTCGCATCCGCTCGATCAGCGACCGTGCGGCCTGGCGGTCCGGCACCACCTCGAGGACCTCGCGCGGTGGCAGCTCGGCGGCCGCGGCGCGGTTGCGGCGGTCCGTCGCAAGATGCAGGGCGCCGCGGATCGCGGCCTCGGGCGTCGGAAAGACGGCGATACCCTGCTGCCCGAGGCGCTGCTGGGCCACATCGGCACCGGCCCGGCCGAGCCAGGACACCAGGATCGGCGCGCCCCGCGTCGCCTTGCAGGCGGCCGCCAGCAGTCCGGCGGTGATCTCGCCATCCTGCAGGGGTGCCGGGGCGTGGATGGCGACCACCGAGTCCACGCCCTGCAGCGCCGCCACCAGGCTCGCTGCCTCGCCGAGGCGGTGACTGTCCTCCGGGGGCAGCAACAGGGGATTGCCGGAACTGGCGCTGGGCAGCGCCAGGCGAAGGGCGGCGGCATCGCTCTCCGTCCATTCGGCGAGCCGGGCTCCGCCCCGGAGGGCGTCGTCCGCGGCCAGCTGCGCCGGTCCCTGGCCATTGGCCACGATGGCGATGCGGTTGCCGGGCAGCGCATCCTTGCCGCGCCGCACGACCGAGCGAAGGCGCGCCAGCGTCTCCGCCGCGGACAGCAGGTCCTCCAGCCCGGAGACGCGCAGGACGCCGGCGCGGCGCAGCGCCGCCTCCATGACGGCATCCGCCGTCCCGCTCGCATCGGACTGCCGGCCGCCGGGCCGGATGGCGACGACGGGCCGGGTCCGCGCCGTGGCGCGCGCGGCGGAGATGAACATCCTGCGGTTCTTGATGCGGCGGAGATCCAGCAGCACCGCGCCGGCCTCCGGGTCCCGAGCCAGCCAGTCGAGCGAGAGCGCGAAGCCGAGGCCCTGGTTCGTGCCGATGCCGACAATATGGGAGAAACCCAGCTCCTCCCCGTCCGCCCAGTCGATGATGGCGCGGGCCATGGCCGAGGACTGGCAGAGCAGCGCCAGGCGTCCGGGACGGGGCGGCAGGTGGGACAGGCTGGCGTTCAGCCCGATCGAGGGGAGACAGAGGCCGAAGCTATGGCCGCCCAGCGCCCGCATGCCCGTCGCCTCGCAGAGTTCGGCGAGGTCGGGCGAGGCGACCGGAATGACGGCGGCGAAGCAGCCCAGCCGGGCCAGGCTCGCCATGGCCTCCCGCTGCGCCTCGGGGGGGAGGCAGATCACGGCCAGGTCGGGAACCTCGGGCAGGGATTCGATGTCCGGCGCCGCGAGCAGGCCCGGCGCCTCGATGCCGATGGCGTGGATGCGCCCCTCGAAGCCTCCGGCGGCCAGATTGGCGGCCAGGATGGCGGCCTCCGGCAAGGCGGGGTCCGCGACCAGCACCACGCAGGCCGGCCTGAAGAGAGCGGTCTCGCGGAAGCCCGGCTTATGGCGCGTCACGGGAAAAGGCAGCTTCATGGTGGAGGAAGGTGGCAACTTCGCCGCCGGCTCGCAACGCCCGGCTCCGGGAAGTTCCGCGCGCCGGCGGCAGGCATGCGAGAGGAAGGCTGGCCGGGTGGGCCTCGCCGGGCTATGGGCAGCCGCAACCCCGACGAATCAGCCGGACTGGCGGAGCTGGGACGGGGCGGTGCCAGCGGGTTGCCGCGCCGTAATCTCAGCCTTATAGCCGTCCGATGCCAGAGAGGTTCTCCACCTTGGCCAGTATCGCTCCCCTCCCCGATCCCTCCGGCAACCCCGCTCTGGCGGCGCAGGACCGCATCCTGGCACTGCCATGCACCGAGACGCGGCGCATGGCGGACGCCATCCGGGTGCTGGCGATCGATGCCGTGGAACAGGCCAAGTCCGGCCATCCCGGCATGCCTCTGGGCATGGCGGACGCGGCGACGGTCCTGTTCAGCAAGTTCCTGAAGTATGACGCCGCCGATCCGACCTGGCCGGACCGGGACCGCTTCGTGCTGTCCGCCGGGCATGGCTCCATGCTGCTCTATGCCTGGCTGCACCTGTCCGGCCATGCCGGCATGGGCATCGAGGATCTGAAGCGGTTCCGCCAGCTGCATTCCGTGGCCGCGGGCCATCCGGAGTATGGCGAGCACCCCGCCATCGAGACCACCACCGGGCCGCTGGGCCAGGGCCTGGCCAATGCGGTGGGCATGGCGCTGGCGGAGCGGCACCTCGCCGTCCGGTTCGGCCGCAGCCTCGTGGACCACAGGACCTGGGTGATCGCGGGCGACGGATGCCTGATGGAGGGCATCAGCCACGAGGCCGCCGCCATCGCGGGCCACTTCAGGCTCTCCAAGCTGACGGTGCTCTGGGACGATAACGGCATCTGCATCGACGGCGATGTCCGCATGGCCTCCTCGGAGGATGTGCTGAAGCGCTTCCAGGCCTATGGCTGGGCGGTGCGGCGCGTCGATGGACACGACGCCGCTGCCGTCGAGAAGGCGCTCGAGGCCGCGACGCGCAGCCGCAAGCCCACCATCATCGCCTGCCGCACCATCATCGGCTTCTCCGCCCCCACCAAGGCGGGCACGGCGGGCAGTCATGGCGCCGCCCTCGGCAGCGCGGAGGCCGCCGCCGCCAAGGAGGCCCTGGGCTGGAGCAGCCCGCCCTTCGAGATCCCGGCCGATATCAAGTCCGCCTGGGAAGCCGCGGGGCGGCGCTCCGCCGGCACCCGCCGGTCCTGGCTGAAGCGGCTGGCCAACCATCAGCAGAAGGCCGAGTTCGAGCGGGCCATGGCCGGCCGGCTGCCGGAAGGCTGGCACGAGGCCAGCGCGGCCTTCCGCCAGCGCATCGCCGAGGAGAAGCCGAAGGCGGCCACCCGCGTGTCGAGCCAGAAGACCCTGGAGGTGCTGGTGCCGGCCATTCCGGAGATGATCGGCGGCTCGGCCGATCTCACCGGCTCCAACAACACCAACGTCAAGGGTGTGCCGGTCCTGTCGCCGGACAATCTGGGCGGCCGCTACATCCATTGGGGCATCCGCGAGCACGGCATGGCCGCGGCGATGAACGGCATGGCGCTGCATGGCGGGGTCATCCCCTATGGCGGAACCTTCCTGGTCTTCGCCGATTACTTGCGGCCCGCGTTGCGCCTCGCCGCCCTGATGCGCACCCGCGTCATCCACGTGCTGACGCATGACAGCATCGGCCTGGGAGAGGACGGGCCGACGCACCAGCCGGTGGAGACCCTGGCTTCTCTGCGGGCGATCCCGAACCTCTGCGTCTTCCGCCCCGCCGATGCGATGGAGACGGCGGAGTGCTGGGACCTGGCCATCCAGCGCACGGACGGACCCTCGGTGCTGGCGCTGTCGCGGCAGAACCTTCCCGCCCTGCGCGGCGAGGCGGGCGAGAACCGCTGCGCCCGCGGCGGATATGTGCTGGCCGAGGCCGAGGGGCCGCGCCGCGCCACGCTGGTGGCGACGGGGTCCGAGGTGCATCTGGCGATGGCCGCGCGCGAGACGCTGCAGGCCGAGGGGGTGCCGACCGCGGTGGTCTCCCTGCCCTGCTGGGAGCTTTTCGCGTTGCAGGATGAGGGCTACCGTGGCGCCGTGCTTGGCGAGGCGCCGCGGATCGGCGTCGAGGCCGCGCTGGACTTCGGCTGGCAGCGCTGGCTGGGCGCGGACGCAACCTTTGTGGGCATGACGGGGTTCGGCGCCTCGGCACCCGCGGACGATCTCTTCCGCCACTTCGGCATCACGGTCGAGGCGGTGGTATCGGCAGTCCGGCGCAAGCTGGCCTGAAACGCAGCGTTCAAGACCACTTTTCACAGAGACGAGGGAAACACACCATGGCTGTTAAGGTCGCGATCAACGGCTTCGGACGCATCGGGCGGCTGGTGCTGCGCGCCATCGTGGAAAGCGGTCGCAGCGATGTCGAGGTTGTCGCCATCAATGACCTCGGCAGTGTCGAGGCCAATGCCCACCTCTTCCGCTACGACAGCGTGCACGGCGTGTTCCCCGGCGAGGTCGGCGTCGAGGGCAACGCCATCACCATCAAGCACAACGGCCGCGTCTACGGCCCCATCAAGGTCAGCGCGGAACGCGATCCGACCAAGGTGCCGTACCAGGGCGTCGATGTGGCGCTGGAATGCACGGGCCTCTTCACCAAGCGGGATTCGGCGGCGCAGCTGCTGCAGGCCGGCGCCCGCAAGGTGCTGATCTCCGCCCCCGGCGACGGTGTCGATGCCACCATCGTCTATGGCGTGAACCACAAGACGCTGACCAAGGATCACGTCATCGTCTCCAACGCCTCCTGCACCACCAACTGCCTGGCTCCGGTGGCCAAGGTGCTGCATGAGAAGTTCGGCATCCTGCGCGGCTACATGGTCACCATCCACGCCTATACCGGCGACCAGCGCACCGTGGACACGCTGCACAAGGATCTACACCGCGCCCGTGCCGCGGCGGTTTCCGCCATTCCGACCTCGACCGGCGCGGCCAAGGCCGTCGGCCTGGTGCTGCCCGAGCTGAAGGGCAAGCTGGACGGCACCGCCATCCGCATCCCGACCCCGAACGTCTCCCTCGTCTCCCTGGACTTCGTCCCGGCCAAGACCGAAGGGCTGACGAAGGAGGCCGTCAACGAGGTGATGAAGGCCGCCGCCGAGGGCGAGCTGAAGGGCATCCTCGGCTACAACACGGCGCCGCTGGTCTCCATCGACTTCAACCACAACCCGCATTCCTCGACCTTCGACGCGACGCAGACGCAGGTGGTCGATGGCGGGCTGGTCCGCGTGATGTCCTGGTACGACAACGAGTGGGGCTTCTCCAACCGCATGTCGGACACCGCCGCCCTCCTCGGCAGCCTCTGAGGGATCGGCACGGCATGGCCCGCTTCCGCACCCTCGACCAGCTGGATGCCGCCGGGAAGCGGGTCCTGCTGCGTGCCGACCTGAACCTGCCGGTGCGCGACGGCAAGATCACCGACCGCACGCGCATCGAGCGCCTGGTGCCCACCATCCGCGAGCTGGCGGAGAAGGGTGCCCGGGTCATCGTCTGCAGCCACTTCGACCGCCCGAAGGCAAAGCGGGTGCCGGAGATGTCGCTGAAGCCGATGGCCGAGGCGCTGTCCGAGGCCCTCGGCAAGCCGGTCGCCTTCGCCGACGACTGCATCGGCGCCGACGCCGAGAAGGCCGTCGCGGCGCTCGGCGATGGCGAGGTTCTCGTCCTCGAGAACACGCGCTTCCATGCCGGGGAGGAGAAGAACGACCCGGCCATGGCCGAGGCCCTGGCGAAGCTGGCGGATGTCTTCGTCAACGACGCCTTCTCCGCCGCGCATCGCGCTCATGCCAGCACCGAGGGCGTCGCGCACAGGCTGCCCTCCTACGCCGGCCGCCTGATGCAGGCGGAGCTGGAGGCGCTGGATGCGGCGCTCGGCACTCCGGCGCGGCCGGTGATGGCGATCGTCGGCGGCGCCAAGGTTTCCACCAAGCTCGACCTGCTCGGCAACCTGTCGAGGAAGGTGGATGTGCTGGTGATCGGTGGCGCCATGGCGAACACCTTCCTGGCCGCGCAGGGCAAGCCCATGGGCAAGTCCCTGCAGGAGGCGGAGATGCACGAGACGGCGCTCCGCATCCTCGACGAGGCCAAGGCGGCCGGATGCGAGGTGCTGCTCCCTGTCGACCTGGTGGTGGCGGAGGCCTTCGCCGCCAACGCGCCGCATCGTACCGTATCGGTCGACGCGGTGCCGGCGGGGATGATGGCGCTGGATGTCGGGCCGGACACGGTCGCTTCCGTCGAGGCACGGCTGAAGCGCGCCTCGACCCTGGTCTGGAACGGCCCCTTCGGCGCCTTCGAGATCCCGCCCTTCGATACGGCGACCGTGCAGGTGGCGCAGGCGGCGGCCGCACTGACGACCTCCGCCGGGCTCAAGACCATCGGCGGCGGCGGGGACACGGTGTCAGCGCTGCGCCACGCCGGCGTGGCCGAGAGGATGACCTACGTCTCCTCGGCCGGGGGCGCGTTCCTCGAGTGGCTGGAGGGCAAGACCCTGCCAGGTGTTGCGGTACTCGAGGCCGCATGATGGAACGGGCCCCTCCCTGGAGGGGCCCTTCTTCGTTGTGCCGGGCAAAAAGCTGCGGCGCCGGGGTGGCACAGGTCACGGCATGGCGCCACATTCGGACCAGGTTAGACTCCGAGGAGACGCTTCGATGAATCATGACGTCCTGCTTCATATCGACGGCCAGTGGCGCCCGGCGACGGGCGGCCGCACCATTCCGGTGCTGAACCCCGCGACCGAGGAGCAGATCGGCACGGTGCCGCATGCGACGGAGACCGATCTGGACGAGGCGCTGGCCGCGGCCGAGCGCGGCTTTGCCACCTGGCGACGCGTCTCCGCCTTCGATCGCTCCAAGCTGATGCGCAAGGCCGCCGATCTGCTTCGCAGCCGCGCCGACGACATCGCCCGGCTGATGACCATGGAGCAGGGCAAGCCGCTGCCGGAAGCCCGGATGGAGGTCCTGGCCGGCGCGGACACCATCGACTGGTTCGCCGAGGAGGCGCGCCGCGCCTATGGCCGCGTCATTCCGGCACGGGCGCAGGGCGTGTACCAGTTGGTCATCAAGGAGCCGGTGGGTCCGGTCGCGGCCTTCACGCCCTGGAACTTCCCGATCAATCAGGTGGTGCGCAAGCTGTCCGCGGCGCTGGCCACCGGATGCTCGATCATCATCAAGGCGCCGGAAGAGACCCCAGCCTCGCCCGCCGAGCTGATCCGCTGCTTCCTGGATGCGGGCCTGCCGAAGGGCGTGGTCGGACTGGTCTATGGCGTGCCCGCCGAGATCTCCTCCTACCTCATCCCCCATCCGACCATCCGCAAGGTGACCTTCACCGGCTCCACGCCGGTGGGCAAGCACCTGGCCGAGATGGCGGGGAAGCACATGAAGCGCGCGACGATGGAGCTGGGCGGCCACGCGCCGGCCATCGTCTTCGACGACGCCGATGTCGATCTCGCCAGCAAGACGCTCGCCGGCAGCAAGTTCCGCAATGCCGGCCAGGTCTGTGTCTCTCCGACGCGCTTCCTGGTGCAGGAGAAGGTCTTCGATCAGTTCGTCGACAAGTTCGTCGCCCACGCCAAGGCGGTGAAGGTCGGCAACGGCCTTGAGGACGGCGTGACCATGGGCCCGCTGGCCAATGACCGGCGCATTCCCTCGATCGATGCTCTGGTGGCCGATGCCCGTCAGAAGGGTGCCGAGGTCCGCACCGGCGGCAACCGGATTAGCAACAAGGGCTATTTCTACGAACCCACCGTGGTCACCGGCCTGACGCGCGAGATGCGGGCGATGAACGAGGAGCCGTTCGGCCCGCTGGCGCTGATGGTCCCGTTCAAGGACTTCGACGAAGTGGTGGAGGAAGCCAATCGCCTCCCCTACGGTCTGGCGGCCTATGCCTTCACCCGCTCCGCGAAGACGGCGAACGCCATCGCCGCCGAGGTGGAGAGCGGCATGATGACCATCAACCACCTTGGCCTGGCGCTTCCCGAGGTGCCCTTCGGCGGCATCAAGGATAGCGGCTATGGCTCCGAGGGCGGCTCGGAGGCGATCGAGGCCTATCTGATCACCAAGTTCGTCTCGCAGGCGGGGCTCTAAGCACCCTGGTGAACGGGCGCCCGGCGCAGCGCCGCTAGGCTCCTTCCTCGGGCATTTTCCGTTCGCACTGGCTCACGGAAAACGCTCCAGCTGTTTGTTTTTGCCAGCATCTTCACCCGATCCGGTGCTTCCACCGGATCGGGATCTGCTCTAGGAGCCGGTCGCCTGCTCCCGCTGCGCCAGGACCTTGTCGATCCGGCGCCCGTCCATATCGATGATTTCGAACCGCCAGCCGGACCAGACGATGCGGTCCCCCTCGCGCGGGACTCTCTGCAGCAGGGAGAGCATCAGCCCCGCCACGGTGTGATAGCTGCCCTCGGACGGCAGCTCCGGCAGGTCGAGGCGTGCGCGCAGCTCGTCGCTGGGCATCATTCCGTCCAGCAGCAGGCTGCCATCATGCCGCTCGACGGCGCCGCCGGTCGTCGGCACGGCCTCGACGCCCAGTTCGCCGACGATGGCCTCCAGGAGATCGGAAGCCGTCACCACGCCTTCGAAGCTGCCATACTCGTCCATCACCAGGGCGATGCCGAGACGGTCGCTCCGCAGGCGGGCCAGGGCGTCCAGGGCGGAAAGATTGTCCGGCAGGATCATGGGATGGCGCAGCGCCTCGGCGGTCGAAAGCGGCTGGCCGGAGAGCAGCTGGTCCAGCAGGTCCTTGGCCGCCACCACGCCGACGACATTGTCGATCCGGCCGTCGGCCACCACCAACCGCGTCACCGAGCTGGAGCGCAGGCGGGTAGCCATCTCCTCCGCCGTCGCCGTGCGGTCGATCCAGTCCACTTCCGTCCTGGGCGTCATCAGGGCGCGCACCGGCTTGTCGGCGAGACGGAGAACGCGCTCGATCATGTGGCGTTCCTCGGTCTCCAGCGCTCCCGCCTCCGCGCCCTCGGCCACGGCGGCCTTGACCTCCTCCTCGGTGATCGTCGAGGACACCGGCCGGGAGGCGCCCAGCAGGCCCAGCACCAGCGCGGAGGATCGGGATAGCAGCCAGACCATCGGCGCGGCGATGCGTGACAGCAGCAGCATGGGCGGGGCGACCAGTGTTGCGACGGCCTCTGGATTGCGCAGGGCCAGTTGCTTGGGAACCAGTTCGCCGAGAATCAGGGACAGGTAGGTGATGCCGAGCACCACGACGCCCAGGGCGATCTGCGCGGCATAGGCCTCCAGCCCCGGGACCAGGGCGAGGACGCCGGCGAAGCGCTGGGCCAGGCCCTGACCCGCGAAGGCGCCGGCCAGGACACCCACCAGGGTGATGCCCACCTGCACCGTCGGCAGGAAGCGCTGGGGGTCCTCGGCCAGCGCGAGGGCCGCGGTCGCCCCCGCCTTTCCTCCCCGCTGCATGCCGAGCAGCCGGACCCGACGGGCGGAAACGATCGCCAGCTCGCTCATGGCGAAGATGCCGTTCAGCAGCACCAGCAGCAGAATCACGAGTATTTCTAGCGCGGCTTCCATGGCAGGCCATCCTTCGTCTCGGCACAGGGGTTTACCTGCTGGGGACAGGCGGGTCACGCGGCGCCGGCCCTATTCCGGCCATCAACTGAACCCGCCTTCGCCGCAACCGGAGGGGATAAGAGCTGAGAAGCATGCGCCTGGACCGGTTCCGCCATGAAGATCAGCCTTGTCCTGCCGATGGTCCCTTCGGGGTCTCTCACCGCCGCCGTGCCCGCCGACCGGAGCACCCGCCGTGGCCGGGGCGCCTGGATGCTGCGCGGTGCGACGCTGCTCCAGGCGCTGGCCTGGTCGGGGGTGTCGGCGGGCTGGGCGGCGGCCGCGGTCGCCACGATGGCGATCCTGCTTCCACGCTGGGTCGCGCCGCTGCCGGCGGGCCGCCGTGGCCTTGCCCTGCTCGTGTCGCTCCAGGGACTGGCCGCCGTCCTGGGATTCGCGGTGCTGCAGGCGGGAGCGGGTGCGCTGGGATCGCTGCTCCTGTTGCTGTACGCCCCGATGGTTGTGCCGCTGGCCACCGTGCTGCGGGCCCGTCTCGCGCCGGATCGGCCCGTTTCATCCGTGCCGGTGCCCTCCCCCATCCCCAGGGGCGCGAGGCTTCCCCGTATCTCCCTTCACCTGCTGATCCGGGATGCTTCCGGCCCGGAGGTCCGTTCCACGCTGAACTGGCTGGCCACCCTTCCCTCCTCGTCCTGCGAGGTGCTGGTGGTCGATTCCAGTGGCAGCCCGGCGGCCTGGGAGCCCGTGGCGGAGCACTGCGCGCGGTTAAGGCATTGCCGGTTCTTCCATCTGGGGCCGGTCGATGCGGCACAGAGCCGCGCCTTCGCCCGCGCGGAGACCCATCCCGACGCCGAATGGATCGGATTGATCCGACCCGGAGCCGCCGGCGGGGCCGAATGGTGGCCACAGGCCGTGGCTAGGCTGGCGGAGCCTGATTGCGGAGTGCTGCACACCGTCGAGAGGCGTCATCCGGATCTTCCGCGGCTCCAGGAACTGGAGGCCGCCGGCGCCCTTCCCTGGCTCGAAGGCCTCTCCCTGGTCCGGCGCGACGCGCTCGACATGGCCGCTGGCGCGGCCGCGTCCGATGATGAAGCGGCGCTACGCCCGCTGCTGTTCCGGCAGGGCTGGCGGGCCCTGCTTCTGACGCAGGATTGCCACCGGCCGCAGCCATGCCGGACGACCCTGCGGCGTGAGGCGCGGCGTCTAGCGACACTCTGGCAGCGTCATGGCGATGCGCTGTCTGATGTGTCGGATCCCGCTTTCACGCCGGAGCAGCGGAGGCAACTGCTGGGCGAGGCCTCCGCTGTCCTCCTTCAGGGCTGGGCCTGGGTGGCGGGGCTGTCGCTGCCGCTGGGGCTGATCGTCGCTCCATCCGGCTGGCGGCCGGAGGAGACATTGGTGGCGCTTGCGATCCTCGGCGGCCTGGCGGCGGCAGGGCGCCCGGCGGTCTGCCTGGCGCGAGCGCCCTGGCGCGATGATCCGGCTACGCGCCGCTAGATCGCTCCGTTCTCGGCACCGATCAGCGCCAGTCCCTCGGCCACGGAGACGAACTCCCCGCCATGGGCGATTTGGTCGGCGCCGAACCGCGCTTCGAAAATGCGGCGAATGGCGGGGACGAGCGAGGAGCCGCCGGTCAGAAAGACACGGTCGATGGCGTCCTCCTGCAGCCCGGCCCGCTCCAGCGCCTCGCTGACCGTCGCGCCGATCCGCCGCAACTCGGGCGCGATCCATGCTTCGAAGTCCGCCTGCCGGACGGTTTCGTCCAGTTCGAAGTCCTCGTGCCGGAAGCGCAGCACGGCACTGTCCTGCGCCGAGAGGCTGGCCTTCACCTCCGATACCGCACGGTAGAGGGCATAGCCGGCCTCGTCCTCCACCAGCCGCAGCAGATGCATCAGCCGCTCCGGATGATCGGCGTTGCGGGCCACCTCGGCAATCTCCCGCATGGTCTTGGGAGCCCGCATCAGCGAGAGCCGGTGCCAGTGCGCGAAGCTGCTGAAGAAACTGGGTGGCACCGGCAGGGCGGTGCCCAGGATGCGGTAATGGTCGCCCTTGCCCAGGCGGGGCGACACGACATTGTCGATGATGCGATAGTCCAGCGCATCGCCGGCGATTCCAAGCCCCGCATGGCCGAGCGCGGTCACCCGCCGCCGCTCCCCCGGCTCGAAGCGGAGGATGGAGAAGTCGCTGGTGCCGCCACCAAAATCGCCAATCAGGACATTGGCAGGCTCATCCAGCCCTGCGGCGAAGCGATAGCCCGCCGCTTCCGGCTCCAGGGCCAGGTCCACCTGGCTCCATCCCGCCGCCTGAAACGCGGACCGAAGGCGCCGCTCCGCCAGGGCGTCATCCGCCGTCTCACCCACGAAGTGGACCGGACGCCCGGCGATCACCCTCGCCCGGAGCAGATCGCGGCCGGCGGGAAGGCTGGCGAGCAACGCGCGCAGGAAGAGCGAAATCAGCGTCTCCAGCGTCAGGGCCTGCCCGAAGACCCTGGTCTCGGTGAAGTTGCGGCTGGCCAGATAGCTCTTCATGGACATGATGAGGCGGCAGCCGAGGGGGTCATCCAGATAGGCCTCGATGGCCGCCGGCCCCGCGGCATGCTCGAGCCGGCCACGGCCGGCGCCGCTCTCCTCCATCCAGAAGCAGATCAGCGAGCGGAAGGTCTCGGCCTCGCGGGATCCCATGGCGAAGCGGAGGCTCTCGACCGATCCATCCGGCCGGTGCAGGGCGATGACGCTATTGGTCGTGCCGAAGTCGATGCCGATGATGTCGGTCATGGCGGGCGCCCTGTGCCGTGAAGGGCCGGGCGTTAGAGCAGATCGGCGCGGGAATGGAAACAACCCGCATCGCGGGGCAGTTAACGATTTTCCCACAGGCTTTACTTCGTATCATCCCGCGAGACGTCTAAGCCTGCCTTGTCGTCAACAGTTGATTAAGCAGGCAACCCCATGGCGGAAAGCGGCCTCCTCGACTTCCCTCGAACGGATTCCAACCGGTTGCGGCTGGCATTGCGCCGGCTGGAAGGTGCTCTGGCGGAGCAAAAGGCGGCCGTCTCGGCGTTCCGCTCCGAGGTCGGCCGGCTGCGCGAGTCCACCCTCTCCCTCCACAGGAGCGTCTCGTCCTACCAGGATGGCCTCACCGAGGTCATGGGTCGCGTGGAGGATGCCCGGATCGCGGCGCGGCATCTGGAGCGCTCGGCGCAGGATCTGGCGGCCCAGGCAGGCTAGGTGCCGCCGTTCCGGCGGTCGTGCCTTCCGCCAGGCGGCGCTTCACCTCCGCGTCCCGGGCCGTTAGCCTGATGGAAAGGCAGCTGCCGGCGCGGTAACCCCACGGCGCCCGGTGTCGGCCGGCAAGCAGGATATGAGCCCGTGGCACCGCATCCTCTGATCGAGACCTTCCGCAAGGCCCGCATCGTGCCCGTGGTGCGGACCAGCACCGCGGCCCATGCCGCGCTGGCGGCATCCTGGCTGAAGGATGCGGGGGTCACCATCTTCGAGATCACACTGACCATTCCCGATGCGCTCTCCGTCATCCGTGACCTGGCCGCCGATCCGGGCCTGCTGGTCGGCGCCGGCACGGTGCCTGATGCCGCCTCGGCGGAGGCCTGCCTGGCGGCAGGCGCGCGTTTCCTGGTCTCGCCCTGGGTCGACCCCGCGCTGGCGGCACCGGCGCGCGCGGCGGGCGCCTGCCTCATGATGGGCGCCATGACACCGACCGAGGTCCGCGCCGCCCTGAAGGCCGGCGCGGATGTGGTCAAGATCTTTCCTGCCTCCTCGGCCGGCGGGCCGGGCCATATCCGCTCGCTCCGGGCCGTGTTCCCCGATGTGGCCTTCTGCCCCACCGGCGGTGTGGATGCCCGCAATGCCGGTGACTACATCGCGGCCGGAGCGGCCTTCGTGGGCATCGGCGGCAAGCTGGTCGATGAGGCAGCCATCGCCGCCGGAAACCGTGCCGCCGTCGAGGCCGCGGCGCGCGAGGCCCTGGGGATCAAGCAGGCATGAGCGGCGCCGATCTTCTCTGCATGGGGGAACCCATGCTGGAGTTCAATCAGAGCCGGAAGGACGCGCAGGGCCGGCCGCTCTACCTGGAAGGGCACGGCGGCGATACCTCCAACGCCGCCATCGCGGCGGCGCGGGCCGGGGCCAGCGCCGGCTACATCACGGCCATCGGGCAGGATACGCCGGGCGACAGTTTCATGGCGCTCTGGGCGTCCGAAGGCGTGGACACCGGCACGGTGGAGCGGCGCGGGGACGCCCCCACCGGGATCTACTTCGTGACTCACGGCGAGGCCGGCCATCAGTTCACCTTCTACCGCCGTGACAGCGCCGCCAGCCGCATGACCCCGGAGAGCGTGCCGGAGGATGCCATCCGACGGGCGCGGATCCTGCACCTTTCCGGCATCAGCCAGGCGATCTCGACCAGCGCCTGCGACGCCTGCTTCCGGGCCATCGAGATCGCCCGCGATGCCGGCGTCATCATATCCTACGACACCAACCTCCGCCGGGCGCTGTGGCCTCTGCCAAGGGCGCGCGCCATCATGCACGCCGCGCTCGGCATGGCCGACATCGCCCTGCCGAGCGAGGAGGACGCCGTCGCGCTGACCGGGCTGACGGAGCCGGACGCCATCGCCGACTTCTATCTGAAGCTCGCGCCCCTGGTAGTGCTGAAGCTCGGCCGGCGCGGCGTCATGGTCGCGACGTCGGAGCGCCGCGTCATCCTGCCCGGCCGTCAGGTGGAAGCGGTGGACGCAACGGGAGCCGGCGACACCTTCGCCGGCAACTTCCTGGCGCGACGCCTTCTCGGGGACACGGCGGAGGAAGCCGCGGGCTATGCCAATGCCGCCGCGGCCCTGGCGACCACCGGTTACGGCGCGGTGGCCCCCATGCCCGGTCAGGAAGCCGTCCGCGCCTTCATGAACCAGGCCGGCTGAGAAGCCGGCCCGGCTTGGTTCCCGTCACCCCGTCACTGGGCCGGACCCAGTGGCCTGCGCCGGACGCCGGGGCGGACGTGCTGGAACGGCAGGGAGGATGGATCCGCGACAACCGGGCCCGGCGCCGCGACGACGATGACCTTCTCCGCGATGGGCTGGAAGTCCGCGCGGAAGTGCACGCTGCTCTTCAACGCCAGGATCTTCTCGCGCGCCGGCTCCACGCCGAGGTGACGGAACAGGGCCTGGTCATGGGCCTGCATCTTGCGGCTGACCACCACCACCCGCACCCGCCCGATGGCGATCAGCGCGGAGGGGCCCAGATTCGCGGGATTTCCGGCGCTCATCGGACCCGTGCAGGTGAAACGACCATCCGACAGACGCAGCACCCGGGCCTGTGCCTCGAAGGGGGCGCCATCCGACTTTCCGCCCAGCCTGAGCGCGAGTTCCGCGCCCTTACCCGCCGCATGGCAGAGCGCGGCGCTTTCGGCATCGTTGATCAGGCCGAGAACCGCATCCGCATCCTGGTGCACCAGTTCCGCCAGCAGGCCCGTGGTGTCGCCATGTCCGCCGCCTCCCGGATTGTCCTGGGTGTCGGCCAGGACCACGGGCCGGCTGGCCGACACGGCCAGGGCACGGGCCTCGGCGACACCCTCCGCGGCAGGAACGGCAGCGCCGGCAAATTCCGCCTCCCGCTCCGCCAGGCAGGCCAGCAGGGCCTCGGCGGCGGCATCGGCGGCATTCTGATCCGTCGCGTAGCAGGCCAGCGCTACGCCGCAATCGCGGAAATCCGCATAGGGAAAGCCGAAGCAGAAGGCGAGTTCGACAACACCCTCACGCTGCGACAAGGCGGTCCGGCGCTCCATGACGCCCCGCATCGGCTCGACCAGCGTGCATTGCGTGGTGAGCGGCATCCAGTAGTCGAGCTGCCGGTAGGCCCGGGCAAAGGGAGCGCCATGCCCGATGCGCCGCAACAGCAGCGCGAGCGCACGTTCCCCCGCCGCCTTCATGTCGACATGGGGGTAGGTGCGGAACGGCACCAGGACATCGGCCATCTCGACCATCCGGGCCGTCAGATTGCAGTGCGGGTCGAGGCTGGCCGCGACCGGGATGTCCGGCCCGACGACGGCGCGGACCCGGCGCAGCAACTCGCCCTCGGCATCGGGATAGCCTTCCGCGACCATGGCGCCGTGCAGGTCGAGATACACCCCGTCCAGCGGCGCGGCCTCCATGGCCGAAGCCAGATCGGCGACGATGCAGGCGCTGATCCGCTCGAAAGCCTCCTCCGTCACGGGCCCGGCCGGATTGGCGAAGGCCCAGGCCAGCGGCACGATCTCGGCCCCCTCGCCCTCCGCGCGGGCGATCGCGCCGGCGGCGGGCACGGAGGTCGGGCGCAGCGCATCCGGCAGGCCCGCGCCACGCTGGAACGGGGGGAAGCCGCCCGGCTGCTGAAAGTCTGCCCAGGCGGTCGATCTCGGCGCGAAGGAATGGCTTTCATGCAGGAAGCCACCGATGGCGATGCGCATGCTCCTCACTCCTCCCGCACCGGCCGGGCGGTGGCCAGCACCGCATCCGCCAGAACCACGAGCCCGGCTTCGGCCCATTCGGGCGAGATGGCCTCAGCCTCGTTGTGACTCACGCCGCCCTCGCAGGGGACGAAGATCATGGCGGTCGGAACCCGCCGCGCCACATAGACGGCATCGTGCCCGATTCCTGTGGGCATGGTCCTGAAGGGCAGGCCACGGCCGGCCGCGGCCTGGCGCAGTCTGTCCACCAACGCCGGGTCGAACGGTATCAGCGGGGATTCCCAGAAGAGATCGACCCGCGCGGAGACCTGGCGGGCGGCCGAGATCTCCTCCGCGCGCCTCCGCACCGCCTCGCTCATGGCCGACAGCGCGGCGGGATCGCCATGCCGCAGATCCACGCTGAACCAGATGCGCGACGGCACGACATTCCGGCTGTCCGGCGAGACCAGCAGGCGGCCGACGGTGGCGCGGCCATCTCCGCCGGCCTCCAGCGCGATCTCCTCGACAGCCTGAATGAGTTGCGCCGCGGCCATCATGGCGTCCCGGCGCGGTCCCATGGCCGAGCCGGCATGCGCCTCCTCGCCCTCCACGGTGACATCGAGCCAGATCTGCCCCAGCGCCTTGTCGACCACACCGACGGGAATGCCCTCCGCCTCGAGCAGCGGACCCTGCTCGATGTGCAATTCGAAATAGGCGCCGAGGCGTTGCAGGGACCGGGGATCCTCCTCCCCCCGCCAGCCGATCCGCCGCAGTTCCTCACCGAAGATGGCGCCGGACGGGTCGCTCTTGGCCAGCACCTCCTCCTCGGAGAACAACCCCATCGCGACACCGCTGCCCATCATCGGTGGCGAGAAGCGCGCCCCTTCCTCATTCGTCCAGTTGATCAGGACGACCGGCGCCTGGGTTTCGATCCCCGCCTCGTGCAGGGCCCGTAGCACCTCGAGCCCGGCCAGCACGCCCAGCACACCGTCGAACCGGCCGCCCGTAGGCTGCGTGTCGAGATGGCTTCCCATGGCCACGGCCGGCAGGGACGGCTCGCGCCCTTCCCGCCGCACCACCATGTTCCCCACCCGGTCGAGCGTGACGCTGCAGCCGATCTCCCCGGCCCAGCGCCGCAGCAGCGCCCGCCCCTCGCCGTCCAGATCGGTCAGGGTCTGGCGGTTGCAGCCGCCCTTGGGCGTCGCGCCGATGCGTGCCATCTGCATGAGACTGTCCCACAAGCGAGAGCCGGAGACCGGCAGGTTGCCCGCGCTCATGCCTTCTCCACCCCGCACCATTCGGCCATGGTCAGCGCGATGGTGCGCGTGATGGCATGGAAGCTCTCCAGCCCGACACTTTCGTCGATGCCATGGATGGCATCCGCGTCCGGGCCGAAGCAGGCCACGGGCGTGCCCTGGTAGAGCGTGAAGAAACGCCCGTCGGTCAGGCCCGAGGCCGGATAGTCGCGCAGTTCGCGGCCCGCCACGTCGATGAAGTTGCGGCGCGCCATCTGCACGATGGGGGCCTGCTGATCGAAGATGCAGGGATCGGCCATGAAGCCGCCGAACTCCAGCGTGAGCCGCGCCCCTCTGAGCCTCTCGTCGCTCGCGGCCTCCGCCACGATCCGCTCGATCTCGGCCTTCACGCGGGCGGCCGTGTTGCCCACCATGATGCCGACCCGGAGGCCGATCCGCGCCCGCGTCGGCACGGAGCTGTTCCACTCGCCGCCCTGCACGGTTCCGAAGTTCACGTTGACCGGGTGATTGACGCCAAAGAAGGAGGAATGGACGTTCTCGGCCCGGTTGGCCTCGGCCTCGTAGTCCTTGAAGTGCTGGGCGACGACATAGGCCGCCTCGATGGCGTTCACGCCCGCCTGCATCTCGCGGACATGCGTCGGGCGGCCCGTGACGACGACCCAGGCCCAGATCACGCCGACCTCGGCGGTATAGATGCCCTCGATGCCGGGCCCCGGCTCGGGGATGATGACGGCATCGCACTTCGGCAGCGCCTGCATGCAGGCCAGGGCGCCGTTGCCCGTGCATTCCTCCTCGATGACGGAATGGAACTGGACCTCGGCGGCCGGTCGAAGCCCCGCGAGCTGCAGCGCGCGGAAGGCCATCACGTTGGAGATGTCGCCGGCCTTCATGTCTCCGGCGCCGCGGCCATACATGCGGCCGCCCCGGATGGTGGGCTCATAGGGCGGCGTGGTCCAGAGATCAGGTGCGCCTTCCGGAACGACGTCGACATGGCCCTGAAGGACCAGGCTGCGTCCCTTGCGCTCCCGCGGCCTGTGGACCGCCACGACATTGTCGCGCCCCTCATAGGAGATCAGCGGGGGCGAGAAGCCGGGATGCGCCGCCAGCTCCGCCGGCACCGTCGGCACGCGGACCGGCTCCAGGCCGAGGGTGGCGTAGTTCCGGGCCATCTCCTCCAGGGCGGAGGCCTCGTTGCCCAAGGTCGAGGGGCAGCGGACGAGGCGTTCCAGCGCGGCGATGGCCTCCCCCTCCAGGGTCTTGACGGCGTCGAGGATGGCGCGGCGGGCGCCGGGATCGAGGGTCGACATGACGTATCCTTCAGGCGAGTTCGGAGGAGACCGGTGGCGTCCAGCTGCGGCCGGGAATGCTGTCCAGCAGGGCGCGGGTGTAGCCGTGACGCGGCGCGCCGAAGACGCTGGCCGTCGGGCCCTGCTCGACGATGGCGCCGCGCTGCATGACCGCGATGCGGTCGCAGATCTGCGCGGCCACGCGAAGATCATGCGTGATGAAGAGAAGCGTGAGGCCGAGACGCTGGCGGATCTCCGCGAGGAGGTTCAGCACCTGCGCCTGGACCGAGACGTCGAGCGCGGAGACGGGCTCGTCGGCGATGAGCAGTTCGGGATCCATGGCGAGGGCGCGAGCCAGCCCGATGCGCTGGCGCTGACCGCCGCTGAACTCATGCGGATAGCGCTCGATCGCCGAGGGATCGAGCTTGACCAGCTCGAGGAGCTCGACCGCCCGGCGCCTCGCCTCCTTCGGGTCCGCGCCGTGCGCGACAGGCCCCTCGGTGATCGCATCGCCCACCTTCCGCCGCGGATTGAGCGAGGCATAAGGATCCTGGAAGACCATCTGGATCCGCTTGCGATAGGGCCGCCATCCCTGGCGCGACAGGGGGCGCAGATCCTCGCCGTGGAACAGGATCTCGCCCGCTTCCGGCTCGACCAGCCGGACCACGCAGCGCGCGAGGGTCGACTTGCCCGAACCGCTTTCCCCGACCAGGCCCAGGGTCTCGCCCTTGTTCAGGACGAAGTCGGCGTCGTGGATGGCCTTCACGGCCACCTTGGCGCCGAACCAGCCGCCCCGACGATAGGTCTTGGTGACCCCTTTCATCTCCAGCACCGGAGCCGGGCGGATGGCCTGGCCCTGGGTCGATCTGCCATGCGGCACGGCGGCGATCAGCGCCCTGGTATAGGGGTGTTGCGGGGCGTTCAGCACATCCCTCGCGGGGCCCTGCTCGACGATCCTTCCGTACTGCATCACCGCGACGCGATCGGCGATCTCGGCGACCACGCCGAAATCGTGCGTGATGAACATCACGCCCATCCCGCGCCGCTCCTGGATCTCGCGGATGAGCTTCAGGATCTGCATCTGCGTGGTGACGTCGAGCGCGGTCGTCGGCTCGTCGGCGATCAGCAGCGCCGGCTCCAGGGCCAACGCCATGGCGATCATCACGCGCTGGCGCTGTCCGCCGGACAGGCGGAAGGGATGCATCCGGGCGATCGAGGCGGGATCCGGCAGGTTCACCGCTGCCAGCAGCTCGGGCACCTTCTGCCGGGCCTCGCCACCTCGGCCATGCACGGCCAGCGCCTCGGCGATCTGGTCGCCCACGCGCATCAGCGGGTTGAGGGCGGTCATGGGTTCCTGGAACACCATGGCCATCCGCCGGCCCCGACGGGAGCGCAGCGCTTCCGCCGAAAGGCCGAGAAGCCGCTCGCCCTCGAAGAGGATGTCGCCGCCGAGGACCGGCAACTCGCGCGGCAGCAGGCCCATGATGGTGTTCGCGGTGATCGACTTCCCCGATCCGCTTTCCCCGACGATGCAGAGGATCTCGCCGGCATCGAGATGCAGCGAGATTCCGTCCACGGCGTGCGGTCTGTCGGCGCCTTGCGGCAGCCCGATCGTCAGGTCTCTGACCTCCAGGAGATGCGTCATGGCTTTGCCCCGCGATTGCGCGCCAACCTGGGATTCAGGGCGTCGGACAACCCCTCGCCCACGAGATTCAGGGAGAGAACGGTGAGGAAGATGGCAATGCCGGGAAAGACGCTCATCCACCAGGCCAGGCGGATGACGCTCCGGCCGGATCCGATGAGAAAGCCCCAGGACATTAGATTGGGATCGCCGAGCCCGAGGAAGGACAAGGCGCTTTCGAGCAGGATGGCGGAAGCCACCATGAGGGACGACAGGACGACGATCGGGGAGAGGGTGTTCGGCAGGATGTCCCCGATCACGATCGAGAAGCGCGACTTCCCGAGCACCTCGGAGGCCTGGACGAACTCGCGCGAACGCAGGGACAGGAACTCCGCCCGGACGACACGCGCGACCGGGGGCCAGGAGACGATGGCGATGGCGAAGACGATGGAGCCGATGGTCGGCGTGAAGATGGCCACCAGCAGGATGGCCAGGACGAAGCTCGGGATGGTCTGGAAAAACTCGGTGAAACGCATGACGAGATCGTCGACGATGCCGCCGAAGTAGCCGGCGACGGCGCCGAGCGTGACGCCGATGAGCAGCGCGGCTGCGGTGGAGACCGCCCCGACGAGCAGGGAGACCCGTGCGCCATGCGCGATCCCGGCAGCGACGTCGCGTCCCAGGCTGTCGGAACCGAGCAGAAGCCCCATCTCACCCGGCGGCATGAAGGGCGCGCCCACCATGTCCCACGGGCTGCCGGGAAAGATGACCGGCGCCAGGAGGGCAAGCATGGCCACCCCGACCAGGATGACCATCCCGAACACCGCGCCGCGGTTGCGGGAGAAGTTGCGCCAGAAAATTCTCATCCGGCCATCTCCACGCGCGGATCCACGATGGCGTAGAGAAGATCGGTCAGCAGATTGAAGATCACGACCATGACGCTGGTGCAGAAGAAGACGCCCATCAGGACCTGGTAGTCGCGGGCCAGCAGCGCATCGAAGGCCAGCCGGCCGATGCCGGGCCAGGCGAAGACCGTCTCGACCAGGATGGAACCACCGATGACCTGACCGGCCTGGATGCCGGCGAAGGTGATGATGGGAAGGAGGGCATTGCGGAGCACGTGCCGCCGCTGGATGCGGCCTTCAGGCACGCCCTTGGCCCGGGCCGTCCTCACGAAATCCTGGTCGGCGACCTCCAGCATGGTGGCCCGTGTCAGACGCGCATAGACGGCGACATAGAACAGCCCCAGCGTCAGCCCCGGCAGGATGAGGTGCCTGCCGACATCCAGCGCCGCCTGGAAGCCGCTCAGCTCGACGCCCACCGAGGCCATGCCGAAGGAGGGCAGCCATTCCAGCGCCACGCTGAACAGAAGGACGAGCATCAGGCCCACCCAGAAGAGCGGCGTGGCGTAGAAGACGAGGGCGAGGACGGTGATGATGCTGTCCCACCACGTGCCGACGCGCTTGGCCGCCAGCGCTCCCATGCTCACGCCCACCACGAGGGCGAAGACGAAGGCGCTGCCGGTCAGCAGGAGGGTGGCCGGCAGCCGCTCCCACAGGAGCGTGGAAACGGGCATCTGCTGCCGGTGGCTGAAGCCGAGATCGAGCGTCAGCACGCCCTTCAGATAGAGCCAGAGCTGGACGTAGAGCGGCTGATCCAGGCCGAACTGGGCCCTCAGCTGCTCCAGGAACTTGGCATCCGCCGCGCCGGACTGGCCGGCGATGATGCTGGCGGGATCGCCGGGCGCGGCGTGGATCAGGAAGAAGTTGCAGATCACGATGGCCAGGACGACGATCGCCGCCTTGACCAGCCGCGCCGCCAGATAGGCCGGTAGCTTGGAGACTTCCATGCTCAGGCCAGGAAGACATCGTCGAAGCTGGCATGCACGCCGGCGCCGCTGGTGATCACATTGTGCAGCCGCTTCTCGTGAATGGTGGGAAAAGCCATCTCCAGCAGCCAGACCAGCGGCACGTCCTCCACCAGGATCTTCTGGACGGCCGTGAAGTACTCCTGGCGTTTGGCAGGCTCGGCGGCGTCGCGCGCCTGGGTGAAGAGCTCGTCCACCTTCGGGTTGGCGTAGCCCGAGACGTTGGAGAAGAGGATCTTCTTGATGTTGGTGGAGACGTAGCTCCTCTCCACGCCCAGGGTCGGGTCACCGTACTGGTAGAGATAGTTGATGGTGGTATCGAACTCCCAGTTGGCGGTCCGCTGCGCCCAGGTTCCGACATCCACGCTTTCCAGCTGGAGGTCGACGCCGACCTGCCGCAGCGACTGACGCAGGAACTCGCCCAGCCGGGTGAAGACCTCGCCATAGGGCAGGCTCAGATGCCTGATCGTGAACCGGACCCCCTGCCCGTTCGGCTTCAGCCCCGCCTCGTCCAGCAGCTTCTTCGCCGCGTTGACATCGAAGGACGGCATCCTGGCCGTGGCATCGTGGAAGCGCGTGGAACTCGCCACGGGACCGGTGGCCGGCTTGCCGATGCCGAACCAGAGCCGCTGCGCGATGAAGTCGCGGTTCACGGCATGCGCCAGAGCCTTGCGCACGCGCACATCGTCCAGAGGCTTCACCCGGTGGTTGAGCTCCAGCCACATGAGCGGACCGAAATACTCCCAGCCCGTGGTCTGCACCTCGAGATTGGGCCGGGCGCGCATCTGCGGCACGTCGAAAGGCTCGATGTCGTTCGACTGTGTGAGCTGAACCTGCCCGCTCTCCAGGGCCAGGCGGCGCGATTGGCTGTCCGGAATCACCCGGTAGATGATGGCGTCGAGATAAGGCTGGTTGGGCTTCCAGTAGCCGTCGAAGCGCTCCAGCCGGATGAAGTTGCCACGCTGCCATTCCACGAAGCGGAAGGGGCCGGTGCCGATCGGCTTCTGGACGACGGGTGCCTGCCGATAGTCCTGTCCTTCGAAGTGATGCTTGGGGACAATCGCCGAGACCGTCACATCGAACATGAGGAGGAAGGGCTCGAACGGCGCGGACAGTACGAACTTGGCGGTGTTCCTGTCCACCGCCACGCCCTCCTTGATGCGCGAGAACACGCCGCGCGCACGGGGCGAGACTTCCATGTGGAACTTCATGATGGAGAAGACGACGTCTTCCGCCGTCATCGGCTGCCCATCATGGAACTTGACGTTCTCCTGCAGGTGGAAGGTGTATTCGAGCCCATCCGGGCTGATCTCCCAGCTCTTTGCGAGCTCAGGGAGGGGCTCCAGCTTGCTGCTGTAGCGGAGCAGGCCCTGGAAGATCTTGCCGCCGACGATCAGCGTCGGCGCCTGATTGTTGACGCCAACATGGAGAATGGGCGGCTCCGGGTTGACGATCGAGTTCAGGGTTCCGCCTCGTTTGGGCTGGATGCCCTGGGCCAGGGCGTCGTCCACGCGCATCAGCAAAGGCGCGGCGGCCGCGCCGGCCAGAAGGCCACGACGTGAAAGGCCCATCTTTGTCTCCCGTTGATGCATCCCAGACTGCGACGCTAACCCTGGGAAAGCCGCATCGACAAGGGCGTCCGTCCGGCATAGCCTGAGTTCATGCGCGCCTTTGCCCATCCCGATCAGACGCGGCATTCGCCGCATTTCTTCCTCCAGAGAGGATCGGTCCGCCGCAACTTCGAGATACCGCAGCGGGCGGAGGCGCTCCTTGCCGCGCTTCGAGGCAGCGGGACCGCCGTGGAGACGCCGCCGCTGGTCGAGCCCGCGGCGCTGCTCGACATCCACGACGCCGGCTATGTCGCCTTTCTGGCGGAGGCCGCGAAAGCCTGGGCGGCCCTTCCCGAAAAGGGGCCGGAGGTGGTGGCCAACATGCACCCCTCCCCTGAGATGCTGGCGCAGGGGGCCCGCCTGACCTCCTCGATCCTGGCGCGGACCGGCTGGTACACCGCCGATACGGCATGCCCGATCGGGCCCGGCAGCTGGGAGTCGATCCTCTCCGCCGCCTCCTGCGCCCTTGCCGCCGCCGGCTCCGTGAGCGCCGGGGGCGGCCTGGCCTATGCGCTGAGCCGGCCCCCCGGCCACCATGCCTATGCCGCGCGGGCCGGCGGGCACTGCTACGTCAACAACAGCGCCCTGGCAGCCGAACGCCTGCGCCGTGGCGGCGCGGCCAGGGTCGCCATCATCGATATCGATGCCCATCACGGCAACGGAACGCAGGGCATCTTCTGGGAGCGGGACGATGTCCTGACGGTGTCCCTGCACGGCGATCCCGCGGGCTACTATCCCTGGTATGTCGGGTATGACGAGGAGCGGGGCGGTGGCCGGGGGCTAGGGCACAACCACAACCTCCCCCTCCCGCGCGGGTCGGGCGACGAGGCGTGGCTCGCCGCGCTTTCTCATGCCATCGAACGCAGCCAGGCCTTCCGGCCGGACGCGCTCGTCATCCCCCTCGGCTTCGATGCGTCCGAGCAGGAGCCGTTGAGCTTTCTCAAGGTCACGCGGGACGGCTTCGCGCGCGCCGGGGCGCTGTTGGCAGGCCTCGGCCTTCCCACCGTGCTTGCCCAGGAGGGCGGCTACAACGTCGATCTCATAGGAAGCCTCCTGTTGAGCTTCCTCGATGGCTGGCACGGGCGATAATCCATTAAGTTGATGATCTGGTGGTGGATCTGTAATCTGCCGCCATGAGCATCGTCCGTCTGGCCAGCTTCGCCTTCTCCGGTATCGAAACCGTGCCGGTGGAGGTGCAGGTCCAGATCACCGGCGGACTGCCCGCTTTCATCCTGGTCGGCCTGCCGGACAAGGCGATCACCGAGAGCCGCGAGCGGGTGCGCGCCGCCCTGAACGGCATGGGGCTGAGCCTCCCCCCCAAGCGCATCCTGGTCAATCTCGCGCCGGCAAGCCTGCAGAAGGAAGGTTCGCATTTCGACCTGCCGATCGCCCTCGCTCTTCTCGCGGCGATGGACATCGTGCCTTCCGAGGAACTGGAGGGCTTTGCCGCCCTGGGCGAACTGGCCCTGGATGGGGCCATCGGTCCCGTGGCCGGCATCCTTCCGGCCGCTCTGGGCGCGGCGGAACGGGAACTGGGGCTGATATGCCCCCTCGCCCAGGGTGGCGAAGCGGCCTGGGCCGGCTCCGTCGAGATCCTGGCGGCCCGCGATCTCCCGCAGATCATCGCGCATCTCAACGGAAAGCAATTGCTCTCCGCGCCACAGCCGCCAGCCCTGGAGACCTCCACGGCAGGCCAAGCGTGCCTGTCCCAGGTGCGCGGCCAGGAGGCCGCCAAGCGCGCCTTGGAGATCGCCGCCGCGGGCAACCACAACCTGCTGCTCTCCGGGCCTCCAGGCGCCGGCAAGTCCATGCTGGCCTCCCGCATCGCCGGCCTTTTGCCGGATCTGACCCCCGCGCAGGCCCTGGAGGTCAGCCTGATCCGCAGCGTTGCCGGGCTTCTCGAGGGGGGACGGATATCATCGAGACCACCCTTCCGGAGTCCCCACCACTCCGCCAGCCAGGCCGCACTGGTCGGCGGGGGGCCAAAAGCGCGTCCCGGCGAGATCAGCCTTGCGCATCATGGGGTGCTGTTCCTTGACGAGCTTCCGGAGTTCGGCCGCCCTGCCCTGGAGGCGCTGCGCCAGCCTTTGGAGACCGGCTTCTGCACCATCAGCCGGGCCGCGGCCCATGTCAGTTATCCGGCCCGGTTCCAGCTGATCGCGGCGATGAATCCGTGCCGATGCGGTCACCTGGGCGAGGCGAGCCGGGAATGCGGCTCCGCGCCCCGCTGCGGCGAGACCTATCAGCAGAAGCTCTCAGGGCCCCTGCTCGATCGCATCGACATGGTGATCGGGATGGCGCCGATATCGCCGGGCGAGATCGCAAGGGTGCCGCTGGGAGAGAGCAGCACGACGGTGGCAGCAAGGGTCACTCAGGCCCGCACGCGGCAGCGTGAACGCGGCGTCAGCAACGCCGAGGAGGCGCTGGACACGCTCGTCCCGGCTCTGTCGCAGGAGGCGCTGGCTCTGGCGGACCGTGCCACCACCCAGCTCGCCTTGTCCAATCGCGGCTATGTCCGATGCCTCCGGGTCGCGCGCACCATCGCGGACCTGGAGGAAAGCGATGTGGTGAAACGCCGCCACATGGCCGAGGCCCTCACCTACCGGCACCGCAGCCGGCTCGCCGCCCTGGTCTGAGACGGCGGTAGGCCGTTCAGCGGCTCCGGTATCGCCGGGCCATGGCCTCGAAGCGCAGGCTCTCGCCGTTCCGCCGCGCTCGCCACCACAGGGTGCCGAAGGCCACGAGCCCGGCGATTAGGGCCACAGGCAGGGCAATCGCGAAGAACGCCACGGCGATCCCCGCCACCACCACGCCAAGCGCCACCAGTGCGACAAGCGCCGCCACGCCACCCAGCCTCAGCAGAAGCCTGTCCAGCCACGTCGTGGGGCGAGGCGCCGGCCCCTTGAATTCGCCGTCGGGCGTCATGTCCAGGACAGGGCGATGGTCTTGACCGGATTGCATGGCGGACATGTTGGAGATTCCACTCCCGCCTTCAAGCCTCACAGAGCTTGGAGACGATTGGTAGCATGATGCTTCCCACCGAAACGAAAAACGCGGGCCAGTCTGGCCCGCGTTCGAAAGAAGCTGATGGATCGGAACCCCGATCAGGTGTCAGGCGCTCTGCTTCATGATCTCGTCGGCGACGTTGCGCGGCACCGGATCGTAGTGGTGGAACTGCATCGAGAAGGAGGCGCGGCCCTTGGTCATGCCCCGCAGGTTGGAGATGTAGCCGAACATCTCCTTCAGCGGCACATGAGCGCGGACGATGACCGAAGTGCCGGCCATATCCTGGCTCTGGATCACGCCACGGCGACGGTTGAGGTCGCCCACCACGTCACCGACATGATCCTGCGGCGTCGTCACCTCGACGTCCATGATCGGCTCCAGGATCACCGGGCCGGCCTTCTTCATGCCCTCGCGGAAGCAGGCCTTGGCGGCGATCTCGAAGGCCAGGGCCGAGGAGTCGACGTCGTGGTACTTGCCGTCCGTCAGGGTGTACTTGAAGTCCACCGTCGGGAAGCCGGCCAGCACGCCGGTATCGGCCTGGACCTTGATGCCCTTCTCGACCGCCGGGATGTACTCCTTCGGCACCGAGCCGCCGACGACGGCATTGACGAACTCGATGCCCTCGTTCCGCTCCTTGGGCTCGAAGGTGATCTTCACCTCGGCGAACTGGCCCGAACCACCCGACTGCTTCTTGTGGGTGTAGGTCTCGGTGTGCGCCTTCGTGATCGTCTCACGATAGGCCACCTGCGGCGCGCCGATGTTGGCGTCCACGCCATACTCGCGCTTCAGGCGGTCGATGATGATCTCGAGGTGGAGCTCGCCCATGCCGGACAGGATGGTCTGGCCGGTCTCCTGGTCGGTCTTCAGACGCAGGGAGGGGTCCTCGCCGGCCAGCTTCTGCAGGCCGAGCGTCATCTTCTCCACGCCATCCTTGGTCTTGGGCTCGACGGAGATGTCGATGACCGGCACCGGGAAGGCCATGCGCTCGAGCACGACGGGGTCCGCCGGGTCGGCCAGGGTGTCACCCGTCAGGGTGTCCTTCAGGCCCACGATGGCGACGATGTCGCCGGCGAACACCTCCTTCACTTCCTCACGCTTATCGGCATGCATCTGGAACATGCGGCCGATGCGTTCCTTGTTGCCCTTGGCGGTGTTCAGGACGGTATCGCCCTGGCGCACCACGCCGGCATAGACGCGGATGAAGGTCAGGTTGCCGTACTTGTCGTTGATCATCTTGAAGGCGAGCGCGGAGAACGGCGCGGTCTCGCTCACCTCGATGATACGGCGCGGGGTGTTCTCGTCCTGGCCTTCCTCGGGGGCGACCATGATGCCCTCGACTTCCACCGGGCTCGGCAGGTAGTCGCAGACGGCATCCAGCAGCGGCTGCACACCCTTGTTCTTGAAGGAGGAGCCGCAGACGACCGGACGGAAGGCGCCGGAGATCGTGCCCTTCTTGATGCACTTCTTCAGGGTCTCGACGGAGACGTCGCCCTTGTCGAAATACTCTTCCATCGCCGCGTCATCGACGGACAGGGCGGTGTCGAGCAGGAGCTGGCGGTACTCGGCCGCCTTCTCCTTCAGGTCGTCCGGGATCGGGGCCTCGTGGTACTTGGCGCCGAGTTCGTCGCCTTCCCAGATCAGGGCCTTCATCTCGACCAGGTCGACGACGCCCTTCAGGGTATCCTCGATGCCGATCGGCAGCTGCAGGGCCACCCAGTTGATGCCGAGCTTCTCGGTCAGGGTCGCGGCGGCGCGGTAGAAGTCGGCGCCCGTGCGGTCCAGCTTGTTGATGTAGATGATGCGCGGCACGTTGTAGCGGTCGGCCAGGCGCCAGTTGGTCTCGGACTGCGGCTGCACGCCGGCCACGCCCTCGATCACGAAGACGGCGCCATCGAGCACGCGCAGCGAGCGGTTGACCTCGATGTTGAAGTCGATGTGGCCCGGGGTGTCGATGACGTTGATCCGGTGGCCCTTCCACTCGGCCGTCACGGCAGCGGAGGTGATCGTGATGCCACGCTCACGCTCCTGCTCCATGTAGTCGGTGGTGGTGTTGCCCTCGTGGACCTCACCGATCTTGTGGGACTTGCCGGTGTAGTAAAGGATCCGCTCGGTCGTCGTCGTCTTGCCGGCGTCGATATGCGCCGTAATGCCGATGTTGCGGATCTTCTCGAGCGGTGTGCGCGCCACGGGGGGCCTCCATACGCGTCGCGGCGCGAGCCGCGCGGGAAATCTTCATACGAGATCGGCGCGGCTTCCCGTACCGCGCGCTCGCTGGATTGGGTGTCAGTCCAGCCGGACCGCGAGATCATCCCCTGAGCCGGAACCGCCCCGGCCAGGCGGCCGGGACGCAAGGGAGGAAGATGATCAAACCATCCGCCAGAATCGATGGCGGCAAACCGCAGGGGTTCTGCCGCAATCACCGTCGCGGCGGCAGATGCACCGGATCGCACGGCATTGCAAGCAATAAGAAGCTGGTTCCCGCCAGGGCCGAAGGGCCGGGGAAGATCGCGGAAAAGACACCGCCTTCTCCACGTCCTGCCACTCCGCCCGCCGGCAAATCAGTCGTCGCGGTGAATGCGCTCCATCTTCTCGTGCCGCTCTTGCGCCTCGATGGAAAGGGTCGCGATCGGGCGCGCCTCGAGCCGACGCAAACCGATGGGCTCCCCGGTCTCCTCGCAATAGCCGTATGTGCCGTTCTCGATACGTTCGAGAGCCTGATCAATCTTCGAGATCAGCTTCCTGGCACGGTCGCGGGTGCGCAGTTCGAGAGCGCGATCTGTCTCCACGCTGGCGCGGTCGGTCAGATCGGCTTCGGATATCCCGCCTTCGCTGAGGCTTGCTAGGGTATCTCCCGCTTCCCGAAGGAGATCCTGCCGCCACTTCAACAACTTCTGGCGGAAATACTCCTGCTGCAAGGGAGACATGAACTCTTCGGCATCGGACGGCCGGTAGTCAGGCGGCACGGTAATCAACATCGTCATCGATCTCCGACCGAAAGGATCATCCGCAAAATTCCTGCCTCCCGGAAACGGCCGGAACATAACGGCAGTAATACCGAAAAGCCAGCCCGACCACCAAGGCGTAGGCATATGAATTTTTTACGGAACTTCGGAATTGCCGCATTCGGCGTCAAGCCTTTCGGCCATCGCACCTTTTACCGGCACTCCCTGAAACAGCGGCGGCAAGGCCTTTCTTCGGAACCGGACCCAGGCACCGGGTTCGCCATCCAGGCTATAGGTCCTTGCGGCAGGAAAGCAGTATCAAAAAACCGTTTTCTCTCGATATTCCGACAGATCAGAACCGAGCCAGCGCGGCGCCCCAGGTCAGACCTCCGCCGATCGCCTCCATCAGGATCAGATCGCCGCGCTGCACACGCCCGTCCCGCGTCGCCTCCGCCAGAGCCAGAGGAATCGAGGCCGCCGAGGTATTGGCATGGCGGTCCACCGTCATGACCACGCGCTCCGGCGGCAGTCCCAGCTTGCGCCCCATCGCGTCGATGATGCGGGCATTGGCCTGGTGCGGCACGAGCCAGGAGACCTCGGACTTGTCCAGGCCGTTCGCCGCCAGGGCCTCGTCGACCGCGGCGGCCAGCTTGCTCACGGCGTGCCGGAACACCTCGCGCCCCGTCATGCGCAGGAGCCCGACCTCCTGCTCCACATACAGAATGTCGCCATGCCGGCCATCCGCGTGCAGATGGCAGGAGAGGAGCCCCCGATCCCCCGGCGTCTCGGTGGCCTGGAGCACCACCGCGCCGGCGCCATCGCCGAAGAGGACGCAGGTCCCCCGGTCCTTCCAGTCCATAAGCCGGGAAAAGACTTCGGCCCCGATGACAAGGGCGCAGCGCGCCTGCCCGGTCCGCAGCATGGAATCCGCGATCGACAAGGCATAGACGAAGCCCGCACAGGCCGCGGAGACATCGAAAGCGAAGCCCCGGCTGATGCCGAGCTTGGCCTGAAGCCGGGCTGCCGTGGAGGGAAAGGCGGCGTCCGGTGTCGCGGTCGCGACGATGATCGCATCCACCGCCCCGACATCGAGCCCGGCCTGCTCCAGGGCCGCCCGGGCCGCCGCCGCGCCCATGTCGCTGGCGGATTCCCCCGGCGCCGCCAGATGGCGCTGGCGGATGCCAGTCCGTTCCCGGATCCAGGCATCCGACGTGTCCAGCCCGTAGCGCGCGGCCAGAGCCTCGTTGTCCAGCACCGTCTCGGGCAGGTAGCCGCCGGTACCGAGAATCAGGCTGCGAGGAGTCATGGGGATCGATCCTGAAGCCACGGTCACCGACCGGGAAGATGGGCGTCGGCCACGGCCGTCTTGGTTCGCGGCGGCAGGGCGGAGAGGCCCTCGCGAATCCGCTGGTTGAAGCCATGTGTCACCATGTCCATGGCGACATCGACGGCATGGGCGAAGCCGATGGCATCGGTGCCACCGTGGCTCTTCACCACCACGCCGTTCAGGCCGACCAGGACCGCGCCATTGTAGCGCCTGGGGTCCATCCATTCCCGAAGCCGGTCGAGCGCGCGACGGGCCAGGAGATAGCCGAGCTTGGCCGAGAGGGAGGAGGTGAAGACCTGCTTCAGCAGGGAGCCGACCAGCTTGAAGGCCCCTTCCCCGGTCTTCAGGGCTATATTCCCCGTGAAGCCGTCGGTGACGATGACGTCCACGGTTCCCGCCGTGATGTCATGCCCTTCGACGAAGCCATGGAAACTGGAAGCCAACGGGCTTTCCCGGAGAATGTCGGCGGCCTGCCGAACCCGGTCGTCGCCCTTCAGCTCCTCGCTGCCGACATTCAGCAGCCCGATGCTGGGCTTCGACAGCCCCAGGACGGCCCTGGCGAAGGCATCGCCCATCACCGCGAACTCGACCAGATTGCGCGCATCGCAGGTGACGTTCGCGCCCAGGTCGAGCAGCACGACATCGCCGCGGGCGGAAGGGCCGATGGCCGCCAGGGCGGGACGCTCGATCTCCGGGAGCGTCTTCACGACGATCTTGCCGAGCGCCATCAACGCGCCCGTATTGCCGGCCGAGACCACACCCGCGGCCTCGCCGCCGGCGACGGCGTCGATGGCGATTCGCATCGAGGAGTGGCGGACGCGAAGCGCGGCGGTCGGCTTCATATCCCCGGGAATGGCGTCCGCGGCATGGCGGATCGAGCAGAGTCGCGCCGCCTTGGGGCGGCGCGCCAGCAGAGGCGTCAGCCGGGTCTCATCGCCCACCAGGAGAAAACGGGCCTGGGGATGCCGCTCCGCGGCAAGCTCCAGGCCGTCCAGCACCGCCTCGGGTGCGTGGTCACCGCCCATGGCGTCGATGGCGAGGGAAAAGACTTCCGCAGGACGGACCTGAGAGGCTTCGCCCTGCGGCATGGTCGCCTGCGACAAGGTGTTGTTTTCTCGCTCGACGCTCAGGAAATCAGACGCGGACCGCGGCCTTCAGGGCCTTGCCGGCCTCGACGACCTCGCGGCCGTCATAGTGGCCGCAGGAGGCGCAGATATGGTGCGGGCGCTTCAGCTCGCCGCAGTTCGGGCACTCGTGATGGGCGGCACCCACCAGCGCCTCATGGCTGCGGCGCATGCCGCGGCGGGAGGGCGAAACCTTCTTCTTCGGAACGGCCATGGCGCCGGGCCTCTCTCTCGTCGTGCTGTCGTAGTCAGCGGTAAATCAGGAAGGCGCGGCCATTACCACCCTCCCCCCACCCGCGCAAGCTTTTGGGGGAGCGGCGGCGTCCCGGGCGCCGCTATTCCAGCCGGACCGCGTAGCGATGGCGCTCCGTGTCGATCATTGAGAGCCGCACCTCGACCGGGCGATGCGCGACGTCATAGGCGATTCTCTGCACCATCAGCAGCGGCGTTCCGGCGGGCTTGCCAATGGCCTGGGCCGTCTCCTCATCCGCCGCGCCCGCCGAAAGTTCCTCCTCGGCCGCCGCGATGGTCACGCCATGGGCGCGCTGGAAGTGGACATACAGCTCCGAGGCCAGCTCGCCGGGTGGAAGCCTGAAATCCGGCAGCATCGCGGCCGAGAGGGTGCAGCGCTCGAAGATGCGCGGGCTGCCATCGAGCAGGCGAATCCGCCGCAGGTGATGGACGGGGGCCCCGGCCTCGATCGCCAACGCCTGGGCCTCCCAGGGCTCCGCCGCCCCCTCGTCGCACGAGACCACGATGATCCTGGAGACGACCGCGCGCCCACTCAGGTCCCGCACCCGGAAGAAGTGCCGGCGCGCCGTCTCGCCCGTGTGCCGGGCGACCGTCGTACCACGCCCCTGCCGCCTGTTGATAAGATTGCGCTGCTCGAGCGAGGTCAGCGCCTTGCGCACCGTTCCCTGGGATACGCCCAGCTCCGTCGCCAGCTCCGGCTCCGAGGGCAGAAGATGACCGGGCGGCCAGATGCCGCCCACGATCCGCCCCAGCAGGATCTCCTCGACCTGCCTGTAGAGAGGCCGAGCATCCAGCCTGGCATTCGCAGCGGAGATGTCGGTGGCCATGGATGGATGAAACCTTTGTGCGGCGCGGAAGGACAGCGAGGGTGTTCCCTATCCCGCGACGGCAATCAAGGCGTCTGAAGGATTAGACTTGTGTCTTATACAAGACCTGCTAAACAGGGCGCCTCGGAGTTGCTCTGCAGGCCGAGTTTGGGGAGGAATGGTTCCGCAAAGGAACCCCCGCGTTGACGGCGCCCGGCCGAGAGGCCAAGGGCGCCGTCCGCTTTATTGCCCCCTTTCCCGGATTTACGGACCAGGCTTGGCCTAGGCGGCCTGCGGCCTGAGGCGCTGCGCGAAGCGCTTCCGGAACTTGGCAACCTTCGGAGCGATCACGGCCCGGCAGTAGCCGGACCACGGATTGTTCCGGAAATAGTCCTGGTGTTCCGCCTCGGCCGGCCAGAAGCGGCCGGCGGCCGCGATCTCCGTCACGAGGGGCGCGGGCCAGAGCTCCTCGCGCGTGACCTCCGCCATCACCTCCCGCGCCGTCCTCTCCTGTTCGGGGGAGAGGGTCAGGATGATGCTGCGGTATTGCGGCCCGATATCCGCGCCCTGGCGATCCTTTGTCGTGGGGTCGTGCAGGGTGAAGAAGATGCGCAGAACATCCGCATAGGAGATCTCGGACGGGTCGAAGGTGACCTTCACCACCTCCGCGTGGCCGGTCTGCTTGCCGCAGACCTGCTCATAGGTCGGATGCTCCGCATGGCCGCCCGCATAGCCCGACACAACCTCCTTCACGCCCTGCAGATCACGGTAGGCCGCGTCCAGACACCAGAAGCAGCCTCCGCCCAGGATCGCCGTCTCGCCACCTTCCATCCCGAAACCCTCCATTGACCGGATCCTGCAGATGGGGTCGGCCCCGCCGGCCGTCCATGCCTCCGCTTGCCGGGACTCGCTGTCGCGTTCAGGCTGGGCGTCATGGAAGCTTTGCCCTTTGCCGGCGCCCCGGCGCCCGCGTCGAATTTCGATCCCGCCCGGCTCGCCGGCGCCGTTGCCTTCGCCCAGTCGCGGGAGACACCGTTCCCCCGCGACCTGCTCGCGCATCTGCGAAGCGGCTATTTCGAGCCTCCCCCGGACAATGAGGTCCTGGGCAATACGGCGCCCCGCGGCGCGCCCAACGGCCTGCTGCTGCTGCACGGCCGCCCGGTGGCCCGGTGGGGGGACACACAGCAGGTCGACATGACCTTCAGCGTGGCCAAGAGCTACCTGGCCCTGCTGGCGGGCCTGGCCTGGGGCGACGGCCTCATCGCCGATCTCGACGCGCCTGTCCGGGACACTGTCCGGGATGCGGCTTTCGAGGGTGATCACAACGGCCGCATCACCTGGCGCATGCTGCTGGAGCAGACCAGCGAATGGGAAGGCACGTTGTTCGGCAAGGCGGACCGGATCGACCGGGGCCGCGACCTGAAGCGGGAGGGCAAGGCCGAGAAGGGGCTGGACCGGCCGCTGGAGGCGCCGGGCAGCTACTGGGAATACAACGACGTGCGCGTCAATGCGCTGTCCCTGGCCCTGCTGCACCGCTTCCGCGCGCCCCTGCCCGAGGTCTTCGCCGAGCGGATCCTGAAGCCCATCGGCGGCAGTGGCAGCATGCGGTGGGAGGGTTACCGCACCAGCGACGTCGAGATCGAGGGACGCCTCATCCAGTCGGTGTCCGGCGGCGGCCATTGGGGTGGCGGCGTCTTCACCCATGCCGAGGATCAGGCCCGGATCGGGCAGCTGATGCTGAATGATGGCCTCTGGGACGGCCAGCGCATCCTGCCGGAGGGATGGGTCCGGGCCTGCACCACGCCATGCCGCCTCAATCCGGACTATGGCCTGCTCTGGTGGCTCAACGGCAATGGCCGCTACCCGGGCGCCAGCCGCGAGAGCTTCCTGGCGCAGGGAGCCGGCGGCAACTACATCTGGATCGATCCGCGGCACGGGCTGGTGGGCGTGTTCCGCTGGCTGGATCCGGCGGCGCTGCCCGACATGCTGGAGCAGGTGACGGCCGCGCTGGAGGGCGCCGCCGCAGGTTGACGCCTTGCCCCCCACCGGCGAGGCTTTCCGCCCTGCCAGGTCGTCCGGACGCGATATGCAACCTCCTCCGCCTTCCGCCGCCATCCATGCCGCGACGCTCACGCTGGACACCCATGTGGACATCCCCTGGCCGGACCCGCCCGACCCGAGAGGTCCGACCCAGCGGTGCGTGGACTTCGCGAGGATGGCGGCGGGCGGCCTGAAGGCCGTGGTCTTCGCCGCCTATCTGCCCCAGGGGCCGCGCACGCCGGAGGGGCATGCGGCGGCCAGCCGGCGTTGCGAGGCCATGCTGCGCGCCATCCGGGCGACGGCCGGCGGGCAGGAGCGGCGAATCGTCGGTCGCGCCGCCGAGCTGGAGGCGTTGCGCTCCGGCGGCACCGGCATCCTGCTGGCGGTCGAGAACGGCTACGGCATGGGGGAGGATCTGTCGCGGCTGGCGTTGTGGCGCGGACTCGGCGCCTGCTACGTGACGATCACCCACAATGGCCACAACGCCCTGGCTGATGCCGCGATCCCCCGGCCCGACCTGGGGGACGGGCCGGTCCTGCACGGGGGCCTTTCAACGCTGGGCCGCGCGGCGATCGCCGAGATGAACGCCCTGGGGCTGCTCGTCGATGTGTCCCATGCGGCGAAGAGCACGATGCTGCAGGCCGTCAGCCTGTCCCGGGCCCCCGTGGTGGCCACGCATACCTGCTGCCGCGCCCTGCGCGACCATCCGCGCAATCTGGATGACGAGCAGATGGATGCCCTGCGCGCCGCGCACGGGCTGATGCAGATCACGGCGGTCCCGGGCTTCCTGCGGGGCCCGGATGCCGATGGCAGGGCCCGGGCGAGCGTCAAGGACATCGTCGATCACGTGGATTATGCCGTGCAGCGCATGGGCATCGCCCATGTCGGCCTGTCCTCGGACTTCGATGGCGGCGGCGGCGTGGACGGCTGGATGAGCGCTGCGGACAGCCCCAACCTGACGGCCGAGCTGTTGCGCCGGGGCTATGACCGGGACGCGATCGGCCTGCTCTGGTCCGGGAACTTCCTCCGCCTGATGCGGGCCGCCGAGGCGGTGTCCGCCGCCGGCTGACGCTGGCTTCCGAATCGGCGGACGACGCAGACCTCGATCATGCCGCCAGCCTCGCCATGGCCTGGCGGAAGCGGGCAAGAATGCGCTCCGCATCGACGTGCCGGCCCTGGCGCACCACCTCCCGGCCCCCGGCGATGACCTGACGCACCGGATTGCCCTGCCCGCTGAACACCCAGGCGTCGAGCAGTTCGTCTCCCTGCCGGCCGCAGAGAGCGGGGTGATCCGGGTCGAGCACAATCAGGTCGCAGCGCTGGCCGGTTGCGATGCCGCGGATCGGGCGCCCGCTGGCCTGAGCGCCGCCGGCGAGGGCCGCGTCCAGCAGCACGCGGCCGGGATGCGGGTTGGCCTCGTCCGTGGCCACGGAGCGCTGCCGCCGCGCCAGGCGCTGGCTGGTTTCCAGCTGGCGCATCTCGTCGCGGGGGGAGGTGCCGACATGGCTGTCCGTCCCGAAGCCGTATCGCCCGCCCGCGGCGCGGAAGGCGGGCAGATCGAAGATGCCGTCGCCCAGTGAGGCCTCGGTGCTGGGGCAGAGGCCGGCCACGGCGCCGCTGCGGGCCAGGCCGGCCGACTCCGCCTCGGTCATGTGCGTGCAGTGGATCAGGCACCAGCGGGCATCCACCGGAAGGTGATCAAGCAACCATTGCACGGGCCGCGCGCCGGTGGCGGCCAGGCATTCGGCCACCTCGCGCGGCTGTTCGGCGGCATGGATGTGAATCGGTCCGTCATGCCGGGCGATCTCGGCGAGCATGGCCGGCGTCACCGCCCGCAGGGAATGGGGGGCCAGACCGATCCCGGCCTGTGGATCGCCGGCGATGGCGCCCCGGATGCCCTCGACGATGCGCCAGAAGCCATCCAGGTCATTGAGGAAGCGCGCCTGGGCCGGAACCGGCGGTTGGCCGAAGATGCCGCCATGCCGGTACAGGCTCGGCAGCAGGGTGATGCCGATGCCGGTGGCGCGGGCGGCGGCATGGTGCCGCAACGCCATCTCCGCAGGTTGCGCATAGGATGTGCCGTCCGCCTGGTGATGCAGGTAGTGGAACTCGGCGACGCTGGTGAATCCCCATTCCAGGCATTCGGCATAGAGTTGCGCCGCCACGGCCTCCGCGTCCTCCGGCGTGAAGCGGCTGACGAAGCGATACATGGTCTGGCGCCACGTCCAGAAGGAGTCCGCCCCACCCTCGCTGTCACGCGCCTCCGGCGGGGAGCGGCGCTCGGCATGCCCCGCCATGGCGCGCTGGAAGGCATGCGAATGCAGATTGGCCAGGCCGGGCAGGACAAGGCCCGGAAGCCTGTCCGCCCCCTCCGGCACGGCATCGGTCGTGACCGAGGCTATGCCGCCCGCGGCCGACACCTCGATCAGCACGTCATGCGCCCAGCCTTCGGGAAGCAGTGCCTGCGGGGCGAAATAGCGGGGCATGCCGGACCTTTCTCCATGGGACGGGCGCATCGTCTTTCAGGTTGACGAAACTTGTCAAGACAACCAATCTGCCCGCATGTCCGTGACGATATCTCCTCCACCAACGCCTAGCCCCACGACACCGCGCTACCAGCAGATCAAGGCCTTCATCCTGTCCCGCGTGGCCAGTGGCGAATGGGCCGCCGAGGATCGCGTGCCGTCGGAGAACGAGCTGGTGAAGCTGACCGGGGTCTCCCGCGTCACCATCAACCGGGCCCTGCGGGAGCTGGCGGATGCCGGGCTCCTGGTGCGTGTGCAGGGCGTCGGCACCTTCGTGGCGCCGAGCAAGCCGCAGTCCAGCCTGCTGGAGCTGCGCGACATCGCGGAGGAGATGCGGGAGCGCGGCGGCACGCATTCCGTCCGGGTGCTGGCGCTGGACCGCTGCCGGCCCGGCGCGGAGCTGACGCGGAGCTTCGGCCTGCCGGACGGGGCCGAGCTGTTCCGCTGCAGGCTGACTCACCTGGAGAATGGCCTGCCGGTCCAGTTCGAGGACCGCTACGTCAATCCGGTCATCGCGCCGCGCTTCCTGGAGCAGGATTTCACCCGTGTCACCCCCTATGGCTACCTGACCTCCTGCGCGCCGCCCGAACGGATCGAACATGTGGTGGAGGCGATCCGGCCGGAGGCGGAAGCCGCCGCCGCGCTGGGCATCCCCGCCGACGAGCCCTGCCTGCTGATCCACCGCCGGACCTGGTCCTGGGGGCTGGTCGCCACGCGCGCATGGCTCACCCATCCCGGCTCGCGCTACCGCCTCGGCGGCGCGCTGGACTGACCCCCCCCCCTCACCCCCCCCTTCACCCCCCCCTTTCCCAGGGATCGGCCTCATGTCGCAAACCCGTCTCCGCAACGCCTCGGCCATCCGCGCTCCGCGAGGCAGCACCCTGCACGCCCGGCAATGGACCACCGAGGCGGCCATGCGGATGCTGATGAACAACCTGGACGACGAGGTCGCCGAGCGCCCGGGAGAGCTGGTGGTCTATGGCGGCATCGGGCGCGCCGCGCGGGACTGGCGCAGCTACGAAACCATCCTGGCCGTGCTGAAGCGCCTGAAGGACAACCAGACCCTGCTGGTGCAGTCCGGCAAGCCGGTTGGCGTCTTCGAGACGCATGCCGATGCGCCGCGGGTGCTGATCGCCAATTCCAACCTGGTGCCGCGCTGGGCCAACTGGGACACGTTCAACGAACTCGATCGTGCCGGGCTGATGATGTACGGCCAGATGACGGCGGGGTCATGGATCTACATCGGCTCGCAGGGCATCGTGCAGGGCACCTACGAGACCTTCGTGGAGGCCGGGCGCCAGCATTTCGGCGGCGACCTGGCGGGACGCTGGATCCTGACGGCCGGGCTGGGCGGCATGGGGGGCGCGCAGCCCCTGGCCGGCGTCTTCGCCGGCGCCTCCGTCCTGGCCGTCGAATGCCAGCCCTCGCGCATCGAGAAGCGGCTGGAGACCGGCTATCTGGACCGGCGCGCGGAGAGCCTGGATGAGGCCCTGGCCATGATCCGCGCCGCCTCGGCGGCGCGGGCGCCGCTCAGCATCGGCCTCCTGGGCAATGCGGCCGAGGTCTTTCCCGAACTGGTCCGCCGTGGCGTGACGCCGGATATCGTCACCGACCAGACCAGCGCGCACGACCCGTCCAACGGCTATCTTCCCGCTGGCTGGACGCTCGCCGAATGGGAGGAGAAGCGGCAGACCGATCCCAGGGCCGTGGCGGCCGCCGCGCGGCGGAGCATGGTCGGGCATGTCCAGGCGATGCTGGACTTCAAGGCCATGGGCAGCGCCGTGCTCGACTACGGCAACAACATCCGGCAGATGGCGCGGGACGAGGGGCTGGAGAATGCCTTCGGCTTCCCCGGCTTCGTGCCGGCCTATATCCGGCCGCTCTTCTGCCGGGGCATCGGCCCGTTCCGCTGGGCCGCCCTCTCCGGCGACCCGGAGGATATCCGCCGGACCGACGACAAGGTGCGGGAGCTGATCCCGGACGACCCCCATCTGCACCGTTGGCTCGACATGGCGCGCGAGCGGATCCGGTTCCAGGGACTTCCGGCCCGGATCTGCTGGGTCGGCCTCGGGCAGCGGCACCGGCTCGGCCTCGCCTTCAACGAGATGGTGGCCCGGGGTGAACTCGCGGCGCCGATCGTGATCGGCCGCGACCATCTCGATTCCGGCTCGGTGGCCTCGCCCAACCGCGAGACGGAAGCCATGCGCGACGGGTCCGACGCGGTCTCGGACTGGCCGCTGCTGAACGCCCTGCTCAACACCGCCTCCGGCGCCACCTGGGTCTCGCTGCATCACGGCGGCGGCGTCGGCATGGGGTATTCGCAGCATGCCGGCATGGTGATCGTGGCCGATGGCACGGAGGATGCGGCCCGGCGCCTGCGGCGCGTGCTGTGGAACGACCCGGCCACGGGGGTGATGCGGCATGCCGATGCCGGCTATGACATCGCGCTCGACTGCGCTCGGGAGCAGGGCCTCGATCTGCCGATGCTCGGCATCGGCCCGGAGGCCCGCCGATGATCGTCACGCCCGGCGGGATCACCCTTCCCGCGTTGCGCGCCATCATGGCGGGCGAGCCCCTCGCGCTCCCGGCCGGCTGGGAGGCGGCGGTGGAGACCTCGGTCGCCGCCCTGGCCGAGCGCATCGCGGAAGGCGAGGCGCTCTATGGCGTCAACACCGGCTTCGGGAAGATGGCCAGCACCCGCATTCCCCCCGCCGAGCTGGTCAGGCTGCAGGGCAATCTGCTGCGCAGCCACGCGGCCGGCATCGGCTCTCCCCTGCCGGCGCCCGTGGTGCGGCTGATCCTGGCGCTCAAGGCCCTGTCGCTCGCGCGCGGCGCCTCGGCCGTGCGGCCCGTCGTCATCTCCCACCTGCTGGGCCTGCTGAATGCCGGGATCCTGCCGGTCATTCCCTCGAAGGGCTCGGTCGGCGCCTCCGGCGATCTGGCGCCGCTCGCCCATCTCTCCCTGGTGCTGATCGGCGAGGGCGAGGCCATGCTGGGAGAGGCGCGCCTGCCGGGGGCCGCGGCGCTCCGTCACGCGGGGCTGGAGCCCCTGCAACTCGGACCCAAGGAGGGCCTGGCGCTGCTCAACGGCACCCAGGTCTCCACGGCCCTGGCGCTGGTGGGCCTCTTCAGGGCGCAGGCGCTGCTGGGCAGCGGGCTCGTGGCCGGCGCTCTGAGCGTCGATGCCGCGCGCGGCTCCGACACGCCCTTCGATCCGCGCATTCACGCGCTGCGGGGCCAGCCGGGACAGATCCGCGTCGCCGCCACGCTGCGCCGCCTGCTGGCCGGCAGCGCCATCCGCGAGAGCCACCGGCGCGACGACCCCCGGGTGCAGGATCCTTACTGCCTGCGCTGCCAGCCGCAGGTCATGGGCGCCTGCCTCGATCTTCTCGATCAGGCCGGCGGCGTGCTGGAGCGCGAGGCCAATGCGGTGACGGACAATCCGTTGGTGACGCCGGAGGGCGAGGTGCTCTCGGGCGGCAACTTCCATGCCGAACCGGTGGCCTTCGCGGCGGATACCATCGCCCTGGCCCTGGCCGAGATCGGCGCCCTGTCCGAGCGCCGCATCGCCCTGCTGATCGACCCCGCCCTCTCCGGCCTGCCAGCCTTCCTGGTGCGGGAGGGCGGGCTGAATTCCGGCTTCATGATCGCCCAGGTGACGGCGGCGGCCCTGGCCAGCGAGAACAAGGCCCTGTCGACACCACGGAGCATCGACAGCCTGCCGACCAGCGCCAATCAGGAGGATCATGTCAGCATGGCCACCGGCGCCGGGCTCAGGCTGGCGGAGATGGCAGACAACACCGCCGCCATCCTGGCCATCGAACTGCTGGCGGCGGCGCAGGGCGTCGGCTTCCACCGCCCCGCCGCCACCTCCGCGGCGCTCGAGGCCGTGCTGGCAGAGGTCCGCGCCGTCGCCGCGGCCTGGGATGAGGACCGTCACATGGCGCCCGACATCGTCGCGGTGAAGGCCCTGGTCGAGGCCGGAGCCTTCTCCACCCTGGCGGGGACCGTCTGACATGTTCGATCGCGTCTGGCTCAATGCCAGCCTGGCCACCATGGATGGCCCGCCGGAGGCCCCGCTGGGCATCGTCACCGACGGCGCCCTGGCGGTGCGGGATGGGATGATCGCCTGGCTGGGACACCGCCGTGACCTGCCGGGACCGGCACAGCACAGTGTCGACTGCAACGGCGCCTGGATCCTGCCGGGGCTGATCGACTGCCACACCCATCTGGTGTTCGGCGGCGACCGGGCCGCCGAGTTCGAGCAGCGCCTCGAAGGCGCGACCTATGAGGAGATCGCCCGCGCCGGCGGCGGCATCTTCTCCAGCGTGCGCGCAACACGCGGGTCGAGCGAGGAGGATCTCCTCGCCTCGGCCCGCCCCCGGCTGCGCGGCCTGATGGCCGAAGGCGTCACCACGGTGGAGATCAAGTCTGGCTACGGGCTGGACAGGGACACCGAACTCCGGATGCTGCGGGTGGCGCGCCGGCTCGGCGCCGAATGGCCGCTGAGCGTGCGCACCTCCCTCCTCGCCGCCCATGCCGTGCCGCCCGATTTTCCGGGTGGCGCCGAGGGCTACACGGAGTTCGTGGCGCGGGAGATCATTCCGGAGGCGGCGCGGCTCGGCCTCGCCGATGCCGTGGATGCCTTCTGCGAGCGCATCGCCTTCTCTCCGGCCCAGACCGGACGGATCTTTGACGCCGCCCGTGCCGCCGGCCTGCCCGTGAAGCTGCACGCGGATCAGCTTTCGGATCTTGGCGGCGCCACGCTGGCGGCGCGCCACTCCGCGCTGTCGGCCGATCACCTGGAGTACACCGGCGCCGACGGCTTCCGGGCGATGGCGGCGGCCGGGACCGTCGCGGTTCTGCTGCCGGGCGCGACCTACTTCATCCGCGAGACCCGCCATCCGGATATCGCGGCCATGCGGGAGGCGGGACTGCGCATGGCGATCGCCACGGACATGAATCCGGGCTCCTCCCCTGCCCGGTCCCTGATCCTGATGCTCAACCTGGCCTGCACCCTGTTCCGGCTCACCGTCAACGAGGCGCTCCTTGGCGTGACGCGACAGGCCGCGGCGGCGCTGGGGTTGCGGGACCGCGGACGCCTCCGCGCCGGGTTGCGCGCCGACCTCGCCTTCTACCGAATCGGCCGGCCGGCAGAGCTCTGCTACTGGATCGGGGGCAATCCGTGCTGTGGCCGCGTCGTCGCGGGCCGCGACGCCGGGGAGGAACCCACCGGTTGAGGAGGTAATGAATGAGGGCTGGCTGGACGGGATGAGCCGTCCCGCCATCAACGATCCGTGACCCCGCAGGCGCGCGCGCTCGATTCGAATTCGGAATAAGCTTGATTTCGGTTAATCTTTATATTGCAATGCAGCATCAGTGACTTAGCGTGAGCGAGGAACTTGCAGGACCGGCGCGGGACACGTATCTCGACGATGACGCCGCGATCAATTCCGAGCGGCGGCCGACAAGATGGAGCAGCCGGATGGTCCAAAGCGCCGAAGCGGGCACCAGCAAGCGTCGCGGCAGGAGGGCTCCGCCGGCATCCGAGGCCTCATTGGCACAGGAGCAGCTGCTTCAGGCCTACCAGGACATGTTGTTGATCCGCCGCTTCGAGGAGAAGGCCGGGCAGCTCTACGGCATGGGTCTGATCGGCGGCTTCTGCCACCTCTACATCGGCCAGGAGGCGGTGGTTGTGGGTATGCAGATCTGCCTGCAGCCCGGTGATCAGGTCATCACCTCCTATCGCGACCATGGACACATGCTGGCCACCGGCATGGAAGCGCGCGGCGTGATGGCGGAGCTGACGGGGCGCAGCGGCGGCTATTCGCGCGGCAAGGGCGGCTCCATGCACATGTTCAGCCGGGAAAAGGGATTCTACGGCGGGCACGGCATTGTCGGCGCCCAGGTCTCGCTCGGCGTCGGACTGGCCTTCGCCAACATGTACCGCGACAACGGCAATGTCAGCCTGACCTATTACGGCGACGGCGCGGCCAACCAGGGCCAGGTTTTCGAGAGCTATAATCTCGCGGCGCTCTTCAAGCTGCCCGTCGTCTTCATCATCGAGAACAACAAGTACGGCATGGGCACCAGCGCCGACCGCGCCTCGGCTTCCAAGAACCGTTCGAAGGACGGCGCGCCCTGGGGTATCCCCGGTGAGCAGGTGGACGGCATGGACGTCGTGGCGGTGAAGCAGGCCGGCGAGCGGGCCGTGGCGCATTGCCGCGAGGGGAAGGGTCCGTACATCCTGGAGATGCAGACCTATCGCTATCGCGGCCACTCGATGTCCGACCCCGCGAAGTACCGCACGCGGGAGGAGGTGCAGAAGATGCGGGAGCAGCATGACTGCATCGAGACGGTGCGCAAGCGGCTCCTGGATAGCGGTCTGGACGAGGCGGAACTGAAGAAGGTGGACGATGAGGTGAAACGTATCGTCGCCGATGCCGCCGAGTTCGCCCAGACCTCGCCGGAGCCCGACGAGAGCGAGCTCTGGACTGACATCCTGCTGGAGGCCCGCTGATCCATGGGTGCCACGATTCTGATGCCCGCCCTTTCCCCGACGATGACCGAGGGGAAGCTGGCGCGCTGGCTCAAGAAGGAAGGCGATACCGTCGCCGCCGGTGACGTGATCGCCGAGATCGAGACCGACAAGGCCACCATGGAGGTCGAGGCGGTTGATGAGGGTGAGCTGACCAAGATCCTGGTGCCCGAGGGGACCGAGAATGTCGCGGTCAATTCGCCCATCGCCGAGATCGATGGCGGTGACGGGCAGAAGGCCGCATCCGGCCCGCAGGAGCCGGTGTCGAACGCGACCCAGGCCGGCGGCGAAACCGCCGAGGTCGCGAAGGTGGCGGAAAACAACGCCGCCATCGCCGCCCGGGGCGCGGAGGAGCGCGAAGGCGTGCCGGCGCAACCCAAGGCGCCCGCCGTCGAGCCCGAGAAGGACTGGGGCGAGACCAGGAGCATCACGGTGCGCGAGGCGCTGCGCGACGCCATGGCGGCCGAGATGCGCGCCGACGACAAGGTCTTCCTGATCGGCGAGGAGGTCGCGCAGTACCAGGGAGCCTACAAGGTCTCCCAAGGGTTGCTGGACGAGTTCGGCCCGAAGCGCGTCGTGGACATGCCGATCACCGAGCACGGTTTCACCGGCATGGCGGTCGGCGCGGGCATGACGGGGCTGAAGCCGATCGTCGAGTTCATGACCTTCAACTTCTCGATGCAGGCCATCGACCAGATCATCAACAGCGCCGCCAAGACGCTCTACATGTCCGGCGGCCAGCTCGGCTGCCCGATCGTCTTCCGCGGACCCAATGGCGCGGCCGCCCGCGTCGCGGCGCAGCACTCGCAGTGCTATGCCTCCTGGTATGCGCATGTCCCCGGCCTGAAGGTGCTGGCGCCCTGGTCGGCCGCCGATGCCAAGGGCCTGTTGCGCGCCGCCATCCGCGACCCCAATCCGGTGATCTTCCTCGAGAACGAGATCCTCTACGGCCAGAGTTTCGAATGCCCGGTGGACGAGGACTTCGTTCTGCCCATCGGCAAGGCGAAGATCGAGCGCACTGGCAAGGACGTGACCATCGTCGCCTTCTCCATCGAGGTCGGGCTGGCGATGCAGGCGGCGGAGAAGCTGGCGGCGGACGGTATCGAGGCCGAGGTGATCAACCTGCGCAGCCTGCGCCCGCTCGACACCGACACCATCGTCGCCTCGGTGAAGAAGACCAATCGCCTGGTGACGGTGGAGGAGGGCTGGCCCTTCGCCGGTATCGGTGCGGAGGTGGCCATGCAGATCATCGAGCATGCCTTCGACCACCTGGATGCGCCGCCGGTGCGCGTGGCGGGCAAGGATGTGCCGATGCCCTATGCCGCCAATCTGGAGAAGCTGGCCCTGCCGACGATCGCGGACGTGGTCGAGGCCGCCAAGCAAGTCACCTACCGGAAGTAAAGGGGAAGCGGGACCATGGCCACCAACATCCTGATGCCCGCCCTCTCCCCGACCATGACCGAGGGGACGCTGGCGCGTTGGCTCAAGAAGGAAGGCGAGGCGGTCAAGTCCGGCGATGTGCTGGCCGAGATCGAGACCGACAAGGCGACGATGGAATTCGAGGCCGTGGATGAGGGCATCCTCGGCAAGATCCTGGTCCCCGATGGCACCGAGGGCGTGAAGGTCAACGCCCTGATCGGCATCATGGTCGAGGATGGCGAGGAGGTTCCCGCCGACGCGGCCGCCGGACCGAAGGCGGCGCCGAAGCAGGAAATCAGCCCGGACAGCAAGCCTGCCTCGGGCCCCGGTGAGCAGCAGCCCAAGGCAGCGACGGCGCCCGAGAACAAGGTGCCGGAGAATAGGATGCCCGAGAACAGGGCGCCGGAGAGCGGGGCACCCGAGAACAAGGCCGCGGCGGCCGGGAAGGAGGGCGAGCGCGTCTTCGCCTCCCCCCTCGCCCGCCGCATGGCGCAGCAGGCCGGCCTCGATCTGGCGGGCATTCAGGGTTCGGGCCCGAATGGGCGGATCGTGAAGGCGGATGTCGAGGCCGCCGCCGGCCAGCCCCGGAAGGCGGCGGCGGCCCCGGCCGCCGCGCAGCCCGCCGCGGCACCGGCACCGGCACCGGCACCTGTCCCGGCCAAGGCTCCGGCCGCCGCACCCGCCATCACGGCCCCGCACACCGCCGTGCCGAATTCCTCCATGCGCAAGGTCATCGCCAAGCGCCTGGCGGAGAGCAAGGCGACGGTGCCGCATTTCTACGTCTCGATGGACATCGAGCTGGATGCGCTGTTGAAGCTGCGGGCCGACCTGAACGCGCGCGCGCCGAAGGACGGTCCCGGCGCCTTCAAGCTCTCGGTGAACGACCTCATCATCAAGGCGGCGGCGCGCGTGCTGCGGCAGTTCCCGAATGTCAATGCGAGCTGGACCGATGACGCCATCATCCAGTACCAGGATGTGGACATTTCGGTCGCCGTCTCGATCCCGGACGGGCTGATCACGCCGATCGTCCGCAAGGCCGATCAGAAGGGCCTGGCGGCCATCAGCACCGAGATGAAGGATCTGGCGGCCCGCGCCAAATCCGGCAAGCTCAAGCTGGAGGAGTTCCAGGGCGGCGGCTTCAGCATCTCCAACATGGGCATGTACGGGGTGAAGGACTTCGCCGCGATCATCAATCCGCCGCAGGCCGGCATCCTGGCGGTCGGCGCGGGTGAGCAGCGCCCGGTGGTGAAGGACGGCGCCCTGACCATCGCGACGGTGATGACCTGTACCCTCTCCGTCGATCATCGCGTGGTCGATGGCGCTCTGGCCGCGGAATGGATCGCCGCCTTCAAGAAGGTGGTCGAGGACCCGCTGAGCCTGATGCTGTGAGCGAAGCCTCCGGCTTCACGCTGCGCGGCCTCCGTCCCCGGGACGCCGAGGCGGTCCATCGCCTGATCCTGGCCCTGGCCGCTTACGAGAAGCTGGAGCATGAGGTGACCGCCAGCGCGCAGGACTATTATGGCGCGCTGGCGACCCGCAGGATCCAGGGCCTGCTGGCGGAGGCCGAGGGCGAGGCCATCGGGATCTGCCTCTGGTATGAGACTTTCAGCACCTTCGCCGGCAGGACAGGCCTCTGGATCGAGGATGTCTATGTCGAGCCGGAGTTCCGCCGGCATGGCATCGGCCTCGCCTTCTTCCGCGCCGCGGCCCGCCATGCGCTGGAGGCGGGGCATGCCTGGATGGAATGGAATGTGCTCGACTGGAACGAGCCGGCCCTCGCCTTCTACCGGCGGATCGGCGCGATCCCGCGCAATGAATGGACCGATCAACGGCTCTCCGGCGAGGCGCTGCGCGCCCTCGCAGGCTGAGTGATCTCGAAGGAACCGGACGACATGGCCGAGCAGTTCGACCTGGTGGTGGTGGGCGGCGGCCCTGGCGGCTATGTCGCCGCCATCCGCGCCGCGCAGTTGAAGATGAAGGTCGCGCTGGTGGAACGCGAGCATCTCGGCGGCATCTGCCTGAACTGGGGTTGCATCCCGACCAAGGCTCTGTTGCGCGCCTCCGAGATCAACCACCTGCTGCACAGCCTGGATCAGTACGGCTTCGCGGCGGACAATATCCGCTACGACTTCGCCAAGGTGGTGAAGCGGTCGCGGCAGGTGGCCTCGCAGCTCTCCTCCGGTGTCAAGGGACTGCTGAAGAAGAACAAGGTCACGGTGTTCGACGGGCACGGCAAGCTCGCCGGCCCCGGCAGGCTCGCGGTCAGCAAGGACGGCAAGGCCGTGGCCGAGATCCAGGCGAAGCACATCATCCTGGCCACGGGCGCCCGCGCCCGCGTCATCCCCGGCATCGAGCCCGACGGCAGGCTGATCTGGTCCTACCGCGAGGCCCTGCAACCGGACATCATGCCGAAGAAGCTGATCGTGATCGGCTCCGGCGCCATCGGCAGCGAGTTCGCCTCCTTCTTCCTGAACATGGGCGCGGAGGTCACGCTGATCGAGGTGATGGACCGGATCCTGCCGGTCGAGGACGCCGAGGTCTCCACCTTCGTGCAGAAGTCCTTCGCCAAGCAGGGCATGAAGGTCATCACCGGCGCCCGGGTACAGGGCGTGCGCAAGTCCGGCGACGGGGTGATCGCTGTCATCGAGGCGGCCAACAAGGTCACGGAGATCCAGGCCGACCGCCTGATCTCGGCCGTCGGCATCGTCGGCAATGTCGAGAATCTGGGCCTCGAAGGCACCAAGGTGAAGGTCGAGAAGACCCACGTCATCACCGATGAATACGGCCGCACGGGCGAGGATGGCGTCTACGCCATCGGCGATCTCACGGGGGCGCCGTGGCTGGCGCACAAGGCCAGCCATGAGGGCATCGTCGTCGTCGAGGCCATCGCCGGACAGCATCCGCACCCCGTGGAGATCTCCAACATCCCCGGCTGCACCTACTGCCGCCCGCAGGTTGCCTCGGTCGGCCTGACCGAGGCCAAGGCCAGGGAGCTCGGCCACGAGGTCCGGGTCGGGCGTTTCCCCTTCATCGGCAATGGCAAGGCCATCGCCCTCGGCGAGCCGGAGGGCTTCGTCAAGACGGTCTTCGACGCCAGGACCGGGGCGTTGCTCGGGGCGCATATGGTCGGCCCCGAGGTGACCGAGATGATCCAGGGCTACACCATCGCCCGGACCCTGGAGACGACCGAGGCGGAACTGATGCACACGGTCTTCCCCCACCCCACCGTCTCGGAAGCCATGCATGAGTCGGTGCTTGATGCCTATGGCCGGGTGATCCACATCTAGGGGCAGGACAGCCGGAAGCGCCTCGCAATGGGGCGTGGCCTGGCTTTATAGAGGGCGGTTGCGGCGGCTTGGCCGCGGCCGTCGTTACACAACCGGGATTCCCGAATGGCTACGCGCATCCTGATCGATCACCGGGCCGGCGGCGCGGTCTCCAATGCCGAAAGCGCCCCGGCGCCGGTCGGAAAGCCTCTGCGGCATCCGGAGAAGGCGCACCGGCCGGACAATCCCATCAAGCGCAAGCCGGACTGGATCCGCGTCAAGGCGCCGACGCACCCCGTCTATCACGAGACGCGCAACCTGATGCGCGAGAACAAGCTCGTGACGGTCTGCGAGGAGGCGGCCTGCCCGAATATCGGGGAATGCTGGTCGCAGCGCCATGCCACCATGATGATCATGGGGGAGATCTGCACCCGCGCCTGCTCCTTCTGCAACATCACCACGGGCATGCCTAAGCATCTGGACGCCGATGAGCCGCGCCGTGTCGCCGATGCGGTGGCGCAGCTGGGCCTGCGTCATGTGGTCATCACCAGCGTGGACCGGGACGATCTGCCCGATGGCGGCGCCGCGCATTTCGCCGCGGTGATCGGCGCCATCCGCCTGGCCGCGCCGGACACCACCGTGGAGATCCTGACCCCGGACTTCCTGCGCAAGGATGGCGCGCTGGAGGTTGTCGTGGCGGCGCGCCCCGATGTCTTCAACCATAATCTCGAAACCGTCCCCAAGCTCTATCCCACCATCCGACCCGGCGCGCGCTACTATCATTCGCTGCGCCTGCTGGACCGGGTGAAGCATCTCGATGCCGGGATCTTCACCAAGTCCGGCCTCATGGTCGGGCTGGGCGAGACCCGGCTCGAGGTGCTGCAGGTGATGGACGACATGCGCAGCGCCGAGATCGACTTCCTGACCATCGGCCAGTACCTGCAGCCGACGGTCAAGCATGCCGCCGTCGACCGCTTCGTCGAGCCGGCCGAATTCGAGGACTATGCGCGGATGGCGCGCGGCAAGGGCTTCCTGCTGGTCTCCGCCACGCCCCTGACCCGGTCCTCCTATCACGCCGACCGCGACTTCGCCGCCCTGCGTGACGCACGCCATGCCAAGCTGCGGGCCAGCGCCGCCTGATGCCTACCCATGCCGAGAAGCGCATCCTGCGCTATACGCCCGAGCAGTTGTTCAACCTCGTCGCCGATGTCCGGCGCTACCCTGAATTCCTGCCGTGGTGCGTCGGGGCGAGGGTCGTGTCGCAGACCGAGACGGAGCTTCTGGCCGACCTGACCATCGGCTTCAAGCTGTTCCGCGAGACCTTTCGCTCCCGGGTGGAACTGGAGAGGCCCGGCGAGATCCGCGTCCGGTACGAGAACGGCCCCTTCCGATATCTGAACAACACCTGGAAGTTCAGGCCCGTGGAGGCAGGGACCGAAGTCGACTTCTTCGTCGACTTCGAGTTCCGCAGCGCCCTGCTGCAGGCGGTGATCGGTGTTGTCTTCAATGAGGCCGTGCGTCTCATGGTCCGGGCCTTCGAGCGGCGCGCCATGGTGCTGTATGGCCGTGACGGCCTGAACCGCGCCGCCGCCGGGCCACTGGGCGAGAAATCCCCGGCGGGGGGCTGACGCCGGGGCACCACCCTGGCAGTCTCCGACTGTCATGAGCCCTGCCCGCCTCCTCGCCCGCGAAGCCGGACGCCATGGTTCCCGGGCCTGCAGCCGGCCGGACGAACCGCATTGCTGAGCTGAAAGGCAACCCATGGTCCATGTCCCCGCCCGCCCGCCGGCCGGCGCCCCGCCGGTGCGCATCAACCTCTATTCGGACACGCAGACCCGGCCCAGCCCTGGCATGAAGGAGGCCATGATGGCCGCCGAGGTGGGTGACGAGCAGCATGGCGACGATCCCACCGTGCATGCCCTCTGCGACAGGATGGCCGCGCTCCTCGGCAAGCAGGCCGCGGTCTTCCTGCCTTCAGGGACGATGTGCAACGTCATCGCCATCCTGACCCATTGCCGCCCCGGCGATGAGATCCTGGCCCATGAAACAGCGCATATCCTGAGCAGCGAAGGCGGCACCCATGCCGCCCTGGCCGGGGCGCAGATCCACCCTCTGCAGGGCGCCAGAGGCATGTTCGACGCGGAAACCCTCCGCGCCGCCATTCGCCCCCGCACGCGCCATGCCCCGCCGCAGAGCCTTCTGGAGGTCGAGCAGACGGCCAATATTGGCGGCGGCGCGATCTGGCCGCAGGCGGAGCTGGATGCCGTGGTGGCCATTGCCCGCGAGCAGGGCTGGGCCACCCATATGGATGGCGCGCGCCTGATGAATGCCGTGGTCGCCGCGGACATCCCGGCGGCGGAGATGGTCGCCGGCTTCGATTCGGTCTGGCTCGACTTCACCAAGGGTCTGGGCGCGCCGCTCGGCGCTGTCCTGGCCGGCTCGCAGGAGTTCATCGACACGGCCTGGCGCTGGAAGCAGCGGCTGGGCGGCGCCATGCGGCAGGCCGGCATCTGCGCCGGCGCCTGCCTCTACGCGCTGGACCACAACGTCGATCGCCTGGCCGAGGATCACGCCAATGCGAAGGCCCTGTCGCGCGGGCTGCGGCAGATCCCCGGAATGGTCGTCGAGGAGCCGGACACCAACTTGGTCTTCTTCGAACCGTCCGGCGCCGGCATCGAGGCCGGGGCCCTGGTCAAGGCCCTGCGCCTGCAGGGCATCCAGCTTTCCATGCTGGGCGGCCGCATCCGCGCCTGCCTGCACCTGGACGTCTCCGCCCCGATGATCGACGAAACCCTGGCCGCCATCCGGACCGCGGTGAACCGCTGACCTGGCGTGGCCGGGCGGGCCATGGCGTCGCCCGGCCGCTCCCTACCGCGCCCCGGCCAGCGCCGCCAGAAGGCGGGCGTGGCTCCGCCCGCCGGCATGCAGGCAGGCGAGTTCGAACTTCTCGTTCGGGCTGTGGACCTGGTCGTCGTCCAGTCCGAAGCCCATCAGCAGGCTGTCCAGGCCCAGGATACCCTTGAGGCTGGAGACCACCGGAATGGATCCCCCGCCCCCGGCCAGCACGGCGGAGCGGCCGAACTCCTCTTCCAGCACCTCCCGCGCCGCTGTCATCCAGGGCGAGTCCGTGGCCATGGCGATCCCGGGCGCCAGGCCAAAGACCTGAAGACCGAAGCGCGCATCCGCCGGCAGGCGCGGCTGGACGAAGGCCCGGATCCCCTCGACGATCTTCTGCGGGTCCTGTCCCGGCACGAGGCGGCAGGAAAGCTTGGCATGACCCTCACAGGCGATGACGGTCTTGGACCCCTCGCCCATATAGCCGCCCCAGATACCGTTGATATCGGCCGTCGGGCGGGCCCAGAGGCGTTCCAGGGCGCCACGGCCCGCCTCGCCGCCGGGAACGGAGAGGCCCTGAGCGGCCAGGAAGGCGGATTCGTCGAAATCCAGCGCCGCCCAGGCGGCCCGCTGCGCCGCATCGGGCTCGGCCACGCCGTCGTAGAATCCGGGGATCTGAACGCGCCCCTCGGCGTCCTTAAGCTCCCCCAGGATCTCGGTCAGCAGGTTGAGGACATTTCCCGCCGAACCGCCGAACAGGCCGGAATGAAGATCCCGCTCGCCCCGCCGGAGGTCGATCTGCACATAGGCGAGGCCGCGCAGGCTGACCGTCAGGGCGGGCGTCCGCGGATCCCACATGTTGGTGTCGCTGATCACGGCGATGTCGGCCGAGAGAAGCTCCCGCTCCTCCCGCAGCACCCTGTCGAGGTTGGGGCTGCCGATCTCCTCCTCGCCCTCGACCAGCACGGTGACACGGACCGGAGGGCCGCCGGCGGCGCTGTTCCAGGCCCGCAGCGCCGCCAGCCAGGTCATCACCTGGCCTTTGTCGTCCACTGCCCCGCGCGCCACGATCCGCTGACCCCGGGGGCCAGGTACGATCGCCGGATCGAAGGGGGGGCTGGTCCAAAGCTCCAGCGGCTCGGGCGGCTGGACATCGTAGTGTCCGTAGATCAGGACGTGCGGCGCTTCGGGGCCCGGGCCGGGATGGGTCGCGATCAGCACCGGATGGCCCGGCGTCTCCCGCAATCCCGCCTGGAAACCCAGCGCTACGAGTTGCTCACCCAGCCATTCGGCCGCCTTTCGGCAGTCCGGCGCGTGGGCAGGCTGTGCGCTGACGCTCGGAATGCGCAGCCATTCGATGAGGCTGGCCTCCGTTTCGGCGCGGGCGGAATCGAGCGCGGTCAGAACCCGCGCGGTGAGGTCGTTTGGCATGGCGCGCCAGTCTCGCGCCATGCCTTCCCCAAGGGAAGTCCCAAGGGAGGTCCCGGAGGCGGTCCCGACCGCGGGAATCAGGGCCGCCGGACCTCAGACGGCCCCGGCAATTCCCAGGAAATCCTCCGCCTTCAGGCTGGCGCCGCCGACCAGGGCACCATCCACATGCGGCAGAGCCAGGATGGCCTGCGCGTTGCCGGGCTTCACCGAGCCGCCATAGAGAATGCGCAGCGCTGCGCCGGCCTCGCCGAAGCTCCGCTCCAGCTCGGCGCGGATGCGGGCGTGCATGGCGGCGATGTCGGCCTCTGTCGGGGTACGACCGGTACCGATGGCCCAGACCGGCTCATAGGCCACCACGCCGCCCGCCGCGGCGAAGCCGGCGGGCAGGCTGCCGGCGAGCTGGCCGGCCACGACCGCTTCCGCCTCGCCGGCGAGCCGCTGCGCCTCGCTCTCCCCGACACAGACCACCGGCACCAGCCCCTCGGCCAGCGCCGCCTCGGCCTTGGCCTTCACCACCGCGTCGCTTTCGCCATGATCGGCACGGCGCTCGGAATGGCCCAGGATGACGAAGCGGGCGCCGACATCCTTCAGCATGGGCGCGGAGACGTCGCCGGTATGCGCGCCCTTGGCGTCCGCATGACAGTCCTGGGCGCCCAGCGCGACGTGGCTGCCGCGCAGGGCCTCCGAAACCGCCGCCAGATGCGGAAAGGGTGGACAGACCAAGAGGTCGGCCCCGGCGGCAGGACCGGCGGCCACGCCACGGGCCAGGGCGGTGGCCTCGGCCAGGGTGCCGTGCATCTTCCAGTTTCCCGCGATCAGCGGCCGCACGCCTGGGGTCATGTCCTGCTTTCCTCTCCGGTCCAGCGTCGTGGAATTATGCCCTGCCGCGCTACAGGGGCCGGCGGCGTTTGGCAACCGGGCGCCTTTTGCCTATGGTCCGCCGGCCTCCACCGCTGCGGAATACGATGCTCACTGCACTGCGCCGCCTCGCCGGCACTTGGTTCGCCAAGGGTCTCTTCGTCCTTCTGATCCTCTCCTTCGCCATCTGGGGCATCGAGGACGTGGTTCGGAACTTCGGCAACGACACCGCCGTCGCGCGTGTCGATGGCGAACCCATCGAGCTTCCCGAAGCTCAGGAAACCGCCCGGCGGCAGCTCGCGCAGATGCAGCGCCAGCTCGGCAGCGGCTTCGACATCACCCCGCAGATGGCGCAGGCCGTCTCGCGCCAGGCCGTGGAAAGCCTGGTGATGCAGCGGGTGCAGTTGCGGGAGGCGGAGCGGCTGAGCATCGCCGTGCCCGAAGAGGCGGTGCGCGACTACGTCTTCGGTATTCCCGCCTTCCAGGGCACGGATGGCCGGTTCAGCCGCGCCCTGCTCGACAACTTCCTGCGCAGCAACGGCCTGACCGAGCCGGCTTTCCTCTCGTTGCTGCGCGCCGATCTGCGCCGCCAGCAGCTCGTCGGCGCCGTCCGTGCCGGCGCCGCCGGCCCCGACGCGCTGACCAGGCCCCTCCTGGCCTGGCAGCGGCAGGAACGCGTGGCGCAGGTCGTCCGGCTGCCGCTCGCCGCCGCCGCCGAGCCGGCCGAGCCGGATGAGGCGCAACTCCGCCGCTTCCATGAAACCAATCCCGAGCGCTTCTCGGCGCCGGAGTATCGCCGCGCGGTGATCGCCGTCCTGTCTCCCGATGTCCTGGCATCGGAGATCGACCCGACCGAGGAGGAACTTCAGGCGGCCTTCGAGACACGGCGCGGCCAGTACGAGAAGGCGGAGCGGCGGAGCATCGAGCAGGCGCTCCTGCCCAGCCGCGAGCAGGCTCTGGCCATTGCCGGCGTCTGGCGCGCGGGCGCGGACCTTCCGGCGATCGAGGCGGCCGCGCAGGCCGATGGCGGCCAGGCCCTGGCGCTGGGCGAGGTCGACCGGGCCGGGCTGCCGGTGCCCGAACTGGCCGAGGCCGCCTTCGCCCTGCCGGAAGGCGGCATCAGCGAGCCGGTGCAGAGCGCCTTCGGCTGGCACGTTCTCAAGGTGACCGCCATCGTGCCGGGCGAGAGCGTCACCCTGTCCCAGGTGCGCGATCAGCTTCGCCGCGAATTGCAGCACGAGCGGGCGGCGGACCTCGCCTATGACCGCGCCAACCAGGTCGAGGACGCCCTGGCCGCCGGCACCTCCCTGGCGGACGTCGCGCGCCGCTTCGGCCTCTCGGTGACCGAGGCCAGGCTGGACGCCAACGGCCGTGACCCGGACGGCACCTCCGTCGCCCTGCCGCTCGAGGGAGGCCCGAAGGACATCGTCCAGCGCGCCCTCTTCGCCGCCGAGCAGGGCCAGCAGCCCCGGCTGGCCGAGGCCGGTCAGGCCGCCCTCTTCGCCTTCGATCTCCAGGAGGTGACGCCGGCGGCGCTGCGCCCCTTCGAGACGGTGCGCGATGCGGTCCATGCCGCCTATCTCGTGGATGCCCGCCGCCGGGCGCAGGAGGAAAGGGCCTCCGCCCTGCTCGCCGCGGTCGAGGGCGGCAAGCCCCTGGCCGAGGCCGCCCGGGAGGCCGGCCTGGCCTTCCAGACCGTCGGCCCCTTCGGGCGCGATCCGCAGCGCGCGCCGCAGACCTTGCCGCCGGAGCTGTTGCAGCCGATCTTCGCCGCGGGACTGAACGGCGGCACCATGGCCGAGACCATCGACGGCTTCGCCGTGGCGCAGGTGCAGCGCATTCTGCCCTATGACCCGGACAGCGACGCCCTGGCTCTGGGTCAGGTCCGCAGCGCGGTGGAGCAGGCCATGCTGGGCGATCTGGAGGCGCAGTTCCTGGATGCTTTGCGGGCCCGGACCCCGGTGTCCTACAACGAAGCCGTGGTGGGACAGGTCAGCGCCCGATGAGCCTTTCGGCCAACCTGGATTTCGAGGAGTTCGCCGCGGCCCTGGCGGCTGGGAGAGGTCAGGTGCTGTCACGTGAGCGCGTCGCCGACCTGGACACGCCGGTCGGGGCCTATCTTAAGCTGGTGCAGGGTCAGGCCCCCGCCTTCCTGTTCGAGAGCGTCGAGGGCGGCGCGGCGCGAGGCCGCTACTCGGCGATCGGCCTGGCACCGGACCTGATCTGGCGCTGCCGCGACGGCAAGGCCGAGATCAACCGGCATGCCCTCTCCGCGCCGCATGCCTTCCAGCCGGACGACAGGACGGTCCTGGACAGTCTGGAGGACGCCATCGGACAGGCGCGGCTGCCGCTGCCGCCGGCGCTGCCGGCCATCGCGGCCGGGCTCTATGGCTATCTGGGCTATGACATGGTCCGGCACATGGAGGCCCTGCCGGCCCTCAAGCCGGATGTCCTCGGCATTCCCGATGCGGTGATGATGCGCCCCACCCTCACCGTGGTGTTCGATCACGTGCGGGACACGATGACGCTGTGCACGCCGGTCTATCCCGGGCAGGACCCGCGCGATGCGTGGAACACGGCCATGGCCCGGCTCGACGAGGCCGAGGCCGCCCTGGACCGCCCCCTGCCGCGCCCCGCCCCCGCCGCCCGCCTGCCGGCGCTGCCGGAACCGGCCAGCAATTTCAGCCGCGAGGATTTCCTGGCCGTCGTGGAGCGGGCCAAGGAGTATATCCGCGCCGGCGACGTCTTTCAGGTCGTTCCCAGCCAGCGCTTCTCGGTGCCCTTCGGCCTGCCGCCCTTTGCGCTCTATCGGGCGCTCCGGCGCATCAACCCGGCGCCCTTCCTTTTCTTCTTCGATTTTGGCGGCTACGCCGCGGTCGGCGCCAGCCCCGAGATCCTGGTCCGGCTGCGGGATGGGGAGGTCACCGTCCGCCCCCTGGCGGGCACCCGGCCGCGCGGCGCCACGCCGGAGCAGGACAGGGCCCTGGAGGCCGAACTGCTGGCGGACGAGAAGGAGCGGGCCGAGCATCTGATGCTGCTCGATCTCGGCCGCAACGATGTGGGCCGGGTGGCGCGCATCGGCTCCGTCCGCGTCACGCAGAGCTTCACCATCGAGCGCTACAGCCAGGTCATGCATATCGCCAGCGAGGTCCGCGGCAACGCGCGTCCTGGCGTCGGCCCCCTGCAGGCGCTGGCGGCGGGCTTCCCCGCCGGCACCCTTTCCGGGGCGCCCAAGGTCCGCGCCATGGAGATCATCGAGGAGCTGGAGCCCTCGCGCCGTGGCCTTTATGCCGGCGGGGTTGGCTATTTCAGCGCCGGCGGCGGCATGGACACCTGCATCGCCCTCCGTACCGCCCTGGTGAAGGACGGGGTCATGCATGTCCAGGCGGGTTGCGGGGTGGTGGCGGATTCCGATCCGGTCGCGGAGTTCGAGGAAACCCACGCCAAGGCACGCGGCCTGTTCCGTGCCGCCGAGGAAGCCGTCCGATTTGCTGCGGATCGGCGCTAGCAATGTTCGGCAGATCCTTGTTCTTCAAGCAAAATCGATGGCCATAGCCGGGGCGAACAGCGCGCCCCGGCCATCTTTTCCGCGCGCGGGGCGCGCATTTGTCGCGGATTGTCTGAGGCGACCACCCCTTCGAGGTGGCGCCCGGACCGGAGAACGGGTCGCGAAGCCATGATCCTCCTGATCGATAACTACGACAGCTTCACCTTCAATCTCTATCACTTCCTGGGCGATCTTGGCGCCGAGGTCGAGGTTCGCCGGAACGATGCCGTGACGGTGCAGGAGGCGATGGCCCTGCGGCCGGAGGCCATCCTCCTCTCGCCCGGCCCCTGTACGCCCAACGAGGCGGGCCTCTGCCTGCCGCTGATCGACGCCGCCGCCGCGGCCCGGCTTCCGCTCCTGGGTGTCTGCCTCGGGCACCAGGCCATCGGCCAGGCCTTCGGCGGCATCGTGGAACGCGCCCCGGCTCCCGTCCACGGCAAGGTCTGGCCGATGCACCACCGGGGCACGGATGTCTTCGCCGGCCTGCCCGATCCCTTCCCCGCGACGCGCTACCACTCCCTGATCGTGCGCCGCGAGGGGCTGCCCGCCGCGCTCGAGGTCACCGCCTGGACCGAGGACGGGCTCATCATGGGCCTCGCTCATCGTGACCTGCCGATCTGGGGCGTGCAGTTCCACCCCGAGAGCATCGCCAGCGCACACGGGCATGACCTATTGCGGAACTTCATCGACATGGCCGGCATCCGCCTGCCGCCCCGGCACCAGGCCGCGTGATGGCGCAGTCCCTCAAGCCCGTCCTGGCCCGGCTGGCGCTGGGTGAGCGTCTCGCCGAGAGCGAGGCGGAGCAGGCCTTCGGCATCATCATGGAGGGCGAGGCCACGCCCGCGCAGATCGCCGCCCTGCTGATGGCGATGAGGGTCCGCGGTGAGACCGTCGCCGAGATGACCGGTGCGGTGCGCGCCATGCGGGCCCGCATGATCGCCGTCGAGGCCCCCGCGAATGCCATCGATCTGGTGGGAACGGGCGGTGACGGCGCGGGCACGCTGAACATCTCAACCGCCGCCGCCATGGTGGTCGCGGCCTGTGGCGTCCCGGTGGCCAAGCACGGCAACCGCGCCCTCTCCTCGCGCTCCGGTGCCTCCGATGCCTTGTCGGCGCTGGGGATCAATCTCGATGCCCCGCTCGCCGCCCTGCCCGCCATCCTGCGCGAGGCCGGCATGGTGTTCCTGATGGCGCCCCGTCATCATGCGGCCCTGCGCCACGCCGCAGGCCCGCGAATGGAGCTCGGCACCCGCACGATCTTCAATCTGCTGGGCCCCCTCACGAGCCCGGCGCGGGTGAAGCGCCAGATGACCGGCGCCTTCGCGCCGCAGTGGTTGCGCCCCATGGCGGAAACCCTGCTGCGGACCGGCAGCGAGCGGGCCTGGCTGGTCCATGGCCAGGGGCTGGACGAGCTGACCCTCTCGGGGCCCAGCCAGGTGGTGGAGCTGGAGGACGGACGCATCCGCGAGTTCACCCTCGCGCCCGCCGATGCGGGACTCCCGGAAGCGCCGGTGGAGGCCCTGAAAGGCGGCGACCCGGCCGAGAACGCCGTGGCGCTGGAAGAGCTGCTGCGGGGTGCCACGGGCGCCTATCGGGACTGCGTGTTGCTGAATGCCGCGGCGGCGCTCATCGTCGCCGGTGTCGAGACCGATCTGCGGGAGGCCGCGGCCCGGGCCGGCCGGGCGGTCGACGACGGATCGGCCCTGCAGGTGCTGGAACGCCTGCGCCGGGCGACGGCCTTGCCTGAAACCCGGCCGGACTGAGGGGCCTTCCCCGTGACGCTGTCCATCCTGCCTCCTGGCCTGCCTCCCGGCCTGCCACATCCGCCTTCGAGGAAAGCCCCATGAACACCGAGGCCCTGCCCGACACCCTGCTGCGCATCCTCTCCGACAAGACGTCGGAGATCCGCGAGCGGGCGGCCAGCACGCCGCTTTCCGAACTGGAGGGGCGCGTGCGTGACGTGGGCAAGCCGCGCGACTTCACGGGCGCGCTGTTCGCGGCGGTCGCGGAGGGGCGCATCGGCCTGATCGCCGAGATCAAGAAGGCCTCGCCCTCCGGCGGCCTGATCCGCGATCCCTTCGATCCGGTCGGCCTGGCCAGGGCCTACGAGTCCGCCGGGGCGGCCTGCCTGTCGGTACTGACCGATGGCCCCCACTTCCAGGGCAGCCCGGCCGATCTGGTCATGGCGCGCGGGGCCTGCGGACTGCCGGTGCTGCGCAAGGACTTCATGATCGACCCCTATCAGGTGTTCGAAGCACGGGCGATGGGCGCGGACTGCATCCTGCTGATCCTGGCCGCCCTGTCCGACGAACAGGCCAGAGAGCTGGAGGACGCCGCGCGCAGCCTGGACATGGCGGTTCTCGCCGAGGTGCACGACCGCTACGAGCTGGAACGGGCGCTCGGCCTCCGCACCCAGCTGATCGGCGTGAACAACCGGAATCTGCGGAGCCTGAAGACCGATCTGGCGACGGCGGAGGAGCTGGTTCCGCTGATCCCGCCCGATCGCATCCCGGTCGCCGAGAGCGGACTGCGCGACGCAGCCGATGTCCGCCGCATGGCGGCGGCGGGCGCCCGCTGCATTCTGGTGGGCGAGCATCTGCTGCGCCAGGCGGATGTCGCCGCGGCCGCCCGCGCCATGGTCCAGGCCTGATGCCGCCCCCGCCCGCCCTGACCCATTTCGACCCGGAGGGCCGGGCCGTCATGGTCGATGTCTCGGCCAAGTCCGACACCGTGCGGATCGCGCTCGCGCGCGGCTGCGTCCGGATGGCCGCCGAGACCCTGGCCGCCATCGGCGCGGGACGGATGAGCAAGGGCGACGTGCTGGGCGTGGCCCGTCTGGCCGGGATCATGGCCGCCAAGCGGACGGCCGACCTGATCCCCCTCTGCCACCCGCTGGCCCTGTCATCGGTGCGGATGGACTTGCGGCCCGAGGGGGAGACGAGCCTGCTGATCGAGGCGGAGGTCAAGACCACCGGCCCGACGGGCGTGGAGATGGAGGCGCTGACGGCGGTGAGCGTCGCGGCCCTTACGGTCTATGACATGTGCAAGGCGATCGACCGGGGCATGACCATCGAGGGCATCGGCCTGATGCGAAAGGAAGGCGGCCGGTCGGGACGCTGGGAGGCCGCGCCGTGATCTCGGTCGAGGAGGCGCGGGGCCGCATCCTGGCCGGCCTGCGGCCGACCGGCGCGGAAACGGTGGCGCTGGCCGAGGGCTGGGGGCGCGTGCTGGCGGCGGCGGTCGTCGCCCGGCTGACCCAGCCGCCGGCCGATGTCTCCGCCATGGACGGCTATGCCCTGCGCTCCGAGGATGCGCGGGAAGGCGGCATGCTGCGGGTGATCGGCGCGGCGCCAGCCGGGCATCCCTATCAGGGCAGGATCGGACCCGGCGAGGCGATCCGCATCTTCACCGGCGGTCTGCTGCCCCCCGGCGCCGATACCATCCTGTTGCAGGAGGATGCGGAGGTCCTGGACGGCCAGGTGCGGATGCGCGAAGCGCCCCGGAAGGGCCGGTGGATTCGCGAGGCGGGGCTGGATTTCCGCACCGGCGATGTCCTCCTGACGCCCGGCCGTCGCCTTTCCGCGCGGGATATCGGACTCGCGGCGGCATCGAATCACGCCTGGCTCACGGTGCATCGGGCACCGCGCATCGCCATCCTGGCGACGGGAGACGAGATCGTGCTGCCGGGCGAGCCGGTGCCGGCGGGTGGGATTGTCTCATCCAATGCCCATGCCCTCGCCGCGCTGGTCCGCGCCGGCGGTGGAGCACCGTTGATCCTGCCCATCGCCGGGGATGATCGCGAGGCCATCGGCCGGGCGGCTGTCGATGCCGCCAGGGTTTGCGACATCCTGGTCACCACCGGGGGCGCCAGCGTCGGCGAGCATGACCTGATCCAGCCCGCCCTGGAGCCCCATGGCTTCCGCCTCGACTTCTGGAAGATCGCCATGCGGCCGGGCAAGCCACTCATCTGGGGCCATCTGGCGGGCACGCCGCTGCTGGGGCTTCCGGGAAATCCGGTCTCGGCCATTGTCTGCGCGCTGCTGTTCCTGTGGCCGGCGACGATGGTCCTGTCCGGCCTGCCGGCGGCCGCCCCTCCCTTCCGGATGGCCATGCTGGCGGACGATCTTCCCGCGAATGACCGGCGCGAGGACTATATGCGCGCGGATCTGTCCCGCGACGGGGAAGGCCGGTTGATCGCGCAGGCGGCATCGCGGCAGGACAGTTCCATGCTGCGAACCCTCTCCGCTTCCGGCGGCCTGCTGCGGCGCCCGCCGCATACGCCGGCCCTGCAAGCCGGCGCGATGGTCGAGGTGCTGGTGCTGGACGAGTTCGGGATCTGAGCCGGGCAACTGCGCGGATCCTTCAGAAATTCAGCCAAGCCTCGGATTTCAGGGCATTTGCCCGTTGACCGCGAATGCGGAACTTTCGTAGAACATCGTGGACGGTCGCGCTTTGTTCGCTGCCGCCCCTCTGGTTCCGGGAGCCGCCCTATGCTGACGCGCAAGCAGCACGAGTTGCTGATGTTCATCGACCGGCATCTCCGGGACACCGGCTTCTCTCCCTCCTTCGAGGAGATGAAGGAGGCCCTCAAGCTGCGCTCCAAGTCGGGGATCCACCGCCTGATCACGGCCCTGGAGGAACGTGGCTTCCTGCGGCGGCGCGCCCACCGCGCGCGTGCCCTTGAGGTCATTCGCCTTCCCGAGAGCGCGATGGCCGGACCGCGCATGGCGGCCGAACCCGCTGCGGCGCGGGCGGAGGCGCCGCGCCCGGCCTTCTCGCCCCCGGCCTTCTCACCCAATGTCATCCGCGGCAATTTCGCCTCCAATCTGCCCGGCGTCCCGCGCGCCTCCGACGCGGCCGCGGTGCACCTGCCGCTCTATGGCCGCATCGCCGCCGGCCAGCCGATCGAGGCCCTGCGCGACCAGGGGACCAGTGTCGAGGTGCCCACCGCCCTGCTCGGGAACGGCGAGCACTATGCTCTGGAGGTCGCCGGTGATTCGATGGAGGGGGCCGGCATCCTGGATGGCGACACGGTCGTCATCCGCCGTGACGAGACGGCCGATAGCGGATCCATCGTGGTGGCCCTGGTCGACGACGCCGAGGTGACGTTGAAGCGCCTCCGGCGCAAGGGCAACTCGATCGCGCTCGAAGCCGCCAATCCGCGCTACGAGACACGTATCTTCGGACCCGACCGGGTCAAGGTCCAGGGGCGCCTGATCGGTCTGCTTCGGCGCTACTGACGCCCAGGGGCTTGTTCTCCTGGCGCCGTTCCCAGGCCGGGCGAGGCGGCCTGGGAACCCAGGGGCGGTCGCCGCGCCATTCACGGTCCGAGAGGATGCGCGCTCCACCAGGCTCCAGCCAGATGGCGTGCGATCCGTCGCGCCAGACGCTGAAGCGGTCGACGACCGGAAGGCCCTCGCAGCGGCCCCGGATGGGCTCGGGGGAGATCAGTACGGCCGCCTCCTGGCCGCAAGCCGGAGCGGCTGTCACCGGCGGCGCCGTCTCGCCACGGCGGGTCCGGGCCGGCTTCAGCAGCAACGCCGCCCTGCTTCCTTCCCGCGGCTGAAACCGGCAGATCAGGCCGGCGCATGGCAGGAGCGCGTCATCACCGGCGGTTTTGTCGGAATAGGGCTCGGCTTCGTCTTCTCCCCAGCCCCGAAGCCAGCTGTCACGGATGAAATTCGACGCCCCGCTGGCACGGTGCAGGACGACGGCTCCATCGGTACGAAAGGCGATGAGGCGGGCATCGGCGGAAACCAGCACGTCCGGCGGCGCGGTCCAGAAGGAAGCGCACAGGCCGGTGGCGATCAGCGGAAGGCCAAGGCAGCGCCAGCGGCTCCGCCACAGGCACAACCAGATCATGCCGAAACTCGTCAGGGCCAGGGCCCAGGCCGGCATGGGGCGGGCCAGGAGAGCCGCGCCCGGCCAGCTGGCGACCGTGCGCGCGACCCACAGCACGACCTCCACGCCCCATCCCATCACCGCCAGCGGCCAGCTTTCGAGATGCAGCGGCATCAGCGCGGCCGCGGCCAGGGCGGCGGGCATGATGAGAAAGGAGGTCACCGGCACGGCGAGCATGTTGGCGACGACGCCATAGAACTGGATGCGGCCGAAATGGAACAGGCCGAAGGGCAGCGTGGCCAGCGTCGCCAGAACCGAGGTCAGCACCGAGCCCATGAGAATCAGAAGGGGTCGTCGCCACCATTCGGCGCTGCGTCGCCAGCGGGTCATCCAGCCGGCCGTCGCTTCCGCACCCGCGACCAGGGCCATGACCGCGGCGAAGCTCATCTGGAAGGAGGGGCCCAGCACGGCCGCCGGCTGGATCAGCATCACCGCCACGGCCCCGAGCGCCAGGGCCCGCATGGAGAAGACGCGGCGGCCCAGCAGGACGGCCAGCGTCATCAGGGCCGCCGAGGCGAAGCTGCGCTGCATCGGAACCTGGAACCCCGTCAGGGCCAGATAGCCCAGGCCCAGCAGGAGGGCGGCCGGCGCCGCCAGCAGCCTGCCGTCATGGCGCAGCGCGAGCCAGGGCCAGAACGCGATGGCACAGCGGGCCACGCCGAATCCCAGCCCCATCACGATGGCGATGTGCAGGCCCGACACCGACAGCAGATGGGCCAGACCGGAGTCCCGCATCGCCGCCATGGCATCCGGTGCGATGGCGCTCTGTCCTCCCGTGATCAGGGCCGCCGCGATGGCGCCCACGGACCCCGGCAAGGCGGTGACCACCCGCTGCTCCATGCTGGCCCGCAGGGTGGCGAAGACCGGTGCCCGATCCGCCTCCTGCAGCCGCTCCGCCGACCCGATGGCGAAGCCCGAGCCGCCAAGGCCCGAGAAGTAGGCGTCGCGCTGGAAGTCCCAGGCCCCCGGATAGGCGGGGGCGGAAGGGGCGCGCAGCAGGGCCCGCACCCGCAGCCGGTCCCCTGGGGAGGGGTGGAGGGGATCGTCCTTCCGCAGCCGCAGGCGGATGTCGCGCGGCAGGGTCCCTGGCCCTTCATCCAGCATCACGCCGGAGAGGGTGACACGAAGTCCTTGCGGCAGGGTCTGCACGGTCTCGACACTGCCCGTGACGATGACCGCCTTGCCGGGGAGCGTGAGGGGCGCCGGAAGCGCGCTGGCGTGCCAGGCCGCGACGGCATAGCCCGTGGTGATCATGAGACCCAGGGCGGCGGGCCATGCCCAGGCCGGATGCCGCCGGAGAGCAAGCAGGAGAAGCGCCACAAGGGGCGGCAGCAGGAGAACGGCCCGCGCGGGCTCCGTGGACCGCGCGAAATAGCCGACGATACCGGCCCCCATGCCCACCGGCAGCCAGAGGGGGAAGGCGCGCCACTCCTGCTGAAGGATGACGGCGAGCATGTTCATCCCGCGCGCGAGCAGGCCTGGCCGGAGCCGATCGGAGTCCGGGCCGGGCAGGATTTCAGGATTAAGATCTAGGGCCATTCTTCAACCATGGCGCGCACTCTACAGCGGAAGGCGGCGGTGCTAGAAGGACGGCCTGAAGGAATTGACCGAGCCATGACCGTACGCACCCGTTTCGCCCCTTCCCCGACCGGGTATCTGCACATCGGGGGAGCCCGCACCGCTCTCTTCAACTTCCTCTTTGCCCGCCATCACGGCGGCCAGTACCTCCTGCGCATCGAGGACACGGATCGTCAGCGCTCCACCCCGGAAGCCGTCCGGCAGATCCTGGAGAGCCTGGACTGGCTGGGCCTGCAGCCCGACGAGCCTCCCGTGATGCAGACCGCGCGGGAAGCCCGGCATGCCGAGGTGGCCCGCATGCTGCTGGCGGCTGGCAAGGCCTATCAGTGCTTCTGCACCCCGGAGGAGCTGGCGCAGATGCGGGAGAAGGCCGCCGCCGAGGGCCGCCCGCCTCGCTATGATGGCCGCTGGCGCGACCGCGACCCGGCCGAGGCGCCGGCCGGCGTCCGGCCCGTCATTCGCGTCAAGGCGCCGCGCGAGGGCGAGACGGTGATCCAGGACCTGGTCCAGGGCGAGGTCCGGGTGCAGAACGGCGAGCTGGATGACATGATCATCCTGCGCTCCGATGGAACGCCGACCTATCTGCACGCCGTCGTCGTCGACGACCATGACATGGACATCACCCATGTCATCCGGGGTGACGACCACCTGACCAATACCTTCCGCCAGGTCATGGTCTATGACGCCATGGGCTGGCGCCGGCCGCACTTCGCCCATATTCCGCTGATCCATGGCGCCGATGGCGCCAAGCTGTCCAAGCGGCATGGCGCCGTAGGGGCGCTGGAGTTCCGGGATCAGGGCTTCCTGCCGGAGGCGGTCTGCAACTACCTGCTGCGCCTGGGATGGGGCCATGGCGACGAGGAGTTCGTGCCCCGGGAACGGGCCATCGCGCTCTTCGACCTGAAGGATGTCGGCCGCGCCCCGAGCCGGATGGACTATGCCAAGCTGACGCATCTGAACGCCCAGTATCTGCGGCAGATGGACGCCGGGGCCGTGGCCGGCAAGGTGCTGGAGATCCTCGCGCACCGGCCCTCGATCAGCTTCGGCACCGAAGGCGCCGAGCGCGTCCGCCTGCTGATGCCCGATATCCTCCCGCGCGCCCGCACCCTGGTCGAGGCGGCCGACATGGCGGCCTTCGCCGTCGCCAGCCAGCCGCTGACGATGGAAGCCAAGGCCGCGGCATTGCTGACCGACGAGGCGAAGGCGCGGCTGAAGGATCTCGCGATCTTCCTCACCGATGCGCCCTGGGAACGCGCCGACCTGGACAAGTGGCTGCGGGACTATGCCGAGGTGAAGGGCCTCAAGCTCGGCGCCGTGGCGCAGCCGCTGCGCGCGGCGCTGACCGGCAGCACGCAGTCTCCGCCCATCGACGCGGTGCTCCTCGCGCTGGGCCGCGCGGAATCCGTCTCCCGCATGCTGGCGGCGGCGGGCGACGAGGGCTGAGACGGCACAGGGATACCGGATCTTAAGCCGGGGCGATCCATCCTGCGGGCATGTCCGTGAACGAGATGCCCCGCAGGCTCATCGCCTACCAGACAGGCCCCGCCCTCCCGGGCCTGCGCCCCGCCTCCGCCCGGCGGGGCTGGATGGACGAGACCCCGAATGGCTTCGCCTACCGCTGCCTGCCCATGACCGTGGCCAATGCCCATGGCTGGGAGGTCATCGGCGACACGGCCTTCGAGGCGTGGTGGAATGGCGGAAGCCGCAAGACCGACATCGTCATTCGCCCGCTGGGCGGTGGCGCCATCCGGCCGATGAGCCATTTCGGTTCGGGCATCCTCACCTTTCCCATCGATGCCCTGCTGCGCACGGAGCCTGGGATCGGCCTCTGGGTGTCGGGGCCTCCGAACAGCCCGAAGGATGGCATCATGCCATTGTCGGGGCTGGTCGAGACCGACTGGGCACCGATGACCTTCACCATGAACTGGCGTTTCACCCGGCCTGACCATGTCATCCGCTTCGAGGCCGGTGAGGCGATCTGCTTCTTCTTCCCGCTCGATCGTGGGCTGATCGGCCGGCACCAGCCGCAAAGCCGCCCCATCACCGAGGACGCCGCGCTGGAGGCGGCTCATCGAGGATGGCGGCAGGGCCGCCGCGCCTTCAACGAGGCGCTTCACGAGGAAGGCAGCCCCGAGCGGGCGAAGGGTTGGCAGAAGGATTATCATCGTGCGCCGGGCATTGCCGACCACATGACCAAGCCTCGGGTACTGCCCTTCCCGCCCCTTCCCTAGAGTGTCAGGCCGGCAATGTCACCAGGGCGGTGATGCCGCCCGTGGCGCGGTTGCTGAGCACCACGTCGCCGCCGTGGGCGCGGAGGATATTGCGCGCGATGGGCAGGCCGAGGCCTGTGCCACCGGTCTCCCGGTTCCGGCTCACCTCCAGCCGGCGGAACGGCTGGAACACCGCCTCCAGCGATTCGGGCGGAATGCCGGGCCCCTCGTCCTCGACGCGGAGATGGAGGGTTCCGGTCTCACTTGGCGCCTCAAGCCGGATGCAAGCCGTCGCTCCGTAGTTCAGCGCATTTCCGACAAGATTGGCGAGAGCGCGCTTGAGGGCGATCGGCCGGCCGCGGATCCGCAGGCGCTCGGGCCCTTCGTAGCGGATGGCCTCGGGCGGCAGTTCCGGCCTGGCATCGGCGGCCTCGTCGAGCACGGTGCGGCAGAGCGCCGCGAGATCGAGCGGCACCGAGGGCTCGGCCGTGGCCTCGTCCCTCGCGAAGGCCAGGGTTTCGTTGACCATGGATTCCATCTCGTCCAGGTCGGCCAGCATCTTCCGGCGCTGCTCGTCATCCTCCAGGAACTCCGCCCGCAGCCGGAGCCGGGTGATCGGGGTCCGCAGATCATGCCCCATGGCGGCCAGCATCTGGGTCCGGTCGCTGACGAAGCGGCGGATCCGCTCGGCCATGGTGTTGAAGGCGCGCGCCGCGGTGGCCACCTCCAGCGGCCCCTCCTCCGGGAGGGGCGGCGCGTTCACGTCGCGGCCGAGGGCCTCGGCGGCCCGCGCCAGCGCCGAGACAGGGCGGGTCAGGCGGCGCGTGGCGATCAGAATCAGGGCCAGAGCGGCGCCAGTCATCAGGAAGAAGGCGACCAGGAAGGTTTGCGAATGCCAGGGCCGGGGCGGCGGAACGGCCATGCGAAGATTGAGCCAGGGCCCGTCCGGCAGTTGCAGGGAGAGCAGAAGGCTGCCGGGCCGGCTGCCCCCCGCCACCTTCACATCCACGGGGCGGGTGACACGGGCGGCGCCGATGATGAACTGCGGCTGGAACAGTTCCAGGGAGGCGGCCGAAGGGCGGGGCATCCCCAGCCGAACGGCCGGCATGGCCGAAAGCTCGACCTGAAGGCCCACGGGCAGGTCCAGATCGCTGAGCACGGCCTCGCGCAGCATCGGCGGCGACAGCATCGCCGCCCTCCAGGCACCCCCGGCCCGCGCGGTGATCTCCCGCGACAGCGCGAAACGCTGAAGATCGACGCGATCGAGGGCATGGATCGTCAGGCCGGCCGCCTGCACCGCCATCAGGGCCAGCGTCAGGAAGAAGGCGGTCCGGCCCGCCAGGCTGCGGGGCAGCAGACGGCGGATCACCCCGGACTCTCGGAGCCGGGACTCGCAGGTCCGGGACGGGGCCGGATCAACGGGCCATGTCCAGATCGCCCGTCGGCGCCGGGCTGTTCTCCATCCCGCGGTCGCCCAGCTTCTCGACGGTCGCCGCCAGGACATATCCGCCACCGCGCACGGTCTTGATCAGGCTCGGATTGCGTCCGTCATCCTCCAGCTTCCGGCGGAGCCGCGAGACGGCGACATCGATGGCGCGGTCGAACGGCCCTGCCTGACGGCCGCGCAGCAGGTCCATCAGCATATCGCGAGTGAGCACCCGGTTCGGCCGCTCCACCAGGACCATCAGCAGCTCGTACTCGCCACCGGTCAACGAGACTTCCACGCCGTCCTGGTTCAGCAGGCGGCGGCGCGCCGGTTCCAGGGTCCAGCCGGCGAAGCGGATGGCCTTGGCCGGCGGCTCCTGCTGCCCCAGCCCCTCGCCGCTGGCGCGGCGCAACACGGCCCGGATGCGCGCCAGCAGTTCGCGCGGATTGAACGGCTTGGCCACATAATCGTCGGCGCCGAGCTCGAGGCCGACAATGCGGTCCGTCTCCTCGCTCATCGCCGTCAGCATGACGATCGGAACATCGCTCTGGCTTCGCAGCCAGCGCGCGAAGTCGAGACCTGATTCGCCCGGCAGCATCAGGTCCAGCACCACCAGATGGTACCGCCCGAGCGGCCAGAGCCGGCGGGCTTCCCGGGCATCGCGGGCGGCGGTCACACGGCAGGACTGCCGCTCGAGGAACTTCGAGAGGAGGTCGCGGATCTCCCGATCGTCATCGACGACCAGGATATGCGGAGGCGGTTCCATGACTTCGACCATAACCGTGATATGGCAACGCTGCCTGGCTGTCATGTTACAGGCTTTTTCCGGCCGGCGCTCTGTTGCGCTTCGTTTCACTTCGTCGGCGGGATGCGTATTCCCAGGCGCCGGCTGTCATCCATCGGAGGGATGCCATGAGTGTGACCCCGATTCCGCCCTGGGCGCGGAGCGGCATCGCCGAGCTGTGCCGCCGGGATCCCGCCTTCCTGCGAGTCGAGGCCGAAGCAGGGCCACTGGTCTGGCGAACGCGCCCGCGGGGCTTCGCCGGCCTCGTGCGCACCCTTTTCGGGCAGCAGATCAGCCACAGGGCCGCCGGCGCCATCTGGTGCCGCTACGCGGCACTCCCGAAGTCCCTGGACCCGGAAGGCTCCCTCCAACTGAATGACGAGCAGCTGCGCGCCGCCGGATTGTCGCGCAACAAGGTGGCGCACCTGCGCAGCCTGGCGGCTGCCTGCCTGTCCGGCAGCCTGCGTCTGGATGCCCTTCCGGCCATGGCGGATGACGTGGCGCTGGCTCATCTCGCGGCGCAACGCGGTCTGGGACCATGGACGGCGCAGGTCTACCTGCTGTTCGCCGAGCAGCGGGCGGACATCTTCCCCTACGGAGATGTCGCCCTGGCGGCCAGCCTTCAGCACCTCAGGGGCCTCCCGGACCGTCCCGCCTCCAGGCAGTTGCTGGTTCTCTCCGGGGAATGGACGCCCTGGCGTTCCCTGGCGGCGCGGCTGCTCTGGCAGCACTGGCGGCATGCGCTGGGGCGCCCTCTCGCCGACGCGGATTGATCGCCGGGAAGCGCTCGGGGCGGGTTTGCGGAAGGCCGGGGCCGTGACACTCTAGACGGACCATGCCAAGCCCAAGCCTGTCGCCGCGCGTCGGCGCCACCGCAGCGCCGCCTATTCCCGCAGCCCGCTCCTGGGCCGCGCGCTATTCCGGCGGCGCCGGCCCCGCCATCGACCTGACTCAGGCGGTGCCGGGCTATCCGCCTCCCGATGCCCTGTTGGAGCGGCTGGCCCACGCCGCTGGCGACGCCACCTTCGCAGGCTACGGCCCGATCGACGGGGAGCCGGCCTTGCGGGAGGCTCTGGCGGAGGATCTGTCCCGCTTCTACGGCGCCCCCCTCGGGGCCGGCTCCGTCGCCATCACCGCGGGCTGCAACCTCGCCTTCACCATGGTCATGACCGTCCTGGCCGGCACCGGCGAGGCGGTGATGCTCCCGACACCCTGGTACTTCAATCACCGGATGGCCCTGGAACTCCTCGGCATCGCCGCGCAGCCTTTCGAGACACGGGCCGAGGATGGCTTCGTGCCCGATCCCGAACGGCTGGAGGCCGCGCTGACGCCGCGGACGCGTGCCGTGGTGCTGGTCTCGCCGAACAATCCCACGGGCGCCGTGTATCCGCCGGAGATCATCGCGCGCATCGCGGAAATGTGTCGGAGGCGGGGCATCTGGCTGGTGATCGACGAGACCTATCGGGACTTTCTGCCCTCCGGCGCCGCGCCGCATGCGCTGTTCCATGACCCCGACTGGCAGGATGGGATGGTGCATCTCTATTCCTTCGCCAAATCCTATTGCATTCCGGGACATCGGGTGGGGGCGATTGTCGGCGGTGGCGCCTTCCGGGAGCAGCTCCTGAAGCTGCTCGACACCTTCCAGATCTGCGCGCCGCGTGCCGCGCAGTCCGCGCTCAGCTGGGCCGTGCCGGCGCTGACCGATTGGCGCGCGGGCAACCGGCGCCTGATGGCCCACCGTGCGGAAGCCTTCCGCCAGGCCATGGCGGGCCTCCCGGACTGGCGCATCGATGCGCAGGGCGCCTACTTCGCCTATCTCCGCCTGCCAAAACACGGCCCGGACGCCATGGCCGTGGCCGAGATGCTGGCTGCCGAACGAGGCCTGCTGACGCTCCCCGGCCCTTTCTTCGGACCTGGCCAGTCACGATACCTGCGGGTCGCCTTCGCCAATGCGGGCGAGCCCAGCCTCGCCGCGGTTCCGGGACGTCTCGGGATGAAAGATCCTCCGGTAGCCTAAGAGAGAGATCGCGATGCCCGCGTGCGGGCATCCATCGCGGACATCGAGAGCAGAAGCGCCAGATACCGGCGACTGTCCAGAGGAATGGAGATCATGCACCGTTTCACCGCCCGCACGCCCCGGTCAGGGGTCGCCGTCCCCCGCCGGCCGCTCCTGGCGGCCATGGCGCTGGGAGGCCTGGCCTCTCCCGGCATCCTTCGCGCGCAGACCGCCGCCATCCGTATCGGCGAGATCAATTCCTATACCGCCCAGCCGGCCTTCCTCGGCCCCTATCGCAATGGCTGGCTGCTGGCGCAGGAACAGGTCAATGCCAATGGCGGCATCCATGGCCGCCCGCTGGAGACCGTGTTCCGCGACGATGCCGGCAAGCCGGAGGACGCCGTGCGCATGGCCGGCGAGTTGGTGAGTTCCGAGCGGGTGGCGCTGCTGGCGGGCGGCTATCTTTCCAATGTCGGGCTGGCCCTCGCGGATTTCGCCCTGCAGAACAAGTCGCTCTATGCCGCGAGCGAGCCCCTGACCGATGCCCTCGTCTGGTCGAAGGGCAACCGCTACACATTCCGGCTGCGGCCCAGCACCTATATGCAGGCCGCCATGCTGGTGGAGGAAGCGGCCAAGCTCCCGATCAGGCGCTGGGCGACCATCGCGCCCAACTACGAGTACGGGCAATCCGCGGTCCGCTGGTTCCGCGAGTTGCTGTCCCGGAAGCGGCCGGATGTGGAGTTCGTGGGCGAGCAGTTCCCGGCGCTCGGCCGCATCGAGGCCGGCTCGACCGTGCAGGCCCTGGAGCGGATGCGGCCGGAGGGCATCTTCAACGTCACCTTCTCCACTGACCTGCTGAACTTCGTTCGCCAGGGCAACACCCGCGGCCTTTTCGAAGGGCGGAGCGTGGCCTCCATGCTCAGCGGCGAGCCCGAGTATCTCGAGCCGCTGGGCGAGGAATGCCCGGACGGCTGGATCGTCACCGGCTATCCGCGGGACGACCTCGACAATCCGGTCCATGTCGCCCTGCGCGAGGCCTATCGCGCCCGGTTCGGCGATCTTCCCCGCTGCGGGTCGATCGTCGGCTACGATACGGTCCAGGCCATCGCCGCCATGCTGCGGAAGGCCGGCGGCACCGAGACGGAGGCCATGGTCGAGGCGTTCCGGGGCATCCGCTACCAGACCGGCTATGGCACGGGCGAGGTGGAGTTCCGCGCGCTGGACCATCAGGCCACGCTGGGCGCCTTCGTCGGCCGCACCAAGCTGGAGGGGCGGCGCGGCAAGATGGTGAACTGGCACTATGCCGACGGCGCCCGCTACCTGCCGGATGACGAGCAGGTGAAGGCCTGGCGCCCACAGGGGTAGCGGCGCGGTGGAAGCCCTGGCCCTCCAGGCGCTGAACGGCCTGGCCAGCGCCTCATCGCTCTTCCTGGTCTCGGCCGGGCTCACGATCATCTTCGGCGTCAGCCGGATCGTGAACTTCGCCCATGGCAGCTTCTACATGCTGGGCGCCTACCTGGCCTGGACGCTGACCAGCCAGGGTCCACTGGCCGAATGGGGCGGCTTCTGGGGCTTCTGGGGCGCGGTGCTGCTGGCCGCCCTGGCGGTCGGGGTGATCGGCGCCGCGGCGGAGGTGCTGGTCCTGCGCCGCGTCTATCAGGCGCCGGAGCTGTTCCAGTTGCTGGCGACCTTCGCCCTTGTCCTGGTGGTGCAGGACCTTGCGCTGCTGCTCTGGGGCGCGGAGGACAAGTTCGGCCCGCGCGCGCCGCTGCTGCGGGGCGCGGTGGAGATCCTCGGTCTGCGCTTTCCTCGCTATGAGCTCTTCATGATCGTCGTCGGGCCGGTGGTGCTCGGCCTGCTCTGGCTGCTCCTGCACCGGACGCGCTTCGGCATCCTGCTGCGCGCGGCGACGCAGGATCGCGAGATGGTGGCGGCGCTGGGTGTCGATCAGCGCCGGCTCTTCACAGGTGTGTTCTTCCTGGGCGCGGCCCTGGCCGGGCTGGCCGGCGCGCTGCAACTGCCGCGCGAGGCCGTGACCCTGCACATGGACATGGCCATCATCGTCGAGGCTTTCGTGGTCGTCGTCGTCGGTGGGCTGGGCAGCCTGCCCGGCGCCTTCCTGGCCGCGCTGCTGATCGGCGAATTGCACGCCTTCGGCATCCTGGCCTTTCCGCGCATCACCCTTGTGCTGGTCTTCCTGGTGATGGCGGCCGTGCTGGTCCTGCGCCCCTATGGCCTGCTGGGCAGGCGGCCCTCCGGCCTCCAGCCCGCCGCGCCAATGGCCGCGCCGCTTCCCCCGCCCTCTGGCAGGCGGCAGCGGGTCCTGGTGACACTCCCCGCCGCCGTGGTCCTGCTGCTGCTGCCTCCCTTTCTCGGCGACTACGCCCGCATCCTGCTCACCGACTTCGCCGTCTTCATCCTCTTCGCCGCCAGCCTGCACTTCATCATGGGCCCGGGGGGCATGGCGAGCTTCGGACATGCGGCCTATTTCGGCGCTGGCGCCTACGCGGCGGCCCTGCTGACGCGGCACATGGGCGCGCCGATGGAGGTTGGCCTCGCCCTGGCGCCCTTCGCCGCCGGGCTGGTCGGGCTGCTCTTCGGCTGGCTCTGCGTGCGGTTCAGCGGGGTCTATGCCGCCATGCTCACCCTGGCCCTGGCGCAGATCGCCTGGAGCATCGCATTCCAATGGGTCGAGGTGACGGGGGGCGACAACGGCATCCTGGGCGTTTGGCCCAGTGACTGGGCCAGGGACCGGCTGAGCTTCTGGTATCTCGCCCTGCTTCTCTGCAGCCTCGGGACCTGGCTCCTGCGCCGCGCGATCCGCGCGCCCTTCGGCCTGGCCCTGCGCGCGCAACGGGACTCGCCCCTGCGCGCGGAGGCCGTCGGCCTCGACGGCTTCCGCCTCCGCTGGCTGGGTTTCGCCCTCGCGGCGGCCATGGCCGGGCTGGCCGGAGCGGTCTTCGCCTATGGCAAGGGGAGCGTCTTCCCCTCGTTCCTGGGCATCCCGCGCAGTGTCGACGCCCTCGTCATGGTGCTGCTCGGCGGTGTGCAGACCCTCAGCGGGCCGATCCTGGGGGCCGTCGCCTATATCGGCCTGCAGGACCAGCTGGCCCGCGTCACCGATCTGTGGCGCCTGCTGCTGGGGCTCGTCATCCTGGCCCTGGTGCTGTTCTTTCCGCGCGGCCTGGCGGGCGCGATCGCGCGGCCGGAGCCAAGGGCATGAGGCCGGTGCTGGAGGCGGCCGGGCTGACCAAGCGCTGGGGCGGTATCCAGGCCGTGGACGGTGTGTCCTTCGCCCTCGCGCCGGGCGAGATCCTGGCGCTGATCGGGCCCAATGGCGCGGGCAAGTCCACCTGCTTCAACATGCTGAACGGCCAGATCCGCCCGGATGGCGGGCGGGTGCTGCTGCGGGGCCAGGATGTCACGGGGCTGCCGCCGCGGCGGATCTGGCGCCTCGGCGTCGGCCGCACCTTCCAGGTCACCGCGACCTTCGCCTCCATGAGCGTGCTGGACAATGTGCGGCTGGTGCTGCTCTCGCACCACCGGCGGCTGTTCCGGTTCTGGCGGCCGGCCTCCGATCTGTTCGGGCAGGAGGCTCTGGCGCTGCTGGAGCGTGTCGGCATGGCCGGGCAGGCCGGGCGGATCAGCGGCATCCTCGCCTATGGCGACCTCAAGCGGCTCGAGCTGGCCATGGCGCTGGCGCATGCGCCGAGCCTTCTGCTGATGGATGAACCCACCGCCGGCATGGCGCCCGCCGACCGGCTGGAGATGATGGCGCAGATGGTCGGGGTCGCGCGCCGATCCGGGATCGCCGTCCTGTTCACAGAGCACGACATGGATGTGGTCTTCGCCCATGCCGATCGCCTGCTGGTCCTGGATCGTGGCCGGCTGATCGCCGAGGGGCCGCCCGAGGCCGTGCGCCGGGACCCGCTGGTGCGGGACGTCTATCTGGGGCAAGGCCTCGGCTGATGCTGGAGGTCGCGCAACTCCACGCCCATTACGGGCGGGCCCATATCCTGCACGGGCTGTCCTTCCACGTCGGCGAGGGCGAGGTGGTCTGCCTGCTCGGCCGCAACGGCGCCGGCAAGAGCACCAGCCTGAAGGCCGTCATGGGCCTGCTCCGCCCCAGCACCGGCCGGGTCCGCTTCCGGGGGCAGGAACTGGCCGGGAAGCCCCCCCATGCCATCGCCCGGTCCGGCCTGGGCTACGTGCCCGAGGAGCGCCGCATCTTCGCGGAACTGACGGTGCTGGAGAATCTGGAGGTCGGGCGCAGGCCCGCTGCGCCGGGCCTGCGGCCCTGGACCGTGGAGCGGCTTTTCGAGCTTTTCCCGAGCCTGGCGGCCCTGCGCCACCGCCCTGGCGGCCGGATGAGCGGCGGGGAACAACAGATGCTCACCATCGCCCGCACCCTGATGGGCAATCCGAGCCTGCTCCTGCTGGACGAGCCCTCGGAAGGGCTGGCTCCCGTGGTGGTGGAGCGCATCGCCGCCACGCTGCAGGCCCTGAAGGCTGAGGGGCTTTCGATCCTGCTCTCGGAGCAGAACCTGGCCTTTGCCGGGGCCGTCGCCGACAGGGCCTATATCCTGGAGACGGGACATATCCGCCACGAAGGCCCGATGCGCGAGATCATGGCCGATACCGGCCTGCGCGCCCGCTACCTTTCCGTCTGAGCCACGGCGCCCTACAGCAGCCAGATGGCCAGGCCGGCGGCGAACCAGCCTGCCGTCATTCCGAGAACGGTGCCCAGCATGATCTCCCGCGCCAGCGCCAAGCCGCGCCAGCGTGGCGCCGGGAAGGACGCGGACAGAGTTCGCCACCCTGTCCGCGCCATGCCGGGCGGCCCGGCTCTTCGCCGCCGGACATGCCAGGACGGGGAGACGCCGGTGGGGGACCACCGGCGGTTCCTGGTGAGCGGAGCGGCGGGAGAGAGGAACGGCATCGGCATGGGCTGATGCGAACATAGAGAGAACATGAAGGCAAGCATGAACTGCCCGGCCTTCGATCACATGTGAACAAACCATAAACCGGGCAAGGATCGCTCGTCGCCCCTTTCCCGGCCTCAGCCCGCTGTCACCTCCCCCAGCGCCGCATCCACCGCCTCCAGGAAGCGCTCCGCATGGTCCTGCCGGAAGACCAAGGGGGGGCGGATCTTGAGCACGTTCGCGGCCGGGCCGGCGGCGCTGATCAGCACGCGCCGCTCCCGCAGGGCGTTCACCAGCCGCGCCGTCTCGGCCGTGGCGGGGGTCTTGCGATCGCGGTCGCTGACCAATTCGACGCCGACGAAGAGGCCCGCCCCGCGGACATCGCCGATCAGCGCGTGGCGCCGGGCCAGTTGCCGCAGGCCATCCTGGAGGAAGGCGCCGGTGCGGCCGGCATTCTCGACCAGCCCCTCCGCCTCGATGACCTCCAGCACGGCCTGGCCGACCGCGCAGGAGACGGGATTACCGCCGAAGGTGTTGAAATAGCGTGTCTGCTCACCGAAGCGGCGCAGCACCTCGGGCCTTGCCACCATGGCGGCGATCGGGTGGCCATTGCCCATGGGCTTGCCCATGGTGACGAGATCGGGAACCAGGCCGTGGCGCTGGAAGCCCCACATGCCGGTGCCGGTGCGGCCGAAGCCGGGCTGGACCTCGTCGGCGATGAACAGCCCCCCGGCCTCACGGATCGCGGCGACGGCCGGCGCCAGGAAACCGGCGGGCTCGGCGAAAACGCCGTCGCTGGAGAAGATCGTATCCACCAGCAGCGCCGCCGGGGTAATGCCATGGGCGCCCATGTCCGCGATGGCGGCCCGGACATGGGCGGCGAGCGCCTCGCCCACATCCTGCCCGGAGGAACGGTAGAGATCCGGCGCCGGAACGGTCCGGACATTGGCGCCGAGGGTGATGCTCTTGCCGAGCGAGGGCGACATCTCGGAGATCGCCACCGTCACACCATGATAGGCCAGCTCGGTGACGATGAAGCCGGTGCCGCCGGTGAAGCTGCGCGCCACGCGATAGGCGAGGTCGTTCGCCTCGCTGCCGGTGCAGGTGAACATGACCTGCGACAGTTCCGGCGGGAAGTGGCCGAGCAGCCTGTCGGCGTATTCCAGGATGCCGTCGTTCAGGTACCGGGTGTGCGTGTTCAGCGTCGCCGCCTGCCGGGTCAGCGCCGCCACGACATGCGGATGGCAATGCCCGACGCTGGCCACGTTGTTGTAGACGTCGAGATAGGCATTGCCGTCGGGATCATAGAGCCAGACCCCCTCGCCGCGGACCAGATGCACCGGATTGGCGTAGAACAGTCTGTAGGCCGGGCCGAGCAGGCGCTCCCGCCGCGCGATCATCTCCTTCTCCCGCGCGGGGATGCTGTTCGAGGCGCGCGCGTCATAGGCATTAATCATGCTCATGGGGTGTCCAGCCTTTCGCGGAGATAGAGCCGTGCCTCGTCCGGCGGCAGGGCGCCCAGGCGACGCAGGCCGGAGAGGCTTCGCGCGTAGTTGCGCAGGATGTAGTCGGCATTGGCGGGCTGCCGCGTGGCGCGCCAGCCGCTGATCGCCACCGAAACCACCAGCCGCGCGGCGATCAGGTCGGGCAGCACGTCGATCTCCTCCGGCACCAGCGGCAGGAGGGCATGATAGGCGGCGGCGAGCTGGGCCGGCGCCTCCAGGGGATGGCCTTCCGACGTGATCTGATAGGCGGCCGCCGTGGCCAGGTCCTGCACCAGCGGCGCCCGGACCATGTCGCCGAAGTCGATGATCCCCGCGATGCGGTCGTCCGCCCGCTCCTCGGTCAGGATGTTGTGCGGGTTGAAGTCGTTGTGGATGACCTGTGCCCGCAGCCGTGGCAGCCGCGGCAGCGCGCGCTGCTCGAAGCGGTCGAGCATGGCCGCGGCCAGGCCGCGATCGCCGATCTGCGGCAGGTGCCGGATCAGCGGACGCAGGCGCGCGGCCCGCTGGATGTCCCACATCAGCGGATGGCTTTCCGACGGATGACGAAAGCCGCCGAGGCCCAGGTCCAGCCGGGCCAGGCATTCGCCGATGGCCTGTCGCTGCGCGGCGCCCGGTGGCGCCAGGTGCAGGGGGCGGCCGAGCAGGTAATCCAGCAACCGCAATCGGCGCGGCGGCGCTCCTTCCTCCTCCCACAGCGCCTCGGCGGCAGCCCCCGAGAGCGGCCTGTGCAGGCGGGGCACCGGCAGGTCCGGCGCCGCTTGCGCGAGATGCAGCAAGGCACGGCTCTGGAAATCGGAGACGCCGGGATCCTCGGCGGGGTGGATGACGCGCAACACGTACTCGGCCCCCGCCCCGTCCCGAAGATGGAAATTGCGGTCCCTTTCGCCACTGAGGGGCCGAGCCTCGGCTTCGAGGCCATAGAAGCGCGCCACCAGGGCTTCGGCCTGCTCTCCGGACACTTCCGGTGCGGTGGAGTCCAGCAAAGCTCCCAGTTCTTCCGCTGCTGTCACAACCACCTCTTCGCTTCTGCGGGCCGCCATGATGCGCCTTGCGAGGGCGGGCGCCAATCCGGGGCGTCCATCGGGGCGCCGGTTCGGAATTCCGAACGGCGGACAGGGCCCATGATCGCCGATCCGAACGCCCCGATGATGTGCTTGAAAAGAGTTTTCGCAATTTCAATTGACTAGGATGACGAACCCAACTGGCAAGCCGCTTGCAGAAGGCCGGGCATGCGCCTGTCGCCTTGTCCCCGCCATCGCCTGCCCGGCCGCTCTTCCCCGAGAGCGGGATGGCTCGCGCCGGCCTGGGTGATGATGGCCATGCGTCCTCCGCAGCCCCCCGCCACCGGACCCGCCCCTTCCCGGGACGACGCCCGCGCCCTTCCCTCACCGCGCCGGCGCTGGACCATCGCTGTCCGCCTGCCCGTGCTGGTGGGGCTGGTCGTCTTCATCTCCTCGGTCAGTACGACCCACCTGGCCATCCATGTCATGGAAGGCGAGCTGGACCGCGAGGTGGAGCGGCTGGCGGATGTCTATATCGACAGCCTGTCCGGCGTCGCCCTGCCGCCGCTCCGGGCCGGTGACTTCGCCGCGCTGGAGGCCACGCTGGAGCGCGGCATGGGCTTCCAGCGTGGCGTCAGCGACCTTGCCATCGTCGTCGCCGACCCGAACGGCCTGACGCTGGCCCGCGCCGGCCAGCCGATCGGCCAGCCGCCCATGGCCTACGGCGTGATCGGCGTTCACTGGTCCCTCAACGAGCGCGGCGACATGGCCTGGGCCCAGAGGGAGTTGCTGGAGGATGGGCAGGTGGTGGCCCTGGTTGCCGCGCAGATCGCCTTTCCGGAGCAGGCCGAGCGGCGCCGGGGGCTGACCCTCGCCCTGATGCTGGTCGATCTCCTGCTGGCCGCCGTCGCCGCTCTGCTGGCCATCTTCTTCTCACGTCACCTGATGCGGCCCTTCCTGGCCGTGACGGCGGCGCTCGACCGCGCGGCCGCCGGACACTTCGATTCCCTTCCGGTCAACACGCGGGACAGCGAGGCCAGCCGGCTGGCCTCGGCCTTCAACCTCATGGTCCGGCGCCTGCGCGAGCGCGAGGAGCTGGCCACCCGCCTGGCCGAGCGGGAACGCGCCGCCGTGCTGGGCCGTCTGGCCGCCAGCGTGGCCCATGAGGTCCGCAATCCCCTGGCCGGCATGCTGACAGCGCTCGACACCATACGCCGGTTCGGCGAGGCGCCGGCCCCGCGCGAACGGGCCGTCGATCTGGTCGAGCGCGGCCTGCGGCAGATCGAGGCGGTGGTGCGCACCACCCTGGCGACGCACCGCCAGGGAGAGGCCGGCCGGCCGCTCTCGGCGGAGGATCTCGAGGATCTCAAGCTCCTGATCATGCCGGAGGCCCGCCGTGGTGGCGTGCAGCTCGGCTGGCGGATCGATCTGCCCGCAGCCTTTCCGACGGATGCCCTCCGCCTCCGCCAGCTTCTGCTGAACCTGTTGTTGAACGCGGTGGCTGCGACACCGCCGGGCCGGCGGGTGCTCCTGGAGGTGCGGCAGGAGGCGGCGGCGCTGGTTCTCTCGATCGAGGATGAAGCCGGGGGCCTGCCCGAGGAGGCCGGACGCCGGCTGTCCGGACGCGCAGGCGAGGCCCGCCAGGATGGCGGCGGCCTCGGCCTGGACATCGCGGCGGAGCTGGCCGCCGCCCTCGGGGCGCGCATCGACATCGTGCCGCTGCAACGCGGCAGCCGCATCACCGTCCGGATCCCGCCGCGGGAGGAGAACGAGCCATGACCGCCACCCCCCGTTCCGTCGTGCTGATCGAGGACGACGCCGTCCTCGGTGAATCGCTCCAGCAACGCCTGACGCTGGAGGGCGTGGAGACACGCTGGGCGCGCAGCGCGCGGGAGGGCGAGGCCATCCTCCGCCGCCACCGCCCCAGCCTGATCGTCTGCGACATCCGCCTTCCCGACGGCAATGGCGAGGAACTGCTGACCCGGCTGATGCCGGAGCTGGGCGGCACGCCGATCATCGTCGTCACCGCCTTCGGAGACGTGGCCCAGGCGGTGCGGCTGTTGCGCGCCGGGGCGGACGACTACGTGGAGAAGCCCTTCCCGGCGCAGCTGCTGATCGACAAGCTCGCCAGCTATGCCAGCTGGGTGCCGCCGCAGGCGCCGCGCAGCGACGGCGCGGGCTGGCGCTCGCCGGCCATGCAGACGCTCCGCCGCCATCTGCTGAAGCTCGCCCGCGTCGATACGACCGTGCTGCTGGGCGGCGAGAGCGGCGCGGGCAAGGAGGTCGCCGCGCGGCACCTGCATGAGGCCGGCCCGCGTGCCGCGGCGCCCTTCATGGCGGTGAACTGCGCGGCGCTGCCGGCGGACCTCTTGGAGAGCCAGGTCTTCGGCCATGAGCGAGGCGCCTTCACCGGCGCCCTGGATCGCCAGCTTGGCATGGCGGAACGGGCCGGCGACGGCACCCTGTTCCTGGACGAGGTGGCGGAGCTGGGGCCGGCCTCGCAGGCCAAGCTGCTGCGCCTCTTGCAGGAGCGCCGCTTCACCCGCCTGGGTGGCCGGGAGGAGCACCGGCTCGGGGCGCGGATCGTCGCCGCCAGCAACGCGGATCTGCGCGCCCGCGTGGCCGAGGGCCGCTTCCGGGAGGATCTCTACTATCGGCTCGCCGTGGTGGAACTCACCGTGCCGCCCCTGCGGCAGCGGCCGGAGGATCTCGGCGAACTCGCGGCGCATTTCCTGCAGCACTTCTCCTCGGCGCTGGGCCGCGAGGAGCCGCAGATGGGCGCCGAGATCTTCGACGCCCTGATGGCGCACGAATGGCCGGGCAATGTGCGCGAGCTGCGCAACCGCATCGAGCGCGCCATGGTCCTGTCCGAGGGGCCGCGCCTGCAGCCGGGGGATCTCTTCCCCGAGCGCCAGCCGCGCGAAGCCCCACCCCTGTCCCTGTCCGAAGCCCGGGACGCCGCCGAGCGTGAGCATATCCGACGGATGCTGACCCGTAGTGGCAATCGCGTCGGCGACGCCGCGCAGTTACTCGGCATCTCCCGCACCACACTCTGGGAGCGGATGAAGCGGCTCGGACTCAAGGGCTGAATGTCACGAGAACACCCTGGGAGGGTTCGTTTGAGAAGCGCACGCGATTACACCGATATCATCGGCGGGCTGTTGCTGATCGCCGGCGGCACCTGGTTCATGCTCTATTCGACCGGCTACAACATCGGCAGCCTGCGCCGCATGGGGCCTGGCTATTTCCCCATGGTCATCGGGGGGCTGGTGCTGCTCTTCGGGGTCCTGGTGCTGTTGCCCGGGCTTTTCCGCGCCGGCCAGCTGCCCCGGCCTGAATGGCGGCCGTTCCTGACGATCAGCGCCTCGATCCTGCTCTTCGCGCTCATCGTCGAGCGGTTCGGCCTGATCCCCGCCACCGTGGCCCTGACGCTGGTCGCGGCGGTGGCGGACAATCAGTCCCGCGTCCTGCGCACCGTCATCCTCGCCGCCGCCCTCTCGGCCGTTGCCGTCGGGGTCTTCACCCAGGGTCTGGGTATCCCCATTCCCGCCATCCGGTGGTCCTACTGATGGATATGTTCGCCAATCTGGCGCTGGGCTTCAGCGAGGCCTTCGCGCTCCAGAACCTGCTCTACTGCTTCCTGGGTGTCTTTCTCGGCACCTTCATCGGCGTGTTGCCGGGCATCGGGCCGCTGGCCACGATCTCCATGCTCCTGCCGCTCACCTTCTACGTGCCGCCCACGGCCGCCCTCATCATGCTGGCCGGCATCTACTATGGCGCGCAGTATGGCGGCTCCACCGCCGCGATCCTGATGAACCTTCCCGGCACGCCCGCCGCGGCGGTGGTCTGCCTGGACGGCTACCCGATGGCCAAGCAGGGCCGCGCCGGCGTCGCGCTCTTCATGACCACGATCGCCTCCTTCGTCGGTAGCACCATCGGCATCGTGGTCCTGACCGCCTTCTCGCCGACCCTGGCGGGCGTCGCCCTCGCCTTCGGCCCGGCCGACTACTTCTCGATGATGCTGCTCGGCCTGGTGGCTGCCGCCGCGCTGGCCCAGGGATCGCCGGCCAAGGGCATCGCCATGGTGCTGGCGGGGCTGGCCCTCGGCATGGTCGGCACGGACGTGCAGACCGGGCAGCAGCGCTTCACCTTCGACATTCCCCAGCTCGCCGACGGCATCAGCCTGGTCGCCCTGGCCATGGGCCTCTTCGGTGTCTCCGAGGTCATCACCAGCATCATGCGCATGCGGGAGGTGAGCAGGCAGAAGCAGGAGAGCATCACCCTCCGCTCCATGGTGCCGACGAAGTCGGATGTGCGGCAATCCTGGCGCGCCATGCTGCGGGGCAGCGGTGTCGGCTCCTTCTTCGGGACCCTGCCCGGCGCCGGCACCACCATCGCCTCCTTCATCGCCTATGCGGTGGAGAAGCGCCTCGCCCGCAAGCCGGAGCGCTTCGGGCAGGGTGCGGTGGAGGGCGTCAGCGCGCCGGAATCCGCCAGCAACGCCTCGGCCCAGACCGCCTTCATCCCGACCCTGACGCTCGGCATCCCGGGTGACGCGGTGATGGCGCTGATGCTGGGAGCGATGATCATCCAGGGCATCCAGCCCGGCCCCCGCCTCGTCACCGAGCACCCGGAGCTGTTCTGGGGCCTGATCGCCAGCTTCTGGATCGGCAATGTCATGCTGGTCATTCTGAACATCCCGATGATCGGGCTCTGGGTGCGCATGCTGCGCATTCCCTACGGCATCCTCTATCCCGCCATCCTGCTGTTCATCTGCATCGGCGTCTTCAGCGTCAACAACAGCGCCTTCGACGTGCTGCTGGTGATGATCTTCGGCATCGTCGGCTATGTCATGGTGCTGCTGAAGTTCGAGCCCGCGCCGCTGGTGCTCGGCTTCATCCTCGGCCCGCTGATGGAGGAGCATCTCCGCCGCGCAATGCTGCTCTCCCGTGGCGATGCCATGGTCTTCCTCGAGCGGCCGATCAGCGCCAGCTTCCTGGCCCTGACCTTCGCCCTGCTGGCCTGGTCGCTGTTCTCCGCAATCCGGTCGATGCAGCAACGACCCCGGACGGCCGCGGCGCGGTAGCCGGCACGAATGCAGGAGCACCTCCTTCCCGCGCTGGCCTGGATCGAGTCCCGCCAGGACTGGGCGGCGGTGGTGGTGTTCCTGCTCGCCTTCCTGGAATCCCTGCCGCTGCTCGGCTTCTTCATTCCCGGCTCGGCCCTTCTGCTGGGCGTCGGGGCCCTCGTCGCCGCCGACGTCCTGCCGGCACTTCCGGTTCTCGTCGCGGCCATGCTGGGCGCGGCGCTCGGCGATACGTCCGGCTACCTGCTGGCACGCTGGCTGGGGCCAGGGCTGGTCCGGCGCCACCTGCCAGGCCGGTGGCGCCGGACCTATGCCCGATCGGTCCTGGGCTTCCGGCGCTGGGGGTGGTGGGCGGTCTTCATCAGCCGCTTCTTCGCCCCGCTGCGGGCCTTCATTCCCGTCGTGGCCGGCCTTTCCGCCATGTCACCCTGGCGGTTCCAGAGCGCCAACATTCCCTCGGCCCTGATCTGGGCGCCGCTGATCCTGCTGCCGGGCCAAGCCGCCAGCTGGTGGAGCGCCGCCTCACCGGCCTGGCGGGAGGCCGCGCCCCTTTCCGCCGGCCTTCTGGCGGCGGGCACCCTGGCCCTTCTGATCCACCGGCGCCGCCGCCGGACGGATGCGGCGTGACGTCGCGATGGCCTCGCTCTCGCGCCAGCCGGAGATGGCCCCGAACCGCCCTCCACGCGCCGATTGGCCCACCGACGAAGCCGATCTCCCGGCTTGCCGGCGCAGTCAGGCAGCTCCTCCGCGGACCGCCTCGACGCGCGGGCGCGGCGGGGCGTGAACCGTCACTCCGGGGGCGGGGCCCTCGAAGGCCTCCACCTCGACCAGGCAACTCTGCGCCGAACAGCCCTGGCCGAGGCGCGAGGTGCCCACATCCCGGGTCAGCACATTCGGGTTTCCGTGCACGTCCAACCCGCCCTGCGGGTCCCACCAGGCCCCCGTTGCCATCGCCACCACGCCGGGCCGGATGCCGGCATCCAGGCGAAGCCCGGCGAGGCTGGCGCCACGGTCGTTGTGGACGCGGACGATGTCGCCATCCGCCAGATCGCGCGCGGCGGCATCCTCGGGGTGCATCAGCAGGGGCTCGCGCCCCTGGATCTTGCTGGCCGCCGCCACCGGGCCGTTGTCGAGCTGGCCGTGCAGCCGCGTCGCCGGCTGGTAGGAGAGAAGGTGCAGCGGATACCGCCCGGCGAGCGGCGCCCCGAGATACTCGCTCGGCTCCTGCCAACGTGGATGGCCGCCGATCTCGCCATAGCCGAAGCCGGCGATGGTCTCGGAGTAGAGTTCGATCTTTCCCGACGGCGTGTTCAGGGGATGCGCCACGGGATCGGCGGCGAAATCCGCGAAGAGGACGAAATCCTCCTCCGGCGACGGGATCTCGACATGACCCTCCTGCCAGAAGCGGTCGAAGTCCGGCACCGTCTCGCCCAGCCGCCCGCAGGCCTGGCGCCAGCGCTCATAGATGTGGCGCAGCCAGGCCGCCTCGTCGCGCTGCTCGGTGAAGCGTTCGCGGAAGCCGAGATGCTCGGCCATGTCGGCCAGCATGTCGTGGTCGCTCCGGGCCTGGCCAAGGGGCGCGATGGCCTGGTGCATGGCGCGCACGAAACGGTCCGAGGAGGAGGAGGCGATGTCGTTGCGTTCCAGCGTCGTCGTCGCCGGCAGGACGATATCGGCGTGGCGCGCGGCGGCGGTCCACCATGGCTCCTGAACGACGATGGTCTCGGCGCGGTTCCAGGCGCGCAACAGGCGGTTCAGATCCTGATGGTGATGGAAAGGGTTGCCGCCTGCCCACCAGATCATGCGGATGTCCGGCAGCGGGATATCCCGCCCGTTGTACTGCAGGATGCTGCCCGGCCGTTCCAGCAACTCGGTCACCCGCGCGACGGGAATGGCGATGCCGCCCGGATTGCGCACGGCGGGCATCGAGACGGAAGGCAGGTGGCGGCGCGGCGTGCCCATGCCGTTCATCGAGCCGTAACCGAAGCTCACGCCCTGCCCCGGCTTGCCGATGCCGCCCAGCATGGCCGCCAGCGCCACCAGCGCCCACCAGGGCTGCTCGCCATGCTCCGCGCGCTGCAGCGACCAGGTGGCGCCGAGCATGCTGGGCGCCGAGGCCAGATCAAGCGCCAGGGAGCGGATGCGCCCGGCGGGGATTCCGGTGATCGGCGCGGCCCATTCCGGCGTCTTGGCGACCCCATCGCTCTCGCCGAGGATATAGGGCCGCAACCTGTCCCAGCCGACGCAATGGCTGGACAGGAAGCCGCGGTCCTCGCGGCCCTCCCGCAACAGCGCATGGGCCATGGCGAGGAGCAGGGCGGTGTCCGTGTTGGGCCGGATCGGCACCCATTCGGCGTTGAGGAAGTCCGGCGCGTCGCTCCGCAGCGGAGAGACGTTGATGAACCGCACCCCGGCCGCCACCAGCCGCCGGAGCCAGGGAATGTATTCATGCGCCCCGGCGCCGCCGGAGGTGACCAGCGTGTTCTTGAGCGGCAGGCCGCCCAGGCAGAACATCACCCGGGTGTGCTTCTCCAAGCTCGACCAGTCGGTCACCGGCCCGTGCACGACCTCGTTGGTGCCCAGGATATGCGGCATCAGCGTCATGCCGGCGCCGTAGGAATAGTTGGTTACCTGGTTGGTGAAGCCACCGCCCAGCCCCAGGAAGCGATGCAACTGGCTCCGGGCATGATGGAACCGGCCGGCGGAGGACCATCCGTAGGACCCGCCGAAGATCGATGCGTCGCCATGCGCCTGGCGGATCCGACGGGTTTCCTCGGCGACCAGGCGGATCGCCTGGTCCCAGGGCACGGGCACGAAGTCGCGGTCGCCCCGCTCGGAGCCCCGGCGCTCGCCGCGCAGCCATCCGGCACGGACATGCGGACGATCGATGCGCGCGGCGGACTGCACCACGTCCGGGACCGCCTGGATCAGCGCTCCCGGCTGCGGATCATGCGCGAAAGGCCTTACCCCGACGAGGCGCCCATCCTCGATGATCGCGTCGAAACTGCCCCAATGGGCCGCATGCGGCCTGTATTCGCGCATCCACCACCTCACGTCAGGGGGCGGAAGATAGCGGCGGCGACGCCCTCAGGGCAACGTGGCCCGGAGGATGTGCACCGGGGGCGAGGACCCCGCCTCAGCGCGCCGCGGCGTCCAGGTTGAGGTCCTGCACAGCACCTTCGAGGTGGCCGGCATGCGCGCTGGCGGGCGCCTCCGCCAGTTCCTCGCGGCCGCTGGCATTGGTCATGATGACCTCGGAGGGTCGGTTGTAGATGAAGCCATTGGTCGGATAGACGCGACCATAGGCCTCGCCTCCACGGCCGACCTGCACGCGGACCGCGGTCCAGTCGTTGCGGTCCGAGACGTCGATCACGGAGACGCCGCGCATGATCGTTCCCTTACGGATGCCCGGCCCTTCCCAGTTGGCGTGATCGATCAGGATCTCGCGCGCGCTGACCACCTGCGACACCGCCGCGACGTGGCCGAGACGCATGCCGCCGGTGGCCTTGAAGCTCAGCACCGCGCCCCGCTCCGGCCGATGGCCACGCGAATAGACGCCGGCCGCGCCGGCCCACCAGGTGTGAGCATTGCCGACGATCTCGACCCCGCTGACCGCCCGCGCATAGGGCACGCAGGAGACGCCGGTCGCATTCGGCGGATAGCCGCTCGGCAGAAGAAAGGCGCCCTGCCGCGACACCTGCATCTTGCTGGCCTGCGGCTTCGCGCTGCGCAGCGAAGCCTGTTGCAGCGCCGGGCGCGGCTGCTTGACGCCGTCCCGTGCATTTCGACTGGACGTGGCTTCGGCCCCCACCGAACCCACCGTCATTACTCCCAGCAGGATGGCGGCGACTGCCGCCGCGCTTCCAGCACGCATCCTGAAATGACCCCCGATCACTCTGTCCCCCACCGCGCTTTCGACGCGGCCCGATGGCGGTAGCAAGAGCGTGAAGGGATCGGCAATGCCGACGTCCGACATGGAGCGAAACACGGGGTGATTTGTCGTTTCGCGTGCCGCAATACAGGAAGTATTAAGAATACTATCCTGCAAATAAATGAATTCAATACCTAAGACACAGTGTGGTGGCAGATTGGCAACAGGTGCAAAACCGAACGATTCCCGGACCTTCGCCTATAAAGCGAAAATGGCGCTGGAAGTTTCCAGCGCCATCTCATCAAGCCGTGATCAGGTGGCTCAGCGGCAGGCGGTGACCATGATCTCCACCAGGTGGCGCGGGTCCGCCATATTGGCCTGCACGCAGGCACGGGCCGGCGCGCCCTCCTTCGGCAGCCACTCGACCCAGAGCTTGTTCATCGCCTCGCGGTCGCGGATGTCCTTCAGCCAGATCTGGGCCTGCAGCAGCCGGGTCTTGTCGGTGCCGTGACCTTCGAGCGCGGCGTCGATCTTGGCCAGCACCTGCTGGGTCTGTCCCAGGACGTCCTGGGACAGGTCGTCGGCCGTCATACCGGCCAGGAACACGAAGCCATGATACTCGACAGCCCCGGAGAGAACCGGATTGCTCTGGTGACGGGTAATCTTGCTCATCGCTTCCACCTGCTCCCGAAATCGGCCCGGGTCGGGCCGGATGGCGCGCGCCGGAGATCGGCGGCGCGCGATAGGATGCCGGCGCTTCTAGGATGCGGGCGCCGCTGCCGCAAGAGAGGGGCCGATCAGGGCACCGACCGGCCGCCGCCCGAGGCCGCCGCGGCGATCATGGTCTCGAAGACCGAAACGCCGTGCACCGCCTGGTCAAGCGGCAGCGGATAGGCGGCATCGCCCCGCACGGCCGCGGCAAAAGCCGCGAGTTCCGCGCGCTCGATATCCACTTTCGGAAAATCGCGGACGAAGCCCTCGCCCTCGCGGGGCCGATAGACGAGGTGCTCATGGTCGCTCAGCTCGGCCCAGCCTTCCGAGCCATAGAGCGCCACGCGCCAGCAGCGGGGGGCATAGGCCAGGGTGGCGAAGGTTCCGGTGGCGCCGCTGGTGAAGCGGCAGAGCATGGCGGTGGTGTCGTCCAGCCCGTTCTCCAGCACCCGCGCCGTGCTGTGCACGGTGACCTCGGTGATAGGGCCGGCCAGGTTGATCATCATGTCGATCATGTGGATGCCCATGCCACCCATGCCGCCGAGCGGGCTCTCGTGCCGGTCGGCGCGCCACATGCCGGGCCTGTAGGCGATCGCGCCCGGCCCGCTGAACTGGCCCTCGACATGCAGCAGGGTGCCGATGCGGCCATCCCCCAGCATCGCCCGCAGCTCCGCCACGCCAGGCAGGAAGCGCCGGTTGTGCCCGAGCGCCAGGACCACGCCGGCTTCGCGGCAGGCCGTCACCGCCGCCTCCGCGCTGGCCTTGCTCAGGGTGAAGGGCTTCTCGACGAAGACATGCTTGCCCGCCCGCGCCGCCGCGATGACCTGCTCGGCATGCTGGCCATGCGGCGTGGCGAGGACCACGGCCTCGACCTCCGGATCGGCCAGCACCGCCGGGTAGTCCGGCAGGAGGCGGATCCCCTTCGAGGCCGCCCAGTCGCTCGCCTTCTCCGGCGTGCCGGTGCTGCCGGCGACGAAGCGGATGCCGGCCCCCGCCTCGTCCTGAACGCTCTCCGCCAGGGTGCGCCCCCAGCGGCCCATACCCACGATCGCGGCCCGCAAGCTCATCGGTTCTCTCCTCCATCCGGCGGGCTCTCCAGCTCCGCCTCGATTCGCCGGTAGCGGGTCATGCCCCAGGCGAAGGCCAGCAGCGCGAGCAGCACGCCGACCAGGGTCGGGATGCGCAGCCCATAGGCCTCACCCGCCGCGCCGAGCATGATGGCGCCGAGCGCCGGGCAGGCCCGGGTGATCAGCCCCCAGAGGGCGAGAACCCGTCCCCGCATTTCCGGCGCCGCAGCTGTCTGCGCCAGTTGCTGCACCGAGATGCCGTGCAGGGAGGCGGTGGCGCCGATCGCGGCGGCGCAGAGCAGGCCGACCCCGAACCAGCCCGTTGCCACGAAGCCCGCCGTGGCCAGGGCCTGCAGCAGCCCGCCCAGGATGGCGATCCGCGTCGCGCCGGCGATCCGGCCCCGAGAGGCGAGCCAGAGCCCGGCCACCAGCGCGCCGATGCCGAAGCAGGCGGTGAGCATGGCGAGCGATTCCGCGCCCCGTCCGAACAGCCGCTCCACATAGGGCGGCAGCAGTTCCTGCACGCCGCGCAGCAGGATGCCGAGGCTCGCGGCATAGAGCAGCAGCGGCCCCAGCCCCGGGTGCCGCGCCACGTAGCGGATGCCCTCCGTCACCTCGCTGAGCAGGCTGCCGGTCGCCGGATGGCCGCGGCGATGCGCCGGATCCACCGACAACATCGGCATGGTGACGACGGCGCTGAGATAGGCCACCGCGTTGCAGGCCACCGCCGGCGCCACGCCGAAGCCGGCGATGACCGGTCCTGCCAGCGCCGGGCCGATGAAGCGGGCGATGTTGAAGACGAGGGAGTTGCAGGCGACGGCCGCCGGCAGGTCGCCAGGTCCGACGACCCCCGGCATCAGCGTCTGCCGCGCCGGCTGGGCGAAGCTGGCGGCGGTGCCGCTGATCAGTTCCAGCACCAGCAGATACTCGATCCGCATGGCCCCGGTCGCCACCAGCGTCGCCACCGTGGCGGCCTCGAGCCCGATCACGGCCTGGGAGATCGTCGCCAGGCGCAGCCGGTCCACCCGGTCCGCGATGGCGCCGGCGATCGGGCTGATGACGGTGGCCGGCGCCAGGTCGCAGAAGGCGACGAGGCCGACCCAGAGGGCGCTGTGCGTCATCTCCCAGGCCAGCCAGGCCACCGCGATCCGGTGCATCCAGAGGCCGGTCCAGGAGATGAAGCTGGCGCCGAAGAAGATCCTGGCGTTGCGGCTGGCGAGGGCGCGCGTGAGGGCCCCGAAGGGCGAGCGGAACAGAGGCAGGGTCAGGAACCCCGGCCGGCTCCCGGGCTGCCGCCGGACGGACCCGAATCCCGCGCGTTGCGCAGGCATTCATCGATCATCCGGTCCTGCTCGAAGCGCGCGCCCAACTGGCTGCGCTCGAGCGGATTGCCGATGAAGGCGCCCGTGCCGATGCGCGATTCGGCCTCATCCACGCGCATGGTCTGCCCCCGCTCGCGGAAGCGCATCTGGCGTTCGACATCGGCGCGGCAGGCGCGGGCCGCCGCCGAATCCGCCTGGCGCTCCTCGCCATCGCGCGCGGGCATCGCGCAGGCGGTGGACAGCAGCAGCAGGGGAAGGACTAGACGTTTCATGGCGCTCTCTCCGGCAGGACCCCGCATGGCGGTGGAGAGCGGCGCGACGAACCCCGGCCGGCCTTCAGGCCTGCCCGCCATTCCTCACCCGCCACCGCCCGCGATGCGATGGGACAACACTCGCTTCATGCCGGTTTCGTCGAAACGGGCCGCCGCGTCCAGCCGCTGCGTCGCCGCTGCCGACAGCAGGGCCGGGTGCAGCTCGATTCCGTCGGTGGCGATGGCATAGAGACCACTCATCCAGCGGGCGCGACCCAGCAGTTCCACGAGGGCCAGAAGCCGCAGGCACAGCGCCACGCCCGCCACGGTGGACAGGCTGAAGGCCCGGTCCACCGCTTCCGCCCAGCATGCGGCGTCGGCATCGGCCAGGGAGAGCACAGGGCCGCCCTGGAAGACCAGGGTGCGGTGCGGGCCCCAGGCTTCGGCCGCCGCCGCGGCGCGCGCCACCTCCCAGGCCTGCGTGAGCGCCTGGGGAGAGACCGCGGGCAGGGATTCGGGCGTGCCTGGGACGGCATAATGCAGGACGCCGTCCTCGGAGAGGGCGACGCGGATGGGCTGGCCCGCCTGCGACGTGCCGCTGTGACGAAAGCCTGAGGGCATCCCTGGAGAATGGGGCGGCGGCCGCCGGGATGCCAGCCCCGGCACCCCAGCCCCGGCGCCCCGGCCCCGAAACCGCCGGGGCCGCGCCTACTCCGCGGGCGCGCCCGGCGTGGCGATGTGCGGCCGGTCCGCGGAGGCGGGCTCGCTGCCGAGGATGCGGGCCATGACGCCGCCGAGCACGCCGCCCAGCAGTGGCGCCAGCCAGAACATCCAGAGCTGGCCGAGATAGGCGCCGCCGGCCATCAGGGCCGGGCCGGTGCTGCGCGCCGGATTGACCGAGGTATTGGTCACCGGGATGGCGATCAGATGGATCAGGGTCAGGCCAAGCCCGATGGCGATCGGCGCGAAGCCTCCCGGTGCGCGCGGCGCGGTGGCGCCCATGATGATCACCAGGAAGAAGAACGTCGCGACGACCTCCATCAGGAAGCAGGCCATGGCGCTGTACCCGCCCGGGCTGAGCGTGCCATAGCCGTTGGAGGCGAAGCCGGCCACCTCGAAGCCTGGCTTGCCACTGGCGATCAGATAGAGCACCGCCGCCGCGACCACGGCGCCGACGACCTGCGCGGCGACATAAGGGAGGATGTAGCTGGCGGGGATCCGGCCGCCGGCCCAGAGACCCAAGGTCACCGCCGGATTGAAATGCCCGCCCGAGATATGCCCGACGGCATAGGCCATGGTCAGCACCGTCAGGCCGAAGGCCAGAGCGACGCCGAGGAAGCCGATCCCCAGTTCCGGGAAGGCCGCCGCCAGCACCGCGCTGCCACAGCCGCCGAACGTCAGCCAGGCCGTACCGAGAAATTCCGCCGCCATGCGCCTGTTCATGTCCATGGCCCGCGCGCCTCCGGTTTGTTGCGAATACATTCTTATTACGTATCTTCACGAACCTCCAGCTTCTCGCGGCGTCGGCCGATCTTTTGCGCGAAAGGGGCTGGGCGCGGCCATGGCTTTGGCTAGCATCGTCCCATGAGCCATCCCGCCGACCTTCCCGCCACCGAAGCCGCCCGGCGCATCGCCGCCGGCCGGCTTTCCCCGGACGAACTCGTCGAGGCCTGCCTCGATCGCATCGCCAGCCGCGAGGACACCGTCCGGGCCTTCGCGACCCTCGACCCCGCCCTGTCCCGTGCCGCCGCGGCGCAAGCCGGAGCCGGAGCCGGCGCGCTGCGCGGCCTGCCGGTCGGCGTGAAGGATGTGCTGGACACGGCGGACCAGGTGACCGGCTACGGCTCGCCCATCTGGGACGGCCATCGCCCCCGTGCCGATGCCGCGGCGGTCGCCCTGACCCGCGCCGCCGGCGGCATCGTCATGGGCAAGACAGTGACCACGGAGTTCGCGACGCGCCGGCCGGGCCCGACCACCAATCCCCACAATCCGGCCCATACGCCGGGCGGTTCCTCCCAGGGTTCCGCGGCGGGGGTGGCGGCCGGCTTCTTCCCCCTGGCCTTCGGCACGCAGACGGCCGGCTCCGTCCTGCGTCCGGCCGCCTATTGCGGCATTGCCGGCTTCAAGCCGAGCCATGGTCTGATCCACCGCGGCGGCATGAAGGTGATGAGCGAGAGCCTCGACACCATCGGCCTCTTCGGGCGCGGCGCCGCCGACTGCGCCCTGTTCCTGGAGGCACTGACCGGCATCGCGGCCATGCCGGGCCCGGAGGCGCCGCCACGCATCGCCTTCTGCGCCGGGCCGGCGGCGGAGCGGCTCAGCCCCGAGACCCATGCCCTGCTGGAGGAGGTCGCCGGGCGCTGCGCCCGGGCCGGCGCGCGCGTGACGCGCATCGCCTTGCCGGAGGCCATCAGGACGGCCGACGAGGCGCATCCGGTGGTGATGCAGGGCGAGAGCCTGCAGGCTCTGGCCTGGGAGCGCGCGCACCACCGGGAGGCCATCTCCGCGGGGCTGAACGAGAAGCTCGACTGGGCCGCCGGCATTCCGGCCTCCGGGCTGGCCGCCGCGCGCCGTGCCTTCGCGGAAGGTCGCGCGGCCTTCCGCGCGCTCATGACGGACCACGACATCCTGCTGACGGCGGCCGCGCCCGGCGAGGCACCGGAAGGGCTGGGCGCCACCGGCGAGCCGGTCTGCAACGCGGTGTGGACGGCGCTGCACGGCCCCTGCATCAGCCTGCCGGCCGGGACGGGGCCGAAGGGCCTGCCGCTCGGCATCCAGCTCGTGGCCCCCGCCGGCGCGGATGCGGCGCTGCTCGCCTGGGCCTGCTGGATCGAGGCGCGGCTCGGCTGAGCCGCCTCAGCAATCCGGGCGAAAGGGATAGAGCATGAACCACTGCTCGAGATTCGCCCGGATCACCGGTTCGATGACGGCCTCCAGCGCCGCCTGATCGCGGGCCGCGTCACCGCTCATCGGCACCGGCGGCAGGAAATGCGCCTCGAACCGGGGGCCGGGCCGGCGCAGCGCGAAGCCCGGGACCACGGGGACCCCGGCCTTGCGCGCCAGGCGCGGCACCAGGGCGATATTGCCCCCCGGTGCCGGTGGCCGGCCGAAGGCCGGGGCGTTCACACGGCCATGCAGGTACTCATCCACGAAGATGCCCACGAGGCCGCCCTCCCCGAGAACCCGCAGGGCCTGGCGGGGCGCCATGGTGGAGGCCGGGATGGCATCGTTCCTCACGCGCCGCCGCGCCCGCACGGCGATGGCGTGCTGCGCCGCGCTGCTCGGCGGCTGATAGATGCTGCAGCCCCACAGGCCCATCCCCGTCACCGCCGCATTCAGCGCCTCCCAGTTGCCGAGATGAAGCAGGGCCAGGATGACGTTGTTGCCGGGGAGGTTCTCCCGCCCGACGATCTCCACCCGGCCTTCCTCCCAGAACCGGTCCATGCAGGAGAACTCCGCCATGGTCCGGCCGATCTGCAGGAAGTTCCGCAGCGCCAGGTCGTGCCGGCCCGCCGCGTCGAGATCGGGGCGAAGATGATCGAGCGCCGCCACGGCGCGCCCGATCTTGCTCCTGTGCCGGCCATGCGCGCCGAGCCGGGCCAGCCCCGCCCCGAGATCCGAGACCAATGGCGTCGGCAGCCTGCGCATGCCCTCGTGCAGGGCCAGGTCCTTGCCGTTGTCGAGCCATCGCAGCAGCCGCCGCGCCCGCCCCTCAGCCATGGCGCGGCTCCAGCAGCATGGGCAGCCGGTCCCCCGGCCGCAGGGTCAGGCGACAGATCGGATAGACCGTCGTGCCCGGCACCAGCCGGGGCGTGACGGCGCGGCAGAGCGTGGCCAGGCAGAGCACCGCCTCGGTCAGGCCGAAGGCCGCGCCGGTGCAGACGCGGGGCCCGATGGCGAAGGGAATCCAGGTGTAGCGCGGCTTGGTGGCGGCCTCCCCACCGGCCAGGAAGCGTTCGGGGATGAAGGCGTCGGGCTGGCTCCAGAGCTTGCGGTGGCGATGCAGCAGCCAGGGCACGGCCAGCACCAGCGAGCCCTTGGGCACGCGCCGTCCCGCGATGGTGGTCTCCGCCACCGCCTCGCGTGCCAGCAGCGCGACGGGCGGATAGAGGCGCAGCGTTTCCTCCACCACGGCCCGGGTGAAGGCGAGGCCCGCCATGTCGGAGAACCGCGCCGCCGGCCCGGGCAGGGCATCGGCCTCCGCCTGGACGCGTGCCAGGGCGGAAGGCGACTGGCTCAACAGGTACCAGGCCCAGGCCAGGGTATTGGCGGTGGTCTCATGCCCCGCCATGAAGAGCACGGCGGCCTCGTTGCGGAAGGCTTCCCGGTCCATGCGCCGGCCGGTGGCCGGATTGACGCCCTCGGCCATGGCACGGATCAGGCTGGCCTCGCCCTCGCCCGCGCCGGACAGGATGCCGGCGATCAGCCCGTCCAGCACCGATTGGATACGCCGGCTGGCCTGCCGTACCCGACGCGGTTGCCAGCGCGGCATCCAGTCCGGCAGGCCGAGCAGCGACAGCAGGTCGGTCTGCCCGACGGCGCGCTGGTACTCGGCGAAGGCGCCGACCACCGTGGCGGCCGCATTGCCGCCGAGCTGGCGGCCGAAGATGGTGCGGCAGATGATCTCCGCCGTCAGGTGACCCATCTCGGCCAGCATGTCGATCGGCTGCGCCGGATCCCGCGCCCGCCAGGCCGCGGCACGCTCGCCGGCCGCCTCGGTGATCGGCGGCGTCAGGGAGGCGAGGCGCGAGACATGGGTGACGGGCGCCACGACCCGCCGCCTTTCCTTCCACAGCGCGCCATCGCTGATGAACAGCCCGTCGCCCAGCAACGGGCGCAGGGCATGGCGCATCTGCGGCGACTTGCGCTCGATATCGAGGGCATGGTCGACGAAGGCTTCCTGCACGGTAGCGGGGCTGTTGCAGAGGAAGATGTCGCGCAGCAGGATCCGGCGATGTGCGAAGTCCTGCTCGAAACTCGGCTGTGGCCAGATGTCGAGGAAGGACCGGCGCAGCGCCCGCAGGAACTCCGGCAGCGGCGCCAGTCGTCGGGGGCGTGGCGGATGGGGCGGAACGAAGGGCTCCGCCAGGCCGTCAGGGCCAGGAATGATTGAGGATATGGAGTCCACCGGCACCGCCTGGTTGCAGTGCCGGCAGGTTAACAACTTATTCCAGAGGCGTCACGTCGAAGCGAGGATGACCCGTCCGCGCACCTTCCCATCCCGCAGGCGGTTCAGCACGTTGTTGACCTCGGAAGGCGGGACGGTCGACACCGGCAGCGGCTGCAGCTTGCCCTCCTGCGCCAGCCCGACCACCTCGCGCAGATCCTGCGGATTGCCGACATAGCTGCCGCGGATGCTGAGCGCCCGCGTCGCCATCAGAGGCAGCGGCACCACCATCTCGCCGCCGAACAGCCCGACCTGGATCAACTGCCCGCCCTTCGCTAGGGCATCGACGGCGAATCGCGCCGTGGAGGTACCGTTGACGAGATCGATGATCGCGTCCACCGGCCCGCCGCAGGCGGCGATGACGCGGGCGGCGGTGTCCTCACCGGCGGCCTGCACCGTATCGGTAGCCCCCGCCTCACGCGCCCCCGCCAGCTTCTCCTCCGAGATGTCGACGACGCAGATGCGCTTGTGGCCGAGGGCCTTCAGGATCTCGATGGCGTTCAGGCCGAGGCCGCCGGCGCCGATGACGACGATCGGCTGGTCGGGCGCCATCGGCATCACCTTGCGGATGGCGGAATAGACGGTGATGCCGGAACAGGCATAGGTCGCCGCGACCGCCGGATCGAGCCCGTCGAAGGCCACCAGATGCTCGGGCTTGCGGGCCAGCACATGGGTCGCATAGCCGCCGTTCTGGAAGACGCCGAGGCTCAGCGGCTTGACCTGGCACATGTTGTCCTGCCCCGCCTCGCAGCGCGGGCAGGTGCCGCAGCCGAGCCAGGGAAAGACGATGCGGTGGTCGCCGACGGCGACGCCCTTGGCCTCGGGGCCGAGCTTGACGACCTTGCCGATGATCTCATGACCCATGGCCAGCGGCAGCTTCACGCCGCGTTCCGTGAGCGACATCGCGCCGCGGCTGCCCATGTCGTAGCTGCCTTCCCAGATATGCAGGTCGGAATGGCAGACGCCGCAATGGGTGACCTCGAGGAGCACCTCCTCGCCCTTCGGCTCCGGCGTCGGCATCTCGATGTCCTGCAGGGGCTTCCCACATTCGACCACGGCCCAAGCGCGCATATGACGTTTCTCCTGTTCGGCTTTCCGGACAGGCCGATGGGACGCCGCGCGGCGTCCGCGGTCAAGATCCCGTCCCGCTCATTCCGGAAGGCGGTCGAGGATGGAGACGTAATTCGCCACCGCCGTGCCGCCCATGTTGTAGACGCCGGCGATATCGGTGCGGGGCAGTTGCATGGCGCCCGCCTCGCCGGCCAGTTGCATCGCCGCCATCACGTGCATCGACACGCCGGTGGCGCCCACCGGATGGCCCTTGGCCTTCAGTCCGCCGGAGCGGTTGACGGGCAGGCGTCCGTCGGCCGCGACCCAGCCCTCGGCGATGGCGCGCGCGCCCTGCCCGATCGGCACCAGCCCCATCGCCTCGTATTCGATCAGTTCGGCGATGGTGAAGCAGTCATGCGTCTCGACGAAGGAAAGATCGCCCAGGCGCAGGCCGGCCTGCTCCAGCGCCCGCCCCCAGGCGATCTCCCCGGCCTCGAAACGCGTCGGATCGCGCCGGGACATGGGCAGCAGATCGTTCACCTGCACGGCGGCACGGAAGCGGATCGCCCGGCCGAGGCCGCGCGCCGTCTCCGCATCGGCCAGCACCAGGGCGGCCGCGCCATCCGAGACCGGAGAGCAGTCGGTGCGCTTCAGCGGGCCGGCGACCGGCGGGTTGCGTTCGCTGGGATGGCGGCAGAAGTCGAAGCCGAGGTCACGCCGCAGCTGCGCCAGGGGATTATCCAGCCCGTTGCGGTGGTTCTTGGCGGCGATCATCGCCAGGGCGTCCGACTGGTCGCCGTGGCGCTGGAAGTAGGCTTCGGCGATGCGGCCGAAGACACCGGCGAAGCCGGCCGGGATGCCGCCTTCCTCGCGGCGGTAGCTGGCGCCGAGCAGATTGTCGCCCACCGCCTCGGCGCTGGCGGCCGTCATCTTCTCGACGCCGATCACCAGGGCGATGCGGCCCCGCCCGGCGCCGATGAAATCCCGTGCCGCGTGGATGGCGGCCGAACCGGAGGCGCAGGCGTTCTCGCAGCGCATCGCCGGCTTGAAGCGCAGCTCCGGCATCGCCTGCATGGGCAGGGAGGACGGGAAGTCCTGCTTCGAGAAGCCGCTGTTGAACTGGCCGAGGAAGACCCCGTCCACCTCCGCGGGCGACACCCCGGCATGCGCCAGCGCGGGGCCCGCGACCCGCGCGATCAGGCTTTCGGCGTCCGGGTCGTCCAGCCTGCCGAAGGGCGAATGCGCCCAGCCGGCGATGCAGATCCCGTCCATGTTGTCCCTCCCCTGCAGAAGGCGGCGCGGGAGGCGGCCGGCCGCCTACTTGGTGCCGTAGAGCCGGTCCCCGGCATCGCCAAGGCCGGGACGGATATAGGCATGCGCGTCCAGTTCGCGATCCACCGAGCAGGTGAAGACCGGCACCTCCGGATGCGCCTCGGCCAGCACGCCGATGCCCTCGGGCGCGGCCAGCAGGCAGGCGAAGCGGAGCTGCTCGGCGCCCGCCTCCTTCAGCCGCGCCAGCGCCGCGGCGGCGGAGTGGCCGGTCGCCAGCATCGGGTCCACCACGATGACCAGCCGTTCCGACACGTCCTCCGGCAGCTTCAGGTAGTACTCCACCGGCACCAGCGTGTGCGGGTCGCGGTAGAGGCCGATATGGCCGACACGGGCCGAGGGCACCAGGTCCAGCATGCCTTCCAGGATGCCGTCCCCGGCCCGCAGGATGGAGACGATGCAGAGCTTCTTGCCGGCCAGGATGGGCGCCTGCATCGGCTCCAGCGGCGTCTCGATGCCGGTCGTCTCGATCGGCAGGTCGCGGGTCAGCTCATAGGCCATCAGCAGGCTGATCTCGCGCGCCAGGCGGCGGAACTCGCCGGTCGAGGTCTGCTTCTGGCGCATCAGGGTGAGCTTGTGCTGCACCAGCGGGTGGCGGATCACCGTGACTTGGCCGGGGACCTGGCCAGGGACCTGGCCGGAGACCTCCTGGTCGGGGATGGCGGCGGGCTCGGACATGGCAGGACGATCCTTCCTCAGAACACGGTTCCGTCGCTGGCCACTCGCAGCGGCGGTCCGCCACCGGGGCGCAGCGCGCGGGCGATACGCCGGCCGGCCGCCCAGCTCCCCCCCTCCAGCACGCGGGCCAGGGGCAGCGCGGCGGCATCCAGGCCGACCCTGTCCCGCACCAGCCCGGCCAGGCGATCGAGCAGCGCCACGGTCAGCGCCCGCCATTCGACGACGGCCGGATGATCCACCGGCAGGACGGCGGACGCCAGGGCGGGATCGCGCAACGCCAGCACGCCGAGATCGAGGAACAGCCCGCCATTGCGATATTCCGGCAGGCCGGTCAGCGCATCCAGTGCCAGCACCGGCAGGCCGGCATCCTCCAGCACCTCGGCCAGCGAGTAGCTGAGCCATTGCGAGAGCTTGTGGAACGGCACCAGGCCGGGTGCGGGCCCCTCCGGCGCGGCCTGCGGATGGCGCCAGACATCGCCCAGATTCTCTCCGTCCAGCGTCAGCCGCGCCGGCCAGACCGGCGCCAGCCCCTCCAGCAGCGCGGCGAGGATCTCCGCCGCCGGCACGCCGTCCGGCGCGGCCCGGGCCCGCAGGGCATCATAGAGCCCGCCGGGGCGCGCTCCGGGGAAGAGGTGCGGCGCCCGGCGCAAGGCGGCGCCGATGCCGCGCAGCAGCGCCGCTCGTCCCTCCAGCCCCGTCAGCGGATTTTCCGGCGACACCTGGAACAGGCGGGCCAGATCGCCCGCCTCCAGCCGCTCCAGCGCCGCGGCATCGACACGCAGCGGGTCGCCGGCCACGTCCGAGAAGAGCCCCGCCGCGAAGGCTTCCAGACTGGCCACGGCCAGGCCCTCGGAGCGCGCCAGGACGGTCCCGTCTCCCGCCTTGAAGTGCCAGTCCGGCCCCGCCCCGGCATCGAGCAGGACCGAGACCAGGCAGAGGTCGAAGCGCCGCCGCGCGATCCGGGCGGCGTCCTCGTCCCGCAGGCGGGAGGCCAGCGCACCCCAGCGGTCCAGGCCGCCGGCGGCGAAATGGCGCCAGCGCGCATGGTAGGGGATGCGCAGATCGGGATAGGTCGCGCGGATCGTCTCCGTCACGTAATCGGCCGCGGCGGGCAGGCGCGCCGTCTGGAGGCGGAAGTGCGCCAGGGCGTCCGCCTCGGCGAGGCGCAGCAGGGCGTGGCAGCGCGCCCGGATGGTGGCGGGCTGGCGCAGCAGCGCCACGGCCTCCGAGATCAAAGCGGGCGGCCCTTGGCCCTGGCGAGTTCCTCCGCGCCCGGCACCGCCTCGGTGAAGTAGCCGGCCGCCTTCTTGGCATCCATCTCCACCTGGGCATCCGGCGGGATGAGCGCCTCCGGGATCGGCACGCGCTCGACCACCTGGATGCCGCTCTCCGTGATCGGCGCGAACTTCATGTTGCTCATCGACACCAGCCGGTCGATGCGGGTGATGCCGAGCCAGTGCAGCACATCCGGCATCAGCTCCTGGAAGCGCATGTCCTGCACCCCGGCGACGCATTCGGTGCGCTGGAAATACCGCTCGGCGCGGTCGCCGCCCTCCTGCCGCTTGCGGGCGTTGTAGACGAGGAACTTCGTCACCTCGCCCAGCGCCCGCCCCTCCTTGCGATTGTAGACGATGGCGCCGACCCCGCCCTCCTGCGCCATGCCGATGCAGGCCTCGATGCCATGCGCCAGATAGGGGCGACAGGTGCAGATGTCGGAGCCGAACACGTCCGAGCCGTTGCATTCGTCGTGGATGCGGCAGGCGATCCGGGTCTCGGGCCGGCCGAGCTTGCCGGTGTCGCCGAAGAGATAGACCGTCATGCCGCCGATCGGCGGCAGGAAGACCCGCAGGTCCGGCCGCGTCACCAGTTCGGGGAACATGCCGCCGGTCTGCTCGAAGAGGTCGCGCCGCAGCGCCGTCTCGCCCAGCCCGAAGCGCGCCGCGATGCCGGGCAGGTACCAGACCGGCTCGATGGCGACCTTGGTCACCCGCGCATCGCCGTTGGCCAGCAGCACCTCGCCGTCCGGCGCCAGCCGCCCGGCCGCCACGGCGGCGGCCAGCTCCGGCATGTTGATATGCGCCCGGGTGACGGCGATGCTCGGACGGACATCGAGCCCGGCCTCGATCTGCGCCGCGAAGACCTCGGGCACCAGGTGCCCCCAGGGGTCGAAGGAGACGATCTTCGCGGGATCGTTCCAGGCGGGAAAGGGCCCGATCGGACTGGCCGGGCGGGTGTCGCGGTAGTCCGGCCGGTGATCGGCCCGGAGTTGGCCGGAGGCCACCGCCAGGGCGCGATAGAGGCCATAGGAGCCGGCATGGGTCCCGATGGCGTTGCGCACCGCCGGGTTCTGCAGCGTCGCCACGACCGGGCCGCGCCGGGTCGGATCGGCCTCGCCCCAGAGCAGCGGCGAGGCCAGGGCGGCGCCACGCTGCGGATGCGAGGTCAGGACGATCGGACGCGGCGCCGCGCCGTGCCCTCGGAGACCCTCGCGAAGTCGATTGAGGTCGGTCATCGTCGCGCCACTTCCCCTGCGGCGGGCCCCGCCCGTGGGAAGGCCTGGAGGGGCCGCCCGGCGAGGCTAGGAAAATCCTGACCGAACGGTCAAGAATGTTCGGTGCCACGGCATCCCGCCGCGGGTGCAGGCAGGAAGGGTGCCCGATGTCCGGACGGCAGGCCGTCTCTCCCCGCTCCCGGCGGCAGGCCCGCCTCGACCTGATCCTGGAGGCGGCGGAAGGCGTCTTCGCCGATGCCGGCTTCGAGGGCGCCAGCATGTCCTCCATCGCCGCCGCGGCGGGGCTGCCCAAGGCCAATCTGCATTACTATTTCGGAACCAAGGAGGCGCTCTACCGCGCCGTGCTGGAAGGCATCCTGACCCTCTGGCTCTCCGCCACCGATCCGATCCGGCCGGAGGCGGACCCCGCCGAGGCGCTGTCGGCCTATGTCCGCGCCAAGATGCGCTGGTCGCGGCAGCGGCCGCAGGCCTCGCGGGTCTTCGCCAACGAGGTGCTGCACGGGGCGCTCTATCTGCAGAGCTACCTGGCCGGGCCCCTGCGCGCCCTGGTGCGGGAGAAATCCGCCGTCATCGAGGGCTGGATCGCCGAAGGCCGCATGCGCCCGGTCAGCCCGCCGCACCTCTTCTTCGCCATCTGGGCGATGACCCAGACCTACGCCGATTTTGACCCGCAGATCCGCGCGGTGCTGGACTGCCCTCCCCTCGATGAGCAGGCCCAGGCCCAGGGCGGCGCCACGGTGCTGCAACTGGTGCTGGGGGGCTGCGGCCTGGCCTGAGGTGCAACCCGTGGGGCCGTGACCCTTTTCCAGAGGAGCATGAGGAGCGCGGCATGGCGGGATTCCTGGGGCGCTGGCTGGGCGACAGCATCCGGCTCGGCCTGGCCCTCTTCCTAACGCTGTCGGCCATGCAGCTGCCCGGCCTGGCCGATGCCTATCAGGCGGGGCTGCGGCAGGCGGCGGAGGCCACGGCGCGCGACCTGGCGGAGCGGGAGAGGATCGCCCAGGACTACTACCGCCTGCCCGAGCAGACCACCGGCCCGGCCCTCGTCGAGGCGCTGAGGGGCCTAGAGCCGGCCAATGCCGAGGGGCTTCGCCGGTCGGCCGCCCGTCTGGCCGGCCTGCGGGCGGCGCATGCCGAGATGGCGGCGGCGCCGGGCCTGCTGCGGCCGCTCGTGGCCTTCCGCGTGGCGGTGGCAGGGGCGGAGGATGCGGAGGCCGCCGTGCTGGCGACCGCCTACGAGACCTATATCCCCCGCCTGCTGCTCAACACCGCCGGCGCCATCTACGGCCTGGGCGGGCTGATGCTGGGGCTGCTCCTGGCCCAGCTCCTCACGGCACCCTTCCGGCGGCGCCAGCCGGCGCCCGCGTGGCGATGATGCCGCGCCCCTTGCCGCAATGCAGCAAAAGGCAAATGTGACGGGCATGGTCGCTCCGCTCAAAATCGCCGCGCTGTTGTTCGTCCTCCTCTATCTCCTGCCCCTCGGTATCTCGGCCGCGCTGTATCAGCTCCGCGGCAGCGGTGCCGGATGGCGCACCGCGGATCGCTCCAGCATCGGCGTCCTGCCCGCCGCCGCCACGCATGCCCCCGCCGTGGTCCGGGTCTTCGCCGCGCAGACGGTGCGCTGGCGTGGCATCTTCGCCACGCATTGCTGGATCGTCTTCAAGCCCGAGGGCGCGGTCGGCTACACCCGGTACGACTACACCGCCTGGGGTCAGCCCATCCGCATGAACGGCTTCGAGCCGGACGGCCGCTGGTTCGGCGCCATGCCGGAGACGGTCTTCGCCGCCGACGGTGCCGCGGCGGCGGCGCTCATCCCGAGCATGCAGGCGGCGATCGAGGGCTATGCTTGGCGCAACCAGGGGGACTACCGCGCCTGGCCGGGGCCGAACTCCAACACCTTCGTCGCCGCCGTGCTGGACGCCGTGCCGGGACTGGGCGCCGCGCTGCCGCCGACGGCCATCGGCAAGGACTTCCCCTATGACGGGCGCTGGCTGCGCCCCACCTCGTCCGGCACCGGGTTCAGGCTGACCCTCGGCGGCTATCTCGGCCTGACCCTGGCCTGGGTGGAGGGGCTGGAAGTGAGCATCCTGGGTGCCATCGCCGGGATCGATCTGCGCCGCCCGGCCGTCAAGCTGCCGGGCCTCGGGCGGATCGGCATGCGCGGACAGGACGGGCCGGCGACGCCGGTGCGCGACCTGGTCGAGAGCCTGTGAGCCTCGCGCGGGGCCCGTCGCATCGCCGCCATTGACTTCTCCGGTCCGGCCATGCGCTGCTCCGGGCAGGGGAAAGGTCCATGGTCCAGGACACCGCGGTCAGGACGAGTCCGGGCACGGGTCCGAAGGTCGTCGCGGAGCCGGGTCGGCGACCACTCCCGCCTGAACGCCGGAGGACCGCATGCCGCCCTATCATCCGCCGACCGAGGAGATGCTGGCCCTCCTGGATGAGGTGCTGTCGGCGGAACGTCACCTCGCCGCCCTTCCCGGGCTGGACGGCCCCCTGCTGCCGCTGCTGCGGGACATCCTGCCGGAGGCGGGCCGCCTCGCCGCCGGCGTGCTGGCGCCCCTGAACCGCATCGGCGACGAGGAGGGCTGCCGGCTGCAGAACGGGACCGTGCACATGCCCCGGGGGTTCGACGCCGCCTACCAGGCCTTCACCGAGGGCGGCTGGGGCGGCCTCTCGCAACCCGTGGAATGGGGCGGCCAGGGGCTGCCGCGCATCGCGCAGATCCTGCTGGACGAGATGGTCTCCTCGGCCAACTTCGCCTTCGGGCTGTTGCCCGGCCTGACGCGCGGCGTGGCCGAGGCGCTGGAGCGGCACGGATCGCCGGCGCTGAAAGCGCTGTACCTGCCGAAGCTGATCACCGGGGAATGGGCCGGCGCCATGGTGCTGACCGAGCCGCAGGCCGGCACCGATCTCGGCCTGCTGCGCTGCCGCGCCGAGCCGGGGCCCGAGGGCAGCTGGCGCCTCACCGGCAGCAAGATCTTCATCACCGGCGGCGACCATGAGCTGGCGCCCAACATCATCCACATGGTGCTGGCCCGGCTGCCGGACGCCCCGGCGGGGGTGCGCGGCATCAGCCTCTTCCTGGTGCCGAAGTACCTGCCCGGGCCGGACGGCGAGCCCGCCGCGCGCAACGCCATGGCACCCTCCGCGCTGGAGCGGAAGATGGGCATCCACGGCTCGCCCACCTGCGCGATGTCCTATGACGGCGCCACGGCCTGGCTGGTCGGCGCGCCGCATCGCGGGCTGCAGGCCATGTTCACCATGATGAACGCCGAGCGGCTCTTCGTCGGCATCCAGGGACTGGGCGTCGCCGAGGCCGCCTATCAGGGCGCCGTGGCCTATGCGCGGGAGCGCCTGCAGGGACGCGCGCCGGGCCAGGAGAGCGGCCCGGCGCAGCCGATCCTGGTGCATCCCGACGTGCGCCGCATGCTGCTCACCATCCGCGCCTTCACCGGCGCGGCGCGTGGTCTCGCCCTCTGGACCGCCCTGCAGATGGAGACGGCGGCCCGGCACCCGGAAGCCGCCGCGCGCGCGCGGGCCGATCGCCTGGTCGCGCTCATGACGCCGGTGATCAAGGCCGGCTTCACCGATCTCGGCTTCGAGGCCACGGTGCTGGCGCAGCAGGTCTTCGGCGGGCATGGCTACATCCGCGACCACGGCATGGAGCAGCTGGTGCGCGACGCCCGCATCGCGCAGATCTACGAGGGCACCAACGGGGTGCAGGCCATGGACCTCGCCGGCCGCAAGCTGGCGCTGGAGGACGGCGCCGCAGCGCGGGAGTTCTTCGCGCTGGTGCGGGAGAGCCTGGAGGAGGCGACCGCCGTGGCCGGGGCGGCCGACCTCGCCACGCCGCTGGCGGCGGCGCTGGCACGGCTGGAGGGCGCGACCGAGCGCCTGCGCCGCCGTGCCGCCACGGACCCCGCCGAGACCGGGGCGGCCGCGGCGGACTATCTCCGCCTGTTCCTGCTCGTGGCGCTGGGCTGGATGTGGCTCCGCATGGCCCTGGCCGCGCTGCGGACCGGCGCGCGGGAGGAGCGGCACCGCCGCTGGCTCGATGTCGCCGGCTTCTTCCATCGCCGCATCCTGCCGCAGAGCGTGGCCCTCGACCTCGCCCTGGCGGAAGGGGCCGCGCCGGTCATGGCGCTGCCGGAGGCCCTGTTCTGAACCGGACCGCCGTGCTGCGCTGAGCCTTGGTTATCAGGCGGACGGCCGGAAACAGGCCGCCGTCCCTGGGGAGGAGAGAAGCCTTGCGCGCCTTGATGATGGACGTGCCTCTGCTGGTCAGCCGCATCCTGCTTCACGCCGCCGAGTATCATGGCGACACCGCGATCGTCTCCCGCAGCGTCGAGGGACCGGTCCACCGCACCGACTACGCCACCCTGCACGAGCGCGCCCGGCGCCTGGCCCGCGCCCTGCTGCGGCTGGGCCTGGAGGCCGGGGACCGGGTCGGCACGCTGGCCTGGAACAGCCACCGTCATCTCGAGCTCTATTATGCCGCCGGCGGCGCCGGCCTGGTCTGCCACACCATCAACCCCCGCCTCTTCCCCGAGCAGATCGCCGGCATCATCGGCCATGCAGAGGATGGCGTGCTCTGCGCCGACCTCACCTTCCTGCCCCTGCTGGAGGGACTGGCCGGCAGGCTCGGCGCCGTGCGCGCCGTGATCGTCCTGACCGACGAGGCGCATATGCCCCCCCAGCCGGCGGGCCTGCCGCCCCTGCTCTGCTACGAGGACCTGCTCGCCGCGGAGGCGCCGGACTATGACTGGCCGGAACTCGACGAGCGCTCCGCCTGCGGTCTCTGCTACACCTCCGGCACCACCGGCGCCCCCAAGGGCGTCCTCTACAGCCACCGCTCCAGCGTGCTGCACGCCATGGCCTGCTGCCAGCCGGATGTCTTCGACCTCGGCGCGGCATCGGTCGCCATGCCGGTGGTGCCGATGTTTCACGTCAATGCCTGGGGCCTGCCTTTCGCCGCGCCGATGGTCGGCGCCAAGCTGGTCATGCCCGGCCCGAGGCTTGACGGCGCCAGCCTGCACGAGCTGATGGCCGCGGAGGGCGTCACCTTCTCGGCCGGCGTGCCCACGGTCTGGATGGGCTTCCTGGACTGGATGCGCGAGACGGACGCCACGCCGGGCGCGCTGCGCCGGGTGGCCATCGGCGGCTCCGCCTGCCCGCGCGTGATGATCGAGCGCTTCGAGGCCATGGGCGTGTCCGTGCTGCACGCCTGGGGCATGACGGAGACCAGCCCCCTGGGCCTGGCCAACGCGCCCAAGGCGAAGCATGCGGGGCTCGATCCCGCGGCGCGGCTCGATCTGGCCGCCCGGCAGGGCCGCCCTCTCTTCGGTGCCAGCTTCCGCATCCTCGACGATGCCGGGCGCGACGTGCCGCGCGATGGCCGCAGCTTCGGCCGGTTGATGACCCGCGGCCCCTGGGTGGCCTCGGCCTATCACGGGCTGGAGGAGAGCCCCGCCCATGCCGAGGCAGGCTGGTTCGAGACCGGCGACGTCGCGACCATGGATGCCGATGGCTATGTCAGTATCGTCGACCGCACCAAGGATGTCATCAAGTCGGGCGGCGAGTGGATCAGCTCCATCGCGCTGGAGAACATCGCCGTCGCGCATCCCGCCGTGCAGGAGGCCGCGGTGGTCGCCCGGCCGGATGCGCGCTGGGGCGAGCGGCCGCTCCTGGTGGTCGTGCTGCGCCCGGGCGCCAGCCTCGATGCGGAGGCGGTCAGGGCGCATTTCGAGGGCCGCGTGGCGCGCTGGTGGATCCCGGAGACGATCCGCATCGTTGAGGAGCTGCCGCACACCGCCACGGGCAAGCTGCTGAAGGCGCGCATCCGCGAGCTCTATGCGCGCGAGGCGGACAATCCCTCTCCCTGAAGCATCGCACCGACCGGGGAAGCCACTCCGGACGGCAAACCGAGGAGGACGACAAGAATGGCCCTGATCGATCGCCGCAGCCTGCTCGCCGCCGGCACCGCCCTGCTGCCGCTGGGCGGCCCCTCCATGCTGCGCCCCGCACGGGCGCAAGGGCGGGCGGGGACCATCCGCATCGGCGTGCTCAACGACATGTCCGGCCCCTATCGCGACACCGGCGGCCCGGGCAGCCTGGCCGCCACGAAACTGGCGGCCGAGGAGTTCATGGCCGCCCATCCCGGCATCACGGTGGAGGTGCTCAGCGCCGATCACCAGAACCGCGCCGATGTCGGCTCCAACATCGCCCGCACCTGGTACGACCAAGACGGGGTCGATATGATCATGGACGTGCCGACGTCCTCCGTCGCGCTGGCCGTGTCCAATGTCACGCGGGAGAAGAACAAGGCCTTCGTCAATTCCGGCGCCGCCTCCACCGAGCTGACCGGCGCGCAGTGCAGCCCGAACACCGTCCACTGGACCTACGACACCTACATGCTGGCGCGCACGACGGGCGGGGCGCTGACCAAGGCCGGAGGCGACAGCTGGTTCTTCATCACCGCCGACTATACCTTCGGCCACCAGTTGCAGAAGGATGCCTCGCGCTTCGTCGAGGAGGCCGGCGGCAAGGTGCTGGGCGGCGTGCGCTACCCCTTCCCGGCCACCACCGACTTCTCCTCCTTCCTCGTGCAGGCGCAGACCAGCCGGGCCAAGGTGATCGGCCTGGCCAATGCCGGGGCCGACACGGTGAACTGCATCAAGCAGGCGCGGGAATTCGGCGTGACCCGGCGCGCCAAGCTGGCCACGCTGCTGATGGAGATCCCTGACGTGCACGGCCTCGGGCTGGAGGCGGCCCAGGGCCTGCTGCTGACCGAGAGCTTCTACTGGGACCTCAACGACCGGACCCGCGCCCTGGCCCGGCGGCTGCAGCCCCGGATGGGCGGCGTGCCGATCGATATGATCCATGCCGGCTGCTATGCCGGTACCTTGCATTATCTCAAGGCCGTGGCCGACCTCGGCGTGGGGCCGGCCAAGGCCTCCGGCCGCGCCGCCGTCGCCCGCATGAAGGCTATGCCGACGGATGACGACGCCTTCGGCCAGGGCAGCATCCGCTCCGACGGGCGCAAGCTTCACCCCGCCTATCTCTTCGAGGTGAAGTCGCCACAGGAGAGCAAGGGCCAGTTCGACTACTACAAGCTGGTGGAGACCAGCCCCGCCGACGAGGCCGCCCGCCCGCTGTCGGAGGGCCAGTGCAAGATGCCGGGCTGAGGCGGGGCCGGCGGGCCTTCGCCGCGGCGGGGCGCGTCACCAGATAAGGCGGGCCTGCCGGCCGCTCGTGGCCCGGCATGAAGGGACCGCCCGATGCTGCCTCACCTCCCCAGGCTCCGCCGATGAAGGCCGTGCTGGCCAGTCTGATCCTGCCGCTGCGGCAGATCGCCGATCCGGGCTTCCGTGGTCCCCTGCTGAAGGGGCTGGGCGCCGCCATGCTGGCCTTCGCGGGCCTGGCCTTCCTGGCCGACTGGGGCGTCGGCGCCCTGGCCGGCGGCACGGGATGGCTGGCGACGGTGGCCGGCCTACTCGGCGGCGCGCTGGTCCTGCTGGCGGCGGTGTGGCTCTTCGTGCCGGTGATGCTGGGCATCACCAGCCTCTTCCTCGACGAGACGGCGGAGGCGGTCGAGCGGCGCTACTATCCGGGGCTGCCACCACCGGCGGGAGCGTCGCTTCCGGCACAGGTGCGCGCCGGGCTGGTGATGTCGGCGCAGTTCCTGCTCCTCAGCCTGGTGATCCTGCCCGTGGCCCTGGCCGTCCCGCCGCTGGGCGTCGTGCTGTTCTGGGCCGCAGCCGCCGTCTCCCTCGGCTACGGGCTGTTCGATGGGGTGGCACAGCGGCGGCTCGGGATCGACGAGGCCCGTGCCGCGCGGCGGCGGCTGCGGCCACGCATCCTGGCGCTCGGCGGCGCGCTGGCGGGACTGGCCCTGGTGCCGGTGGCCAACCTGCTGGTGCCGGTGCTGGGGACCGCGGCGATGACGCATCTGTTCCACCGGGCGAAGCCGGCGGCCTGAGCTTCGGTACCCAGGCCCTCAGACGCGTTGCGGGGCCGCCGAAGCCCGTTGCCAGAGGGAGGGGAACCATGCTCCGCTCCCGCTCGCGCCGAAAGTGGCGCCACGACCCGCAGATCGAGACGGGGGAGGAAATCATGATCCCATTGAGCCGACGCGGCCTGCTCGGCGCCGCCGCCAGCCTGGCCACGCTGCCCTTCCTGCCCGAAGGCGCGATGGCCGCCGCGCCATTCCGCAAGGAATTGCCGCCGGCCTGGCACCGCTTCACCTTCGGCGACTACGAGGCGACGGTGGTCTCCGATGGCTATCTGCCGCTCGGCAAGCCGGAGCCGGCTTTCCCGGCCTCGCCGCCGGCGGAGATCGTGGGGCTTCTGGAAAGCAACTTCCTGCCGCCGGATGCCGCCACGCTGGAGCAGAATGTCCTGGTGCTGAACACCGGCAAGCAGCTCATCCTGTTCGACACCGGCATGGGCGACAGCATGGGCGAGGCCGGCAAGATGTTCGGCCCGACCACCGGCCGGATGCTGGCCAACCTGAAGGCCGCCGGCATCCAGCCGGAGCAGATCGACCTCGTCGTGCTGACTCATGCCCATTGCGACCATTGCTGGGGCCTGGTCGATGCCGCGGGCAACCGGGTCTTCCCCAATGCCCAGGTCGCGCTGAGCGAGATCGACCTGAAGTACTGGACCGATGACGGGAACAAGCGCGGCCCGGCCTTCATGACGCCCTTCATCGATGGCGCCAAGAAGAACCTCGGCGCCTATCGCGACCGCATGATCATGGTGCAGGACGGCAAGGAGGTCGCGCCCGGCGTCATCGCCCTGTTCACCCCGGGCCACACGCTCGGGCACCACTGCTACGCCATCACCTCGGGCGACAAGACCCTGGTGAACACGGGCGACCTGGCGCACCACCACATCCTGCTGCTGCGCCGGCCGCTCTGGGAGTTCTCCTTCGATACCGACCCCAAGCTCTCGGCGCAGAGTCGCAGCCGCATGCTCGATCGCCTGGCGAAGGACAGGCATGAGGTCCTCTCCTACCACTTCCCCTGGCCCGGCCTCGGCCATGTGGTGCGCGAGAATGAAGGCTACGCCTGGATCCAGGCGCCGATCAACGTCACCACGCTGGGCTGACCGCACAGTCCCCGCCCGGTGGCCGGCGCGGGTAGTTGACCGGGCCGCCGGGCGCACGGATAGGAGGAGAGGCGCCGGGCCCTGCCCGGCCTTCCCTGTCCCGGATGGTTCCGCATGCTCCGGCGCTTCTTCTCCTACTACCGCCCCCACCGCCGCCTGTTCCTGCTCGACTTCTCCTGCGCCGTGCTGGCAGGCCTGCTGGAACTGGGCTTTCCGATCGCGGTCAAGGCTTTCGTCGACAACCTCCTCCCCAGCCAGGACTGGGGGCTGATCCTGCTCGCAGCAGCGGGGCTGCTCCTGATCTATCTGCTGAACACGGGGTTGATGGCGGTCGTGACCTACTGGGGTCATGCCCTTGGCATCAACATCGAGACGGAGATGCGGCGGAAGGCGTTCGAGCATCTGCAGAAGCTCTCCTTCAGCTTCTACGACAACCAGAAGACCGGCCATCTCGTCGCGCGGGTGACGAAGGATCTCGAGGAGGTCGGCGAGGTCGCCCATCACGGGCCCGAGGATCTGTTCATCGCCGTGATGACCTTCATCGGCGCCTTTGCCCTGATGTTCGTCGTGAACGTTCCGCTGGCCCTGCTGACCGCCATCGTGGTCCCCGTCGTGGCCTGGGGCTCGACGCATTACGGCGCCCGGATGACACGGAACTGGCGCGAGTTGTTCGGCCGTGTCGGTGCCTTCAATGCGCGCATCGAGGAAGCGGTGGGCGGCGTCCGCGTGGTGCAGGCCTTCGCCAATGAGAAGCATGAGAGCGCTCTCTTCGCGCAGGACAATGACCGCTACCGCCGGACCAAGCTGGACGCCTATCGCATCATGGCCGCCAGCCAGTCGGTGAATTACCTCGGCATGCGGCTGACGCAGATGGTGGTCATGCTGGCAGGCAGCTACTTCGTCATCGAGGGGGGCATCTCCAACGGCGAGTTCGTCGGGTTCCTGCTGCTGGTCGGCGTCTTCTTTCGGCCGGTGGAGAAGATCAGCGCTGTCATCGAGACCTATCCCAAGGGTATCGCCGGCTTCCGTCGCTACACCGAATTGCTGGACACCATGCCCGATATCGCGGACGTGCCGGGCGCCCAGGACGCACCGCCTCTGCGCGGCGACATCCGCTACGAGCAGGTCGGCTTCGGCTATGGCGCGGGCAAGCGCGTGCTGGATCGGGTGGATCTCGCCATCCATGCGGGTGAGACCGTCGCCTTCGTGGGACCCTCCGGTGCCGGCAAGACCACGCTCTGTTCTCTCCTGCCCCGCTTCTACGACGTGGATGCCGGCCGGATCACCATCGACGGGATCGATATCCGGCGGATGACGCTGCGCTCATTGCGCCGTCAAATCGGCATCGTGCAGCAGGATGTCTTTCTCTTCGCCGGGACGCTTCGGGAGAACATCGCCTATGGCCGCCTCGACGCGGCGGAAGAGGACATCCTGAAGGCCGCGCAAAGGGCCAGGCTGGACAGGTTGATCGCCGGCTTGCCGCTGGGGCTTGAAACCGTGGTGGGGGAACGGGGGGTGAAGCTGTCGGGAGGGCAGAAGCAGCGCCTGGCGATCGCGCGGATCTTCCTGAAGAACCCGCCTATCCTGATCCTGGATGAGGCCACCTCTGCTCTGGACACCGAGACCGAGCGGGCCATCCAGCAGTCCCTGGCTGAACTGTCGATGGGGCGCACGACGCTGGTGATCGCCCACCGCCTTGCCACCATTCGCCAAGCCGACCGCATTGTGGTCGTGGACAATCACGGCATCGCGGCACAGGGAAGGCATGCTGAGCTGATGACGCAGGATGGGCTTTATCGACGATTGCACGACGCCCAATTCGCCGAGGAGTAAGCA
>NZ_RCVQ01000008.1 GCF_016107285.1 Roseomonas sp. KE0001 | reverse complement strand
CTGGAAAGCCGGGTAACGCGCCCGGCTCAGCCCGTCTCCAGGCGGCGGCGCGCCCGCCGCAGCAGCCAGCCCTGGAATCCCGGCGCCTTGTCGATCGCGGCCTGAAGCCGGCGCAGCTCCCCTTCCGCTTTCGACTTGGCCATGGCTGCCTCGACAGCCTGGCCACGGGCGATCTGGCGCTCCTCTTCCAGGCTGGCCAAGCGCTTGGCGACCACGGAGCCACCGCCTTCCGCCAATTCCCGCAGCAGGGCGCGCGCCTCCTGGAGCTCCTGCCGCAGCCGCGCGACTTCCCCCGCCGCCTCCGCGGGACGGCGGGTCTGGCTCTTCGGAATGCTCTTGGCGCGGCCTCTGCGCATGAATCCTCGCGATGATATCTCGGCTTCGAAGCGGCATACATGCCTGCCCCGACTCCGGGCCGCAACCGCCTCCGGCCCTATTCGATGCGGATGCCGGCCCGCTGGGCCAGCGCCGCGTAGCGTTCCGCCTCCCGTCGCACCAGTTCGGCCGCGTCCTGCACAGAGCCGCCACCGGGAATGAAGCCCGCTTCCTCCAGCCTGGCACGGTTGGCCGGGTCGCGCAGGGCCGCCTGCATCGCTTCCGACCAACGCTTCACCACGGCATCCGGCAATCCGGCCGGCCCGAGCAGCATGTACCAGACATTGATCTCGAAGCCGGGAAAGCCGCTCTCCGCCACCGTCGGCACATCCGGCAGGGCGGCGACGCGCTGCGGCAAGGTGACCGCCAGGGCGCGCGTGCTGCCCGCGCGCAGATGCGGCAGGTGCGTCGGCATGGTGTCGATGGCCAGATCCAGCGTGCCGGCCAGCAAGTCGTTCACCACGGGCCCCGTGCCGCGATAAGGCACATGGGTCATGCGGATATCCGCCGCCTGGCAGAGCATTTCCGCCGCCAGATGCTGCTGCGTGCCGATGCCGGACGAGGCGTAGTTGAGCTGACCGGGATGCGCGCGGGCGTATTCGATCAGGCCCTGGAGGTCGCGATAGGGGGCCTTGGCCGGAACCACCGCCACCAGCGGCACCGTGCCGGCCAGCGTGATGGGGGTGAAGTCGCGCATCTGGTCATAAGGCGGCTGCCGCATCAGGGGCCCGACCACCGCCTGGGTGCTGACCGTGCCCATCAGAAGCGTATAGCCATCGGGGCGGGAGCGCGCCGCCGCCGCGGCCGCCACGGTGCCACTGGCCCCGGGGCGGTTTTCGACCGTGACCGGCTGCCCGAAACTGGCCTGCAGGGAAGGGGCCAGCAGCCTGGCAATGATGTCCGTGCCGCCGCCAGGGGCAAATCCGACCAGCACGACCATGGCGCGGCTGGGATAATCGGCCTGGGCGAGGGCCGGCCGGGCCCCCAGCAACGGGGCCGAGGCCATCAGCCCCAGCGTCTCACGACGTGATACCATCGACGCTCCTCCGGGCGGGCGTTCCATACCCCGCTCTCCTGTCGACAGTTCACATCAGTGCAGGGCGCCCGGCAAGCCATCCGCGCGCCCTGGCGGCCACCTCAGGCCGCCAGCTCGTGCGACAGGGCGATCAGCTCGCGCGTATGCGGGTGCCGGGCCTCCCCGGCGCGGAGTTGCGCCGCGCTCAGCTCCTCGACGATCCGCCCCCCCTGCATCACCGCCAGGCGGCCGCAGAGATGCGCCACCACCGCCAGGTTGTGCGAGACGAGGATGCAGGTGAGCTGCCGCGCCTGCCGCAGGTCGGCCAGCAGGTTCAACACCTCCGCCTGCACCGAGACGTCCAGCGCACTGGTCGGCTCATCGAGCAGCAGCACGGCGGGATCAGCGATCAGGGCGCGGGCGATGGCGACGCGCTGCCGCTGCCCGCCGGACAGCTGGTGCGGGAAACGGAAGCGGGCGGTGCGCGGCAGCGCCACTTCGGAGAGCGCCCGGGCGATGCGCGCTTCGGCATCGGGGATGCCATGGATCGCCAGCGGCTCGGCCAGGATGCGGTCCACCGTCTGGCGCGGATGCAGCGAGCCATAGGGATCCTGGAAGACCATCTGGACCGTCTTGAAGAAGGCGCGGTCGCGCCGGGCGCCCAAGGCCTTGCCGCCGAGCGTCATCTCCCCCTGCCAGTCCGCGTTGAGCCCGGCGATGGTGCGCAGCACGGTGGACTTGCCCGAGCCGCTCTCGCCCACCAGCCCGTAGGTCTCGCCCGCGCCGATCCCGAAGGAGATGTCGCGCACCACGTGGCTGCTGCCGAAATGCACGTCGAGATGCCGGATGGAGATCATGCGCGCGGCTCCAGCCAAGCGGGGTCGCGGTCCAGCGTCGGCAGGCGGGCGCGCGGGTGGTCGAGGCTCGGCATGCAGTCCAGCAGGCCGCGGGTATAGGGATGCTCAGCCCGGTGCAGATCGCGCGCGGGCAGCTCCTCCATCACCTGTCCGGCATACATCACCGCCACCCGGTCGCAGAAGCGCGCGACCAGCGGCAGATCGTGGCTGATCAGCATCAGCCCCATGCCGCGGGCCGAGACCAGATCCTCGATCAGCCGCAGGATCTCCGCCTGCACGCTGGCATCGAGGGCGCTGGTCGGCTCGTCGGCGATCAGCATGTCCGGCTCCGGCGCCAGCATCATGGCGATCATCACGCGCTGCCCCATGCCACCCGAGATCTCGTGCGGATAGGCGTCCAGCACGCGCCCCGGCTCGCGGATGCGCACCTGCTCCAGCAGCGACAGCGCCACGTCCCGGGCCTCGCGCCGGCTGCCCTTCCTGTGGGCGAGCCAGGCCTCGGCGATCTGTCGGCCGACCGTCATCACCGGGTTCAGGCTGTATTTCGGGTCCTGCAGGATCAGGCCGATGCGGCCGCCGCGCAGGCTGCGCATCTGCCGCTCCGAGGCGGCCAGCACATCGATGCCGTCGAAGCGCAGCGCCTCGGCCGTCACGCGGGCCGAGCCGGGCAGCAGCCGCATCAGCGCCCGCCCCGTCACCGACTTGCCCGAGCCGCTCTCGCCGACGATGCCGAGCTTCTCCCGCCCGAGGCTGAGGGAGATGCCGCGCACCGCCCGGGTGAAGCCGGAGGGATGGGGAAAGTCCACGCGCAGGTCGCGGATCTCGACCAGGGGACGGTGGGGGGGCCGGTGGGGGGGCCGGTGGGGGGCCCTGTCGGGGGGGCCTGCCATGGCGCCGCTCACCGCTGCTTCGGGTCCAGCACGTCGCGCAGCCCGTCGCCCAGCAGGTTGAAGGCGAGGGAGGCGATGAAGATGGCGAGCCCCGGGATCACCGGAACCCACCACTGCTCCAGGATGAAGCGCCGCGCCGTGGCGATCATGGTGCCCCATTCCGGGATCGGCGGCTGGGCGCCGAGGCCCAGGAAGCCGAGGCCGGCCGCCGTCAGGATGATCGAGGACATGTCGAGCGTCACGCGCACGGTGAGCGAGGGCAGGCACATCGGCGCGACATGCCGCCAGATGACGCGCCAGGGCGAGGCGCCGGTCATCCGCACCGCGGCGATGTAGTCGGTGTTGCGGATGGTCAGCGTCTCGGCCCGCGCCAGCCGGGCATAGGGCGGCCAGGCGGTGAGCGCGATGGCGATGACGGCGCTCTCCACGCCGGGCTTCATGGCGGCGACGAAGGCCAGGGCCAGGATCAGCCGCGGGAAGGCCAGGAAGACATCGGTGACGCGCATCAGCACCTTGTCGAGCAGGCCCCCCGCATAGCCGGCGACGCAGCCGATGACGAGGCCCAGCGGCGCCACCAGCACCACCACGGCGACGACCATGCCGAGCGTGACGCGCCCGCCATGCAGCAGGCGCGACCAGACGTCGCGGCCCAGCTCGTCGGTGCCGAGCCAGTGCGCCGCCGAGGGCGGCTGCAGGCGGTTGGCCAGCGCCTGCGCGCCGGGATCCTGCGGCGCCAGCAGCGGCGCGGCGAGGGAGAACAGCAGCATGGCCAGCACGATGACCAGCCCGGCGACGGCGAGGCCGTTGCGCCGGAAGGCCAGCCAGAGCTGGTAGCGCCGGCCCCATTTCGCCTGCGCGCGCGAGGCCGGCGCATCGGAGAGCAGCCAGGCGCGCCAGGAGACGGGGGCGGAGGATGACGCGGACATGGGCTACCTCACCCTCGGATCGAGCAGGCGGTAGAGCAGATCGGCCAGCAGGTTGAGGGCGACATAGATCAGCCCGACCACCAGCGTGGCGCCCAGCACCGCGTTCATGTCGGCGTTCAGCAGCGAGACGGTGAGGTACTGGCCGAGGCCCGGCCAGGCGAAGATCGTCTCGGTCAGCACCGCGCCCTCCAGCAGCCCGGCATAGGTCATGGCCAGCACCGTCACCAGCGGCACGGCGATGTTGCGGAAGGCATGGAGCCAGACGATGCGCGCCCCCGACAGCCCCTTGGCGCGGGCGGTGATGACGTATTCGCTCTTCAGCTCGGCCAGCATGAAGGCCCGCGTCATGCGCGCGATATAGGCCAGGCTGAACAGCGCCAGCACCCCGGCCGGCTGCGCCAGATGCGCCAGCGCATCCTGGAAGGCGCCCCAGTCGCCGGCGAGCGCGGCGTCCAGGGTGAGGATGCCGCTGCGCTCCTCCACCATGCCCTCGTAGAAGATGCTCTGCCGCCCGGGGCCGGGCGCCCAGCCGAGCCGCGCGTAGAACAGCAGCAGCGAGAGCAGGCCGAGCACGAAGACCGGCAGGGAATGGCCGGCGAGGCAGAACAGCCGCACGCCCTGGTCGATCCAGCTTCCCTGCCGCGTCGCCGCCAGCACGCCGAGCGGAACGCCGATCAGCACCGCGAGAACGATCGCCACCGTGGCCAGCTCGAAGGTGGCGGGAAAGAAGCGGGCGATGTCCTGCGTCACAGGATTGGCCGTCATCACCGAGCGGCCGAGGTCGCCGCTCACGATCTGCCCGAGGTAGCGCCAGAACTGGATGTGGAGCGGCTGGTCGAGGCCGAGCTCCAGCCGGGCGCGCTCCACCACATCCGCCGGCGCGCGGTCGCCGACGATGGCGAGCACCGGGTCGATCGGCACCACGCGACCGATCAGGAAGGTGACGAGGGCGAGGCCGAGAAGGGTGATCGGCACGCTGGCCAGCGTGCCGGACAGCGCCGCCAGCCGCCGCCGCGCCGCGGAGGGGCGCCTCCGCGCCGGGGCGCCGCCGGACGGCACCGCCGCCCGGCCGGAGTCGGATGGCGTCATGCCTTGGTGATGTTCGTGTAGGAATGGCGGTCGTTCATCGGGCCCATGTCGAAGCCGGTCACGCCGGCGCGGGCGACGGCCACCTCGATCTCCTGCAGCATGATGACGAAGGGCGACTGCTGCTGGTGGTCCTTCTGCAGCGCCACGTACATCTCCGAGCGCCGGGCGGCATCCGTCTCCTTCAGCGCCGCCTCGGCCCTGGCGGTCAGTTCGGGGATGTCCCAGCTGGCGCGCCAGGCCAGGGTCTTGTTGCGGGCCTCCGGGCCGTTGTCCGGGTTCATGCTGAAGGCCTCCGCGTTGCTGTGCGGATCGAAGTAGTCCGAGCCCCAGCGCACCATGGCGATGTCGTGCTGCCGGGCGCGGGTCTTGGTGATGACCGCGCGCTGCTCGCCCGGCAGCATCCGCAGCCGGATGCCGATCTCGGCCAGATTGGCCTGGATCGCCTGGGCGATGTCGGATTGCGGCGCGGCGGAGCCGTAGTCGAAGGAGACCTCGAAGCCGTCGGCGAGGCCGGCCTTGGCCAGCAGCGCCTTCGCCTCGGCGGTCTTCCTGCTGAAGGGATGCTCCGTCACGGCGCCGGGCAGGCCCTCCGGCAGGAAGGCCTGGTGCACCGCGAAGGTGGTGGGCACGATGTTCTTCTGGATGGCGTCGTAGTCGAGCGCCAGCTTGATCGCCTGCCGCACCTCGGGCCTGGAGAGCTGCGGGTGCTTCTGGTTCAGGCTGAGATACAGCAGACTGGCCTTGCGGGCGGATTGCACCGTGTACTTGCCGTCGCCCTGCAACTGCTGGATCTGGTCGGCCACCAGGTTGCGGGCGATGTCGATGTCGCCGCGCTGCAGGCCGAGCAGCTGCGCCGAGGGATCGGGGAGGTGGCGGATGATGACGCGCCTGATCTTCGGCGCGACATTGCTGTGCGGGTTGGCGTCCAGGAGGACGCTCTCGCTCGCCTTCCACTGGCGGATGGCGTAGCTGCCCGAGCCGGCGGAATTCTGCTTCAGCCAGCCATTGCCCCAGTCGTCGCCCTGCGCCCTGGCCATCACCGCCGCCTTCTCCACCACCGAGCCGACGGCGGCGGAGAGGCAGTAGAGCAGGAAGCTCGGCGCCGTCGGCGCGGCCGTGCGCAGGACCACGGTGCGGGCATCGGTGGCGCGGATGCGCTCGGCCACATTCTCCCGGGTGAAGCCGAACTGGTTGATGATGAAGGCCGGCGACTTGTTCATCGCCACGACGCGGGTGAGGGAGAAGGCGACATCCTCGGCCGTCACCGGCTGGCCGGAGGCGAATTTCGGCCCCTGCCGCAAGGTGAAGGTGAAGACCGTGTTGTCCTCCGAGACCTCCCACCTCTCGGCCAGCTCGCCGACGATGCTGGAAGGGTTGGAATTCGGGGTGGTCACCAGCTTCTGGTAGACATTTCCGGCCAGTTCCGAGGCGGTGTACTCGAAGGCCTCGTGCGGATCGAGGCTGATGATGTCGTCGATCTGCTTGGCGAAGACCAGCACGCCGGGAGGGGTCTGGGCCGCCGCCCGGAAGGCGACGAGGGGCAGCGCCGTGGCGGCCGCGGTGGTGAGCAGCAAGGAACGTCGTGTCGGCATGGCGAAGTCTCCCAAGGCTTCCGGCATAACGCGGAGGCTAGACCATGCCATGGCTGCCCGGGAGAGGGGCATCATAAACTAAATGGTTCATTAACCAAGTACACTTTGTTCTATATGCGTGAGATTGCGCTGGCATCCGCGGCCGTTTTTCCGGTAGATCACGGATCTGTGAGTTCAGCGGCGCCAGCCTCCACTCTGGCGCCATGCCATCCGGGGTTCGCAGAATGCGGTGCCGATTCTCCTTCCTGTCCATCCTGGCCGCCCTGGCCTGCCTGACAGCCGCGCCGCCGGCCTTGGCCGAGCTCTACAGCGTGAACGTCACGGTCGATGGCGTCCCCGCCAGCCGCAGCTACACGGACGTGCAGGAACTCCAGTCCGTGCTGACGACGCGCGGCATCGCCAGCCTTTCTCCCCATTACACCAACGCCTCGGCGGTGCAGGGCAGCCTGTCGATCCGCGGGCTGGACGCGACGCTGTCCATGGCGCGCAACTCCCCGGAGATCCGGCTGATCGTGCCGCGGGCCGGCATCGACCGGACCTTCAGCGGCGCCACGCGGGAGGAGTCGCAGCGCCAGCTTCGCGCCTTCCTTGGCGGCAGCGGCGATGACGAGGCGATGTACGAGGTCGCCGACGCCCTGGTGGCGCGGACGCTGAAGGACCCCATCGCGGGCAATCCCGGTTCTCTGCTGGGCCAGTCCATCGCCGCGAGCCACGCGGCCGGCATCCAGCCGCCGGGCGATCTCGGCACCCTCGCGCCGCGCGCCGCAGGCTGGCATTTCGGTTCCGGCTTCGAATTCCAGTCGCAGCGCGTCGGCGGCACCGCGCGGGCCTATGGCCTGCCGCTGGCCGCCTCCTACACCTTCGGCGCGGACGGGCCCGAGGCCTATCTGAGCCTGCCGCTCGCTCTCAACGAGCTGGAGGGCGCCCGCGCCTATATGGGCTCCGCCGCGCTCGGCCTGCGAATTCCGCTGATCCGCGGGGAGGCGGTGCGCTGGGCCCTCTCCCCTGCCTATCGCTACGGCGCCGCCGGCTCCTACGACTCCGGCAATGTCGCGGCGGCGCATGGCCCCTCGCTGACCAGCGACCTGCGCCTGGCGCTGCCCGCCGGCCTCACCCTCGGCATCGGCAACACCTACGCCTATGCCGCGACCCGCCCGCTGGAGGTGGGCAAGGCGCGGATCGACTACCGCCTCGACAACAGCTTCTACCGCAACGGCGTCTGGCTGGCGCGCGGCCTCGGCACGCTGGCGGGGCGCCCGGTGACGGTCTCGGCGGGCGTGACCGACACGCGGGTGGCCGGCAGCCGCTTCGCCGTGCCGAGCTGGCAGGAGTACCGGCTGAGCCTGAGCCTCGGGCGGGAGGCGCCGGTGAGCGCGACCCTCGCCTACACGGACGGCCGCGCCGGCTACAGCGCGTGGCATCTCGGCCTCGCCATCGCCTTCTGAAAACCCGGCCCCGGGACACGAAAGAATCCAGGCCAACGGGTCCGGAACAAACCTCCCGTCAACCATTCCGCTTCATCCTCGCAACCGCAGAGAACTTCAACGGAGGGCCAAAAAATGGCTCAGTTCATCACCGGGGCTTCCGGCTTCGACGCCAATGGCAGCCTGATCTTCAACGCCCTCGGCGCGAGCTTCACGATCGTCTCCGCCTCGGCGAGCACGATCCGCATCGGCATCAGCTCGGCCGCCGTGCCGGACGGCATGCTGGAGATCCAGGGCTCGAACCTGAACCTGATCTCCTTCGGCGGCACCGTCGAGCGCTTCATCGAGTGGCATGGCGGCGAGGCCTATCTGGACATCAGCGGCCTCGGCCTGACCTTCCGCGAGGTGCTGAGCAGCAACGGCCTGCGCGCCCTGGCGAACAGCCTGACCACGGGGGACGACCACCTGTACGGCGCCGCCGCCGCCGATCGCCTGAATGGCGGCCTCGGCGATGACGTGCTCTTCGGAGCCGCCGGGAACGACACGCTGTCGGGCGATGCCGGCAGCGACTTCATCGATGGCGGCGCGGGCTTCGATGTCGCCACCTTCGCCGGCAGCGCGGGCCAGAGCGTCGTCACCTATCGCGGTCCCGTCGTCACCGTGACCAACACCGCGACGCATTCCGTCGATCACCTGATCAATGTCGAGCAGCTGCGCTTCAGCGACAGCGTCATCGATCTCTCCCACCTGCCCGGCTTCGATCCCCTGGCCTACCTCGCCAGCAACCCGGACCTGATCGCCCCGCTGGGCGGCAGCGTCGAGGCTGCGGCGCTGCATTTCGCCGAGAACGGCGCGGCGGAGGGGCGCGCGGCGGCGAGCTTCGATGCGCTGCGCTACCTCGCTTCGAACCCCGACCTCGCCGTCTTCGGAGATGATGCCACGGCGGCGATGCGGCACTACGTCCAGTTCGGCGCGCAGGAAGGCCGCCCGCTCGATGGCTTCAAGGCCATGGAGTATCTCGCCTCCTATGGCGACCTGATCGGGGCGATGGGCGCCGACACCACCACGGCGACGCGGCACTACCTCCTCTTCGGACGGAACGAGGGCCGCGCCGCCGATTCCTTCGACAACGCCGCCTATCTGGCCGCCAACACCGACGTGCTGGCCGCCCTCGGCCCCGACATGGACGCCGCCGCCGCGCACTATGTCCACTTCGGCCATGCCGAGGGGCGCGCCACCAGCTTCGATACGCTGAACTACCTGGCGGTCAACACCGACGTCATCGATGTCCTCGGCACCGATCCGCGTGTTGCCACGCTGCATTATATGCAGAGCGGGTTTGGCGAGGGGCGGAGCACTGGCGGCTTCGATGTGGTGGACTACATGGCCGCCAACACCGACCTGATCGACGTCCTCGGCCCGGACCTCCAGGCCGGCCTGCGCCACTGGGTGCAGAACGGCCATGCCGAGGGACGGCTGACCGAGGGCTTCAACGCCGCCAACTACCTGGCCAAGTACACCGACCTCCAGGACGCCTTCGGCACCGACCTGGAGGCCGCGACGCTCCACTTCGTCACCATGGGGCATGCCGAACACCGCAACGACATCATCGTCTGACCGGCGGGGGCATCCCCGCGGCGCCGCCGGGGCCGGAACAAGGCCCTGGCCGAAACCGCCGCGCCGTGCCATCCGGCCGGCATGGAGTACTGGCAAGACTTCGTCGCGGCGCCTCCCGCCACGGCGGCGCACGACACCGACTATCCGGCGCCCCTGCCGGATGGCCGCTTCCTGATCCTGCCGCTGCGGGATTACGGCGAGGTGGCGGTCGCCGGCTTCATCGCCAACCAGGCCGCCTTCTCCGTGCTGCATCCGGTCTGCGGCTGGATGGCGGAGGCGGCCGCCCCGCTCCGGGCCGAGGTCGTGGTGGGGCTGCCCACCCTCGGCCATGTCCTCGGCGGCCCCGTGGCGGAACGGCTCGGCCACCCGAACTGGGTGGCGCCCGGCTATTCCCGCAAGCGGTGGTACGACCCCGAGCTGTCCGTCCCGACATCCTCCTCCACCGCGCCCGAGGCGCGCCGGATGTGGCTGGACCCGCGCCTGCTGCTGCGCCTGACGGGCCGGCGCGTCCTGCTGGTGGACGATGTCATCAGCACCGGCAGCTCGGCCCTGGCCGGCCTGGCGCTGCTGCGCCGGGCGGGGGTCGAACCCGTGGGCCTCTGCGTCGCCATGGCGCAGGGCGACCGCTGGCGGGCGGACTGGCCGGCGGGGCTTCCGGTCGCCGCCGCCTTCGCGACGCCCCTGTTCCGGCGCCGGCCGGAGGGCTGGGTACCGGATGCGGCGACGCGGCCGGCGGGTCTGTTGTCGCCCTCGCTGGCCGCCGGGCCGAACGCAGGCTAGATCCACGCCATGTCTCGCATCTGGCTGTTCCTTGGCGCCCTCTCCGGCCTCGTCGCCGTCGGCCTGTCCGCCTGGGCCGCGCATGGCCTGGCGCCCCGGCTCGACGCCGCCCGGGCCGGCATGGTGCAGAGCGCCCTGACCATGCAGGGCTGGCATGCCCTGGCCCTGCTGGCCACGGGGCTGCTGGCCGAGCGGCGCGAGGGGCGTCTGCCGCATTGGGCCGGCGGCTGCTTCCTGCTCGGCATGCTGGGCTTCTGCGGCGCCATCTGGTGGCTGGTGCTGCGTGGCGCCTCGCTGGGCATCGCGCCGCTCGGCGGCACCCTCCTGATGCTGGGCTGGCTGCTGCTCGCCCTGTCGGCGCTGCGGGCCCCGCGGGGATGAGCGGCATCCGGGCTGCCTATCTCGCCGCCGAGGGCTTCGAGCCGGAGCTGGAGGAGGAGCTGCGGCGGGCGGATGTCGCCATCGCCGCCTGGCACGGCCGCCTGGCGCTGACCGGGGCGGCGCCGGTGGCCTCCGCCTGGGCGCTGGATGTCTGGACCGATCCGCGCGAGATCCCCGCCCCCTCGATCAAGGCGGCGGCCGGGGCGCTGCGCGCCATCCAGCGCAACTGGTCGCTGGAGCCGGTGCTGCACCACCGCCGCGCCACGCTGATCCAGCAGGCGCTGCCGCCGGTCAAGGCGCGGCCGCTGCGCTTCCCCGAGCCGGCGCCGGCCGGGCATCTCGGCGCCTGGACCCTGCTCGCGCCCGACCGGCTGCTGGCCAGCCCGACCAAGACCAGCCCCTTCGTGAACGGCGCCGTGCGCTTCGAGGAGGATCGCGAGGGTCCGCCCTCCCGTGCCTATCTCAAGCTCTGGGAGGCGCTGACGCGGATCGGCCGCTGGCCCGGCCCGGGCGAGACCAGCCTCGACCTCGGCGCCGCGCCGGGCGGCTGGAGCTGGGCGCTGGCGCAACTCGGCGGGGCGGTGACGGCGGTGGACAAGGCGGCGATGGACCCGGCCGTGGCGGCGCTGCCCAATGTCACCATCCGCACCGAGAGCGCCTTCGGCCTGGAGCCGGAGAAGCACCCGCCGGTGGACTGGCTGTTCAGTGACATCATCTGCTACCCGGCGCGGCTGCTGGCGCTGGTGCGGCGCTGGATGGAGGCAGGGCGGGCGCGGAACTTTGTCTGCACCCTCAAGTTCCAGGGCGAGACCGACCACGACACGGCGGCGGAATTCGCCGCCATCCCCGGCGCGCAGCTTTTCCATGGCGCGCACAACAAGCACGAGCTGATGTTCTGCCGCCTGGCCGGCTGAGCGGGTTCAGCCGGGCGGCACGCCGCTCCGCCGGTAGGCGTCGAGGCAGTCGTTGCGCACCCGCGCGCCGATCACCGCCGCCCGCATGCTGAGCGCGCCGAGCCAGGGCTGGGCGGCCTCGGCGGCCTCTCCCTGCCGGATGCAGGCCAGTTCGGCCGCCCGGTCGCGGGCCGCCTGTCCGGGGCTGAGGGACGCGGCGGGGGCGGGCCGGCCACCCGGATAGAAGCGGGGCTCGTCGTCATAGGGGCCGGGCGGCGTCGGAGCGCCGCAGGCCGCCAGCAGGATCAGGAGCGCCATCCTTCGCATGCCGCCATCCTCCTCCGCCGCGATGCGGGCGGGAGGCCGGTCCATGCTATGCTGCGGGCCGGCCGCCCCGGCCCCGGCGACGGCCCCGGAGGGAGAACGCTTCTTGGACACGCCCGTTCCCGGCGGCCTGATCGTCGCCGTCATCCTGCTCGGCCTCGCCATTCTCACAGCCTTCAAGGGCATCCGCACCGTCAGCCAGGGGGAGGCCTGGACGGTGGAGCGCTTCGGCGCCTTCATCCGCGTGCTGCAACCCGGCCTGAACTTCATCATCCCCTTCATCGACGGCATCGGCCACCGGGTGAATGTGCAGGAGACGGTGCTCGATATCCCCGAGCAGGCGGTGATCACGCGGGACAACGCCAATGTCTCGGTCGATGGCGTGGTCTACTACCGCGTCATGGACCCCGAGAAGGCGGCCTATCAGGTGCAGAACCTGACCCAGGCGCTGACCGCCCTCTCCATGACCAATATCCGCGCCATCATCGGCGAGATGGATCTCGATGCCGCGCTCTCCTCGCGCGACAAGATCAACACCTATCTGCTCTCCGTGCTGGACGGCGCCACCGACCCCTGGGGCGCCAAGGTGACGCGCGTCGAGATCCGCAAGATCGAGCCGCCGGCCAATCTGGTGGCGGCGATGAACACCCAGATGACGGCCGAGCGCGAGCGCCGCGCCATGGTGGCCCGGGCCCAGGGCGAGCGCGAGGCGGCGATCGCCCGCGCCGAGGGCGACAAGGCGGCGCAGGTGCTGGAGGCGGAGGGCCGGCTGGAGGCGGCGCGGCGCGATGCCGAGGCGCGCGAGCGGCTGGCCCAGGCCGAGGCGGAGGCCACGCGCGTGGTCGCCGCGGCGGCGCGGGGCGGCGGCGAAGCGGCGTTGAACTACTTCATTGCCGAGCGCTACATCCGCGCCTTCGGGGAGCTTGCCGCCAGCCGCTCGGCCAAGCTGGTGGTGGTGCCGATGGAGGCCGCGGCGATCGCGGGCGGCATCACCGGCGCGATGGAGATGTTCCGCAACGGCGCCGCCGCGCCGCCGCCTTCCCCGCAGGGCTCCGTGCCCCAGGCCGGAGGGCGGGGCTGATGCCCTCCTGGCAGGTCTGGACCGGCCTCGGCCTGCTGGCGATGGCGGCCGAGTTGCTGCTGCCCGGCGCCTTCCTGATCTGGATCGGGGCGGCGGCGGTGGGCACCGGCCTGCTGGTGCTGCTGGCGGCGCCCGGCCCCGTCGGGTCCCTGCTGGCCTATGTCCTGCTGCTCGCCCTCGGCATCGGCCTCTCGCTGCGCTTCCTGCGCCCCCGCCGGGCGCGGCCGGACCGGGCGCTGAACACGCCGGCGGCCGGCCTGGTCGGGCGCCAGGGCGTGATGCTCACGCCGGAGCGCGTTCGCGTCGGGGATTCCGATTGGCCGGCGCAGGGCACCGGCCTCGCGGCCGGGCAGCCCGTGGCCGTGGTGGGCGTGGAGGGGATGACGCTGCTGGTGCGGCGCCACCCCGGCTGAGGCGCGTCAGGCCTCTTCCCCGTCAGGCCTCTTCCTCGAAGGTCACCGCCACATCGCCATTGGCGGAGAGCCGGACCTGGTTGCCCTCGACCTCCGCCACCAGGCCGAGGGAGATGAAGTGGTGGTGGCCCTTGTGCGAGCCCTCGCCACTGTCCTGCTTGGTGAGCTTGATGCGCTCGCCCTCGATACGGTCCACCGTGCCGACATGGACGCCATCGGCGCCGATGACCTCCATGTGTTCCCTGATCGCGCTGGCATCCGTCATGGCGGGATCTCCCTTGTGCCTGATCCGGTCAGGAGAACGCGGCGCCGCCGCCGGGGATGCAGCCGATCCGCCTCAGCTCTCGGCGTAGAGGTTGAGCCGCTCCGTCACCTGCTTCCAGTCCTCCAGATAGGCCGCCATGTAGGCCCGGAACTCCTGCGGCCCGAGATAGTCCGGCACCACGTCGATCTCGATCAGCCGGCGCTGCAGATCGGGGTCCTGCGCTGCCTTACGGAAGGAGGCGGCGAGCTTGTCCAGGATCGGCTGGGGCACGGCCGCCGGCGCCAGCAGGCCGTTGAAGGAGGCGGAGCCGAATTCCTTCGGGTAGCCCAGCTCCAGCATGGTGGGCACCTGGGGCAGGGAGGGGATGCGCCGCTCGCCGCTGCAGGCCAGGGCCTTCATGCGTCCCGCCTTGAGGTGACCGCCGACCACGCTCGGGCTGTGGAAGCCGAAGGCGATCTGCCCGTTCAGGATGTCCATCGCCATGGGCGCCTCGCCCCGGTAGGAGACATGCTCCATGCCGAGGCCGGCGGTCTGGTTGAACATCAGCCCGAAGGCGTGGCCGATCGAACCCTGGGCGTAGGAGCCGTAGCCCATCCGCTTGCCCTTCGCCCAGGCGACGAATTCCTCCAGCGTGTTGGCCGGGGTTTCCGACCGCGTCACCAGCGCCAGCGAGGTGGTGCCCAGCCGCCCGATCGGCATGAAATCCTTGATCGGGTCATAGCTCCAGCGGCGCAGCACCACGGGGGCCTGGACATGGGTGGTGATCGTGTACAGCAGGTTGTAGCCATCCGCCGGGGCGCGGGCCGCCGCCTCGGTGCCGATCATGCCGGAGGCGCCGCCGCGGTTCTCCACCACGAAGGGCTGCCCCAGATCCGCCGCCATCGCCGTGGTGGCAATGCGGCCCCAGATGTCGGTGCCGCCGCCGGCGGCATAGGGGACGATGACGCGCACGGGCCGCGAGGGATACTCCGCCGCCGATTCGGCTCTGGCCGTGGTCCAGCCGCTGGAGGCGGCGGCGGCGCCCGCCAGGCCGAAGAGAGTGGTCCTGCGCTTCATCGTCTGCTCCCCTTGCTGTTCCGCCGCCGCATTCCGGCGGCGCCCTTTCCGAGGCCGCCATCCAACACCGGATTGCCCCGGGATGGCAGGGGCCATGGCGGCCCGGGGGTTCCGTTCATGAAGTGTTCTTGACGGCGACGGCGAATCGGCCACAGAGTCCGGCCGAACGGAAAGGGAACTGACGATGCCGGAGGGCAGCATCCGCGCCACCGCCTCTCCCTTGCTGGAAGGCGCGCGCAAGGGCCGCGGGGCGACGCGGAACCCGGCGGTGCGCTTCGAGCGCCTGGCCACCGAGGCGTTCGACGACGGCTGGCAGACGCTGGAGGAAAGCTTCGCCGACCTGCCCCCGCTGGCCACCACCCTGACGCGGGACGCGGCCCGCAGCGCCATCGCCTGGAACAATTCGCCCGACATCGGCTTCGACCGCGCGGTGAACCCCTATCGCGGCTGCGAGCACGGCTGCATCTACTGCTACGCCCGGCCGAGCCATGCCTATCTCGGCCTCTCGCCCGGCCTGGATTTCGAGACGCGGCTGCTGTTCAAGCCGGAGGTGGCGGCGCTGCTGGAGAAGGAGCTGCGCCGGCCCGGCTATGTGCCGCGCCCGCTGGCGCTGGGCTCCAACACCGATCCCTACCAGCCGGTGGAGCGCCAGCTGAAGCTGACCCGCGGCGTGCTGGAGGTGCTGGAGCGCTTCGGCCATCCCGTCACCATCGTCACCAAGTCGGCCGGCGTGCTGCGCGACCTCGACATCCTGGAGCGGCTGGCGGCGCGCAACCTGGTGCGCGTCTGCCTCTCCGTCACCACGCTCGATCCTGCCCTGGCGCGCATCCTGGAGCCGCGCGCGGCGGCGCCGGGGCGGCGGCTGGAGGCGATCCGGCAACTGACCGCCGCCGGCGTGCCCACCGCCGTCCTCGCCGCGCCGATGATCCCGGCGGTGAACGACATGGAGCTGGAGCGCATCCTGGAGCGGTCGGCCGCCTCCGGTGCCACGCGCGCCGCCTATACGCTGCTGCGCCTGCCGCTGGAGATCGCCGGGCTGTTCGAGGACTGGCTGCGCGAGCACATGCCGGACCGGGCCGAGCGGGTGCTGGCCCTGGTGCGGCAGACGCGGGGCGGCCGGGTCTATGACAGCGACTTCGCCCAGCGCATGTCGGGGTCCGGACCCTATGCCGAGATGCTGGCCAACCGGTTTCGCGTCGCGTCGCGCCGCCTGGGCCTCACGGCCCGGGGCGAGGCGCGCGGCGCGCTGGATTGCGGCCAGTTCAGCCCGCCGCCGGGTCCCGGCGGCACGCCGGCCGAGGCGCGGCAGCTGGCCCTGTTCTGAGCCTCAGCGCAGATGCTCCTGCAGCCGCGGCATCAGCTCGACCAGGTTGCAGGGCCGGTGCCGGGCATCGAGCTGGAAGCGCAGGATGTCGTCCCAGCCGTCCTTCACCGCGCCGGAGGAGCCGGGCAGGGCGAAGAGATAGGTGCCGCCGGCGACGCCGCCGATGGCGCGGGACTGCATCGTCGAGGTGCCGATCTTCTGGTAGCTCAACATGCGGAACAGCTCGCCGAAGCCCTCGATCCGCTTCTCCAGCACCCGCTCGAAGGCCTCCGGCGTCACGTCGCGGCCGGTGATGCCGGTGCCGCCGGTGGTGATGCCGACATCGACCTCCGGATCGGCGATCCAGCCGCGCAGCACGGCCTCGATCGCCGGCGTGTCGTCACGGACGATCCGCCGCGAATGCAGGCGATGTCCCGCCGCCTCGATGCGCCCGGCCAGCAGGGCGCCGGAGCGGTCCTCCGCCATGTCGCGCGTGTCCGAGACGGTGAGGACCGCGATGGAGACGGGCAGGAAGCGGAGCGATTCGTCGATCGGCATGGCGGTGCCCTTTCGGCTGCGGGTCAGTCGCCGGCCAGCATCACCCGGTTGCGGCCGGCACGCTTGGCCGCGTAGAGCGCGGCATCGGCCGCCGATATCATCGCCTCGGGCTGCGCGCCACCATCGGCGCCGGCGATGCCCGCGCTGAAGCTCGCGGTGAAGCAGCCCCCGGCGGCCTCGAAGGGCGCCTCGGCGAAGCGGGCGCGGATGCCGTCGATCGCCGCCAGGGCCGCTTCCGGGCGCGTGTTCGGCAGCAGCACGGCGAACTCCTCGCCCCCGTAGCGGCCGATCACGTCCGTGCGCCGCAGCCGCTTCTGCAGGGCGCGCGAGAGGGCGCGGATCACCCGGTCTCCCACCAGGTGGCCGAAGCGGTCGTTGACGCTCTTGAAGTGGTCGAGGTCGAGGATGGCGAGGCTGAGGGGGCTGCCGTGCCGCTCGGCGCGCGCCAGTTCCAGCGCCACGCGCTCCTTGAAGCGGGCATGGTTGAGCAGGCCGGTCAGGCTGTCGGTCTCCATCACCGCGCGCAGCGCCCGCGCGCGCTCGGCCCGCATCCGCACCTGCGAGACCAGGCGGTCGAGGTCCACCGGCTTGGGGATGAAGTCGTCGCCGCCGAGGCGCCGGGCCAGCATCTGCCGCTGCTGGTCCTGCTCGGCGGAGAGGAAGAGGATCGGCAGGGAGAGGTGCCGCCGGGTCTGGCGGATCACGCGCGCCAGCTCGATGCCGTCGGTCTCCGGCATCTGCATGTCCATCAGGATCAGGTCCGGGCCGGTGGCGGCGATCGCCTCGATCACCTGCGAGGGGTCGGCCACGGTGGCGACCTGCATGCCGGCGCGGCGCAGGGCGAGGGCATAGGTCTCGGCCAGCAGGCGGTCATCGTCGACGATCAGGATCGAGAAGCCCGGATCGGAGCGGTGGCCGGCGAAGTGGTCGAGCCAGTCGGCCAGCTCGTTGACCTCGAGCGGCTTGGCCACCACGGCATCGACGCCCGCGCGGGCGGCGGCGAGGCGGGCCGGGAAGCCGATGTCGCCGGTCAGCAGCACCACCGGGCAATGCCCGGCCAGGGTCTGGCAGACCTCCAGCGGGGCCTCGAGCTCGTCATCCACCACGGCGGCGCAATGGCGCCGGCCGGGGGGGCGCTGCAGCGCCGAGGGCTCCCCCCCGACCCGCTCAATGCTGTAGCCCAGGCTGGTGATGACGGCGGAGAGCAGCGCCTGGTTGCGCGGCGTGGCGAAGAGGAAGATCGGCTCCGCCGTCTCGACGGGATGATGCGCGCCGCCCTCCGCCGCCTCCGTCATCTCGCCCTGCGGCCCCGCCTCCCAGGCGGCGCGGAGGGCGGCGATGAGCTGTTCCGCCTGGAGCAGATGGCCGGGCCGCGGGGCGGGGTCGTCGCGCAGGCCGAGCAGGATCAGCTCCAGCGGCGCGGCGGCGGCGGAGATGGCGGGGAAGCCGAAGGTTCCCCCCGAGCCGGACAGGCGATGCGCCGCGCCGGCCAGTTCGCCGAGGGCCTCCAGTAGGGTTTCCCCCGCGGCCCCCATGGACGCCTGCCCCGCCAGGAGGGAGGGGCGGACATCCTGCTCCCAGGCCCGGGCCAGTTCCTGCACCCGCTCGCCCAGGCGCTGCACGGCATCGGCGCGCAGCCGGCGCAGCGCGTCGCGCAGCTCGGCCTCGCCCGTCGGCATCTCGGAGGCCGGCATCCCGCCGGCGCGCTCAGCCATGCCGCCCCTCCCAGATCCGCCGCACCTGATCCGACAGCGTCATGGGATCGAAGGGCTTGGAGATGACGTCGAGCCCGCCGAGGTCGCGGTAGCGCCGAACCTCCTGCGGCTGCACCTTGGCGGTCATGAAGATCGCCGGCGCATCGGCCAGGCCCGGCAGCTCCCGCAGGCGCTGCAGGGTGGTCGGGCCGTCCATGCCCGGCATCATCACGTCGAGCAGCAGCAGCTGCGGCGCGAAGGCCGCGGCGCGGTCCAGAGCCTCCTGACCGGAGGCACAGGGCTCGATGGTGAAGCGGCCGAGCGCCTTCAGCGCCAGGCCGGTCACCTTCCGCACGTCCGGATCGTCCTCGACGTAGAGGATCCGCTGCAGCGCCGCCCCGCTCATGGCCGCCTGTCCGTTCGGTCATCGCCCGCCAGGGCGTGGGAAGAATCGCCCGCCGGCGCGTGGGAGGAATCGCCCGGCGCCGGGGCGGGGGAGGGGCGTTCGATCAGGTGTCGGATGGTGTCGTGCAACTCGCGGTTCCCGGTACGGCTCTTGACCAGCGTGGCGGTGACGCTGCGGCTGGCCTCGGCATCGGCGTCGCTGGCGGAGAAGATCAGCACCGGCGGCGGGTGGCGCAAGGCGCGGAGGTCCTGCATCAGCGCGAGGCCGGGACCATCCGGCAGTTCGAGGTCGATGATCACCAGGGCGAAGCCGCCCTCCCCGGCCAGCCTCGCGCGCGCCTCGGCCAGACTGCGCGCCGGCACCATCTCGGCCGCGTCGCCCATGACGGCGGAGACGACGCGGCGGATGTCCTGGTCGTCCTCGACATGCAGGATGCGGGAGCTGCCGGCCTGCATGGCGTGCCGCAGGGCGTGGCGCAGCCGGTCCTGGTCGATCGGCTTCTCCAGCCAGTCCACCACGCCCATGGCATCGCCGTGCAGCGTGTCCTGCGCCGGGCCGCCCGCCCGATCGACCGCCTGGGAGGCGACGGCGGACACCACCACGACCGGCAGGGCCCGCCCGTCCTCGCGGGCGCGCAGGCGCCGCAGCAGGGAGAAGCCATCCTCGTCCGGCAGCATGAGGTCGAGGGTCAGGGCGTCGAAGCGGTCCGCGTCCAGCGCCGCGAAGGTCTCGGCGGCGCTGTGCGCGATCCGGCTGTCCCAGCCATGGCGGTCCAGCAGCATCTGCAACAGGCGGGCGACGTCGGCGTCGTCCTCGACGATCAGCACGCGGCGGCGCTCGCCCGGCCCGCGGGCGGGGGGTGGCGCCTGTTCCGGGGCGGCGAGACGGGGGAGGGTGAAGTGGAAGCGGGTCCCGCCCCCCTCGGCATCCTCGAAGCCGATGCTGCCGGCGTGGTGCTCGACGATGGAGCGGCTGATCGACAGGCCGAGACCGGTGCCGCCCTTGCGCCGCACGTCGCTCGAATCCGCCTGGGCGAAGCGCTGGAAGATGCGCGGGCGGAATTCCCTCGGCACGCCCTTGCCGTGGTCGCGCACGCGGAAGGTGACGTTGCCGGCATCGACCAGCAGCGAGGCCTCGACCCTGCTGCCCTCCGGCGAGAACTTGGCGGCGTTGGAAAGCAGGTTGGCCAGCACCTGCTGGATGCGCTGGGCATCGGCGAAGACCATCGCGTCGGCGCCGCCGTCATCGGTCTCCTCGAGGCGGACGCGGAACTGCTCGGCATAGGCGCGGTTGGCTTCCACCGCCTGGTGCAGCAGCGCCCGGGCGGAGACGCGCTCGCGGCGGAACTCCAGGCGCCCGGCCTCGATCTTCTCGATATCCAGGATGTCGTTCACCAGCATCACGAGGCGCTCGGAGTTGCTGTGCGCGATCTCCAGCAGCTCGCGCATCTCCTCCGGCAGGTCGCCGGCCACGCCGCCCAGCACCAGGCCGAGGGAGGCGCGGATCGAGGTCAGCGGCGTGCGCAGCTCGTGGCTGACGGTGGAGACGAACTCGCTCTTCATCTCGTCCAGCCGGTGCCGCTCGGTGACGTCGCGCAGGACGCAGACGGCCCGGTCCTCGCCGCCCTCCTCGTAGTGGCCGACCGAGAGCTCGGCCGGGAAGCCGGTGCCGTCGGCGCGGTGGGCGCGCACCTCGCCCGAGCGGGCGCCATAGGCCGGCACCAGGCTGCGCATGGGGCTGCCGATGATCTCGGGCAGGCTGAGCTGGAAGGCGCGCGCGGCGGCGGCATTGGCGATCTGCACCCGGCCGTCGCGGTCCACCAGCAGGATCGGGTCCAGCGCGTGGTCGAGCACCGAGAGCAGCCGGCGGCGGCTCTCGGCCAGGGCGGCATTGACCTCGTCGCTGATGCGCTTGGCCTGGGCCAGGGCGTTGTAGCGGCCCGCGCTGCTCTGCAGGAACCGGAACAGCCCCCAGAGCGCCGCGGCGGCCAGGAGCAGCACGGTGCCGAGCAGCGCCAGGAAGAGTTGCCGGACCGCCTGCACCCTGGCCAGGTAGGCCGTGTTGTAGCCGGCCAGGAGATCGCGCTGCCGGTCGATCAGGGCCTCGGCCTGCCGCAGCAGCAGATGCCGCTCGGCGGCGCTCTCGCGCACCAGCATGGGCAGATCCAGCCCCTGGCTGCCCTGGAGACGCAGGGTGGCCCCGAGCCGCCGCCCCAGGCTCAGGGCCGAGGCGGACAGCCCCTTCGCCGCCGCATGGAAGACGTTGTCCTCGGGCAGCATCAGTAGGAGGCGGTCCACGCCGGCCTCGATCTCCTGACGTGCCCGCGCGAGGGAGGCCGCATGCTCGCCGGGCACGCCGAACAGGGCCTGGTTGCGCGAGGAGATCGCGTCATGGAAGGAGGTCCGGAGCTGTAGCAGCGCTTCGATCACCTGATGACTGTGATCGAGCGACTCGCGCTGGCCCTGGGCGTCGCGCAGCACCTCGCGGATGGTGGCGCCACCGGTCAGGAAGAGGGCCAGGAACAGCACGCCGGCGAGGGCGGCGAAGCCGATCTGGCGGGAAGAGGTGGCCATGGGACCGGGAAACCTGGCGTGCTGGACACGAAGGGCGAGGCCTTCGGGCCGCGGAATGCGACCAGGGGCAGTTGGCACAACCCTTGTCGCTCTTGCAACCAGCAAGCGATATTCTGAAACTGATAATCAATTCACGAAAAGATTTATAAGGCGTTAACCACCCTCGGTGGTGCTTCCGGGCGCGTCTTGCCGCCCGCCCCGCCAAGGCTGCCTCAGCGCGCCGCCATCCGGCCGGCACGCTGAAGCGGCGGCTGCTCGGCCAGTTCCAGCGGCGTGGCGTTGAAGCGGGGGAAGCGCCCGGCGGCCATGGCGTCCAGGCTGGGGGCGGGCAGGCCGAGGCGGCTGGCATAGATCCAGGAATAGGCCAGCACGCGCTGGACATAGACCCGCGTCTCGGTCACCGGGATCGATTCGATGAACAGGAAGGGGTCGTTCTGGTGCCGGACATTGGGGGCCCAGCGGCCGACATTGCCGGGCCCGTTGTTGTAGGCGGCGAGCATGCGGATCAGGTCGCCATCCACCACCTCGCGCGCGCCGAGGTGGTGCAGGTAGCGCTGCGCCAGCTCCATGGAGAAGGCCGGGTCGTCCAGGCGCCGGAGCCCGCCGACGCTGCGCAGGTTCGGATCGCCCAGGATGTAGCCGGCGGTGGCGGGCATGATCTGCATCAGCCCGCGCGCTCCGGCCGGCGAGACGGCGCGCGTCTCGAAGCGGGATTCCTGCAGCGCGATGCCGTAGAGCAGGGCGGGGTCCACCCGGAAGCCGCCGAGCGGCTCCAGCCGGGGCAGGGGGAAGCGGTCGTAGTCGCGCGGGCGGCCGTCGGCGGTCTGCACCAGGGCCGCCACCTGGGCGGCGAGATCGGTCAGCCCCGCCTGGCTGGCCACCGCCAGCATGGCGCGCGACAGGGCCGGGTTGCCCCGGGCGATCGGCCAGAGGCGACGGAGTTCCTGCTCCGCCCGGGCCCGCTGGTCGATCTGGAGCAGCGCCAGGGCGCGCCAGCCCGGCGCCGTCTCGGCCAGGGCGGCCCCTTCGGCGGCGCCGGCCGGCTCGCGCTCCCAGGCGAAGCCGGGCGCCAGGCCGAGGGCGCGCCGCGCCACCAGCCCGTGGAAGGTGCGCGGCTCCTGCGCCGCCTGCAGCATCCAGGGCACGTAGAGCTGCGGCCGGCGGGTTCGCACCGCGGCGCGCGCGGTCCAGAAGGCGGCGGCCGCGCGCTGGGCGGGGGTGGCGTTCTCGGCCCGCGCCGCCTGCTCGAACTGGGTCAGCGCCAGATCCGCCCGGCCCATGCCCCAGGCGGCGAGGCCGGCGACATAGGCCGGCTGCGCGAGCTGGGGCTGGCCCCGCGCGGCGGCGGCGGCGATGCGGTAGGCCTCCTCGTCCTGACCGCGATGGAAGGTGGCCAGCGCCACCTCGCTGCGCAGCAGGGCGGCATAGCTGCCACTGGCCCCGCGGCCGACGGCCTGCAGCGCGCCCTCGGCATCGCCCTCGGTGGCGCGGCCGCGCACCAGCCGGTCGAGCCGCGCGTCGCGGCTGATGTCGCGGGAGGCCGGATCGCGCTCCTCGGGCACCACCTCGGCATCGGCGGCGAGGGAATCGTCCTGCGGAATCGGCGGCTGCGGCGCGTCGCGGGGCAGGCGGCGGCTCAGCAGGGCGTGGATCGCCGTGGCATCGGGATGGTCGGCGTACTGGGCGAGCCAGCCGTGGAGATCCGGCAGCCCCGGCTCGGCGAGACCGGTCCGCAGCCAGCGGTCGGCCAGCACATGGCCCATCAGCCGGCGGTCCTCCAGCCGGGCGGCCTCCTCCAGGGCGGCCGGCATCTGGCCGGCGGCCTGCAGGGCGAAGATGCGTCTCAGCCGGGCCGCGTCAGTGGCCGCCAGAGGTTGGGGAAGCCCCGGGCGTGCCGGGCCGTCCACCATCGCCGCCGGGGTGGCATGAGTGACGCTCAGGGCCCGCTCGATGGGGGCGGTCGGTCCGGCCCCTTGCGCCATGGCCGGGACCTGAGCCCCGAGACACAGCGACGCCGCCCATCCCAGGCCGAGCGCCAGGGCGGGTGAGCGAAGGGCCATGGTGCGGATCGCGCGCATGGCCTTCCGGCGTTAACGAAATGGTGAGGTGGCGGCAAGCGCCAAGGGCGGGACGGGTCTCGCCAGCTGAGACCAGGTCGGGAAACAGCCGGGCTTTCGTCAGGAACGGCAATCACTATTCCGTGATGCCGGGCTCCGCCACCCCATCCGCCAAGGGCCCGGCGCCATCCAGCGCGCGACGCAGCATCAGCAGATCGGCCCAGGCCTCCCGCTTGGCCGCCGGGTTCCGCAGCAGATAGGCCGGATGCAGGCTGGGCAGGGCGGGCACGCCGCCCGCCTCCGGCGGCAGGTCGCGCCAGCGGCCCCGCAGGCGGGTGATGCCCTCGCGCGCGCGCAACAGCGCCTTGGCCGCCGTGCCGCCCAGCATGACCACCCGCCGCGGCCGCACCAGGGCGATGTGCCGCAGCACCACCGGCAGGAACAGCGCGATCTCGGCATCCGTCGGCGTGCGGTTGCCGGGAGGGCGCCAGGGCAGGATGTTGGTGATGTAGAAGCTCCGCTCCGGCGCCTCCGCCTGCCGGTCCAGCCCGATGCTGGCCAGCATGCGGTCGAGCAGCTGGCCGGACTGCCCGACGAAGGGCCGGCCCAGCCGGTCCTCCTCGGCCCCCGGCGCCTCGCCGATCAGCATCAGCCCCGAGGCCGGGTTGCCATCCGCGAAAACCAGGTTGGTCGCGGTGTCGCGCAGCGGCGTGTCGATCCGGCGGATGGCCTCGCGCAGCGCCTCCAGGGTGTCCGCCGCCGCCGCCAGGGCGGTGGCGCCGAGCACGGGCGGGGCCATGGGCAGCAGCGATGGCGGCGCGGGCGAGGCGGCGGGGGCGGACGGGGCACGCCGCGCCGGAGCCGGCCGGGGATCGGATGGCGGCTCGGGCGGCGGCTCGGGCGCGGCCTGCGGCGGCGGGGCGGCCAGGCGGTCGAGCGGCAGCTCGGCCAGGGCCTCGTCGGCGCCCCAGTCGCATTGCAGACGCAGGGCGGCCAGCAGCAGGGCGGCCTCGGGAAAAGCGGTGGGTGGGACGGGGCTCATCGGCACCCGCCATATCGCGCCCGCGCGGGGTTCCGCGCAACCCGCGATCGGGTTAAGGCGCTGGGCGGGAACCAAGGGAGAGTAGGACGTGAGCGAACGCGAGAGCATGGAATTCGACGTGCTGATCGTCGGCGGCGGGCCGGCCGGCCTGGCGGCGGCGATCCGCCTCAAGCAGCTCTCCCCCGAGGCCTCGGTCTGCCTGGTGGAGAAGGGCAGCGAGATCGGTGCCCACATCCTCTCCGGCGCGGTGATCGAGCCGCGGGCCCTGGACGAGCTGCTCCCCGACTGGCGCGACGACCCGCCGGAGCTGGCCACCCCGGCCGCCGACGACAGCTTCATGTTCCTGACGGAGACGAAGGCCTACAGGCTGCCGACGCCGCCGCAGATGCACAACCACGGCAACTACATCGTCAGCCTCGGCAATGTCTGCCGCTGGCTCGGCGCCAGGGCCGAGGCGATGGGCGTCGAGATCTATCCCGGCTTCGCCGCCTCCGAGACCATCGTCGAGGACGGCATCGTCCGCGGCGTGGTCGCCGGCGTCATGGGCATCACGCGCGAGGGCGAGGAGGGGCCGAACTACCAGCCGGGGATGGAGCTGCGCGCCCGCTACACCCTCTTCGCCGAGGGCTGCCGCGGCTCGCTGACCAAGAAGCTGATGGCGCAGTACGGCCTGCGCGACGGCGTGCAGCCGCAGACCTATGGCCTCGGCATCAAGGAACTCTGGGAGATCCCCTCGGCCGGCCACACGCCGGGCAAGATCTGGCACTCCGTCGGCTGGCCGCTCGCCAGCGACACCTATGGCGGCGCCTGGCTCTACATGTTCGGCGAGAACCTGGTCTCGATCGGCTTCGTCGTCGGGCTGGACTACCCGAACACCTGGCTCTCCCCCTTCGACGAGATGCAGCGCTTCAAGACCCACCCCGAGGTGCGGAAGATGCTGGAGGGCGGCAAGCGCATCGCCTATGGCGCCCGCGCGCTGAACGAGGGCGGCTTCCAGTCGATCCCGAAGCTGGTCTTCCCGGGCGGCGCGCTGATCGGCGACACGGCGGGCTTCCTCAACGTGCCGAAGATCAAGGGCACCCACACGGCCATGAAGTCCGGCATGCTGGCCGCCGAGGCGGTGGCTGCCGCCATCGCGGAGGAGGTGTCGGAGCCGGTGCTGACGGCCTATCCCGAGGCGCTGGAGAAGAGCTGGGTGTGGGAGGAGCTGCAGGCGGTGCGGAACATCCGCCCCGGCTTCGCCAAATGGGGCCTGTGGGGCGGCATGGTCAACGCCGCGCTGGAGACCTACCTCACCCGCGGCAGGTCGCCCTGGACCCTGGCGCATCACGCCGACAACAAGACGACCCGGCCGGCGGAGCAGAGCCGGAAGATCGCCTACCCCCGGCCGGACGGCAAGCTGACCTTCGACCGGCTCTCCTCCGTCTTCCTCTCCAACACCAACCATGAGGAGGACCAGCCGGCGCACCTGAAGCTCAAGGACCCGGCGAAGTGGCGGCCGGTGAACTGGGATGTCTATCGCGCGCCGGAGGCACGCTATTGCCCGGCCGCCGTCTACGAGGCGGTGGGCGCCGAGGAGGGCGAGCCGCGGCTGGTGATCAACGCGCAGAACTGCGTCCACTGCAAGACCTGCGACATCAAGGACCCGGACCAGAACATCGACTGGTGCACGCCGGAAGGCGGCGGCGGGCCGAACTACATCGGCGGCATGTGAGGCGCCGGCGGGACTTCGTGACAAAAGCTGACGGCGTGTAAGCCCCGGCCGGCCTTCTTTTCAGGCCCGGCCGAAAGGTGCCGGAAAACAAAGCTTCCAGAAGGGCTTGTGTCCGACCGGCGGGAATCGCTCGGCGGTTCCCTCCGGTCGGGCGCTGCTCTAGGCTCCGCCGCATGGTCATGTCCGCCCCCGTGCCGCGCCCCGCCGCCCGCATCCTTCTCCTGGCCGCCGCCCTGCTGGCCGCCGGCGCCGGCCCGGCCCCCGCGGCGGCGCCCCAGGCGGCCGCGACGCAGGCGCGCGGTCCGGCCGCGGGGCCGCGCGTCACCGCCGCGGGCGCCTATCTCGCGGGCCGCCTCGCCGCCGCCGAATCCGATACGGCGAATGCCGCCCTCCAGTTCCTCGAGGCCTATCGCCTGGCGCCGGACGAGCCGGAGGTGGTCAGCCGCGCCTTCCTGGCCACGGTGATGGATGGCCGCGCCGAGGCGGTGCGCCTCGCCCGCCGCCTGCCGCAGAACGAGCTGGCCGGGATCGTGCTCGCCGGGGCCGATGCCATGGCGGGGCGCTGGGAGCGCGCCGAGGCCCGGCTGCGCCAGCTGCCGCCGAACGGCGCGGCGCAGGTGCTGCAGCCGCTGCTGCTGGCCTGGGCGCAGGCGGGGCGTGGCCAGACGGACGCGGCTTTGGCCACGCTGCGGCCGCAGATCGAATCCGGCCGGCTGCGCGGCCTCGCCGCCCTGCACGCGGCGATGATCGCCGACCTCGCCAACCGTGGCGCCGAGGCCGAGCGGCTGGTGCGCCTTGCCCTGGCCGGCAGCCCCGAGGTCAATCTGCGCATGGTGCAGATCATCGCCGGGATCCTCGACCGCGCCGGCCGGAAGGAGGAGGCGGGGCGGATGCTGCAGGCCCTGGCCGAGGGCGCGGACGACCTGTCCCTGCTCGGCACGGAGGCAGCGCGGCGGGCGCTGCTGCGCGGCCGTGCCGTGGCCTCGGCGGTGGAGGGCATGGCGGAGGCCGAGCTGGCGCTGGCCGGCGCCATGCGGGGCCAGGGCGCGCCGGAGCTGACCCTGCTGCTCTCCCGCATGGCGCTGCGGCTGCGGCCCGACTTCACCCCCGCCTTGCTGGTGGCGGCCGATGCGCTGGCGGAGCAGAAGCGCCCGGAGAGCGCCCTGGCCCTGCTGCGCGGCGCGGCCGAGGACGATCCGCTGGCGCCGGTGGTGGCGCTGCGCCGGGCCACCCTGCTGGACCGGGCGGAGCAGCCGGAGGCGGCGGTGGCGGCGTTGCGGGCCCTGGCCTCGGCGCATCCGGAGTCCGTGCTGGTGCCGGCCCGGCTGGGCGACCTGCTGCGGGGCCGGGAGCGCTATGCCGAGGCGGCGGAGGCCTATTCCACCGCGCTCGCCCGCGTCGGCATGCGGCCGGCCCCGTCGCACTGGGTGCTGTTCTACGCCCGCGGCATCGCGCTGGAGCGCTCGGGCGACTGGAAGGGCGCCGAGAGCGACCTGCAGCAGGCGCTGCGCCTCGCCCCGGAACAGCCCTACGTCCTGAACTATCTCGGCTACACCTGGGTCGAGAAGGGCGAGAACCTCGCCGAGGCGCGCGCCATGCTGGAGCGCGCCGCCGCGCTGCGCCCGCAGGACGGCAACATCGCCGACAGCCTGGGCTGGGCGCTCTTCAAGCTGGGCGACCTGCCGGCCGCCACGCAGTGGATGGAGAAGGCGGTCGAGCTGGAATCGCGCAACAGCGTCATCAACGACCACCTGGGCGATGTCTACTGGGCCAGCGGGCGCCATATCGAGGCGCAGTATCAGTGGCACCGCGCCCTCACCCTGGGGCCGGAGGACGGGGAGGGGCCGCGCATCGCCGCCAAGCTGCGCGACGGCCTGCCCGACGCGGCCGCCCCGGTCGCGCGCTGAGCATGCCGGCCGTGCTGGCGGGCACCGAGATGGCGCCGGCGAAGATCAACCTGCACCTGCACGTCCTGGGGCGGCGGCCCGATGGCTACCATCTGCTGGACAGCCTGGTGGTCTTCGCCGGCGCCGCGGACCGGCTGGATGTCGCCCCGGCCGAGGCGCTGAGCCTGGAACTGGCCGGCCCCGAGGCGGCGTCGCTGGCGGCCGAGCCGGACAACCTGGTGCTGCGCGCCGCGCGCCTGCTCGCCGAGAAGGCCGGCCTGCCGCCCCGTGGCGCGCTCCGCCTGGAGAAGCGCCTGCCGGTCGCCTCCGGGATCGGCGGCGGCTCGGCCGACGCGGCCGCCGCCCTGCGCCTGCTCAACCGCGCCTGGGGGCTGAACTGGCCGCTGGCCCGGCTCGCGCCCCTGGCGGCGAAGCTCGGCGCCGACGTGCCGGTCTGCCTGGACGGGCGCCCGGCGCGCATGGGCGGCGTGGGCGAGCGGCTGGAGGCGGCGCCCCGCCTGCCGCCGGCCGGGCTGGTGCTGGTCAACCCCCGCCAGCCGCTGTCGACGCCCGCCGTGTTCCGCGCCCGCGCCGCCGAGGCCTTCGGCGCCGCCGCGACCCTGCCCGCGGGCTGGGCCGATGCCGGCGCCATGGCGCAGGGGCTGGCCTCCTGCCGCAACGACCTGCAGGCCGCCGCCATCCGCCTCTGCCCGGCGGTGAGCGAGACGCTGGCCGCCCTGCGCGCGCTGCCGGACTGCCTGCTGGCGCGGATGAGCGGCTCGGGCGCCACCTGCTTCGCGCTGCTGCCCGATGCCGCCGCCGCGCGCGCCGCCGCGGCCGGCCTGCCGGAGGCCTGGTGGCGCTGGGGTGGGGGCTTTACGAATGGCCCGTCCGGCCTTTATTCAGCCCCACGCGGCGGCGCTGGGGCGTAGCCAAGCGGTAAGGCAGCGGTTTTTGGTACCGCCATTCCCAGGTTCGAATCCTGGCGCCCCAACCACCCTGTTTCCCCGCATGAGATCAGAGCCGTGTGGCAGAAGCGATGCGGCCTGGAGCAGCGGCAGCCGCGATGGAGGCGGACGGGCCATCGCCTTCGCGCTGGCGACGGGCCAGGCGCGCGACCTCGGTGGCGTCTGGAGGGGGGATGTTCGCCCCGGAAGCGCAGGAGATAATTCTTGAGAGCCAAACTCATGCAGCCCTGAACGGTTCTTCCAACGGGAAACTCCCCGAAGGAACACCGCGATGTTCATGAGAATAGACAAACTCCAGGCTGAGCTTCCATCGCCCAAGAGAGCGGATCCAAACGCAGCGGCAGCTTTACAGGAGCTGTTGGGCGGCAAGTACGGCGAGATGTCCACCCTGGGCAACTACATGTTCCAGAGTTTCAATTTCCGCAGCAAGGACAAGCTCAGGCCATTCTATAGCCTGGTGGCCAGCATCACGGCGGAAGAGCTCGGGCATGTGGAGCTGGTGAGCAACGGTGTCGCCATGCTCGCCAACGGGCCCGACAACAGCGGTGATCTGGCCGATGGCGGTGACATCTCCGGCGCGCCCTTCGAGGCCATGAAGGACATCCGCTCCTTTGCGTCGTTCGCTTCCAACGGCGGCGGTGCGTTGCCGGTCAACAGCAACTCCATGTCCTGGAATGCGGATATGGTGACGACGACCGGCAATGTGGTCGTTGACCTGCTGCACAACTTCCATCTCGAATGCGGCGCCCGCCTGCACAAGCTGCGGGTCTATGAGACCCTGTCGGATCCGACAGGGCGCGAGGTCTGTGGGTACCTGCTCGTCCGGGGCTCCGTGCATGCGCATGCCTATGCCCTGGCTCTGAAGCAGATCACGGGGGTGGAGTTGGAGAAGTTCCTGCCCACGCCGAACATTCCCCTCGACAAGATTCCGGAATGTCAGAAGTACCTGCAAGAGGGATCCCACCGCCGGCTCTACACATTCAGCCCCGCCGACTACAAGGAGATGGCCGGCATCTGGGGCAATGGAGAGCAGGCGCTTCCCGATGATCCGCCAGGAGAACTGACGGTGGTCGACGGCCTGCCGGAAGGTGGGAAGATTCACCAGCTGACCGGCATACCCTCGGCCTTCAGCCCGGACTATTCGCCCGAGGAAATGTTCGAGATTGCCACCAAACTCTACAAGGCATCTCGATAGGGAAGCCAGAAACCTTCTGGATATCCTCGTATCCGACGGCAGGGTCAGGAGCATCCCGGGCGGGCGGTGGGCGATGACCGCGCGGAGGGGGCAGGGACGAGCGAACCTGTCCTGCCCGCCGCGGTGATCGCCTTCGGCTTCGCGAGGGTGCGTTTCTTCGAGAACCGGAAAACGCGCCGTCAGCCGATGTTCATCAGGCTGGCATTGCCGCCCGCCGCCGCCGTGTTGGTGCTGACCGAGCGTTCCCGCAGCAGGAGATCCAGCGGATAGTCCCCGCCTCCGGCCAGTTCCGCAGGCGTGGCCGCGAGGACAGGGCGCAGCGGTCCGTCCAGCGCGGCCGCGCGGGCGCAGAAGGCCTGCAACTCCGCCGCCTCTCCCTCGAAGAGCGCGACGGCGCAGCCCGCCAGGGCCTCCGCCTCCACCAGCGTGACATGCTCCGCCAGATCGGCGGGCAGGAGGCCGGCGAGCCAGTCGCGCAGGCCGTCGGGCGCCGCCACGCGGGCGCGGTTGCCGGAGGCCAGGGCGGCACCGACCTGCAGCATCAGGCCGAGCGGCGTGGCGGGGCGGCAGAGGACGGCGCCGCGCGGGTCCAACATGTAGGTGTTGGTCTCGCCCACCGGCCCCGGCAGCGCCAGCCGCAGGCCGAGGCGGGAGGCCCGGGCCATCGCCGCGCAGCGGGCCGCCGCCTCGTGCTGGCCCCGGGCGGAGAGGTGGCCGTGCCAGGCCAGGGCGGCGGGAGCGGGGGCGGGGCCGGGCGGCAAGGGGGGCTCCGGCGCGGCGGCCAGCAGCCGGCGCAGGTAGAGCGGCCCGCCCGCCTTGGGGCCGGTGCCGGAAAGCCCGTGGCCACCGAAGGGCTGCACGCCGACCACGGCGCCGATGATGTTGCGGTTGACGTAGATGTTCCCGGCCGGGGCGCGGTCGGTCAGCCGCGCGATGGTCTCGTCGATGCGCGAATGCACGCCGAAGGTCAGCGCGTAGCCGGTGGCGGCGAGGTCGCGCAGCAGGGCCTCCAGGCCGTCGCGCCGGAAGCGCAGCACGTGCAGCACCGGGCCGAAGACCTCGCGCTCCAGCATGGCCGGCCGCTCGATCTCCACCAGGGCTGGCGAGACGAAGTGGCCGCGCGCGGCCTCCCCGGGCAGGGGCAGGGCATGAACGGCGCGGCCGGCGGCGCGCATGGCGGCCAGATGGCGCTCGATGCCCTGCCGCGCCTCCCCGCTGATGACCGGGCCGATATCGGTGGCCAGGCGATCCGGGCGGCCGATGCGCAGTTCCGCCATGGCGCCCTTCAGCATGGTCAGCACACGGTCCGCCACATCCTCCTGCAGGCAGAGGAGGCGCAGCGCCGAGCAGCGCTGGCCGGCGCTGTCGAAGGCCGAGGCCAGGACATCGGCCACCACCTGTTCCGGCAGGGCGGAACTGTCCACCACCATGGCGTTCTGGCCGCCCGTCTCGGCGATCAGCGGCACCGGCCTACCGTGGCGGCCGAGCCGCGTGGCGAGTTGGCGGTTGATCAGCCGCGCCACCTCGGTCGAGCCGGTGAACATCACCCCCTGCACGCGCGGATCGGCGACCAGCCGCGCGCCGACCTCGCCATCGCCCGGCAGGAATTGCAGCGCGGCGGGCGGGATGCCGGCCTCGCGCAGCAGGCCGCAGGCCAGGCCGGCGATCAGCGGCACCTCCTCGGCCGGCTTGGCCAGCACCGGGTTGCCGGCGGCCAGCGCCGCCGCGACCTGCCCGGTGAAGATGGCGAGCGGAAAGTTCCAGGGCGAGATGCAGACCACCGGCCCGAGGGGAGAGTGCGTGGCGGCCTCGAGGCCGCGCGCCTCCGCGGCATAGTAGCGCAGGAAATCCACCGCCTCCCGCACCTCGGCGACGGCGTTGGGCAGGGACTTGCCCGCCTCGCGCACGATGGGGCCGAGCAGGGCCTCGCGGCGCTGCTCCATCAGGTCAGCGGCGCGGTCCAGCAGGGCGGCGCGCTCGGTGGGGGCGGTGGCGGCCCAGGCGGGGGCGGCGGCGGCGGCCCGGGCGAGGGCGGCCTCCACCGCCGCCTCGCCCACCTCCACGACATGGCCGACGAGATCGGCGGCATCGGCGGGATTGCGGACCTCCCGCGAAGGGCCTTCCGCCCCGTCCTGGCCAGGCTCTGGCGCGCTGTGCAGCGGCACCGCCGCGCCCTCGCCCAGCAGCTCCGCCAGCCGCGCGATCTGGTCCTCGTCGGCGAGGTCGAGGCCGGCGGAGTTGCGGCGCGGCGCCAGCAGGTCGCGCGGCGCCGCGATGCGCGGATGCGGCCGGCCGGGCGGGTCGAGCGCGGCGGCGGCCTCGGCGGGGTCCTCCAGCAGGGCCTCGACCGGGATGCCGAGGTCGTTGATGCGGTGGACGAAGGAGGAATTGGCGCCGTTCTCGAGCAGGCGGCGCACCAGATAGGCCAGCAGCGTCTCATGGGTGCCGACGGGCGCGTAGATGCGGCAGGGACGATCGAGCCTCGAGGGCCCCACCACCTGCTCGTAGAGCGGCTCGCCCATGCCGTGCAGGCACTGGAACTCGTACTGGCCGGGCCGGTAGCGCTCCGGCCCGGCCATGCTGTGCAGGGCGGCCAGCGTCATGGCGTTGTGCGTGGCGAATTGCGGAAAGACCGCGTCGGGCGCGGCGAGCAACCGGCGGGCACAGGCGAGATAGGCGACATCGGTGTGGATCTTGCGGGTGTAGACGGGGAAGTCGGCGAGCCCCTCCTGCTGCGCGCGCTTGATCTCGCTGTCCCAGTAGGCGCCCTTGACCAGCCGCACCATCATCCGCCGCCCCGTGCGCCGCGCCATGTCGATGACGGCATCGACGACGAAGGGCGCGCGCTTCTGGTAGGCCTGGATGACGAAGCCGACGCCGTCCCAGCCACGCAGCGCCGCGTCGCCGCAGAGCGCCTCCAGCAGGTCGAGCGAGATCTCCAGGCGGTCGGCCTCCTCCGCGTCGATGTTGAGGCCGATGTCGTGGCGCCGCGCGCGCCGCGCCAGATCGAGCAGGACGGGCAGAAGCTCCGCCATCACCCGCCCGCGCTGCGCCCGGCTGTAGCGCGGATGCAGCGCCGAGAGCTTGATCGAGATGCCGGGCCCGTCGAGGAGGCCGCGCCCGGCCGAGGCGCGGCCGATGGCCTCGATCGCCCGCTCGTACTCGGCGCGGTAGCGCGCGGCATCGGCCGCCGTCATCGCCGCCTCGCCCAGCATGTCGTAGGAGTAGCGGAAGCCCTTCGCCTCCATGGCGCGGCTGCGCGCGAGCGCGTCCTCGATGGTCTGCCCGGTGACGAACTGCTCGCCCATCATCCGCATGGCGAGATCGACGCCGCGGCGGATCACGGGCTCGCCGGCGCGGGCGATCAGCCGCGTCAGCGCGGCGCCGAGCCCGGCCTCGCTGCTGGTCGCGGCCAGCTTCCCGGTCACCACCAGCCCCCAGGTCGCGGCGTTGACGAAGAGCGAGGGTGAGTGGCCGAGATGCCGCCGCCAGTCCAAGGCCTGGCCGCCGCCGCCGCCGATCTTGTCGCGGATCAGCGCGTCGCGCGTGCCGGCATCGGGGATGCGCAGCAGCGCCTCGGCCAGGCACATGAGCGCCACGCCTTCCTGGCTGGAGAGGGAGAATTCCTGCACCAGCGCCTCCACGCCGCCGCGGCGCGCCTGGGCGCGCAGGCCGAGGATCAGCCGCCGCGCCAGGGCGCGCGTCGCCTCCCGCTCGGCCGGCGCGAGGCGGGCGGCCTCGATCAGCGGCGGCAGGCAGGCGCTCTCCGGGCGGCGGCAGGCGGCCGTGACGGCCCGCCGCAGGGCATCGCGCGGCACGGCCTCGCGCGCCAGCCCGGCGAAGGGCGGTTCGGCGGGCGGCATCGCGTCGGGGATCTCGGACGGGGGCATGGCGGGCTCCGGGGCTGCCCGCCGGAGGGCGGCGGGACGGCGGGATGCTAGAGCAGGCGCGGGCGGATCAGTACGGGACATCGGGCCGGTTCTGCCGCATGATTCTCCCTCTCAGCCGAGATCGCCGCGAAAGATACGGCCATGGACCGGATTGACCTCAGGATTCTGGACATCATCCAGCGCGATGGCCGGATCACCAACCTGGAGCTGGCCGAGCAGATCGGCCTCTCGCCGACGGCGACCAGCGAGCGGTTCCGCCGCCTGGTGAAGGAGGGCTATGTCACCGGCTTCGCGGCCCGCCTCGATCCGCGCAAGCTCGGCTTCGGGCTGCTCGCCTTTGTCGAGGTGTCGCTCGACAAGACCACGCCGGATGCCTTCAGCCGCTTCGCCCGCGCGGTGAACCGCGCGCCGCAGGTCCTGGAATGCCACATGGTGGCCGGCGGCTTCGACTATCTGGTGAAGGTCCGGCTGAAGGACATGAACGCCTATCGCCGCTTCCTGGGCGAGGTGCTCCTCAGCCTGCCGGGCGTAAAGGAGACCCGCACCTACGCGGTGATGGAGGAGGTCAAGGAGGACGCCCCGCTGTCGCTGCTGCGGAGCGTGGAGCCGGCGGGAGAGGCGGGCTGAGGCGGCGGCCCTTCGCCCTTCCGGGCGGGCCCCGAAGGCGTCACCATCCGTGTGGCCTGCCTCCGCCCGGAAGCGGAGGCGGCGGGAGGGATGCATGCGCGAGGGGCCGGACGGGCAGCCTGACATTCGGCCGATGGCGGAGTTCCGCCAGGGCGGGCGGAAGGCCCTCTCCAAGGCCGGGCGCATCGCCGCGCGGCTGGTGGCGGCGATGGAGGGGCGGCAGCTGCGGCCGGGATCGCGCCTGGCCTCCATCCGCCAGGGCGCGCGGGAGCAGGGCGTGTCGAAGAACACCATGGCGGAGGCCTATGAGCGGCTGGTGGCCTCGGGCCATCTGGAGGCGCGGCGGGGCGCCGGCTATTTCGTCAGCGGCCGCCCGTCGCGCCCGGCCGGCCTGGTCCCGGCGGCGCGCCGGGAGGTGGCGGAGGCGCTGAACCTCGTCTCCCTGCTGCGCGAGCAGACGGAGGAGCATTATCTGGTCCGCCCCGGGGAGGGGCGCCCGCCGCCCTCCTGGATGGAGGGCTCGGAACTGGCCCGTCACCTCACCCAGGCCAGCCGGGCGCTGTACCGGGGCGAGGCGCATGGCTATGGCAGCTCCTGGGGCTATGCGCCGCTGCGGGAGCGGATCGCCCTCTCGCTCGCCGAGCGTTCGCTGCCCTGCGGGCCGGAGCAGGTGCTGCTGACGCAGGGCGCGAACCATGCGCTCGATCTCGTCATCCGCCACCTGATCGCGCCCGGGGACCGGGTGCTGGTCGACGATCCGGGCTACTACCCGCTCTTCGCCAAGCTGCGCCTGGCCAAGGCCGAGATCCTCGGCGTCCGCCGCACGGCCGCGGGGCCGGATGTCGAGCATCTCGCGGCGCAGCTGGCGCGGCGGCCGGCACGGGCCTTCTTCACGCAGTCCCTGGCGCACAACCCGACCGGCGGCACGCTGACCCCGGCGGTGGCGGCGGCGGTGCTGCGGCTGGCCGAGCGGCACGGCTGCCTGCTGGTGGAGGACGATCCCTTCGCCGATCTGCTGCCGGCGGCCGGCCCGCGCCTGGCGGCGCTGGACGGGCTGCGGCAGGTCCTCTACGTCGGCACCTTCTCCAAGACCCTCTCGGCCTCGCTCCGCGTCGGCTATCTGGCGGGGCCGGCGCCGCTGGTGGCGGCGCTGAACGACCTCAAGCTGCTGACGGTGGTCTCCACCTCGCAATATGCCGAGCGGCTGGTCTGCCGGCTGATGGAGGCCGGGCACTACCGGCGCCACCTGCGCCGCCTGGCGCGCCGCGTGGAGGCGGCGACGGCGCAGGCCCTGCGGGATCTCGCGGCCATCGGCCTGCCGCTGGCGCGCCCGCCGGGAGGCGGCTTCTATCTCTGGGCGCGCCTGCCTCCGGGCCTGGACGAGGAGGCGCTCTGCCGCCGGGCCGCGGCGCAGGGCATCTTCCTGGCGCCCGGCGCCGTGTTCAGCCCCGAGCGCGGCGCGGGCCCCGCGGCGCTGCGCATCAATGTCGCCCATGCCGGCGATCCGCGCTTCCTCGACTTCATGGCGCGGGCGCTGGCGGCGGGGGCGTAGCGGCTGGCCTCAGCCGGCGCGCATCCGCGCCAGCTCGGCCGCCGCCACATCCTGCCGGACCTGGCGCCTCTCGACCAGGATGGCGGCCAGCCGCGCCACCTCCGCGCCCACCGCGCCGGCGGCGATGGCCACGTTGTTGGCGTGCAGCGCCATGTGGCCTTTCTGGATGCCGGTGGTGGCCAGGGCCTTCATCGCGCCGAAGTTCTGCGCCAGGCCGACGGCGGCGATGATGCGGGCGAGCCCCGCCGCCGTATCGACGCCGAGGATCTTCAGGCAGGCGCGGGCGGTGGGATGGATCCGGGTCGCGCCGCCGACCAGCCCGACCGGCATCGGCAGCTCGATGGAGCCGGCGAGATGCCCTTCCGCCGTCACCTCCCAGTGGGTCAGGCTGGTGTAGCGGCCGCTCCGCGCGGCATAGGCATGGGCGCCGGCCTCCACCGCGCGGGTGTCGTTGCCGGTGGCCAGCACCACGGCCGAGACCCCGTTCATGATGCCCTTGTTGTGCGTGGCGGCGCGGTAGGGATCGGCCTCGGCGAAGTGGTAGGCGGAGATCATGCCGTCCCGCACCTCGGGCCCGCCGATGGCCTCCACCGGCCAGAGGGCACGGGCGCGGGCCAGGCGGCGGTCGGCGAGGTTGGAGAGGATGCGCAGGAAGACCTTGCCGCCGGTCCAGGCCTCGATCCGGGGCGCCAGCGCCTCGGCCATGGTGTTGACGGTGTTGGCCCCCATCGCATCGCGCGTATCGACGATCAGATGCGTGACGACCATGGGGCCGCCGAGGGATTTCACGATCCGCACCTCGAGGTCGCGGAAGCCGCCGCCGAGCGAGACCAGCATCGGGTCGCAGCCATCGCACAGCTCGGCGATGGCGGCGCGCTGCTCCAGGATGGTGAGGCGCGCATTCTCTGGGTCGCTGACGCCCACGAGCTGGATCTGCGCGATCATCAGCGTGCCGGAGACGGAGGTGGTGAAGCCGCCAGCGTCGTGGCACTGCCGGGCGGAGTTGCAGACGGCGGCGACGACGGAGGATTCCTCGGTCGCCATCGGCACCAGCACGTCCCGGCCATCGACGCGCATGTTGGTCGCGACGCCGATGGGAATGGCCAGGGTGGCGACCACGTTCTCGATCATGTGGTCGGCCAGATGCGGGTCGATGTTGCCGGGTGCCGCGAGTTGCGCCCGGCTCGCCTCGTCGAGGCCGGCGAAGGCCGCGACAGCCTCCAGCCGCTCCGCCGTGCTCATGCGGTGAAAGCCGGAAATGCGCGAGGTGAGGTTGCTCAGGGACATGCGGGAGATCCGTGTAAACGGCTGGGCGGAGAAAGGCGGGCGGGCCGGGCGGCTCGGGGCGGCGTCCGCGCCTATTCGAGCCGGATATTGCCCTCGCGGATCACCTCGCCCCATTTCCGGGTGTCGGCGATCAACGTCTCGCGCAGCGTCCGGCCGTCGCTGCTGACCAGGGAGACGCCCTGCTCGGCCAGGCGCGCGCGCAGCCCGGCATCCTCCGTGGCGGCGCGCAGCGCGGCGCCGGCGCGGTCCAGGATCGGGGCCGGCGTGCCGGCGGGCGCGAACAGCCCCTGCCAGAAGAAGACCTCGAAGCCCGGCAGCGTCGCGGCCACGGGCGGCAGGTCGGGGTAGTTCGGGATCGGCGCGGTGGCGGTCACGGAGAGGCCGCGCGTGCCGCCGTCGCCGAGCGTGGTGGCGGCCTCCTGGATCGCCTGGAAGACGGCATGGATGCGGCCCTGCCGCAGGTCGAGCGCGGCCGGCGCGCCGCCGCGGTAGGGCACGTGGACGATGTCGATGCCGGTGCGGGCGCGGAACAGCTCCAGGCAGAGATGGCTGACCGAGCCGGTGCCCGGCGAGCCGAACAGCACCTTGCCCGGATTGGCCTTGCAATGGGCGATCAGCTCCGCCGTGGTCCGCGCCGGCACGCCGGGATGGACATGCAGGATGAAGGGCGTGCGGAACACCATGCCGATCGGGTCCAGCTCGCGCACGGGGTCCTTCGGCGTCAGGTTGGGCTGCAGCGTCTGGTTGATGGCGAGCGTCGTGGTGCCCATGACCAGCGTGTAGCCATCGGGCTTCGCCCGCGCGCCGTAGGTGGTGGCGACGGAGGTGGCGGCACCGGGGCGGTTCTCCACCACCACGGGGACGCCGAGCCCGCGCGACATCGGATCGGCCACGGCGCGGGAGGCGAGATCGGTGACGCCGCCGGGCGGGTAGCCCTCGACCAGGGTGATGGCGCGGCTGGGCCAGGCGGCCTCGGGTTGGGCCAGGAGGGGACGGGCGGCCAGGAGGCCGGGTGCCGCCAGGCTGGCGGCGAGCAGGCTGCGACGGTGCATCGGACGTTCCCCGGATCTTGTTGCTTTATGGCGACAGACTGTCCCTGGAACCGTGCCCGGGAAAGGGACAGTTGGCGGCAGAATCGCTGACACAGTCGGGACCCGCGGGCGCCGCCGGCGCAACTCTTCCCGGCACCGATTGGTTGATTCCAGAACAGCGTGCGGGAGATCTTGGGCGTGACCGAGGACGTCGAATACCGGCCCTATGACGGGCCTTCGGGGGGCTGGGGGTCTGTCAAGTCGCTGGGTCGCATCCTCCGGCAGGAGGGCCGGGCGGTCAGCACCGGCCTGGCGTTGCGCCGCCAGAACAAGGATGGCGGCTTCATGTGCGTCTCCTGTGCCTGGGCCAAGCCGAACCCGCCGCACCTCTTCGAGTTCTGCGAGAACGGCGCCAAGGCCAGCGCCTGGGACCTGACCAGCGCGAGGGTCGAGCCGGACTTCTTCGCCCGGCATCGCGTGACGGAGCTGGAGGCCTGGAGCGACCACGACCTGGAGATGGCCGGCCGCCTGACCGAGCCGATGAAATGGGACGCGGCGACGGACCGCTATGTGCCGGTCGCCTGGTCCACGGCCTTCCAGGAGATCGGCGCGGCGCTGCGGGGGATGCGGCCGGACGAAGCGGTCTTCTACGCCTCGGGCCGGGCCTGCAACGAGGCCTCCTACATGTACCAGCTCCTGGCGCGCATGTACGGCACGAACAACCTGCCCGATTCCTCCAACATGTGCCACGAGAGCACTTCCGTCGCCCTGCCCAAGTCGATCGGCGTGCCGGTCGGCACGGTGACGCTGGAGGACTTCGCCCAGACCGACCTGATCCTGATCTTCGGGCACAACACCGCCTCGAACAGTCCGCGCATGCTGCATCAGCTGGATGAGGCCCGGCGGCGCGGCGTGCCCGTCATCACCATCAATCCCCTGCGCGAGCAGGGCCTGGCGGCCTTCACCAATCCGCAGGATCCGCTGCAGATGACGGTCCAGCCGTCGACGCGGATCTCCTCGCTCTTCGTCCAGCCCCGCGCGGGCGGCGACCTCGCCCTGCTGGCGGGCCTGTGCAAGATCCTTCTCGAATGGGAGGACGAGGGCGGGGAGCCGGTCCTGGACCGGGCCTTCATCGAGGGCCACACGCATGGCTTCGAGGACTTCGCCCAGGCGATGCGGCGCCAGGACTGGGCGGAGATCGAGCGGCATTCGGGCGTGGCGCGCGGGCAGATCGAGGAGGTCGCGCGGGCCTATCGCGGCGCCGGGCGGGTCCTCGGCGTCTACGGCATGGGCCTGACGCAGCAGCGTGCCGGGGTCGAGATCCTGCACATGCTCGTCGCCTTCCTGCTGCTGCGCGGCAATATCGGCCGCCCCGGCGCCGGCATCTGCCCGGTGCGCGGCCATTCCAACGTGCAGGGCCAGCGGGCCGTCTGGATCACCGAGAAGCCGGAGCTGGCGCCCCTGGACAAGCTCGGCGAGATGTTCGGCTTCAGCCCGCCCCGCCACAAGGGCACCGATGTGGTGGAGGCGGCGGAGCGGGTGATCCAGGGCCGGATGGGGGCCGTCATCCAGCTCGGCGGCAACCTGGTGCGCTCGCTCCCGGAACACCGCCTGCTGGAGCCGGCCTGGCGGAAGCTGCCGCTGACCGTGATGATCACCACCAAGCTGAACCGCAGCCACGTCATCCACGGGCGGGCGGCCTATCTGCTGCCCTGCCTCAGCCGCATCGAGATCGACCGCCAGGCCAGCGGGCCGCAGGAGGTCTCGGTGGAGGACAGCACCTCCTATATCCATCCCTCGCGCGGCATCCGCGAGCCGGCGGGCCCGCATCTCCTGTCCGAGCCCGCCATCATCGCCGGCATCGCCAAGGCGACCCTTCCCGCGAACCCGAAGCTCGACTGGGATGCCTGGGTGGGCGATTACGGGCTGGTCCGCCAGGCCATCGCCGAGACATTCCCGAAATGGTACGACCGCTACAGCGAGCGCATGCGCCGGCCCGGCGGCTTCCATCGCCCCAATCCGGCGCGGGAGCGGAACTGGGAGACGGAGACCGGCAAGGCCAATTTCCTGCCGCCCGCGAGCCTCGATGCCAATCCCGACATCTCGGTGACGGGAGCCGGCGTCTTCGCCCTGATGACGGTGCGCAGCAACGACCAGTTCAACACCACCATCTACGGCTATGACGACCGCTTCCGCGGCATCCATGGCAGCCGCGACATCGTCATGATGAACCGGCGGGACATGGATGTCCTGGCCCTGGCCCCGGAGGACCGGGTTTCGCTGCTCACCGTGGCCGGGGATGGGGTGCATCGGGAGGTGGACAACCTCCAGGTGGTGCCCTTCGATCTGCCGGAGGGCTGCGTCGCCGCCTACTACCCGGAGTGCAATCCGCTGCTGCCGCTCTGGCACCACGCGAAGGAGAGCCACGTTCCCGCCGCCAAGGCCATTCCCGTCCGCATCCGGCGCATGGGCGAGGGAGGCACCGCCGGCGACTGAGATCCGGCCGGTTGTCATGGTCCGGCTGTTGCGGCCTGGGCGGTTTGCGCCTCTATTGACCCGTTCCGGATCTCCGCCGGGTGGACATGGCATGCGGCCGTGACGGGGTCCGGCGTGGTTCGAGGTCATGGCAGGCGGAGTGGCGAGAATGGGTGCCTTGATGATCAGCGGCGGCCGGGTGGTCGATCCGGCGAGCGGCCTGGACGGTGTCGCGGATGTGGCGATCGGCGATGGCCGCATCCTCGCCGTCGGCACCGGCCTCGGCGGGGCGGAGCGGGTGATCGATGCCACCGGCCTGGTGGTCGCTCCCGGCTTCATCGACCTCCATGCCCATGGCCAGTCCATCCCCGCCGACCGCATGCAGGCCTTCGACGGCGTGACGACGACGTTGGACCTGGAGGCCGGCGTGCTGCCCGTCGCCTCCTGGTACCGGCGGCAGGCCACTGAGGGGCGCGTGCTGAACTACGGCGCCGCCACCAACTGGGCCTTCGCGCGCATCGGCGCCATGGTCGGCACCAACGAGGAATCCTCGCTCGAGGCCTTCGGCCGCGCCATGCGGGACCGGCGCTGGATGGACAACATCGCGACGGAGGCCGAGCAGGCCGGGATCATCGAGCGCCTGGCCCAGGGACTGGACGAGGGCGGCATCGGCATCGGCATCCTCAACGCCTACGCGCCCGGCGCCGGCGTGCAGGAGCTGCTCGAGGTCTGCAAGCTCGCCGCCGCCCGGACCGTGCCTACCTTCACGCATGTCGCCTACATGGCACGGATCGATCCGCAGAGCGCCGCCGAGGCCTATATCCGCCTGATCGGCTATGCCGCCGCGACCGGCGCGCATATGCACATCTGCCACTTCAACAGCTCCAGCAAGACCGACATCGCCCGCTGCTACGAGCTGGTGCGCAACGCGCAGCTCAAGGGGCTGAACATCACCGTCGAGGCCTATCCCTACGGCACCGGCTCCACCGTGCTGGCGGCGGCCTTCTTCAGCGACCCGGAATTCGAGGCGCGCAACGGCCTCGGCTACGATTCCGTGCAGCGCGTGACCGATGGCCACCGCTTCCGCGACCGGGAGGAGCTGCTCTCCGCGCAGGCCGAGGACCCGTCCCAGCTGGTGCTGTGGCATGTGCTGGACACCGAGCACAACCAGCGGCACCGCGAGTTGCTGGACATGGCCGTGCTGTACCCGGACGGCGCCATCGCCTCCGACGCCATGCCGTGGTCCATGCCGGATGGCAGCACCTATACCGGCGATGCCTGGCCGCTGCCGAAGGAAGCGACGTCCCACCCGCGGTCCGCCGGCTGCTTCACCCGCTTCATCCGCCACTGGGTGCGGGAGCGGCAGGCGGTGTCGCTGCTGGAGGGCATTCGCAAATGCTCGTTGATCCCGGCGCAGATCCTGGAAGCCAGCACGCCGGCCATGCTGGGCAAGGGGCGGCTGGGCGTCGGCGCCGATGCCGATGTGGTGGTGTTCGACTACGACACGCTGAGCGACAAGGCGGAGTTCAGCGCGATGAACCGGCCGTCGGAAGGCGTGCGCCACCTGATCGTCGGCGGCGTGCCGGTGATCGCCGATGGGGTGATGGACGTCGCCGCGCGGCCGGGCAGGCCGGTGCGCCGGCCCAGCATCGCGCGCTGATGGCCGGCCCGCCCGTTCCCGTCCTGCCCGTTCCTGTCCTGCTCGTCACCGGCTTTCTGGGGGCGGGCAAGACCACGGTGGTCAACCATATCCTGCGTGAAGCGGGCGGGCGCCGCATCGCCGCCGTCGTCAACGATTTCGGCGCCATCAACATCGATGCCGAACTGATCGCCGGTGCCAGCGACGGCGTGGTGAGCCTGGCCAATGGCTGCATCTGCTGCACACTGGAAGGCGACCTGCTGCGGACGCTGGCCACGCTGCTGCGGCGCGCGCCGCGGCCGGAGGCCATCGTCATCGAGACCAGCGGCGTCGCCGACCCCGCCGACATCGTGCGCAACCTGATGGACCCGGTGGTGTGGAAGGAAGCGCCGCTGGAGACGGTGTTGTGCGTGGTCGATGCCACCGCGCCGCCCACGGCCTTCGAGGATCCGCTGCTGCGCGCGCAGCTGCGCATGGCCGATGTGGTGGCCTTGAGCCGGACCGACCTGGGCGACGCGGCGGCGCTGGAGCGTGCCCGCGCCGCCCTGGCCGCGCTTCGCCCGGCGGCGACGCTGGTGGAGGCGCCGGACGGGCAGGTGCCGCTGCCCCTGGTGCTGCCGGACGACCCGGCCCGCCCGCCGGTGCCGCGCGAGCCGGGCCGCCGCCGCCCGCAGGCCGACCGGTTCGAGACACTGAGCTGGACCGCCGAGGCACCCCTCTCGCTGTCCCGTTTCCAGGCGGCCATCGGGCGGCTGGCGCCCGGGCTGGCGCGCGCCAAGGGAATCTTCGAGGCGGTGGAACAGCCCGGGCGGCGGCTTCTGTTCCAGCTGGCCGGCGGCCGCGCCACCCTGGCGCCGCTGGCGGGCAGGACGGCCGGGGAGGCTCCCCGCAGCCGGATCGTGTTCATCGCGGAGATCGGCCGGCTGTCCGAGGCCCGGATCGGCGAGGCCATGCGGACCTGCCTGGCGGACCGGGAGGGATAGGGCCGCCGTCCTGTCCCTTACGAAGCCTTGTCGGTGATCAGCCTTCGGATCCGGCCGGCCAGGTCCTCCATGGTGAAGGGCTTGGTCATCACATGCATGCCGGGGTCGAGGTGCCCGTCGCCCACCACGGCGTTCTCGGCATAGCCGGTGATGAACAGCACCTGCAGGTCGGGGCGGCTGAGGCGGGCGGCATCGGCCATCTGCCGCCCGTTCATGCCGCCGGGCAGTCCGACATCGGTCACCAGCAGGTCGATGCGGACATCGGATTGCAGCACCTTGAGGCCCGTGGCGCTGTCTCCCGCCTCGATGGCGGCATAGCCCAGCTCCTCCAGCACCTCCATCACCAGCATCCGGACGGTCGGCTCGTCATCCACCACCAGGACGGTCTCGCCCAGCCCCGCCCGGGGGGCGTCGGCCAGCTCGGGCAGCGCCTCCGGCGGCTCCGCCTCGCCCAGGTGCCGCGGCAGGTACAGGCACACCATCGTGCCCTGGCCGGGCTCCGAATAGATGCGCGTCTGCCCGCCGGACTGCCTGGCGAAGCCGTAGATCATGGAAAGGCCGAGCCCGGTGCCCTGGCCCAGCGGCTTGGTGGTGAAGAACGGATCGAAGGCCTTGGCCACCACATCCGGGGTCATGCCCGTGCCGGTATCGGACACGCAGAGCGAGATGTACTGCCCGGGCCCGAGGTCGCGGTCCCGCGCGGTGCGGCTGTCGAGCCAGCGGTTGGCGGTCTCGATGGTCAGGCGTCCGCCGCGCGGCATGGCATCGCGCGCGTTGATGCAGAGGTTGAGCAGCGCGTTCTCGAGCTGCGGCGGATCCACCCGCGTGGGCCAGAGGCCGCCGGCCCCCACCACCTCGACCTCGATCGCCGGCCCGACCGTGCGGCGGATCAGCTCCTCCATCCCGGTGACCAGCCTGTTCACATCCGTCGGCCGGGGGTCCAGCGTCTGCCGGCGGGAGAAGGCGAGCAGGCGGTGCGTCAGCGAGGCCGCGCGCGTCGCCGCTCCCTGCGCCGCCGCGACATAGCGATCCATGTCCGTCACCCGGCCCTGCGCCACGCGGGCGCGCAGCAACTCCAGGCTGCCGGTGATACCGGTCAGGAGGTTGTTGAAGTCATGGGCGAGGCCGCCGGTCAGCTGGCCGACGGCCTCCATCTTCTGGCTCTGGCGCAGCTGCTCCTCCGCCTGCAGCAGCTCGGCCGTCCGCTCGGCGATGCGCTGCTCCAGCGTCTCGTTGAGGGCGCGCAGCGCCGCGGCGGCGCGGTCGCGCTCCGCCTCCACGGCGCGCCGTTCCTCCACGCCGATCAGCACGCCGGGGAAGCTCAGCGGCGTGCCGTCCGGCGCATGGTCGACACGGCCATTGGCCTCGATCCAGTGATACCGCCCATCGGCGCGGCGCACCCGGTACTGGTGGGCATAGGCGCCGCCACGGGCGATTGCCGTGTTGATCGCGGCGACGAGGCCGGGCTTGTCATCGGGATGGACGGTCGCGACGACCTGCTGGAGGCTGAGGCCGATATGCCCGAGCGCGGGATCGAGGCCGAAGCTGCGGGCGAAGGCCTCGTCCACCGTGAAGCGGTCGGTGGGCAGGTCCCAGAGCCAGGTGCCGATGATGGCGCCCGCCGCCAGCGCGAGCTGCACGCGCTGGATGTTCTCCCGCGCCAGGGCCTCGCTTTCGCGCAGCGCCGCCTCCGCCTGCTTGCGGGCCGTCACGTCGCGGAACAGCACCGAGACCTGTGGCCGGCTCGCCTGCTCGACACGGGCGGACGAAACCTCGATATGGCGCCCCGCCGCGGCGAAATACCGCTCGAAGCGGATGGGCCGGCCGGTGCGCAGCACGCTGCCGTAGAGTTCGAGCCAGCCCTCCGCCTCCTGCGGCGCGAGGCCGCGGATGGTCTTGCCGACGATGTCTGGAATGCCGGTGTGCCGCTCATACCCGGCATTGGCCTCGACATGGACGTAGTCGCTCAGGGGGCCGTGCGGCCCGTCGATGAACTCGATGATGCAGAAGCCTTCATCCATCGAGTTGAACAGGGTCTGGTAGCGCGTCTCGCTTTCGCGCAGCGCTGCCTCGGATCGCTTGCGGTCGGTGATATCGAGCACGGTCCCGACCAGCCGCGCCGGTCTCCCGTTCTCGAAATGGGTCTCGCCCTGCGCCGAGACCCAGCGCTCGATCCCGTCCTGCAGGCCGATGGTGCGATACTCGGCGGCGAAATGCCCCGATCCGGCGGGGTCCATGGATTGCCGCACCGCCTGCTCCGCCCGCGCCCGGTCCTCCGGATGCAGCCCGGCCACGAAGGTGTCCTCATAGCTGACGGACGCGCCGGGCGGCAGGCCGAACAGCGCGCGGCAGCGGTCGTCCCAGGTCAGCTCGCCGGAGGGGATGTGATAGTCGAAGGTACCGATCCCGGCGGCGCTGGTCGCCAGGCGCAGGCGGTCGTCGGCCTCCTGCAGCGCCGCCCTGGTGCGCTGCCGCTCGCTGATGTCGAGCATGGCGCCGATCATCCGGATGGCCTGGCCACCGGGCGCGCGGATGACGTAGCCGCGGTCCAGCACCTCGGCATAGCTGCCATCGGCGCGAAGGAACCGGTACTCGCCGGACCAGCTCGTCCCGGTGCTGTCGATCGCGGCGTGAATCTCCCGGTCGATCCGGTCCCGGTCCTCGGGATGGATGTGGGAGAGCCACCAGCCGCCGGTCGGCTCGACCTGCTCGGGCCGCCATCCGTAGGCCTCTTCGAGGGCCTCGTTCCAGAGGACGCGATCGTCCTCGAAGCTCCAGTCCCAGATCGCGTCCCGCGTCGCCCGCTGCGCCAGCCGGAAGCGTTCGTTGACGACCTCCAGGGCCTGTCCGGCCAGATGCTGCTCCGTGCGGTTGCGCAACACCTTGAGGTAGCCGGTGTGCGCGCCCCGCTCGTCCCGGAGCAGCATCATCTCGCCCGAGCCCCAGAAGCGGGAGCCGTCCTTGCGCTGGTACCAGCGCTCGTTGGAGGCCTGGCCGTTCCGGACGGCGAGCGCCACCTCGGCGTCCGGGAGGCCGGCGGCCTGCTCCTCCGGCACGAAGATCAGATCCGCGGAGCGGCCGAGCATCTCGGCCTCGCTCCAGCCCAGGATGTTCACGGCGCCGGTGTTCCAGCCGGTCACCCGGCGCGCGAGGTCGAGGCTGATGATGGCGAAGTCCGTCGCGCTGTTCAGGACCTGCCGCCGCAGGGCCTCGGAGCGGGCCTGCTCGGCCCGCAGGAACTCCTGCTGCGCCAGGCTGCGGCGGAGGTTCAGCTGGCTCATGACCTGCCGCGCCAGCGTCCTGAGCACGAAGTGCTGCTGGGGCGTCAGCCCGCCGGGGCGCGGCGCCGTGTCGAGCACGCAGAGGGTGCCGAGGGGCAGCCCCTCCGGTGTTTCCAGCAGGGCGCCGGCATAGAAGCGCAGCCCCGGCTCTGCGGTGACCAGCGGGTTGCAGCGGAAGCGGGCATCCTCCCGCAGATCGGGAATGACCATCTCGCCGGGCTGGAGCATGACCCGGGCGCAGATCGCGTTGTCGAGCGGCATCTCGCGCATGTCGAGGCCGACCTCGGCCTTGAACCACTGGCGGTCCCGCGCGATCAGGTTCACCGCGGCGATGGGCGCCTCCAGCAGGGTGGAGGCCACGCGGACGAGATCGTCGAAGTCCTGCTCGCGGGGCGTGTCGAGAATGCCGTAACGGTCGAGAGCCGCAAGCCGGTCGGCCTCGGTCCAGCCGGGAGCCTGAATCCTGTCATCCATCGCGCTCGGCTGCCTTCAGTCAGTCATGCACCGGAAGCCGGCACGGCGCCGATGCGTCGGGGCGGGGCCTCGCCTCGTGAGCAGGGTCAGGAGCGACCGGCCGCCCCGGTCCGCCCGATGGCGGCCGGCGACGGTGCCGCCTCGCCGGGGTGGCGGGAAGGACGCGTGATCAGGGCCGGGGCGGGGGAGCGGGCGGGCATGCGGCGAGGATAGCAAGCCGCGCCGCGCGAGGGAAATACTATACCGGACCCTCGCCCGGCGGGCCGGGCCGACACCCGCCCGGCCCGTCCATGAAGGTTTGCAGATGGCGGCCGTCTGGGCGAACCTTTCACGCGCCACGCCAGGTCCCTCCGGCCTGCGCTGAACGCCAGAAGGGCGCCGCCGCCCACGGGGCAGAGATCCCGGGCCGGTCGCGCGCTCCGTCACCAGGGAGAGCACGATGTCCAAGTTTCCTCGCCGCGACCTGCTGCGACTGTCCGCCGCGGCCGGCCTGCCGGCCGCCTGGCCGGGGCAGGCCGCCGCCGCCTGGCCCGACCAGCCCATCCGCCTCATCTGCCCCTTCGCCGCCGGCGGTCCCACCGATGTCGCGGCCCGGCTGGTGGCCGAGGCTCTGGGAAGCCAGCTCCCCCAGCGCGTGGTGGTGGAGAACCGGACGGGCTCGGGCGTCGTGGTCGGCACCGAGGCCGTCGCCAGGGCCCCGCGCGATGGCCACACGCTGCTCTACAACACCATCGCCCATGCCGTGCTGCGCGCGCTCTTCCACAATCTCAGCTTCGATCCCGTGGCGGACTTCAGGCCGGTCGCCCTGGTGGGCACGGTGCCGATGCTGCTGATGGTGAACAGGGATGTTCCGGCCCGCACCCTGCCGGAGCTGGTGGCGCTCTTCCGCGACAAGCCGGGACAGTTCAACTACGGCAGCTCCGGCAATGGCGGGGCGGTGCATCTGGCGACGGAGCTGTTCCTGCGGCAGGCCGGCCAGCTGAGGGTCAACCACATCCCCTATCGCGGCTCCGCCCCGGCCATGCCGGACCTGCTCAACGGCAATCTGACCATGTTCCTGAACGTCGCCTCGGACGGGATCGAGAGCGTGCGCAGCGGCGCCACCCGGGGCCTGGCGGTGAGCGGCGACCGGCGCCTGCCCCAGCTGCCGGATGTTCCCACCTTCGCGGAGGCCGGGATGCCCGGCTACGAGGCCTACACCTGGCACATGGTCCTCGCGCCCGCCGGCACGCCGGCGGCGGTGGTGACGCGCCTGAACGAGGCGATCAACGCCGTCCTGCGCTCCGATGCCCTGCAGCAGCGCTTCGCCGAGCTGTCCGTCCAGCCCCGCCCCGGCGGCACGCCGGAGGACGCCGCCGCCTGGCTCAAGGCGGAGATGGAGAAGTGGGAGCCCGTGGTGCGCGCGGCGGGGATCGTGGTGAACTAGCCTGCTGCCCGCCGCGGCAAGGAGCCGCCCGCCCGCCCTCCGCCCCGGCGGGCGGGGAGGGCCGGTCAGGCCGCGCCCGGCAGGCGTCCGGCGGCGCGCCGCTGCTCATAGGCCCGGGCGTGGGTCCAGGCGAGGGACAGGATCTCGTCCGGCAGGCCGTGGGCGCGGCACCGCTCCAGCATGAAGCCCAGGATGTGATCCCCCTCGATGGGCCGCCCCTGCTCGAGGTCCCGGAGGAGGGAGGCCTCATAGGTCGAGGCAGGGTCGGAGAACAGCGCGCGGTAGGAGGCGAGGAAGGCCTCGTCCGGCGGAAAGCCTTCCCGGGCCGCGATCCCGGCATGGAGGTCGAGAAGCCGCTGGAACAGCGCCCCGCCCTCGGGCGTGCGGACGATCTCGCCGACATTCGCGCGCAGGACCACGGTGAGCGCGGCGACCGTGGCGAGATGGACGAGCTTGAGCCAGAGCTCGCGCCGGATGTCTCCCGACAGCCGGGCATCGACGCCGGTGCCGGCGAAGGCGTCCAGGAGCGCCCGGCACCGCGCGGTTCCGGCGCCGTCCTGCTCGCCGAAGGTCAGGCTGCACCAGTCGTTCAGGTGCCGGATGACGCCGTCCGGCCCCAGCGTCGCCTGGATCTTCGCGGTCCCGCCCAGGACATGGCCAGCGCCGAAGCGCTCGTTCAGCCGCTGGAGATGGGCGATGCCGTTGAGGATCGGCAGGACCGTGGCGCCGCCCTCCATCGCCGCCCCGATCGAGGCCATGGCATCGGCCAGGTCGTAGGCCTTGCAGGTGAGCAGGACCAGGTCGTAGCGCCGGCCCGGCTCCGGCCGCGGCACGGCCCTGACCGGGACGGTCGCGTCGCCGAGCGGGCTCTCGATCCGCAGGCCGTCGCGCTGTAGCTGCGTGAGGCGGCGCTCCCGGACGAGGAAGGTCACATCCGCCCCGGCCGCCGCCAGCCTGCCGCCGAAGTAGCCCCCCGTGCCGCCGGCACCCAGTACGAGAATCCTCATGGCCGCTGTCCTCCGGATGGCGTGGCGTCCGGCCAGTGTCGCATATCCCGGCCCTTCGCGGACCGGGGGGAGCGCGGCGTCGCCGGGCGGCGCCGCTTGCCAGCGCCATGCCCCGCCGGCACCCTGCGGAGGTGATGAATGGCCGGGCCCTGCGGTATTTCCTGGCGGTCGTGCGGGCCGGTTCCGTGCGCGGCGCGGCCGCGCGGCTGAATGTCGCGGTCTCGGCCATCAGCCGGCAGATCATGGAGCTGGAGGCGGAGTGTGGCCAGCCGCTGCTGGAGCGCCTGCCGCGCGGTGTCGTCGTCACCGAGGCCGGGCGCATCCTCGTCGACCACGCCCAGCGCCAGATGGATGAGCTGGACCTGCTGCGGGACCGGCTGCGCCGCCTGCAGGGCGCGCAACAGGGCACGGTGCGGCTCTGCTGCGGCGCCGGCTTCCTGGCCGACCTGATGGATCATGGCCTGGCCGGCTTCTCGGCCGCCCATCCCGGCATCGCCTTCCGCGTCTCCACGGCCACCAGCGACGGCATCCTGGCGGCGCTGGCGCAGGGCGAGGCGGATATCGGCCTGGCCTATACGCCGCCCTCCCATGCCGAGGTGCGCAGCCTGCTCTCCGCCAACCAGCCGCTGCAGGCCATCCTGCCGCCCCGGCATCCGCTGGCCCTCGCCGGCGCTCCCCTGCCGCTGCGCGGCTTCGCCGCCGAGCCGGTCGCGCTGCTGCCGGCCGATCACGGCGTGCGGCGACTGCTCGCCCGCGTCGAGGCCGATGGCGACTTCCGGCTGGTGCCCCGGCTGGAAAGCGCCTCCTTCGGGCTGCACCGCCGCTTCGTCATGGCCGGGATGGGCTATGCCTTCCTGCCGCCCTTCACCGTCGCGGCGGAACTGCGCGATGCCAGCCTGGCGGCCCTGCCGCTCAGCGACGCCATGCTCTCCGAGGCGCGCGCGCATCTCCTGGTGCGGGCGGGGCGCCGCATGCCCGAGGCGGCCGCGCGACTGATCGACTGGCTGGCCGGGCGGATGGTGGCGTTCCGGCAGGGGGGCTGAGGCGGGGCCAGGCTCCGGTCGGGTGTTGCCGGAATCAGCACGGGATGTACGGAATGTTCTGATTGTGATGACGGGTCGTCTCTGTAACGTCCTGGGCCAGGAGGGCCGCATGTCTCAGCAGATCGCAACCCTGGGCGTGGTGGGGCTCGGCAATATGGGCTTGGCCATGGCCACCACCCTCGCCGGCAAGGGCTTCGCCGTGCGGGGTCACGACATCAGCCCGGCGCGGCGCGCGCTGGCCGCCGGCGCCGGCATCGCCGTCTCCGCCACGCTGGCCGAGATGCTGGCCGGCGCCGACGCGTTGGTCTTCTCCCTGCCGCTGGCGCGCGACGTCGAGGCGGTGGTGACCGCGCCCGGCGGGCTGCTGGACCGGCGGGACCGCAAGGTGGTGGTGATCGACACCTCGACCTCCGACCCCGGCACCAGCCGGCGCCTGGCCGCGCAGCTCGCGGCGGCGGGGCACGGCCTGCTGGACGCGCCGGTCAGCGGCGGCCCGTCCGGCGCCGCCGCCGGCACGCTGACCATGATGATCGGCGGCGCGGCGGAGGACTACGCGCTGGCGCGGCCGGTGCTGGAGGCGATGTCGGCGCGGGCGCCGCATGTCGGGCCGTCGGGGGCCGGCAATATCGTCAAGCTGGTGAACAATCTCCTGGTCGCGGCGCATCTCGTCACCACGGGTGAGGCGATGCGCCTGTCCGAGGCCGCCGGCCTCTCGGCCGCGGAGGCGGTCGCCGTGGTCAACACCGCCACGGGCCGCAGCGCCGTCAGCGAGGTGATGCTGCCGCGCTGGGTGCTGCCCGGCACCTTCGACAGCGGCTTCTCCGCCGGGCTGATGCGCAAGGACGTCCGCCTCGCCCTGGAGCTGGCCGCCGAGACCGGGCTCGACCTGCCGCTCTCGGAGCATGTCGCCCGGATCTGGCGCGATGCCGCGGACCGCCTTCCCGACAGCGCCGACTTCACCCGCATGGCCGATTACCGTGAGACCCCAGAGAGCCAGGATGAGAGCCAGGATGACTGACGCGACCCTTCCGAGCCAGGCCGCCCCCCGCGTCGCCGCGCTGCTGGACGGCCTCCTGCCCGGTGGCGCGGCCGGCAGCGTCGTCGGCGGCGCGGTGCTGCCGGGCGGTGGCGCGGCGCTGGAGCTGGTCAACCCCGCCGATGGCCGCCCGCTCCTCTCCTACGCGGATGCCGGTGGCGAGGTGGTCGAGGCCGCCATGCAGGCGGCCGCCCAGGCGCAGCGCCAGTGGTGGGGCATGACCGCCGCGGCGCGCGGCCGCGCGATGTGGGAGGTGGCGCGCCTGGTGCGGCAGCAGGCCGAGGCCCTGGCCGAGCTGGAGACGCTCTCCGCCGGCAAGCCGATCCGCGACACGCGCGGCGAGGTCGCCAAGGTCGCGGAGATGTTCGAATACTATGCCGGCTGGTGCGACAAGCTGCATGGCGAGGTCATCCCGGTCCCGACCAGCCACCTGAACTACACGCGGCACGAGCCCTTCGGCACGGTGGTGCAAATCACCCCCTGGAACGCGCCGGTCTTCACCGCCGGCTGGCAGATCGCTCCGGCCATCTGCGCCGGCAACGCCGTGGTGCTGAAGCCTTCCGAGCTGACGCCGCTCACCTCCCTGGCGCTGGGCTGGCTCTGCAACACCGCCGAGGGGATGCCGAAGGGCCTGGTCAACGTTCTGGCGGGCGCCGGGCCCACCACCGGGGCGGCGGCGGTCGCGCATCGCGGGACGCGGCTCGTGGTCTTCGTCGGCTCCGCCGGGGCGGGGGCGGAGATCGCCGCCGCGGCGGCGCGCAACATCGTCCCCAGCCTGCTGGAGCTGGGCGGCAAGTCGGCCAATATCGTCTTCGCCGATGCCGATCTCGACCGCGCCGCGATCGGCGCGCAGGCGGCGATCTTCGGCGGCGCCGGGCAGAGCTGCGTCGCCGGCTCGCGCCTGCTGGTGCAGCGCGCCGTGCACGCCGCGCTGGTCGAGCGCCTGGCGGTCGCGGCGCGGCACATCCCGGTCGGCCCGCCGGCCGATCCGGCGACGCAGATCGGCCCGATCAACAACCGCCGCCAGCACGACAGGATCGCCGCGATGGTGGCCGAGGCCGCCGCGGCGGGCGGCCGCATCGCCGCCGGCGGGGGCTGCCCGCCGGCGCTGCGGGAGACGGGCGGCTTCTTCTTCGCGCCCACCATCCTCGACGGCGTGGCGGCCGATGCCGCCATCGCCCGCGAGGAGGTCTTCGGCCCGGTGCTCGCCGTGCTGCCCTTCGACACGGAGGAGGAGGCGGTGGCCCTGGCCAATGCCACGCCCTACGGCCTGGCGGGGGCGGTCTGGACGGGGGATGTCGGCCGGGCGCACCGCGTCGCCGCCGGGGTGCGCGCCGGCACCTTCTGGGTGAACGGCTACAAGACCATCCATGTCGCCTCGCCCTTCGGCGGCTTCGGCCGCTCCGGCTTCGGCCGCTCCTCGGGGCGGGAGGCGCTGATGGCCTATACCCAGACCAAGAGCGTCTGGGTGGAGACCGCCGCGCAGCCGGGCGTCGCCTTCGGCTATGTCGGCTGAGGCGACCTGGCGGCGGCTCGCGGCCCAGGCCGACCAGGCGCCCGCGCCCCTAGCGGCGGCGCTGGCCGTCACCGCTGGGGCGGCGACGCCGGTCGCCGGCATCGCCGCCCTGCTCGGCCGACTGCTGCCGCCGCTCTGGCTGGAGGCCGGGCCGCTCGCCGCCGCCACGCTGACCGAGGCGGACGCGGCGGCGGTGCTGTCGGATCTCGAGGCCATCACCGCGCGCAACTTCGAGCCGTCCGGGCTGCTCGGCACCTGGGTCGGCCACCGCGGCTTCCAGATGCTGGCGTCGCACCGCCTGGCGCATCGCCTCTGGACCGGCGGCCAGCCCGCGCTGGCGATGGCGGTCCGCAGCGCGGCGGGCTACCTCGGCTGCGACATCCATCCCGCCGCCCGCATCGGATGCGGCATCTTCCTCGACCATGGCCTCGGCCTTGTGGTGGGCGAGACGGCGGTGATCGAGGATGACGTCAGCCTCTGGCACGGCGTCACCCTGGGCTCGACCCTGATGCAGGCCGGCGCCGACCGGCATCCGAAGATCCGGCGGGGGGCGGTGCTGGGGGCCGGGGCCACCCTGCTCGGCAATATCGAGGTCGGGGCCTTCGCCGTGGTCGCCGCCGGGTCCGTGGTCCTGGCCGACGTGCCGCCGCGCACCACCGTCGCCGGCCATCCGGCCCGGCCGAAGCCGCGTCACCGCCACCCTTACGGCCTCGGGGAGACACCATGAGCCGCGCGACCGTCCCGCTTCCCGGCATCGACCATCCGCTGATCCTGATGCGCGACATCGAGGCGGGGCGGGCCTTCTACGCGCGCCTCGGCTTCACCGTCACGCCGGTGGGCCGGCACCCCTGGGGAACCAGCACCGCGCTGGCCGTGCTGGAGCGGTCGGCGCTGGAGCTGATGGGGATCTACGACGAGAGCCTGATCGACGGCCTGGAGACCGGCGGCTTCCGCTTCGGCCGGCACATGCGCGATGCGCTGGCCGAGCGCGAGGGCATGGCGCTGGTCGCGCTGCACAGCCGGGACGTGTCCGGCGACGGCGCCGCCATGGCGGGGCGCGGCATCGCCACGCAGGGACGCATCGACTTCCGCCGCAAGGTGAAGCCGCCGGGCCTGGACTGGGACGAGGCGGTGGTGTCGCTGCAGATCCTGCTGGACCCGGCCCTGCCGCGCGTCTCCCACTTCCTGGCGCAGCAGCACAAGCCGCACCTGCTCTGGGTGCCCGACTGGATGCGGCACGCCAATGGCGCCACCCATGTCGCCGCCGTGACCTATCTGGCGGAGGACCCGGCGCCCGTGTGCGCGCGGCTGGGGCGCATGTTCGGCGGCGGGCCGGCGGCGTTCGCGGCGGAATTCCCCACGGAATTCCCCACGGGCCAGGGCCATTTCCGCGTGCTGCGCCCGGCCGACTGGCCGGCGGCGTTCGGCGCCACGCCGATGCCCCGGCTGACGCCCGGCGAGCCCGGCGGCGCGGCGATCGACGTGGCGGTCCGGGACCTGGCGGTGGCGCGGGCGGTGTTGGCGGGGGCGGGTGTCGCGACCGTCGAGACCGCGGCCGGCCCCGCCATCGCCGATGTGGCCGGCTGCGGCAATGTCGTGATCCGCTTCGTCCGGGCCTGCGCCGGAGCGGCGGGGCGCGGGGCCTAGCGCCCCCCCCTCCGGCGGCGCCGAGGAAACCACCATCCCGCGCCGGCTTTTCCCGTCCGATGAAGGCGCCGCCGTGCGGCGTCGGAGGGACAGGCCATGCCCGCCCGGGACCAGGACGCCTCGCTCGGCCGCTACCGCGCCCGCCGCGACTTCACCCGCACCGCCGAGCCCGCCGGCGAAAAGGCTCCGCGCCGCCGCGCGGCGCATCGCTTCGTGGTGCAGAAGCATGACGCCACCCGCCTGCATTACGACTTCCGCCTGGAGCTGGGCGGCACGCTGAAAAGCTGGGCCGTGACGCGCGGGCCGAGCCTGGACCCGGCGGACAAGCGCCTCGCCGTGCAGGTGGAGGATCATCCGCTGGACTATGGCGGCTTCGAGGGCACCATCCCGCCGGGCCAGTATGGCGGCGGCACCGTGATGCTCTGGGACCGGGGCCGCTGGCGCGGCGAGGATGCCGACCCGGAGGCGGCGCTGGCGGAGGGCAAGCTGAAGTTCCGCCTGGAGGGCGAGCGGCTGCGGGGCGGCTGGACCCTGGTCCGCATGCGTCCGCGCAAGGGCGAGAAGGCGCCGCAATGGCTGCTGATCAAGGAGCGCGACGAGGAGGCCCGCCCCGGCGAGGGCGATGCCCTGCTGCGGCGGGAGACCCGCTCGGTCAGCTCGGGCCGCAGCCTCGAGGAGATCGCCGGGACGGCGAAGCCGGCGCCGAAGCCGAAGCCGAGGCCCCGCGCCGACACGGGCGCCGAGGCTCCGGCCGGCTTCCTGCCGCCGCAGCTCTGCGCCGCCGCCGCCGCGGCCCCGGCCGGCGAGGGTTGGGTGCATGAGGTGAAACTGGACGGCTACCGGCTGCAGGCACAGATCGCCGGCGGCCGGGCACGGCTGCTGACCCGCAACGGGCTGGACTGGACGTCGCGCTTCCCCGACACCGCCGAGGCCCTGGCCCGCCTGCCCGACGCCATCCTGGATGGCGAGCTGATCGCTCCCGACAAGGACGGCCATCCGGACTTCGCCGCGCTGCTGGCCGCCATGGAGGCGGGACGGGGCGGCGAGCTGCGGTACATGGCCTTCGACCTGCTCGGCCTCGGCGGCCGGGACATGCGGGAGGAGCCCCTGCTGCGGCGCAAGGCGGCGCTGGAGACGCTGCTGCGCCAGGCGCCGGCGGCGATCGGCTATGTGGAGCACTTCACGGCGCCGGGCCGGGCCATGCTCGACTCGGCCTGCCGGATGGGGCTGGAGGGCATCGTCTCCAAGCGGGCGGAGGCGCCCTACCGCGCCGGGCGCGGCGAGGACTGGGTGAAGACCAAGTGCCGCGGCAACGATGAATTCGTCATCGGCGGCCACGGCACCGGTCCCAAGGGCAACATGACCCTGCTGCTGGGGGCATGGCGGGACGGGAAGCTGATCTATCTCGGCCGGGTGGGCTCGGGCATCTCGGGCCAGCGGGCGCGGGCCCTGGCGCGGCAGCTCAGGCCCCTGGCGCGAAAGACCTCGCCCTTCGCGACGGCGGCCGATCCGTCGGACCGGCGGCGCGCCCATTGGGTGGAGCCCCGGCTGGTGGCGGAGGTGGATTATGCCGGCTGGACCGGGGAGGGGCGGATCCGCCAGGCCTCGTTCAAGGGGGTGCGGGAGGACAAGCCGGCGGACAGCGTGACACCACCCGGCCCGATCGCGGGGCAGGATCCGCCGCCGGAGCCGGGTGCGCGCCGGCCGGCCGGGGGCGGCGCCCATACCGTGTCGGGGGTGCGGCTGAGCCATCCGGACAAGCTGCTCTGGCCGGAGGAGCGCATCACCAAGCACGACCTCGCGCAGTACTACGCGGCGGTGGCGCCGCGCCTGCTCGCCTATGCCGGCGGCCGGATGGTGGCCCTGCTGCGCTGCCCCGACGGGATCGCCGGCCCCCGCTTCCTGCAGCGCCATCCGGGGCGCGGCACCTCCGCCCTGCTGGCGCGGGTGCCGCTGGCCGGGGAGGAGGATCCCTACCTGGCGGTGGATAGCGTGGAGGGGCTGGTGGCCCTGGCCCAGGCCGGGGTGCTGGAGATCCATCCGGGCGGGGCCCGGGCCGACGATACCGAGCGGCCGGACCGGCTGGTCTTCGACCTCGATCCGGATGAGGGTCTCGACTTCGGCGCCGTGATCGACGCGGCGCTGGCGCTGCGCGAGAGGCTGGAGGCCCTCGGCCTCGTCGCCTTCGCCAAGACCACGGGCGGCAAGGGCCTGCATCTGGTCGTGCCCCTGCGGCCCCGCGCGGGATGGCCGGAGGCGCGGGATTTCTGCCAGGCCCTCTGCGCCCTGATGGCCGAGGACCAGCCCCGCCTCTACACCACCAACCTCGCCCGGAAGGCGCGCAAGGGCCGCATCTTCCTCGACTACCTGCGCAACGACCGGACGGCGACGGCGGTCTCCGCCTGGTCTCCCCGCGCGCGGCCCGGCGCGCCCGTCTCGATGCCCCTGGGCTGGCAGGAGGTGGCGCCGGGGCTGGACCCGAAGGCCTTCACCCTGCGGACGGCGCCGGCGCATCTGAGCAAGGATCCCTGGGCGGGCCATGAGGCGGCGGCCCGCCCCCTGCCGGTGTTCCGGCGCGGGGCCGCCCGGAAAGGCGGAGTGGCGTGAAGGCCCGTCCGATCTGGCGCGGGACGCTGCGCCTGGCGCTGGTGTCCTGCCGCGTCGCCCTGCTGCCGGCGCGCCAGGAGCGCAACAACCTGCACTTCAACCTGATCAATCCGAAGACCGGCCATCGCATCCGCAATCGCACCGTCGATGCGGAGACGGGGAAGGCGGTGGAGCGCGCCGCCCTGGTGCATGGCTACGAGGTGGCCAAGGGGGAATATGTCCTGCTCACGGAGGAGGATTTCGAGAGCGCCCGCGTGGAGAGCAGCCGAACGCTCACCATCGCCAAGTTCGTCAAATCGGGCAGCATCACGCCGCTCCATTTCGAGAATTCCTACTATCTCGTGCCGCAGGAGGACGAGGCGGCGGATGTCTACGCCGTGCTGCGGGAAGCCCTGCGCCGGAGCGACATGATGGCGCTGTCCCGGCTGGTGCTGTTCCGGCGGGAGAGGGCGGTGGCCATCCTGCCGCTCGAACGCGGGCTGGTGCTGCACACGCTGCAGGAGGAGGGCGACCTCCGGGATGCGGAGGAGGCCTTCGCCGAGGTGCCCCGGGGCGCGCCCGACGCGGAGATGGTGAAGCTGGCGAGGCAGCTCATCGCCCGGCAGGCCGGCACCTTCGACCCGGCCGACACGGAGGACCGGTACGAGGCGCGGCTGCGGGAGGTGATCGAGGAGCGGCGCCAGGGGAAGACCATCACGCCGGAGGTGGAGGACGAGACGGAAGGGCGGGACAATGTCGTGGATCTGATGGCCGCCCTGCGCGCCAGCCTGAAGGGCACGAGGCCCTCGCGCGGCAAGGCGAAGCGCAAGACGCCCGCCGGAGACAAGGCCGCGCCGGCCCGCCGCAAGCGGGCCTGAGGCCGCGCGCGCCCTGGGCATCGGGGCCCCCACGCCGGGGCTTCGGTTGAATGACAGTTCTGCATGCAACTCAGGGGGCGTGGACTTCCCGCGTCAAGGGGCACTAGACAAGCGCGAAACTTGTCTAGGGCTTCGGACATGGCCTACCGCGAACTGAAGTATTACCGACGCTATCCTCTGGAGATCCGCGAGTATGGGGATACCGGCTGGGCGGTTCATGTCTATCCGCCGGCCGACGTCCGGAGTGGCCACAAGGTCGCCGTCCTGACGACGCCGATGCCCGCCAAACTGGCGGAGGTCCTGGCCGACGCCCGCAGGACGGTGGACCGGCATGCCATGATGCCGATCACGGGGCAGGCATAGGCTTTCCGGCCGCCGTCATCCCGGGGGCCCGCGGTGCCGGCGGGCCGGCATGCCCTTCAGCGTGCCCTGGCCGATATCCGCCGCAGGACCGCCGCCGACAGCAGGACCGATGAGACCAGGATCGCGGCGGCGATCAGCCCGGCCGGTGTCGCGCGGGCGGTGGCGGTCAGCAGCCTGCCATGGCCCAGGTCCAGATGAAGGCTGGCCCTCATCTCCTCGGGAAGCGCAGGGGCAGGCGGGGTCATGCGATCGGAGACTCCCCGGATCACGACGCGGGCGGCGGCACGCTGGCCGTGAGGACGGCGGCGCCTGGCGTGGCCGTCACCGGCACCATGCCACAGGGCGTCATTCCCCCTCCGCCCTGTCGCGGCCCGGCAGATGGCGGGTGCCAAGCCGGACCATGACCATCAGGATGAGCCCCAACCCGGCGGCGATCAACGCCATGCGCCAGTGTCCCGCGCCGCAGCTCATGCCGATGGCGCCGGTGAGCACGAGGCTGCTGGCGCTGGTCAGGTTGCGCACCTCCTCCCGCCAGGCGAAGACCATGCCCGCGCCGATGAAGCCGAGGGCCTGGAACAGGCCCTGCGCGATCCGCAGCGGATCCGATTCTCCACCGCTCTGCAGCACCGTCGCGGCGATGGAGGTCGCGGAGAGCATCAGCAGCGCCGCGCTGAGGGCGATCAGGCCATGCGTGCGGATGCCCGCGTCGAAGCCGCGCCGCTCCCAATCCAGGCCGAGCAGCATGCCGAGCCCGGCCGCGCCGCCAAGGCGCAGGAGGATGTCCTCGGTCGATGGGTCGGTCATCATCATGGTTCGGGCCGGCCTCCAGACGCGCGGACAGGCGCGGCGCGAGGGTTCCGCTCGCATCCCGCCCTGACCGCCGCCGGACCAGCTTCCCTGCCCCGCAGTGACGACTCAAGCCCGAATCGCCGGAAGGCTGCCCTGTTTCGCGCCCCGGCATGAACAACCGTGCCCGGAGGCCAGGTGTCGGCCGAGCTGAACCGTTACCGCGCCGCGGCGGTCCGCTTGACGGGGCGGCGCCGCGCGCGTCAGATCCGCCAGGGCGCTATCGGGCGCGCCATCGCGCCACGGAAGGTCCATGCCCTTGCCCGCCGCCAGCGTCCTGACCATGGCCCGCGGGCGGGAAGGGCATCTCCGCCATCTCCTCGGCGGGCTGGCCCGGAACACCTGCCTCCCCGAGCAATGTGTCGTCGTGGACCTCGGCGACACGGCCCTGGAGATCCCGCCGCTGCCCTTCCCCGTCCGGCACCACCGGATGCCCTCGGCCGGCCTGCCGCTGGCCCGCGCGCGCAATGCCGCGGCGGCCCTGGCCACGGCGCCGGTCCTGATCTTCCTTGACGTGGACTGCATTCCCGCCGCGAGCCTCGTCGCCGGCCTGGCCGCCGACGCCGCCGCGGAGGAGGCGTTGATCTGCTGCGAGATCCTCTACCTGCCCGCCGGCGCGCTGCGGGACGGGCCGGACGAGGCGCGGCTGCGCGCGCTGGGTCAGCGGCACGAGGCCCGGTCCTTTCCGCCGCGCGGCCTCCGGACCGAGCCGAATGCGGGGCTGTTCTGGTCCCTGGCCTTCGCCGTGCGGCGGGACACCTTCCTGCGCCTCGGCGGCTTCGACGAGACCTATGACGGCTACGGGGCGGAGGACACCGATCTCGCCTTCCGCGCGCGCGAGGCCGGCCTCCCCCTGCTGTTCACGGCCAGCACCCTGGCCTTCCACCAGCACCACACGGTGTACGACCCGCCGCTGCAGCATTTCGCCGACATCGTCGCGAATGCCCGGCGCTTCCGGGACCGGCACGGCTTCTGGCCGATGACGGGCTGGCTGGACGCCTTCCACCGGCGGGGGCTGATCGCGCCCTATGCCGCGTCGGACCGGATCGTGGTTCTGCGCCCGCCTTCCACGGCGGAGATCGCGGCCGCCGTCTGCCCGCCGGAGCGCGCCTACTGACCCGGGCGCGCGGCGCGATCCGCCTCCGCGTCGATGAAGGCCGCGCACCTCGCGAGGGCGCCGGGATCGTGGAGCGCGGCGATGCGGCCCGGGTCCAGCGCCATGGCCTGGGCGAGCAGCGCGGGCCAGTCCTCCGCCGCCGGCCAGGCCTCCCGCACCACCGCGGCGCCCAGCGCGGCGAGGCGGCGGGCCTTGTGGTGCTGTTCCCCGAAGGGCCGCGGCTCGGGCAGGCACAGGAAGCGCTTGCCGAGCGCGGCGACCTCGGCCAGCAGGCCGTCCCCGGCGCCGCCGATGACCAGATCCGCCCCGGCCAGCAGCGGCCGGGCGTCCTCCCGCCAGCCCAGCAGCTCGAGATTGGGCGGCGGCGCCGCATCGCCGCGCAGCAGGCCGATGGCGCGCCATCGCCACCGCGGCGTGGCGCGCGCCGCCAGGGCCAGCGCCTCCGCGTCACCGCCGCTCCCGCCGCGCCCGAAGACGGCGAGGATGCCGCCCCCCTCCGAGGGCCGGATCGACGGCCCCGCCAGGAAGCCGGCATGGAACGTCCTGTCCAGGACCCAGTCCGGCATTCCCTCCGGCATCCCCTCCGCCTCCAGCGGGCGGGGAAAGGGGGCGAGCAGGGCCGCCGCCGCGCGGAAGGCGGCGAGGTGCGGCGGATCGTCCCGCAGCCCCGCCAGGCGGACGTAGAGGAAGGGCGTGGACATCAGCCGCGACAGCAGCGCGACCTCCACCGAGACATCCACCACCATCAGCGCCGGGCGGGCCTCGGCGATCCAGCCCGCCATCCGCGCGACCCGCCGGCGGAGACCGTCATGCCCCAGCGGGGCGTAATGCAGCCCCGGCACGCCCCCGGGATCGGGCGGTTCCGCGCCGGTGGGCGCGTCGTCCGGCAAGGGCACCACCGGACAGGGTGCCGCGCGCGTGACGCTTTCGGGGAAGGTGCCGAGCAGGGTGCAGGGCCGCCGCAGCAGGCGGGCCAGGGCGGCCGCGCGTTGCCAGTGGCCGAAGCCATGGTGATGCACGTAGTAGCCGATCGGCCTCATGCGGCCCCCATCATGCGGCCCCCGTCATGCGGCCCGTGTCTCCAGGGCCATCGCCTCCAGCACCGGAATGACGGCCTCGATGGCCTCCCAGCGCGGCGCCAGCGGCGGCAGCAGGGGCTCGGCCCGCGCGACGAAGGCGATCCCGTTCACGCTCTCCCGCGCGACCGCCGCCAGCAGGGCGGGATCGGCCCCGAGCCGGGCGGCGACCGCCCCGGGGCCTTCGATGAAGCCCTGGCGCAGGGCGCGGCGGCGGCGGAACACCGCCCGCCAATGGGCGGCGTCGGGCAGGAGGTGCGCCTCGGCGCCCTCGGCCACGCGCCGCCATTTCCGCATCTCCTCGGCCATGCCGCCCGGCGCCCGGCCATCCTCGCGCGCCGAGACCCGCACCCAGGCCTCGGGCGCGTGGCGCAGCCGGCCGCCCATCCGCTCGATGGCGGCGACGAGGGCGAGATCCTCCTGCCTCTCCAGCGGCGGCACGCCGCCTGCGGCACGGTAGGCGGCGGCCGTGACCGCCAGGCTGGCGCCGGTATGGTCGCCATGCCGGGGCGGCGGATCATGCGGCAGGGGGTCGATCCGGTGGGCCAGGCCGCGCACGGCGGACCAGTAGCGCGCGACGCGGGCGCGCGCCTCCGTCAGCCAGGCCGGCAGAGGCCGGTCCGGATGCTCCAGCAGCCGGAGCTCGCCGCCGACGGCCTCGGCGCCCCGCGCGAGCGCGCCGAGCTGGGCGGAGACCCAGCCGGGCGGCGGCACGGCATCGGCATCCGTGCTGATCAGCGCACCCTCCGCCACGCCCTCCTCCCGCAGCCAGGCCGCGCCCGCATCCATCGCGAGGCCACGGGCCACGCCGACCCGGGCACGCGCAGTGGGCAGCGTGATCTCGAGCACACGGAGCGACAGGCGTGGCGTGCGCCCCGCCAGCGCGCGCAGGAGGTCCGCCGTGCCGTCGGTGCAGTTGTTCGCCGCCACCACGACCCGGAGGCGCCCCGGCGTGTCCTGGCCGGCCAGCGCGGACACCAGATCCGGCAGCGCCTCCGCCTCGTTCCGCGCCGGCACGCAGACGACACAGGGCGGGCCGCTCACGACACGGTGCCGCCGACAAGGCCGTGGCGGCCGGCCCCGCAGGCGATCTCCCGGCGATACAGCGCCTCATAGGCGTCCACCATGGCGAGGGCATCGCAGATCGCTTCCGCGCGGGCCCGGCAATCGGCGCGCGAGAGGGTGGCGGCGGCGGGAATGGCGCGGGCCAGCGCGCGGACGTCGTCGGCGGGGGCGAGGCGGCCCGTGGCGGCATCCGTCAGCTCCGGCAGGGCGCCGCGCGAGAAGCCGGCGACGGGCGTGCCGCAGGCCAGGGCCTCGGCCACGACCAGGCCATAGGGTTCCTCCCAGCGGGGGGTGATGACCGCGACGGAGGCCGCCGCGACGGCCCGCGACAGGGCGGCGTGGTTCAGATGGCCCAGGTAGGTGACGTCCGCGCCCAGCATCGGCGCCACCTCGGCCCGCCAGTAGTCCGGGTCGCTCAGCGGTCCGGCGATCCGCAGCGGCATGCCGGCCAGGCGGGCCGCGGCAATGGCGAGATGCGCGCCCTTCTCGGGGACGAGGCGGCCGGACCAGATGGCATGCCGCTCCGGCGCCGGCTCCAGGCGGGGCCGGAAGCGGTCGAGGTCGATGCCGTTCGGGATGACGGCATCGACCGGCAGGAGGCTCCGCCACATCCCGCGCACCACCTCGGACACGGCGACGAAGCGAAGGTCCGGCCTGACGCGGCCCCTCACGCCCTTCTCCAGCGCCGGGAAAGGCGGGCAATGCAGGGCGGTGACGAACGGCACCGGCAGCCGGTGCGCCGCGAGCAGCGGCAGGGCGTGCAGGGAATTGTTATGCACCACGTCGAACCCGCCCCGCGCGATGCTCGCCATGATCTCCGCATAGGCGCGGCGCTCGCGGAGGGCGGTGAGCCTGGCGGCGAAGGGCGTGGCCGGCGTCCCCGTCGCGGGGCAGACGCAGCAGGGCTCGAGCGCCACGTCCGAGGCCTCGGCGGCGAACAGGGTGACATCATGGCCCCGCGCCAGAAGATGGCGTGCCAGGAGATGGGTATGCATCTCCAGGCCGCCGGCGAAGGGCTCGGCGATCGGATACTTCAGGTGCGCGATGAGCGCGATCCTCAGGCGCGGCGGAAGTCCGTCGAGGCTTTCCATCATGACGTCGGGAGGGGGTGGCAGGGATTCGCAGGGGAGGAGGGGCGCTGGCCCGTCAAGGGAGGGGGGCGCGTCAGTCACGTGGGGAAGGATCCCGCCGGATGGCGCGCCAGGCGCCTGAACCAGCCTGCTTCCATGGCGGCACGTCCTGTCTGGGCACGCTTTGTCTCCTGCGGAACGGCGTTCCCATGCTCAACTCCGCAGGGTGGAGGAGGTTATTGCCGCGCCAGAGCCCGCCACGCCGCGCAGCCAGGGAGAGCGGCCGGCCGCTCATGGTCAGGCCCAAGCCACAGCGGGATGTGATGACGGAACGGCGTCGATCTCCGTCGGGGTCGCGACGTTATGGTCCGGCGGCCAGATCCAGATGGAGGCGAATCCCATGAAGGCACTGACTTGGCACGGGAAAGGCGACATCCGTTGCGAGAGCGTCCCGGACCCGAGGATAGAGGATGGGCGTGACGCCATCATCAAGGTCACTTCCTGCGCCATCTGCGGCTCGGACGTCCATCTCTACGACCACGTCATTCCTTCGATGGAGAAAGGGGATGTCCTCGGGCACGAGACGATGGGCGAGGTGGTCGAGGTCGGCCGCGACAACCACAAGCTGAAGGTCGGCGACCGCGTGGTCGTGCCCTTCACCATCGCCTGCGGCGAATGCTTCTTCTGCCGGAAGGGCTTCTTCTCCGGCTGCGAGCGTTCCAACCCGAACCGCGAGAAGGCCGCCAAGCTCTGGGGCAACTCCCCCGCCGGCCTGTTCGGCTACTCGCATCTCCTGGGCGGCTTCGCGGGCGGACAGGCCGAGTATCTGCGCGTGCCCTATGCCGATGTGGGGCCGATCAAGGTTCCGGACGGGATGACGGACGAGCAGGTCCTGTTCCTCTCGGACATCTTCCCGACAGGGTATATGGCCGCCGAGTTCTGCGATCTGCGGGGCGGTGAGACCGTGGCCATCTGGGGTTGCGGGCCGGTCGGCCAGTTCGCGATCCGCAGCGCCTTCCTGCTGGGCGCCGAGCGCGTCATCGCGATCGACACGGTTCCGGAGCGCCTGGAGATGGCGCGGCAGGCCGGCGCACTCGTCCTCGATTTCAAGCAGGATGACGTCTACGACCGGATCATGGAACTGACAGCGGGCCGCGGCGCGGATGCCTGCATCGACGCGGTGGGCACGGAGGCGAGCGCCACAGGCTCGCTGGATGCGGTCCTGGACCGCGTGAAGGTCGCGACCTTCATGGGCACCGATCGGCCCCATGTGCTGCGGCAGGCCATCCATTGCTGCCGCAACTTCGGCATCGTCTCCATCGTCGGCGTCTATGGTGGGTTGCTGGACAAGATCCCCATGGGATCGGCCATCAACCGCGGCCTGACCTTCCGCATGGCGCAGACACCGGTGCAGCACTACCTGCCCATGTTGCTGGAGCGGATTCAGAAGGGCGAGATCGACCCTGCCTTCGTCATCACGCACACCGCGCCGCTGGAGGAGGGGCCGGGCCTCTACAAAACCTTCCGCGACAAGAAGGATGGCTGCATCAAGGTTGTCCTCAAGCCGTGAGGTCTGCCGCCTGTCCGGCGCTCGATGCCACCGGACAGGCCCGCCTCACCTGCCTCTTTACGTCCGAAATCACCACGATCAGGTTCATTCGGCGGCTGATGACAAGCCGTGGGGCTGCTGGCTGGACGCCGCGGTCGGGCAGGGCGGCTGAAAGCTAAATGCTTGAAAAGACTGGCGGACCCGATACGATTCGAACGTACGACCTTTGCCTTCGGAGGGCGCTCGAAAGGGGCTTTCTGGAGTTTTCCTGAGATGGCTGGAGCTTTCTAAGACGCTGATTCCGAACGGGAATGGTATCACGCGCCATCTCGGGAAATTTCCCGCCTATTCCCCGATTTCCGTTTCCGTGGTGACTCCCTGGTGACACTAGAAGCCCAGGGCAAAGGTCGTCATGGCGAAGCTGACCAAGCGTATCGTGGATGCCGCCGAGCCGCGGGACGCGGCCTATTTCATCTGGTGCAGTGATCTGCCGGGCTTCGGCGTGCGGGTCTTCCCCTCCGGCCGGCGGGTCTATTACGCCGACTACCGCCCTCAGGCCGGTGGCCGGAAGCGTATGTCCTTGGGGGTGCATGGCAAGCTGACGACGGAAGAGGCCAGAAGACTGGCCGTGATTACCCTGGGCAGCGTGCTGCAGGGGGAAGACCCCGCTGAGGAACGTGCCACCCGCCGCAAGACCCTGACCATGCGGGAGTTGTGCGAGCGCTACCTGGAGGCGGCTGACAAGGGCCTGATCCTGGGCAAGCGGGGCGCGGCCAAGAAAGCCACGACGCTGGTCTCTGACCGGAGCCGGATCGCCGCGCATATCCTGCCGCTGCTGGGCAATCGGAAGGTGTCGGACCTAACCCGGACGGACGTGACGCGGTTCATGCGGGACGTGGTGGCCGGCAAGGCGGCGCGGGACATCAAGACCGGCAAGCCACATGGGCGCTCCATCGTGGAGGGCGGGAAGGGGGCCGCCACCCGCACCATGGGCCTGCTGGGCGGTATCCTCTCCTTCGCCGTGTCCGAAGGGATCATTCCGGCCAATCCTGTGCATGGTGTGAAGCGGCCCGCGGACAACCGGCGGCGTCTGCGGCTGACCCCAGAGACCTATTGCCAGCTCGGCAAGGCACTGGAGACGTGGGAAGCCGAGGCCGGCAGCGAGGTCGCCATCCTGGCCATCCGCCTCCTGGCCCTGACCGGCTGCCGCAGAGGCGAGATCGAGAACTTGCGCTGGGTGGAGGTGGACCTGCCGGGCCAGGCGCTGCGGCTCGCGGACAGCAAGGAAGGCGCCTCGGTGCGCCCGATCGGCAAGGCGGTGGTGGATCTGCTGGAAGGGCTGGGCCGGAGCGGGCCCTACGTCTGCCCCGGCCGGGAGCCTGAGAGACCCTATGGCGGACTGACCGGGGCGTGGCGCCGGCTGGTCAAGGAAGCCGGGCTGGAAGGGGTGACGCCGCATACCCTGCGGCACGGCTTCGCCTCCATGGCCGCCGACCTCGGATACAGCGAGCCGACCATCGCCGCGATGATCGGGCATTCCTCCGGAACCATGACGGGGCGGTATGTGCACCACCTCGATGCCGTGCTGGTGGCAGCCGCCGATCGGGTGGCGGGGCGGATCGCGGATGCGATGCGAGGGCAGAACCCTGTTCCGACCGGTTCCGGGTGATTTCCCCCAAAACCCGATTTAGCGATCCCGGGAAAACCCAAGCGATCCCAGGCTAACCCGAATGTCGTTTTCATCTCCCCCTATGACTTTCAGGTCGGAACGGTCGGAACGGTCGGAACAGTCAAGAAAATCAGTATGTTAAGGCGTTCCGACCATCGTGCGGCTGGTCGGAACGGTCGGAACAGGCGGGGCCATGCGGGGTGCGGGAGCCTAGGGTAGGCAAAACAGCGTTCCAAGCGTTCCAGCGTTCCACATCGGCCAAAATCAATGCGTTACGTGGAACACTAGCGATCCGCGTCAGCGTTCCGGGAACGGTGATCAGCGTTCCAGAGCGGGGCGGGCCCTACCTTACGAGGCGAGCCCATCTGGCTTCCATAAGCCGGACGCGTCAATCGGATGGGAAACACCATTCCAGCTAATCAACTCAGGATTGATATTCACTCACTGATCTGTGATAAGGGCCAAAGTAGGAGCCCGCGATGTCCACGCCGAAATTTCTTCTGCTGATACTGATCACCAGCGTGACAATGTTTGTCGGGCTGAATGCGATGCTCGATGTCTCGGCCGTACCACGAAGCCATTCTGGAGGCAGCCGCATATCAAGTCTGGGGCATTATGCTCCTGCCATCATGCCGTAGCGCCCGCGCCCATCTGGCGGGCTGATCGCTGCCCTATTGCGATGTTCCCACGCGTATTTAGTTCGGGGATTGTCCGAACGAACGCTGCGACGCTGGGGGCATTCTCAAGTCTGGATCACCACCTTCTGCCTGCTCAATATGAGACTTCAGGCTTTGCAGCGCCGCCTCAGCTCCATGCAGTGCCGCGGCGTGTGGGTTCTCATCTTCAGTCGGATCTACGGCTTGAGCGAACTCGGTATCGAGATGGAGGCACAAGGTCGAGATTGAGCCCTCGCCGGTGATCTGCCAGCGCCCGGCGGGCGCGAAGGACCAGACCAAACTCAAAGCGCTGCGATCTGCTTTAAGACCGCCCTCAGGGAGAGGGCCTTCTTCGCGACGCAGATGAGGCAGCCAATGCCGCAGATGGCGATGATCTGCGAGGTAGTCGAAAACCTCGGCGGCTGGGCGCGCGATAGTGATCTTCTGGTCCATGGCACGGCTCCCTTTGGCTGGGTTGCCAACGCAACGGCGGAATTATGAGTTGCGACGCCGGGCTCTGCCCGTCAGGGCTTCGGCAGAGGCATCTCTCCTCGTGCCATCTATCGGCTGGCGCATGCCGCCTTCCTTGCCAGACTTCTGACGTCAGAAGTCTCCCTCCCAGGGTCAACAGGCCTTCCGATATTCTGACGTCAGAACTGTAGCTGGTAGCGATCAGCGGAAGCTTGTCATTTCGCTTCGGAGGGCGGCATAGCGCGCAGCACGAAGAGGCGATGCGAGGCTATGTCCACCATCCGCCGCATGCGCTCGAGCCAGGCCTTCTCGGCGTCCTGCTGGCTGTGGAAGGGACCGTGGAGCTCCTCCGTGCCGGCCTCGAGCTCCGTGAAGCTCGTGTCGCGGAAGACCCCGCCCCAGACCACCCAGATTTCGTGGCTGCTCAGGGGATCGTTCATGTCCTAGTCCTTCCTTCGCCTGATGAATCTGCCTTCCCGTCCCAGCCGGGCGCGGGCGCAACCTATGTCGGATTGAGCTCGATGGGCAGGGCCTTCATGCTTCATTGCAGCATAAGGCCTGTTTCATGGCGGCGACGGGTTGCTGGCGGAGCGAAGGTCCAATGAGGCGGGCCGATTCACGGCTTCCTCAACCTCACCCCCGCCCCACTCCCATCCTCCGCGATGAACTCCACCCCGGCGGCTTCGAGGGCGGCGCGGATGGCGGTGAGGTTGTTGGGGTAGGGGGTCCTGGCGCCGCGCTCGAAGTCCACGACAGTCTGCCGAGCTACCTTCGCAGCCTCGGCCAGTTGGGTCTGGCTCCAACCGAGCATGGCGCGAGCACCACGACATTGAGGCGCGGATATAGGATCTACCGGCAAGCTCAATCTTTCTGATTGACGTTGAGGCGAAATGCCAATCATAATAATTGAGGTTGGGCATCGCACCAACCGAAATCGGCCGAGCGAGGAGCACCACCTCCACCGCCCGGCCTAACCGCAACCCGCTCGGCAAGGAGCAGGCAATGGCTAACTGCGCCGAATACGCGCGCACTGACTGCGCGTCCAGAAGAAGACTGCCGCCCAAGGTTGCTCACCGTGAGCGACCTGCCCTCACCGCCAAGGTGGCGCAACTTGCGCCACCCGACCGCGCTCGTATCGAGGGCCTGATCGCGCGATTGATCGACCTGCTCGACGCCTACGACGCGCCGATGGCCGACATGGAGCCGGACTGGGACCACGAGGCCGACGCCGACGCCGAGCGCAGCCTTCAGCCGCTCCCGCTGGAGCCGCAGCCCTTTCCCGGCGGGAAGGGTCCGCACAGTGAGCGGACCCATCTTGGTTGTGGGAAGGGTGTGCACAGTGAGCACAGCCTTCTCGTGCTGGCCGAGCGGGTGGTTCAGAACCGCAGCGGTTCCAAACCCTTCCGCGCTGCCCCGGCGCATAAGCCCTGGCGCCCCGGCTTCCTGCGACGCTCCCTGGCCTATATCGCGAACGGCGACCTGCCGCCGGTCTTGGCCTTCGTCTGGCCGGCGCGGGAGCCGTGGATCCCACCACCGCCGCCGGTTAAGCGGCGTCCCGCCGCGAAACGGACGCTTGCCCATCCTGGCACCCGGGCCGGCAACGTGCCTGAGAACCAACGGCAGAGTGCCGTTAGTTCCCAGCGCGCCGACACCGCCCTGCCCATCGTGCTGGAGCGGTCAGAGCATGTGGCGGAGTGGATCAGGCTTACGGAGGAGAAGGTTAAACTGGCGCAAGTTGCGCCAGTTTCCGAACGAGGGAGAGTGGAGGGTCGAGGGAATGAGGGCGGCATTCGGTCTGCCGCCCGAGAACTCGGCGTTGACCGCGATGCCGCCCGCCGCGCCGCCAAGGTCGCCGGCCTGTCGGACCGGGCAAAAGAGATCCACGAGGCGCTGCATCCGGAGACGCGGCATGGCGGCGACCGGAAATCAAGTGGCAAACTTTGCCACTTGAACAGCTTCACCGACGATACCGCCCTCCGCGCCAGCCTCGCCGCCTGCTGCATCATCTTCGCGGCCTGCGCCGGATGGGCAGTGACGCTATGAGCCGCAGCAGAAGATCGATGCTCATCGCCGCGGCGCTGGCGCCTGTCTGCGTGGCGAATTCCACCACGGAGGTTTTCGCCCTGGAGGGTGAGAACCCCGATCCTGCCCTGACCCGCTACCGTGCCGTCATGGACGCGCACGAGGCCATGGAGAACGGCCCGGACGACCGCTGGGACCTGGTTGAGCGCTGGTGCGACGACGAGCGCGATGCCCTGACCGCCCTGGCCGAGGACTTCCCGCCGGGCCTGGAGGCTTTCCTGCACCGCGTGGTGGCCATGGTCGCCCGCGTAGAGGAGGTGGGGCACAACGCCTTCCAGGCGGAGGAGATCGAGGTCTTCTACGCCATCGGCGAGCGGGCCGAGGCGATGCTGGAGGGGAAGGCATGAGCCGCCACACCCCGCCCGCGACGCATCGCTGCGCCTGGTGCCGAAAGGTCTTCGACACCGTCGCCGAGCGGAAGACCCACGAGCATCTCCTCCACAAGGCCAACATCGTCCGCGACCAGGAGGCCGAGGCGCTGGCCAAGATGCAGCGCTACCACGCCGACCGGATGGCCGTGGAACGCGGCCGGGAGCCGGCGCCGTGATGGCTGTGGCAACAGGGGCATCGGGGCGGCCATGGACCGCCTCTAGAAAACTTAAACCTCCACATCAGTGACGGTTTCTATTGTGTCGCGGCGGGCCATGGGATAGCTGGATCATATGGCCCGCCCTCGGAAGGATTCGCCCCCGGACACCTTCACCTCCACCGAGCTTGCGGTGGCCGGGGGGACCACGCCGCGCAATTTCGCCTTGCTGGTGAGCAAGGGGCTCGTCCCCAACTCCGAGATCGGTGGGGGCTACGCCAGCAGCAGGGCTTGGCGTGTCAGCGCACTGGGCGCCATTGCGATGACGGGCGCGCTGTACAGGGGCGGGATGGAACTGCTTCCCGCTGCGCGGCTGGCCGGACTTGTCGTGGGGGAGTTCGAAGAGGACCGGGGAATACTTCCTACTCGGTTGACGGATTATCTTCACAAGCCTCTCAACCCCCGATCTCCCTACTACCCATGGGGGGACGATGAGGTGTCGGCGGAGCAGGTTCGGTTCCTCATCAATGATGACTTCTGGCTCCATCACATGCTGCGAACCAGGACTGATATCTACCGTCCGCGCACCACCCTGGTGCATGACCTGCACATTGAGATCGTGGATCGCCAGTACGTGTTCTCCCGCTATGGGCGCGCTGGCGATGACAACGTCCGCTTGGCCTCCGGAACGGGCAAGTACACAGCGTATCCCGAGTATCGGATCATCGGATGGGAGCGAGGAAGTGACGCCGAGGTTCGCAACATCAGCGGCGAGGTGAGGAGCCTCGACTTTCATCGCGACCGAGGAACTAGCGCTCAGATGCAGCGCATTGAGAAGGAGTTCATCGCGGCAAGGGAGAACGCGATCAGCACTCTGTCGATCAATGTCTCTCTGGCGATCCGCAACGCGCTCGATGCAATTCATGAGCATCGGGGCGAGCCAGTGTTCGAGAATCTCATCTCATCCAAACCGGAGATTAGCGGCCGGACGATCGCTCCCCACCCCTCGTGGGACTTGCCGAAATCAGGCGAGGAAGATCCACCGGATACCTCCTAACCAACTCCTGAATTCCCGAGCCCATCCCTCTGATTTGAAGGAGAACGAACATGACTGAACTGCCGAAGTTCCGGGAGAATTACTATCGACAGGAAGCCACACTCTACCTCTACCAGAAGCACGGTTTGAAGGTGGCTGTCGGGACACTGGCGAAACTGGTCACCACCGGTGGTGGACCGCGCTACTTCAAGATGGGCCGCTCGCCGTTGTATCCGAAGCAGGAGTTGGACCGCTGGGCGCTTGAGAAGCTTGGCAAGCTGCGCACCAGCAGCAGCGACGCGGGGTAGGGAGGGTCTAGGCGGAGAAAAGCAGGCAGATCGACTGGACACCGATCTCCTACACGCCTCCGCCGGTCTCGACAACTACCGTTTCTGAGACACGAAAGTCGGAGAAAATCAAAACATGAGCCATCGGCTCTTGGCGCCCGAAGTGCGCCCTGATGACAAGCGCATCCGCCTGCTCGAAGTGCCCTGCGCGAACGATCCGGACACGCCGCGCGCGGCCTTGTTGATCCCCGATGCGATGAACCGGCGGCCTGCGCTGCGGTTCTTCGCCTCCCTGGCCGCGGCGATCAGCCACAAGCGCATGCTGGAGGCCGGGCGATGAACGCACCCGTCAACATCCGCAAGCGCGCCGAGATCGAGCTGACCATCGACAAGATGATCCAGGCAGGCGAGGGCTTCCGTGCGCCGCTGTTGCGTGCCGCCGCTGACAGCCTGATCGCGGTCACAATCTCGACGCGCGGCTCGCCGGTTCCGGCGAATCTGCTGAAAGCGAAGAAGGCGACCTGTGTCCTGCTCGCCGACGATCATCCTTCGGCCACCGGGCCGGATCGCTGGGAACAGGCGAAGACGCTGCTCCGGTGGTCGGAGATGGTGATCCTGCACGCTGCCGGTGGCCAGGACCGGCACTACATCCTGGCCGCCATGCTGACCATGATCACCGGGCGCGTGGTGCTAGTTGAAATGCAGGGACAGCACCATGACGCGTGGCGGGCCCTGGCGCGGACCATGATGGATGAGCGCCGCATTCTCAGCATCGTGGTGCCGCCCGGTGATGTGCATCCCCGGCCCGGCGCGCCTGAGGGAGTGACGATCCAGTGAGCGCACTCACTCCCGCCACCCGCGAGCGGCTGGTGAAAATCCTTGGCTTGCTCGGCAGCGATGTCGACGGCGAGCGTGCCGCTGCGGCACTGGCCGCGCATCGGCTGATCCAGAAATCCGGCACGACCTGGGAGGCGCTGTTGGCAACGAGCTTCGTGTCCGTCGCTCCGGTACCGCCCCCGCCGCGCCCGTCGTCGCGAAAGCACCGCGGCTTCTCGGAGAGCGGCCTGCGCGATGCGCTGCGTGACGTTGCCGTGCAAAGCCTGAGCAAGCACCTGCATCTGCTGAATGCCGAGGAACAGTCCATGGCCCGCACGGTCATCGATGCCGCCTGGGGTGTCGGTTCGGGCCGATGGAACAAGTACTGGCAGCAGAAGCTCGACTATCTGAATGGCATCACTCGGCGACGCAGGGAGGAGGCCGCGGCATGACCTCTGACGGCATCACCATCCTTCACGCCAAGCACCGTCGCCTGACCAAGACCTGGCACGCCGACGGCACTTGCGACGGCTACGATTCCGCCAAGCACTTCGACCTGCACGAGGTCGTCATCGACGGGCTCGATGCGCTGGAAGCCCTGCTGCGCGACCTGGCCCCGCGCTGGGACTGCGCCGTCGTGCGCGGCGCCATCGCCGACCCGGCCCGCACGCGTAGCGTCCGCCGCCTGGCGCATCCCGATCCGGAAACCGGCGAGGCCGCCACGCTGCGCGACATACCGCGCCGCTGGCTCAGCCTCGATCTCGATGGCGTGCCGCTGCCGGAAGGCCTCGATCGCCGGGACCTCGCCGCCTGCGCCGCCGCCGTGCTGCCGATGCTCCCGGAGCCGCTGCGGCAGGCGGATCTGGTCGTGCAGGCCTCCAGTTCGCACGGCATCAAGCCCGGCGCCCGGCTGCGCCTCTGGGGCTGGTGCGACCGCCGCCTGGCCCGCAGCGAATTGGTGCGTTGGTTTCAGGGCACCCCGGTGGATGCCGCGCTGTTCCGCCCGGCGCAGCTGAACTACACCGCGGCGCCGCTGTTCGCTCCTGGTGCCACCGACCCGCTGCCCGCGCGCCTGCTGCGCATCCAGGGCACCAGCGCGATCATCCAGGCACCCAGCGCGGAGGCCCTGGCGCCGCCGCCCGAGCCTGTTGCGCCGGTTCGGCCGGTCAGCCCCGGCAGCGGCAGCCGCTACGCCCTGGCGGCGCTGACGCGCGCCATCAGCACCATCAGCAGCCGCGGCGAGGGTGACCGCCACCCGGCCGCGGTGGCCGAGGCCTGGGGGCTCGCCCGCCTGGTCAAGGCCGGGCTGCTGACGGAATCCGAGGTGACCCGCGCGATCGACGGCGCGCTGTGCCAGGCCGGAAAGCCCAAGGGCGAGGGCGCCGCCATCGCCGCCTGGGCCATCCGCCAGCGCACAGACAGCGGCACCCTGCCGGAGGGAATGCGCTGATGGACGGGGATAATTTCGTGCCGCCCGATCTGGACGATGAGCCGCTGGAGAACGGGACCGAGGCAGAGCGCGATCGCGCAGCCGAGGCGCTGGAGATCGCCCGCCTGGCCGGCCTGGACCGCATTGGCTACGCGCAGGAGCGCAAGAAGGTCGCCCAGGCGCTTGGCATGGGTGTCATCGCCCTCGACAAGGCGGTGCAGGCCGAGCTCCGCCGCCGCCGCGCCGAGGCCGCCGCGGCGCACCGTGGCAAGGATGCTCCTGGTCCGGGAGAAGTGCGGTGGCCTTTCGGCATCATGCAGAAGCAGGACGGCCTCTATGCCGATGCCGGTGAGGAAGGATTGGTCTGGCTGGCGCCGCCTATCGAGGTGCTGGGGCTGTGCCGCAACAATGGCGGTGAGGAGTGGGGCGTGTGGCTTCGCTGGCGCGATCCTGACGGACGCACCCAGACATGGCCGATGCCCGCCCGGCTGCTGATGACCGAGCCCGGCGAGTTGGAAGGCGCCATGGTGTCGAGGGGCTTGCGCGTCGCCCCTGAGCCGGCCGCCCGCCTGCAGCTCCGCAGGGCTTTGGCCGGTGTCCAGGCCGGTTCCCGCGTCACCCTGGTCTCCCGCGCCGGCTGGCATGCCCAGCCCGGCCAGCCGGCCGCCTATGTGCTGCCGGACGGTGCGATCATCGGCCGGGCCGCGGAATCACTGGTGCTCAAGGCCCCGGCGGAGAACGCGGCGCAGATGGTGGCCGAGGCCGGCACGCTGGACGGCTGGCGGCAGGAGATCGCCGCCTGCGCTGTCGGCAATGACGTGGCGGTGGTGGCACTCTGCGCCGCCTTCGCCGGGCCACTGCTGGAGCCGCTCGGTGAGGCCTCCGGCGGGCTGCACCTGGCCGGGCGCTCCAAGGCCGGCAAGACCCTGGCGCTGCGTCTGGCGCTCTCGGTGTGGGGGCTGCCCTTCAAGGGTGGCGCGCTGCGCGACTGGCGCTCCACCGCCAACGGGCTGGAGGGCGCGGCCGAGGAATGCGGCGACGGGCTGCTCGGGTTGGACGAGCTGCACCAGGCCGACCCGCGCGAGGTGGCCAGCGCCGTCTACATGCTGGCCAACGAATCCGGCAAGGGCCGGATGCGGCGCGACACCAGCGCGGCGCGGCGGCGCACCTGGCGGACCTTCATCCTCTCGACCGGTGAGCTGGATCTGGCGGCGATGGTGGCCAAGGCCGGGCAGAAACTCTCCGCCGGGGCCGAGGTGCGGCTGCCCTCCATCCCGATGCCGGCGACGGGGCTATGGCCCAAGCTGCACGGCCAGCCCTCGCACGAGGCGCTGATGGCGCATCTGCACGGTGCGCTGCGCCGCCAGCACGGCACGCCGATCCGCGCCTTTCTGGCACGGCTGGCCGAAGGACGGGCAGCTGAGACGGGTATGCTGGCACAGTTGGCCGAGGCGATGCGCACGCGCTTCACCGCCCAGCTTGATCCCGAGGCCGATGCGCAGGTTCGCGACGTGGCCCGGCGCTTTGCCCTGCTGGCCCTGGCCGGTGAGCTGGCCACCGAATGGAGCATCCTGCCCTGGCCACGCGGGGAAGCCACCCGCGCCTGTAAGGCCCTGCTGGCCGCCTGGATCGCCCGCCGTGGCGGGTCCAGCGCCAGTGAGGAGGCGCAGCATCTCCGGGCCATCCGCCTGTTCATCACCGAGAATGGCGCTGCCCGCTTCGTCGCCCTGGCGCAGGTCGAGAGCGGGAACTGGTACGAGATCAGCCCCGAGCGCCCGGTGATCCGCCGCGCCGGGTGGCGCCGGCGGCTGCCGGATGGGCGCGACGAGTATCTTATCCCGCCTGAGATCTGGCGCGAGGTTTGTGCCGAGGCCGGCATCGATCCGAACGAAGCCGCCAGGACACTCCTGAATGCCGAGATGCTTGAGGGCGGGGACGGCAAGAACCTGACGCGCCGGGTGCGCATTCCGGGTATCGGCCTTGCCCGCTGCTACTGCGTCCGGCCCGAGATCCTTGGTCAGCCGGACGAGAAGCGGCCGTGAGCGGGGAGGGGGGTGTTCCGACCGTTCCGACCATCGGCGCGGAGGTCGGAACGGGTCAAGCCACTGTAATTACTAGGTGTTCCGACCGTTCCGACCGTTCCGACCGAAATGTCGAAGGGGGAGATGAAAACAAACATTTGGGTGGGCTGCTGGCCTGGATTCTGACGGATGCGGAGCGGGACGCCCGCGACACCTCTGCCGAGCGCACCGCCATCCAGGAGAAGGCACCCTCACCCGAGCCATCCCAGGAACCCCGGCGGCTGATCGACAGCCTGCTGAGGGCCGGGTTGCAGCGCCCGCCGTCCTGGCCCGATCCGGCGGCTCGCCCGTCTCCCGGTGCCTGGTGCGGCTGCTGCGGACGGTTCGATCCGCGTCAGGGTGGCCGGTGGTGGCGGGATCTGCGCAGTGAGCGGGATGGCGGCGCACCGGGCTGGTGCTGCGCAACCTGTCATCCGCCTGACCATCTCGCACCGGGCGAGTATGAGGCGGTGCGGAGCTAGAGCCGGCGAGATGCCGCGCCTAGCCTCGCCGCCTCCCGAGATTTCCTCCTAAATTCAATCGATTGCGTCGTTCTATTCCGCTTGGTGCTGCCACCTGAGAACGCGTAGCGCTGCCGGATATGGCGCGCGCTTCCTCCCTGCTGGGCTCGATCAAGGCCCTGTTCTCCGCCCCCGAAAGTCGGGCGGCTTCCGGCACCCTTCGTGATCCCTGGACCGCGATCCTGCTGGGTGGCGCGGGCCCGACTGCCGCCGGGATCTCCGTCTCCGCCGAAACCGCGATGCGCTGCACGGCTGTCTACGGCGCCGTGAAGGTCCTGGCCGAGACCGTGAGCCAGCTACCCCTGCACCTGTATCGTCGTGCTGCCGATGGCGGGCGCGAACGGGCCGACGACCATCCCCTGGAATCGCTGCTGTCCGATGTGGCCAATCCCTGGACGCCGGCCAGCGAGTTCCGCCTGGTCCTGCAAACCCAGCTCTCGCTGCACGGCAATGCCTATGCCTGGATCGGGCGTGGCGAGGGCGGTGTCTCCGAGCTGATCCCGCTGGCGCCCTCCAGCGTCTCCGTTGCCCCACACGTGCTGACGCGGGAGCCGATCTATACCGTCACCGAGGCGGACGGCACGCGCCGCAGCTACGGCCGCGATCAGATCCTGCATATCCGCGGCGTCGGCACCGGGCTCTATCAGGGTGACAGCCCGGTGGTGCAGGCCCGCGAGGCCATCGCCCTGTCGCAGGTCCTGGAGCAGTACGGCGCCAAGCTGTTCGGCCGTGGCGCGCGGCCCGGCGGCATCCTGAAGTCGCCCAGCTTCTTAACGCATGAGCAGCGCGAGGTGCTCCGCAAGAGCTGGAATGCCGACAACACCGGCAAGACGGCGATCCTGGAAAGCGGTCTCACCTTTGAGCCGTTGCAGATGTCGTCCGTGGATGCGCAGTACCTGGAGGTGCGGCGCTTCCAGCTGCAGGAGATCGCCCGCATCTGGCGCGTGCCGCTGCATCTGCTGGCCGATCTCGATCGCGTCACGCACAGCAATGCCGAGGAGCTGGGCCGCCAGTTCCTGACCTTCACGCTGCTGCCGATCCTGCGCGCCTGGACGGATTCGATCCGCGTATCGCTGCTGACGCCGGAGGAACGCCGCGGTGGCCTCTACGTCGAGTTCCTGGTGGATGACCTGGCCCGCGCCGATCTGGCCGCGCGCTTCACCGCCTACTCGCAGGCCATCGCCGCCGGCGTGTTCAACCCGAACGAGATCCGCGCCATGGAGAACCGCAGCCCCTATGACGGCGGCGAGGTCTTCACCCGTCCCGTCAACTCCGCGCCGGTCGATCGGCAGCCAGAGGACAGCGCCGATGCTTGAGAGGTCCGCCGGCGTCGAGACGCGCTTTGCCCCCGAGGAGAGCGGCCAGATCAGCGGTTACGCCGCCGTCTGGGGCCGGCGCGATCTCTTCGGCGATGTCGTGCAGCGCGGTGCCTTCGCGAAGTCCCTGGCGGCGCACAGGACCGCCGGCACGCGCCCGCTGATGCTCTGGGCCCACGATCCGGCCCGCCCTGTCGGCGTTTGGACCGAGATCCGCGAGGACGACACCGGCCTGCATGTCACCGGCATGCTGGTGATGGACAGCACTGCCGGCCGTGACGCCCACGCCATGCTGAAGGCCCAGGCGCTCGACGGCCTCAGCATCGGCTTCAGGACGATCCGCGCCGCACCGGCCACCGGCGGCGGGCGTGTCGTCTCCGAGATGGAGCTGATCGAGATCTCGCTGGTCTCGCGTCCGGCGCAGCATGCGGCGCGCGTGGCCAGTGTCCGCTCCGCTCCCACCCCTCCCGCGGCGGCCGGGCTTGCCGCCTTCATCCGCCAGTGCGCGGGCAAACTGAGGAAACCGTGATGCCGAACTTCGCATCGCCGGGCGTCGATCCGCGCACCGGCTGGGAAACGCGTGAGGCCCCCGACGGGCAGGAGCAGGGCGAGGTCAACGACCTGGCCGAGATTCGCTCCGCCGTGCAGGGCTTCACCACCAGCGCCGATCAGCGCTTCGGCCAGCTCGACAGCGCCATGACCGAGATCCGCTCGCGCCTCGACCGCACCGAGACCGTGCTGCGCCGCCCCGGCATCGGGCTGGAGACGCGGCAGGAGCCGGAGGTCGAGACGCGGGCCTTCGCCACCTTCCTGCGCCGTGGCCGCGAGGCCCTGGAAGCGCCGGAGCTGCGCACCCTCCGCGTCAGCGACGACACCGCCGGCGGCTATCTGGCGCCCGACCAGTTCGTCGCCGAGCTGCTGCGCAACGTGGTGCAGTTCTCGCCCGTCCGCTCCGTAGCTCGTGTGGCCAGCACGGCGGCCGGCGCGGTTCTCCTGCCCAAGCGCACCGGCGGCATGACGGCGCAGTGGGTCGGCGAGATCCAGCCCCGACCCGAGACCACCGTGACCTTCGGGCAGAACCGATACGAAGTGCGGGAGATCGCCTGCTGGGTGGATGTCTCGAACGCCATGCTGGAGGACAGCGCCTTCGACGTCGCGGCGGAGCTTTCCTTCGAGTTCGCGGAGGAGTTCGGCCGGGCCGAGGGTGCGGCCTTCGTCAATGGCGACGGCGTGCTGCGGCCCTTCGGCTTCATGGCGGACCCCACCATCCCGACCGTGGCCAGCGGCAGCGCCGCGACCTTCAGCGCCGACAGCCTGCTGGATCTCTATCACGCCATCCCGTCCGCCTACCGGGCGAACGCGGTCTGGGCGATGAACAGCAACACCCTGGCCCAGGCGCGCAAGCTGAAGGACACGACGGGCAACTACCTGCTGGCCACCGCGGGCATCGCCGGCGCCATGGCCACCACGCTGCTGGGCCGCCCGGTGGTGGAGATGCCCGACATGCCGGACGTGGCTGCCGGCGCCACGCCGGTCGTCTTCGGCGATTTCGGCCAGGGCTATCGCATCTTCGACCGCGTCGCCCTGTCCGTGCTGCGTGACCCCTACAGCCAGGCGACCAACGGGGTGACGCGCTTCCACGGCCGCCGTCGCGTGGCGGGTGGCGTGGCCAAGGCCGAGGCCCTGCGCAAGCTGCGCATCGCGGCGAGCTGAGAGGAGAGCGACCATGCGTGACCTGTCCCACAACATCAGCCCCGCCCTGGCCCTGCCGCCCGCGGCGCGCACGGCCACGGCCAATGGCACGGCCGTGGATCTGCTGGGCTTCGGCACGGCGGCGGTGCTGGTGGCCTTCGGCGCCTGGACCGATGGCACCCACACGCCGAAGCTGCAGGAGAGCGACAACAGCAGCAGCGGCTGGACGGATGTCGCGGCCATTGATCTGGCGGGCAGCCTGTCCGCCGTCTCCGCCGCGCCGGGCGGCAACACGGTGCAGCGCGTCAGCTACATCGGCAACAAGCGCTACATCCGGCCGGTGCTGACGGTGGCCAGCGCCACCACCGGCGCCATCGCCAGCGTGCTGGTGGTGCGCGGCAACCCGGCCGCGGCCCCGGTGGCCTGACCATGCCCTGGGCAGCGCCGCGCTTCTGCAAGACGCCGGGCCATCCGGCCTTCACGGGGCGGCGCTGCCCGGAGTGCAGCAAGGTCTGGGATCGGGAGCGCGGTTCGGCTTCCTCTCGTGGCTACGACCAGCATTGGCGCCAGCTACGCGAGGCGGTGCTGGCAGCGGAACCGCTCTGCCGGTTCTGCGCGGCGCAGGGACGGGTCACGGCGGCGACCGAGGCTGACCACATCCAGCCCCTTCGCCTACGGCCCGACCTGCGGCTGGTGCCCAGCAACATCCGACCCCTCTGCACCCCCTGTCACCGGCAGGTCACGGCCGGGTTCAACCGCGAGCGAGGGGGCGGGGGTCGGTCGCAGGAGGGGATAGGGGGGTGCCGATCTGGCCTGCCTGGGCCCGAGACCGAGCCCCACACAGCACACGAATTCTCGCCTCCAATGGACTCTTCAGGGAAAGGGCCTTCGTGATGAAGGGTGGAAAGCAGGAACTGACCGTCATCGAGGGCGGCTTTGCGCCCGGGAAATGTCCGTCTCCGCCGGCCGGCCTGACGGAGGAGGCGCGGAAGGAGTGGCGTCGCGTCGCTCCGGTCCTGCACCAGCGCAAACTGCTGGGTGACGACACCATGGCCACGCTGGAGGCTTACTGCCGGGCTGTGGGGGCCATGCGGCAGTATTCGGTGCTGATGGACACCGAAGGGCATGTGATCGAGGGGCGGAATGGGCCGATCAGCCACCCCGCCTACAAGATGCTGAGCATCGCCATGCGCGATGTGCGGCTCTACGCGGCCGAGCTGGGCCTGACGCCAAGCCGGCGCGGCAAGCACACAGACGCGCCCAAGGCTGACCCGTGGGAGGGCATGCTGGCGTGAGTGCTGCTGGCTGCCTGACCGGCTCCCGCTTCCTGGCCGGTGAGATCCCCGATCCGCTGGGCCATGGTGAGCGGGCGGTGCGCTTCGTCGAGAAGCTGCGCCACACCGAGGGCCCGCTGGCCGGGCAGCCCTTTGTTCTGCACCCCTGGCAGGCGCGCATCGTCCGCAAGGTCTTTGGCGACGTGCATCCTGGAACCGGCCTGCGGAAGATCCGCACCGTCTTCCTGCTGCTGCCTCGTGGCTCGGGAAAGACCACCCTGACCAGCGCCCTGGCCCTGCTGGGGCTGCTGGGCCCGGAGCGGGACGCCGCCGGCCAGGTGATCAGCGCCGCCGCCGATCGCGAGCAGGCGAGCATCGCCTACAATGGCGCCTCCCGGATGATCCGCGCCGATCCGCATCTGATGGCCGCCACGCGGATCGTGGACAGCCGCAAGCTGATCAGCCACCCGCGTTCGGACAGCACCTATCGGGCGATCAGCCACGAGGCCTACAGCAAACACGGCCTCAGCGTGTCGATGCTGCTGGCCGATGAGGTGCATGCCTGGCCGACGCGGGAGCTGTGGGAGGTGCTGGTTTCCTCCATGGGGAAACGCCTCTGCCCGCTCTCCATTGTCACCACCACGGCCGGCCATGGCCGCGGTGATCTGGCCTGGGAGCTGTACGAATATGCCCTGAAGGTCGAGCGCGGCGAGGTGGAGGACGAGACCTTCCTGCCGGTGCTTTACCAGGCCCCGCACGACTGCGACTGGCAGGACGAGGCGGTGTGGCAGGCGGTGAACCCAGCCCTGGCGGCGGGCTTCCGCAGCCTGGACGAGATGCGCATGACGGCCCGCCGGGCGGCCGAGATCCCGAGCCAGCGGGAGATGTTCAAGCGGCTCTACCTGAACATCTGGGGCGACAGCGCGGCCGTCACCTGGGTGGACATGGCCGTCTATGACCAGGGCGACTGCCGGCCGGTAGAGCTATCCGACCTGGCCGGGAAGCCGGTCTTTGTCGGCGTGGATCTGGCCAGCGTGTCCGACCTGGCGGCCGTCTATGCCGTGGCGGCGGACGGGGCAGGGGGCTGGCTGGTCTGGGGCAAGCAGTACTGCCCGGCCGAGCAGTTCCGCCGCCGGGTGGCCGACAACCAGCCCTATGCCGCCTTCCAGGAATCCGGCCGGCTGGTGGTGACCGAGGGCAACAGCATCGATCAGGACCAGATCCTGCGCGACCTGGTGGAGCTGTGCGCCGAGCTGTCAGTGCAGGAAATCGCGGTGGACCGCTGGGGCGCGCTGAACTTCCTCCAGCGCCTGCAAGAGCGCCAGCTGCCCGTGGCGCAGTTCGGCCAGGGCTTTGCCTCGATGTCGGCGCCTTGCAAGGAGATCGAGCGGGCCATCCTGGGGCGGCAGTTCCAGGCCGGGCGCGACCCGGTGCTGCGCTGGAACTTCGCGAACATCCGGGTGGAGCAGGACGCGGCCGGCAACATCAAGTTCAGCAAGGCCAAGGCCATGGGGAAGATCGACGGTGCCGCCGCGGTCGCCATGGCCATCGGCCGGGCCATGGCCAACCAGTCCGGGCCGATGATCTATCAGGTGGAAGGCGCCAGGCCCGAGGGGCTGCTGTTCGTGTGACAGTCCCGTCGCTGGTGACTCTGTGGTGACACCAGCCTTACCGAGAAGACTGTCTAAGCGGCTAAGTTATTGAAAAATTGGCGGACCCGATACGATTCGAACGTACGACCTTTGCCTTCGGAGGGCAACGCTCTATCCAGCTGAGCTACGGGTCCTCGCCAGGGCCCCTGTTTAGCGACAGCCGCCGCTCAGGGGAAGCCCTCAATCCACAAAGTCAGGCGGCCGTCACCGCGCGAAGCGCCTCCTCGGCGGCCATGGCGGTCTCGAACAGCGCCCGGTCGCCGTCCCGCGCGCCGGTCAGCATCAGCCCGACCGGCGCCTCGCCCGGCGCGTGGCAGGGCAGGCTGATGCTGCAGCGGTCCAGGAAGTTGAAGGCCGAGGTGTTGCGCAGCAGGAGCATGTTGATGCGGTGGTACTCCATCTCGTCGGCCACGGCGGAGACCGGCGGCGGCGTCAGCGCCGTGGTGGGGCAGAGCAGCGCGTCATAGGCGGCGGTGCGGGCGGCGGTGGCAGCCATGATGCGGGCGCGGTCATCCCGGAGGGCCAGGTAGTCGGCCGCGCTCATGCCCCCGCCGCGCTGGATGCGGGCCAGGATGCGCGGATCGTATCGCCCGCCTGCCTGCCGCATCAGCGACCGGTGCACGGCATAGGCCTCGGTGGCGACGAAGCCGCCGGTCGCGTTGGCCTGGGGAATCTCGGCGAGTTCCGGCAGGGCGATCCGTGTGATCCGCGCGCCCGCCGCTTCCAGCCGCGCCACGGCGCGGTCGAAGGCAGCGGCCACGGCGGGTTCCAGCGACTCGAAGAGATAGGTGTCGTCGGGGATGGCCAGGCTCAGGCTGGCCACGGGCCGCGGCACGGGCGGGGCCTCTGCCTCCTCTCCGGCCATCAGGGCATGCAGCACGGCGCAGCAGGCGGCGCTGCGGGCCAGCGGGCCGATGCTGTCGAGGGTGGGGGAGAGCGGGAAGGCCCCCTCGCGCGGCACGCGGTGGGCGGTCGGCTTGTAGCCGACGACGCCGCACAGCGCGGCCGGAAGGCGGCAGGAACCGCCCGTGTCCGAGCCGAGGCCGGCCAGCCCCATGCCATCCGCGACCGCCACGGCGGCACCGGAGGAGGAGCCGCCGGGGAGGCGCCCCGTGGCGCGGTCGAAGGGCGAGAGCGGGGTGCCGTGATGCGGGTTCACGCCCAGGCCACTGAAGGCGAATTCGACCATGTTGGTGCGGCCAAGCACGACGAAGCCGGCGCGTTCGAGCCGTGCCACGGCGGGGGCGGTGCGACGCGCCGGCGGGGCGTCGGCCAGCGCCGTCGAGCCGGCGCGGTTCGGCACGCCCGCCTGGTCGAACAGATCCTTGATGGAGATCGGGATGCCGGCCCAGGGTGAGGGGGCCCGGCCGGCGGCGCGCATGGCATCCATGGCGCGGGCGGTGACCAGGGCCTGCTCCGCCTGCACGGCGACGAAAGCCCGGGCGCCCTCCCCGGCGGGATCGGCGATGCGGGCCAGCGCCGCCTCGGCCATCGTCACGGCGGAAAGGCGGCCCCGGGCCAGCTCTTCGGCGGCGGCGCAGAGGGTGGCGGGCTCGGGCATGACGGGCGGTCTCCTGAAGGCAAGGCGGCGGGGATGCTGCGGCGTCAGGCGGGCGGCGGCAAGGGCTGCGGAAACTATTGACAGGCCGCGTCGCGTGGTTTCACCCTGCGCCTGCAATGCCTGTCATCAGTCATATGATGACCGAACGTCATACAAAAATTCAGGCTAACAGGGAACGTTCACGATGAGCAAGCTCATGCTGCCCCGCCGGGCGCTGCTGGGTGCCGCCGCCCTTTCGGCCCCCGCCCTGATCGGCTTCCAGGCCAGCGCCCAGACCATCACCCTCCGCTCGGCCGACGTCCATCCGGACGGCTACCCGACGGTGGAGGGCGTGAAGGCCCTGTCGCGCCTGGCGGAGGAGCGTTCCGGCGGCCGCCTGCGGGTCCAGGTCTTCCATTCCCGCCAGCTCGGCGAGGAGAAGGACACGCTGGAGCAGACGCGCTTCGGCGTGATCGACATGAACCGCACCAACTTCGCCACGCTGACCAACCTGGTGCCCGCCACCGTCATCCCGGGCCTGCCCTTCCTGTTCCGGGACGAGGCGCACATGCATCAGGTGGTGGACGGCCCGCTCGGCCAGGAGATCTCGGCCGGCACGGAGCGGCACGGCATGATCACCCTCTGCTGCTACGACAGCGGCGCGCGCAGCATGTACATCCGCAGCCGCCCGGTGAACACGCCGGCCGACATGAAGGGCCTCAAGGTCCGCGTGCAGCCTTCCGACATGTGGCTGGCGATGATCCGCGCCCTCGGCGGCAATCCCACGCCGCTGCCGACCGGCGAGGTCTATTCGGCGCTGCAGACCGGCGTGGTGGACGCGGCCGAGAACAACTATCCCACCTATCACTCGCACCGGCACTACGAGGTGGCGAAGTACTACTCCGCCACCGAGCATTCCATGTCGCCCGAGATCCTCGTCGTCTCCAAGCGCAGCTACGACAAGTTGCCGAAGGACCTGCAGACCATCCTGCGCGAGGCGGCGAAGGACAGCGTTCCCGAGATGCGCCGGCTCTGGCAGGCCAGGACCGAGACGGCGCGGCAGGCGGTGGTCGAGGGCGGCTCGCGGATCAACGAGGTCGACAAGGCGCTGTTCGAGAAGGCCATGCAGCCGGTCTACGACCAGTTCGTGCGGGACGCGCAGATGAAGTCGCTGGTGCAGCGCATCCGGGAAACCGCCTGAATGGCCGTGGCGCGCGGCCTGAACCTGCTGCTCGAGCGGCTCTGCACGGCCTGCCTCGGCATCGCCGGCCTCTGCCTGGTGCTGATGACCGTCGTCGTCGCCTGGGGCGTCTTCGGCCGCTTCGTGCTGAACGACACGCCCTCCTGGGCCGAGCCGCTGGCCCTGCTGCTGATGGGCTGGGTCATCCTGGGCGCCGCCGCGGCCGGCGTGCGGGAAGGCTTCCACATGGGCTTCGATACCCTGAAGGCGCTGCTGCCCAGGCCCCTCGCCAAGGTCTGCGACGTGCTGTCGGACATGGTGGTGACCCTGTTCGGACTGGGCATGGCCTGGTTCGGCGGCGATCTCGCGCTCGGCGTCTGGGACGCGGTGCTGCCCGGCCTCGACCTGCCGGGCTCGGTCGAGTACCTGCCGCTAGTCTTCGGCGGCGTGCTGATCGGCCTCTTCGGGATGGAACGGCTGGCGGCGCATCTGGCCGGCGGGGAGGCGCCCTCGGAAGCGATGGTTGCGCCCCTGGTCAGCGACGCCTGAGGAGCGCGGAATTATGGAAATCACCGTCCTGCTCGGCAGCTTCGCGCTGTTGCTGCTGATCGGCACGCCGGTCGCCTTCGCCCTGGGCGCCAGTGCCTTCGTCACCGTGCTCTATATGGATCTGCCCGCCGTCGTGGTGTTCCAGCAGCTCTATTCGGGCATGAACGTCTTCTCGATGCTGGCCATTCCCTTCTTCGTCTTCGCCGGCGACCTGATGCTGCGCGGCCAGATCGCCGACCGGCTGGTGGCGCTGGCCGCCGCCATGGTCGGCCACATGCGGGGCGGGCTCGGGCAGGTCAACGTGGTGGCGGCGACGCTCTTCGGCGGCGTCTCCGGCTCGGCGGTCGCGGATGCCTCGGCCGTCGGCGGCGTGATGATCCCGCAGATGCGCGCGCGCGGCTACGCGCCGGACTATGCGGTGAACGTCACCGCCAACGCGGCGCTGATCGACCTGCTGATCCCGCCCAGCCACAACATGATCCTCTATGTCATCGCCGCCGGCGGCGCGATCAGCGTGGCGGACCTGTTCACCGCCGGCATCATCCCCGGCATGCTGCTGATGGTGGCGCTGATGTTCACCGCCTGGGCGGTGGCCGTGAAGCGCGGCTATCCGCGCGAGCGCTTCCCCGGCTGGTGGGTGCTGGCGCGGCTGCTGGCGGCGGCGCTGCCGGGCCTGATGCTGATCGTCATCATCTTCATGGGCGTGCGCAGCGGCATCTTCACCGCGACCGAGAGCGCCGTCGTCGCCGTGATCTACGCGCTGCTGGTGACGCTCCTGGTCTATCGCAGCCTGGGCTGGATGGGCTTCATCCATGCCGTGCTGGGTGGCGCGCGCACCACCGGCATGGTGCTGCTGATCATCGGCTGCGCCGGCGCCTTCGGCTGGCTGATGGCGCTGCTTCAGGTGCCGGCGATGACCGTCACGCTGATGGAGGGCATCACCGACAATCCGCTGCTGCTGCTGCTGCTGATCAACATCATCCTTCTCCTGCTCGGCACCTTCATGGACATGGCGCCGCTGATCATGATCGGCACGCCGATCTTCCTGCCGGTGGTGATGAAGCTCGGCATGGACCCGGTGCAGTTCGGCGTGGTGCTGATCCTCAACCTCGGCATCGGGCTGATCACGCCGCCCGTGGGGCCGGTGCTCTTCGTCGCCTGCGCCGTCGGCAAGGTCTCGATGTGGGACGCGACCAGGACCAGCCTGCCCTTCTACGGCGCCGCCTTCGCCGTGCTGCTGGTGGTGACCTATGTCCCCGCCGTCTCGCTCTGGCTGCCGCGCCTGTTCCACTGAGGCCGGTTCCGCCGGATACTCGTGCCACGAATCGCCGTCCAGGAGTGCATCATGCCCGCAGCCAAGCCCGTCCTCGTCACCGGAGCCTCCGGCAACCTCGGCAGCATGCTGGCGCGGGAACTGACCGCGCGCGGCTACCGGCTGCGGCTGACCGACATCAAGCCCTTCCCCGGCGACCTGCCGGAAGGCGCCGAGTTCACCACCGCCGACCTGGGCGATGCCGTCGCCATGCAGCACCTGGCGGATGGCTGCGGCGCCATCCTGCATTTCGGCGGCATCTCGGTGGACCGGCCCTTCGAGGAGGTGCTGGACCCGAACATCCGCGGCATCTACCACATCTACGAGGCGGCGCGGCGCGAGGGCGCGCGCGTGCTCTTCGCCTCCTCGAACCATGCGATCGGCTTCCATGAGCGGCCGGGCCCGGGCGAGCCGAAGCTCGATGCCGACTGCGCCTTCCGCCCCGACAGCTTCTACGGCCTGTCCAAGGCCTATGCCGAGCTGATGGGGCGTCTCTACTGGGACAAGCACGGGGTGGAGAACCTCAACGTCCGCATCGGCAGCTCCTTCCCCGAGCCGGTCGATGCCCGCATGCTGTCCACCTGGCTGTCCTATGCCGACCTCGCCCAGCTGTGCGCCGCCTTCATCGAGGCGCCGAGGATCGGCCACGCCGTGGTCTGGGGCGCGAGCGACAATCCCGCCACCTTCTGGGGCCAGGACCAGCGCGAGCGCATCGGCTGGGCGCCGCAGGACACGGCCGAGGATTTCCGCGGCCAGATGGAGGGCAAGGTCTCGGGCGATCCGGTCACCGAGCGCTACCAGGGCGGCGCCTATTGCGCCAGCGCCTACAGCCGCGAGAGCCCGAGCCCGCGCGATCCCTTCGCGCTCGACTGACGCCGTGCTGGCGCTGCGGGGCGGCGGCTGGGAGGCGGAGATTCTGCCCGATCGGGGTGCCGCCTTCGCCAGCCTCGCCCATGAGGGGCGAGCGGTGCTGCGGCCGCTCGACGGCGGCGATCCGAACCGCGACAGGGCCGGCGCCTTCTGGATGCTGCCCTGGACCAACCGGCTGGATGGCGGGTGCCTCCGCTGGCGGGGCGTGGTCCACCGCTTTCCCCTCACGCACCCGCGGGAGGGCAACGCGCTGCACGGCCTCGGCCGCGCGGCGCCCTGGCAGGTCGAGGCGGCGGCGCCGGAACGTGCCGTGCTGGCCCAGCGACTGGTGCATCCGCCCTTCGACTACGCGGCCCGGCTGGAGATCGCCCTCGGCGCCGCCGGGCTCGATCTCCGCCTGACGCTGCGCCATCTCGGCGCCGCGCCCTGCCCGGCGGGCTTCGGCTGGCATCCCTGGTTCCTGCGGCCGGAGGGCTGCCGCCTGCGCTTCGCCGCCACGCATCGCCTGCTCCGGGGCCCCCGCAAGCTGCCGGTCGGCGCCGTGCCCTGCCCGGGCCTCGAGGGCGACGCCGAGGCCTGGCTCGGCCAGGATGACCACTATGCCGGCTGGAGCGGCGCGGCGGTGCTGCGGCGGCCCGACCTGACCCTGAGCCTCGTGGCGAGCGGCGACTGGGCGGGCAACCTGCAGCTCTTCGCCCCGCCGGAGACGCCCGTGCTCTGCCTGGAGCCGGTCAGCCACCTGCCGGATGTCGTCAACCGCTCGGCCCTGGCACCGCTCGGCGCCATGCGGGTGCTGGCGCCCGGCGAGGCGCTGTCCGGCCGCCTCGTCCTGGCCGTGGCGGGCTAGGGCGGATCCCGATCGGAAGATGCTCCAGGGGCCTGGCGGAAAGGCTGGCTCCGCCGGCGCGGGCGCGCCATCCTCGCGCCATGCCAAGCGCGCTTGTCCTCGGGGCCGGGATCATGGGCCTCTCCGCCGCCTGGGGCCTGTCCCGGGCCGGCTGGTCCGTCACGCTCGTGGAGCAGGACCCGGTGCCCAATCCGCGCGGCGCCAGCGTGGACGACCATCGCCTGATCCGCCACGCCTATGGCGCCGCCGCCGGCTACATGCGGATGGTGGACGAGGCCTATGCCGCCTGGGACCTGCTCTGGGCCGATCTGGGCGAGGTGCTCCACGTGCCGACGGGCGTGCTGGCGCTGGGCGAGTCCGGGGAGGGCTGGCTGGCCGAGAGCCGCGCCGGCCTCGCCGCCGCCGGCCATGCCTTCGAGGATCTCGCGCCGGGCGAGCTCGCCGCCCGCTACCCGATGCTGCGGCCGGCCGGGGGCGGCGAGGCCTTCCACATGGCGGCAGGCGGCGTGCTGCTGGCCCGGCGCATCGTCGCGGCGCTGGCGCGGCACCTGCGGCGGCGCGGCGTCGCGATCGAGCCGGGCCGCGCCATGGCGGTGGATCCCGCCCGGGCCTCGCTCCGCCTCGCCGATGGCGCGACGCGGCAGGCCGACCTGCTGGTGCTGGCCGCCGGCCCCTGGGCGCCGCGCCTCGTGCCGGGCCTGGCCGGGCGTGTCGTGCCCTCGCGTCAGATCGTGGTCTATCTGGAGCCGCCGCCGGCCTGGCGGGCGGCCTGGGCCGCGGCGCCGATGCTGCTCGATCTCTCCGAGGCCGGCGGCTTCTACGCGGTGCCGCCGGTGGTCGGCACGCCGCTGAAGATCGGCGACCATCGCTTCTCCCGCCAGGGCGATGCCGAGGACGCGCGCGAGGCCGGCGCCGCGGAGGCCGAGGCCATCCTGGCCCTGGCCCGGCCGCGCCTGGCCGGGGCCGCGGCCTATCGCGTGCTCGGCGCGCGCGCCTGCTACTACGACGTGACGGGGGATGAGCGCTTCATCGTCGCGCCGCTGGGGCCGCATGCGATGGTGATGAGTGGCTTCTCGGGGCACGGCTTCAAGTTCGCGCCGCTGCTCGGCCTGGCCGTGGCGCGCGAGGACCGGAGCGGGCTGGCGGCCTGGGCCGCCGGCGAGGGCGGCCCGCTGCCGGGATGAGAGGGGCGGGAGGGGAGGACGCGCCTTCCCGCCCGCCGGCTACTTGAAGATGATCGGCGCGTCCTCCGCCGGAAGGTCCGGCATCGGCACCTCGATGCGCACCGAGGCGGGGTCGACGCCGGTTCCGGTGTCCAGCCAGTAGGTCACGCTCTCCGGCCAGAAGATGACGATGGCGACCAGGATGAGCTGCAGCCCCACCCAGGGGATGGCACCCCAGTAGATGTCGCTCGACTTCACCGTCTTCGGCGCGATGCCGCGCAGGTAGAAGAGCGCGAAGCCGAAGGGTGGGTGCATGAAGCTGGTCTGCATGTTCACGCAGAGCAGCACGCCGAACCAGACCAGGTTGATGTCGAGCTTGGCGGCCACCGGCGCCAGCAGCGGCACGACGATGAAGGCGATCTCGAAGAAGTCGAGGAAGAAGGCCAGGAAGAAGATGAAGATGTTGACGAAGATCAGGAAGCCGGTCTGGCCGCCGGGCAGGTGCGAGAGCAGGTGCTCGATCCACAGGCTGCCATCGACGCCCTGGAAGACCAGCGAGAAGACGGTGGAGCCGACCAGGATGAAGATGACCATGCAGGTGATGCGCATGGTGTTGTCCATCGCCTGGCGCACCAGCGCCCAGGTGAGGCGCCCGTTGATGGCGGCGAGCGCGACGGCGCCGACCGCGCCCATGGCGCCGGCCTCGGTCGGCGTCGCCAGGCCCATGAAGATCGTCCCCAGCACCAGGAAGATCAGCACGACGGAGGGCACCATGCCCTTGAGGACGCGCCAGTAGAGCGGCCAGCCGCGCGGCGCCAGCGCCTCGGGCGGCAGCGGCGGCACCTTGTGGGGCTGGAAGATCGCGGTGGCGAAGATGAAGGCGACGAAGAGCAGCACCTGCAGGATCGAGGGGCCGATGGCGCCGGCATACATGTCGCCCACGCTCTTGCCGAGCTGGTCGCCCAGGATGATCAACACCAGCGAGGGCGGGATGACCTGGGTGATGGTGCCGGAGGCCGCGATCACGCCGGTGGCGATGCGCATGTCGTAGCCATAGCGCATCATGATCGGCAGGCTGATCATGCCCATGGCGATGACCGAGGCGGCGACCGTGCCGGTGATGGCGCCGAGCACCGCGCCCACCAGGATGACGGCATAGGCCAGGCCGCCCGGGATCTTGCCGAAGAGCTGGCCGGTGCCCTCCAGCAGATCCTCGGCGAGGCCGCAGCGTTCCAGAATGGCGCCCATCAGGGTGAAGAAGGGGATCGCCAGCAACAGGTCGTTCGACATGATGCCGAAGACCCGGAAGGGCAGGTTGCCCAGATAGGCCGGGGTGAAGAAGCCCAGCTCGATGGAGAGGAAGCCGAAGAACAACCCGACGGCGGCCAGGGAGAAGGCCACGGGGAAGCCGATCAGCAGGAATACGACGAGGCCGCCGAACATCAGCGGCGGCATCATCTCGAGGGTCAGCATGGCAGGTGCGGGTCCGCGTCTCGGGGAAAGGTCACTGCTCGGGGCGATGGTACTCGACCACCACCTCCCCCTCGGGGCGGAGGCCGCGCAGCAGGGCGATGCGCTTGATCAGCTCGGAGACGCCCTGCAGGCTGAGAAGCAGAAAGCCGACCGGCAACAGCAGCTTCACCGGCCAGCGGATCAGCCCGCCGGCGTTAGACGATTCCTCCATGCGCTGCCAGCTGTCGAGGAAGAACGGCCAGGTCATCCAGGCCAGCAGGCTCATCGCCGGCAGCAGGAAGAAGATCAGGCCGAGCACATCCACCCAGAGCCGCGCGCGCGTCCCGAGATTGCCGAACACCAGATCGACCCGCACATGCTCGTTCTTCAGCAGCGTGACCGAGGCTCCGAGCATGACGATACCGGCGAAGAGATACCACTGCACCTCCAGCCAGGCGTTGGAGGAATAATTGAGGCCGTAGCGAATGGTCGCGTTGCCGGCGCTGATCACGCAGGAGAGCAGCACCATCCAGGAGGCGATCACGCCGAAGGTGGCGCTGACCCGGTCCATCGCCCGGCTGAAGCCAAGCAGGGCAGCCATGCGGGGAAGATTCCTTATCTCGGGTTACCGGTGGAAGGCCCGGCGCGCCATGCCGCCGGGCCGGAGGTTCGGGTCATCGGCGCTGCTGCGCCTCCTGGCCGTACATGGCGTAGACGAACTGGTCGAAGCTGTTCTCGGCCACGCGGAACCAGCCATACTCGGTCTCGCGGAAGGCTTTCCAGTGGTCATAGACCTTCTTGAAGTCGGCGTTCTTCTGCGCGATCTCGTCATAGAGCTCGAAGGCCGCCTTGTAGGCGGCCTGCATGACGTCGCGCGGGAAGGGCCGGAGCTGGGTGCCGGCGGCGATCAGGCGGCGCAGCGCCACCGGGTTCTGCACGTCGTACTTGGTCATGGATTCGATCGTCGCGTCGCGGCAGGCGCTCTCCAGCGCCTCCCTGTAGAGGGGCGGCAGCTCCTCGTACTTCGCCTTGCTGACATAGAGGGAAAGGTTCAGGCAGCCCTCCCACCAGCCCGGATAGTAGTAGAAGGGGGCGACGCGGTTGAAGCCGAGCTTCTCGTCGTCATAGGGGCCGATCCATTCGGCGGCGTCGACCGTGCCCTTCTCCAGCGCCGGGTAGATGTCGCCGCCGGCGATCTGCTGCGGCACCACGCCGAGCTTCTGCATGACATTGCCGGCGATGCCGGCGATGCGCATCTTCAGCCCGTTCAGGTCCTGGACGGTCTTGATCTCCTTGCGGAACCAGCCGCCCATCTGTGCGCCGGTGTTGCCGGCCGGGATGGAGACGATGTTGTAGCCCTCGAAGAAGGGCTTCAGCACCTCGCGTCCGCCGCCCTGATGCATCCAGGCGTTCATCTGCCGGGTGTTGAGGCCGAAGGGCACCGTGGCGTCGAAGGCGAAGGTCGGGTCCTTGCCGACGAAGTAGTAGGAGGCGGTGTGCGCCGCCTCGACCGTCCCGCCCTGCACCGCATCGGCGACCTGCAGGCCGGGCACCAGCTCGCCGGCCGGGAAGACGCGGATCTGGAACTTGTTGTCGGTCAGGGCCGCGACCCGCTTCGCCACATGCTCGCCCGCGCCGTAGATGGTGTCGAGCGAGCGGGGGAAACTGCTGGCGAGCCGCCAGCGGATCTCCGGAGCCGGCTGGGCGATGGCCGGGGCGGCGAGAGCGGAGGCGCCGAGGAGACTGCCTCCTGCCAGCAATTGACGACGGATCATCGGTGGACGGCTGCTCCCTTGGACAGAGCCGGCGGTTCTGGGGTGCCGGGCGAGCCGCATTCTGGCGGCAGAGGGTCGCGTCTGTCATCCACCGTTGGTCACGCCAACGGCATAATATGATGTACGGAATTTAATCTCGCGCGGGCCGGCGGCGGGTGCCGGCCCGCTGCCGGCTCAGTTCAGGAACAGCTTGCCCGGATTGAGAATGCCGCGGGGGTCGAGCGAGGCCTTCAGGCCCCGCATCACCGCCAGCACCTCCGGCCCGTGCTCCTGCTCCAGGAACTCGCGCTTGCCGAGGCCGATGCCATGCTCGCCCGAGCAGGTGCCGCCCAGCGCCAGGCCCTGGGCGACGATCCGCCGGTCCAGCGCCCAGGCCTTCTCCAGCCCCTCCGGGTCGTCGGCGGGGAAGAGGATGACGCAATGGAAGTTGCCGTCGCCGACATGGCCGACGATGCAGGTGTTCTGCTCCGCCGCCACCGCCGCCTCCTTGGCGCTGACGATGGCCTCGGCCAGCTTCGAGATCGGCACGCAGACATCGGTGGTGATGCCGCGGCAGCCGGGCCAGAGCGCGTTGGCCGCCCACCAGGCGTCGTGCCGCGCCTTCCACAGCCGGTTGCGCGTCTCGGCATCCTCGGCCCAGGCGAAGCCCTTGCCGCCCATCTCGCTGGCCAGCGCCTCGACCGCTCCGGCCTGCTCGCGCACGCTGCCCGGGCTGCCGTGGAACTCCAGGAACAGGGTCGGCAGCGGCTCGTAGGGCAGCCTGGAATAGGCGATGGAGGCCCGCATCTGGTCGGCATCCGCCAGCTCGATGCGGGCGACGGGGATGCCGGCCTGCATGGTCATGATGACGGTCTCGACCGCGGCGGCCAGGCTGTCGAACTGGCAGACGGCGGCGGTGGTCGCCTCCGGAATGCCCTGCAGCCGCAGCCGGATCTTGGTCACCACGCCGAGCGTGCCCTCGGAGCCGACGAACAGCCGCGTCAGGTCGTAGCCATTGGCGGCCTTGCGGGTGCGCCCGCCGGTCTGGATGACGCGGCCATCGGCCAGCACGACCTCGAGGCCCATCACCGCCTCGCGCATGGTGCCGTAGCGCACGGCATTGGTGCCCGAGGCGCGGGTGGCGGCCATGCCGCCCAGCGTGCAGTGGCTGCCGGGATCGACCGGGAAGAACAGGCCCTGGTCGCGCAGGTGGTCGTTCAGCTGGTGGCGGGTGACGCCGGGCTCCACCAGGCAGTCCATGTCCTCCGGATTGACCTCCAGGATGGCGGTCATGCGCGAGAGATCGAGGCTGATGCCGCGGCGGACGGGCACGACATGCCCCTCCAGGCTGGTGCCGGCGCCGAAGGGCGTGACCGGCACGCCATGCGCGTTGCACAGCGCCAGCAGGCGCGAGACCTCCTCCGTCGTCTCCACGAAGGCGACCGCGTCGGGCAGCACCGGCGGGTTGGCGTCCTCGCCCTTGCTGTGCTGCTCGCGGATCGAGGCATTGGTCGAGAGGCGGTCGCCGAGGAAGGCGCGCGCGGCGGCCAGGACGGTGTCGAGGGGGTGGGTGTCGATGGTCATGGGGTGTCCTCCTCCCGCGAGAGCGGGCAGGTCAGGCAATGGGGGCCGCCGCCGCCCAGGGTGAAGAGCGAGAGTTCGGGGTCCAGCACCGTCAGCCCCTCGGCGCGCAGGGCGGCGTTCAGCGCCGTGCTGTCGCGGGAGGAGACGACGCGGCCGCCGCCGAGGGCGACGATGTTGCAGCCGAGCCGCATGGCCTCGCGATAGGAGACGGGCAGGCAGCGGATGCCGTGCCGGCGCAGCCAGGCGAGGAAGTCCTCGTCCAGCACCTCGGTGCAGGCGACGGCGAGGCCGGGGGCGGCCATGCAGAACAGCACGTCGAGGTGCAGGAAGTGCTCGTCGAAGGGCTCGAGCCGCACCTCCCAGCCCTCGGCGCGCAGCCAGCCGGCGAGCTGCTCCGCGCCCGCCTCGTCGGTGCGGCCCCCGGAATGGCCGATCACGGCGAGGCCGGGGCGGAGGATGTGGATGTCGCCCCCCTCCAGCGTGCCGGCGCTGGACTTGCGCCAGAACTCGCTGCCATGGGCGGCATGGAAGTCGATCAGCCCGGCATATTCGCCGCGCCGCTGCGGCCGTTCAAGCTGGCAGAGCACCGGCCCGTGATGGGTCACCACCACGCTGTCCCGCGTGAAGACCATGTAGGGCAGGTGCGGTTCCGGCGTCAGGCGGTGCACGGTGGCGCCGCCCTGCTCCAGCGCCGCGACCAGCTCGGCATGCTGGGCGGCGAGGTGCGCGCGGGCCGGGGCTTGGCGCGCATCGGCCAGGGTGCGGCGCACGATGCTGTTGGTCGGCACCCAGCGATAGTGGTCGGGCGGGCAGACCAGTACCTCCCTCAGAAGCCCGGTCTCGGAAGCGAGGCGCCAGCGCGGCGCGGTGGTGGGGGACATGGCGGGGCAGGTTACGCTCCGCCGGGGCGGTCGGCCAGGGGGCGTGGAGCTTCGTGCGGGACCTCTTGCGAAGATCCTATCTAGATATATCTTAGATGCATCATGAGCGATCATATCCCGGGGCGCCACAGGCCCCACCATCATCATCATTCCTTCCATCCCTGCCGTGGCCATGGCCGGTCACACGACGCGGGCGACCGTCCGCGCCGGCAGCGCCCCGACCACCCCTTCGGCGAGACGAGGGGAATGCACGGCCCGCATCGCGGCGGCGGCGGCCGGCGGCGGCGCTTCGACCAGGGCGAGCTGCGCCTCCTGGTGCTGTCGCTGATCGCCGAGCAGCCCCGGCATGGCTACGACGTGATCCGCGCCATCGAGGCGCAGTTCGGCGGCGAGTACAGCCCGAGCCCCGGCGTGATCTATCCGACGCTGACCCTGCTGGAGGAGATGGGCCTGGCCAGCGTGACCGAGGCCGAGGGCCGCAAGACCTACGCCCTGACCGAGGCCGGCCGGGCCGAACTGTCCTCGGAGGCGGCGGCCCTGGCGGCGCTGCGCCAGCGGCTGGCCGCGCGCCGGGCCGGCGGACCTCCGGCGCCGCTGCTGCGCGCCATGGAGAACCTGCGCCTGGCGCTGCGCCTGCGCATGGCCCAGGGGGAGTTGTCGGGGGCGCTGCCGGAGACCGAGGTGGCGCGGCTGGTGGCGTTGCTGGACGCGGCGGCGCGGGCGGTGGAAAGCGGCGAAACCCCGGCCTGACCGGTCTCGCGCCCGCCGGCCCGGCGCCGCGTTGACGCTTCCCGGTGAGGGGCCTAGCGTCGATCCTCTCCGCTCGGCGTGAGACAACGGAAAGGAAACGAATCCCAACATGGCGAACAAGTTGAAGGACGCCTGGGCGCAGGGCCGCGCCTTTGTCAACGGATGGCTGGCCATCCCCAACGGCTACAGCGCCGAGGTCATGGCCCAGGCCGGCTTCGACAGCCTCACCGTCGACATGCAGCACGGCGTGCAGGACTATCTCTCCGCCGTGAGCTGCTTCCAGGGCATGCAGCCGCACGGCGTGACGCCCATGGCCCGCGTGCCATGGAACGAGCCCGGCATCGTCGGCAAGATCCTCGATGCCGGCGCCATGGGCGTAATTTGCCCGATGGTCAACACGCCGGAGCAGGCGCGCCAGCTGGTCTCCTCCTGCCGCTACCCGCCGGAGGGCACGCGCTCCTTCGGCCCGATCCGCGCCGGGATCTATGGCGAGGCGGGCGCCTATTTCGACACCGCGAACAAGGACATCGCGGTGATCCCGATGATCGAGACCAAGGAGGCGATCGACAACCTCCCGGCGATCCTCGACGTGCCGGGTGTCGACGGCGTCTATATCGGCCCCTCGGACCTCGGCCTGTCCTACGGGCTGGCGCCGCGGCTGGACCGCGAGGAGCCGGAGATCCTCAAGATCTACGAGCGCGTGCTGGAGGAATGCGGCAAGCGCAACATCGCCGTCGGCCTGCACAACGGCACCGCGGCCTATGCCCGGAAGATGATCGGCATGGGCTTCAAGCTCGTCACCATCTCCAACGACAGCGGCATCCTGCTGACGGCGGCGAAGGCGGCGGTGGCGACGGCGAAGGGCTGAGCGGGGGCCGGGGCTTCTCCCCGGCCACCCTGTCGGCGAAGGCGGCCGCGAGGGGAAGGGCCGCGCCTTTCCCCTTGGGCCATCCCCGGAGCCACCTCAGGCGGCGCGGGCCAGGCTCTTCGGCAGCCGGGCGATCAGCGCCTCCAGCTTCTCCATCTCCGCCGCGTCGAGATCGGTGAGCGGCGGGCGCACGGGACCGGCGGGGCGGCCCACGGCGGCGCAGCCGGCCTTGACGATGGAGACGGCATAGCCCTTCCGCCGGTTGCGCAGGGCGATGTAGGGCAGCACGAAGTCGCGCAGGCCCTGATACACCGCCGCCGCGTCCTTGCGCCGCACCGCCGCGTAGAAGTCGTTGGCGAAGTCCGGTACGAAGTTGAAGATCGCCGAGGAATAGGTGGTCACGCCCATCTCCAGATAGGGCAGGGCGAAGGTCTCGGCGGTGGGCAGGCCGCCGACATAGGTCAGCCGCTCGCCCATCCTGGCGTAGATGCGCGTCATCAACTCGATGTCGCCGACACCATCCTTGAAACCGACCAGGTTCGGGCAGCGCTCGCAAAGCCGCGCCAGCGTGTCCTCGTTCAGGATGGCATTGTCGCGGTTGTAGACGATGACGCCGAGCCGGGTGCTCCGGCACACCGCCTCGACATGCGCGGCGAGACCATCCTGCTCGGAATTCACCAGATAGTTCGGCAGCAGCAGCAGGCCGTCCGCGCCGGCCGCCTCGGCCGAGGCGGCGAGTTCCTGCGCGATGGCGGTGCCCATGCCGGCCGGCGCGATGACGGGAACCTTGCCGCCCACCTCGCTCACGGCGGCCTTCACCACCGTGGCGATCTCGCCCGGGGAGAGGTTGAAGAACTCGCCCGTGCCCCCGGCGGCGAAGAGCCCGGCCGGGCCATGGCCGAGCATCCAGCCGACATGCGCGCGGTAGGGCGCCTCGTCGAAGGCGAGCTCGGGCGTGAAGTGGGTGACCGGGAAGGACAGCAGGCCGCTGCCGATCCGCTGCGCCATCTCCTGGGGGCTCATGGACATGGAGGATTCCTTCAAAATGCGCTCCTCTCATCATGTCATCGTACATTTAATTGTCGAGAGGAAATCCGCCGTCGCCCGGCCCGGCGGGCCGCCGGCCTCAGCCGGCCCCGTCCCAGAGCCGCGCCGCGCCGAGGACGCCGGAGGAATCGCCATGCCGCGCCGGGACCAGCCGCATCCGCGCGACATCGCCGAAGACATGCGCGGCGGCCCGCGCCGGCACCTCGGCATAGAGCCGCGACAGGCCGGACAGGCCGCCGCCCAGCACGATGACCTCGGGGTCCAGCAGGTTGACCACGGCGGCCAGGCTCCGCGCCAGCCGGCCCACGTAGCGCTCCAGCGCGGCCGCGGCGGCGGCATCGCCCGCGGCGGCGGCGGCCTCGATGCCGGTGGCATCGCGCGCGCCGGCACCCTTCCAGTCGGCGGCGAGGGCGGGGCCGCAGAGCAGCGTCTCCAGGCAGCCCTGCTGGCCGCACCAGCAGCGCGGTCCGGGGAACTCGCCGGGCGTCATCCAGGGCAGGGGGGTGTGGCCCCATTCACCGCCGACCCTGTTGAGCCCTTCCAGCAGGCGCCCGCCCACCACCACCCCGCCGCCGACACCGGTGCCGAGGATGACGGCGAAGACCACCGCGTGCCCGGCCCCGGCGCCATCGGCAGCCTCGCTCAGCGCCAGGCAGTTGGCGTCGTTCGACAGCCGCACCGGGCGGCCGAGCCGCGCCTCCAGGTCGCGATCCAGGGCGCGGCCGTTCAGACACTGCGTGTTGGCGTTGCGCACCAGGCCGGTGGCCGGGCTGAGGCTGCCGGGGATGCCGAGGCCGAGGCTGGCGCCGCCCTGGCCCAGCTCCGCCTCCGCCGCCCGCACCAGCCCGGCGATGGCGGCGAGGATGCCGTCATAATCCGGCGGCGTGACGATGCGGTGGCGCAGCCGGACGGCGCCACCCGGGTCCAGCGCCACGATCTCCGTCTTGGTGCCGCCGAGGTCGATGCCGAGCCGGTGGCCCGCGCGCGGCCCGCCCGCCACCGGATCAGCCGGCCCGGGCATAGGCCGCCGCCGCCGCCACCTGCTCCGCCTCCGGCGTGACGCCGGTGTAGAGCACGAACTGCCGCAGGGCCTGCAGCACGATCACCTCGGCGCCGGTGATCACCGCCTTGCCCGCCGCGCGGGCGGCGCGGATCAGCGGCGTCTCGGGCGGCAGGGCCACCACGTCGAAGACGATGCGGGCGGCGGCGATGGCCTCCCCGGGGAAGGCCAGGCCTTCGGCCTCCGGGCCGCCCTGCATGCCGATGGGGGTGATGTTGACCAGCATCTCCGCCGGTTCCCCCGACGCCCCCTCCGGCCCGGCCCGCCAGCCATAGCCGCAGCCCTCCGCCAGGGCGCGCCCCGCCTCGGCGTTCCGCGCGATGACGGTGCCCTGGCGGAAGCCGCTGTCGCGCAGCGCCGAGACCACCGCCTTGGCCATGCCGCCGCTGCCGCGCGCCGCGAAGCGGGTCTCCGGCGCCACGCCGTGCCGCTGCAGCAGCTCGGCCACCGCCGCGTAGTCGGTGTTGTGCCCGACCAGGTGGCCATCGGTGTTGACGATGGTGTTGACCGACATGATCGCCGCCGCCGAGGGCGCCAGCGCGTCCAGCAGGGGGATGCAGGCCTCCTTGAAGGGCATCGACACGGCGCAGCCGCGGATGCCGAGCGCCCGGATGCCGCCGATGGCCCCCGGCAGGTCGCGGGTGGTGAAGGCCTTGTAGAGGTAGTCGAGTCCCAGCGCCGCGTAGAGGTGGTTGTGGAAGCGGGTGCCGAAATTGCCCGGCCGCGCCGCCAGGGACATGCAGAGCGTGGTATCCTTGCCGATGCGGTTGACGGTGCGGAGCATTGAGGGCCTCCGTGGCGCGTTGCGGCCACGGGACTGCCCCGCCGGCCTATCCCTTCGGCCTTATCACCGGTCGGGCGGCCTGGGGAGGAATCCCGTGTCCGGAGGAAGGGCGGCGTTGACAGGGATTTGAAGGCCGGCGGAGGCGTCGGGACTTCACGCGGCGGCGCTTGCTTCCGCCCGGCTCCGGTGGTCCAGTCCCGGCATGAGTGAAACCACCCTCGACGTGCAGGGCCTGACCTGCCCCCTGCCGGTGCTGAAGGCCAACAAGGTGCTGCGCGGCCTGCCGCCCGGGGCGCGGCTGACGGTGCTCGCCTCCGACCCCGCCAGCGTGAAGGATTTCCAGGCCTATAGCCGCGAGACGGGCCATGCCCTGGTCTCCTTCAGCGAGGCGGCCGGGCTCTACCGCTTCACGCTGCGCAAGCGGGAGGATAAGGCATCCGGATGAGCCTCCTGCTCGTCACCCATCGGGCCTGCCTGGACCATTCCAACGGTCCCGACCATCCGGAATGCGCGGACCGGCTGCGCGCCGTGCTGACCGCGCTGGAGGCCGAGGAGTTCGCCGGGCTGATCCGCGAGGAGGCGCCCCCCGCGACCGCCGCCCAGCTCGGCCTGGTTCACCCGCAGGACTACATCCGCGCCATCCTGGCCATCCGGCCGGCCGGGGAGGAGATCGTCCCCCTCGACGGCGACACCGGCATGAGCGCCGGCAGCGCCGAGGCCGCGCTGCGCGCCGCCGGGGCCGGGATCGCGGCGGTGGACGCGGTCTGCCGCGGCGAGGTGAAGCGCGCCTTCTGCGCCGTGCGGCCGCCCGGACACCATGCCGAGCCGCGCCGGCCGATGGGCTTCTGCCTCTTCGCCAATGCCGCCATCGCCGCCCGCCACGCCCAGGCCGCGCATGGCGTGGAGCGCGTCGCCATCCTGGATTTCGACGTGCATCACGGCAATGGAACGCAATTGGCGGTGGCGGAGGACCCCAGCATTCTCTTCGCCTCCAGCCACCAGTTCCCCTGCTATCCCGGCAGCGGCGCGGAGGGGGAACGCGGCGTGGGGAACGTCTTCAACGCCGAGCTGGCGCCGGGTTCGGACGGTGCCGCCTTCCGCGCCGCCTGGGCGGAACGGCTGCTGCCGGCGGTGGACGCCTTCCGGCCCGGGCTGATCGTGATCTCCGCCGGCTTCGACGCCCATGCCCGCGATCCGCTGGCGCAACTCCGCGTCCGCGAGGCCGATTTCGCCTGGCTGACCGGGGAAATCTGCCGCCTCGCCGACCGCCATGCCGGTGGGCGGGTCGTCTCGACGCTCGAAGGCGGCTATGATCTGCCGGCGCTGGCCTCCTGCACCGCCGGCCACCTGCGTGCGTTGATGCACGACTGACACCAGTACCCCGAGGTTCCTGCCCCATGTCCGATACGTCGTCTGAGCCGCCGGAGGTCGCCTCCCTGTCCTTCGAGGCCGCCCTGGCCGAGCTGGATGCCATCGTGAAGCGGTTGGAGGGCGGTCAGGCGAGGCTGGAGGAAGCCATCGCCGATTACGAGCGCGGCGCCGCCCTGCGCCGCCATTGCGAGGCCCGGCTGGCCGAGGCGGAGCAGAAGGTGCAGGCCATCGTCGCCGGGCCGAACGGCGCCGCCAGCCTGCGCGACATGGCCTGAGCCCATGTCCTCCGGTCTCTCCGCACCCAATGTCGCCGCCGCCGGCCTGCCCACGCTCCTGAAGGCCGCCGCCACCGAGATCGAGCACGCGCTGGACACGCTGCTACCGGCCGAGGAGGGGGCGGAGGCCCGCCTCTATGCCGCCATGCGCTATGCCGCGCTCGGCGGCGGCAAACGGATGCGCGGCTTCCTGGTGCTGGAGGGGGCGGCGCAGTTCGGTGTCTCGCGCACCTCGGCGCTGCGCGTCGCCGCCGCCATCGAGATGCTGCACGCCTATTCCCTGGTGCATGACGACCTGCCGGCGATGGACGACGACGACCTGCGCCGCGGCAAGCCCACCACCCACCGGGCCTTCGACGAGGCCACCGCCATCCTGGCCGGCGACGCGCTGCAGGCGCAGGCCTTCGCCGTGCTGGCGCATGAGGACACGCATTCCGACCCCGCCGTGCGCGCCGAGCTCTGCCTGCGCCTGGCCCAGGCCGCCGGCCCGCGCGGCATGTGTGGCGGCCAGATGCTGGACATGCTGGCCGAGGAGAGCCAGGAGCCACCGAGCGAGGCCGCGATCGGCCGGCTGCAGCTGCTGAAGACCGGCAAGCTGATCGAGGTCTCGGCCGAGGCCGGGGCCATCCTCGGCAAGGCGCCGTCGCAGCAGCGGCACGCCCTCTGCGCCTATGGGCGGGAGCTCGGCGCCGCCTTCCAGATCGCCGACGACATCCTGGACGCGACGGCCAGCGCCGAGGAGGCCGGCAAGGCCACCGGCAAGGACGCGGCGGCGGGCAAGGCGACGCTGGTCGGCCTGCTCGGCCTCGACCGCGCCCGCGCCCAGGCCGAGCGCCTGGCCGACCAGGCGCGGGCGCATCTCGACAGCTTCGGCGAGCGCGCCGATCCCCTGCGCTCGCTGGCCAGCTACACCATCGCCCGGAGGTCGTGATGACGAAAGCCCCGGCTTCCCCCGCCGCTCCCGCAGCGAACCAGCCGCCGAAGACGCCGCTGCTGGACCGCGTGCGGGTGCCCGCGGACCTGAAGAACTTCTCGGCCGATCAGCTCCGCCAGGTCGCCGACGAGCTGCGCGCCGAGACCATCCACGCGGTCAGCCAAACGGGCGGCCATCTCGGTGCCAGCCTCGGCGTGGTCGAGCTGACGGTCGCCATCCATGCCATCTTCGACACGCCGCGCGACCGGCTGCTCTGGGATGTCGGCCACCAGGCCTATCCGCACAAGATCCTGACCGGGCGGCGCGACCGCATCCGCACCCTGCGCCAGGGCGGCGGCCTCTCCGGCTTCACCCGCCGCAGCGAGAGCGAATACGATCCCTTCGGCGCGGCGCATTCCTCGACGTCGATCTCCGCCGGCCTCGGCATGGCGGTGGCGCGCGACCTCAAGCGCAAGGGCGGCCAGCGCGACGACCGCCACGTCATCGCGGTGATCGGTGACGGCGCCATGAGCGCCGGCATGGCCTACGAGGCGATGAACAATGCCGGGGCGATCAAGTCCCGCCTGATCGTGGTGCTGAACGACAACGACATGTCGATCGCGCCGCCGGTCGGCGCCATGTCCGCCTATCTGTCGCGGCTGATCTCGTCGCGCCCCTTCCTCAGCCTGCGCGAGGTGATGGCCAAGCTGGCCCGCCGCTTCCCCGCGCCGCTCGAGCGCGCCGCCCGCCGCGCCGACGAGTTCGCCCGCGGCATGCTGACCGGCGGCACCCTCTTCGAGGAGCTGGGGTTCTATTACGTGGGCCCCATCGACGGGCACAACATGGACCACCTGCTGCCGCTGCTGCGCAACCTGCGCGACGCGGAGGAGGGCGCGCCGGTGCTGCTGCATGTCGTGACGCAGAAGGGCAAGGGCTATGCCCCGGCCGAGGCGGCCAGCGACAAGTACCACGCCGTCTCCAAGTTCAACGTCGTCACCGGCACCCAGGCCAAGGCGCCGCCCGGCCCGCCGACCTATACCAAGGTCTTCGCGCAGTCGCTGATCGCCGAGGCCGAGGCGGACGAGCGCATCCTGGCGATCACCGCCGCCATGCCCTCCGGCACCGGGCTCGACCTGTTCGAGAAGCGCTTCCCGCGCCGCACCTTCGATGTCGGCATCGCCGAGCAGCACGCCGTCACCTTCGCCGCCGGCCTGGCGACGGAGGGCATGAAGCCCTTCTGCGCCATCTACTCGACCTTCCTGCAGCGCGCCTACGACCAGGTGGTGCACGACGTGGCGCTGCAGAACCTGCCGGTGCGCTTCGCGCTCGACCGCGCCGGGCTGGTCGGCGCCGATGGCGCGACCCATGCCGGGGCCTATGACATCGCCTATCTCGGCTGCATCCCGCAGATGGTGCTGATGGCCTCGGCCGACGAGGTGGAGCTGGCGCACATGGTCGCCACCGCCGCCGCCTTCGACGAGGGGCCGATCGCCCTGCGCTTCCCGCGCGGCGAGGGCTTCGGGCTGGAGCCGGTGCCGGCGCGCGGCACGCCGATGGAGATCGGCCGTGGCCGCGTGCTGCGCGAGGGCGGCAAGCTGGCCATCCTGAGCTATGGCGCGCGGCTGCAGGAATGCCTGAGGGCGGCGGAGGATCTGGCCGCGCGCGGGCTGCCCTGCACCGTCGCCGATGCCCGCTTCGCCAAGCCGCTGGACACCGCGCTGGTCGAGCGCCTGGCGCGCGAGCACGAGGTGCTGATCACCATCGAGGAAGGCTCCATCTGCGGCTTCGGGGCGCTGGTGATGCAGCACCTGGCCTGGCGCGGCCTGCTCGATGGCGGGCTGCGCATCCGGCCGATGGCCCTGCCGGATGCCTTCATCGACCATGACAGCCCGAAGAAGCAGTATGAGGGCGTCGGCCTCGCCGCGCGCGACATCGTCGAGACCGCGCTCCGGGCGCTGGGCGAGGATCAGGCGGCGGCGCGGGCCTGAGCGCCCCGCCGCGCACCGCATCCGCAGCTGAGGCTTTCCCGCCTTGAGGCACTCCCGCCCCGCCCGGGCCTCGCGCATCGGCCGCGTCGTCGCCGCCAGCGCGCGGCACCCGTGGCTCGTGCTCCTGGCCGCCGTCCTGCTGGCCCTGGCGGCCGCCGCCTATGCCGCGCGGCATTTCGCGCTGACCGCCGACACGGCCGAGCTGATCTCGACCGACCTCGACTGGCGCCAGCGCGAGCTGGACTACGCCGCCGCCTTCCCGCAGCTGCAGAACCTCGTCGTCGTGGTGATCGACGGCGCCACGCCGGAGCTGGCGGAGGCGGCGGCGCGCCGGCTGGAGCCTGCTCTGCGGCGGAACGCGCTGCTGGCCAGCGTCCGCGATCCGGAGGGCGATGACTTCTTCGTCCGCAACGGCGTGCTGCTGCTGCCCCTGCCGGAGGTCGAGGCGGCGATGCAGGGGCTGATCCGGGCCCAGCCCTTCCTCGGGCCGCTGGCGGCGGACCCCACGCTGCACGGCGTGGCCGGCCTGGTCGCCACGCTGGCCCAGGGCCTGCAGCAGGGCGGGATGCCGCAAGGGGCGGCGCTTCCGCTCCTCCGGCGCCTCGCCGCCGCCTTCGAGTCGGTGCTGGCGGGGCGGCCGGCCTTCTTCTCCTGGCGCGCCCTGCTCGACCAGGCGCCGCCCGGCCCGCGCCAGACGCGGCGGGTGCTGCTGGTGCAGCCGGTGCTGGACTATGCGGCGCTGCAGCCCGGCGCCGCGGCGACGGCGGCGATCCGCGACACGGCGCGCGACCTCGGCATCGACGCCGCGCACGGGCTGAGCCTGCGCCTGACCGGCCCGGTCCCGATGGCCGACGAGGAGTTCGCGACCCTCGCCGAGGATGCCTGGCTGCTCACCGGCACCATGCTGGCGGCGCTGGTCGGCATCCTCTGGCTGGCGGTGCGCTCCATTCGCATCGCCGCCGCCATCCTGGGAACCACCCTGCTCGGGCTGGTGATCACCGCCGGGCTCGGCCTGCTGGCGGCGGGGCGCTTCAACCTGATCTCGGTCGCCTTCATCCCCCTCTTCGTCGGGCTGGGGATCGATTTCAGCATCCAGTTCAGCGTCCGCTACCGCGCCGAGCGGCTCGGCCATGCGCGGGACGAGGCGGCGCTGGCGGCGGCGGGGCGCGGCGTGGGCCGCGCGCTGCTGCTCTCGGCGGCCGCCATCGGTGCCGGCTTCTTCGCCTTCCTGCCGACCAGCTACATCGGCCTGGCCGAGCTGGGCCTCATCGCCGGTCTCGGCATGATGATCGCCTTCGCGCTCAGCATCACCCTGCTGCCGGCCCTGCTGGTGCTGCTGCGGCCGCGCCGTGCCGGGCGGGCGGAGGCGGGCTTCGCCAGCCTGGCGCCGGTCGAGGCCTTCCTGCGCCGCCGGCGCCGTGGCGTGCTGGGCGCGGCCCTGGCCCTCGCCGCGCTGTCCCTCGCCCTGCTGCCCCTGCTGCGCTTCGATTTCAACCCGCTGCACCTGCGCAGCGAGCGGGTGGAATCCATGGCGACCCTGCGCGACCTGGAAGCCGATCCGGACCGCACGCCGAACACGATCAGCGTCCTGCGCCCCTCGCTGGCCGAGGCCCGGGCGCTGGGCGAGCGGCTGGCGCGGCTGCCCGAGGTGTCCCGCACCCTGACGCTGGCCGACTTCGTGCCGGCGCGGCAGGACGAGAAGCTGGCGTTGATCGCGGATGCGGCGATGTTCCTGGGGCCGGCGCTGGAGGCCCCGCCGGTGCCGCCGGCGACGGATGCGGCCCTGCGGGCGCGCCTGGAATCGGCCGCGGCGGCCTTGCGGCGGGGAGAGGCCAGTGGCGAGGCGGGCGAGGCCGCGCGCCGCCTCGCCGCCGCGCTGGAGCGCCTGGCGGCGGCCACGCCCGAGATGCGCGGGCGGGCGGAGGCGGCGGTGGCCGGACCGCTGCCCCTCCTGCTGGATCAGATCCGCGGCCTGCTGCAGGCGGGGCCGGTGACGGTGGAAAGCCTGCCGCCTGCCCTGGCCGCCGACTGGATCGCCCGCGACGGGCGCTACCGCGTGGAGGCCCACCCCCGGCCCGGCGTGGAGGACAATGCCGCGCTGATCGCCTTCTCCGACGCGGTCCAGCGCGTCGCGGCGGATGCGACGGGGGTACCAATCTCGATCCGCGAGGCGGGGGCCAGCATCGTCACGGCCTTCCTCCAGGCCGGGCTCTTCTCCGCCCTGGCGGTGGTGGCGCTGCTGGCGCTGGCGCTGCGGCGCGCGCGCGACGTGACGCTGACCATGCTGCCGGTGCTGCTGAGCGGGCTGCTGACCTTCGCCACCTGCGCGGCGCTCGGCCTGCCGCTGAACTTCGCCAACATCATCGCCCTGCCGCTGCTCTTCGGCGTGGGCGTGGCCTTCAACATCTATTTCGTCATGGCCTGGCGCGCCGGCGAGACCGACCTGCTGCAATCGAGCCTGACCCGGGCGGTGGTGTTCAGCGCCCTCACCACGGCGGTCGCCTTCGGCGCGCTCTGGCTGTCGAGCCATCCCGGCACCGCCAGCATGGGGCGGCTGCTGATGATCTCGCTCGGCTGGGAGCTGCTCGTCACCCTCTTCGTCCGCCCGGCGCTGCTGGCCCGGCCGCCCGCCGCATGAGGGCCGGCGCCGCGCTGCTGCTGCTCGGCCTCGGTGCCTGCGCCGCCGGCGGCACCGGGGGCGATCCGCTGGAGGCGACGAACCGCCGGGTCTTTGCGGTCAACGAGGCGGTGGACCGCGCGGCGATCCTGCCCCTGGCCAAGGGCTACCGCGCCGTCACGCCGGCGCCGGTCCGGCAGGCGGTGCACAACGCGCTCGGAAACCTGCAGGAGCCGCGTGTCTTCGTGAACACGCTGCTGCAGGCGCGCCTCGCCGATGCCGGCCACACGGCGATGCGCTTCGTCCTCAATTCCACGCTGGGCCTGGTGGGGCTGTTCGAGGTCGCGGCGCCGCTCGGCCTGCCGCGGCGCCAGGGCGATTTCGGGCAGACCCTGCACAGCTGGGGGATAGGCGACGGACCCTATCTGATGCTGCCGCTGCTCGGCCCCTCGAACGCGCGTGACGCGGTGGGGCAGGCGGGCGATGTGCTGACCAATCCGCTGAACTGGCTGGTGCCGCTGGAATGGACCCTGGCGCGCGGTGGCGCCGAGGGGCTCGATCAGCGCGAGCGCAACATCGAGGCGCTGCGGGAGGTGCGCGAAGGCTCGCTCGACCCCTATGCCCGGCTGCGCAGCCTGTGGCAGCAGAACCGCGCCGCCGAACTCGGCGGGGATGGCGCAGGCGAGGGGGCGATGCCGGCGGTGCTGGACGATCCCGGGCTGGACGATCCCGGCGCCGCGCCCTGACGGCGCCGCCGGGGAGACGGATCCGTTCTACCCGCCCAGCATCCGCGCCGTGCGGGCGCGCAGCTCCGCCGCCAGCCGGTCGGGCCCGCCCTCGGCCAGCAGGGCGCCGAATTCCGAGCGGCGGGAGGCCAGCTCGCTGATGCTGCCGGTAAGATAGACATCGACGATGCGCCAGCCGCCGCCGGATTCGCGCATCAGGTAGCCCAGCTCCACCGGCGCCTCGCGCGGGCGGTCGATGCGGGTGCGCAGCATGCGGTCGCCATTGCGCAGCGCGCTCTCGCCCAGGACCGAGAAGCTTTCGCCCGACCAGCCGTTGAAGCGGCTGGCATAGGTCGCCACCGACCAGTCCGAGAAGGCCTCGGTCAGCGCCGCCTGCTGCGCCGGGGTCATGCGGCTCCAGCCCGGCCCGATGGCGATGCGGGTCATCGCCGGCAGGTCGAAGGCCGCCTCCATCGCCGGCTTCAGCCGGGCCTGGCGGCCCCGCGGGCCCAGCCGGTCGGCCTGCCGCATCACCTCCAGCAGGGCGGCGTGATAGCGCTCGACCACCGCCGCCGGCGATCCTCCCTGCGCCAGGGCCGGCCGGGCCAGGGGCGGGGCCAGGGCCAGGGCCAGGGCCAGGCCCGGCGCGGCGGCCAGCAGCCCCCGGCGGCCAGGGGCGGGGCTGGGAGACATCGGCGGGGCGCGGCGCGGCATGGGCGATCCTTCCGGCGGTCGGGTGGGTTCCCGCCCAGGTGGCGCGGCCGGCCGGCGGCCGCAAGCCGGGCGGCTCGATTGACGAAAGCGGTGGCATGCCGTTTAGAGGTCCTGTCGCGCCTCGCGCCGCCAAGGGGCGACCGGGGGGCGACCCGCCCGCGGCGGCGAAGGCCCTGAAGGCGCCGGAGGTCCGACACGATGCATGCCCCCCCCGCGCCCAACCCTGCCAACCCCATTCTTCTCGCGCCCGGCGACACGGTGCTGGTCACCGGGGCGACCGGCTTCCTCGGCTCGGCGGTGCTGCGCGCGGTGGCCGCGCGGGGCGTCCGGCCCCGCGTCCTGGCCCGCCCCGGCAGCCCGCGGTCCAATCTCGATCAGGTCGATTGCGAGGTGGTGCTGGGCGACCTGGGCGATCCGGCCTCCCTCGCCGCGGCGCTGCGCGGCGTGCGCCACCTGTTCCATGTCGCCGCCGACTACCGCCTCTGGGCACGCGACCCGGCGGAGATCCTGCGCGCCAATGTCGAGGGCACCGGCCACCTGATGCGGATGGCGCTGGCGGCGGGCGTGGAGCGGATCGTCCATACCAGCAGCGTGGCGGCGCTGAAGGTGGCGGGCGCGGCCGCGCCGGTGGACGAGACGGCGCCGCTCCGGCCGGAGGAGGCGATCGGCGCCTACAAGCGCAGCAAGACCCTGGCCGAGCGGCTGGTCGAGACCATGGTGGCGCGGGACGGCCTGCCGGCGGTCATCGTCAATCCCTCCACGCCGATCGGGCCGCGCGACATCCGGCCGACGCCGACCGGCCGCATCATCCTCGACGCCGCGCGCGGGCGCATTCCCGCCTTCGTGGACACCGGGCTGAACTTCGCCCATGTCGACGATATCGCCGAGGGGCACGTGCTGGCGCTGGAGCGGGGGCGGATCGGCGAGCGCTACATCCTGGGCGGCGAGAACCTGTCGCTGCGCGAGTTCCTGGCGGGCGTCGCCGGCCTCACCGGGCGGCGGGCGCCGCGCATCGGCCTGCCGCGCGCGCCGCTCTACCCGCTGGCCCTCGGCGCCGAGGCCATGGCGCGGCTGACCGGCCGGGAGCCGCTGCTGACCCTGGACGGGCTGCGCATGTCGCGCCACCGCATGTTCTTCACCTCGGCCCGGGCGGAGCGGGAGCTGGGCTACCGCCACCGCCCGTGGCGGCAGGGCGTGGCCGATGCCCTGGCCTGGTTCCGCGTCGCCGGCTACCTCGCATGAGCCCCGCCCTCCTCCTCGGCCTGCTGAGCCTGGCGATCTGGATCGGGCTGCTGCTGGCGCGCGGCGGCTTCTGGCGGGCGCGTCAGCGCGACGACCGTGGCGCCGCCGCGCCGCCGCCCGCCTCCTGGCCCGGGGTTGTCGCCGTGGTGCCGGCGCGGGACGAGGCGGATGTCATCGCGCGCGCGGTGGCGGGCCTGCTGCGGCAGGACTACCCGGGACCGTTCCGGGTGGTACTGGTCGATGACGGCAGCAGCGACGGCACGGCGGCGGTGGCGCGGCAGGCGGCGGCGGCCACGCCCCGGCCGGAGCGGCTCGTCCTGATCGGGGGCGCGCCGCCGCCGCCGGGCTGGACCGGCAAGATCTGGGCCCAGCACCAGGGAATCGCCCAGGCCGTCATGAGGGGCATCGCGGAGACCGGGGAGGCGCCGCGCTATCTCTGGCTGACCGATGCCGATATCGGCCATGCGCCCGACACGCTGCGTGCCCTGGTGGCGCGGGCGGAGCGGGACGGGTTGAGCCTGGTGTCGCTGATGGCGCGGCTGTCCTGCGTCACCCCGGCCGAGCGCTTCCTGATCCCGGCCTTCGTCTTCTTCTTCCAGATGCTCTACCCCTTCGAATGGGTCTCGCGGCCCGGCCGGGTGGCGGCGGCGGCGGGCGGCTGCATGCTGGTGCGGCGCGAGGCGCTGGAGCGCGCGGGCGGCATCGCCGCCATCCGGGGCGAGATCATCGACGACTGCGCGCTCGGCCGGGCGCTGAAGCGGCAGGGGCCCATCTGGCTCGGCCTGACCGACCGCGCGCGCAGCCTCCGCCCCTATGGCGGCATCGGCGAGATCGGGCGGATGGTATCGCGCTCGGCCTATGCCCAACTCGGCTATTCGCCCTGGCTGCTGGCGGCTACGCTGCTCGGCATGGTGCTCACCTATCTGGCGCCGCCGCTGCTGGCGCTGGCCGGGGCGGGGCTGCCCCGCCTGCTGGGCCTGGCCGCCTGGCTGCTCATGGCCCTCGCCTTCCAGCCGATGCTGCGCTTCTACCGCGTCTCGCCGCTCTGGGGCCTGGCCCTGCCGGCGATCGGCGCCGCCTACGCGCTCTTCACCCTGCGATCGGCGATCGACGTCTGGCGCGGCCGGGGCGGCCTGTGGAAGGGGCGGGCGCAGGCCATGGCGGGGCGGGCATGAGCGGCGGCGGCGACTTCGCCTCGGGCAAGGGCAGCGGGGACGAGAACTTCCCCGTCGCCTCCCGGCTGGTGCGGCCGGAGCTGCGCCCGGCGATCCTGGCCTTCTACCGCTTCGCCCGCGCCGCCGACGACATCGCCGACCACCCGGAGGCGGGGGAGGCGGAGAAGCTCGCCGCGCTGGCGCGGATGGAGGCCGGGCTGAGGGGCGAGGAGGCCGCGAGCCCCGAGGGCGCGGCGCTGCGGCGGGCGCTGGCGCCGCGCGGCCTCTCCCCGCAGCACGCGCTGGACCTGCTGGTGGCCTTCCGCCGCGACGTGACGCAGCGGCGCTACGCGGACTGGGCGGAGCTGATGGACTACTGCCGCTGGTCCGCCGCGCCCGTCGGGCGCTTCGTGCTCGATCTGCACGGCGAGTCGCGCCACCTCTGGCCGGCCAACGACGCGCTCTGCGCCGCGCTCCAGGTCATCAACCACCTGCAGGATTGCGGCAAGGACTACCGGATGCTGGACCGCGTCTACCTGCCGGCCGATGCCCTGGCGGCGGCGGGCGCGCCGGTCGGGGATCTCGCCCTGGCCCAGGCCAGCCCGGCGCTGCGCCTAGCCCTCGCCGGGCTGGCGGAGCGCGCGCAGGGCCTGCTGGCCGGCGCGCGCGGCTTCGCCGCCGGCATCGCCGACCGGCGGCTGGCGCTGGAGGTGGGTGTCATCCAGACCCTGGCGGAGGATCTGGCCGCGCGGCTGCGGCGGCGCGATCCGCTGGGCGAGCAGGTGCATCACCGCAAGGCCGAGGCCGCGGCCCTCGCCGCCCGTGGCGCGCTCGGCGTGCTGGCGGGGCGCCTGGCGCGGCGGCTGGGCCCCGCCCTCCCCGGCCCGCGGGCGCGGCCCGAATGAGCGCCGGGGGCGGTGCCCTGCCGCTGCAGGCGGTGCCGGAGGCCGAGGCGTTGCGCGCCCAGGTCAGCGGCAGCTCCTTCTACGCCGCCATGCGGCTGATGCCCCGGCGCGAGCGCGAGGCGATGTTCGCCATCTACGCCTTCTGCCGGCAGGTGGACGACATCGCCGATGACGGCACCCGCCCGCGCGCCCTCCGCGCCAGGGAGCTCGACCGCTGGCGCGCCGATCTGGCGGCGCTCTACGCAGGGGCGCCGGCGGGGCGTGCCGCCTTCCTGGCCCCGGCGGTGCGCGACTTCGGGCTGCGGCAGGCCGACTTCCTGGCGGTGATCGACGGCATGGCGATGGATGTCGAGGCCGATCTCCGCGCCCCGGACGAGGCCACGCTCGACCTCTACTGCGACCGCGTGGCCAGCGCCGTCGGCCGCCTCTCCACCCGCGTCTTCGGCATGGAGGAGGCTCCGGGCCTGGCCCTGGCGCGGGATCTCGGCCGGGCGCTGCAGCTCACCAACATCCTGCGCGACCTCGACGAGGACGCCGCCATCGGCCGCCTCTACCTGCCGGCCGAGCTTCTGCGGCAGGCGGGTATCGAGTCGGACGACCCCGCCACGGTGCTCGCCGATGCCCGGGTGGAGGCCGCCTGCCGCGTCCTCGCCGGGCGCGCCGAAGCGTATTTCGCCACCGCCGACCGGCTGCTGCGCGGCCGCCCGCGCGGCCGGCTGCTGGCGCCGCGGCTGATGCAGGCGGTCTACAGCGCCCTGCTGCGGGACATGCGCGCCGCCGGCTGGGCGCCGCCGCGCCGCCGCGTCCGCATCGGCAAGCCGCGCCTGCTCGCGCTGGTGGCGCGCTGCTGGCTGATGCGGTGACGCGTGCGGAATGACCCGGGCTTGATCGCCAGGCGTGGGCTTCGCCGCTTGCCCGGCGGCGCACAGGGGCGGAGAATGGCGGCACCATGAACGACGCCGTCTTTGCATGTGCCGCCGCCCGGGAGCCGGATGCGCTGGAGGCGGAGATCCAGGACGCGGCGGAGGCCCTGCTGCGGCAGCAGCGCGCCGATGGCCACTGGATCTTCGAGCTGGAGGCCGATGCCACCATCCCCTCGGAGTACGTCCTGCTGCGCCACTACCTCGGCGAGGCGGAGGATCGTGATCTTGAGCGCCGCATCGGCAACTACCTTCGCCGCATCCAGGGCGAGGATGGCGGCTGGCCGCTGTTCCATGGCGGGGCGTTCGATGTCAGCGCCTCGGTGAAGGCCTATTTCTGCCTGAAGATGATCGGCGACAGCCCGGAGGCGCCGCACATGGCGCGCGCGCGCGCGGCGATCCTCGCCGCCGGGGGCGCCGGGGCCAGCAATGTCTTCACCCATATCCTGCTGGCGCAGTACGGCGAGATCCCGTGGTCGCGCGTGCCGGTCATGCCGGTCGAGCTGATCCTGGCGCCACGCTGGTTCCCGGTTCACCTCTCGCGCATGTCCTACTGGGCGCGCACCGTCGTCGCGCCGCTGCTGGTACTGGCGGCGCTGCGCCGGAAGGCGCGCAATCCCCGCGGCGTGCATGTGCCGGAGCTCTTCGCCGAGGGGCGGGCGGCGCGGCGCTGGGTGGCGGAGCACCAGCACCGGGGCTGGGCGCTGTTCTTCAACGGGCTCGACCGCGCGCTGCGCTCGGCCGAGCCGCTCTGGCCCCGGGTGCTGCGCCGCCGGGCCATCGCCCGCTGCCTGGACTTCGTGCGCGAGCGGCTGAACGGCGAGGACGGGCTGGGCGCCATCTACCCCGCCATGGCCAACGCGGTGATGATGTACGACGCGCTGGGCTATCCGCCGGAGCACCCCGAGCGCGCCACCGCCCGCCGCGCCATCGAGAAGCTGCTCGTGATCCGCGGGGAGGAGGCCTATTGCCAGCCCTGCGTCTCGCCGGTCTGGGACACCGCCCTGGCCAGCCACGCGCTGATGGAGGTCGGCGGCCCGGCCGCCGAGGCCGCCGCCACGCGGGGCCTCGCCTGGCTGAAGCCGCTGCAGGAGCTGGAGGTGAGGGGGGACTGGGCCGAGCGGAGGCCGGGGGTCCGGCCCGGCGGCTGGGCCTTCCAGTACCGCAACGCCCATTATCCCGACCTCGACGACACCGCCGTGGTCGTCATGGCGCTCGACCGGGCCCGCCGGCGGGACGGCACGGCGGCGCATGACACGGCGATCGAGCGCGCCGTCGAGTGGACGGCGGGGCTGCAGAGCCGCAATGGCGGCTGGGGCGCCTTCGATGCCGACAACACGCACCACCACCTGAACAACATCCCCTTCGCCGACCACGGCGCCCTGCTCGACCCGCCCACGGCCGATGTCACCGCCCGCTGCGTCAGCATGCTGGCGCAGCTCGGCGAGCCGGCCGACAGCCCGCGGATGCGCGCCGCCCTGGCCTGCCTGGAGGGCGAGCAGGAGGCGGATGGCAGCTGGTTCGGGCGCTGGGGCGTGAACTACATCTACGGCACCTGGTCGGCGCTCTGCGCCCTGAACGCCGCCGGCCTGGCGCCGGAGGCCGCGCCCGTGCGGCGCGCGGCGGACTGGCTGGCCGCCATCCAGAATCCGGATGGCGGCTGGGGCGAGGATTGCCGCAGCTACAGGCTGGACTATCGGGGCTACGAGCCGGCGCCCTCGGCGGCCTCGCAGACGGCCTGGGCCCTGCTGGGCCTGATGGCGGCGGGGCGGGTGGACGATCCGGCGGTGGCGCGCGGCATCGGCTGGCTGCAGCGGAACCGCGACGCCGGCGGGCTCTGGCCGGAGGAGAGCTACACCGGCGGCGGCTTTCCGCGGGTCTTCTACCTGCGCTACCACGGCTACCCGAAGTTCTTCCCCCTCTGGGCCCTGGCGCGCTACCGCAACCTGCGCGGCAGCAACACGCGGCGCGTGGCACAGGGCATGTAGGGGCGCGCCCGCGCATCCCTGACCGCCATGACCCTGCTCATCCTCACCGGCCTGCGGCGTGAGGCGCGCATCCTGGCGGCGCCCGGCCACCTCGTCCTGACCGGCGGCGGCGACGCGGTGGCACTGGAGGCGGCGGCGGAACGCGGGGCGGCGGCGGCGCGCGGCGTCATCAGCATCGGCATCGCCGGCGCGCTGGCGCCGGGTCTGGCGCCGGGCGACTGGGTGGTGGGCCGGGCGGTGCGCGAGGCGGCGCGGGAGACGGGGACCGACTCCGCCTGGGCCGACCGGCTGCTGGGCCGGCTGCCCGGGGCGGTGGTGGGGACGGTGCTGGGGCGGGACACCATGGTGGCCGAGGCGGCGGAGAAGGCCGCGCTGCATGCGGCGACAGGCGCGCTGGCGGTGGACATGGAATCGCATGTCGCGGCGCGGGTCGCGGCGCGACATGGCCTGCCGCTGGCGGTGGCGCGGGTGGTGTCGGACGCGGCCGGGCGGAGCCTGCCGCCGGCGGCGCGGGTCGGGATGCGGCCGGATGGCGGGACCGACCTGCCAGCCGTGCTGCGCGCCCTCGCCGCCGCGCCGTGGCAGCTGCCGGCGCTGATCCGCACCGGCTGGGAGGCGGAGCGCGCCTTCCGCGCGCTACTGCGCGGCCACCGCCGGGCCGGCGCCGGCCTCGCCGCCCGCTTCCCCAGCCCCTGAGGCATCCCCTGAGGCGGCGCGGCGCGTGACGCGCGGGCGGTTGCCGCCCGCCGCCGGCCGCGTGGTGCGGATCTCGGCCAGCTTGCGCTCGACATGGCCGGAGAAGACGTATTCGGCCGGGCGCTGGTGGTCGATCGGGATGTCGGCGGCCATCGGCCCCTCGGTGCGGATGCCGCCCAGCGTCACCGCCAGCGCCTTCACCGGATTGGTCACCATGTGCTTGACCGCCGAGGCCTCGAAGCCGGAATGGACCATGCAGTCGGCGCATTTCTCGTAGTTGCCGACGCCGTACCTGTCCCAGGCCGTGTCCTCCATCAGCTCCCGGAAGGTCGCGGCATAGCCCTCGCCCAGCAGGTAGCAGGGCTTCTGCCAGCCGAAGACGGTGCGCGTCGGGTTGCCCCAGGGCGTGCAGTGGTAGCTCTCGTTGCCGGCCAGGAAGTTCAGGAACATGCGCGACTGGGTGAAGGGCCAGGCCTTGCCGCCGCGGCCGCGCGCCAGGATGCCGCGGAACAGCTCCTTGGTCTTCTGCCGGTTCAGGAAGTGCTGCTGGTCCGGCGCGCGCTCATAGGCGTAGCCGGGCGAGACGGTGATGCCGTTCAGCCCCAGCGCCGTCATCTCGTCGAAGAAGGCAGCCGTCTCGGCCGGGTCGGCGTCGTTGAAGAGCGTGCAGTTGATGCTGACCTGGAAGCCCTTCGACTTCGCCAGCCGGATCGCCTCCACGGCCTTGTCGTAGACGCCCGCCTGGCAGACCGACTTGTCGTGCATCGCCTCGTTGCCATCCAGGTGGATGGACCAGGTGAAGGCCTCGCTGGGCTCGTAGTCGTCGATCTTCTTGGCCAGCAGCAGTGCGTTGGTGCACAGGATGACGAACTTCTTCCGCTCCAGGAAGCCGCGCACGATCTGCGGCATCTCCTTGTGCAGCAGCGGCTCGCCGCCGGCGATGGAGACGACGGGCGCGCCGCATTCGTCGATCGCCTGCATGCAGTCCTCGTAGGAGAGGCGCTGGTTCAGGATCTCGGCCGGATAGTCGATCTTGCCGCAGCCGGCACAGGCGAGGTTGCAGCGGAACAGCGGCTCCAGCATCAGCACCAGCGGGTAGCGCCTGCGGCCCGAGAGGTGCTGGCGCATCAGGTAGGTGCCGATCCGGGCGGCCTGACGCAATGGAATTCCCAAAGACTCTCTCCTTCGGCGCGAACCGGCGATTGGCAGGCCGGGACGCCAGGGGCTGATTTCAGTGTCCTGCCGGCCCGTCCGGCTCACCGGACGTCCGGCCGGACCCGCGGGCCGGTCACGGGCGGACCGGTCACGGGCGGGGCCGACCGTCCCGGCGCCGCCCCGGCCGGCTTCCGCAACGCGGAGGGCAGACGGAACTCGACATCCTCACGGATACCAGACATCGGCACGACTTCAACCTCGACATGGCGGCGCAACGCGTCCAGCACATCCAGCACCTGCGCCTCCGGCGCCGAGGCGCCGGCGGTCAGCCCCACCGTCGCCACGCCCTCCAGCCAGGCCGGGTCGAGCGCCGCGCCGTCGGGCAGGAGGTGGCTGGGCAGGCCCAGCTCCAGGCCGATCTCGCGCAGCCGGTTGGAATTGGAACTGCTCGGGCTGCCGACGACCAGCAGCAGGTCGATCTCGCGGCAGAGATCCCGGACCGCGCTCTGCCGATGCTGCGTGGCATAGCAGATGTCGCTCACGTCCGGGCCTTCCAGCCGCGGGAAGCGGGCGGCGAGCACCTCGATGATGCCGCGCGTGTCATCGACGCTCAGCGTGGTCTGGGTGACATAGGCGAGCGGCGTGTCGCGCGGCAGATCGAGCCGCGCCGCCTCGCCGGCGTCCTGCACCAGGTGGATGCGCTCCCCCGCCCCGGCCTGCCCGAGCGTGCCCTCCACCTCGGCATGGCCGGCATGGCCGATCAGCACGACCACCCGCCCCAGGGCCAGGTAGCGCCGCGCCTGGACATGCACCTTGGCGACCAGCGGGCAGGTCGCGTCCAGCACCGGCAGGCCGCGCGCCGCCGCCGCCGCGGTGACCGAACGGGCGACGCCATGGGCGCTGAAGATGGTGACGGCGCCGTCCGGCACCGCGTCGAGGCTGTCCACGAAGACCGCGCCCTTGCGCCGCAGGTCCTCGACCACGTGCCGGTTGTGCACGATCTCATGCCGCACATAGACCGGCGCCCCGAAGCGCTCCAGCGCGCGCTCGACAATGTCGATGGCGCGGACGACCCCCGCGCAGAATCCTCTCGGTTGGGCCAGCAAGACACGCATGCGGTATCCTTCGTCCCCAGTAGGCGTCCCCAGTGGGCGTTCCCAGTAGGCGTTCCCAGTAGGCGTCCCAATGGGCGTTCCGGTGGGCGGTCCTGACGGGCAGCGACGCCCGCGGACACTATGGAGCATCCGCCGGATCGCCCAATGGCAGTTTCGCGAGGTGAAGCTTGCCTGACGCGCCGTCCCGTCGGAAACCCCCTCCGCCGGAGATTCCCGGAAGCGCGCCGCGGCCGGGCGCGCGCCGGCCAGGAGAGGAAGCCATCATGCCGAAGCAGCGAGCCGACGTCGCCCTGGTCGAGCGCGGGCTGGTCGAATCGCGTGCCCGGGCGCAGGCGCTGATCATGGCGGGCAAGGTGTTCTCGCAGACGCGGCGGATCGACAAGCCGGGCCAGCCGGTGGCGGAGGACACGCCGCTGGAGGTGAAGGGGCAGGAGCACCCCTGGGTCAGCCGCGGCGGCATGAAGCTGGCCCATGCCCTGTCCCATTTCGCGCTCGACCCCGCCGGGCGCGTCGCGGTCGATGTCGGCGCCTCGACCGGCGGCTTCACGGACGTGCTGCTGCAGGGCGGCGCGGCACGGGTCTACGCGGTCGATGTCGGGCACGGCCAGCTGGCCTGGAAGCTGCGCAGCGACCCGCGCGTCGTGGTGCTGGAGAAGACCAATGCCCGGCGACTCGACGCCGGGCTGGTGCCGGAGGCGCCGGGAATCGTGGTCTGCGACGCCAGCTTCATCGGCCTGTCCACCGTGCTGCCGGCGGCGCTCGGCCTGGCGGCGCCGGAGGCCTGGGCGGTGGCGCTGATCAAGCCGCAGTTCGAGGCCGGGCCGGAGAAGGTCGGCAAAGGCGGCGTGGTGCGGGACCCGGCGGTGCACCAGGAGGTCTGCGACCGGGTACGGGGCTGGTGGGAGGGCCTGCCGGGCTGGCGGGTACTGGGCGTGGAGCCGAGTCCCATCCTGGGCCCGGAGGGAAACCGCGAGTTCCTGATCGCGGCGCGCCGGGACGCGTGAGGCCGCGTCCTGCGCTGCCCTTCTCGAGCGTCTGCCGTTCGCACCGGCTCACGGCAAACGATTCGGCCATTTGTCTCTGCGAGCATCTTCGCCCGCTCCGGTGATTCCACCGGATCGGGATCTGCTCTAGGCCGCGGCCCGGGCGGTCTTGCCCTTCTGCGCGCCGGAAATCTCCTGCAACAGCGACCATACCCGATGCGGGTCCATCTGGACCTCGGGGTCGTTCAGCAGGCGGTCAAGCTCCGCCAGCTTGGCATCCATGTCACGTTCCGACATCGGGCCTTGATCCTGGGGCGCGGCTGTTACGGGACTTCTGCAACGCAGCATGCCTCCAAAAGTGTCAGCACTGCGACAAAACTTTTCCGCGCGGCCCGCGGCGGCGCTCACGATGCTGTCATCTGGGTGAGGAATCGACGGAATTCTAGACGGTGGAGCGGATGGCCGGCAGCAGCGCCTCGCAGCGGGCGGCGAGATGCGCCGGGTTGCGGAAGCGGAGTTCCCCCTCATCCTCCTCATCCGGCCGCGACGGCCCGAACAGCTCCATCCGGGTGGCGCAACTGGCGGCGACCAGGCGGGCGCTGACATCGGGCCGGGTGAAGATCCGCCGGACCGCGCTCTCCAGCGCCAGGCTCTGCCGCAGCTCCAGCCAGCGATGCCGCTCGATATCGTCCAGGAAGAGCGCCAGGATGCCCGGGCGGCGGCCTTCCAGCCGCTCGGCCACGGCACGCTCCAGGGCGGCGGCGGCGGCGGCGGCCACGCCGTCCTCCTGCCCCGCCCGGGCGGCCATGACGAAGACGCTGCCGCCGCCGGGATCGGCGGTGACGGCCAGATGCGCCTCCGGGCCGAAGAGGCTGCGCAGCCGCTCCGGCAGCCCCTGCGCGCTGGCCCGGGCGCCGGCCAGGACCAGCGGGTCGAGCTTCAGCACCGCCGCCTCGGAATGGTCCTGCCGTTTCTGCGCCGCCAGCAGGGCGCTGACCTGCCGCTGCAGGCCGGCCACGTCCTCCGGCCCGCGCAGCCCCGAGGGCAGGGTCATCTTCAGCAGGTAGCGGCCGGGATGCGCCGCCAGCCAGGTCTGCAGGTCCGGGTTGATGCCGTCCATCAGGGCGCACCAATGGCCATGCTGCACCGGCTGCCCGGCCTCGGCCGAGAGAGTGAGGCAGGCGAGTTCCGCCTCGGCGCCGTCGCGCCGCAGCAGCAGGTCGTGCGGCGTCCCGTCGATCAGGCCGGAGAAGCGCACCTCGAAGCCGCGCGCGCGCTGCCGCCCCGCCTCGCGCAGCAGGTGGAACAGGGGGATCAGCGTGGCCTCGCCGGCCAGGCCGGCCAGCAGCCGGTCGCGCAGGCGGCCCCGCGCGGCCCTGGGCAGGCTGTCGGCCAGCCGCACCGCCTCGCGCGCCAGGGCGAGGACCGCCTGCTCCGCCTGGTTCGGAGCGGGGGCCTCACCGGGGCCGGAGAGACGGTCCAGGAGCAGTTCCAGCGCGTGCCGTCGCTGCGCCGCGCGGGCCGTCCAGGAGCGCGGGCGGGCCAGCCCGGCCAGATCCGCCATGCGTCGGGACCAGTGTTCGGCGCCAGCCAGGTCCCGCAGATCCCGGCAGAGTTCGGCGGCGGTCGCCTCCGGATGCTGGCCCGCCTCGGCGATCACCGCGTCGGTCAGGGCGGCGGCAAGCGGCATCAATGGGATTCCGGTCTGTTGATCTGGCCGGATGGTAACGTCCCGGATGGCACCCGGAGGACAGGGAGCAGACCGCCGGCCGCCCCGCGCACGCGATTGTGAGCGGCGGGCCCGGGTGGCGCCGGGAGGAGCCCGCCCTAGTTGCGCGGCAGGCGGGGGCGGCCGGGCGCGTCGGGATTCTGCGCGCGGTGGCGCAGCAGGTGGTCGGCCAGGACGCAGGCCAGCATGGCCTCGCCCACCGGCACGGCGCGGATGCCGACGCAGGGATCGTGCCGGCCCTTCGTCAGCACCTCCACCTCCTCCCCGAACCGGTCCACCGAGCGGCGCGGCGTCAGGATCGACGAGGTCGGCTTGACGGCGAAGCGGGCAACGACGGGCTGGCCGGTGGAAATGCCGCCCAGGATGCCGCCGGCATGGTTGGAGAGAAACGCCACCTCGCCGTCCGCGCCCATGCGCATCTCGTCCGCATTCGCCTCGCCATCCAGCGCGGCGCTGGCGAAACCCTCGCCGATCTCGACGCCCTTCACCGCGTTGATGCTCATCAGCGCCGCCGCGATCTCGGCATCGAGCTTGCCGTAGAGCGGCGCGCCGAGGCCCGGCGGCAGCCCCTCGGCCACCACCTCGATCATCGCGCCCAGGCTGCTGCCGGCCTTGCGGACGGCGGAGAGCTTCTCCTCCCACAGCGGCACGGCGGCCGGATCGGGGCAGAAGAAGGGGTTGCGCCCGACCTCGGCCCAGTCGAAGCGGGCGCGGTCGATGCCGAGCGGCCCCAGGCCCACCAACGCGCCCCGGATGCTCACTCCGGACCCCAGCACCTTGCGGGCGATGGCCCCGGCGGCGACGCGCACCGCCGTCTCCCGCGCCGAGGCGCGGCCGCCGCCGCGATAGTCCCGCACGCCGTATTTGAGGTGGTAGGCGAGGTCGGCATGGCCCGGCCGGAAGCGGTCGCGGATCTCGCCGTAATCCTTGCTGCGCTGATCGGTGTTCTCGATCAGCAGGCTGATCGGCGTGCCGGTGGTCAGCCCCTCGAAGACGCCGGAGAGAATGCGGACCTGATCCGCCTCCTGCCGCTGGGTGACGAACTTCGACTGGCCGGGGCGGCGGCGGTCGAGGAAGGGCTGGATATCGGCCTCGCTCAGCGGCAGGCCGGGCGGGCAGCCATCCACCACGCCGCCGATCGCCGGACCATGGCTCTCGCCCCAGCTCGTGACGCGGAAGAGATGGCCGAAGCTGTTGTGCGACATGGGTAGGGACACCGGCAGTTGGCGGGAAGCCGCCGGTTATGCGGGATCGGGACCCGGCCGAGAAGATGCCGCCGCTCAGACGGTGGCGGAGGGTCCGCCCCGCGCGGCCCTACTCGCCCGATTGCCGAGGCTTGCGCGGCTTGCCGGGAAAGACGTCCACGGGACCGCCCAGGTTGGAGCCCAGCTCATTGGCGTCGCCGGGTTGCGCCTCGCCCGGCGGGATCGGGTTCTCGACGCTGCCGCTGGCGGGCTCGGGCGGCGCGGGATCGGGCTTCTTCCGGTCCATCGGCTTCTCCTGATGCTGCGGCGGCCGGCTGGCCGCCCTCCGGAGGGTCAACGGTTCGGGCCGCGAAGGGTTGGCGTGCCGCGTTCCCTCAGGCGACGGTGATGTCGGGCGCGTCCTCGGCCTTCATGCCGACCACGTGATAGCCGCTGTCGACATGCAGCACCTCGCCGGTGACGCCGGCGCCGAGATCGGACAGCAGGTAGACGCCGGCGCCGCCGACATCCTCGATCGTCGTGTTGCGCTTCAGCGGCGCGTTGTACTGGTTCCATTTCAGGATGTAGCGGAAATCGCCGATCCCGCTCGCCGCCAGGGTCTTGATCGGCCCGGCGGAGATGGCGTTCACCCGGATGCCCCGGCCCCCGACATCGACCGCCATGTAGCGCACGCTGGCCTCCAGCGCCGCCTTGGCCACGCCCATGACGTTGTAATGCGGCGTCACCCGCTCGGCACCGAGATAGGTGAGGGTGAGCAGGCTGCCGCCTTCCGCCATCAGCGCCGCGGCACGGCGGCTGACCGAGACGAAGGAATAGCAGGAGATGTCCAGCGCCTGCAGGAAGGCGTCGCGCGGCGTGTCCATGTAGCGGCCGCGCAGGAACTGCTTGTCGGCGAAGCCGATGGCGTGGACCAGGAAGTCGAGCCGGCCCCAGCGCGCCTCGATCGCGGCGAAGGCGGCGTCGATATTCGCATCATCCGCCACGTCGCAGGGCAGGACGAGGTCGCTGCCGACACTGGCGGCCAGGGGGCGGACGCGCTTCTCCAGCGCCTCGCCCTGATAGGTGAAGGCCAGCTCGGCGCCCTGTGCCGCCACGGCGCGGGCGATGCCCCAGGCGATGGACTTGTCGTTCGCCACGCCCATGATCAGGCCGCGCTTGCCGGACATCAGCTGGCCCTGGGGAGGGCCGTTGGCAGGAGTCGCTTGAGGGGCGGCAGATTCCATCTGGGGCAGGACCGCTTCGATCGGGGTTGCAGGGCAGGGCTGTGGGAGTGGGGGCATCCCCCGTTGCAAGGGTCTGGCCCTGGTGGCACACCCCCGAGGCCTGGGCAAGGGGGAGCCGCATGTCCGTATCCGTTTCGTTCACCGATCCCGCGGCCGATCCCTTCGCGGTTTTCGCCGCCTGGCTGGACGAGGCGAGGGCGGCCGAGCCGAACGATCCCAATGCCATGACGCTGGCCACCGCCACGCCGGATGGCCTGCCCTCCGCCCGCATGGTGCTGCTGAAGGGCCTCGATGCCCGCGGCTTCGTTTTCTTCACCAACCGCGAGAGCCGCAAGGGTGTCGAGCTGGCGGCCAATCCCCACGCCGCACTGCTGTTCCACTGGAAGTCGCTGCGCCGGCAGGTGCGGGTGGAGGGGCGGGTGGAGCACACCGGCGAGGCGGAATCGGACGAGTACTACGCCTCCCGCGCCCGCATCTCCCGCCTCGGCGCCTGGGCCTCGCGGCAGTCGCGCCCGCTCTCCGGCCGCGAGGAGCTGGAGGCCGGGTTGCGCGAGGCCGAGGCCCGTTACCCCGGGGAGGAGATCCCCCGCCCGCCCTACTGGGGCGGCTTCCGGGTCATCCCCACGCGCATCGAATTCTGGCACGACCAGCCCTTCCGCCTGCACGACCGCCGCGTCTTCCAGGCCCGGCCGGAGGGCGGCTGGCGGGTCGAGATCCTGGCGCCCTGAGCCGGCGTCCGACCGCCGCGCGCGCCCCGTGAGACCTAGCCGATGAGCATCCCCTTCCCGCAGCGCGAGGTGGTGGCGCAGCTCTGCCGCCTGACCGGCGCCGCGCCGCTGGAGACGCATATCTCCGCCGTCTTCATCGGCCGCGACCGGGTGCTGAAGCTCAAGAAGGCGGTCTCGCTCGGCTTCCTCGACTTCACGCTGCTGGCCGCGCGCGAGCGCTTCTGCCGCCGCGAGCTGGAGCTGAACGCCGCCGCGGCGCCCGGCCTCTACCGTGCCGTGCTGCCGGTGGTGCGGCGGGCCGGCGGCCTCGTCCTGGGCGGCGCCCCGGACGAGGGGGAGGTGGTGGACTGGGTGGTGGAGATGGCGCCGGTGCCGTCAGGGGATTTCCTCGACGCCGTGGCGCGGCGGGGCGGGCTCGATGACGCCCTGCAGGACGCGCTGGGCGATGCGGTGGCCGCGCTGCACGCCGCCCTGCCGCCGGTCGCGGGATGGGATTCGCCGGGGCGGATGGCGGCGGTGCTCGACGGCAACGTGGCGGCGGCCCGGGCGGCCGGACTGCCGCCGGAGCGCGTCGCCGCCTGGGAGGCCGCCGCGCGGACCGAGCTGGCACGGCGCGCCCCGGCGCTGGCGGCCCGCGCCGCCGCCGGCGCGGTGCGGCGCTGCCATGGCGACCTGCATCTCGGCAACCTGCTGCTCTGGCGGGGGCGGCCGGCGGCCTTCGACGCTCTGGAGTTCGACGAGGTCCTGGCCACCATCGACACCGGCTACGACCTGGCCTTCCTGCTGATGGACCTGGGCTTCCGGCTGGGGGCGGGCGCCGCCAACCGCGTGCTCAACCGCTACGTCGCGCGCCGCGGCGATGCCGGCCTGGTGGCGGGGCTTCCCTTCTGGATCTCGATGCGGGCGATGATCCGCGCCCATGTCCAGGCGGCGGCCGGGGGCGGGCGGCTCGGCGAGGGTCTCGGCCTGTTGGACCTGGCCCAGGCGGCGCTGCGCCCGGCGCCCGGCGGGATCCTGGCGATCGGCGGCCTGCCGGGCAGCGGCAAGTCGCATCTGGCGCGGCGCGTGGCGCCGGACCTCGGCGCCATGCCCGGCGCGCTGATGCTGCGCAGCGACGAGATCCGCAAGCGGCGCCATGGTGTCGCGCCCGAGGTCCGGCTGCCGCCCGGGGCCTATGCGCCGGAGGTCAGCGCCGCCGTCCATGACGAGCTTTTCGCCGCGGCCGAGACGGCGGCGCGCGCCGGGCACGCGGTGATCGCCGATGCCGCCTTCCTCGACCCGGCGCTGCGGGCCGGCATCGCGGCGGCGGCGGCGCGGGCCGGGGTGCCCTTCCGCGGGATCTGGCTCGAGGCCCCGCTGCCGGTGCTGCGGGCGCGCGTGGCGGCGCGGCGCGGCGATGCCTCGGATGCCGACCTGGCGGTGCTGGAGCGCGCCGCGCGCCGGGACCCCGGGCCGCTCGACTGGACCAGGGTCGCGGCCGGTGACGGCGAGGTGGTGCTGCCGCCGCTGTTCTGAGCCATCCGGGCCGGATCGGCCTCCGGCGCCCGCCGCGCGCGAGCGGGGACTTGGCGCGGCGTCCGTGCTATTCTGCACGTCCCCCGGCCTCCGGGGGCCTGGACTGAAGGAGATCCTTCCATGGCCTATCGCCGGCTGCTGCTGCCGCTGACGGGAACCGCCGCCGGTGAGGCGGCGCTGAGCACCGCCCTGATGGTGGCGCGCATGTGGAACGCGCATGTGCATTGCCTGCATGTCCGCGTCGATGCCCGCGACGTCGCGCCCCTGGCGGGTGAGGGGCTCTCGGGCGCCATGATCGAGGAGATGATGGCCGCGACCGAGCGTGAGAGCGGCGAGCGCGCCGGCCGGGTCCGCGCGCTGTTCGAGAAGTTCGTGCAGGGCCGCGACGTCACCATCGCGCTCTCGGCCGAGAGCGCGCTGAAGGCCGATGGCCCGACGCTCTCCTTCGAATCCATCGCCGGCCGCGAGGAGGACATCGTCGCCCAGCAGTCGCGCCTCTACGACATGGCGGTGGTCCCGCATCCTGAGGCGGATGAGGATGTCTCCTCCTCCGACGCGCTGCATGCGGTGCTCTTCGATTCCGGCCGGCCGGTGCTGATCGCGCCGCGCCAGGCGCCCACCAGCATCGGCACCCGCGTCTGCTGCGCCTGGAACGGCACGGCGGAGAGCGCGGCCGCGGTGGCGGCGGCGCTGCCCTGGCTGCACCATGCCGAGGCGGTGCGCATCCTCTACAGCGATGACTACCAGCGGCGCGGCCCGACGGCGGAAGGCCTCCAGGCCTATCTGCGATGGCACAACATCACCGCCGAGGCCGAGCCCTTCAAGCCGCAGACGCGCGAGGTCGGCGCCGGCCTGCTGGGCGCGGCGCGCGACTTCAATGCCGACCTGCTCTGCATGGGGGCCTACAGCCACTCCCGCCTGCGCCAGCTGATCCTGGGCGGGGTGACGCGGCATGTGCTGGAGAACGCGGACATCCCCGTCCTGATGTGCCGCTGAGCGGCGGCGCGGCGATCCGGGGCGCGACCCGGACCGCCGCTTCGTCCGTTCAGGCGGTCGAGGTGGGGTCGATCCAGCCGACATGGCCGTCCTGCCGGCGATAGACGACGTTCAACTGGCCGCTGGCGCGGTTGCGGAACATCATCACCGGCATCTGGCCGAGATCGAGGCGCATCACCGCCTCGCTGACGGTCAGCCGCGCGATCTCGGTGGGCGTCTCGGCGATGATCGCGCCGTGGTCCTGCCCGTCATGACCATTGGCCTGGGGGCTGGCGGCGCGCAGGGCCTCCGGCTCGCCCTCGGCCTCCCCATCGAGCCCGTCCAGCAGCACGGCGGCGTCGATCGGCTCCTCCGGCTCCTCCACCGGCTGCGCCAGCACGACCTGGCGGGCCGTCTCGGCCGTGACCGGCAGGCGTTCATCCGCGAGATGGCGGGAATGCTCGTTCATCCGGCGGCGGTAGCGGCGCAGCCGCTTGGCGATATGCGCCGCCGCTTCATCGAAGGCACGGTGGGCATCGGCGCCCTCACCCTCGCCGCGCAGGGACAGCCCGCGCCCGGCGTGGATATCGATCGCACAGGTGAAGAAAGCGCGATTCTTGCCAAAGGTCACATGCGCTTCCAGAGCATGGTCGAAGTATTTTCTGGTAACGGTCTGGAGCCCCTCGGCCACATGGACCTTCAGGGCATCCCCGGTTTCGACCTGCTTCCCTGCCACTACGATATGCATGGTGGGCTAACCCCTCCTTCTTGCATGGGAAGGGGCCGTCCCGGAGGGCGGCGGCGCGGGCGGGTCACGCCCGCTCCGGGGCGGACCGGGCCGGCCCTCTCCCGTTTTGAGAGAAGACCATGCCGGCCTTCTCCCTTTTGCGCTGCACAGACGACGGAATGCGCAACGCTTCGCGATATTTGGCCACCGTCCGGCGGGCGATGTCCACTCCTTCTCCGCGCAGCGTGGCGACGATCGCGTCGTCACTGAGGATATTGTCAGCCGTCTCGGCCGATACCATGGCCCGGATGCGATAACGGATGGCCTCGGCGCTGAAAGTTTCGCCCGCCATGCCGCCGATCGCGGTGGTGAAGAAGTACTTCAACTCGAAATTGCCGCGCGGGGTTGCGATGTATTTGTTGGCCGTGACGCGGCTGACAGTGGATTCGTGCATCTCCACCGCCTCGGCCACGTCGCGCAGGATCAGGGGGCGCAGATGGGCGACGCCCAGGCGGAAGAAGGCGTCCTGCCGGCGCACGATCTCCGCCGCCACCTTCAGGATGGTGTTGGCGCGCTGCTCCAGGCTCTTCACCAGCCAGTTGGCCGCCTGGAACTTCTCCGATAGGAAGGCGCGCTCCTCGCGCGTCGCGCCCACCTGGGCACGCGCGTGGAAGCCGCGGTTGACCAGCAGGCGCGGCAGCGTCTCCGGGTTCAGCTCGAGCACCCATTCGGCGTCCGCCGCCGCGCCGGGCGCGCCCTGTGCCGGGCGCATCAGCACGTCGGGCACCACCACCGGCGGCGGGTCGTCGTCGAAGCCGGCGCCGGGCTTCGGGTCGAGCTGCCGGATCTCCGCGACCATCTCCGCGAGATCCTCGGCATCGACGCCGCAGAGCCGCATCAGGCCGCGCATGTCACGCTGCGCCAGCAGGTCGAGATGCTCGAGCAGGGCGGCCATGGCGGGATCGAGGCGGTTGCGCTCGGCGAGCTGCACGCCCAGGCATTCGCCGAGCGAGCGGCAGAACATGCCGGTTGGCTCGAAGCGCTGCATGCGGGCGCGGATGGCCGCGACGCGCGCCGGCTCGGCGCCCAGCGCGGCGGCGATGGCGGCATCCTCCGCCAGCAGCCGGCCGGAGGGATGCAGCAGGGCGATGAGCTGCGCCGCGATCCTGCGGTCCTGCGGGTCATCGAAGGCGAGGCGCGCCTGCTCGCCCAGCTCCTCGCGCAGGCTGCGGCGCCGCTCCACCGCCAGTTCGTCGATGCCGCGCGGATCCTCGTCGAAATCGGCGCGGCCGCCGCGCGCCGGCGGATCGCTGTCATAGACGTTCGACCAGTCGCGGATGTCGAGCGGCGCCTCGGCCTCGCCGGGCAGGGTGGCGGCCGCCACGGTCTCGAAACTGTCCGCCGGCGGCGGCGCGGCGGCGGGTTCGCGCGCGGTCTGCGCATCCTCTGGCGTGGGGCGCTCGTCGCGCTCCAGCAGCGGGTTGCGCTCCAGCTCCTCCTCGACGAAGGCGATGACCTCCATGTTGGAGGATTGCAGAAGCTTGATGGCCTGCCGCAACTGCGGCGTCATCACCAGGGACTGGGTGTGGCGGAGGTCCAGCCGCGGGCCGATGGCCATGGCTCAGCCCGGAATCGGCCGGGCCGGAGGCGGGGCGGCGGGCGGGCGCGGCCGGCGGGGCGGCATGGTCAGAGGCTGAACCGGTCGCCGAGATAGACGCGCCGCACGTCCTCGTTGGCGACGATGTCCTGCGGCGTGCCTTCCATCAGGACCTGCCCATCGTGCAGGATGTAGGCCCGGTCGATGATCTCGAGCGTCTCGCGCACGTTGTGATCGGTGATCAGCACACCGATGCCGCGGTCCTTCAGGTGCTTCACCAGGTCCCGGATCTCGCCCACCGCGATCGGGTCGATGCCGGCCAGCGGCTCGTCGAGCAGGATATAGGCGGGGTGGGTGGCCAGGGCGCGCGCGATCTCGCAACGCCGCCGCTCGCCGCCCGAGAGCGCCAGCGCCGGGGAGCGGCGCAGGTGCGCGATGCCGAACTCCGCCAGCAGGGCGTCGAGCATCTGCTCGCGCCGGTCGCGCTGCGGCTCGACCACCTCCAGCGCGGCGCGGATATTGTCCTCGAGCGACAGGCCCCGGAAGATCGACGCTTCCTGGGGCAGGTAGCCCAGGCCCATCCGCGCGCGGCGGTACATCGGCATCAGGGTGACGTCGTGCCCGTCCATGAAGACCTGGCCCTGGTCGGGGCGAACCAGGCCGGTGATCATGTAGAAGGTGGTGGTCTTGCCGGCGCCGTTCGGGCCGAGCAGCCCGACCGCCTCGCCACGCCGCACGCCGAGCGAGACGCCGCGCACCACGGGGCGCTTCTTGTAGCGCTTGCCGAGATCCTTCGCGACCAGCCCGCCCTGGCCGGGGATCACCTTGAGCGAGGCGCTCACCGGCCGCGCCCCCCCTGGCCCTGAGACTGCCCTTGGGATTGCCCCTGGGGCTGCCCCTGGGGCTGCAGCGCCTCCTGGCCCTGCTGCGGGATGATCAGGCCCCTGACCCGCTGGCCCGGCGTCGAGACCAGTCGCGCGACGCCGGTGCGCATGTTCACGATGGCCTCCTGGCCGTTCAGCTGGTTGTCGCCCCGGGTGATCCGCACGCTGCCGAGCAGGCGGGCCATGCCGGTCAGCTCCGAATAGACGCCGCGATCCCCCCGGACCACCTCCTGGGGCGTGCGGATCTCGACATTGCCGAAGGCCTCGACACGCTCGAGCTGGCTGCCCTGGCCCGGCTGACCGGGCTGGGCCGCCGGCCGTGCCGGCTGCGCGGCCGCGCCCTGCTCCTGGAAGTAGCCGACCAGCGTGTCGGCGGCGATGCGCCGCTGGTCCTGCGTCACCACCACGGCGGCGCCGCGGGCCACGGCCATGCGGCGCTGCGGCCAGTACTCCATGCTGTCGCGCGAGGTCAGCACCTCGTTCGGCGTGGTCAGCTTCAGCGCCCGCCCGGTCATGACCAGCACGGCCTGGTCCAGGTCATAGATGGCGCGGTCGCCCTCGGCATGGTCGGTGGCGCTGTCGATGCGGACATTGCCCTCCGCCTCCAGGCGCCAGATCTCGCCGCCGGACATCGGCGTCTCGCCGGCCGCCGGCGGCGCGGCGGGCGCGGCGGCCGGGCCGGTCGCTCCCGCCTGGCCGGCGCGGGGCCTGTAGCGGGCGATCAGCCGATCGGCGGTGACGGTCACGCCGGCGCGCACCGCGCGGGCATTGCCCCGCGCGATCACCACCTGCTCCTGCTGCCGCCACTCGATGCCATTGCTGGCGGTCACCTCGACCGGCCCGCCCTGGGTCAGGTCGAGCGACTGGGCCCGCGCGGCCCCCGGCGCGGCGGCCCCGGCCAGCATCGCCCCCAGCACCAGGGCGGCGGCGAAGCGGGGGAGGGGGCGCATCACCGGCCGCCCTCCAGCACCGCCCTGGCCTGGCCGGTGAAGAGCACCACCTGCCCCCGGTCGCGCAGGCGGAAGCCTTCGCTGACCAGCGTGCCGAAGGGCCCCTGGGCGGCCACCGGGCGGTCGCCCGCGGCGCTGCCGGCGCCGATGTCGATCGTCGCCGCCGCGGTTCTCAAGGTGCTGCCGTCGTCGTGCCAGAGAGTGACGTCACCGTTCAGGTCCAGCATGTTGCGTGCCTTGTCGTAGCGGCCCTCACGGGATTCCAGCAACACCCAGGCGCCATCGTTCATGAGCAGGTCGGCGCGCGGCCGGGTCAGGTCGATCAGCTCGGTCTGCTCCTGCTGCACCGCCGTGTCGGCGGTCACGTTGTAGGGGCGGTTCTGCTCGTCCAGCCCCTGATAGCGGGCATTGGAGATGCGCATCGCCTCGGCGCTGGTCTGCGCCGCGCGGCGGAAGGCGAGGCGGCCCCGATCCTCGGCGCCCTCGAATTCCGGCCAGAGCGCCACCGCCGCCAGCAGGGCCAGGGCGGCGAGCGGCAGCAGCCAGCGGGCCAGCCGGACCAGGATCCGCCGCCGCGCCAGGCTGCGGGCGGTCATCGCCACCCGCGCGCGCGAGGGCTCGAGCGCCCGGCTGCGGCTCGCGCCAGGCTCGCGGCGCGGGCCCGCGAGGCTGTCGCGCGGGGAATTCGACGGGGTCACGGGCCGGCTTCGCCTGTCTGCCAGCCACGCATAGCCCTGCCGCCAAAGGCGGCCGGGAGGGCCAGGAACGCGGTGGACAAGGGCAGGGACGACGTCACCCCGCCTGTATGGGGCTGGCTCCGGGTCGGGTCAACGCGTCAGGCGGCCTCCCCCAAACAAAAACCATGCCAAACTTTTGCCGCGATTGCGCAGCGCGCGCCGTGCCTGCTGAGCGGGTGAACTCAGTGGGCGAAGATATCAGGCTCGTCATAACCGAGCAGGTCCAGCGCGCCGCGAGCCGGCAGGAAGCGGAAGCAGGCCTCGGCAAGATCCAGCCGGCCCTCCCGCCGCAGCAGCCCCTCCAGCTTGGCCCAGAGCGCGTGCAGGTGCAGCACGTCCGAGGCGGCATAGGAGAGCTGCTCGGGCGTCAGCTCCGGCGCGCCCCAATCGGAGGATTGCTGCTGCTTGGAGATCTCGACGCCGAGCAGCTCGCGGCAGAGATCCTTCAGCCCATGCCGGTCGGTGAAGGTGCGGACCAGCTTGGCGGCGATCTTGGTGCAGCGCACCGGAGCGCATTCCACGCCGAGCGCGGCGCGCAGGATGGCGACGTCGAAGCGGGCGAAGTGGAACAGCTTGACCGTGCCGGGATCGCTCAGCAGGGCCTTGAGATGGGGGCAGTCCGCGCCGCGGCCGCCCAGGGCGGGGGGGATGATCTGCACGCAGTGCGCCGTGCCGTCGCCGGCCGAGAGCTGTACGAGGCAGAGGCGGTCACGCCGGGGGTCGAGGCCCATGGTCTCAGTGTCGATCGCGACGACCGGGCCCAGGCGAAGATCGGGCGGCAGGTCATGCCTGTGCAGCTTGATCATGGCGTTCGGCGCGAACAGGGTGCTTCCCTTCGCCATTCCGTCACCGGCCTTTCCGGAACCGGCCAGGAGCCGGAGAGGAGATATGCCCAGGAAAGGACTCGAACCTTCACGACCTTGCGGTCACTGGCACCTGAAGCCAGCGCGTCTACCAATTCCACCACCTGGGCAAGGAGGCGAAACGCCGAACGGCGTGGACGGGCTTTTATGGGGGGCGTCGCATCTCGTCAACAGGGAGAATGGCGGTTTTCTGACAAGACGCCCGCGGCCTCAGCCATGGCTGGCATGCCGCTGCATGTGTTGCATTCCGGGGATCCGGTCGGGGTCGATCGTGATGGCCGAGGCATCGCCCGGATAGGCGTCGATGACACCCCGCATCACGGCGATCTCCTGCTTCTGGTCGCGCAGGATGTTGACGTTCAGCAGGCGCAGGAAGTCGTTCCGCGCCTCGGGCTGGTCATTGTACGCCCGGGCCATCCGCACGGCGGCCTGGTGATGGACGGACATCTCCTTGGCGAAGCGCACGTCCCGGGCCGAGATCGGCGCCCCGCCGTTCAGCGCCGCCAGGGGGCCGGGCGCGGGCGCGTGCATATGGTGGTTGTAGGGGCCCAGCCCCTCGACGCCGACGGGACGGATCACGAGCCCGGCGAAGAGGTCGGTGGGCGGATGCCGCAGCTGCTCTGCCACCGTGTCGAGCAGCAGGATCTCGAAGCCCTGGTTGGTGATGATGGCCTGCGCCAGGTGCTTCAGCACCGGGCTGGCGGCGTCGGGATCGGCGAGATAGTCCCGCGCCAGGGTCAGGGCGCCGGCGTGATGCGGCCGCATGCCCTCGACGTAGTCGCGGTCGGCGGCGATCGCGGCCGCGGCCGCCTCGCGCGGCAGGATGTCCCACCAGGTGGTCGGCACCGGCGCGGCCTGGGCCTCCTGCTCCGGATCGTAGGTGCGGCCCACCCCGCCGGCCTGCTGCGCCGTGGCCAGGGCCGGCATCAGCAACAGGAGTCCCACCAGGAGGGCAGCGGTCCGGTGATGCGGTCGGGGCATGGGCGGAGCTCCTTGCCGGCTGTTCGGTCCTGCGCGGGTCCTGGCATGGCCGGCCGTTCCGGCGGCCCGCGCCTTGTCCAAAAGGGCCGGCGCGGAAAGGTTCCATCACGTGGCTGCGAGCGCCTCTCCCCTCGAAACGCACTGCGCCGCCGCGGGGCGGACAGGAAAAAGGCTCCGGGACAGTCCTCCCGGAGCCTTCCGCAATCCGCCAGCGGGCGGCGAGCGCCGTCAGACGGCGCGACGGCCCGCCACGGCCCGGTAGATCGCCAGCAGGATGACGGCGCCGACCACCGCGCCGATGAATCCTGCCCCTTCCCCCGCCCGGTACCAGCCGACCGCCTGCCCCAGATAGGTGGCGACCACGGCGCCGATGATGCCGAGCAGGGTGGTGATGATGAAGCCGCCGGGATCGCGGCCCGGCATCAGGAATTTCGCGACGATACCGGCCAGGAAGCCGATGATGATGGTCCAGATGATGCCCATGTGCCGGGTCTCCGCCGTTGGGGTGGGGCTGGCGCGGCCAAGGCCCAGCCGACGGCGGAACAACATCCGGGCCGCGTGACGGTTGCGGCGGCGGCGTGGAAAATGTCGCGGCTCAGCCGGCCCCGCCGGCGGCCAGGGTCCCGGATACGAGGGTCCCGGACACGTAGGTGGCGCGCACCAGCCGCTCGTCGCCCAGCGTCATCAGCACGAAGAGCACCTCCTCGATCCCGTCGCAGAAGCCGAGGCGGAAGTCCAGCAGCGGCGTGGCCTTGAGGTCGAGCACGACGAGATCGGCCTCCATCCCCGGCGCCAGGCTGCCGATCCGGTCCTCCAGGTACAGTGCCTCGGCGCCGCCGCGCGTCGCCAGGTAGAAGGCCTGCAGGGCGGTGAGGTCATGGCCGCCGAGGCGGGCGACCTTGTAGGCCTCGCCCATGCTGCGCAGCTGGCACGGGCTGGTGCCGGCGCCGATGTCGGTGCCGAGGCCGAGCCGCACCGGCCGCGCCGGACGCCTAGCCTCGAAGGCCCGGAACAGCCCGCTGCCGAGGAAGGTGTTGGAGGTCGGGCAATGGGCCAGGGCCGTGCCGCTGCGGTGGCAATGGCAGAACTCGGCCTCGGAGAGATGGATTCCGTGGCCGAGGATAGCGCGCGGGCCGGTCAGCCCGGCCTGGCGATAGACGTCGAGATAGTCGGCGGCCTCGGGGAAGAGCTCGCGCACCCAGGCGACCTCGGCCGGGCTTTCGGCGATATGCGTCTGCATGTAGGTGCCCGGATGCGCCTGCCAGAGCCGCCCGGCCGCGGCGAGCTGCGCCGGGCTCGAGGTCGGCGCGAAGCGCGGCGTCACGGCATAGAGCTGGCGCCCCCGCCCGTGCCAGCGGGCGAGCAGCGCCGCCGAATCCGCCACGCCGCCCTCCGCCGTGTCGCGCAGCGCCTCCGGCGCGTTGCGGTCCATCAGCACCTTGCCGGCGATCATGCGGGTGCCGCGCCGCTCCGAGGCGGCGAAGAAGGCCTCGACCGATTGCGGATGCACCGTGCAGTAGACCGCCGCCGTGGTGGTTCCGGCGGCCAGCAGCGCGTCGAGGAAGGCTTCCGCCACCCGCGCGGCATGCGCCGGATCGGCGAAGGCGGCCTCGGTCGGGAAGGTGTGGCGCTCCAGCCAGCCGAGCAGCTGCTCGCCATGCGCGCCGATCATCGGCAGTTGCGGGTAATGCACATGGGCGTCGATGAAGCCCGGGCAGATCAGCGCGTCGCGGTGGTGGGTGACGGGCACGCCCTCCGCCGCCAGCGCCGCCGCCGCCGCGGCCGACCAGTCGCCCACCGAGCGGATGCGGCCCGCTTCGAGGACGATGAGCGCATCCGTCCAGTGCCGCAGCGCGGTCCCAGGGGCGGTACCGGGGGCGGTACCGGGGGCGGCCAGGAACGGATCGGCCTCGAAGCTGATCGCCGCGCCGCGCAGCGCCTGTGTTCCCATGATCCGCTCCTTGACCCGCTCCCTGGGTCCGGCCCTGGGTCCGGCCGGCGCGGTCATCCGCCCCGGCGCGGCAGGATGTCATATTGCATCGCGACACAAAACGTGCCGGACGGCGGCACCGCGGCGCCTTATACCCGCCACAACCCGCCGCCATGCCGGTCCGCCGGACGTGGCGCCGACCCTTCGGGGGCGCGCGGCGGGCAAGACGAGTGGACCGATGCTGAACGACCTGCCCCATACCCTGCTGGCCATCGCCATGCTGCTGATCGTGGTCAGCGCCATCCAGCCGCTGGCGAACCGGCTGATGCTGTCCAGCACGGTGCTGCTGGCGGTGGTGGGCGTGCTGCTGGGGGGCGGGGCGACGCTGGTGCTGAACAGCCCGACCGTCACCGCTCCGCTCGACGAGGCGGCGCTGGCCGTGGCCCGCTTCCCGGTGAGCGCCGAGGTCTTCCTCTACATCTTCCTGCCGCTCCTGGTGTTCCATGGCGCCCTGTCGATCGACGTCCGCCGCCTGGCGCGGGACTGGGCGCCGGTGCTGGTGATGGCGGTGGTGGCGGTGGTGGTGACCACGGCGGCCATCGGCTACGCCCTGGCGCCGCTGGCCGGCGTCCCGCTCACCGCCTGCCTGATGCTCGGCGCCATTGTCGCCACCACCGACCCCTCGGCCGTGGTCGGCATCTTTCACGAGATCGGCGCCAACAGCCGGCTGACGCGGCTGGTCGAGGGCGAGAGCCTGCTGAACGACGCCGCCGCCATCTCGATCTTCACCATCCTGCTGTCGCAGCTCACCGGCCAGCACCCGATGTCCTTCGCGGCGGCGACGCTGACCTTCGTCTCCTCCTTCGCCGGCGGGCTGGCGGTGGGCTTCGTGCTGGCGCGGGCCATGCTCGCGGCGCTGCCTTTCCTCGGCAACAACCGCACCGCCGAGGTCACGCTCACCCTGGCGCTGCCCTACATCGCCTACCTGCTCTGCGACGAGTACCTCGACTTCTCCGGCGTGGTCGCGGCGGCGGCGGCGGGCCTCACGGTCAGCGCCGTCGGCCCTTCCACGGTGCGGCCGCAGAGCTGGCAGTACCTGCAGGATGTCTGGGGCCAGCTCGCCTTCTGGGCCAGCTCGCTGGTCTTCGTGATGGCCTCGATGCTGGTGCCGCGCCTGATGCTCGGCATGCAGCAATGGGACCTGGTGCTGATCGGCGTGGTCATCGCCTCGGCCATGGCGGCGCGCGCCGCCGTGCTGTTCGGCGCCCTGCCCCTGCTGGAATGGGGCCGGCTGGCGCAACGCGTGCCCAACCCCTTCAAGGTCACCATGCTCTGGGGCGGGCTGCGCGGCGCCATCACCCTGGCGCTCGCCCTCTCCGTCACCGAGAACCGCGCCGTCCCGCGCGAGGTGCAGCAGTTCGTCGCCATCCTGGCCACCGGCTACGTGCTGTCCACCCTGCTGGTGAACGGCACCACGCTGCGCTTCCTGGTGCATGCGCTGAAGCTGGACCGCCTCTCCCCGGCCGACCAGGCGCTGCGCAACCAGGTCGTCGCCATCGGGCTTGGCGAGGTGCGCGACAAGCTGCGCGGCACCGCCGTGGAGCTCGGCTTCTCGGCCCCGGCGACGGCGCATGTGGTCGATCTCTACGACCGCCGCGTGAAGGTCGAGACCGCCGCCAACACCTTCGACACCGCGATCGGCGACCGCGACCGCGTCATCCTCGGCCTGATCACCTTCGCCAGCCAGGAGCGCTCGCTGCTGGCGGAGATGTTCCAGGATCAGGGCCTGTCGCGCCGCGTCATGGAGAACCTGCTCTGGAACGCCGAGAGCATGATCGACGGCGCCCGCAGCGAGGGCCGCTTCGGCTACCTCCAGGCGGCGCGCAAGCGGCTGCAGCCGAGCCTGCGCTTCCATCTGGCGCAGGCGCTGCACCGGCGCTTCCGCATCGACACGCCGCTGATGCACTGCATGGCCGAGCGTTTCGAGATGCTGCTGCTGACGCATCTCGTCTCCCGCTCCATGACCCGCTTCATGCGCCGCCGCATGGAGCCGGTGCTGGGCCACCGCGTCACCGAGGTGGTCTCCGACATCGTCGGCCGGCGCGAGGATCTGCTGGAGGATGCGATGGAGACGCTGCGCATCCAGTATCCCGGCTATGCCGAGGCGCTGGAGACCCGCATCCTGCGCCAGGTCGGGCTGCGGCTGGAGGCGGAGGAATACAGCCAGCTCCGCCACGAATCGCTGGTCGGCGAGGAACTGTACGACGAGCTGGTGCGCGGGCTCGAGCTGCTGCGGCGGCAGGTGGCGCGGCCGCTGCAGTTCAACATCCAGGCCGGGCTCGACAAGCGGATCGAGGAATTCCCCCTCTTCGCCGGGCTGCAGGACGCGCTGCTGCACGACCTGGCGATGAGCGTGACCATCCGCTTCGCCGTGCCGGGGGAATGGATCTACCGCCGCCGCCAGCGCGCCGGCTCGGTCTTCTTCATCAGCCGCGGCGAGGTCGAGCTGCAGATGGAGGGCCTCTCCCTTGCGCTCAGCCATGGCGACGTGCTGGGCGAGGCGGAGCTGCTGCGCCCCTCGCGCCGGCGCGGCCGCGCCCGGGCCACCAGCTTCTGCCACCTGCTGGAGCTGGATGCTGGGAGCTTCCATCGCCTGCTGATGGAGGCGCCGGAGCTGGCGGCACGCCTGGAGCGGATCTCCGCCGCGCGGCAGCCGCCGCCCGAGCCGCAGCCCGCCCCCGCGCAGCCGGAGCCGGTGGAACTCGGGGACGAGGCGCGACGTCCGGCATGAGGCGCCCCGCCGCCGCCGAGCCGCCGCTTTGCGCGGCGCGCATCCTGCGATAAGCCGGCGGTATGCGCCTGATCGGACTGGCCGGCTGGAGCGGCGCCGGCAAGACCACCCTGCTGACCCGCCTGATCCCGCACCTGACCGGGCAGGGGCTCCGCGTCTCCACCCTCAAGCACGCGCATCACGAGTTCGACCTGGACCAGCCGGGCAAGGACAGCCACAGCCACCGCCAGGCCGGGGCGCATCAGGTGCTGGTCGCCTCGGCGCGGCGCTGGGCGCTGCTGACCGAGCTGCGCGGCGCCCCCGAGCCGCCCCTGGCCGCGCTCCTCGCCCGGCTCGACCCGGTCGATCTGGTGCTGATCGAGGGCTTCAAGCGCGAGCGGCATCCCAAGATCGAGGTGTTCCGGGCCGCCAACGGCAAGCCCTGGCTGCATCCCGAGGACCCGGCCATCCGTGCCGTGGCCGCCGATGCGCCGCCGCCGGGCGGCCTGCCGCATGCCGCGCTCGACGATATCGCGGGCGCCGCCGCCCTGGTCCTGCGCTACGCGGCGCCATGGCCGGGCTGACGGACGACTGCTTCGCCGCCGACGACAGGCTCCTGGCCCCGGAGGCCGCGGCGGCGATGATCCTCGCCCGGGTGCCGGCACCGGGCGGCTCGGAGCGGGTGCCGCTCCTGGCGGCACAGGGGCGGGTGCTGGCCGGCGATCTCCACGCCCCGCGCCCGCTGCCGCCGTTCCGCAACAGCGCCGTGGACGGCTACGCCTTCCGCCATGCCGACCTGGCCGCCATCGGTGGCACCCGCCTGGCGCTGGACGGGCGCACCGCCGCCGGCCAGCCGGCGGGGGCGCCGCTGCCGCCCGGCGGGGCGCGGCGCATCCTGACCGGCGCGCCGATGCCGGCCGGCGCCGACACGGTGCTGATGCAGGAGGATGCGCGGCTGGAGGGCGATGCCCTGCTGCTGCCGCCCGGCGCGTCCCGCGGCCTCGCCGCCGGCGCCCATTGCCGCGCGGCGGGGGAGGATGTGGCGGGTGGCGCGCTGGCGCTTGCGGACGGCACCCGGCTCGGGCCCGCGGCCATCGCCCTGGCGGCGGCGCTGGGCCTGCCGGAGCTTCCCGTCCGGCCGCGGCCGCGCATCGGCGTCTTCAGCACCGGCGACGAGCTGGTGCCGCCCGGCGCGCCGCTCGGGCCGGCGCAGACCTATGACAGCAACCGCTTCGCCCTGCTGGCCCTGCTCGCCGGGCTGCCGGTCGAGCCGGTCGATCTCGGCATCCTGCCCGACGACCGGGCGGCGACACGGCGGGCCCTGCGGGCGGCGGCGGAGGGGCATGACATGCTGCTGACCTCCGGCGGCGTCAGCGCCGGCGAGGAGGATCATGTCCGCGCCGCCATCGCCGCCGAGGGGCGGCTGGTGTTCTGGCGCCTGGCGGTGAAGCCGGGCCGGCCGGCGGCCATGGGGGTGGTCGCGGGCGTGCCGGTGCTGGGACTGCCGGGCAATCCGGTGGCCGCCTTCGTCGCCTTCCTGAACCTGGCGCGGCCGCTGGCCCTGCGGCTCTGCGGCGCCGCGCAGGAGCCGCCGCCGCGCTTCCTGGCCGAGGCCGGCTTCCACCACCGCAAGAAGGCTGGGCGGCGGGAGTATCTGCGCGTCGCGCTGGAGCGGCGCGAGGGCCTGCTGCCTCCCCTGGCCCATGCCTTCCCGCGCGAGGGCTCCGGCCTGCTGACCTCGCTGACCCGCAGCCACGCCTTCGCCGAGATCCCCGAGGCGGCCACCGAGGTCGCCCCGGGCGAGCGGCTGGCGGTGCTGCCCTTCGCGGCGCTCTTCTGATCGGCCGGCGGCACCCCATCTTCGCCGGAAGGACAGCGCCAGGGCAGCAGGAAGGACAACGTCGATGTTCATCGCCATGAACCGCTTCAAGGTCGCGCCGGGAGCGGAGGCCGATTTCGAGACGATGTGGACGCAGCGGGAATCGCACCTGCACGAGGTGCCGGGCTTCGTCTCCTTCCACCTGCTGCGCGGTCCGGTGCGCGAGGACCACGTGCTCTATGCCTCGCACACCATCTGGCACGACAAGGCCGCGTTCGAGGCCTGGACGCGCTCGGATGCCTTCCGCCGCGCGCATGCGGGGGCGGGCGGCAGCAAGCCGCTCTATCTCGGCCCGCCGCAGTTCGAGGGCTTCGAGGCGATCCAGAGCATCGGGCGCCCGCCGGGCTGAAGGGTGCCTCCCGGGGAAGCCGGGAGGGCCGCCATTGTGCCGGCTTCCCTCTTGCTGTTAAGAACCCGGCCCCTTCGCTGGGGTGGCAGAGCGGTTGAATGCACCGGATTTGTAATCCGGTTGGGTAACCACGTCGCAGGTTCGAATCCTGTCCCCAGCAGGGCTCCCGCCCGTATGGCACCGCCGGCGGCCACCCTCGATCCCGGCCTCATCGACGCCGCGCCTTCTGTGAGCGCGCGCACAGCCGCATTCCGCGCCTCAAGGGCATTCTGAGCGCCGGCCGCCGCATCCCGTGACGGCCCTCACGCCCGGACCCGGAGGCGAGGATGTCCTGCCAGCCCGTCATGCCGCGATCCCGCCCGCTGCTCTCCGCCCTGCTCGCCACGGCGCCGAGGATGGCGCGGCTCCTGCACCATTGGTGGTTCTACCGGCCGGAGCGCCGCTACATGCGGGGCGGTCGCTCCACCGGCTGAGGCCGGGCGCCACCCCCTTCCGCGTGCCCGGAGGGCGGGACGGACCCGCTCAGGGCTTCTCCCGGCGCGGATCGGGGGCCTCGGCGCCGCGCAGCAGGGCCTCGATCTCGCGCCGCAGGGCCTCGGGGTGGTGCAGCACGATGGCCTGCCGCCCGACCGTCAGCAGCCCGGCGCGCGACATCCGCGCCAGCTCGCGCGAGACCGTCTCGCGGCGCAGCCCGATGCGGGCGGCCAGGACATGCTGCGGTGGCGGCGGGCTCAGCACCTTCTCGCCGCCGCCGCGGGGGCGGGAGAGGCGGAGCAGCTCCGCCGACAGCCGCTGCCGCACCGGCAGGGCGGTAGCCTCCAGCAGCCGCTCGTCCTTGTCGCGCAGCCGCGCCGTCAGCAGCCGCAGCAGCCGCCGCCCGACGGCCGGGCATTGCAGCACCAGCTCCATCAGCGCGGCGCCGCGCACGGCGCAGAGCCGGGTGCGCAGCAGGGCGGTGACATTGGCCGAGCGGCGGACGCCATCGATCGCCGCCAGCTCGCCGAAGAAATCGCCGGGGCCGAGGTCGTTCAGGATGGCCTCATGCCCGAAGGCGGTGCGCACCACCACGCGCACCGAGCCCTCCAGCACGAAATAGACGTCGTCGCTGGCATCCCCGGAATCGACCACGACCGCGCCGGCCTGGAGCTGGTGCCAGCGCGTGCTGGGCACCATCCGCGCCAGGGCCTCCTCCGGCGCGCCCTCCAGGAAGGGGATGCGCCGCAGCGCCGCCAGCGCCGCCGGGCCGCTGGGGCCACCGGTGGGGCCGGGCGGAAGGCCGGGAGGACCGGCCGCGCCGGGCACGGCCCCGGCTCAGCCGCGCCCGGTGCGGCGCGGCGCGCGCTTCCCTGGCGCCGGCGCGGGATCGCCGGCGGGGGAGAGGCTGCGGCCGGCGGCGGCGGGCAGGAGCAGCTGCTCCTCGTAATGGGCCGGATCGCGCAGATCGACGTAGTCCTGCATCTCCCGCAGCCGCTCGCCGAGCGGCGTGTCGAGGCGCGCCACGGCGATGGAGAACTTCTGGATGGCCTCGAAGGAGGAATAGCCCCAGAGCGTGACATAGCTGCCCAGCCGGCCGAAGGCGCCATAGGTGCCGCGGTAGAGCACGCCCTCGCGCGCCGCGAGCGTCCGCAGGTCCGGCTCGTGGCGGCGCAGCCAGGCATGGAAGGCGTCGGCCTTCTCGGGCGCCACGCGGAACCGCACCTCGCGGACCATCATGCCGAGGAGGAAGCCCTCCTCGATCCCCTTCGCGATATCCTGTCCGGCCGGCCCGGCCGGCCCGCCGGCGGCCGCCGTGTCGGTGATGTGCCAGAGACCGGCGGACCGGATCTCGGGCCGGATCTCGCGCACCTCCGGCGCCGCCAGCGCGGCGCCCGCCCGCATCCGCGCCTTCAGGCGCTCCAGATCGTTCTCGGCCTTCATGGCATCGCCTCCTCCGGGTTCTTCTCCAGCAGCAGGCCCTGGCGCAGCAGCAGCGCCAGCCCCTGGTCCAGCGACTCCGCCGCCGCCGCCGCGTCGAGCGGCGGCACCACCGCCTCGCGATAGGCCTCCCGCAGCGCCGTCGCCATCATCCCCGCCCGGCAGAGCTCCAGCAGCAGCCAGGCATGGGCGTTCAGCCGCAGCAGGCGGGGCCCGCCACCCTCTCCGGGCGCGAGCACCACGCAGCTGTCCAGCTCAGGAACCGGACGGAGGCGCAGATTGGGGGCGAGGATGTAGCGCATGCTCAGGCAGGACCCGCAGGTCCACTCCCTGGTTGAGCGGCAGGTCGAAAGGGTCGGGCGCCGTCCAGCGGCCATGGAAGGCATAGGCGGTGGCGCGGCACCCGCCATGCGAGCCCTGGCTCGCCGCGCAGTCGCCGCAACTGGCCTCCACCTCGCCCGAGCGCAGCAGCCGGTGCAGCGGCGCGTTCCACGTGTCGAGGAAGGCGACCTCGCGCAGATCGCCCAGATCGACATACTCGCGCAGATAGGCGCAGCCGATGGAGTGGCCGCGCGGATCGACCGCCGCCGTCTGCCAGCAGCAATTGCCGTCGCGCGGGTGCCAGGACTGCATCAGCCGCATCCCCGGCGGCAGGCGCAGCGCGTCGAGCGCGCGCATCATCACCTCGAGCGGCAGCGAGGCCTCGTCCCAGGCGCGGCGCATGCGGCCGATCGGATAGGGCCGCAGGATGCCGATGGTCTCGAGCCCGAGCCGCGCCGCGAGATCGACGCAGCCCTGCAGGTGATCGACGTTGAGCCGCGTCATGATGACCAGCATCTGCGTCTCGATGCCCGCCGCGCGGGCGGCCCGGATGCCGCCGAGGGTGCGCTCGAAGCTGCCGGGCGCGCGCGTGGCGTGGTCGTGCACCGCGGCGTCCGGGCCGTGCAGATCGACCAGCAGGGTGGCGATCCGGCAGTCCTCGTGCAGGATTCGCGCCATCTCCGGCGTGACCAGCGTGGCGTTGCTGCGGAGCTGGACATGGAAGCGTCCGGCGGCGTGGCGCAGCACGTCGAGGAAATCGGCGCGATGCAGCGGCTCGCCGCCCTCGATGTAGAGGCCGATGACGCCATCCTCCTCCAGCCGGTCGATCAGCCGCATCCAGTCGGCGGCCGGCATCTCCTCCGCGCGCGGGACGCGGCTGCAATCGGCGTAGCAATGGCGGCAGTCGAGGTTGCAGCTGGCGGTGAAGCTCAGCGTCACCTTCAGCGGGCGCTCCAGCACCGGGTTGCGGAGCGGAAGGGTGGGCGGCGTGCTCATGACGCCTCCCCGAGAGCCGCCAGCGCGGCGCGCAGGTCGAGCCGGCCGCAGCCGGCATGCGCGTCCCAGGCCTCGACCGGGGTCAGGCTGTCGCGCCGGCCGGTGCGGCGAAGGGTGTCGCGCAGCCGCGCCGCGTCGGGCAGCGGTCCGCCGGCCTCGCGCGCCCGCTCCAGCATCAGCGCGACGGCGCCCGCGACATGCGGCGCCGCCTGACTGGTGCCGCTCAGCACCATGCCGGCCTCGGGCGAGAGGCCGCCGCCCCAGCCGGGGGTGCAGCGGCCCTTGGAGCGCGCGGCGTAGATGCCGACGCCGGGGGCGATCAGGTCCGGCTTCTGGCGCCCGTCGCGGGTCGGGCCCTCGGCGCTGAACTGCGCCGCCGGGCGCCGGCGCTGCGCCAGGGCGTTGTAGGCGCCGACGACGATGGCGCTCTCGCCGCAGGCCAGCGAGCCCAGCGTCATGGCGCGGTCGGCGTCGGCCGGGTCGAAACGGGACTGCGAGGGGTCGTCGCGCTCGATCCAGGCATCGAAGCGCACCGGCCGTTCCTCTGGCCGTTCCTCTGGCCGTTCCCCCGCCCGCAGCAGCAGCGTCCAGCCCTGGGTCTCCGGCGCACCGGAGGGGGGCAGGGTGATGCGGATCTGGCGGAGCGGCGGCCGCCCGCCCGCGGCGCCGCCGTCATCCTGCCCGAGCCCCACCGTGCCGAGCAGCGCGCCGTCGCCGCGCCGCAGGGCGAAGGCGCCGTGCCGGCCCTGGCCGGGCGGCGGCAGGGGAATCTCGCGGCCGGCCGGATCGAGCAGGGAGACGGAGAGCGGCGCATCCGCCGCGTGGCAGAGCAGCAGGCGGTTGGCCAGATGGTCGCCCGGCGGCAGCAGCCAGCGCAGCGGCCGGGCCTCCCCGGGCGGCACCGTGCCGCCGGCATGGATGCCGCTGGTCCGGGCATTGCCGGCGCAGACCACGATGGCGCGGCCCGGGCGGCGCAGCAGCGCCTCCAGCGCCTGCTCGACGAGATTGCTGCCGTCATGCGGGCCGGTGTTGGTGGTGAGGCTGAGATTGACCACCGCCGGGCGGTCGCCGGCCTTGTGGAAGATATAGGCGGCGGCCTCGTAGACCCAGGCGCCCTGCGCCAGGTCGGCGGCATTGTCCCAATCGAAGCGCGGCAACTGGACGAAGACCAGCTCCGCCTCCGGCGCCAGGCCCGGCAGGCCGGTGCCGCGCCCGTTCCCCGCCGCCACGTCCAGCACATGCGTCCCGTGCGCGCCCTGGCCCGGGGCCACCGTGGCGGCCTCGGTGTAGTAGTTGGCGTGCGGGTCGTAGCCGAGCCGGTCATAGGGACAGCCGCCCCCGGAGGCGGCGTGGTCGAGGGCGGCGTCGATCGCGGCGGCCGCGTGCTCGCGGCCCTGCGGCAGGCCTCCGGCCGGCGCCCCGGCCGGGTTCTGGTCCCACAGGGCCAGCAGCCGGGTGCGGCCATCGGCGTGGCGGAAATTGGCGTGGGCGATATCGCAGCCGTAATCGGCGACGCCGATCACCACGCCGCGGCCGCCGCGTGGTGGCGCGGCCGCGGCCGTGGCCGCGCCGGCGGGGCGTGGCGTGGCGCCGATCTCCGGCATCGACCAGTCGAGCTGCGGCCGCAGCCGCGGCGCGGCGCCGACCCAGAGGATGCCCTCCTGCCGCAGCAGTGCCGGCAGGGCGATCGGCCCGCCGGGCGGGGGCGGCCGGCGCGGATCGATCCAGATGCGGGCGGTGAACAGGTAGGGGCCCGGCCCGGGTGGCGCCTCGGGCCGCATCCCGGCGGCGAGGATGCGGCCCTCCGCATCGGTGACGAAACCGGGTTCCAGCCCCGGGATGGCGGGGGAGAGGCCTTCGGGGCCGGTGTGGAAGGGCAGGCGGGAAGCGCGGATGAAGACCCGCGCCACCGGGCTCGTGCGCATCTCGCACTGAACGCGGAGCGCCAGATTGCCCAGGCGCGGGTCCAGCCTCTCGCAGCCATCGGTATCCAGCAGGCCGGTCTCGACCCGCTGGCAGTGACATTCGGTCTGCCGCTCCTGGCTGGGCATCTCCTGGCTGGGCATCTGCGGTGACAAGGACGGTCTCCCTCACGGCCTCAGGGTGGCGAAAGGCGGCCCGGTGACCGAATCTTGCGTTGTCCCGGACGCCTCCGCAACGACATTGTCAGCCGACCGGGCCGCCGGTACTGTGACGGGGCGCACAGACAGCTGCGCCGGAATGGAACTGCGGATGCCACAGAACGTCGCATGCGCGGCCTGCGGTGGGTGGAACCCTGCCGAGGGGCGAGCCTGCTCCCGCTGCGGCCGGCCGCTCTCGCTCCATTGCCTGGCCTGCGGCAGCCCGGCCGGTCCCGGCGCGCGCTTCTGCGGCCAGTGCGGCCAGCCCCTGGCCCAGGCGCCCGACGCCGCGGCCGCCGCGCCGCAGGCCGAGCTGCGTCTGGTCACGCTGCTGTTCTGCGACATCGTCGATTCGGTGGGCCTGTCGAGCCGCCTCGACGCGGAGGCCTATGGCGCGGTCATCCTCGCCTATCGCCAGGCCTGCGCCAGCGAGGTCGGCAGCCGCGGCGGCCGCATCCTTCAATACGCCGGCGACGGCGTGCTGGCCTGCTTCGGCTTTCCGCTCGCGCATGAGGATGACGCGGTCTGCGCGCTGGAGGCGGGGCTTGGCGTGCTGCGGGCGGTGCGGGTGCTGAGCGAGCGGCTGAGCCGGGATGGCGCGCCCGCCCTGGCCGTCCGCCTCGCCGCCCATACCGATCAGGTGATGGCCGGCGACCTCGGCGACGGGCCGGCGCGCGAGGCCATGGCGGTGATCGGGGCGGCCACCAACGTGGCCGGCCGGCTGCATCAGGCGGCCGCGCCGGGCCAGCTGGTGGCGAGCGGCGCCACCTGGCACGCGGCGAGCGGCTTCTTCATCGGCGAGCCGCTCGGCGCCTTCCCCCTGCGCGGCCTGCCGCTGCCGGTCGAGGCCTATGCGGTGCTCGGGCGGAGCGGCGCCTCCAGCCGCCTGGAGGCGCGGCCCGTGCTGGCCCCCTTCTGCGGCCGCCGGCGCGAGCTGGAAATGATGGGCCGCCTCTGGAGGGCGGCGCGGCAGGGGCGGGGCGGGGCCGTGCTGCTGCATGGCGAGGCCGGCGTCGGTAAGTCCCGGCTCCTGCGCGAGTTCCGCGACGGCCTGTCCGACGACGCGCCCCTGGTGCTCACCTGCCAGTGCCTGCCGGAGCATCGCACCAGCGCCCTGCAACCCCTGGCCCGCCCGCTGGCCGTCCTGCTCGGCCTGCCGGAGGGCGCCACGCCGGAGATGGTCCATGACGGGATCGCCGCCGCCGTGCCCGAGGGGCTCGATGACGCCGGCCGGCAGGCGCTGCTGGACGGGCTGACCGGCATCCTGGCGCCGCAGGCCCTGCCGGTGGCGGCCGGAGAGGCGGCCTCCCCCCGGTTGTGGCGCGAGCGGGGCCTGGCGGCGGTGGCGGAATGCCTGCTGGCCCGCGCCGCGCCGCGCGGCCTGCTGCTGCTGGTCGAGGACCTGCACTGGGCGGATGATTCGACGCTGAGCCTGCTGGAGGGCGTGCTGTCGCGGCTGGAGGCGGCGCCGCAGGATGCCCCGGTGCTGGTGGCGATGACGACCCGGCCCGAATTCGCCGATCCCCTGCTGGACCATCCCGGCATCGCCAGGGTCGAGCTGCATCCCCTGCCGGCGGCCGAGACCGAGGCGCTGGTCACGGCGGTGGCGGGCGGCAAGCGCCTGCCGGCGGCGGTGCAGTGGGAGATCGTGCGACGCACCGAGGGCATTCCCCTCTTCGTCGAGGAACTGACCAGCACGGTGCTGGAATCCGGCCAGCTGCGCGAGCGGGCGGGGCATTACGAGCTGGCGGGCCCGTTGCAGCCGCTGAGCATGCCCAAGACCCTGCAGGGCTCGCTGATGGCGCGGCTCGACCGCATGGCGGCGGACAAGCCGGTGGCCCAGCTCTGCGCCGCGCTCGGCCGCAGCTTCAGCCTGGGCCTGGCGCAGGCGGTGGCGCAGCGCCCGGCGGCGGAGATCGCGGCGGCGCTGCGGCGGCTGGCCGAGGAGCGCTTCCTGGATCATCTCGGCCACGGCCCGAACGGTGCCGTCTACAGCTTCCGCCACGCGCTGATCCAGGAGGCCGCCTATGAATCGCTGCTGCACGGCCACCGGCGCGTCATCCACCGGCGCATCGCCGATGCGCTGCGCGGCGAGTTCGCGGCCGAGGTGGCCGGGCGGCCGGAGATCCTGGCCAACCATCTGGGCCTGGCGGGGCTCCGGGCCGAGGCGGTGGCGGCCTGGGAGCGCGCCGGCCGCGCCGCCGCCGAGCGCTCGGCCAGCACCGAGGCGGTGGCGCATTTCCGCCATGCGCTGGATCTGCTGGGCGAGCCGCCGCGCGGCCCCGCCGCCGAGACGGCGCTGCGGCTGCACATCGCCCTGGGCACCCAGTATCTGATCACGCGGGGCAACGGCGCGCCCGAGGTGCAGCAGGCCTTCGACGCCGCCCTGGCGCTGAGCCAGGACATCGCCGGCACGCCCGCCGCCTATCGCGCGCTCTATGGCCTGCAGACCTTCTATATCGTGCGCGGCCAGCTCGCCGTGGCGCAGCCGCTGGGCCGGCGCATGCTGGAGCTGGCGAACCGGCTCGACGAGCCCGGGCTGGTGGTGCAGGCGCGGCGGCTGGCGGGGCTGGTAGCGCTCTACCAGGGCGACTTCGCCGTGGCCGAGGCCGAGCTGGAGGCGGCCTGGGCGCTGTACCGGCCGCAGCGCGACGCGGCGCAGCGCTTCGAATTCGGCTCCGATCCGGGCACCCTCACGCTCTGCGCCCTGGGCTGGACCCGGTGGTTCCGCGGCCGTGCCGCCGAGGCGCTGGCGCTGGATGCCCAGGCGCTCGAGCTTGGCGGGCGGCTGCGCCATCCCCACAGCCGTGCCTTCGCGCTGAGCTTCTCCGCCTCCCTGCGGCAGAGCCTGGGGCAGCCGGCGGAGACCCTGCGGCAGGCCGAGACGGTCATCGCCCTGGCCCATGGCCAGGGCTTTCCCTACTGGGCGGCCTGGGGCGAGACCCTGGCCGGCTGGGCGCAGGTGGCCCGCGCCACCGACGCGGCGGCACCGGAGGCGGGCAAGGCCGGCCTGCGGCGGCTGCGGCAGGGGCTGCGCGACTTCGCGGCGATCGGCGGCGACATGGTCCGCTCCTATGGCCTGATGCTGCTGGCGGATGCGCAGCTGCGGCTCGGCCAGGCCGAGGACGCCGCCGCTACCGCCGCCGCGGGGCTGGCCGAGGTGGAGCGGAACGGTGTGCGCTTCCTGGCGGCCGAGCTGCACCGCCTGCATGGGCTCGCCCTGCTGGCCTTGGGGGCCGGGGTGGAGGCGGCACTGGACAGCCTGCGGGCGGCGGTCGCGCTGGCGGCGGAGCAGGGCGCGCCGGTGCTGGAGCGGCGCGCGCTGGAGAGCCTGCTCGCCACGCTGCCGCCGGCCGATCCGCGCCGGCCGGCGCTGGAGGCCCGGCGGCGGCGGCTCGCCCGGCCTGACGGCGAGGGGGCCGAGACGGTCGGGCCGGGCGAACTGGCCGGCTGAGGCAGCCCCCCGCGCCGCGCCGCCGTCCCGCCAGGGCGGCCTGGACCGGCCGCGATGGCGGTGGCATTGCCCCGCCACCAGGGGCCGGAGCGGTGGATGGCGGCGTGCTGAGCGGCGGGTTGGATCGAGGGCGGAAGCCGCCGGGGCCACGCCGGCGCTGCTGGCCGTGGTGCCGCCTCCCGGCATGGGCCCTCCTGCCGCTGCTGGCCCTGCTGGCACCGGCGGGCGGCCGGGCGGAGCCGGTGGAGCCTCCGGCATCGACCACCGAGCAACTGGCCCGCTGCGGCCCGACCGTCGCCCCGCCCCCCGGCGCGGCGCGGGATCTGCGCCTGTCCTTCACCGACCTGGTGCCCTTCGCGAGCGAGATCCTCGCGCGGCACGACATCCGCGCCAGGATCGACCGCGCCGACCGGCAATTGCGGCTGGAGCTGCATCTGGGGCAGGTGCGGGACCTGCGGGCGCCGGAGGGAAATCCCGCCACCCTCTACCTGCCCGGCCAGACCGCCGAACGCGCCCTGCGAGATCCGCGCTCGCGCCTCAGCCCGCTGTCACAGGTGGATGAGGCCACGGTGAAGGCCGCCGACCTCGCCTACGATATCCGCCAGCCGGAGGCCTCCGGCGCGGGCGGCCTTTCGCTCGACACCACGCCCCTGCTGCGCGACCTGCCGGACTACCGCCTCGCCGCCCTCCATACCGATGCCTATACGGGATTCGCGGCCGCCGTCCTGGAGGCCCGGCCGGAGGCGGGCCTGGCACCGCACCGGATCTACGCCGTCGCCGGCACGCATGTCTTCGAGCATCGCGACTTCCGCGGCTGGGCCTCGGGTCTGACCTTCGGCCGGGCGCAGTTCTCGTCGAACGCGGCGCTGCGGCTGGTGCGCGACGCGGCGGACTATGCGCGCGGCGGCGGCGAGGTGGTGCTGACGGGGCAGAGCCAGGGCGGGCTGACGGCCCAGGGGCTCGGCTTCCTGCTGCAGGCCTATCTCGATGCCGGAGGCGGGCCGCACCATCTCGTGCATGTCGTCTCCTGGGGCGGGGTGGGGGCGCAGGAGACGCTGGAGCGTGTGGTGCGGGACGCGAAGGCGGGCGAGGCGCGCGGCTTCAGCGCCGCGCTGGAGCGCCACTGGGCCGCGACGGAGGATGACTACGCGACGGTCTCCGAGGTCTGGAGCACCCTGGGCCGGGCCTGGGCCGGCCTGTCGCCGGACGCCGTCCCCGGTCATGTCGCCGCGACCATGCGGCGGATGCGCGTGGTGGGCTACTTCTTCGAGATCGACCTCTTCGCCCGCGCCGGCACCTTTCCCGGCACGCTGCTGGCCTTTCCCACGGCGCTGATCCTGCCCGATGCCTGCGACCTGACCGTGGCGGAGGCGCTGATCGGCTATGGCGGGGGGCGATTCGGCGTGCGGCTGGAATCGCATTTCCTGAAAGGCTACAGGCGCGCGGTCGGGCGCGGCGCGATCGCCGTGGCGCGGCCGGCGCTGCCCGCCAAATGGGCCTGGGTCACGGGCACGCTGCCGCTCTTCGAGCGGCTGGGCTATCTCTGGCTGGAGACGCTGTCCTTCAACGCCGCCTCGGCCAGCCCGGACTGGTGGCGGCAATGTCAGGCTGCCCCGCGCTGGATGACGCCGGCCAACCTCTCCTGCCGGCAGAGCTGGTGGCCGGGCTGCGGCCCGGCGCCGGACGAGCTCCGCTGGTGCTTGGTGCGCGAGGCACCGCAGGGCCGGCCGCCACCCCTGCTGCCATGAGCCGGGCGGCGCGGGCTGCAACCGCAGGCTGCGCCCTTGGCGGCCCCGCGTTCAGGGCTTCGTCGTCCGGCCCCACCCCGGCTCCGGGGATGGATTGAGCAGCGACCGGATCAGCTGCGCCTCCTGCTCCAATTGCCAGATCTTGCGATGCGCGGCCATGAGGTCGGGTTTGTTGCGCCTCTGGTCGGACGGCAAGACATTCTGGCTGGCGATGACTTCAAGGGAATAGAGGAGGACTTTGGCGACCTCGATCTCACCTTGATCGCAGGCCTGATGGAAGGCCTGGAAGATCTTGTCCGAGACCCGACGGCTCTGGCGAGGTCTTGCGCGGCCCGGAAAGTTCTGGGGGAAATTCTGTGACATGCTGGTCTCGCGGCGTGAGGATCTGCGATGGGTAAGGCAACCATACATCCATTTTACGAGATGAATAATATTTTTTGGTATGAGGCTGCCGCCTTTCTCCCTGCCGGGTTGCCGCACGCTGGGAGATACCCGGCCGACTTTCCTGCCCCGCCCGGGTAAGTCTGGAATCTTTCCCGGCAGTCGCCGAGGCGGACCGGGGGCTTTGGCGGGGGCACTGTATTTTAATTGAGACGAACTGACAATATGTGACAAAGCTGGCGGGGTTGTGGGTGGAGGCGGTGCAAGAATTCGTCGTTACTTCACTTATCGAACAATTAAGAGCGCTTCCCCATGTTCACGCCCCCCACCACCCGCGCTGCCGCCCGCATCCGTATCCAGGTTGCCCAGGAGCTGCTCATGGACGCCCTGAACGAGCCCGCGGCCGAATGCCGCCGGACCGTCATGGAAGCCCTGATGGAGGTCGATGCCGCCGAGCGGCTGCTGAGCTTCGGCGAGGCCGGGACGGACGAGGAAGCCGCCGGCGAGGAGGATGAGGGGGAGGCGGGCGAAACGGCGCCGCTGCTGCGTATCGTCGGCCGCCCCGACTGATCCGTGCCGGGCCGAGCTGGGCTGGGCCGGGCGGAGCGCTACTCCTCCCGGCTGCTGCGCTCCTCCAGGGGTGCCTCCTGCCGGGACAGGATGCCGGACAGCGGGTCCTCTCCGTGCAGCCCGCGCAGCGTTGCGCCCGACATGTACGCGGCGCGGCCCAGCAGCTGCGCCGCCACCGGCAGGGTCAGCAGCAGCAGCAGGATCGTGCCCGCCCCCGTCACGATGCCGTCCCGGCTGCCATCGATCAGCATGCTGCCCAGCAGCACCAGGCTTGCGCCGAGCGTGCCGGCCTTGGTCGCCGCGTGCATCCTCTGGAACGGGTCGGCCAGCCGCACCACGCCCAGCGCGGCGATGCAGAGGAACAGCACGCCCAGCCCCTGGGCGAGCCATGCGAGGCCCTGCGTCAGGCTCATCTCCCGCCTCCCTTACGCTCCAGGAAGGCGGCAAAGGCGCAGGTGGCGATGAAGTTGATCAGCGACAGGCCCAGCGCCACGTCGAGATAGGCCGAGTGCCCGGTCAGCGTCGCCGTCAGCGCCGCGAAGCCGATCGCCACGGCCGTGAGCATGTCGAGCGCCACGAAGCGGTCGGCATAGCCCGGCCCGTGCAGCATGCGGTAGGCGGCCAGCGCCAGCGGCGCCAGCAGCACCAGGATCAGCAGCGTGGTCATGGTTCCAGCCTCCGGATCCAGCGTTCATAGAGCCGCTTGAAGCGCGCCACCGCCCGCGCCGGATCCTCGGCATCGAGCAGATGGACATAGAGCCGGCGGCGATCCTCGCTGACATGCAGGCAGGTCGAGCCCGGTGTCAGCGAGAGGAAGCAGGCGAAGATCACCGTCGCCCAGGCGTGGCGCAGTTCCACCGGCACGATGACGATGGCCGGATGGGTGCGTGGCTGCCTCGCCAGGACGATCCGCGCCACGGCGATCGAGGAGACGACCAGGTCGATCAGGAAGATGCCCAGCAGGACCAGCGCCGCCAGCACCTGCCGGGGCAGGGCGAGGATCCTCATGGCGCGCCTCCCGCCGCCGGCAACAGGGGCGCCGCCGCCAGCGCGGAGAAGCGGGAGACCGGGTCCACCAGCAGCCCCATGGCCAGCGTCAGGGCGGCCAGCAGGCCGATCGACCAGAGCATCGGCGCCGGCACGGCGCGCGGCCGCGCCGGCGGGCCCTCGGGCCGCCGCGGGGGCGCGTCCTTCCAGAAGGCCTCGATCCAGACCGTCGCCATGCAGTAGAGCGTCAGCAGCCCGACCAGCAGCGCCGTGCCCGCCAGCCAGAGGTGCCCGGCGCGCAGGCTGGCATCGATCACCAGCAGCTTGGCCCAGAAGCCGGAGAAGGGCGGCATGCCGGCGAGCGACAGGGCGGCGACGGCGAACAGTGCCGCCAGCGCCGGCCGCCGCCGCATCAGCCCGCCGCACCGCCGCAGGTCGTAGCTGCCGCAGGCGCGGCGGATCGCGCCGGCCAGCAGGAACAGTGCGGCCATGACGACGATGTGGTGCAGCATGTAGAACACCGCGCCGGTCAGGCCGCCGGGCGTGGCCAGCGCCAGCCCCATCAGCATCTGCCCGACGCCGCTGACGATGCTGAAGCCCAGCATGCGGCGGATGTCCCATTGCGCGAAGGCGCAGAGCACGCCGGCCAGCATGGTCGCCGCCGCCATGCCCAGCATCACCTCGCGCAGTCCCGGCACCGCCGGCAGCACCATCGGCAGGATCCGCAGGCAGGCATAGACGCCGACCTTGGTCAGCAGCCCGGCGAAGGCCGCGGCCACGACGATCGGGGCGGTGTGGTAGGAGGCGGGCAGCCAGAAGAACAACGGGAAGAAGCCCGCCTTGATGCCGAAGCCGGCGAGCAGGAGGAAGGCCGTCACGGTCAGCCCGGCCGAGGGCGCCATCTGTGGCACCCGCACCGCCAGCTCCGCCAGGTTCAGCGTGCCGGTCAGGCCGTAGAGCAGCGCCACGGCGGTCAGGAACAGGATGGTGCCGAGGATGTTCATCGCCGCGTAGCGCAGCGTGCCGTCGAGTTGCGCGCGGCTGCGGTCGAGCAGCAGCAGCCCCATCGCCGTCACCAGCATCACCTCGAACCAGACATAGAGGTTGAAGATGTCGCCGGTGAGGAAGGCGCCGTTCACCCCCGCTATCATGCCGAGGAAGAGGGGATGGAAGCCGGCCCTCTCCTGGCTGCGGCGCAGCGCGGCGCGGCCGAAGAGGAGGGCGGCGCAGGCGACGAAGGCGCTGACCAGCACCAGCGCGGCGCCCAGCGGATCGGCGCTGAACACCACGCCGAAGGGCGCGGGCCAGCCGCCGAAGGCAGTGACGACGGGGCCCGCCGACAGCACGCGGGCGAGCAGGGCGGCGGCGCCGAGCAGCAGTGCGAGCAGCGTCACCGCCGTCACGCCGCGCTGCGCCGCCGGGCGCGCCCCGAGCAGGGCGGCCAGCGCCGCGCCGCCGAGCGGCAGGGCGACGGGGGCCAGGGTCAGGGCGGCGTCACGCATGCCGCGCGGCCTCCGCCGGCGGCGTTCCGGCCGCCGGCCTTCCGGGCGCCGGCCTCGGGCTCTCCGGCCTCGGCGGCTCGAGGAAGGGGTCACCCAGCCGCTCGGCCGCGTCGATCTCGCGGCTGTCGAGGGTGCCGAAGCGGCCGTAGAGGCGCAGCACCAGCGCCGCCAGGAAGGCGACCAGCGCGAAGCCGATGACGATGGCGGTCAGCACCAGGGCCTGCGGCAGGGGGTTGGCGGCGGCCGGCGCCAGGCTCTGCGTCCCGGGCGGGATGAGCGGCGGCACCGTGGTGCCGATCCGCCCCATGGCGAAGATCAGCAGGTTGACCGCGGTCGAGAGCAGGGAAATCCCGAGCACCAGTCGCACCAGGTTGCGCGACAGCATCAGGAACACCCCGCAGGCCGCGAGCAGGGCGATGGCGGCGCTCAGCAGCAGGATCATCGGGCGGGCTCCCGGTAGAGGCGGAAGAGGAAGGCGAGCACGCTGCCGAGGACAACGAGATAGACGCCGATATCGAAGAACAGGGTGGTGCCGAACTTCACCTCCACGCCGAGGATCACCGGGCTGAACCACAGGTGCTGCAGGAAGGCGCCGTGCAGCGCGAGGCCGGGCAGGCCGCTCAGCAGGGCGAAGAGCAGGCCGGCGCCGGCGAGCCCGAGGGGATGCAGGCGCAGCAGGCGCCGCGCCGCGCCGACGCCCTTGGCCAGGGCGACGATGGCGAAGCCCAGCGCCGCGACCAGCCCGCCGATGAAGCCGCCGCCCGGCTCGTTGTGGCCGCGCAGCAGGATCCACAGCGAGGCGACCCCCAGCATGACGAAGAAGATCCGGTCCATGGCGCGCAGCACGAGGGCGGAGGAGCCCTGGCCGCCGCCATCCTCCTTCTGCCCCGCCGGCGGCCGCAGCAGGGCCCAGACGGTGATGGCGGCGAAGCCCAGCACGGCGGTCTCGCCGAAGGTGTCCATGGCGCGGAAATCGACCAGGATGACGTTCACCACGTTGCGCCCGAAGGCTTCCGGGTAGCTGGCCTGGGCGAAGTAGTCGGAGAGGCGCGTGTCCAGCGGCTGCGACAACACCGATTGCAGCGCCAGGAAGACCAGGAGCCCGAAGCCGGCGGCCAGCAGGCCGTCGCGCCGCCGCTCCGCCTCGCTGCGCGCGATGCCGGGCTCCAGCGGCAGGCGCAGCAGGGTGGCGGTCAGCAGGACGACCAGCAGGGCCTCGACCGAGAACTGCGTCAGCGCCAGGTCCGGCGCGCCGTTGAGCAGGAAGATCAGCGCGATGCAGAGCCCGACCAGACCGACGGCGACCAGGCCGGTGAGCAGCGAATCCGCCCGCGCGGCGGTCAGCCCGCCGGCCAGGCCGATGATCAGCAGGCCCAGCACCTCCGGGCGCAGCCGGTCCTGGGAGGTGAGCGCCAGCCCGCCGCTCATCGCCAGGCCGAGGCCGGCCAGGAGCAGCACGGTGGCGAAGATCGTGGCCAGGTAGCGCCTCAGATCGCCGTGCTGCAGGCTCCGGGCGGTGGCCTCGGCCAGCTCGTCGAGGCGGCGCATGCCCCATTCGTAGCCGTGGTCGCCCGAGAAGCGGTCGAGCCGCTTCAGCCCGCGCAGCCCGGCATGGATCGGCTGCCACAGCATCAGGATCAGGCCGCCGACGACGATCACCAGCACGCTCAGCGCCAGCATCGGCGTCAGCCCGTGCCACAGCTTGAAGCTGACCTCGACCGGCTCGCCGCGGATGGCCGAGGCGGCGGGGGCGATGACATACTGGCTCACCCCCTCCGGCCAGAGGCTGAAGACCAGGCCGGCCAGGGCCAGCACCAGCGGGCCGAAGAGCAGGCCCGGCGTCTCGCCATGCTTCACCGTCGTGGTGCGGTGGCGGTTGAGGAAGAAGGGCCGCAGCGAGACCACCCCGGCGATGCCCACCATCACCGCGTTGACCAGCACGGCGACGACGACCGGCGCCGCGTCCCAGGAGCTGGCGAGCTGCGCCTCGAACAGCACCTCCTTCGAGATGAAGCCCATGAAGGGGGGCAGGCCGGCCATGGACAGGCTGGCCAGGACGGCGGCGGCGGCGGTGAGCGGCAGGAAGCGGGCGACGCCGCCGAGCTTGCGCAGCGTCGCCTCGCCGGTGGCGTGGATCACCGTGCCGGCGCAGAAGAAGAGGGCCGCCTTGTAGAAGGCATGCGCCAGGATGAAGCCGACGGTGGCGACCACCGTGGCCTCGCCGTCCAGGCCGGTCAGCATCACCAGGATGCCGAGCGAGGCGACGGTGGAATAGGCCAGCACCGCCTTGAAGCCGGTGGCGCGCAGGGCCTGGATGGCGGCGACCAGCATGGTGACGGAGCCGACCGCGACCAGCGCCTCGCGGTACAGCGCGGCATCGCCGAGCACCAGCTCGAAGCGGGCCAGCAGGTAGATGCCGAGCTTCACCATGGTCGCCGAATGCAGGTAGGCCGAGGCCGGGGTCGGCGCCTGCATGGCGTTGGGCAGCCAGAAGTAGAAGGGATACTGCGCCGACTTGGTGAAGGCGCCGAGCAGCACGAAGAGGATGATCCAGGTGCGCCAGGGGCTGGCCAGGATCTCGTCCGAACGGGCGGCGGCCTCGGACAGGGAGAAGCTGCCGAGCGTGGCGCCGATCAGCAGGATGCCGGCCAGCAGCGCCAGCCCGCCGCCCGCCGTCACCAGCAGCGACTGAATGGCCGAGCGCCGCGCCGTCGGGCTGTGGCTCTCGAAGCCGATCAGCAGGAAGGAGAGCAGGCTGGTCAGCTCCCAGAAGACGAAGAGGCTGATCAGGTTGTCCGAGAGCACCGCGCCCAGCATCGCGGTCATGAACAGCAGGATCAGGGTCAGGAAGCGGGCGCGGGTGGTGGGCTGCTTCTCCGCCATGTAGGCGCCCGAATAGACCACGACCAGCGCGCCGATCCCGGTGATCAGCAGGGCGAAGAGGAGGGAGAAGCCGTCGAGGCGGAAGTCGAGGTCAATGCCGAGCGAGGGCGCCCAGGGCAGCCGCACGCCGATCACCTCGCCGCCCGCCACCGTGCCGGCCATGGAGAGGAAGCCGGCGAAGAGGGTGGCGGGCAGGAGGCCCAGCGCCCAGCCGCAGAAGCGGCCCGTCAGATGCGAAACCGGCGCGGCCAGGAGGGCGCCCAGCACCGCCAGGCCCAGTAGCAACCCGATACTCAATGACCCTGTCCCCCTCCATACCGCAGCCGCCAAAAGATTAACTTATATACATGTTGTTCGTTGCACGAGAAAGTGAGCGGGCCGGGCCCGCCCTAGCGTCTCCTCCAGGCCAGCCAGCCGCGCAGCACCAGCCAGCAGGCCATGGACCAGGCGGCGCCGAGGCACCAGCCGGCCAGCACGTCGGTCGGCCAGTGGACGCCGAGATAGATCCTGCTGGCGCCGACCAGCAGCGCCAGCAGGATGGCGATGCCGAGGATATAGGCTTTCAGCCGCCCTGCCTCAGTCACGCCGGCGAGAAGGGTACCGAGTGTCAGATAGCAGGTGGCGGACAGCATGGCGTGACCGCTCGGGAAGCTCGCCGTGTGCACCTCCACCAGGTGTGCCACCAACTCGGGGCGGGGGCGGTCGAAGCCGAGCTTGAGCAGGCTGTTCAGCGCCATGCCGCCGCCGAAGGAGAGCACCAGCAGCAGCGCGGAAAACCACTTCCGCAGCATCAGGATGTAGCCCAGCGCCACCAGCCCGATCAGCAGCAGCACCGCGTGGCTGCCCAGCGCGGTGAAGTCGCGCATCATGACCTCGAGCCAGAAGGGCCCGATCGGGTCGGCCGGATCGCCCGGCCGGCGCAGGGCGAGCAGGAGGCCCTCGTCGAAGTCGCGCGTATCGCCGTCGAGGGCGCTGTCCATCAGGCCGGCGAAGGCGAGCATCCCGCCGGCGCAGACCAGCAGCGCCGCCAGGGTGGCGAACTGTCCCCAGCCGAATCTCGCGGGCCCGGCGGGACGCTCCATCCCGCCGGGCCTCCCGGCCCTTCCGAAGGCAGGCGCCATCCCCACTCTCCTCTCTACTGAGGGCCAAGACGCGGGCGGGAAGATTCGGTTGCTCCGCGCATCCCGCCCCTCCGCCACGCGTTTGCCGCCCAGTGCAGGGTAGAGAGTGCCAAGGTAGAGCCGGGGAAGCATGAGGGGGACTGACATCATCGCGTGGCTCCGTGCCGGGCAGCGCCATGCGTGATCCGCGTCGCCGGGCCCTGCTGATCGTCAACCGGCAGGCCCGCAACGGCGGCGCCGCGCTGGACGAGGCGCTGGCGGTGCTCACCGCAGCGGGCTGGGGGCTGCAGGAGGCCACCTGCCGGGAGGGCGAGACGCCCGCCGACGTCATCCGCAGACACGCCGCGGAGGCTTTCACCGCCGTCATCCTGGGCGGTGGCGACGGCACGCTGAATGGCGCCGCTCCCGCCCTGGTCGAGACCGGCCTGCCCTTCGGCATCCTGCCGCTCGGCACCGCCAATGACCTGGCGCGCAGCCTGGGCATCGAGCCGGACCCCGTGGCGGCCGCGCAGGTCATCGCCGCCGGATTGCTGCGGCCGATCGATCTCGGCGAGGTGAACGGGCACCTGTTCTTCAATGTCGCCAGCATCGGCTTCAGCGCACATCTGGCGCGCGGGCTGGGGCGGGAGGAGAAGAAGCGCTGGGGCAAGCTCGGCTATGCACTGGCCGCCTTCCGCCTGCTGCGCCGCACCCGCCCCTTCACCGCCTGGATCACCCATGACGGGGTGACGGAGAAGGTGAAGACCATCCAGGTCTCCGTCGGCAACGGCCGCCACTATGGCGGCGGCATGACGGTGGCCAGCAACGCCCGCCCCGACGACGGCAAGCTCGACGTCTACAGCCTGGAGCTGGACCACTGGTGGCGGCTCCTGGCGCTGCTGCCCTTCCTGCGGCGCGGCACGCATGGGCAGTGGCGCGACGTGCGGGCCTTCCCGACCACGGCCTGCGAGGTCCGCACCCGCCGGCCGATGCAGGTCAACACCGATGGCGAGCTGACGGCCAAGACCCCCGCTCGCTTCCGCCTGCGGCCGAAGGCCGTGCGCGTCTTCGCACCCGCCTTTCCCCTCGGAGAACCTCTCCCGTGATGGACCAGCTCCTCGTTCTGGCGTCCGATCCCGCCGCCTGGGTGGCGCTCGCCGCGCTCGTGGCCATGGAGGTCGTGCTCGGCATCGACAACCTGATCTTCATCTCGATCATCACCAACAAGCTGCCGGAGGGACAAAGGGAGCGGGCGCGCTATATCGGCATCGGCCTCGCGCTGGTGCTCCGCCTGGCGCTGCTCGGCACCGTCGCCATCATCGTGCGGCTGACCGCGCCGGTCTTCGAGGTGCTGGGCCAGGGCTTCTCCTGGCGCGACCTGATCCTGCTCGCCGGCGGCCTGTTCCTGGTCTGGAAGGCCACCAAGGAGATCCACCACAACGTCGATCCGCCGCCGGAGGGGGACATGTTCTCCGGCAAGGCGCAACTGACCTTCGGCGCCGCCATCGCGCAGATCCTGGTGCTGGACCTGGTCTTCTCGATCGACAGCATCATCACCGCGGTGGGCATGACCGGGCATGTGCCCATCATGGTCATCGCCGTGCTGGCGGCCGTCACCGTCATGCTGCTGGCGGCCAATCCCCTGGCCCGCTTCATCGAGGCCAACCCGACCGTGGTGATGCTGGCCCTCGCCTTCCTGATGATGATCGGCATGACGCTGATCGCCGAGGGCTTCGGGGCGCATGTGCCGAAGGGCTACATCTATGCCGCCATGGCCTTCTCGGTGGCGGTGGAAGGGCTGAACCTGCTCTCCCGCCGCGCCCGGGCGCGGCAGCGGGGCTGAGGGGGCGCCCCGGCCGCGCGGCTCAGACGCCGCGCTGCAGGCCGCCATCCACCGCGACCGCCTGCCCGGTGACATAGGCCGAGACCGGCGCGGCCAGGAAGGCGACCATGGCGGCCACCTCCTCCGGCGTGGCGAGGCGGCCCATGGGAATGTCGGCGGCGACGCGGGCCAGCACCGCCTCCTCCGTCAGGCCCTCGTCCCGCGCCATGGCGGCGGCGCGGCCCTGCCAGAGCGGCGTCAGGGCACGGCCGGGCGAGACGGTGTTCACCCCGATGCCGTCCGGGGCCAGCTCCAGCGACAGCGTCTTGGACAGCGCGAGCAGCCCCGCCTTGTGGGTGTTGGAGACCACTTGGTGCGCCGTGGGCTGCCGGGCCGAGACGGCGCCGAGCAGCACCACGCGGGCGCCCGCGGCGCGGCGCAGCGCCGGCAGCATGGCCCGCACGGCGCGCACCGGGCCCAGGATGTTGAACTCGTAGTTCGCCAGCCATTGCGCGTCGGTCAGCGCCTCGAAGGCGGAGCGGTGGCTGCCTCCGGCGGCGCAGACCAGGGCCTGCAATCTCCGCCCCTCGTACCGCGCGGCGAGCGCGGCGAGCTGCGCCGGATCGGACTGGTCGCAGGCGACGGTCTCCGGCCGGGTGCCGGTCTCGGCCGCGAGACGGCCGGCGGCGGCCTCGAGCCGGCCAGTGTCGCGCGCCGCGATGGTCACGCGCGCGCCCTCCCGCAGCAGCAGGGCCGCGGTGGCGAGCCCGATGCCTGAGGAACCGCCGATGACCAGCGCCTCGCATCCTGTCAGTTGCAGATCCATGGTCCCGTGGCTCTCCCTGTCTCGCCGCTCATTCCGGCCTGGTGTTGGACGCCTTCAGCAGGGGCCGCCACTTCTCGGTCTCCGCCTTGAGGAAGGCCGCCAGGGCGGCAGGCTCGGAAGGCCGCGCCTCGGCGCCGTGATGTGCCAGATCCGTCACCAGCTGCGGCTGCGCCAGGCAGTCCCGCAGCGCGGCGGAAAGCCGTGCCACGATCGGTTGCGGCAGCCCCCTGGGCCCGAGCAGGGCATACCAGTTGGCCACCTCGAAGCCTGGCACCGTCTCCGAGACGGCGGGCAGCTCGGGCATCAGGCGGCTGCGCCGCGCGGTCGGCACGCCCAGGGCGCGCAGCCGGCCCGCCTGCACCTGCGGCAGGGCGGTGGGCGCGGTGGCGAAGGAATAGTCCACCTTGCCGCTGATCAGGTCGCTCATGGCGGGGCCGCCGCCGCGATAGGGCACGTGCACCGTCTCGATGCCGGCGAGATGGTCGAGCAGGGCGCCGCCGAGATGCCCGGCGCCGCCGATGCCGGAGGAGGCGTAGTTCAGCTTCCCCGGATTCTCGCGCGCCGCGGCGATGAGGGCGCCCAGGTCGCGCCACGGCCGGTCGGCGGGGACGACGAGGATGTTCAGCACATCCGCGAAGAGGCCGATCGGCGTCAGGTCGGTCTGCGGGTTGAAGGCGAGGTCGTCGAACAGGCTGGGGTTGATCGCCAGGGCGGAGATGGTGCCCATCAGCAGGGTATGGCCATCGGGCGCGGCGTTGACCACGGTCTGGGTGGCGACATTGCCGCTGCCGCCCGGCCGGTTCTCGACCACCACCGGCTCGCTGCCGCCGAGCGCCGCCTGCAGCCGGGGCGCCAGCAGGCGCGTGGTGATGTCGGTCGCGCCGCCCGCCGCGAAACCGACGACGATGCGGACCGGGTAGTCCGGATAGCGCGTCTGCGCGCGCGCGCCCGCGCCGGCCAGGGCCGGCAGGGCGAGCGCGGTGCCAAGCAGGGTCCGGCGCTGCAGCATGATGTGGTCTTCCTCCCCGGCGCCGGCCGGGTTGCGTTGCCCTCGGCCAGTCATGATCCGTGACGGCCATGGTCATTCCGTCATCTGGCGACTGTCAACAGTACGACGGCCCACAAGTGCCCCGGAAACCTCCCGGCAGGGGTGTGCAACGGGCGGAAGATGACGGCGTTGTCATCCATCCTGACCGGCGAGGGATCGCCGGATGGACGGAGAGGAGAAGGAGCGCCGCATGAGCATCCCCATCGCGACCGAACGCCGTGTTCTGACCACCCACGAATATGAGACCGTGCAGCGCAGCCACTACCCCGACATTTCCGGTGTCCGGAAGCCGGAGTTAATCGACATCGCCCGGCGGCTGCGGGAGTTCCGCGACAAGGCCCGCGACGTCGCCCGGGGCCGCCAGCGCGAGAGGCGCGGCAAGGCCGAGCTGCGCGGCGCCACGCCGGCGCGGGACGAGACCGGCCTGACGGTCAAGAAGCAGATCTTCGCCTCCGCCCTGCGGCGGGTGAACAAGGAGATCGCGCGGCACGATGCCGATGCGCGCCGGCCGGAGCAGGGAGAGATCGCCCGTCAGGCCCTCGAGATGAAGCGGGCGAACCGGGCCCGGCATCATCCCAACGCCGGGCGCACCGCCCATCACGGCATGCGCAAGGTCGAGAGCGAGGCCGTCACCACCGGCGTCGATCCGCGGAAGGTGGGCAGCATCTCGCAGCAGAACAAGAACTTCCAGGGCGCCAGCGACCGCTGAGGCCAAGCGGGGCTCAGGCGGCGGGGCTCAGACGGCGGTGCCGCCGATGGTGAGCCCCGTCATCTTCAGGGTGGGCTGGCCGACGCCGACCGGCACGCCCTGGCCCTGCTTGCCGCAGGTACCGATGCCGGGATCGAGCGCCATGTCGTTGCCGATCATGCTGACGCGGGTCAACGCCTCCGGCCCGTTGCCGATCAGCATGGCGCCCTTCACCGGGGCGCCGATCCGGCCGTTCTCGACCAGATAGGCCTCGGACATGCCGAAAACGAACTTGCCGCTGGTGATGTCGACCTGCCCGCCGCTGAAGTTCACGCCGTAGATCCCGCGCTTCACGCTGGCCAGGATCTCGGCCGGCTCCCTGTCGCCGCCCGCCATCACCGTGTTGGTCATGCGCGGCATCGGCGCATGGGCGTGGCTCTGGCGACGGCCGTTGCCGGTGGCGGCGGCGCCCATCAGCCGGGCGTTCTGCCGGTCCTGCAGGAAGCCCACCAGGATGCCGTCCTCGATCAGCACGGTGCGGCCGGAGGGCGTGCCCTCGTCATCCACCGTGATCGAGCCGCGCCGGTCGGGCAGGGTGCCGTCATCCACCACCGTCACGCCGGGCGCCGCGATGCGGCTGCCGAGCAGGCCGGCGAAGGCGGAGGTCCGCTTGCGGTTGAAGTCGCCCTCCAGCCCGTGGCCGATCGCCTCGTGCAGCAGGATGCCGGGCCAGCCGGGGCCGAGCACCACCTCCATCTCGCCGGCCGGGGCGGGGATGCTCTCCAGGTTCAGCACCGCCTGGCGCAGGGCCTCGTCCACCGCGCCGCGCCAGGCGGCGGGGGCGATGACGCGCTCATAGGCGAAGCGCCCGCCCATGCCGTGGCTGCCGGTCTCGCGCCGCCCCCCGGCCTCGACCACGACGGAGACACTGAGCCGCACCAGCGGCCGCAGGTCGGCCACCCGGTTGCCATCGGCGCGCAGGATCTGCACCGCCTGCCATTCCCCGGTGAGGCTGGCCATGACCTGGGTCACGCGGCTGTCGCGGGCGCGGGCATAGGCGTCGATCTCGGCCAGCAGCGCGGTCTTGGCGGGAAAGTCGAGGGCCGAGAGCGGGTTGGCGCCGTCGTAGAGCCGCGCATTGGTGGCGCGCGGCGCGGCGGCGAGGGTGCCGGACCGGCCCTGGGCCACGGCGCGCACCGTGGCCGCCGCCCGCTTCAGCGCCGCCTCCGAGATCTCGCCGCCATGCGCGTAGCCGGCCGCCTCGCCCTGCACGGCGCGCAGCCCGAAGCCGCGCGTCGCGTCGAAGCTCGCCGAGCGGATGCGTCCGTCATCCAGGCTGACCGCCTCGCTCTCCACGTATTCGAGGAACAGCTCGCCATCCTCGGTGCCGGACAGGGCGCCGGAGAGGATGCGCTCGGCCGCGGCGCGGTCAAGGTCGCGGAAGAACAGCCGGTCGGTGGTCGCGAGGGCGGTCATGCCGTCTGCTCCTGATGCTGATGGGCGGGAAGCCGCAGCCGCGCCACGGTTCCCCGGCCGGGGGCGCTGTCCAGCCGCAGCTCCGCGCCCATGGCCCGGGAGAGGGCGCGGGCCAGGTAGAGGCCAAGCCCCGATCCGGCATAGCGGCGCGAATGCGTGGGCTCCAGCTGGACGAAGGGCTCGAAGGCGCGCTCCACCTGTTCCGGGTCGATGCCGATGCCGCTGTCGGAGACGCGCAACTCGACGACCCCCTCTTCCAGCGCCTCGGCGGAGACATGCACCTCGCCACCCTGCGGCGTGAACTTCAAGGCATTGGAGATGAGGTTGAGCAGCACCTGGCGCAAGCGCCGCTCCTCCGCCAGGGCGCGGGGCAGCTCCGGCAGGGGATCGAGGATCAGCGCCACCCTGGCTTCCTCGGCGGCGGTGCCCATCAGCCGCACCATGTTGCCGAGCACGGTCGGCAGGTGCAGCGGCCGGATCTGCGCCGGCAGCGGGCCGGTGCCGACCTGCGCGACCTCCAGGATCTCGTCGATCAGCGAGAGGAGATGCCGCCCTGCCTCCAGGATGGTGCCGGCGAACTCCTCGACATTGGCCCCGTTCGGATCGGCCTGCAGCGCCTCGGAGAAGCCGATCACGGCGTGCAGCGGGGTGCGGAGCTCGTGGCTCATGGTGGCCAGGAAGCGGCTCTTGGCAGCATCGGCCTCCTCGGCGGCGATGCGGGCGCGCTCGATCTCGGCCCGGGCGCGGTGCTCCTCGGTGACATCGCGGTAGGTCCGGATGAAGCCGCCTTCGGCGGTCGGGTCGCTGCTCACCTCGATCACCCGGCCATCGGGACGGGTGCGCTGATAGCGGCCCAGCCGGATCTGCATCTCATCGGGCGCCTGGCTGGCGCGGTGGTGGAACTGCGCGTCGGCGGTGAACTCGCCGCTGTCGAGCTGGCGCCGCTTCAGCTCCTGCAGGGGCGTGCCGGGCTGCAGTGCCTCGGGCGGCAGGCCGATCATCGGCGCGGCCAGCCGGTTGGCGGCGGTCAGCCGGGCATCCTTGTCGAACAGGCAGACACCGTGCGGCATGCTGTCGAGCATGACCTGCAGCAGATCGGCCCGGTGCCGGGCGTCGGTCTGGGCGCGATGCAACGCCGTGACGTCGCTGATGACGGAGATATGCCCGCCATCGGGCAGCGGGGCGCTGATGGCGCTGATCACCGTCCCGTCGCGCCGCGGCCGGGTGCGGGGCGGGCCGAAATGCGTCTGGCGCCGGAACACCTCCTCGGGCGTCGCGTCGTCGAGGAAGGTGCCGAGCGCGGCGCGGCGGGCGATGATCTCGGACAGATGCTCGCCGACCGTGACCTCGGCGCCGCGCATGATGGCCTGGTAGGCGGCGTTGACATGGCGCAGCCGCTGGTCGGGGCCATAGACGCAGACGCCGTGCGGCAGCGCCGCCAGCACGCCGTTCAGCAGCGCGGCCCGGCGCCTGGCCTCGTCCTCGACCTGCTGCATCGGCGTGATGTCGTCGATCACGCTCATGGTGCCGCCATCCGGCAGCGGCTGGCTGATGAGGCGGACCGCCTGCCCGTCCTGCCAGCGGAAGATGCTGTCCTGCCGGCGGCCGCCGTCGAGCCTCAGGCTCCGCTCCAGCCGGGCGGCCTCGTCCGCGGGCAGGACCCGGTGGCGCGCGATCAGGCCGGCGATCGCATCCTGGCCGAGGCCGGGCCGCAGGCTGCCCGGGGGCAGGCCGAGGAGCGGCTCGCAGGAGGGGCTGGCGAGGCGCAGCCGGCCGTCCTGGTCGAACAGGCCGATGCCGAAGGGGCAGCCGAGCAGGGCGGTCTCCGCCAGCCGGAGGCGCCCCAGGGCCCGCGCCTCGCCCAGCCGGTGCGGCGTCGCGTCCACGAACATGGTCACGCAGCCGCCCTCGGGCAGCGGTGCGTAGTTGATCTCGATCCAGCGTCCGTCGGTGGCGCGGAACGTCCGGCGCCCGGGGCGGCTGCGATCGAGGGCCATCAGGGCCTGGTGCTGCGCCTCGGGGTCGCCCGGACCGCAGATGCCGGCATAGGCGGCCCAGCGCGTCATCTCCTCCAGGCTGCGCCCCACCAGCGACGCCCCGGCGGGCTGGCCGAACAGCAGGTTGATCTCCGGGCTGGCGAATCGGACCTGCCACGCCCCGTCATAGACCAGCATGGCGGGCGGCAGCGCCTCCGGCTCCTCCAGTCCGGTGGGCGCCGCGCCGGTCACGACCGGCCTGGCCGCGCGGCGGGCCGCAGCGCGTGCAGCGCCACCAGGCTCGCGGTCAGCACGCCCACCGCCATGGCCTGGTGCAAGGTGCCGAGCCAGACCGGCACCACCATCAGCAGGGTCGCCACGCCCAGCGCGTATTGCAGCAGCACCGCCCCGCCCAGGGCGAGCAGCGCGCCGCGGGCAAAGCCCGGCCGCAGGGCATGATGGCCCCAGGCCGCGGCCGCCAGGGCGGCCAGGCCGGCCAGGGTCGCCAGCAGGCGGTGGTTCCATTGCACGGCGGCGATGTTCTCGGTGAGGTTGCGCCAGGCGGGCGAGAGCATGGCATAGCCATCCGGCAGCCATTGCCCGTCCATCAGCGGGAAGGTGTTGTAGGTCAGCCCGGCGCGCAGCCCGGCGACGAAACCGCCGGCCAGCATGGCCAGCACCACCAGCCCCGCCGTCAGATGCACCAGCCGCCGCAGCCCGGCCGGATGCGCCGGGCCGTCGCGCTCCGGCCGCAGCAGGCCGAGCGCGGTCCAGAGCACCATGCCGTAGAGCACCAGGGCGAGGCCGAGATGCAGCACCAGCCGGTAGGGGGAGACGGTGGTGCTGTCCTCGAAGAAGCCGGAGGTGACCATGAACCAGCCGACCACCCCCTGCAGCCCGCCGAGCAGGAAGAGCAGCACCAGCCGCGGCTTCAGCCCGGCGGGAATGCGGCCCCGCAGCCAGAACCAGGCCAGCGGCAGCAGGAAGGCCAGTCCGATCAGCCGGCCCCAGAGCCGGTGCAGCCATTCCAGCCAGAAGATCCGCTTGAAGCCCTCGATGCCGAAGCCCTGGTTGATCAGCTCGTATTGCGGGATGCCGCGGTAGAGATCGTAGAGCCGCTGCCACTCGGCCTGGCTCATCGGCGGCAGGGTGCCGCGCAGCGGCGCCCATTCCATGATGGAGAGGCCGGAGCCGGTGAGCCGCGTGGCGCCGCCGAGCGCGACCATCACCCAGATCAGGCCGGCGATGCCGAGCAGCCACCAGGCGATGGCGCGGTGGTCGGCGCGGCTGTCGGGGGCGGGGCGGGGGGTGTCGAAAGGCATGGTCGCCCTTCCTAGCACAGCCGTCGCGGCGGCGGAGGACGCCACGCCGCTGCTTTTCGCTTTCGCGGGCGCGACGTGGCCACGCCGCATCAGCAGCCTCCCGTCATGGCGGGCGCTTGTCGCACCGCGCGCCGCCTGCTACCCCGCCCGGCCATGCCGGAAGACCCGCGCCCCGCCGATGCCGAAAGCCCCGGCGCGCCGCCCGATGCCCTGACCGAGCCCGCCATCTCCGTCGTCGTGCCGGTGCGCAACGAGGCGCCCAACATCGCCCCGCTGGTGGCCGAGATCGGCGCCGCCCTGGCCGCCGTGCCGCACGAGATCGTCTATGTCGATGACGGCTCGACCGACGCCACGGCCGAGACGCTGCGCGCCGTGGCGCGGGAGGTGCCGGCCCTGCGGGTGCTGCGCCACGCCGCCTCCTGCGGCCAGTCCGCCGCCATCGTCACCGGTGTGCGCGCCGCGCGCGGCGCCTGGATCGCCACCCTGGACGGTGACGGGCAGAACGACCCGGCCGATATCCCGGCGCTCTGGGACTTCGCCAGGGCCGAGAGCCGCCCGGAGGCGCCGCCGCTGATGGTGGCCGGCTGGCGCACGAAGCGGCAGGACAACCAGGTGAAGCGCCTGTCCAGCCGCTGGGCCAACGGCATCCGGGCGCGCCTGCTGGGCGATGCCACGCCGGACACCGGCTGCGGCCTGAAGCTCTTCCCGCGCGCGCTGTTCCTGAGCCTGCCGGCCTTCGACCACATGCACCGCTTCCTGCCCGCGCTGGTGCTGCGCCAGGGCGGGCGGGTGGTCAGCCGGCCGGTGAACCATCGCCCCCGCATGCGCGGCCAGTCGAACTACGGCACGCTCGACCGGCTGGTGGTCGGCGTGGTCGACATCTTCGGCGTGATGTGGCTGCAGCGCCGCTGGAAGCGCCCCCATGTGCTGCCTGGGGTGCTGCCCGGGGTGCTGCCCGGGGACCCCGGGTGAGCGGCGGGCCGCCGCAACGCCGCAATCCCTTCGCCGCGCTCGCCCGGCTGCTGCTGATGGCGGCGGGGCTGGGCCTGGCCGGCTGGCTGCTGCGCGAACTGGGCGCGGCGCCGGGCGGTGACCAAGCCGAGGCCTGGGTGCGCCGCTTCGGCCTGCAGCAGACGCTCTGGGGGGAGGCGGTCTTCCTGGCCATCGGCGGCATCGCCTGCGCGGTCGGCGTGCCGCGTCAGGCCGTGGCATTCCTGGGCGGCTATGCCTTCGGGGCCTGGCTGGGCGGGCTGCTCGGGCTGCTGGCGCAGATGCTGGGCTGCGCCGCGGCCTATGGCTGGGCGCGGCTGGTCGGCGGGGGCTGGGCGGAGCGGCGGCTGGCCGGGCGCTTCGGGCGGCGACTGCGGCCGCTGCATGACAGCCTGACCGCCAGCCCCTTCGGCGCTACCCTGGCGCTGCGCCTGCTGCCCATCGGCAACAACCTGGCGGTGAACCTGCTGGCCGGACTCTCCGCCATCCCGGCCCCGGCCTTCCTGGCCGGCAGCCTGCTGGGCTACCTGCCGCAGACGGCGGTCTTCGCCCTGGCCGGCTCCGGCGTGGCGGTGGAGCGGACCACGCAGCTCGTCCTGGCCGGCATCCTGTTCCTGGGCTCGGCCCTGATCGGGGTCTGGATGCTGCGCCGGCACCGCACCGGCCGGGCGATGGCGACCGGGGACGACAGCGCGCCCTGAGCCCGGCCCGCCACCGGACTACCAGCGCAGCAGCTGCTCGAAATCCGCCGGCAGCGGCCAGCGCGCCGCGGTGGGGTCGATGGCCGGCCGCACCGGGAAGGCCTCGAGCAGCCCCGTGTGGTCGTGGGCGAAGGGCTGGTAGTGCCGGTCGATGGCGCGGATCAGCGCCGCCCAGTCGGTCGGCTGGCCGGTCGGCTGGCCATAGACCAGCAGGTTGCGGCGGCCGGTGCCGAGGTAGAAATCGGCGACGCGGTGGTCGAGCAGGCCGGCGCTCTCGGGCAGGGGGATGATGTGCGGGCCGGGCGGCAGGCTGCCGCTCAGCAGGGCGCAGGGAATGCCATAGGCATCGGCCAGGATCAGGCCGTGGAAGCTGGTGCTGGCGATGCGGCGGCAGCCGAGTATCTCGTCCAGCTTGCCGCGGAAGCCGGCCATCGATGGCTCGTGATAGGTCGGGATGATCCGGACGCCTTCCTCCGTCCCCCCCTCGTAGCGGGCCAGTCCGACGCGCATCAGCGGCTCGGGCTGCGGCGTGGCCAGCTCGGAGATATGCGGAATGACGCCGAGCTCGGTGCCCGGCGTCGCCTCGCCCTGGGGAAGGATGCGGGGGAAGATCCGGGGCAGCACCCAGCCCGGATCGCCATAGACCGCCGGCGCGTGCAGTCCCGCCTGGAGCAGGGTGCGGCGGGAGTTGGGGCCGCGCACGGCGTGGATGACGAATTGTGTGTCCGGCGGCGCGACGTAGCGGCCGGATTCCGCCATCCGCCCATGTGCCGCGTCGAAGCCGGTGCCCCAGACATGCACCGTGCCGTTGCGCTGGTTCTGGCCGATGGTGCCGACCGCGGCGAGGCGCAGGTTCCTGCCGTCGAAGGCGCGATGCGCCACCGGCAGGCGGCTGAGCGCGGTGGCGACCACGGGACTCAGGGCGTCGCCGAAATTGGCGAAAGGCACCTTCAGGGAGCTGCGCACCCAGGCCAGCGGCACGGCCTTCAGGCGGTGGATCTCCGCCGCCAGATCGGCGTAGTCGCTGTAATGCGACAGGTCGGGGGCAGGCGCCACCTCGGGGGTTGCGGTCATGCGGCGGCTTTCCTGAGGCGGCGAAAGACGAAAGGTTACGCAGCCATATTGGACATTAAACCGGCATTCTTGCAACCGGGAGCTGCGATGCCTCAACCTCCCCGCTTCGTCCGCCCGCCACGCTTGCCCGGCTCATAGCCGCCCCCGCCGGGACCGAGGGGCTTCGGGCGCCATTCCTTCCGGCCTGCACCCCGCTTCGGCGCCGCCTCGGCGGCCCGCCGCGGCTGCGCGTCCTGCATGGAGCGGCCGGCCAGGTTGGGCTGCAGCGCATCCGCTAGACCCAGCTCGAGATTCTCCAGCCGCTTGATCTCGTCGCGCAGCCGGGCGGCGGTCTCGAACTCCAGATCGGCGGCGGCGGCGCGCATCTTGCGCTCCAGCTCGGCGATGCTGGCGCGCAGGTCCTTGCCGACGAACTCCGCCGGCCCGTCCTCCTCCGCCGCCGTCGGCGCGATGGTGACGTAATCCTGCTCATAGACCGATTGCAGCACGTCGCTGATCTGCCGGCGGATGGTCTGCGGCGTGATGCCGTGCTCGGCGTTCCAGGCCTGCTGCTTGGCGCGGCGACGGTCGGTCTCCTCCAGGGCGCGGCGCATGCTGTCGGTCATGCGGTCGGCATAGAGGATGACGCGGCCCTCGGCGTTGCGCGCGGCGCGGCCGATGGTCTGGATCAGCGAGGTGGTGGAGCGCAGGAAGCCTTCCTTGTCGGCATCGAGGATGGCGACCAGGGCGCATTCCGGGATGTCCAGCCCCTCGCGCAGCAGGTTGATGCCGACCAGCACGTCGAACACGCCCTTGCGCAGGTCGCGGATGATCTCGATGCGCTCCAGCGTGTCCACGTCGGAATGCAGGTAGCGGACCTTGATGCCGGCCTCGGTCATGTATTCGGTGAGGTCCTCGGCCATGCGCTTGGTCAGCGTCGTCACCAGGACGCGGCCGCCCTTGGCCATCACGTCGTGGCACTGCGCCAGCAGGTCGTCCACCTGCCCCTCCACCGGCCGGATCTCGACCGGCGGATCGGTCAGGCCGGTGGGGCGGATGACCTGTTCGGCGAAGCTGCCCCCGGTGCGTTCCATCTCCCAGGAGCCGGGCGTCGCGCTGACGAAGAGGCTGTCGGGGCGGAAGCTGTCCCATTCCTCGAACTTCAGCGGGCGGTTGTCCATGCAGGAGGGCAGGCGGAAGCCGAACTCCGAGAGGATGGTCTTGCGCGCGTAGTCGCCCCGGTACATGCCGCCGATCTGCGGCACGGTAACGTGGCTCTCATCGACGATCAGCAGCGCGTTCTCGGGCAGGTACTCGAACAGCGTCGGCGGCGGGTTGCCGGGGCCGCGGCCGGAGAGGTAGCGCGAGTAGTTCTCGATTCCCTTGCAGGAGCCGGTGGTCTCCATCATCTCGAGATCGAAGGTGGTGCGCTGTTCCAGCCGCTGCGCCTCCAGCAGCTTGCCCTCGGCGGTCAGCTCCTCCAGCCGCTGCTTCAGCTCGACACGGATGTCGCGGATCGCCTGCAGCAGGGTCGGGCGCGGCGTCACGTAGTGGCTGTTGGCGTAGATGGCGACATTCTCCATCTCGCCGGCGATCTCTCCGGTCAGCGGGTCGAATTCGCGCAAGCCGTCGATCTCGTCGCCGAACAGGCTGATGCGCCAGGCGCGATCCTCCAGATGCGAGGGCCAGACATCCACCGTCTCGCCGCGCACGCGGAAGGTGCCGCGCTGGAAGGCGGCGTCGTTGCGGCGGTATTGCTGCTCGACCAGCGCCTTCAGCAGCTGCTCGCGGGCGATGCGGCCGCCGAGCTGCAGCTTGACCACCATGTTCGAATACAGCTCGACCGAACCGATGCCGTAGATGCAGGAGACCGAGGCGACGATGATGACGTCGTTGCGCTCCAGCAGCGCCTGGGTGGCGCTGTGCCGCATGCGGTCGATCTGCTCGTTGATCTGCGCATCCTTCTCGATATAGGTGTCGGAGCGCGGAACATAGGCTTCCGGTTGATAGTAGTCGTAGTAGCTGACGAAGTACTCGACGGCGTTCTCCGGGAAGAAGGACTTCATCTCGCCATAAAGCTGGGCCGCCAGCGTCTTGTTCGGCGCCAGGATCAGGGTGGGGCGCTGCACCGCCTCGATCACCTTGGCCATGGTGAAGGTCTTGCCCGAGCCGGTGACGCCGAGCAGCACCTGGTCCCGCTCCTCCTGGCCCAGCCCCTCCACCAGCTGCGCGATGGCGGCGGGCTGGTCCCCCGCCGGCTCGTAGGGGGAGACCACCTGCAGCCGCCGGGTCATGGGCGGGGCGGGGCGTTTCGGGGGCAGGAACGGCGTGGCGGCGGGAATGATCAGGTTCATGCGACGGTCCGTGCGGGGGACGAGGGTATCGAGTCGGCAGCGCTGCGGGGATGTGGGGTGCGGCGGTGGCAGAATCATCCACGGAACGAAAATAGAACACATTGCGAATCCGCCAGGGCAATGCTGCGGTGCGTTAACTTTTCCGTGATGTTGGCGAGTTTCTTTAAGAAGTCTTCACCGTTTATAAGAAATTCTGGCGACACGAGCCTGCTCGCTCCCGTGCCTTCGTGCTGCGCCGCAGAATGTGAGCCTGATGACCCTGCCGACCCTGTCCGACGCGGAGATCGCCGAGATCACCGCCCTCATCCAGACCCTGCCCGGTCAGTGGAAGGTTTTCCCGCATCTTGGCACCGACGGAGAGGCCACGCTGCATCTCGCCCCCGCCCTCTGGGACGGCGAGGATGCGGGGGTGGTCATGCAGCCCGGCCCGGAGGGCATCCGGGTCATGCTGGTGGTCGCCGACGAGATCGCCGAACTCGGCCATGCCGGCAGCGTCTGGGCCGCCGTCTCGATGGCCTGGCGCGCCGCCACGCGCCGCGTCCGGCACGCCATACCCGCCATCTAGAGCGGATCCTGATCGGGCGGAAGCACCTGACCAGGTGAAGATGCTCGCGAAAACAGATAGCTAGAGCATTCGCGGTGAGCCGGCGCGAACGGGAAATGCTCTGGCGCAGCCCGTCCTCCCGCACCCGGCGGGAGGGAGGGGCCGGTCAGATGGCGGCCTCGGCGAAGATGCGCCGCACATCGCCACCCCAGGCCTCGGCGCAGCGCCGCAGCCAGTGGTCGGCCTGGGTCTCGCCGCTGTCCAGGATGGCCCGCAGCGGCGCGAGCAGCGTCTCCTCGCCCAGCCCGCGGGCGCGCAGCCCGTCCTCGGCGATGGCGACGGCGGCGCGGCCCAGCTCGCGCGCCGTGCCGCTTCGGAAGGGCGTGGTGAGGCCGCCTTCCGGCACCGCCAGGCGAAAGGCGCGGATCTCCAGCACCGTCCAGCCCCGCACCAGGGCGGCGGCGGCCTTCTGCGCCGCGTCGTCATAGAGCAGCCCCGTCCAGAAGGCGGAGAGGGCCACCATCATCTCCGGGCTGCCGGCATCGGCGCCGCGCATCTCCAGGAAGCGCTTCAGGCGGACATCGGTGAAGACCGTGGTCACGTGGTCGGCCCAGTCGCCCATATTGGCCTCGACGCCCGGCTGGTCGGGCAGGCCGCGCGCCATGAACTGGCGGAAGGTCAGGCCCGTCGCGTCGATCCACCGGCCCTCCCGCATGATGAAGTACATCGGCACGTCGAGCACCCATTCGGCGAAGCGCTCGAAGCCGAAGCCCGGCTCGAAGGCCACGGCGGGGACGCCGGTGCGGTCCGGGTCGGTCTCGGTCCAGACCCGGCCGCGCAGGGTCCGCAGGCCGGAGGGCCGGCCCTCCAGGAAGGGGGAATTGGCGAAGAGGGCGGTGGCCAGCGGCTGCAGCGCCAGGCTGACGCGCAGCTTCTCGACCATGTCGGCCTCATCGCCGAAATCGAGATTCACCTGCACGGTGCAGGTGCGCAGCATCATGTCGAGCCCCATCCGCCCGACCCGCGGCATGTACTGCCGCATGATCGCGTAGCGGCCCTTGGGCATCCAGGGCATGTCCTCGCGCCGCGCCAGCGGGTGGAAGCCGAGCGGCGCGAAGCCGATGCCGAGCGCCCCGGCGACCGCCCGCGCCTCGTCCAGATGGTCCCGCAGCTCCGCCGCCGTCTCGTGCAGGCTGGCCAGCGGCGCGCCGGACAGCTCGAACTGGCCACCCGGCTCCAGGCTGACCGAGGCGCCGCCGCGCTTCAGCCCGATCGGCCGGCCATCGTCCAGGATCGGCTCCCAGCCGCGCGCCGTCAGCCCTTCCAGGATGGCGCGGATGCCCTGCGGCTCATAGGGCGGCGGCGCCAGGCCCTCCCGCCGGAAACCGAACTTCTCGTGCTCGGTGCCGATGCGCCAGTCGGCCGGCGGCTTGCTGCCGGCGGCGAACCATTCGGCCAGTTGCCGCACGGAGGAGATCGGCGTGAGATCGGCCTCGCCGGGATTGGACATCGTGACCTTCCGTGCGCCCCGGGCCAGGGCGGGCGCCCGGCGTGGCATGTGCTGGATCGCTCAGGTGGGGACGGCCCAGTCGCCCGCCAGTGCCTGCAGCACCGCGAGCCCTGCGACCGCCGCCGTCTCGGCCCGCAGGATTCGGGGGCCGAAGGCAGCCGCTAGAACAAAGGGGCGACGCCGGGCGGCGTCAAGCTCCTGCTCCGTGAAACCGCCTTCCGGCCCGACCAGAAGGCCGATCGGCGGTGTTCGTCCGGCCAGAACCACGCTGGCCGATGGTGCATTGCCCCGCGCGTCGCCCAGCAGCAGGGGCGCGCCGTCCCAGGCATCGAGCGCGGCGTGGAGGTCCAGCGGCGGGGCGATCTCCGGCAGGTCCAGCCGCTCGCACTGCTCCGCCGCCTCGCGGGCGATGCCGGCCAGCCGCTCCAGATTGACCCGGGTGACGACGCAGCGGGCGGTCAGCACCGGCTGGATCCGCCGCACGCCGAGCTCGGTCGCCTTCTCCACCGTCCATTCCAGGGCATCGCGCCTGACCGGCGCGAGCAGCAGGCGGAGGTCCGGCCCGGCCTGCTGCGCCCGGCGCCGCGAGCCGGCCCGGAAGGTCGCCCTGTCCTTGCGCAGCGCGGCGATGCTGGCCCGCCACTCGCCATCCCGCCCGTTGAACAGGTCGACCGCGTCGCCCTCGCGCCGGCGCATCACCTGGCCGAGGTAGTGGCCCTGGCCGGGCAGGGCCGGGACCTCCGCCCCTTCGGCGAGATCGGCTTCGACATACAGGCGGGGGATGGACATCGGGCTCTCCGGCGGCGCTTATTGGCAGGGTGATTCCGCATACCGATATCCGCGCGCGCGGCTGGGTCGCGCAACTCCCCGATGGCTGGCGGCCCTATGCGCTGCTGATGCGGCTGGACCGGCCGATCGGCTCCTGGCTGCTCTTCCTGCCCGCGCTCTGGGCCTTCGCCCTGGCGGCGCAGGACTGGGCGCAGGGGCTGGCGCTGGCCCTCCTCTTCGGCCTCGGCTCGGTCGTCATGCGCGGCGCGGGCTGCGTCGTGAACGACCTCTGGGACCGCGACCTGGACCGCAAGGTGACGCGCACCGCCGGCCGGCCCATCGCCTCCGGCGCCGTGACGCCGCGGCAGGCGCTGCTCTTCCTGGCCGCGCTGCTGGCCATCGGCCTCGCCATCCTGGTGCAACTCAACGGCCTCGCCATCCTGCTCGGCGTGGTCTCGCTGCTGCCGGTGGCGCTCTACCCGCTGGCCAAGCGCGTGACCGACTTCCCCCAGGCGGTGCTCGGCCTGACCTTCTCCTGGGGGGCGCCGATGGGCTATGCGGCGGCCACCGGCCGGCTGGACGGGCCGGGCCTCGTCCTCTACGCCGCCGCCTTCCTCTGGATCCTGGGCTACGACACCATCTATGCCCATCAGGACCGCGAGGATGACGCGCTGATCGGCGTCCGCAGCACCGCCCGGCATTTCGGCGAGCGCACCGCGCCCTTCCTGCTCGCCTGCTATGCCGGGGCCGTGGCGCTGCTTCTGCTGGCCGGCATCCTGGCCGGGCTCGGGCCCTTCTTCCATGTCGCCCTGCTGGCCCCGGCCGGGGTGCTGGCCTGGCAGATCCGCCGCCTCGACATCCACGACCCCGTCCTCTGCCTGCGCCTGTTCCAGCGCAACCGGGAGGTCGGGCTGCTGATCGCCCTGGCCTTCCTGGCCGGCCGCCTGTGACCGGCGATCCGGCCGCCTTCATCGCCGCCCACACGGCCCTGGCGCGGCCGCCGCTGGTGCCGGAGATCGAGCTTCACCTCGCCACCGAGATCACGCCCATCTGGCAGGCCACCGAGGACTGGCTGGAGGCGCGCGATATCGAGCCGCCCTTCTGGGCCTTTGCCTGGCCGGGCAGCCAGGCCCTGGCCCGGCTGATCCTGGATGGCGTCGTGCCGGTGCGGGGCCGGCGGGTGCTGGACTTCGCGGCCGGGGGCGGGCTGGCCGCCATCGCCGCCGCGCGCGCCGGGGCGCTGGCGGTGGAGGTGGCGGAGATCGACCCGCTGGCCATCGCCGCGGCGCGCCTGAACGCGGCGCGGAACGGCGTGACGGTGGCGGCGGCGACGGGCGACGTGGTCGGCGCGGCGCGGCGCTGGGACACGGTGCTGGCCGGCGACGTCTGCTACGAGGCGCCGATGACCGCGCATATCATGCCCTGGCTGCGCCGGCTGGCGGCGGAGGGCGCCGCGGTGCTGCTGGCCGATCCCGGCCGTGCCTATCTGCCGCGGGAGGGGCTGGAGCCGGTCGCCCAGCTCGCGGTGCCGGTGACGCGGGAGCTGGAGGACCGGGACATGCGGGGCGTGACGGTCTACCGGGTCCATGCCTTCCCGCCGGCCGGCGGGAAGGCATAGAAAGCTCCGGGGGAAGTCCTCCCCGGAGGAGGCGTCAGGCCGCCGGCTCCAGCCCGCCCGCCTCGGCCACCACGCGCAGGTGCCGGTCGGTGTCGCCGAACTGGTTGATCAGCATGGAGAGCCGCTTGAAGTAGTGGCCCGCCTTGTACTCCATGGTCATGGCGATGCCGCCATGCAGCTGGATCGCCTCCTTGCCGATCAGCTCGGCCGAGCGGTTGACCAGCGCCTTGGCCGCCGCGATGGCCGGACGGCGCGCCGCCGGATCGGGGTTCTCCGCCATCATCGCCGCGTAGATCGTCATGGAGCGCGCCTGCTCCAGCGCCACCAGCATGTCCGCCGCGCGGTGCTGCACCGCCTGGAAGCTGCCGATGGTGACGCCGAACTGCTTGCGCTGCTTCAGGTAGTCGAGCGTCAGCTCGTGCAGCGCCTCCATCGCGCCCACCGCCTCGGCGCAGAGGGCGGCCAGCGCGATGTCCACCACCTGCTCCAGCAGCGGCAGGCCCCCGCCCTCGGCGCCGAGCAGGGCGCCGGCCGGAAGCTGCACGGATTCGAGCTGGATCTCGGCGGCGCGCAGCCCGTCCTGGGTCGGATAGCCGCGCCGGCTGACACCCCTGGCATCGCCGGGCACCAGGAAGAGGGAGATGCCGTCCCGGTCGCGCCGCTGCCCGGCGGTGCGCGCGGAGACGATGAGGTGATCGGCGGATTCGCCGTACAGCACGACGCTCTTGGCGCCGTCCAGCACCCAGCCCTCGCCGGAGCGGCGGGCGGTGGTGGCGACGTCGAAGAGGTCGTCGCGCGACTGCCGCTCGGTGGTGGCCAGGGCGAAGGTCGCCTCGCCGCCGACCAGCTCGCCGATCAGATCGTCGCGCCCCGCCAGGCGGAGCAGGCCGCCGCCGATGACCACGCTGGTGAGATAGGGCTCGACGGCCAGGCCGCGGCCGACCGCCTCCATGACGATCATGGTCTCCAGCGGGCCGCCGCCGAAGCCGCCCTGCGCCTCGGGGAAGGGCAGGCCCAGCAGGCCCATCTCGGCATACTGCGCCCAGAGCTTCGGGCTGTAGCCCTTGGCTTCCTCCTGGTAGCCGCGGCGCTTCTCGAAATCGCCATAGGCGCCGGCCATCAGCCGGTCGACGCTCTCCTTCAGCAGGCGCTGTTCCTCGGTCAGGTCGAAATCCATCGGGATGTGTCCTCTGTTGCTGCGTCGCGGCCGGTCAGAGGCCGAGGAAGGCCTTGGCGATGATGTTGCGCTGGATCTCGTTCGAGCCGCCGTAGATCGAGACCTTGCGGTAGTTGAAGAACAGCGGCGCCGCGGCCTCCGCCCAGTCGGGGCCGACCGGCGGCTCGTTGTGCGAATGGGAGGGCATCGGCACGGCATAGGGGCCGGCGACGGTGACCATCAGCTCGGTCGCCATCTGCTGGATCTCGGAGCCCTTGATCTTCAGGATCGAGGAGGTCGGGTCCGGCTTGTCGGCGGCGCGGTGGCGCTGCGCGGCGACGGCGCGCATCTGCGTGATCTCGAGCGCCTTCAGCTCGATCTCGGCGATGGCGACGCGGCGGCGGAAATCGGCGTCGTCCCAGAGCGTGCCCTCGCCCGCGGGCGTCTCCTTCGCGCGCTCCTTGACGCGGGCCAGCTTCTCCTTCGAGAAGCCGACGCGGGCGATGTTGTTGCGCTCGTTGGAGAGCAGGAACTTGGCGTAGTCCCAGCCCTTGTTCTCCTCGCCGATCAGGTTCTCCACGGGAACCTTCACCTCGTCGAAGAAGACCTCGTTCACCTCATGCGCGCCGTCGATGGTGATGATCGGGCGCACGGTGACGCCGGGGGACTTCATGTCCACCAGGATGAAGGAGATGCCCTTCTGCTTCTTCTCCGCCGCCGGGTTGGTGCGGGCGAGGACGAAGATCCAGTCGGCGTACTGGCCGAGGGTGGTCCAGGTCTTCTGGCCGTTCAGTATGTAATGGTCGCCCTCGCGCTTCGCCGTGGTCTTAAGCCCGGCGAGGTCGGAGCCGGCGCCCGGCTCGGAGAAGCCCTGCGCCCACCAGATGTCGAGGCTGGCGGTGGGGGGCAGGAAGCGCTGCTTCTGCGCCTCGCTGCCGAAGTTGGCGATCACCGGGCCGACCATGGCGACGTTGAAGGAGAGCGGCATCGGCACCGCGTTGGCCTGCACCTCCTCGATGTAGATGTAGCGCTGCACCGGGCTCCAGTCCTTGCCGCCCCATTCCACCGGCCAGTTCGGCGTGGCCAGCCCCTCGGCGTGCAGGATTCGGTGGGCGGTGGCGATGTCCTCGCGGTCGAGGTGCCGGCCCTCGCTGACCTTGCGGCGGATCTCGGCCGGGATCTTCTCGCGGAAGGTGCGGCGCAGCTCCTCGCGGAAGGCGATTTCCTCGGGCGTGTAGCGGAGTTCCATGGCGGCGTTCCTCAGAGGATCTCGAACAGGCCGGCGGCGCCGAGGCCGCCCGCGACGCACATCGTGACGACGACGCGCCGGGCGCCGCGCCGCCGGCCCTCCAGCAGCGCGTGGCCGACCAGGCGCGCGCCGCTCATGCCGAAGGGATGGCCGATGGAGATGGCACCGCCATTGACGTTCAGCCGCGCCTCCGGGATGCCGAGCTGGTCGCGGCAGTAGATCGACTGCGAGGCGAAGGCCTCGTTCAGCTCCCAGAGGTCGATGTCCTCCACCTTCAGCCCGTGGCGCTGCAGCAGGCGCGGCACGGCGAAGACCGGGCCGATGCCCATCTCCTCCGGCTCGCAGCCGGCGCTGGCGAAGCCGCGGAAGACGCCGAGCGGCTTCAGGCCGCGCCGCGCCGCCTCCTCGGCCGACATCAGCACCGAGGCGCTGGCGCCGTCGGAAAGCTGGCTGGCATTGCCGGCGGTGATGAACTGCCCCTCGCGCACCGGCTTGAGCTTGGCCAGGCCCTCCAGCGTCGTCTCCGGGCGGTTGCCCTCGTCCCGGTCGAAGGTCTTGCTGCGCTGCGTGGTCTCGCCGGTCGCCTTGTCCGTGACGGCGTAGGTCACCTCCATCGGCGCGATCTCGTCGTCGAAGATCCCGGCCTGCTGCGCCGCGGCGGTGCGCTGCTGGCTGAGCAGCGAGAACGCGTCCTGCGCCTCGCGGGAGATGCCATAGCGCGCCGCCACCAGGTCGGCGGTCTCGATCATGCTGTCGTAGAGGTGCGGATGGTGCTCCATCAGCCAGGGGTTGCGCGCCGCGGCGCGGTCCACCTTGGGCACGGTCAGGCTGATCGACTCCACGCCGCCCGCGACCAGCACGCCGGCATCGTCGGTCATGATGCGGCGCGCGGCGGCGGCGATGGCGTCGAGCCCCGAGGCGCAGAAGCGGCTGACGGTCATGCCGGCGGTGGCCACCGGCAGGCCGGCGCGCAGCGCCCCGGCGCGGCCCATGTTGCCGCCGGTCGCGCCCTCGGGGTAGCCGCAGCCCATGATCACCTCCTCCACCTCCTGGCCGCCGATGCCGGCGCGCGACAGGGCGTGGGTGATGGCATGCGCCGCCATGTCGGCGCCGTGGGTGATGTTCAGGCTGCCCCGCGCCGCGCGCCCGATCGGCGTGCGGGCGGTGGAGACGATGACGGCTTCCCTCATGCGGGCGTTTCCTTCGTTGTGGCGCCGCGCGCCAGTTCCTCTTCCTCACGCAGCCGGGCCGCCAGCAGCTTGCCCGCCGCGCTGCGCGGCAGGGCCGCGCGCAACTCGAGCGCGGCGGGCATCTCGTGCCGCCCGATACGGTCGGCCAGGAAGGCCTTCAGCGCGTCGAGCGTCAGCACCGCCGCGCCGTCGCGCAGCTTCACGAAGGCCTTGGCCGCCTGGCCGCGATACGTGTCCGGCACCCCGATGACGATGCATTCCTCGACATCGGGGTGTTCGTAGATCGCCTGCTCCACCGCCGCCGGATAGACGTTGAAGCCGGAGGAGATGATCATGTTCTTGCGACGGTCGACCAGGGTGAAATAGCCCTTCTCGTCCATCCAGCCGATGTCGCCTGTGAGGAACCAGCCGTCGCGGAAGCTGGCTTCCGTCGCCGTCGGCTGCTTCCAGTAGCCGGCGAAGACATTCGGCCCGCGCGTGGCGATCTCGCCATGCTCGCCCGGCGGCAGGGCGCGGCCGGCATCCTCCAGGTCCACCACGCGCATCTCGATCCCCGGCAGCGGCAGGCCGATCAGCCCGGGGCGCTTCGGTCCGCGGAAGGGCAGGCGGCTGCCGGCGGGGCTGGTCTCGGTCATGCCCCAGCCGCCGCCGATGCGGGTGCCGATCAGCGCCTCCAGCCGCTCCTGCACCTCGAAGGGCATGGGCGCGCCGCCGGAGGAGCAGATGCGCAGCGAGGAGAGGTCGCGGCGCTCGATGCCGGGCATGTTCAGCAGGCCGATCCACATGGTCGGCACGCCGGGGAAGACGTTGATGCGGTGCCGCTCGATCGCCTCCACCGCCGCCTCCAGGTCGAAGCGCGGATGCAGGTGGATGGTGTTGCCGTCCGCGAGGTGGCGCAGCAGCACGGCGGTCAGCGCGTAGATATGGAACAGCGGCAGCACGCCGAGCACGCGCTGCTCGCCGCGCGGCAGCGTGTCCTCGTCGCGCCAGGCCTGGTAGATGGAGACGGCGGCGGTCAGGTTGCGGTGCGTCAGCATCGCGCCCTTGGGCCGGCCCGTGGTGCCGCCGGTGTACTGCAGCAGCACGACATCGGTCTCGTCGAGCGCCGGCCAGGGCGCCGGCGGGCCGTCGCGCAGCGGCAGGGGCTCGAAATCCGGCTGGGCCGGGGCGGAGGTGCCGCCCCAGGCCGCGTCCGGCGCCAGGAAGGCGCGCTCCACCACGCCCTCGCGCAGCAGCCGCAGCGCGTTCGGCAGCAGGGTCGGGAAGTCGGTGGTGATCAGCCAGCGCGCGCCGCTGTCGGCGATCTTGTGCAGCAGCTCGCGCGGCGCGTCGAGCGGCGAGAGATGCACCACCCGCCCCCCGGCGCGCAGCACGCCGAAGAAGCAAGCCGGATGCCAGGGGGTGTTGGGCAGGTAGAAGGCCACCGCGTCGCCCGGCCGCAGCCCCTCGGCCATCAGCCCGGCGGCGACGCGGTCGGCCGTGGCGCGCAACCCGGCGAAGCCGATGTCGCGGCCGCGGTAGTGCAGCGCCACCTTGCCATCCCATTCCGCCGCCGCGGCATCGAGCAGCGCCGGCAGGGTGCCGGTGGCGATCGGCGCGTCCCAGCGCGCGCCGGGCGGGTAGGAGGCCTCCCAGGGATGCGCCTCGCGCGGGGGCGACATCTAGGCCGCCTTCAGCCCGGAGAAGCTGCCGCCCTCCGCCGCCAGGCGCGCCAGCAGCGGGGCCGGCCGCAGGCTCTCGTCGCCCGTCGCCTCGGCGTAGTGCGAGAGGCGCTGCGCGATATGCGCCAGCCCGGTCGCGTCGGCGTAATGCATCGGCCCGCCACGCCAGGCCGGCCAGTTGTAGCCATAGAGCCAGACCACATCGATGTCGCCGGGGCGGGCCGCGATGCCTTCCTCCAGGATGCGCGCGCCTTCGTTGATCATCGGATAGATCAGACGCTCGGTGATCTCCTCCTGGCCGATGGCGCGGCGGGCGATGCCGAGCCGCGCGGAGACACCCTCGATCAGCGCCGCCACCTCCGGGTCCGGCACGCCGGCGCGGGCACCCTCGGGATAGGCGTAGTAGCCGCGGCCGGTCTTCTGGCCGAGGCGCCCGGCCTCGCAGAGCGCATCGGCCACCGGCGCGCTGCCGCCCGTGGCCTTGCGGATGCGCCAGCCGATATCGAGCCCGGCGAGGTCGCCCATGGCGAAGGGACCCATGCGGAAGCCGAAATCGGTCAGCGCCTTGTCCACCTGCTCGGGCAGGGCGCCCTCCTGCAGCAGGCGCTCGGCCTGCTGGGTGCGGCGGGAGAGCATGCGGTTGCCGACGAAGCCGTGGCAGACGCCGACCACGACCGGCACCTTGGCCAGCCTGCGGCCAACCTCGACGGCGGTGGCCAGCGCCTCGGGCGCGGTCCTCGCGGCCCGCACCACCTCCAGCAGCTTCATGACATTGGCGGGCGAGAAGAAGTGCATTCCCAGCACGTCGCCCGGGCGCGAGGTGGCGGCGGCCATCTGGTCGATGTCGAGATAGGAGGTGTTGCTGGCCAGCACGGTGCCGGGATCGGTGATCCTGTCGAGCTTGGCGAAGATCTCCTTCTTGAGCTCCAGATCCTCGAACACCGCCTCGACCACCAGATCGGCCCCGGCGGCGGCCTCCAGCCCGACCTTGCCCTCGATCAGCGCCATGCGGCCCGCATGCGCCTCGGGGGTCAGGCTGCCGCGCTTGACCGAGGTGGCGTAGATGCCGTCGATCCGCTGCAGCCCGCGCTCCAGGGCGCCGGCATCGGTCTCGATCATCGTCACCGGGATGCCGGCATTGGCGAAGGCCATCGAGATGCCGCCGCCCATCGTGCCGGCGCCGAGCACGGCGACCCGCCGCACCGGGCGCGACGCGGTGCCCTTCGGCAGGCCGGGAATCCGCGCCGCCTCGCGCTCGGCGAAGAAGACATGGCGCAGCGCCTTGCTGCGGGGATCGTCGCGGAGCTGGATGAAGAAGTCGCGCTCCGCCTGCAGCGCCGCCTCGAAGGGCAGGTCGTAGGCATTGCGGACGGACTGGATGATGGCGGCGACCTGGGGCTCCTCGGCGGCGCGCTTCGCCAGGGCCTTGGCGGCCGCCTCGAAGGCCTCGCGGCTGCCGAGGCCCTCGTTCCGCGCGTTCAGGCGCGGCCGGGGCGGCGCGGCGGCCAGGTCCTTGACCTTGGCGATGGCGGCCGCGAGCAGGTCGCCCTCGACCAGCGCATCGGCGAGGCCCAGCTCGACGGCGCGGGCCGCCGGCAGATGCTCGCCCGAGGCGATCAGCGGCAGGGCCACGGCGGCGCCGATCAGGCGCGGGGCGCGCTGCGTGCCGCCGGCGCCGGGCAGGATGCCGAGCTTCACCTCCGGCAGGCCGAGCCTGGCCTTCGGTCCCGCCAGCCGCGCGTCGCAGCCCAGCGCCACCTCCAGGCCGCCGCCCAGCGCCACGCCCTGGATGGCGGCGACTACCGGCTTCGGGCTGGCTTCCATCGCGGCGATGACATCGCCCAGTGCGGGCGGTGCGGGCGGCTTGCCGAACTCGGTGATGTCCGCGCCGGCGATGAAGGCCGCCCCGGCACCGGTGATGACGAGGCCGGCGACCTCCGCATCCTCCGCCGCGCGGCGCACCGCGGCCAGCAGCCCGGCGCGCACGGCGGCCGAGAGGGCGTTCACCGGCGGATTGTCGATGGTGGCGATGGCGACGCCATCCCGCAGGCTGTAGCTGACGACTTCGGACATTTCGGCCCCTAATTCTGCAATGCGGAATTGAATTCCATTATTGAGGCGCATTAGAAGGAGGGTAGGCCGCCACGTCAAGCACGGCCGTTGCGCCAGGGAGGTCCGACATGGCTCGCCGCCGCACCGCCCCGCAGGAAGACGGGACCGACCGCCACTTCGTCACCGCCCTGGCCCGCGGGCTGGAGGTGCTGGGCTGCTTCCGCCGGGGCGAGGCGATGCTGGGCAACCAGGAGATCGCGGCGCGCTGTGGCCTGCCGAAATCCACGGTCTCCCGCCTGACCCATACCCTGACCGAGCTGGGCTACCTGCATCACGTCCCGGAGCTCGGCCGCTACCGGCTGGGCTCGGCGGTGCTCTCGCTCGGCGCCGCCATGCTGGGCGGGCTCGACATCCGCCGGCTGGCCCGGCCGCTGCTGCAGCGCCTGGCGGTGGAGACCGGCAGCGTCACCGCCCTCGGCATGCGGGACCGGCTGGGCGTGGTCTATCTGGAGCTGGCGCGGGGCGATGCCGCCATCTCCGTCAATCTGGAGGCCGGCTCGCGCATCTCCCTGGTCAACAGCGCCATGGGCCGGGCCTGGCTGGCCGTCGCCACCCCGGCGGAGCGCGCCGCCCTGCTGCGGCAGTTTCCCGCGGCCGAGCGCGACCGCGTTGCTGGCGTGATCGCGCAGGCCCTGGTCGAGCAGCGCGACTACGGCTGCTGCTGCTCCTTCGGGGACTGGCAGGAGGATGTGAACGCCATCGCGCTGGGCTTCCACCCCGGCGGCGGGCTGCCGCCCATGGTGATCAACTGCGGCGCCCCCTCCTTCGTCGTCAGCCCGGAGCACCTGTTGCAGGAGGCGCGGCCGCGGCTGATCGAGGTGGCGCGGCGGCTGGAGCACAGCATGGACCTCGCCGCCACCCTGCCGGGCTGAACCGTTTCACGGGAAACCCGGCTCCAGCAGGCCGGCCAGAGCGGCGTTGAAGGCCTGCGGTGCCTCCCACATCACCCAGTGCCCGGCCCCTGGAATGGTCTGCAGCCGCGCATCCGGACGCCAGGCGCGGATCTGCGCCAGCCGCGCCGGCACATCGGGCCTCGCCGTGGTGTCGCGCGCGCCCCAGATGCCGCCCAGCGGCACCGGAAGGTCCAGGATGGCGTCGCGCAGCAGGGTGGTGCCGGCGAAGGCGCCGCTGCGGAAGCGGGTGCGCCAGGTGTGCCAGTCCTGCATCGCCAGCGCCGCCGGGTCGATGCGGGCCGGATCGGCGATCATCAGCGTCGCCAGGTTGTCGCGGTGGATCGCCATCTGCCGCGCGCGCGGCTGGCCCAGCACGCCCCGCAGGGCGGGCGGCTCATAGGGCTGCCCGAGCCCGACGGCGCCCACCAGCACCAGCCCGTCCAGCCGTGCCACGTCCCGCCGCGCCAGCAGCCCCGCCATCAGCCCGCCGAAGGAGAAGCCGGCCAGCCGGTAGCACGCCCCGCCCAGGAGGCTGTCGAGCCCGCCCGAGAGGATGGCGGCGATCTCCTCCGGCGCCTCCGGCCGCGGCGGCGCCTCCGACTCGCCGAGGCCCGGCAGGTCGGCAGCGATCACCCGCCAGCGCTCCGCCAGGGCGGGGATGGTGCGCGCCCAGTGCCGCCACGAGCCGCTGCCGCCATGCAGCAGCACCAGAGGCGGCCCCGCGCCCCATTCGTGCCACACCATGCGGCCTGCCCCGCAGGCGGTCTCGTGCCGCCTGGCGCGGGCGGCGAGCGGCCGCAGCGCCTCCTCCAGCGCGAGGCGGGCGGCGTCGAGGTCGAAGGCGTCGGCGGAGGTGTCAGGCTGCATGCGCTGATTCTGGCCCGGCCCGGCGGCTTCCGCTACAGCCCATGCATGCGCGTGGCACTGCTCCGCCATCTGCCCACGGCGCTGCCGGCGGGGCTCTGCTACGGCCGGCTCGATGTGCCGCCCGGCCCGGCCGATCCGGCGCCGCTGCTGCGGGCGCTGCGCGGGTTCCGCCCGGCCGTGCTGGTCAGCAGCCCGGCCCGGCGGTGCCTGGCGCTGGCGCGGCGCCTCGGCTCCGCCACGGTGGACGCCCGCCTGCTGGAGCTGGATTTCGGCGCCTGGGAGGGCCGGCCCTGGGACGGCGTGCCGCGCGCGGCCCTGGACCGGTGGGCCGCCGACCCCTGGGGCTTCGCCCCGCCCGGCGGCGAAAGCGGCGCGGCGCTGGTGGCGCGGGTCACGGACTTCCATGCGGAGCTGCGCGGGAAGCGGCCCGGGACCTGCCTCGTTGTCGCGCATGGCGGGCCGCTGAAGGTGCTGGCCGATCTGCTGCGCGGGCGGCCGGTCGATCTGCTGGCCCCGGCGCAGCCGATGGGCAGCCTGCGCTGGTTCGAGGACGGCCGGGAGCAGGGCTGACCGCGGGGCGGGAAGGCCCCCGGCCGCCGCCGCCCCTCATCCCGCCGCCAGCGCCGAGAGGACGGCGCATTCCGCGACCACCGCCGTCGCCCCCAGCACATCGCCGGTCTGGCCGCCGATCTGCCGCCGCGCCAGCGCCGTCATGCCAAGGCCCGCCAGGCCGGCGGCCAGCACCGCCGCCGCCGGCGCCGGGGTGAGCAGCGCCGCCGCCGCCGCCAGGACGAGCGCGGCCAGCAGCGGCGTGGCGCCGGGCCGGCCCAGCCCGGCGGCGAGGCCATCGGCGCGGGCGGGCGGCAGCAGGCGCAATGGCAGCAGAAGGGCGCCGCGCGACAGGGCGCCGGCCGCCGCCATCGCCACCAGGACCCGCGCCGGCTCGGCGATCTCCGCCAGGGCGGCGGCGCGCAGGCCGAGGGCGAGCAGCAGCGCGGCGGCGCCATAGCTGCCGATGCGGCTGTCCCGCATGATGGCCAGCCGCGCCGCCCGGTCGCGCCCGCCGCCGAAGCCATCGGCGGTGTCGGCCAGCCCGTCCTCATGGAAGGCGCCGGTCAGCAGCAGCAGCAGCGCGAGGCTCCAGAGGGCGGCGAGCGGCGGCGGCAGGCCGAGGGCGCCGGCGGCCCAGAAGCCCAGCCCGCCGAGCCCCCCGGCCACGGCGCCGGCGAGCGGATAGGCCCAGACGGCGCGGGCGAAGCCGGCGGCATCGGGCGGCATCGGCCAGCGATGCACCGGCAGGCGGGTCAGCAGCCCCAGCGCCGCAGCCAGCTCGGCCAGGCGGGCGGTGGCCCAGCCCCTCATGGGGCGCCTTCGGCCACGCCGGCCTCGGCGAAGGTCGCCATCCCGGCATGGCAGGCCAGGGCGGCGCGCAGCAGCGGCACGGCGAGCGCCGCGCCGGAGGCCTCACCCAGCCGCATCCCGAGGTCGAGCAGCGGCCTCTGGCCGAGCGCCTCCACCAGCCGGCGGTGGCCGGCCTCGGCCGAGCAATGCGCCACCAGGGCGTGGTCCAGCCCGCCCGGCGCCAGCCGGGCGAGGGGGGCGGCGGCGGCGGTGCAGACGAAACCGTCCAGCAGCACCGGGACACCGCGCCGGCGCGCCTCCAGCGCGGCGCCCAGGATGGCGGCCAGCTCCCGCCCGCCCAGGCGGCGCGCCGCCTCCAGCGGATCGGTCCGGGCCTCCGGGTGGCGGGCCAGGGCGGCCTCGACCACGGCGCGCTTGCGGGCCAGGCCGGCCTCGTCGAGCCCGGTGCCGCGCCCGGCCCAGTCGCCGCCGCCACCGAACAGCGCGGCCGCCAGGGCGGCGCCGGCGGTGGTGTTGCCGATGCCCATCTCGCCCAGGCAGAGCAGGTCCACCTCCTCATCCATGGCGGCCGCGCCGCTGTCCACCGCGTCGAGGAACTCCTCGGGGGCCAGGGCCGGCGCCTCCGTCATGTCGGCGGTGGGCGTCTCGAGCGCGAGCGGCACCACGCGCAGCCGCGCGCCGGCGCAGGCGGCGAGCTGGTTGATGGCGGCGCCGCCGGCGGCGAAGTTCGCCACCATCTGCGCCGTCACCGCCGCCGGATAGGGCGAGACGCCGCGCGCCGCCACGCCGTGGTTGCCGGCGAAGACCAGCACCTGCACGCGCTCCAGCCGGGGCAGGGCGCGGCCCTGCCAACGGGCCATCCAGGCCGCCAGCGCCTCCAGCCGGCCGAGGCTGCCGGGCGGCTTGGTCAGCCGCGCCTGGCGGGCGGTCACGGCGGCGGCGGCGGCCTCGTCGCCCGCCGGCGGCGCGGCGCAGCGGGCGCGCAGGGCGGCGAGGCGTTCGGTTCCGGTCATCACGGCTCCTGCGTGGCGATGGCGTGGAAGAAGCTGCCACTGACCGGGCCGCGCCGCCCGCCGCCATGGCCGAGCGGGGCGCCGGCGGCGTCGGCCAGCTCGGCCAGGGGGGCGTCCCCGCCCGGCTCGGTCAGCCGGGCGTAATGGAACTCATGGCCGCGCAGGCGGGTGCCGGCGGCGCCCAGCGGACCGTCGGCCAGCAGGCGCGCCTCCCGGTAGCCGAGGTTCATCCTCCGCGCGGCGAAGCTGGTGGCGTGGCCGAGCAGCCCGGCCATGGCGTGGCGCCGGCCCGCCGCATCCTCCAGCCCCTGCCCGAGCACCATGTAGCCGCCGCATTCGCCATGCACCGGGCGGGTCCGGGAGAAGCGTCGCAGCCCCTCCAGGAAGCGCCCGGCCGCCGCCAGCCGGCCCGCATGCAGTTCGGGATAGCCGCCGGGCAGCCAGCAGGCGTCGCAGGCCTCGGGCGGCGGCTGGTCGGCCAGGGGGGAGAAGCACTCGATCTCCGCCCCTGCCCGCCGCCAGCCGGCCAGGACATGCGGATAGAGGAAGCTGAAGGCATCGTCCTCGGCCAGGGCGATGCGCTGCCCGGGGGGCGGCAGCGGCGGGTGCGGCGCGGCGGAGGCGGGCGGGGGCGCCGCCGTCGCGGCCAGGGCCAGGATGGCGCCGAGGTCGAGTCGCGCCTCGGCCAGATCGGCCAGCCGCTCCAGCAGCGCCGGAAGCTCACCCAGCTCGCGCGCCTGCACCAGGCCGAGATGCCGCTCGGGCAGGGTGACGGCCGCCTCCCGCGGCAGCGCCCCGAGCACCGGCAGGCCAGCCTCGGCGATGGCCTCCGCCGCGCCCCGGCGGTGCCGCTCGCTGGCCACCCGGTTCAGCACCACGCCGCCGACGCGCACCCCGGCGCGGTGCGTGGCGAAGCCGCGGGCGATGGCGGCGGCGCTCTGCGACTGCCCGGAGACATCGAGCAGCAGCAGCACCGGCAGGCCGAAGCGCGCGGCGAGATCGGCGGCGCTGCCCTGGCGCCCGGGCTCGGGGCCGGCGCCGTCGAACAGCCCCATGGCGGATTCGATCAGCAGCAGGGGCCGGGCGCGCCGCGCCTCCGCCGCCACGGCGTCCAGCAGGGCGGGGGGCATGGCCCAGCTGTCGAGGTTGGGGCTCGGATGGCCGCAGGCCGCGGCGTGGAAGGCGGGGTCGATATAGTCCGGGCCGGACTTGGCGGCCGCGACCGCGAGCCCGCGCCGCCGGAACGCCGCCAGCAGCGCCAGGGTCAGCGTGCTCTTGCCGCTGCCCGAGCGCGGCGCGCCGATCACCAGAGCTCCGCCCATGCATCCTCCGCTGTCCCTGCCTCGCCGCGAGCGTCAATCACAGGCCGGGCCCTTCGGCCAGGGGGTGGCCGCCAGGGGATGGGCCAGGGGATGGGCCAGGAGATGGGCCAGGAGATGGGGATGAATGGCCGCCGGCCCAGCCCCAGGGCAGGCTGAGGCTTGGCCGGCATCCCGGGACAAGCGAAGATGGCGGTGCAGCAATGCTGTGTAACAACTTGATTTCTGGCGGAACGAATCGCACGCCTCCGTGCTTTGACGCCTTGCACGGCAAGCCAGCCGCACGGTATTGCACCCATGGGTTCGCTGTCTTCCGTATGGACCGATGGATCCGCTCCGCCGCCCTGCCGCGGCGCCGGGCGGGACGGGACGGGGAAGGGCGCCGGGCCCGATGGAATCTCGGATTTCCCGCAGCCAGTCCGCGGCAGCACCGCGCCAGTACGAAGAACGGAGAGGATGAGGGGTATGGACCAGCGCCGCCCGCTTCCAGAATTGCGCCCAGACACCGGCCTGGCGGCCTCCGGGCGGAGACGCGACGCCCGCGGCCCGTTCCGGCGCCTGGCCCTCCATGGCCTGACGGGTCTCCTGACGGCCGCCACGCTGCTGGCCGGCACCGGCGCCATGGCGACCAGCTTCCGCTGCGCCACGCCGGAGCAGCAGGCGATGTTCGAGATCGCCGCGCTGAAGACCGAGCTGATGGTCATCGCCACGACCTGCAACACCGAGGCGCCCTACAACGCCTTCATCACCCGCTACAAGCCGGTGCTGAGCAGCAACGACATGGCGGTGATCGGCCATTTCACCGCGCGCGACCGCCGCGCCGGCCAGCGTGAGAACGACGTCTTCATCACCAACCTCGCCAATGCCCGGGCGCAGGAGGCCAATCGTGTCGGCGCCGACTTCTGCAGCCGCAACGCGCGCCTCTTCGAGGAGGTGATGAGCCTGCCCGGCGCCGCCGAGCTCGGCCCCTACGCCGCCTCCAAGGACCTGCTGCCGGCCTCGCTCGGCAGCTGCGTTCCCAGCGCCTCCAGCCCCGCCCCCGCGCGGAGCGCCACGTCCAGCCGCCGGGCCTCGCGTTGATGCATCTCCGTTCCGCCTGGGTGGCGCTGGCCCTGCCCGCGCTGCTCGCCGCCTGTGCCCAGCCGCAGCGCGCCGTCGAGACCTCCCGTCGCCCGGTCTATGCCATCGACATGATCGGCGCGGCCAAGTCCTGCACGGTGGATGACAACCCCCGGCTGATCGACGGCCGCGAGACCGTGGCGCCGATGACCGTGGTGAATGACGGCGGCTGGTGCGCTCTGCGCGTCGCCCGCCCCGGCCCGGAGCCCTTCGACGCCGGCCTGCTGAGCGCCCGCGCCGAGAACGGCCGGGTGTATGTGCACAGCGTCGGGGACTACACCCGCATCGACTACACGCCGCTGCCCGGCTTCAGCGGCACCGACAGCTTCACGGTGCGCCTGCTGCCGGGTTCCACCACGGTGAAGGTCAATGTGACGGTGCAGCCCGGCGCCGCGGCGGTGACGCCGGCCGCCGCGCCGGTCGCGCCCCGCGTCGCGCCGCCGCCGCCGGACACGAAGGCCGCCACCCCGCAGCGCGGCGGCACGACGCGCCGCGCGCGCTGAGTCGCCCTCCTCCCCCGGGAAGTCCGCTTCCCGGGGGAATTTCGTTCAGCGCCCGCTCCCGCCCAGCACGCCGACGATGCCGCCGATGGCGATGATCGCCGGCGCGTCCAGCCCGGCCCCGCGCACCGCCTCCGCCACCTCCGCCAGGGTCGAGACCAGCTTGCGCTGGCCGGGCCGGGTCGCCTCCGTCACCACCGCGACCGGCGTTCCGGGCGGCAGGCCGCCGCGCAGCAGCGCCGCCGTCACCGCCTCCAGCCGCCGCATCGCCATGTAGAGCAGCAGCGGCTGGCCGAGCCGGGCCAGCGCCGTCCAGTCCAGCGCGTCCTCGGCGCCCTCGGCCGCATGTCCGGTGGCCAGCACCACCGCCTGGTTGACGCCGCGATGCGTCGCCGGGATGCCGGCCGCCGCCAATCCGGCCAGCCCCGCCGTCAGTCCGGGCAGGATGCGGTGCGGGATGCCGGCGGCGGCCAGCGCCAGCGCCTCCTCCCCGCCGCGCCCGAAGACGAAGGGATCGCCACCCTTGAGCCGCAGGACGCGCCGCCCGGCCAGCGCCAGCTCGGCCAGCAGGCCGAGAATGGCGGCCTGCGGCGTCGAGGGCCGCCCGCCGCGCTTGCCGACGAAGCGCAGCTCGGCCGTTGCGGGGGCCATGGCCAGGATGCGCGGATCGACCAGATCGTCATGCACCACCACCTCGGCCTGGGCGAGGCCGGCCAGCACGTCGAGCGTCAGCATGCCGGGATCGCCCGGCCCGGCCCCGGCGAGCCAGACATGGCCGGGCTCCAGCACCGGGGCGGCGCGGCCCATGGCGGCCTCCAGCGCGGCGAGGCGGTTCATGCCGCTCGCCCCGGGCCCCGGCGGGCGCTAAACCTCCCGGCGTGCAGCAGGACGCGTCTCTCCGCCGGGGCTGGACCACCGGCGCCTGTGCCACGGCGGCGGCCGGGGCGGCCTTCGCCGCGCTGCGCCACGGCGCCTTCCCCGATCCCGTGACCATCCGGCTGCCGCGGGGCGAGGCGCCCGCCTTCGCCCTGGCCGGGCATGGCTTCACCGGGGATGGCGGCGCCTGGGCGGCGGTGGTCAAGGATGCGGGGGACGATCCGGACGTGACGCATGGCGCACTGATCCGCGCCACCGTGCATCCCCTGCCGCCCGGCGGCGGCCTGGTCTTCGTCGCCGGCGAGGGGGTCGGCACCGTCACCCTGCCGGGCCTGCCGCTGCCGCCGGGCGAGCCGGCCATCAACCCGGTGCCGCGCCAGATGATCCGCGCCGCGCTGGAGGCGGTGGCGGGCGGTGCGGTCGATGCGCGCGTCGAGATCGCCATCCCCGGCGGCGAGGCGCTGGCGCGGCGCACCATGAACCCGCGCCTCGGCATCCTGGGCGGCCTCTCCGTGCTGGGCACGACCGGGGTGGTGGTGCCCTATTCCTGCTCGGCCTGGATCCACTCCATCCATCGCGGCATCGACGTCGCCCGCGCCGCCGGCCTGACGCATGTCGCCGGCGCCACCGGCAGCACCAGCGAGGCGGCGGTGCGCGCCCTGCACCGCCTGCCGGAGCAGGCGCTGATCGACATGGGCGATTTCGTCGGCGGCATGCTGAAGTACCTGCGCGCCCATCCGGTGCCGCGCGTCACCATCGCCGGCGGCCCCGCCAAGCTGACCAAGCTGGCCCAGGGCCGGCTCGACCTGCATTCGCGGCGCGGCGCGGTGGATCTGGAGGCCTTGGCCGGGCTGGCCCGCGCGGCGGGCGCCGATGCCGCCCTGGCCGCCCGCATCGAAGGCGCGAACACCGCGCTGGAGGCCTTCACCCTGGCCGGGGCGGCCGGCCTCGCCCTCCCGGCGGCGGTGGCCGGGCGCGCCCGCGCCGTGGCGCAGGCGGTGGTCGAGGGCGCGCCGGTGCGGGTCGATGTCGCGCTCTTCGGGCGGGACGGGCGGTTGCTGGCCGAGGCCGGGTGAGCTCATGCCCGCCCCCGGAAGCGGCGCTGGTAGTCCGTGTCGTAGAGCGCGCTGTCGCGGAAATCCCCGGCCTCCAGCGCCGGGCCGACGAGGATCAGCGCCGTCCGTTCCGCCGGCTCGGCCGCCAGCTTCGCCACGATGTCGCCGAGCCGGCCGCGCAGCACCCGCTGCTCCGGCCAGGAGGCGCGGATGACGATGGCCACCGGGCAATCGGCGCCGTAGAGCGGCGTCAGGCGGGTGACGATCTCCTCCAGCGCATGGATGGCGAGATGCAGGGCGAGCGTCGTCCCGGTGGCGCCGAAGGCCTCCAGCGTCTCGCCCGGCGGCATCGGCGAGGCGCGGCCGGAGACTCGCGTCAGCACCAGGCTCTGCGCCACGCCCGGCAGGGTCAGCTCCCGCCCCAGCGCGGCGGCGGCGGCGGCGAAGGCCGGCACGCCGGGGGTGAGGGTATAGGGGATGCCGAGCCGCTCCAGCCGCCGCGCCTGCTCGGCGACCGCCGACCAGACCGAGAGATCGCCCGAATGCAGCCGCGCCACATCCAGCCCCGCGGCATGGGCGCGGCGGTACTCCGCCTCGATGCCGTCGAGGTCGAGCGGCGCGGTATCGACCAGCCGGGCGCCAGGCGGGCAATGCGCCAGCAGCGCCGGCGGCACGACGGAGCCGGCATAGAGGCAGACCGGACAGGCGGCCAGCAGGTCGCGCCCGCGCAGGGTGATGAGGTCGGGGGCGCCGGGGCCGGCGCCGATGAAATGCACGGTCATGCTGTCTGCGGGGCTCTGCGGAAGGCCGGGGGAAGACGATGGTCCGGCGCCGCCGCGCCTGCCGGGATCATGGCGGCGGCTCGGCCAGCGCGCAGCTCACCCCGCCTTCGGCGATGCGGGGCAGCAGCAGCGCCCCGCCCGCCGCCAGGGCGCAGCCTTCCGCCACGCTGGCCAGGCCGGTGGCGCGCAACGCCGCCTCGGAGCGGGTCGGGCAACGGGGCTGCACCGCCAGCAGGGCGGCATGGCCGATCCAGTCGAGCGGCAGGCCGAGGCGCCGGGCGGCCTCCTCCAGCGCCGGCATGCCCTGGCGGAAGAAGGGCGCGGCCAGGCGGACGATGCGCCGGCCGCTGCGCCCCTCCGCCTCGCGCAGCAGCGCCAGCACGGCCTCGGCACTGGCGCCGGGGCGGCAGCCGAGGCCGGCCAGGGCGGTGGGCGCCTCGGCGGCGCGGGGCTTCTCCACCGCGTATTGCGTGACGGTCATGGCCGGGCGGAAGCCGCGCCGCTGCCCGATCCGCGCCAGCCGCGCCACCGAGAGCCGGGTCAGCCCGCCGCCCCACAGCGCCTCGGCCTCGAAGAGCCGCGCCTCGGTCTCCACCGTCACCGCATGGGCGACCAGGCGCCCGCCGGGGCGCAGCGCCGCCCAGGCGGCCTCCAGCACCCCCGGCGCGGCCGCGCCGCCGCCCAGGAAGATGGCGTCCGGCGTGGGCAGCCCCTCCAGCCCCGCCGGCGCCGCGAGAGGCAGCAGGCGGTAGCCCGGCACGCCAAGGGTGAGGGCGTTGCGCGCCGCCCGCGCCAGGCGCTCCGGCCTCGGCTCCAGGCCGAGGGCGCGGTTGGCCGGGTGGCGCAGCATCCATTCGATGCCGATCGAGCCACTGCCGGCGCCGATGTCCCAGAGCAGCTCGCCCGGATGGGGCGCCAGCGCGGCCAGGGCGGCGGCGCGGGCCTCGCGCTTGGTGATCTGCCCGTCCTGCTCGAAGAAATCCTCCGCCAGCCCGGCGGCCAGCGGCAGCGGCCGCGCCGAGGGGCCGGGAACGACCTCGATGGCCAGCATGTTCAGCGGATCGGGGTGGCCCGCGAAGTCGCCGGCGGTGGTGCGGGAGATGCACTCGCGCGGGCCGCCCAGTGCCTCCAGCAGGTGCAGGCGGCTGGGACCGAAGCCGAGGCCGGTCATCAGCGCCGCGACGGCGGCGGGCGTCGCGGCATCGGCCGAGAGGGCGAGGATGCGCGCGCCCGGCTGCAGCAGCGGCCGCAGCGGCGCCAGCGGCCGGCCGCAGAAGGAGATGGTCGCGCAGTCCTGCAGCGCCCAGCCGAGCCGGGCGCAGGCCAGGGCGAAGGCGGAGGGCGCCGGGTGGCAGAGGAATTCCTCCGGCGGCACCTGCCGCGCCAGCAGCGCGCCGATGCCGAAGCAGAAGGGATCGCCCGAGGCGAGCACCGCCACGCGCCGGCCGCGCAGGGCGAGCAGCGGAGCGAGGTCGAGCGGGCTCGGCCAGGGATGCGCCGCGCCGCGCAGCAACGGCGCGGCCAACGCCAGGTGGCGGGCGCCGCCGAACACCGCCTCGGCGCCGGAGAGCAGGGCGGCGGCGGCGGGAGAGAGGCCCTCGACGCCCTCCTCGCCCAGCCCCAGGATGGCGAGCCATGGCCCGCTCATCCCCTTTGCGCCTGCTGATCCTGGGCGGCACCACCGAGGCGTCGGACCTCGCCCGCGCGGTGGCGGGCGATGCCCGCTTCGCCCCCCTGCTGTCGCTCGCCGGGGTGACGCGCCGGCCGCTGCCGCAGCCGGTGCCGCTGCGGATCGGCGGCTTCGGCGGGGCGGCGGGGCTGGCGGAGTTCCTGCGCGCGGAGGGCATCGGCGCGCTGGTCGATGCCACGCATCCCTTCGCCGCCGCCATGACACGCCAGGCGCTGGCGGCGGCGGCGGAGACCGGCACGCCCCTGCTGCGGCTGGAGCGCCCGCCCTGGCGCCCCGTTCCCGGCGACGACTGGCGCGAGCACGCCACGCCGGAGGCGCTGGCGGCCGCCCTGGGCCCCGCGCCGCGCCGCGTGTTCCTGACGGTCGGGCGGAAGGACCTGGCCGCCTTCCGCGCCGCGCCCTGGCACGACTACCTGATCCGCAGCGTCGATCCGCCCCCGGCCGAGGCCCTGCCACCGCGCGCGCGGGTGATCGTGGACACCGGCCCCTTCGCCCCGGAGGCGGAACTGGCCCTGCTGCGGGAAGCCCGCATCGAGGTGCTGGTGGCGAAGAATTCCGGCGGCACGGCGGTGGCGGCGAAGCTCGCGGCGGCGCGCGCGCTGGGCCTGCCGGTGCATCTCCTGGCCCGCCCCGCCGCGCCGCCGGGGCTCGGGGCCGTGGCGGAGGCCGGGGCGGCGCTGGACTGGCTGGCGCGCCGTCATGCCGGGACCGAGCGCGGCGCGTAGAGCCAGGGCCGCCCGCCCGGGCGCGGGATCAGCCGCGTGGCGGCCGAGCCGACCAGCACCAGGGTCCGCATGTCGGCCAGGGCCGGGTCGGCCTCGGCCAGGGCGCGGATCTCGATCCGCTCCTCGGGCCGGGAGATGGCGGTGGCGAAGGCCAGCGGGGTGGTACCGGGCAGGGTCTCGGCCAGCAGCGCGAAGGCGCGGCCGAGCTGCCAGGGACGGGCGCGGGAGATGGGGTTGTAGAGCGCCAGGACGAAGCCGGCCTCGGCGGCCAGGCGCAGCCGCCTCTCCACCAGCGCCCAGGGCTTGAGGTTGTCGGAGAGGGAGATGGCGCAGAAGTCGTGGCCGAGCGGCGCGCCCAGCCGGGCGGCGGCGGCGAACATGGCGGAGATGCCGGGGAGCACGCGGATCTCCAGCGCCCGCCAGGCCTCGGGCCCGGCCTCCAGCGCCTCGAAGACCGCGCTGGCCATGGCGAAGACGCCGGCATCGCCGGAGGAGACCACCGCCACCCGCGCGCCCTCCGCCGCCAGTTCCAGCGCGTGGCGCGCGCGCTCCAGCTCCTGCCGGTTGTCGGTGGCGTGCCGCCGCTGGCCGGGCCGGGGCGGTACCCGCGCGACATAGGGGCCATAGCCCAGGATGTCGGTGGCGGCGGCCAGCGCCGCCTCGGCCTCCGGAGTGCGGAGCGCGGCATCGCCGGGGCCGAGGCCGATGACGTCGAGGCTCATGGCGCCCCGCCCGATATCCCGCCCGACATCCCGCCCGACATCCCGCCCGACATCCCACTGGGCGGCAGCCGGCCCGGCACCAGCACCAGGGAGAAATAGGGCGCCGGGCTGTCGTCCCGCAGGGCCAGGGGCTGGATCGCCTCGCCCGCCTGGGTGCCGCGCTCGACATAGACGGCGCGCGCCAGCAGCCCGGCCCGCTCCAGCACGGCGCGCAGCTTCGGCAGGTGGCGCCCCACCTTCATGATCACCGCCGCCTCCGTGCCGGCCAGCGCCGCGGCCAGCGCCGCCTCCGGCAGGGTGGCGGGCAGCACGCGCAGCGTCTCGTCCCCCTGCACCATCGGCACCCCGGCCCGTGCCCAGCAGCCGGCCATGGCCATGATGCCCGGCACCACCTCGACCGGATGCCGCGCCCGCAGCCGGTCGAAGAGGTACATGGCCGAGCCGTAGAGGAAGGGGTCGCCCTCGCAGAGCAGCGCCACCTCGCGCCCGGCGGCGAGATGCGCGGCGATGGCGGCGGCGCAATCGTCGTAGAAGGCGCCCATCTCGCGCGCGTAGCGCGGCTCCGCCACCCCGACATCGACGGTGAAGGGATAGTCGAAGCGCAGCCGCTCGGCGGCCGGGTCGAGGTGCGGCGCGGCGATGCTCCAGGCGTGGCCCGCCCGCCCGCGCTTGGCGAAGCCGGCGACAACCGGCGCGCGGCCCAGGATGCGGGCGGCCTTCAGCGTGACGAGGTCGGGATCGCCGGGGCCGAGGCCCAGGATGTGGAGGGCTGCGCTCATTCCCGCTCCGAGGCCAGGGCGTTGACGGCGGCCACCGCCATGGCGCTGCCGCCGATCCGCCCCTCGGCGATCATCCAGGGGATGCGGTCCTGCGCCGCCAGCGCCGCCTTGGATTCCGCCGCGCCGACGAAGCCGACCGGCAGGCCGATGATGGCGGCGGGCGGCGGCGCGCCGGCCTCGATCCGCTCCAGCAGATGGAACAGCGCGGTGGGCGCGTTGCCGATGGCGACCAGCGCGCCGCCGAGCCGGTCCCCCCAGAGATGCAGCGCGGCCGCCGAGCGGGTGTTGCCGAGGCGCCGCGCCAGCTCCGGCACCTCCGGCTCCGACAGGGTGCAGACCACCGCGTTGCCGGCCGGCAGGCGGGCGCGGGTGATGCCATGCGCCACCATCTGCGCGTCGCAGAGGATGGGCGCGCCGGCCAGCAGCGCGGCGCGGGCGGCGGCGGCGAAGGCAGGATGGAAGCGCAGCGACCGTGCCACCTCGACCTGGCCGCAGGCATGGATGACGCGCACCGCGACGCGCGCCTGCTCCGGCGTGAGGCCGGCGAGGTCGGCCTCGGCGCGGATGGTGGCGAAGGACTTGGCGTAGATGGCCGCGCCGTCGCGGATGTAGTCGTAGGGTCCGCTCATCTCTCTTCCATCCTCGCCGCCGCCTCGGCCAGGGAGAGGCCGGCGGCCAGCGGCGCATCCCCGGCGCGGCCGTGGCGGACCAGGGCGTAGCGCCCCGGCGCCTCGGCCACCAGCACCAGCGCCGCCGGGCCGGGATGCGCGCAGCCTTTGGCGCAACCGGAGAGATGCAGCAAGCCCGGCGGCGGCGCCCGCAACAGCCCCAGCAGGGCCAGCGCCTCGCGCCGCACTGGGGCGCGGCCGCTGGCGCAGCCCTCGCTGCCCGGGCAGGCGCGGAGCGCCAGGCGCGGATCGGCGGGATCGTCGATCAGGCCGGGGACCGCCGCCCGGCGAACCCCGGGCAGCAGCACGCTGCGCCAGGGCGTCAGGCGCAGGCTGCCATCGCCCTCCGCCGCGGCCAGCGCGGCCAGTTCCCGCAACGCCGGCACCGTCATGACGCCGAAGGGCAGGCCGAGGCCGAAGCCGCCCGCCAGGGCGCCGACTGATGGCCCGACTGATGGCCCGACTGATGGCCCGACTGGCGGCCCGGCTGGCGCTTCCTCAGGCGGCGGCGACGCGCCGGCCGTCAGCCCGGCCCGCGCGAACAGCGCGGCGGCGCCCTGCTCGCGCACCGCCTGGGCCATGCGGCCCGGCGGCCCGTCGAGCAGCGCCGCGATCAGCCGGGCGACCGCCGCGGGGGCCTCCGCCGCCGCGCTGCGCGCCACCGCCTCGCCCCCCGCCAGCCGTAGCGTGACGCCGCCGGCCGCGAGCCGCAGCATGATGTCGGCGCCGGGGCAGGGCTCCGCCGCCTCGGCCAGGGCGAGGCCGAACTTGCCCGGCAGGGCCGCGGGGGCGGCGGCCAGCACCGCCTCCAGCGCCCGGCACAGGGCCTCGGCCGCCGGGGAGGGCAGGGGCGGCGGGATCAGGTTGCGGCGGCGCTCCACGCCCGGATCGGGATCGGCCAGCCCGGCGCCGCGCAGGGCCGCGACGAAGCCGGGCAGGCGGGCGGCGGTCAGGCCCCGGACCTGCAGATTGGCCCGCTGGGTCAGCTCGATCCGCCCGTTTCCCGCCGCGCCGGCGGCCTCGGCCAGAACCAGCGCCTGCTCCGCCGAGAGCCGGGCCAGCGGCGGCTTGACGCGGACCAGCAGGCCGTCCCCGCTTTCCATGGGATCGTAGAGGGAGGGGCACCAGCCCCGGATGCGGGTCACGGGCCCCCGCTCACGGCACGTCGTTCCGCAGGGGCCGCCACAACCCCCGCTCCCGCGCCTCCTCCAGCCGGGCGCGCAGCGCGGCGAGCGCGGCGGGGTTGTGCGCGGCCAGGAAGGCGGCGACCGCCGCATCGCCCAGCGTCGCGGCATGGATCAGCTCGAACTGGCGGTCGAAGCGTGCCGGCAGGGTGGCGGCGAAGGCCAGCAGCGCCTCCACCGGCCGCGCGATCTCGGCCGCGCCGCGATGGCCGTGCCGCATCATCCCGGCGATCCAGGCCGGATTGGCGGCGCGGCCGCGCACCGCGCGCGCCACCTCCTCGGCCAGGGCGCGCAGGCGCGGCGCCTCGGGCCGGCTGGTGTCGGCGTGGTAGAGGGCGGGGGCGGCGCCGAGGCCGCGCGCGGCGGCGGCCAGCCCGCCGGCATGGGCGGCGTAGTCCGGGCTGTCCAGCAGGTCGGCCTCGGCATGGTCCTGGCTGTGCAGATAGGCCTCGGCGCGGCCGAGCTGGCGGCGCAGCGCTTCCGGCAGCGGGGTGCCCTCCAGCCCCTTCCCGTAGGCGCTGGCCGAGGCGGCGAGCCAGTCCTGGCCCAGCTCGTCGGCGTCCGACCAGGCGCCGCGCGCCAGCTTCTCCTCCACCCCGGCGCCGTAGCGACCGGGGGCGGCGCCGAAGACGCGGGCGGTGGCCTGGCGCCAGGCCGCGCCCTCGAGGCCGCGCGCGGCGGCGGCGAGCGGGTTCCAGTCGGCCGCCTCGTCGCGCGCCGCGATGGCGCGCACCGCCTCGTCGAACAGCGCGATCTGGCCGGGAAAGGCGTCGCGGAACAGGCCGGAGATGCGCAGCGTGACGTCGAGCCGGGGATGCGCCATCTCGGCCAGCGGCAGGATCTCGATACCGGTGACGCGGGCCGAGCCCTCGTCCCAGAGCGGCCGGGCGCCGATCAGCAGCAGGGCCAGGGCGAGGTCCTCGCCGCCGGTGCGCAGCGTGGCGCTGCCCCAGAGATCGATCACCAGGGAGCGGGGCCAGTCGCCATGGTCCTGCCGGTGGCGGCGCAGCAGCTCGGCGGCGGCCCGCTCCGCCAGGGCGAGGGCCGAGCGGGTGGGGATGTTGCGCGGATCGATGGCGTAGAGGTTGCGGCCGGTGGGCAGCACGTCGGCGCGGCCGCGGCTCGGCGCGCCGGCCGGGCCCGGCTCGGCGAAGCGGCCATCCAGCGTCGCCAGCAGCGCCTGCCGCTCGCCGCGGGCCGAGGCGTCGAGCCGCTCGGCCAGCGCGGCGCGCGGCAGGGCAGGGCTGGCGTGGCAGAGGGCGTCGAGCAGCGCGGCGCGGCGCTCCGGCTCGGGCGCGCGGCCCAGGACATGCAGCCCGTCGCGGATCTGCATCTCCTTCACGTCGCAGAGCCAGGCGTCGAGCCGGGCGAGCGTCTCCTCCTCGGGCAGGCCGCGCGGAATGGCGCTCTCGGCCAGCAGTCCGGCCGCCTCGGCGCGCTCCAGGATGGCGCGGCGCAGCAGGGCGGTGCGGCGGCGGTCCAGCCCGTCGGCGGCGGCGTATTCGTCGATCAGCCGCTCCAGCTCCAGCCCGGCGCCGTGATGCCCGGCGCGGGTCAGCGGCGGGGTCAGGTGGCCGAGGGTGACGGCGCCGAGCCGCCGCTTGGCCACCGCCGCCTCGCCCGGATTGTTGACGATGAAGGGATAGACGACGGGCAGGCCGCGCAGCAGGGCGGCGGGCGCGCAGGCGGCGGAGAGCGCCGTCGCCTTGCCCGGCAGCCATTCCAGCGTGCCATGGGTGCCGAGGTGCAGCAGGACATCGGCCACGTCCCGCAGCGCCAGGTAGAAGGCGATGTAGCCGTGGCGCGGCGGCGTGTCGGGGTCGTGGTAGCCGGCCTTGCGGTCCAGCCGGGCGCCGCGCTCGGGCTGCACCGCGAGCAGCAGGTGGCCGAGGCGGAGATGGCGAAGATGGAAGGCGCCGTCGCGCAGCAGCGGATCGGCCTCGGGTGGGCCCCAGGCGGCCTCGACGGCCTCGCGCAGCGCGGCGGGGAGCGTGGCCAGACCGGCGCGGTAGGCCTCCAGGGAGAGGAAGGGCGCCGGCGGCGCGGTGGTCAGGGCGCGGGCGAGGTCCTCCGAGGACGGCGGCGGTGTGCCGATGGTGTAGCCCGCGGCCGTCAGATCCTCGATCAGCGCGGCGAGGCTGGCGAAGCTGTCGAGCCCCACCGCATGGCCGGCCTGGCCGGACTCCCGCCCCGGCACGCCGGGATAGTCGGAGAGCAGCACGGCGAGGCGGCGCGCCGCGCGCGGCGTGGCGGCGAGCCGCGCCCATCCGAGCGCCCGGTCGGCGACGAGGGCGATGCCCTCCGGGTCCGGGCGCAGCAGGGTGGGGGCGTATTCCAGCGCCGGATGCGGCTCGGCCTCGGCCTTGAAGGCGATGGCCGTGGTCAGCAGCCGCCCGTCCAGCTCGGGCAGCGCCACCTGCATGGCGAGGTCGCTCTGCGAGAGGCCGCGCGAGGAGGCCTCCCACACCGGGCGCGGCACGCCGGAGAGCACGAGCTGCAGCACCGGCGCGCCGGCCGCCTCCAGCGGCGAGGCGCCCTGCTGCCGGGCGGCGAAGGCGGTGGCGTTGAGCACGACGGCGGGACGCCAGGCGGCGAGGCAGCCGGCGACGAGGCCGGCCGATTCAGGCTCCTTCAGGCTGGCGGCGTGGAGGCCGCGGACCCGCAGGCCGCGGGCCCGCAGCGCCGCCGCCAGCGCTTCGAAGGGCGCCATGTCCCCGGCCAGGAGATGCGCCCGGTAGAAGACGACCACCGCCTCGGGGTCGGGCTCCTCCGCCCCCAGCGGGTGCTCGCCGGCGGCGGGCAGCGGCGCCGGCCGCGCGCCGTCATCCGGGCCGAGGCCGGCGGCATGGGCGGCGAGGCGCAGGGCGGCGGCATGGTTGGCCGGGCCGCCGGCGCGCAGCAGCGCGTCCAGCCGCGTCCGCAGCGGCGCCGCCAGGGTGGAGAGGGCGTCGAGCCGCGCATCCGCCCGCCCATCCCCCGGCAGCAGGGCCAGCGGGATGCCGCGGGCGCGGCAGAGCGCCGCCACCTCCTCGGCGCCGTAGCGCCAGTAGTCCAGCCCGCCGAGCAGGCGGATGACGATGCAGCGCGCCCGCTCCAGCACGCTCTCGGCATAGAGATCGACCGAGAGCGGGTGGCGCAGCCGGGCCAGGCTGGCCAGCCGCAGCGAGGGGCGCGGGGCGGGCAGGCTGTCCCAGGCCGCGGCGGCGGCGGCGAGGTCGCTGTCGGTGAAGGAGAGCAGCACCAGCTCGGCCGGGCTCTGGCCGAGGTCGATGGCGGCCTCGGCCTCGTCCAGGGATCGGGTCTCGCGGGGGAGGAGATGCACGGTGCCGGGGCGCTCCCGAGGTTCAGGCGATCCATCCGCATCTGGGGAGGGCCGGACCGGTGGTCATCCCCAAGGCCGCCTCCCCGCGGGTGCTCAGCCCAGGATGATCCGGGCGATGCCGTCCTGGTCCATCCCGCTGCGGCCGATGATGACGACATGGCCGTCGCGGTCGTCCGGCCAGGGGCGGTCGAACTCCTGCCGGAAGCGGGTGCCGACGCCCTGCACGACCAGCCGCATCGGCTTGCCCGCCAGGCGCACGAAGCCCTTCATCCGCAGCACGTCATGCGCCTCGGCCGCCCGCCGCAGGCGCGCCACCAGCGCGTCCGCCTCCGCGATCTCGGGCAGGACGATGACGAAGCTGTCGAAGTCGTCATGCTCGTGCGCGCCGTCCTCGGCATCGTGGTGCGAGGGGCGGGCGGCGAGGTCGTCCTCGGCCGCGGCGCCGAGGCCGAGCAGCAGCGCCGCATCCAGCGCCCCTTCCCGGGCCGGCACCACCTTGACGGCGCGCGGCAGGCCGGCGGCGATCTCGCCGGTCAGCCGCTCCAGCGCGGCGGCATCCAGCAGATCGGCCTTGTTCAGCACCACGAGGTCGGCGCTGGCGAGCTGGTCCTCGTAGACCTCGGCCAGCGGGTTGTCGTGATCGAGCGACGGGTCGGCCGCGCGCTGCGCCGCGACCGCCGCGGGGTCGTCGGCGAAGCGGCCCTCGGCCACGGCGGGGCCGTCGACCACGGTGATCACGCCATCGACGGTGACGCGGGAGCGGATGCCGGGCCAGTTGAAGGCCTTGATCAGCGGCTTCGGCAGGGCGAGGCCGGAGGTCTCGATCAGGATGTGCTCCGGCGGCTCCGGCCGGTCGAGCAGTGCCTGCATGGTCGGGATGAAGTCGTCGGCCACGGTGCAGCAGAGGCAGCCATTGGCCAGCTCGACGATGTTCTCCTCGGCGCAGCCCGGGATGCCGCAGCTCTTCAGCGTCTCCCCATCGATGCCGAGCGCGCCGAACTCGTTGACGATGATGGCGATGCGCCGCCCCTCCGCCTGCGCCATCACCTGGCGCAGCAGCGTCGTCTTCCCGGCGCCGAGGAAGCCGGTGACGATGGTGGCGGGGGTCTTCTCCAGCGTGCTCATGCGGCGGACTCCGGGGCGGGAAGGAGGGAGGGCAGCCGGCCGAGCACGGCGCGGCGCAGCGATTCGGGGCGGCGGGAGGGCAGCACGGCGCCGCTGGGATGGGCGGCGTAGGTGGCGCCATAGGCCAGCAGGTCGGCGGCCTGCCCCGCCTCCAGATGGCCGAGCAGATAGCTCCACTTGCCCGGCGCGGTCATGGCGGCGGCGCAGCCGCGCTCGCAGACGGCCAGGCAGGTGACGGGGCGCAGCGCGACCGGCGGCGCGGGATGGGCGGCCAGCGCCGCCGCCACGGCGTCGTGCAGCCGGCGGCCGGGCGGCGTCTCACCCTCGGCGAGCGGCCGGTCGGCGCGGCAGGTGACACAGACCAGCAGCGTGGGCGGCTCCCGGTTCGGCTCGATCATCGGCACGGCGGTCCTCCGTCGCGAGGCGGTCACGGAGTGCCGACCGCCCGGCGCCATGCGGCGACCGGGTCGAGGCGCCGGGAGGACGGAACCCCCGGACACATCGCCGCCCGCCGGGGCACCCCGCCCGGTGGCACGATCCGATGGGGATGGCAGGTCTCCTGGCTCACGGATCGGGCGCGCCCCGCCGGCCTTCCCGGCCACCCCTCGCGGCGCGGCCAGTGGCATGTCGGCGGGCCGCTCTCCGCCTACAGTTGCGGGGGCAGCCGCGGCCTGGGGCCCCGGGGAGCCCGCACCGCATTCCCTTTTCACCCCCGCCCCGGCAGCCGCCGATGGCGGGAGACCATCTGGCCGTCTCCTAGGCGGCGGGGTGGCGGCGAGTCAATCGCCGCCACCCCGCCCGGCTGAAACCGCGACGCCGCCGCCACAACGGGTCAGCCCCGGGCGAAGGACACAATTCGATCCGGCCCGCCTCCGGGCGCAGCTTGGCCGCGAAGTTTCCATGACTTCGGGAATGGAACAAGCGCGGCAATATGTAATAGGGATAAAGTGTAAATTACTTGAATAGGAAGATTCCGAAAGAAATCACGAAGAGTCTATGTTACCAGGGCGGCGTTATCGCGGTAATCCATTCGGCGGCGCGGCCGGAAATGCGATTTTTGGTAGACTCTGAGACGAGGCTGTATTAGGTTTCCTCACCAATAGACGTGGCGGCACAGAATTGTGTCATTTTCGGGGCGGCGCGGCTGAAACTGGCCGGGCCTGGCCCCTCGTGGCCGCCACCCCTCGGAACCGATCATGGAGGTGTCCGCCCCCGCCCGGCGGAGGGCAGACCGCAAGGCAGACACATGGACAATCCAGCGCAGACCCCCCCGTCATCCCCGGCGGCGATCCCGGCCGACCGGCCCGGCGGGGCCACCACCGACCCGATGGCCGAGCAGGCCCCGGTGAAGATCGCCCTCCGGCATGTCTACAAGGTGTTCGGCGACGATCCCGACGCCGCGCTCCGCATGGTGCGGCAGGGCCGCGACAAGGACACCATCAAGGCCGAGACCGGCTGCACCCTCGGCGTCAACGACGCCAGCTTCGACATCCATGCCGGCGAGATCTTCGTCATCATGGGCCTCTCCGGCTCCGGCAAATCCACCCTGCTGCGGCTGCTGAACCGGCTGATCGAACCCTCGGCCGGCGAGATCCTCATCGACGGCCAGGACATCACGAAGATGTCGAAGCGCGAGCTGATCGAGCTGCGCCGCCGCGACATGAGCATGGTCTTCCAGTCCTTCGCCCTGCTGCCCAACCGCACGGTGATCGACAACGCGGCCTTCGGGCTGGAGGTGGCCGGCATCGGCGAGGCGGAGCGGCGGCGCAAGGCCATGGCGGCGCTGGAGGGCGTCGGCCTCGCCGCCTATGCCGAGAGCCGGCCGGACCAGCTCTCGGGCGGCATGAAGCAGCGCGTCGGCCTCGCCCGCGCCCTGGCGAGCGAGCCCAGCGTGCTGCTGATGGACGAGGCCTTCTCGGCGCTCGATCCGCTGATCCGCACCGAGATGCAGGACGAGCTGCTGCGTCTGCAGTCCGAGCAGAGCCGCACCATCATCTTCGTCAGCCACGATCTCGACGAGGCCATGCGCATCGGCGACCGCATCGCCATCATGCAGCACGGCAATGTCGTGCAGGTCGGCACGCCGGACGAGATCGTGACCAACCCGGCCAACGACTATGTCCGCTCCTTCTTCCGCAACGTGGATGTGTCGCAGGTCTTCCGCGCCGGCGACATCGCGCGCGAGACGCAGGTGACGCTGATCGACCGGCGCGGCATGGCGGTGCATGCGGCGCTGGAGCGGATGCGCCGGCACGACCGCGACGTCGCCATCATCGTCGGGCGGGACAAGCGCTACCACGGCATGGTCAGCGCCGAATCCCTCGCCCGCGCGGCGCGTGACGGCGGGGCGGACCCCTATCACCGCGCCTTCCTGCCGGAGGTGGAGCCCATCGCCGCCGCCGAGACCCTGTCCGACGTGATGGGCCGCGTGGCGCAAAGCCCCTTCCCGGTGCCGGTGGTGGACGAGAGCCGCCGCTACCTCGGCTCCATCAGCAAGTCGGCGCTGCTCAGCACGCTCGACCGGTCCGGCAACTGAGGGGGGAGGAGAGATCATGCAGGGTATGGATCTGCGCATCGGCGAGGGTGCCGATGCCGTCGTCAACTATGTGCTCGACCACTTCACCCCCGCGCTGGACGCCATCGCGGCCGTCATCGGCTTCGTCACCGGCGGCATCCAGTCCGGGCTGCATCTGCTGCCGGCCCCGGCGATGATCGCGATCATCGCGCTGCTGGCGCTGTGGCGCGTGGGCTGGAGGTTCGCCGTCTTCGCCGTCGCGGCGCTGCTGCTGATCACCGGCATGGGGCTGTGGGACCGGATGATGGAGACGCTCGGCCTGGTGCTGGCGGCGACCGTCATCGCCATCGTCATGGGCGTCCCCCTCGGCATCGCCATGGCGCGCAGCGGGCTCGGGCAGATGCTGCTGCGCCCGACGCTCGACCTGATGCAGACCATGCCGGCCTTCGTCTACCTGATCCCGGCCGCCATGTTCTTCGGCCTCGGCGCCGTGCCGGGCACCATCGCGACCGTCATCTTCGCCATGCCGCCGGTGGTGCGCCTGACCAACCTCGGCATCCGCCAGGTGCATGCGGAGTTCATCGAGGCCGGTCTCGCCTTCGGCTGCACCCCCTCGCAGCTGCTCTGGAAGGTGCAGATCCCGAACGCGCTGCCCTCGATCATGGCCGGCATCAACCAGACCATCATGCTGTCGCTGTCGATGGTCGTCATCGCCTCGATGATCGGCGCCGGTGGCCTCGGCAACACCGTGCTCACCGGCATCCAGCGGCTCGATGTCGGCACCGGCTTCGAGGGTGGCCTGGCCGTCGTCGTGCTCGCCGTGCTGCTCGACCGCATCACGCAGAGCTTCGGCCAGCAGGAGGGCCGGAAGGGTTTGGGCTTCAGCCTGCGCCAGCTCTTCGCCGGCCGTTCGGAGGCGCCCGCCGCGGCGCCGGCCGCCCGCGGCTGAGACCGGCGAGGCCGCACCGGCGGCCCACCTCCGCCATTCCGCAAATCCGCAACAGAGAAGAAAGAACGCCAGAATGCTGCTGAACAAGCGCGCCTTCCTGACCCTGTCCGCCGGCCTCGGTGCCGCCGCCCTGCCGATGAGCCTGCCCCGCCCCGCGCGCGCCCAGTCGGGCGCCACCATCAAGCTGGGCTTCGCCCCCTGGGCAGACGCGGAGTTCATCACCCGCCTCGCCGCCCGGCTGATCGAGGACCGGCTGGGCCACAAGGTCGAGCTGGTGCAGACCGACGTGGCGCCGCTCTACCAGGGCATCACGCGCGGCGATGTCGATGCCATGCTGATGTGCTGGCTGCCGCAGACCCATGCCGACTACTTCAAGCGCGTCGAGGGGAAGGTGGAGAAGCTCGGCACGCTCTACACCGGCGCCAAGCTGGGCTGGGTGGTGCCGAAGTATGTGCCGGAGGCCGAGCTCGCCTCGATTGCCGATCTGGCGAAGCCCGAGGTGCGCGGCAGGCTCGGCGGCCGCGTCCAGGGCATCGAGCCCGGTGCCGGCCTGACGCGCCTGTCGCAGGAGGCCGTGAAGGCCTACGAGCTCGACTACACGCTACAGGAATCGAGCGAGGCCGCCATGCTCAGCATGCTGGACCGCAGCATCCGGGGCGAGCGTTGGATCGTCGCCACGGCCTGGAGCCCGCACTGGATGTTCGGCAAGTACGAGCTGCGCTACCTGGCGGACCCGAAGCAGGCGCTGGGCGGCGAGGAGCAGGTTCTGGCCCTCGGCCGTCCCGGCCTCACCGAGGCGGTCCCCAAGGTCGCGGCCTTCCTCTCCCGCCTGAACCTGCCGCTGGACGAGCTGGAGCGGTCCATGCTGCTGGCGCAGGAGAAGGACTTCGACACCGCCGTGTCCCAGTACATCGCGGAGCATGGCGAGCGCGTGAAGGGCTGGCTGCCGGCCTGAGCGGCGGCGCGCCTTCCCGGCGGGAGGGGCGCCGGCCCTTCCCCGGTGCGCCGTCCCCTCCCGCCACGCGTCCCGGGCGGGCCGGGGCGCCGGCGGGGAGGGGAAGGGGCGCTCCGGCGCGCCCCGCGGCCTCAGCCGGCGTCGCGGAAATAGGGCTCGACCGTGCCCTGCAGCTTCATGGTCATCGGCTTGCCCCTGCGGTCCAGCGACTTGCCGACCGAGAGCCGCACCCAGCCCTCGCTGACGCAGTATTCCTCGACATTGTTCTTCTCGACGCCCTTGAAGCGCACGCCGATGCCGCGCTCCAGCAGGGCCGCGTCGTAGAAGGGGCTCGCCGGATCGGCGGAGAGTCGGTCGGGCGGAGTGTCGGTCATCGGCGGCTCCCGTCGCAATGTCGTGGTCCGGCGGGTGATAGCCAAGCCGGGCGCCGAGGCCAACCGCCGCTCTCCCCCTCGCCAGCGCCGCCGGGCTTCGCTAACCCTCTGGCCATGAGCTTCACCCTGGTCCTCGGCGGCGCCCGCTCGGGCAAGTCCCGCCACGCGGAGGCGCTGATCGCGCGCCACCCCGCCCCCTGGTCCTACCTCGCCACCGCCGAGGCCTGGGACGAGGAGATGCGCGCCCGCATCGAGGCGCACCGCGCCCGCCGCGCCGCCGGCTGGGCCACCGTGAACGTGCCGCTCGACCTTCCCGGGGCGCTGGACCGCCATGCGCTGCGCCCGGCCCTGGTGGATTGCCTAACGCTCTGGCTGACCAACCTGATGCTGGGGCAGCATGACGTGGAGGGCGCCATCCAGGCGCTGGAGTCGGCGCTGGCGCGGCGCCGGGCGGCCACCGTGCTGGTGGCGAGCGAGGTCGGGCTCGGCATCGTGCCCGACAACGCCCTGGCCCGCGCCTTCCGCGACCAGGCGGGGCTGCTGAACCAGCGGATGGCGGAACGGGCGGGGTCGGTGCATTTCGTCGCGGCCGGCCTGCCGATGGTGCTGAAGGGCGAGGCGTGAGGAGGACGACATGACGCAGGACGACGAGGAGGCCGCGCGCCACCGCGAGAAGATGGCGCGGCGCAAGGCGGTGCAGGATGCCGAGGTGGCTTCCAAGACCGTCGAGAAGGGGCTGCTGATGCTCCACACCGGTGCCGGCAAGGGCAAGTCCACCGCCGCCTTCGGCCTGGCGCTGCGCATGCTGGGGCGCGAGCGGCGCGTCGGCGTGGTGCAGTTCATCAAGGGCGCCTGGTCCACCGGCGAGCGCGGCGTGCTGGAGGCCTATGCCATGCTGGAGTGGCACAGCATGGGCGAGGGCTTCACCTGGGAGACGCAGGACAGGGCGCGCGACATCGCCGCCTGCCGCCGGGCCTGGGCCCGCGCGCAGGAGATGATGGCGCGCGGCGATCTCGGCCTGCTGATCCTGGACGAGCTCTGCATCGCGCTGCGCTACGGCTATCTCGACGTGGCGGAGGTGCTGGCGGGGCTGGCGGCGCGGCCGGAGGGCCTGCACGTCGTCGTCACCGGCCGCAACGCGCCGCCCGAGCTGATCGAGGCTGCCGACATGGTCACCGAGATGAAGCCGCTGAAGCACCACTTCGCCGCCGGGGTGAAGGCACAGTCCGGCATCGAGTTCTGAGCGCCATGGCCGCCCGCGCGCTGATGCTGCAGGGGACCGGCTCCTCCGTCGGCAAGTCGCTGCTGGTGGCGGGGCTGGCGCGGGCCTACGCCCGGCGCGGCCTCGCCGTGCGGCCGTTCAAGCCGCAGAACATGTCGAACAACGCGGCGGTGACGGCGGAGGGGGGCGAGATCGGCCGCGCCCAGGCGCTGCAGGCGCGAGCCGCCGGCGTCGCGCCCAGCGTGCACATGAACCCCGTGCTGCTGAAGCCGCAGAGCGAGACCGGCGCGCAGGTGGTGGTGCGGGGCCGCATCCATGCGACGGCGCGGGCGCGCGAGTACCAGGCGATGAAGCCCGCGCTGATGCCCTTCGTGCTGGACAGCTTCGCGCGGCTGCGGGCCGGGGCCGAGCTGGTGCTGGTGGAGGGCGCCGGCAGCGCCTCCGAGATCAACCTGCGCGAGGGCGACATCGCCAATATGGGCTTCGCGCGGGCGACGGGCACGCCGGTCGTCGTGGTGGGCGACATCGATCGTGGCGGCGTCATCGCGGCCCTGGTCGGCACCCATGCGGTGCTGCCGCCCGGCGACGCGGCGCTGGTGCGCGGCTTCATCGTCAACCGCATGCGCGGCGACCCGACCCTCTTCGCGGAGGGCATGGCGCAGATCGCCGCGCGCACCGGCTGGGCGCCGCTCGGCCTCGTGCCCTTCTTCGACGCCGCCCGCCGCCTGCCGGCCGAGGACGCGATGGACCTCGCCACGCATCTGCCGCGCCGCCCCGGCGCACCCTGCCGCATCGCCGTGCCGGTGCTGCCGCGCATCGCCAATTTCGACGACCTCGACCCGCTCGCCGCCGAGCCCGGCGTCGATCTCCGCCTGCTGCGCCCGGGCGAGGCCCTGCCGGGCGAGACGGATCTCGTCATCCTGCCCGGCTCCAAGGCCACCATCGCCGATCTCGCCGCGCTGCGGGCCGAGGGCTGGGACATCGACATCCTGGCGCATCGGCGGCGGGGCGGGCGGGTGCTGGGCCTCTGCGGCGGCTACCAGATGCTCGGCCGCCGCATCGCCGATCCGCGGGGGATCGAGGGGCCGGCCGGCGCGGTCGAGGGCCTCGGCCTGCTCGATGTCGAGACGGTGCTGTCGGGGGAGAAACGGCTCGCGCCGGCCACGGGCGTCAGCCTCGCCGATGGCCTGCCCTTCGCCGGCTACGAGATGCATCTCGGCCGGACCGCGGGGGCCGATGCGGCGCGGCCGCTGCTGCGCCTGGCCGATGGCCGCGAGGAGGGCGCCGCCTCCCCCGATGGCCGTGTCGCCGGCACCTATGTGCACGGCTTCTTCCAGGCCGACGCGCAGCGCCGGGCCTGGCTCGCCCGCCTCGGCCACGCGGCGGCGGCGCGGGACCACGAGGCCGAGGTGGAGGCGGTGCTGGACGCGCTGGCACGCCATCTGGAGGCGACGATGGATCTCGGGGCGCTGCTGGCCCTGGCGCGGTAGGCGGGGCGCGGTCAGAGGATCCCGTCGTGGAAGACGCCGCATTCCGGCGGCCCCGCCGGGGCCAGCCCGGCCCGGGGCGTGGCCGGCGCGGCGAGCCGTGGCAACAGGGCGAGGGCGGTCCTGGCGCGGGCGAGCAGGCGCCGCACGGCTGCGCCGGGCGCGGGGAGCGGAAGGGCCTGCGGGGCGGTTGCCAGGGAAAGGTCGGGCATGGGCATGCTCCTTGGGCGGTGCGGCGTCAGGGGAGAGGGCGGACGGCGGTGGCGAGGGTCTGCTCGTCGGCGCGGGCCTCGTAGATCAGGCTCTGGCGCGTGGCCCAGGCATTCTGCAGCAGGAAGAGGGGCAGGATGCCGAGCTCCCGCGCCTCCAGCGCCACGGCCTCCCGCAGCAGCCTCTCGCGCGCGGCATCGTCCATCGTGGTGATGGCGCGTTCGGTCAGTGCATCGAGCTCCGGATTGCTGTAGCGGCTGAAGTTGGGCGAGCCCCAGCCCTTCTCGCGGTCATAGGTACCGACGACATTGCGCAGCAGGTAGCTGGCCTCGCCCGTCGAACTGCCCCAGCCGCCGAGCCGGAAGGCGAAGTCCTGGTTGCGGCCGCGCGTCAGGTAGCTGGACCAGGGCAGTGCCTCCACTTCGGTCCGCACGCCGATGCGTGTCCAGAACTGCGCGACCGCCTGCGCGCTTTTGGCATCCCCGGGATAGCGGTCGTTCGGGGTGGAGAGCGTCAGGCGAAACCCCTCAGGAAAGCCGGCCTCGGCGAGGAGGCGCTTCGCCGCCGCAGGATCGGCGTGGCCGACCTTGACCTCGGGGTTGTGGGAATAGGTGCCTTCCGGCAGCCATTGCGCGGTCGGGACGGCGGCGCCTTCCATCACGCGGCCGGCCAGCGCCTCGCGGTCGATGGCGAGATCCAGGGCACGGCGCACGCGGAGGTCGAGGAACGGGTTCCTCTCCAGCGGCCGGCCCTGGTGGTCGGTCACCGTCGGCACCTCGCCCTGGCGCGAGAAGTCGGGCTGCAGGTAGATCACGCGCACGCCGGGCGTCTCGCTGATGCGCAGCCGCGCCTCGCGCCGCAGGCGTGCCAGGTCGTTGGCCGGCACTTGGTCGATGACATCCACGTCGCCAGCCAGGATGGCGGCGCTGCGCGCGCCGTCATTGGGCAGGAAGCGGTAGTCGACGCGCGCCCAGGGCTCCTTCCCGTCCCAGTAGGCCTCGTTGCGGGTGAAGCGGGCGCCCTGGCCTGGACTGAAGCCGGCGAAGCGGTACGGCCCGGTGCCGATGGCCGCCCGGCCGCTGTTGAACTGCTCCGGCTGCCCGCCGTCGACGGCGTGGCGGGCGACGATCTGCACACTGGCGAAATCGTTCGGCAGCAGTGGGCTGGGCCGTTCGGTGTGCAGGCGGAGGGTATGGGCGTCCACGACCTCGACGCGCTGGATCGACCGCACCGCATAGGAGAAGCCGCCGCCGGTCGGGATGGTCGGCACGCGCGCGATGGTGAAGGCCACATCCTCGGCGGTGAAGGGGCGGCCGTCGTGCCAGGTGACGCCGCGGCGCAGGCGGAACTCCCAGACGCGGTCGGAAACCGCCTCCCAGCTCTCGGCGAGGCCCGGCCGCAGGTTCAGCTTCGCGTCGCGCCGCACCAGGGCCTCGAACAGATGGCCGGTGAGGGCGAAGTTCGAGGTGGTGTTCGAGATGTGCGGATCGATCGAGGCGACGGGGTTGGCGACGCCGATGGTGAGATCCTGCGCCTGGGCCCCGCAGGCCACGCCCAGGCACAGCAGGGCGCCTTGCCAGAGGGCATGGGCGGGTCGGTGGCGATCAGGCATGGCGGCTCCTTCCCGGTGTGGCGCGAAGGATTAATAACGATGAATCCTAGTGTGTCAATAATTCCACAAAATATACTGCCAAGGACAATGCGTGGCCTTGATCTGCGGCTCTTCATCGATGGATGTTGGATGGCCAACCGCTGGCGGAGAAGCCGGCGGAGAAGAGGGCATGGAAGGAACTCTCTATATAACGATCAAGAATTGGTATTATGCCCCGTTTGGGCAAGGCGTATTCCCCCGCGTGGGGACGGCATTGGCCGCCCTGAGGGACCGAACATGATGTCTTTGCTGTTGCGCGCCGGTCTGGCGGTCGCCGCATGCCTGCTGGTCCTCCACCTGCTGGGTCTGGCGCCGCCAGGGAAGGGGCCCGAGAGCCCGTCGTCCCTGATCGCCGCGAGGTCCTGATGGCACGGGGCTGGCTGACGCCAGCGAGAAGGCAGGCGCCGTGATGCAGAGGTGTATTCACTTCTGCCCGCACGAGGGATATGCTTGCCCTCATGGCCCCGGATCTTCCGCCCCGCTCCGCCGATCGTGTCTACGAGCAGGTCAAGGCCATGGTCTGCACCTACCGCCTCTCGCCCGGGGAGCGGATCAATGAGGTGGAGCTGGCGCGCCGGCTCGGGGTCAGCCGCACGCCGCTGCGCGAGGCGCTGAACCGCCTGGCCTCCGAGGGCTTCCTGGTGGCCACCCTGAACAAGGGCTACCGCCTCAAGGCCCTGGCGCCGGCCGATGTGCTGCATCTCTACGAGTTCCGCGCGACCGTCGAGGTGGGCAGCCTGGCCCTGGCCTGCGAGCGGGCCTCCGATGCCGCGCTCCGCGAGCTCGAGGCCTTCGCCCTGCAGAGCCGCGACGCGCCGGACGAGGACGCGCAGGCGCTGCGCCTGCTGCGCCTGGACGAGCAGTTCCACGAGCGCCTGGCCGCCCTCTCGGGCAATGACGAGTTCATCCGCGCCATCCGCGGCATCAACGAGCGCGTGCGCTTCCTGCGCTGGATCGACATGCAGGACCGCCGCACCGGCACCCAGAGCGAGCATCTGGCGATCATCCGGCATCTGATCGCGCGGGACGGCGCCGCCGCGGGCGCGCTGATGCGGCGCCACATCAACCGCCGCCTGGACCAGATCACCGAGGTGATCCGCATCGGCTATGGCGAGATCTACACCGGCAATGCCCTGGCCGCCCATGTGCTGGGCGACGCCGCCTGACGCCCCCTTTCCGCATCCGACCGGAGACCACCGCGTGTTCGACAAGCCCGACGACCTGACCGTCCTCTTCGCCCATGCCGCCTACCAGATCCAGGACCGCTTCGAGGCCCGGGGAAGCGGCATCCGCGCCATCCAGGCCTGGTCGAGGGAGGAGCTGGCGGCCCGGGTGGGAGAGGCGGATGTCGTCGTCGTCTCGGGCCTGTGGAACAACGCGCTGCTGGAGCGGGCGCCGAGGCTGCGCTTCGTGCAGTCGATCAGCGCCGGCGTCGACCAGTACGACCAGGCGGCCTTCCGCGCCCATGGCGTGCGGCTGGCCAGCGCCCAGGGCGTCAACGCCAATGCCGTCTCCGAGCATGCCATGTCGCTGATCCTGGCCATGGCGCGGCTGCTGCCGCAGGCGCGCGACAACCAGGCGAAGCGCCACTGGCGCGGCATGATCGGCGAGATCGCCCGGCGCGAGGACGAGCTGGGCGGCAAGACGCTGCTGGTGGTGGGTCTCGGCCGCATTGGCGGCCGGCTGGCGCGGCTGGCCAAGGCCTTCGGCATGCGCGTGATCGGCCTGCGGCGCGATCCGGCGGCGGGCGCCGAGGGGGCGGACGAGGTGCATGCCATCTCGGCCCTGCACCAGTGGCTGCCGCAGGCCGACGTCGTGGCGCTGACCTGCCCGCTGACGCCCGAGACCACCGGCCTGATCGGCGCCGAGGCGCTGGCGGCGATGAAGCCCACCGCGCGGCTGGTGAACGTGGCGCGCGGCAAGGTGGTGGACGAGGCGGCGCTGAGCGCGGCGCTGACCGAGGGCCGTCTCGCCGGCGCCGCGCTGGACGTGGTGGTGGAGGAGCCCCTGCCGGAGGCCTCGCCGCTCTGGGACCTGCCGAACGTCTTCATCACGCCGCACAGCGCCGGCGAGACGCAGCGTTACGAGGACAATGTGATCGACATCCTGATGGAGAATCTCGACCGGCTGCGGCGCGGCGAGGCCACGCTGCGCAACCAGATCGTCTGAGGCGGCGAAGGGGATGAACGGGACCGACCGCCGCGCCTGTGGCCATGCCGGCGCCTCCGGCAGGGTAGCCATGCCGCACCGCTTCCCCGACCCGCGGGCGCTGTCCGTCGGGCGTGACATGCCGGAGGGGGCGCCGCTGTGAGCCGGCACGTCGCGGTCATCGGCGCCGGCATCGAGGGCGCCTGCAGCGCCCTCGCGCTGCTGCGCGCCGGCCATCGCGTCACCCTGCTCGATCCGGGTCGGCCGGGCGGCGAGCAGGCGGCGAGCTTCGGCAATGCCGGCTGGTTCTCCTCGCATTCGGTGCTGCCGCCCAGCCTGCCCGGCCTGTGGCGGAAGGTGCCGGGCTTCCTCTCCGATCCGCTGGGGCCGCTCGCGATCCGCTGGAGCTACTTCCCGAAGGTGCTGCCCTGGCTCCTGCGCTATCTCAGCGCCGGCGCGAGCGAGGCGAAGCTGCTCCGGATCGCCCAGGCGCTGCGGCCGCTGCTGAAGGATTCGCCGCTGCTGCACGAGGCCCTGGCGCGGGAGGCGGGGGTGCCGGAGCTGGTGGAGCGGAAGGGGCTGATCCACGCCTTCCACACGCGCGCCGGCTTCGAGGCCGAGGCGATGGGCTGGCGCATCCGGCGGCAGGTGGGCATCGACTGGCGCGAGCTGGAGGGCGAGGCGCTGCGGGCCGTCGAGCCGGATCTCGATCCGGCCTATGGCTTTGGCGTGCTGGTGGAGGAGGCGGGGCGCTGCCTCGATCCCGGCGCCTATGTCGCCGCCCTGGTGGCGCAGGCGCAGCGCGAGGGTGCCACGCTGCGCCCCGTCGCGGCGCGCGGCCTGCGCATCGAGGGCGGGCGCCTGCGCGGCGTCGCGCTGGCCGATGGTTCGCAGCTCGACTGCGAGGCGGCGGCGATCTGCTGCGGCGCGCATTCGGTGGCGCTGGCCGCCCAGGCGGGGGACCGCGTGCCGCTGGAGAGCGAGCGGGGCTACCATGTCATGCTGCGGGGCACGAATATCGGCCCGCGCCATTCGATGAGCCTCTCAGCTGCCCGGATGGTGGTGAACCCGATGCGCGACGGGCTGCGCGCGGCCGGCCAGGTGGAGATCGCCGGCCTGGCGGCGGCGCCGAACTGGAAGCGCGCCGAGATCCTGCGCGACCACCTGCTGAAATCCTTCCCCGACCTGCCCGATCCCTTCCCGGCCGAGCGGGTCAGCGTCTGGATGGGGCATCGACCCAGCATGCCGGACGGCATGCCCTGCCTCGGCCCCGCCAGCGCCACGCCGGATGTGGTGCATGCCTTCGGCCATGGGCATGTCGGGCTGGTGGCCGGCCCGCGCACCGGGCGGATCGTGGCCCAGCTGCTCTCCGGCCGGGCGCCGGAGATCCCCATCGCGCCCTTCGCGCCGACGCGCTTCCGCTGAGGCGCGCACGAACGACCGGGGACGCCGCGCCCGGCGGCTCCGACCATCCGAGACGAGGAAGACTGCCCTGATGCGACGCCTCCTGCTTTCCGCTTTCGCCGGCCTCGCGGCCCTGGCCGGGCTGGCCGGCACCCCGGCCGCGGCGCAACAGCCGAGCGGCTCCGCCACGATCGACGCCATCCGCGCCCGCGGATCGCTGGTCTGCGGCACCTCCGCCGACCTGCCGGGCTTCGCCGAGCTGGACGCGCGGGGGGAGTACAGCGGCCTCTACATCGACTTCTGCAAGGCGCTGGGGGCGGCCATCCTCGGTGATCCGGCCAAGGTGCGCTATATCACCACCACCTATGCCAACCGGCTGACGGCGCTGCAGTCGGGCGAGATCGACATCCTCTCCTCCAACACCACCTGGACCATGCCGCGCGAGGCCTCGCTCGGCCTGCTGTTCACCGGTGTGCTGTTCTATGATGGCCAGGGCTTCCTGGTCTCGCGGAAGCTCGGCGTCTCCTCCATCAGGGAGCTGGACGGCGCCAGCGTCTGCGTGCAGCCCGGCACCACGACCGAGAAGAACCTGGCCGACTTCTTCCGCGCCAGCAACATGAAGCTCAACCCCGTGGTGATCGAGAGCGTGGAGGAAATCCGCAACGCCATGATCGGCGGGCGCTGCGACGCCTTCACCGTCGGCACCTCGACCCTGGCGGCCTTCCGCGCCGGCCTCGGCGACCGCGCGCGGGACTTCGTCGTGCTGCCCGAGCTGATCAGCAAGGAGCCGCTCGGCCCCGTGGTCCGCAAGGGCGATGATCGCTTCTACGACGTCGTGCGCTGGACCCAGAACGTGCTGCACCTGGGCGAGGAGTTCGGCATCACCCGACAGACGCTCGACGCCGCGATGCAGGACACGCGCCCCGACGTGCAGCGCCTGCTCGGCCAGAGCGGCGACTTCGGCACCATGCTCGGCCTCTCGCCCGACTGGGCGGTGCGGATCCTGCGCGCCGTCGGCAACTACGCCGAGATCTGGGAGCGCCACGTGGCGCCGATGGGCCTCCCGCGCGGCAAGAACCAGCTCCATACCGCCGGCGGGCTGCAGTATTCGCCGCCGATCCGCTGAGGACACAGCACCGATGAGCAACGACAGCACCCCCGCCGCCCGGCGGGGCATCGCCCGGGGCGGCAAGGCCATCTATGGCGCCCCCCTCGGCATCCTCATGCTGGAGGCGCGCTTCCCGCGCATCCCGGGCGACATGGGCAATGGCACCACCTGGCCCTTCCCCGTGCTCTACCGCGTCGTGCGCGGCGCCAGCCCGGAGAAGGTGGTGCTGGACGGCGCCCCCGGCCTGCTGCAGGACTTCCTCGACGCGGCCGAGGAGCTGGTGCGCCAGGGCGCCGAGGCCATCACCACCAATTGCGGCTTCCTCTCGCTGTTCCAGAAGGAGCTGGCGGCGCATGTCGGCGTGCCGGTGGCCACCAGCAGCCTGATGCAGGTGCCCTGGGTGCAGGCCATGCTGCCGCCGGGGAAGCGCGTCGGCCTCGTCACCGTCAGTGGCTCGACGCTGACGCCGCGTCATCTGGAGGCGGCGGGCGTCCCGTCCGACATCCCGCGCGAGGGGACGGAGAGCGGCCGCGAGTTCTTCCGCGTGCTGATCCGGGCCGAGAAGGACGACATGGATGTGGACCTGGCCGAGCAGGACATCCTCGATGCCGGCCGCCGTCTCGTCGCCCGGCATCCGGAGGTCGGCGCCATCGTGCTGGAATGCACCAACATGCCGCCCTATGCCGCGGCCCTGCGGCAGGAGCTGGGCCTGCCGGTTTATGACATCTACTCGATGATCACCTACTTCCACGCGGGCCTCCGGCCGCGCGCCTTCGCGCCGCGCTGATCGCGCGGCGGTCCGGCGTCCGGCCGCGTCACTCCGCCGCGACGGGCAGGGCCCGCGCGGCCGGATCGGGCAGGCCGAGCCTGCCGAAGCCGGCGAAGACATGGTCCGCCCAGCAGGCGATGTCGCAGCCGTGCACGGCATCGTCCATGCGCCGCATGCGCCTCACCGCCTCCGCCTCCGGCATGTCCAGCGCCTCGTCCAGCGCGCGGTCGAGGTTGCGGCGGGAATAGGGATTGGTCAGCACCGCATCCGGCAGTTCCACGGCGCAGCCGGCGAACTCCGAGAGCACCAGCGCGCCCGCCGTGCGGTCCTTGGCGGCGACATACTCCTTGGCCACCAGGTTCAGCCCGTCGCGCAGCGGCGTGGTCAGGCAGATATCCGCCTCGTGGTAGTAGGAGAGAAGCGTCTCGAAGGGGATCGAGTTGCTGAACAGCACCACCGGCGTCCAGTCGAGCTTGGAGAAGCGGCCGTTGATGCGGCCGACCAGTGCCTCGATGTCGCGCTGTGTGCTGTCATAGATCTTCATCGCCGTCGCCGCGCGCACCGAGGTGACGACCAGCTTGACCTCGCCGATCAGCCCCGGCCGGCGCTCCAGCAGCCGCTCGAAGGATTGCAGGGATTCGACCATGCCCTTGGTGTAGTCGGTGCGGCCGACCGCCATGATCATGCGGCGGCCGCCCAGGCCCTCGCGGATCTCCGCCTGCAGGGCGCGGCTCTCGGGCCGGCGCACCACCTCGCGGATCAGCCCGGCGTCGGTGCCGACGGGGGCGGAATCGAGCGCCACCTCGCGGCCGTCGACACGCAGCCGCACCGGCATGTCCGGCTCCGAAAGCGCCTGGCCCATGGCGCCGAAGGCGGGATCGACCGGGCGGGTCTCGGTGATCTCGGCCCCCGCGCCGCTGCGCGCCAGCTCGGCGAAGTTGCGGGCGTAGCGCGGGATGTGGAAGCCCACCTGGTCGCAGCACAGCAGGCTGTCCAGGATCTCCTGCCGCCAGGGCAGGATGTTGAAGACATCCGCCGCCGGGAAGGGGGTGTGGTGATAGAAGGCGATGCGCGCCTTCGGCTTCAGCGCGCGCAGATAGGCCGGCACCAGCCAGAGATTGTAGTCGTGGATCCAGATGACGGCGTCATCCGCCGCCTGCGCCGCCGCCGCCTCGGCGAACTTGCGGTTCACCGCGCGGAAGGTGTCCCAGTCCACGTTGTCGTAGCTGAACAGCCAGGGGAAGGAGTGCAGCACCGGCCACAGCGCCTCCTTGGAGGTGACGTGGTAGAAGCTCTCCACCTCCTCCGCCGTCAGCGGTAGGCGCGAGACCTCGTAGCCGCCGTTCACGTCGTCGATGTGCACGACGCGCTCGAAGCTCTCGCCAGGCTTGGCGAGCTTCCAGGCGACCCAGGCGCCGGCGCCGGGATCGGTGCGGCGGAAGAAGGACTTCAGCGTCGGCACGATGCCGTTCGGGCTGCGGTTGGGGCGGAACTCGGTGCGTCCCTCGACCACCACCTCCTCGTAGGGCTGGCGATGATAGACGATGAGGAGAGAGGACTTCGTCTGGGTCATGCCACCACCTCCGGAAGCAGGTTGAAGTGCCGGATGGCCTCGGCGATGCCGGCGGCGCCATGGCCGCGGGCGCGGTACACCTGGGGCGTTTCGGGCAGGGCGGCGCGCAGGCGCGGCTCGGAATTGCCGACGGCCACGGCCTTCAGCCCGGTCTCGAACAGCGACAGGTCGTTCATCGTGTCCCCCGCCGCCAGCACGCGGCCGGCGGGCAGGCCGAGCGCCTGCACCAGCCGCAGCAGGGTCGGGCCCTTGGCGATGCCGCGCGGCAGCACGTCGAGGAAGGTATCGGCCGAGGTGATGCAGTCGAAGCCGGCGGCCTCGATCCTGGCCACCGTCTCCGCCCGCAGCCGGGCCGGATCGTAGTAGTAGCTGACGCGGTGACGGAAGGGCGTGGGCTGCAGCTCCAGCCCGGGCTCCCCCGCCAGCAGGGCGCGCACGCGGTCGCCGGCATCGTCCCAGCGCGCCACGATCTCGGCCTCGAGCGTGGCGATCGGCGCGAAGTCGGCGCCGTCGAAGACCGAGGTGCCGACATCGCCGATGACATAGTGCGGGCGCGGCATGCCGGGCTGCTCCACCAGGCGGCGCAGGAAGTCGCGGTCGCGGCCGGTGACGAAGATCAGCAGCGCGTCGTCACGGGCGCGCAGCTCCTCGTAGAGCGCGCGGCGCTCCGCCTCGCTGCCGCCCAGGAAAGTGCCGTCGAGGTCGGTCGCCAGCACCAGGTTGATGGTCCCCGCGACCGGCCTCATGCGAAGACGCGCTCCGCGCGCGGCACGGCGATGGCCGGATGGGCGATGCTGGCGCGGTGCTCCAGCGCGCGCGGCTCGGCGCGCAGCGGGCCGGTCAGCAGGGCGGCGATGGCGCGGTCGATCGGGAGGCCGTGATGGACGATGCGGTCCACCGCCTCGCAGATCGGCATCGGCACGCCGAGGCGCTGGGCGAGCGCCAGGACCGAGCGGGCATTGGCCACGCCCTCGACCACCGCGCGGCCCTTCGCCGGGGCATGACCCTCGCCCAGCGCCTTGCCGAAGGAGAAGTTGCGCGACTGCTCGGAGGAGCAGGTCAGCATCACGTCGCCGGCGCCGGAGAGGCCCAGCACCGTCTCGGCGCGGCCGCCGAGGGCCACGCTGAGGCGGCTGATCTCGGCCAGGCCGCGGGCCAGCAGGGCGGCGCGCGGGTTCGAGCCCATGCCGCGCCCCGCGATGATGCCGGAGGCGACGGCCAGCACATTCTTCACCGCGCCGCTGACCTCGACGCCGACCGGGTCGTCCGAGAGGTAGGGGCGGAAGGTCTCGCTGGCCAGCGTCACGGCGACGCGGGCGGCCAGGTGGTCGCCGCTGAACAGGCCGGGGCCGGCGGGAGCGGCAATGGTCACGGCGGTCGGCTGGTTCTCCGCCACCTCGGCGGCGAAGGAGGGGCCGGACAGCACGGCCTGCGGCCGCCCCGGCATCTCCTCGGCGATGACCTGGGTCATCAGCGCGCCGGTATCGGCCTCGACGCCCTTGGCGCAGACCACCACCGGCACGCCCTCGGGCAGCAGCGCCTCGACGCGGGCGGCGACGGCGCGCAGATGCTGGGAGGGGATGACGAGGATCGCCATCCCGGCGCCGTCGAGGGCGTCGGACAGCGCGCCGGTGACGCGGAGGTCGCGCGCCAGGGGATGGTCGGGGAGGAAGGGGTTGCGGCGGGTGCTGGCGATCTCGGCCACGGCATCGGCCTCGCGGACCCAGAGGCTGGTGTGGCGGCCGGCGCGGTGCGCGGTCAGCGCCAGGGCGCTGCCCCAGGCCCCGCCGCCGATGACGGCGACGCGCGCATAGGGCAGCGGTTCATGAAGATCGACACTCGGCATGGCGGCTCCGTTGGCGTCCACGGATGGGCCCTCCATTGCTGGGGCGGCATGGCGCCGCGATGGACAGGATCGGGTGAGGCGGCACACGGCCGCTATGGATGGTCACTCGCTCGATGTTGCGGAGCGGCAAACTTGTTGCATCCGTTGCCCGATTTCAAGAAAATTCGGGCATGAATGCCACAATTCATGAACTGAACGCGTACAATTTGGTTATTACTTGAAATATACAACAAAGAACTTTTCAGCGCGATCCCGTCAAATCTCTGACTTGGTGCGGTGCAATGCAGACAAGGTGATGGAATTTCGAAATTTCTGGTTGTTACATGACATGATTTCTAGGGTAATGGCGTTCGTTTGTTGGTATTTACTCTGAATAAATGGCGAGGTCTCTGCTGCCTGAGTCAGCCCATCAGCAGGGCTGCCATCCCCAGCACTGCCAGGAGCTGCAGCTTGCAGGCCCGGCGGTACAGCAGGAGGGCCCGCCGCAGGTCCTCCACCCCGGCCCGGGCGCGTCCCTCGCCCATCCAGGCGTCCTCGACCCGCTCCGTGCCATAGACGCGCGGTCCGGCGAGGCGCAGGCCCAGCGCGCCGGCCATCGCCGCCTCCGGCCAGCCGGCATTGGGCGAGCGGTGGCGGCCGGCATCCCGGCGCACCGCCCGCCAGGCGCCCGCCGCGTCGAAGCCGGGGGAGAGCCAGGCGGCCAGGACGAGCCAGAGCGCGGCGAGGCGGGAGGCGGGAAGGTTCACCCCGTCGTCGAGCCGCGCCGCGGCCCAGCCGAACGCCTCGTGTCGGGGCGAGCGATGGCCGATCATGCTGTCCGCCGTGTTCACCGCCTTGTAGAGCACGGCGCCCGGCAGGCCCCCGGCGCCCAGCCAGAAGGCGGGCGCCACCACCCCGTCGGAGAAGTTCTCCGCCAGGCTCTCGATGGCGGCGCGGCAGACCCCCGCCTCGTCCAGCGTCTCGGGGTTGCGGCCGACGATCATGGCGACCGCGGCCCGTCCGCCCTCCAGGCCGCCGTCCTCCAGCCCCTCGGCCACCGCCAGCACATGCTGGTGCAGGCTGCGCTGGGCCGGCAGGCTGGCGGCGAGCAGGGCCAGCAGGCCGAGCGCCGCCGGCTTCGGCAGCCCGGCCAAGATCGCCGCCTGCAGCAGCAGGGCCGGAAGGCCGCAGGCCAGGAGCAGCAGGCCCACCGCCAGCACGCCGCGGCGGCGCCGGCGGCGGAAGGACAGGTCCTCCCGGTTGAGCCGGCGGTCCAGCCCGCCGATCAGCGCGCCCATCCAGACCACCGGATGGCGGATGGCGGCGAAGAGCGGCCTGGGGTAGCCGAGAGCCGCCTCGGCGAGCAGCGCCCCGGCCAGGATCAGCAGCGAGTCGGGGGGCGGGGGAAGGATCATGGCGCGGGAAGGGGGGCTAACATGACGCGGGATGGCTTGGAACATGGCGGGCGGCTGGACGCGGCGCGGCGGCGCTTTCCCGGCGCGCCGGAGCCCTTCCTGGATCTCTCGACCGGGATCAACCCCGTCCCCTGGCCCCTGCCGCCCCTGCCGCCCACGGCCTTCACGCGCCTGCCCGAGCCGGAGGCCGAGGCGGCGCTGCGGGCCGTGGCCGCCGCGGCCTATGGCGCCGCCGACCCCGCGATGGTCGCGGCGGCGCCGGGCACGCAGCTGCTGATCCAGCTGCTGCCGCGACTGTTCCCGCAACCCCGGCTGCGCGTCCTCGGGCCGACCTATGCCGAGCACGCCGCCTGCTGGCGCGCCGCCGGTACGGTGGTCGAGGAGGTCGAGGAGGCCGCCGCGCTGGCGGGCGGCGGCGCGGCCCTGCTTTGCAATCCCAACAACCCCGATGGTCGCCGCCTGCCGCGCGCCGCCCTGTGGGCCCTGGCCGACCGCATGGCGGAGCGGGGCGGGCTGCTGGTGGTGGACGAGGCCTTCGCCGACCTGGAGCCCGGCGAGGCGGAGCCGGCCGCCGCGCTGCTGCCGCACCCGGCGCTGATCCTGCTGCGGTCCTTCGGCAAGAGCTACGGGCTGGCCGGGCTGCGACTGGGCTTCGCCCTGGCCGCGCCCGAACGGGCGATGGCGATCCGCGCGGCGCTCGGCCCCTGGGCGGTGTCGGGCCCGGCGCTGGCGATCGGGCGGGCGGCCCTGCCGGACGCGGCCTGGCGCCGGGCGGCCGCGGCACGGCTGGCGGGGGACGCGGCGCGGCTCGACGGGTTGCTGGAAGACGCGGGGCTGCGGGTGGTGGGCGGCACCCGGCTGTTCCGGCTGGCGCGGGGCGAGGCCGGCGCCTGGCATGCGCGGCTGGGCCGGGCCGGCATCCTGACCCGCGCCTTCGCCGCCCGGCCGGACTGGCTGCGCTTCGGCCTGCCGGGGAACGAGGCGGGCTGGGCGCGGCTGGAGGCGGCGCTGCGCCCCGCCGGAAGCGGCTGAACCGATTCGCTTCACGACCCTTCGCGCAGCGCCGGGTCCTCGCCGAAAGTTATTGCGAGTAATTCTCATTATCGCTTAGCATGGCCCCATCGCCTCACCGGAAGGGGAAGCCCGTCATGTTCCATCACCGTTCCTGCGGCGCCGCCCAGATCGTCGCGCTGATGGCCGCGCATCGCGACGCGCGGAAGGCCGCGACCGGCCTGTGCCAGAAGGATATCGACCGGCTGCTGGAGGCCCTCTCGGCCGCCGCCGGGGGAGAGGCGGACAGCCGCGCCGCCGCGTCGTCGCCAGGGGGGCACGCGAGAGAGGCGCACGCATCCGCCTGAGCCCACCGAGACCGCCATGGCGAGGCGGGGGCGTTTTCGATAAGACCCCCGCATGACCGATGACATCCCCGTCCATCCCGCGGAGGCCGCCATCCAGGCCTCCGGCCTGCGGGTCGAGAAGCGGGAGATGCCGCAGCTCATCCGCCGCGTCGCCCGCCGCCTGCCGGCCGATGCCGCGGCGGTGCGCGAGGCGCTGGCGGAGGTGCGGCGCAAGAGCTGGGCGGCGGCGATGCGCGACATGGCCGGCCGCGCCGGCCAGCCCTGGCTGCGCCCCCAGGAGGCCGAGGCCGCCGCCGCCACCCTGACCGACCCCGAGCCGCACGAGGCCGACCTGCGCCTCGCGCTGGAGGCCGCCGGCGCCGCCCGGCTGCGCGCCGCCGGCCGGACGCCCGAGCTGGCGCTGGAGGCGGTGGCCGGTGATCTGGCCGATGCCGGCACCGCCCTCCCGGCCGAGCGCCATGCGGCGCTGGCCCTCGCCGTGGCCCAGGCGCACGGGCTCGATGCCGCCACGGCCGCGCGCTTCGTGCTCGATTCGCAGCGGCTCGAGGAGGGGCGCCGGCGGGATCTGCGCGCCGCCGAGACGGCCGCCCGCTCGAAGCGGCGCGAGGAGGTGGCGCGGCTGCGGGCCTGGGAGAAGAGCCTCGTCGGCATCGAGGCGCTGCCCGGCCTGCTGCGCTGCTCCGAGCGGGAGGCGCTGCGCTGGGTCGGCGCCGGGCTGGTTCCGGTGGCGCGCCGCGTGCGCGAGGCGAAGGGCCGGCGCGAGCGCTGGGAGTTCGACCCGGCCGAGATCGCGCCGCTGCGCCGTGAGGTGTTCTCCTGGCGCGAGGCCGAGCGCGCCGCCGCTCCGTCGGCCGAGCCGGCCCGGCCCGGCCGGTCGGGCGGCGAGCGGCTCGACCCCCGGGCCCTGGCCCGGGCCGAGGCCGCCGCCGGCAAGGGCGGCAAGCTGGCCAATGCCGCCATCGCCCGCGTCGCCGCGCTGGACCGCTACGCGGCGCATTTCGTCACCGCGCGGGCGATGATCCGCCGCATCACCATCGTCACCGGCCCGACCAACAGCGGCAAGAGCCACCTGGCGCTCGACCGGCTGGCGGCGGCGGAGAGCGGCCTGGCCCTGGCGCCGCTGCGCCTGCTGGCGCACGAGTTCCGCGAGGCGCTGGCGGCGCGGGGCGTGGCGGCGGCGCTGACCACGGGCGAGGAGCGCATCCCGGCCCCCGGCAGCCGCCACCTCGCCGCCACGGTGGAGATGTGCCCCTTCCACATGCCGGTCGACGTCGCCATCGTCGACGAGGCGCAGCTGCTGCACGACCGCGACCGCGGCGCCGCCTGGACCGCCGCCATCATGGGTGTGCCGGCACGCCAGCTCTTCGTGCTGGGCGCGCCGGAATGCATCCCGATGGTCCGCCGCATCGCCGCGCTCTGCGGCGACGAGGTCGAGGAGATCTCGCTCCAGCGCAAGAGCCCGCTGCATGCCGCCGGCGGGCCGGTCGGCTTCGGCACGCTGCGCGCCGGGGACGCGCTGGTGGCCTTCTCGCGCCGCGACGTGATGGACCTGCGCGAGGAACTGGTGAAGCGCGGCCGCAAGGTCGCCGTGGTCTACGGCGCGCTTTCGCCCGAGGTGCGGCGCGCCGAGGCGGCGCGCTTCCGGGAGGGCGAGGCCGACCTGCTGGTGGCGACGGATGCCATCGGCATGGGGCTGAACCTGCCGATCCGCCGCGTCGTCTTCTCCACCCTGCGCAAGTTCGATGGCGAGGAGCGGCGCGACCTGACCAGCCAGGAGGTGAAGCAGATCGGCGGCCGCGCCGGGCGCTTCGGCCACCATGAGGGCGGCGTGGTCGCGGTGCTGTCCGGGGCCGGCAGCCCGGACTTCGTGCGCGCCATGCTGGAGGCGCCGCCCGCGCCGCCCGCCGAACTGCGCCCGCAGGTGCAGCCGGATGCGGAGATCATCGCCGCGGTCGCCGAGGAGATCGGCTCGGACAGCCTGTTCGGCGTGCTGGCGCGCATCAAGCGCGCCGTTCTGCGCAAGGACGATCCCAACTACCGCCTGGCCGACCTGACGCAGCCCATGGCCATCGCCGCCGCCATCGACGGCGTCGCCGGCCTGTCGCTGATGGATCGCTGGACCTATGCCCTCTGCCCGGTGGACGAGCGCGACAACGGCATCACCCGCCTGGCGCGCTGGGCGGTGGATCATGGCGCCGGGCGGCCGGTGCGGCCGCCGCTGGCCGGGCGCCTGCCGCCGCCGGACAAGGCCAGCGGCGAGGAGCTGCAGAAGGCCGAGAAGGTGCACAAGCGCCTGGTCGCCTGGCGCTGGCTGGCGCTGCGCTTCGCCGCCGCCTATCCGGACCGGGATGAGGCGGAGCTGGAGACGGCGCGGCTCGACGACTGGATCGAGGCCGTGCTGCGCCAGCAGCGGCGCGGCAAGGCGGTGGGGCGGAGCGCGCCGGATCGGGCCGGCCGGAGCGCCCCCCGGTCCTAGAGCGTGATCTGCAGGCGCAGGCCGACCAGCAGCGAATCGGACAGGGCGCGGTTGCCCCGCCGCTCTTCCGCCGCTCCCGCCGCCGGGTTCAGCATCCATTGCACCAGGGGGCGGATCTCCACCGCGCCGAGGGGGAGGTTGTAGTTGACCTCGACGACCGTCTCGTGGCTGCGCTCCGGCCAGGCGGAGCGGGTGACGAAGGCGGTCTCGCGGTCCAGCCGCCGCGCCTCGCGGCCGATATGCGCCTGCGAGACGCCGAGCGAGAGGGTGTCCTGCGGCCGCCAGGGCAGGTCGCGCCAGGCCAGGCCGAGATCGCCCTGCGCCGTCACCGTGTTGCGGCCGGGCGGCGCGTAGAAGCCGCGCGCGAAGATCGCGACCGGGCCGAGGGCGACCTCGCCGATGGCATAGCCGCCATAGTTCTGCCCGTAGCGGCGCGGCGCGCCGGCGCGCGGATCGGCGAGGGAACGCCCCGCGCTGTCGCGCCGCACATCGTCGAAGCCGCCATTGTGGTACCAGCCGCCCAGCCGCAGCACCCAGGGGCGGGGGGCCTCGCCCGGCCTGTCGGCGCCGACCACGGCTTCCGCCAGCATCAGCGCGCCGCCGGTGAAGCTCGGGTTGATACCGTAGCGGTTGTGCCGCTGCGGCTCCGTCTCCTCGCCATAGCGCCCGCCCGGATCGCCGGAGAACAGCGCCAGGCGCAGGCCGCTGCCCTGGTCGGGATCGGCCAGGCTGAGCCGGAGGCCGGGGGCGGCGAAAGGATAGGCCGGGCCGCCCGAGGGCAGCGCCTCGGTGAGCGCGACCGGCCAGCTGAAGGTGCTGTTCACCAGGTATTCCGCGGCGTCGGCGCGGGCGAACTCGTTGTCCGCCGCCATCTGCCCGACCCGCAGCGAGGCCCGGCCCGGCACCGCGTACTGCACCCAGGCATCGGCCAGGGCGGTGGTCGGCAGCGCCTCGGCGCCGCTGGCCGGGGCCAGGCCGCCGGTGAGGGTCTCGGTCGGGCGGCGCCCCACCAGCGCATAGGCGCCGAGGCCGATGCTCCAGCCCCGCAGGCCCGCCATCCGGTCCAGATCCGCCAGCAGGGTCAGCTTCACCTGCCCCAGCGCCGCGGCGCCCCGCCGCAGGCCGCCGTCGAGATTGACGAAGCCGTCCGCCAGGGCTTCGGCGCCCAGGCAGAGGCCGGAGGCCAGGACATGATCGTCGCAGGCCTCGGTGGGATCGGGGGCTTCCTGCGCCCGCAGCGGCGGCGCCAGCAGCACGGCGAGGCCCACCGCGACGAGCAGGGTGGCACGACGCGCGCCTCGGCGGCTCCCGGTGGAGATCGGCATGGAGGTCGGTTCCCGATACGGACGGCGGCAGGCCAAGGGGGCGCCCCCGGTGGCGGTGAAGGCGCGTGCATTATTCCAGCATAAAGCAACCTGAGGTTAAAACTTAAGCTTCCGCAACTTTCATCGCCGCCTCGCATTGGCCGCCAGGATACGCAGAGTCGGGGGAGAGGCGAGGTGTGGGATGCGATCCCCTATTGCGGCGCGGGGCCCGGGCCGGCCGAGGCCTGGAGTCGCTGGAACACGGACCCACTCCTGCTGACCGGCCTGGCGCTGCTCCTGGGGTGGGCGCTGCTGCGGCCGGCCCCGCGGCGTGGCATGGCGCTGCTGGCCTGGTTGGTCCTGGTCGTCGCCTTCGTCTCGCCGCTCTGCGCGCTGAGCTCGGCTCTGTTCGCCGCCCGCACGCTGCATCATGTCCTGCTGATCGGGGTCGCGGCGCCGCTTCTCGCCCTGGCGCTGCGCGACGGCACCCGGCGGCGGGCCGGGGCCTGGCTGTCCCTGGCGCTGCCTCTGCATGTCGTCATCCTCTGGCTCTGGCACGCGCCGCCCGCCTATGCCGCCGCGCTGTCGGGCGACGCGGTCTACTGGGGCATGCAGGCCACGCTGCTGGGCAGCGCGCTGACGTTCTGGGCCGCCGCCCTCGGCCGGCGGGACGAGGCCTGGCCCTATGTCTCCGGCCTGCTGGCGATGATGGCGCAGATGGGCCTGCTCGGCGCGCTGATCACCTTCGCCCCCGCCGCGCTCTACGCGCCGCATCTCGCCACCACCCAGGCCTGGGGCTTCTCGCCCCTGCAGGACCAGCAGCTCGCCGGGCTGATCATGTGGGTGCCGGCCAGCCTGATCTACCTGCTCGCCGCCCTGGTTCGCGCCGGACGCTGGCTGGACGAGGCGGCGCCTGAGCGGGATGCCTGAGATGGCCTGGCTGAAGGCCGCGCATATCGCCACGCTCTGCGTCTGGTGCGCCGGGCTGATCTTCCTGCCGAGCCTCTTCATCGGCCGTGCCCGCCATCCGTCCGGGCCGCAACTGAGGCAGCTCTGGAAGTTCACCTGGGTCGGCTACCGCGCCATCGTCTCGCCGGCGGCGGTGCTGGCCATCACCACCGGCACCGGGCTGATCTTCGCCTATGGCGTGCTGGTGCCCTGGCTCTTCCTGAAGCTGATGGTGGTGGGGGGGATGGTGGCGCTGCACATGTACTGCGGCCATGTGCTCGGGCTGCTGGCGGAGCCGGAGCGCTGCTACGCGCGCTGGCGCAGCATCCTGATGATCGTCACCGCCTGCCTGCTGATCCTGGTGGTGCTGCTGCTGGTGCTGGGCAAGCCCGGGATCGGCGACGGCGTCTTCCCCGACTGGCTGCGCCAGCCGGGGAAGGGGCAGGAGCTCTATCAGTCGTCGCCCGAGAGCATGAGGCCGATCTGATGCTCGAACACCAGCTTGCCGCCATGCCAGCCCGCCAGCCCGACGAAGACCGCGGCCAGGACCGAGAGGAACAGACCCCAGGGCAGGGGCGTGCCGAGCTCGGCCGGCCCCCCCTCGAACAGCCGCAGCGCCCAGTTGGCGCCGGCGACGGAGAGCAGCATCACCGCGGCCACGAAATGGGTCCATCCGGCGCTGTGGCGGCGGATGTCGCGCACCAGCAGCAGCTCGGCGGTGCCGGACAGGCCGGCGAGCAGGCCAAGCCCGAAGGCGGCGCCGCTGGCCCACAGCCCGGCCCGGACCCAGAAGGGATCGGCCGACCACCAGTAGAAAACGTCGCAGGCCAGTGTCGCCATCACCAGCGCGATCGGAAAGGCGACCAGCATGGCATGGATCGGATGACCCGCGACGGCGACCTTGGAGCCGACGGCGTCGCCGCTGAGTTCAGGAATCGAATTCGACATGAGGCACGGCCCTCCCGGCTGCGGCGTGGCGTGGATGCGGCTTTAAGCGGCGGCTGGCGGGTGGGGTTGCCGGCGGCCCTGCCGCTTCTCGCCGCCTGCTCCGGCCCCCAGTCGGTGCTCGACCCGGCGGGGCCCGGCGCGGCGGCGGTGGCCACGCTCTGGTGGGTGATGTTCGCCGGCGCCAGCTTGATCCTGCTCGGCGTCTGCGGCCTCGCGCTCTATGCCGTGCTGCCGCGCCGGCGCGGGCGCGGCCTGGATGCCGGGCGCTTCCTGGCCGGTGGCGGGCTGGCCTTCCCGCTGGCGGTGCTGGCCGTGCTGCTGGTCGTCTCGCTGCGCGCGGGGGAGGCCTTGCTGCCGCATCCCGGCCCGCGCGTGGTGCGCGCCGAGGGCGAGGCGCGGCAGTGGTTCTGGACCTTCACGCAGTACGACGCGGCGGGGCGCGCCATCCGCACCACCGACGAGCTGCACATCCCGGTGGGCGTGCCGGTCGACCTGCGGCTGACGGCGGCGGATGTGATCCACAGCTTCTGGGTGCCGCGCCTGGCCGGCAAGCTGGACGCCATTCCGGGCCATGAGAACCTGCTGCGCCTGCAGGCCGACGCGCCCGGCCTCTACGAGGGGCAATGCGCCGAGTTCTGCGGCCTGGAGCACACGCGGATGCGCTTCCGCGTGCGCGCCCACGCGCCCGAGGACTATGCCGCCGCCCTGGCCGGGCTGCGCCTCACCCCGACCGCCAATCCGGTGCCGGAGCGCAGCCCATGAACGCCCTTCCGCCCGACCCGATCCGCCGCCACCGCGCGCTGGAGGCGATCTGGGGCACGCCGCCCGGCCTCGGCCGCCTCGCCGCCGTGAACCACACGGTGGTCGGGCTGCGCTTCATGGTCACGGCCTTCGTCTTCTTCGCCATCGGCGGCGTGCTGGCCATGCTGATCCGCGCCCAGCTGGCGACGCCGGGCAACACCTTCATGCCGCCCGGCCTCTACAACCAGGTCTTCACCATGCACGGCACGGTAATGATGTTCCTCTTCGCCATCCCGATGCTCGAAGGGCTGGCGATGTACCTGCTGCCGAAGATGCTTGGCGCGCGCGACCTCGCCTTCCCGCGCCTCTCCGCCTATGGCTACTGGTGCTACCTGCTGGGCGGCGGCTTCATCATCCTCGCCATGCTGCTGGGCATCGCGCCCGATGGCGGCTGGTTCATGTACACGCCGCTTTCCTCCTCGACCTACACGCCGGGAATCAACGCCGATGTCTGGCTGCTCGGCATCACCTTCGTCGAGATCTCGGCGGTCAGCGCGGCGGTGGAGATCACCGCCAGCATCCTGAAGATGCGCGCGCCGGGCATGTCGCTGGCGCGGATGCCGATCTTCGCCTGGTACATGCTGGTGACGGCGGTGATGATGCTGGTGGGCTTCCCGCCGCTGATCCTCGGCAGCATCCTGCTGGAGGTGGAGCGCGCCTTCGGCCTGCCCTTCTTCGACCCGACGCGCGGCGGCGACCCCCTGCTCTGGCAGCACCTCTTCTGGCTGTTCGGCCATCCGGAGGTCTACATCATCTTCCTGCCGGCGGCGGGGGTGATCTCGACCATCCTGCCGGTCTTCGCCCGCCACCGGCTGGTCGGCTACAACTGGATCGTGCTGGCCCTGGTCGCCATGGGGTTCCTGAGCTTCGGCCTCTGGGTGCACCACATGTTCGCCGTCGGCATCCCGCACATGGCGCTGGGCTTCTTCTCCGCGGCCAGCATGGCGGTGGCGATCCCCACGGCGGTGCAGATCTTCGCCTGGCTGGCCACGCTGCTGAAGGGCCGGCCGCGCTTCGACCTGCCGATGCTCTATCTGCTCGGCTTCTTCTTCATCTTCGTCAATGGCGGGCTGACCGGGGTGATGGTCGCCGCCGTGCCCTTCGACTGGCAGGTGCATGACAGCTACTTCGTCGTCGCGCACCTGCACTACGTGCTGATCGGCGGCTTCGTCTTCCCGCTGATGGCGGGCGCCTACTACTGGCTGCCGCACGTCACCGGGCGGATGCCCATCTACCATCTGGGCCATGCCGCCTTCTGGCTGGTCTTCATCGGCGTCAACATGACCTTCCTGCTGATGCACCTGACCGGGCTGCTCGGCATGCCGCGCCGGGTCTATACCTATCCGGCCGGCATCGGCTGGGACTGGCTGAACCTGCTCTCCTCCGTGGGCGGCTTCCTCAGCGCCATCGGCTTCGCCCTCTTCGCCGTGGACATGCTGCTGCTGCGCCGCTTCGGCCGCCGCGCGCCGCGCAACCCCTGGGGCGCGGAGACGCTGGAATGGGCCATGCCGCTGCCGCCGCCGAGCTACAACTTCGCCAGCCTGCCGCCCGCCGAGAGCCGCGACCCGCTGGCGGACCGCCCGCGCCTCGGCCAGGAGGCGGCGGTGGGGATGCACGTCCTCGGCACGCCCCGGCATGGCTGGATGGAGACGCTGGGCGTCGAGGCGGTGAGCGGGCGGCCGGAGCAGGTCATCCTGCTGCCGCGCCCGAGCTTCCTGCCGCTGGCGCTTGGCCTGGCCACGGCCCTCTGCTTCCTGGGCCTGCTGCTCAAGGCCTATTGGCTGACCGGCCTCGGCCTCGCCGGCGTGCTGACGGTCGGCTGGATCTGGTGCTGGAGCCTGGGGGCGCGGCGCGATCCGGCGCGGGTGGCGGCGGGGGAGGGGCTCTTCCTGCCGCTGCACATGGTGGCGCCGGCCCAGCCGGGCTTCCTCGGCATGGGGCTGCTACTGGTGGCCGATGCCGCCTTCTTCGCCTCGCTGGCCTTCGGCGCGCTGTTCCTCGCCCTGGTCGCGCCCGGCTGGCCGCCGCCGGCGCTGCTGGCCTTCGATCCCTGGCTCTCCGCTCTCGGCCTCGCCGGGCTGCTGGCGGCGCCGCTGGCGACGCTGCTGGCCCGGGCCAGCCTGCGCCGCGGCGGAACCGGGGCCTGTTCCTGGCTCATGGGCCTCGGCGCCCTGGCCGGGCTGCTGGCCGCCTTCGCCTTCGCGGCCCTGCCGCTCTGGCGGGGGCAGGACTTCACCGGCCATGCCTATGCGGCGACGGCGCTGGTCCTCGGCCTGTACGTCGCGCTGCATGCCGGGCTGGGGGCGGTGATGGCGGGCTTCACCCTGGCGCGCTGCCGGGCGGGCTATGTCTCGGCGCTGCGGGACTTGGCGCCGCGCAACACCGGGCTGTGGCAGGGCTATACGGCCCTCTCCGGCGTGGCGGCGCTGCTGCTGCTGCAACTCTGGCCCTGGCTGGCCGCGCCATGAGCGCGCCGGGGCGCACCGTCCAGAGCCGCGTTCCGGGCATCCTGGTCGCCACCGGGGCCTTCATCCTCTGGAGCCTCGCCTTCCTGGCGCTCTACGTCGCCGTCTCGCTGGGCTGCGCCTGGGGCTGGGACCGGCCCTGGGACGGGGCGGGCGGGTTCGGCCTCAGCCTGCAGCGGCTGGTGGCGCTGGGTGTCTGGGGCCTGCACCTGCTGCTGCTGGCGGGGCTGCTGGCCTGGGCCTGGGCGCCCGGGCCGCTCGACAATGGCGAGCGCCAGTTCCGCCGCGTCCTCGCCATCGGCGGCGCGGCCTTCGGCCTGATGGCGACGCTCTGGACGGGGCTCCCGGTGTTCCTGGCCTCCGACTGCCTGTGAGGGCGCCCCTCAGTCGATCACCGCCTGATAGCTCAGCACGCGCAGCTCGCGCCGGATCGGCCAGGTCGAGGAAGGGGTGAGCTGGGTCATCAGGATCACCGCCATCTCCTCCGCTGGATCGATCCAGAAGGCGGTGGAGGCGGCACCGCCCCAGGCATATTCGCCCGGCGTGCCGAGGATCTGCGCCCGGGCCGGATCGAGCATGACCGAGAAGCCCAGCCCGAAGCCGATGCCCTCGGCCGTGGATTCCGACCAGCGCGCCTGGCCCATCGCCGCCATGTCGCCGTTCAGGTGGTTGGCGGTCATCAGCGCCACCGTCTTGCGGCCGAGCAGGCGGGTGCCCTCGAGCGCCCCCTTGTTCAGCATGAGCTGGCAGAAGCGCCAGTAGTCGGCGACGGTGGAGACCAGGCCGCCGCCGCCCGAGCAGACCGCGCGCGGCCGGAGGTAGCGGCTGCCGGCCGGCGCATCGATGACGGCAAGGCCGTCCGGGCCGTGGGCGTAGTTGGCGGCGAGGCGGTGATGCTTCTCCGGCGGCACGTGGAAGTCGGTATCCACCATGCCGAGCGGCTCGATGACGCGCCGGCGCAGGAAGACCTCGAAGGGTTCGCCCGAGATCACCGCCACCAGATGGCCCAGCACGTCGGTGGCGATGCTGTAGTTCCAGGCCTCGCCAGGCTGGGCGATCAGCGGCAGCCGCGCGGCCTCGGCCACCACCGCGGCCAGGCTGCTCTCGGCGGTCTGGAAGTCCACGCCGCGCTCCCGGTAGAGCGCGTCGACCAGTGTCGCCTGCATGAAGCCGTAGGTCAGGCCGGAGGTGTGGGTCAGCAGGTCGCGGAAGGTGATGTCGCGCCGCGCCGGCACCGTCTCCAGCCGGCCGCGCGCGCCGCCGGTGCAGACGCGCATGTTCGCGAAGTCCGGCAGGAAGCGGGTGATGGGATCGTCGAGCTGGAAACCGCCTTCCTCATAGAGCATCAGGATGGCCAGGCTGGTGAGCGGCTTGGTCATGGAATAGATGCGGAAGATGGTCTCCGGCCGCATCGGCGTGCCGGACGCGATCTCGGCCAGGCCCGTGCTGTGCAGATGCGCGACCCGCCCCCGCCGGGCGACCATGGTGGTGAGGCCGGGCAGCTTGCCTTCGGCCACCAGCCGCTCCGCCCATCCCTCGATCCGGCGCAGGCGCTGCGGGCAGAGGCCGAGCCTCTCGGGCGGGACGAGATCCATGGGCGGGCTCCACGGCCGGAAAGAGGGAGGAGGATCCTGCGCCAGCCGCTTCGCCGCGTCGAGCCCACGGGGCCCCAAGGGGGGCTTTGAGAGCCCCGATCTTCCCGCATCGGAATGGTATTCCGCATATTGAATAGATGCGGGGAGGCGTCTAGCCTGCGCGCCAAGTTCAGAGGGGCCGGTCCACAGCCGGGCGGGCCCGGGGAAGGAAAGCAGGCGGGTGGCGGCGGCCGGGCCGAGGGCGCGGCGCGGCCTCCCGCCCGGACAAGGATGCCGCCGGTGCCAGACACGACTGCCCAGGACGCGCTGCCCATGGAGGCGCTCTCGGCCCTGCTCTCGCCACGCTCGGTGGCGGTGGTCGGGGCCTCGGCCGATGCCACGCGCATCGGCGGTCGCCCCATCGCCTCGATGCTGGAGGCCGGCTACCAGGGCAAGATCCTGCCGGTGAACCCCAAGAGCGGATTGATCCAGGGCCTGCCCGCCTGGCAGTCGGTCGCGGCCTTGCCGGAGGTTCCGGACGTCGCCATCGTCGCCGTGCCGGCCGCCGCCGTGGCGCCGACCATGGCGGAGCTGGGCGCGCGCGGCGTCAAGGCGGCCATCATGTTCAGCGCCGGCTTCGCCGAGATGGGCGAGGCGGGCGCCGAGGCCGAGGCGCGCATCGTGGCCCGGGCCCGCGCCGACGGCATGCGCGTGCTGGGGCCGAACTGCCTCGGCCTGTTCAATGCCCGCACCGCCTTCTTCGGCACCTTCTCGACCAGCCTCGAGCGCGGCATGCCGACCCCGGGCCCGATCGGCATCGCCAGCCAGTCCGGCGCCTATGGCATGCACCTTTTCGGCATGGCGCGCGACCACGGGCTCGGCATCTCCTGCTGCGTCACCACCGGCAACGAGGCCGACCTCAATGTCGGCGACATGATCGGCTGGATGGCGCAGGATGACGGGACCGAGGTGATCGCCGCCTATTCGGAGGGCATCCGCGACGCGAAGAGCTTCCTCGCCGCGCTGGAGCTGGCGCGCCGGAACCGCAAGCCGGTGGTGATGATGAAGGTCGGGCGCAGCACCGTGGGCAGCGCCGCCGCCAAGTCGCACACCGCCTCCATCGCCGGCGACGACGCCGTGACCGACGCGGTGCTGGCCGAGTACGGCGTGGTGCGCGCCCGCACCACGGAGGAACTGCTCGACATCGCGCGGCTCGCGACGCAGCGCATCTATCCGGTGGGCAACACGCTCGGCGTGCTGACCATCAGCGGCGGGGCGGGCGTGCTGATCTCGGACGCGGCTGAGGCCGCCGGCCTCGCCATGCCGCCCATGCCGCAGGCGGCGCAGGAGAAGCTGCGCGGCCTGGTGCCCTTCTCGGCGCCGCAGAACCCGGTGGACTGCACGGCCCAGGCGCTGAACGACCTGACGCTGGTCGGCCGCTTCGCCGAGTCCATGGTGGTCGATGGCGGCTACAAGTCGGCGCTCTGCTTCTTCACCCACACCGGCGGCGCCGCCTCGGTCGCGCCGCATCTCCGGCGCGAGCTGGGCGCGGTGCGCCGCGCGCATCCGGACCGGCTCTTCGTCCTGTCCATCCTCGCCAATCCCGACCAGATCCGCGAGTTCGAGAGCGACGGCTTCACCGTCTTCGAGGATCCCTCGCGCGCCGTGGTGGCGATCCAGGCCATGGGCCGCTTCGGCGACGCCTTCGCCGCCGCCGCGCCCGCGGCGCCACCGGCCCTGCCGCCCGTCGCCCTGCCGTCCAGCACGCCGAGCGAGGCCGAGGCCAAGCGCATCCTGGGCGAGGCCGGCATCGCCGCCGCGCCCGAGCGCGCCTGCGCCACGGTGGAGGAGGCGGTCGCCGCCGCCGAGGGCTTCGGCTATCCGGTGGTGCTGAAGATCCTCTCGCCCGACATCCTGCACAAGTCCGAGATCGGCGGCGTGCTGCTGAACGTGACCGGGGCCGAGGCGGTGCGCGAGGGCTTCGCCCTGCTGAAGCGGCGCGCGGCGGAGGCGGCGCCGCGGGCGCGCATCGAGGGCGTGCTGGTGGCGAAGCAGCTCTCGGGCGGCGTCGAATGCATCCTCGGCGTGCATCGCGACCCGGTCTTCGGCCCGGTCGCCATGTTCGGCCTGGGCGGCATCTTCGTCGAGGTGCTGAAGGACGTCGCCTTCCGCCGCTGCCCCTTTGGCGAGGCGGAGGCCGAGGCGCTGATCCGCTCGATCCGCGGCGCGCCGCTGCTGCAGGGTGCCCGCGGCCGCCCGCCGGCCGACATCAAGGCGCTGGCCGCCATGCTCTCGCGCCTGTCCGTCTTCGCCCACCAGGCCGGCCCCGGCCTGGCCGGCATCGACCTCAACCCCGTCTTCGCCATGCCCGAGGGGCAGGGCGCCTTCGCCGCCGATGCGGTGATCGACATCGCGGAGGACCAAGCGTGATCGACTACGAGAAGCTTCTCAACTTCCCGATCCCCGAGGTGCGGCAGCGCGTGACGCCGCGCGACGCCGTGTTCTACGCCCTGTCCATCGGGCTCGGCCAGGACCCGATGGACAAGCGGCAGCTCGACTATGTCGACGCGCACCGCGCCCTGCGCGTGATGCCCTCGATGGCGGTGGTGATCGCCCATCCCGGCTTCTGGCTGGCCAATCCCGAGACCGGTGTCGATGCGGTCAAGGTGGTGCATGGCGAGCAGCGCATCACCCTGCACTGCCCGCTGCCGGTCGATGGCGAGGTCATCGGCCGCACCCGCGTCACCGGCATCGTCGACAAGGGCGAGGGCAAGGGCGCGCTGCTCTATTCCGAGAAGGAGATCACCGACGCGGCGACCGGCGCGCTGCTGGCGGTGACGGGCAGCACCACCTTCCTGCGCGGCGACGGCGGCTTCGGCGGCCCGGCGGGCCCGGTGCAGCCGGTCCATCCGGTGCCGGAGACGGCGCCCGACATCACGCTGGACCTGGCGACGCGGCCGGAACAGGCGCTGTACTACCGGCTGAACGGCGATGACAATCCGCTGCACGCCGACCCCGATATCGCGGCGCGCGCGGGCTTCCCGCGGCCAATCCTGCACGGGCTCTGCACACTCGGCGTGGTGACGCACGCGCTGGTGCGCGAACTCGGCAACTACGATGCGGCGGCGATGAAGGGCCTGGCGCTGCGCTTCTCCTCGCCGGTCTATCCCGGGGAGACGATCCGCACCGAGATCTGGAAGAGCGGCGCCTTCCGCGCCCGTGTGGTCGAGCGCGACGTGGTGGTGGTCAACAACGGCAAGGCGGATTTCGCATGAGCGCGGCGCTCGATCAGGCGGCGGAGGAGCGGGCCGAATCGATTCGCATGATCCGCGACAGCGCGGCCGGCCTCGCGCCGCGCGGTGGTGACCGCAAGCGCATCCGCGCCCTGCGCTTCGAGGCGCCGGGCTTCGATGCCGGCGTGCTTCGGCAGATGGGCGAGCAGGGCTGGATCGGCCTTCGCGTGCCCGAGGAGCGGGGGGGCGCCGGGCTCGGCATGAGCGAGTTCTGCGCCGTGGCCGAGGAACTCGGCGCGGCCCTGGCGCCGGAGCCGCTGGTCGGCGCGGCGCTGTCGGCCCGGCTGCTCTCGGCCGTGGGCGCGGAGGCGCCGCTGGCGCGGCTGCTCTCCGGCGAGGCCCTGGTGCTGACCGCCTGGCAGGAGGCCGCCGGGCGGCTGGATGTGCCGGGCACCGCCGATGCGCCGCGCCTGTTCATCGGCCAGGCCGGCGGCGCCGAGGCCTTCCTGGTGCCGGTGCGCGAGGGCGACGGGCTGTCGCTGCGCCTGCAGCCGCGCGCGGGGGCCGACCTGACGCTGGAGAAGACGCAGGATGGCGGGTTCTTCGGCACGCTGCGCCCGTCCGGCGGGGAGAGTCTCGGCACGGTCGCCGTGGCGGAGGTGGAGGACGCGCTGGACGAGGCGGCCCTCGGCACCGCCGCCTACCTGCTCGGCGTCGCCGATCAGGCCTTCACGGTCACGCTGGACTATCTCCGCACGCGGCAGCAGTTCGGCAAGCCGATCGGCAGCTTCCAGGCGCTGCAGCACCGCGCCGCCGATCTCAAGATCCAGCTCGCCCTGACGCGCGCCAGCATCGAATCCGCCGCCGCCACGCTGGACCGGGAGGGTTCGCCGCGCGCCGCGCGCCGCGCCGCCGTCTCCCGCGCCAAGGCACGCGCCTCGGACACGGCGATGCTGGTGACCAAGCAGTCGATCCAGCTTCACGGCGGCATCGGCTACACCGACGAGGCCGACATCAGCCTCTATCTCCGCAAGACCATGGTGCTGTTCAACCAGTTCGGCCCGGCGGCGCTGCACCGCCGCCGCTTTGCCGCCGAGGCGCGGGAGGAAGAGGCATGAGCCAGTCCGCCGAGATGAGTTCCGCCGGCACCAACTGGGATGCGCTGTCGGACGAGGAATTCCGCGCCGAGGTGCGGCGCTTCGTCGAGAGCGAGTATCCCGCCGAGCTGCGGAATCCGCAGCACCGGCTGCACTGGGAGCAGGGCCAGGCTTGGTTCGAGAAGGTCAAGGCCAAGGGGTGGGTGGCGCCGGGCTGGCCGCGCGAGCTGGGCGGCATGGGCCTCAGCGCCGCCAAGCAGATCATCCTGATCGAGGAGTATGAGCGGCATGGCGTGGCGCGCCTGCCCGATCACGGCGTGATCATGCTCGGCCCCCTGCTGATCCGCTTCGGCACCGAGGCGCAGCGGAGCCGCTTCCTGCCGCGCATCCTGGCGGGCGAGGACATCTGGTGCCAGGGCTATTCCGAGCCGGGCGCGGGTTCCGACCTCGCCTCGCTGCGCACCGAGGCGGTGCTGGATGGCGACCACTACGTGGTCAACGGCCAGAAGATCTGGACCACGCTGGCCACCGACGCCAACTGGATCTTCTGCCTGGTCCGCACCGACAAGACGGCGAAGAAGCAGGAAGGCATCAGCTTCCTGCTGATCGACATGAAGACGCCGGGCGTGACGGTGCGGCCGATCATCAATCTCGGCCTGCATGACGAGTTCTGCGAGGTGTTCTTCGACAATGTCCGCGTGCCGCGGGAGAACCTGGTCGGCCAGCCGAACAAGGGCTGGAGCATGGCCAAGGCGCTGCTCGGCTTCGAGCGCATCTTCCTGGGCTCGCCGCGCCAGTCGGGCTACGCGCTGGGCCGCCTGAAGAACCTGGCCGAGCGGATGGGCGTGTTCGACGAGCCGGACTTCCAGGAGCGCTACACGAGGCTGCGGCTGGATCTCGAGGACCACAAGGCGCTCTACGAGACCTATGTCGCCATCCTGCGGCGCGGCGAATCGCTTGGCCCCGACGTGTCCATGCTGAAGCTGCATCAGGCCGAGCTGTTCCAGCGCATCACCGAGGTGATGATGGACATCGCCGGAGAGAATGCCGGCCTGCTGGAGCCGATGGGCGGCAACCGGGATCTCCACCCCTCCGGCCAGTTCATCGAGGCGCGGCCGACGACGATCTACGGCGGCAGCTCCGAGATCCAGCGCGGCATCCTGGCCAAGAACGTGCTGGAGCTGCCCGGCTGATGCGCGGCGGAGGCGGCCGGTGACAAGGCCGCCCCGCGCGGAAGGAGGAATGATGCCGATCGCCCCGAACCGCCGCGGCCTTCTGACAGCCGCGGGCCTGCTCGCCCTGCCGGCCGTGGCGCGCGCCCAGCCGGGCACCACGGCGGACGCCCAGGGGGGCACATGGCCGCAGCGGACCATCCGCATGATCATCCCCTTCCCGCCCGGCGGCACGACCGACCTCATCGGTCGCCTGCTGGCCGAGCAGCTCTCGGCGCGGCTCGGCCAGGCGGTGGTGGTCGAGAACCGCGGCGGGGCGGGCGGCAATATCGGCGCCGACGCGGTCGCCAAGGCGGAGCCCGATGGCTACACCATCCTGATGGCCTCGATCGGCACGGCGGCCATCAACTACGCCGCCTACGGGTCGCGCATGCCCTACCAGCCGAAGGACCTCGCCGCCGTCGGACTGGTGACGCGCGTCGCGAATGTCGTGCTGGCGGCGAAGGGGATGGCGATCACCGATATCGCCGGCATGCTCGCGGCGGCGAGGAAGGACCCCGGCGGGCTGAACTACGGCACCTCCGGCATCGGCGGCAGCCCGCATGCCTGCATGGAGCTGCTTAAGGCGCGCACCGGCATCGACATCCAGCACGTGCCCTATCGCGGCTCGGGCCCGATGCTGACCGAACTGGTCTCCGGCCGGATCGAGCTGGCGATGGACAACATCCCCTCGGCGCTCAACTTCATCCGCGAGGGGCAGATCCGCGCGCTGGCGGTGACCAGCGCCATGCGCTCGCCGGTGCTGCCGGACGTGCCGACGCTGCAGGAGGCGGGGATCGCGGATTTCGACGCGGTCTCCTGGTTCGGCATCCAGGCGCCGGCCAGGACCCCGGCGCCCGTCGTGGCGCGGCTGGGACGCGAGATCGATGCGGTGGTGCGCGAGGCGGGGTGGACCCGGCGGATGCAGGACTTCGCCGCCGAGCAGCCACGGCTGACGCCGGAGGGCGGCACCACGCCGCAGGCTTTCGAGGTTTTCATCCGCGAGGAGATCGCGCGCTGGGCCGAGGTGGCGCGGGCCGGCCGTATCGTGGTGCAATGAGTATGGAACGCATGAGAAGGAGAGGCTGCCTGTGAGTATCCGAGGCAAGGCCTGCATCGTCGGCGCCTATGAGCATCCGACGCGCAAGGCCGAGGACAAGAGCACCGCGCAACTCCATGCCGAGGTGGCGCTGGGGGCGCTGCGCGACGCCGGGCTGACCCGCCGCGACGTGGACGCCTATTTCTGTGCCGGCGACGCGCCCGGCATGGGCCCGCTGAGCATGGCCGACTATATCGGCCTCGACCGGCTGAAGCATGTCGATGCCACGGATCTCGGCGGCTGCTCCTATCTGGCGCATGTGGCCCACGCGGCCGAGGCCATCGCCCTCGGCAAGTGCAGCGTGGCGCTGATCACGCTGGCCGGGCGGCCGCGCGCCGAGGGCATGGCGACCGGCACCGCGCCGCGCGCCGGCAATCCCGCGCAGCCCGACGTGCAGTTCGAATACCCCTATGGCGCGGCGATCGCGAACATGTACGCCATGTGCGCCCGCCGGCACATGTACGAGTTCGGCACCACCAGCGAGCAGCTGGCCTGGATCAAGGTCGCCGCCTCGCACCATGCGCAGCACAATGAGCATGCCATGCTGCGCAAGGTGGTGACGGTCGAGGATGTGGTGAACTCGCCGCTGGTGGCCGATCCGCTGCACCGCCTCGATTGCTGCGTCATCAGCGACGGCGGCGGCGCGCTGATCGTCACCAGCCCGGAGGTCGCCCGCAGCCTGAAGCGGCCTGTCGTCACGGTGCGCGGCGCCGGCGAGACGGTGAAGCACCAGATGGGCGGGCAGCTCGACCTGACCTATACCGGCGCGCGCTACTCCGGCGCCCGCGCCTTCGAGATGGCGGGCGTCAGGCCGGCGGACATCAAGTACGCCAGCATCTACGACAGCTTCACCATCACCGTCCTGCTGCAGCTCGAGGACCTCGGTTTCTGCGAGCGTGGCCAGGGCGGCAAGTTCGTCTCCGACGGCAACCTGATCTCGGGCGTCGGCAAGCTGCCCTTCAACACCGATGGCGGCGGGCTCTGCAACAACCACCCGGCCAATCGCGGCGGCATCACCAAGGTGATCGAGGCGGTGCGTCAGCTGCGCGGCGAGGCGCATCCGGCGGTGCAGGTGAAGAATTGCGACCTGGCGCTGGCGCATGGCACGGGCGGCTCGCTCGGCACCCGCCATGGCAGCGCGACGCTGATCCTGGAGAGGGAGTGAGGCCATGAGCGAACAGACCCCGAAGCGCGTGCCGCCGAGCCCGACCCCGGACGTCTCCACCAGGCCCTTCTGGGACGCGGCGCGGGACGGCAAGCTTCTGATCGGCCGCAACACCAAGACCGGCAAGGTGCACTACCCGCCGCGCCCCATCTGCCCCTTCGATGATGAGGGCGAGGTGGAGTTCGTGCCGGCCAGCGGCGAGGGCACGATCTATACCTTCAGCATCATGCGCGCGAAGGTTCCCTATGCCATCGCCTATGTGGAGCTGGCCGAGGGGCCGCGCATCATGACCAATATCGTCGATTGCGACTTCGACAGGATCGAGGTCGGGCAGAAGGTGCGCGTCACCTTCGTGCCCAGCGAGGGCGACGGCCAGCCCGTGCCCATGTTCACGCCCGTCTGAGCCAGGAAGAGGAAACGATCCATGTCCATGCTGGAAGGAAAGGTCGCCATCGTCACCGGCGCTGGCGGCGGAATCGGGCGGGAGATCGCCCTGGCCATGGCCCAGGCCGGGGCCAAGGTCGTGATCAACGACATCGGCGCCTCGCTGAGCGGGGAGGGCGATACCTCCGCCACGCCGGGCGAGCAGACCAAGGGCATCATCGAGCAGCGCGGCGGCACGGCGGTGACCAACACCGACAGCGTCGCCGGCTGGGACAGCGCCCGCCGCATCGTCGCCTCGGCCATCGAGGCCTTCGGCCGCGTTGACATCGTCGTCAACAATGCCGGCATCCTGCGCGACCAGATCTTCCACAAGATGACCGAGGCGGAGTGGCGCGCCGTCATCGACGTGCATCTGAACGGCAGCTTCTTCGTCTCCCGCGCCGCGGCCGAGCATTTCCGCGCCCAGGGCTCGGGCGCCTATGTGCACATGACCTCGACCTCGGGCCTGATCGGCAATTTCGGCCAGGCGAACTATTCGGCGGCCAAGCTCGGCATCGCGGCGCTGTCCAAGTCCATCGCCCTCGACATGCAGCGCTTCGGCGTGCGGTCCAACTGCATCGCGCCCTTCGCCTGGAGCCGCATGACCAGCTCCATCCCGGCCGAGACGCCGGAGCAGAAGGCCCGGGTCGAGAAGCTGAAGCGCATGACGCCGGAGAAGAACGCCACCCTGGCGGTCTTCCTGGCCAGCGACGCGGCGAAGGACGTGAACGGCCAGATCTTCGCGGCCCGCAACAACGAGCTCTTCATCTTCAGCCAGCCCCGCCCGGTGCGCAGCGCCCACCGCTCGGAAGGCTGGACGCCGGAGCTCATCGCGGAACATGCCTGGCCGGCGCTGCGCGGCCATGCCGTGCCGCTCGACCGGAGCCCCGACGTCTTCTCCTGGGACCCGGTCTGATCCATCCTGGCGGCGGAGGAAACCATGCGCATCACCCATGAGCTTGCCACTTTCGCCGCCGGTCTGCGGGCCGAGGCGCTGCCACCCGAGGTGGCGGCGCGGACCCGCGCCCTGGTGCTCGATCTGGTCGGCAACATCGTCCGCGCCCGGAAGGAGGCCGAGAGCACCCCGGCCCTCCTCGCCGCGGTGAAGGCGCTGGGCCTCGACAAGGGCGAGAGCCGGGTCTTCGCTGATACGGCGACCTACAGCCCGGCCGGGGCGGCGCTGATCAACGCCACGCTCGGCCATTCGCTCGATTTCGACGACACGCATGCGGTCGCCGTGGTGCATCCGGGGGCGCCGGTCATTCCGGCGGCGCTGGCGGCGGGCGAGATGACCGGCGCCTCGGGCGCCGAGGTGCAGGTGGCCATCGTCGCCGGCTACGAGGTGGCGCTGCGCCTCGCCCTGGCGCTGCCGGCGGGCGCGCATTACGATCGGGGCTTCCATCCCTCCGCGACCTGCGGCGCCTTCGGCGCGGCGGCGGCGGCGGGGCGGGTTTTCGGGCTGGATGCGGCGGGCATGGCCTCGGCGCTGGGAATCGCGCTCAGCCAATGCGCCGGCAGCCTGCAGTTCCTGGCCAACGGGGCGTGGACCAAGCGGTTCCAGGTCGGCTGGGCCGGCATGGCGGGCCTCGCCGCCGCCACTCTCGCGCGCGAGGGCTTCAAGGGCGCCGCCGATGCCATCGAGGGCAAGCACGGCTTCCTGCGCTCCTACGCGCCGGATCCGAAGCCAGGGCGCGTGCTGCAGGATCTCGGCCAGGTCTGGGAACTGATGCAGACCGGCGTGAAGCCCTATCCAAGTTGCCGCTGGGGCCATGCCGGCATCGACGCGGCCCTCGCGCTGCGGGCCGAGCATGACCTGAAGGCCGAGGAGATCGAGGGCGTCACGCTCGGCATTTCCCGCGCCGGCATGCTGCTGGTGGGCGAACCCGCCGACCGCAAGGCCGATCCGCAGAACATCGTCGATGGCCAGTTCAGCGGGCCCTTCGTCATCGCCACGGCGCTGAGCACCGGCGCCATGGGCTGGGACAGCTACGCGCTGCTGCGCGACCCTTCCATCAGATCCATGATGCGCAAGGTGCGCTGCGAGAACGACCCCGAGATCGAGGCCGAGTTCCCGGCCAATATGTCCGGCAAGCTGACCGTCAGGGCGCGCGGCGAGACCTTCACGCGCAAGGTCATCGTGCCCAAGGGCGAGCCGGACAATTTCTTGACCGAGGCGGAGCTGCGCGCCAAGTTCAGCGGCCTGGCCGATGCCGTGCTGGGGCCGCAGGCGGCCGGGGCGCTGGCCGACACCATCTCCGGGCTCGATCGCCTGAACGACATTTCCCCCCTGTTGCGCAGCCCGGCCGAGGCGCTCTGAAGGATAGCGAGATGGACCATTCGATCGAGGAT
>NZ_RCVQ01000007.1 GCF_016107285.1 Roseomonas sp. KE0001 | reverse complement strand
GCCTCCGTCGCCAGCAAGGAGACGGTCGAAGCATGACAGCCGCTTTCCAACAATACGTGTCCTTCGGGGTGAACTGCGAGACCGCTTTCCAGATGAGGCGGGTCCTCGGCCGGGACAGCGCCTCCTTCTTTTCCTGGAACGTGACGCGGTTCCGCGCTCTCCTCAGCCTTCTTGATTCGGATTTTGGGGGAATTCTACAGCGGGACAATCTGTCCTATGATCCGAAATCCGGATTGATCCACGACACCTCTCATGATTACTGGCTGCATTCGCCCTTCGCGGCCGATGAGCCCTGGACGGGTGCTGTGTTCGAGGAAAAGCTGACCCAGCTCCGCGGCAAGATGGCCTATCTGGCGGAGAAGTTCCGACGGAACGCCTCATCCGGCGCCCGCACCGTCTACTTCTATCGAACCGAGGAGAGGGAGGATCTGCGCCGCAACGCCGCGGCCCTGCGTGACTGTCTGCGCAAATGGCACGGCGGTGGCGGCAGCTTCGTCCTCGTTGTCCTGCAACACGAGAAGTATCGCGAGCCCTCCTGGCGGGAAGCGGGGATGTTCAACCGCTATCTCGCGCGCTGCGCGCCCTGGTCTGATGCCTCGGATGGGCATGTCCGATCCTGGGATGCGGTTTTCGCCGAGTTCCCCCACCAGGAGCCCCTGCGGCTGGCCGGCTTCAACAAGGCGGCGGCGAGCCCGTCCTTTCTCGCCGCCTGACCCGCCGCCTCAGCCGCGCAACTCCCGCAGCGTCGCCACGATCAGCGCCAGGTCCTGCTCCCGCGCCAGGCGGTGGTCGCCATCCTTCACCAGGGTGACGCAGACATCCTGTGTCGTCAGATGGCCGGCGATCTCGGCCGCCATCTCCCAGGGCACCTCGTTGTCGCGCATGCCCTGCAGCAGCCGCACCGGCCCGTCGAAGGCGATCGGGCCATCGAGCAGCAGGTTCCTCGCGCCATCCTCGATCAGCCGGCGCGTGATCGGCACCGGAGGGCCATAGGGGCTCTCCACATGCAGCACGCCCTCCCGCAGGATGGTCTCGCGCTGCGCCTCGGTGAAGCTCGGCCACATCAGCTTGCGGGTGAAGTCCGGCGCGGCGGCGATGCCGAGCAGGGCCCGGATGCGGCTGCCGGGAAGCCGCGCCCAGCGCCGCGCCAGGAGCAGCGAGATCCAGCCGCCCATGGAGGAGCCGACCAGCACCAGCGGCCCCTCGGTCAGCCGCTCCAGCGCCGTGGCGGCATCCTCCGCCCATTCGCCGACGCAGCCGGCCTCGAAGGCGCCGTCGCTGGCGCCATGGCCGGAGTAGTCGAAGCGCAGGAAGGCGCGGCCCTCGGCGGCGCAGGCGTCGCGGAGCGCCAGGGCCTTGCTGCCCTCCATGTCGGAGCGGAAGCCGGTCAGGAAGACCGTGGTGGGGCCGCGCCCCGGCAGGCGGGCCCAGGCGAGATGCGTGCCGTCGCCCCGATCGAGCCGGCCGGTTTCCTCCCGTGTCATGCGTGCGGCAATCCCCGCTTGGCCAGGTTGGCCATCAGGGCGCCGATGCCGAAGCGCCAGGGCGGGCAGGCATCGGTGCGGTCCACGGTGTTCACCAGGGCACCCAGGCGCGGGCTGGCGATGCACACGACATCGCCGACATGGTGTGTGAAGCCCATCCCCGGCGCGTCGCGGTCGGCGGCCGGCGAGAAGGGCGTGCCGAGGAAGAGCGCGGCGCCGTCCGGGTACTGGTGGTGGGGGTTGATGAGCTGGTCGACGATCTCGGTCGGGTCGCGGCTGATGGCGCCGACGCGGCCGCTCTCCTCCAGCCGGAAGCCATCCGGCCCCTCGATGGTCAGCGTGATCCCGGCGGCCCGGACATCCTCCAGCGTGAAGCCCTCGTCGAAGAGGCGAATGGCCGGACCCAGGGCACAGGCCGCGTTGTTGTCCTTGGCGCGGCCGAGCAGCAGGGCGGAGCGGCCCTCGACATCGCGCAGGTTCACGTCGTTGCCGAGCGTGGCGCCCAGGATGCGGCCGCGCGCGTCGATCGCCAGCACCGCCTCGGGCTCGGGGTTGTTCCAGGAACTGCCGGGATGGATGCCGACCCTGGCGCCGGAGGGCACGGCGGAGAGCGGCTGGGCCTTGGTGAAGATTTCCGCATCCGGGCCGATGCCGACCTCCAGGTACTGGCTCCACCAGCCGCGCGCGACCAGATTCTCCTTGAGCGCCATGGCCTCCGGGCTGCCGGGGCGGAGGCTCGCGATATCGTCGCCGATGATGCCGCGCACCTCGGCCCGCACCGCCTCCGCCTGGCTGGCATCGCCCCGGCACCGCTCCTCGATGACGCGCTCCAGCATCGAGCGGGCATAGGTCACGCCGCAGGCCTTGAGCGCCTGCAGGTCGAAGGGCGCCAGCAGGCGGTGGGGGCCCTCGCCGGCCAGCAGGCCCGGAATGTCGAGGGCGATGGGCGCGCCGCGCGCCGGGATCGCCTCCAGCGGCTGGTCGCTGTTCAGCCAGGCGCTGACCGTGCCGAAGGCAGGCGTCATGTCGAAGGCGGCGCCGCGCGCCAGGGCGAGGGCCATCGGCCCGTCCGGCCCCTCGGCCCGGAGGGCGAAATGGCCATCCCGCCAATCCTCCGGCAGGGCGGTGGAGAGGGTGGTCATGCGGCGTCCTCCTGCTGTGTGCCTCGTGAGGCTTGGCGAAAACCGTACCGCCTTCCGATCCCGCTTGCCATCCGGGCCATGCCGGTGAAAGCATGGCCGGACAACCGGTGAAGCCGGGACTTGGGAGGGATGAACACATGTCCGAGATCACGCGGCGCGTGGCCTTGCGCGCGGCCGCTGGCCTGTTGGCGGCGCCGGCCCTGGTGGAAAGCGTAGGGGCGCAGCAGGCCTTCGACTGGAAGCGCTTCAAGGGCGAGAAGGTCGAGGCCAGCCTGACCGCCAATCCACGCTCCAGCCTGCTGATCCAGCATCAGAAGGAGTTCGAGGAGCTGACAGGCATCCGCGTCGGTGCCGAGGCCATCCCGGAGCAGCAGCACCGGCAGAAATTCGCCATCGAGTTCGCCTCCGGCCGCCCCTCCTTCGACGTGGTCGGCATCAGCCTGCATGTCAGCAAGCGGCAGGTGGGGCGCGCCAGGTGGTGCACCGACGTCAAGACGCTGATCAACGATCCCACGATGACGGCGCCCGACTTCGACTTCGCCGATTTCGGCCAGGGCGCCGTGGCCTACTCGACCCAGGCCGACGGGCGCATGGACACGCTGCCCGAGTTCACCGACTACTTCGTCATGTACTACAACAAGGAGCTGCTGGCCTCGAAGGGCATCGCGGTGCCGAAGACCTTCGACGAGCTCTACACCGCGGCCAAGGCGCTGACCGATCCGTCGAAGCAGCAGTACGGCTTCGTGGGCCGCGGCCTGCGCAACGCCAATGTCGTGCTCTGGTCCTCCTTCCTCCTCGGCACGCAGCAGCGCGACACGGTCAGCCCCGAGATGAAGCTGCTGACCGACACGCCCGACGCCGTCTGGGCCACCGAGATGTATGCCAAGCTGATGCGCGAATGCGGCCCGCCGGGCAGCATCGGCTTCAACTGGAACGAGTGCCAGACCACCTTCATGCAGGGCCGTGCCGCCTTCTGGATCGACGGCGTGGGCTTCGCCGCGCCGCTGGAGGACCCGAAGCGTTCGCGGCTGGCGGGTGGCAAGGTGGGCTACGCCGTCTCGCCCGCCGGCCCGGCGCACCACCATTGCTGCCTGTTCGGCACCGCCTTCGGCATCGCCGAGCAGAGCCAACGCAGGGGCGCGAGCTGGTACTACCTGCAATGGGCGACCGGCAAGGCGAACCAGCTTCGCTACCTGACCTCCGGGGCCGGCGCGCCGGCCCGGGCGAGCGCCTTCCGCAACGAGGAAGCGATCGCCTCCAGCCGCTTCCCGCGCGAGTTCTTCGAGACCCTGACGCAGAGCAGCCGCATCGCGCGCCCCGGCCTGCCGGAGATCGTGCCGGTGACGGAGTTCCGCGACACCATCGGCACGGCGCTGACCAACGCCATCGGCGCCGGGGCCGACATCCCCGCCGAGCTGAAGCGCGCGACCGACGCCTTCCGCCCGGTGCTGGAACAATCCGAGCGGGCGACCTGATCGTGCCATGTCGGGCGTGACATCGGGAAAGCCGGCGGCCATGGGCGCACCCGCCCTGGCCGCCGCGCCGGGGCGGCGCCGGAACTATGCGCGCCGCTACTGGTGGTTCGTGGTGCCGGCCGGGGTGGTGGTGCTCTCCGTCATCCTCTTCCCCTGGGCCTTCACCCTCTTCATGTCGGCGCATGACTGGAAGATCGGCGGTGGCCACCATTTCGTCGGCCTCGACAACTACCGCAAGCTCCTGACCGATGAACGCTTCCACTGGGCCATGCTGCGGACCCTGTACTTCACCGCGCTGGCCGTCATCCTGCCGATGATCCTCGGCGTGGCCGGCGCGCTGGTGTTCAACCGGAAGTTTCCGCTGCGCGGCCTGGCGCGCACCATCTTCATCCTGCCGATGATGGCGACGCCGGTGGCGGTGGCGCTGGTCTGGACCATGATGTTCCATCCCCAGCTCGGCGTGCTGAACTGGCTGCTGACCTGGTTCGGCCTGCCGCCCAGCATGTGGATCTACGACCCCGCCACCGTCATCCCGACCCTGGTGATGGTCGAGGTCTGGCACTGGACGCCGCTGGTCATGCTGATCGTGCTGGGCGGCCTGGCCTCGCTGCCGCAGGACCCCTACGAGGCGGCCAAGATCGACGGCGCCAGCGCGCTGCAGGCCTTCTGGCACATCACCCTGCCGCTGCTCGCGCCGTTCATCGTCGTGGCACTCATCATCCGCACCATCGACGCGCTGAAGGCCTTCGACACCATCTATGTCATCACCCAGGGCGGGCCGGGGACCAGCAGCGAGACCATCAACATCTTCCTCTACCTGCAGGGCTTCGCCTACTACAACATGGGTTATGCCAGCGCGGTGGTGGTGGTCTTCTTCCTCCTGATCGTCGCCCTGGCCTCCCTGCTGCTCTGGACGCGCAGGAGGGTCAAGGCATGATGCGCCTGCTGGAGAAGCTGGGCTTCGCGCTCGCCGTGCTCTTCCTCGTCTCGCCGGCGATCCTGGTCTTCCTCTGGATGCTGTCGCTGTCGATGAAGACCGAACTGGACAACACCGCCTTCCCGCCGGTCTTCATCCCGAACCCGCCGGTCTGGGACAACTTCATCGAGGTCTTCTCGCGGAACGACTTCCTGAAGTACACCTGGAACTCGATCCTGGTCTCCTTCAGCGCCACCGGCCTCGCCATCCTGATCGGCGTTCCGGCGGGCTACGGCATCGCCAAGATGCAGGCGACCCGGGCGGCGATGCTGATCCTGATCGCCCGCATCACGCCCGGCCTTTCCTACCTGATCCCGCTCTTCCTGCTGTTCCAGTGGCTGGGCCTGACCGGCACGCTGACGCCGATCGTCATCACGCATCTCGTCATCACCGTGCCGATCGTGGTCTGGGTGATGATCGGCTTCTTCGAGGGGCTGCCGGCGGAGCTGGAGGAGGCGGCGCTGGTCGATGGCGCGACGATCTGGCAGGCCTTCCGCCATGTCGCGCTGCCACTGGCCATGCCGGGCATCACCGTCGCGGTGATCCTCTCCTTCATCTTCTCCTGGAACAACTTCATCTTCGCCATGGTGCTGGCGGGCCGGGAGACACGGACGCTGCCCGTCGCGGTCAACAACATGCTGACCTTCGAGCAGATCTCCTGGGGCCCGCTGGCGGCGGCGGCGCTGCTGGTGACGCTGCCGGTGCTGCTGCTGACGCTGCTGGCGCAGAAGCAGATCATCGCCGGGCTGACGGCGGGTGGTGTGAAGGGTGGGTGAAGGGCGCGCGCCCCCTCACCGATCCTGCGACTTACCCTGCGGCATGCCCTGGGGGACAACGGTGCGGATCAGCGTCGAATCCAGCGATTCATAGGCGTGGTAGTCGATGGTCTCGTAGAGCTCCTGCCGGGTCTGCATGCGCTGCAGCATGTTCTGCGTGCCGCCATCCCGCGTGATGGCGGCGTAAAGCTCCTCCATCCCCTTGGCCGCGACGCGCAGGTGGCTCACCGGCCAGATCACCATGGCGTAGCCCATGGCCTCGAACTCGGCGGCGGTGAAGAAGGGCGTGCGGCCGAACTCGGTCATGTTGGCGAGCAGCTTCACGCCCGGCATGCGGCGGGCGAACTCCTCGAACATCTCGCGGGTGGTCAGCGCCTCGGGGAAGATCGCGTCCGCCCCGGCCTCCAGGTAGAGCTTCGCCCGCGCCACGGCGCCGTCGATGCCTTCGCTCGCCGCCGCGTCGGTGCGGGCGATCAGGTAGAGATGGCGCCGGGCCTTGCGGGCCGCGGCGACCTTGGCGGCCATGTCGCGCGCATCGGCCAGCTTCTTGTCATTGAGGTGGCCGCACTTCTTCGGCAGGAGCTGGTCCTCGAGATGCACGGCGCCGGCGCCGGCCTCTTCGAAGGCACGCACCATGTGCATGACGTTCAGCGCCTCGCCATAGCCGGTGTCGCCATCGACAAGCACCGGCAGGCCGCTGGCGCGCGAGACCTGGCGGATGTGCCAGGCGACGTCATCGACCGTGATCATGCCGAGATCGGGAAGGCCCATGGTGGCCGACATGGCGGCGCCCGACATGTACAGCGCCTCGAAGCCGGCCTTCCGTGCCAGCAGCGCGGCGATGCCGAGATGCGCGCCTGGCATGCGCAGGATCTGCGGCCGGTCGAGCAGGGCGCGGAAGCGCTGGCCGGCGGGCGCCTCGGGCAGGTCGTCGGCGATCACATAGGGCATGGTGCGGGCTCCTTGGCAAGAACGACGCCCGGCCCGGCATGGCGGCCGGACCGGGCGGGAAGGCCGTGAGGCGGCGGCGTCAGCGCTTCTTCAGCGGCACGAATTCGAGATTCTCCGGCCCCGTGTAGTTCGCGGTCGGGCGGATGATCTTGCCGTCGATGCGCTGCTCGATGACATGCGCGCTCCAGCCCGAGGTGCGGGCGATGACGAAGAGCGGCGTGAACATCGCGGTCGGCACGCCCATCGCCTGGTAAGAGACGGCCGAGAACCAGTCGAGATTGGCGAACATCCGCTTGGTCTCGGCCATCACGGCCTCGATCCGGTCGGCGATCTCGAAGCGCGCCAGCGTGCCCTGCGCCTTGCAGAGCCGCCGCGCCACCTCCTTGATGACCACGTTGCGCGGATCGGAGACGGTGTAGACCGGATGGCCGAAGCCGATCACCACCTCCTTCGCCTCGACGCGGCGGCGGATATCCGCCTCGGCCTCCTCGGGCGTCGCGTAGCGCTGCTGCACCTCCAGCGCGACCTCGTTGGCGCCGCCGTGCTTCGGCCCGCGCAGCGCGCCGATGCCGGCGGCGATGGCGGAGTACAGGTCCGAGCCGGTGCCGGCGACGACGCGGCAGGTGAAGGTCGAGGCGTTAAACTCGTGCTCGGCATAGAGGATCAGCGACGTGTGCATCGCCCGCACCCATTCGGCCGGCGGCGCCTCGCCGTGCAGCAGGTGCAGGAAATGGCCGCCGATGCTGTCGTCATCGGTCTCCACCTCGATGCGCCGGCCGTTGTGCGAGAAGTGGTACCAGTAGAGCAGCGCCGGGCCGAGGCAGGCCATCAGCCGATCGGCGATGTCGCGCGCGCCGGGGTGGTTGTGGTCCTCCTTCTCCGGCTGCACGCAACCCAGCACCGAGACGGCGGTCCGCATCACGTCCATCGGGTGGGAGGCGGCGGGAAGCGCCTCCAGCACCGTGCGCAGGCTGGCGGGCAGGCCGCGCAGCGCCTTCAGCTTGCGCTTGTAGGCCGCGAGCTCCGCCACGTCCGGCAGCTTGCCGTGCACGAGAAGATAGGCGATCTCCTCGAACTCGGCGGCCTCGGCCACGTCGAGGATGTCATAGCCGCGGTAGTGCAGGTCGTTGCCGGTGCGGCCCACGGTGCAGAGCGCCGTGTTGCCCGCCGGCACGCCCGACAGCGCGACCGACTTCTTGGGCTTCGGCGCGTTGGCTGTCGTCTCGCTCATCGTGTTCTCCCTCCCGGCCTCAGGCCGTGTGGTTGAAGATGCCGGCGCGGTCGTTGCGGGTGAGCCGGCCCTGCGGCAGCGCCACGGTGAGCCCGAGCAGGTCGGCCGCCTTCAGCTCCGGCAGGCGCTGCACCAGGTCGAGGAAGCGGCGCGATTCCGAGGGCTCGATCAGCCCCTCGGTCAGCGTCTCGAACTTGCGGATATAGTCCGGCCGCGTCCAGGGCGTCGCGCCCAGCGTGTGCGCATTGGCCACCGCCAGCTCGTCGGCGATCACCGTGCCGTCGTTCAGGATGATCTCGACCTTGCCGCCGAAGGCCTTCACGTTCGGGTCGCGCGAGTGGTAGCGCTCCGTCCACTTCGGGTCCTCGACGGTGCGGATCTTGTGCCAGAGCCGCACCGTGTCGGGCCGCGCCGCGCGCTCCGGCAGGTAGGAGCGGACGTGGTGCCACTCGCCGTCCTGCAAGGCCACGGCCAGGATGTACATGATGGAATGGTCCAGCGTCTCGCGCGAGGCCTTAGGGTCCATCTTCTGCGGGTCGTTGGCGCCGGTGCCGATGACGTAATGGGTGTGGTGGCTGGTCTGCACCACGATCTCCTTCACGTCGTCCCAGTTCGTGACCTTCTTGCCCATGCGGAAGGCGAGGTCGATCAGCGCCTGGGACTGGTACTCGGCCGAATGCTCCTTGGTGTAGGTGTCGAGGATGGCGCGCTTCGCCTCGCCCGGCGCGGGCAGCGGCACGCGGTAATGCGCGTCCTTGCCGTCCAGCATGCGGGCGATGACGCTGTCCTCGCCCTCGTAGATCGGGCTCGGCGCGCCCTCGCCCAGCATGGCGCGATCCACCGCCTCGATCGCCAGCTTGCCGGCGTGGCTCGGCGCGAAGGCCTTCCAGGAGCTGATCTCGCCCTTGCGGCTCTGGCGCGTGGCGGTGGTGACGTGCAGCGCCTGCTGGATCGCCTGGTAGATCGCCTCGGTCGGCAGGCCGAGCATGGTGCCGATGCCGGCGGCGGCCGAGGGGCCGAGATGCGCCACGTGGTCGATCTTGTGCTCGTGCAGGCAGATCGCCCGCACCAGGTCGACCTGGATCTCGTAGCCGGTGGCGAGGCCGCGGATCAGCGCCGCGCCGTCGCTGCCGCATTGCTGCGCGACGGCGAGCAGCGGCGGGATGTTGTCGCCCGGATGGGAGTAGTCGGCGGCCAGGAAGGTGTCGTGGTAGTCGAGCTCGCGCACCGCCGTGCCGTTCGCCCAGGCGGCCCATTCGGCGTGCACGCGCACATCCGGGCCGCAGCCGAAGACCGTGGCGCCGCCCGGCCGGGCATGGGCCAGGGCCTGGGCGCGGGCGGTGACGACGGGATGACGGTTGATGGCGGCGATGGCGACGGAAGCGTTGTCGATGACCCGGTTGATGATCATCTCGCTGACCTCGGGCTCGACCGCCACCGGATCGGCCGCCACCTCGGCGATCTTCCAGGCCAGCTGCCCCTCGCGGGGCAGCCGGTCGGCCTCGGGATGGACCTTCACGTCATGGGTGATCATGGCTCGCGCATACTCCCTCGAGATTTTGCCAATTTTGCCATGATCCGCGCTGGTGTCAGCCCGTCGCCTTGCATATTCATGCCAAGGAGGCGGCGGATTTTGTGAAGATTGTGAAGAGCCAATCCCAGAGCGGAAAGGAACCCAAGATCTTCGCGGGCGACCGGCTGCGCCGCCTGCGGCGGGGGCGGGGGCTCGGCCAGGGCGCGATGGCGCGCGGCCTCGGCATTTCGCCCAGCTATCTCAGCCAGATCGAGGCCGATCTCCGCCCCATGCCCGCCGCGCTGCGCGGCCGCGCCGCCGCCTGGCTCGGCGTGCCCGAGAGCCTCTTCGCCGATGCGGATGACGAGCGGCTGGCCGGCAGCCTGCGCGAGGCCACGGGCGATCCGCTCTTCGGCCGCGCCACCGTCCCGGCCGAGGAGGCGCGCGCCGCCGTCCGCGCCGCGCCCGAGCTGGCCGAGCGTTTCCTTGAACTCTACCGTGCCTATCTGGCGCTGGACGAGCAGCACCAGGCGCTGCGCGCGCGCGGCATGGCGGGCGAGGATTTCGCCGGCGTGCCGCACTTCCCCTATGACGAGGTACGCGACTGGGTGCAGTCGCGGCAGAACCATTTCGACCGGCTCGACCGCGCCGCCGAGGCCCTGGCCGGGCGCATCGGCCGCGGGGGCGCGCCGACCCAGGACGACCTTGCCCGCCATCTGCTGGACCGGCACGGCATCGCGGTGGCCGACGATCCCTCCCTGCTGGCGCAGGGCACGGTCTGGCGGCTGCAGCGGGTGGAGCGGGTCCTGGCCCTGGCGCAGGAGGCGGCGCCGGCCAGCCGCCTGTTCTGGATGGCCCATGTCATCGGGCTGCTGGAGCAGCGCCGCGCCATCCTCTCCGAGGTGCGCGCGGCGCGGCTGTCCAGCGCCGAGGCCCGCTCGCTCGCCCGCATCGGCCTCGCCAACTACTTCGCCGGCGCGCTGCTGATGCCCTATGAGCGCTTCCTGGCCGAGGCCGAGCTGCTGCGCTACGACGTGGAGCGGCTGCAGGGCCGCTTCGGCGCCAGTTTCGAGCAGGTCTGCCACCGGCTCAGCACGTTGCAGCGGCCGGGGCGGCCGGGCATTCCCTTCTTCCTGGTCAAGACCGACATCGCCGGCAACGTGCTGAAGCGCAGCAGTGCCACGCGCTTCCGCTTCGCCCGCTTCGGCGGGCCCTGCCCCTTGTGGAACGTCTATCGCGCTTTCGCCCAGCCCGGCCGCGTGCTGGTGCAGGTGGCGCAGACGCCGGACGGGGTGAGCTATCTGAGCATCGCCCGCACGGTGGGGCGGGGCGGCGGCGCCTATCTCAGCCGGCCGCGCAACGTCGCCATCGTCATCGGCTGCGAGACGGCCTATGCGGGGCAGACGGTCTATGCCACCGGCCTCGACCTCAGCGAGCCCGGCTTCTTCGACCCGATCGGGCCCGGCTGCCGGGCCTGCGAGCGCACCGACTGCCGCCACCGCGCCGTGCCGCCGGCCAGCCAGTCCCTCGATGTCGGCAGCCTGCAGCGGGGCGTCGTGCCCTACCGCATCCGCCCGCCGGGGTGAGGCTGCGTCAGCCGGGCGCCAGGGGCGGCGAGACCGGGGCCGGCACGGCGATGCGGGCGCGGGGCCGGGCGCCGTTGAACAGCAGGGACAGCGTGCCGCTGCGGCGGATCGCCGCGTGCACCAGCAGACAGAGCGGCACCGTGGCGGCGACGATGAGGAGGAACTGCGCCAGGGGCGGCAGGCCGCTCTCCATCAGCAGCACCACGCCGAAGACGATGAAGACCTGGTGGAAGAGGTAGACCGTCAGGGAGGAGTCCACGAGATGGCGTGTCAGCGGGCTGGCCTGGTTGAACCAGCGCCGCGCCGCCGACATCAGGACATGGGCCATCAGGATGCCGACGATGGGGGAGAGGAAGTAAGTGGCGGCACGCATCGACAGCGGCTCGCGCCACTGGATCGCCGCCAGCACCGGCACCAGCGCCAGGGCCAGCAGCCAGGCCCGCGCGTCGGCGCGCAGGAAACGGGCGAGCCAGTCCGGCCTCCAGGCCAGGGCGGCGCCGAGCAGGAAGACCGGCAGGTGGGTGACGGTGCGCGCGACCACCAGGGCATTGTTGAGCAGGTTGTTGACCCCGATCAGGTGCAGCGCGATCACCGCGGCCACCACGAAGGCGCCGGTCAGCGGCAGCAGGGCATGGCGCAGCATCCGGTGCCGCTCCAGCCAGCCGGCCGCCCGCGCGGTGGCGGCGCGAAGACCGGGCCGCCGGCGCCTGATCCAGGCCAGGCCGGCGAGCAGGGAGCAATAGGCCAGCAGGTCGATCAGGAACCACAGATGCGCGACCCAGTGCTCGCCCGGCATGGCGAGGCGGGCCCGCCACTCGGTCATGGTATCGGCCGGATCGGTCATGCTTCCGGCCAGCATCTGCAGCGGATTGAGCAGCAGGCCGACGGTGAGAAGGGGCAGCCCCAGCCGCCACAGCCGGTCCCGCCACCAGGGCAGGGGGCCGCGCCGGCGCAGCATCATCACGGCGAAATAGCCAGCGATGACGAAGAAGACCGGCATGCGGAAGGTGTGGCTCAACTGGGCCAGCCAGCTCAGCAGCGGTGAGTCCGCGGCGGCATCGACGATCCAGGGCTGGTGTACCGAGAAGGCCAGCGCGGTGTGATAGGGGATGCCCAGAAACATCAGGAACGCGCGCAGCTGATCCAGATAATGCAGCCGCTCTCCCCTGACTTCCGGCATCCGCTGCTGCATCCCGCTTTTCCTGCACTTATCGTCTGGAGGATCTCAAAGATGAGAAACTGTTAGCCGGTTTTCTGAGGCCATGCTTTCGGCAAGGCCTGGATTGGCTTCACAATAACTTCATTCCAGTATCGAATACTCGCGAGGGTTGCGGGTCCGGCCGCCCGGCGGATCCCCTGGGCATTTTCCTGCGCCTGTATCTGTTCTATTTGGGCCGCCGCATGATTGATCCCGGTTCCAGCGCGCCCGCCATCCTGCAGATCCTGCCCTCGATGGCCTCGGGCGGGGTCGAGCGCGGCACGGTGGAGATCGCCGAGGCCCTGGCGGCGGCGGGATTCCGGGCCCTGGTGGCCTCGGCGGGCGGCAGGATGGTACCGGAGCTGGAGGCGGTCGGCGCACGCCATGTCACCATGCCGTCCCTGGCGGACAAGTCGCCGCTGGCGCTCTGGCGCAATGCCGCCGACCTGGCCGGGCTCGTCCGCCGCGAGGGGGTGTCGCTCCTGCATGCGCGCAGCCGGGCGCCCGCCTGGGCCGGGCTGATGGCGGCGCGCCGGAGCGGGGCGCGCTTCGTCACCACCTATCACGGCACCTACAACGAGGATTTCCCCGGCAAGCGACTGTACAACTCGGTGATGGCGCGGGGCGATCGGGTCATCGCCATCAGCCATTTCATCGCCGGGCTGATCGCCGAGCGGCATCGCATCGACCCGTCGCGGCTGCGCGTCATCCCGCGCGGCGTCGATCCGCGCCGCTTCGACCCGGCGGCGGTGGAGCCCGGCCGGCTGGAGGCGTTGCGCGCCGCCTGGCGCCTGCCGTCGCGCCGGCCGGTGCTGCTGCTGCCGGCCAGGATCAGCCGCTGGAAGGGCCAGAAGGTGCTGCTCGAGGCGCTGGCCATGCTCCCGCCGCCGCGCCCCTTCGCGGTGCTGCTCGGCGACTTCGGGCGCGGCTTGTATGCCGAGGAGCTGCTGCGCTACGGCACGGCGCTCGGCCTCGGCGGCGATTTCACGCTGGCCGGGCATGGCGAGGACATGCCGGCGGCGCTGTTGCTGGCCGATCTGGTGCTGCATTGCTCGACCGATGCTGAGGCCTTCGGGCGCAGCGTGATCGAGGCCCAGGCCATGGCCCGGCCGGTGATCGCCAGCGACCTCGGCGGCCCGCGCGAGACGGTGCAAGAGGGCGAGACGGGCTGGCGCGTGCCGCCCGGGGAGCCGGCCGCGCTGGCCCGCGGCATCGCCCGTGTCCTGGCCATGCCGGCGGAGGCACGCGCCGCCATCGGCGCCCAGGCCCAGGCCATGGTGCGCCGGACCTACACCACCGCGGCCATGCAGCGGGCGACCCTGGCCGTCTACCGGGAGCTGCTGTGAAGCCCGCCAGCATCCTGGTGATCAAGCTGGCGGCGCTGGGCGACGTGGTGCAGGCCTTCCCGGCCTTCGCGGCTATCCGCGCGCACCACCCTGCCGCCCGCATCGTCCTGCTGACCACGCCGCCCTTCGCCCCGCTGCTGCGCCGCGCCCCGTGGTTCGACGAGGTCTGGTCCGACGGACGGCCGGCCTGGAGCGACCTGCGCGCCGTGACGCGGCTGGCGCTGCGGCTGCGCCGGGCGGGCTTCGACCGGGTCTACGACCTGCAGACCTCGGGCCGGTCCTCGCGCTACCGCTGGTTCACCGGGCCGGCGCCGGAATGGTCCGGCATCGCCCGCGGCGCCAGCCATCCGCACGCCAATCCGCGGCGTGACCGGATGCACACGCTGGAGCGCCAGCGCGAGCAGCTGGCGCTGGCCGGGATCCACCACGTCCCGGCGCCGGACATGAGCTGGATGGCGGGGGATGTCTCCGGCCTCGACCTGCCGCCGCGCTTCGGCCTGCTGATTCCCGGCGCCTCGCCGGGCCGGCCCGGCAAGCGCTGGCCGGCCGCCGCCTATGCTGCCCTAGCGGCCGGGCTCGATCTGCCGGTGGCGGTGCTGGGCGGGCCGGGCGAGAGGGAGCTGGCCGCCGCCATCCGCGCCGGGGCGCCCGGCGCCATCGACCTGACCGGCCGCACCACGCTGGAGCAGATCGGCGCCCTGGGGCGGCGCGCCGCCTTCGCCGTGGGCAACGACACCGGACCGACGCATCTGGTGGCGGCCTCGGGCTGCCCGACCGTGGCGCTGTTCGGCGCCGACAGCGACCCGGCCCTCTGCGCCCCGCGCGGCCCCGCGGTCTCGGTGCTGCGCCACCAGCCCCTGGACAGCTTGCCGGTGGCAACGGTGGCGGAGGCGCTGGCGCGGCTCAGGCGCCCGTCCTGACGGCCCGAATCCCTCGCCGGCCCCTCAGGGCGCGGGGGAGAGGCTGCGCTTGAGGCAGCGCAGCGCGAAGGCCGTGCGGGTGTGGCGGACGCCGGGCAGGCGGTAGAGCTTCTCCCGCAGCAGGGCCTCGTAGCCCGCGGTGCCGCCGACCGCGGCCTTCAGCAGATAGTCGTACTCCCCGGTGGTGAGGTGGCATTCCAGCACCTCGGGCATGTCCAGCACCGCCTGCTCGAAGCGGGACAGCGCGGCCTCGTCATGCTTCTCGACCATGACCTCGACGAAGACGGTGTCCGGCAGGCCGAGCATCGACTGGTTCAGCAGGGCCACATAGCCCTCGATCACCCCCGCCTGCTCCAGCCGCCGCACCCGGGTCCAGCAGGGGGAGGGCGAGAGGCCGACCTCCTCGGCCAGCTCGGCATTGGTCAGCCGGGCGTTGCGCGCCAGGGCCCGCAGGATGCGTCGATCGGTCTGGTCCATTCGGCTGTCCTCCTCCACGGCCGAACGGGCCGGACATGACGCGCGCAAGGCCCGAATTCATCAAAAGGTTGACAGAACCCGGCCATATCCTCACGTTGACGCGAGCGGAAAGGGTAGGCATGCGTCTTCACGGCTACCGGACATCGTCGGCCACGTGGCGGGTCAGGATAGCCCTCGCATTGAAGGGCGTCGCCGCCGGTTCCGTATGGCATGACACCCCCGGGGGTGGCCCGCGTGGCGCCGGGACGCTGCGCCTCAACCGACAGGGCCTGCTGCCGGCCATCGAGCTGGACGACGGCACCGTGCTCAGCCAGTCCGTGGCCATTCTGGAATGGCTGGAGGAGATCTGGCCCAGCCCGCCGCTGCTGCCACCCGATCCGCAGCTGCGCTGCAAGGTCCGCAGCTTCGCCCTGGCCATCGTGGCCGATATCCAGCCGCTGCACACGCAGCGCGTGCTGACCCACATGCTGAGCGGCGGGCTTTCGGAGGGGGATGTGCAGGGCTGGGCCCGGCAATGCATCGCCCAGGGCCTCGATGCCTGCGAGACCCTGCTGGACAGTTCGCCCGGCCCCTTCTGCTTCGGCGATTCGCCCAATCTTGCCGATATCTGCCTGGTGCCGCAGCTCTATGCCGCGCGCCGCTTCGGCGTGCACCTGCCCTATCCGCGGCTGCTGGGGGCCGAGGCCGCCTGCATGACCCTGCCATCCTTCATCGAGACCGTGCCGGAGAAGCCGAATGCCATGCTCTGAACGCCCTCGGGGCGTGATGCCACGGCTGGCGGCGCTGGTCCCGGCTGCCCTGCTGGCGCTCCCCCCGGGCGTGGCGCAGGCCCAGCTTCGCAGCCTGGCGGTGCCGGCCGAGGCCGGCCTGGTCGTGGCGGCGCGCGGCCAGTCGCAGCCCCGCCTGGTGGCGCCACCCGCCGCCGTGGCGGCGCCGGCCATGGCCGAGGAGCCGGCGCCGGTGCAGCTGGAGCCGGGTGGCCTTGGCCTGGCGGGGCCTGTCGGCATCGTGCTGCCGCTGGTGGCCGGCGCTCTGCTCGGTGTCGGCGCGGCGGGGCAGGGCTCGGGCGGCGCGGCGCCGGTCCGCACGCGCTGACGGCCCGCGCCGGGCCGACGGGATTCCGAAACCGGCGCTGAGCGCCAAAGGGCCGCGCCCCGCCTTGCGGCCGGCGCGGCTCGGGTCCATGGACGCGGGTGGCCCGGCGGGGCGGCTTCCCGCCGGCGGGCCCGCGCGACACCCGCGCGGGAGCCGGAATGAGGAGATGATGATGGGCACACGCGACGAGGCATTGGCCAGGGCGGGGCGTTTCTTCGACGAGGGCCATTTCCGTACCCTGCTGGGCGATCTGGTCTCGGTGCCCTCCAGCTCGCAGGAGGCCGGGCGGGTGGGGGAGATGGAGCGCTACCTGACCGGGCTGATCCGGCCCTGGCTGGAGCGGCTCGGCTTCACCGTCACGCTGCATCCCAATCCCGAGGAGGGCTTCGGCCCGATCCTCACCGCCCTGCGCATCGAGGACCCCGCGCGCCCGACCGTGCTGCTCTATGGCCATGGCGACACCGTGGCTGGGCTGGACGAGCAATGGTCCGAGGGGCTCGAGCCCTGGCGCCTGACCGATCGCGGCGACCGCTGGTACGGCCGCGGCACCGCCGACAACAAGGGCCAGCACGCCATCAATCTGGCGGCCCTGGAGGCGGTGCTGCAGGAGCGGGGCGGCCGGCTCGGCGCCAATGTGAAGCTGGTGCTGGAAATGGCCGAGGAGCGCGGCAGCAAGGGCCTGCGCGATTTCGTCGCCGCCCATGCGGAGGAACTGGCCGCCGACGCGCTGATCGCCTCCGACGGGCCGCGCGTCGAGCCCGGCCTGCCGACCATCGCCACCGGCACGCGCGGCACCTGGCATTGTGACCTCGCCGTGTCGCTGCGCGAGGGCGGCGTGCATTCCGGCCACTGGGGCGGGCTGACGCGCGATCCGGCCATCCTGCTCGCCCACGCCATCGCCAGCATCGCCGACAAGGACGGGCGCGTGCGGCTGCGCGACTGGCTGCCGGGCGGCGGGGCCGGCGTGCCGGAGGCGGTGCGCGCCGTGCTGCGGGACTGCCCGGTCGGCGGCGGCGACGGCGCGGCGAGCATCGATGCCGGCTGGGGCGAGCCGGGGCTGAGCGATGCCGAGAAGATCTATGGCTGGAACAGCTTCATCGTGCTGGCCATGCTGAGCGGCCGGCCGGAGAATCCGGTCAATGCCGTGGCCCCCTGGGCGCGGGCGCATTGCCAGATCCGCTACACCGTGGACAGCGATCCCTCCGGCTTCGAGCCGGCGCTGCGCCGCCACCTGGACGCGGCCGGGCTGGAGCTGGTGCGCATCGAGAATGCGGGGCTGCGCATGCCGGCCAGCCGAACCGCGCCGGACCACCCCTGGGTGCGCTGGGCGCAGGAGAGCATGCAGCGCAGCCTGGGCAAGCGGGTGCAGATCATCCCCAACAGCAGCGGCGGCCTGCCGGGCGATGTCTTCGTCGATCATCTCGGCGTGCCTCTGGTCTGGGTGCCGCACAGCTACAACGGCTGCAAGCAGCACGGGCCCGACGAACATCTGCTGACCGCGCCGGCGCGCGAGGGGCTGCTGGCCTTCGCCGGGATGTGGTGGGATCTCGGCGAGGCGGGCACGCCGCGCGGCTGAGCCCGCCTCCGGGCGGCCCCGGTGAGGGCTGCCCCGGTGAGGGCTGCCCCGGTTTCGCCGCGCCGCCGCCGCGCCCGCGCCACGCGGCGGGGCGAGCCTCCCCCTGTCGGTCCGGCGATCCCGCCGGCCGGCGGTAAGGGAGGCGGCGCGATGCGACGACGTGACCTGCTGGGACTTGGCCTGGTGTCCCTGGCGGCGGGCACGCCCCTGGTGGCCGCCGCGCAGCGCCCGGATGAATGGCGCCGCCTGCGTGAGGAGGAGGCGCGCCGCCGGGAGATCGAGGCGCGGCGCCATGTCGAGCGGGAGCAGCGGCACTGGGAGGCGGAGCGCCGCCAGCTGGAGGAGCGCCACCGCGAGGCCCGCCGCCGCGAGGAGGAGGAGCGCCGGCACCGCGACGAGGAACGCCGGCGCTTCGAGGAGCGGCAGCGCGAGGCCGCCCGCCGCGCCGAGGAGGAGCGCCGCCGCGCGGAGCAGATGCGCCAGGAGGCCCGGCGGCACCGCCACCCGGGCTGAGGTGAGGGGCGGGGGAGGAAGCACCCGCCGGCGGACAGGGCCCTGACATCGGCATGGGCCTCCGGCACGCCCCCCCGAAGTCCCGGCGGGCGCGCCGCGCCCCTTTGACGCGGCTCCGCTTCCGTCCGATCCTCTCCCGGCCGTCAGAAGCCCGGAGGAGACCCGCATGACCGACTACCCCTTCACCGCCGCCGACCTGGAAGCGCTGCGCGCCTGGGACACGCCCACCATCTGCAACGCGCTGGAGATCACCTCGCCCGAGCGGCGCGGCTATGGCTACACCGTCCGCCCGCTGGTGCCGGCCGACGTGACGCTCCGCCCGATCTGCGGCCTGGCCCGCACCGGCGCCATCCGTGCCGCCGCCCCCTCCGGCCGCGAGGCGGCGAAGGAGCAGTCCATCCGCACCGGCTGGTACGAATACGTGGCCGATGCCGCCATGCCGACCGTGGTGGTCCTGCAGGATCTCGACGACACGCCGGGCTACGGCGCCTTCTGGGGCGAGGTGCATTCGGCGGTGCACAAGGCGCTGGGTGCCCAGGGCTGCGTCACCAACGGCTCCTACCGCGACATCGACATGCTGGCGCCCGAGTTCCAGATCCTGGGCGGCGTGATCAATCCGAGCCACGCGCATGTCCACATGGTGGCCTACGGGCTGGATGTCTCGGTGCACGGCATGGCCTGCGACCACGACGCGGTGGTGCATGCCGACCGGCATGGTGCCGTGGTCATCCCGCAGGATGCCGTGCGCCGTCTGCCGGCGGCGATCGATCTCTGCACGCGGCGCGAGAAGCCGATCCTGGATCTCTGCGCCTCCGGCCAGTTCTCGGTGGCGGCGCTGAAGGAGGCGCTCGCCAGGTCCAAGGAGATCCACTGACCGTGCGCCCACGCCTCGCCCCCTTCGTGGCCTTCGGGCTCGCGCTGGCGACCCTGCCGGCCGCGGCGCAGCAGGACGAGGGCTGGACCCGCTTCCTGCCGGCCATGGCGCCCGGCCTGGTGGCCTGCCTGGAGGGCGAGGCGGGGGGCGTCGTCACCGCCGCCATGCCGATGAACCACGGCCGCGTGCTGGTCCGCCTGCAACGCCCCGGTGGGGAGCGGCTGGAATGCGTGGCCGAGCTCGGCCCGCCGGGCCGGCCGTCCCGGCGCGAGACGCTCCGCCCGGTCGGCGTCGAGCCGCCCTGGCCCGGGGAGGACGGGCGCCGTTTCACGCTGCATCCGCTCTGCGCGGGCGCCGCGGGCGTGCGCGACGAGGCCGGGCAGCCCGCCGGCTGGCTCAATCCCGAAGGCTGCGGCTGACGCCGGCGTGCGGGACGAGATCGCCGAGATCCTGCGGCTGCAGCGCCAGTACAGCGCCCTGCCGACCCCGGCGATGCAGCGGCGCGGCCTGCTGGTGCGCCGCCTCCTGCCGGCGGCGCTGATGCGCGGGCGGGCGCGGCTGGTCCGGGCGCTGGGCGCTCATGGCGAGGATCTCCGCGCCGAGGGGCGCGACGGCCTGGGCTCGAAGGCGCGCCTGCCCTGGACGCGCTTCCATTCGCGGGCCCGCTCACCCAGCGCGCGGCAGGGCTGGTACTGCGTCTATCTCTTCGACGCGGCGGGGGAGGCGGCCTATCTCTCCCTCGCCCATGGCTCGACCTTCTACGAGGATGGCGCCTTCCGGCCGCGCCCGGCGGCGATGATGGCGCGGCTGGTCGCGGCGGGGCGGGCCGTCCTCGCCGCGGACCTCGCCGCCGAGCCCGGCCTGACGCTTCCCTTCGATCTGGGTGGCGGCGCGCTGGGCCGGTCCTATGAGGGGGCGGCGGTGGCGGCCCGCCGCTATCCGGCGGCGGCGCTGCCGTCGGATGCGGGCTTCCTGGAGGATGCCGGGCGCTTCGCCGCCCTGCTCGGCCGCATCCATGCCGCCGAGGATGCCGGCGCCATGCCACCCGCTCCGCCGCCGGAACGCATCGAGGTGGAGAATGCCGCCGCCGGCCGCCCCGGCCGCGGCCTGGGCGGGCAGGGCGGCGGGCTGCCGCCGCGCGCGCGGGCCGCCGTGGTGGCGCATGGCCTGGCGGTGGCGCGGGCGCATCTCGAGGCGCTCGGCTGGACGGTACGGCCGGCACCGCGCGGCCAGCCGCTGGATCTGGTGGCCCGCCGCCGGGGCGCCCGGCTGCATGTCCTGGTCCGCGCCAGCACCGCCACCGCGGCACCGGTGCCGCTCGGCCGCGCCGAACTCATGGCCCTGGCCGAACGGCAGCCGGAGACGGCGCTGCTGCTGGTCAGGGGCGTCCGGCTGGACGAGACGGGGGAGGAGGTCCTGGCGCAGAGTGGCGAGGTCCGCCTGCTCGCCCCCTTCGACCCCGGACCGGAGCGGCTGCGGCCCCTGGTCAGCGAATACGCGCCTCCCGATCCCGGCTGAGGAAGGCTTGCGGCCAGCCGGCCGGCGGCCCATGTCATCTGTCCCAGCAACAGCATGAAAGGAGGTGATCCGGTGTCTCATTGTTTGATGTCGGCGTGCCACGCCCCGTCCCGGCTCTCCGGATCGCGGGAGGCCGTGCCGGCCTGAGAAGGCCCGTGCGGTGGGCGCCAGCCGCCCGCAGGCAATGCTAGGAGGCCCCGGATGGCGACATCCGGGGCCTTTTTCACGCACAGCCCGTGCGGGGATGCGTCCCGCCACCGGCGGCGCACCGCCTGCGGCCCCTTGTGCCGCCCGGCCCGGCCCGATTTAACCGGCCGGGTGCGAACCGCTTCCCCGAAGCGGCGAAGGAGAGAGGAGGCCGCCTGGCCATGAGCGACGTGACGGTGCAACCCTGGGCGGAACGCTTCGCCGTCGGCGCCGTCCGCCCGGAATGGGTGGATCACTACGGCCATATGAACCTGGCCTACTATGTCGTGGCCTTCGACATGGCGACCGATGTCGTCTGGCCCGCCCTTCGTCTCGGCCCCGGCTTCCGCGAGCGCGACCTCGGCACCTTCGCGGCCGAGAACTGGATCGCCTACCGGCGCGAGGTGACGCTCGGCATGCCGCTCGCCGCCAGCACCGAGATCATCGCGCATGACGCCAAGCGCCTGCTGCTGCGCCACCGCCTGTTCCACGCCGAGGAGGGCTGGGAGAGCGCGGAATGCGAGTTGCTGTTCCTCTGCGTCGATCTAGGGCGGCGCAAGGTAGCGGAATGGCCGGAGGATGTGCGCGCCGCCTTCGTGGCTGCGCCTGTGGGACCGCCGGCCCGGCGCCTCGCCCTGAAGCGCTGAGGCCGCCTGGAGCGTCGTCCGTTCGCCCTGGCCCACGGCAGACGCTCCAGCCACCTGTTCTCGCGGGCATCTTCACCCGATCCGGTGATCGGGATCTGCTCTAGCGGCGGCCCGGACGGTGGTCGTTCGGGTCGATGCCGTGGCGCTTCAGCTTGTCGTAGAAGGTCTTGCGCGGCAGGCCGAGCGCCTCCACCACGGCCCGCACATCGCCCTGATGCGCCGCGAGCGCCTCCGTGATGGCCGCCGCCTCGAAGGCATCGACGCGCTGCGGCAGCGGGGCCGCGTCATCCTCCCTGCCGCCGCCGGGCAGGGGCGTGTCCTCGGCCAGCCCGAGGGCGACGCGTTCGGCGTAGTGCGTCAGCTCGCGCACATTGCCCGGCCAGTCATGCGTGACGAGGTGCCGCCGCACCGTCTCGCCGGGCGGCGGCGCCGCGCGGCCGAAGCGTGCCGCCGCGCGCTCCAGGAAATGCGCGAAGAGCAGCGGGATGTCGGCGCGCCGCTCCCGCAGCGGCGGGACCCGCAGCGTCACCACGTGCAGGCGGTAGTAGAGATCCTCGCGGAACCGACCGCGCCGCGCCAGATCGAACAGCGAGACCTTGGTGGCGGCGACGACGCGCAGGTCGAGCCGCCGCACCTCGTTCGTGCCGAGCGGCGCGATCTCGCGGCTCTCCAGCACGCGCAGCAGCTTCACCTGGACGGCGGGCGACATGGCCTCGATCTCGTCGAGGAAGAGCGTGCCGCCATCGGCATGCTCGATGCGGCCGATGCGGCGCTTCTGCGCGCCGGTGAAGGCGCCGGCCTCGTGGCCGAACAGCTCGCTCTCGATCACGCTCTCCGGCAGGGCACCGCAGTTGAGGGCGACGAAGGGCCGGTGCGCGCGGCGGCTCCAGCGGTGCAGGGCGGAGGCGACGACATCCTTGCCGCTGCCGGTCTCGCCCTCGATCAGCACGTCGACACCGGTATCGGCGATCTGCCGCAGCCGCTGGCGCAGCGCCTGCATGGCCGGCGCGTCGCCGAGCAGGCTGGTATCGGCCCCGGCCTCGACCGCGCGGGCCAGGCGGCGGTTCTCCAGCACCAGCCGCCGCTTCTCGAGGGCATGCCGCACCGCCGACACCAGCTCGGCTACCGCGTAGGGCTTGGGCAGGAAGTGATAGGCACCCTCGCGCATCGCCGCGACCGCCATCGGGATGTCGCCATGACCCGTGACCAGGATCACCGGCAGGTCCGGGTCGCGGCGGCGCAGCTCGTGGAACAGGGCGATCCCGTCCATGCCGGGCATCCGCACATCGGTGACGACGACGCCGGGAAACTCCGCGTCCACCACCTCGAGCGCGCGCGGCGCCGAGGCGACGGCCATGGCCTCCAGTCCGGCCAGGGCGAAGCTCTGCAGGTTGGCCTCGCGCAGAGTGTCGTCATCATCGACGAACACGACATCCATTCAGCCGCTCCCTCGCTGGCCCGTCTCCCGGCTCATCCCCTCGCTCATCCCTGGGCCGGCCTCGTCCAGCGTGATGACGAAGCTGGCGCCGCCCGGCGTCTCCGGCGCCTCCAGCGTGCCGCCCAGATCGGCCAGGATCCCGCGCGAGATCACCAGCCCCAGTCCGAGCCCGGCGGATTTGGTGGTCGTGAACGGCATGAACAAGGAACGCCGGACCTCGGGCGGCAGTCCCGGCCCGTTGTCGGCGACGCGGACGCGGACCCGCCCGCCCGTGGCGGCGGCGGAGATGGCGATGCGGGGCGCCGCCGCGCCGTGCAGCGCCTCGATGGCGTTCTGGATCAGGTTCACCAGCACCTGTTCCAGTCGCACGCGCTCGGCCCGCACGCACGGCTCGCCCTCGATCGCCAGCGAGACCGCGATGCCCTCGTGGCGCAGGCGGTGGCCGAGCAGCAGCAGGGCGCCCTCGATGGCGGTGCGGATCGGCATCGGCTCCACCTCGCCGGTGGCCTTGCGGGCGAATCCGCGCAGCCCAGCGGTGATGGTGCCGATGCGCTCGGTGAGGGCGGCGATGGTGGCCAGCCCGCGGCCGGCCATGGCGGCCTCGCCGCGCGCCACGAACTCGGCGGCATTGTCGGCGAAGCTGCGGATGGCGGCGACCGGCTGGTTGATCTCGTGCGCCACGCTGGCGGTGATCTGGCCGAGGATGGCGAGCCGGTTGGCCTGGCCCAGCTCGTCGCGCATGCGGTGCAGCGCCGCCTCGGCCCGCTGCCGCTCCTCGGCCTCGGCGCGAAGGCTGGCATTGGCGGCGCTGAGCTCGGCGGTGCGCTGGCCGACCTCGGCCTCCAGCGCCCGGCGCCGCTCCGCCTCGCGCCGCCGCTCCCGCGCCATGCGCCGCCGTCGCCGCAGGGTGAGGCCGAGCAGCGCCATCAGCGCCAGGCCGAGCAGCAGGGCCCAGGCCCGGGCGGCCGCGCGGGCCGCCTCCAGCGTGGGCGCGGTGGGAGCCAGCAGGGTCAGGCTCCAGCCGGTGCCCGGCACGGGGGTGGAGACGGGGAGGAAGAGGCCGCGCGCCGCCGGCTCGTCGAGCCGCAGCAGGCCGTGGCCGTCGCTCGCCTGATGGGGGGTGAAGGCCAGGTCGCGCAGCGGCGTCTCACCGAACTGCAGGCTGCCGCGGATCGCCTCCCGGGCGGCGGGCTCCAGCGGCCGGGTGGCCAGGAAATGCCATTCCGGCACGCTGGTGACGGTGACGATGCCGCGGTCGTCGGTCGTCAGCACCGGTTCGCGCAGGCGCCGCCACGCCTCCTCCACCTCCGCGAACTCGGCCTTGACCACGATGACGCCGAGCGGCCCGCCGGCATCCTCCAGCCGGCGCGTGAGGTAGAGGCCCGGCCGCTGGCTGACGGTGCCGAGGGCGAAATGCTCGGCCGCGCCGCTCCCGAGCGCCTCCTGGAAATAGGGTCGGAAGGCGTAGTCCTGGCCGACGAAGCTCGTGTCGCTGCGCCAGTTGCTGGCCGCGACGGTGCGCCCCTCCCGGTCCAGCGCATAGATGACGGCGGTGCGCGTGCCTTCCGCCAGCCGCTCCAGCTTGACGTTCAGCGCCGCCAGGCGTCCGGGCTCCGGCCGATCGAGGGCGCGGATCAGGTCCGGGTCCTGCGCCAGGATCACCGGCAGGCTGCGCTGCTTCTCGATCTCGGCCCGCAGCACGGTGGCGCGAAGCTCGGCCGCGGCGCGCGCGCCCGCCTCCATCTCGGCCAGGACGAAGCGCGTGGCAAGGCGCCCGGCGAGCCGGTCCGCGGCCACCAGGAGGGTCAGGGCGGCGAGCGCCAGCGCGGCGCGCCGGACCCCGCGCGGCAGGGAGGTCAGCACGGGAGGCCCGGACGGATCCGTGCGGATCTCCGCACAGGGACCGCGTCAACCGGGCGGAAATCCGCACGGGCGGCGGCGGAGGCGGCGGGGTGGCACATTCTAAACATGTATAAGATCAATGATCTGGGCCGGATGCCAACCGCCGCGGCGGTCTGGCATCGGGCTTGCCATGGAGGGGGGCATGCCGATCCGCGGACCGTATCCCCGGGCGGCCTGATCCAGCTGTCATCCCGACATCCCGAGCAGGGCGATGGCGGGCCCCCCAAGGTGGAGGAAACAACCATGGCCTTCGTGGAACACGCCGTCGCCGGCAAGGCACCGCCCGTCAAGCCCAGGCGCTTCTACCGGCATCTCTATGTCCAGGTGCTGGCCGCCATCACGGTCGGCATCCTGCTCGGGCATTTCTATCCGCAGACCGGCGCCGAGATGAAGCCGCTGGGCGATGCCTTCATCAAGCTGGTGAAGATGGTCATCGCCCCGGTCATCTTCCTGACCGTGGTGGTCGGCATTGCCGGCGTGCGGGATGTCGGCAAGGTCGGGCGGGTCGCCGGCAAGGCCATGCTCTACTTCCTCACCTTCTCCACCCTGGCGCTGATCATCGGCCTGATCATCGCCAATATCGTCCAGCCGGGCGCGGGGCTGAACATCAACCCCGCCTCGCTCGATGCCAGCGCCGTCTCCGGCTATGCGGCCAAGGCGCATGAGAGCACCATCACCGGCTTCCTGATGAACATCATCCCGGCCTCGCCGGTGGCCGCCCTCGCCTCCGGCGACATCCTGCAGGTGCTGTTCTTCGCCGTGCTCTTCGGCATCGCGCTCTCCGCCATCGGCGACCATGCCGAGCCGGTGATGAACCTGCTGCACTCGGCCTCGGCGGCGATGTTCAAGCTGGTCGCCATCCTGATGAAGGCCGCGCCCATCGGTGCCTTCGGCGCGATGGCCTTCACCATCGGCAAGTACGGCATCGGCTCGATCGCCAACCTGGCGCTGCTGATCGCCACCTTCTACGTCACCGCGCTGCTCTTCGTGCTCGTGGTCCTGGGCGCCGTCGCGCGCTACAACGGCTTCTCCATCCTGGCGCTGATCCGCTACATCAAGGAGGAGCTGCTGCTGGTGCTCGGCACCTCCTCCTCCGAGGCGGCGCTGCCGACGCTGATGGAGAAGCTCGAGCGCGCCGGCTGCAGGAAGTCCGTGGTCGGGCTGGTGGTGCCCACCGGCTACAGCTTCAACCTCGACGGCACCAACATCTACATGACCATGGCGGCGCTGTTCATCGCCCAGGCCTGCGGCATCGAGCTGTCGATCTGGGACCAGGTGCTGCTGCTGCTGGTCGCCATGCTCTCCTCCAAGGGCGCGGCGGGCATCACCGGCGCGGGCTTCATCACCCTGGCGGCGACGCTCTCCGTGGTTCCCTCCGTCCCCGTCGCCGGCATGGCGCTGATCCTGGGCATCGACCGCTTCATGTCCGAGTGCCGCGCCCTCACCAACCTGGTCGGCAACGCGGTGGCCACCATCGTCGTCGCCCGGTGGGAGGGCGAGCTGGACACCGTCCGCCTGCAGTCCGCGCTGAAGGGCGCGCCCCTGCCGGTGGAGGAGGATCTGGCGCTGCAGCCCGCCGAGTAAGGGTAAGGGCTTTCCCCCCCGCGCCGGGGGGGCGCGCCGCGACGCCCGCCATTCCCCGGGCGGCGCGGAGGCGGCAGACTGGCCGGAGCGACTCCGGCCGAGAAAGGGAGAAGGCATGCCGGCCTCCATCGGGGCGCGATGGCTCGGGCGGCTGGGCCTGGCCTGGCGCGACGCCTTCGCCGCCTCGCTGGCGGCGGCGCTGGCCTGGATGGTCTCGGTGGCCGCCTTCGGCCATTCGCACCCGGTCTTCGCGGCGGTCACCGCGCTGGTCTGCCTGGCGCCGGGGCTGCCGAGCCACGGGCGGCAGGCGGTCGGGCTGATGCTCGGCGTCACCACCGGCATCGTCGTCGGTGAGCTGGCCCTGCTGCTGCCCGACACCTATCCGCTGCTGCGGGTCGGTCTCGGCAGCTTCCTCGCCATCCTCATCGCCGCCGGCTACGGGCAACCGCCGGTGGTGCCGATCCAGGCCGGGGTCTCGGCCGTGCTGGTCCTCGCCGTGGGCCCGGCCCAGGCCGGGCTGGTGCGCTACCTCGATGTGGCCGTGGGCACCACCATCGGCCTCGTGTTCAGCCAGATCCTGATGACGCCCGATCCGGTGCGGCAGATCGACGACGCGGCGCGCGACCTGCTGCGCCGCCTCGCGGAGGCGCTGCAGGGCTGCCGGGCGGCGGTGGAGGCGGCGGCGGCCGGCCGGCCGGAGGAAGGGCTGGAGCGGGCGCGGGCCGGGCTGCAGGCCGTCTCGGCCGCGCATGCCAGCCTGATCGGCCTGCACGCCGGCATCGCCGCGGCACAGGGCGCGGCGCGCTGGTCCCTGCGCGGCCGGCTGACGGCGCCCGAGGTGCGTGACATGGCCGCCCGCTACGACCGGCGCGGCATCCGCCTCTATGCCTCCGCCCTGCTCTTCGCGGAGGGGCTGGCCAATACCCTGCGCCGGGAGGAGGCGCCGCCGCCACCGGAGCTGGGCCAGGAGATCGACCGGGTCGCGCGGATCTGCGCCGGCTTCGCGGCCGGCGTGGCGCAATCCGTGCCGCCGGCCCCGGCCGCCGCGGCGACCGGGGCCGCGCCGGGCTGGCGGCACTGCGCCGAGCAGCTCCAGGCGGTCGCGGAGGTGCTGGCGGTCCTGGGCACGCCGAGCACGCCCGCCCGCGGCTGAGACGCGCGGCCGGGAGCGGCCGCCTTGGCGCCGCCGCGCCGGATTGCTCTACTGCCTTCCGGCGGCGCCTTTGGGGAGCCGGAACCGGAGACAGACATGCCGCTGCGACGCTGGGTGATGCCGATCGGACTGGCCGCCGTGGTCCTGGCGGGCGGCGGCTATCTCGGCTGGCGGCTGCTCCTGCGCGAGCCCGCGCTGCCCTCCTTCATCGCCGCCACCAACGGCCGCATCGAGGCGGAGCAGATCGACATCGCCAGCAAGATCGCCGGGCGGGTGCTGGAGGTCACGGTCGAGGAAGGCCAGATGGTCGAAGCCGGCGCCGTGGTCGCGCGGCTCGATGACCGCACCCTGCGGGCCCGGCTGCTCGCCGCCGAGGCGCAGGTCCTGGAAGCGCGGCAGGCGGTGGCGGCGGCGGAGGCCGAGCAGCTGCGCGCCGCCAGCACACGCCAGCTCGCCCAGACCGAGCTGGCCCGGACCCAGGAGCTGTCCCGCCGCGGCTTCGCGCCGGCCGAGCAGCTCGATCAGCGCCGCTCGACGCTGGAGGTGGCCGAGGCCACCGTCGCCACCGCCGAGGCGGGCCGGCGCCGCGCCGAGGCCAATCTCGCCGCCGCCGAGGCCAATGCCGCCGAGGTGCGCACCCTGCTGGACGACACCGTCCTGACCGCGCCGCGTACCGGCCGCGTGCTCTACCGCCTGGTGCGCAGCGGCGAGGTGGTCTCGGCCGGGGGGCGTGTGGCGACCCTGATCGACCCGACCGATGTCTCGATGATCATCTTCCTGCCCGCCGCCCAGGCCGGGCGCCTGACCTATGGCGCCGAGGCCAGGCTGGTGCTGGACCCGGTCCCGGACTACGTGCTGCCGGCCAGCGTCAGTTTCGTCGCCCCTGAGGCGCAGTTCACGCCGCGCCAGGTCGAGACGGCGCAGGAGCGCGGCAACCTGATGTTCCGGGTCAAGCTCCGCCTGCCGCCGGATCTGCTGAGGGCGCATGTCGATCAGGTGAAGGGCGGGGTGCGCGGCCTCGGCTATGTCCGGCTCGATCCGGCGCAACCCTGGCCGCCCCGGCTGGAGGTCCGCCTGCCGTGAGCGGCGCGGGCGCGGCGCCACCATCCTCCATTCTCCCGCCGGCCGCCGCGCTGCACGGGGTGCGGCACCGATACGGCGAGGTGGTGGCGCTGGATGACATCGGCCTGGAGGTGCCTGCCGGCGTGATGGCCGGGCTGGTCGGGCCCGACGGCGTCGGCAAGTCCACCCTGCTCGGCCTGCTGGCGGGGGTGCGGCGGCCGCAACAGGGGGAGATCTCGGCGCTCGGCGCCGACCTGCGCGACCGCGCCGCCCTGGCCGGCCTGCGGCGGCGCGTCGCCTACATGCCGCAGGGGCTGGGGCGGAACCTCTATCCGGTGCTCTCCATCGCCGAGAACATCGACTACTTCGCCCGGCTTTTCGGCCAGGGCGCGTCCGAACGCCGCGAGCGCGCGGCGGAGCTGATGCAGGCCACCGGCCTCGCGCGCTTCGCCGCCCGCCCGGCGGGCAAGCTCTCGGGCGGGATGAAGCAGAAGCTCTCGCTCTGCTGTGCCCTGGTGCGCGACCCGGACCTGCTGATCCTGGACGAGCCCACCACCGGCGTCGATCCGCTGTCCCGCCGCCAGTTCTGGGCGCTGATCGGCCGGCTGCGCGCCCGCCGGCCGGGCATGAGCGTGCTGGTGGCCACCGCCTACATGGACGAGGCCCAGCGCTTCGACTGGCTGGCGGCGCTCGATGGCGGGAAGGTCATCGCCACCGGCAGCCCGGCCGGGATCCTCACCCGCACCGGGACGCGCAGCCTGGAGGAGGCCTTCATCGCCCTGCTGCCGGAGGCCCGGCGGAAGGGCCACCGCCCCGTGGTCATCACCCCGCCGCCGCCGCCCCGGCCCGGGGAGGGGCCGGTGATCGAGGCGCGCGGCCTGACCAAGCGCTTCGGCGACTTCACCGCGGTGGATCATGTCGACCTCCGCATCCATCGCGGCGAGATCTTCGGCTTCCTGGGCTCCAACGGCTCGGGCAAGAGCACGACCATGCGCATGCTCTGCGGCCTGCTGCCGGCCAGCGAGGGGGAGGCGAGGGTGCTGGGCCAGCGGCCCGGTGCCGGCGGCGACGCGCGGCGGCAGGTCGGCTACATGTCGCAGGCCTTCTCGCTCTATGGCGAACTGACGGTGCGGCAGAACCTCGCGCTGCATGCGCGCCTCTTCCATCTTCCGGCGGCGCGGGGCGCGGCGCGCATCGCCGCCGTGATGCGGGACTTCGACCTCGAGGCGGTGGCCGATGCCGCGCCGGAATCCCTGCCGCTGGGCGTGCGGCAGCGGTTGCAGCTCGCCGCCGCCGTGGTGCATGAGCCGGCGCTGCTGATCCTGGACGAGCCGACCTCCGGCGTCGATCCGGTGGCGCGCGACCTGTTCTGGCGCCACCTGCTGCGGCTCTCGCGCGAGGATGGCGTCACCATCTTCATCTCCACCCACTTCATGAACGAGGCCGAGCGCTGCGACCGGATCTCGCTGCAGCACGCCGGGCGCATCCTGGCCATGGGGGCGCCGCGCGCGCTGGTGGCCGAGCGCGGCGCCGCCACGCTGGAGGAGGCCTTCATCGGCTGGCTCGAGGAGGCGGCCGGGCCGGAGGAGGCCGCGGAGGCGCCCGCGCCGCGCCCGGCCGCCCCGGCGCGCCGGCCGCGCCGCTTCGAGGCGGCGCGGCTCGCCGCCTGCGCCTGGCGCGAGACGCTCGAACTGCTGCGCGACCCGATCCGCCTGACCTTCGCCCTGCTCGGACCGCTGCTGCTGGCGCTGGCCTTCGGCTTCGGCATCTCCTTCGATGTCGAGAACCTGCCCTATGCCGCGCTGGATGGCGACCGCACGCCGGAGAGCCGTGGCCTGCTCGAAAGCTTCGCCGGATCGCGCTACTTCTCCGAGAGGCCGCCCCTGGCCGACGCGGCGGCGGCCGAGGCGCGGCTGCGCGCGGCGCGGATCGCCGTCGCGGTCGAGATCCCGCCCGGCTTCGGCCACGACCTGCGGCGCGGCGACCGGCCGGAGGTGGCGGTCGCGATCGACGGCGCCATGCCCTTCCGCGCCGAGACCGCGCGCGGCTATGTGCTCGGTCTGGCGCAGAGCTGGCTGCAGGACCGGCAGGCGCTCTCCCCGCTGCCGCGCGGCGCGGCGCTGCTGGCCATCGAGCCCCGCTTCCACTTCAACCAGGCCTTCCGCAGCGTGGTCGCCATCGTGCCGGGCGTCATCATGCTGATGCTGATGCTGGTCCCGGCCATGCTCGCCGCCGTCGGCGTGGTGCGCGAGAAGGAGAGCGGCGCCATCGCCAACTTCCGCGCCACACCGGTCACGGCGCCGGAGTTCCTGATCGGCAAGCAGCTGCCCTACATCGCCGTGGCGCTGACCAGCTTCGCCATGCTGGTGGCGGCGGCGTGGCTTGTCTTCGGCGTGCCGGTCCTCGGCTCGGCTCCGGCGCTGGCCCTGGGCGGGCTGCTCTACGTCCTGGCCTCGACCGGATTCGGGCTGCTCGTCTCGGCCTTCGTCCGCAGCCAGGTCGCGGCGATCTTCGCCACCGCCATCCTCTCCATCGTGCCGGCGGTGAACTTCTCCGGCCTGCTGGTGCCCACCGCCTCGCTGACGGGGGCGGGGCGCGTCATCGGCTTGGCCTTCCCCGCCAGCTGGTTCCAGCAGATCACCATAGGCACGATGAGCAAGGGGCTGGGCCTCGACGCGCTCTGGTGGAACCACGCGATGCTGGCCGGCTTCGCGCTGCTGTTCATCGCGCTGGCGGCGCTGCTGCTGCGCAAGCAGGAGGCCTGAGGCCGATGCGCGGCCTCGGCACGATCCTCTGGCTCGGGCTCAAGGAGCTGCGCGTGCTGCGGGCGGACCCCGTGCTGCTGCTCCTGCTGCTCTACACCTTCACCGTGGCGGTCTACACGGTGGCGACGGGCATGAAGACGGAGGTGCGCAACGCCGCCGTCGCCGTGGTGGACGAGGACCGGTCCGATCTCTCCCGCGCCATCGCGGCCGCCCTGCTGCCGCCGCAGTTCCGCCCGGCCGTGGCGATGACGCCGGCCGAGGTGGCGCGGGCCCTGGATGCCGGGCGCATCACCTTCGCCCTGCAGATCCCGCCGCGCCTCGAGGCGGACCTGCTGGCCCGCCGCCCGGTGAACCTGGCCATCGATGTCGACGCCACGGCGATCTCCCAGGCCGGCAACGGCTCGGGCTTCATCCAGCAGATCGTGCAGCAGGAAGTGGCGGCCCGGCTCGGCGGCACGGCCTCGCCGATCGATCTCGTGCTGCGCACGCGCTTCAACCCGAACAGCACGCCGGAATGGTTCAGCGCCGTGATGCAGGTGGTGAACTCGACGCTGATCCTCTCCATCATCCTGCCCGGCGCGGCGCTGCTGCGCGAGCGCGAGCACGGCACGCTGGAGCACCTGCTTGCCATGCCGGTGACGCCGCTGCAGATCCTGCTGGCCAAGATCGGCGCCAATGCGCTGGTCATCGTCGGCGCCGCCGTGCTCTCCCTGCTGCTGGTCGTGCATGGTCTGCTCGGCGTGCCGCTCGCCGGCTCGCTCGCCCTTTTCGTCCTCGGCACGGTGCTGTTCCAGCTTTCGGTGGCGGCGCTCGGGGTCCTGCTGGCGACGGTGACGAGCTCGACAGGCCAGTTCGGCCTGCTCGCCCTGCCGTCGATCATCCTGATGATGCTGCTCTCAGGCAGCATGACCCCGCTGGAGAGCATGCCGCCCTGGCTGCAATGGGCGGTGCAGCTGCTGCCCACCACGCAGTTCGTCGCCCTCTCGCAGGCGGTGCTCTACCGGGGCGCCGGCCTGGAGGTGGTGGCGCCGCGCCTCGCCGTCCTGGCCATGCTGGGCGCGGCCTTTCTCGGCGTCACCTTCCTGCGGCTGCGGCGCAGCCTGGCGGGCTGAGGCGCCAAGCCGCTTCCCTCAGGCCGCTCCCCTCAGGCCGCCCTGGCCGCCGCCTCGGCCTGCTGCCGGAACGCCGCGCCGCGCGCCTCCATCCCGGGGATCAGGGCGAAGGTGGTGGCGACGTCGAGCAGCTTGCCGCGCACCGCCGGATCGCTCGCCCAATCCGCATTCTCGATCAGCGAGGGCAGCAGGGCATCGGCCAGCAGGGCGGCGACGGTGCGGTAGCGGGCGGCCTCCGCGGCGCCAGGACCGGCCCAGGCCGGCGCCGTCCCCCACCAGAGGATGTCGAGAAGCTGCCGGGCCGGGGTCTGGCGGAAGATCGCGCCGGCCATGCCGGCGACCGCCTGCAGCAGCGCGGATTTCAGGGTCTCGGCGCCGCCGGCCGCCGGCGCGTCCAGCGCCTGGCGCAACCGCGCCAGCTCATGATCCAGCGCGTCCGGCGGGAAGGGGCGGAAGCGCGCGCCGACCATCGTGCCGGTGCTGTCGGCATAGCCCTCGACGGCTTCGAGGGCGTTGAGCAGGGGGTGGTACTCGATCTCGCCGCTCCAGTCGAACTGGCCGCGGAAGAAGCGCTCGTCGTAGCCGCGCGGCACGCCGAGGAAGCGGACTGCGGCGTCGCGGCCGCTGCGGTCGATCTGGAACAGCGCCATCTCGAGCGTGTTCACCGGCCAGCCCAGATCGACGGCGCTCCAGAAACCGTCCGCCACCGGCTCGCCGGCCAGGGCGAGGGCATTGATCAGCAGATGCGTCGCCTGGCGCAGGTTCTGCACGTTGAAGAACCTGTCGGCGCCATGCAGCCCGACCAGCCCCGCCTCGATGCCCTCGGCGATGTCGCGGGCGACGATGCCGTTCTCCAGCACATGGGTGAAGCGGGTGGTGGCGAAGCGGGTCGGTCCGCCGCCGCGTGCCGCCACGGCCCACTGGAACTCGGCCAGCTTCTTGCTGCCGGTGTAGACGTGGTCGGTCACGTAGGCGAAGCACTTGCCGGTCGAGGAATAGACCGCCCGCGCCACGCCATGCCGCCGGCAGGCCGCGATGACATGGCCCGTGCCATAGACATTGGTCTCGATGGCCTCGCGCACCACCGCCTCGGCCCGGCCGGGCTCGCGGATGCTGGCCAGGTGGAAGACCACCTCCGGGCGGTGACGGGCGAAGGCCTCGTCCACCGCCGCCGCCTCGCGGATATCGACGGGACAGGCCTCGCCGGGCCCCTCATGCGGCGCGACGTCGAGGCAGACCAGCGCCGCCGGGCGGAACTCCGCCAGCAGTCCGCGCAGGCGCGTGCCGACGCAACCCGCGCCGCCGGTCACCAGGATGCGGCGGCCGGCCAGCTGCGCGGCGGCGGCCTCGCGGTGCAACTCCACATTGCGGGTCATGGCGAGATGCAGCGGGTCTTCCTGCAGCCGGCCCTCGGCCTTGAAGGCGGCGATCAGCGCCCGCGTCGCCGCGCGCAGCGGCTCCAGCTCCGAGGGGGACAGGTCGGAGGCGCCGCTGGACGCCAGGGCCTGAATATGGCGGATCAGTTCGGCACTGGTTTGCGGAGGCATCTCTCTATCCCGGATCGCCCATGCGCCATCGGGCGCGCGCGGCGGTGAAGTTTCGGATGGTTCTTTCAGATAACGGACCCGCTTCGCGGCGCCCCGGAGCGCGCCGGCGACCGGCGTCTCCGCTTTCCTCCTCAGTCCACCGGCTCAGTCCGCGGGCGCCGGCTGCCTCGGCCGGGCCTCGCCCGGCTCCGCCCTGGGGCCGGTCCAGCCGGCGAAACCCTTCTCCAGGTTGTAGAGCAGCGAGGGATCGTAGCCCGCCGCGGTCAGGGAACGGATCACAGCCGCCGAGCGCAGGCCGGACTGGCAGTAGAGCACGATCTCCCGGTCACGCGGCAGGGCGTCCAGCAGGGTGTTCTCGGGCCGGAGCCCGCCGGAGAGGACCAGATCGACGGCTTCCGTCAGCGCCGGCTTGGACAGGCAGAGCGCCTGCGGGATGGTGCCGCCCAGCCATTCCGAGGGATTGCGCACGTCCACCAGCGTCAGCGCCTCGCCGCCGGCCAGCCGGGCCTGCAGCGCGTCCGCCTCGATGCTGCGGCCGACCTGCGGGGCCGAGCAGACCATCACCGTCTCGCGCAGTTCGATCTCGTCCCGGGGGCCGCTGCAACAGGGGCAGGCGGGCGCCCTGGCGATGTCCACCGAGGTGAAGCTGAGGTCCAGCCCGTCATAGACCAGCATGCGGCCGATCATCGGCTGGCCGATGCCGGTCAGCAGCTTGATCGCCTCGGTCGCCTGCAGGGCGCCGATCACGCCGGGCAGCACGCCCAGCACGCCGGCCTCGGCGCAGTTCGGCGCCAGCTCGCTCGGCGGCGGCTCGGGGAAGAGACAGCGGTAGCAGGGGCCCCGGCGCGCGTCGAAGACGCTGAGCTGGCCGTCGAACCGCAGCACGCCGCCATAGACGTTGGGCTTGCCGAGCTTCACGCAGGCGTCGTTCACCAGGTAGCGCGTCGGGAAGTTGTCGGTGCCGTCGATGACGACGTCGTAGCCGGCGATCAGGTCCAGCGCGTTGCCGACATTCAGGAAGACGTCATGCCGCTCGATCACCACGTCGGGGTTGAGATCGCGCATGCGCGCCGCGGCGCTCTCGGTCTTCGGCCGGCCGAGGGTGCTGTGGCCATGCGCCACCTGCCGCTGCAGGTTGGTCTCCTCCACCACATCGGGATCGACGAGGCCGATCCGGCCGACGCCGGCCGCGGCCAGGTAGAGGGCCGTCGGGCTGCCGAGGCCGCCCGCGCCGATCAGCAGCGCGCTGCCCGCCTTGAGCCGCCGCTGCGCCTCGAGGCCGAATTCGGGAAGAATGAGATGGCGGCTGAAGCGGCGCAGCTCCGCCGCGCCCAGTTCCGGCAGGGCAGGGTCCGTCAGGCGCGCGCTCATCCGCCGGCGATGCTCGCCAGGATGCGGATCTCGTCATTGGCCGCGACCGGCGTCGCCAGCCCGTCCAGCAGGCGGATGTCCTGGCCGTTCTTGCAGACCACGATGAAGCTGCGGAGGTTGCCGGCGTTGAAGATGTGATTGCGCAGTTCCGACGACTGGCCAACGAAATTGTCCAGCGTCCCGGCCACGGTCTCGCCAGTCACGGCAACACGGCTCTGCTGATCCGTATAACGACGCAAGGAACTCGGAACGAGGATTACAGGCATCAGCTTCTCCAATACGGCAGCCTGATGAGCCTAGACTGATCCTCCCTTATCTTTAAAGAGACTTATCCCTTGCAGGAAGGCATCTCGCGCGACTGTGCTTTCCATGAGCAAAGAGCAATATGGCCGCCAATCGGTGTCAAACCTCTGTGAGAGGCGCCTTCCGGCGCGATCAGGGCAGCGGCAGACGCCCCGGCGGGCGCCAGCCGGAACGGCTCAATCCTCGTGGCTGGTCTCACGGTGCAAGACGAGGTTCTCAAGATACTGCCCGTAGCCGCTCTTGCGGAGGGGCTTGGCCAGGGCATGCAGCGCCGTGTCGTCGATCCATCCATTGCGCCAGGCCACCTCCTCGGGGGCGGCGATCTTCTGGCCGGTCCGTTTCTCGATCGCCCGGACGAACTCGCCGGCCTCCAGCATGCTGTCATGCGTGCCGGTGTCGAGCCAGGCATAGCCGCGGCCGAGGCGGGCGACGCGCAGGCTGGCCTCGCCCAGATAGATCTGGTTGAGGTCGGTGATCTCCAGTTCGCCCCGCGCCGAGGGCTGCAACTGGCTGGCCAGGGCACCGGCCCGGCCATCGTAGAAGTACAGCCCCGTCACCGCCCAGTTCGAGCGCGGCTGCGCCGGCTTCTCCTCCAGCGAGAGCGCCTGGCCCTGCCGATCGAAGTCGACGACGCCGTAGCGCTCGGGATCGGAGACCTGATAGGCGAAGACGGCGGCGCCCCGTTCCCCGGCATCGAGCGGGGCGCGGGCCATGCGAAGCTGCTTCTCCAGATCGTGGCCGTGGAACAGGTTGTCGCCGAGGATCAGGGCCGAGGGCTGGCCGTCGAGGAACTTCTCGGCCAGCACGAAAGCATGGGCGATGCCGCGCGGCAGGTCCTGCTCAACATAGCTGAGCTGCACGCCCCAGGCCGCGCCGTCGCCCAGCAGGCGGCGGAACAGCGGCAGGTCATGCGGGGTGGAGACCACCAGGATCTCGGTGATGCCGGCCAGCATCAGCACCGAGAGCGGGTAGTAGACCATCGGCTTGTCATAGACCGGCAGCAGCTGCTTCGACACCGCCAGGGTGGCGGGATGCAGGCGGGTGCCGCTGCCCCCGGCCAGGATGATACCCTTCATGACACTCGTCCCGGAAGCTGGGGCCGCGGGATGGGCGGCCCGTTGTGGGGAATCGCAGGCGGCCGGCCCGGCGCCCTGGCCGGGCCGGGCGGTCTCACGACCTGCCGGCCTCGGGCAGCAGGCCCAGGCGCTGGCCGTCGTAACGGCCCTCGCGCAGCGGGCGCCACCACCATTCGTTGTCGAGGTACCAGCGCAGCGTCCTGTCGATGCCGCTCTCGAAGGTCTCCCGGGGCGACCAGCCCAGGTCGCGGCCGATCTTCACCGGATCGATGGCATAGCGCCGGTCGTGCCCCGGACGGTCGGTAACGAAGGTGATCAGCCGGCGGCGCGGCCCGGCCGCATCGGGACGCAGCGCATCCAGCCGGTCGCAGATGGTCTCGACCACCTCCAGGTTCCGCTTCTCCGCCTTGCCGCCGATGTTGTAGGTCTCGCCGGGCCTCGCCTCCCGCACCACTAGGGCCAGCGCCCGAGCGTGGTCCTCGACGAAGAGCCAGTCGCGCACGTTGCCGCCGTCGCCATAGACCGGCAGCGGCCGGCCCTCCAGCGCGTTGAGGATAATGAGCGGGATCAGCTTCTCGGGGAAGTGATAGGGGCCGTAGTTGTTCGAGCAGTTGGTGACGATGGTCGGCAGCCCGTAGGTCTCGTGCCAGGCGCGGGCCAGATGGTCCGAGGCCGCCTTGGTCGCCGAGTAGGGCGAGCGCGGGTCGTAGGGCGTCGTCTCGCTGAAGGCCGGGTCATTCGGGCCGAGCGAGCCATAGACCTCGTCGGTCGAGACGTGCAGGAAGCGGAAGGCGTCCTTCTCCGCCGGCGGCAGGGCGGACCAGTGGGCGCGCGCCGCCTCCAGCAGGGTGAAGGTGCCCACGACATTGGTCTGCACGAAGGGCGCCGCGCCGGCGATCGAGCGGTCCACATGGCTCTCGGCGGCCAGGTGCATCACCGCCTGCGGGCCGAAATCCGCGAAGGCCCCGCGCATCGCCTCGGCATCGGCGATATCGGCCTCGAGGAAGGCGAAGCCGGGCTTCCCCTCGCAATCGCGGATCGAGCGGCGGTCGCCCGCATAGGTCAGCTTGTCGACGACCAGGACCTCGTCGCCGAGCTCCAGGACAAGGTGGCGGACCAGGGCGGAACCGATGAAGCCGGCACCGCCGGTGACGAGGATACGCAACGGGGCAATCCCTCAGGCGAAGAGGTTGGGCGGCAGATCACGCAGCAGGGGCTGGCGCTGATCCTTCTCCGACAAGATGGCGGCATCAGGGCCGACCGGCCACTCGATCGCCAGCGCCGGGTCGTTCCACAGCAGGCCCTTGTCGCAATCGGGCGCATAGGTGTCCGTCACCTTGTAGGCGACCTCGGTGTCCGGCTCGAGCGTGCAGAAGCCATGCGCGAAGCCGACCGGCACATAGAGCTGCAGCCCGTTCTCGGCCGAGAGCTCGGCCGCCACATGCTGGCCATAGGTCGGCGAGCCGGCGCGGAGATCGACCGCCACGTCCAGGATGCGGCCGCGCAGCACCCGCACAAGCTTGGCCTGGGCATGGGGCGGGGTCTGGAAGTGCAGGCCGCGCAGGGTGCCGACCCCGGCGGACCAGGAGAAGTTGTCCTGCACGAAGGCATCGGCGATGCCGATCGCCTCGAAGTCGCGCAGCGTATAGGTCTCCGCGAAGGCGCCCCGGTGGTCGCCGAAGCGCCGCCCGGACACCAGCACCGGACCATCCAGCGCGGCGCGGCTGGCCTCGAAGTTGCCGGACCTGGCACTGGGCGTCCAGCCGGTCGCCTGGGCCGGCGGGGGGACGGTCGACATGGCGCTCTCCTGTCGGGCAGCTTCGTTTCGCCCGGTATGGCGCGAAGCAGCCCGGCGGGCAACGGGCCTGGCCCGCCTCAGCCGGCGCGGCGGACCGGCAGGCGACTCTCCGCCAGGGCGCGCCGCACCTGCCGGCGCAGGGCCTCCGGGTCGGCATGCAGCCCTTCCTCGGCGGCCCGGGCGGCGGCTTCGGTGGCGATGAAGCGCCAGGAACCGCCCTGCTGAACGGCGACACCCAGGAAGCGGCCATCGATCTCGATGGGCCGTGATCGTATCATGGTCAGTCTCGGTAAGATCTTGCGGCGCTGTGGGCCGCGCGGGTCCGGCGCGGGCACCGGCGGGCGAGCGGCGCTCTATGGCCGCAGAGGCAGCGTGGAGCAATGAAAACACGCTTCCGGAGCCCGGTGCCCCTCGCCGCCCGGGCATGCGGCGAATGCAGGCCGGGCCGGAGGGGCCGAACCAGGGGGCCGCGCTGTTACATCTCCACCCATTGGCGTAACAGATTGTGATAGGTTGCGGTCAGCCCCAGCACGCCCGGATGGTGGTCCGGCAGGTCGGCGCGGGTCCGCATGATCGACATGTCGAGCTCGTAGAGCAGGCGGCGGCGGCCGTCGTCCTTCACCATGGACTGGGTCCAGAAGAAGGAGGCCCAGCGGCTGCCGCGCGTCACCGGCTCGACACGGTGCAGGCTGGTGGCCGGATAGAGCACCATGTCGCCCGCCGGCAGCTTGACCGTCTGCGCGCCGTAGGTGTCCTCGATCACCAGCTCTCCCCCGTCATAGGCCTCCGGCGGGGTCAGGAAGAGGGTGGAGGAGACGTCGGTGCGGATGCGCTGCCGGGCGCCGGGCAGGAAGCGGATGGCATTGTCCACATGGGCGTGGAACTGCATGCCGACATCGTAGCGGTTGAACAGCGGCGGAAAGACGCGGAGCGGCAGCGCGGCGGTGGTGAAAAGCGGGTTGCGGCCCAGCGCCTGCAGAACGATGTCGCCCAGTTCGCGCGATTGCGGCGAGCCTTCCGGCACCTGCAGATTGTGCTTGGCCTTGCCCGACTGCTCACCGGCGGTGACCTTGCCGTCGACCCATTCGGCCGCCTCCAGCACGCGGTGGCAATGCGCCACCTCCTCGGCGGTCAGAAGGTTCGGAATATGCACCAGCATGGCTCGGCTTCCGCTGTGACGGGTCCAAGGAGAAGGGGAAGGGCGCGCGGGCCCTTCCCGTCGCGCCGCGCCCGGTGGTCAAAGGTCGGTGGTCAACGGTCGGTGGTCAGAACTCGGCGGCGAGGGTGAACAGCACGGTCCGCCCGGGCGAGGGGACGATGCGGTTGGCCCAGAGCCCGTCGTAGTTCAGCGCATCGCCCAGGTTGTAGCCGTTCACCTGGACCCGCAGGTTGTCGTTGATGCGGTGGGAGATCATCGCGTCGAAGACCAGGTTGGCGGGGGCCTCGGCGGTGTTGCCGGCGTTCAGGTAGACCTTGTCGCGCCAGGTCACGCCGCCGCCGATGGTCAGGTTCCAGGGCGAGGCGCGGTTGAACTCGTAGGTGCTCCAGAGGGCGGCCGCCTGCTCCGGCACGAACTGCACCCGCCGGCCGATATTGGCCGCGTTGGTCGAAGAGGTGGTCTCGCTGTCCATCGCCGTGTAGTTGGCGTTCAGCGTCCAGGCCGGGGTGATCTGCCCGGTCACGCCGATCTCGACGCCCTGGTTGCGCTGCTTGTCGCTGGTCTGCACCAGCGCGGTCGGGTCCGTCTCCGAAGGCGCCAGCGAGTTCGACTTCAGGATGCGGTAGAGCGAGCCGTAGACGCCGATCCTGTTCTCCAGGAAGCCGACCTTGGCGCCGAGCTCATAGAGTTCGTTGCGCTCCGGGTCGAAGTTGGAATTGAAGTTCGCCGCCGTCGCGGGCTGGGTCGAGAAGAGCAGCCCCGGCGGCGTGTGCGAGACCGAGTAGGTCGCGTAGTAGGTCTGGCTCGGTGTCGGCTCCCAGACCAGCGAGGCGCGCGGGTCGACCACCGTCTTGCTGGGCGAGGCGCCGGTGCGGATGCCGGTGGCGTAGGTGACGGCGTCGTAGTCCACGTCGAAGTGGCTGACGCGGACGCCGCCGATCACCGACAGTTCCGGGATCAGCCAGAGCCGCTCGTTGATGAAGCCGGCATAGGTCGTGTTGTTGCCGTTGCGCTTGTAGGAGGCGGCGCCGCGGTCGAGCGAGATGTCGCCCTGGCCGCCGAACACCGGGATCGCCGGGCGGGTGCCGAGCAGATTGTAGCCGGTGCGCTCGAAGTCCTCGTACATGATGTCGAAGCCGGCGAGCAGCTCATGCCGCAGCGGCCCGGTGGTGAAGCGCGCCGTGGCGGTCGCGACGTTCTGGATGCCCCAGCTTTCCTGGTGGTACGGGTTGCCGGCGCCGCTGGCCGTGACCACGCCGCCCCGCCGCTGGAAGAAGGGCGTGACGCAGGTCGCGGCGGCGCAGCTGACGATGGAGGTGACATAGTCGCGGTCGATGAAGCTCAGCCGCGTGTCGTTGGCCAGGGTCAGCCAGTCGTTCACCTTGTGCGAGAGGCGGGCGGTGAGGATATCGGCCGTCACCTCGTCGCGGTCGCTGTCCAGCCCGTACCAGGTGGAGCGCGGCAGGCCGAACTCGGTCATCGGCCGGGCGATGGTCCCGCCCGGCGGGGCGATCACCGGAATCCCGGAATCGGTCGCGTTGTCGTACTCGTAATGCTGGTAGTGCAGCGAGAGGGTCGTGTCGGTGCCGAGGCCGAAGGCGATCGAGGGGGCGATGCCCCAGCGCCGGCTGTCGACGCCGTCGCGGTCCACCAGCTCGCTCGACTGTCCCATCAGGTTCAGGCGGAGGGCGGTGGTCTCGCCGATCTGCTGGTTCAGGTCGATGGTGCCGCGGGCGAAGGGGCCCATGCCGCCCGTCGCCGTGAAGCCGTAGGAATTGCCAAGATGCGGCAGCCGGGTGCCGACCGCGATGGCGCCGCCCACCGTGCCGTTGCCGAGGGCGAAGCCGGAGGGGCCCTTGAGGACCGAGACCTCCTCATAGGTGAAGGCGTCCCGCGTATAGGCGCCGAAGTCGCGCAGCCCGTCGACGTAGATGTCGTTCTGCGCGGCGAAGCCGCGGATGCGGAACTGGTCGCCGTTGACGCCGCCGTTGCCTTCGCCGATCGAGGCGGTGATGCCGGGGACGTTGCGCAGCGCCTGCTCCAGCGTGGTGACGTTCTGCTGCTCCAGCACCTCGCGCGAGATGGTGTTGATGGTCTGCGGCGTGTCCTGGACCGAGCCGGGCAGGCGGCTGACCGGGGCCGGGTGCTGCAGGGCATTGGCCGGCGCCGCCGCCCGGACATCGACCGGCGGCAGCGCCACCGTGTCGCCGGCCGCCTCCTGGCTGCCCTGCGCCAGCGCGGCCCCCGGCAGGCCGATGGCGATTCCCGCCATCAAGGCCGCCTGCGACGCGCTACCCTTGGAAACACCCTGCCTGGTCATGGCTCGTGCTGATCCTGCGAATGAGAATATATCGCATCTTTAATTGCTGTGCTGAGGCCCGTCAATGAACCGGGCAGGGGGCTCCCTTGAATCTGCGAACCGCTTGCAATAACAGCGACGGGCTGGCGGAATCAGGAGCCTTGCCCATGCAGCGTCGCAGCCTCGCCCTCGGCCTTCCCGCCGGCCTGCTTCTGGCCGCCCTGTCCGGCCCCGCCGCGCGCGCCCAGGTGCAGGCCGACCAGCGGGCCGTGCTGCGCCACTACGCCGATCTCGGCCATGCCATGTACGGCGACAGCCTGGCCGGCGCCGAGGCGCTGCGGCAGGCGGTCGGCGCCTTCCTGGCCGCGCCCACGGCCGAAGGGCTGGCGGCGGCGCGGCAGGCCTGGATCGCCGCCCGCGCGCCCTACGCGCAGACCGAGGCCTTCCGCTTCGGCAATCCCGAGGTGGACGCGTGGGAGGGCCGGGTGAATGCCTGGCCGCTGGACGAGGGGCTGATCGACGCGGTCGATCCCGCCTACGGCACGGAAAGCGACGAGAACCCCCTCTACGCCGCCAACATCATCGCCTCGCGCAGTCTCAGGCTGGGCGACGAGACGCACGATATCTCCGCCATCACGGCCGAGGCGCTGGAAGGGTTGCACGAGGCCGGCGGCGTCGAGGCCAATGTCACCATCGGCTACCATGCCATCGAGTTCCTGCTCTGGGGCCAGGACCTGCACGGCACGGGCAAGGGCGCCGGCGAACGGTCCTTCACCGATTACACCACCGCCGCGAATGCCGACCGGCGCGGCCAGTATCTGCGTGTCGTCACCGATCTGCTGGTGAAGGATCTGGCCGACATGGCCGCGAAATGGGGGCCGGAGGGCGAGATCCGCCGCCGCCTGTCGGGCCGGCCGGCGCCGCAGGGCCTGGCCGCCATGCTGACCGGCCTCGGCAGCCTCTCCTACGGCGAGCTGGCCGGCGAGCGGATGAAGCTCGGCCTGATGCTGCACGATCCGGAGGAGGAGCACGACTGCTTCTCCGACAACACCCACAACAGCCATCGTGGCAATGTGTTGGGCATGATCGCCATCTGGCGCGGCGAGTACACGCGGACGAACGGCACGGTGCTGCGGGGCGCCAGCCTGCGCAACCTGGTGGACCGCACCGACCGCCGCCTGCGCGAGCAGATGGACGCCCGCTTCGCCGCCACCGGCGCCGCCTTCGATGCGCTGAAGCAGCGGGCCGAGACGGTCGAGGCCTATGACCAGATGCTGGCCGAGGGCAACCCGGCCGGCAATGCCGCCATCCAGGCCTGCATCGACGCGCTGCTGGCGCAGACCCGGAGCATCGAGCGCGTCGTCGCGGCGCTGAAGCTGCCGGCGATCTCCGTCGAGGGATCGGAGAGCCTGGACGATCCGGCCAAGGTCTTCAAATGACCCCCCGGCCGGCGGTGCGCGCCGCCGGCCTGCTCTGTGCCCTCCTGCTGGCGGCACCGGCGCTGGCGCAGGGCGCCTTCCGCCAGCCGGAGGCGGCGCTGACGGCGGAGCAGCGGTTCGGCTTCCGCCTCGGGGAGGCGGTGTTCCGCCGGCTCTGGGTCTCCGCCCCGGCCTCGACCCGCCATGCCGATGGCCTCGGCCCCCTGTTCAACGCCCGTTCCTGCCAGGGCTGCCATATCGGCAACGGGCGGGGCCGCGCGCCGTCCGGGCTGGTCGCGCGCATCTCCGTCCCGCCCTCCGTCCTGCCCTTCGGCGCGGAGGCTGCGCCGCGGCTCGCGGCGGGTACCCTCGGCTGGATCGACGAGCCGCGCTACGGCGCGCAGCTGCAGCCTTTCGCCGTGCAGGGCCTGGCCGGGGAGCCGCGCCTCGTCACCGAATGGCGGGAGGAGGCGGTGACGCTGGCCGATGGCACCGCCGTGCCGCTGCGCCGCCCGCTGCACCGGACCGAGGCCGCGCCGGGGATGCCGCCGCTGCATCCCGACGCCATGCTCTCGCCCCGCCTGGCGCCGCCGATGATCGGCCTCGGCCTGCTCGAGACGGTGCCCGAGGCGCAGATCCTCGCCCTGGCCGATCCGGCGGATGCGGATGGCGACGGCATCCGGGGCCGGCCCAATTCCGTCTGGAGCGCGGCGGCGGGCCGCCCCGTCCTCGGCCGCTTCGGTTGGAAGGCCGGGGAGCCGGATCTGGCCCGGCAGGTCGCCAGCGCCGCGGCGCTCGATCTCGGCCTCTCCACGCCGCCGCGCCCCGAGCCCTGGGGCGACTGCACCCCGGCCCAGCCCGCCTGCCGCGCGGCACCGCACGGCCTGGCGGCGGGACAGCGGACCGAACTGGGTCCGGCGCTGTTCGACCTGCTGCTCCACTTCACCCGCCATCTGGCGGTGCCGCCCCGGCGCGACACGGCGGCGCCGGCGGTGCGGCGGGGCGAGGCGCTGTTCGCGGCGCTGGGTTGCGCCGCCTGCCACAATCCGCGCTTCACCCTGGCCGATGGGCGCGCCATCGCCCCCTATACCGACCTGCTGCTGCATGACATGGGCGAGGACCTGGCGGATGGCCGGCCGGAATGGCGGGCCGGCGGGCGTGACTGGCGCACCCCACCGCTCTGGGGCCTGGGCCTGACGCGGGCGGTATCCGGGGAGACCGCCCTGTTGCATGATGGCCGGGCGCGCTCGGCGCTGGAGGCCATCCTGTGGCATGGTGGCGAAGCGCGCCCCGCGCGCGAGCGGGTCGTCGGCCTTCCGGCCGCGGACCGCGCCGCCCTGCTGGCTTTCCTGGAATCGCTCTGATGCGCCTGACCCGCCGCCATCTCCTGCCGTTCGCCGCCGTGCTGCTGGTGCCTGCGACGCCGCATGCCGCGCCGGACGAGGCCGCCTACCGCGCGCTGAACCGCGGCGTGGTGGAGCAGGTGCTGCTGCCCGGCTACCGCGCCTTCCTGGAGGCCGCCGCCAATCTGGCGGCGCGGCTGGACACGCTGGCGCGCACGCCGGGCGAGGCGGCGGCGCTCGAGGCGGCCCGGGGCGGCTTCGCGGCGGCCATGCGGGCCTGGCAGGGCATCCAGCATGTGCGGGTCGGCCCGGCCGACCTGTTCAGCCGCCATGCCCGCATCCAGTTCTGGCCCGATCCCCGCAACAGCATCGGCCGCGACCTCGCCGAGGCCATCGCCCAGCGCGATGCCGCCGTGCTGGAGGTGCGGCCGAACGCGCTCCGCAACGTCACCCTGCAGGGCCTGCCGGCGCTGGAGCGGTTGATCCATGGCGACGAGGCGGTGGCGCGGCTCCGCGCCGGCGATGCCGAGGCCGCCTTCCGCATCGCCCTGCTGCGCAGCATCGGCGGGAATCTCTCCACCCTGGCGGCGGACATGCTCGCCGGCTGGACCGGCGGCGAGCAGCCCTTCGCCGCCGCGCTGATCCAGCCGGCCACGCCCTACGCCACGCCGCTGGAGGCGACGCAGGAGCTGTTCAAGATGCTCCACGCGGCGGTGGAGGTGGTGGCGGACCGCAAGCTGACGCGGGCGCTCGGCGCCGGCCCGCCCGCGGCACGGCCGCAGCTGCTCGAATCCTGGCGCAGCGGCCTGTCCGGTCAGAACATCCAGGCCAATCTGGCCGCCGCCCGCGCCATGTACCGGGCCGGCTTCGCCCAAACCCTGGAGGGCGCGGGAGAGGGCGAGCTGGCCACCCTGCTGGGCCGGGCCTTCGATCAGGTGATGGCGAGCGCGGAGGCCCTACCGCTGCCGCTGGAGGAGGCGATCGGCGACGCGGCGCGCCGCCCCGCCGTGGAGCGGCTGCGGCAGGAGGCGGTGGCGCTGAAGGCGCTGCTGGCGCAGCGCCTGGCGCCGGCCCTCGGCATCCCGCTCGGCTTCAACGCGCTGGACGGCGACTGATGCGGCGGCGCGACCTGCTGCTGGGGGCCGCCCTGGCCGCGATGCCCTTCCGCCCCGCGGCGGCGCGCGAGGCGCTGATCCTCGGCGCCTGGCGGCAGCCGGGGGAGGGGGACCGCCTCGCCGCCTTTTCCACGGGCGGCCGGGCGCCGCTGCGCCTGGGCCTCGAGGCCCGCGCCCATGGCTTCGCGGCGCATCCCCGGCGCCCGCTGGCGGTGGTCTTCGGCCGCCGCCCGGGCTGGGAGGCCCTGGTGGCCGATCTGGCGCGCGGCGAGCTGAACCAGGCCTTCGCCCCGCCGGAGGGGCGGCACCTCAACGGCCACGGGCTGTTCTCGGCCGATGGCAGGCTGCTCTATGCCACCGAGACGCGGGTGGAGGATGGCGAGGGGCTGATCGGGGTCTATGACGCCGCGGCGGATTTCGTCCGCGTCGCCGAGTTCCCGAGCGGCGGGCGCGACCCGCACGAGATGCGCCTCTCGCCCGATGGCGGACGGCTGATCGTCGCCAATGGCGGCATCCTGACCCATCCCGACGCGCCGCGCGCCAATCTCGACCCCGAGGGCATGGACCCCTCCCTGGCGCAACTCGACGCGCGGACAGGCCGCATGCTGGCGCAACGGCGCTTCGACCCGGCGCTGAACCGCCTGTCCATCCGCCACATGGCGGCGGTGCCCGGCGGCACGGCCGTCGCCATGCAGTACGAGGGGGAGGAGACGGCGGAGGTGCCGCTGCTGGCCATCCAGCGCGGCGAGGGCGGGCTGGCGCCGCTGGACCTGCCCGATCCCTGGCGCGCCGCGTGCCGCAACTATCTGGGCAGCGTCGCGGCCGATTCCTCGGGCACCGTCCTGGCGGCCACCAGCCCGCGTGGCGGCCTCACCCTGTTCTGGGACCTGGCAGCGGGCCGCGCCCTGGAGCCGGCGCGGCTCAGGGATGTCTGTGGCCTGGCGCCGGGGGATGCGCCGGGCTGCTTCATCCTGGCCAGCGGCCAGGGCGGGCTGGTCGAGGCCGATGCCCGGCGGGGCCGGATGCGGCCCCTCGCCGGGCCTCCGGGCAGCGATTCGCGCAGCGCCTGGGACAATCATCTGCTCCGTCTCGGCTGAGCGCGCCCTCCCCGCGCGGCGCGCGCTCTGGCGCCCGGCGCCTTTCCTCCCTAGATGCCAGCCCGGGACAAAGCGGGAGAGAGGCATGACGGGCGAGCGGACGACGCCGGCGGACGGGATCGAGGCGCTGATCGGGGGATACCGGCGGTTCCGCAGCGAGGTCTGGCCCGAGCGCCGCAAGCTGTTCGAGACCCTGGCGCGGGACGGGCAGCATCCCCGGGCCCTGGTGATCGCCTGCTCCGACAGCCGGGTCGATCCGGGCATGATCTTCAACGCGGCGCCCGGCGAGCTGTTCATCGTCCGCAACGTCGCCAATCTGGTGCCGCCCTATGCGCCGGACGGCAGCTACCACGGCACCAGCGCCGCGCTCGAATTCGGTGTCTGCGTGCTGCAGGTGCCGCGCATCATCGTCCTCGGCCATGCCATGTGCGGCGGCGTGCGCGCCCTGCTGCGCGGCTTCCCGCCGCAGACCGGCGACTTCGTCGAGCCCTGGCTGACCGGTCTGGCCAGCGAGGCGCGGCGCCGCGCCCTGGCCTGCGACGCACCTGGGCCCGAAGCGGTGATGGCGGAACGGGAATGCGAGCTGGAGACGGTGAAGCTGTCGCTGCGCAACCTGACGACCTTTCCCTGGATCGCCGCGCGGATCGCGGCCGGTACGCTGACCCTGCACGGCGGCTACTTCGACATCCGCGACGGCATCCTGTCCTACCTTGATGATAACGGCCGGTTCTCGCCGGTTGCATGAACGGGCGGGCGCCGTCAGAACGCCACGCTTCGGCCGCATTGCCGGCCGATGAGACCATGAGCGGCCACCGGCCCCGCCAGAGGTGCGCCGGAAGGCGGGCCTAGGGGAAGCCAGAGGGGAGGCTGAGGCTTTGCCTTGGCCGGCAACCCCGCTGGCCATGGGGCGTTGGCAGGAGGCCGCCTGCTGAGGGAGAATCTGCCTGTGAACCGCCGCGACGCCCTGCTCGCCGCCGTGTCCCTTTCCACTGTCTTCATGGCGCAGGAGACGGCGCATCTTTCCGAGGCCCGGGCGGCCGCCGCCGGCGAGACGCCCTTCGATGGCGGCACCGTGCGCGAGACGGCCCGCAAGCTGGCGCAGGAGGCCTTCAAGCCGCCGCCCGACACGCTTCCCGCCGGCCTGACCGACCTCACCTACGACCAGTACCGCGACATCCGCTTCCGCCCCGATCAGGCGCTGTGGCGGGCCGAGGGCCTGCCGTTCCAGATGCAGCTCTTCCATCGCGGCTTCCTCTACAAGTCGCGGGTCGATCTCTACGAGGTCGCGCGCGGCATGGCGCGGCCGATCCCCTACAGCCCCGACCTCTTCACCTTCCAGAACCTGCCGCGCCCGGAGAACGCCGATCTGGGCTTCGCCGGCTTCCGCCTGCATGCGCCGATGAACCGGCCGGACTATTTCGACGAGGTCTGCGCCTTCCTCGGCGCCAGCTACTTCCGCGCCATCGCCAAGGACCAGATCTACGGCCTCTCGGCGCGCGGCCTGGCCATCGGCACGGCCGATCCGAAGGGCGAGGAATTCCCCGTCTTCCGCGCCTTCTGGGTCGAGCGCCCGCGCGAGGGGGTGAACGCCATCACGCTGCACGCGCTGCTCGACAGCCCCTCCTGCTGCGCCGCCTTCCGCTTCGGCATCCGCCCCGGCGTCTCCACGATCTTCGACGTCGAGTGCACGATCTTCCCGCGCAGCGACATGCCGACCGCCGGCATCGCGCCGCTGACCAGCATGTTCTGGTTCTCGCCGCTCAACCGTACCGGGCGCGACGACTGGCGGCCGGCGGTGCATGATTCGGACGGGCTGATGCTCTCCACCGGGCGGGAGGAGCGCATCTGGCGGCCGCTGAACAACCCGCGCGACCTGCAGCTCTCGGCCTTCGGCGATGTCAATCCGCGTGGCTTCGGCCTGGTGCAGCGGCGGCGCGACTACGCCAGCTACGAGGATCTGGAGGCGCGCTACGAGAAGCGGCCGAGCCTCTGGGTGGAGCCGATCGGCGACTGGGGCGAGGGGGCGGTGCAACTGGTCGAGATCCCGACCAGCAGCGAGATCCACGACAATATCGTCGCCTTCTGGCGGCCGCGCGACCCGCTGCGGGCGAAGGGCGAGTACCGCTACACCTATCGCCTCCACTGGTGCGCCGAGCCGCCCGGCGCGCCGGAACTCGGCCGCATCCGCGAGGCGCGCTCCGGCGCCTCCTTCACGCAGGGCGCGCGGATCTTCGTCTTCGACGCGACGGGCGAGGCGCTGTCGGCGCTGCCGGCGGAGGCGAAGCCGGAGCTGAAGGTGACGGCGAGCGCCGGCGAGATCCGCAATCCCGTCGCGCAGCGCAATCCCGAGACGGGCGGCTGGCGCATCAGCTTCGACCTGCTGCCGCGCGACGCGCGCCTCGTCGAGCTGCGCGCGGAGCTGACCCTGGACGGCCGGCCGCTGACCGAGACGCTGCTCTACCGATGGACGGCATGAGCCTGCCCTCCGGCTGGCGCGGCCTGCCGCCGGAGGCACCGCTGGAGATGCCGGTGCAGTCGCTGCGCCAGCGGCCGGCGCGGCGGGGCGGCGGCATGCCCTCGCGCCCGGCGGCGCTCTGGCTGCGGCGGCTGCTGGTGATCGGCACCGCCATCGCGCTGACCGCCTATGGCGCGCGGGAGATGTGGCTGGTGCTGAACAGCGGCCAGCCGACGCCGCTGCAGGCCCTGGTGCTGATCCTCTTCGTCGTGCTCTTCGCCTGGATCGCGCTCTCCTTCACCAGCGCAACCTGCGGCTTCATCCGGCTGCTGCTCGGCCCGGATCGGCGTCTGGGCATCGCGCCCGACGGGCCGCCGCCCATGCCGGGCGCGCGGACGGCGCTGCTGATGCCGACCTACAACGAGGATCCGGCGCGGGTCATGGCGGGGCTGCAGGCGATCCACGAATCCCTCGCCGCCGCCGGGGCGCTCGACCGGTTCGACATCTTCATCCTCAGCGACACCACACGGGTCGACGCCTGGATCGCCGAGGAGGCGGCCTTCCTGGCGCTGCGCGAGCGAACCGGCGACCAGGAGCACATCTTCTACCGCCGCCGCCCGAAGAACACCGAGCGCAAGGCCGGCAACATCGCCGACTGGGTGCGGCGCTGGGGCGGCGCCTATCCGCAGATGCTGGTGCTCGACGCCGACAGCGTGATGGATGCCGACACCATCCTGCGGCTGGCCGACGCGATGGCACGCCACCCGGATGTCGGGATGATCCAGACCCTGCCGATCATCGCCGGCGGCAACACGCTTTTCGCGCGGATGCAGCAGTTCGCCGGGCGCGTCTACGGGCCGATGATCGCCGAGGGCATCGCCTGGTGGCACGGCTCGGAGGGCAACTACTGGGGCCACAACGCCATCATCCGCACGCAGGCCTTCGCCGAGGCGGCCGGCCTGCCCGAGCTGCGCGGCCGCAAGCCGTTCGGCGGCCACATCCTGAGCCACGACTTCGTGGAGGCCGCGCTGCTGCGCCGGGCCGGCTGGGCGGTGCACATGGTGCCCTGGCTGCGCGGCACCTACGAGGAGAGCCCGCCCTCGCTGATGGACCTCGCCATCCGCGACCGCCGCTGGTGCCAGGGCAACCTCCAGCACGCCGCCGTGCTGCCGGCGCGCGGCCTGCACTGGGTCAGCCGGCTGCACCTGCTGACCGGCATCGGCAGCTACATCACCGCGCCGATCTGGCTGGTCTTCCTGGCCATGGGCGTGGTGCTGGCGGTGCAGGCCCGTTTCATCCGGCCGGAATACTTCCCCGCCGGGCCGAGCCTGTTTCCCGAATGGCCGGTGGTCGATCCCGTGCGCGCCATGTGGGTCTTCATCGGCACCATGGCGCTGCTGCTGATCCCCAAGGTGATGGCCTGGATCGCGCTGGTGCTGCGCGGTCCGGAGCGGCGCGGCGCGGGGGGCGGCATCCGCGCCTTCCTGTCCATGCTGGTGGAGACCCTGGTGGCCGGCCTGCTGGCGCCGGTGACCATGCTGACCCAGTCGGTGGATGTCGCCGCCATCCTGATGGGGCGCGATTCCGGCTGGAACGCCCAGCGGCGCGACGACGGCTCGCTGCCCTTCGGCCAGGTGGCGCGCCTCTACTGGAAGCACACGGTCTTCGGCCTGGCCTTCGGCGTCCTGGCCTGGCTCGTCTCGCCCTATCTGGCGCTCTGGATGTCGCCGGTCGTGCTGGGGCTGGCGCTCGCCATTCCGCTGGCCGCCTGGACGGCGCGGCGGGATGTGGGCGTGGCGCTGCGCCGGATGGGCCTGCTGCTGACGCCGGAGGAGCATGAGCCGCCGGCGATCCTGCTGCGCGCCCGTGCCCTGCAGGCCGAGCTTCAGGCGCTGCCGGCCACGGCGTCCGGGGCGGCCCGCCTGCTGGCCGAGCCGGCGCTGCTGGAGGCGCATCGCCGCATGCTGCCGCCGCCCCGCCGGCCACGCCAGGACCCCTTCGACCCCAACCTGCTCATCGGTTTCGCGAAGCTCGACGAGGCGGAAAACCTGGACGGGGCGCTGGCGGCGCTGAGCCCCGCCGAGACGGCGGCGGTGCTGGCGGATGCGAAGGGCCTCGCGGCGCTCCAGCGGCTGGCGGGCGGCGGCGCGGCGGTCGGCGGGGTGCCGGCCCTGGCCGGTGGATGAGAGGGCGGCGGGAAGACGCCGTCCGCCCTACCTGGTGGGAAGAGCGGGCGCCAGGACCCCGCCCGGCGTGACGCGCGGCGTCGCCGCCCGCCGTTCCGCGCGGCGGCCCGCCGCCATCAGCACCAGGATCGGTGGCAGGCCGATGACGGCCAGGGCCAGGGCGGCGACGGCGCCTTCCTCGTAGGTCCCGCGAGAGGCCTCGGCATAGAGCGCCGTCGCCAGCGTCTCCATGTTCATCGGCCGCAGCATCAGCGTCGCCGGCAGCTCTTTCATGGCATCGAGGAACAGCAGCAGCGTCGCGCCCCCCGCCGCCGGCAGCAGCAGCGGCAGATGGACCCGCAGCAGCAGCCGCAGATCCGCCGAGCCCAGCGAGCGGGCCGACCAGTCCACCTCGCGCGGCAGGCGGGCATAGGCTGCCTCGAGCCCGCCCGCCGGAATGGCCAGGAAGCGGATGACATAGGCCGCGACCACCGCCACCGCGCTGCCCGAGAGCAGCGGCGGCGCCAGGGCCCCCAGCCCGGCGGTCAGGGAATCCAGCCAGCCCAGCGCGATGATGACGCCGACCGCCGCCACGCCGCCGGGCAGGGCATAGCCCAGCATGCTCAGCTTCAGCAGGGCGGAGCCGGGCTTGCGGCCGCTGCCGTCCCGCCGGGCCGTGAAGGCCAGCAGCAGCGCCAGGGGCAGCGCCACGGCGCAGGCCGCGGCGGCCAGCAGGGCGCTGTTCGCCATCCAGCGCCACAAGTCCGGCGGCAGGCCGAAGGCGGCGAGGCGATGCCCGGCGGCCCAGGCGAGATAGCCCGCGGGCACGCCGAAGCCCAGCAGCACCGGCAGGGCGCAGACCAGACAGGCCGACAGCCCGGCGAGCCCCGCCAGCGGCGTGAGTTCCGGCGAACCGGCGCCGGCGACCGCATGCGCCGCGTGGCGCCGCCCCCAGCGCTCCAGCAGCAGCAGGGCCAGGACCAGCAGCAGCAGCAGCAGCGCGATCTGCGCGGCGCCGGGCAATGAGGAGCGGGTGATCCAGGTGACGTAGACCGAGACGGTCAGGCTGCGCACACCCAGGAACTCGCTGGCGCCGACATCGTTCAGAGCCTCCATCAGGGCCAGGGCGGCACCGGCGGCGATGGCGGGCCGCGCCAGCGGCAGGCCGATGCGCAGGAACAGCGCCAGGCCGCCCGCGCCGGCCGCCTGTCCGGCCCGCAGCACCTCCCGCCCCTGGGTCAGGAAGGCGACGCGGGCCGCCATGTAGACATAGGGGTAGAGCACCAGCCCCATCACCAGCACGCAGCCGCCGAGCGAGCGGATCTCGGGCAGGGGGATGGCGCGCGGATCGGTGAGGCCGAGCGCGCCACGCAGGGCCATCTGCACCGGGCCGGCCGGATGCATCACATCCAGCCAGGCATAGGCGGCGACATAGGTCGGCAGCGCCAGCGGCAGCAGCAGGGCCCAGGAGAGCAGGTCGCGCAGCGGGAAGCGGTGGCAGGTGACGAGCCAGGCCGTGCCCGTGCCGGCCGCCACGGTGAAGAGGCCGATGCCGCCCAGCAGCAGCAAGGTCTCCCACACGGCCTGCGGCAGCACGAAGCGGAGGAGATGCGGCCACAGATCCCCCGAGCCGCTGCCGGCGGCGACCGCGAGCGCGATCACCACCAGCAGCACGGGCGAGACAGCCAGCGCGGCCCAGACGCGCAGCATGGTCAGAGTCGCGGCATGGTCAGGCGTGGCGCCGGGTGGCGGGCTTGGACATGATCGGCATTCGGCACCGGGAGCCAGACGGCGAGGAATGATCCGCGCCAGGGAGCAGGAGAGCGGGGCCGATGCCGCCGCATGGACGAGAGGCCCGGCAGGGCCGGCGGGCGAGCAGGCGCGCCGGACGACCCCGCGGGCCGAGGCCTGGTGCGCCTTAGCGGTCGAAGCCGACCTCGTCGATGATGCGGCTGGCCTGCACGCGCTTGGCCGCGATCTCGGGCAGCGACACGGCCAGGGCCTGCTGCGGACCGAAGCCGGCGGTGATGGGGTGCAGCGGCGCGTCGGCGCGGACCGGGTATTCGAAGTTCATCTCGGCGTAGAGTGCCTGCGCCTCGGGCGAGACCAGGAACTCCAGCAGCTTCACCGCCTCGGCGCGGTTCGGCGCATGCCTGGCGACCACGGCGCCGGAGATGTTCACCATGGCACCGTCCGCCGGCAGCACCACCCGCACGGCCTGCGCCCACCGGCGCTGCTCGTCGCCGCCGCGCCCGGCCAGCATCAGGCCCATGTAGTAGGTGTTGGCGACGCCGACGTCGCAGAGGCCGGCCATGATGTCGCGGGCCACCTCGCGGTCGCCGCCGGCGGCGCGGCGGGCCAGATTGGCCTTCACGCCGGTCAGGTAGGTGCGCAGCCAGGCTTCGTCATGCTCGATCAGCAGGGCGGCGAAAAGGGCCGTGTTGTAGGGGTGCTGGCCGGAGCGGATGCACACCTTGCCGCGGAAGCGCGGATCGGCCAGATCCTCGTAGGTCAGGCTGGCCGCGTCGGCCTCGCTCACCCGCTCGCGCGAGACATAGAGGGCGCGGGCGCGGGTGGAGAGCGCGAACCAGCGCCCGTCCGCGCCCCGCAGCGCGGAGGGGACGGCGGCCGTGAGTGTGGCGGACTGCACCGGCTGCGCCAGATCCCGGTCCACCAGCTCCATCAGGTTGCCGATATCGACCACCATGGCGAGGTCGGCCGGGGAGCGCGCGCCTTCCGCCGCCAGCCGCTCGGCCAGGCCGCCCTGGACGAAGACCGTGTTGACGGTCGTGCCGGTCTCCTGGGTGAAGCGGTCCAGCAGCGGCCGGATCAGGCCGGGCTCGCGCGTGGTGTAGAGGTTCACCTCCGCGCTCCGGGCTGCGGGAGCGGCGAGGGCGAGCACCAGGGCGCCGAGGGCGGCGCACAGCGGGCGGAAGGGCATGATCTGACGGTTCCGGGCCTGAACTTCTGGCGCGAGACGTTACTGATACTTAATAGCAGGTCAAGGACGCCGGACCCTCGCCTCGACATTTCCGCCCCGCCGCCGCACCCTGGCCGCCCTTGGCTGTTACCCCTGGTTGTTGATGGAGGATGGTCCGTGCAGAACACCGATGAGATCTGGCGCCTGGTCGAGCAGCACCAACAGGCCTTCATCGCGTTGAGCGACCGGGTCTGGGAGATGCCCGAACTGGCCTATGCCGAGGTGCGGTCCTGCGCCGAGCACAAGGCGGCGCTGGAGGCGCACGGCTTCCGCGTCACCGAGCGGCTGGCCGGCATCCCGACCGCCGTGATGGGCGAGGCGGGGGAGGGCGGCCCGGTCATCGCCATCCTGGGCGAGTACGACGCGCTGCCGGGCCTCAGCCAGGAAGCCGGCGTGGCCGAACACCGGCCGTTGCCGGGCGATGGCGCCGGTCATGGCTGCGGCCACAACCTGCTTGGGGCCGGCGCCATGCTGGCGGCCACGGCGGTGAAGGACTGGCTGGCCTCCCAGGGCATCCAGGGTCGCGTGCGCTATTACGGCTGCCCGGCCGAGGAGGGTGGCGCGGCCAAGGCCTTCATGGTCCGCGAGGGCTGCTTCGATGACGTCGATATCGCCATCTCCTGGCATCCCGCGCCCTTCGCGGCGGTGAACGAGGCCCGCTCGCTGGCCAATACCCGCATCGACTTCAGCTTCACCGGCCGTTCCAGCCACGCCGCCGCCGCGCCGCATCTGGGCCGCAGCGCGCTCGATGCCGTCGAGCTGATGAATGTCGGCGTCAACTACATGCGCGAGCACATGCCGAGCGACGCGCGCATCCACTACGCCTATCTGGATGCCGGCGGCATCGCGCCGAATGTCGTCCAGGGCACGGCCAAGGTGCGCTACCTGATCCGCGCCAACGACCTGCCGGAGCTGCAGGCGCTGGTGGCGCGCGTGCGCAAGATCGCCGACGGGGCGGCGCTGATGACGGAGACGACGGTGACGACGCGGGTCGTGTCCGCCGTCTCCAACCTGCTCGGCAACCTGCCGCTGGAGCGGGCGATGCAGAGCCAGCTGGAGCGCCTCGGGCCGCCGCCCTTCGACGAGGCCGACCGGGCGCTCGCCGCCGAGTTCCAGAAGACGCTGTCGGATGAGGACATCGCCTCGGCCTTTCGCCGCATGGGCGTGCCGGTGCGCCGCGGCGTGCCGCTGGCCGATGAGATCATCCCGCTGGAGGCCAAGGGCGCGGCGATGGTCGGCTCGACCGATGTCGGGGATGTCTCCTGGGTGGTGCCCACGGTGCAGGCGCGCGGCGCCACCTATGCCATCGGCACCCCGGGCCATTCCTGGCAGCTGACGGCGCAGGGCAAGACGCCCCTGGCGCACAAGGGCATGGTGCATGTCGCCAAGGTGATGGCCGGCGTCGCCGTGGAGGCCCTGCGGGATCCTGGCCTGGTCGAGCGCGCCAAGGCCGACCAGGCGGCCCGCACGGCCGAGACGCCCTATGTCTGCCCGCTGCCCGCCGATCTGGTGCCGCCGGTGGGGATGGCCTCGGCCTGATGCCGTGTCCTTCCGGGAGGCGGGGCAACTCCTCCTCCCGGAGGCATAGGAGAAATTCAGCTAAAAGTAGAATTTTCTTTTTATATTTTGCGTAAATGGTTCGGAATTGCTTAGTCTCCCCTACCGCCCTGGCGTCACGGAGAGACGATTGTGCCTGCGACCCTGAGCTACGCCGTGCCCAGCCGCTGGGATGGCGGCTTCATCGGCAACATGGCCGTGCTGGCCGGCGACGCGGCCCTGAACGGCTGGACCGTGGCCTTCGATGCCGGCTTCGAGATCACCAATCTCTGGGGCGCCGAGATCGTCAGCCGGGTGGGCACGCATTACGTGCTGCGCAACCTGGGCTGGAACGCCGCGGTCCCGCCGGGCGGGACGGCCAGCTTCGGCTTCCAGGCCGCAGGCGCGGACAGCACCGCGCGCGGCCTCGCGCTGAACGGCGAGACCCAGGGCGGCGAGCCGCCGGCGCCTCCCGCCACGCCGCCGGCCATCACGGTGGCCGATGCCGCGATCGAGGAGGGGCAGGCGGGCACGCGCGAGCTGGTCTTCACCGTCACGCTCGACAGGCCCGCCGCCGGCAGCGTGACCGTGGACTACGCGACGGCCGACGGCACCGCCCTGGCCGGGCAGGATTACGTCGCGACGCAAGGGCGACTCACCTTCGCGCCGGGCGAGACCAGCCGGACCATCCGCGTCACCGTGACCGGCGATGCGGCGGTGGAGGCGGACGAGGCCCTGCTGCTGCGCCTCTCCTCCCCGGTGGGCGCCACCCTGGCTGATGCCGAGGCGATCGCCACGATCCGCAACGACGACGTGGCGCCGCCCGCGCCGCTGCCCAGCCTTTCCGTGGGCGATGCCAGCGTGGCCGAGGGCGATCCCGGCCATGGTGGTTCTGGCGGCGGCGCGGCGGAGGGCTTCCTCAGCACCGCGGGCAACCAGATCGTCGATGCCGCGGGGCAGGCCGTGAAGATCGCCGGGGTCAACTGGTTCGGCCTGGAATCGACGAACTTCGCGCCGCATGGCCTCTGGGCGCGCGGCTACAGGGAGATGATGGACCAGATGAAGGCGGAGGGGTTCAACACCATCCGCCTGCCCTTCTCCTCCGAGCTGCTGCACACCACGGCGGCGCCGAACGGCATCGACTTCTCCAGGAACGCCGATCTGCAGGGCCTGTCCGGTCTTCAGGTGATGGACCGGATCATCGACTACGCCGGCGAGATCGGGCTGCGCATCATCCTCGACCACCACCGCAGCAGCGCCGGCGCCGGCACCTCGGGCAGCGGCTTGTGGTACGAGGGCAGCCATACCGAGGCGCAGTGGATCGCCGACTGGACGATGCTCGCCGCGCGCTATGCCGGCGACGCCACGGTGATCGGCGCCGACCTGCACAACGAGCCGTACAACGGAAGCTGGGGCGGCGGCGGCGCCAATGACTGGGCGGCGGCGGCCGAGCGCGCCGGCAACGCCGTGCTGGCCAGCAATCCGGACTGGCTGATCTTCGTCGAGGGCGTCGGCAGCCACCAGGGCGAGAACTACTGGTGGGGCGGCAATCTGATGGGGGTGCGGGACCGCCCGATCGTGCTCGATGTCGCGGACAAGCTGGTCTATTCCGCGCATGACTACCCGAACTCGATCTTCGCCCAGCCCTGGTTCCAGCAGGCCGGCTGGGAGGCGCAGCTGACCGCCAAGTTCGACCAGATGTGGGGCTACATCTACAGGGAGGGCATCGCGCCGGTCTTCCTCGGCGAGTTCGGCAGCAAGCTGCAGGACGCCAAGGATCTCGCCTGGCTCGACAGGATCACCGCCTATCTCGCGGGCGATCTGGACGCCGACGGCAGCATCGACATCCCCGCCGGGCAGCAGGGCATGAGCTGGATCTGGTGGTCCTGGAACCCGAATTCGGGCGATACCGGCGGCATCCTCGCCGACGACTGGACGACGGTGATCGCCGCCAAGGTGGAGCGGCTGGAGCCCCTGCAGTTCGACCTGGGCGACCTGCCGCAGGATGGCGGCACGGCGGGCGATGCGAACCGGCTGAGCTTCACCGTCACCCTCTCGGCGGCGTCCGACAACGCGGTGCTGGTGGATTACGCCACCGTCGCCGGCACCGCCGGCGCAGCCGACTTCGCGCCGGCGAGCGGCACGCTTCGCTTCGAGCCCGGCGAGACCAGCAAGATCGTCACCGTCGCCGTCACCGCCGACACCCTGGCCGAGGCGGACGAGACGCTCTCCCTCGTCCTGTCCAATCCGCGCGGCGCCACCGCGGGCGATATGAGCGGGACGGGGACCATCCTGGACGACGATGGCACCACCACCCCGCCCGTGACGCCCCCTGTGACGCCGCCCGTGACGCCGCCGCCCGGGGAGGGGGGGCTGGAGGCCGCCTTCAGCCTGACCAGCAGCTGGAGCACCGGCTTCCAGGGTGGCGTCGCCGTGGTCAATCACGGTCCGGCCGCGGTGCAGGGCTGGCAGCTGCGCCTCGACATGCCCTACGAGATCACGCAGATCTGGAATGCCGAGATCGTCGCGCGCGATGCGGAGGGCTATGTGATCTGCAACGTTGCCTGGAACGGCGCCCTGGGTGACGAGGCCACCGTCAGCTTCGGCTTCCTCGGCGCCGGGACGGTGGATGCCACCCAGATCGACATCCTGTTCTGAACGGAGGCGCTACAGGATCCGGGCCTCGAAGGGCGGCAACAGGTCCGGCGCGTCGAATTCCAGGACCCAGAGATCCGGATCGCGCTGCACCTGCCGCGCCACATAGGCATCCGCCTCCGCCTCCGGCACCGGCCGGGGGCCGGAGCCGCGCATCCAGGCCGCGCGCCCCTCGCCGTCGCGGGCCTGGCTGAGCACGACGCAGCCCTCGCGCCCGCGCAGCAGGCAGAGGATGCCGCCGGAATCGGGGTCTCCCTTGCGCAGCACCATGCCGGACCGGCCCGACTGATCGGCCAGCCGCAACGCCATCTGGGCCCAGAGCCCGGCCTTCACCCTTGCTTCCATGCCGGAAAGAGTGACGTGGCGGGCGCCAGATGCAACCCCTTGCGGCGGGCCCTGCCGCGCGGCATTCACCCTGCCGGCGTGGGTGCCGCGAGGATGAGGGATCATGGCGGAGAAGGCGAAGGGTCAGCCGAAGCTGACGGAAGGGCAGCGCGCCTATGAGGCGAAGCGCGCCGCCAAGGCCGGGGTCAGCCTGGAGAAGTGGCTGTCCATGAAGGCGCAGGAGCGCGAACAGGCCACCGCGGCCGCGGCCAAGGCCAGCGAGCCGAAGAAGCCGGGCTTCTTCGCCCGCCTGCTGGAGCGGGCGCAGCGGCCGATCGGCTGAGCCCGGAGCAGGAGGCCGGCACCGTGCTGGCCGCCCACGCCGACTGGAGCATCGACCCCCGCAAGCGCTGGGTGACGCTGGCGCGCCGGGACGCGGCGGGCTGGCGCGCCGGCGCGCCCCGCCCCGTGGGCGATCCGGCGGCGCTCACCGCGCGTCTGCTGGCGGAGGGCCACCCGCTGCTGTTCGGGCTCGACCTGCCGCTCGGCCTGCCGCGCGCCTATGCCGCGACCCGGCCGGAGGAGAGCTTCCCGGCCTTCCTGCGCGGCCTCGGCGAGACCCCTGGTTTCTTCGAGGTCAGCGCCGGGCTCGAGACGGTGTCGCCGGCGCGCCCCTTCTACCCGGCGCGCGGCCTGCGCGGCATGACGCGCGCCGCCCATGCGGCGGCGCTGGGCCTGGAGGGGCCGCGCGCCCTCTGCCGCCTCTGCGATCTGGCGACCGCCGAGCGCCCCGCCGGCGCCCCGCTCTTCTGGACGCTCGGCGCCAACCAGACCGGCAAGGCGGCGATCTCGGCCTGGCGCGACTGGCTCCACCCCGCGCTGGCGGCGGGCGTGCCGCTCCGCCTCTGGCCCTTCGAGGGCTCCGTCCGCGCGCTGCTGGCGCCGGGCCGCGCGGTGCTGGCGGAAACCTATCCCGCCGAGGCCCTGCGCCATCTCGGCCTCGTGCTCGGGGGCAGCAAACGCGTCCCCGAGGTGCGCCGCGCCGCCGCGCCCGCCCTGCGGCTGGCGATGGCGAGGCTGGACGTGTCGGCGGATCCCGCGCTGGCGGCGGCGCTGGACGATGGCTTCGGCGCGGATGCGGCGGGCGAGGACCGGTTCGACAGCCTGCTCGGCCTGCTCTGCGTCATCGGCGTGCTGGAGGGCGCCCGGCCGGATTTCGTGCCTGCGGATCCCTGGGTGCGGCGCTGGGAAGGCTGGGTGCTGGGGCAGTCGGCGCTGCCGGCCGGGGCGTGACGAGGCCGCCCCGGCGGTTTCGCTCCGGTCAGGCGGGCGGCACGTAGAGTCCGGCGGCGGTGGCCGCCTGGGTGGCGAGGGCCACGGAGAGGTCGAGGGTCGGCGTCTCCACCCCGGCAAGGCGGGCCAGCTGCAACGGCGTGCGGAACAGCGCCTCGACCTCCATCGGCCGGCCCAGCTCCAGATCCTGCAGGATGGAGGGCTTGTGCGCCAGCTTGGCGGAACCGGCGACGCGCTTCTCCAGGTCGTACTCGAAGGGATGGCCGAGGGCCGCGGCCACCGCCATGGCCTCTTTCATGGCGCGCAGGATCGCCGCGCGCACCGCCGGCTCGGCGAGGGTCGGGCCGATGCCCTGGCGCGAGAGAATGGTGAAGGGCCCCTGCGCCAGATTGCCCATCAGCTTGGCCCAGACTTCCCGCCGGATGGCGTCCGTCACCTCGCCCGAGATGCCGCCGGCGCTCAGCGCCTCGGCGATGGCGCGGGCGCGCGGGCTGTCGCGCCCGTCCGGCTCGCCCAGGATGACGCGGTTGCTGGCGTGCTCCACCTTGATCACGCCCGGCTCGGTGACGGTGCAGGCGGAATAGACCACGCCGCCCAGGGTGCGGTCGATGCCCACCGCCTGCCGCACCGCCTCGCCCGGATCGATCGCCGGCAGCCGGCGGCCCTCGAGATCGCCGCCGTGCCGGTCGAAGTACCACCAGGGGATGCCGTTCATCACGAAGGCCACGGTGGTGTCCGGCCCGAGCAGGGGGCCGATCGCCGCCGCCACCTGCGGCAGGGAGGGCGCCTTGACGGTGACGATGACGGCATCCTGCGGCCCCAGCGCCGCGGCGCTGTCCGCCGCCACGCGCACGGTATGATGGCCGTCGGGCGCCTGGATGGTCAGGCCCTTCTCGCGGATCGCCGCCAGTTGCGGCCCGCGCGCCACGACGCTGGTCTCGGCGCCGCCGAGCGCCAGGCGCGCGGCGAGATGGCCGCCGATCGCCCCCGCCCCGAACACACAGATCTTCATCCGTTCGATTCCTTTCAGTTGTGGCGCGACAGCAGGTCGAGGGCGATGCGCGAGAGCGCCTCGACGCCGTTGGGGATGCAGGCCTCGTCGGGCTGGTAATCGGCGTTGTGCAGGCGATCCGCGCGGCCGGGGGCGCCGGCGCCGATGCGAAGCTGGAAGGCCGGAACCCGCTCGGCGAAGGCGGAGAAATCCTCCGAGCCCATGCTGGGCTCGCCCTCCAGCAGCGCGGCCTCGCCGAACTGGGCGGCCAGCGCGGCGACCGCCGGTTCGAGCACGCGGTCGTCGTTCACCAGCGGCGGCACCATGCGGAGATACTCCATGCTGGCGGTGACGCGCAGCCCGGTGGCGATGCCCTCGGCCAGGCGGCGCAGCGCCGCTTCCGCCGTGTCCCGCGCCGCGGGGTGCAGGGTGCGGACCGAGCCCTTCAGATGCACCCGCTCGGGGATGATGTTGTAGGTGGTGCCGCCGGCCGACTGGCCGATGGTGACGACGGCCGGATGCAGCGGCCGGACCTCGCGCGAGACGACGGTCTGCGCCTGGGTGACGAAATGGGCCGCGGCGACGATCGGGTCGACGGCGGCATAGGGATGCGCGGCATGGCCCGAGCGGCCGCGCAGCACGAGGTCGAAGCGGTCGGCGGCGGCGAGGCAGGCGCCGCGCACGAAGCCGAGGCTGCCGACGGGCATGTCGGGATGGTTGTGGAAGCCGAGCGCCATGTCGAGCCCCTCGGCCGCGCCATCGGCGATCATCGCCGCCGCGCCCTCCAGCGTCTCCTCCGCCGGCTGGAACACCAGCGCGACGCGGCCGGCGAGCTGCGGCGCCATCTCCTGGAGCAGCGCGGCGACGCCGAGCAGGGTGACGGTGTGGATGTCGTGGCCGCAGGCATGCATCTTGCCGGGGACGGCGCTGGCGAAGGGCAGGCCGGTCTCCTCCTGGATCGGCAGCGCGTCCATGTCGGCCCGGATGGCCAGCGTCGGGCCGGGCAGCCCGCCCTCGATCATGCCCAGCACGCCGGTGCGGCCGACGCCGGTGCGGTGCGGGATGCCGAGGCGGCCGAGTTCGGCGGCGACGAGGCCGGCGGTGCGCCGCTCCTCGAAGGCCAGTTCCGGATGGGCGTGCAGGTCCCGACGCAGGGCGATCAGCGCGGGGGCGAGTGCCCGGCTGGAGTCCCGCAACCTGCGGGAGGGGTCGTTGGTCAGATTATCGCGCTTCATCAATGAAAACTTCCCATTCGAGACGCATTGGATGCGACGGGGCTAACTTTATTGCGCTGCAGTAAGATGAACTTTCGTCCATAATATTCACGCGCCTTGCCGATGCGCGGCGCCGTGCCATAGGTTGCGCGGCATTCCGACGATAAGGAAGGGGAGGGTAAGAAGCAGGGCGTTGCCGGGACATGTCCCAAGACTGACGGCGTGACGCTTCCGGCGCCGCCGCGCAGAGCCGGCAGGACGCCTGACAGACCAGCCCTTCCACGATAAAGCGAGGCCCGGATGGCAAAGGCCGTCCGGACCCAACCTGCCATCAAAGAGCTAAAGCATCACGACAAGGGCCCCGGCATCTGACAGGGCCCTTCAGTGCCCAGTGCACAGGGGCGTGCCTCCGGCGCGCGGGTTCAAGAAGGGATCGGCATGAGGATTAACGCGAAAGACCTTGCCTCCGGCATCTTTCTGGTGCTGCTGGCGGCAATCGGCCTTTGGCTGAACACCGAGCACACGCTGGGCTCGGCGCGACGCATGGGCCCCGGCTACATGCCGATGCTCGTTTTCTGGCTGGAACTCGGGCTGGGGATGATTGTCCTGGTCACCTCCTTCTTCGGCGGCCTCGACCCGCTGGAGAAGTGGACCAAGCTCGACTTCACCACGCTCTTCGTCGGCGTCGCGGTGGCCATCTTCGCCTATCCGATGCTGGCGGCGATCCCGGCCCTGTCCGCCAACTGGTACGCGCTGGGCATCGCCATGTGCATCGGCGCCGCCATCATGGCGGTCAGCCCGGGCTGGCGGAAGATGGCGGTGATCCTGGCGGCGATGACCGTCTTCGGCGTGCTGCTGGACCAGGGCGGCCTGTTCCTGGCCATCACCGCCATGGTGGTCGTCTCGGCCCTGGCCGATCCGGAGCACAGGCCCCTCGGCGTGCTGGGCTGCGTGGTGTTCCTGCTGGCCCTCTGCTGGTGGGTGTTCATCTATGAGCTCGACATCCGCGTGAACGTCTGGCCGACCTTCTGAGGCACAGGGACGACCATGGAACTTCTTCTCGCCAACCTGGCGCACGGCTTCGGTGTCGCGCTCAGCTTCGACAACCTGCTCTTCGCGCTGCTCGGCGCCTTCATCGGCACGGCCATCGGCGTGCTGCCGGGCATCGGGCCGGTCGCGACCATCTCCCTGCTGCTGCCGATCACCTTCGGCCAGCCGGCGGTCACGGCCATCATCATGCTGGCCGGCATCTACTACGGTGCCCAGTATGGTGGCTCGACCACCGCCATCCTGCTGAACCTGCCGGGCGAGGTCTCCTCGGTGGTGACCACGCTGGAAGGCTACAAAATGGCGCGCAACGGCCGCGCCGGCGCGGCGCTGGCCATCTCGGCGCTGGGCTCCTTCTTCGCCGGTTCCGTCGCCACCATCCTGGTCGCCGCCTCGGGTCCGCTGCTGACCCAGGTGGCGCTGTCCTTCGGACCGGCCGACTACTTCTCGCTCATGTTGCTGGGCCTGATCATTTCGGCCGTGCTGGCGCAGGGCTCGGTGGTGAAGTCGGTGGGCATGGTGGTGCTGGGCGTGGCGCTCGGCCTGGTCGGCACCGACGTGCAGACCGGCCAGCAGCGCTTCACCTTCGGCATTCCCGAGCTGTCGGACGGCCTGAACTTCGCCGCCATCGCCATGGGCGTGTTCGGCATCGCCGAGATCATCCTGAACCTGGAGCGTCCCGAGGTCCGCTCGGTGCTCTCGGCCAAGGTCGGCAGCCTGTTCCTGACCAAGGAGGAATGGAAGCGCGCCATGCCTTCCGTGCTCCGCGGCACGGTCATCGGTTCGGCGCTGGGCATCCTGCCCGGTGGCGGCGCCTCGCTGGCCTCCTTCGGCTCCTACATGATGGAGCGCAAGCTCTCCAAGGGACGTGACGAGTTCGGCAATGGCGCCATCGAGGGCGTGGCCGGTCCCGAGGCGGCGAACAACGCCGCGGCGCAGACCAGCTTCATCCCGCTGCTGACGCTGGGCATCCCCTCCAACGCCGTCATGGCGCTGATGGTGGGCGCCCTGATCATCCAGGGCATCCAGCCCGGGCCGCGCATGGTCGAGGCGCAGCCCGACCTGTTCTGGGGCCTGATCTGCTCCATGTGGATCGGCAACCTGATGCTGCTCGTCATCAACCTGCCGATGATCGGCATGTGGGTGAAGCTGCTGCAGGTCCCCTACAAGTTCATGTACCCGGCGATCCTGACCTTCTGCGCGATCGGCGTGTACTCCATCAACAACAACGTCTTCGACGTCTACCAGACGGTGTTCTTCGCCGTGCTCGGCTATGTCTTCTCCAAGCTGAAGATGGAGCCGGCGCCGCTGCTGGTCGGCTTCGTGCTCGGCCCGATGATGGAGGAGCACCTGCGCCGCGCCATGCTGCTCTCGCGCGGTGACCCGATGGTCTTCGTCGAGCGGCCGATCTCCGGTGTGCTGCTGGCGATCTCCGCCCTGGCGCTGGGCATGATGCTGCTGCCGGGCCTTCGCAAGAAGAAGGAAGCGGCGATGGCGGGTTAACAGCCGCCACCAAGTCGTGAACAATGGGCCGCCCCGGCTGCAACCGGGGCGGCTTTTCTTTTTTTGGACTGGTCCTTAGAACCTCGTCCCATGATTCCAGCGAAGGTTGACTGCATGCCCGGCTCCCCAACCGATCCGATTGTGCCGGTGATCCTCTGCGGAGGAAGTGGCAGCCGCCTCTGGCCCCTGTCGCGGGAAGGCTTCCCGAAGCAGTTCTGGCCTCTGCTGAGCGAGCGCACCATGCTGCAGGAGACCGCCGCCCGGGCGGAGGGGTCAGGCTTCCGCGCGCCGATCGTCGTCTGCAACGAGGAGCACCGCTTCCTGGTGGCGGAGCAGCTCCGCCTCGGCGGCGTGGCCGAGCCGCGCATCGTGCTGGAGCCGGTTGGCCGCAACAGCGCCCCGGCCATCGCCGTCGCCGCGGTCCTGGCGCAGGAGGCGCATCCCGAGGCCATCCTCTGGCTGATGGCGGCCGATGCCGCGATCCGCGACGTGCCCGCCCTGCACGCCGCCCTGACGCGCGCCGCCGCCGCCGCCCGCGCCGGCCATATCGCCACCTTCGGCATGCGGCCGACCGCGCCCGAGACCGGCTATGGCTATATCGAGACCGGCGCGCCGGTCGCCGGCCTGGAGGGCGTCTCCACCATCGCCCGTTTCGTCGAGAAGCCGGACGCGGCCACCGCCGCCGGCTTCCTGGCCGATGGGCGGCACCTGTGGAACTCGGGCATGTTCGTCGCCAGCGCGCGCACGCTGCTGGAGGAGCTGCAGGCGCTGGCGCCCGAGGTGCTCGCCGCAGCCCGCGCCGCCGTTGCCGCCTCGACCCGCGACCTCGACTTCGTCCGCCTCGACCCCGCCGCCTTCCGGGCCGCGCCGGACATCTCCATCGACTACGCGGTGATGGAGAAGACCCGCCGCGCCGTGGTGGTGCCGGCCGCCATCGGCTGGTCCGACGTGGGCTCCTGGGCGGCGCTGTGGGATGTGTCGGAGAAGGATGCGGCGGGCAATGCGACGACCGGCCCGGTCGAGTTGCTCGATGCCCGCAACTGCTACGTCCGCACCGAGGGGGTGCTCACCGCCGTCGTCGGGCTGGAGGACGCGGTGATCGTCGTCACCGACGATGCCGTGCTGGCCATGCACCGGGACCGGGCGCAGGAGGTCAAGACCCTCCTCGGCCAGCTCAAGGCCCACGGGCGGAAGGAGGCGACCGAGCATCGCCGCATGTACCGCCCCTGGGGCCATTACGAGGGGCTGATCAAGGGCGACCGCTTCCAGGTGAAGAAGATCTCGGTCAAGCCCGGCGCCAAGCTCTCCCTGCAGAAGCACTTCCACCGTGCCGAGCATTGGGTGGTGGTGGCCGGCACCGCCATCGTCGAGCGGGATTCCGAGCGCATCATGCTGCGCGAGAACGAGTCCATCTACCTGCCGCTGGGCTGCGTGCACCGCATGGAGAACCCCGGCATGATCCCGCTGACGCTGATCGAGGTGCAGTCCGGCGCCTATCTCGGCGAGGACGACATCGTCCGTTTCGAGGACACCTACGGCCGCAGCTGAGGCTGGCCGGCCAGGGCCATCGCCCGCACCTTGGCCGGGCTGTGGCCCGCCTGCCGCAGGGCGGCCAGCGTCGGCGCCCCGTCGCGCTTCGACAGGCGCCGCCCGTCGGCGCCCAGCAGCAGGGGGTGGTGGCGGTAGCGCGGCGCCGGCCAGCCGAGCAGCGCCTGCAACAGGCGGTGCAGATCGGTCGCCGGGCGCAGGTCCTCCCCCCGCGTCACCAGCGACACGCCCTGCAGGGCGTCGTCATGCGTGACGCAGAGGTGGTAGGAGGCGGGAATGTCCTTCCGCGCCAGCACCACGTCGCCGAAGCGGGCCGGATCGCAGCGGCGGCGGCCCTCGCCGCATTCCAGGAAGGAGAGCGGCCCCTTCAGCCGGCGCAGCGCCGCTGCCATGTCGAGGCGCAGCGCATAGGGCGCGCCGGAGGCGAGGCGCCCGGCCCGCGCGGCCGGCGTGAGATGGCGGCAGGTGCCGGGGTAGAGCGGACCGTCCGGCCCGTGCGGCGCATGGCCGATGGCGGCGATCTCGCGGGCGATCTCGGCACGGGTGCAGAAGCAGGGGTAGAGCAGCCCCGCATCGGTCAGCCGGTCGAGCACGGCCCGGTATTCGTCCAGATGGCTGGACTGGCGGCGCACCGGCCCGTCCCAGTCGAGGCCGAGCCAGGCGAGGTCCTCCTCGATGCCGCCGATGAACCCGGCCCGGCAGCGCACCGGGTCGATATCCTCGATGCGCAGCAGGAAGCGGCCGCCGGCCTTGCGCGCCAGCCGCCAGCCGAGCAGGGCGCTGTGCGCATGGCCCAGGTGCAGCTGGCCGGTCGGGCTGGGGGCGAAGCGCGTGACGACGGTTGCGGCCATGATGCTTCGCGCGTAGCGGATGGAGCCTGACCGCAGCAAGAGGAGGCCCGGATGGCCAGGCTGGATGGACCGCGTTGGGGACCGAAGTCGGGAGGCGCCGCGAGGATGCTCGTCCTCCTGCTGCACGGCTACGGCGCCGACGGCAACGACCTGATCGACCTGGCGCCGCACTGGGCGCAGGCGGTGCCCGATGCGCTGTTCATCGCGCCCCATGCGCCGCAGGATTGCGACGGCGGCCCCTATGGCCGGCAATGGTTCAGCCTGGAGGACCGCAGCCCGGCGGCGCTGCTGGCCGGCATCCAGTCCGCGCGGCCGCAGCTGGACGCGCTGATCGAGGCCGAATGCGTGGCGGCGGACCTGCCGCCGGGTGCGGTGGCGCTGATGGGCTTCAGCCAGGGCGCGATGATGGCGCTGTATACGGGCCTGCGCCGGGCCGTGCCGCCGGCCGGCATCCTGGCCTATTCCGGCCGGCTGATCGGCGAGGAGAGCCTGGCCGCCGAGATCCGCGCCCGGCCGCCGGTGCTGCTGGTCCATGGCGAGGCGGACGAGGTGGTTCCGGCCGAGGCGAGCCGCGCCGCCGAACGGGCGCTGCGGGCCGCCGGGGTCCCGGTCGAGTCGCTCTACACCCCGCGCCTGGCCCATGGCATCGACGAGGCCGGCCTCTCGGCCGGAGCGCTGTTCCTGCAACGGCTGGCGGCGGGGCCGGGCGGGGCAGCGTGACCGTGGCGTGAAACCTGCGAGGCGAGTGGTTGCGCCGGTCGCGCGGGGCTGGCATGAATCCGCTGCACACCGGCGGCGCCACGAAATCTGGGGCCTGCCCGACCGGACCGGCCCCATGGCTTGAGGCGCGCAGCTTGAAAGGAGCGGCGTTTGCCTGACGGGATGTCACTGGGAGGCCACGGCACTGGGTCCGGCGGCTTCCCGGCCTTGGTGCTGAACGCGGATTTCCGTCCGCTGTCGTACTATCCTCTGTCGCTGTGGTCATGGCAGGACGCGGTGAAGGCGGTCTATCTCGACCGCGTCTCGGTGCTATCGGAATACGAGACCGCCGTCCGCTCGCCCAACCACACGATCCGCCTGCCCAGCGTCATCGCGCTGCGCGAGTACATCCCGGCGGCGCGGCGTCCGGCCTTCACCCGCTTCAACGTCTTCCTGCGCGACGGCTTCTCCTGCGTCTATTGCGGCCAGGAGCATCCGACCCCGGAACTGACCTTCGACCATGTGATCCCGCGCAGCCGGGGCGGCCGCACGAGCTGGGAGAATGTCGTCACCGCCTGCGGCCCCTGCAACCTGCGGAAAGGCTCGAAGCTGCCGCAGGAGATCCGCATGTTCCCGCGCCACACGCCGCGCCAGCCGACGAGCTGGGAACTGCAGGACAATGGACGGATGTTTCCGCCCAACTACCTGCACGAAAGCTGGCGCGACTATCTCTACTGGGACACCGAGCTGGAGAGCTGAGGCGGAACCGCCGGCTCAGCGCCGTCGCCGCGCCATCGCCAGGGCGAAGCCGCCCAGCCCCAGGGCATAGAGCAGGTTCATCGCCGCCATCGAGACCGGCAGGCCGGGGATGAGGAACGTCGCCTCGTCGCAGGGCTTGGCCGGGGTGGCGGCGAGGCTGCTCATCAGATCCTCCACGCTGCGCGCGCCGCCGGCGCTGGGCGCGGCGCAGCCGGGCAGGGGGGAGGGCCACCAATGCGCCTCGACCCCGACATGCACCAGCGCCACGGCGGCGGAAGCCAGCACCGCGATCCCCGCGAGGGTGAGCATCAGCCGGCGTGGCAGCAGCAAGGCGCCAAGCGCCAGGGCGGCGGCGATCCAGTAGGGCCAGCGTTGCCAGAGGCAGAGCAGGCAGGGGTTCAGCCCGCCCCACCGCTCCGACGCCATGGCCAGGAGCGGGGCGGCCGCGGCGAGCGCCGCGATCAGCAGCGGCATCAGTTCGACCCGGTATCCAGCATCTGGTTCATGGCGCGCGAGGGCTCGGCGCAGCCCGCCTGGCCCACGACCCGGGCCGGCACCCCGGCCACCGTGGACCCCGAGGGCACCGGCTTCAGCACCACCGAGCCGGCGGCGACGCGGGCGCAGGCGCCCACCTCGATATTGCCCAGCACCTTCGCCCCGGCCCCGATCAGCACCCCGTGGCGGATCTTCGGATGACGGTCGCCGCATTCCTTGCCGGTGCCGCCCAGCGTCACACCCTGCAGCAGCGAGACATCGTCCTCGATCAGGGCCGTCTCGCCGATGACCAGGCCGGTCGCATGATCGAGGAAGATGCCGTGGCCCATGCGAACCGCCGGGTGGATATCGGTCTGGAACACCGACGAGCTGCGCGACTGCACCCAGAGCGCCAGGTCGCGCCGGCCTTCCAGCCACAGCGCATGGGCGAGGCGATGCGCGCCCAGCGCGTGGAAGCCCTTGTAGTAGAGCAGGGGCTCCAGGGCGCGGCTGGTGGCCGGGTCGCGGTCCACCACGGCCAGGATGTCGCGGCGCACGGCGTGGCGCAGCGCCGGGTCCTCGGCCAGATGGCGCTCCAGGCTGCGGCGCAGCAGCGCGCTCGGCAGGTCGGCGTGCTCCAACCGCGCCGCGATCCGTCCGGCCAGGGCGGATTCCAGCGTGTCGTGCTGCAGCACCGCGGCGTGAAGGAAGCCCGCCAGCTCCGGCTCCTGCACGGCCGCCCGCTGGGCCTCGTCGCGGATGCGGCACCAGACGGGATCGAGGCTCACGGCATCAGCCGTCGCGACAGGCTTGGCGAGCTGGTTCATGCGGGCTCCTCGGCAGAACGGCCGTCCGGGCGGAGCAAGCTGGCGCCGGCGGGAGGACGGGTCAAGCGCCATGCGGCGGAGCCAGACCCCCTCTCCCCGCATCACCGCGTGACGCGCTGGCCGGCATGCGCTATGCCGTCGCGGCGTCCGCGAGAGTGGCGGAACGGTAGACGCAGACGACTCAAAATCGTCCGACTTCGGTCATGGGGGTTCGAGTCCCCCCTCTCGCATATCCGCGCGATCCCTCCATTCCCCGCCTCCGTCGCGTTCCCTCAGGGCGGCCCCGCATTCATCCCCAGATCCGGTGGATCAGCCTGGGGATAAGTCACGGACAAGCCGGCGAGGCGACCGGCGGGGCGTCGCCCCGATGGCGGAATCCGCTGTGCCTGACAGCAAACTCCGCAAGTCGGAAAATCCCCGGTCCCGCCTCGTCTCGGCGCCGCATCGTCCCGCGCGCCGGCCTCAGCGGTCGGTGAGCCGCAACTCGATGCGGCGGTTGCGGGCCAGGGCCTCGGGCGAGTCGCCGGGGTCGAGGGGCTGGTGCTCGGCGAAGGCGGTGGCCGCCACATGCTCGGCCGGCAGGCCCTCCGCGATCAGCAGCTGCGCCACGGCGATGGCGCGGGCGGAGGAGAGCTCCCAGTTCGAGGCGTAGCGCGTGCTGCCGCGGATCGGGCTGCGATCGGCGTGGCCGTCGACGCGCAGCACCCAGGGCAGGTCCGGCGGGAAGCGGCGGCTCACCTCCAGCAGCTCCCTGGCCAGGGATTGCAGCTGCTGCCGGCCGGTGGCGGAGAGTTCGGCGCTGCCGACCGGGAAGAGCACCTCGCTCTGGAAGACGAAGCGGTCGCCGACGATGCGGACATCCGGCCGGTCGCCCAGCACCGCGCGCAGCCGGCCGAAGAAGTCGCTGCGATAGCGCTGCAACTCCTCGACCCGCGCCGCCAGCGCGGCGTTCAGCCGCTGGCCGAGCTGGGTGATCTGCGCGTCCTTGTCGCGCCCTTCCTGCTCCTCGCGGCTCAGCAGAGCCGAGACGCGGGCGATCTCGTCGCGCAGCTCGGTGACCTGCCGCGTCAGCAGCGCCACCTGGGCCCGCGCGCTCTCGGCCAGCCGGGCATGCTCGCCGCTCTGCGCCTCGGCCGCCGCGCGCGCCTCGCCCTCGCTGCCGGCACGGGCCAGGGCCTGCTCGGCGCGGCGCTCCAACTCGTCGCGCAGCGCGGTGAGCTGCTGCACCTGCTGGGTCAGGCGGGTGATGTCGGCCAGCCGTGCCTCGATGGTGGCGCGGTCGGCGGTGACGGTCTGGTTGAGCCGCGCGGCCTCGGCGCGCAGGGCCTCCACATCGCGGCGCGCGGCGGCGAGCTCGGCGACGGTGGCCTCGCGCGCCGCCTCGGCCTGGCCGGCGCGACCCTGTGCCTGGGCGAGCTGCTGCCGCGCGGCGGCCAGGGCCTCGCGCTCGGCCGCCAGGGCGCGGCGCGCCTCGGTCAGGTCGCGCACCGTCTGGGCGGTGTCGCCGCCCAGCGTCTCGGCGCGCGACTGGGCGGCGCCGAGACGCTCCTCCAGGCTGGCGATGCGGCTGGCGGCGCCGCCGGCGGCGAGTTCGAGATCGGCCAGCCGCGCCGCCAGGCCGTCCCGCGCGGCTTCCAGCGCGGCGCGCTCGCTGCCCTGTCGGTCGCGCTCGGCGCGCAGGCTGCCGACCTGCTCCAGGGCGGCGTCGCGCGCGGCGGCGGCGGCGCGCAGCTCGTCGCCCATGCGGGCGAGATTGCCGCGCAGCTCCTCCCCCTGGCTCCGCTCCAGCGACAGCATGTCGGCCAGCTCGGCGACCTGCCGGTTCAACCGGTCGAGCGCCTGGTCGCGCGAGGAGAGGGTGACGGAGAGGAAGCCCTGGGCCAGGACGAAGACCAGCAGGACGAAGATGATGACCATCAGCAGCGTGGACAGGGCGTCCACATAGCCGGGCCAGGCATTGACGCCCTCGCGCTGGCCGCGCCGGCCGCTCCCGAGCGCCATGGCTCAGCCCCCTCCGGCCGGCGCCTGCCTCATCGCGGCCCGTCCTCGGCCAGGGCGGCGATGGTGCGGGAGAGGACCTTGATCTCGCTGCGGATCTCGGCGGTCGCCTGGGCGCGGCCCTGGGCGACATCCTCGGTCAGGCGGGCGAGGTAGAGCTCGATGTTGCGCAGGTGGATGCGGGCGGCGTCATCCTCCGCACTGCCCTCGGCGAGGCGGGCGATCGCCGGGGCCAGGCCGGACTGCGCCTCCGCCATGCGCTGCATCAGCACCTGGCTGGCGCGCATCTGCTCGGTCATCACCGAAAGCCGTTCGGTCAGGGTGTGCAGGGCCTGGGCCGAGGCGGCGCGGCCTTCCTCGCCGCGCGCCATGATGCGCTGCAGGTTCTCGAGGTTCTCGGCGGTTTGCTCCAGCAGCGCCTGGACATAGGCGGGCACCGAGCCGCCCATCTCGCCATCCCCGCCCAGCACGCCGGAGGAGAGGCGGGTGACGCCGGCGAGCCATTCCTCCAGCTCGTAGTAGAAGCGGTTCTGCGCCTGCCCGGCGGTCAGGTCGAGGAAGCCCAGCACCAGGGCGCCGGCGAGGCCGAGCATGGAGGAGGAGAAGGCGATGCCCATGCCCGACAGCGGCTGCGCCAGGCCGGACTTGAGCTGGTTGAACAACTGGTTCAGGTCGCCGGAGCCGACCGACATGGAGTTGATCACCTCGGCCACCGAGCCGATGGTCAGGATCAGGCCCCAGAAGGTGCCGAGCAGGCCGAGGAAGATCGACAGCCCGGTCATGTAGCGCGACAGCTCGCGGCTCTCGTCGAGGCGGGAGGCGATGCCGTCGAGTACGCCGCGCATCGCCGGGGCGGAGAGCGAGAGGCGCTCGCCGCGGCGGGCCGAGAACATCGAGGCCATCGGCGCCAGCAGCCGTGGCGCGGCGCGCGGCGTGGCGCCGGTGCGGTTGCCGCGGAAGCCTTCCAGCCACTCCACCTCCGGCTTCAGCCCGAGCACCTGGCGGATGTTCCAGGCGATGCCGAGCAGCAGGACGCCGAGGATGACCGTGTTCAGCACCGGATTCGCCGCGAAGGCGGTCAGCAGATTGCCCGAGAGCACGACGCAGAGCAGGGCGACGGCGGCCAGGAAGGCCAGCATCCGCAGCAGGTAGTGGGTCGGGCGTGTCATGGGCGGGTCGTGCTCGGCTGGAGGGCCGGGCTCTCCGGCGCGGCGCGGAGAGTGGGCGGTATCAGCAGGATGGCGTCGCGGGCCTCGGAGGTGCGTCCCAGGGGGCGGGTGTCGATGCGCGTGCCGTCCAGCCCGCCGCGCTCGAGGGCGGCGCGGATGGCCAGGCCATGCGCCAGGGAATCGCGACGTGCCACCGAGACATCCTGCACCGGCCCGGCGACCTGCGCCAGCAGCGTCACGCGGCCGGCGGTCGCGGTCGCGAGCCAGCGGCCGATCTCGGCGAGGGCGGCCGCGGCGGCGGCGTCCGGCGCGCCGCGCGCGGCCGGGCCGGTGACCAGCCAGCCCCCCTCGGGCGCCGGCGCGATGCCGCGGGGGAGGGCGATGTCCGGGCGCGGCAGCGGAACGCCCGGGCGCGGCGCGCGGCTCAGATCGGGCGGCGCGGGCGCGGCGGCGGCGGGCGGCGGCAGCGTGGCGGCCTCCTCGCCGGCGGCGGCGCGGCAGGAGGCGGCCGGCGGGAGCAGCAGGGCGAGGCCCAGCAGGGCGGCCCGCCCCGCCGGGGCCGGGCTGCGCGTCAGCGGCGGGCGGGAGCGGCGGCGCGCGGGGATCGACGGGGGCGGGGCCATGATGCGCGCACCCTAGGTTGCGGCGGCGGCGGCGGCAACAGCACCGCCCGCCCGCGCCGGCGGATCAGGCCTCGCCGCGGCCTTCGGCGCGGGCGCGGCCCACCACGGCGATGCCGTCCTGCACCACCTCGCGCAGCTTCGGCTGCAGGAAGGGGTTGCCGGCGACGATATGGCCGCTGGCGTAGCAGTCGCCGCCCTCCGGATCGGTCGCGATGCCCCCGGCCTCCTTCAGGATGACCAGCCCGGCGGCGACGTCCCACTTGGCCATGCCGAGCTCCCAGTAGCCCTCGTAGCGCCCGGCCGCGGTCCAGGCGAGGTCGAGCGAGGCCGAGCCCATGCGGCGGATGCCCGCCACATGCGGCATCAGCCGGGCGAGGGTGGCGCTGAACTCCGCCTTACGCTGCACCTTGGCGAAGGGGATGCCGGTGGCGAAGACGGCGGAGAGCATGTCGCGCCGGCCGGAGACGCGCAGGCGGCGGTCGTTCAGGAAGGCGCCGCTGCCCTTCTCGGCCCAGAACAGCTCGTCCGCGGCGGGGTTGTAGATCACCCCGGCGACGACCTCGCTGGTGGTCTCGCCGGTGCGCCTCTCGATGCCGATCGAGACCGACCAGTGCGGGATGCCGTGCAGGAAGTTGGTGGTGCCGTCGAGCGGATCGACCACCCAGCGCCATTCCCAGTCCTTGTCGCCGCTCTCGCCCTGCTCCTCGCCCAGGAAGGCGAAGCCGGGCCGGGCGCGGCCCAGCTCGGCGCGCAGCGTCTCCTCGGCGCGCATATCGGCCTGGGAGACGAAGTCGCCCGGACCCTTCATGCTGACCTGCAGCTGCTCCACCTCGCCGAAATCGCGCAGCAGGCGGCGGCCGGCCTTCTGGGCGGCGGCGACGACGACGTTCAGGGCGGGGGAGAGGCGGGCGGAAGGGGCCACGGCGCGGATACTCCGGCGGAAGGGGACGGTGGGTCGGTCGGCGGCCCCGGGGGGGAGCGGAAGGGCCGCCGCGAAGGGCCTCAGCCCTTGGCGCGCTCGACGTAGGAGCCGTCCTCGGTCTTCACCACGATCCGCTCGCCGGCGGTGATGAAGGGCGGCACCATGGTCTTGACGCCGTTGGAGAGAAGGGCGGGCTTGTAGGAGGAGGAGGCGGTCTGCCCCTTCACCACCGGGTCGGCCTCGGCCACCTCCAGCGTCACCTGCTGCGGCAGGTCCATGGCCACCGGGTCGCCCTCGATGAGCTTGACGGAGACCGTCATGTTCTCCTCGAGGAAGGGCAGGCGGTCGCCCAGGATGGCGGCCGGGACGATGGTCTGCTCGAAGGTCTCGGGATCCATCAGCACCAGGTTGTCGCCATCGGCGTAGGAGTAGGTGAACTCCTTGTCCTCGGTGGTCAGGCGCTCGACGGTGTCGGCGGTGCGCCAGCGGTCATCCTTCTTGGTGCCGGTCTTGATGTCGCGCATCTCGACCTGGATGAAGGCGCCGCCCTTGCCCGGGGTGATGATCTGGATCTTCAGCACGGTCCAGCGGCGGCCCTCATACTCGATGACCTGACCGGGGCGCATCTGATTGGCCTGCTGCTTCATGGGCGGGGCACCTGCTCGATGGAGACGTGAAGGAACGAAAAGGGCGGCAGGCGGCATGGCGCCACCGTCCGGGCGGCGCGCGCTTTAGCCTGTCCGGGCGGCATCAGGCAACCTCGCGGTCGGGACGGGGTGAATTTCGCCGGCGGTCAGGCCATCAGTGCGCCACGTGCCCGAACACGGCCTGCAGCAGGGCGAAGAGCGCGCCGCCGGCCAGGAAGCCCACCAGCGTGCCGTTGATGCGCACGAACTGCAGGTCGCGCCCGACCCGCAGCTCGATCTTCTCCACCACCGTGGCCGTGTCCCAGCGCGCCACCACGCCGGCGATGAAGTCGGCGAGCTGCGCCTGGGCGGAAACCAGGCTGCCGCGCAGCGTGGCCTGGGCGAGGTGGTTGAGCCGGGCGCGGGCGCCCTCATCCTCGGCCAGCAGCGTGCCGAGATTGGCGAAGGTGCCGGTCAGGAGGCTGACGCTGCGCCCGGAGGGATCGGCCGCGTCCGCTGCCAGCGCCGCCTTCAGCCGCGACCAGACATCGAGCAGCCAGGCGGCGACGGTCGGGTGCGCCAGGGCCTGCCGCAGCGCCCGGCCGATGGCGGTGGCCCGCTCGGGGTCGTTCTCCAGGCGCTCGATCTCGCTCTCCAGCCAGGCCTCGAAGGCATGGCGGAGGGCGCTGTCGTCCGGCGCCACCTTCTCCAGCTCCTGGTTGATGCCGGTGAGGATGCGGCGCGCCACGGTGCCGCCGGCCAGCCAGCCCACCACCGCGCCGCCCTCGGCGCGCACGCGGGCCTGGATGGCGGCGCGCAGATCCTCCTCCTTGGCCGCGAGCAGCGCCTTGATCTGGCTGAGCGCCAGGCCGAAGACCGCCTGGTGCTGGCCGCTGGCCATCATCGCGCGCAGCAGCCGCGCCAGCATCCGCGCCGCCGCCGGGCCGGAGACCATGCGCGGCAGCAGGCGCAGCAGCACGCGCCGGGCGCGGCCATCCTCCACCGCGTCCAGCAGACGGGGCAGGCTGGCGGCCAGGGCCTCGGCGGCGGTGCGGCTGGTCGCCGGGTCGGCCAGCATCCGCCGCAGCAGCGCGGCGAGATCGAGCCGCCCGAGCACGCGCTGCATCTCCGCCTCGGTGAAGACATGGTTGGCGACGAAGCGGCCGAGGCCGCGCCCGAGGCGCTCCTTCTGCCGCGGGATGATCGCGGTGTGCGGGATGGGCAGGCCGAGCGGGCGGCGGAACAGCGCCGTGACCGCGAACCAGTCGGCCAGCCCGCCGACCAGCCCGGCCTTGGCGGACGCCTGCAGCAGCTCCGTCCAGTACCCGGGCGGCAGGCGGTAGGCGCCGAGCATCAGCGCCGCCATGAGCAGCAGCAGCCCGCCGGCGAAGCGGCGATAGCGCCGGAGGTTGCGGCGGAGCTCGGCCTCCGGATCGGGCGGAAGCGGTCGTTCGGGAGGGGGGGCCATGCCGTGCATCGGGCCAAAGGTAGTGCGCCTTCCCCCCGGCCGGGAGCCGGGCGGGCGAGAAAGGCGCCTTGCCTCGGCCGGCGGGGATGTTATTTCATACCATGTGATGACCCGCGCCGGCTTCTCCCTGCCCGATCCCCTCGACCTTGCCGCTGGCGCCGCCGCGCGGCTGGTGCTGGCCGTGCCGCTGCTGGCGCTGCTCTGGGGCGGCGTGGCCTGGGCCCTGTCGGTATGAACGTCTTCGGCATGAACCCCGGCGGCATGAACCCGGTTCTGGACCACGGCATCGAGTTGGCCGACCTGACCCTGACGCATGGCCGCCGGCCGGCCGTGCACCATATCAGCGGCCGCTTCGCGCCGGGCAGCCTGACCGCCATCGTCGGCCCCAACGGCGCCGGCAAGTCCACCCTGCTGCGCGCCATCGCCGGGCTGCACACGGCGCAGGAGGGGCGGGTGCGCTGCCGCCGGCAGGACATTGCCCTGCTGCCGCAGGCGGCGGCGCTGGACCGCGCCTTCCCGATCTCCTGCCGGGAGGTGGTGGAGCTGGGCCATTGGGGCCGGGCCGGCGCCTTCCGCGGGCTGCGGCCGCAGGAGCGCGCCGCGGCGCGTCGGGCGCTCGCCGCCGTCGGGCTGGAGGGCTTCGAGGCGCGGCCCGTCGGCAGCCTGTCCGCCGGCCAGTTCCAGCGCGTGCTCTTCGCCCGGCTGCTGGTGCAGGACGCGCCCGTGATCCTGCTGGACGAGCCGTTCAATGCCGTCGATGCCCGCACCGCCGCCGATCTGCTGGCCCTGGTGCGCCGCTGGCATGGCGAGGGCCGCACCATCCTGGCCGTGCTGCACGACCTCGAGATGGTGCGCGAGCAGTTCCCCGAGACCCTGCTGCTGGCGCGCGAGCCCATCGCCTGGGGGCCGACGGCCGAGGTGCTGACCGCCGCCAACCGGCTGAAGGCGCGCATGATGGCCGAGGGCTGGGACCAGGAGGCCGAGGCCTGCATCCGCAGCGCCGCCTGACGCCATGCTGGCGCTGCTGCACGACTACGCCTGGGCGCCCTTCGCCGAATTCGGTTTCCTGCGCCGGGCGCTGATCGGCTGCCTGGCGCTCTCCCTCGCCGCGCCGCCGCTCGGCGTGTTCCTGGTGCTGCGGCGGATGAGCCTGACCGCCGACGTGCTGGCGCACGGCATCCTGCCCGGCATCGCCGCCGGCTTCCTCGTCGCCGGCCTGTCCGTCACCGCCATGTCGATCGGTGGCCTCGTCGCCGGTCTGGCGGTGGGCATCGGCGCCGGGGCGCTCTCGCGCGCCACGGGGGGGCGGGAGGATGCGGCGCTGGCCGCGCTCTATCTCGTCGCCCTGGCGCTGGGCGTGACGCTGATCTCGACCCGCGCCGGCTCGGTGGAGCTGTCGCACCTGCTGTTCGGCAGCGTGCTGGGCGTGGACGATCCGGCGCTGCTCATGATGGCGGGCGTGGCGAGCCTGACGCTGCTGGTCCTGGCCTTCGCGTGGCGGCCGCTGGTGCTGGAATGCTTCGACCCCGGCTTCGCCGCCGCCGCCGGGGCGCGGGGCGGCGCCTGGCACATGCTCTTCCTGGCGCTGGTGGTGCTGAACGTGCTGGCCGCCTTCCAGGCGCTCGGGACGCTGATGGCGGTGGGGCTGATGATGCTGCCCGCCGTGGCGGCGCGGCACTGGGGGCGGAGCGTCGGCGGCATGACCTATGCGGCCGTCGGCATTGCCCTGGTCTCGGCCTGGGCGGGGCTGCTCTTCTCCTACCACCTCGACCTGCCGAGCGGCCCGGCCATCGTGCTCGTGGCGGGGGCGAGCTGGGTGCTGTCGGTTCTGGCCGGGCCGGTGGATGGGCTGCTGCCCCGCCTGCTGCGGCGCTCGCACCTCACCGGCTGAGCGGCCGGTTCCGTCAGGTCCGGCGCGCGGGGCGGTCGCCGACCGGGATGCCGCCGTCGCCGAAGGGCTGGGTCGGGGCGGAGCGCGGCGAGGGCGCCGGGGCCGAACTGCCGAAAGGCTGGGTCGGTGCGCCGCCCCGCAGGCTGTGCCGCTCCATGCAGGCGATGACGGCCTCGGTCACGGCGGAGGTTCCGCGCAGGTTGAAGCTCCAGTCCGGCTCCGAGCCCGCCGGAAAGGTGAGGGACATGGCGAGGCCCCCGCGGAACTGCCGCAGGAAGTCCACGATCTTCTCCGTGCCCGAGAGGTTGAAGTTGATCCACCGGCCTTCGCCGCGCGCGGTCGCCGTCCAGGCGGGAAGGCCGTCGATCGTCAGGGCGACGGGAATGGCGGTGCCCTCCGGGATGCGCCAGTTCTCCTTCTTGACCTGGATGCTGAAATGGTCGTTGCCGGAGAAATGCTTGATGGCGAAGAAGCGCCCGGCGGATCCGGCCGTGCTGAGCCCGCAGAGCGCGGTGCCCACGTTGCTCCGGCCCTGGAAGGCGTCCCATCCGCCCGCGCGGGCGATATCATGGACCTGAGCCGCGGCGGGAGCGGCGAGGCTCAGCAGGACGGCGATGGCGAGGGCAACGGGGCGGGACACGGCGCGGGCTCCTGTCAGTGAGATAATCTCATGACACGAGACTATTGCCGTCCCGTCGTCCCAGGAACCAGAATCGGCCGATCGCACCGGATCGTGTTCAACCGTGGGTGCCCCGCCCCGGCCTCAGGCCACGCTCCGCAGCAGCTCCGGCGCCGCGCCCAGCAGGCCGGCCGCGCTGCCGATCAGTCCCAGGGTCAGCACATAGCCCAGGATCGCCATGGCCCCGTCATTGGCCACCAGGGCCAGGGCGAAGACGGCGATCACCGCCGCCACGACGGTGGTGGAGAAGGGTAGCATCTCCAGCGGGGGGATGCAGAGGGCCAGCACCATGCAGGTGGCGGCGATGGCCCGCGTGCCCAGCCCCTGCGTCACGCCGGTCAGGCGGGGACGGAACAGGCGGTCGACGAAGCGGGCCGGCCGCCGCAGCAGGCGCATCGCCCGATGCAGGCGGTGGCAGCCGAGGCTGTGGCGGCACAGGCGTCGCGGCACCCAGGCCTCCCGCCGCCCCAGCACCATCTGCCCGGCGAGCAGCAGGATCATCAGCGCCATCGCCGTCGGCAGGCCGATGATGCCGGAGAGGGGCGACACCACCACGACCGAGGGCAGCAACAGCAGCGCGCCGAAGGAGCGTTGCCCGATCTGGTCCAGGATGGCCTGGCAGGAGACGGTCTCGGCATGGGCGCAGGCGGCCTCGACGCGGTCGAGCAGGTCGTTCAGCCCGGCGGGCGGCGGAAGAGGGGCGATGCGCCGGCGCTGCATGGCGCCCTGGAAGGCGCGCGCGATGAGGTCGCGGCTAAGCCCGCCTCCGGAACGCCCGTCCGGGCCCCGCCCATCTCGCCCGCGCCCTGTCGCCATGCCACTCTCCCTCCTCCCGACCCATGAGGAGAATCCATGACCGGAACCACCCTTGTCCGCCGCCTGGCCGAGGAGCAACGCCTCTGCGGTGCCACTGTTGCCAATGGCCTGGTCTTCCTGGCCGGCCAGGTGGCGGATGACGCCAGCCTGGGTGCCGAGGGCCAGACCGCCGACATCCTGGCGCAGATCGACGCCCTGCTGGCCGAGGCGGGCACCGACAAGCGCGCGCTGCTGCAGGTGCAGATCGTGCTGACCGACATCGCCGACGCGCCGGCCATGAACCGCGCCTGGGACCGCTGGCTCGATCCCGCCCACAAGCCCGCGCGCATGACCATCGAGGGGAAGCTGGTCGATCCGCGCTGGAAGGTGGAGATCACCGGCATCGCCCTGGCGCCGCGCTGACGCCGGCCGGCGCGGCCGCGGGGAGCAGGCGGAGAATGCTCTCGAAAGCGTGAGGAAAACGCTTCAATCCGGCAAGGCTTCGCGGCATTCTTCCGGGCGGCGGTCGCCATGCCGGGGTCAAAGCCCGGCCGCGCTTCCGCCGCAATCGCCGGACAGGCTGCTGTCCTACGCCGAGAGAGTGGCCGCCGCATGACCAGCGCATCGCATCCCCAGGCCTCCGGGTTCCTCCGGTGAGCGACGCCGGCATCCCGCTGATGGCGGCGGAAGGCTGGGCGGGTCGCCGCGTTCTGGTGACGGGCGGGGCCGGCTTCCTCGGCAGCGGGCTCTGCCACGCCCTGGCGGCGCGCGGCGCCCGCGTCACCGCGCTGGACGCCATGCTGCCCGAGGGCGGCGCGAACCGCGCCAACCTGGCAGGGGCGGGGGTCGAGCTGGTCGAGGCCGATCTGCGCGAGGCCGATCTGGCGCCGCTGACGCGCGGCCTCGACGCGGTCTTCAACCTCGCCGCCCAGACCAGCCACGCCGGCAGCATGGCGGACCCGTTCGCGGATCTCGCGATCAATGCCACGGCGCAGCTCCGGCTGATCGCGGCGCTGCGTCAGGGCTCCCCCGGCGCCGTCGTGGTGCATGCCTCGACCCGCCAGTTCTATGGCCGTCCGCTCTACCTGCCGGTGGATGAGAGGCATCCGCTGAACCCGCCCGATGCCAACGGCGTCTCCAAGCTGGCGGGCGAGCAGTACTGGCTGATGGAGGGCCGGGTGACGGGCCGCCCGGTGGTCTCGCTGCGGCTGACCAATTGCTACGGTCCACGCCTGCGCGTGAAGGATGCCCGCCAGACTTTTCTCGGCATCTGGTTCCGCCGCCTGCTGGAGGGCGAGCCCTTCGAGGTCTGGGGCGGGGCGCAGCTGCGCGACCTCGCCTATCTGGACGACGTGGTGGCCGCCTTCCTGGCGGCGGCCGTGACCCCCGCCTGCCACGGCGGGGCCTTCAACATCGGCGGTGCCGCCCCGGTCTCCCTGCGGGATCTGGCGGAGGCCGCCATCGCCGCCCATGACGGGCAGGGCCGGTACGTGGTCAAGGAATTCCCCGCCGACCGCGCGCCCATCGACATCGGCAGCTTCCATGCCGACGACACCGCCTTCCGCAAGGCCACCGGCTGGGCGCCGGCGGTCGGGCTGCCGGAAGGGCTCCGCCGCAGCCTGGACTGGCTGCGGCCGCGCCTCGCCGACTACCTTTAACCAACTGTCACTGCCGGCCGAGCGGCCGCGCCGAGGAGATGGGCCGATGGACGTGCCCGTGATCACCGTTCCCCAGGCAGACCCGGGCGCCGCCTACCGCGCCCAGCAGCCGGCGATCGATGCCGCCGTCGGCCGCGTGCTGCAGTCCGGCTGGTACATCCTGGGCTCGGAAGGCGCGGCCTTCGAGCGGGAGTTCGCCGAATGGCTGGGCCTGCCGCGCGCCGTCGGCTGCGCCAATGGCACCGACGCGCTGATGCTGATCCTGCGCGGCCTCGGCATCGGGCCGGGGATGAGCGTGGTCACCGTATCGCACACCGCCGTCGCCACGGTCGCCGCCATCGAGATGACCGGGGCGACACCGCTGCTGATCGACATCGACCCCGACACCTACGGCATGGACCCCGAGGAACTGGCCGCCGTGCTGGAGGACCCGCCGCCGGGCCTGCCGCCGATCCGCGCCGTGATCCCGGTGCACCTCTACGGCCATCCCTGCGACATGACGCCGATCATGGCGGCCTGCCGGGCGCACGGCGTCGTCGTCATCGAGGACTGCGCCCAGGCGCATGGCGCGCGGATCGACGGGCGGATGGTCGGCACGCTGGGCGACGCCGCCGCCTTCAGCCTCTATCCCACCAAGAACCTGGCCGCGCTCGGCGATGCCGGCATCCTGGCGACGCGGGACGAGGAGCTGGCGGGGAACATCGCCGCCATCCGGCAATACGGCTGGAAGCGGCGCTACATCTCGGACGCCATCGGCGTGAACAGCCGGCTGGACGAGATCCAGGCCGCCGTGCTGCGCGTCCGCCTTCCGCTGCTGGCCGCGGGCAATGCGCGCCGCCGGGAGATCGCCGCGGCCTATGACGCCGCCCTGGCCGGCTCGGCCATCGCCGCGCCGGTCCGCCGGGCCAATGTCGAGCATGTCTATCATCAGTACGTCATCCGCAGCCCGCAGCGGGACGAGCTGGCGGCGCGGCTGCGGGCGCTGGGCATCGGCACGGGCATCCACTACCCGGTGCCGGTGCATCTGCAGGAGGCCTATCTCGGCCGCACGCCGGTCGGCCCCTCGGGCTGCGCCGAGACCGAGCTGGCCAGCCGCGAGGTGCTCAGCCTGCCGATCCACCCCGAGTTGACCGACCGGCAGGTGGAGACGGTCTGCGCGGCGCTGCGCGTCGTCGCGGGGTGATACGGACGCGCCTTCGAGCTCCGCCGCATCGGTGAGGCCCGATGGGCGCCGCCCGCGACGCGATGCGCGGAAGGACGGTGGAATCGCGGCAGGGCTCGCCGGTCATGATGGTCCGGCCTGCCCGGAGCGCGGCGGGAGCGGGGGTGAAATCCTGGCGAAGCCCGGCCGCTTTCGCCTATAGGACGCCGCTGCCCTTCCCCCCGTGCCCTTCCCTTGGCGGATCGATCCCGCCCCATCCGGAAGAACCGTGCCATGCTGCGCCTGACCGAACTGAAGCTGCCGCTCGACCACCCGCCGGAGGCGCTGCGCGCCGCCGTCCTGGCGCGGCTCGCGATCCCGGAGGCCGAGCTGCTCGGCCTGGAGGTGTTCCGCCGCGGCTACGACGCCCGGCGGAAGTCCGACATCCAGCTGATCTACACCCTGGACCTGACCTTAAGCGACGAGGCCGCGGTGCTGCGCCGGCACGCGGGGGACCGCCAGATCGGCCCCAGCCCGGACATGCGCTACCGCTTCGTGGGACGCGCGCCCGAGGGGTTCGCCAACCGTCCGCTGGTCGTGGGCGCCGGGCCCTGCGGTCTGCTGGCCGGGCTGGTGCTCGCGCAGATGGGCTTCCGTCCCATCATCCTGGAGCGCGGCAAGGTGGTGCGCGAGCGCACGAAGGACACCTGGGGCCTGTGGCGCAGGTCGGTGCTGAACCCGGAGAGCAACGTGCAGTTCGGCGAGGGCGGCGCCGGCACCTTCTCCGACGGCAAGCTCTACAGCCAGATCAAGGACCCGCAGCATCACGGCCGCAAGGTGCTGGAGGAGTTCGTCAGGGCCGGCGCGCCGGAGGAGATCCTGACCGTCTCCAAGCCGCATATCGGCACCTTCCGCCTGGTGACGATGGTCGAGAGCATGCGCGCGACGATCGAGAAGCTGGGCGGCGAGTACCGCTTCCAGAGCAAGGTGACGGACCTCGAGATCGAGACGCGCGGCGGCGCGCGGCAGGTGCGCGGCGTGGTGCTGGAGAGCGGCGAGCGGATCGGGGCCGACCATGTGGTGCTGGCCCTCGGCCACAGCGCGCGCGACAGCTTCGCGATGTTGCAGGCGCGCGGCGTCTACCTGGAGGCCAAGCCCTTCTCCATCGGCTTCCGGATCGAGCATCCGCAGGGGATGATCGACCGCTGCCGCTTCGGCGATTTCGCGGGGAACCGGACGCTGGGCGCCGCCGACTACAAGCTGGTGCATCACGGCCGCGACGGCCGCTCGGTCTACAGCTTCTGCATGTGCCCGGGCGGCACGGTGGTGGCCGCGGCCAGCGAGCCGGGCCGTGTCGTCACCAATGGCATGAGCCAGTATTCCCGCGCCGAGCGCAACGCCAATGCCGCCATCGTCGTCGGCATCGAGCCGGAACGCGACTATCCCGGCGGGCCGCTGGCCGGCATCGCGCTGCAGCAGCGGCTGGAGGAGCTGGCCTTCGAGGCCGGCGGCGGCGACTATCGCGCGCCGGCGCAGACGGTGGGCGACTTCCTGGCCGGGCGGCCCTCCACGGCGCTCGGCGAGGTCATCCCGTCCTACAGGCCGGGTGTGACGCCGACCGACCTCGCCGCCTGCCTGCCGGACTACGCGGTGGCCGCCATCCGCGAGGCGATCCCGGCCTTCGACCGGCAGATCCGCGGCTACGCCCGGGCGGACGCCGTGCTGACCGGCGTCGAGACCCGGACCTCTTCTCCGGTGCGCGTCCGCCGCGGGGCGGACGGGCAGAGCCTGAACACGCAGGGCCTGTTCCCGGCCGGGGAAGGGGCGGGCTATGCCGGCGGCATCCTCTCCGCCGGCGTGGACGGCATCCGGACGGCCGAGGCGGTGGCGCGCAGCCTGCTGGACCGGCCCCTGGCCGAGCGGGCGGCCTGAGCCCCGCATCGCCCTCGCCTTTTTCCACTTTATGCCGCAATCTCACCAAAATGAGAGCTTAGCCATCGGGCTGCCGCCGCATGGCCGCGAATCGAAGCCCCGAGGGGCGACAGGGGGTTGGTGACGTGAGTTACAGCTTGCCGGGCGCGCCAGGGGAGCTTCCTCGCGGCGAGCAACGCCTGCGGGATGACACGCGGCTGCGCTGGATCTGCCTGGGCCTGGTGGGCGCGACCCTCGGCCTCGTGCTCTTCGCCCTGCTCCGTTCGCCGATGAAGGACGACGTCGCCTGGCTGCTCTGGGTGGCCCGGCAATGGCTGCGCGGCGAGGAGCTCTACATCGACATCGTCGAGGTCAATCCGCCGCTGATCGTCTGGGTCAGCGCCATCCCGGTGATGATCGCCGATGCGCTCGGGCTCACCGCCAAGCAGGTGGCGCTGCCGCTCTTCGCCGCCGCCGCCCTCGGCTCGGCCTGGGGCACGGCGCGGCTGCTGCGGGGCGTGGCGCCGCTTTTCGCCCAGCCGGTGGCGACCTTCGCGGCCATCGCCTGCGTGCTGCTCGCCATGCCCGGTGTGGAGTTCGGCCAGCGCGAGCACCTCATGGTCATCGCCGTGCTGCCGCATCTGGCGCTGCTGGTCCGCAAGCTGGAAGGCCTGCCGGTCCGGCGTGGCCTCGCGCTCGGCGCCGGGGCGCTGGCGGGGCTGGGCTGCGCCCTGAAGCCGCGCTATCTGCTGGGGCTGGCGGTGATCGAGCTGGCCGGCTGGCTGCATCGGGGCTTCCGCATCCGCTTCTCGCCGATCGCCGCCTTCGCCGTCGCCGGGCTCTACGCGGCCAGCATCCTGGTCTTCTATCCCGCCTTCGTGGAGCGCGCCGTGCCGCTGGCGCTGACCCTCTATGGCGGCACGGATTCCAGTTTCTGGGTGCTGCTGCGGGAATCGCGCCTGCTGCTGGCCGGCCTTGCCGTCTGTGCCCTGCTGCTGGCGGTGACGCCGCGGCGCGATCCGCTGTTCAGCCTGCTGCTGGTCCTGACCGGCTTCGCCGCCGCCGCCACGATCGTCATGTTTCTGGACGGCAAGAACTGGTTCTACCACCGCATCCCCGCCCTGATGATGGTGACCTTCGCGCTGCTCTGCTGGGTCATCGAGGCGTTGCGGCGCGGCGCCGGCGCGGCGCGTCTGCGGCCCGTCCTGCTGCTGGCCGCCCTGGCGCCCCTGACGCTTTTCGCCGCGCAGACCTCCGGCCGCCTCTATGAGCGCCTGGTGCTCGCGGTGGAGCCGGACACCACCACGGAGGTCCGGCTGGAGCGGCTGATCCGGCGCGAGAAGGTGCGCAGCTACGTCGCCTTCTCCGAATGGATCGGCCTCGGCTTTCCGGTGATCAACGACACCAACGTGACCTGGGCCTCGCGCTTCGATTCCATGTGGGCGCTGCGCGGCGAGATCTGGAAGGCGCGACAGGACGGCGTGGCGCCGGAGGAATGGCCGATCCGCCACTGGGTGGTGCAGGACTTCATGGAGGGCTGCCCGGACCTCGTCGTGGTGGACCGGCGAGGGGAGGCGATGAACTACCCCGCCATCCTGTCCCAGGCGAATGCCGGCTTCGCCGCCGTCTGGGCCCGCTACCGGCAGATCGCCGTGGTCGATGGGCTGCAGGTCTATCGCCGCCAGGGCGAGGGCTGCGGCCAGGCGGCCGGCACCGGGTGAGGTGCCGCCCGGCCGGGCCACAGGGCCGGCGGTTCAGAGGTTCGCCGCCTCCAGCCGCAGGATCGCCCGCGCCAGCGCCTGGGCCCGAGGCACCATGCTCGCGACCTCCAGATACTCCTCGGGGCTGTGCGCCTTGCCGCCGACCGGCCCGACGGCGCAGAGCGTCGGCGCGCCCTGGGCGGCGGTGAAGCCGCTGTCGGCGCAGCCGCCGGTGAACTCGCCCGCCGTCTCGAAGCCGCTGTCGGCCGCCGCCGCCCGGTAGAGTTCGAAGGCCGCCTCGGTGCCGGCGTTCCGGGCCAGCGGCAGGAACTCGCCCTTGATCGACAGTCGGGCGCTGGTGCCGGGGACGAAGCTCCGCTCCACGATCTCGTGGATGCGGCCCATCACCATGTCGCGGTCGGCGGGCTCGACATAGCGCAGATCGATCTGCCCCTGCGCCCAGGGCGCGACGGTGTTGACGCTCTGCCCGCCCGAGACCAGCCCGACATTCAGGGTGATGCCGCGCGCCAGGTCGGTCAGCGCATGGATCGCCCGCACCTTGCAGGCCAGCTCCTCGATGGCGCTGATGCCGGCCTCGAAGTTGCCGCCGGAATGCGCGGCCTTGCCGGCGATGTCCATCACCATGAAGACGCCGCCCTTGCGACCGGTCACCACGCCGCCCGAGGGCCGGCCGGGCTCGCTGTTGAAGACCACGCGGGCCTGCCGCGCCTCGGCCTCGATCACCGGCCGCCCTTCCGGCGAGCCGATCTCCTCATCCCCCGTGAACAGCCCGACCAGCGGTCCCGGCGCCCCGCCGCAGGCCTGGAAGGCGGCCAGGACGAACATGTTCTGCACCAGTCCCGCCTTCATGTCGCAGACGCCCGGGCCGGTGGCGATGCCGCCCTCGACGCGGAAGGGCCGGCGCGCCGGCTCGCCCTTGGGAAAGACGGTGTCGCGGTGACCCATCAGCACGATGTTGCGCCGCGCATTGCCAGCGCCGCCGGCCCCCGCCGCCTCTCCGGCCACGGTGGCGCGCAGGCAGTCGCCGTAATCGCGGCCGGGGATCACCTCGACGGGAATGGCGTGGCGGCCGCAGAACGCCTTCACGCGCTCGCCCACCGCATCGACCCCGGCCTTGTCGTAGCTGCCGCCATCGGTGTTCACCATGGCCTCCAGCTCGTCCAGCATCTCCTGCTGGCGCCCGGCCAGCCAGGCCGCGATGCGGGATTCCAGATCGCTCATGCGACTCTCCTCTGCCTCGAAAGGGCGCCAGGGTGGCCGAAGCCGCGGGTGGCGGGAAGGCATGGACGCCCCGGCGCCGGAACGGCAAGATGCGGCCGGCCGGTTCGACCGCCCAACGGGAGACAGCCATGCAGCTTCGGCGGCGCCTGCCGGTTCTGGCCTGCGCGGTGGCGCTTCTGGGCCTCTCGCTCAGCGCCCTGCTCATGGCGCAGTGGAGCGAACAGCTCCGGGACATGCGGGAGGCCCACCGGCGCAGCTTCCGTGCCGCCGACGTGGCGCGTTCCCTGTGGTCCGACCTGCACGATGCCGAGACCAGCCTGCGCGGCTTCATCCTGACCGAACGGGCCGGCGACCTCGGCGACTACGAGGCGGCGATGAGGCGGATCCCGCCCCGCCTGGCGGAGCTCCGCCGGATGGAGCCGCTCAGCCCGCGCGAACGCAGCCTGGTGGCGCGGCTGGAGGAATGGACCGATCTGCGGCAGGATGCCCTGACCCACAGCCTCGCCATCGTCCGCCGGGATGGCTTCGAGGCCGCGCGCGCCAGGATGCAGCAGGATGACGGGCGCGAAGGCACGCAGGCCATCCAGTCCCTGATCGACGAGCTGCTGGCGACCCGGCGGGCGGAGCTGGAGAGGAGCAGCGCGCTCACCGAGGCGGGCGACCGGCGCAATCTGCTCCTGGGCGTGGTGGCCTTCCTGATGGCCGCGGCGATCATCCTGGGCGGAGGCCTGCTGATGATGCGCGGCAACCGGCGGCTTCGCCTCGCCGAGGCGGCGCTCGATGCCAAGAGCGCGGTGCTGCAATCGACGCTGGAGAGCAGCCAGGAAGGCATTCTCGCCTTCGATGCGGGGGACGCCCTGGTCGCCTGGAACCGGCGCTGCGCCGAACTGCTGGACCTGCCGGCCGGGCTGATGCGCGCCGGCACGCCCCGCGCCGCCTTCGAGGCTCTGGAACTGGGGCGCGGCGCCGGCGCGTCCGGGATCTTCCTGGCGGGGGAGGGCCGGGCCGGGCCCCTGGCGGCGCGCCGGGGCGAGCGGATCCTGGAGGTGTATCGCAATCCGATGCCGGAGAGGGGATTCGTCCTGACCTGCATCGACGTGACGCGGCGGGAGCGGGAGGAGGAGCGCGCCCGCCAGGTGCAGCGGATGGAGGCGATCGGCCAGCTCACCGGCGGGATCGCGCACGACTTCAACAACCTGCTGCAGGTGATCAGCACCAACCTCGATCTGCTGGCGATGCAGATCGGCGGCAGCGAGACGGCGCGCCGGCAGCTGCGCCATGCCCGCTCCGGTACCGAGCGCGGCGCGCAGCTCACCCGGCAACTCCTGGCCTTCGCCCGGCGGCAGCCGCTGGCGCCGCGCGTCCTGCATCTCGGACGGCTGGTGGAGGAGACCGCCGAACTGCTGCGCCGCACCCTCGGCGAACGCATCGCCGTGGAGACGCGGGTGGCGCCGGACCTCTGGACAACGCGGATCGACCCGGCGCAGCTCGAGAACGCGCTGCTCAACCTCGCCATCAACGCGCGCGACGCCATGCCGGAGGGAGGCCGTCTGGTCCTGTTGCTGGCCAATGCCACGGCGGAGGAGATCCGCGGCCGGGAGCGCGCGGATCCGCCGGTGGGCGATCACGTGCTGCTCGCGGTCGAGGACAATGGCATCGGCATGGGGCCGGAGGTGCTGGCGCGTGTCTTCGAGCCATTCTTCACGACCAAGTCGGAGGGGCATGGCACGGGGCTCGGCCTGCCGCAGGTCTATGGCTTCGTGCGGCAGTCCGGCGGCCATGTGCGGATCCACAGCGCGCCGGGACACGGCACGGCGGTCCGGCTCTATCTTCCGCGCAGCCTGTCGGCGGCCGATCCGGAGGCACCGCCGGAGGAGGCGGCGCCCGCGCCGAGCGGCCAGGGCACCATCCTGGTGGTCGAGGACGATGCCGAGGTGCGCGAGGCGGTGGTCGACATGCTGCGGCATCTCGGCTACCGGGTGCTGAAGGCGGAGGACGCTGCGGCCGCGCTGACCGTCCTGTCGAGCGGGCTGCATGTCGACCTGCTGCTGACCGATGTGATCATGCCCGGGCCGATCCGCACGCCGGAACTGGTGCGCCGGGCCTGCGAAATGATGCCGAGGCTGAAGGTGCTCTATACGTCAGGCTATATCGCGGACGCGCTCATCCATGACGGCAGGCTGGACCCCGGCGTGCAGTTGCTGAGCAAGCCCTATCGCCAGGAGGATCTGGCGCGGCACCTCCGCCGCGCCCTTCCCGGCGGTCCATCCGAAGGGCCGCCGGGGGAGCCGCCGAAGGAGCCGTCTGAAGAGCCTTCGCCGCGGCTGGCCGCGCCGGCCGGCCGGGCGGGCGGCGCCGCGCCGGCGGGCGAGGCCGGTCAGGCCGAGGGCTGGCCCGAGGGCGAGGTCGTGCTGCTGGTCGAGGACGATCCGCTGATCCGCATGAACCTGGCGCAGATGGCAGAGCTCTTCGGCTTGGTGCCAGAGGAGGCGGATCGCGGCGAGACGGCGCTGGCCTGGCTGCGCAGCCACCCGGCGCCCGCCGTCCTGGTCACCGATCTCAGCCTGCCGGGCATGAGCGGGCTGGCGCTGGCCAGCGCGGCCAGGGCGCTGCATCCCGCGCTGCCGGTGGTGCTGGCCAGCGGCCACGCCGAAAGCTCGATCGACCTGCCTCCGGAGCTGCGCGGGGGCCTGGTCTTCCTGGCCAAGCCCTTCGCCATGCACGAGCTGGAGGCGGCGCTCCGGGAGGCCTGCCGCAAGGCCACCGCGATGCACTGAGGCGGTCCGGCGGCGGGCGGTCCGGCGGACCGCCTCCCGGCGCCGGGACCGTCAATGATGGTGGTGATGACCGGCGCAGGCCTGCGCCTCCGGCCGGGCGACGGGCGGGGCGGTGGCCAGTTCCAGCGCCCGCGCGGCCCGCAGGCAGAGATCGTCGCGCAGCTGCGCCGCGGCGATCTGCACCCCGCGCGGCATGCCCGCCTCGTCCAGGCCGAAGGGCACGGTGATCGCGGGCTGCCGCGTCAGGTTGAAGGTCAGCGTCCACGGCGCCCAGTCGCGCCACAGCGCCTCGGCCGGCTTCACGGTCGGCGCGTCGGCATCGAAGGCCGCGGTCGGCGTGGTCGGGCAGAGCAGCAGGTCGTAGCGCTGGTGGAAGCGCGCCATGGCGTGGGCCGCCTCGGCCCGCAGCGCCTCCGCCGCCATGAGGTCGAGGGCGGACAGGCCGGCCTCGCGCCCCGCCACCTCCAGCAGGCCGGGATCGAGCAGGGCGCGCTTCTCGGGGGCCGTCGCGGCGACCTGCCGCGCCAGGGCGGCGCCCCGGATCCGCCCGAAGGCCGCCCGGGTGTCCGGCAGGTCGGGGTCGGCATCCTCGACCAGGGCGCCCTGTTCCGAGAGCAGGCGCGCCGCCGCCAGCACCGCCGCCTCGCCCTCGGCATCGACCGGCAGCGCGGCGCCGAGCCGGCGCACCACGGCAACACGTAGCCCGGCCACGCCCCGCTCGATCCCCTCGCGCCAGTCGCGCGGCTCCTCGTGCAGGCAGAAGGGATCGCGGAGGTCCGGCTGCGCCATGGCGGACAGCATCAGCGCCGCATCGCGCACCGAACGGGTCATCGGCCCGGCACAGGAGAGCTGGCCGAAGCCGCCGGGGAAGAGGTCCTGCGGCCATTGCGGCACACGGCCGTGGCTGGGCTTCAGGCCGACGAGCCCGCAATAGGCGGCCGGGATGCGGATCGAGCCGCCGGCATCGGTGCCGGCATGCAGCGGCCCGAAGCCGGCCGCGCCCGCCGCCCCCGCGCCGGAGGAGGACCCCCCCACCGTGCGCTGCGGATTCCAGACGTTGCGGGTGATGCCGTGGAGCGGGCTGTCCCCCGGCGTCTTCCAGCCGAACTCGGTGGTGGTGGTCTTGCCGAAGATGACGGCGCCGGCCGCCTTCAGCCCGGTCACGGCCGGGGCGTCCCCGGCGGCGGGCCGGGGGTCCGTGGTCTTGCTGCCGCGCCGGGTCGGGAAGCCCTGAAGGTCCATCACGTCCTTGACCGTGACCGGTACGCCGTCGAGCGGCCCGATCGGCCGGCCGGCGGCCCAGCGCGCCGCCGACTCCCCCGCCTGGGCCAGGGCGCGCGGGTTCAGCACGGCGAAGGCATTGACCCAGGGGTTGTAGCGGGCCACGCGCTCGAGCACCGCCTGCAGCGCCTCCACCGGCGAGAGGCGGCGGCGGGCATAGAGGTCGAGGAGCTGCTCGGCCGTCATCAGGGCCGGATCGGTATCGGACATCGGGGACTTCCGCTTCCTGCTTCGGCGCCGGTTCTGGGCCAGCGGCCAGGGTGGCGCAACCGCCGCCCGGTGCCACCCAGGACTGCCCGGCGGGAGGGGCGGCCCGCGCCGATCCAGGCCGCAGGATGTGCATGCTGCATTGCAGCAACGCCTGCCGGCCATGCAAACGCGGGGACGCCGGCGGCGTTGGCTGGAAGGTCCTCTCAGGGAGTGCATGCCATGGCTCAGCCGACCGTCGCCGACATCTTCGCCGAGACCCTCGCCACCGCCGGGGTGGAGCGCATCTATGGCGTGGTGGGAGACAGCCTCAACGCGCTGACGGAGTCGCTGCGGGCGCAGGGGCGCATCGACTGGGTGCATGTGCGGCACGAGGAGGCGGCGGCCTTTGCGGCGGGGGCGGAATCCCAGCTCACCGGCCGGCTGGCGGTCTGCGCCGGCTCCTGCGGGCCGGGCAATCTGCACCTGATCAACGGCCTCTACGACGCGCACCGCTCGCGCACCCCCGTGCTCGCCATCGCCGCGCAGATCCCGAGCCCCGAGATCGGCTCGGGCTACTTCCAGGAGACCCGGCCCGAGGCGCTGTTCCGCGAGTGCAGCGTCTATTGCGAGACCGTCTCCGATGTCTCGCAGATGCCGCGCACCCTGGAGCTGGCCATCCGCGCCGCCGTCGGCCGGCGCGGCGTCGCCGTGGTCGCGATGCCGGGGGATGTGGCGATGCGGGCCGCGGCGGCCCCGGCGCGCGCGACCGCCGAGGCGCTGCTGCCGCCGGCGCCCCTGTCGCGCCCCGGGGAGACCGACCTCGACCGCCTGGCCGACCTGCTGAACGGCGCTGGCAAGGTGACGCTGCTCTGCGGCCGGGGCTGTCAGGGCGCGCATGCCGAGTTGCTGCAACTGGCCGAGGCGCTGAAGGCGCCCATCGTGCATGCGCTGGGCGGCAAGGACTTCGTCGAATACGACAATCCCTACGATGTCGGCATGACCGGGCTGATCGGCTTCTCCTCCGGCTACCACGCCATGATGGGCTGCGACGCCCTGCTGATGCTCGGCACCGACTTTCCCTACCGCCAGTTCTACCCGGAGGATGCCCGGGTGGCGCAGATCGACCTGCGGCCGGAGAATCTGGGCCGGCGCACGCGGATCGACCTCGGCCTCGTCGGCGATGTCGGCGCCACGCTGCGGGCGCTGCTGCCGCGGCTCGCCGTGAAGCAGGACCGCCGCTACCTCGACGCCTGCCTGAAGCACTACCGCAAGGCGCGCGAGGAGCTGGACGAGCTGGCCCAGGGCAGCGCCGGCAGGCCGCCGATCCACCCCCAGCACCTGGCGCGGGTGCTGAGCGAGCAGGCCGCGGAGGATGCGGTCTTCACGGCCGATGTCGGCACGCCCACCGTCTGGGCGGCGCGCTATCTCCGCATGAACGGCCACCGGCGCCTGCTCGGCTCCTTCGTGCACGGCTCGATGGCCAATGCCCTGCCGCAGGCGATCGGCGCGCAGGCGGCCTTTCCCGGCCGGCAGGTGGTGACGCTCTCGGGCGATGGCGGCTTCGCCATGATGCTGGGCGATTTCCTGACGCTGGCGCAGGAGAGGCTGCCGGTGAAGGTGGTGGTGTTCAACAACGGCTCGCTGGGCTTCGTCGAGCTCGAGATGAAGGCGGCGGGCCTGCTGGAGACGGGGGTGGAACTGGTCAATCCGGACTTCGCCGCCATGGCGCGCGGCGCCGGCGCCTTCGCCCTTCGGGTCGAGGATCCGGGCGCGCTGGAGGATGCCGTCCGATCCGTGCTGGCGCATCCGGGCCCGGCGCTGCTGGACGTGGTGGTGAACCGTCAGGAGCTGACCATGCCGCCCAAGCTGACCCTGGAGCAGATGAAGGGCTTCAGCCTCTACACCGCGCGGGCCGTCATGAATGGCCGGGGCGACGCCGTGATGGAACTGGTGCGGACCAACCTGTTCCGCTGAGGCGGCGTGGACGGCGGTGCGCGATACCGGCAGACTGGCCGGCATCATGATCGCCCAGCATCCCTTCCGCCTGTTCCTGAACCCCAACCCCGGCACGCCGGGCGTGGTGGTCCTGCCCGAGAGCGGCTTCCGCCGCGCCGCCGCCGAGATCTCGGCCTGGCCCGGCTATGCCGTGACGCCGCTGCGCGCGCTCGACGCCATCGCGCGGCAGGCAGGGCTCGCCGCGGTGCATTACAAGGACGAGGGCGGGCGCTTCGGCCTGGGCAGCTTCAAGGCCCTGGGCGGCGCCTATGCCGTGGCGCGGCTCCTGGTGTCGGGGCTGGCGCGGCGCGGCGTGGCGCAATCGGCCAGCGTGGCGGACCTCATGGCGGGGCGGCATGCCGGCGCGGCGGCGGACGTCACCGTGACCTGCGCCACCGATGGGAATCACGGCCGCTCGGTCGCCTGGGGCGCGCAGCGCTGCGGCGCCCGCTGTGTCATCTTCGTGCACGAGGCGGTCAGTCCGGGCCGGCGCGAGGCCATCGCCGCCTACGGCGCCGAGATCCGCGTGGTGCCGGGCAACTACGACGACGCCGTGCGCGTGGCGGCGGAGACGGCGGAGCGGGAGGGCTGGTTCGTCGTCTCCGACACCTCCTACCCCGGCTATACCGAGGTTCCGCGCGACGTCATGCAGGGCTACCGGCTGATGGCCGAGGAGGCCATGGCGGCGCTGCCCGCCCCGCCCACGCACATCTTCATCCAGGGCGGCGTCGGCGGCGTGGCGGCGGCGGTCTCCGCCCAGGCCCGCGCCCGGTACGGCGAGGCGGTGCCGCGCCTGGTCGTGGTCGAGCCGGAGCAGGCCGCCTGCCTGCTGGCCAGCGCCGAGGCTGGCCGTCCGTCCACCGTCACCGGAGACCTGCACACGCTGATGGCCGGGCTGGCCTGTGGCGAGCCGAGCCTGCTCGCCTGGCAGGAGCTGGAGCGGGCGGCCTTCGCCTTCATGGCCGTGCCGGACGCGGCGGCGGTGGATGGCATGCGGCTGCTGGCGCGCCAGTCGCCGCCCGTGGTGGCGGGGGAGAGCGCCGTCGCCGGCCTGGCCGGCCTGCTGCTGGCGGTGGCCGACCCCGCGGCGCGCGACGCGCTGGGCCTCTCCGCCGACAGCCGCGTGCTGCTGTTCGGCACCGAGGGCGCCACCGATCCGGCGCTTTACGCGGAGTTGGTCGGCACGCCGCCCGGCTGAGTGTCTCCAGAGCGTCACGCAACCGAAAAGCCTCTGTCACCCGAAGCCGTTAAGTCCCGCCCCCGATCTGGAGAAGGGGAGCGGGATCATGCATTTCCGCAGGACGGCGCTGATCGCCGCGATGGCCATCGCTCTCGGCGCCACGGGCGCTGAGGCGCAGGAGCAGCGGCAGAAGTTCAACTGGTGGTACGGGCTCTCCGGCCAGCTCGGCGAGGTGATGCAGCAGTACTGCCGGAACTTCAACGCCTCGCAGACCGAGTTCGAGATCGTCTGCACCGGCCAGGGCGAGTATCAGGACGCGCTGCAGAACACCATCGCGGCCTTCCGCGCCAAGGCGCACCCGACCATCGTGCAGGTCTATGACGTCGGCACGACCGACCTGATGCTCTCCGGCCAGTACGTGCCGGCGCGCGAGCTGATGGCCCAGAACGGCTACACGGTGAAGTGGGACAACTACATCTCCTCGATCGGCAACTACTACGCCACCAGCAAGGGGGAGATGCTGAGCTTCCCCTTCAATTCCTCCACCGCCGTCATGTACTGGAACCGCGACGCCTATCGCGCCGTCGGGCAGGAGGCGCCTCCCGCCACCTGGCAGCAGGTCGAGCGCGCGGTGCGCGCGCTGAAGGCGCAGGGCCATGCCTGCCCGATGGCGATCGACTTCGATTCCTGGCAGCACTGGGAACAGTTCAACGCCATCCACAATCTGCCGATGGCGACGAAGGGCAACGGCTTCGGCGGGCTCGACGCCGAGATCAGGATCGCCCCGCTGTTCCGCCAGCACGCCAACACCCTGTACAACTGGTACAAGGAAGGGCTGATCCAGGTCCGCACCCGGCAGGGTGGCCGCAACCTGCCGGAGAGCTTCGCCTCGGGTGACTGCGCGATGATGATGTCCTCCATCGCCAACCACGCCGCGATCACCCGGACGCAGAAGCAGGGGCTGGACTGGACCCCGGCCATGCTGCCGCTCTACGAGGGCCACAGCCGCACCAACAGCATGGTGGGCGGCGCCTCGCTCTGGGTCCTGAAGGGCCGCCCGGCGGAGGAGTACAAGGGCGCCGCCGCCTTCCTGAACTTCATCGCGCAGCCGCAGCAGGAACTCTTCATGGCGCAGAACACCGGCTACATCCCGGTGACGCGCGCCGGCTACGAGGGCATCAAGGCCAGCGGCTTCTATGACCGCCCCGAGAATCGCGGGCGCGACATCGCCGTCGAATCCCTGCTGGCGACGGAGCCCACCGAGAATTCGCGCGGCCTGCGCCTCGGCAACTTCATGCAGGTGCGTGCCCTCTACGCCAGCGAGATGCAGGCCGCCTTCGCCGGCCAGAAGACGGTGGACCAGGCGCTGGACGCCATCGAAAGCGAGGGCAACAAGCTGCTCCGCCGCTTCGAGCAGACCTATCGCGGCAAGAGCCTGCCTTGACGCCGCCGCCGCGCGGGGAGGCATCCCCCCGCGCGGCTCTCTCCTGACCCGATCGGGGATGACCTCGCTTGCAACGCCGCGCCACCTTCCGCTCGCCCTGGCTGCCCTGGATGCTGGTCCTGCCGCAGCTTCTCATCATCTTCGTCTTCTTCTACTGGCCGACCGGGGAGGCCTTTCAATGGGCCTTCACCCTGGAACAGCCCTGGGGCGGCGGCCGGGAATGGGTCGGCTGGCAGAACTTCGCCGAGGTCTTCTCGAGCCAGCACTACTGGTCCTCGGTGCGGATCAGCATCCTCTACGCGGTGGCGACCTCGGCCCTGGCCATCGGCATCGGCCTGCTGCTGGCGCTCTTCGTCGACCGCGAGGTGGCGGGCAGCCGCGGCTGGCGCCTGGCGCTGATCTGGCCCTACGCCATCGCCGCGCCCGCCATCGGCATGATCTTCCGCTTCGTCTTCGATGCGCGCGCCGGCGTCTTCAGCCTGTTCAACGCCATGATGCCGGGCCTGTGGGACCCGTCGCTGAACGGCACGCATGCCCTGCTCATGCTGATCCTGGCCGGCGCCTGGCAGCTCGTCGCCTACAACTTCGTCTTCTTCCTGGCGGGTCTGCAATCCATCCCGCGCGGGCTGAACGAGGCGGCGGCGATGGACGGCGCCGGGCCGCTGCGGCGCATGCGCGACATCCAGATGCCGCTGCTGGCGCCGACCTTCTTCTTCCTCGTCATCATCAACCTGACCGACAGCTTCACCAACAGCTTCGGCCTGGTGGACATCATGACCGCCGGCGGTCCGGCCCGCGCGACCGACCTCATGGTCTACAAGATCTATTCCGACGGCTTCAAAGGCCTCGACTACTCGGGCGCGGCCGCGCAGAGCATCGTGCTGATGGGCCTGGTCGTCGCGCTCACCTTCATCCAGTTCCGCTTCGTCGAGCGGAAGATGCACTACCGCTGAAGGGGACGCATCATGGTCGAACGCCGCCCCTGGCTGGATCTGGCCACGCACCTGCTGCTGGCGCTCTCGGCGCTGTCGCTGCTGCTGCCGGTCTGGCTCGCCTTCGTCGCCGCCACGCATGACCTCGCCGGGGTCAACCGCATGCCGATCAACTGGCTGCCCGGCGCGCATCTCTGGGAGAATGTCGTGGCGGCCTGGGAGCGCGGCCACTTCGCCCAGCGCTTCCTGACCAGCCTCGGCGTCGCGCTCGGCGTCACCATCGGCAAGATCGCGCTCGCCATGCTGGCCGCCTTCGCCATCGTCTTCTTCGAATGGCGGGCGCGGATGGTGGTGTTCTGGATCATCTTCATCACGCTGATGCTGCCGCTGGAGGTCCGCATCGTGCCGACCTACGCGGTGGCGGCCAACGCGCTGCGGCCGTTCCAGGCGATCCTGGACGTGACCGGGCTGACCGGGCTGATCGAGGCCGTGGCCGGCATCCGCATCAGCCTGGAATGGCAGATGCTGAACAGCACGGTGGGGCTTGTGCTGCCGCTTGTCGCGACCGCCACCGGCACCTTCCTCTACCGCCAGTTCTTCCTGACCATCCCGGAGGAGCTGGTGGAGGCCGCGAAGATGGATGGCGCGGGGCCGCTGCGCTTCCTGCGGGATGTGCTGATGCCGCTCTCGCGCACCACCATGGCCGCGCTCGCCACCATCCTCTTCGTCTATTCCTGGAACCAGTACCTCTGGCCGCTGCTGGTGACGACGGAGCCCGACCGCGCGACGGTGATGGTCGAGCTCGCGCGCATGGTGCCGCGCGGCGACAGCCTGCCGGAATGGAACATCGTCATGGCCGGCGCGCTGCTGGTCATGCTGCCGCCGCTCGCCATCGTCGTGCTCATGCAGCGATGGTTCGTGCGCGGCCTGGTGCAGACGGAGAAGTGAGACATGGCCGCCATCGAGTTCATCGCCGCGCGCAAGAGCTACGGCGCCAGCATCGCCATCCACGAGCTGGATCTCGTCCTGCCGCCCGGGGCCTTCACCGTCATCCTCGGCCCCTCGGGCTGCGGCAAGTCCACGCTGCTGCGCATGATCGCCGGGCTCGAGGGCATCAGCGGCGGCGAGCTGCGCATCGGCGGCGCGCGGATGAACGAGCGGGAGCCGAAGGACCGCGGCTGCGCCATGGTCTTCCAGAACTACGCGCTCTATCCGCACATGACGGTGGCGGAGAACATCGGCTATCCGCTGAAGGTGGGCGGCGTGCGGCGGGCCGAGCGGCAGGCGCGGGTGGCGGAGGCGGCGGCGGCGCTCGGCCTCGATGCGCTGCTCGATCGGCGGCCGGGCCAGCTCTCGGGCGGCCAGCGGCAGCGCGTGGCCATGGGCCGGGCCATGGTGCGCCGGCCGCGCGTCTTCCTCTATGACGAGCCGCTCTCCAACCTCGACGCCAAGCTCCGGGTGCAGATGCGGCTCGAGCTGCGCCGCCTGCACGAGCAGCTTGGCGCCACCTCGGTGCTGGTCACGCACGATCAGCAGGAGGCGATGACGCTCGCGGACCACCTGGTGGTGATGCGGGGCGGCCGGGTGGAGCAGGAGGGGCGCCCGCGCGAGGTCTATGCTGCGCCGGCCAGCCTCTTCGTCGCCGGCTTCCTGGGCACGCCGGCGATGAACCTTCTGCCGGGCGCGGTGACGCCGGACGGCGCCGGGCTCCGCCTGGAGGGGGGCGTGGTGGTGCCGCTGCCGCTTCGCCTGCCGGCCGGGCAGGCGGTGACCCTGGGCATCCGCCCCGAGCATGTGGGGGAGGGGGATCTGGAGGCTGAGGTGGCGCTGGTGGAGGATCTCGGCGCCAGCCTGCTGGTGCACGCGCGGCTGGCGGGCGGGGCGGCGATGGCCCTGCACCGGCCGGCGGAGCTGGCCCCGGCGCGGGGCGCCGCTTTGCGCCTGGGCTTCGACACCGCCCGCCTGCATTTCTTCGACAGCGGGAGCGGGCAGCGGATCGGCGGCGAGGGCGGCCGTGGCGCCTCGCCGGCGGGGGCGGGGGAGGCCGCGCGGCGGCCGGCGCTCCTGGCCACGACGTGACAGGCGTGCAAATATGGCAGCCTGTCTGAGAATATCCTGGGATCAGAACTGATGACGATGTCTCGCCGCACTCTCCTCGCCGCGGGCGCCGCCCTGACCGCGCCGCTGGCCATGCCCGCCCTGCTCCCCGGCACGGCGCGGGCGCAGGAGGCCTGGCCGAACCAGCCGATCCGCCTGGTGGTGCCCTTCTCGGCCGGCGGCCCGACCGACATCCCAGCCCGGCTGATCGCGGAGGAACTGTCGAAGACCCTGCCGCAACGCGTCATCGTCGAGAACCGCACCGGCGCCGGCACCGTGGTCGGCGCCGATGCCGTGGCCAAGGCCCCCAAGGACGGGCACACGCTGCTCTACACCACCATCGCCCAGGCGGCGATCCGCGCCATCTACCCGACGCTGCCCTTCGATCCGGTGAAGGACTTCGCGCCCGTCGCCATGGTCGGCACCATCCCGATGCTGATGATGGTGAACAAGGACGTGCCGGCGAAGACGCTGCAGGAACTGATCGAGCTGTTCCGCAAGAATCCCGGCGAGTTCGACTACGCCAGCACCGGCAACGGCGCCGCGCTGCATCTCGCGAGCGAGCTGTTCTTGAAGCAGGCCGGCGGGCTGAAGGTGAACCACATCCCCTATCGCGGCTCGGCCGCCGCCATGCCGGACCTGCTGAACGGCACGGTGGCGATGATGCTCGACGTGGCCAACAGCGCGCTGCCCTTCGTCCAGCGCGGCGAGGTGCGCGGCCTGGCCATCTCCTCCGCCGAGCGCATCCCGCAGCTGCCGGACATGCCGACCTTCAACGAGGCCGGCGTGCCGGGCTACGAGGCCTATACCTGGCACATGGTGCTGGCCCCGGCGGGCACGCCGCAGCCGATCGTCCAGCAGCTCAACGAGGTGATCAACAAGGTGATGGCGATGGACACGGTGAAGGCACGCCTCGCCGACCTGACCATGACCACCCGCAGCGACACCACGCCGCAGACCGCCGCGAAGTGGCTGACGGATGAGATCGCCAAGTGGGAGCCGATCATCAAGGAGGCCGGCATCAAGGCCGACTGAACCTTTCCGCCGCCCTGGCACCGCGGATGCCGGGGCGGCGCGCTCTCAGCCCAGTTCCGGCCGCGGGGCCGCGGCGGCGGCCTCGGCGGGAAAGACCGGCAGCAGCCGGCCGTGCTGCCACTGTGACAGCACCAGGGGCGCGCGCCGGTTCTGCCCGGCCTCATCGAAGGCCGCGCCCCAGCCGAAGGGGCCTTCCGCCGCGCTGATGTCGAGCGCCAGCACCGCCGCCCGGATGCGCCCCGCCTCCAGCGAGCCGGCCTGGTGCAGCGCCTCCAGGCAAAGCGTCGCCCCGGCGCAATTGGCCAGGCTGTGGCCGGAACGGGGCGGATGGCCGTAGGTGCCGGTATAGGCCTCGGCCAGCTCGCGCGCCGCCTCGCCGGCCGGCCCGGCCGCGGCATAAGGCGGCACGTCGGCGCTCATCACGCCCTCGAAGGCCCGGCCCATCGCCTGCGCGGTATCGGCGAGGCTGTATCCGGCCCCGGCGCCGATCACCATGGCCGGGCGCCACTGCGCCTCACGCATCGCGCGGAACAGCGTCAGCACCTCGCCGGCGGGCCCCGTGTGCAGCAGGAAGCGGGCGTGGCCGGCGCGCAGCCGCTGCACCATCGCCGGCAGGTCCTGCCCGCCCGGCACATAGGGGAAGCGGCCCAGCAGTCCGGGCGCGCCGCGCAGCCCCGCCTCCTGCAGCCCGCCCACCGCCCGGCCGCAGAGGCCATCCTCGTGCAGCACCGCGATGCGCGGCTCGCCGCCCTCGCCGGGCCAGAGGGCCGGCACCAGCTGCGACACGGCGCGCAGCGACAGCAGGGCGAGGTCGCCGGCATGCGGGCAGGTGCGGAAGACATGGCGGAAGCCGCGCCCGGTGATGGAATCCGCCGTGGCGCCCAGCTCGAAATAGGGCATGCTCTGCAGCTCGGCCGCCTGGGTCGCGGCGGCGGAGAGGACCGACGCGCCGGTGCCGAAGATCGCCGCCACGCGCTCGGGGCCCGCGGCCGAGAGGCGCCGCACCGCCTCGCCGGCCTGCGCCGCGTCCGCCGCCTCCGCGCGCACCAGCCGCAGCGGCCGGCCCTGCACCCCGCCCAGGCGGTTGCGGGCCTCGACCGCCAGCTCCAGGCCGCGGAAGCTCTCATCGCCCAGAAGGGCGAAGGGGCCGGAGGAGGGATAGATGGCGCCGATCCGCAGCTCCGCCGCGGAAGCGCGTGCCTGCGCCCGCGCGGACCGGCGCGGCCATGCTCCGAGCGCGAGGGCAAGCCCCGGCAACACGCGGCGGCGGACTGGCGGCATGGACCCCTCCGGCAGGGCGGGCGGAGGCCCATGCTGGGGCCACCGCGCGCGCCGTGCAACAGCCGCGTGCCTTTTCGGTGACAGATGGTCCGCGCCGCTTGACGGAACCTCCCGTGGCGCCGACCCTCCGCCTCCGCAGGATGATATCTGCGCGAGGAAGGGACGCCGATGACGAAGCCGCCGCAGGAGATGACGTTCATCACCCATGGGGAGGGCGGCGGGCCCGAGGTGCTGGTTCCTGCGCGCGGCCCCCTGCCGCGGCCGGGGCCGGATGAGGTGCTGATCCGCGTGCTCGCGGCCGGGGTGAACCGGCCGGACGTGCAGCAGCGCAAGGGCCTCTATCCCCCGCCGCCCGGCGCCAGTCCGGTGATCGGCCTCGAGGTCGCCGGCGAGGTCGTCGCCGTGGGGGCCGAGGCGCGCCGCTACAAGCCGGGTGACCGGGTCTGCGCCCTGGCCAATGGCGGCGGCTATGCCGAGTACTGTACCGCGCCCGAGGCGCAGACCCTGCCCTGGCCGTCGGGGTTCGACGCCATCCGCGCGGCGGCGCTGCCGGAGACCTATTTCACCGTCTGGGCGAACCTGTTCGGCCATGGCCGGCTGAAGGCGGGCGAGACGGTGCTGATCCATGGCGGCACCTCCGGCATCGGCGTCACCGCCATCCAGCTCGCCAAGGCCTTCGGCGCGCGTGTCCTCGCCACGGCCGGCAGCGACGAGAAATGCGCCGCGATGCTGAAGCTCGGCGCCGATGCCGCGATCAACTACCGGACCCAGGACTTCCTCGAGGAGGTGCGCCGCCTGACCGACAAGGAGGGCGTGGACGTGCTGCTCGACATGGTCGGCGCCGCCTACTTCCAGCGCAACCTGCGCTGCATGGCGAAGGACGGCCGGCTGGTCATCATCGCCTTCCTGCAGGGACATGAGGCGGAGAAGGTGGACCTGCGGCCGATCATGCTGAAGCGCCTGACCGTGACCGGCAGCACCATGCGCCCGCGCACCACCGCCGAGAAGGGCGCGATCGCCGCCGAGCTGGAGGCCAGGGTCTGGCCGCTGCTGGCGCGGGGCGAGAGCGGGCCGCTGATCCACAAGGTCTTCCCGCTCGCCGAGGCCGCGGCCGCGCATGCCCTGATGGAGAGCAGCACACACATCGGCAAGATCATGCTGGCGGTCGCCGACCACTGACCTGCGGATGCTCCGCCTCGCCGATCTCCGGCTCCTCCTCATCGCCGTCACCCTCTTCGGAGGCGCCTGGCCGATCACCAAGGCGGCGCTGGCGGATGCCACGCCGCTCTGGTTCGCGGTCTCCCGCACGCTGCTCGGCGCGCTGGTCGCCGGGGTGGCGCTGCTGATCCTGCGCCGGCTGCGCCTGCCGGCGCGGAGCGACTGGCCGGCGGTGCTGGCGGTCGGCCTGCTGCAGCTCGGCGGCTTCTTCGCGCTCAGCCATCTGGCCGTGGCGCTGGTTCCAGCCGGGCGGACCGCCGTGCTGGCCAATGTGACCATCTACTGGCTGGTGCCGCTCTCGGTCCTGGTGCTGCACGAGCAGATCTCGCCCGGGCGCTGGCTGGCGGCGGGGCTGGGGCTCGCCGGCGTCGCCGCCCTGGCGGGCCCCTGGGCGGTGGACTGGGGCGAGCCGGGCGTGCTCCTCGGCCACGGCATGCTCGTGCTGGCGGCGCTGCTCTGGTCCTGCGCCATCATCGTCACCCGCCGGGTGCCGCCCCGCGCGACCATGCTGGAGAACCTGCCCTGGTGCTTCCTGCTGGGCGGGACGGTCCTGGTGCCGATGGCGCTGCTGATGGAGCCGGGGGGCGGCATCGGCCCCGGCGCCTGGCCGCATGCGCTGGCCGTCGGCTGCATCGTCGCGCCGCTCGGCACCTGGGCGGTGATCGAGGCCGGCCGGAGGTTGCCGGGCGCGGTCTCCTCCGTGGGCTTCCTGCTGGCGCCGGCGATCGGCGTCATCGTCTCCACGCTCTGGCTGGGCGAGCCGTTGGGGATGGACGTGATCATCGGCGGGCTGCTGATCGGCAGCAGCGTGATCGTCGCCACGCGCGGGTGAGGGGGGAGCGATGCGGTTGCGGAGCGTCGGCATGGGAGAGGGCGGCACGCCTCTGGTCCTGCTGCACGGGCTGTTCGGGCAGGCGCAGAATTTCGCCGGGGTGCAGAGAGCGCTGGCGGCCTCGCGCCGCGTCCTGGCGCTGGACCTGCGCAACCATGGCGCCTCGCCGCACGATGCGGAGATGAGCTATCCCGCCATGGCCGCGGATGTGGCGGAGACCCTGGCGGCGGAAGGCGCCACCCCGGCCATTCTGCTCGGGCACTCCATGGGCGGCAAGGTGGCGATGACGCTGGCGCTGACCCGCCCGGACCTCGTCGCCCGGCTGGTCGTCGTGGACATCGCGCCGGTGGACTATCCACCGGCCTTCCGGCCCTATGCCGAGGCCATGCTGGCCCTGCCGCTGACCCCCGGCCTGACGCGGCGACAGGCGGATGCCGGCCTCGCGGCCGCCATTCCCAGTCCCGGCGTGCGGGGCTTCCTGCTGCAAAACCTGGACCTGGGCGGCGCCGTTCCGGCCTGGCGCAACGGCCTGGCGCAGACCGCCGCGGCGCTGTCCGTGATCGAGGCCGCGCCGCCCTGCCCCGACGGCGCCGGCTATCCCGGCGCGACGCTGATCATGGCGGGCGAGACCTCGGATTACATCCGCGCCGAGCACCGCCCCCTGTTCCGGACGCTGTTTCCGGCGGCGCGCTTCGCCACCGTGAAGGGCGCCGGTCACTGGGTCCATGCGGAGAGGCCGGAGGGCTTCCTCGCCGCGCTGGGCGCCTTCCTCGACTGAGAACCCGCCGGGCGCCGAGGCGGCCCGGCCGGCGCCTCAGGCCGCCGCGGCGGGCATCTCCCGCAGCAGCTTGTCGAGGGTCAGCGGATAGTCGCGCAGGCGCACGCCGGTCGCGTTGTACACCGCGTTGGCGACCGCCGCGCCGACGCCGCAGATGCCGAGCTCGCCGATGCCCTTCGCCTTGATGGGGGAAGATTTGTCGTCCTCCTCCTGCAGGAAGATCACGTCCATATGCGGGATGTCGGCATGCACCGGCACCTGGTACTCGGCCAGGTCGTGATTGATGAACAGGCCGTGCCGGCGGTCCACCACCGCCTCCTCCATCAGCGCCGCGCCGATGCCCATGGTCATGCCACCCAGGCACTGGCTGCGCGCCGTCTTGGGGTTCAGCACCCGGCCGGCGGCGGCGACGCTGAGCATGCGGCGGATGCGGATCTCCGCCGTGTCGGCATCCACCGCGACCTCGCAGAAATGCGCCCCGAAGCTCGCCTGGGCATACTTCTCGCTGAGGTCGCCGAACTCGATGCCGGCCTCGGCCACCAGCCCCTCGGCTCCGGCGATATCCGCCAGGGCGATGCGCCGGTTGCCGGCGCGGATCCCGCCATCCTCGAAGACGGCGTCATCGGCGTTGAAGCCGGCCTTGCGCGCGATCATGCCTCGCAGCTCCGCCGCCGCGGCGTAGACGCCGGCACCGGAGCTGTTCGCCCCCCAGGAGCCGCCGGAGCCGGAGGCCTTCGGAAAGTCCGTGTCGCCCAGCCGCACCGTCACCGCCTCGAGCGGCAGGCCCAGCATCTCGGCGGCCACCTGCGCCAGGATGGTGTAGCTGCCGGTGCCGATATCGGTCATCTGCGTCTCGACGGTGAGTTGGCCCTGGCCGTCGAGGCGCAGCCGCGCCTGGGAGGGCTGCGCGAGGTTGGGCCGCACGGCGGCGGCGACGCCGAGGCCGATCCGCCAGCGCCCCTCGCGCCGCAGGCCCGGCGCGGTGCGCTTCTCCCAGCCGAAGCGTTCCGCGCCGACACGGAGGGATTCGACCAGCTTGCGGCTGGAGAAGGGCTTCGCCGGACCTTCCTCCGGGGCGTATCCGACGTCGTTGCGCACCCGCAGCTCGATGGGGTCCATGCCGAGCTTCTCGGCCAGCTCGTCCATGGCGCATTCCAGCGCCAGAAGGCCGACCGCCTCGCCGGGCGCCCGCATCGAGCCGGCGAAGGGAAGATCGAGCGTGGCGAGGCGGTTGCGCGTCATGCGGTTCTCGCCGGCATAGAGCAGGCGGGTCTGGCTGGAGGCCTCCTCGGCGGTGCCGCCGCTCTCCTGGTCGCCCGACCAGCTTTCATGCGCGATGGCGACGATCCGCCCGTCCTGCTCGGTGCCGATGCGGAGGCGCTGGATGGTCGCGGCGCGATGGGTCGTGTGGTTGAAGATCAGCGGCCGGCTGAGCGCCACCTTGACGGGCCGGCCGAGCAGCCGTGCCGCCAGGGCGGACAGAACGGCATCGGCATAGACCTCCAGCTTGGAGCCGAAGCCACCGCCGACATACCGGCTGACGACACGCAGCTTCTCCTGCGGCATCCTCAGCGTCGCGGCGACGCCTTCCTGCGCCCAGTGCATGATCTGGTGCGAGGTGAAGAGGGTGAGGGTGTCGCCCTCCCAGAGGGCCATGCTGGCATGGGGCTCCATCATCGCCTGCGACTGGTCGGGCGTCGTGTAGGTGACGTCGAGGGTCACCGGCGCCCGGGCGTAGCCGGTCTCGAAGTCGCCGACATCGGTGCGCGGTGGCGTCTGGCCGGACTCCGGCAGCTTGGCCTGGTCGCGCTCCTCGGCCAGGTCGTAATGCCCCGGTGCCGCGTCATAGGCGATGTCGATCAGCGCCGCGGCCGCGCGCGCTTCCTCCAGGCTCTCGGCGACGACGAGGGCGACGGCCTGGCCATAATGCAGGATCTCCGGCCCCTGAAGCTGCGGCGCCGCGTAGTCGCTGTCCTCGCCCTGCTCGGGCGCGTTCTCATGGGTCAGGACCAGCAGCACGCCCGGCGCGGCCTCCGCGGCGCGGCGGTCGATACGGGCGATGCGCCCCTTGCCGATGCTGGCGCCGAGGATCCAGCCATAGGCCGCGCCGGGCGCCTCCGCATGGTACTCATAGGCATAGGGCGCGCGGCCCGACACCTTCAGCGGCCCGTCGATGCGGTCGCGCGGCTGGCCGAGGACGCGGCCACGGTCGGACGGGTTGGGGCCGGCGGGCGTGTCGAACTTCATCGATCTTCTCCTCGGCCCTGCCGGGCCTGCGCCAACACGCCGGCGAGGGTCCGCCGCAGCAACGGCAGCTTGTAGGCGTTCTGCCCGGTCGGACGGGCGCCCCGCAGCACCGCCTCGGCGGCCGCCTCGGCATCCCCGCCATCGGCCAGCCGGTCCTCCGCCTCCGCGACGCGCCAGGGCTTGTGCGCGACGCCGCCGAAGGCGAGGCGCGCCGAGGCGATGCCACCCCCCGAGGCACCCTGGCCGGGATGGACCACGGCGGCCACCGACACGCTGGCGAAGGCATAGGAGGCGCGGTCGCGCACCTTCCGGTAGAGGTGGATGCCGCCCGCCGGCGGCGGCAGGGTCACGGCGGTGATGAACTCGCCATGCCGCAGCACGGTCTCGATCTCGGGCGTGTCTCCGGGCAGGGTATGGAAGTCGGCGATCGGGATCCGGCGGGCCGCGCCCTCGGCGTCGATGGTCTCCACCACGGCATCAAGCGCCCGCATGGCCACGGCCATGTCGGAGGGATGCGTCGCGATGCAGTGCTCACTGGTGCCCAGGATGCCGAGGTTGCGGCTGAAGCCGCCGATGGCGCCGCAGCCCGAACCCGGCCGCCGCTTGTTGCAGGGCATGGCCGGATCGTAGAAGTAGGGGCAACGGGTGCGCTGCAGCAGGTTGCCCGCGGTGGTCGCCTTGTTGCGCAACTGCCCCGAGGCGCCGGCGACAAGGGCGCGCGACAGCACGGCATAGTCGCGCCGGACGCGCGGATCGGCGGCCAGGTCGGTGTTGCGCACTAGCGCGCCGATCCGCAAGCCCCCTTCCGGAGTCTCCTCGATGCGGTCGAGGCCGAGTCGGTTGACATCGACCAGGTGCCTCGGCGCCTCGATCTCCAGCTTCATCAGGTCGAGCAGGTTGGTGCCGCCGGCGATGAAGCGGGCCTCGGGATTGCGGGCGACGGCGGCGGCGGCGGCGGCCGGGCTCTCCGCCCGCTCGTAGGTGAAGGCCCTCATGCGCCCTGTTCCTGGACTTCGCGGATGGCCTCGATGATGTTGGGATAGGCGGCGCAGCGGCAGATGTTCCCGCTCATGCGCTCGCGCAGCTCCGCCTCGCCGAATTCGATCCGCTCCAGATCCTCCGTGACATGGCTGGGAATGCCGGCCCGGATCTCCTCCAGCACCGCGACCGAGGAGCAGATCTGGCCGGGCGTGCAATAGCCGCACTGGAAGCCGTCGTGCCTGACGAAGGCGGCCTGCATCGGGTGCAGCGCCTCGGGCGTGCCGAGGCCCTCGATGGTGGTGACGCTGTCGCCCTCATGCATCACGGCGAGCGTCAGGCAGGCGTTGATGCGCCGCCCGTTCACCAGCACCGTGCAGGCGCCACACTGGCCGTGATCGCAGCCCTTCTTGCTGCCGGTCAGTCGCAGATGCTCGCGCAGCGCGTCCAGCAGGGTGACCCGTGGATCGAGCCGCAGGCTGCGTTCCTTGCCATTCACCGTCAGGCGCAGGTCCAGGCGGGGCGCGGCGGCGGAGCCCGCCGCCATGGAGGCCTCGCTCGTCATCGCCGACCCCGGCGCCTGCCGGCGCGGCGCGGCATGCGCGTCATCGATCATGCTTCTCGTCCCTGTCTCGCGAAGGCCCGCGGGGGCGCGGACCGCCACGCCATGGCGCGCCCGGGCGGGGGCGCGGTCCCTTGGCGATGGGCTGACCTGGTGGCAGGCCGGGTCAGCGCCGATGCGAGCTATAAACCCTCATGCGGGACGAGGTTTCCGGCCGCCGGCCAGGTCGGCCCGGATCCTGGCTCAGATCGCGGCGGGCGTCTTGAAGCGGCCTTCCTTGGCGAGATCGGCGGCGCGCCACAGATACCACGCGGCGGCCGAGCGGTACGGCGCCCAGGCCAGGCCGATCTCGGCCAGGGCCTTCGGCTTCGGCTGCGCCTCCAGCCCGGCGGCCAGGCGATAGCCCTCGCGGACGCCGAAATCGTCCACCGGCAGGATGTCGGGCCGGCCGAGGGTGAAGATCAGCAGCATCTCCACCGTCCAGCGCCCCACGCCGCGCAGCGCCACCAGCCGCTGGATCAGCTCCTCATCCGACAGGCGCGCCGCGGCGGCGCGGCTCGGCACCAGGCCGCCCACGGACTTCAGCGCGATGTCACGGATCGCCGCCTGCTTGGCGCCCGAGAAGCCGCAGCCGCGGATGGCGTCCTCGGGCAGGGCCAGCACGCCCTCGGCATGCGGGAAGTCCTGGCCGGGAAACAGCGCGATCAGGCGGTTCAGCATGGCTTCGGCGGCGCGGCCATGCACCTGCTGATGCGCGATCGCCCGCACCAGCGCCTCATAGGGCTCGCGCCGCAGCGGCTTCAGGGTCATGGCGCCGACCTGGCGGATCACCGGCCCGAGGACCGGGTCCGTGGCGAGGTGGGCGCGGGCGGCGCGGGGCGCCAGTCCGCGGGCCGGGCGGCTCGGCGGGCGCATCAGCGGAAGAACAGGGTGGGCAGGGCGGTGGTCAGCGCGGGCATGTAGGTGATCAGCATCAGGCAACAGAGGATCACGGCGATGAAGACGAAGAGATAGCGCATCATGGCCTCGATGCCGCAACCCGCCACCTGCGCCGCGGCGAAGAGATTGACGCCGAAGGGCGGCGTGATCATGCCCAGCGCCAGATTGACCACCATGACGGTTCCAAAATGCACGCCGTCGATGCCGAGGCGCTGCGCCGCATCGGCCAGGATCGGCGCCAGCACGATGATGCTGGCGCTGGTCTCGACGAACATGCCGACGATGAAGAGGAAGACGTTGACGCCGAAGAGGAAGCTATTGCCGTTGTCGAAGGTCTCCACCAGCCAGGCGGCGGCGGCGTCCGGCACGCCCTGCCGGTTCAGCAGATAGGAGAACAGCGCCGCGCAGGCGATGATGAACAGGATCACCGAGGAGGAGATCACCGACTTGCGCAGGATCGGGTAGAGGTCGCGCCAGGACAGCTCGCGGTGCAGGAACATGCCGACCAGCACCGCGTAGAAGACCGCGACCACGCTCGCCTCGGTCGGCGTGGTCACGCCGCCATAGATGCCGCCCAGCACCACGACCGGCATGAGCAGGGCGAAGCCGGCCTGGCGGAGCGCGGCGAGGAAGGGCAGGCGGCCATCGCCGTCATGCTTGCCCCAGCCCTGGATGCGGCACCAGACCAGCACGGTGCCGACCAGCGCCATGGCCACCAGCGCTCCCGGCACGAAGCCCGCCAGGAACAGTTCGGGGATCGAGACCTGCGTGGCGACGCCGTAGAGAATCATCGGGATCGAGGGCGGGATGATGACGCCGAGTTCCGCCGCGGTGGCCTGCAGGGCGGCGGCGAAGCCGATCGGATAGCCGTGCCTGACCAGCGCCGGGATCATGATGGTGCCGATGGCGAAGGTGGTGGCGACGGAGGAGCCGCTGATCGCCGCGAAGATCATGCAGGTGACGATGCAGGTGGCGGGCAGGCCACCCTGCACGCCACCGACCATGGACTTGGCGAACTCGACCAGCCGGCGACTGATCCCGCCCACATCCATCAGGTTGCCGGCCAGGATGAAGAAGGGGATGGCGGCAAGAGGGAACCTGTCGAGCGCCACGAAGATCTGCTGCGCCGCCACGATCAGGGGGAAGCGCGTCCAGCCCTCGATGCCGATGATGGCGGCGAGGCCGATGGCCACGGCAACGGGAATGCCGATGGCGAAGCCGACGAGCATGACGCCGAGCATGGCGCTGGTCATACGGCGTTCTCCAGCTCGGTCGAGCGGTGGTCCAGGAAATGCCCCAGCGCGCCCAGGATGGCGAGGAGGGCGCCCGCCGGGATGGCGGCGTAGCCCCAGGACATCGGCACCTCGAGCCCGGCCATCTCCTGGAACCGCACGCGCAGCGCCATGCTCCAGCCGAACCAGAACAGCACGCCCATCAGCAGCCAGTTGGCGAAGAGCGCCACTGCCTGAAGCCCGCGCCGCAGCGCCCCATGGCTGTAGCGGTGCGCCACGTCGATGCTGACCAGGGCGCCGGCGCGCAGCGCCATGGCCAGGCCCAGCATGGCCATCCAGATCAGCGCCGTCCGCACCAGGGCCTCGCTCCAGATGGCCGGCGTCCCGGTCGCGAAGCGGGCGATGACCTGCCACAGCCCGGCGAAACAGGCGACGACCAGGGCCAGGCTGGCCAGGAGGGCGGCGAGCCCGATGCCGATCCGGTCGATCCTCAGGATCGCGCCGCGGGTCGCCGGGGCGGAGCGGCCGATCCAGAGGGCCAGCAGGGTTCCGAGGAAGCTGGCCACGCCGATGACCTGAAGGGGTATGCTGTTCACGTCCGCGCTGGTCCCGGGCTTGTCTGGATCGCCGCGTTCGGCTGGAGCATGGGTGGGGTCCCGGAGGATCATGGCGGAGAAGGCGGACCGCCCGGCGGCCGGGCGGCGCGGTCGGTCAGGGCTGCGGCTTCCAGTCGCGCAGGCGCTTCAGCAGCCCGGCGTCGAGATCCTTCTCGTACTGGGCGAAGGCGGTGGCGAGGGCGCCCTGGAACTGCTCGGTGTCGATGCGGGTCACCACCGTCATGCCGCGCCGGCGCAGCTCATCGATGCCACTCTGTTCATCGGTGCTGACCTTGGCGCGGTTGGCGTCGCGCGCCGCGCGGGCCGCGTCCATGAAGAGGGCCTTGTCCGCGGCATTGAGCCCGTTCCACAGCGCCGGCGAGCCGATCAGCAGGGCCGGCGAGTAGACATGGCCGGTCAAGGTCAGGAACTTCTGCACCTGGTTGATGTTGTTGGCGACGATGACCGGGATCGGATTCTCCTGGCCGTCCACCGTGCCCTGCTGCAGGGCCGGGATCAGCTCGGAGAAGGCCATCGGCGTCGGCAGCGCGCCCAGGGTGGAGAAGGCGCGCATGTGCACCTGGTTCTCCATGGTGCGGATCTTCAGGCCACGGATGTCGGCCGGGGTCTGGACCTCATGGCGGCTGTTGGTCAGATGCCGGAAGCCGTTCTCCATCCAGATGATGCCGACCAGCCCGCGGGCCGGGAACTTCGCCAGGATGTCCTGCCCGATCTGCGAGTCGAGCGCGCCGCGCGCATGGGCGTAGTTCCGGAACAGGAAAGGCACATCCACCGTCCGCACCTCGGGGACGAAGTTGCCGACGGGGCCGGTGGAGGTGATGGTTAGATCCAGCGTGCCGATCTGCACGCTCTCGATCATCTCGCGCTCATTGTCGTTGCGCTGGATGGTGACGCGGTAGCGGCCGTTGGAGGCCTTTTCCAGGCTCTCCTTGAAGGCCATGGCGCCGGCGCCGTAATGGCTGTTGGCGGTGGGCAGCGGGTGCTGCAGGGTCAACTGAGTCTGCGCCGCGGCCGGCGTGACGGCCGACAGCCCCGCGACGAGCCCGGCAGCGAGTGCCGCGCGGCGAATGATGCCCATGATCATGATCCTCCCTTGTCCCCGGTTCGCCCCGGACCGCCTTGGAGGTCCCTTCTAGGGGAGGCCCTGCCGCCTTTCAATCTGTTGCGGCGGAGCCGCGCGAATGATCTGATTGCTGCGGCACACGGGGTGGGGAAAGACGAGTCTTGCGCGCGGCAGGCATGAAGGCCCCAGGGTGAGGCAGGGTCCGGGTGAGGAAGCCCCCTACATCCAGCGCGGCACCCCCGCCTTTCGTCGCACCAACCTGGCCTTCCTCTGCGCCGGCTTCGCCACCTTCGCCCTGCTCTACGTGGCGCAGCCGCTGCTGCCGGCCTTCTCCGAGGCCTTCGGGGTCAGCCCGGCCGCGGCGAGCCTGTCGCTCTCCCTGCCGACAGCGGTGATGGCCGTCTGCATGCTGGTGGCCAGCGCCGCCTCCGAGGCGCTGGGCCGCAAGCCGGTCATGGTCGCCTCCGTCATCGCCTCCGCCCTGCTGACGCTGGCCGCCGCGGCGGCGCCGGGCTGGAGCAGCTTCCTGGCGCTGCGCGTGCTGCTCGGCATCGCCCTGTGCGGCCTGCCCGCCGTCGCCATGGCCTTCATCGCCGAGGAGGTCGACCCGCGCTCCAGCGGCTATGCCATGGGCCTCTATGTCAGCGGCACGGCCATGGGCGGCATGCTGGGCCGTGTGGGGGCCGGCCTGCTGCTGGACTGGGGCGGCTGGCGCTGGGCGGTGGGGGGCGTCGGCGCCCTCGGCCTGGTTTCGGCGCTGGTCTTCTGGTGGTGCCTGCCGGCCTCGCGCCGCTTCGTGCCGCGGCCCCTGGCCTGGCGCGGGCTGGCCGCCGGCTTCGCGTTGCACCTGCGGGATGGCGGCATGCGGCTGCTCTTCCTGCTGGGCTTCCTGTTCATGGGCAGCTTCATCACCGTCTACAACTACATCGGATACCGCCTGCTGGCGCCGCCCTTCGCGCTCAGCCACGCGGGCGTCGCGCTGGTCTTCAGCATCTACCTGATCGGCATCGGCAGCTCTGCCCTGGTCGGCGGCCTGGCCGACCGCTTCGGCCGGCGGCGGGTGCTGTGGCTGACGGTGCTCGCCATGCTGGCCGGGCTGGCGCTGACCCTCTCCGGGGCCCTGCCGGTGATCGTCCTGGGGCTGGCGGTGCTGACCTTCGGCTTCTTCGGCTCGCATGCGATGGCCAGCGCCTGGGTCGGCCAATGGGGCGGGGCGGCACGCGCCCAGGCCTCCTCGCTCTATCTCTTCGCCTACTACATGGGCGCGAGCCTGCTCGGCCCGCTGGGCGGGCTGGCCTGGGAACGGGGCGGATGGGCGGGCGTGGCCGCCCTGCTCTCCGGCGGGCTGGCGGTGGCGCTGCTGGCCGCGCTGCGGCTGGGGCGCCTGCCGCGGCGCGGCTGAGATGGCCTGCCGCAGCGCGGCTGAGATGGCCCGCCGCCGCGCGGCTGAGGCGCCGCTTCCCTTCAGCCGCCGCGCGGCCCGAGCAGGATCAGCGCCGCCCCCAGCAGGCAGACGGCACCGCCGATCAGGTCCCAGCGGTCGGGTGCCACACCCTCGGCCAGCCAGAGCCAGAGCAGGGCCGTGGCGATATAGACCCCGCCATAGGCGGCATAGGCGCGCCCGGCCGCGGCGCTGTCCACCTGCGCCAGCAGCCAGGCGAACAGCAGCAGCAGGGCAAGGCCGGGCAGCAGCCAGAGCGCGCCGCGCCCGAGCCGCCACCAGGCCCAGACGGCGAAGCAGCCGCCGATCTCGGCCAGCGCCGCACCCCCGTACAGCAGCGCGGCGCGGACCATGCCCGGCTCAGCCGTGCCGGATGGCGATGGTCTTGAGCGAGGCGAAGCCGGCCAGGGCGGCGAAGCCCTTCTCGCGCCCATGGCCGCTGCGCTTGACGCCGCCGAAGGGCAGTTCCACGCCGCCGCCGGCGCCATAGTTGTTGATGAAGACCTGCCCGGCCCGGATCCCGCGCGAGAGGCGCATGGCGCGGCCGATATCGGCGGTCCAGACGCCGGCCACCAGGCCGAAGGGCGTGCCGTTGGCGATGGCCAGCGCCTCGGCCTCGTCGCTGAAGCGGATCGCCGTCAGCACCGGGCCGAAGACCTCCTCCTGCGCCAGCCGGTGATCGGGCGCGACATCGGCGAGCAGGGTGGGCGGCACGTAGAAGCCGCCCTCCGGCGCGTTGGAGGCGATGCGCCCCTGGCCGGCGAAGCTCAGCCCGTCGGCACGGGCGGCCTGCAGGAAGGACTTCACCCGCCTCTGCTGATCGGCGTTCACCACCGGGCCGAGGTCGAGGTCACGCTCGGCCGGGCCGGCCTCCAGCCGCCCGAAGCGCGCCGAGAGATCGGCGACGAGGCGGTCGAAGACCGGCGCCTGGATCAGCACGCGCGAGCCGGCGGAGCAGGTCTGGCCGGCATTCTGGATGATGCCGTTCATCACCGTGGCGGCCGCGGTGTCGAGGTCCGCATCCTGGAAGACGATCTGCGGGCTCTTGCCGCCCAGCTCCAGCGTCACCGGGATGGTGTGCTTCGCCGCGGCCGACTGCACCAGCGTGCCGACCTCGGGACTGCCGGTGAAGGAGACATGCGCGATGCCCGGATGCGCCGTCAGCGCCGCGCCGGCCTCCTCGCCAAGGCCGGTGACGACATTCCAGACGCCCTCGGGGAAGCCCGCCTCGGCGGCCAGCCGCGCCAGCATCAGCGAGGAGAGCGAGGCGTCCTCGGCCGGCTTCAGCACGCAGGCATTGCCCATGGCGAGCGCCGCGCCGACCGAGCGGCCGACGATCTGCATCGGGTAGTTCCACGGCACGATATGGCCGGTGACGCCATGCGGCTCCCACAGCGTCATGACCGTCATGCCGTCGGCATAGGGGATGGTGTCGCCATGCATCTTGTCGGCGCTGCCGCCGTAGAACTCGAAGTAGCGGGCGCAGGCGGTGGCGTCGGCGCGGGCCTGGCGGATCGGCTTGCCGACATCCTGGCTCTCGGCCTGCGCCAGGGCCTCGGCGTCGCGCAGGATCAGCGCCGCCAGCCGGCCGAGCAGCCGGCCGCGCTCCGTGGCCGACAGGCGGCCCCAGGGGCCGTCGAGTGCCGCCTGCGCCGCGCGCACGGCGGCATCGATCTCCGCCGTGCCGCCCCGCGCGATCTGTGCCATGACGCCGCCATCCGAGGGGTTGATGACGGGGATCATCCGCTCGGCGGCGACCTCGCGGCCGTTGATCCAGTGTCCATGAGTCTGCATGGCGTGCCCCTCCGATCTTTCGCGGGGAGGGTTTACGCCTTCGGTGGCAGCGGGCAAGCCCGCACGGGCGGCGGCGGCGGGCAAGCCCGCGGGGCCGTCATCGGCGCCCTCATCGAGCAAAGGCGAGCCACCCCCAGCCCATCAGCACCACGGCCAGCATGGAGGGCAGCAGCAGGCGCCAGATCTGCGCCGGCCGCGTGCCGTCGGCGAGCAGGCCGCAGATCATCGCCGTGACGCCGAAGCTCATGCCGGCCGCCGCCGCCCCGGCCGAGTTGTGCAGCCCGCCGGCGAAAGCCGGCATCAGGCCGGCCGCCTGGCCCAGGGCCGCCTGCACCGGCATCAGCGCCGCGTTGGAGCCGACATTGCTGCCGGTGACCATGCCGGAGACGAAGCCCAGCGGCGGAATCGCATAGGCGGCGAAAGGGCCGAGCGCGCCGGCCGCCGCGTCGGCCAGGGCCGTGGCGACGCCCGCGCCGGCCAGCCAGCGGCCGAGCACGACATAGAGGATCATCGCCACCACCGGCCGCCGCGCGCGCTTCAGCGTGTCGGCCAGGGCCGCGCCGGCGCCGAGAGGGCGGAGCGCCAGCAGCAGCAGTGCCACCGTCCAGAGCACCACCGCCACATGCGTGACGGGCAGGGGCGGCAGGTCCGGCCAGGGATGGAGGGCCGGGGCGCCGTGCCAGGATCGGGCCAGCAGCAGCGCGGCGGTCAGCCCCGCCCAGGGCGCCAGCATGGTCAGCGCGCGCCGCCAGCCGGCCGGACCGCGCGGCGGGTCGAGCCGCCAGAGCACCCAGAGCAGGGGCAGGCCGGCGGCCAGGATGCCGGCGGTCTCGAAGGGCAGCGCCAGGTTGGCCAGCAGCAGCAGCCCGGCCAGGAGCAGCATCAGCAGGAGCTGGGCCAGCTTCTCCCGCCCCGGCACCGGCACGCCGGCGCGGGCGGAGAGGCGCCAGAAGAGCGGCGTCAGGGCCAGCAGCCAGAGCACGTGCGGCCCGGCCGTGGCCAGGGCGAGGGCCTGTGGCGGCACGCCGATCAGCGCCGCGCCCAGCGCCGTGCCCGGGCCGAGGCCACCCCAGGGCACCAGGGTCAGTGCCAGCAGCGCCAGCGCCCCCGCCGGCGCGCCGCCGAGGCCCATGCGGCGCAGCCCGGCCAGCGCGAAGACGGCGCCCACCGCGAAGCCGGTGACGCTTTCGACGAAGGCCCCGCCCAGCAGCGTGGCGGCGAAGACGCGCCGGGGCGAGAGGGTGAGGCTCGCCTCCTCCGCCGGGGCGAGGCGGGTCACCGCCATGTGGAAGAGCAGGCCGCCCGCCAGCACGCCGACGGGCTGCATCGCCAGATAGATCGCGCGCAGGGTCTCCCAGGCCAGGAAGCCCGGCGCCAGGCCGGGTTGCGGCAGGGTGAGCAGCACCGCCGGCAGGCTGGCCGCCAGCCCCGCCAGGCAGGCCACGGCCGGGCCGGCGCGGCCGGAGATCAGCAACAGCAGGAGCAGGAGGAGCGGCGCGGCTTGCAGCAGGAGGAGCATGGGGCGCCCATCCTCGGCCAGGGGCGGGCCGGGCGCCAGAGGGACGCGCCAGAGGGACGCGCCAAGGGGACGCGCCAAGGGGCGTGCGCGAAAGGGGGGGGCGTTGCCGCGCCCGCGACCAGCCGTCATCCTGGCGCCACGCGGCACCGGCCCCGCTTCGGCCCCCGTTTCAGCCCAGGACGGCGAGGCCACCGGCCCGCCGCGGCTCAGAGGAGGAAATCATGTCCCTGTCCCTGGTGGCTCCGCGCAAGCTGCTCATCGGCGGCGGCGCGCTGACGCAACTGCCGCAGCTGCTGCGCGAGTTCGGCCTGTCGCATCCGCTGGTCGTCACCGATCCGTGGATCGTCTCCTCCGGCATGATCGACCGGGTGCTGGCGCCGCTGGCGGCGGCGGGCATCGCCGCCAAGGTCTTTTCCGACACCGTGGCCGACCCGACCGACACGGTGGTGGAAGCGGGAGTCGCGGCGCTGCGCCAGGGGCATTTCGACTGCCTGATCGGCTTCGGCGGCGGCAGCCCGATGGACACGGCCAAGGCCATGGCCATCCTGGCGGCGGCGCAGCCCGGCCAGCATATCCGCGCCTTCAAGGTGCCGGCCGCCGCCGATCGCGCCGCCCTGCCGGTGCTCTGCGTGCCCACCACCGCCGGCACCGGCAGCGAGGCGACGCGCTTCACCGTCATCACCGACACTGCGCGGGACGAGAAGATGCTGATCGCCGGACTGGGCGCGCTGCCGCTCGCGGCGCTGGTGGATTACGAGCTGACCTTCAGCGTGCCGCCGCGCATCACCGCCGATACCGGGATCGACAGCCTGACCCATGCGCTGGAGGCCTATGTCTCGCACCGCGCCAATCCGCTGGCCGATCTCTATGCCGCGGCGGCGATGAAGCTGATCGCCCGGCACCTGCGCGTGGCCTATGCCGATCCGCAGAACCCGGCGGCACGGGCCGGGATGATGGAGGGGGCCACGCTGGCGGGGCTGGCCTTCTCCAACAGCTCGGTGGCGCTGGTGCATGGGATGAGCCGGCCGGTCGGCGCCCATTTCCACGTGCCGCACGGCCTGTCCAACGCCATGCTGCTGCCGGCGGTCACCGCCTTTGGATTGCAGGCGGGGCTGTCCCGTTATGCCGAGGCGGCACGGATCATGGGGCTGGCCGAGGCGGGCACGCCGGACGCGGCCGCCGCCCAGGCCCTGCTGCGGGAGTTGCGGGCGCTCAACCAGGAGCTGGGCGTGCCGAGCCCGCGCCAGTTCGGCATCGCGCCCGAGGCCTGGGAGGCGGCGCTGCCGGTCATGGCGGAGCAGGCCCTGGCCTCCGGCAGCCCGGCCAACAACCCGCGCGTGCCGACGGCGCCGGAGATCATCGCCCTCTATCGGGAGGCCTTCGGGCCGGGCTGAGGCGGCGGCGCCTCAGGCGGGGCGGCGGGCCAGCCGGGCGCCGGCGCGCCGCGCCGCCACCCAGGCCGGCAGAACCTGGGCGGGCAGCGGGCGGCCGATGGCATAGCCCTGGGCATTGTCCGCCCCCGCCCGCGCCACGGCGCGCCACAACCGGCTGTCCGAGACCCCCTCGGCGGTGACGGTCATGTGGCGGTTGTGGGCCAGGGTGATGAGGCGCTCGACCTCGGCGCGGGCGCGCCGGCTGCCGGGCATGGCGCCGACCAGATGGCGGTCCAGCTTGATGCCGGCGAAGGGCAGCTCGATCAGCTGGGCGCGGTCCTCCTCCAGGCCCATGTCGTCGATCAGCACCGGGTGGCCGGCGGCCTGCAGTCGCAGCAGCGCCTGCCGCAGCGCCGAGCGGTCGCGCACCGGCGTGGTCTCGGTCAGCTCCAGCACCAGGGCCGAGGGCGGGAAGCCGCTGGTCTGCTGCAGGCGCCGCAGGGCCCCCAGCACGTCGCGCTGCAGCAGCACATCGAGCGGCAGGTTCAGGCTCAGCGCGGCGCCGATCCGCATCGGCGCCGGGGCCAGCTCGTTGAAGGCCGCCCGGGCCACGGCCAGGGAGAGGGCGCGGGTCTGGCCGCTGCGCTCGGCCAGGGGCACGAAGGCATCGGGGCTGAGCGGCGTGTCGTCCCGCCGCTGCCAGCGGGCCAAGCCTTCCAGCAGGACCGGGCGCTGGTCGGCGATGCGGAAGACCGGCTGATACCGCACCGTGATCTCGCCGCGCTCCAGACCCCGCTCCAGCTCGCGCGGGTCGTCCGTCGGCACCTGCAGCTTCTCGGCCGCGAGGCGGCGCAGGGCCTGGGCGACGACATGCGGGCGGGGCGCGGCCACGGCCACGCCGGCCGGCGGGGTGGGGCTTCCCTCCTCCTGGATCAGGACGATGCCCGTGGGGGAGAACGGATCGGCGGCGGCGGCGAGCAGGGTGGGCAGGTGCTCGCCGGCGGCGGCGGCCTCGCAGATCATGTGCCGGGGCGGCGTCGAGACGCCGAAGAGGCGCGCCAGGGCCTCATGGCCATCCGGAACCACCACCGGGGGCCGCGTGCGCAGATCCTCGGCGACGGTGTGCGCCAGTTCGATCAGGCGGAGGTCCCGCGCCAGGACGAGCAGCGTCGGTATGCCGTCTCCGGTCGTGGGCTGTAACCTGATCGCCATAAACGCTCCTCCCGGCAGCCGTCAGAAGCGATGTGCCGGTCTCGGTGATCTATGGTTACTTTTGTCCAAACTCAAAGGATTGTCTCATATTTTTGATTAAATTTTGGCCGAATTGAGCGGTAGAGTGGCACGACCCGGCATGGACTGCCTAAGCCCTAAGGGGTAGGGCCCCACTGCTCAACTGCGGCGTGCGAGGGTTGGTTCCATTTCTGGCCGGAATGCCGGCCGCCGGAGTCGGACCCGCGGCAGGCCGCCGCCGGGCCCTGACCCTGGTATCAGCGCCCCGGGCTGTGTTGCGGGGCGCGGGCCTGGGTGGCCGGGGCCTCGGTCCCCCGCCGCAACCGGTTCTCGCCCAGGAAGAGCAGGATCGGCGCCGCGATGAAGATCGAGGAGGTGGTGGAGGCGACGATGCCGAAGACCATGGTCCAGGCGAAGCCCGCCAGGGCGTCGCCCCCGAACAGCGCCAGCGGCAGCGCCGAGAGCAGCAGCGTCATCGAGGTGCCGATGGTGCGGTTCAGCGTCTCGTTGATCGACTTGTCGATCAGCTGCCGCAGCGGCATGGTCTTGTACTTGCGGAGATTCTCGCGCATCCGGTCGTAGACCACGACCTTGTCGTTGATCGAGAAGCCGATGATGGTCAGCACCGAGGCCACCGTGGTCAGGCTGAACTCGATCCGCGTGACCGCCAGGAAGCCGACGACCTTGGTGGTCTCCAGGATCAGCGTCGCGATGGCGCCGACGGCGAACTGCCATTCGAAGCGGAACCAGATATAGGCCATCATCGCCAGCATCGAGATGCCGAGCGCGATTAGGCTGTTCTGGAACAGCTCGGCGCTGACCCTGTTGCCGACCGCCTCGGTGCGCAGGATGCGCGCGCCCGGCGCCACCTGCTCCAGCGCGCCGCGCACACCGTTCACCGCGCCCTGGGTGGCGCCCTCGTCACCCTGCACCGGCAGGCGCAGCAGCACCGTGCTGTCGTCACCGAACTGCTGCAGGCCGACATCGCCGAGGTTGAGCCCGCTCATGGTGGTGCGGAGGGTGGCGAGATCGGCCGGGCCCTGGGTTCGGATCTCCATGATGACGCCGCCGCGGAAGTCGATGCCCTTCTCCAGCCCGGGGTAGAAGGCCAGGACGAGCGAGAGGACGGAGATCACGGCGGAGAAGATGATCCCGATCACGCGGCCGCGCATGAAGGGGATGGCGGTGTCGTCCGGGACGATGCGGAACAGGGGGCGGGAGAGGAACATGCGGTGTGTCTTCCTCAGACCGGCAGGGCCTTGGGGCGGCGCGAGCGGTACCAGGCGGCGACCATCAGCCGCACCAGCACGGTGGCCGACCACATCGAGGCGATGGTGCCGATCGCGACGGTCACGGCGAAGCCCCGCACCGGGCCGGAACCCAGCACGTAGAGGCAGGCCATGGCGATCAGATTGGTCAGGTTGCTGTCCAGGATGGTGCCGGAGGCCTTGGTGAAGCCCGCCTCCAGCGCGTTGATCGGCGTCCGGCCGGCGCGCACCTCCTCGCGGATGCGCTCGTTGATCAGGATGTTCGCGTCCACCGCCGTGCCGAGGGTCAGCACGATGCCGGCGATGCCCGGCAGGGTCAGCGTGGCGCCCAGCAGGGACAGGGCGGCCATCAGCAGCAGGATGTTCACCACCAGCGCCAGATTGGCGAACCAGCCGAACAGCCCGTAGGCCAGCCCCATGTAGCCGATGACGAAGACCGCGCCGACGCCGAGGCTGATCAGCCCGGCGCGGATGGCGTCCGCGCCCAGCTCCGGCCCGACCGTGCGCTCCTCCACCACCGTCAGCGGCGCGGGCAGGGCGCCGGCGCGCAGCAGCACGGCGAGGTCGTTGGCGGTGGCGGCGGTGAAGCTGCCGCTGATCTGGCCGCGCCCGCCGGTGATCGGCTCGTTGATGCGCGGCGCGGTGATCACCTTGTTGTCCAGCACGATGGCGAAGGGCTGGCCGACATTCTGCCGGGTGATCTCGGCGAAGCGCCGCGTGCCGATCGAATCGAAGCTGAAATTCACCACCCATTCGCCGGTCTGCGAATTCTGCCCGGCGCGGGCGTCGGTCAGGTTGGCGCCGTCCACCTCGATGCGCCGCCGCACGGCGATGCGCCCGCCGCCCTGCTCCATCTCCAGGAACTCGACGCCAGGGGGCGGCACGGCGGCCTGCGGATTGGCGCCCGCATCCACCAGCCGGAAGGTCATGCGCGCGGTGCGGCCGAGCAGCTCCTTGATCCGGTTCGGATCCTCGACGCCGGGCAGCTGCACCAGGATGCGGCTCGCCCCCTGGCGGGCGATCAGCGCCTCGGCCACGCCGGTCTCGTCCACGCGGCGGCGGACGATCTCGATCGACTGCTCGACGGCGCCGCTGGCGCGGGACTGCAGCGCGGCGTCGCTCAGCGTCGCGGTGATGGTGCCGTCGGCGGCGGAGGTCAGCGTCACATCGGGCGCGGTGGCGCCGCCGCCCACCGGGACGGGGGTGGCCAGTTCGCGCAGCGCCGCGAGCGCCGCCGGGATCTGCGCCGGATCGCGCAGGCGGAGCGAGAGGCGCTCATTGGCCGGATCGGCCTGCAGGTTCAGATAGCCGATATTGGCGGCGCGCAGCCGGGTGCGGGCGCCGTCGGCCAGGCTCTCCAGCCGCTCCCGCACCACCGCCCTCAGATCCACCTCCAGCAGCAGGTAGGATCCGCCGCGCAGGTCGAGCCCGAGGGAGATCTGCCGCGCCGGCAGCCAGGAGGGGATGGCGGAGCGGGGGACGAGATTGGGCAGCGTCAGCAGCACGCCCAGGAGGATGACGCCCAGAATGGTGGCGACCTTCCACCGTGCGAAATACAGCATGGCCGAGCGGGCCCCCCTCGTGCCCGCGGCGGCAGCCGGCCGGGGGCGAATGACGTCTCTGACAAGCGCGGTCTCTCAGGCTCCGGCGGGGCGGGCCCGCCGGAGCGGCGGAAAATGATGCGCCCGCGCCGCGCGCGCAACCCGTGTTGCGTTCCGCCACGCTCGCGCACCCGCTTTTGGCAAGGCGGGGCGGAGTCTGTACATCGCGTCCGATGGATCCGGGTTGGCGGGAAAGGCCATGGGCATGCTGAAGCTGGGCATTCTGGGGGCGGGGCATTTCGGGCGCTTCCACGCGCTGAAGGCGGCCAAGGCCGCATCCGGCGGGAGGGTCGCCTTCCTGGGCCTGGTCGATGCCAGCCCCGAGCGGGCGGCACAGGTCGCCGCCGAGGCCGGATGCCCCGTCCTGGCGCCGGCGGCGCTCCTGGCCGCGGCCGATGCGGTGATTATCGCCGCCCCCACCGCCTTCCACCACGAGCTTGCCACGGCCGCGCTCGCGGCGGGCTGTCATGTCTTCGTCGAGAAGCCGATCGCCGCCACGCTGGAGCAGGCCGACGCGCTGGTGGCGCAGGCGGCGGCGGCGGGCCGGGTGCTGCAGGTCGGGCATGTGGAGCGCTTCGGCGCCGGCATGGCAACCCTGCAGGGCAGCGCCGGGGTCGGGCGGCCGCTCTACATGGAGGCGGTGCGCATCGCCCCCTTCCGCCCGCGCAGCCTCGACATCACCGTCATCCTCGACCTGATGATCCACGATCTCGACCTGGTCATCGCCCTGGCCGGCGCCGAACTGGTGGGGGTGGAGGCGGTGGGCGCGAAGGTCGTCTCGGACCGTATCGACATCGCCAATGCCCGGCTCCGCTTCGCCAACGGCGCCCAGGCGACCGTGACCGCGAGCCGCGCCAGCCTCAGGATGGAGCGTCGCCTGCGCGTCTTCGGCACCGAGGGCTATGCCAGCCTGGATTTCCTGGCGCGGGAGCTGAAGCTGGTGCGCCGCGGGCGGGGCGCCGCGCTGGAGCAGATCCCCGGCCACGGCATCGAGACCCTGTCCTGGCAGGAACACGACAACCTGGAGGCGGAGCAGGCCGCCTTCCTGGCCGCCTGCCGGGGCGAGGCGCCGGTGGTGGTGGACGGCCGGGCCGGGCGGGCGGCGCTGGACGCCGCCCTCCGGGTCGAGGCCGCGGTGGCCAGCGCCCTGCGCGCGGCCGGGATCTGAGCGGAGAGGGGCCTTACTGCGCGAGCAGCACCCGGTGGAGCGGGCCGCCAGCCAGATCGAGGCGCGCGGCGGACGCGATCTCGGCGTCACTCAGCAGGCACCGCCAGCGCCGTCCCGCCAGATCCTCCGGGAGGGGGATGCCCACGCCCGGCCGGTCCGCGGTCTCCTCCAGCCCGGCGCCGCGCAAGGGCACCACGACCAGCAGCGCCGCCCCGCCCTGGCGGCGGCAGAAGGCGAGCAGCCCCTCCGCCCCAGGCCCCTCGGCCGCCAGGGGCTCGTAGCGCCCCTCGGCGAAAAGCACGGGGACCTCGCAGCGGGCGCGCAGCAGGCGGTGGATGACCGCCTGCTTCACCGCGCCCGAACGCCAGGCCGGGAGCAGCGCCGCGGGGCTCTCCCCGCTCTCCAGCGCCGCGCGGCGGAGCGCGTAGTCCACTGGGCGCCGGTTGTCGGGATCGACCAGGGATTCGTCCCAGAACTCCGTGCCCTGGTAGAGATCGGGCACGCCGGGCACGGTGTAGCGCAGGATGGTCTGGCTCAGGCTCCGCACCGCCCCGGCGGCGGCGAGCCGGGCGGCGAAGTCCTGAAGGCCGGCGGCCAGGTCGGGATGCGTGGCGGGATCGACCACGCCGCGCATCCAGCCCTCCGCCGCCGCCTCATACGCCTCGTCCGGCATGGCCCAGCCGGAGCGCCGCTTGGCCTCGCGCAGCGCCTTGCGCAGCCAGCCGGCGAGCCGCTCCTGCCAGGCGCCGACGCCGGCCCGGTCCTGCACCTCGAGGCCGAGCGGCCAGGAGGCCAGCAGCATCTGCAGGATCATCACCGCGTCGCCCGGCTCCGGCGCGGGGCCGGCGGGCAGGTCCCGCACCAGGTCGCCCGCCTGGGACAGCGCGCCGCGCAGCATGGCCGCCCAGTCGTCCGGGATGTCGGACAGGGCGGCGAGGCGCATCCGCAGATCCTCGCCCCGCTTGTGGTCATGCGTGGCCGTGGCCAGCATGGCGACCGGATGCGCCGCGCCGCGCGCCGTGCAGGCGCGGTGGAAGGCCTCGGGCGGCAGCGAGAACTGGTCAGGATGCGAGCCGACCTCGTTGCGGGAGAGCAGCCGCCCGTAGCGGTAGAAGGCCGTGTCCTCCACCGACTTGGCCGCGGTAGGGGAGGAGAGCTGCTGGAAGCGGGCGCGGGCGCGCAGCAGGTCCTGGCGGGCCTCGCCGGGCGGGCGGGTGCGGATCTTCTCCTCGGCCAGCCAGAAGAGAAGATGCGTCAGCACGACGTGATCGGTCGGATGCAGGCGGGCGCGGGCCGCCTCGGCCACCTGCTGCAACACCCGCGCATCCTCCGTGCTCGGCCGTCCGGCGCGGGTGTAGATGCGGTAGACCGGGAAATGCAGCAGCATCTCGGCCAGGACGCGACGGATGGCGTTGAAGGAGAAATCGCGCGAGCGGATGTGGCCGCGCGCCAGGTGGTGCAGGGCGCGGGCGCAGCCATCGAGCTCGGCGGCGAGGTTGTCGCGCAGGATCTGCTTGCGCGCGGCCAGCTCCTCGGCGGGGAAGTCGGCATCGCGGCCCGAGGTCTCGCGCCAGAGGGCGGAGAGCGGCGCCTCGCCCGCCGGGTTGTGCAGCACGGCACCGACCTGGTCCATGAAGTCGTAGCCCGTGGTGCCGTCGGTGCGCCATTCGGCGACCAGCGGCTCGCCCGGGGCCAGGATCTTCTCGACCAGGATGTAGGGCGGGCCCTGGGGCGCCTCCGCCGGGCGACGCGCGCCGGCGGCCATCATGCGGCGGCGCAGCTTGCGGCAATAGCCGCGCGGATCCGCGAGGCCGTCGACATGGTCGATCCGCACGCCGTCGATCAGCCCCTCGGCATAGAGGCGCAGGAGCAGCTCGTGCGTCGCGTCGAAGACCTCCGGATCCTCGGCGCGCAGCCCGGCGAGGCCGGTGACGTCGAAGAAGCGGCGCCAGTTGATCTCGTCCGTCGCGGTGCGCCACCAGGCCAGGCGGTAATTCTGCCGCTCCAGCAGGGCGTGCAGCCGCGCGGCGCCGTTCAGCGTCGCCGGATCGTAGTCGGCGAAGCCGTCATCGGCGTCCAGCAGCGCATTGGCCTCGCGCGGCGCGATCGGGAAGCGGTTGTCGAAATGGGCGACCGAAACGCCGGTCGGGCCTTCCGCCACCAGCTTCAGCTCGCCCTCCGCCAGCGCCTCGCCATAGGGGCGGCCCAGGAAGGGGGCCAGCATCTTGCCATGCAGGGACGGGTCGGCGCTGTCCCAGTCGATGTCGAAGAAGCGGGCGTAATCGCTGTCTCGGCCCTTGGCCAGGACGTCCTGCCACCAGGGGTTGTGCGGTCCGTCCACCCCCATGTGGTTGGGCACGATATCGAGCAGCAGGCCCATCCCCTCAGCCCGCAGCGCGGCGACCAGCCGCCGCAGCGCCGGCTCGCCGCCCAGCGCGGGATTGATCGCATCGTGCGCGGTGATGTCGTAGCCATGGGTCGAGCCCGGCGCCGCCGGCAGCAGCGGGGAGGCATAGAGATGGCTGATCCCGAGCCGGGCGAGGTAGGGCACGATGCCGACCGCGTCATCCAGTGTGTAGCCGGCGTGGAACTGGATGCGGTAGGTGGCGCGCGGAAGGGTCGTCGCGGGCGGCGTCAGGGGGGTGTTCACTCGGGGGCTCTCCGGGCGCGCGCCAGGACGCGCAGGCGATGGTCGAAGGCGGGGTGCCGGAACAGGAGCTCGACCGGCGGGTCCAGCCGGCGGCGCCAGTTCGGATGCTCATCAACGGTGCCGGGCATGTTGGGTTGCTCGACCGCGGCGAGCGCATCCTCGAGCGGCAGCAGGGCGAGGTCGCAGCGGGCGCGGCCGATATAGGCGGCGGCGGCATCCGCCACCCGCGCCGCCTCGTCCGGCCCCGGCACATCGCCTTCCGCGACATGGGCCTGGCGGAAGGCGGCCCAGAGCTTCGGCCGTTCCGCGGCCCGGGTGGCGGCCTGGCCGTCGATGGTGCTGCCCAGCTCCTCCCGCCAGACCAGGTCGCGCCCCTCCCACCAGCCGGCGACGGTCGGCAGGTCGTGCGTCGAGGTCATGGCCACGGCTTCGCGCGTCCAGCGGACAGGGTCCTTGAAGCCGGGATTCTCCGCCGGCCCCGTCTGCTCGAACCACATGACGCGCATCCCGGCGAGGCCGGCCTTCTGCAGCCTGGGCCGGAACCCATCCGGCACGGTGCCGAGATCCTCGCCTATGGCGACGGCGCCATGCAGAAAGGATTCGAGGGCGACGAGGCGCAGCATGTCGGTCAGCGGATAGCGCAGGTAGCAGCCCTCGGCCGGGGAGGCGCCCTCGGGCACCAGCCAGAGCCGGCGCAGGCCGAGCACATGGTCGAGCCGCACGCCGCCGGCATTGCGGAAGGCGGCGCCCAGCATCTTGCGGAAGGCGGCGAAGCCGTTGGCGATCAGGCCGGCGGCGGCATAGGTGGTGATGCCCCAGCCCTGGCCGCGCGTGTTGAAGATGTCGGGCGGCGCGCCGATCTCGACGCCGGAGAGGAACTCCTTCTGCCGCGCCCAGGCATCGCTGCCGCCGCCATCGACGCCGATGGCGAGATCGGCGATCAGCCCGATGCGGGCGCCATGCGCGCGCGCCGCGGCCTGCGCCGCCGCGAGACCGCGATCGGCCAGCCACTGCAGGAAGGCGTGATACTCCACCTGCTCCGCATGCGCCGCCGCGAAGGCCGCGACATCCGGGCTCTCCGGGTCCTGCAGCCCGGCCGGCCAGTCGCGCCAGTGCCAGCGGCCCGGGCCGGCGGCGACCTGCTCCGCCTGGATGGCCTCGAAGCGGGCGTGATTCTCGAGCGAGCGCCCGCCCGCGGCGCGGAAGGCCTCGAATTCCGCGCGCAGGGAGGCCGGCGCGGTGTCGCGGAAGGCGGTGTGCAACTGCCGCAGCCGGGCCAGCCGGGCCTGGGCGGCGTCGGGCCAGTCGATCAGCGGCAGGGCCTCCAGCCGCGCCCATTCCGCCCGCAGCTCGGGCGGGAAGGGGGGCGCGTCGTCCAGCAACTCCTCGCCATCGGCATGGCGGACATCGAGCCGCAGCCGGCTCGAGGGAGCATAGGGGCTGAAGCGCGTCGGGTCGGCGGTGAACTGCGCGTGCACGGGGCTGATGGCGATGGCATCGGCGCCTTCCCGCGCGGCACCGGCGGCGAAGGCGGCGAGCGCCCGGTAGTCGCCGATGCCGCCATCCCCCGCGCGCTTCAGCGCGTAGAGCTGCACCGCCAGCCCCCAGGCACGGCCACCGGGACAGGCATCGGTGATGCGGTGGCCGTGTTCCGGCGCCACGGCGAGCGTCACCTGCCGTCCGCCGGCTTCGAGCGTGTAGTAGCCGGGCAGGCTCGGCGCGGTCATCATCGCGCCGCGCGGGGCCGGGGCGGCCTCGCCTTCCACGCGGGTGCCGTCGGCGGCGGCCAGGAGGTAGCGGCCCGGACTGAGCGGGATCCGCAGCGGCGCGCCGGCGGCGGCCGTGATCAGGGGCGGCGGGCTGGCGCGCCGGGCGGCCTGGAAGGCCGCGAGGCTCTCGCGGATCTGCGCCGCGCTGCCGGCGGGATGGCCCAGCGCCGACAGCACGTGGCGCAGCGTCTGCGGCGCCGTGCGCTGCGGGCGGCCATTGGCGTCCTCCCACTCGGCCATCAGCCCGACGGCGCGGGCCAGCCGGCCGAGGGCCTCCGCCTCGCTCACAGCGCGGGGTCCGAGAGCCACGCGGCGGCGGACCAGGGGCCGAGGCGCCCCTCCGCCACATCGCCGCTGCTCGCCAGCAGGGGACCGGAGCCGGGCGGGCATTCCACCGCCCGCGGGCCGAGCTGCGCCGCCAGGGTCAGCACGGCGCCATCCCCCAGGCGCCACTGCACGCGCAGGCCGGTCTCCCCCAGCATGGCGCCATTCAGCAGCGTGGTCCCGGCGAGCCGCGGCGCCAGGCGCGCGGCGCGCAGCTTCAGCAGGCCCGACACATGCGCCGCCATCGCCGCCTGCTCCGGCTGCCCGGCCTCGGCCGCATCCGGGCGGCTGGCGGCGAAGGTGTCGGGGTGGTTGGGGTCGGGAATGCGCTCGCGCCGCTCCGGATCGGTGAAGGCCGCGAACCTGGCGAATTCCTTGCGCCGCCCCTCGCGCACCGCCTGGGCCAGATCGGGGTCCGGGAAGCCGGTGAAGAAGAGGAAGGGCCGGCGGGAGCCGTATTCGTCGCCCATGAAGAGCATCGGCACGGCGGGGGACATGAGCAGGACGAGCAGGGCGGCGCGCGTCGCCTCGCCGGAAGCCAGGCTGTAGATCCGCTCGCCCATCGCGCGGTTGCCGACCTGGTCATGGTTCTGCAGCGCGTTGACGAAGGCCGAGGGCGGCAGATGGCCGCTCTTCTGGCCACGCGCATGGCCGAGATTGGCCGAGACCTCGCCCTGATAGACGAAGCCCTCGGTCAGCGCGCGCAGCAGCTTCCCGGCCGGACGGTCGGCGTAGTCGGCGTAATAGGCGTCGGTCTCGCCGGTCAGCAGGACGTGCAGGCAATGATGCGCGTCGTCGTTCCACTGCGCGTCGAAGCTGGTCTCGAGCAGGCTCGCATCGTTGTTCTCGTTCTCCAGCACCAGATAGACCGTGCGGCTGCCGCAGGCGGCGCGGACGCGCTCCGACAGCTCCGGCAGGAAGGACGGGTCGGGGATGGCATGGACGGCATCCAGCCGCAGCCCGTCGAAACGGTACTGCGTCAGCCAGAAGATGGCGTTCTCGATGAAGAAGTCGCGCACCGGCGCCTCGCGGAAGTCGATGGCGTCGCCCCAGGGCGTCGGCTTGTCCTTGCGGAAGAAATCCGGCGCGATGCTGTGCCAGTAGTTCCCGGCGGGGCCGAAGTGGTTGTAGACCACGTCGAGCATCACGGCGAGGCCGTGGCCATGCGCGGCGTCGACCAGCGCCTTCAGGTCGTCCGGCGTGCCGTAGGCCTCGTCCGGCGCATAGGGCAGCACGCCGTCATAGCCCCAGTTGCGCGCGCCCGCGAAGTCGTTCACCGGCATCAGCTCGATGGTGTTGACGCCAAGCGCGGCGAGGCGCGGCAGCTCCGCCATGATGCCGCGGAAACCGCCCATGGCGCCGGCATGCAGTTCGTAGATGACGCTCTGCGGCCAGGGATGCGTCGTCCAGCCATCGTTCTGCCAGCGATAGGCGTGATGGTCGACCACGACGCTCCAGCCATCCACGTCACCGTCCTGCGCCTGCGAGGCGGGGTCGGGCACGGTCGGGCCGTTACCCAGGTGAAAGCGGTAGCGCGTGCCGGAGGGTGCCGGCAGGGTGACGCTCCACCAGCCGTCAGGCTCGCTCCGCATCGGATGGGTCCCGGCGGCGGGGCCCTCGCGGCATTCCAGCGTGACTCCCGGCTGGCCGGGCGCCCAGAGGCGGAAGCGCGTGCCGCCATCCGGCCGGGGCAGCGGGCCGAAGGCGAAATCCAGGGGCCGGGCTTGAGTCATGCGGGACGATCCTTCGTGGAGAGCAGGGCCACCAGGAGCTGAACGGAGCGGCCGGAGACGGTAACTTCCGATCCGGCGATGGGTTGTTCCGCGTCATCGGGGCGCGCGCTGTCGAGAGCGAGGGACCAGGCCAGGGCGGGTTCCGGCAGGCGGAAGCGATGCGCCGCGGCCGTGCCGTTCACCAGCAGCAGCGTCACCTCCACCTGATCCGACGCGCCGCCGGCAGTGGCGCGGCGCAGCGCCAGCAGCCGCGCCTCGGCATCGTGCCAGTCCTCCTCCATCAGCGGATCGCCCGCCTCGTCGAACCAGGCCGTGTCGGCGATGCCGGGCCATGGCTCGGTGCGCCCGTGCAGGAAGACCGGGCTGCGCAGCGTCGCGAGGCGGCGGCGCAGGGCGGTGGCACGGGCGACGAAGCGGAGCAGGGCCGAGCCCGCCGGCGCCTCGGCCATCGACCAGTCCAGCCAGGAGACCGGATTGTCCTGGCAATAGGCGTTGTTGTTCCCCTGCTGGCTGCGGCCGAACTCGTCGCCAGCGAGCAGCATCGGCGTGCCATGCGCGGCGAAGAGGGTGAGCAGCATGGCGCGCTTCACCTGCTCGCGCCCCGCCAGGATGGCGGGATCGTGGGTCGGGCCCTCGACGCCCCAGTTGGCGCTGAAATTGGCGCCGTGCCCGTCGCGGTTCTCCTCGCCATTCGCCTCGTTGCGCCGCTCGGTGTAGCTGACCAGATCCTGCAGGGTGAAACCGTCATGCGCGGCGACGAAGTTGACCGAGGCCCAGGGGCGCCGCCGGCGATGGTCGAACAGCTCGCCCGAGCCCGAGAGGCGCGCCGCCAGCTCGGGTCGCAGCCCGGAATCGCCACGCCAGAAGCGGCGCAGCCCGTCGCGGAAGCGGTCGTTCCATTCCGAGAAGCCGGGAGGGTTCCGGCCGAGCTGGTAGCCGCCCGGCCCGATGTCCCAGGGCTCGGCGATCAGCTTCAGGCGCGACAGCACCGGGTCCTGCCGGATGGCGTCGAAGAAGCCGGAGCCGGCATCGAAGCCATCCGTCTCGCGCCCCAGCGTGCTGGCCAGGTCGAAGCGGAAGCCATCCACCCGGAAGGCGGTGGCCCAGTAGCGCAGACTGTCCATCACCATCTGCAGCACGCGCGGATGCGAGAGGTTGACGGTATTGCCGCAGCCGGTGTCGTCGATGTGGTGTCGCTCGTCGCCCGGCGTCAGGCGGTAGTAGCTGGCATTGTCGAGACCGCGCCAGGAGAGGGTGGGGCCGGTTTCGCCGGCCTCGCAGGTGTGGTTGTAGACCACATCGAGGATCACCTCGATCCCGGCGGCGTGCAGGCGGCGGATGGCGACGCGGATCTCGTCCAGGCCGCCGGTCGAGAGATAGGCGGGCTCCGGCGTGAAATAGGAGAGGGTGGAATAGCCCCAGTAGTTGCGCAGCTGCCGCTCGACCAGGAAGCGGTCCTGCAGGAAGGCATGCACCGGCAGCAGCTCGACGGCGGTGATGCCGAGGCGCTGCAGATGTTCGATGATGCGCGGATCGGCCAGGGCGGCGAAGGTGCCGCGCTCGCGGGGCAGCAGGTCGTCGCGCTGCACCGTGAGGCCGCGCAGATGCGCCTCGTAGATGACGGTCTGGTCCCAGGGCACCTGGGGCGGGCGGTCGTCGCCCCAGTTGAAGGTGTCGTCCACCACCACGGATTTCGGCATGGCGGCGGCGGAATCGCGGCGGTCGAAGCTCAGGTCGCCGCGCGGGGCGCCGATGCGGTGGCCGAAAAGCGCGTCGGTCCAGCGCAGCGTTCCGGCCATCTGCTTACCGTAGGGGTCGAGCAGCAGCTTGTGCGGGTTGAAGCGATGGCCTTCGCGCGGGCGGTAGGGGCCATGCGCGCGGTAGCCGTAGATCAGGCCCGGACGCGCCTCGGGAAGATAGCCGTGGAACACCTCGTCGGTGCATTCGGGCATCGGCAGCCGGGCGACCTCGCGGCGCCCGGCGGCATCGAAGACGCAGAGATCGACCTGCGTCGCATGGGCGGAGAAGACCGCGAAGTTGATGCCCAGCCCGTCCCAGGTCGCGCCCAGCGGATCAGGCCGTCCGGGCAGCAACCAGTCCGGCAGCAGGGGCAATTCAACGCTCCATCGGTGTCAGCACCAGGGTGGACAGGCCGGGAAGCTCGAGCGCCAGGCTGTGGTCCAGCCCGTGGCAGGGTTCCGCGGTTGCGTGAACCATGCCGCCATTCCCGCCATTCGCGCCACCATAAACAGCCGCGTCGGAGTTGAAGACCTCCGCCCAGGCGCCGCCAAGGGGAGCCCCCAGGCGGTATCCCTGGCGTGGCACGGGCGTGAAGTTGCAGACGACCAGCATCGGCGCGCTGCCCTCGGGGCCGAGGCGCAGGAAGGCGAAGACGCTGTTCTGACTGTCGTCCAGCACCACCCAGCGGAAGCCCGCCGGGTCGCAATCCAGCGCGTGCAGGGCGGGATGCTCCCGGTAGAGACCGTTGAGGTCGCGCACCAGCCGCTGCAGCCCGGCATGGCGGGGCTCGTCCAGCAGGTGCCAGTCGAGCGAGGTGTCGTGGTTCCACTCCCGCCACTGGCCGAACTCGCCGCCCATGAACAGCAGCTTCTTGCCCGGGTGGGTCCACATGAAGGACAGGTAGGCCCGCAGGTTGGCGAATTTCTGCCAGTCGTCGCCGGGCATCTTGCGGATCAGCGAACCCTTCCCGTGCACCACCTCGTCATGCGAGAGCGGCAGCATGAAGCGTTCGGAATAGGCATAGACGATGCCGAAGGTCATGCCGCCATGCTGGTACTGCCGGTAGACCGGGTCCTGCTCCATGTAGTGGAGCGTGTCGTGCATCCAGCCCATGTTCCACTTGAAGTCGAAGCCCAGTCCGCCGTCGCGGGCCTTGCGCGTGACCCCGGGGAAGGCGGTGGATTCCTCGGCGATCAGCAGCTTGCCGGGACAGCGCTCGGCGATGATCGCCGACAGTTCCTGCAGGAAGGAGATCGATTCCAGGTTCTCGCGCCCGCCATGGATGTTCGGGACCCACTCGCCCTGCGCCCGGCTGTAGTCGCGGTAGAGCATGGAGGCCACGGCATCGACGCGCAGGGCATCGATGCCATAGGTTTCCAGCCAGTGCAGTGCGCTGCCGATCAGGAAGTTCCGCACCTCCCGTCGGCCGAGGTTGTAGATCAGCGTGTTCCAGTCCTGGTGGAAGCCCTCGCGCGGGTCGGCATGCTCGTAGAGCGCGGTGCCGTCGAAATGCGCCATGCCGTGCGCGTCGGTCGGGAAATGCGCCGGCACCCAGTCCAGGATGACGCCGAGCCCCGCCTCATGGCAGCGCTCGACGAGCCGTGCGAAATGCTCCGGCGGACCGAAGGGCGCGTGCGGCGCATACTGGCCCAGCGGCTGATAGCCCCAGGAGCCGCCGAAGGGGTGCGACATGATCGGCAGGAACTCGACATGGGTGAAGCCCATGCCGGTGACGTAGGGGATCAGCCGGTCGCCCAGCTCCTCCCAGCCCAGCTCGCGGTTGCCGTCGCCGCGCATCCACGAGCCGGCATGCACCTCGTAGACCGAGATCGGCAGGCCGGCCGGGTCCTGCTGCGGAGGCGGGGTGCGCAGGGCGCGGATCGCGCCGGTATCGGCGACGATCGAGCCGGTGGCCGGCGGCGCCTCGGTGCGCCAGGCCACGGGATCGGCCTTCAGCGGCAGCACGCTGCCATTGGGGTCCAGCAGCTCGTACTTGTAGATGGCGCCCGGCTCCAGGCGCGGGATGAAGATCTCCCAGACGCCGGCCTCATGCCGCAGGCGCATGGGATGGCGCCGCCCGTCCCAGCTGTTGAACGTGCCCACGACGGAGACCCGGCGCGCGTTCGGGGCCCAGACGGCGAAGCGCACGCCCGGCACGCCCTCGATCACCGTCGGGTGGGCACCCAGGCAGTGGCCGATATCGCGATGCGCGCCTTCGCTCAGCAGATGCAGGTCAAGCTCGCCGAGGAGGGGAGGGAAGGCATAGGGGTCCTCCGTGACCTGCACGGCCTCGCGCCACTGGATCCGCAGGCGGTAGGACCCTGCCGGGCAACGGCCCTCGAACAGACCCTCCGCCACCGGATGCAGGGACACCGCCTCGCCCTCGCCCTCCGCCGTCACGGCCAGCGCCCCGGGGAGAAGGACGCGCAGGATGCGGCCGGAGGCCGTGTCATGGGGGCCGAGCACGGCGAAGGGATCGCCGTGCCGGCCGTCCAGCAGGGCACGCAGGGCGTCGGGATGAAGGTCCGTCTCAGTCATGCGGCGCATCCTTTCCCGTCAGCCGGGTCATCATGTCGTCCATCCCGCGCATCGGGATGGGGAGCCAGCCAGGGCGGTTGGCGGCCTCGTAGCAGACCTCGTAGGCCGCCTTCTCGAGCAGGAAGAGGTCGAGCAGCGCCGCCTCCGCTTCCGGCGCCACCCAGGGGCGGGGTGTCTTCGCATGCACCGCGCGGTAGGCGTCGAGGAAGGCCGCCGCGGCGCGGTTGCGGAAGACCTCCAGCAAGGCGCCATGGCGCCCCGCGCTCTCGTCCGTCGCCGTGCCGTGGTTCGGCTGCGCCGTGGCGACGACATAGTCGAAGGACCGCAGCAGGCCCGCCACGTCGCGCAGCGGCGAGGTCTTGGCGCGGCGCTGCTCCAGCGACTTGGCCGGTTCACCCTCGAAGTCGATGATGCAGGCATCGCCCTGCGTCACCAGCACCTGGCCGAGATGGAAGTCGCCATGGATGCGCGTCTTCAGCGCTCCGTCGGCGGCGGCGGCCAGCCGATCCACCGCGGTCAGGATCTCCGACCGGGCACCCGTCAGGCGGGCGGCGATCTCCGCGTCCTCGGGCTTGTCCCACGTCCGCGCGCCGCCGATCGCCTTCAGCGCCGCCTCGACCTGGCTCCGCGCCCCCCGCGCCCAGGCCTTGCCATCCTTCTCGCCGGCGACTTCCGGGCGGAAGGCCTCGTTCTCGCTGTCCTGCGCGAGCAGGGCGTGCATCTCGGCCAGGCGCCGGCCGAGCGCCGCGGCGAAGGAGGTGTAGCCGGCGAAGACCTCGTCCTGCTCGCCGATCGTCACCTCCGTCAGCGCCATCTCGCTGATGGCGCGGTTGAGGAACTCGATGGTCCATCCCCAGCCATCGCCCTGGTTGCGCACGAAGCCCTGCACCACGACCAGGGTGCGCGGCACGCCATCCGGCGTCACCCGCACCACCTCGCCCAGGAGCGGCGCGGTCTGCGCGAAGCCGAGCTCGGTCAGGTGGCGCGTCATCTCCGTCTCGGGACTGATGCCCTCGGTGATGCGGCGGACCAGCTTGAGCGCCGCTTGATCGCCGATGATGAGCGAGGAGTTGGACTGCTCCGAGGAGAGGCGGCGGATCTCGGCGTCGGGCGGGATGGCGGCGAGATCGAAGAGCGAGGTCGGCAGGAAGCGGATCTCGCCTTCCTGCAGCGGCATCACCGCCTTCTCCGCCAGGCCGCGCAGCACGCCCCAGGGCAGCGCGTCCAGCGCGAAGGCATCGGTCAGCACGCCGACGCGCCGGCCGCGGCGGACGCGGGCCAGGGCGAGCTGCTGCGTCAGCACGGGGAGGTTCTGATCCTCCCAGGCGATGCCGAGCGGCAGCTGGTAGCGCGCCATGCCGGCCTCCTCGGCCACCTCGACCTCGGCCAGCAGCACCTCCACCGTGCGGCCGGCCAGGGCCTCGGCGAAGGCCAGATGCGGCTCGATCCTGGGCCCGTTCTTGCCGGCGAACCAGCGCCGCTTGGCGAGGTATTGCGGCAGCGCCTCCTGCTCCAAGATCCGACGAGGAGCGGGAGCCAGGGCCTCGGCCAGACCGCCACGCAGGACCAGCGTGGACAGCTCGGTCATGACCTCGGGCGCGGGCGCGTGCCAGCTCGGCATGGCGGCCTCCGTTGCCAGGATGAACCAGTAGAAGCCATAGGGCGGCAGGGTGAGCAGGTAGGTGAGCTGGCCGATGGGCGGGAAGGTCGAGCCGCCCACCAGTTCCACCGGCACGCGGCCGGCATAGGCGGAGAGGTCGAGTTCCACCGCCTGGGCCGTGCGGGAGAGGTTGCAGACGCAGAGGATGGTTTCGCCGTCATGCTCGCGGAGATAGGCGAGGATCTTGCGGTTGCCGGGATAGAGATAGCCGAAGCTGCCGCGGCCGAAGGCCCGGTGGCGGCGGCGCACCGTCAGCATGCGCCGCGTCCAGTTCAGCAGCGAGTGCGGGTCGGCCGACTGCGCCTCGACATTCACCGCCTCATAGCCATAGACCGGGTCCATGATGACCGGCAGAACCAGGCTGGCGGGATTGGCGCGCGAGAAGCCGCCGTTGCGGTCGGGCGACCACTGCATCGGCGTGCGCACGCCGTCGCGGTCGCCGAGATGGATGTTGTCGCCCATGCCGATCTCGTCGCCATAGTACATCACCGGCGTGCCAGGCATGGAGAGCAGCAGCGAGTTCATCAGCTCGATGCGGCGCCGGTCATGCTCCAGCAACGGCGAGAGACGGCGGCGAATGCCGAGATTGATGCGCGCCCGCCGGTCGGAGGCATAGGTCTCCCAGAGATAATCCCGCTCCTTGTCGGTCACCATCTCCAGCGTCAGCTCGTCGTGGTTGCGCAGGAAGATCGCCCATTGGCAGTTCTCGGGAATGTCCGGGGTCTGCCGCAGAATGTCGGTGATCGGGAAGCGGTCCTCCTGCGCCATCGCCATGTACATGCGGGGCATCAGCGGAAAGTGGAAGGCCATGTGGCATTCGTCGCCATCGCCGAAGTACTGCTGCGTGTCCTCCGGCCACTGGTTGGCCTCGGCCAGCAGCATGCGGCCGGGCGCGTGCTCGTCCAGCGCGGCGCGGATCTGCTTCAGGACGACATGCGTCTCCGGCAGGTTCTCGTTGTTGGTGCCGTCGCGCTCGATCAGGTAGGGGATGGCGTCCAGCCGCAACCCGTCGACCCCGGCATCGAGCCAGAAGCGCATGACGGAGAGCACCTCCTTCATCACCTGCGGATTGTCGAAGTTCAGGTCGGGCTGATGGCTGTAGAAACGGTGCCAGAAATAGGCACCGGCCACCGGATCCCAGGTCCAGTTCGACTTTTCCGTGTCGAGGAAGATGATGCGGGTGCCGTCGTACTTCTTGTCGGTGTCCGACCAGACGTAATAGTTGCGGTGCGCCGATCCCGGCTTGGCGCGGCGGGCGCGCTGGAACCAGGGATGCTGGTCCGAGGTGTGGTTGATGACCAGCTCGGTGATGACGCGCATGCCCCGCGCATGCACTTCCTCGATGAAGCGGCGGATGTCGCGCATCGTGCCGTACTCGGGGTGCACCGCCTTGTACTCGGCGATGTCGTAGCCGTCGTCGCGCCGGGGCGAAGGATAGAAGGGCAGCAGCCAGATGGCATCCACACCGAGGGCTGCGATGTAGTCCAGCTTCGCGATCAGGCCCGGAAGGTCCCCGACCCCGTCATTGTTGGAGTCGAAGAAGGACTTGATGTGCAGCTGGTAGATCACCGCATCCTTGTACCAGAGCGGGTCCGCCGGATGGTGCGGCTTGTCGTTGGACGGCATGGATCAGGCCTTGTCGGCGGCGCTCAGGCGCCAGATGGCGAAGGGCAGGGCGTGCGGGTCGAGGCGGAGGAAGCGGTGGGTCCCGCTCCAGACCTCGCTGCCGCCCTGCATCAGGTTCTCGGCGAGCAGGGGCGCGCCCGAGGGCAGCCCCATCACCCATTGCGGCAGTTCCACATGGCTCTCCAACGGCTGATGGGGGTCCATCGAGACCGCCACGAGAACCACGTTGGAAAGGTCGGGCGTCGCTTTCACATAGTACAGGATGCCTTCGTGATTCGAGGCCAGGAAGGTCACGCAGAGATGCGTCTGCAGCGCCGGGTTGGCGCGCCGGATGCGGTTCAGGGCGGTGATCTCGCCGGTGATGTTGCCCGGCCGGTCGTAGTCCCAGACCTTGATCTCGTATTTCTCGCTGTCGAGGTATTCCTCCTTGCCGGGCTTCACGGGCCGGGCCTCGCAGAGCTCGAAGCCGTTGTAGACACCCCACAGTCCCGAAAGCGTCGCCGCCAGCGCGGCGCGGATCAGATGCCCCGGTCGGCCCGAATGCTGCAGGAAGACCGGGTTGATGTCCGGCGTGTTGACGAAGAAATGCGGGCGGAAGAAGTCGCGCTGCGGCGCCTCGTTCAGCTCCTCCAGGTACTGGCGCATCTCCCAGGCCGAGTTGCGCCAAGTGAAGTAGGTGTAGGACTGCGAATAGCCGACCTTGGCCAGGCGGTACATCACCTTGGGGCGCGTGAAGGCCTCGGAGAGGAAGACCACCTCGGGGTCGCGCGACCGCACCTCGGCAATCATCCACTCCCAGAAGGGCAGGGGCTTGGTGTGCGGGTTGTCGACGCGGAACAGCTTGACGCCCTCCGCCACCCAGAACAGCACGACGTCGCGCAGCGTGATCCACAGCGAGGGAATGGCGCCGGGCTTGTAGAAATCGACGTTGACGATGTCCTCGTACTTCTTCGGCGGGTTCTCGGCGTAGCGGATCGAGCCGTCCGGCCGCCACTCGAACCACTCGGGATGCTCGCGCAGCCAGGGATGGTCGGGCGAGCACTGGATGGCGAAGTCGAGCGCCAGCTCCAGCTCGTGCTCGGCCGCCGCGGCCCTGAGGCGGCGGAAATCCTCCAGGGTGCCGAGCTCGGGATGCACCGCGTCGTGCCCTCCCTCCTCCGAGCCGATGGCATAGGGGCTGCCTGGATCGTCCGGGCCGGGGGTCAGCGTGTTGTTGCGCCCCTTGCGGTTCTTCTTCCCGATTGGATGGATCGGCGGGAAGTAGAGGACGTCGAAGCCCATGTCGCGGACGCGCGGCAGCGCGCGAATGACGTCGTCGAAGGTGCCGTGGCGCGTCGCGTCGCCGCTCTGCGAACGCGGGAAGATCTCGTACCAGGAGGAGAAGCCCGCCGCCCGCCGCTCGGCGTCGAGCGGCACGGGCGTGTGGCGCAGGCGATGGTCGCGCGGATCGGCCGTGTGCATCAGCGCCCGCGCCTCCGCGCCGGTGAAGAGCGTCACCGCTTCGGCGTCCTCCGCCGCGGCGATGCGCGCGGCGAGCGCCGCGAGAGCCTCCGCCGCCTCACCCTGCAGGCGCGGCTGCGCCGCCTCGAGCAGCGCCATGCCCTCGCGCCGCTCCAGCGCGACATCGACGCCCGCGGCGTGCTTCTTGCCGATCTCGTCGGAGAAGGCGGCGTAGTGATCGACCCAGGCCTCGACCGTGAAGAGATAGCGGCCGACCCGGTCCGGCACGAATGTCGCGGTCCAGACGTCGTTGACCGTCAGGACCAGCGGCACCTCCTGCCACTCCGCCCCGTCGGCCGCGCGCCAGAACAGGCTGGCCGAGAGCTTGCCGTGTCCGTCGGTGAAGATATCGGCCGTCACCGTGACGGGCTGCCCCACGCTGCGCTTGACCGGGAAGCGCCCGCCATCCACCGCCGGCAGGACATTCTCGATGGCGATGCGCGGCGCCTCGGCCGCGGCCAGGGCGGATTGCGTGCTGTCGCCGATCGGCAAACGCACCGGCGCGACATCATGGATCGGCATGCAGCGGACTTCTCCCGCGGCCAGGACAAGCTGGCCGGTCTCGTTCAGGACATCTTCCGGCAGACGGCCGGGGCAGGGCAGCGCGCCCGTCAGCTGGCCGGCCCCCAGCCGGGCCGGCTGGCGCAGGGAGGGATTGGCCACCACCATGAGCCTGGCCTGCCGGGCGCGTTCCGGCCGCGGATCGCCGGCCAGCGGGGCGTGGCGCAGCAGCACCACGGGGGCGCCCGGCGCCGAGAGCAGGGCGGGCGGCAGCCGCGTGGCGGCGGCCGGCTCGCGGGCCCTCTCCACATTGGCGGCCGCCACGGCGGCGCGCAGGTCGATCCGGGGCGAGGCCAGCAGCTCGGCGAGATGCCGGGCCGCGCCGCCGTCATGGCGCATATGATGGATGTCGCCGCATTCGAAGCCCATCGGCATCAGCCAGGCGCTGCCCGCCCCGGCGGCGAAGTCCAGGGCCCGCCGCGCCGCCAGCTCCGCCTCGTGGCGATCGGCGAAGCGGCTGCCGATGCGGGGCGCGAAAGGCGCCTCGGGCATGGTCAGCAACGGCGCGATCCGCGCCAGCCGCGTAACCTCCTCGCCCCACCAGGCCGCGCGGAAGTCCCACCACGGCAGGGAGGAGACAGTCAGGTCGAAGCCGAGATCCTTCAGCCCCTCCACCTCGCCCACCGGCAGGCCGGGGGTCCAGGCGATGAAGCCCGCCGTCGGGGCCGATTGCCGCAGCGTGTCGATCAGCGATCGCCAGAACGCGCCACCTCCCCAGCCCGGCTGCAGACAGCGGAACCCGGCGACACCCGCCTCCGCCCAGTCCCGCAGCCGGTCCTGCCACCAGCCCGCCAGCTCGGGGGAGGGGCGCAGCCGCGCGCCGCCCCGCATGTCGGGCTCGCGGCGCGGATCGGGCGGCGCGCCGGCCTCCAGCCGCTCCGCCGCCAGGCCCTGGCGCAGCGCCGGGGCCTCGGCGGCCATGCGGTCGGGGACCAGGTCGAGCAGCAGGGAGAGGTTGTGGACGCCGGCCATCTCCGCCATGCGCCGCAGGGCCGGCAAGGCCTCGCCGCCGCCGAGGGCGGGATGCAGCCGGGCATGGTCCCGTGTCAGAAAGAGGTTGCCGGACGCGCCGGGCTCGAAGGGGGGCGCGATGGCCAGGCTGTCGAAGCCCAGATCGACGATCCGCCCAAGCGTCTCCGGCCATGCTTCCAGGGGGCCGGCGGCCAGCGGATTGAGGTAGTAGATGGCCTTGGGGAAAGCTGCTCCAGGCAAGGGCGGGTCCTCTTTGCCGGTTCTGGGGGCCGGCTCCGGGTTGCGGCACGCGGCCCGCATCCGGAGTGGCGCTGGCTCGAGGCGGCAACGTCAGGGTCGCATGCAAGTTTCGTGAAGCTTGGGCCGTGCCGCAAGGGCCTGGAAACCGCCCGGAAAGGGCTGCGTTAGCCCCCGGAGCACGAGAAGAGGGGGGGGGGAAGGAATGTCGACCAGCCCTGGACCGGTCCCGGCCCGATCCGGCCGGTGTCCGCCATGTTGACGCTCGAGGCGGAGGGCGTCGCGCTCGACCGGCGCTGGCGCGCGGTCCGCGACCACACCGAACGTCTCGCGGCCAGCCTCTCGGACGAGGACCAGTGCGTCCAGTCCATGCCCGATGCGAGCCCAGCCAAGTGGCACCGGGCCCATACCACCTGGTTCTTCGAGCAGTTCCTGCTGCAGCCGCACCTGCCGGGCTACGCGGTGTTCGACCGGCAGTTCTCCTTCCTCTTCAACAGCTACTACGAGCAGGTCGGTCCCCGGCATGCGCGCCCGCAGCGCGGCCTGCTGACCCGTCCGCCGACCGGCGCCGTCGCGGCCTACCGGGCGCATGTGGACGCGGCGATGGAGCGCCTCCTGGCGCGCGAGCCCTCGCCGGAGCTTCTGGAGATGGTGGAGCTCGGCCTGCAGCACGAGCAGCAGCACCAGGAGCTCCTGGTCACTGACATGCTGCACGCCTTCTCCTTCAATCCGCTGCGGCCCGCGCTGGCGCCGGACTGGCGGGAGCCGGCGCCGTTGTCCCGCGAGGCCGCCGCCATGCGGCCGCTGGAGGCGGGGATCATCCGCATCGGGGCGCTGAACACGGGCTTCGCCTTCGACAATGAGCGCCCGTGCCACGACGTGCTGCTCAACGGCTCGCGTATCGCATCGCATCTCGTCAGCAACGCCGAATGGTGCGCTTTCATGGCGGAGGGGGGATACCGCAAGCCTCTGCTCTGGATGTCGGAAGGATGGGCGGCGGCGCAGCAGCAGGGCTGGGAGGCGCCGCTCTACTGGGAACGCCACGACGGCCACTGGCTGCAATTCACCCCCGCCGGCCTGCGGCCGCTCGATCCGCTGGCGCCGGTGCGTCACGTGAGCTGGTACGAGGCGGATGCCTTCGCCCGCTGGGCCGGCAAGCGCCTGCCCACCGAGCAGGAATGGGAGGGCGCGGCGCGGCGCGGCCTGCTGGAGGATGCGGGGCGCTTCGTCTGGGAGTGGACCGGCAGCGCCTACCGTCCCTATCCGGGGTTCCGCCCGCCGGAGGGGGCCGTCGGCGAGTACAATGGAAAGTTCATGATCAACACCATGGTGCTGCGGGGCGGCTCGCAGGCAACACCGCCCGGCCATGCGCGGCCCACCTACCGGAACTTCTTCCATCCCGACCGGCGCTGGCAGTTCACCGGCCTGCGCCTGGCAGAGGAGGGCTAGCCCGATGGATATGCCGACGAGCCAGACGCGCTTCGATCCGGCCACCGCCGAGGTGGCGCTGCGTGGGCTGCGAGCGCCCCGCAAGACCCTGCCGCCGCATCTCCTCTACGACCCCGAAGGCTGCCGCCTCTTCGATGCCATCACCACCCTGCCGGAATACTACGTCACCCGCACCGAGCTCGGCCTGCTGCGCGACATCGGCCCGGAGCTGCGCGCACGGATCGGGCCGGGCACCGCGGTGGTCGAGTACGGCGCCGGATCGGTGACCAAGGCGGCGCTGCTGCTGGCGGCGCTGGAGCAGCCCCGCGCCTATGTGCCGCTCGACATCGCCGCGGGCGCGGTGGCCGCCACCGTGGCGGCGATGCAGTCCCGCTTCCCGGCGCTGGCGCTGCATCCGATCGTGGGCGACTTCCAGCAGCCGCTGGCCCTGCCGCCGCTGCCGCGGCCGCTGCTCGGCTTCTTCCCCGGCTCGACCATCGGCAATCTCGACCGCGAGGCGGCGCTGCGCTTCCTGCGAACGGCGCGGGCCACGCTGGGGGAGGGGGCGCGCTTCCTGCTCGGTGTCGATCTGCCGAAGTCGCCCGAGATCCTCATCCCCGCCTATGACGACGCCGCGGGCGTCACGGCCGCCTTCAACCTGAACCTGCTGCACCGCCTCAACCGGGAGGCCGCCGCCAGCTTCCAGCCCGGGCATTTCCGCCACCGGGCCATCTGGAACGTCGAGGACAGCCGGATCGAGATGCATCTGGAGAGCCAGGTGGCGCAGTCGGTGGCGGTGGCGGGCGTGCCGATCGCCTTCGGCGCGGGCGAGACCATCCACACCGAGAGCAGCTACAAGCGGCGGCCAGAGGACATGATCGCGCTGGCGGGCGAGGCGGGATGGCGGTCGGAGGCGATCTGGACGGATGCCGGCGACCTGTTCTCGCTGCATCTCCTGGCCTGACACGCAAGGAGGGCGGCCGGCGATCCCGGCCACCCTCCTCCTTCTTCTCCATACCGGATCGCCTCAGCGGCGGCGGCTGCGGCCACCGGTCAGCAGGCGGGCCGTGAGGGCGGAGGCCGCCGTCACCAGAATGGCGGAGAGGATCGGATTGCTGGTCAGCGGCTGCGTCAGCCGGTTGAACCGGGCGATCAGACCATGGCCCTGCACCGCCGGTGCCGCCACCGTGCTGTCCTCATCCTCGTCGAGCATGGCGGCGTAGCGGTCGCGCGTGGCGCGGACCTGACGGTGCTGGCGGTGCAGCAATCCGCGGGCTTCCTGAGGCAGATCGGCTTCCAGGGCCTCGTCATAGGCATCCTCGAGCGCCGCCTCGCCCCGCACCACCTCGCGCAGCACCCGACGGCGGCCCTGGCCGAAAAGGCTGCCCTTGAGGTCGAGGAAGACGCGATGCGCGGCGCCCAGCGTGCTGCCCGAGCGGCGCGGCTCGCCTCCTTCGAGGTGCAGCAGGCGGTCGAGATCCTGCGCCATCTTCTCCCGCCGCTCCGCCAGCTCCGCGAACTCGATGCGCAGGAAGCGGTCGGAGGTCAGCCGACGGCCCTGATCGTAGCCCCGATGGCTGTCATGCAGATAGGCGCTCAGGGTCTTCAGGGCGGAGCTACCAGACGAGGTCCGCTGGGGGGCGGTCAGGTCATTCATCTCTCGAACATCCTTCAACGGTGTATGGCCACCCCTTCCGCCGTCAGGCCTTGTTGGACGGCGGCGGCGGCTCGCATTCACCGGTCCCGTATTCGGTTTCCGGGAAATGCTTGCGCGCGCTGGGCGGGGTCGGCTGCGGCTGCGGGTCCTCCCGCGGCGGCGTCTCCGGCGGTGGCGGTTCGGGCGAGGGCGGGTCGATCGGCGGGCTCTCGGGCGGAGGCTGCGGCGAGGGCACCTCCGGCGTCAGCTGGCTGCGCCGCGCCTCACCGGCGGAACCGGAAGCCGTGTTCGTGGCCTCACCCTGTGGCGGGCGAGGGGGGGTCAACTGATCGGACATGGTGTTCCTCCCGTTCCTGTTCCGGCCATCGCGGCCGATGGTCCGCCGCCGTCTCGCACTCAGGGCGCCCGATGTTCCGGGTCCGAGGCGGGGACGGGCGACGGAAGCGCCGGCCGGGGGCCGGTCTCTCCCGCCACCGGACGCCGCCTCAGCAACCGCTCCGCCAGTTCGGCGCGCAAGGCGGAGGAAAGGCTGTCCGGCACAGGCCGCTCAAGCCGGCCCGAGGGCTTCAGCCGCGGGCGGCCTGGTTTCAAGTTCAGCATGCTGTCGTCATCCAGAGGCGTGGCGGGAAGCTAGGCGGGCTGGTGTCAGCCCTGCTCCTCCGCTTCGGCACCGCGGTTCGCGGCGCGGCCATGAGTCGCCTGTCCGCCCTTGCGTCCGGCGCTGGCCGCGAGGCTGCGGTCACGTGAGAAGGAGCGGTCCCCCGCCTGCACGGCCTGTCCACCCTTGCGGCCCGCTTCGGCGGCGAGAGCCGGGTCCTGGGCGAAACTGCGCTTGGCCGCTGGAACGCTCTGCCCGCCCTTGGAGGCGATGTCGCGCTGCTTGGCCTGGTCCATCGAGGCAAAACCCTGCTTACCGCCCTTGCGCTGGGTCATCCCTGTGATCCTTCCCTGGTACGCCCGCCAGCGGCGAGCCTGGTTGCACCGGGCCTCACGGTCCTCGCCGGCGCCGCTCCCACCTGCTCAGCGAGCCCACGCGGGAGCGACGCCCGGCAACGCCGCGGGCACCTATCGCAAAAACGCCCCGCCAGCGGCTTCGTTGCAGGTTTTCCCATTGATGCAACACGACATTCTCACGCCGGCCAAGCCTCAGCTCACCATGGCGGCGACGATGAACGCGACGATGACCAGGACGAGGGACGCCAGGAGAACCCAGCGCATACGGCCAAAGGTGACCCCCTGCCGTACCTTGGTGGTCGGGATCGGCTTCTCCGGCATGGGCGCCTCGTGATGCCCGGGCGGCGGCTCGATGACGCGTTCGCGGGCCGGGGTGTCGTCTCGGGCATCGGACATGGCGACTTCTCCTCGCTGTGGCAGGCCATCCTGGCAGTCGGATGCCGGTGGAGCCGGTGGTATGCAGATGGCATGCAGAGGGGAAACGCGGGGTGGCAGCAGAGTTGCATCCCGCGCGCGCCTGGAACCCCACGGCCTCGCCGGGAGTTATTTCCGCGAGGGCCGTTCCGGCCCGCAGCTGGAGGAGACCATCATGGCGGATCCGACCACCGACCCCACCGGCCCGTCCGCACGACGGCATGACGAGATGGTCAACGAGATCGCCCCCGGCGGCAGCGCGCGGCTGATCTCCTCGGACCGGGTGGAGGGCACCGCGGTCTTCGATCCCTCCGGCAACCGGCTGGGGTCGATCGAGGCGCTGATGATCGACAAGGTCCGGGGGGTGGTCGAATACGCCGTCCTGTCCTTCGGCGGCTTCCTCGGTATCGGCAGCTCCCACTACCCTCTGCCCTGGGACCAGCTGCGCTACGACATCGGCCTCGGCGGCTATGTCGCCGATGTCAGCGCCGAGCAGCTCCAGCAGGCCCCGTCCTTCCGGCGGGAGGAGGCGGTCGACTGGTCCGACCAGCAATGGGGTGAGCGGGTGCGCGGCTTCTACGGCCCTTCCCCCTACGGCTCACGCGACGACGCCTGAGACGAGGCCGGACGGCCGGCGCCGTCCTCGCGACGCGCCGGCTGCCGGGAGAGTGGGCCGCGAGGCCCTGCGTCGTTGTCGTAACACTTGAATTCTCTGCTGCGGGGACGCCGTCGGCGACACTGCGTCGCCGGCGGCGCCGTTGTTCCGGCGCGTCGAGATCCAGATCGATTGCTGTCAAAACCTTACAGTCAGGAGCACAAAGCAAATCAATACTGCGAGGGCAGGGGGTGGCTAGGATGCGTGCGCGTGGCAAGGCCAACGCCCTTCATGGTGGAGGGTACTTGGATGTTACGCAACCATAACGGTGGCACGACCACCCAGCCGGAGACCCTCCATGTACCTCGATCGCAACACCCCCGTCGTCGCCGAGACCGCTGGCCGCAGCCTGCCGCCGGCGCATGTCGCCCTGTCGGCCCTGCGCTTCGACAATCTCGAACTCCGCCTGGAGCCGGAAAGCCGCACCGCCTGGTGCACCATGCGCCCGCAGGGTCGCCCGAGCTACACCCTCGAACTGATGCAGGATGTGCATCGCATGCAGGACGCCATGTCCGCGCTCTTCGCGGAGCGCGCGGCGCTGGGCGAGCGGCCGGCGGACTGGTTCGTGATGAACTCGGCCGTGCCGGGCATCTACAATCTGGGTGGTGACCTGGCGCACTTCGCCGAGCGCATCCGCTCGCGCGACCATGCCTCGCTGGTGCGCTACGGCCACATCGCGGTGGAGGCGATCCACAAGAACACCGTCGCCTTCGGCCTGCCGCTCATCACCATGGCGCTGGTCCAGGGGGACGCGCTGGGCGGCGGCTTCGAGCACGCGCTCTCCTTCGACATGATCGTCGCCGAGCGCAGCGCCAAGATCGGCCTGCCGGAGATCCTGTTCAACATGTTCCCCGGCATGGGCGCCTACAGCTTCCTCTCGCGCCGCATCGGCCGTCGGCAGGCCGAGGAGCTGATCACCTCCGGCCGCATCTACACCGCCGCGGAACTGCACGCGATGGGCGTGGTCGATGTGCTGGCCGAGGATGGCGAGGGCGAGGTGGCGGCGCGCGACTACATCGCCCGCCACAGCCGCAAGCACAACGCGCACCTGACGATGCACCGCGCCCGCCGCCGGGTGGACCCGGTGACGCTCGACGAACTGCGCGACGTGGTGGAGATGTGGGCCGGGGCGGCGATGAACCTGGGCGAGGCCGACCTCAAGAAGATGGGCCGGCTGGTGGCGGCGCAGGAGCGCCGGCTGGGCAGCCTGCCTTCCGCGGGGCTGGCGCACGCCGCAGAGTGATGCGCGGCCTCACGAACAGACCGGTCGCATGAGGACGCGCCCGTCTTCCCGGCGGGGGGCCGGGACGGGGTGGCTCAGCCGCGATGCTCGCCGGCGCCGGCATCGTCCGCGAGATCGCCCCTGTAGGCCCGGCGCGTCCGCTCGAGCTCGGCACGGGCCCGCTGCGCGAGGTCCGCCCCCTCGCGCATCATCGCCTCCCGCCCCAGGCGGCGCCATTCGGTGCAGAGGCGGGCGAGCGCCAGGGCGCCGACATTGGCGGCGCTGCTGCGCAGGGCATGCGTCTCGGAATGGAAGCGCGTCGCGTCGCCGGCCAGGGCGGCGGCGGCGATCTCCTCGATCAGCGCCCCCGCATCGTCGAGGAAGTCGCGCGCGAGTCCCTGCAGGAACTCCTCGCCGCCGAGCTGACGCAGGTTCTCCACCACCTCGTCATCCAGCGCCGGGCTGGTCGGGCGGAAGCGCGGGTGGCTGGCGATGGCGGTCACCGGCCCGGCGGGCGCGGCCTGGCCCGGGCGGGGCGGGCGCGCCCGCTCCTCCACCAGGCGCAGCAGCTCGTCCGGCCGGATCGGCTTGGTCACGTGGCCGTCCATGCCGGCCTCGGCACAGCGCCGCACCGCCGCCTCCGTGGCGTCGGCGGTCAGCGCCAGGATCGGCAGATGCGGCTGCCCGAGCGCCATGACGCGGAACAGCTTCGTCGCCTCGATGCCATCCGTGTCGGGCATGTTCACGTCCATCAACACCAGATCGAGGCTGTCGGCCTCCTGCTCCAGGATGTCGAGCGCGGCATCGCCATTGTCGGCCAGCCGCACGGCATGGCCGGCCCGTTCCAGGATCTTGGCGACAACGCGTTGGTTCACCCGGCTGTCATCCGCCACCAGCACGCGCAGTGGCCGCGCGGGCCGCCGAGCGGGAGCGGGAGCAGCCCCGGCCTCCTCCGGGGGTGCCGCCTCCTGCGGCTCGTCGCCGGCCGGGGCGGGGGCCAGGGCCAGGGCCAGGCGCAGCGCATGCGCCAGTTCCTCGCCGGTGGCCTGGGGCGGCAGCAGGGTCTCGGCCGCGCGGCGCAGCGTCTCGGGCGGCAGCGCCGGCGCGGCGCCTGCCTCGTCCACCAGCAACCGGGGATGCGCCGGCGCGTCGGCGGGCAGGGCGACCGGCGCATAGGCCAGCAGCAGGCAGCGCCCTTCCGGCCCTTCGGGGCGGGCCCGCATCAGGCGTGCCGCCTCCTCCACACCGGCCGCCGGCCGTGCCTCGGCGCCGAACTCCGCCAGCTTCTCGGCCAGGGCCGCCGCCCGGATCGGCGCCGGGTCGAGCAGCACCACGGCGAGGCCGGCGAGAGAGGGGCGGGGCTGCGGCGTGACCGCCTCGGCCAGGACGGTGAAGCGGAAGGTGCTGCCCTGTCCGGGGATGGAGGTGACGCCGATCTCGCCCCCCATCAGCCGCACCAGCCGGCGGCAGATGGCCAGGCCCAGCCCGGTGCCGCCGAAGCGGTTGATGATGGTGGAATCGGCCTGGGTGAAGTTCTCGAAGATCCGCTCCTGCGCCTCGGGCGCGATGCCGATGCCGGTGTCGGAGACCTCCACGGTCAGGCGCAGCCGGGTCTCGCCCGGCGCCGGCGGCGCGGCGTCCAGGGCGACGGTGACCCCGCCCTCCGCGGTGAACTTCACCGCGTTGCCGGCCAGATTCAGCAGCACCTCCATCAGGTGCCGGCGGTCGCCGCGCAGCAGCAGCGGCGTGCGCGGCGTGACGTGCAGGGAGAAGCGCAGTCCCTTGGCGCGGCACTGCGCGGCCAGCAGGCGGCGCAGCTCGGCGAGCAGCGGGCCCACCTCGATGTCCACCGTCTCGGTCGGCATGCGGCCGGCCTCGATGCGCGACAGGTCGAGGATGTTGTCGATCAGCGCCAGCAGCGAATGCGCGGCGGTGTTCACCGTCTCCAGCATGTCGCGCTGCTCGCCGTCGAGCCGGGTATCGCGCAGCAGGCCGCCCATGCCGATGATGGCATTGAGAGGCGTCCGCAGCTCATGGCTGACGCTGGCCAGGAAGAGCGACTTGGCCTGGCTCGCCTCCTCCGCCTGCTGCCGCGCGGCGGACAGGCGGCGGATCAGCGTGCCGGCATAGAGCGGCAGGATCAGCAGGCCGATCAGCAGGCCGATCGACAGGTGGAGCTGGCCGTTCCAGTAGGGCGTGGTCAGGATGACGAGGCCGAAGCCGAGGAAGGCCACCAGCATGGCGACCCGCAGCGAGGACAGGCCGAAACGGAAGCCGTTGCCGAAGATCACCCAGAGATAGATCGGGAAGAACAGCGCCACCGGTTCCTCGCCGATGTGCAGCTGCCAGGACAGGAAGCCGCAATCCAGCAGCAGCGCGGCCAGCCGGCGCGGCGGCGAGGCGGCGGGCACGAGCAGGATATGGCCCAGGATGCCAAGGGCGAGGGCGACATAGACCGCCATGGCCAGCAGCGCGTCCCGGGAATCGCCGCCGACCAGCAGGAAGAGGATGATGACCGCCGCGAAAGCGAGGCGGTTGAAGCTCATCTCGTGCTCGCTGTCCGGACGCCCCCGCAGCCGGTTGCGCAGCCAGGCCAGCGGCCCGGGGCGGCGTCCGGGCGGCGGCGTGGCGGCCTTGCTCACGGCACGCCGTAGGGCTCGGCGGGACTGGCCGCCGGGATGAAGGCTCCCGCCGGGTCATGCTCCGCCAGCAGCCGCGACAGGGCTTCGGCCGGGATGGGCGGGCTGAAGTAGTAGCCCTGCACCTCGTCGCAGTTCTCCTGGGAGAGGCGCGCCAGCTGCTCGGCCGTCTCGACGCCTTCCGCCACCACCGAGAGCCGCAGCGAATGGCCCAGCGCCACGATGGTGCGCACGATGGCGGCATCGTTCGGATCGCTGACCATGCCGCGGACGAAGGACTGGTCGATCTTCAGCCGGTCCACCGGGAAGCTCTTGACGTAGTTGAGGGAGGAATAGCCGGTGCCGAAATCGTCCACCGAGACGCAGACGCCGAGCTGCCGCAGCTCCTGGAGCATGACGGCGGATTCCACCGCCTGCTCCATCAGGATGCCCTCGGTCAGCTCCAGTTCCAGGAGCGCCGGGTCCAGTCCGGTCTCGGCCAGGGCGCGGCGCACGATCTGCCCGACATCCTGGCGGCGGAACTGGATCGGCGAGAGGTTGACGCCGATCCGCAGCGGCCGCCCCGCCCGGGCCCAGGCGGCGGCCTGGCGGCAGGCCTCCCGCAGCACCCATTCGTTGATCGGGCCGATCAGCCCGGTTTCTTCCGCCACCGGCAGGAAGACGCCCGGGCTGACCAGGGCGCCGCCGCCCCGCCGCCAGCGCAGCAGCGCCTCGGCGCCGACGATGCGGTGCGTGCGGAGCGAGATCTGGGGTTGGTAGTGCAGCACGAACTCGTCGCGCTCGAGACCCAGGCGAAGGTCGCGCTCGACGCGCATGGCCTCCCGCGCCCGCTCGTCCATGGCGGCGGCGAAGAAGCGCCATCCGTTCCGCCCCTCGGCCTTGGCGCGGTACATGGCGAGGTCGGCGTTGCGCAGCAGCCCCGCGGCATCGCGGCCATCGCGCGGGGAGACGGTGATGCCGAGGCTGGCGCTGGTGGACAGGACCTGGCCATCGCAGGCGAAGGGCGCCGAGAGGCTCTCGACGATCCGCGCGGCCAGCGCCGCGGCATCCTCCGGCCCGGAGATGCCGGCCTGCAGGATGGCGAACTCGTCGCCGCCCAGGCGCGAGACGGTGTCCTCCGGACGGACCGACTGCTGCAGCCGCCGCGCCACCTCCTGCAGCAGCTGATCGCCGAGGTGATGGCCGAGCGCGTCGTTCACCGACTTGAAGCGGTCGAGATCGAGGAAGAGGAGCGCGAAGGCGTGCCTGCTGTTCCGCCCGCGCGCCAACTCGTGCCGCAGCCGCTCGCTGAGGAAGATGCGGTTCGGCAGGCCGGTCAGCGCGTCGTGATGCGCCATGTGGCTGAGCCGCCGCTCGGCCATCTTGCGGTCGGTGACGTCGAGCGAGGTGGTCAGCACCGTGACGACCTGTCCGGCGGAGTCGCGCAGCGGGGATTTGGTAGTGACCAGCACCCGCGCCTCGCCGCTGGGGCCGACCGCCTCCTCCTCCTGCTCGGCCAGGGCCGCGCCGGTCTCGAAGACGTGGCGGTCCCGCTCGCGCGAGGCGGCGCCGCGCTCGGCACCGAAGACCCGCTCGATCTCGTTGCCGACCAGCGCCTCCGGCGTCGATCCGGAAAATGCCGCCTGACTGGCGTTGACGAAGACGCAGCGGCCCTGGCGATCGGCGGCGGTGATCATGGCGGGGACGGTGTCGATCACCTGCGCCAACGCCTTGCGGCTGTCGCGCAGCAGCGCCTCGCGCGTGCGGGCGCTGTCCTCCAGCTCCTGCTCCAGGCTGCGCGCGCGGCGCTGGATCACCTGCTGCTGCCAGCGCATCCGCAGCAGGTTGCGGGCGCGGGTCATGAACTCGTAGTGGTCCACCGGGCTGAGCAGGAAGTCGGTGGCGCCGGCCTCCAGCGCCCGCAGGCGGTAGGCACGGTCGTTGTAGGCGGTGATGACGATCACCGGCACGTCGGCGACGGCGGGATTGTCGCCCAGGGCGCGCAGCCGGCGGGTGAACTCGGCGCCGTCCATGCCGGGCATGCGGAAGTCGGTGACCACGAGGTCCACGCTGTTGCCGCGCAGCCATTCGAGCGCCTGCTGGGGATCGCCGAAGGCCTCGACCCTGGCGCCGCGGTCCAGGGAGGCGGCGAGGCGCGAAAAGATGTCCCGGTTCGTTGTCCTGTCGTCGAGGATCAGGATGGTTACCATAATGTCTTGAAGACCTGTCCCCGGCTCGTGCGGCGTCGCGGCCGGAGGCCGCGTCACAAATCATATACACGGGGGAGAGGCCGCTGCACAAAGCACAATCATGAGGCGAATAACCCGACCACCTTGCGGCCTTCCGTCCGGAGATGCCTGGAGAGGACCACCGGAAGGGCGGGTGCGACGGGCCGGACAAGGTGGCTTGCCGGTCTTCCAGGGGGCCGGTAGCGTCCTGCCCCAAAGGTGCCTGCGGCCCGCCGGGCCCCCAGGCCAGGCCCGGAGAACGCCGCCATGATCGACCTTCACTACTGGACCACCCCGAACGGCCACAAGGTCACGATGTTCCTGGAGGAGGCCGGTCTCCCGTACCGGATCCACCCCGTGAACATCGGCAAGGGCGAGCAGTTCCGCCCCGAATTCCTGGCCATCGCGCCGAACAACCGCATCCCCGCCATCCTCGACACCGAGCCCGCGGATGGCGGCGCGCCGGTGTCGCTCTTCGAGAGCGGCGCCATCCTGCTCTACCTGGGCGACAAGATCGGCCGCTTCATCCCGCCCCCGCAGGAGATCCGGGGCCGCGCCGAGGTGCTGCAGTGGCTGTTCTGGCAGATGGGCGGCCTCGGTCCGATGGCGGGCCAGAACCACCATTTCAACGTCTATGCGCCGGAGAAGATCCCCTACGCCATCGACCGCTACGTGAAGGAGACCAACCGCCTCTACGGCGTGCTGGACCGGCGCCTGGCCGACCGCGCCTTCGTGGCCGGGCCGGACTACAGCATTGCCGACATGGCGATCTATCCCTGGATCGTGCCGCATGAGCGGCAGGGCCAGAAGCTGGAGGACTTCCCCAACGTCGCGCGCTGGTTCGCGGCCATCAAGGCGCGGCCGGGAACGGTCAGGGCCTATGCCCGGGCGGAGGAGTTCAGCGCCCAGGCGATCAAGCCGGAGGACAGCCGGGCGGTCCTCTTCGGCCAGACCTCGACCACCGGAAAGCAGGGCTGAGACGATGGCGCTCCGGCTCTACGAACTGACCGGCGAGGACCCGGAGCGCCGCTTCAGCCCCTATTGCTGGCGCAGCCGGATGGCGCTGGCGCACAAGGGGCTCGACGCCGCCTGCATCCCCTGGCGTTTCACCGAGGGCGAGGCCCTCGCCTTCTCCGGCCAGGACAAGGTTCCCGTCCTGCGGGATGGCGAGACGGTGGTCGCCGATTCCTGGGCCATCGCCCTGTATCTGGAGCAGGCCTATCCCGACCGGCCGAGCCTTTTCGGCGGTGACCCGGCGGCCACGCGGTTCATCAACGCCTGGGCCGATGCGACGCTGAACGCCCATCTGGTCCGGCTGATCGTCAGCGACATCCCGCGTTGGCTGGGCGAGGGGCAGCGCGCCTATTTCCGCGCCAGCCGCGAGGCCCGCTTCGGCCAGCCCCTGGAACAGGTGACTGCCGGCCGCGAACAGCGCCTGCCGGAGTTCCGGGCCAGCCTGCAGCCGCTGCGGCTGCTGCTGCGCGACGCGCCCTTCCTCGGCGGCGAGGCGCCGCGATACGGCGACTACGCGGTCTTCGGCGGCTTCCAGTGGGCGCGGTCGGTCTCGGAGCTTGCGCTGCTGGAGCCGGACGATCCGGTGGCCGCCTGGCGCGAGCGCATGCTGGACCTGTTCGGCGGCCTGGCCCGCCACGCCCCGGCGGCCTGAGGCACAGGATACCGCAAGCGGCAACCCTGAGCGCGGCGGCTCGTTCTCTCCACAGAACTTGCTGTTAACCGCCACAGTCAGGGAGCTGCCCATGGAGTATGAAACCATCTGGCTTGCCGAGCAGGAGGGGGTGCCGAACAACCCCCGGCTGCCAGTGCTGATCTACCGCGAGGCCTTCGAGGCCCGGCGGGCCGAGGCGGCGGAGGCGCTGTTCGCCGGCCATGGCTGGCCGCCCGCCTGGCGGGACGGCATCTACGGCCATGTCCATTTCCACACCACCGCGCATGAGGCCCTGGCCATCATCGAGGGCGAGGTCCTGCTTCAGCTGGGCGGGGAGGGCACGGTGCCGCAGCGGCTGCAGGCCGGCGACGTGGTGGTGCTGCCTGCCGGCACCGGCCACAAATGCCTGCTGGCAAGCGAGGATCTGCTGGTGGTGGGCGCCTATCCCGAGGGTCAGCGGCCGGATGAGCAGCGCGCCGAGCCCGGCCAGGCCGCGGCGGCGCGGGCCCGCATCGCCCGCCTGCCGGACCCGCCGGCCTGTCCGGTCACCGGCCAGCCCTATCGCCGCCGGCCCTGAGAGCCGGTCACGCGGCGGCGATGGCCGCCCGCATCGCCCGCACCCCGGCCTCCGGCCCTTCCGGATGGCTCCACACTGCCCCGACCACCGCCAGGAAATCGGCCCCCGCCCGCACCAGGGGGGCGCAGTTCGCCGCGGTGATGCCGCCGATGGCGACCGAGGGCAGCTCGAACATCTCCGTCCACCAGGTGAGGATCTCCGGCTCGGCGCGATGCTCGGCCTGCTTGGTCGCGGTCGGGAAGAAGGCCCCGAAGGCGACGTAATCGGCACCGACCTCACCGGCCTCCATCGCCAGGTGCCGGCTGCCGTGGCAGGTGATGCCCAGCGTCCGGTCCGGCCCGAGCAGCTTGCGGGCCGCCGCGTGGTCGCCATCCTCCTGGCCGAGATGCGCCCCGTCGCAGCCATGCGCCACGGCCAGGTCGGCGCGGTCGTTCATCAGGACGGCGACGCCGCGGGACTGCGCGACCGGGCGCAGCGCGTCGATGGCGCGCCGCAGTTCGTCCTCCGGCACATCCTTCAGCCGCACCTGCAACGCGGCCACCTCGCCGGCGTCCAGCGCGCGGGCCAGCAGGTCCGGGAAGTGGCCGGGATCGATCCGGGGCGGGGTGATCAGGTAGAGCTGGCAGTCGGGCATGGGAGGCTGGGATCCAGGAGTGGCGGCGGAGCGGGGATGGCCCGCCCCGGCCGCCGGGTCAGGCCTTGTAGACGGCGATGATGTCCGACAGCAGCCTCAGCGCCTCCGCCTTCGGGCGCTGGAAGGTGTTGCGGCCGATGATCGAGCCGTTGCCGCCGCCGGCGTGGATGCCCCTGGCCATCTCGACGAGCGATTCGCTGGTGCCCGCCTCGCCGCCGGAGAAGACCACCAGCCGCCGGCCGCCGAAGCAGGCCTGCACCACATGGCGGATGCGCCCGGCCAGGCTGCCGATCTCGGGCACCGGGTTCTTCTCGTAGGTCTTCTTCGCGGCGTCGAGGGAGATCGCCTCCGTCGGCGGCTTCACCTTGATGATGTGCGCCCCCAGCAGCGCCGCCATGTGCGCGGCATAGGCGCAGATGTCGAGTGCCGTCTCCGCCGTCTTGTCGAGATTGGGGCCGCGCGGATAGCTCCACACTACCACCGCGAGACCGGCCGACTTGGCCTCCTCGGCCAGCTCGCGCAGCTCCTCCATCATCTCGAACTGGTATTCCGAACCCGGATAGATGGTGAAGCCGATGGCCGAGCAGCCGAGCCGCAGGGCATCCGCCACCGTGCCCGTCACCGCCTGGTCCTTGGTGGTGGAGAGGCTGTTCGAGGAATTGACCTTCAGGATGGTCGGGATGGCGCCGGCATAGGTCGCGGCGCCGGCCTCGATCATGCCGAGCGGGGCGGCATAGGCGTTGAGCCCGGCCTCGATCGCCAGATCGAAGTGATAGCGCGGGTCATAGGCGGCGGGATTGGGCGCGAAGCTGCGCGCCGGGCCGTGCTCGAAGCCCTGGTCGACCGGCAGGATCACCAGCCGGCCGGTGCCGCCCAGCTTCCCCTCCATCAGGATGCGGGCGAGGTTCGCCTTGGTGCCGGGATTGTCGCTCTCGTACCAGGAGAGGATGTCCTTCACGCGGGGTGTCAGCTGCATCGTCCGTCCTTCCGTGTCGGCGTTGTTTCCGCCGGATTCTGGCCGTACAGGCTTAGCCGAGCCCCCCCCAGGATGTCACCAGCGGGGGATGTCACCAGCGGGGGATGTCACCGGCGCCGCCGTCGAGCCAGGCGTCCAGCGCGCGCTCCATGGCGCTGCCGAGCGGCGGCCGCAGCACCAGGGAAGGGGGCGCCCGCCGCCAGGCCGCGGCGCCCAGCGCGACGGCCACGGCCTCCACCGCCGGCCGCCCCGGCGCCCCGGCGCCCAGCACCACGGCGGGTAGGCCGGCGCGCAGTGCGGCGAGGGCGAAGCCGGGGGCATCGCCGCAGTCCAGAACCGGCAGGCAGGGCTGTCCCGGCCAGTCGCGCCGGGCGGGGGCCAGCATCGCCAGGAAGGTCTCCGGCGTGAGCCAGCGCGCGGCGCCGGGGGGCGACAGGAGGGGCAGCGTGGCGCCGGGGCAGCGCCGGGCGGCGGCGGCCAGGGCCATCCGCGCGCCGGCGGCATCATGCACGGTCACGGCCGGAGCCAGGATCATGCGCCCCCGCATAGCGCGGCGAGGCCTGGCCCGCCATGGTCCGGGGAGGCGGCGGCGGCGGGCTTCCAGGCTCCGATGGAAGGCGGGCGGAAGCACCGCCGGACGGGCATCCGTTGACCCTGGATGCTTGCGCCGCTTAAAGCCTTCATCATGAGGTATCACGCTGGGGCGAAGGCGGCGGCATGAGCGACGCGGTGGATCAGGCCGCTGCACGGCTGGAACGGGCGGTCGAGCGGTTGGCGGCGGTGCTGGGCCGGCTGGACACGGCGGCGGGTGCGCCGCCCGGCGTTCCGCCGGAGGCCCTGGCGGCGCTCTCCGCGCGGCTCGACGACGCGCTGCTGCGGCTGCGGGGCGCGCTGGCGGAGGTGGAAGGGGCCGAGGCCCCGGCGGAGCCCGCCGGGCCGGGGCTTGATGAGACGACGTCGCCCGGCCTGCCGGACGACGAGCACAAGGAGAGCTGAGCTTGGGTCAGGTCACGGTTCGCGTTGGCGGCTATACCCATCCCGTCTCCTGCGAGGACGGCCAGGAGGGGCATCTGATCGCGCTCGCGGCGGATGTCGACCGGCGGGTTTCCTCGATCCGCGCCATGGGCGGGCAGTTCGGCGAGAGCCGCCTGCTGCTGCTGGCCGCCCTGCTGCTGGCCGACGAGATCCATGACCTGCGCGTCGAGCTGTCCCAGGCCCGGGCGGGCCAGTCCGGTGCCGCCCCCGCCGCCGATCCCCGCCTGGCCGAGCGTCTCGGCCGGCTCGCGGAACGGATCGAGGGCATTGCCGCGACGCTCGACCGTCCCTAAATGTCCGTTGCGGGGCTGTCGGGCGCGTCAGGCAATTTATCCCTGGGGCCAATAAGCATCCTCCGGGAGCTGGCTCTGGCCGGATCGTGGTCCGGCTATCTGGCGCCCACCTGCGCTAGCAGGCCTTAGGAGGATAAGACGCCAACGGCCATGGCGGCTCCGCGCAACATTCCCTCCCCCCTCGAAGCCGGCCTGCCGGACCCCCCGTCGCTCGCAAGCGCGAAGGCGGCGGCGCGACTCCGCGCCCTGGAACGGCGCGACGCCCTGGACGATACCGGGGTCGATGCCGGGGCGGGCGAGGCCCTGGCCGGCCATCTGCTGCGGGCCGCCCCGCCGCCGCCCGGCGCCGTGGTCGGCGGCTTCTGGCCGATGGGCGCCGAGATCGACATCCGGCCGCTGCTGCACGCGCTCGCCGCCCGGGGGCATGTTCTGGCCCTGCCGGTCACGCCGCCGCGCGGCCGGCCGCTGCTCTTCCGGCGGTGGCGGCCGGGAGAGGCGCTGGTGCCGGGCCGCTTCGGCACCTCCGTCCCTGCCGAGAGCGCCGGGACGGCGGTGCCGGACTGGCTGCTGGTGCCGCTGCTGGCCTTCGACCGCCGGGGCCTGCGCCTCGGCTATGGCGGCGGCTATTATGACCGGACCCTGGCCGCGCTGCCGGCGGCGACCGCGATCGGCGTCGGCTATACGGCGCAGGAGGTGGCGTCGGTGCCGGCCGGCCCCAATGACCGGCCGCTGGCCGGCATCGCCACCGAGCGTGGTTATATCCCCATCGAGAAGGTTTGAGTGACGTGCGGATCCTGTTTCTCGGCGATGTCGTCGGCCGCTCCGGGCGCGACGCGCTGACCGCGGCCCTGCCGGAGCTGCGCCGGCGCCTCGCCGCCGATGCGGTGGTGGTCAACGTCGAGAACGCCAGCCACGGCTTCGGTGTCTCTCCCGACATGGTGCGCGCCTTCCTGGCGGCCGGGGCGGATGTGCTGACGCTCGGCAACCATTCCTGGGACCGCAAGGAGATCATCGGCTTCATCGATGGCGAGCCACGGCTGATCCGCCCGCTCAACTACCCGCCCGGCACGCCCGGGCGCGGCGCCACGGTGGTCGAGGTCGCGGGCGGGCGGAAGCTGCTGGTGATCAACGCCATGGGCCGGCTGTTCATGGAACCGCTGGACGATCCCTTCCGCGCCGTGCAGGCCGAGCTGGCGCGGCACAGCCTGGGCGCCGCCGGCACGGTGCAGGCGGCGATGATCGACATCCATGCCGAGGCCACGAGCGAGAAGATGGCCATGGCGCACAGCTTCGACGGCAAGGTCAGCCTGGTGGTGGGCACCCACACCCACGTGCCGAGCGCCGACCACCGCATCCTGCCCGGGGGCACGGCCTACATGACGGATGCCGGCATGTGCGGCGACTATGACAGCGTCATCGGCATGCAGAAGGGCGGCGCGGCGCTGCGCTTCTGGAAGAAGGTGCCGGGGGAGAAGCTGGCTCCGGCCGAGGGGCCGGCGACGCTCAGCGGCGTCCTGGTCCGCACCGACGACGCCACCGGCCTGGCGCAGAAGGTGGCGCCGGTCCGGCATGGCGGGCTGCTGGCGCCCGCCATGCCGGACTTCTAAGGCTCAGGCTTCCGAGGCTCAGTAGAGGGTCGCGCTGACCCGCGGCGCCGCCTCGGCGTCATAGGCCGCGGCGTCGACGAGGCCGCCGGTGTGCGCGGCCAGCAGCTCGCCGGCGCTCGGCAGGTCCTGCGGCTTGGCCCGCTCGCCCCAGACGCGGGAGCGCAGGATGGCGCGCTGGCACTGCATGAACACTTCCCGCACCTCGATCAGCAGCACCGTGGCCGGCGTCTGGCCCTGCACCGCGTAGCGCTCGCACAGCGCCGGATCGGTGCTGATCCGCCCCAGCCCGCCGATGCGCAGCGTCTCGCCCGCGCCGGGAACCAGGAAGAGCAGGGCCAGGGCGGGGTTGTCGACGATGTCGCGCAGCGCGTCGATGCGGTTGTTGCCGCGCCGGTCCGGCAGGGCGAGGGTCTTCTCGTCCAGCACGTCCACGAAGCCGGGCGCGTCGCCGCGCGGCGTGCAATGCGGCCCGCGCGCGCCGAAGGTGGCCAGGGCGCAGAAGGGGCTCGCCGCGATGAAGCGGGCCGTGCGCGGGTCGATCCGGTCGGCCACCTTCTTCATCACCAGCTCGCGCGGTGGCGCGTAATGCGCCTGCAGCGCCTCCTGGCTGGTGATCAGATGGTCCGCCGCCGCGGCGGGACGGGTGGCGTCGTTCATGCGCGGCCTCTTCCTTCTCAGCGCGTTCCGGCCAGGTCGGGCCGGGGTGCCCGACCCCGGCGCGGACCGCCGGCCATCCGGGACAGCACCTCGTCATGCCAGACAAAGCGGTGCAGCACCACCATGGCGACATGGCCGGCGATCAGCGCCAGCAGGGCCCAGCCGAGCCAGCCGTGCAGGGCGTTGCCCGGCGCCACCATCCAGCCGATCGGGCCGCCCTGGAAGCCGGGGAAGAGGGGAAGCCCGAAGGGGGCGAAGGCGCGGCCGGAGCCGTAGCTGCGCAGCAGGGCCAGGGCCGGCACGATGAGCATCAGCGCATAGAGCGCGAGGTGGCCCGCCATGGCGGCGTAGCCGAGCCAGCCCCGGTCGGGCTGCGGCCGCCACCGCATGTTGAACAACGCCCAGCTCCCCCGCGCCAGCACCAGGAGCAGCAGCAGGAAGCCCACCGAGGCATGCGTGCCGACAAAGACGCCGGCCACCGGATGCCGGCCGAGCGTGACCTTGAGGATCATCCCGAGGAACTGCCAGGCGAACAGCGCGGCCATGCCCCAGTGCAGGATGCGGCTCACGCGCCCGAAGCGCCGGGGCGTGTCGCGCCAGGGAAGAGTTTCCATGCAGGCCTCCTGGATATTGCACTGCAGTAAGGTGCGGTTCACCCGTTGTCCATCAAGGGGAGGCGTGGCCGCCGCGGGTGGGGGGGGCGGGCCGCGCCCCCTCGCATCCCGCGCCGGGCGGCGGTATAGCTCCGCGCAAAGCCCGGAACATCCCGAGAATCCCGGAGTAGCATCGCGTGGCCGGCCATTCCCAGTTCAAGAACATCATGCACCGCAAGGGCGCGCAGGACGCCAAGCGCGCCCGCGTCTTCGCCAAGCTGATCCGCGAGATCACGGTCAGCGCCCGCCAGGGCCTGCCGGACCCCGCGGCCAATCCGCGCCTGCGCTCGGCCGTGCAGGCGGCGCGGGTGGCGAACATGACCAAGGACACCATCGACCGCGCCATCAAGAAGGCCACGGGCGCGGCGGGGGGCGAGGATTACGTCGAGGTGCGCTACGAGGGCTACGGCCCGGCCGGCGTCGCCGTCATCGTCGAGACGCTGACCGACAACCGCAACCGCACCGCCTCCGACATCCGCTCCGCCTTCTCCAAGTATGGCGGCGCGCTGGGCGAGACCGGCTCGGTCTCCTTTCAGTTCGAGCGCAACGGCGTGGTGCGCTACCCGGCCGAGGCGGCCGATGCGGAGGCGATGCTCGAGGCCGCCATCGAGGCCGGCGCGGCGGATGTCGCCAGCGGCGAGGAGGGGCACGAGGTCCTGACCGCCATCGAGGATCTCTTCGCCGTGCGCGACGCGCTGGAGGAGAAGTTCGGCCCGGCCGAGAGCGCCAAGCTGGAATGGCGGCCCAATGTCACGGTCGAGCTGGACGAGGAGAAGGCGCGCTCGGTGCTGAAGCTGATCGACGTGCTCGACGAGCACGACGACGTGCAGACGGTGACGGCGAATTTCGAGGTGCCCGACGCCGTGCTGCAGAAGCTCTCGGCCTGACGCGGGGCATGGGGGGCGCCATCCGCCTGCTCGGCCTCGATCCCGGCCTCCAGCACACCGGCTGGGGCGTGGTGGAGAGCCATGGCAGCCGGCTGCGCCATCTGTCGGATGGCGTGATCTCGACCGACACGGCGCTGTCCCTCGCGGAGCGGCTCTGCCAGATCCACCGCGCGCTCAACGCGCTGATGGAACACTGGTGCCCGGAGGAGGCGGCGGTGGAGCACACCTATGTCAACAAGAACCCGGGTGCGGCGCTGAAGCTCGGCCAGGCGCGCGGCGTGGTGTTGCTGGCGCCCGCCCTGGCCGGCCTGCCGGTCGCCGAGTACCAGGCGATGGAGGTGAAGCGCGCCGTGGTCGGCACCGGCCATGCCGACAAGGTGCAGGTCTCGGCCATGGTGCGCCGCCTGCTGCCCGGCGCCACGCTGCGGCGGGCCGATGCCGCCGATGCGCTGGCCGTCGCCATCTGCCACGCGCACCACCGCGCCAGCCGGCTGGCGCTGGCGAAGGGCTATGTGCCGGCATGATCGGCAAGCTGACCGGCAGGCTGGACACGCCCTTCGAGGGTGGCTGCATCTTCGATGTCAACGGCGTCGGCTATCTCGTCGCCTGCTCGGCCCGCACGCTGGCCGCCCTGCCGCAGCCCCCGGGCACCGGCGCCCTGCTGGTGGAGACGGTGGTGCGGGAGGATGCCATTATCCTCTACGGCTTTGCCGAGGCGGCGGAGCGCGACTGGTTCCGCCTGCTGACCGCCATCCAGGGGGTCGGCCCCAAGGTGGCGCTGGCCCTGCTCTCGACGCTCTCCCCGGCTGACATGGCGCGGGCGCTGATGGCGGGCGACCGCGGGGCGCTCAGCCGGGCGCCGGGGGTGGGCGCCAAGCTCGCCGCGCGGCTGGTGGCGGAGCTGCGCGACAAGGTCGGCGCGATGCCGACCGGGCCCGGCGTCTCGCCCGGCACCGTGGCCGTCGCGGCGCAGTTGCCGCCGGCCGAGAAGGCGGTGGCCGAGGCCATCTCGGCGCTGACCAATCTGGGCTGGAAGCGGCCCGAGGCCGGCGCCGCCGTCGCCCGCGTGGCCGAGCGGCTGGGCGAGGGGGCGGCGCTGGAGCCGCTGATCCGCGAGGCCCTGAAGGAGTTGGCGCCGCGATGATCCATCTGCCGTCCGGGCGCCCGTCATGAGCGGCCCGTCGAGGAGCGAGGGGGTGCTGGACCCGCAGCGGGGCGAGGAGGATGCCGCCGAGGCCACCCTCCGCCCGCAGGTGCTGGACGACTTCACCGGCCAGAAGGCGCTGCGCGAGAACCTCGCCGTCTTCATCCAGGCGGCGAAGGCGCGGGGCGAGGCGCTGGATCATGTGCTGCTGCACGGCCCGCCGGGCCTCGGCAAGACCACGCTGGCGCAGATTGTAGCGCGCGAGCTCGGCGTGGGCTTCCGCGCCACCTCGGGCCCGGTGCTGCAGAGGGCCGGGGACCTCGCCGCCATCCTGACCAACCTGCAGCCGCGCGACGTGCTCTTCGTCGATGAGATCCACCGGCTGCAGCCGGCGCTGGAGGAGACGCTCTATCCGGCAATGGAGGACTTCCAGCTCGACCTGATCATCGGCGAGGGGCCGGCGGCGCGCACCGTGCGGATCGACCTGCCGCCCTTCACCCTGGTCGGCGCCACGACGCGGGCCGGGCTGCTGGCGACGCCGCTGCGCGACCGCTTCGGCATCCCGCTCCGACTGCAGTTCTACACACCGGCCGAGCTGCTGCTGATCGTCCGGCGGGGGGCGCAGAAGCTCGGCTTCGAGCTGAGCGCGGAAGGGGCGGAGGAGATCGCCAACCGCTCGCGCGGGACGCCGCGAATCGCCGGGCGGCTGCTGCGCCGGGTGCGCGATTTCGCCCTGGTCTCCGGCCACCACGCCGACCGCGCCATGGCCGATGGCGCGCTGAACCGGCTGGAGGTGGATGCGAAGGGCCTCGATTCGATGGACCGCCGCTATCTCCGCCGCATCGCCGAGCACCATCATGGCGGGCCGGTCGGCGTCGAGACCCTGGCCGCCGCCCTGGCCGAGGGGCGCGACACGCTGGAGGAGGTGGTCGAGCCCTATCTGATCCAGGAGGGCTTCGTGCTGCGGACGCCGCGCGGGCGGGTGCTGGGCGAACCCGGCTGGCGGCATCTGGGCATGGCGCCGCCGGCGGGCACCCAGACCGACCTCCTGCGGGACAACCTCTGATGGCAGAGGCGCCCCCTGCTGCGGTCTGGCCGCACCGCTTTCCGGTCCGGGTCTATTTCGAGGACACGGATGCCGGCGGCATCGCCTACCACGCGACATATCTGCGTTGGGCAGAACGCGGGCGGACGGAATCGTTGCGTGCCATAAACTTGCCGCATCAACTTATGATTCAACGTCACGCTTCGTTGCTCGTGGTGCGGCGCATGGAAGTGGAGTATGTGGCCCCCGCCCGGCTGGACGAACCCCTGGTTGTGGAAACCCGGATTCTCCGCTTCGGCGGCGCTTCCGTCGATCTGGAACAGCGGGTGCTGGACGAGGCGGGCGGGGTGAAGGCGGCGTTGCGGGTGGGGCTGGTCTGCGTGCGCGCCGAGGGGATGCGCCCGGTGGCCGTCCCCGAGCCCTGGCGCGGCGCCTTCCGCGCGGCGCTGGACGATGGACCTGCCCCGGCCTGAAGCGGCCGGAGGCGATAGAAGGAGATTGCCGTGGGTGACAGCGTGAGCGCGTCGAACCTCGGTCAGGTGGCACACGATCTTTCGCTCTGGAGCCTGTTCCTGCAGGCGGACTGGGTGGTCAAGGCGGTCATGATCGGGCTGCTGCTGGCCAGCGTCTGGGTGTGGGCGATCGTCTTCGAGAAGATCACGACCATCCGGCGGGTGAACCGTGCCGCCGATGCCTTCGAGGACCGGTTCTGGTCCGGTGGCAGTCTCGATACCCTGCAGCAGCAGGAGGGCGAGCGCCCGACTCACCCGATCGCCGCCGTGTTCGGCGCGGCGATGCGCGAGTGGCAGCGCAGCGCCGCCCGGCCCGAGGGCGAGACCGGCCATCTCGCCGGTGTGCAGCAGCGCGCCGAGCGGGCGATGAACGTCGCCATCCAGCGGGAGATGGACCGCATGGAGCGCTGGATGGTGTTCCTGGCCTCGGTCGGCTCGGTGGCCCCCTTCATCGGCCTGTTCGGCACCGTCTGGGGTATCATGAACAGCTTCTCGGCCATCGCGGGGATGCAGAACACCAACCTCGCCGTGGTCGCGCCGGGCATCGCCGAGGCGCTCTTCGCCACCGCCATCGGGCTGGTCGCCGCCATTCCGGCGGTGCTCGCCTACAACAAGATCACCACCGACCTGGCGCGCTTTGCCAGCCGGCTGGAGGGCTTCGCGGCCGAGTTCGGCGCCATCCTGTCGCGCCAGGCCGAGGAGCGGGGCTGACGCCATGGCGATGTCCAGCGGAGGGCCGGGCGGCCCGGGCCGGCGCGGCCGCTACCGCGCCATGGCCGAGATCAACGTGACGCCGCTGGTGGACGTCATGCTGGTGCTGCTGATCATCTTCATGGTCGCGGCGCCGCTGATGACGGTCGGCGTGCCGATCGACCTGCCGAAGACCAGCGCCAGCGCGCTGAACCAGGAGACCGAGCCGCTGACCATCTCGGTCAATGCCGAGGGCCGGATCTTCGTGCAGGAGAGCGAGGTGCCGCTGGAGAACCTGGTGCCGCAGCTGCGCGCCATCATCGAATCCCAGCCGGCCGGCGCGCCGGAGCGGCGCATCTTCGTGCGCGGCGACCGCGGCATCAATTACGGCCGGGTGATGGAGGTCATGGGCACTGTCTCCTCCGCCGGCTTCACCAAGGTGGCGCTGCTGGCCGAACAGCCCTCCGGTGCCCCCTCCGGCGCCCCCTCCGGCACCCCGGCGGCGCAGCCCGGGCAGGCGCCCGCGCCCGCGCAGCCGCGGCGCTGAGACGGGACCGGACGGACCTCCTCATGGCCCCGCATGGCCTGCGATTCTGGGGCGGCATCTCGGCGGCGCTGCACGCGCTGGTCGGTCTGCTGCTCCTGTTCCAGCTTCCCGGGCGGGAGTTGCCGCCGCCGCAGGAAGCGATCCCGGTCGAGCTGGTGACGCCGGATGCGCCCCAGCTCGCCCAGGCGCCCGCGCCCCTGCCGATGCCGGCGCCGCCCGCCCCGGAGCCCGAGCCCAATCCCACGGTGAACCAGCCGGCTACGCCCGAGGCGCGGCCGACGCCGCCGAGCCCGCCGCCGCCCCCGCCGCCCCCGCCCCCGGCACCGGCCCCCACCCCCGCGCCGCCGGCGCCCACGCCACCCGCGCCGACGCCGCCAAGCCCGACGCCGCCGGCCGCCGCGCCGCGCCCGATGCCGCCCGTGCCCACGCCGACCCCGCCCGCGCCGCAGCCGCAGGCGCTGCCGGCGCCGCCACCCCCGGCCCCCGCGCCGCCGGCGCCGCAGGGCGAGGTGGCGCCGCCGCAGCAGCAGGCCGCGGCACCGTCTCCGCCCCTGCCGATGCCGCCGCCGCCCTCGCCAGCGCCGCCCGCGCCGACCCCCGCGCCGCAGGCCGCGCAGCCGGCGCCGCCGCGCCCGGAGACCCGGCCCTCCGCCGCCCCCCCGGCGCAGCAGCCCAGCCAGCAGCCCGGCACCGGCCGCACCCCGCCACCGCCCAACACCACCGAGCGCAGCCAGTCCGTGCTGAGCACGCTGGAGCGCCTGCGCGCCAGCCAGCAGCAGAACCAGCCGCCCCGCGCCCGCCCCTCCGAGGCCGCCGGCCGCCCGGCCGCCGGTGGCGGCGCGCCCAGCGGCACGGCCCTGCTCACCGCCGGCGAGCGCCAGGGCGTCGCCGACAAGATCAGCGAATGCTGGTCGGTCGATGGCGGCATGATGGGGATCGACCAGATCACGGTCGAGGTGCGGGTGGACATCGACCAGGGCGGGACCATCCGCAATGTGCGCCCGGCCGGCGGCACGCCGGGCGACCCGCGCGTGCGCGCCGTGTACGAAAGCGCGCGCCGCGCGTTGCTCGATCCGAAGTGCAGCCCTTTGCCTCTACCCCGCGAGAAGATCCTGTCACTCAACAACACGGTCTTCCGCTTCAGCCCGAGGGGACTCGTCCGATGACCCAGCAGAACATTCTCTTCTCCCGCCGCCTCGCCCTGATGGGCGGAGCCGGCCTGCTGGCCGCGCCCTCCCTGGTGCGGGCCCAGGCGCCGGCGCCCGGCGGCGTCTCGGCGGCCGGCCAGACCATCGACATCACCCGCGCCCGCACCGATCCGATCCCGATCGCGCTGCCCGACTTCGCCGGCTCCTCGCCGCAGGCGCAGCAGCTCGGGCGCAACATCATCCAGGTGATCACCAACAACCTGCGCAATTCCGGCCTGTTCCGGCCGCTCGACCGTGGCGCCTACATCCAGTCGGGCGAGGCCGCGGCTGCCGGGCCGCGCTTCCAGGACTGGCGGGTCATCGGCGCGCAGGCGCTGGTCACCGGCCGGGCCGAGCCGCAGGGGGACCGCGCGCGCATCGAGTTCCGTCTCTGGGAGGTCGGCTCCGAGCAGCAGCTGCAGGGCACCGCCTACACCGCGGCGGCCAACAACTGGCGGCAGATCGCGCATGTCATCTCGGACGTGATCTATGAGCGGATGCTGGGCGAGAAGGGCTATTTCGACACCCGCATCGTCTATGTCGCCGAGACCGGTCCGCGCGATCGCCGCACCCGGCGCCTGGCCATCATGGACCAGGACGGCGAGAACAACCGCTTCCTGACCGATGGCAGCTTCCAGGTGCTGACCCCGCGCTTCCATCCGAACGCGCGACAGATCGCCTTCATGTCCTATGCCAACAACCAGCCGCGCGTGTACCTCTTCGACCTGAACAGCGGCCGGCAGGAGGTGCTGGGCAACTTCCAGGGCATGACGCTCTCGCCCCGCTTCAGCCCGGACGGGCGCAGCGTGGTGCTCTCCTCGGCGCGCGGGGGCGATGCCAATATCTTCGTGGTCGACCTCGCCTCCCGCCGCGAGCGGCAGCTGACCTCCGGCGGCGGGCTCGACGTCTCGCCGAGTTTCTCGCCGGACGGCACGCAGATCGTGTTCAACTCCGACCGCGGCGGTGACCAGCAGCTCTATGTCATGGATGCCAACGGCGGCGGCGTCCGGCGCATCTCCTTCGGCAATGGCCGTTACGCCACGCCCGTCTGGTCGCCGCGGGGGGATCTGATCGCCTTCACCCGCATCTCCGGCGGCCGCTTCGGCATCGGCGTGATGCGCCCCGACGGCTCGGGCGAGCGCATCCTGTCCGAGGGCTGGAGCATGGAGGGCCCGACCTTCGCGCCGAATGGCCGCGTGCTGGCCTTCTACCGCGAGAGCCAGGCGCGCGACACGCGGGGCGGCGGCTACGCGGCCCGGCTCGCCATGATCGACATCTCCGGCTTCAACGAGCGCCAGGTCATCACGCCGACGGACGCGACCGATCCGAGCTGGTCGCCGCTGCTCTCCTCCTGAGGCGGGGCCGGGCCGGACGCCCTTGATTGTAAGTAAGGACTTACAGATTGGCGACGAGGACTTGTCTGTCCGGCCCGATGGCAGAAGAAAGGGCCAGGAGAGGGGCGCGCCTCCACTCCTCGCAAGAAAATGGGCAACTATTCACGCAGGGACGGATTGTCTGCCTTGAACGCGCCCCAATCCCGGCGTAACCGCGGCTGTAATTCGATCTGACACGGGAATCGAAATGATGCAGACCAAGCTTCTGGGTGCCCTGGCCGCCGTCGCGCTGCTGGCGGCCTGCGCCAGTGAGGACACCTCCGGCGCCGCCACGGGCGCCGGCGCGGGGGCCGGCGGCCTCGGCGCCGGTGCCGGCATGAGCGGCGCGATCCGCCCCGGCAGCCAGGAGGATCTGGTGGCCAATGTCGGCGACCGCGTCTTCTTCGCCACCGACAGCAGCTCGGTCGGCGCCGATCAGCGGCCGACGCTGGAGCGGCAGGCCGCCTGGCTGGCGCAGTATCCGCAGGCGCAGGTGACGGTCGAGGGCCATGCCGACGAGCGCGGCACCCGCGAATACAACCTGGCTCTCGGCCAGCGCCGCGCCAATGCGGCGCGGGACGTGCTGGTGGCCCAGGGTGTCGCCGGTGGCCGCGTCAGCACCATCTCCTACGGCAAGGACCGCCCGGCGGCGCTGGGCTCCTCGGCCGATGCCTGGGCGCAGAACCGCCGCGCCGTCACGGTGGTGCGCTGAGGGCCCGTCACGCCCCGCGTTGACGCGGGGCGGCTGGGTTGAGACAAGCGGCGGCATCCGCGAGCGCGGTTGCCGCCGTCTTCATGTCCGCGCTCCGCCGCCTGGTTTTGCCTCCCTGCCTCGTCTCTCTGGGCCCGCCCGCTTCCCGGAAAGGATCCGCGCCATGCTCCGCAAGCTCCTCCTCCTCGCGCCGCTGCTGCCGATGCTGGGCGCCGCCCCGGCGCTGGCGCAGATGGAGAGCCGGGAGGGCATCGCTCTGCAGAACCAGATCCTGCAGCTGCGCCAGGAGATGGAGGCCCTTCGGCGTGGCGGCGGCGGGGGCTATGCCGCCCCGGTCCCGGTGGCGCCGCGCGGCGCCACCGCCGGGGGCAACGAGTTGCTGAGCCAGTTGCTCGATCGTGTGAACAGCCTGGAGGAGGAGGTACGGCGGCTGCGCGGGCAGTCGGACCAGCTCGACTACCGCCTCCGCACCAACCAGCAGGCGCTGGAGAAGCTGCAGGGCGACATGGATTACCGGCTGCAGCAACTCGAGCAGGGGGGCGGGGGCGGCCGACAGGGCGCGGCCCCGCCGGCGCGGCCCGCGCAGCCCGCCGCCGAGCCGGCCGCCGCCGCGCCGCGCACGCCCGAGCGGGCGCTGTCCGAGGGCCAGGCCGCGCTGAGCCGCCGCGACTACGCCGCCGCCGAGGCCGCGGCACGCGAGGTGATCGCCAGCCGCAACAGCGCCCGCGCGCAGGACGCGCAACTGCTCCTGGGTGATGCCCTGCTGGGCCGCCAGCAGTATCAGTCGGCCGCGCTGGCCTATGACGACGCCTATCAGCGCAACCGGCGCTCGGGACGGGCGCCGGAGGCCCTGCTCGGCCTGTCCAATGCCTTCCTGGGCTTCGGCGCCAAGCGCGAGGCCTGCGCCACGCTGGCCGATCTGCGCAGCCAGTTTCCCCAGCTCTCCGGCGGTCTGGCCAGCCGCGCGGCCGAGGCGCGGCGCCGCGGCGGCTGCTAAGGCCCGGGGGCGGCGGCCCCCGCCATGCGCGCGCCCCCGGACGCGGCGGAGTTCGCCGCCCTGATGGAACCGCTGGGCCCCTTCGGCGCGGCGCCCCGCTTCGCCGCCGGCGTCTCGGGTGGCCCGCATTCCCTGGCGCTCGCCCTGCTGGCGCGGGATTTCGCCGCGGCGCGGGGCGGCAGCGTGCTGGGCCTCGTCGTCGATCATGGCCTGAGGCCCGGCAGCGCGGTCGAGGCCGACTGGACTGTCCGCCTGCTGCGCCGGCTCGGCCTGGAGGCCGAGGTCCTTGCCCTGGCCATGCCCCCCGGCGCCGCCCTGCAGGAACGGGCGCGGCAGGCCCGCCTGGCGGCGCTGCTGGCGGCCTGCACCCGCCACGGGCGGCCCTGGCTGCTGCTCGGACAGCATGCCCTGGACCAGGCGGAGACGGTGCTGTTCCGGGCCCTGCGGGGCAGCGGCGCGGCCGGGCTGGCCGGCATGGCGCCGCTGCGCGCCACGGCCGAGGCGCTGATCCTGCGCCCGCTGCTCGGGCTGCCGCCGGCCCGGCTGGAGACGCTGCTCGCCGCCCAGGGCCTGCGGCCGCTGCGCGATCCCTCCAATGACGATCCCCGCTTCGCCCGCGTGGCGCTGCGGCAGGCGATGCGCGATCCCGGCGGCACCGGGTCCGGCACGGCAGCCCTGGTCGCCGCCGCCGCCGCCTTCGCCGGCCGCCGGCGAGGCAGCGAGGCCGCGCTGCGCGCGCGGCTGGCCGCGGCGGCCGTGCTGCATCCGGAAGGCTGGGCGAGCCTCGACCGGGCCGCGCTGGGCCGCGACGCCGTGGCGCGGGATGCCCTCGCGGCGCTTCTGCGGATGATCGGCGGCGGCGGCCACGCGCCGGCCACGGCCGCCGTGGCGGCCCTGCTGGAGCGCGGCGGCGGCACGCTGGGCGGGGTTCTCTGGTCGGGCGACACGCTCAGCCGCGAGCCGGCCGCCTGCGCCGCGCCGGTTCCGGCGCGCCCCGGGGCGGTGTGGGACGGTCGCTGGCGCCTCGCGACGGTGCGGGAGGGGGGGCTGGCCCTGGAGGGGCTGGTGCTGGGCGCGCTGGGTCCGGGGCGATTGCGGCGGGCGGAACGGCGGGGCCTGCCGGCGCCCGTGGCGGCGGGCCTTCCGGCGCTGTGGCGGGGCGGCGCCCTGGTGGGCGTGCCGGCGCTGGGCCTCGGCGTCGCGGCGAAGGCGGAATTCTCTCCCGCCGGAGGGCCGATCTGAGGCTATAAATGTCGTCCGTGTAAGATCAGGCGCACGGCGTGGTTTCGGAATTGCGTCGGGCGCCCTATCTTACGCAGGCGCTGGGCCGGCATGTGCAGGCTGGCCGGCACACGGATGGGAACCGCACGGTGAACAATTTCGGCCGCAATCTGGCGCTTTGGGTGATTGTGGCGCTGCTTCTGGTGGCGCTGTTCAATCTGTTTCAGCCTTCGTCCTCGAACCGCCAGACGGGCCAGCAGGTCGCCTACAGCGACTTCCTGAATGAGGTGAATGGCGGGCGCGTCCGCGATGTCACCATCCAGGGCCGCACCCTGACGGGGCAGCTCGCGGATGGCCGCAACTTCTCCACCTACACGCCCGAGGATCCGAGCCTGGTCAGCCGGCTGACCGACAAGGGCGTGCGGGTCGTGGCGCGGCCGGAGGAGAGCGACGTCAACCCGCTCTTCCACTACCTGCTCTCCTGGTTCCCGATGCTGCTGCTGATCGGCGTCTGGATCTTCTTCATGCGCCAGATGCAGGGCGGCGGCGGCCGGGCCATGGGCTTCGGCAAGTCCCGCGCCCGGCTGCTGACCGAGAAGCAGGGCCGCGTCACCTTCGAGGACGTGGCCGGCATCGACGAGGCCAAGGGCGAGCTGGAGGAGATCGTGGACTTCCTGCGCGACCCGCAGAAGTTCCAGCGCCTCGGCGGCAAGATCCCCAAGGGCGTGCTGCTGGTCGGCCCCCCGGGTACCGGCAAGACGCTGCTGGCCCGCGCCATCGCCGGCGAGGCCAATGTGCCGTTCTTCACCATCTCGGGCTCCGACTTCGTCGAGATGTTCGTGGGCGTCGGCGCCAGCCGCGTGCGCGACATGTTCGAGCAGGGCAAGAAGAACGCGCCCTGCATCATCTTCATCGACGAGATCGACGCGGTGGGCCGCCATCGCGGCGCCGGCCTCGGCGGCGGCAATGACGAGCGCGAGCAGACGCTGAACCAGATGCTCGTCGAGATGGACGGCTTCGAGGCGAATGAGGGCGTCATCCTCATCGCCGCCACCAACCGCCCCGACGTGCTCGACCCCGCCCTGCTGCGCCCCGGCCGCTTCGACCGCCAGGTGGTGGTGCCGAACCCGGACGTGCAGGGCCGCGAGAAGATCCTGCGCGTGCACATGCGCAAGGTGCCGCTGGCCTCCGACGTCGATCCGAAGACCATCGCGCGCGGCACGCCGGGCTTCTCGGGCGCCGATCTCGCCAATCTGGTGAACGAGGCGGCCCTGCTGGCCGCCCGCGGCGGCCGCCGCACCGTCGGCATGCACGAGTTCGAGATGGCCAAGGACAAGGTGCTGATGGGCGCCGAGCGCCGCAGCCTGGTGATGTCGGACGACGAGAAGAAGATGACCGCCTATCACGAGGCCGGTCATGCCCTCGTCGCCCTGCATGAGCCGGAATGCGATCCGGTGCACAAGGCCACCATCATCCCGCGCGGGCGGGCGCTCGGCCTCGTCATGTCCCTGCCGGCCGGCGACCGCTACAGCAAGCACAAGAGCAAGCTGAAGGCGGAGCTCGCCATGGCCATGGGCGGCCGTGTCGCCGAGGAGCTGATCTTCGGCTCCGACAAGGTGTCCAACGGCGCCTCGGGCGACATCAAGATGGCCACCGACCAGGCCCGCCGCATGGTCACCGAATGGGGCATGAGCGAGAAGCTCGGCATGATCGCCTATGGGTCGAACGACCAGGAGGTCTTCCTCGGCCATTCCGTGACCCAGTCGAAGAACGTCTCGGAGGCCACGGCGCGCGAGATCGACGCCGAGATCCGCAGCATCATCGACGACAGCTACGCCCGCGCCAAGCACACGCTGCAGACCCATATCGAGGAGCTGCACGCCCTGGCCAAGGGGCTGCTGGAGCACGAGACCCTCTCGGGCGATGAGATCCGGCTGGTGATCCGCGGCGAGCCGGTGGTGCGCAACCGCCCCGACGAGCCCACCCCGGCCGGGCGGGGCAGCGTGCCGAGTTCCGGCCGGCCGCGCCCCGGCGGCGGTCCCGGCCTGAGCCCGGCGCCGCAGCCGGGCACCTGAGCCGCCCGTCGCCTCCACGGCCGGCCTGCGTTAAGAAGGACCCCCTCTGGGGTCCTTTTTTCATTCGGGGAGATGGCCGGGATGGCCGAGCGCTGGATCGAGCCGCTGGGCCTGTTGCAGGGCGCCGCCGCGCTCCAGGCGGTGCGGGATGGTCATGCCCTGCCGCTGGCGGGCGGCCCGGCGGCCTTCGCCCTTGTCCGCCTGATCGAGGACCGGCGGGACCTCGGCATCCATTCCGCCCGCGGCCTGCCGCCGGGCTGGGAGGCGCTGCTGCCGCCCCTGATTCGCCGCCCCCAGGCCTTCGCCGGCCTTCCGGACGACCGACCCCTCGTCATGGGCATCCTGAACGCCACGCCGGACAGCTTCTCCAATGGCGGCCAGCACCTGGACCCCGCCGCCGCCATCGCCGCCGGCCATGCCATGCTGGAGGCCGGGGCCGATATCCTCGACATCGGCGGCGAGAGCACCCGCCCCGGCGCGCCGCCGGTGACGCCGGAGGAGGAGATCGCCCGCATCCGCCCGATCCTGCGCGAGCTGGCCAAGGCGGCGGTGGTCAGCGTCGACACCCGCCACGCCGCCACCATGCGCATGGCGCTGGAGGAGGGGGCCGAGATCGTCAACGACATCACCGCCCTGCGGCAGGACGCGGCCTCGGTGCGGCTGGTGCAGGAGGCGCGGGCGCCGGTGGTGCTGATGCACATGCCCGTGCTCGACCCCCGCCGCATGCAGGAGGCCACCGGCTATGCCGATGTGGTGCTGGAGGTGGCGCGCTTCCTGCGCCAGCGTGTCGAGACGGCCGAGGCGCTGGGCATTCCGCGCGGGCGCATCGCCATCGATCCGGGGCTGGGCTTCGGCAAGACGGCGGCGCAGAACCTGGCCCTGATGGAGCGCCTGCCGCTGCTCGCCGGCATCGGCTGCCGGATCCTCGTCGGCGCGTCGCGCAAGCGCTTCGTCGGCAGCGTGACCGGCGTCGCCACGCCGGCCGGCCGGCAGGCGGGGAGCCTGGCGGTCGCGCTGGCCGCCGCCGCGGCCGGGGCCACGATCCTGCGCGTGCACGATGTGGCGGAGACGGCGCAGGCCTTGCGCATGTGGCGGGCCTGCGCCGAGGGACGCTCGGCCGCGCTGGACTGAGAGGGCTGCCTGGGGGGGTGCCTGAAGGGCTGGCGGCGGCGCATCGCGCCGCTTGGTCGCCCGCCGGCCTGCCTGTATGACAGGCCGGGAGCGAGCGGCGACAGGGCGCCCGCGGACGGGGAGGGAGCCCAGGCATGACGGAGACCCAGCGCCGCCTTTTCGGCACGGACGGCATTCGCGGCGTGGCCAATCGCGCGCCGATGGATGCGGGGACGGCGCTGCGCCTGGGTCAGGCGGCCGGCCGCTTCTTCAATCGCGGGGCGCACCGGCACCGGGTGGTCGTCGGCAAGGACACCCGGCTCTCCGGCTATATGCTGGAGCCGGCGCTCACCGCCGGCTTCGTGGGCGCCGGCATGGATGTGGTGCTGGTCGGGCCGCTGCCGACGCCGGCCATCGCCATGCTTGCCCGCAGCCTGCGCGCCGATCTCGGCGTCATGATCTCGGCCAGCCACAACCCCTTCGAGGACAATGGCATCAAGCTCTTCGGGCCGGACGGGCTGAAGCTGTCGGACCGCGAGGAGGCCGAGATCGAGGCGCTGATGGCCGGCGATCTCAGCGCCCAGCTGGTCTCCCCGTCGCGTCTCGGCCGCGCCAGCCGCCTGGAGGACGCGCCCGGCCGCTATATCGAGGCCGTGAAGGCCAGCTTCCCGAAGGGCCACAGCCTGGCCGGGATGCGCATCGTCGTCGATTGCGCGCATGGCGCGGCCTACAAGGTCGCGCCGACCGTGCTGTGGGAGCTCGGCGCCGAGGTGGTGCCGCTCGGCGTGGCGCCGGATGGCTTCAACATCAACCGCGACTGCGGCTCGACGGCGCCGGGCCGCATGGCCGAGCTGGTGCGTGAGCGCCGCGCGGATCTCGGCATCGCCCTGGATGGCGATGCCGACCGGCTGGTGCTGGCCGATGAGCAGGGGCAGGTGATCGACGGCGACCAGATCCTGGCGGTGATCGCGCGCTCCTGGACGGCGCAGGGCCGGCTGCGCGGCGACGCGGTGGTGGCCACGGTCATGTCGAACCTGGGGCTGGAGCGTTACCTGGCCGGCCTCGGCCTGCGGCTCGACCGCACCCGCGTGGGGGATCGCTATGTCTCGGAGCGGATGCGCGAGACCGGCTGCAACCTGGGCGGCGAGCAGTCCGGCCACATGATCATGTCGGATTTCGGCACCACCGGGGACGGGCTGGTGGCGGCGCTGCAGGTGCTGGCCGTGCTGGCGGAGGAGAAGCGGCCGGCGAGCGAGGTCTGCCGCCGCTTCACGCCCCTGCCGCAGCGCCTGGTGAACGTCCGCTTCGCCGGGCCGACCCCGCTCGCCGATCCCGCCGTGGCCGAGGCCATCGCGGCGGCCGAGGCCCGCCTCGGCGCACGGGGCCGGGTGCTGATCCGCGCCAGCGGCACGGAGCCGATGATCCGCGTCATGGCCGAGGCGGAGGAGGAGGCGCTGGTCGAGGAGACGGTGGAGGGGCTGGCGGCGCTGATTCGCGCCCGGGCCGCCGCCGGCCCGCGCAAGTCCGCGCGCGCGGAAGCCGTGGCGGGGGGGGCCTGATGCGCGGCCGCGTCCTGATCATCGCCGGCTCCGATTCCGGTGGTGGTGCCGGCATCCAGGCCGATATCAAGGCCTGCACCGCGCTCGGCGCCTATGCCGCCACGGCGATCACGGCGCTGACGGCGCAGGACACGCTGGGCGTGCATGGCGTGCATCCGGTCCCGCCGGACTTCATCCGCCAGCAGATCCGCCTGACGCTGGAGGACATCGGCGCCGACGCCCTCAAGACCGGGATGCTGGCCGACAGCCCGACCATCGAGGCCGCCTGCGACGCGCTGGCGGCGCATCCCGCCCGCATTCCGCTGGTGGCCGATCCGGTGATGGTGGCCAAGGGGGGCCACGCCCTGCTGGCGCCGGAGGCGGTGGCGACGCTGAAGCGGCGCCTGCTGCCCCTCGCCAGCGTCGTCACGCCGAACCTGCCCGAGGCGGAGATCATGGGCGGGCGGCCCATCGCCGGCATCGAGGACATGCCGGCGGCGGCGCGGCGCATCCTGGAGCTTGGCGTGCCGGCCGTGCTGCTGAAGGGTGGCCACCTGCCAGGCGAGCGGCTGGTCGATATCCTGGCCACATCCGAGGGCATCGAGCGCTTCGAGAGCGCGCGCATCGACAGCCGCAACACCCACGGCACCGGCTGCACCCTGGCCTCGGCCCTGGCCGCCGGCCTCGCCCAGGGCCTCTCCCTGCGTGACGCGGTGGTCCGCGCCCGCGCCTATGTCCGCGCCGCGCTGCTGGCCGCTCCGGGCTTCGGCCGCGGGCATGGGCCGCTCGATCACGCCGTGACGCTCGATCCGGCGCGGCTCGCAACCCTGGCATGAGCGGGCGGGGGTGCCGTGGCCCCCGCCTTCCCGGGCAAGCTCGGGCGTGACGCAGCCGTGCAGAGAGCCGCCATGACCCCGCCGCCGACCGACGCCCTGCCCAGCCGGGTTCCCTTCTTCCAGGTCGATGCCTTCACCAGTCATGCCTTCCGGGGCAATCCGGCGGCCGTGATCCCGCTGCGAGCCTGGCTGCCGGAGGCGCTGATGCAATCCATGGCGGCCGAGCACAACCTCAGCGAGACCGCCTTCCTGGTGCCCGACGGCCCCGGCCGGTGGCACCTGCGCTGGTTCACGCCGCGCATGGAGGTGCCGCTCTGCGGCCATGCCACCCTGGCGACCGCCTGCGTGCTGGCGCGGGAGTTCGGCGAGGCCGGCACGCTCCGGTTCCGCACCGCCTCGGGCGAGCTGCGCGTGGACCAGGCGGAGGAACGCTTCATCCTCGACTTCCCGGCCAATCCGCCGCGCCGCGCCCATGGCGGTCCGCCCGGCCTCGCCGCCGCGCTGGGCGCCGTGCCGCGCGAGGTCTGGAAGGCGCGGGACTGGATCTGCGTCTTCGACAGCGCCGAGACGGTGCGCGCGCTGCAGCCCGACCACCGGCGCATCGCCAGCCTGCCCGACAGCGCGGCGGGCGGCCAGGCAGCGCGCGTCGTCGTCACCGCGCCGGGAGATGACGGCCGGCACGACGTGGTCTCCCGCTACTTCGCCGCCCGCGTGGGCATCGACGAGGACCCGGTGACCGGCGCCGCGCATGTCCAGCTCGTGCCCTACTGGGCGGACCGCCTGGGGCGCGAGAGCATGGTCTGCCATCAGGCCAGCGCGCGCGGCGGCACGCTCTGGTGCGAGCGGCGCGGCGACCGCGTGCGGATGGGCGGCGACGCCGTGCTCTATGCCCGCGGCGAGGTGCTGCTGCCCGCCGCTTGATCCCGGGCCACAGGCGGCGCAAACCGCCCCCCCATCCGCGATCCGAGGACCCCACCGCCATGGCACAGGACAACCCGGCCAATCCGCGCCCCGCGCGGCGCCCGGCCAACCCGGCCTTCTCCTCCGGCCCCTGCGCCAAGCGGCCCGGCTGGTCGCTGGCCGCGCTCGAGGGCGCGCTGCTCGGCCGCAGCCACCGCGCCACGGAGCCCCGGGCGCGCCTGGCCGAGGTGATCGCCCGCTCCAGGGCGGTGCTGGGCATGCCGGAGGACTGGCGGCTCGGCATCGTCCCGGCCTCCGACACCGGTGCGGTGGAGATGGCGCTCTGGTCGATGCTCGGCCCGCGCGGGGTGGATGTGCTGGCCTGGGAGAGCTTCTCCGGCGAATGGGCCAACGACATCACCCGCCAGCTCCGCCTCGAGGACGTGCGGCTGCGGCAGGCGCCCTATGGAAGCCTGCCCGACCTGTCCGATGTCTCGCCGGAGCGCGACCTGGTCTTCGTCTGGAACGGCACCACCAGCGGCGTGCGGCTGCCGGATGCCGGCTGGATCGCGCCGGACCGCCGGGGCCTCGCCATCTGCGACGCCACCTCGGCCGCCTTCGCCATGGACCTGCCCTGGGACCGGCTCGATGTCGTCACCTGGTCCTGGCAGAAGGCGCTGGGCGGCGAGGCGGCGCATGGCATGCTGGCGCTCTCTCCGCACGCCGTGGCCCGGCTGGAAGGCCACACGCCCGCCTGGCCACTGCCGAAGATCTTCCGCCTGACGCGGGGGGGCAGGCTGATCGAGGGAATCTTCCAGGGCGACACCATCAACACGCCCTCCATGCTCTGCGTCGAGGATGCGCTGGACGGGCTGCGCTGGGCGGAATCGATCGGCGGGCTGCCGGCCCTCATCGCCCGGTCCGAGGCCAATCTGGCGGCGGTGACGGCCTGGGTGGAGAGCCAGCCGGAGGGCTCGCGGCGCATGGCCTTCCTCGCCGAGCGGCCGGAGACGCGCTCCTGCACCTCGATCTGCCTGCGCATCGTCGCGCCCTGGTTCACGGCCCTGACCGCCGATGGCCAGGCCGCCGCCAGCCGGGTTCTGGCCACGACGCTGGAGCGGGAAGGGGTGGCGCTGGATGCCGCGCCCTATCGCGACGCGCCGCCCGGTCTGCGGCTCTGGGGTGGCGCGACGGTGGAGACCGAGGATCTCCGCGCCCTGTTCCCCTGGATCGACTGGGCGCTGGCCGAGGTGGAGGCGCAGTTCGGCGCCTGAGGCAGCCATCGCCGAGGCCTGGAGGGCTGGCTCAGCCGCCCGCCGAGGCTGAGAGGGCCAGGATGTCCTGCCGCCCCGCCGTGGGCATCCGCGTGGCCTCGCGATAGGCCTCGATCGGCAGCGGTCGGCCGAACAGGTAGCCCTGGAACTCGTCGCCGCCCTCCGCGGCGAGCAGAGCGCGCTGGGCTTCCGTCTCGACGCCCTCGGCGATCACCGGCATGCCAAGCTCCTGGCCGAGCCGTATCACGGCGCGGATGATCGCCAGGCTCTGCCGGTTCTCCAGATCCTGGATGAAGCCCCGGTCGAGCTTGATGCGGGAATAGGGAAAAGCGCGCAGGGCGCTCAGCGAGGAGTAGCCGATGCCGAAATCGTCCATGGCGACATGCACGCCGCAGCGGCGCAGCCGCTCCAGATTGGCCAGGACCTGCGTATCGCCGGAGATCAGCATCGTCTCCGTCACCTCGATCTCCAGCCGCGACGGCGCCAGGCCCGTCTGTTCCAGCAGCAGCAGGACGGAGGGGGCGAATTCGGCCTTGCGCAGCTCGGCGACGGAGACGTTGACCGCGATCCGCAGCGGCCGCTCCCAGCCCGCCGCCTCGCGGCAGGCCGTCTCGCGCACCCAGGCGCCCAGGCTGCGGATGAAGCCGCTGGCCTCCGCCATGGGGATGAAGATATCGGGCGGGATCGGACCGCGGACGGGATGGCGCCAGCGCACCAGCGCCTCGAAGCCGATCACGGCGCCGCTCGCGGCCTCGACCTGCGGCTGGTAGGCGAGGCTGATCTCGCCGCGCTGCAGGGCCATCGTCAGGTCGGCCTGCAGGGCCTTCTGGTCGTGCCGCTCCCGGTCCATCTCGGTGGTGTAGATGGCGTGGCGGTTGCGGCCGAGGCGCTTGGCCTCGTAGAGCGCCACATCGGCCTTGGCCAGGAGATGGAGGCCGCTCAGGCCGGGCGTGGGGAAAAGGACGGCGCCGATCGAGGCGCCGATACGGAGGCGAAGATCCTCCCGGAGCTGGAAGGGCTCGGCCATCCGCCGGAGCAGCCGGTTCGCCAGTTCCTCGACCATGCCGGGCGAGACCTCGCCCTCGACCACGAGCACGAACTCGTCGCCCCCGGGCCGCGCCAGGACATCACCCTGGCGGATCTCGTCCAGGCAGCGCTTGGCGACGGCGCGGAGCAGGAGGTCGCCCGCGGTATGGCCATGCTCGTCGTTGACGTCCTTGAAATGGTCCAGGTCCATGCAGAACACGGCGAGGCCGCTCTGGCCCGAGCGGGCGCGGAGAACGGCGCGGGCCAGGCGCGTCTGCAGGCTGTGCCGGTTGTGCAGACCGGTCAGGGAATCCTGGTGGGCCAGGCTGTACATCCTGGCCTCGGCCGCGATCCGCTCCCGCATGTCCCGCAGCGCCACGGCGAAGCCGCTCTGCTGCCGGGCCAGTTCGATGCGGCGGGCGCGCAGCTCGACCGGCACCGGCCCCTCCGGGCCGCGCAGGCCGACCAGCACCGGGCTCCGCTGCCCTTCCTTCAGCACCTCCTCCATGCGGGGCTGGGGCAGGGACAGCAGCTCGGCCAGGGACGTTCCCGTGGGATCGGCGCCCAGCAGGGCGGCGAGGTTGTGGTTGCCGTGGCGGATGACGAGCCTGTCGTTGCAGATCGCCAGCCCGTCGAAGGCGGCCTCGGCGAGGCCGTGCAGGCGCAGCGCGGCATGTTGCAGGGCAAGCCGGCTGCGCAGCCAGATGATGCCGGGAACCGAGAGCAGCAGCATCGCCATAAAGCCGGCGGCGAGGCGGATCTCGCCCTGCCGCAGGGCCCAGTCCGCGGGGGTGGGAATCCCGAGCGGCACGAATTCGGTGGCGGTCATGCTGCCCATGTGCAGGCTGATGATGCCGAGGACCAGAAAGCCGGCGGTCCAGATCCGGCCGCGCCAGAGGCCTTCCGGCGGGGTGAAGGCGAGCGCGCTGAAGCCCGCGCCGGCCAGGACCGCCACGGCCGCGCCGGTGGTGTCGATGGCCACCACGCCGGGAAAGATCACGGCCTGGATACCGTAGAAGTGCATGACGCCGACGGACAGGCCGAAGATCACGCCCGACAGCGGTCGCCAGATCCGCCGCGGCGCCAGAAACTGGGCGTTCAGGGCGATCCCGGTGCCGAGGATGATGATGGCGCCGGAGACGGCGGTGGCCAGCGGTGCATAGGAGAACACGTTCCGCGTGTCATAGGCGAGCATGGCGACGAAATGGGTCGCCCAGACGCCCGACCCCAGCGGAAGCGCGATCAGGGTGATGAGGAGGCGCTCGATCCGGCTCTGCGGCGTCTCGACGACGCCGACCTTCAAACTGGCGGCGAGGCTGGTCAGCAGGCAGATGGCGACAGCGACCCCCAGGGTGCCGGCATCATGCTCGCGCAGGCATGTCCAGGCGTCGTACAAGCAAGCCTCCTTATCGATGCCGCCTCAAGACGCTCTCCCCTGTCCGGAACCATCCCTCCGTGCAGGAGCCTGCTGGGCCGGCATGGAGGGATGACGGAGAAAAACAGGGAAATCATTGCGGGATGGGCAGGCAGTACAACCCCATGTTGTAGTGTCAGACTACACAGCAAGGGCTTTCGGCATCGATAAGATCGTGGCGGAGGCGGCGCTGGAGGGCTCATGCCCGCGCCGGGTCGTGGCCGGCCATGCCGATATGCCGAGGCCGTGTCTCCCTCCGGCGATACCCGCCGCGGCGATCGGGCGCTATAGCTCCGCCCCGTCACCGCGGAGGACTTCATGACAGTCGGCATCGAGATGGGCCGGACGACCGGCGGGCAGCCCGCGCTCCTCGACCTCGAGGAGCTGCTGGCCACCCGCCTGCTGGTGCAGGGCAATTCCGGCTCCGGCAAGTCGCACCTGCTGCGCCGGCTGATGGAGCAGTCCGCCCCCTGGGTGCAGCAGGCGGTGATCGACCCGGAGGGCGATTTCGTCACGCTCGCCGATCGCTTCGGCCATCTGGTCATCGACGCCGCCGAGCACAACGAGGCGGCCCTGCAGCGCGCCGCCGACCGGGTGCGCGCCCACCGCGTCTCCGTCGTGCTCAACCTCGAGGGGCTGGACGCGGACGGGCAGATGCGCCACGCCGCCGCCTTCCTGGGCGGGCTGTTCGACGCCGACCGCGACCACTGGTCGCCCATGCTGGTGGTGGTGGATGAGGCGCAGCTCTTCGCCCCCGCCGCCGCCGGCGAGGTGTCGGACGAGGCCCGCCGCGCCTCGCTGGGCGCCATGGCCAATCTGATGTCGCGCGGGCGCAAGCGCGGGCTGGCCGGCGTCATCGCCACCCAGCGCCTGGCCAAGCTGGCCAAGAACGTCGCCGCCGAGGCCTCGAACTTCCTGATGGGGCGCACCTTCCTCGACATCGACATGGCCCGCGCCGCCGATCTGCTGGGGATGGAGCGGCGGCAGGCGGAGATGTTCCGCGACCTGCCGCGCGGCAGCTTCGTGGCGCTCGGCCCCGCCCTGTCGCGCCGGCCGCTGCCGGTCACCATCGGCGCGGTGGAGACCGAGTCGCGTGGCACCAATCCGGGTCTGATCCCCCTGCCGCAGACCGCGCCGGAGGCGGCGCGGGAACTGGTCCTGGCCGCGACCGCGGAACCGGACCCCGTGCCGCGCCCGGTGCGGCGGGCTCCGTCGCCGCCGCCCGACATCCTGGCACAGCTGGCCCAGGCCCGCCCGGCGGTGGCGACACCCCGCGCAGAACCGGCGATGACCGCCGAGGAACAGGCCGAGCGGCGGCGGCGGATGGACGAGATCCTGCGGCAGATCCTGGCCGAGCCCGAGGCCGCCTTCCGCAACGGCTCGGTGCTGTACCAGGATTTCCTGGTGCGGCTCCGCATCCACGCCATCCCCGGCAAGCCGCCGGAGATCCCGGCCTTCCGTCGCATGCTCTCCGTGGCCCGCGCCGGCATCAGCGCCGAGGCCGCCGAGGGGGAGGCGTGGCAGGCGGTGGAATCCCGCGCCGCCGCCCTGCCGGAGGACACCCAGGGGGTGTTCCTGCTGCTGGCCCGCGCGGCGCTCGACCGGCTGCCCTGCCCGTCGGACGCGACCATCGCGGAGGCCTATGGCACGCGTTCGGCCGGGCGGGCGCGGCGGCTGCTGAGCTGGCTGGAGGAGCAGGGGGCGATCGTGCAGCGCCCGGATGCGGCCGGGCGGCGCATCGTCGCGCTGGTGGGGCTGGGGTGGGAGACGGCGCCGGGAGAGGCGGCGGCGTGAGAAATCCCGCGCGCCGGGCTCAGCCGCCGGCCGCCATCTCCGCCAGCACGGCGTGCGCCGCCCGGATGCGGTCCGGGATGGGCCAGTTGCGGTTGGCCAGCAGGGCGATGCCGATCCGCCGGGCCGGCACGAAGGCCAGATAGGCGCCGAAGCCCCTGGTCGAGCCGGTCTTGTTGAACAGCGTCTCCGGCGCGGCGGGGCCACGGCCGGGCAGGGGATGCGCCGGCTGCTCCTCCAGGGCCATGGCGGCGGAATTGCCGTCGAGCAGCGCCGCGAGCGGGACGGGCCAGGGATACTGCTCCCATCCCAGGCCCTGCACCATGGGGCCGACGCGGAACAGGCCGGTGCGGGTGGTGGCGATGGCCTGGCGCAGATCCGCTTCCAGGGCTTCCGGCTCCAGCTGCACGGCGAGGAAGTCCAGCAGGCTGTCGGCCGAGGCCTTCACGCCATAGGCCGCCGCGTCGAAGGCCCCCGGCGAGGCACGCGCGGGGCGGCCCTGCGCGTCCAGCCCCCAGGCCTGATCGCCGGCGGCGGCGGCGGGCACGCGGATATGGCAGCCGGTTAGGCCGAGGGCCGGGAACAGCGCCCCCTCCGCCGCCGCCGTATAGTCCGAACCCAGGGCCTGGCCGGCGAGGTGCCCGAGCAGCCCGATGCTGGGGTTGGAGTAGCGCCGGCGCGTGCCGGGCGGGGCGGAGGGGCGCCATGCCGCCAGGTAGCGCAGCGCCTCCGCATCGCTCGTGACATCGTCGGGGAACTGGAGGGGCAGGCCGCCGGCGGTGTAGGTGCCGAGCTGGCGCAGCGTGGCGGCGTCGATGGGCCGGCCGCGCAGCGCTGGCGCGTAGCGACCCGGATGCGCCCCGAGGTCGAGCCGCCCGCGCGCCTCGGCCCAGGCGGCCAGGGTGGCCGTGAACACCTTGCTGACCGAGCCGATCTCGAACAGCGTCCTCGCCGTCACCGGCGGCCCGTCGCCCGGCGCCGCGCGGCCGAAGGTGAAGACGTGACGCCGCCCCCCGGCGAGCAGGCCGACGGCCATGCCGGGCACACCATGCCGGGCGAGGAGCGGGCGCAGATGCCGCTCCAGGGCCTCGGCCCAGCCGGACGGTCGCGCCGGCGCCGGCCCGGCGGCTGCCGTCGCGATGGCGGTGGCGAGCAGGCCCCGCCGGCCCAAGGGTGCGCGCCTCATTCGGCCGTCGCCGCCCCGGGCAGCATCAGGGCCATCGCCATCCAGTCCCGCCTTCCGCGCATCGCGCGTCTCCCGTTGTCGTCAGGCGGCGGAGACTGCCGGCGCGGCCTGGGCTGGACAAACGGGCAATTCCCGGGGCAAGCCCAAGCAAAACTTATGGATCCGGCCCGTGGCGTCCCATCTTCCCCTGAACGCGCTGCGCGCCTTCGAGGCCGCGGCACGGCATCTCAGCTTCACCCGCGCCGGGCTGGAACTGCGTGTCACCCAGGCGGCGATCAGCCAGCAGGTCCGCTCGCTGGAGGATATCCTGGGGGTGCCGCTGTTCCGCCGGCTGCCGCGCGGCCTGGCCCTGACCGAGGAGGCGGAGGCGCTGCTGCCGGTGCTGACCGATGCCTTCCGCCGCATCGGTGCGACGCTCGACCGGTTCGAGGGCGGGCGGATGCGCGAGGTGCTGACACTGGGCGCGGTCGGCACCTTCGTCACCGGCTGGCTGCTGCCGCGCCTGCCGGCGTTCCGCGCGGCGCATCCCTTCATCGACCTGCGGCTGATGACCAACAACAACCGGGTGGACCTGGCGGGCGAGGGGCTCGACCTCGCCATCCGCTTCGGCGACGGCGCCTGGCACGGGACGTCGGCGCTGGCGCTGTTCGCGGCGCCGCTGACGCCGCTCTGCGCGCCGGAGATCGCCGCGCGGCTGCGCCAGCCGGCCGACCTGCGGCGCGAGGTGCTGCTGCGCTCCTACCGGCTCGATGAATGGCCGCGCTGGTGCGCGGCGGCGGGGCTGGCGCCGCCCCCGGTGCGCGGCTTCGTCTTCGATTCCTCGCTGACCATGGCGGAGGCCGCGGGCCAGGGCGCCGGCGTCGCCCTGCTGCCGGCGCGGATGTTCGGTCGGGCCCTGCGCGACGGCCGGCTGGCGCGGCCCTTCGGCACCGAGATCGCCCTCGGCGCCTACTGGCTGACGCGGCTGCATTCCCGCGCCGAGACGGTGGCGATGGCCGCCTTCCGCGACTGGCTGCTCGACGCCTGCCGGGACCCCGCCCAAGGCGCGGGGGGCTGAGCGTCCGCGCGGGGAGCCCCGCGGCCTGCCGCCGGCCGGACCCGGCGATCAGGGGCCGCCCCCTAGCGGGGCGGGGTGATCCCGCGCGCCACCGCCAGGAACTCCGCCTCCCGCGCGGCGAACTCCGCCTTCTCGCCGAGGCAGACCAGGGTGGTGCGGCCCTTCGGCGTCTCCTGGATGACGAAGAGGCTGCGAACCGCCCCGGCGCGGTCCGGCAGGCCCTGGCCGGGGCGGAAGTCCGCGACCAGGCTGAGGCCGCCGATGCCGGCATGGGCGTAGGGCGCGCTCCGCAGCGGCGTGTAGCGCGGCGCCAGGGTGGCCAGGACCAGCTCCTGCCAGCGCGGCGTGGCCATCAGCCGGTTGAGCTGCTCCTGGCTCATCGCGGCGTTCTGCGGCGCCGGAACATAGGCGACCTGGCATCCGGTGTCCCGGTCGGTCGGCCGGCGCAGGGCGAAGCGCGCCGTCTGGTCGCCCTGGGCGGGGATCGGCTCGGCGGTGTAGCCCGGCGGTGGCGCCACGCCGAGGCCGCTGGCGACATCCCGCAGGGGCGCCGCCACGGCCGGGAGCAGGGGCGCCATCAGGGACAGGCAGAGCAGGACGCGGACAAGGGCTGTTCTCATGCGGCGCAGGGAAGGCCGCCGCCGCCCCGCTGTAAAGCGCGGCGGGGCCTTCCCCACGGATCAGGCGGCACCGCGCAGCGGATCGTAGGGGGCGAGGTCCATCTCCGGCGCCTGGCGGAGAGCCAGCTGCGCCGCGAGCTTCCCGGCATAGGGGCCCATGGTCAGGCCGCCGGGCCCGAGGCCATTGGCGATCACCAGCCCCTCCCAGCCGGCCGGGCGGCCGAGCAGCGGCGCCAGGTCGGGGCCCATGGGGCGGAAGCCGATGCGCGTCTCGAGCAGGGTCGCCTGGGCGAGGCCGGGCGCCACGGACAGGGCGTTGTTCAGAACCTCGGCGATGCCGCCGGCGGTGAGGCGGTGGTCGAAGCCGGAGCCGGTCTCGCGGGTGGCGCCGACAACCACCCGGCCCTCGCCGAAGGCCAGCAAGTAATGGCTGCTCATCGGCAGCAGCACGGGCCAGGCCGAGGTGTCCTGCCCCTCCATCCGCAGATGGACGATCTGCCCCCGCTGCGGCACCACGGCGAGACGCAGGCCGAGTGGCTGCAGGAGGGGCGGCGCCCAGGCCCCGGCGGCCAGCACCACCTCGTCGGCATCGAGCCGGCTGCCGTCCTTCAGCATCACGCCGAGCACGCGCGTCCCGGCCGAGACCAGGGCCGCGACGCCGGCGATGCGGTCGGTCGCGCCGCGCCGGACCGCCGCGCGCCGGAGCGCCTCGGTCAGCCTGCGGCCATCCACCCGCGCCGCGCCGGCGATATGCAGCGCCGGCTGGCCCGGCCGCAGCGGCGGAAACAGGGCGCGGGCCTCGGCGGCGGAGAGGCGGGTGATGGCGCCGGCCTCCGGGACCGTGGCGGCGCGGGCCCGGGTGCGCGCCTCCGTCGCCGCGAGCTGGGCCGGATCGGCCGGCGCGCAGATGGCGCCGACGCGGCCGTAGCTGGTCTGCGTCTCGCCCAACCCGGCCAGCTCCTCGATCAGCGCCGGATAGGCGCGGGCGCTGGCATTGGCCATGGCGTACCAGGCCTCGTCCTCCCGCTCGGACGACCAGGGGTTGATGATCCCGGCCCCCGCCGCCGTGGCGCGGCCCGCGTGATCCTCGTCGAGGATGATGACCTCGGCGCCGGCGCCGGCCAGATGATAGGCGGTGCTGGCGCCGAAGATCCCGGCGCCGAGAACGATGATGCGCATGCTTCCGCTTCCTTTCCCCGGCCCGGCCGGGATGCTGTGAGCGGAGCCTAGAGCAAAGCCCGGCCGGATGAAGCCGTTCGGGTGAAAGCGGTTCCCCGTCGGATCCGGGCCGGCCGGGGCGGCGCCCGTCAGCCGCCGGTCAGCTCCAGCGCCTGCCGCTCGAAGAGGCGGCGGTACAGCCCGCCCGGCCGTGTCACCAGCGCCTCATGCCGCCCTTCCTCCACCACCGCGCCGCGGTCGAAGACCAGGATGCGGTCCATGGCGCGCACGGTGGAGAGGCGGTGCGCGATGACGATGGCGGTGCGACCCCTCAGCAGCCGCCCCATCGCCTCCTGGATCGCCGCCTCGCTCTCCGAGTCCAGGGCCGAGGTCGCCTCGTCCAGGATCAGGATCGGCGCATCGGCCAGGAAGGCGCGGGCCAGGGCCACGCGCTGCCGCTCGCCGCCGGAGAGCTTCACGCCACGCTCGCCCACCAGCGTGCGGTAGCCGCGCGGCAGGCGGGTGATGAAGTCGTCGGCATTGGCCAGCGCGGCGGCGCGGCGGATCTCCTCGGGCGTCGCGCCGGGCCTCGCATAGGCGATGTTCTCGGCCAGGGAGCGGTGGAACAGCACCGGCTCCTGCTGCACGATGGCGATCTGCCGCCGCAGCGAGGCCTGGGTGGCCTGCCGCACGTCCTGCCCGTCGATGACGACGCGGCCCTCCGTCACGTCGTGCAGCCGCTGGATGAGCTTGACCAGCGTGGTCTTGCCGGAGCCGGAGGGGCCGACCAGCCCGACATTCTCGCCGGCGCGGATCCGGAGCGAGAGGTCGCGGTAGAGCGGGGTGGTATGGCCGCCGTAGCGGAAGGTGACGCGCTCGAACGCGATCTCGCCCCGCGTCACGGCGATCGGCGTGGCGCCTGGCCCGTCCTCGATGCCGAGCGGCGTGGCGTGCAGCGCCACCATCTCCTCCATCTCGTTCACGCCGCGCTGCAGGTTGCTGATGTGGTAGCCGACATCGCGAAGATAGCCCTGCACCAGAAAGAACATGGTCAGCACGGTGGTGAGGTCGCCGGCGCTGGCCTCGCCGCGCCACCAGAGCCAGAGCGCGGCGCCGACGATGGCGGTGCGCAGCAGCGTCATGGTGACGATCTGCGCCCCCTCGGAGGCGGCGCTGCGGTTCCAGGTGCGGGCGGTGCGGCGGCGCCATTTCCCGATCATCGCGCCGAGCCGCGCATCCTCCCGCGCCTCGGCGCCGAAGGCCTTGACCACCGCATTGGCGCCGATGGCATCGGCCATGGCGCCGCCGAGCCGCGTGTCCCAGCTGTTGGACAGGCGCGCGGCCGGCGCCACCCAGCGCAGCGAGAGCAGCAGGGTCTGCGCGACGTAGATCAGCCCGCCCGCCGCCACCAGCGCCCCCATCAGAGGCCAGCGCCAGCCGAGCAGCAGCGTCGCGCCCAGCAGCATGATGACGGAGGGCAGCAGGGCGATCAGGATGGTGTCGTTCACCGTGTCGATCGCCCACATGCCGCGGCTGATCCGGCGCACGGTCGAGCCGGCGAAGCTGTTGGCGTGCCAGTCGGCGGAGAAGCGCTGCACGCGCTGGAAGGCCTCGGCGCCGGCGGCCGACATGAGGCGCAGCGACAGCGCGATGATCGCGAGGATGGCGCCTGTCCGGCCACCCAGCACCGCCAGCCCCAGCAGGGCGAGCATGCCGAGCGCGCGCAGCGCTTCCTCGAGCGCCGCCTCGCGCCCGGCGTCGCCGGCCCGTGCCAGGGCATCGACGAGGCGGCCGGCATAGAGCGGCACCAGCACATCGGCCAGGGTGGCCAGGAGCATGCCGGCCAGCACGGCGGCCAGCAGGACGGGATGGCGCAGCGTCCGGCGCGCCAGGAAGGTGAGGACGGCGCGGAACGGCCCCGCGCCCTGGGATTGAACGGTCACGATGTCTTATCGCCCGGCGATGCGGGCGGCCCTTCACGGAGGAAGCCGGCAGGCGGCCGCAGGCTGAAGCGGCCGCGCCGTCGGTCTCAGGGACAAGGGTTCAGGCGGGGGAGGGGCCCGGCGGGCGGGCCGCGCGCGAGTTAGCGGCGGCGGCGGCCGGGCGGCCCCGCGAAGCGCGGCTGCGGCGAGAGGGGCGCCTGCTGACGACGCGGATCTGTCATGGCGGCCCTCCTGCCGGGAAGATTGCGATAGATTAACCTATGCGAAGGGCGGGCGGGGCGGCAAGCCGGCCGCGGCACACGGCTGCGCGAGCGTCCCGCCTCAGGCCGCGTGCCTGTCCGGCGGCGGATCGCGCAGCGCCAGGGCCTCGCGCACCACCGAGCGGAACTCCCGGCGGTGCAACTCGCGCAGCACCAGCAGGCTGCTCAGGATCAGCGCCGCCGGATGCAGGATCCAGGCGAGGGCGGCGAGGCCGAAGTAATAGGCGCGCAGCCCGGTGTTGAAGTGGCGCGCGGCGCGGTTGGCGACCTCCGCGGCCACCAGCGCCTGCGGCACGCTGTCGGGCGTGCCGCCCAGGCCGCCGACGCAGATGCTGGTGTAGTTGAACTGCCGCAGCGCCCAGGTCAGCTCGAAGAAGGCGCGGACGAAGATGAAGATCAGGAGGAAGACGCGGATCTCCCAGGCGCTGTCCTCCGGCGGCACGGCGGCGAAGGGCACGGCGCTGAAGATGCGCCGGCCGAGGTCCGGCGTGCCCAGCATCGCCACCAGCGCGCCCAGGATGAAGATGCTGGTATTGGCCAGGAAGGAGGTCGAGGACATCAGGTTGCCGATGATGCTGATGTCGCTGATGCGGTTCTCGCGCGTGATGGCGGCGCGCATCCAGATCCGGCGGTGCTCGTCCATCGCGGCGATGACGCTGCGGGCGCGGATCGCCGGCACGCGGTCCACCACCGTGGCATAGCCCATCCAGCAGAGGACGAAAACGGCGAGGGCGATCCAGTCGAGCGGGGTGAGCGGCAGGGTCATGACCGCTGCATAGCATCAAGCCCGGGACCTGCGCGGTGATTCGCGCCATGGCCGCGCCGGCACGAAAAAGGCGGGCTCCTGGAGGGAGCCCGCCCGGTCCGGGGAGAGGCCGGCGCCTCAGCCCATCTTCTTCTTCAGGTTCTCGTCCAGCTTGGCCAGGAAGTTCTGGGTGTTCAGCCAGGGCTGGCCCTTGCCGATCAGCACCGCCAGGTCCTTGGTCATGTGCCCGCTCTCAACCGTCTCGACACAGACCTGCTCGAGCGCGTTGGCGAAGTCCACCACGTCCTGCGTGCCGTCGAACTTGCCGCGATAGGCGAGGCCGCGGGTCCAGGCGAAGATCGAGGCGATCGGGTTGGTCGAGGTCTCGCGGCCCTTCTGGTGCTCGCGGTAGTGGCGCGTGACGGTGCCGTGCGCCGCCTCGGACTCCACCGTGTTGCCGTCGGGCGAGAGCAGGACGGAGGTCATCAGGCCGAGCGAGCCGAAGCCCTGCGCCACGATGTCCGATTCGACGTCGCCGTCGTAGTTCTTGCAGGCCCAGATATAGCCGCCTTCCCACTTCAGCGCGGAGGCGACCATGTCGTCGATCAGGCGGTCCTCGTAGGTGATGCCGCGCTTCTCGAACTCGGCCTTGAACTCCTCGTCGTAGATCTTGCGGAAGATGTCCTTGAAGGTGCCGTCATAGGCCTTCAGGATCGTGTTCTTGTGGCTGAAATAGACCGAGTAGTTGCGCGCCAGGCCGTAATTGAAGGAGGCGCGGGCAAAGCCCTCGATCGACTTGTTGAGGTTGTGGATCATCATGCCCACGCCCGGGCCCTTGAAGACGAAGTCGCCGATCTCCTGCGGCGCGCCGCCCTCGGGCGTGAAGGTCATGCTGAGCTTGCCGGCGCCCGGCACCTTCATCTCGACCGAGCGGTAGATGTCGCCATAGGCGTGGCGGCCGACGACGATCGGCTTCGACCAGTGCGGCACCAGGCGGGGCACGTTCTGGCAGATGATCGGCTCGCGGAAGATGGTGCCGTCGAGGATGTTGCGGATGGTCCCGTTCGGGGACTTCCACATCTTCTTCAGGCCGAACTCCTTCACCCGGGCCTCGTCCGGGGTGATGGTCGCGCACTTCACGCCGACGCCGTACTGCTTGATGGCGTTGGCGGCGTCGACCGTCACCTGGTCGTCCGTCTGGTCACGGTACTCGATGCCGAGGTCGTAGTACTTCAGGTCGATATCGAGATAGGGGGTGATCAGCTTGTCCTTGATGAACCCCCAGATGATGCGGGTCATCTCATCGCCGTCGAGCTCGACGACGGGATTCTTCACCTTGATCTTGGCCATGCTGATCCTCGTCTGGACGCCTTGCGGTAGCAGCCGGAGGCCCGCTGGGCCCGCCCGGCGGCTGGGTCGGCCGGACAATCGCATCCAGGGCAGGGCTGGGCAAGGGCGGGGGCACAGGTCATCCGGCCGGCCAGCGGGAAGGCAGGAAAAACTTACGCCACTCCCCGGGCGTTAGCCGGGCGGTGAATGCGGGCCGCAGCGGTCCGGCAGGAAAGCCTTCAGGAGGGGCCTAGCCATGAGCGTCTTCAGTTCCATCATGTCCAGGATTTTCGGGCACAAGACGGCCGAGGCGGCGACGCCCGAGGCAGGGGCCGCGCCGGCCCCCGGCGCCGCGCCTGAAGCCAGTCCGGGCGCCACCGCGGGCACGCCCCCTGGTGCGACCCCCCCTGGTGCGACCTCCCCTGGTGCGACCTCGGGGGCGGCACCGGCCGCCGCGCCGGCGCAACCGGTCGATGTCTCCGCCGTGCTGAGCGACATGGCGGCGAAGAACCCGCAGAAGCTGAACTGGCGGGAGTCGATCGTCGACCTGATGAAGCTGCTCGGCCTGGACAGCAGCCTGGAGAACCGCAAGGAGCTGGCGAAGGAGCTCAACTACAGCGGCGACACCGGCGATTCGGCGGCCATGAACATCTGGCTGCACAAGCAGGTCATGACCAAGCTGGCCGAGAATGGCGGCAAGGTTCCGGAAGAGCTCAAGGGCTGAGCAACCACGTCGCCGGCCGGGGGGGCAAGGTGCCCCCCGGCCACGTCATGCGAAGCCCGGCGCCGGCCGTCTCACACCACCTGACGCGCCCGCAGCCCGGCGATCTCATCGGCGGAGAGGCCCATCTCCGCCAGGACGGCGTCGGTGTGCTCGCCCAGGGCGGGCGGGTGGCTGACGACCTCGCTGGGCGTCCGGCTCAGCCGGAAGGGCTGGCCGACATAGTCCTGCGCTTGGTTGCTGCCGCCGTTGAGATGGCGGGCGATGCCGAGGTGCTGCACCTGCTCGTCGGCGAAGACCTGATCGATGGTGTAGATCGGGCCGCAGGGCACGCCGGCGGCGTTCATCTTCTCCACCCAGGCCGCCATGTCGTCCGTGAGGGTGACCGCCTCGATCTCGGCGTTCAGCGCGTCCCGGTTGTCGCTGCGCGCCTGCCCGTTGGAGAAGCGCGGATCGGTGGTCCATTCCGGCTTGCCGAGGACCTGGCAGAGCCGCTCCCAGATACGCTGCCCGGAGGCGGCGATGTTCATGTGCCCGTCCCGCGTCTTGAACACGCCGGTCGGGATGCTGGTCGGGTGGTTGTTGCCGGCCTGCTTCGGCACCTCCCGCGCCTGCAGCCAGCGCGACGCCTGGAAGTCCAGCATGAAGATCTGCGCCTCCAGCAGGGAGGTCTGCACCCACTGGCCCTTGCCGCTGACTTCCCGCTCCAGCAGCGCCACCATGATGCCCTGAGCGGCGAAGAGGCCGGAGCACAGGTCGGCGATCGGGATGCCGACGCGCACCGGCCCCTGGCCGGGCAGGCCGGTGATCGACATCAGCCCGCCCATGCCCTGGGCGATCTGGTCGAAGCCCGGCCGCTTCGCATAGGGGCCATCCTGGCCGAAGCCGGAGATCGAGGCGAGGATGATGCGGGGATTGACGGCGGACAGGGCCTCGTAGTCGATGCCGAGGCGCTGCTTCACATCCGGGCGGAAATTCTCCACCACCACATCGGCCTTCTCGACCATCCGCTTGAACAGGGCGACGCCGTCGGGGTCCTTGAGGTTCAGCGTGATGGCGCGCTTGTTGCGGTGCAGGTTCTGGAAGTCGGGGCCGAGCCGGGGGCCGCCCATCGGGTCGCCGGCATCGAGGCCTTCCGGCATCTCGACCTTGATGACATTGGCGCCCCAGTCGGCCAGCTGGCGCACGCAGGTCGGACCGGAGCGGACCCGGGTCAGGTCCAGCACGGTGAAGCGCGCCAAGGCTTCCGAGGCTTTGGGGGCGGCTGACGGCATCGTGTCGGTTCTCCTCGCCTTGCGACGCCGAAGGATCGCGCCGGAAATGAAAACTGTCAACAGAACTCCTGCCCGTTCTGCTGACAGTAGACACGACGGCGGCGGACCGGGCATCCTGTGGCATGGCCGAGATCTCCGCTTCCCCCCTGCACATCGTGCGCACGCAATCCCTGGCCTCGCTGGTCGCGGGCGAGCTGGAGCGCATGATCCTGAGTGGCGAGCTGCCGCCGGGCAGCCGCCTCAACGAGCAGGCCCTGGCCGCCCGCCTCGGCGTCAGCCGCGGCCCGGTGCGCGAGGCGGTGCGCGGGCTGGACCGCAGCGGGCTGGTCGTCACCGTGGTGAACCAGGGTTCCTTCGTGCGCCAGCTGAGCGTCGAGGAGGCGCTGGACGTCTTCGACCTCCGCGCGGCCTTGATCGGCTATGCCTGCGAACGCCTCGCCGGCCGCGCCACGAAGGAGGAGTTGGAGGAGCTGTCCCGCCTGGTCCGGGAGATGGATGTCGCCGCCGAGGCCGATGCCGCGGCGCAGTACTTCGCGCTCAACATCACCTTCCACAATACGCTGATGAGCATGGGCGGAAGCCAGCGCGCGGTGCGGTTCTACGGCGACCTGGGCAAGGAGCTGACGCTGATCCGCCGCAAGGGGCTGGTGGCGCCGGAGCGGATGCGCGAATCCAACGGCGAGCACATGGCCATCCTGCGCGGGCTGCTGGCCGGCGACGCCCAGGCCGCCCGCGCCGCCGGCGAGGCGCATATCCGCGGCGGCAAGCAGCGCTTCCTGGCCCTGCCGCTGGACAACGGCGCGGCGCCGGCCACCGCCCCGCGCCGGCGGCAGCAGCCGGCCTGAGGCCTGACGCCGGAGAGGGATGCCGCGCGGCGTGGCACCGGACGGGGGTACCGGGCCACGCCGCCGACGGCCGGACCCGCTACCAGCGCGGGCCGTAGCCATGGCGGCGGGGCGGGCCGTAATAGCCGCCCCGGTAGGGTGAGCCGCGCCCATAGCCGTAGCCGTAGTCGCGGCGGTGGGAGCGGCGGCGATAGTGGCGGTCGTCATCGTCGCTCAGCGAGCCCGCGATCAGCGCGGTCGCCAGCCCCGCGCCGGCGCCAAGCGCCAGCGTGCTGCCCCAGTCGGTCGAGCCGTCGGGGTTCTGGCAGCCGCCGAGGATCAGGCCGGCGGCGAGGGCAAGGACGGGAAGCATGCGGCGCATGGGGGGAACCTCCTCCGATGCGGGGAGGCTGGGCCCCGGGCAAGGCGGCGCCATGGCGGGAATCCGGCCGCATGAGGGCAGCCGTCCCCCGCCCGGGCACGGCTCAGCGCAGGGGCGGGGCGTATTGCAGGCCGCCGTCGTTCCAGAGGCGGTTCATCCCGCGCGGCAGGCCCATGGGCTCGATGTTGCGGGTCCACATCTCGCCGTAGTTGCCGACCGCCTTGATGGCCAGGGCGGCCCAGCGCCGGTCCAGGCCGAGGGAGGGACCGACCTCGCCATCGGTGCCGAGCAGGCGGCGGATATCCGGGGAGGAGGACGTGGCCAGGCTGTCCACCTTCTCCGCCGTGACCTCCAGCTGCTCGGCGGCGATCAGCGCCAGCTGGGTCCAGCGCACGATGTCGAACCAGCGGTCGTCGCCCTTGCGGACGAAGGCGCCGAGCGGCTCCATCGAGATCACCTCCGGCAGCACCAGCAGTTCCTCCGGCTTCTCCCGCCTGTGGCGGAAGCCCGACAGGCCGGTGACGTCGCGCGTGAAGGCATCGCAGCGGCCGCTGAGGAAGGCGGACTGGATCTGGTTCGGATCGTCGATGATGACCGGCGTGAACTTCGCCCCGATGCGACGGAAATAGTCCTGCAGGATCAGCTCCGTGGTCGAGCCCGGCGGCACGCAGATGCTGGCCCCGTCCAGCTCCGCCACCTTGGTGACGCCCAGCGCGGTCTTCACGACGAAGCCCTGGCCGCTGAAATAGTTCGGCGCGGCGAAGCTGAGGCCGAGCGCGCTCTCCCTCGTCGTCACCCAGGTGGTGCTGCCGAACAGCACATCGACCTCGCCGCTCTGCAGGGAGGGGAAGCGCGTCAGTCCGGTGACCGGGCGGATGGTGACCTTGCTCGCGTCGCCCAGCGCGGCGGCGGCCAGGGCGCGGCAGGAATCGACGTCCATGCCGCGCCAGACGCCCTGGCTGTCGGGCAGCGAGAAGGGCGGATTGTCGTTCTGCATGGCGCAGATGACGCTGCCCCGCGCGCGGATGGCGTCGAGGGTGGCGGAGCCGCTGGGGGGCGCGGGCTGGGCCAGGGCCGTGCCGGTGCCGAGCAGGCCGGCGAGCAGGGCCGCGCCGCATCGCAGCGCGCGGCGGAGGGAGACGGCGGGACGCCGCGTCGGGGTCGTGAGGGTCATGCTTGGGTCGCGCCTCATGGCTGTCCTGGCCGGCCGGGACGGGCCGGCGGGGGAGGGCAGGCTAGAGCAGAAGCGCGCCGCGTGACACCGCACGCCAGGCGCTGTCCGCCGCGGAGCTAGCCGCGCGCGCCGGAGAAGGCGTTGAAGGTCTGCAGCGTATAGGTGTCCTTCACCCCGGCCACGGTCTGCACCCGCTCGACCACGAAGAGCCCGATGTCGCGGTCGCCCTCCAGGTAGAACTTGCCGAGCAAATCGTATTGCCCCGAGATGGAATGCATCTCGGAGAGTTCCTCGATGGTGTCGGCCATCTCCCGCGCCACCTCGTAGGCGCGGCCCATCTCGCACTTGATCATGACGAATATGGCGCGCATGGCTGGCCTCCCGCTGGTGCCCGGTTGCTCGGCCGGCACCATGACGTGGCCCCGGCCCCGGGGGAAGGGGGCGGCGGGATCCCGTGTCCCGATTCCCGGCGGGCCTGAATTCCGGCGGATTTGAATTCCCGTCGGGCGCGGGTAGCCGCGGCACGGCGCCTCGGCTAGCCTGCCGCCACTTGTGTGATGACTGCAACGAGGAACGGGCCGGGATGGACGGGATGAGCACAACGACACGCACGGGCGGCCAGCTTCTGGCCGATGCCTTGGTGGCCCAGGGCGTGACGCAGGCCTTCTGCGTGCCGGGCGAATCCTATCTCGACCTGCTGGACGGGCTCTATGCCAACAGCGACCGGATCGCGCTGACCACCTGCCGCTTCGAGGCGGGCGCGGTGAACATGGCGGAGGCCCATGGCAAGCTGACCGGCCGCCCCGGCGTGGCGCTGGTGACGCGCGGCCCCGGCGCCTGCCATGCCGCCATCGGCGTGCATGTCGCCTACCAGGACAGCACGCCGCTGATCCTGATCGTCGGCCAGATCCCCTTCGCCGAGACCGATCGCGAGACCTTCCAGGAGGTGGACTACCGCCGCATGTTCGGCTCCGTCGCCAAATGGGTGACGCAGATCGACGACGCCGCGCGCATCCCCGAGCTGATGGCGCATGCCTTCGACGTCGCCACCTCCGGCCGCCCCGGCCCGGTGGTGATCGCCATCTCCGAGGAGATGCAGAAGGCCCGCGTGGCCGTGCCGGATATCGGCCCGGCCGAGGTGGCGCCGGCCTCGCCCTCGCCGGCGGCGCTGGACAAGATGCTGGCCCTGCTCGACGCCGCGGAGCGGCCGCTGGTGGTGCTGGGCGGCTCGCGCTGGAGCGCGGAGACGCGGCGCATCATCCGCGCGTTCTGCGTGGCGCGCGACCTGCCGGTCGCCGTCGCCTTCCGCCGCCAGAGCCTCTATGACTGCACCCTGCCGAACTTCGCCGGCGACCTCGGCGTCGGCGCCGATGCCGGGCTGGTGGCCCGCGCGAAGCAGGCCGACCTGATCCTGGCCATCGGCACCCGGATCGGCGAGCCGGTCAGCCAGGGCTATACCCTGTTCGACATGGCGGGGCAGTCGGGCCAGAAGATCGTCCATATCCACCCCGACCAGGCCGAGATCGGCCGCGTCTACCGCCCGGCGCTCGGCATCACCGCCGAGATCAACGCCTTCGCCGAGGCCCTGGCGAAGCTGCCGGCGCCGGAGGGCGCGGCGAAATGGTCGGCCTGGACGCGGGAGGTGCACGCCGCCCGCGTGAAGCAGGCGGAGGCGCCGGACTATGCCGGGCCGCTGAACCTGGCGCGCGAGCTGCAGGCGCTGGAGAAGATCCTGCCGGCCGACACGATCTTCACCTGCGATGCCGGCAATTTCGCCACCTGGCCGAACCGCTTCATGCACATGACGGCGGAGCAGGAGTTCCTGGGCCCGACCAACGGCGCCATGGGCTATGCCGTGCCGGCGGCGATCGGCGCCAAGATCACCTTCCCGGAGCGCACGGTCATCGGGCTGGTCGGCGATGGCGGCTTCCTGATGACCGGGCAGGAGATCGCGACCGCCTTCCAGGATGGCGTGGCGCCGGTCATCCTGGTGTTCAACAACGGCATGTACGGCACCATCCGCATGTACCAGGAGCGAGCCTATCCCGGTCGCGTCTCCGGCACGAAGCTGACCAACCCGGACTTCACCAAATTCATCGAGGCCTTCGGCGGCCATGGCGCGGTGGTGGAGAAGGATGGCGAGCTGGTGCCGGCCTTCCAGCGCGCCGTGGCCAGCGGCAAGCCGGCGGTGATCGAGATCCGGATGAACCCCGAGCAGGTCACGAACCGCGCCACCATCGAGGAGCTGCGCCGGCAGGGCGGCGGCAAGCACTGAGCGAGGCCATGGCCGGGAGCGCCCGCTAGAGCGCTTTCCGTTCGCCCTGGCTCACGGCAAACGCTCCAGCCATTCGCTTTGACGAGCATCTTCACCCGACCAGGTGCTTCCACCTGATCGGGATCCGCTCTAGCCGTGGCGCGCCCGGCTGTCGGCCGGAGCCTCGTCGCGCTCCTCCAGCCCGTAGTCGCGGATCACGGCGGCCACCCGCAGCCGGTATCCGGCGAAGACCCCGCCACGCCCCGCCGCCTGCGCGGCGCGGTGCGAGGGCAGGTTGCGCCACGCACGCACCGCCGCCTCGTCCCGGAAGAAGGACAGCGACAGGAGCTTGCCCGGATCGCTCAGGCTGCGGAACCGCTCGACCGAGATGAAGCCGTCGATGGTATCCAGCTCGGCCCTGAGCCGGGCCGCGATCTCGAGATAGCGGTCCTGATGGCCCTCGGCCGGGCGGACCTCGAAGAGCACCGCGATCACGCTGAGCCTCCTGTCGGATGGAGGCCCCCTTGGCCGTCGGAGGCCGGGGCCGGTTTTCATGAAGCGCCACCCCTCCGGAGCGAAGCGGCGGCGACGGCTCAGTCACCGATCGCCACCCCCTCCCGCCGCGGATCGGCCCCGCCCAGCAATCCCCCCGGCGTGACCGTGATGGCCTGCAGCCCCGAGGTCATGGGCCGCACATCCACCTTGTGCCCGCGCGCCTCCAGCGCCGGCGCCAGGGCGGCCGCCGCGCTGCCCTGCTCCAGCTCGACCGTGGCGCCGAGGCTGCCGATGCGGGGCAGGGAGACCGCCGCCTGCGGGTCCAGCCCCCAGTCCAGCAGGCCGAGCAGCGTCTGCGCGACATAGCCGATGATGCGCGCCCCGCCCGGGGAGCCCAGCACCGCCACCAGCCTGCCGTCCCGGTCGAAGACGAGGCTCGGCGCCATGGAGGAGCGCGGCCGCTTGCCGCCCTCGACCCGGTTGGCCACCGGCCGGCCGTCGATCTCCGGACGGAAGGAGAAGTCGGTCAGCTCGTTGTTGAGGAAGAAGCCCTCGACCAGCAGCCGCGCGCCGAAGGCATCCTCGACGGTGGTGGTCATCGACACGGCATTGCCGGCGGCATCGACGATGGAAACCTGGCTGGTGCCGAACTCCGGCTGCATCGGCTGCGGCGCCAGCCGCCCCTCCCGCCAGCGCGGCAGGCCCGGGCGGGGCGCGGGATGCGCGCGGTCGCGGTCGATCAGCTGGGCGCGCAGGGTGAGGTAGCCGTCCTCCGTCAGGCCGCGCACCGGCACGGGGGTGAAGTCGGCATCGGCCAGGTAGAGGTTGCGGTCGGCGAAGGCGAGGCGGCTGGCCTCGGCCAGAAGATGCGCCGCGTCGGCCCCGCGCTGATCGAGCCGCGCCATGGGCAGATGCTCCAGGAGGCCGAGGATCTGCGCCACGGCGACGCCGCCGGAGGAGGGCGGCGGGAAGCCGCAGACGCGCCAGCGGCGGTAGGGCCGGCAGAGCGGCTCGCGCGGCTTCGGGACATAGGCCGCGAGGTCGGACAGGGTCATGCCGTTCCCCGCATCGCCATGCCGGGCGATGCCGGCGACGATGGCCTCGGCGATGGGGCCGCGTTGCAGGGCGGCGGCGCCCTGCTCCGCCAGGGCGCGCAGCGTGCGGGCCAGCGCCGGGTTGCGCAGGACATGTCCGGCCGGCCAGGGCGTACCGTCGGCGGCGAAGAAGTAGGCCCGCGCACCGGGGTCGCGCCGCAGCCTCTCCGCGTCCTCCCCGATCAGCGCGGCGAGGCGCGGCGAGACCGGGAAGCCCTCCTCGGCGAGTCGGATCGCCGGCGCGAAGAGCGTGGCCCAGGGCAGCCGGCCCTGCGCCTGATGGGCGGCCTCCAGCATCGGCATGACGCCGGGTGCGCCCACGCTGCGGCCGGACAGCACGGCCTCGTAGAAGCTGAGCGGCGTGCCGTCGGGGCGCAGGAACAGGGCGGGAGTGGCGGCGGCCGGCGCCGTCTCGCGCCCGTCCCAGGCGGTGAGGAGGCTGCCCTCGGCCCGCCAGTGCAGCAGCAGCGCGCCGCCGCCGATGCCGGAGGATTGCGGTTCCACCAGCGTCAGCACCGCCTGCACGGCCACGGCGGCATCCACCGCGCCGCCGCCCTGCCGCAGCATGGCGAGCCCGGCCTCCGCCGCCAGCGGATGCGCGGCGGCGACCATCTGGCGCTCGGCCCGCGCCGGCGGGCGCGGGGCCTCCTGCGCGGCGGCGGCGGGCGCCAGCAACAGCGCCATGAGGCCGAGCCTTCCGAGATGTCGCCGCATCGCCATTCTTCCTGCCGGGGGCGGCAGGATAGTCCGCGCCGGGGCGGTCTTGCATCCCGCCCCCCGGTGATGTGACCTCTCGTCGCGGCATGGCGGAAGGGAAGGGCGATGGCCCCGGAGGATGAGGCGCTGCCGGAGGGCGTCCGGCGCAAACTGGTGGAGAGCAAGCAGCGCTGGGCGCGCGAGGGCCGGCTGCTGACCGGGCAGGCCCCAGGGCAGGTCCCGGCAGGGGAGGGGTCGCGCCCGCGCCTGCCGCCGGGCCAGCGGCGGGTCGCGGACTTCCCGGTGCTCGATCTCGGCCTGCAGCCCGCGGTGACGCGGGAGGCCTTCCGGCTGAAGGTGGAGGGGCTGGTCGAGCGCCCGGTGACGCTGGACTGGGCCTGGCTGCAGGAACTGCCGCAGGAGGAGCGGGTCAATGACATCCACTGCGTCACGCAATGGTCGCGCTACGACAACCGCTGGAGCGGCGTGCCGGCTCCGGCCCTGCTCGACCTGGTGAGGCTGAAGCCGGGCGCCGCCTTCGTCAGCTTCGAGGCGCATGACGGCTACACCACCAACCTCCGCCTGGACGACTTCGCCCGCCCGGAGAACCTGCTGGCGCACAGCTGGGAGGGCCGGCCGCTGACGCGGCAGCACGGCGGACCCCTGCGCATCGTGGTGCCGCATCTCTATCTCTGGAAAAGCGCCAAATGGGTGCGCCGCATCACCTTCACCAACCGGAACCAGCCGGGCTTCTGGGAGGTGCGCGGCTATCACGACCGGGGCGACCCCTGGCTGGAGGAACGCTATGGCTGACCCGACCCGCCGCGCCCTGCTCGGCGCACCCCTGCTGCTGGCGGCGGCCCCCGCCGCGCCCGATCCCGCGGCGGCGCGGGGACACGATTTCCGCTTCCCCGCCATCGAGGGGGGCGAGATCGACCTGGGCGCGCAGCGCGGCCGGCCCCTGCTGGTGATCAACACCGCGAGCTTCTGCGGCTTCGCCAGCCAGTTCGCGGGGCTGCAGCGGATCCACGAACGCTACGGTCCGCGCGGCCTGTTCCTGCTGGCCGTGCCGTCCAACGACTTCAACCAGGAGAATGCCGACAGCACGGCGATCAAGGCCTTCTGCGAGGCCACCTGGGGGGTCGACTTCCCGATGGCGGCGCCCTGCCACGTGAAGGGGCCGGAAGCCCATCCCTTCTTCGCCTGGGCGGCGGCCCGCAGCACGGCACCGCGCTGGAACTTCTTCAAGTACCTGGTGGCGAAGGACGGGCGCCTGCTGCAGGCCTTCCCGAGCGCCACCGGGCCGGACGCGCCCTCCTTCCGCCAGGCGATCGAGGCGGCGCTGACGTGACGGCGGAATGGCGGCCGATGCGGCCCGTGGACCTGCCGGCGGCGGAGCGCATCGCCGCCGTGGTGCATCCGGACTTCCCGGAGGACGAGGCGGTCTTCGCCGAGCGCCTCGCGTTGTATCCGGAGGGCTGCCGCCTGCTGGTGGGGGAGGGCGGGGCGCTGGGCTACGCCATCACGCATCCCTGGCGGCGGGGCGAGCCGCCGGCGCTGAACAGCCTGCTCGGCGCCCTCCCCGCGCGGCCCGACACCTACTACATCCACGACCTCGCCCTGCTGCCCGGCGCGCGCGGCGGCGGCGCCGCCGGCCGGCTGGTGACGCTGCTGGCGGAGCAGGCGCGCGGCCTGCCGGGGATGTCCCTGGTCGCGGTGAACGGCTCGGTGCCCTTCTGGCGCCGGCAGGGCTTCTCGGTGGTGCGGGAGCCGCGCCTCGCCGCCAAGCTGCGGAGCTATGACGCGGAGGCCTGCCTCATGGAACGCCCGCTGGCCGGGTGAGGCGGCGCCGGCTCAGCGCAATCCGGGCAGCACCGCCGCGCGTTCGGTGCAGAAGCGCCGCACCGCCGCCGCCAGCCAGTCGCACTCGGCCTCGCCGATCGGCAGGCTCAGGGCGATCATGCCGCGCCGCGCCAGGTAGAGGCCCTCCGCCATCAGGTCGAGGAAGAGCAGCTCGCGCAGCTGCTCCTCCTCGGCCGTGGATGCATAGGGGCGGAGAAGCGGGCCGGGGCGGAAATGCGGCGCCATCATGCTGCCCGCGCCGGTGAAGTGCAGCCCGCTGCCCTCGGCCGCCTCGTTCAGCGCCGCGCGCAGCGCCTCGCCACGGTCATAGAGCGCGGCGGCCTCGCTGGCGCCGAAGACCTCGCCCAGCGCCACGACCCCGGCGGCCATGGAGAAGACGTTGTTGTTGAAGGTGCCGGCATGCGGCAGGCTGCCCGGGCGGTGGCCGTCGAACTGCGCCATGATGTCGGCCCGGCCGCCGAAGCCGCCGAAACTCATGCCGCCGGCCATGTACTTGCCGAGCGTCGTCATGTCCGGCGTGATGCCCAGCCGGGCCTGCAGCCCGCCCTCGGAATGGCGGCTGCACATCACCTCGTCGAGGATCAGCACGGCGCCGGTCTCGGAGGCGGCCTCGCGCAGCGCCTGCAGGAACTCGGCGCTGGCCGGGATGCAGCCGCCCGCGCCCATCATCGGCTCGACGATGACGGCGCCGATGCTGTCGGCATGGCGGCGGATCAGCGCGGCGGCACCCGGCCCGTCATTGTAGTCGGCCAGGGTGAAGGGCAGCGGCAGGGTCACCGCCTCGGCCCCCGGCGTGAACAGCAGGACCCCCCCGTGGTAGCCGCCGCGGAAGGCCAGGATGCCGGGGCGCCCCGTGAAGTTCCGCGCGGCGGTGAGGGCCATGATATTGGCCTCCGTGCCGCTGTTGGTGAAGCGCACGCGCTCGATCGAGGGGAAGCGCGCCTGGATCAGCGCCGCCAGCCGGCCCTCGTCGGCGCCGACCGCGGCGAGGTTCATCCCCCTCTCCATCGCGGCGCGCAGCGCGGCCTGGATGCGCGGCTCGGAATGGCCGAACAGCCCCGCGGAATACTCCCCGCAGAAGTCGATGTATTCATGCCCGTCCACATCCCAGAGCCGGCACCCCGCGCCCCGCGCCATGGCCGTGGGGAAGGGAGTGTAGAACAGGACGCTGCGGGTATTGCCGCCGGCCAGGCTCTGGCGCGCCGTCTCGTGCAGGGCGGCGGAGGCGGGTCTCGCCTGCGCATAGGCGTCCCGCGCCTCGGTCAGCAGGGCCGGGAGATCGCTGTTGCGCAGAGGCGCGGAGGGGCCTGCGGGCATGGTAAGGGCTTCCTTGGCGACGCTGCCGGTCAGGCTGCGGCGGGTCCCGCCCCGGGTCAAGCCTGGGCCTGGCCATGCCATGTCTATCCTTGCGTAACAACGGACTATCAAGGCTGGCGGTGAAGTGCCATGAACTGTAAGGAGGCGTGGATGCGCCGCAGAGATCTCCTTGCCCTGCTGCCGGCGGCGGCCGTGCCGGTCGCGCGGCCCGGCCGGGCGGCACCGCCGCAGACCTGGCCGGCCGATAGCGCGGCGTGGCTGCGCCTGGCGGCGCGGCTGCGGGCGGTGGACCAGGACGGGCTCTCGCCGGGTCACTACGCCATCCCGCCCGACAGCCGCGCGGCGGCCGATCCGTCGGGTCATGCCGCCGCGCTGCGGGCCGCGGCGCAGGCCGTGCTGGCGGATCTGGTGCTGGGCCGGGTGGTGGCGCCCGCCGGCCGTCCCGATCTGCGGCGCGACCCGGCGGCCTCGCTCCTACCCTCCTGGCAGGCCGCGCTGCGGGCCAGCGCCGAGCCCGCCGAGGTGATCGAGCGCGCGGCGCTGCAGCCGGCCGACATGCCCGCGCTCCGCCTGGCGCTGCGGGCGGCCCGCGCGCGGGTCGAGGCCGGCGGCTGGCCCTCCATCTCCCTGGGCGAGACGCTGGACCCCGGCATGGCCGACGCCGCGCGGGTGCCGGCGTTGCGCGCCCGCCTCGCCGCCGAGGATGCCGAGCTGGCGGCGCTGACCCCCGAGGCGCCGGAGCTCTACGACGCGGCCCTGGAGGCGGCGGTCCGCCGCTGGCAGGCGGCCCAGGGGCTGGAGCCGGACGGTCGGGTCGGCCGCGCCACGCAGCGCCTGATGAACCGTCCCGTCGAGGCGGTGGTCGGGCAGATCCGCGTCGCCATGGACATGCGGCGCGGACTGGCGCCGCCGCCGCCGGGCCGCCGCGTCGAGGTCAATATCCCGGCCTATGCGCTGCGGGTGATGGAGGGCGGCCGGGTGCTCCTGGCCATGCGGGTCATCGTCGGCAAGCCAGCGCGCGCCACGCCGCCGCTCGATGTCCGCATGACGGCGGTGCAGTTCAACCCGCCCTGGGGCGTGCCGGAGCGCAACGCGCGGGAGGACCTGCTGCCGCGCTTCCGCCGCGATCCGCGCGCCATGATGGAGAAGGGTTTCCGCGTCTACAGCGTGATCGGCGGCGAGCGCGTCGAGATCGACCCGACCACCATCGACTGGGGCGCCATCGGCGGCACCCGCTTCCCCTACATCATCCGCCAGGACGCCAGCGACGCCAGCGCCCTGGGCCGGCTGAAGTTCGTCATGCCCAATGGCGACGACATCTACCTGCACGACACGCCGGACCGCCATCTCTTCAACCGGGCGGAGCGGGCCCTCTCCTCCGGCTGCATCCGCCTCAGCCAGCCGATGGAACTCCTAGAGCTGGTGCTGGCCGGGGTGCCGGGCTGGGACCGGGCGCGCGCGCAGAAGGCCCTGGACAGCCGCCAGACCAGCTTCCTGGGCCTGCCCCGGCCGCTGCCGGTGCGCCTGGCCTACGAGACCGTCACGGTGGAGGAGGGCGAGGTCCGACTGCGGCCCGATCTCTACGGGCTGGATGCCGCCTATCTCCGCCTGCTCGACCAGCGCCGCGCGGCCCCGGCCGCCGAGCCGGCGCTGGCCACCGCGGCGCCGCGCCGGCCGGCCACTCCCGCCCGCGCTTCCGCGCCTGCCCCTGCCGGGCCTGTTCCAACCCCCACAGCCCAGATCGAGTGATGCGCTTCCGACGACATCCCGCCGATACCTGCCCCTGCTGCGAACCGGCCCTGGCGAGCCGGCGCGAGATCATCACCGCCGGCCTCGGCCTGCTGGCCTGTACCGCCGCGATGCCCGGCAGCGCGCGGGCGCAGCCGCCGCTGGCGCCGGTGCGGCGGCTGCGCGTCCAGCGGGTGCTCACCGAGGACAGCTTCGACGGCGTCTATTTCCGCGACGGCCGCTACGACCGGCAGGCACTGCATCAGCTCGACTGGGTGTTCCGGGATCTCTCGGCCGCCGAGGTCACACCGATGGACCCGCGCCTCTTCGACGTGCTGCACAGCGTGGCGGAGGCGCTCGACAACAGCGAATTCTACCAGATCTCCAGCGGCTATCGCACGCCGGAGCGCAACAGCGCGCTGCGCACCTCGCGCGTGTCCACCGTCAGCCTGCACATGTCGGGCATGGCGGCGGATTTCCGCCTGCCCGGCAGCAACGCCTATGGCGTCGCCCGGATCGCGGCCGAGATGCAGGTGGGCGGCGTCGGCCTCTACCGCCGGGACGGCTTCGTGCATCTGGACTGCGGCCCGCCGCGCCGCTGGTGAGGGCCCAGACCGCGCGGGTGGGAAGGCGCTTGCCATTTAGATAGCTGGCAAACTATCCATCCGGGATGCTCTCCCCGGACGATACCCTGCGCGCCGGCTTCGGCCTGCGCCTGCTCCAGCTGGGCCGCCTCTGGCGGCAGGCCGTGGATGCCGAGATCCGCAAGGATGCCTTCCCCGATGCCGGCTGGCGCGCCCTGCTCTGGCTGCATCGCGCGGGCGAGGAGCTGCGGCAGAAGGATCTCGCGGCGGCCATGGGCATCGAGGGGCCAAGCCTGGTCCGCCTGCTCGACGGCCTCTCGGCCGCCGGCCTGCTGCGCCGCGTGGCGGATGCCACGGATCGCCGCGCGCGCCGGCTGAGCCTGACGCCCGAGGGGCGCGCCGCCGCGGTGCGGATCGAGGCCCGGCTGCGCGGCGTGGAGGCGGAGTGGCTGCGGGATATCCCTGGCTCCGAACTTGCCGCCTGCACGGCGCTGATGGCCCGTCTGGAAGCCCGCCTGATGGCCCGGCGGGAGGAAGAGCGAGGCGGCGCGCGATGAGCCGGGACCGGATCGGCTACGGGCTGCGGCTCGGCCTGGCCGCCCTCATCGCGCTGGCGCTGGCGTTGGCGCTGGGCCTGCCCAATCCCTACTGGGCGGCGATGACGGTCTGGATCACGGCGCAGCCGACGCGCGGCATGCTGGCCGAACGGCTGGCCTTCCGCCTGCTCGGCACCGTGGCGGGCGCGGCCGTCGGCCTGTTGCTGTTGCGCGCGACGCATGAGCCGGTCCTGGTGGTGGCGGCGCTGGCGCTCTGGCTCGGCCTCTGCATCGCCGCCGGCAACCTGCTGCGGCACTCCCTCGCCTATGGCACATTGCTGGCCGGCTACACGGCGGGCATCGTCGTGCTGCCCGAGTTCATCCCCGGCCTGCCGCCGCATGACCTTCCGGCGGCGCGCATCCTGGCGACGATCCTGGGGGTCCTGGTCTCGGCCATCGTGACCTGGCTGCTGACGCCGGACTCGCCCCGCGAGGCCACGCTGCGCCGCATGGGCGAACTGGGCCGGGACGGCCTCGCCTGGGCCGCCGACTGCCTGCGCGGCACGCTGCCGGCGCCGGGTCTCGCGGCGCGCGAGCAGGCGCTGCTGGTGGAGCTGGCGCGGATCGAGGACGGCGCCGATCAGCTCGCCGCCGGCTCGCCCCGCGCCTATGCGCGCATCCGCGCGCTGCGCGGCGTGGTCGCGGCGTTGCTGTCGGTGATCTCCACCGCGCGGCTGCTGCAGGCACGGCTGGCGGAACTGCCGCCCGATCCGGGGCTGGCGGCCTGGTGCGAGGATCTGGCCTGCCGCCTGGGCACGGCGGCGCCGCCGGCGGCCTGTGCGCCTCCTCCGGCCGCGCGGCGCACCGCGGCGGCGCTGGCCGAGGCGGTGGTGGCGCTGCGCCAGGCCCTGGCGGCGCTGGACTCCGCGCCCGCCGCGCCGCCGCGCCGCATGCCCTTCCACCGCGACTGGCCCGCCGCCCTGGCCGCAGCCCTGCGCGGCGTGGCCGCCGTCGGGCTGCTGGGTGCCGCCTGGCTGCTCAGCGGCTGGAGCTTCGGACCGTTCCTGGTGATGGGCGGCAGCATCTTCGCCAGTGCCTTCTCAGGGCATCCGCAGCCGGTCGCGGCGCTGCGCGGCGTGCTGATGGGGGCCTGCGCCGGCCTCGCCGCGGCGCTGCTCTGCCGTCTGGTCCTGCTGCCGCAGGAGGCGGGGATGGGTCAGCTGCTGCTGACCCTGGCGCCCTTCATGGCGCTGGGCGGCCTGGCCCAGGCGCATCCGGTCCTCGGCAAGCCCGCCATGGACGCGAACATGGTCTTCATGCTGGCCGCGCAGCCGATGCTGCCCCTGCACGGCACGCCGGCCATGCTGGTGCAGGGCGGGCTGGTCATCCCCCTCAGCATCGCCGCCACGCTGTCGATCTTCTGGCTGCTGCGCGGGGACCGGCTGCGCGGCCTGCCGGTGGCGCTCCGGCGCGATCTGGCGGGCCTGGCAGCGGGACGCGATGCCGCCGCCCTGGCGCGGGGGCGGGCACGGCTCGATCACCGCGTGCTGCGGCTGACGCAGCAGGCTCCGGACCGGGCGGCGGAAGGGCTCGCCGTGCTGCGCCTGGGCGATGCGCTGCGTCTGCTGGGCGGCGCCGGCTGCGCGGCGGCGGCGGTGCTGCGCCAGCCGGCCGCGGCATGGGACGGGGCGCCGGCGGCCCTGCGCGGCGGCGCCGGCGCGGACGAGGCCGGCAGCCTCATGCGGTCCGCCGCCACGGCGCTGGAGGCGGCGGCGCCGGTCCTGCGCCCGGTGGCGCCCGCGCTCCGCCGCCTGCCGGGCTCCGCGGCCGCGCCGCCGGAACCGGCGCCCCGGCCATGACCGGGCGGGCGGCCCTCAGCCGACCAGCTTGAGCCCGATGATGCCGCCGGCGATCATGACGATGCAGGCGAGCCGCGCGGCGGTCGCCGCCTCGCCGAAGAGCAGGATGCCGAGCAGGGCCGTGCCCACGGTGCCGATGCCGGTCCAGATCGCGTAGGCGGTGCCGAGGGGCAGGGCGCGGAGCGCCAGGCCCAGCAGGCCGAGGCTGGCGGCCATGCAGGTCACGGTGAACAGGGTCGGCACCAGCCGCGTGAAGCCGTGCGTGTACTTGAGCCCGACGGCCCAGCCGATCTCGAGAAGTCCCGCGAGGAAGAGGGTGATCCAGGCCATGACGGTCCTCCGTCTCCGAAGGCCGGGCCGTCCCTGCCGCAGGCGCCGGAACCCTGTCCGGGGAGGGTCGTCCCTCCGGGGGCATCGCCCCTGCCACGATCCATATAGGACCCCATGCGGGGGTGGGGAAGGTCCGACGGCGAATTGTCGATGACCTCGCCGAGGGACCGACGACCTGGCCCAGGGCGCCCGGGCGCGGGGGGCCGGCGCCACCGGGGAGCCGGGGTCACGGCTCCCTGAAGCGGGTGCCGCGGCGGGAGCATGGCGGGGCGGTCTTGTGCATGGCAACATGCCAGGCCCGCACCCTCGCCGACAGGCCCCGCACCATGCCCGAACCGCTCGCCACCCTGGAGCAGGCCGTCCGCCAGCAACTGGCGCTGCTGGATTATCCGGCGCCGGACTGGATGCCGGCATCAGCGGAGGGTGTGCTGGACGTGGCCATCATCGGCGCCGGGCAGACCGGACTGGCCACCGCCTTCGGCCTGCGCCGGCAGAAGGTCGGCAATATCGCCCTCTTCGACGCCGCCCCGCCGGGCGGCACCGGTGTCTGGACCACCTTCGCCCGGATGCGCACGCTGCGCACGCCGAAGCACGTCACCGGCCCCGATCTCGGCGTGCCGGCGCTGACGCCGCGCGCCTTCTTCACCGCGCGCGACGGCGTCGAGGCCTGGGACCGGCTGCACAAGATCGGCCGCGCGGACTGGCAGCGCTACCTCGACTGGTATGCCGCCGTGCTCGACCTGCCGGTGCGGCACGAACACAGGCTGCTGGAGATCGCTCCGGCGGCGGCGGGGCCGGCGGTGCTGCTGGCGCTCCGCTTCGCCACGCCAGAGGGAGAGCGGGTGATCCGCGCCCGCCGGCTGGTGCTGGCCACCGGCATGGACGGGGCCGGCGCCTGGGCGGTGCCGCCGCCCTTCGACCGCCTGCCGAAGGACCGCGTGCTGCACACCGCCGAGGCCATCGACTTCGCGGCGCTGGCCGGGAAGTCCCTGCTGGTGGTGGGGGCCGGGGCCTCGGCCTTCGACAATCTGGCGGTGGCGCTGGAGGCGGGCGCGGGGAGCGCCACCATGCTGGTGCGGCGGCAGCGGATGCCACGCGTCAACCCGTTCCGCTGGATGGAGCAGGCCGGCTATCTCGGTCAGTACCATGCCCTGCCGGACCTGCTGAAATGGCGCTTCACCCGGCACATCTTCGAGCTGAACCAGCCGCCGCCGCAGGAGAGCTGGAACCGCGTCTGCGACGATCCGCGCTTCCGCCTCGTCATGGGCGCGCCTGTCGACGCCGTGCGCGAGGCGGAGGGGCAGGTGGTGCTGGAGACGCCGCGCGGCGCCTTCCGGGCCGATGCCGTCCTCCTCGGCACCGGCTTCGTCATCGATCACGCGCTGCGGCCGGAACTGGCACCCTTCGCCCGCCAGATCCGGCTCTGGTCCGACGCCTTCGCGCCGCCGCCGGGCGAGGAGAGCGCCGTCTGTGCCGCCTCGCCCTATCTGTCGGACGATTTCAGTTTCCAGGAGAAGACGCCGGGCGCCGCGCCGCTGCTGCCGCGCATCCACTGCATGACCTATGCGGCAACCCTGTCGATGGGCCTCTCGGGCGCCAGCATCAGCGGCATGAAGTACGGCGTGCCCCGGCTGGTGGACGGGATCTGCCGCGCCTTCTGGCGCGAGGATGCCGAGCGGCACCTGGCCGCCCTCCGGGCCTTCGACCTGCCGGAACTCACCTCCGCCATCCCCCAGGAGCTTCCCGATGCCCCCGATGCCACGGAATAGAGCATGAGCCAGAAGCCGAGCGCCCTTTCCACCCATGTGCTGAACACCGCCGAGGGCATCCCCGCGGAGGGGGTCACCGTGGAGCTGTGGCGGATGGGGCCGGAGCCGGAGCGGATCGCCGCCGCCGTCACCGATGCCGATGGCCGGACGGAGGGCACGCTGCTGCCCGCCGGCACCTTCCGCCCCGGCCGCTACGAGCTGCGCTTCGCCATCGGCGACTACTTCGCCGCCCGTGGGGCCTTCGCCAAGGTCGCGCCGCCGCCGCCGCCCTCGGAGACGGCCGAGTTCCGTCTCCTCGATCCCCTGGCCGAACCGCGTCGGGTGGACCCGCCGCCGGCCGAGCGCTTCCTCGACGTGGTGGTGCTCAACATCGGCCTCTCGGAAGGGCAGGGGCATTACCATGTGCCGCTGCTCTGCTCGCCCTGGTCCTACAGCACCTATCGCGGCTCCTGAGGGCCGCAGGCGTCGCGAATCCATGCAGGATGACGACAGGGCGGACTACGCGCGGAACGGCTTCGCCCTGGTCCGGGGCGCCGTGACCGGCCCGCTCCTCGCGGCGCTGGGCCAGGCCGTGGACGCGGTGCAGGCGGCCGTTCCCGGCCTGGCGCCCGGACTGCGCGAGCGCCTGACGCTGGAGCGGGACCTGACGGAGGACCGCCGCGACGGGATCGCCGCCTCGGAGGTGGGCGACGCCATCTTCATCCTGGGCGATCCCCCGGCTTTCGCCCCGGTCTTCGGGGCCCTGCTCGACCATCCGGCGGTGACCGGCCCGATCCGCGCCGCGCTGGGCGTGTCGGAGGCGGTGGCGCATTTCATGAACGTCACCATCAAGCATCCCGGCTTCGGCCGGAGCATCGGCTGGCACCGGGATTATCCGAACGGCTATGCCTGCCCGGAGGCCTCCTGCTTCCTGCGCGCGATGATCTGCCTGGATGGCATGACGGAGGCGGGGGGCGCGACCGCCTTCCTGCCCGGCTCGCACGCGCTGACCGACGCGGCGGCGCGCGCGGCGCCACGCCGGCCGGCGGGATGGAGCCCCGAAGGCGCCGTCACGCTCCCCTGCGCCCCGGGCGACATGGTGCTGATCCATCCGAAGGTGCTGCACGGGGGCGGCATGAACCGCTCCGCCCGGCCGCGCCGGAACATCATCCTGCAGGCGGGGGACGCCGCCGTGGCGCTGCGGGAGAGACCCGCCCAGGAGGCGGTGGCGGGGCGCCGGCTCGGCGGCCCGGCTCCGGCGCCGCCGGCCGGTCAATAGACCGGCCGGTCGTCCAGCTCGGGGGGCGGCGTCGCGGTCGGGTCGCGCGCCAGGAGCCCGGCATCGTTCTCGCTGAACTTGCCGACCCGCGCCGCCACCGGCCAGCAGGCCAACTCCTCCGGCGGGCAGGGCTGCAGGAAGTCGAGCAGCTCCTCCGCCGTGGCCTCCTCCTCGCCCAGCCAGGCCGGCCACAGCTCGGGCGGCAGGATCACCGGCATGCGGTGATGCACCAGGGCCTGCTTGGCATTGGCCTCGGTGGTGATGATGGTGAAGGTGCGAAGCCACGCGCCGTCCGGCTGCTGCCAGCCCTCCCAGAGGCCGGCGAGCGCCATCGGCTCGGCCGAGGCGAGGGCGACGGCATAGGGCTGCTTGCGCTCCCCCTCCTGCCGCCACTCATAGAAGCCGTCCGCCGGCACCAGGCAGCGCCGCCGGGCGAAGGCCTCGCGGAAGGAGGGCTTCCCGGCCACGCCCTCGGCCCGGGCGTTCATCAGCTTCGCCGCGCCGGAGGCGTCCTTGGCCCAGCGCGGCACCAGCCCCCAGCGCAGCGGGCCGAGATGCCGGGCGCCGGTCCCGGGGTGGCGGCGCAGCACCGGCGCCTCCTGCGTCGGCGCGGTGTTGAAGTTGGGCGGGAAGTTCGGGAAGGGCTCCACCGCCTCGAAGTACCGCACGAGCTCCTGCGGCGTGCGCTGGAGGAAATACCGCCCGCACATGCTCAGTCGACGATGAACAGGGTGCAGCCGCCCTCGGTGACGGAGCGGTGCGCCGCATCGCCGAAGTCGGACATCATGTAGCTCATGCCCGCCTTCAGCGCGTGGCGCCGCCCGTCCTTCAGCTCGCTGACCAGCTCACCGGCGACGACGTAGATGATGTGCCCCCGGTCGCACCAGTGATCGGCGACATAGCCCGGCGAGTACTCGACCAGCCGGACGCGGATGTCGCCGATGGTGAAGCTGCGCCAGAGGGCGAAGCCGGTCTCGCCCTCGTGCCGGCTCGGCTCGACCTTCGACCAGTCGGTGACGGTGAAGGGAAGGGGAGGGATCTTCACGGCCTCAGCCCCTGTCCGAATCGTCGCGGGGCAGGAGCTGCTCGGCCAGCGTGGCGAAGAAGCTGGCGCCGACCGGCAGGACCGCGTCGTTGAAGTCGTATCGCGGGTGATGCAGGCCCGGATCGCTGGCCGTCCGGCCGCTGCCCAGCATCAGGTAGGAGCCCGGCGTCCGGTTCAGCATGAAGGCGAAATCCTCCCCGCCCATGGTCGGCTTCGGCATCTCGTGGGTCCGCGCCTCGCCCACCACGGCGGCGGCGGCGCGGGCGGCGAGGTCCGTGGCCTCCGCCTCGTTGACGGTGGCGGGATACATGCGGGTGAAGCGCACCTCGGCCCGCGCGCCGAAGGCGATGGCGATGCCGGAGGCGATCTCCGTCACCTTCCGCTCCAGCACGTCGCCCACCTCGGGGCGGAACCAGCGGGCCGTGCCGCGCAGGTGCACCGTCTCGGGGATCACGTTGAAGGCGTTGCCGCCCTCGATCCTGCCGATGGTGACGACGCCCGCCTCCACCGGCTCCACGTTGCGCGCGACGATGGATTGCAGCGCGGTGACGATCTGCGCCGCGATCACCACCGGGTCGTTGCCCATGTGCGGCATGGCGCCATGCGCGCCATGGCCGGTGATGGTGATCTCGATATCGGCCACCGCCGCCATCACAGGCCCGGCGCGCCAGTGCATCTCGCCCGCCGGCAGGTTCGGCCAATTGTGCAGGGCGAAGACATGCCGCATCGGGAAGCGCTCGAACAATCCCTCCTGCACCATCTTCTCGGCGCCGCCGCCCATCTCCTCGGCGGGCTGGAAGATCACATGGACGGTGCCGGCGAAGTTGCGCGTCTCGGCCAGGTACCTGGCGGCGCCGAGCAGCATGGAGGTGTGCCCGTCATGGCCGCAGGCATGCATCTTGCCGGGCACGGTGGAGGCATGGGGGGCGCCGCTCTCCTCCAGGATCGGCAGCGCGTCCATATCGGCGCGCAGGCCGATCGCGCCGCCCTCCCCGCGGCCGCGGATGACACCCACGACGCCGGTGCCGGCGATGCCGGTCACCACCTCGTCCACACCGAAGGCGCGCAGCTTCTCCGCCACGATGCCGCTGGTCCGCGCCTCCTCGAAGGCCAGCTCGGGGTGGCGGTGGAAGTCCTGCCGCCAGGCGGTCATCTCCTCGTGGAAATCGGCGATGCGGTTCAGCACGGGCATGGCGGGGCCTTCCGGTCAGGTCTCGGGACAGGGGCAGCTTTGCGTCCGCGCCGCCGCCGCGGCAAGGGGGGCACCCTTTCCGGCGGACCGGACGGGGCCATCTGAGAGGGGATGTTCCGCCGCCTCCTGGTCCCGATCCTCCTGCTCGCGCCGCTGGCGCTGCTTGGCGCCTATCTCGGCGGCGCGCTTCAGCTGCCGCCGCGCTGGGACCCGCGCGCGCCCCTCGACTTCCGCGACGCGCCCAACCTGATGACCGGCTGGAAGCTGGCGCGGATGGAGTGGGAGGAGGGCGCCTGCGCTGCCGCCTTCGCCGCGTCGGGCCTGACGCTGGAGCGCCTGCCGGACCGTCCCTCCGAGGTGGGCTGCCCTCTGGAGAACACGGTGCGCCTGGCCGGGCAGGGGGCCAGGCTGCAGCCGAACCAGCCCGTGGTGACCTGCCCGCTGGCGGCGGCCTGGGCGCTGTTCGAGCGGCACGGGCTGCAGCCCGCCGCCGAGCGGCATTTCGGCAGCCGCGTCACCGCCGTGCGCCATCTCGGCACCTACAACTGCCGCAATGTCTATGGCCGCGCGGAAGGCCGGCGCAGCCAGCACGCCACGGCCAACGCGATCGACATCGCCGGCTTCACCCTGGCCAACGGGCGTGAGATCCGGCTGCCGCGGGACTGGGGCAGCGAGGACAGCGCCACGCCGGGGACGCCCGGCGGCTTCCTGCGCGAGGCGCGGGATGGCGCCTGCCGCTGGTTCAAGGCGGTGCTGGGGCCGGACTACAACGCCGCGCATGCCGATCACTTCCACCTGGACCGGGGGCGCTGGAGCCGCTGCAGCTGATGTGGTATCTTGATACCACCAAAGGAAAACCCGGCTTTTCCCTTGACCTGCGCGGGTTCTGCGGCGATAAGCCGCCACCGATTTCCAGACCGCCATTGTTCAGGATAGAGACCGTGCTGCAAACGCAGACCCGCTCGCTGAAGCCGGCGGAGGTGAAGAAGAACTGGGTGCTGATCGACGCGGAGGGCCTCGTGCTCGGCCGCCTCGCCGCCCTGGTCGCCAATCGCCTCCGCGGCAAGCACAAGCCGCAGTTCACGCCGCATGTCGACTGCGGCGACCATGTCGTGATCGTCAACGCCGAGAAGGTGAAGGTCACCGGCAACAAGGCCGAGCAGTCGGTCTTCTACTGGCACACCGGCTATCCGGGCGGCATCAAGGAGCGCACCCTGCGGGAGCGCCTCGAGAGCCGCTTCCCGGAGCGTGTCATCGAGAAGGCCGTGGAGCGGATGATCACCCGTGGCCCGCTCGGCCGCCGGCAGATGAAGAACCTGCACGTCTATGCCGGGCCCGAGCATCCGCATGCCGGCGCCCAGCCCGAGGCGCTGGACGTCGCCGCCCTGAACCGCAAGAACACGGTGGCCTGAGATCATGAGCGAACAGACGACCTCCAACAGCGTCTCCTCGCTGGCCGAGCTGAAGACCCTGGTCGCCGGCACCCCGGCCGCCGGCGAGGCCTCCGCCCCGCGCGAGCCGAAGAAGGACCAGTTCGGCCGCGCCTACGCCACCGGCCGCCGCAAGGATGCCGTGGCCCGCGTGTGGGTGAAGCCCGGCAAGGGCACGATCGAGATCAACGGCCGCGCGGCGTCGAAGTATTTCGCGCGCCCGGTGCTGCGGATGCTGATCACCCAGCCCTTCCTGGTGGCCGACCGCTACCAGCAGTTCGACGTCTACTGCACCGTCACCGGCGGCGGCCTCTCCGGCCAGGCCGGCGCGGTCCGCCACGGCATCAGCCGGGCGCTGACGAACTTCGAGCCGGCGCTCCGCCCCATCCTCAAGAAGGCCGGCTTCCTGACCCGCGATCCGCGCGTCGTCGAGCGCAAGAAGTACGGCAAGGCCAAGGCCCGACGTTCCTTCCAGTTCAGCAAGCGCTGACGCTGGGCGGACCGGCGTTCGGCGCCGGTCCGGGACACGGACTGTTTCATCGGCGAGGGCGGGTCCGCAAGGGCCCGCCCTTTCTGCTTTCGTGCTATCCTCATCATCCCCGAAGGAGGGCTCCAGATGGCCAAGGGCACCATTCCCGCGATCTTCATCGACGGCGAGGCCGGCACCACCGGTCTTGGCATCCGCCAGCGGCTGGAAGGGATCTCCGGCATCGCGCTGCGCTCCATCGACCCGGCGCAGCGCAAGGATCCCGCGGCCAAGGCGGCGCTGCTGGCCGAGGTGGATCTGGTGGTGCTCTGCCTGCCCGACGCGGCGGCGAAGGAGACCGCCGCGCTGGCCGCCAGCCTGGGCGCGGCCGCGCCGAAGCTGCTCGATGCCTCCACCGCCCATCGGGTCGATCCCGACTGGGTCTATGGCGTGCCCGAACTCTCCCCGGAGCAGCCCGGGCTGATCGCCGCCGCGCCCCGCGTGGCCAATCCGGGCTGCTACCCGACCGGCGGCATCGCGCTGCTGCGCCCGCTGGTCGCGGCCGGGCTGATCCCGGCCGACCACCCCATCACGGTCAATGCCGTCTCCGGCTATTCCGGCGGCGGCAAGGCGATGATCGAGGCCTATGAGAACCAGGCGGCGCCGAAGTTCGAGCTCTACGGCCTTGGCCTGGAGCACAAGCATCTGCCGGAGCTGCAGCAGTATTCCGGCCTGACCCGGCGGCCGATCTTCGTCCCCAGCGTCGGCAACTTCCGCCAGGGCATGCTGGTCTCCATCCCGTTGCACCTCGACACCCTGCCGGGCCATCCTTCCCCGGCCGAGCTCGAGGCGGTGCTCTCCGCCTATTACCGGGGTTCGGACTATGTCTCCGTGGTGCCGGCCGAGGGCAGCGGGAAGCTGGAGCCGGAGGCGCTGAACGACACCAACCGGCTGGAGCTCAGGGTTTTCGGCAATGCCGGGCGGCGGCAGGCCGTGCTGGTGGCGCGGCTGGACAATCTGGGCAAGGGCGCCTCGGGCGCCGCGGTGCAGAACATCGGCCTCATGCTCGGCATCCCGGTGGAGGATGCCGCCAGCCGTGCCGTCCCGTCCTCCCCCCCTCTGGCCAGCGGGAGCGGGAAGGCGCAAGCTGCCTGAAACCAGGGATGCGCGGCGGCGACGACCGCCGCGCCGCAGCAGGAGGATGACGACAGGACCATGGCACCGCTCTTTCCCTTCGAGGGCCGCCTGCCCAGCATCGATCCCACCGCCTTCGTGGCGCCCAGCGCAGCGGTGATCGGCGATGTCGAACTCGGCGCCGATTCCAGCATCTGGTACCACTGCGTGCTGCGCGGCGACACGAACTTCATCCGCATCGGGGCACGCACCAACGTCCAGGACGGCACCATCGTCCACGTCAATGCCGGCGATCAGCAGGCCATCCTGGGCGACGACGTGACGGTGGGCCATGCCTGCATTATCCACGCCTGCACGCTGAAGAACCGCGCCTTCGTCGGCATGGGCGCCACCGTCCTGGACGGCGCGGTGATCGAGGAGGGCGGCATGCTCGGCGCCGGCGGGCTGCTGGCGCCCGGCAAGCGCATCGGCCCCAACGAGCTGTGGCTCGGCGCTCCGGCGCGGCTGGTGCGGGTGATGGACGCCGAGGAGCGCGCCCGCTGGGACCGCACCGCGGCGCATTACGTCGAGCTGGCCAAGCGCCACACCACCTCGCTGACGCCGGCGCTGATCCTCAATCCGGCCGGCTGAGCGGGCGGCGGCGGCGCGTGGCTTTGGCCGCCGCCCGGCCTGCGGCATCCTCCCGCCGACCTGTCTGGAGTGCCGCCGCCATGCGCCGATTCGCCGCCGTCCCGCCGCCCCTTCGCCTGTCGCTCTGCCTTCCGCTCTGTCTTCCCTTGGCGCTGGCCGCGCTGCTGCTGCCCGCCTGCGCCGAGTTGCGCACGCCGCCGCCGCGCACCGAACTGCCGCTCGATCTGGTCCCCGCGGCGCAGGACCCCTTCCGCAGCGCCGTGCGGCTGGCGGCGCGGGACTTCGCCGACCAGGCCGCCGGCCTGAACGGCCGCCCGGCCGAGACGGCGAGGGCCGCCGCCCGGCTGGAATTCCTCGCCCAGGCCATCGCCACCGATCCGCGCTACAGCGACTTTCCGCCCGGCATGGTGATGGCGTTGCGCGGCGCGGTGGCCGAGGTGCGGCAGGCCATCGGCCTGTCCGAGACCGCCCTGCCGGACCAGGCCATCGGCGCCCTGGCCGCCGCCGCCCGCGCCATCGAGGCGGGCGGCGGGAGCGGCGGCGCCTTTCCCGAGACGCTCTTTCCGGCCGGTCCGGAACGCACGCGGCAAAGGCTGGCCGAGCCGGGCCCGCTGCCGGAGGCCGCGATCGCGACAGGGCGCCTGGAGGAGGCGGTGGCGGCGATGGACCGCGAGGGCGGGTGGGGCCGCCGGCCGGGCGGACTGTCGCCGCTGGGGGCCATGTCAACCTCCCCTTAAGGCGGCGACGGCACTCTGGCGGCTCGGAAAACGGGTCGGGAAAGCCAGGATGCCCAACTTCAACTCGGTGCGGATCAGAATCGCGGGCGCCATCATGGCGGCGAGCCTCGGGGCCTCGGCCCTGCTGTTCGGGCTGAATGCCGTGCAACGGGCGGGCGAGGCCCGTGCCGAGCTGGAAACCTCCGTGGCGCGCCAGGCCGCCGCCGTGCGCAACGCGCTGGAGGAGGAGAAGCGCCTCGCCGCCGCCCTGGCCGAGAGCCTGGCGCGCAGCCCGGCGGTCGCCTCCGCCATCCTGGACGGCGACCGCGCGGCGCTGCTGGCGCAGCTCGCCCCGGTCCACAAGGCGCTGGCGCAGAGCCTGGGCCGCATCATCCTGACGGTGTCACAGGCGCCGGGCGTGGTGCTGCTGCGCGCGCACGACCCGGCGGCGCATGGCGACCGCTATGTCGACCGCCGGACCGTGGTGCGCGAGGCTTATCGCCAGGGCAGGTCGGTGGTCGGGCTGGAGCCGGGCCGGGACAATATCAGCGTCTTCGCCGGCGCGCCCGTGATGCGGGACGGCCGGGTGGCGGCGGTGGTCGATCTGGGCCTGGCCATCGGCGAGGGGCTGGCGCGCCGCGCGGGTGAGGCGGGGCAGGCGGAACTGACCTTCTATCGCCGCGACGGCCAGTCCCTGGCGTCGATCGGCTCGACCACCGGCGGTCAGCCGCTGCTGAGCCCGGCCGAGCTGGAGGCGGCCTTCTCAGGATCCCAGGGTGGCGCGGCGCAGTATCGCGGACGGCGCTTCCAGGCCGCCGCCGAGCCGCTGCTCGGCATCGACGGTCAGGTGCTGGGGCTGGTCGAGATCGGCGTCGATATCGAGGACCGCCTGACCCGGGCCGAGAGCGCCGACCGGCAGGCCCTGCTGGCGACGCTGGGCGCGGCGCTGATGGCGCTGCTCGCCGGTCTGCTGCTGGCGGCGCGCCTGGCGCGGCCGTTGCAGGCCCTGGCCGCCGCGGCGCGGGATCTCGCCGGCGGCCGCGTCGACATCACCGTACCCGGCCAGGAGCGGCGGGACGAGATCGGTGCCGTGGCCCAGGCCATGGAAGTGCTGCGCCAGGGCAGCGCCGAGGCCGAGGCCCTGCGCCGCGCGCAAGCGGCCGCCCGGGCCGAGGCGGAGCAGGCGCGGCGCGAGGCCACGCTGGCCCTGGCCGAGCAGGTCGAGCACGCGATCGGGGGCGTCGGCGGCGAGCTGGCCCGGAGTGCCGCGCTGCTGCGCCAGCGCGCCGACGATCTGGCGGCCGGCATCGCCACCGCCGGGCAGCGCGGCCTGGGCGCGGCGCGCGGAGCGGAGGACGCGGAGGGCAATGTGCAGACCGTCGCCGCGGCGGCCGAGCAGCTCTCCGCCGCCATCGCCGAGATCACCCGCCAGGTGGCCGAGGCCGCGGCGGTGGCGCGCCGCGCGCTGGAGCGCAGCAGCGCTGCCGATGCCACGGTGCAGCTTCTCTCCAACAGCTCCGAGCGCATCGGCGAGGTGGTGCGCCTGATCGGCGACATCGCCGGGCAGACCAACCTGCTGGCGCTGAACGCGACGATCGAGGCGGCGCGGGCGGGCGAGGCCGGCAAGGGCTTCGCGGTGGTGGCGAGCGAGGTGAAGTCGCTGGCCGCGCAGACCGCGCGGGCGACCGACGAGATCGGCGCGCAGATCGGCGCCATGCAGCAGGCGGCGCGCGACGCGGCCGAGGCGATCGGCGGCATCGCCGGGGTCATCACGGAAGTGGACCATATCGCCGGCAGCATCGCCGCGGCGGTGGAGGAGCAGGGGGCGGCGACGCGCGAGATCGCCCGCAATGTCGGCGAGGCCGCCGCCGGCACCGGCCGGGTGACCCAGGAAGTGGCGGCGGTCAGCCAGGCGACGCGCGAGGCGACGCAGGCGGCGGAGGGGCTGACGGCGCTGAGCCAGGACCTCGCCGCCCAGGGCGGGCGCCTGCGGCAGGAGCTGGACGGGCTGCTGGGCCGGCTGCGCGCCGCCTGAGACGGGCCGGCCGGCGTTTCCTCTCCGCTCCTGATGTGCAGAATGCCATGAGGTCACAGGGTGGAGGGATCTATGCAGCGACGGAGCTTCTTGACCAGTGCGGCGGGGCTAGGCGCCGCCGCCCTGGCCAGGCCGTCCCTGGCGCAGGGGCAGGGGGCGCATGTGCTGCGCTTCATCCCGCAGGCCGATCTCAGCATCCTCGATCCGCTGAACACGACCGCCTACCCGACGCGCAACCACGGCCATCTGTGCTGGGACACGCTGTACGGCCTGGATCTCGACTTCCGCCCGCAGCCGCAACTGGCGGCCGGGCATGTGGTCGAGAATGACGGGCGGCGCTGGACCTTCACCCTGCGCGTTGGCCCGACCTTCCATGACGGCGAGAAGGTCCTGGCGCGCGATGCCGTGGCCTCGATCCGCCGCTGGATGCTGCGCGACACCCACGGCCAGACGCTGGCGCAGCGCCTGGACGAGATCCGCGCGCTGGACGATCGCCGCTTCGAGATCCGGCTGAACCGGCCCTTCGGCCCGATGCTGGACGCCCTGGCCAAGGTCTCCTCCTACCCCTGCTTCATCTATCCGGAGCGCTTCGCGAGCCAGGATCCCGGCCGGGCCCTGACCGAGGTGGTCGGCTCCGGCCCGTATCGGTTCGTGGCGGAGGAGCGCGTTTCGGGCAGCCACGTGGTCTACCGGAAGTTCGACGGCTACAGCCCCGCCTCGGGCGCGGTGAGCCTGACCGCCGGCCCCAAGCTGGCGCATTTCGAGCGGCTGGAATGGCGCAACATCCCTGACCCCGCGACGGCCGCCGCCGCCCTGCAGGCGGGGGAGGTGGACTGGTGGGAGCAGGTCGCGCCCGATCTGCGGCCGCTGCTGCGGGGCGATCGCGGCCTGGTTGTCGAGCGGCTGGATGTCGGCGGCCTCGTGGCCATGCTCCGCCCGAATCACCTGCACCCGCCCTTCAACGACCCGGCGCTGCGCCGCGCGCTGTGGCCGGCGATCCGGCAGGCCGATTTCATGACCGCCATCATGGGCGACAACCGCGATCTCTGGCGTGACGAGATCGGCTGCTTCCCCGAAGGCAGCCCGATGGCCTCCACGGCCGGCATGGCGGCGCTGACCGGCCCGCGCGACAGCGAGGCGGCGCGCCGGGCGGTGAAGGCCGCAGGCTACCGTGGCGAGAAGGTGGTGATGCTGCATCCGACGGATGTGGTGAACAACAACAACCTGACCGCCGTCGCCACCGATATGCTGGAGAAGGTGGGCATGTCGGTGGAGAGCGCCACCTCCGACTGGGGCACGCTGCTGCAGCGCCGCTCCAACCGCAATCCGCCCGCGCAGGGCGGCTGGAGCGCGCTGATCGTATTGTTCGGCGGCATCGACCTGGCCAATCCCGGCGGCCATCCGCTGCTGCGCGCCAATGGGGAGAAGGCCTGGTTCGGCTGGCCCACCAGCCCGCGGCTCGAGGAGCTGCGCGATGCCTGGTTCGATGCGCCCGACCTGTCGGCGCAGCAGGAGATCGCGCGCGACATCCAGGCGCGCTTCTTCGAGGATGTGCCCTTCTATCCGCTCGGGCAGTACCTGATCGACAGCGCCTGGCGCAGCACCCTCACCGGGCACCGGCGCGGCATGGCGCTGCCGCTGAACGTGCGCCGCGCCTGACGCGAGGGCGGCTCAGCAGGGCTCGGGGCGGAAGACGCGGCTGGGCGCCACGAACTCCTCCTGCGCCGCCACGGTGAGGATCTCGCGCGAGGCGGCCTCGGCGGTGCGGCGCAGCAGGCCGTAGATCGACGAGGCCGCGGCGCCGAGGGCCGCCTCGGCCTGGCCCGAGCGCAGCCGGTGGAACAGGTAGAGCGCCGCGATGGCATCTCCGGCGCCGTTCACCGAGAGCGGCAGCATCGGCGTGCGGATGCGGTGGAAGGCGCCCCCCTCGGCGGCCAGCATCTCGATCTGATCCTCCGGCGTCTCGGCCACCTGCAGCGAGGTGACGAGGATGCTGCGCGGCCCGCCCGGCGCCATCCGGGCCTGCAGCGCCGCCGCCGCGGCCTTGGCCTCGGCCAGGGTCGTGACCTTGCGGCCGGTCAGCCATTCCAGCTCGAACTGGTTGGGCGTCAGCAGGTCGGCGGCGGGCAGGGCGCGGTCGCGCATGAAGTCCGGGATGCCGGGGCGGACGAAGACGCCGCGTCCGACATCGCCGATCACCGGGTCGCAGCAATAGACGGCGCCGGGATGGGCCGCCTTCACCCGCGCGGCGGCGTCCAGGATGGCCTCGCCGATGGCCGCGTCGCCCATATAGCCGGAGAGCACCGCGTCACAGCCGGGCAGGGCGCCGCGGTCCTCGATGCCCTGCACCAGATCCCGCACCAGATCGGCGCCGAAGACCTGGCCGCGCCAGGAACCGTAGCCGGTGTGGTTCGAGAACTGCACCGTGTTCACCGCCCAGACCTCGGCCCCCAGCCGCTGCAGCGGAAACACCGCCGAGGCATTGCCGACATGGCCATAGGCGACCCAGGACTGGATGGAGAGGATGTTCATGCGGCCTCCGGCGGCGGGTGGTTGCTCTAGGCGGTGCGGCCGCCATCCACCGGCAGCAGCACGCCGGTGATGAAGCTCGACTGCTCCTCGCCCAGCCAGACGCAGGCATTGGCGATGTCGTGCGGCGTGGACATGCGGCCGAGCGGAATGGTGCCGACGAAGCGGGCGCGGTTCTCGGGCGTGTCCTCGACGCCCATGAAGTCCGTCAGCAGGGCGGTCGCGCCCATCACCGGGCAGATGGCGTTGACGCGGATGTTGTCCTTCGCCAGCTCCTGCGCCATCGCCTGGGTGATGGTGTTCACCGCGCCCTTGGTGCCGTTGTACCAGACAAGGCCGGGCCGCGGCCGGATGCCGGCGGTCGAGGAGATGTTGATGATCGAGCCGCCGCGCCCCTGCTGGCGCAGCAGCGGCACCGCCGCCTTGGTCATCCAGAAGATCGACTTGACGTTGACGGCATAGACCTTGTCGAAGGTCGCCTCGTCCACGTCGAGGATCGGGCCGTTGCGGTGCGTGGTGCCGGCGTTGTTCACGACGATGTCCAGGCCGCCGAAGGCCTTCGCCGCCGCGTCCACCATGGCCTGCACGTCCGGCCCCTTGGAGACGTCGCCGCCGACGGCGATGGCGCCGTGGCCGATCGAGCGGGCCACCGCCTCGGCGCCCTCCCGGTTCATGTCGGCGACGACCACCCGGGCGCCCTCGCGCCCGAAGCGTTCGGCGATGCCCTGGCCGAAGCCGGAGGCCGCGCCCGTCACGAGGGCGATCTTGTCTTTGAGGCGCATGAGGCTTCCTTCCCTTCCGCCCTGGAATCCGCCGCGATGCCGGCGTCGAGGCGGGGGAGGGTCGGGGATCGGCGGCGCGCGGTCAATCCGGGCGCCGGCGAGGGCGCTTCTGTTGCTTCGGCGCGCGCTTCTGGCTACAAGCCCGCCTTCACGCGCGGCCGGTCGGCATCGGCTGCTCCAGACAGAAAGCCTCCACGATGAAGCCCGATATCCATCCGGACTACCACGAGATCACCATCATCATGACCGATGGGACCACCTACAAGACCAAGTCCTGCATGGGCAAGGAAGGTGACACCCTGCGGCTGGATATCGACCCGAAGTCGCACCCCGCCTGGACCGGCCAGCAGCGCATCATTGACACCGGTGGCCAGATCGCCAAGTTCAACAAGAAGTTCGCCGGCATCGGCGCGCGCAAGAAGGCCTGAGCCGCCGCCTCCCGCGCGAAAGAGCCAGGCTCTGGGCGCCACTCCCTTGAAAAGGGGGGTGGCGCTTTCCATATGCGATGATGCCAGCGGCGCCCGGTTTTCGGGGCCGCCGGCGTGATCCCGCTGCGAGAAGGTCGCCCGATCGGGGGCCTGAAGCCGCGCCGGATCGCAACGCAACGGACCCTTGCTTCGCTTCGAGGAGGCTCTCCATGATGACGTCGTTCGACACCACTCCCCTGTTCCGCACCGCCATCGGCTTCGACCGGCTGGGCCGGTTGCTGGACACCGCCCGCGCCGCGGCGGAGGGGCCCGCCTATCCCCCTTACAATATCGAGAAGACCGGTGAGGACTCCTATGTCCTGACCATGGCGGTCGCTGGCTTCGCGCCGGAGGATCTGGAGATCACCGCCCAGGACAATGTCCTGCTGGTCAGCGGCAAGGCCAGCCCGCAGCCCGAGCAGGAGCGCCGCTATCTGCACCGTGGCATCGCCGGCCGTGCCTTCGAGCGCCGCTTCGTCCTGGCCGACCACATCCAGGTCGAGGGCGCGGATCTGGCCAATGGCCTGCTGCATGTGGCGCTGAAGCGCGAGGTGCCCGAGGCTCTGAAGCCCCGCCGCATCGAGATCGCGACCGGCCGCTCCGCGCAGCCGGTCCTGGAAGGCCAGGCGGCGCCGCTGGCTGCCTGATGGCGGGGACTGCCTGACACGCCGGGCCGGCCTCATGGCCGGCCCGATCCTTGGCCGGGGCGGAGATGCCCCGGCTTTTTCATGCCCGGATGCCCGGGCTCAGGCGTTTCGGCGCAGCGCTTCCGGATTGATCATGGCGTCCGGGTCCGGCGCGCCGGCCAGGAAGTCGATGACATTGCGCGCCGCCGCGGTGGCCATCCGCTGCAGCCCCTGGGCGGTGCTCGCGGCGACATGCGGCGTCATCACGACATTGGGCAGGGAGAGCAGCGGGATCGGCGCCGGCATCGGCTCCACCGCCACCACGTCCAGCCCCGCGCCTCCGATCCGGCCCGAGCGCAGCGCGGCCTCCAGCGCCGCCTCGTCCACCAGCGTGCCCCGGGCGGCATTGATCAGCTGCGCGCCCGGCTTCATCGCCGCCAGGAAGCCGGCATCGACCATGCCGCGCGTCTCCGCGTTGGAAGGGCAGTGCAGGGTCACGATATCGGCCTCGGCCAGCGCGGCCGCCCGGTCCCGCGCCGGCTCGTAGCCCAGGCCGCGGATCGTATTGGCCGGGATGAAGGGGTCGTGCACCAGCACCCGGAGGCCGAAGGCGGCGCAGAGCCGCGCCACCCGCGTGCCGATCCGGCCGAAGCCCAGGATCAGCACGCTGCGGCCGGCGAGATCGAAGGTCTGCGACTGGCCGGGCACCCGCCACTCGCCGCGTCGCACCCCCGCGTTGAAGGCCACCACCTGGCGCGCCAGGGTCAGCATCAGCATCAGCGTGTGCTCGGCCACCGAGCCCGCATTGGCCTCCGGCGTCACGGAGAGCAGGACGCCACGCGCGGTCAGCGCCGGGACATCCACATTGTCGTAGCCGACCCCGTGGCGGCAGACGAAGCGCAGCCGCGGCGCGCGGTCGAGCAGGGCCTGATCGACCGTCAGGCCACGGACGATCATGGCCTCCGCCTCGGCCAGCTCCGCCTCCAGCGCCGCCGGCGGCAACTCCTCCGGCGTCAGGAGCAGGACGCCCGGCTCGGCGCGCAGCAGGGCCAGCCCGTCGGCGTGGATGGGATCGGGAACCAGGACCTTGCTCGGCATGGTGCTCACTGGTCCCCCCAGGGGCGGCGCCGGAACAGGTCCCGCACGACCGCCGCCTCCTGCAGCACGGCCTCGCGATACTCGGCGCCGACGAAGGGACGCAGCGGCAGGTTGAGCTCGGCCGCCTCCTTCTGGAATCCGGGGTCCGCGAGCAAGGCGCGGAAGGCCTCCACCAGCCTGGCCTCCATCTCGGCCGGCAGGCCGGGCGGGCCGACGAAGCCGCGCGCCGAGCCGCCCAGCACGTCGAAGCCCTGCTCGCGGAAGGTGGGCACCTCGGCCATGGCCGGCCAGCGCTCCGGCGCCGCCGCGCCCAGACAGCGGGTGCGGCCCTCGCGCAGCAGGGAGAGCCCCTCGCTCAGATTGTAGGAGGCGACATCCAACTGCCCGCCCAGCAGGTCGCGGATGGCGACCGCGGTGCCGTTATAGGGGGCGTGGAGGGTGCGGATCCGGGTGGCTTCCTCGAAGGCCAGCAGCAGCAGGTGATCGTCCGATCCCACGCCCGCCGCAGTGCCGACGGACACCGTCTCGGCACCCTTCCTGGCGGCGGCGACGAGATCGTCCAGGGTCCTGAGCGGCGAATCGGCGCGCACCCAGAAGGCGCAGGGATCGTCGACCAGCTGCGCCAGATAGGTGAAGGATTCGAGCGTCCAGCGCACGGGACGTTCGAGCGGCTTGGCGCTGAGCCCGAGGCTGGCGATGGCGCCCAGGGTCAGCCCGTCCGGCCGCGCGGCATAGATCACTTCCGTGCCGGTCTGCCCGCCGGCGCCGACGCGGTTGGTGATAACGAAACGCGCGCCCGGCAGGTGGTTCGGAAGATGCTTCGCCGCGAGGCGGGCCATGATGTCGATGCCGCCGGCCGGCGGATAGGGGACGATCATCTCAATCGGCCGGGCCGCGGGCCATTCGGCGGCGCCACCGGACTGGGCGAGAGCCGGGCGGGCCAGGAGGGCGGCCGGGGCGGCGGCCAGGGCGAGCCCCGGCAGCAGCATGGTGTTCAAACCGCGACGGGTCGGCATCGGGAACGTTCCTTGGAGATCCTGTGGCCCGTGAGCGACGGGCCCGGCGCAGCCTAGACGCCGGGCCGCGGCCTGGCCATGGCGCGGGCGCGGCGCCTTCGCGCTTGCATCATGGCCCCAAGGCGCGCATATGAGCCCCGCCGGCCCGGCTTCCCGGGTTTGGTCTTGAGTCCTGGTTGCGTGAATGACCGGCCCGATCGCGGGCACCGGTCCAGGCCAGGACCCCGGGCGAGCCTCCCGGAACCTCTTCCTCCCGGTACGACCCATCCACGCGGGGCGTCCTGACCCGCAACCGGTGCGGCCGTCATGGCGCGCGCCGAAGACTGGATGTGTCCTGAATGACCGATTTCACTGCCCTTGGCCTGGCCGAACCGCTGCTGCGCGCGCTGGAGCAGGAGGGCTACACCACCCCGACCCCGATCCAGGCCCAGGCGATTCCGCTGGTGCTGGAGGGGCGCGACCTGCTGGGCATCGCCCAGACCGGCACCGGCAAGACGGCGGCCTTCGCGCTGCCCATGCTGCACCATCTGGCGGCACGCCGGGCGCAGGCGCCGCGTGGCGGCTGCCGGGCGCTGATCCTCTCGCCGACGCGTGAGCTGGCTTCGCAGATCCACGACAATATCCGGGCCTATGGCCGCTTCCTCGGCCTGTCCACCACCGTCATCTTCGGCGGTGTCGGCGCGCGGCCGCAGATCCAGGCGCTGAGCCGCGGCGTCGATATCCTGGTGGCGACGCCCGGCCGCCTGCTCGATCACGTGCAGACCGGCGCCGCCCGCCTGCAGGGTGTCGAGATCCTGGTGCTGGACGAGGCCGACCAGATGCTGGATCGCGGCTTCTGGCCGGCGATCCGCAAGCTGACCGGCCTGATGTCCTCGAAGCGGCAGACGCTGTTCTTCAGCGCCACCATGCCGGCCGAGATCGCCCGGATCGCCAACGAGCTGCTGAAGGATCCGGCCAAGGTCTCCGTGACCCCCGTGGCCTCGACGGCCGAGCGGGTCGAGCAGCGGCTGATCCATATCGACGCCGCGCAGAAGCGCGTGCTGCTCTCGGAGATGCTGCGCCAGCCGGGCATCGGCCGGGCCCTGGTCTTCGCCCGCACCAAGCATGGCGCCGACCGCGTCGCCAAGCACCTGGTGCTGGACGGCATCAACGCGCACGCCATCCATGGCGACCGCAGCCAGGGCCAGCGCGAGCGCGCCCTGGCCGAGTTCCGCACCGGCCGCGCGCCGATCCTGGTGGCGACCGATATCGCCAGCCGCGGCATCGACGTGGATGGCGTGACGCATGTCTTCCAGTTCGACCTGCCCGACACGCCGGAGGCCTATGTCCACCGCATCGGCCGTACCGCCCGCGCGGGCGCGAGCGGCGAGGCCATCGCCTTCTGCGCGCCGGACGAGATTGCGAAGCTGAAGGCGGTGGAGAAGCTGATCTCCATGAAGATCCCCGCCGAGGACCGGCGCAGCGATGCGGGCCGGGCCGAGGCCGCGCAGCAGGCGCCGAAGCCGCAGCCGCCGCGTGGTGGCCGGGGGCGGCCCGCGTCGCAGGGGCAGCCCCGTGGCGGCCGCGATGGCCAGCGCCAGGGCCGGCCGGCCAATGCCCCGGGCGCGCCGCGCGGCGCCGGGCGGAGCGCCGCGCCGGTCCGTGACGGCGCGGGACGCAAGGACCGCAACTGGCGCGACGGCGACTTCCGCGACCCGCGCTGAGCGTCCCACGACCCGCGCCGGCGCGAGTGCCGGCGCGGGGCGGCCTCAATCCGTCGCCATCACCTTCACGTAGCTGCCGGGGGCGTCCTCCAGCACCGGCAGGGCGCCGTCGCCGGGCTGGCGCGCCGGCACCTGGGCCTTGTCCTGCGCGGTGATCCAGCGCTGCCAGTCCGGCCACCAGGAGCCGGCCAACTCGGTCGCGTTGCCGAACCAGTCCTCGGGGCGGGGCGGCATCTCCTCGCCGGTCCAGTGGCTGTACTTGCCGGAGTCCGGCGGATTGACCACGCCGGCGATATGTCCCGAGGCGGCGAGGACGAAGCGCACCGGCCCCTGATAGATCTGCGTCGCGCGGTAGGCGCTGGTCCAGGGCGCGATATGGTCCTCGCGCGTCGCCAGGATATAGGCGGGGGTCCTGATCTTCCCGAGGTCGAGCGGCACCCCGGCCAGTGTGATGGTGCCGGGCTTCACCAGGTCGTTCTGCTGGTACATGCGGCGCAGGTAGAAGCTGTGCATGGCCGCCGGCATGCGCGTGCTGTCGTCGTTCCAGTAGAGCAGGTCGAAGGGGAAGGGCTCCTGCCCGAGCAGGTAGTTCTGCACCACGAAGGACCAGATCAGGTCGTTGGCGCGCAGCATGTTGAAGGTCGTCGCCATCTCGCGGCCCTCGAGATAGCCGCGCTTCTGCATCCGCTCCTCGAGCGACTTCAGCTGCTCCTCGTCGATGAAGACGGAGAGCTCGCCCGCCTCCGCGAAGTCCACCATGGTGGTGAAGAAGGTGGCGGACCGGATGCGGGTGTCGCGCTTGACGGCCATGTGCGCCAGGGTCGAGGCCAGCAGCGTGCCGCCAAGGCAGTAGCCGATGACGTTCACCCCTTTCTCGCCGGTCGCCTTCTCGATCGCGTCGAGCGCCGCGTAGGGGCCTTCGAGCATGTAGTCCTCGAAGGATTTCTGGGCCAGCCGCTCGTCGGGATTGACCCAGGAGACGACGAAGACGGTGTGCCCCTGGGCCACCGCCCAGCGCACGAAGCTGTTCTTCGGCCGCAGGTCGAGGATGTAGAACTTGTTGATCCAGGGCGGGATGATCAGCAGCGGCCGCTTCAGCACCTTCTCCGTGGTCGGCGTGTACTGGACGAGCTGCATCAGATCGTTCTGGTAGACCACCTTGCCCGGCGTCACGGCGATGTTCTCGCCGATCCTGAACTTGCTCTCGTCGGTCATGCGGATGCGCAGCTTGCCCTTGCCGCGCTCCAGGTCGGACAGCAGGTTCTGCAGGCCGCGCAGCAGGTTCTCGCCGCCGCTCTCGGCGGTCTTGCGCAGGACCTCGGGGTTGGTCATCAGGAAGTTCGACGGACTCATCGCATCGACGAACTGCCGCGTATAGAAATCGACCTTCTGCGCCGTCTTGGGGTCGAGATCGTCCGCCGCGTGCGCGACGTTGGTGAAGTAGCGCGCCGAGAGCAGATAGGACTGGCGGATGAAGTCGAAGACCTCGTTCTCGCGCCACGCCTCGTCCTTGAAGCGGCGGTCCTTGCTGTCCTCGGCGATGACCGGCGGCACCTCCTCGCCCCACATGCGGCGCGCGGTGTTCTGCCAGAGCGTCAGATAGTCCTGCCAGAAGCCGAGTTGCGCCTGCATCAGGCGGGCCGGGTTGGCCATCAGCCGCGCCGTCATCTCCATGAAGGCGGCGCCGATATGCGCGGGGTCCGGGCCTTCCGGGCGGCCAGGCGTGTCGCCGGACTGGCGGCGCAGGAAGTCGGCGACGATGCGCTGGCCCCGCTCCGCCACGTCCGCCATGGTGCGCGAGACCACGGCGGGGTCGGGCATGCGGAAGGCAGCGGGGTCCGGGGGGGTGTCGTCGTGAGCCATGCGTCCCTCCGCGCCGTCATCTGCATGAAGGCGGCGCCTCTGTGTTGGCCCCGCGCCCCCGCCGGATCGCCGGCCGTGGGTGGAGGGCTGAGCATATCTGGGGCATGACGCGGCCCGCCGCCAGATCCGGTCCGTCTCGGCGCTCCGGGTCCCGCGCGGCGCCGCCGCCCCGGCGGAAGTCTCCGCCGAGTTCCCGGCCACGGCAAGCGGGCATGCCGCGCCGGCGCCTCTCCCCGGGGGGCTTTCCCGGGGCGGCCTTTCCCCCGGCTGGCGATCCGGGGTAATGCCGGGGGAGCGGATCGGAGGTGGATGGATGCGGCAGCGGAGCGAGCGCGAGGGAAACGGGTGCCCCGGTCCGGCCCGGCGCGCCGGCGGATGGCCGGTGCTGCTGCTGGCCCTGGCGTCTCTCGGCGGCTGCGTCGGCTCGCCGGGCGAGGGGCCGGTGGAGTTCTACCGCAACGCCTTCGGCGAGCCGTTGCAGGGCCGCCCGCTGCCGCCCGGCAGCGATGGCGGCTATCCCAACCTGGCCTCGGTGCCGCCGGCCCCGGCCCGCGGCGCGCCCTCCGCCCGCGAGGCGCTGAGCCGCAGCCTGGCGGAGGCCCGCGGCCAGTCGCGCGATCCGGTGGTGCCCGGGCAGCCCGTGCCGCCGCCGCCGACCGGCGCCGTTGGGGCGGAGATCATCCCGCTGAGCCCGCCGGCGCCTGCCCGCCTCGCCGCCGCCCCGCCCGTCGGCCGGCAGCCGGCCTCGCCGGACACGCCCGCGGCACCGCTGCCGGAGGACCCCGGCGCCGCCCCGGCCCCGCCGCCGGCGGAGTTCCTCGCCCCGGCCCCGCCGGCGCCGGAACTGCTGGCGCCGGCGCCGCCCCGGCTGTAGCACGGCATCTCCGTCCCGCCATTCCGCGCCGCGGCCGGCCGCTCTATCCTGCCCCCTTCGCCACTCCGGACCCAAGAAGGCCATGACCGAGGAATTCCACCGCATCCGCCGCCTGCCGCCCTATGTCTTCGCCGAGGTCAACCAGGCGAAGGCCCAGGCCCGCGCCGCGGCCGAGGACATCGTGGATCTCGGCATGGGCAATCCGGACAGCCCGACGCCGCCGCACATCGTGGCCAAGCTGGTCGAGGCGGTGCAGAACCCGAACACGCACGGCTATTCGGCCTCCAAGGGCATTCCCGGCCTGCGCCGCGCCCTGGCCAACTACTATGCCCGCCGCTTCGAGGTGACGCTGAACCCCGACACCGAGGTGGTGGCGACGCTGGGCTCGAAGGAGGGGCTGGCCAATCTCGCCGCCGCCATCTCCTCGCCGGGCGACACCATCCTGGTGCCCAACCCGTCCTACCCGATCCACCAGTTCGGCTTCATCATCGCCGGCGCCTCGGTGCGCTCGATCCCGCACACGCCGGACGAGGAGATGCTGCGCGCCCTTGACCGCGCGGTGCGTCACTCGGTGCCGAAGCCGACGGCGCTGATCATCAACTACCCGTCCAACCCGACCGGCCTGATGGCCGATCTCGACTTCTACCGCGAGATCGTCGCCTTCGCGAAGCAGCACGAGATCTACGTGCTCTCCGACCTCGCCTATGCCGAGCTGTACTACGGCGCGCGCGTGCCGCCCTCGATCCTGCAGGTGCCGGGCGCGCGGGACGTGGCGGTCGAGTTCACCTCGATGTCCAAGACCTACAACATGGCCGGATGGCGCATGGGCTTCGCCGCCGGCAATCCGAAGCTGATCGCGGCGCTGACACGGGTGAAGTCCTATCTGGACTACGGCGCCTTCACGCCGATCCAGGTCGCCTCCACGGCGGCGCTGAACGGGCCGCAGGACTGCATCGACGACATGCGCCGACTCTATCGCGAGCGCCGCGACGTGCTGGTGAAGGGATTGCGCCAGGCCGGCTGGGACGTGCCGGTGCCCGAGGCCGGCATGTTCGTCTGGGCCGAGATCCCCGAGCGCTTCCGCCATCTCGGCAGCGTCGAGTTCTCCAAGCTGCTGCTGGCCCGCGCCAAGGTGGCGGTGGCGCCGGGCCTGGGCTTCGGCGAGCACGGCGACGGCCATGTGCGCATCGCCATGGTCGAGAACACGCAGCGCATCCGGCAGGCGCTGCGCGGCATCCGCACCTTCCTCCAGGCCGACAATGGCGGGCCGGCCGCCGAGCCCCTCGGCCTGACCTCCTCCGATCTGGTGAACAACGCATGACGCGCCCGCTTTCCGTTGCCGTCGCCGGCCTGGGCACGGTCGGCGCCGGGCTCCTGGTCCTGCTGCGGCAGAACGCCGAGCTCATCGCGGCCCGCGCCGGGCGGCCCATCGTCGTCACCGCCGTCTCGGCCCGGGACCGCGGCCGCGACCGGGGCGTCCCGCTCGAGGGGTTGCGCTGGTACGACGACCCGGTGGCCATGGCCGCCGAGGCGCCGGCCGATGTGGTGGTGGAGCTGATCGGCGGCAGCGCCGGCCCGGCCCGTGCCACGGTGGAGGCGGCGCTCGGCGCCCGCCGCCCGGTGGTGACGGCCAACAAGGCCCTGCTGGCGCTGCACGGCGTCGCGCTGGCCGCCCAGGCCGAGGCGGCGGGCGTGCCGCTGGCCTACGAGGCGGCGGTCGCCGGCGGCATCCCCGCCATCAAGGCCTTGCGCGAAGGGCTGGCGGCCAACCGCATCGATCGCGTCACCGGCATCCTGAACGGCACCTGCAACTACATCCTGACCTGCATGCAGGCCGAGCGGCAGGGGGCGGGCCGCGAATTCGCCGACGTGCTCGCCGAGGCGCAGAAGCTCGGCTACGCCGAGGCCGATCCCTCCTTCGACGTGGACGGCATCGACGCGGCGCACAAGCTCGCCATCCTGGCGGCGCTGGCCTTCGGCCGGCCGGTCGCCTTCGAGGCGGTGCATGTCGAGGGCATCCGCGGCGTCTCCGCGCTCGACATCAGCCTGGCGCGGGAACTCGGCTACCGGATCAAGCTGCTCGGCATCGCCGAGCGGGCCGAGGGCGGCATCGCCACGCGCGTGCATCCCTGCATGGTGCCGGTCGACCATCCCATCGCCAAGGTCGACGGTGTGTTCAACGCCGTGGTGGCGGAGGGCGACTTCGTCGGCCGCGTCGTGCTGGAAGGACGCGGCGCCGGCGCGGGGCCCACAGCCAGCGCCGTGGCCGCCGACCTGATCGACATCGCGCGCGGGCGCCACACACCGGTCTGGGGCGCGAGCACGCTCTCCGCGGCGCCGGCGCAGCCGATGAGCGCGCATCGCGGCGCCTACTACCTGCGCCTGATGGTGCTCGACCGGCCCGGCGTCATCGCCGATGTCACGGGCGTGCTGCGCGATCATGGGGTGAGCCTCGAATCCATGATCCAGCGGGGCCGCGCGCCGGGCGAGGCCGTGCCGGTCGTGCTCACCACCCATGACTGCCAGGAATCGGCCATGCGCGCGGCCTTGCAGCGGATCGTCGCCCTGGAGGCGGTGCTGGAGCCGCCGGCGCTGATCCGCATCGAAACCTTCTGAACAGGCGTTGGGGCAGGCGAAGCCCCGGACAGGGTACAAACAGGAGCCCATCATGCGCGACAGCACACCCGTTGACCGCAACCTCGCCCTGGAACTGGTGCGTGTGACGGAGGCGGCGGCGCTGGCCGCCAGCCGCTGGATCGGGCGGGGCGACAAGAACGCCGCCGACGGCGCCGCCGTGGACGCCATGCGCAAGGCCTTCGACACCATCGCCATCAGCGGCACCGTCGTCATCGGCGAGGGCGAGATGGACGAGGCGCCGATGCTCTACATCGGCGAGAAGGTCGGCACCGGCGGCCCGAAGGTCGATATCGCCGTCGATCCGCTGGAAGGCACCAACATCTGCGCCACCGGCGGGCCGAACTCCATCGCCACCCTGGCCGTGGCCGAGGATGGCGGCTTCCTGCACGCGCCCGACATCTACATGGACAAGATCGCCGTCGGGCCCGGCCTGCCGGCCGGCATCGTCGACCTGGACGCGACGCCCGGCGAGAACCTGCGCGAGCTGGCCAAGGCCAAGCAGGTCGAGATCAACGACCTGGTCGTCTGCATCCTCGGCCGTGACCGGCACAAGGACATCATCCGCCAGTGCCGCGAGGCGGGCGCGCGCATCATGCTGATCCCCGATGGCGATGTCGCGGGCCTGATCGCCGTCTCCCAGGCGGACACGGGCGTCGACATGTATCTCGGTTCCGGCGGCGCGCCGGAGGGCGTGCTGGCGGCGGCGGCGCTGCGCTGCATCGGCGGCCAGATGCAGGGGCGGCTGCTCTACGAGGACGAGACGCAGATCGAGCGCGCCCGCGGCATGGGCCTGACCGATCCGCACCGGAAGCTGACCGCCGAGGACCTGGCGCATGGCGAGGTGATGTTCGCCGCGACCGGCGTGACCGGCGGACCGATGCTGCACGGCGTGCGGCGCAAGGGCGGGCGGGCCTACACCCATTCGATCGTCATGCGCAGCAAGACCGGCACCGTCCGCTACATCGAGGGCCACCACAACTTCTCCCTCAAGCCGAGCGCCTTCGTTGACTGACCTGCCGGCGGAGGTGGCGGCGCCCGGGCTGGTCCTCGGCGTGGCCCGCTCCGCCCTCGGGCGGCGCTGGCTGTGGCGGCAGGGGGACGCGCGGACCGGCCTGGCCATCGCCCAGCGCCTCGACCTGCCCGAGCTTGTCGGGCAGCTCATGGCGGCGCGCGGCATCGATCTCGAGGCGGCGCCGCTGTTCCTGGAGCCGACGCTGCGGGCCCTGCTGCCCGATCCTTCCGTGCTGCTCGACATGGACCGCGCCGCCGAACGCCTGGCGGCGGCGGTGCGGCGCGGCGAACCGGTCGCGGTCTTCGGCGATTACGACGTGGACGGCGCCTGCGCCGGCGCGCTGATGCTGCGCTTCCTGCGCGAGCTGGGCTGCCCGGTGCGGCATTACGTGCCGGACCGGCTGAAGGAGGGCTACGGCCCCAATCCCGCCGCCATCGCCGCCCTCTGCGCCGAGGGCGCCACGCTCGTCGTCTGCGTCGATTGCGGCATCGCCGCCCATGAGGCGCTGCGCGCGGCCGAGGGCCGGGCGGATGTCGTGGTGCTCGACCATCACAAGGCCGAAGGGCCGGTGCCGGCGGTGGTGGCGGCGGTCAATCCGAACCGCCTCGACTGCGGCTCGGGTCTGCGGCACCTCTGCGCCGCGGCGGTCGGTTTCATGGCGGCGGTGGCGACGCTGCGCGAACTGCGGCGCTCCGGCTTCTTCTCCGGCCGGCCGGAGCCCCGGCTGCTCGACCTGCTGGATCTCGTGGCGCTCGCCACCGTGTGCGACGTGATGCCGCTGACCGGCCTGAACCGCGCCTTCGTCACCCAGGGGCTGAAGGTGATGGCCCGCGGCGCCAGGCCCGGCATCGCCGCGCTGCTCGAGGTGGCGCAGGCACGGGACGCCCCTTCGGCCTATACGCTCGGCTTCCTGCTGGGGCCGCGCATCAACGCCTCCGGGCGGATCGGCGAGCCGGATCTCGGCCTGCGGCTGCTGGCCTGCGACGACCCGGTGGAGGCCCGTGCCATGGCCGAGCGCCTCGATGCCGTGAATCGCCGCCGCCAGGAGGTTGAGGGCGAGGTGCTCGCCGCCGCCTTCGCCGAGGCCGAGGCCCAGGTCGAGGCCGGGCATCCGGTGCTGCTGCTGGTGGGGGAGGGGTGGCATCCGGGCGTCGTCGGCATCGTCGCAGGCCGGGTGAAGGAGCGCTTCAACCGCCCGACCTGCGTCGCCGGCCTGGCCGATGGCCTGGCCAAGGGCTCCGGGCGGTCCGTGCCCGGTGTCGATCTGGGCGCGGCGGTGATCGCCGGGCGGCAATCCGGCCTGTTCGAGACCGGCGGCGGGCATGCCATGGCCGCCGGCTTCTCCTTCCGCCCCGAGCAGCGGGAGGCGGTGCACGCCTTTCTCAACGAGCGCCTCGCGCATGCCGCCGATCTGCCGGCCAGCGCCGACCTCCTGCTGGACGGTACCCTGCTGGTACCGGCGGCGACGGCGGCCCTGGCCGAGCAGATCGCGCGCCTCGGACCGTTCGGCGCCGGCCATGAGGAGCCGCTCTTCGTGCTGCCGCGCGTGCGCGTGGCGCGGGCCGACCGGGTGGGGAAGGAGGGCAACACCGTGCGGGCCTTCCTCGAGGGCGAGGGGGGTGGCCGCCTGAAGGCGGTGTGCTTCCGCGCCAAGGAGGGGCCGCTGGCGGAACTGCTGCTGAACAGCCGGGGCGCGCCGCTGCATCTGTGCGGTGCTTTGCGCGCCGAGGCCTGGAATGGCGCGGTGACGGCCAGCCTGCATGTGCAGGATGGCGCTCCGGCGGCGTGAGGCCGTTGTTCTCATGAAAGAAAACAGTACCGATAGTCTGGACGCCCTGCCGGGCCTGGGCTAGTAACCGCCCGCCCGCGCTGCCATGGCCGCGCGTCGCGTTCGGGTCCCCATCGTCTAGAGGCCTAGGACACCAGCCTTTCACGTTGGTAACACGGGTTCGAATCCCGTTGGGGACGCCAGGACGCGTTTAAATACAAGAGTTTAGGGGATATTCAGCCCCTAGACCCCACAGTTACCCGCACAATCGTTCACGAGTGGCTGTCGGATACCTGTCCAAGGCATCCGGGCGCAGGGGGTTTGACTCCAGGCAGTTTGCTACCGCCTAGCCCCGAGAGGTGTTCCTGGTCCTCAGGTCTGCTCGCTGGGTTTCGACTCCGACGAAAACAGCCTCTCCCAGTTGGTCCGATCCTTCCAGCCCATGACCATGTCGCTTTGCGCCAGGATCGGTCCGCCCTCATCGCACTTGTCGACGCGAACAGAAGGAACTGGGAGTCGACGGAGGTAGACAGGCGCCTCTGACCACCCGGCCGAAGCGTCTGGCTGCGGCGGCAGGCACCCCAACCTCTGGGTGCGCCTGAAGGAATGGCGCCGTTGCCACTCGCCACGAGAAGGATGTCCACCTTTCCTCGGCGTTCTTTAACCTGACAGCCACCCTCATGCTCGTCCGGCGAATGCCACGACCATTATGAAGCGGGCCCTGAGCATTTCCGGCTTCAGCTTATATCGATTCCATGATATTACCATTTATATAAAGCAACCGGTGGTGCTATGGCGCCGCGGTAGGAGGACAATGTCCTACGGCATTCGCTTGCACGTCTGGGGTCCCCGCGCCTTCTTTACCAGACCTGAGATGAAGGTCGAGCGCGTCTCCTACGACGTGATGACACCCTCCGCCGCGCGCGGAATCCTGGAAGCCATTCACTGGAAGCCTGCATTGCGCTGGGTGGTGGACCGCATCCACGTGCTGCGGCCCATCCGCTTCCAGTCCTTCCGCCGCAACGAGGTCAGCGCCAGGGCCAGCGCCGCGACGGCCGAGCGGGCCATGCGCGCCGGCACCACGCAAGGGCTGGGTCTGGTGGCGGAGGAGGTGCGGCAGCAGCGCGCCACAACCCTGCTGGTGGACGTGGCCTATGTGATCGAGGCACATTTCGAGATGACGCCGCGCGCTGGGGTGGAAGACACGCCTGCCAAGCACGCCGCCATGTTCAACCGCCGCGCGGCCTCCGGGCAGTGCTTCCACTGCCCCTGCCTGGGCACCTGGGAATTCGCCGCCGACTTCGCCCTGATCCCGGAGGGCGCGCCCTTGCCGGAGAGCAAACTGCTGCCCGGCCAGCGCGACCAGGATCTCGGCTGGATGCTGTACGACATCGACCATGATGCCGGCGCCGCCTCCCGCTTCTTCCGGGCCAGGCTGGAGAATGGGGTGGTGGATGTGCGGGCCTGTCTGGCGCAGGGCAGCACGGCATGACGATCCTGCAGTCGCTGGACCGTTATTACGGGCGGATGGCGGCGCGGGGGGAGGCGGAGGCACCGGGTTTCTCGCGCGAGAAGATCGGCTTCGCCATCGTGCTGTCCCCAGCCGGGGAGCCGGTGGCTGTGCTCGACCTGCGGGTGGCATCGGGCAAGAAGCTTGTGCCGCGGCTGGAGGAAGTGCCGGCGGCGGTCAAGCGCACCGTGGGCATCCTACCCAACCTGCTATGGGACAAATCGGCCTATGCGCTCGGTCGCACGGCGGGTGAGGGCAAACGGACGGCCGCCGAGCACGCCGCCTTCCAGGCCTCGCACACGCAGTTGCTGACCGGCACCGATGACGAGGGCCTCCTGGCGCTTCGGCGCTTCCTGGAGGACTGGAAGCCGGAGCGCTTCGATGCGCCGCCTTTTCTGCCGGACATGCTGGACGCCAATATCGTGTTCCGCCTGGATGGCGAGGCCGGCTTCATCCATCAGCGCGCGGCGGCGCGGGCTCTGGTGGAACAGCGGGCTGGCGGCGATGCGCCCACGATACTCTGCCTGGTAACCGGCCAGCCGGGCCCGGCACGGCGCCTGCACCCGGTCATCAAGGGTGTGGAGGGTGCGCAATCCTCCGGCGCCGCGCTGGTGTCCTTCAACCTTGATGCCTTCACCTCCTATGGCAAGGCGCAGGGCGACAACGCGCCGACCTCGGAGGCCGCCGCCTTCCGCTACGGCGCCGCGCTGAACCGGCTGCTGGATCGCGGCAGCGCCAACCGCCTGCGCCGCCCGCTGGGCGACGCCACCGTGGTGTTCTGGGCCGATGCGCGTGATGCCAGCCCGGCCGCGGAGGCGGCGGCGCGGGCGGCCGAGGACATCTTCGCCCTGCTGGGCGACCCGCCGGCCCCTGCCGTCGCTGGCGCCGAGGCCGGGCTGGACAAGGATGCCGCCGCCACACGCCGCGTACAGGAGGTGCTGGCCGCGCTGTCGGAGGGCAGGCCGCTGCGGGAGATGGACCCGCGGCTGGATGAGGACGTGCGCTTCCATGTGCTGGGCCTCTCGCCCAATGCCGCGCGGCTGTCGGTGCGCTTCTGGCTGAGCGATTCCTTCGGGGCCTTCGCGCGCTGCCTGGCGCGGCACTACCAGGACCTCGCGATCGAGCCTCTGCCCTGGCGCGCGCCGCCCTCCGTCAACTGGCTGCTGATGCGCACCACCGCGCTGCAGGGCAAGTTCGAGAACATCCCACCCCTGCTGGCGGGCGAGGTGACGCGCGCTGTTCTCTCCGGCGCCCCCTATCCACGCACCCTGCTCTCGGCCGCGATCCTGCGGCTGCGGGCGGGGGACGATCCCGCCACCGGCTGGCACGCCGCCGCCATCCGCGCCGTTCTGGCCCGCGAGCATCGCCTCAGGCGCCGCCAAGAAGATCGAAAGGAGGACCCGCCCGTGAGCCTCGACCGCGAGGAACCGAATGCCGCCTACCAGCTGGGCCGCATGTTCGCCATGGCGGAGATCGCCCAGCGCATGGCGCTCGGCACGGTGAACGCGACCATCCGCGATCGCTATTTCGGCGCGGCCTCCGCCACGCCGGCCAGTGTCTTCCCGCTGCTGCTGCGCGGGATGCAGAACCATCTCTCCAAGCTGCGCAAGGACCGCAAGGGCGGCTTCGTGGAGCGCGAGATGGACCAGATCGCGGCCATGCTGCCACCGGCCCTACCGCGCGCCCTGCGGCTGGAGGAGCAGGGCCGCTTCGTGATCGGCTACTACCACCAGCGGCAGGCAAGGGTCGCCGGCAAGGCGATCGTGCAGATCGCGGACGAGGAAGCACCCGAGGGGGATGACGCCAGTGAGTGAGACCGCCGCGCTGACGCGCCGCCACGATTTCGTGCTGTTCTTCGACGTCACCAATGGCAACCCGAACGGCGACCCGGATGCCGGCAACCTGCCACGGCTGGACCCGGAGACCAATCACGGCCTCGTCTCCGACGTCGCCATCAAGCGCAAGATCCGCAACTACGTCGCGCTGGCGCGCCCGGAGGCACCGGGGCACGAGATCTACATGCGCGATGGCGCCACGCTGAATCTCGAGCACAAGCGCGCCTGGACGGCGGTGCTGCCGGAGGTGACGAAGGACGAGGACCGCAAGCGCCTGCCGAGGGACGCTGAAAAGTCCCGTGAGCTGACGCGCTGGATGTGCGCCAATTTCTGGGACATCCGGGCCTTCGGCGCGGTGATGACCACGGGCGTCAATGCAGGGCAGGTGCGCGGGCCGGTGCAGATCACCTTCGCGACCTCGGTTGAGCCGGTGCTGCCGCTGGAAGTCTCCATCACCCGCCTCGCCGCGACCACGGAAAAGGACGCGGAGGAGAAGGGCGGTCGCACCATGGGCCGCAAGCATATCGTGCCCTACGGTCTGTACCGTACCCATGGCTTCGTCTCGGCGCCGCTGGCCAGCCACCCGGCCAAGGGCACCGGCTTCTCCGAGGCGGATCTGGAACTGCTCTTCGAGGCGCTGGGCAGCATGTTCGAGCACGACCGCTCCGCCGCCCGTGGCGAGATGGCAACCCGCAAGCTGGTGGTGTTCCGCCATGCCGGCGCGCTGGGCAATGCTCAGGCCCATACGCTGTTCGACCGCGTGACGGCGCGCCGGCACCACCAGGGAGAGACGCATCCGATCGGCGACCCCCGCACCGACAACTGGCCTGCCGCCCGTCGCTTCCAGGACTACGCCATCGCTGTGGATCGGGGCGGATTGCCGGATGGTGTCGAGGTGATCGAGCGCTGAGCCGATGCCGCCGGCGCCCCCGGACACGGCGGCCGAGGACGAGCTGATCCCGATTTCCGCTCTCCAGCACCATCTGTTCTGCCCGCGCCAGTCCGCCCTGATCCATGTGGAAGGACTCTGGGCGGAGGATGGCGCGACCGCCGAGGGGCGGCTGCTGCATGAGCGGGTGGATGCGGGCCGCCCGGAAACGCGGCCCGGGGTGCGGGTCGCGCGCGGCATCGCGCTGCGTTCCCTCACGCTCGGCGTTGCAGGCAAGGCGGATGCGGTGGAGTTTCGCGGCCGCCCACCGCAGCCCTTTCCCGTGGAGTACAAGCGCGGCAAGCCCAAGGCGCACCGGGCCGACGAGGTACAGCTCTGCGCCCAGGCGATCTGCCTGGAGGAGGCCTTCGGTGTGCCGGTGCCGCAAGGGGCGCTGTTCTACGGCACCACGCGCCGCCGCCTGCCCGTGCTGTTTGACGAGACGCTCCGCGCGCTGACGGTGCGAACCGCGGAGGAGGCGCGGGGCAACATCCTGGCCCGGCACACGCCGCCGCCAAGACTGTTCCCGGGCTGCCGCGCCTGCTCCCTGCACGACCTTTGCTAGCCGGAGCGGTTGCAGGCGCCACCTTCGGTCACGGGCTGGCTGGCCGAGCAGTTGCGGGGCTGATCATGCGGCGGATGCTCAACACCATCTACGTCACCAGCGAAGGTGCCTGGCTCCGCAAGGATGGCGCCAACCTCGTGGTGGAGGTGGAGGGGTCCGAGGTCGGCCGCGTGCCGTTGCACATGCTGGAAGGAGTGGTGGGGTTTGGCCGCCCCGGCTGTTCCCCAGCCCTGATGGCCGCCTGTGCCCAGGCGGGAATCGCCCTGTCCCTGTTGGAGCCGAACGGCCGCTTCCTGGCGCGGGTGGAGGGCGCGCGCAGCGGCAACGTGCTGCTGCGACGTATCCAGCACCGGGTGGCGGATGACGAGGCGCGGCATGGTCCGATCGTGCGCGGCGTCGTGGCCGGCAAGGCGGCGAACCAGCGCCAGGTTCTGCTGCGGGCCCTGCGCGACCACGGCGCGGCGATGGAGCCCGCGACTCGCTTGGCCCTCGAGGAGGTGGAACGGCGGATCGGCCATGCGGCGCGGCGAACGCTTACGGTCTCGGATGTGGCGGGGCTGCGCGGAATAGAAGGGGAGATCGCCGCCCTGTACTTCGGCGTCTTTGATAGCCTGATCCGCCGCCCGGACCCGGCATTGCGCTTTGGCGGACGATCCCGCCGCCCGCCGCTGGACCGGGTGAACGCGCTGCTGTCCTTTCTCTACGCCATGCTGGGCCATGACTGCCGCGCGGCGCTGGAGGCGCACGGGCTCGATCCGCAAGTCGGATTCCTCCACGCCGACCGTCCCGGTCGCGCCGGTCTCGCACTCGATCTGATGGAAGAGCTACGTCCCGTCCTGGCCGATCGTCTCGCGCTGAGCCTGCTCAACCGTGGACAGCTCGGTGCCGATGACTTCATCGTCGAGGAGGCCGGTGGCGTGCGACTGACCGACGAGGCCCGCCGCAGCGTGCTGGTGGCGTGGCAGGAACGCAAGCGGGACGAACTGCGCCATCCCTTCCTGGGCGAGGCCATGCCGCTTGGCTTGGTGGCCTATATACAGGCCCAGTTGCTGGCCCGGCACCTGCGTGGCGAACTGGACGGGTACCCACCCTTCATATGGCGATAAGGCAACGTCGATGCTGGTCCTGGTGACCTATGATGTTAATGTCGAAACAGCAGAGGGACGCCGCCGCCTGCGGCGCGTTGCTCGCGCCTGCCTGGACTGGGGCCAGCGCGTCCAGAACTCAGTCTTCGAATGCGAGGTCGACCCGGCGCAGTGGACGCAGTTGCGGGCGAGGCTGATTGAGGAAGTTGACCCTCTAACCGACAGCTTGCGTTTCTACCGACTGGGCGCAGACGGGCGGCGCAAGGTCGAACATGTGGGCGCGAAGCCTGCATTGGATCTGGACAAGCCGCTGGTGTTCTAACGACTGTCGACCGTCTCATCAGGTCCGGTTCTTTCTGTTATCGTCAGCACTGCGCGACCCTGAAGCACTCATCGCAACCGGGCAAGGTTCGCGCGTCAGCAATTGGCTATGATTTCAGGGACTTGGGGACTATGCCTCTGCACGGCCTCCACATACGGAGGCTGGTTCCAGAATGTTCGCGATCACAGCCTACTTCAGAGCGCTCCTTTCGTGAGTTAGACCATAAGGCGTCGCTCCCCGTGCGGGAGCGTGGATCGAAACAGGGAGACCGGGCTCTCCTGGGACAGGATGTGGCGGTCGCTCCCCGTGCGGGAACGTGGATCGAAACTCGTTGAACTCACCCTTGACGTAGACGCCGACATGTCGCTCCCCGTGCGGGAGCGTGGATCGAAACATATGGCGAATCTCCACTATATCGAGAGGCGCTCGTCGCTCCCCGTGCGGGAGCGTGGATCGAAACGGAAACGACACGTCCCAGCCGCGCCGGCTGAATTGTCGCTCCCCGTGCGGGAGCGTGGATCGAAACGAGCAGCAGATGCAGGCCATCGCTGCAACCTTCGGTCGCTCCCCGTGCGGGAGCGTGGATCGAAACCGCGATGTGCCCAGGGACACCGCCAGCATCCCTGGTCGCTCCCCGTGCGGGAGCGTGGATCGAAACCAGCTCGGTGCGCGCCAGATGCTGGCGCTCGCGCAGTCGCTCCCCGTGCGGGAGCGTGGATCGAAACCCCACGGGTTGGCTAACAGCGCTCCCGGATGCAAGGTCGCTCCCCGTGCGGGAGCGTGGCATGTCTGCCATCCGTCTTGTCGCCGCCATTCTCTTCTGGATCAATGCATTCTGAATGTATTCAATGCAGACCATGCCAGTCTTCGCGCATTCGCTGCCTTCGAAGCCCCCTGCCAACTGGGAGCTTTTGACGGATCACTTGGTGGCTGTCGGTCAGCGCGCGGCAGAGTTTGCCGCATGGTTCGGCTGGGCCGAGGCTGCACGTGCTCTGGGCCGTCTGCACGACATTGGCAAGGTGTCCGTTCCCTTCCAGACCTACATCGCCACGCCGCGCGGTGAAGGTGCCGCCAAGGGGCCGGACCATTCCACCGCCGGGGCCCGCATGGCCTACCGCCTGTCCCCAGGACCCTTTGGCTTGCTCCTCGCCAACATCGTGGCCGGGCACCATGGCGGATTGTCTGATGCGGAGGACCTGGAACGACGGCTCTCGCCGGAACACCACCCGATCTTCCCCTATGATGGTTGGGAAGCCCATGCCGGGCCTTTGCCGCAGACGCGCGGCCTTCTGCCGTCTCCGCCCTGGCCGGGCGGCGCTCCGCCATCCGGCTTCGGCAAGGCCTTTCTCGGCCGCATGCTGTTCTCTTGCCTGGTCGACGCGGATTTCCTGGAGACCGAGGCGTTCCATCGTCGCGCCGAAGGGCAGCCTGAAACGCGGGGCGGTCACAGCACGATCCCGGACCTGCGCGATCGGCTGCGCGTGCATATGGCCGGGATCGACGGACGCAGCGACAGCACCGTCTCCCATGCCCGCTCCCAGGTGCTGGCGGCGGCACGGGATAAGGCGGCGATGCCGCCCGGCCTGTTCACGCTGACCGTGCCGACGGGCGGCGGCAAGACCCTGGCCTCCCTGTCCTTCGCGTTGGAGCATGCGGCGCGGCACGGCCTGCGTCGTGTGATCCATGTCGCACCCTTCAGCGCCATCATCGAGCAAACCGCCGCCGTGTTCCGTACCGCGCTGGAAACGCAGGAGGATGTGCTGGAGCACCACGCCCAGGCCGCCTGGCGCGAGACCGACGACGAGGAAGGACCAGGGGGCGAGCGTAAGTTGCGGCAGGCCGCGGAGAACTGGGATGTGCCGGTGGTGGTGACCACCGCCGTGCAGTTCTTCGAAAGCCTCTTCGCCAACCGTCCGTCCCGCTGCCGCAAGCTGCACAACCTGGCGCGCTCCGTGATCGTGCTGGACGAGGCGCAGGCCCTGCCGGTGGGGCTGCTGCGCCCCTGCCTGGCGGCAGTGGCCGAGCTGGCGCGGGCCTATGGTGCCACGGTGGTGCTCTGCACCGCCACGCAGCCGGCGATCCGTGTGCAGGACGGGCTGGATGGCGGGCTCGACATTCCGCCGGAACGCGAGATCGCGCCCGACCCGCCGGCCCTCTACGCCGCCCTGCGGCGGGTGCGGGTGGAGGTGAGGCCGGACAAGGTGACGGATGCCGAGGTGGCGGCACGCTTCGCCGAGGTGCCGCGCATGTTGTGCATCGTCAACAGCCGTGCTCATGCGCGGGATCTCCATGGCGCCATCCGGGAGCAGGAAGGTGCCGTGCATCTCAGCACGCTGATGGTGCCGCGCCACCGCCGCCGGGTGTTGGAAGAGGTCCGCCGCCGGGTGAAGGCCGGGGAGCCGGTGCGCGTGGTCAGCACGTCCCTGATCGAAGCCGGTGTGGATCTGGATCTGCCGGAAGTGTGGCGCGCGGTGTCCGGGGTTGATTCCATTGCCCAGGCAGCGGGGCGCTGCAACCGCAATGGTCTCCTGCCCATGGGGCGCACGGTGGTGTTCGAGCCGGCGGAGGCGTCGGTGCCGCGCTTCGCGCGGGAGTTCCATCAGGCCACACGGGAAGTGCTGCGGCGGCATGACGACCTGCTGGGGCTGGAGGCCGTGCGGGACTACTTCCGCACCCTGTACTGGCAGAAAGGGCAGGGCGCGCTGGATGCCCTTGCGCTGGAGGGCTTCAGGCCAGGCGCGCTGCCGGCGCTGGAGACGCATAAGGATGACAGCCGCTTTCCCTTCCGCAGCCTGGCCGACGCCTTCCGCCTGATCGACGAGACGATGGAGCCGGTGGTCGTGCCGTGGGACGACGCGGCGCGGGCGGCGCTGCAACTCGTGGCACGGGTCGACAAGCCTTCAGGGCGGATGCTGCGGGCATTGCAGCCTTATACCATCAGCATTCCGGCCCAGGCGCGGCGGGACTGGCTGGGGCGAGGGGCGCTGCGGCCGGTAAGCCGGGCACTGGGCGACGCGCTGCTCGCCTTCGAGAATACCGAGCACTATGACGCGGAGACGGGGCTGGATCTGGCCAGGCCGGAGTACCGGCAGGTGGAGAGCAACCTGTTCTGAGAGCCCGCTTCACAACGGGTGAGACTGCGCAGGCGACCGAGGTTCTGCGCGTTTCGGGAGTGTCCAAAGCTTCCGAGGCCGCCTATGTGGACCCCCGCCGCCCACGCGTGGCGAGCCGCGTGACGTGGGGAGCCGGTATGGGCAGGGAGGGGCGTACCGGCGCGCACGGGGCTGCGGGAGGCCTTGGTCGAGGCGTCGCGGCGGTGGGATCCGGATCGCGCGCTTCGGTTCGGCGGAGCAGACCGGAGCCATCGCCTTCTGCGCGTGCCAATGCCGAAAACGTCATCCTAGGCAGCCGCCCAGGCCGCACCACCTGATCTCGGCAACCAGGGAGGCACCGATGGAAGACAATCGCGTCTGGGCGTTCGAGGAAAGCCTGTGGACCGGAGACGCCGAGCACTACCGATCCTCGATCGATGATGCGTGCCTGATGGTGCTGCCGCAGCCGCCCTTCGTGATGAGCGGCCAGGACGCCATTGCCGCCGTCGCGGACACGCCGCGCTGGACGAAAGTGGAGATCTCCGAGCGGCAGATCGCCCGGCCGCAGGAGGGGCTGATCGTGGTCGCCTACCATGCCCGCGCGGAGCGGGATGGCACGGCGCCCTACGAGGCGCACTGTACCTCGACCTATCGCCGCCTGGCGCACGAGGAGTGGCGCGTGGTGCAGCACCAGCAGACGCCGCCGCTGGTGAAGAGCTGACAGGGCGGCGGTGGAGGGTCTGGAGCGGTCACGCAAGGCCGGTCACACGCCTTCATCCCGCCGAGGCGGTCACGACCGTCACGGCAGAGTGGCGGCGATCCTTCCAGCCGCCTCGCTCATCCTCCCGGCTCACCTCGGCAATGGAGATGTCCGCCGGCATAGGACAGGCCTGCTGGCCGAGAGTGGGACGCCGGTTGCCCAGGGCGGCGATCAGGGTGCCTTCTGCGTGGCGGACCCGTGGGCGGATGAGGCCGGACCTCGGCCGTCGACTGGCAGGGGGGACATGATCCCGCTCTGCTGAAGCCTGGCGACCGTCGCGTGGAGATGAGCCAGCACCGCCCGCAGGGCCGGGGTCGCGGGGCGCGTCGGGCTCATCGCCACCATCAGGCGCGCGCGGAGTGGCGGATCGGCGATGCCCCTCAGGATGTATCGGCGGTCCAGCGCCTCGCGCGTCAGAGCCGCGCGGGGCAGCACGCTCCAGCCGATGTCCAGTTCGACCAGCCTGCGGATGGCCGCCAGACTGTCCACCTCCAGCAGGCGGGCCGGATCGGGATGCGCCCCGGCGCGGTGCAGGGCGCGCCGCAAGCCGTGCTGCGGATCGGGCAGGACCAGATCGAGCCGCGACAGGCATGATACCGGAACGGGACCCTCGCCGGGCAGGTCCCGGGCGCGGCGGCGGCGCGCGAAGAGCAGCAGCTCCTCCTGGGCCAGCAGCTCCGCGGCGATGGCCCGGCTGCGCCGGCTGTCATAGAGGATGGCGATGTCGAGGCGCCCCTCGGTCAGCCACTGGTTCACGAAGCCGCTGAAGCCGTCGACCAGCCGGATCCGCAGGAAGGGGTGGCGCTGGCGCAGCTCGCCGAACAGCGAGGCCGCCAGATGCGCCGACATGAAGGTCGGCACGCCCAGCACCACCTGGCCGCGCGGAACCGGGTCATCCAGGCTGGCCGGGAGGTTGTCGAGCGCGGCGAGCAGGGGCCGGGCGGCCTCGACCAGGCGCCGGCCGTCCTCGGTGAGGCGCGCGCCGCGGCCATGGCGGTAGAGGAGGGGGCGCCCGACCTCCTGCTCCAGCAGCGCGATCTGCCGGGACAGGCTGGGCTGCGCCAGGCCCAGGACCGAGGCCGCGCGGCTGAAGGCGCCTTGCTCGGCGATCGCCACGAGGGAGCGCAGCCGCGTCGGATCCATAGCCTGCGACTATAGCTGCTAATGGGAGGCGGGACATGCCCGGCGGGCTATGGGGCGGAGATGGAAAACGCCAAGACCGCCGCCGAGACCCTCCTCGCCGCCCTGGCCGCGCGCGGCACCGACCGGGCCTTCTGCGTCCCGGGCGAATCCTACATCGCCCTGCTCGATGCCCTGCACGCGCATCCCTCCATCGATCTGGTCACCTGCCGCCAAGAGGGCGGCGCCGGCTTCATGGCGGTGGCCGACGCGAAGCTGACCGGCCGGCCGGGCGTGGTCCTGGTCTCGCGCGGCCCGGGCGCCTGCAACGCCGCCATCGCGCTGCACACCGCCGAGCAGGACGCCGTGCCGCTGATCCTGCTGATCGGCCAGGTCGAGCAGAGGGATCTGCGCCGCCGCGCCTTCCAGGAGATCGACTACGCCGCCATGTTCGGCGGCATCGCCAAATGGGTCGGCGAGGCGACCCATCCGGACCAGGTGCCCGAGCTAATCGCCCGGGCCTGGAGCATGGCGGTGCAGGGGGTGCCGGGGCCGGTCGTGCTCTCCCTGCCGGAGGATGTGCTGGCGGCGCCCTGCGCGGCTTCCGCCCCGGCCATCACGGCCGCGGTGCCGGCCGCGCTGGCGGCGCCGGAGGCGGAGCGCCTGGCGGAGATGCTCCGCCGCGCCGAGCGCCCGATCCTGCTGGCCGGGCACGGGCTGGACGTTCCGGGCGGGCGCGAGGCCCTGCTGGCCTTCGCGGAGGACTGGCGGCTCCCCGTCGCGGTGTCCTTCCGCCGCCAGGACCTGTTCCCGAACCGGCATCCGCTCTATGCGGGCGACCTCGGCCTGCGCAATCCGGACGCGCAGCGCCAGGCCTTCGCCGAGGCGGATCTGGTCCTCGCCCTGGGGACGCGGCTCACCGACATCACCACCCAGGGCTACAGCTGGCCGGCGCCGGGGCAGACGTTGGTGCATGTCTGCGCCGACCCGCGCTTCCTGGGCTGGCAGTTCCCGGCCGGGATGGCCATTGCCGCCGATGCGCTGGCCGTGCTGGGTGCGATGCCACGCCAGGGCAGGGCGGTGCCGGAGGGACGGGCGGCGTGGAACCGGCGCCTGCGCCGGCTGCAGGAGGCGGACAGCCAGCCCGTGACGTCCGATGCCGCGGATGGCCTCGCCTTCGCCAGGGTGGCGCAGCTGGTCGGCGAGGTCGCGCCGGCCGATGCGATCGTGACGCTCGATGCCGGCACCTTCGCCGCCCCCTTCTACCGCAAGCTTCCCTGGACGCTGCCGCAGCGCCTGCTGGCGCCGATCTCGGGCGCCATGGGCTTCGGCGTGCCGGCCGCCGTCGCCGCCGCCCTGCGGCACCCGGAGCGAAGCGTGATCTGCGCCGTGGGGGATGGCGGTGCCCTGATGACCGGCAATGAACTGGCCGTGGGCATGGCGCGCGGCCTGCCCATCAAGCTCCTGCTGTCCGACAATGGCAGCTACGCCTCCATCCGCATCCATCAGGAGCAGCGGCATCCCGGCCGGGTCTCGGGCACGGATCTCGTCAATCCCGATCTCGGCCTCTGGTGCGCCTCCTTCGGCGCGCCGCTGCTCCGGGTGAGGGAGGAGGCCGATCTGCCCGCCCTGGCGGCGGCGCTGCGCGCCCCCGGGCCCATGGTCGCCGTGGTCCGCACCTCGCTTCAGGCGGTCCTGCCCGTGCACGCCACGGTGCCGGAGGCGGGCTGAGCCCCTCAGGGGGCGCCAAGAACCCATCAGGGAAGGGAACGTCCGATGCTGAAGATTCCGCGCCGCCTGGCGGCGCCCGCCGTGGTGGGCCTCGCCGCGCGGCCGCTCCGGGCCGAGACCGGCTGGCCGAACCGCCCGATCACGCTGGTCGTGCCCAATCCGCCGGGCGGCGGCACGGACTTCGCGGCGCGGCTGTTCCAGGACCCGCTGAGCCGGGCGCTGGGGCAGCAGGTCGTGATCGAGAACCGTTCCGGCGGCAACGGCAATGTCGGCATCCTGGCGGTGACCCGCGCCGAGGCGAACGGCTATACGCTGCTGCTGCAGTATTCCGGCTATCATGGCGCTAATCCGGCGCTGACGCCGGATCTCGGCTGGGATCCGAACCGGGATCTCGCCGCCGTGGGCATGGCCACCATCGCGCCGCATGTCATCTTCAGCGGTCCCGCCGTGAGGGCCGCAACGCTGGCCGAGCTGGTGGCGCACATCCGGGAGAATCCCGGCCGCGTCACCTACGCCTCGGCCGGGACCGGCTCGATCCAGAACATCGCCGGGCTGCAACTCGCGCGGCGGGTCGGGGCGCCGATGCTGCACGTGCCCTATCGCGGCGCCGCGCCGGCACTGCAGGACGTGGTCGGCGGCCGGGTGGACATCTTCATCACCACCCCGTCCTCCGCCCTGTCGCTCTTGCAGGGCGGTGGGCTCAGGGCCCTCGCCGTTGCCAGCGACACGCGCCTGCCGGCGCTGCCGGAGGTGCCGACCACGGCCGAGGCCGGCCTGCCGGGCTACATGGTGGATGCCTGGTTCGCCGTCTTCGCGCCGTCGGGCGTGCCGCTGGCCATCCGGGAGAGGATCAATGCCGCCCTGCGCGAGGCGGCCGCGATGCCCCGGCTGCGGGACGTCGCCGCCGCCTCGGGGGTCGTGCTGAAGCCGCTCACGGTGGCGGAGATGGAGGCCCTGGCGCGGCGGGATGTCGAGGAACTGGGCCGTGTGGTGCGCGAGGCGGGGCTGCGGATCGAGTAGGCGGGCCGCCGCCCGGGCTCAGCCCTCCAGGCCCAGCAGCTCGGACAGCGCCATGGCCGCCTCGATCTGCTCGAAGGTCTGGCGGATCTGGCCCAGGATGACCACACGCTGGTCGTCGTCCGCCTCCGCATGCTCGCGCATCAGCGCGATCAGCCTCTCATGGGCCAGGGCGAGGAACTCGGGAAGCCTGCGGATGGCACAGTCCTGCATGGCGGAAACCTCCGTTACGCTTCCCGGATACGGCAGAAGCGGGGCGGTTTCTGTGACCGAAGTCACACAGGCGACGGGAAGGGGGCGTCCTCAGCCCGCCCCCGCCTCCTTCCAGCTCAGGAAAATACCGACATCTCCCGGCATTCCGTCGGTGTAGTCCAGGATCGCCACGCGCAGGTCGAAGCCGCGCGGCTCCAGCTCCCGCCGGTAGAAGGCATGGGCCTTGGCGGCGAAGCCATCGAGATACAGCGCCCAGTCATCCTGGCCGCTGGTGATGGAGCGGCCACTGTCCTTCATCCAGGCGGAGGGAAAGTGCAGCACCATCACCTCGTTCTCGCCATCAGCGGCGGCGCGGCGCACCATGAGCATCAGGCGCTCCAGCGCATCGGGCGGGATGTCGCGGTCCTGGAAGGCGCGGCGCAGCGCCTCGCGCTCGTCCCGCTGGCGCTCCCGCTCCCGCCCCTCCTCGTCCAGCTTGGCCTCACGTTGGCGCTGCATCCAGGCGCGAATCTCAGGCGCGCTGAAGCGGCTGAGGAATCCCTGCTCCGCCATGGCGATCTCGCTCCTCTTTCCGGCCGCCGGCTGCGGCGCCTCAGTCGACGATATGATAGCCGCCGTCGATGTAAAGCGTCTGGCCGGTGATCAAACGGGCGGCATCCGTGGCCAGATAGGCGGTGGCCATGCCGACATCCTCGATGCTCACCAGGCTGCGGGCCGGGGCCTTGGACTGGGCGCGGGCCAGCAAGGCGTCGAAGTCCGGCAGACCGGAGGCGGCGCGGGTCTTCAGCGGCCCGGGCGAGATGGCGTGCACGCGGATGCCCTGCGGCCCGAGTTCCGTCGCGAGGTAGCGCGTGGCGCTCTCCAGCGCCGCCTTGACCGGCCCCATCATGTTGTAGTGCTCGACCACCATGCTGGCGCCGTAATAGCTCATGCAGAACAGCGCGCCGCCGGGATGCTCGCCTTTGGCCAGCAGCGGCTCGGCCAGCTTGGCCATGCGGATGAAGGACCAGCAGGAGATGTCCATCGCCTGCAGGAAGCCCTCGCGCGAGCAGTCGGTGACGCGGCCCTGGAGATCCTCGCGCGGGGCGAAGGCGATGGAATGCAGCAGGAAGTCGAGTTGCCCCCATTCCGCGGCGATGCGCTCGAAGACAGCCTCCAGCTCACCCTCGTTCCGCAGGTCGAGCGGCATCAGGATGGGCGCCTGCACCGCCTCGGCCAGCGGCCGCACATGCGGCAGGGCCTTCTCGTTCAGGTAGGTCACGGCCAGCTCGGCGCCGAGGTCGCGGAAGGCGCGGGCGCAGCCCCAGGCGATCGACTGGTCGTTGGCGATGCCCGTCACCAGGCCGCGGCGGCCCTGCAGGCTGGGGAGGGGACGGGGGCTCACCAGACCGTCCTGTAGCCGCGCAGCAGGTCGAGGGTATGGCGCGCGATCATGCGTTCCTCGTTGGTCGGCAGGACATGGGCGGCGATGCGGCTGCCATCGGCGGAGATGCGCGGGCCATGGGCGGCGTTGCACGCGGCGTCCATGACGAGGCCGAGCCAGGCGCAGCGGGCGCCGATCGCCGCCCGCACCGGCGCCGCGTTCTCGCCGACGCCGGCGGTGAAGACGATGGCGTCGAGCCCGCCCATCTTGCTGGCCAGCGCGGCGATGGCGCCGGCGGCGTGATAGGCGAGGTGGTCCAGCGCCAGCCGCGCCGAGGGGCTGTCGCTGGCGAGCAGGTCGCGCACGTCGCCGCTGAGGCCGGACAGGCCCTTCAGCCCGCATTCATGGTAGAGCAGATGCTCGATGGCGGCGGGCGTCATGCCCTGCTCCTGGAGGTAGAGCACCACGCCGGGGTCGAGCTGGCCCGGCCGCGTGCTCATGGGCAGGCCGTCCAGCGCGGTGAAGCCCATGGTGCTGTCGATGCTGCGGCCCGCCCGGAGGGCGCAGGCCGACATGCCGGAGCCCAGGTGCAGCGCCACCACGCGCCGCTCCGGCAGCAGGGGATCGAGATCCTTCAGGTGGCCGGCGATGTATTCGTAGGACAGGCCATGGAAGCCGTAGCGGCGGACGCCCTGGCGGTAGAGAGCCTCGGGGATGGCGAAGCGCTCGGCGAGGGGGCCATGGCCGCGATGGAAGGCGGTGTCGAAGCAGGCGACCTGCGGCAGCTCCGGCCGGCGCGCGCGAATCGAGCGGATCGGCGCCAGGTTGTTGGGCTGGTGCAGCGGCGCCAGGGGCACCAGCGCGTCCAGCCGCGCCAGCACCTCGTCATCGATCAGCACCGGCTCCGCGAAGTCCGGTCCGCCATGCACGACGCGGTGGCCGACCGCCAGCGGCGGCGTGCCGATATGCCCGAGGAACCAGGCACCCAGCACCTCCTGCGCGGCGGCGACATCCTGCATCCGCGCGGGCTCGGGGCGCTCGTCGGCGATCACGGCATCGCCCGCGTCCCAGACCTGCAGCCGGGCGTGGGCGGTGCCGATGCCGCCCAGCAGGCCCTTGAAGCGCCGGGTCAGGCTGTCATCCCCGCCCACGGCATAGAGCTGGAACTTGATGCTGGAACTGCCGGCGTTGAGGACCAGGATGCCTTCGCTCATGCGGACACCGGCCTCCGCTCGGCCAGGTAGCGCGCGTAGAGCGCGGCGACGGCGCAGGAGGCGAGGCGGGTACGGGTGCTGTCGGCGCGGCTGGTCAGCACGATCGGCACCCGCGCGCCGAGCACGATGCCGGCGGCGTCGGCGCCCGACAGGAAGGTCAGGTTCTTCGCCAGCATGTTGCCCGCCTCGAGATCCGGCACCACGAGGATCTGCGCGCGGCCCGCCACCTCGGAGCGGATGCCCTTGATGCGCGCCGCCTCCGGGCTCACCGCGTTGTCGAGCGCCAGCGGTCCGTCGAGGATGCCGCCCTGGATCTGCCCGCGCTCGGCCATCTTGCACAGCGCCGCCGCCTCGATGGTGCCGGGCAGCTTCGGGCTCACCGTCTCCATCGCGGAGAGGATGGCGACGCGCGGGATGCCCAGGCCGAGGCCGTGATGCAGGTCGATGGCGTTGCTGATGATATCGGCCTTGGCGGCGAGATCGGGCGCGATGTTGATGGCGGCGTCGGTGATGAAAAGCGGGCGGATGTAGTTGGGCACGTCCATGATGAAGACGTGGCTGATGCGCCGCTCAGTGCGCAGCCCGCCCTCGCGCGCCACCACGGCCGACATCAGCTCGTCGGTGTGCAGGCTGCCCTTCATCAGCAGCTCTGCGCGGTTCTCGTGCACCAGCGCGACGGCGCGTTTGGCGGCGGCGTGGCTGTGCGGTGCGTCGATGACCTCGATCCCCGCGAGATCGAGCCCCGCCGCCGCGGCGGCGGTTGCGATCTTCCGCGCGGGACCCACCAGGATGGGCGCAATGATGCCATGGCGCATGGCATCGGCGATGCCCTCCATCGCCGATGCGTCGCAGGGATGCGCGACGGCGCAGGGCACCGCCGCCATCCCGGCCGTGCGCTCGATCAGCGCATCGTAGTGCGGATGGCGCGGCGCGGCAGGCGGCGCGCCGAGGCTGTCGGCCGTCACCGGCCGGATCCCTTGCGGTCGCGCGCCCGGAGCCGGGCATGGCGGCGCGGTGGCGCTGCCGGCTCGCCGCGCGCCGGCTGCGCCTCCGCGGGGGGTTCGGGCTCCCCGGCGCGCGGTGCGCCGGCCAGGACCTGCTGGAGTATCGCCTCGATCTCGGCGTGGCGCTGCCGAGCGGCCTCACTCAGCGGCGCGGCCTCCTCGACACGATGGATCTCGGCGATGAGCGCCTCGATCTCCGCCGCCGTCGAGGTCCGCAGCAGTCGGGGCAGGGCGGCCAGCGCCGCCGCCTGGTCCAGGCGCAGCATGAAGAACTGCTCGCGCAGCGCCGCCTTGAACGCAGCGAGGCTCATCTCCTGCCCCTCCTCCCGCCGCAGGTTGCGCAGCATGGCGAAGCTGCGCGCATCGGCGACGCGGTCGGCCAGGCCGATATAGATCAGCGCCCTCAGGCAGGCCTCGTAGGCGCCCCCCTCGGCGATGCCGGCGCGCAGCTCCGCCATGCGCCGCTCGAGGAAATCGCGCAGCTCCGGCTCGGCGCCCGGCTGGCGGCGCGGCGGCATGTCGCGCGCCATCAGCCCGGCCAGGGATTGCAGCAGCGGATGGCTGTAGAGCGCCAGGAAGGCGGCTTCGTAGCCGGCGTCGCGCCAGTCGCCGTAGCGGTCCAGCGCGGCGACGATCTGTGCCGAGGCCAGGTGTTCCAGGCGACGGAAGAGATTGTCCTCGGCGGCGGGGCGGCGCTCCTGCCGCACCGGCCCGGCGAGCGCCGTGATGGGCGCCAGCCAGGGATTGCGGCTGGAGAAGCTGTTGTACTGCAGGCGCAGCGGCTGCAGGCCGCGGATCGTCTCGGCCAGCTGCGGCGTGACCAGGGCCCGCACCAGCGGCTGCAGGAGGTGGCGGTAGAGGCCGAGATTGGCTTCCGACAGCCAGGCGACGGTGGCGAAGCGGCGGTCGTCCTCCGGGCGGGGCTGCACGATGGCGCGGATATCGTCGAGCGACCGGCCGGCGAAGCGCAGCACGTACTCGCCGCCCTCGGCGCCCTCCGCGTCCAGGATCTCCGCCTCGTAGAGGCCCGGAGGCAGCACGTCGATGAAGTCGATGTTGGAGGCGAACTCCTCGTGCTCCCTCCGCGCCACCTTGCCGGAGACGAAGATGCCGAGATGGCCGATGCTCTCGTGCACGGTGTAGACGATGGTCTGGCCGTGCGCGCGGATGTCGTCGACGCTGTCGTAGAGGTCGAGGATCCAGCCCAGGGCCTGCGGCGGCGGGGTGATGTTGTCGCCGCGCGAGCAGAAGACGACGATCGGGGACCGGATCTCGCGAAGATCGATGCGGATCTTGTCCGAGGTGGTCAGCTCGGCGGTCGAGAGCTTGTTGCCGACGAAGAGATTGTCGGTGATGTACTGCATCTCGCCGGCATTGGTCAGGATATGGCCGTTCCACCACTTCTCGAAGGCGAGGTAGCGTGGCGGCTCGGTGTCGATGCGGTCGTAGACGGTGTACTGCTTGGTCCACCAGGTGTTGGCGAGGTCCAGGTTCTCGAAGTTCTGCACCAGCCAGGCGCCGTCGAAGAGCCCGTCGCCCAGATCGCCCGCCAGGGCCGTCATCCAGGTGCCGCCGAGCAGGCCGCCGGTGTAGCGCATCGGGTTCATCCCGCGCCATCCCGCCCAGTAGGAGAGCGGCGCGCCGGCGACGATCAGCGGGCCGAAGACCTCGGGCCGGGTCGCCGCGCCCATCATCACCTGCCAGCCCGCCTGGCAATTGCCGATCACCACCGGCTTGCCTTCCGCCTCCGGATGCGCCGCGGCGGCATGGGCGACGAAGGCCTGCTCGGCCCGCATCACGTCCTCCACCGTCTGGTCCGGCTCCGGCCGGGGCAGGAAGCCGACGAAGTAGCAGGGATGGCCGGCCCGCAACGCCACGCCGATCTCGCTGTCGGCCTTGAAGCCGGCGATGCCGGGGCCGTGCCCCGCCCGCGGATCGACGATGACGAAGGGGCGCTTGCGGGGATTGGTCTCCAGCCCCTCGGGCGGGCGGATGCGGATCAGCCGGTAGTTGACCGGTCGCGGCAGGTCACGCCCGCTGAGCACCACATCGCCCTCGAAGCTGAGGACATTGGGCGCCGCCAGCCGCTGCTGCTCGTGGTACTGGTCGCCACGCTGCCGCAGCACGTCCAGGAAGAGGATGCCGCGCTGCCAGCTGTCGAGCGCGTAATCCGCAGCCTCCATGCAGAGCGTGGCCCATGGGGATGACCACGGAGACAACCAGGGAGAGGCCCGAAGCCAGGGCGAGGCACCCGGAAGGCCGGTGGTCCATGACATTGGGCAATCCCTCCAGTCAGGTCCGTCAACGATATGCTGCGCTGCAACCTAGGCCGGATGGCCACCATGCTCAATCCACGGCGACGCGCCCCACGGAAGCCTGATCAGCCGACGGTCCGGGCCACGGCCGGGCTGGCGGCGGCCGGGCGGGGCCGCGGCGCCGGCCAGGCCTCGCCGCGCACCGGATGGACGCGCCGCCTGCCCTCCGCGCGGCCGACGAAGGCCAGGCGGGCCGATGTCTCACCGCAGTGGCTGCAGCGGAGCCGTCGGGCCACCTCGCGAACGGTCAGGCCGCCATGCCGGGGCAGCAGCTCGGCCACGGGGCGCAGGCTGTGGGACGCGCAATCCGGATTGCCGCACCGCACGCGCAGCCGCCATTCGCGCCAGAAGGACAGCGGGCTGTCGAGTGTCCGGTTGGCCGTGGGGCCGTTGAACGGAAGGGAGGTGTTCAGGATACGGGCGGGCATGGCGCGCACTCCTGGCGGGATCCCGCGAGGGGGTGCGGGCGTCAGGAACATAAGAAGAACGTTGGAGATCTTCAAGAGAATGGCGGCAGGCGCCCGCATCAGCGGAGGGGAAGGGGCCGGCAACCGGCGAGGCGCAGCAGCGCGAGACCCTGGGCCAGCCGGGCCGGGTCCGCCGCGCGGACGCTGAGCGTATCGAGGCTCAGATAACGCAGGGCGACGTCCGGCACCTCCAGCATCGCCGCGTCGAAGTCCCCCCGGGGCACGCGCACCATCGCCTCAGGCATCACCGTCCTCCCCCTTGTCAGGTCGCCGGGACGACCCTGACCTGCCGTGGTGCCTCAACGGCCCCGGCCCCCTTTCCGTTGCCCCAATGATACGTCAGGGCAGCCATCCTCAGTTTGGAGGATGACGGCCCGCGCCATCGGGCATAGAGCGTTCTTCCAGGAGAACGAACCTGAGCACGTCCCGTCTGATCCTGCTGATGCTGGTGACCTTCGGCCTCCTCCTCGCCGCCTTTCACCAGGAATGCCTGTACTTTTCGGGCCAGGCTGGCCCGCGCGCCCCCTTCCATCCGGCGGAGGACTGGCGAGAGGCGAAAAAGGGCTTCGATGGGCTCTAGGGGCGGCAGGCAGGCCGCATCTGCCCCTCAGCCGGCGCGGAAGCTGGCCGGATCGTCGATGCCGAGCTCGCGGCCCCGGGCATCGAAGGCCTGTTCGTAGATCACCGCCAGCCGGGACTTCGGCGAGCCATCGGCATAGGCGGCCTCGCTCTCGGCCACCGCCGCTTCCGGCCCCATCGCCAGGAGATGCGTGGCCTGCGCCGCCAACCCGGCGGCGTGCATGGCCTCCACGGCCCAGCGCCCCTGCGCCTCCGCGATTTCCTGCCGCAGCGCATCGGCCTGCTGGCGCTGCGCCACGCGCTCGGCCTGCAGGGCGGAGAGCCGGAGGGAGAGCCGCTCCGCCAGGGCCTCGAGCTGCTCCAGCCGGCTCTCCAGCGCGGAGGGCTCGGAGGCGGGGTGAGGGATCTCGGTCTGTTCAGCCATCCGCGTCTCGCAGTCCAGGGGAGTTGCCGCCATCCGCCGGCCTTAGCAGATCAGCCCCCCGCGTCCCAGGCCCCCCTCCCGGGCCCCCCTCCCGGGGCCCTAAGCGACCAGCGCCCGGCTCAGGCGAGCTTCTCGACCGAGAGGGCGTCCGGTGCCACGCCATGACGGGCGAACTCCGTGATGTTGCGCAGCGTCGTCTCCGCGATGGCCGACATCGCCTCGACGGTGAAGAAGGCCTGGTGGCCGGTGACCAGCACGTTCGGAAATGTCAGGAGCCGGGCGAAGACATCGTCGCGGATGACGGTGGAGGAGAGGTCGCGGAAGAAGAGATCGCCCTCCTCCTCGTAGACATCGAGCGCGAGGCTGCCGATGGCGCCGGACTTCAGCCCCTCGATGGCGGCGCGCGTGTCGATCACCGCGCCGCGGCTGGTGTTCACCAGCATCGCGCCCCGCTTCAGGGCGGCGATGGCTCCGGCATCGATGAAATGATGCGTCTCCGGCGTCAGCGGGCAATGCAGCGTGACGATGTCGGACCCGGCCAGCAGCGTCGCCTTGTCCACGTAGCGCCCGCCCAGGGCGGTGATGTCGGCATGCGGATAAGGGTCGAGGGCGAGGATGCGGCAGCCGAAGCCGGCCAGCAGGCGCGCCGTGCAGCGGCCGATCTGGCCGGTGCCGATGACGCCCGCCGTGCGGCCCTGCAGGTTGAAGCCGAGCAGGCCGTCGAGCGCGAAGTTCCCCTCGCGCACGCGGTTGTAGGCGCGGTGGATCTTGCGGTTCAGCGCCAGGATCAGCGCCAGGGCGTGCTCGGCCACCGCCTCGGGCGAATAGGCGGGGACGCGGCTGACGGTGAGGCCGAGGCGCCGCGCCGCCTCCAGGTCGACGCGGTTGAAGCCGGCGCAGCGCAGCGCGACGAGGCGGATGCCGGCCTGCCGCAGCAGTTCCAGCACCGCTGCGCCGAGATCGTCGTTGACGAAGGCGCAGACGGCATCGGCGCCGGCCGCGAGCGGCGCGGTGGCGGGCGTCAGGCCCGGCTCCAGGAACAACAGCTCGTGTCGCCCCGCATTGGCGGCATCCAGGAACCGCCGGTCATAGGGTTTGGTCGAGAAGACGGCGACACGCATCGGCGGTTCCCGCTGGCTGCGGCCCTGGTATCGGGCCGTTGGTTTGGAAAGCGGATGGCTCTCGGCTAGGATCCGTGGGACATCCCTTGTGACACAACAGGGCAGGCCTGCCGATCATGTCCAGAAGTGCCACCGTGGTCGCCATTCGTCCGCATCGCAAGGCCTGCGGCGCCTGCGCCGACTGCGAGGTGCGCCGCACCGCGGTCTGTGCCGCTCTCGAGGATGACGAGGTCGTGGCGCTGGAGCGCATCATGGGCTCCGTCCGGCTCGAGGCCAATGCCATGCTGGTGGAGGAGGGCGCGCCACGGCGCCGCGTCTTCAGCCTCACCTCCGGCATGTTGCGGCTGCTCACGGCCCTGCCGGACGGCCGCCGGCAGATCACCGGCTTCCTGCTGCCGGGCGACTATCTCGGGCTGCTGGACGAGGCGACGCATACCCTGACCGCCGAGGCCGTGGTGCCCTCCGTGCTCTGCGGCTTCCCCGTGCCGCAGATGCAGGACCTGATGGAGCGCTATCCCCGCCTGAGGGACCGTCTGCACCAGATGACCAAGGCGGCCCTGCGCCAGGCCTGGGACAACCAGCTCGTGCTGGGCCGCCTCGCCCCGGTCGAGAAGGTGTCGAGCTTTCTGCTGGTGCTCTCGGCCCGGCAGGCCTCCGGCAGGCCGGTCTCGGACACCGTGCCCCTGGCCATGACGCGCGCCGACATCGCGGATTACCTCGGATTGACGGTGGAGACCGTGAGCCGCAGCTTCACCAAGCTGCGGCAGCAGGGGCTGATCCGCCTGCCCGACGCTCACCGCGTCGAGATCGTCGACCGCGGCGCGCTGGCCGCCGTCGCCGGGATGGAGCCTCAGTCCAGCGGCTCCAGCACGCCTTCCACCAGGCGGTAGCGGCGGTCCACCGCGCCGGGCGGCAGCATGGCATGGGTGGCGATGACGATGCTGCGCCCGCGCGCCGCCCGCGACAGATCGGCCAGGAAGGCATGCTCGGTCTCGGGATCCAGGCCGCTGGTGGGCTCATCCAGCACCAGGATGGCGGCCCGGCTGAGCAGGGCGCGGGCCAGGCAGAGGCGCCGCGCCTGTCCGGCCGAGAGGCTGCGGCCCGCTTCGCCCAGCGGGGTTTCCAACCCCTGCGGCAGGCTGCGCGCGAAATCGGCCAGCCGCGCCTCCTCCAGCGCCTGCCAGAGGTCGGCGTCGGTGGCGTCGGGACGGCCGATCAACAGGTTCTGACGCAGCGTGTCGAGGAAGACCGGCGCGTCCTGGGACAGCAGGGCGATGCGGGCGTGCAGCTCGGCCAGGGGCACGGCACGCAGGTCGGTCCCCGCCAGCCGGACCACGCCGCGCTGGGGGTCGGCCAGGCGCAGCAGCAGGGCCAGCAGGGTGGACTTGCCGCTGCCGCTCGGTCCCAGGATGGCGATGCGCGTGCCGGCGGGCACCACGAGGTCGAGGCCGCGCAGCACCGGCCGGGCCGGGTCGTGGCCATAGGTCACGCCGTCCAGCCGCAGCTCCGCGCCGGGGGGAAGCGGGATGGGGCGTGCCGGTTCCGCCACGGCGGGGGGCGCGGTGCCGATGGCGCGCAACCGGCCCGCCGCCGCCGTGGCGGAGCCCAGCCGCGCCACGTTGCGCAGCAGGGCGGCATGCGCCTCGAAGCTGCCGAGGGTCGCCAGCAGCAGGCCGGCCAGCAGCGGGCCGCCGATCTCGCCGGCCTGTAGCGCCCGCAGCCCGAACCAGAGCACGGACAGCAGGGCCAGCCCGCCGCAGAGCTGGGCGCCGGCGGCGGCGATGGCGGCATGGCGCGCCAGCCGGCGCCGCGCCGCCGCCAGCCGCCGCGCCGCGCCCGCCAGGGCCGCCTCGGCGCGGCCAGTGGCGCTGAAGGCGATCAGCTCCGCATGGCCCTCGATGCCATCGAGCACCGCGCTGCGCAGAACTCCGGAGGCCTCGACCACCACGCCGCCCTCGCGGCGCGAGCGCAGGGCCAGGGCGGCCGGCAGCAGCCCCGCCGAGAGCAGCAGGGCGGCGCCATAGGCGGGCGCGGCGGCGGGCAGCAGCCAGCCCAGCAGGGCCGCGGTGGCGCCACCCAGGGCCCAGGCGCCCGCCAGGGGGATCACCGCGGTCAGGAAGGCGGTGTCCAGGGCTTCGACATCGGCGGTGAGGCGGCTGACCAGCTCGCCCCGCCGCGGCGCGCCCGCACCGGCGAAGGGGATGCGTGGGAACAGGCTGGCGAAGAGCCATGCCCGGATCTCGGCCAGCAGCCGCAGCGTCGCGTCGTGGCCGACCAGCCGCTCGGCGTAGCGCGAGAGGATGCGGGCGAGGGAGAGGCCGCGCACCAGGGAGGAGGGGCCGAAGAGGTTGAACCCGGCTGCGGCCGTGGTCAGGAAGGCCGCGGTCAGGAACCAGCCCGAGACGCCGAGCAGCAGCGCGCCGAAGGCGAGGGTGGCAATGGCCAGCAGCAGCGCCAGGCCGAGACGGCCGGCCTGGCGGCGGAACAGCGGCGCGAAGAACAGCAGGTTGCTCATGCGGCGGACCCCGGGGCGAAGCGCCGGACCGGATGGGGTGCCGGCAGCAGGTCGCCGCCGGCCAGGCGCAGGACGCGCTCCAGCCGGGCGGCGACGGCGGTGGAATGGGTGGCGACGATCAGGGTGCGCCCGGCGGAGAAGCGCAGGATGCCATCCAGCACCCGGGCCTCGGTCACCGCGTCGAGGTGCGCGGTGGGCTCGTCCAGCAGCAGGATGTCGGGGTTGCGCAGGAAGATCCGCGCCAGGGCGACGCGCTGCGCCTCGCCGCCCGAGAGGCCCAGCCCGCCGTCGCCGACCGGCGTGTCCAGCCCCTGCGGCAGCGCGTCGGCGAAGCCGAGCACATCGGCCAGGCCCGCGGCGAGGCGGAGCTCGGCCATCGAGGCGCCGGGCCGGGCCAGGCGGAGATTGTCGGCGATGCTGCCCTGGAAGATGCGGGGCCGCTGGCCGAGGATCGCGACCCGGGCGCGCAGCTTCGCCTCGTCCAGCGCCTCGAGCGGAACGCCACCCAGCAGGATGCGGCCCTCCGCCGCCCGCAGCCCGGCCAGGGCTTCGAGCAGGCTCGACTTGCCGATGCCGCTGGCGCCGAGGATGGCCAGGCTGCCCCCGGCGGCCAGACGCAGCCCCGCATGGTCGAGCAGGCGGCGGCCGCCATCCGGCGTGTCCAGCACGAGGTCCTCGATGGCGACGGCGATGGCGCTGCGGGGCGGCGGCGCCACTGGCCGGGTGGGCGGCGCGGCGACGGTGGCCGGGCGCGACGCGACCGGCAGCCCGCCCAGCACGGCCTCGATCTCCGCGGCGCCGGCGCGGGCATTGGCGCGGTCGTGGTAGTGCGCCGCCAGCAGGCGGAGCGGCTGGTACACCTCGGGTGCCATCAGCAGGCAGAACAGGCCGGTCTGCAGGGTCAGCGCGGTGCCGGGCAGATGGATCAGGCCGAGATAGCTCAGCCCGACATAGAGCGCGATGCCGGCGACGCCGAGGGCGGCGAAGAGCTCCAGCACGGCGGAGGAGAGGAAGGCGATGCGGAGCACCGCCAGGCTGCGCTGCCGCAGGGCCTCGGCGGCGTCGCGCACCGCCGCGGTCTCGGCCTCCGCCCGGCCGAAGAGCCGCAGCGTGACCAGGCCGCGCAGGCGGTCGGCGAAGTAGCCGGACAGGCGGGCGAAAGCCTGGGCCTGGCGGCGGCTGGCCGCCTCGGCCCCCCAGCCGACCAGGGCCATGAACAGCGGCACCAGCGGCGCCGTCAGCAGGAAGAGCAGTCCCGCCACCCAGTCCACCGGCAGGATGACGACGGCGAAGGCGAGGGGCAGCAGGGCGGCCTGCACCATGGCGGGCAGGAAGCGGGAGAAGAAGCCGTCCAGCGCCTCCACCTGCTCCACCAGGGCGGCCGCCAGCGCGCCGGAAGAGCGGGCGGCGGTCCAGTCGGGGCGGCGGGCCAGCAGATCGGCGAAGAGGCGGCGGCGCAGCGCCAGCTTGATCCGCTCGGCCGCGCGGGCGCCCGCCGCCTCGCCGATGCCGCTGAGCAGGGCCCGCGCCGCGATCAGCGCGCCGATCGAGAGCAGGCCGGGCAGCAGCGCCTCCGCCGCCGCGCCGCCCGCGATGGCGTGGTCCAGCACGGTGGCGAGCAGCCAGGCCTGCAGCACCAGCAGGCCGCCGCCCAGCAGGGGTGCCAGCACCGCCAGCGGCAGGGCCGCGCCGGCCTGGCGCCGCAGCCCCGTCAGCCAGCGCCCGATGGCGCGGTCGGTCGCGGGTTTCAGGGCCGCGGCGGAGGTCTCGGTCTCGGGCATGCGGTCCTCCTGCCATGACGGGTGTCCCGGCATAGCCCGCCCGCCTGGCCGCCGCCTTGATCAGGATCAAGGCGGCGGGCGGGGCGGGGGCGTAGGGTCCGACCATGCCGGCACCCCGCCGGAGACCGACAAGGTGCCTGCCATGATCGACATGACCGTCGTGGATCTCTCACGGCTGCAGTTCGCGGCGACCGCGATGTATCACTTCCTCTTCGTACCCCTGACGCTCGGCCTCTCCTTCCTGATGGCCATCATGGAAAGCGTCTACGTCATGACGGGCCGGGAGATCTGGCGCCGGATGACGCTGTTCTGGGGCACGCTCTTCGGCATCAACTTCGCCATGGGCGTCGCCACCGGCATCGTGATGGAGTTCCAGTTCGGCATGAACTGGAGCTACTACAGCCACTATGTCGGCGACATCTTCGGCGCGCCGCTGGCCATCGAAGGGCTGATGGCCTTCTTCCTCGAGGCCACCTTCATCGGCCTGTTCTTCTTCGGCTGGGACCGCCTCTCGCGCGTCGGCCATCTCTGCGTGACATGGCTGGTGGCCCTCGGCGCCAACTTCTCGGCGCTGTGGATCCTCATCGCCAATGGCTGGATGCAGAACCCCGTCGGCGCCGTCTTCAACCCCGACACGATGCGGATGGAGATCACCGACTTCATGGCGGTGATCTTCAATCCGGTGGCGCAGGCCAAGTTCGTGCACACCGTCAGCGCCGGCTACGTGACCGGGGCGATGTTCGTCATGGCGGTCAGCGCCTGGTTCCTGCTGACCCGGCGCCATGTCGCGCTGGCGCGGCGCTCGATGGCGGTGGCGGCGAGCTTCGGCCTAGCCTCGGCCCTGTCGGTCGTCGTGCTGGGCGACGAGAGCGGCTATGCGGCGACCGAGCATCAGAAGATGAAGCTCGCCGCCATCGAGGCGATGTGGCACACCGAGCCGGCCCCTGCGGGCTTCAGCCTCTTCGCCATCCCGGGCGACCAGGAGAACAGCTTCGAGGTCAAGGTCCCCTATGCGCTGGGCCTGATCGCGACGCGCTCGATCAGCGGCGAGATCCCAGGCATCCTGGAGCTGGTGCAGCGCGCGGGCGAGCGTATCCGCAACGGCCAGATCGCCTATGAGGCGCTCGAGAGGATCCGCGCCGACGGCACCGATCAGACCGCGCGCGCGACCTTCGAGGCGCATTGGAGGGATCTCGGCTACGCGCTGCTGCTGAAGCGCTACCGCCAGGACATCGGCAACGCCACCGGCGAGGAGATCACCCAGGCCGCCTTCGACACGGTGCCGGGCGTGGCGCCGCTGTTCTGGAGCTTCCGCATCATGGTGGCCTGCGGGTTCTACTTCATCCTCTACTTCGCCATCGCCTTCTGGCTCTCCTGCCGCCACCAGCTGGGCGACAGCCGCACCTTCAACTGGATCGCGCTGTTCAGCCTGCCGCTGCCCTGGGTGGCGATCGAGGCCGGCTGGTTCATCGCCGAATACGGCCGTCAGCCCTGGGCGGTCGAGGGCGTGCTGCCGACCTTCTACGCCGCCTCCGGCCTGACGCTGGTCGACCTGGCCATCAGCCTGACCTTCTTCCTCGTCGTCTACACCGCGCTCGCCGTCGTCATGGTGCTGCTGATGCTGAAGGTCATCAAGGCCGGCCCGTCCGCGCAAATCGCGCTGGAAGGCGCGCCGGGCGGCAACGGACGCATCCCCGCGGGCGCCGCCGCCCATCCCGACCACTGAGCCGCCCATCGCGGAGCAAGCCATCATGCATGCCATCCCCCTCGACTATGAAACCCTGCGGCTGATCTGGTGGGCGCTGCTCGGCGTCCTGCTCATCGGCTTCGCCATCATGGGCGGCCAGGATCTGGGCGTCGGCGCGCTGCTGCCCGCCGTCGCCCGGACCGATGCCGAGCGGCGCGTGCTGCTGAACCTCGTGGGCCCGACCTGGGAGGGCAACCAGGTCTGGCTGGTGCTCGGCGGCGGCGCCATCTTCGCCGCTTGGCCGGCGCTCTACGCCGCCTCCTTCTCCGGCTTCTACCTGGCGATGATCGCCATTCTGCTGGCGCTGATCCTGCGGCCCGTGGGCTTCAAGTTCCGCGGCAAGGTGGCCGATCCGCGCTGGCGCGCCACCTGGGACTGGGCGCTGTTCATCGGCGGTTTCGTGCCGGCGCTGATCTTCGGCGTCGCCGTCGGGAATATCCTGCTCGGCGTGCCCTTCGGCCTCGATGCCACCCTGCGGCCCTCCTACGCCGGCAACTTCTTCGGCCTGCTGCGGCCCTTCCCGCTGCTCGCCGGGCTGGTGAGCCTCGGCATGATGGTGACGCTTGGCGCCGCCGTCATCGCCGCCCGGACGGAGGGCGACCTCGCTGACCGCGCCCGCGGCCTCGGCGCCATCGCCGGCCTGGCCACCGCGGTGATCTTCGCCCTGGGCGGCGTCTGGGTCGCCTACGGCATCGATGGCTACGTGATCGCCTCGCTGCCCTCGACCGTCGGCCCCTCCAATCCGCTGGGCAAGACCGTCGTCACCGAGGCCGGCGCCTGGATGAACAACTACGCCGCGCATCCCTGGATGTGGACGGCGCCGGCGCTGGGCCTCGCCATGCCGCTGCTGGCGGCGGTGGCGCTGCTGGGGCGCGCCCGCGTCGCGGCCATCCTGGCGGCGGCTCTCGGCATCTTCGGCATCGTCTCCACCGCCGGCCTGTCGCTGTTTCCCTTCCTGATGCCGAGCAACATCGACCCCGATGTGAGCCTGACGGTGTGGGACGCCTCGTCGAGCCATCTGACGCTGTTCATCATGCTCGGCGCCACGCTCGTCTTCATGCCGATCATCCTGGCCTACACCGCCTGGGTCTACCGCGTGATGCGCGGCACGGTGAATGCCGAGAGCATCGGCCGCAACCCGAACGCCTACTGAGGAGCGCGCGACATGTGGTATTTCTCCTGGATCCTCGGCGTCGGCCTGGCCTGCGCCTTCGCCATCCTCAACGCCATGTGGTTCGAGATGCGCGAGGATCGGCGCCAGAGCGTGCCGCTCGCCAGCGAGGACGGGGCATCATGATCGGCCAGGAGCAGATCCGGCGCCTCGCCGCGATCGCGGTGCCGCGCTACACCTCCTATCCCACGGCGGCCGACTTCGTCGCCGTGGCGCCCGAGGATCATCTCCGCTGGCTGCGCCGCCTCGACTGCGAGGACAGCGTCTCCCTCTACCTGCACGTGCCCTACTGCCGGCAGATCTGCCATTACTGCGGCTGCCACACCAAGCTCGTCCGGCGCGACGAGGTCATCACGGGCTACCGCGAGGCGCTGGAGGAGGAGATCGCGCTGGTGGCGCGGCACCTGCCCGGGCGCCTGCGGGTGGCGCGCATCGCCTGGGGCGGCGGCACGCCCTCGATCCTCGGCGGCGAGGGGCTGGGTTCCGTGCTGGCCTGCCTGCACCGCCACTTCGATCCGCTGCCGGAGATGGAACACGCCATCGAGCTGGACCCCCGGCATGTCGATGCCGAGCTGGCGGCGCAGCTCGCGGCGCTCGGGGTGAACCGTGTCAGCCTCGGCGTGCAGGATCTCGACCCCGAGGTGCAGAAGGCGATCGGCCGCGTTCAGCCGGAGGAGACGGTGCGCGCGGCGGTCGCGGCGCTGCGCGGCGCCGGCCTCGCCCGCATCAACTTCGACCTGATCTACGGCCTTCCGCGGCAGACGACGGAGACCCTGCGCCGCAGCTGCGAGGCGGTGATCGCGCTCGATCCCGCGCGGATCGCCTGCTACGGCTACGCGCACCTGCCGGGACGCCGCGCCAACCAGAAGCTCATCGACGCCAGCATCCTGCCCGACAGCGGCCAGCGCTTCGAGCAGGCGAGGCTGATCGCCGACCTCATGGTCATGGGCGGCTACGTGCCGATCGGCATCGACCATTTCGCCCGGCCGGAGGACCCGCTGGCCGCCGCCGCCCGGGCGGGGCGGCTTCACCGCAACTTCCAGGGCTATACCGATGACGACCGGCCGATCCTGATCGGCTTCGGCGCCTCCAGCGTCTCCCGCCTGGCGGATGGCTACGCGCAGAACGTCGCCGATGTCCCCGACTATGTCCGGCGGGTGCGGGCCGGCCGGCTGGCGACGCAGCGCGGCTGCCCCCTGGATGCCGATGCGCAGCAGCGCGCGACGATCATCGAGCACCTGATGTGCAACTTCCGGGTGGATCTGGACAGCGTCGCGCCGCGCGCCGGCTTCGCCGACGAGCTGGCGCTGCTGCGCCCCTATGTCGCCGCGGGGCTGCTGACACTGCGTGGCCGCCGCCTCGCGATGACAGCCGCCGGGCGGCCCTTCGTGCGGCTGGTGGCCTCGGTCTTCGATGCCTTCCGCCAGGGCGGCGGGGGCGGCTTCAGCCTCGCCGTGTGACCGGCATCACCCTTCTCACCCGTGCGCGGAACGTCCTATAGAACAGCGAGGGCCGGCATAGGCCGGCCTCAGCCCTCCTGGCCTGGATCGACCGACATGCCCCGCACTGTCCCTTCATCCCGGTTCCGCGAACGCCGGATGCGGGCTGAATGATGCTGCGGCGGGCCCGCTTCCTGGCCCTCCTGGCACTGCTGTCCGCCTGCGCCGCGCCGCCGGAGCCGCCGCCGCCCGCGCCCGCGCCCGCGCCCCGTCTGTCCCGGGTCACCGTGGCGCCGGAGGAGATCCGGCGCTACCAGAAGGCCGTCGCGGCGCGACTGCCCGGGACCGTCCGTTTCCGGCATCTGAGGGTGGTGGAGGACCGGGACGGGAATCGCGCCCTGTGCGGCCAGCTCGAGGCCGGCGCCGGACGGTCCGGCCGTGCTGGCTTCCAGGGCTTCCACGCCCCCCTGACCATCAGCGGCGCCGGCCTCCGCGCCGAGCCGGCCCTGGCGCGCGATCACGGCCTGCTCTACGTCTTCGAGCGTTGCAAGACGGAGCCGTCCCGCCCTTGAGGCGGGCGCAGGGGAGGGGCGCCATGGCTGGAACCGAGGCCCGGGCCGGGGCGGCGTTGATCGGCCTCGACTGGGGCACCACCGCGTTGCGCGCCTGGCTGCTCGATGCCGGGGGCGGGGTGCTGGCCACGCGCGCCGCGCCGCACGGCATCATGCAGTTGCCGGAGGGCGGCTTCCCGGCGGCCTTCGCGGCGATCGCGGGCGACTGGCGGGCCGACCATCCGGAGCTTCCCGCCCTCGCCGCCGGCATGGTGGGCAGCGCCCAGGGCTGGCGCGAGGCGCCCTATCGCGAATGCCCCGCGGGGCCGGAGGATCTGGCAGGCGCCCTGACCCGCGTGCCGCTGGCCGGAGGCGGCGCGCTGCATGTGATCCCCGGCGTCGCCCGCTTCGACGCCCTGCCGGACGTCATGCGCGGGGAGGAGACCCAGGTGGCGGGGGCGCTGGCGCTGCATCCCGAGATGGCCGCCTCCGCCCTGCTGGTCCTGCCCGGCACGCACAGCAAGTGGGTGAGGGTGGAGGACGGGCGCATCCGCTCCTTCCGCACCTTCATGACCGGCGAGCTGTTCTCGGTGCTGCGGGGCCATTCCATCCTGGGCCGCCCGGCCCAGGGCGCCGCGGCGGCGGCGCCCGAGGAGGCCGCCCGCGCCTTCGACCGTGGCGTGGCCGCGGTGCGGGAGGGGGGCGAGGGGCTGGCGCCGCTGCTCTTCTCGGCCCGTGCGCTGGTCCTGGCGGAACGCCTCGGCGCCGCCGAAAGCCTGGACTATCTCTCCGGCCTGCTGATCGGCGAGGAGCTGCGTTGCGGCCTCGCCGGCGGCGCACTGCCCCGGATCACGTTGATCGGCGAGGATGCGCTCTGCGCGCGCTACCGGCGCGCGCTCGCCCTGTTCGGGTCGGCGGAGCCACGCTGGCTGGAGGGTGCCACCATCGCCGGCCTGCTGCGCGTCGCCCGCGCCGCCGGCCTGCTGACCCGCTGAGGAGGGAGCCATGTTCCGCAGTCATCTCGAACGCCTGCCCCTGATCGCCATCCTGCGCGGCCTGCGGCCGGAGGAGGCGGTCCCGGTCGGCGAGGCGTTGGTGCGGGCGGGATTCGCCATCATCGAGGTGCCGCTGAACTCGCCCCGGCCGCTGGAGAGCATCCGCCGGCTGCAGGAGGCCTTCGGCGACCGGGCCCTGATCGGGGCCGGCACGGTGACCAGTCCCACCGCCGTGGCCGAGGTCGCCGCGGCGGGCGGGCGGCTGATCGTCATGCCGCACGGCGATCCCGCCGTGGTGCGCGCGGCGAAGCAGGCCGGCCTGTTCTGCGCCCCCGGCGTCGCGACCCCGACCGAGGGCTTCGCCGCCCTGGCGAACGGTGCCGACGCGCTGAAGCTGTTCCCCGCCGAGGCGCTGGGCCCCGCCGTGCTCAAGGCCTGGCGCAGCGTCTTCCCGGCCAGGACCGCCTTCCTGCCCGTGGGCGGCATCACGCCGGAAGGGATGGCGCCCTTCCTGGAGGCGGGCGCCGCCGGCTTCGGGCTCGGCTCGGCGCTCTACAGGCCGGGCGACGCGCCGGAGCAGGTGGCGGCGCGGGCCGTGGCCTTCGTGGCGGCGCTGCGGGGCTGAGCGGCGCCGGCCTCCTCCCATCCGGGAGAGAGGCGTCAGGCCTCCGGGGCGGCCCCGGGCGGCGCGGCGCCGCGCCCGGCCTGCGCGCGTTCCGCCAGCAGGCCGCGCCCCAGCCATCCGGCGAGCCGCCGCTCCAGCCCGTCCATGTAGGAATAGGCCACCGGCACGAAGACCAGGCTCAGCAGGGTCGAGGTGAGCAGCCCGCCGATCACCACCAGCGCCATCGGCGCGCGGAACTCGTTGTCGGCGCCGATGCCGCTGGCGATATGCGCCATGCCGGCGCACATGGCGATGGTGGTCATGACGATCGGCCGTGCCCGCTTGCGCGCCGCCTCGACGATCGCCGCGTCACGCCCGAGGCCGCGCTCCCGCCGCGCCAGGACGGCGTATTCCACCAGCAGGATGGAGTTCTTGGCGACGATGCCCATCAGCATCAGCACGCCGATCACCGCCGAGACGCCGAGCGACTTCTGCGCCAGGAGCAGGGCGAGCAGCGCGCCACCGAGGGAGAGCGGCAGGGCCGACATGATCGTCGCCGGCTGCAGGAAGCCGCCGAAGAGCAGCACCAGCACCAGATAGACCATCAGCACGCCGGCGCCGAGGGCATAGGCGAAGCCCTCGAACAGCTCGCGCATCACCTCGCTGTCGCCCACCGCCTGGCGACGCACGCCGGGCGGCAGGTCCCGCATCACCGGCAGCGCATCGACCAGCGCGTTGGCGGCGCCGAGCGGCAGGCCGCCGAGCTCCGCCTCCACCGTGACCTTGCGCACGCGGTCGAGGCGGTCGATCTGGGCCGGCCCCGCCCCGTGGCGGATCTCGGCCACGGCGCCGAGCGGCACGGTCATGCCGCCGCGCCCTTCGACCCGCAGCGCGCGCAGCCGCTCCAGCTCGCCGCGCGCCGGCTCGTCCAGCATGACGCGGATCGGGATCTGCCGCTCGGGCAGGTTGAAGCGCGCCAGGTTCTGGTCGATGTCTCCGGTCGTCGCGATGCGCGCCGTGGCGGCCAGGGCCGCGACCGAGACGCCGGCATCGGCGAGCCGCCCCTCGATCGGCAGGATCTGCAGTTCCGGCCGCGCCAGGCTGGCGGTGGAGCGCGCGCCGGAGAGCTGCGGCAGGCCGCGCATCTCGGCCTCCAGCCGCCGTGCCGTGGCGTCCAGCGCCGCCGCATCCTCGCCGACCAGCGTGACCTGCAGGCGCGAGCCGCTCTGCCCGTCGGCGCCGAAGCGGACCCGCGCGCCCGGCAGGCCCTCCAGCAGGGGGCGCATCGCGGTCTCGAACTGCTGCTGCGTCAGGCGGCGCTGCCCGGGCGGCACCAGCCCGACGGTGAGGTTGGCCTGGCGGGGGTCGCCGGCATGGGTGCTGGTGCCGATGACGCCCTCGCCGCTGCTGACGGTGCCGAGCGAGGCGAAGACCGTGCGGACTTCCGGCCGCGCCCGTAGCAGCGCGGTCGCCTCCCGCACGACCGCGTCGGTCTCGGCCAGCGTCGCGCCGGGCGGCAGCTCGATGGCGATGGAGGAGCGGCTGCGATCGGCACCGGGCACGAAGTCCTGCGGGATGAGGGGCAGCAGGGCCAGCGAGACGGCGAGGAAGCCGATGCCGGCCAGCACCGTCACCAGCCGATGCCGCAGGCACCAGAGCAGCAGCGCCATGTAGCGCCGGCCGAACGGGCCCTGGGCATCCCCTCGGGCATCCCCATGGGCATCCCCTTGGGCATCTCCCTGGGCATCCTCGGCCTGGGCCTGGCCGGAGGGCCGCTCGCTCAGGAAGTAGGCGCCGAGCAGCGGCGTGAGCAGCCGCGCCACCACCAGGGAGAAGGCGACGGCGGCGGCGACGGTGAGGCCGAACTCGCGGAAGAACTGCCCCGGGATGCCGGGCATGAAGGCCACCGGCACGAAGACCGCCAGGATGGTGGCGGTGGTGGCGATGACGGCGAGGCCGATCTCGTCCGAGGCGTCGAAGGCCGCGCGCATCACGCCGCGCCCGGGATGCGCGCGCAGATGGCGCACGATGTTCTCGATCTCGACGATGGCGTCATCCACCAGCACGCCGACCACCAGCGTCAGGCCGAGCAGGGTGACGTTGTTGAGCGAGAAGCCCGCCGCCCACATCACCGCGAAGGTCGGGATCAGCGAGAGCGGCATGGCGATGGCGGCGATCCAGGTGGCGCGCCAGTCGCGCAGGAAGACCCAGACCACCAGCATGGCGAGCAGCGCGCCCACCGCCAGCGCCTCCAGCGCCGCGTGATAGCCGGCCAGGACGAACTCGACCGTGGAGGCGACGCGTGTCATGGCGACGCCGGGATGGGCGGCCTCCAGCTCCGCCACCCGCGCCGCCACCTGCTCGGCCACCGCGACCTCCGAGGAGCCGCGCGTGCGCACCACCTCGAAGGCGATCACCGGCCGGCCGTCGAGGCGGGCGGCCGTGCGCACCTCGGCGGTGCCGTCACTGACCACCGCCAGCTCCTCCAGCCGGGCGGCGCGGCCGTTCGGCAGCACGATGCTGCGCGCCCGCAGGGCCTCGACGCTCTGCGCCGCGCCGAGCGTGCGGATCGTCTGTTCCTCGCCGCCCAGCGTGCCGCGCCCGCCGGGCAGGTCGAGGTTGAGCGCGCGCAGCTGCTCGTTCACCTGCGCCGCCGTGATGCCGAGCGCCAGCATGCGGTCCGGCCGCAGCGCGACGCGGATCTCGCGCTCGACGCCGCCGACGCGGTTGATCTCGGCCACGCCGCGCACCGAGAGCAGCGACTTCGCGACGACGTCCTCGACGAACCAGCTCAGCGCCGCCGGCGACATCTGCGGCGCGGCGACCGTGTAGGTCAGGATGGCGCCGCCGGTCGCTTCCAGGCGCGAGATGACGGGATCGCGGATCTCCGCCGGCAGGTCGGCGCGGATGCGGGCGATGCGGTCGCGCACGTCGTTGGTGGCGCGGTCGATGTTCTTGCCGAGGGCGAATTCCACGGCGGTCGTGGAGGCGCCGTCGACGACGGTGGAGATGATGTGCCGCACATCGCCGAGGCCGGCGATGGCGTCCTCCACCCGGCGCGTCACCTGGGTCTCCAGCTCGCTGGGCGCCGCGCCCGGCTGCGCGACGGTGACGATCACCACCGGCAGGTCGAGATCGGGCGTGTTGTTGATCCGCAGCAGCGGATAGCTGGCGAGCCCGGCGATGGTGAGCAGCAGGAAGAGAACGGCCGTGGCCACCGGATTGCGGATCGCCCAGGCCGAGATGTTGCGGTGGCCGGGGTCCTGCGGGGAGCGGGGCATGGCTCAGTCCGTCCCGGCGCTGCGCACGCGGTCGCCATCGGCGAGGAAGCCGGCGCCGCGCACGACGACGCGCTCGCCCGCGGCCAGGCCGCTTTCCACGGCGATCCATCCCCCGTCCCGCGGGCCGGTGGCGAGGCGGCGCAGCCGGACCTGCTCGCCTTCCAGCACGAAGGCGACCGGCCCGCCATCGCGGAACACCACGGCCTCGTGCGGCACCGCCGGCCAGTCCCGCGCCCCCGCCCGGATCTCGGCGCGGGCGAACATGCCCGGCCGCAGCCCCGCATCCGGGCCCAGGGCGACATGCACGGTGCCGAGCCGGCTCTCCGGCGCGACGCCGGGCGCCACGGTCCGGACCCTGCCCTCGACGAGGCGCTCGCCATGGCGGATACGGACGGCCTGGCCGGGACGGACCTGCGAGAGATCCAGCTCCGGCACCCGCGCGTCCAGCTCCAGCCGGCCCTCGCGCAGCAGGCGGAACATCTCCTGGCCGGCGGTGAGCACGGTGCCCGGCAGCACGGCGCGGCGCAGGACGATGCCATCGGCCGGGGCGAGGAGGCGTGCCTGCGCCAGCCGCGCCGCCAGCTCCTCCCGGCTCGCCCGGGCGGCGGCGAGGCGGGCCTCGGCCTGGCGGGCGGCCGCCCGGCGCTGGTCCAGCACCTGGCGCGGCGTGTTCTGGCTGCGCGCCAGCTCCTCGGCACGGCGCAGGTCGGCCCGCGCGATGTCGAGCGCCGCCTCGGCCTCGGCGACGCCGGCCTCGGCCTGACCGAGCTGGGCGGCCGGCAGCCGGTCGTCCATGCGTGCCAGCACCTGGCCGGCGCGGACCGCATCGCCTTCCTCCACCAGCACGGCCTCGACCCGGAGGCCGCCGGCCTCCGCCCCCAGCACCAGCTCCTGCCAGGGGACGACGGAGCCATCGCCGACGACCAGGCGCTCCATCGGCCGGAGGGTCACCGGGGCCGTCGCCACGGTCAGCACGGGGGGCGGCGCGGCGGTGAGCGGGGGCGAGGCGAGGGGAGGAGCAGGGGGAGGGCCGGCGGCGGGCCGCAGCAGGTACCAGCCCGCCGCGGCGGCGGCGAGCAGCAGGAGCAGTCCGGGCAGCCACCTGCGGCGCCATCGCACGGGGGCCGGCGGGCCGGCACGGCGCGTCGTGGCGGCGGGAGAAGTTTCGAGCATGCTCAACCTGCGAGAGGGTCCGCGGGCCGCATCATCCCGGCTATTGACCGATTGGTCAATAGTGCTATCAGCCCATCATGCCCCCGCCCGCCGAGCGCCCCGCCCGCAGCCGCCTGCCCGTCGAGGAACGGCAGGCCCAGATCCTCGCCGCGGCCGTGGAGGAATTCGCCGAGCGCGGCTATGCCGGCGCGCGGATGGCGGCGGTGGCGCGCCGCGCCGCGGTGACCAAGGGCCTGCTCTACCACTATCATCCCGGCGGAAAGGCGGACCTCTTCCGGGCCGCCATCGGCTCCTGCGCCCGCTCCACCCTCGAGGAGTTGGCACGGCTGCGCCTGACCTTCTCCGGCTCGTGCCGCGCGCAGCTCGTCGAGATGTTTCGCTTCGCCTACGAGGACAGGCTGCGCGACGACCGGCGCGACCGCATCCTGCTGAAGCTGATGGTGGGCGAATCCGGCGCCTTTCCCGAGCTCGCGGCCTCCTACCGCGCCGAGATCCTCGATCCCGCCATCAGCCTGCTTCAGGCGGTGTTGCGGGAAGGCGAGGCGGCGGGCGAGTTCCGCGCCGGCGTGGCGACGGATTCCGGCCTGGCGCATGTGCTGCTGGCGCCGCTGTTCCTGGGGGGGATCTGGGACATGATCCTCGGCCGCCCCGCCGAGGCCGAGGTCAGGGCGCAGCGCGCGTCGCATATCGCGGCGGTGCTGCGGCTCCTGGAGCCCTGAGCCCGCCGGAAGGGCCGCCGCGCCGGCTTTACTGAACCTGCAGCATGCTGCCGTGGACCCAGCCCTCGGGCTGCCCCGTGCCGACCTGGTACCATCCGCCCGGCGCGCGTCCGAAAATCGTCAGGCCGGTGCCGCGCGGCACTACGCGCAGCACCTCGCCCCCGCCCAGGGGGCTGGCGCGGAGATTGGCGTTCTGCCGCGCCAAGGCGCTGCCCTCCGCCGGGGTGGCCGCGGCAGGGCCGGGCGCGGGAGGGGCGGATGCTGACGGGGGCGTCGATTGGGGCGCCAGTGGGGTGGGCGGGGCTGGGGTGTGGCTCGGAAAGCTTCCGGGCACGGGGGGCAGGGGCTGCGCGCCGGGACGGCCGCCCGGCGATGGGCCACCGTTCTCGCGGCAGCGATCGAGCATCTCGATATAGGTCCGGGTGGCTTCCACCGTGCTGGCGGCCAGGAACTGCTCGATCTGAGGCGTCGCGCCCGCCTCGGCCGCCGGCGTAACGACAGAGACGAAAGGAATGAAGGCCTCCTCGGTGGCGCCGGTCAGGTTCATCTGGCCGCAGACGGCGACCGCGCCGGAGCTGGCCTGCGGATAGACCTGCACGGCGCGGAAGCTGGCCCCGGGCCCCTTTGCCCGGGCGCGCAGCCGCTCCTCAGACAGCGCGCGGGCCTCGGAGGCGAAGCCCTGCTGCTGGGTCGGCTTGGGATCGTCGCAGGCGGCGAGAAGGACGAACGGGAGCAGAAGGGCGCCTGCCCGCAGGGCCCGTCGCAGCGCCGCCTGCCGCGGCCTCGAGAATGGGTGCCGCATGGGAAGACCTCTCCTTGTCACCGATCAGCACCATTCCGCGCTCAAGGTTTCCGGCGGGGCGCCCGGAGCCTGATGAAGTTCTTCTAACGCCGCCAGTGAGGTAGCGGAACACCACAGCGATCTTGGCCACGCCATCGCGCCACGGTCGTCGGGACATGATGGTGATGAGAGGGGAGTCACAACCGGCGCCACGTGGTCGTGGCGGGAATGATGAGCAGCAAACGAAGAAATTGAAGTCTGCACCAGCATTCTTCGGGAGGCGGCGAAGGGCCTCCTGCAACGCGAGAGTTGCGTATCGCGGAATCCCGCGACGGCGGCAGCATCTTCTCCGCTTTCATATCGCAACCTGGGTCTCGACAAATTTCAGGTTGCAATACGTTACGAGGGTGCTTACACAAACATTCGAAGATCGCTCAATCGTGAGTGAACTCTGTCACAGGGAGCACGGCAAAGGCCAGAAGGGCCGGCATATTTTCTCGAGCTGCTGCTGAGGAGAAGATCGCGCCGCGCCGGCGGGTGGTCGTCATCCGGATCAGTCCTGGCGGAAGGCATTCTGCGGAAGAGACATTCAGATCCCCCTCGGCGCCGCATGCCAAATCAATAGTTACTATATCGTAACTAAATGCCTGGTGAAGGCCATCCCTTCTGGGAGGGTGACGCCAAGCATGCCGTGAGCGCAGAGGACACTGCCGCGCCATCGCGCGCCCAGCCCTGGCGCACACCTTCGGTTCAGGCCATGGCCTGGCGAGAGGCGCGACGCTCCCGATACGCCGGGACGCATCGGCCCGTGCCTGGCCGTGACCGAGCGGCGCGGGGCTGTTCCGGCCCGGCGTCATCCCTCTGGACACTCCGCGCGACGACCGGCCTTTCCGTGAACACAGGGAAGCTTCCGGGATCGGACCGCTCAGCCCAAAGGATGCCCCCATGGCACTTCTCGGCGTGTATGTCGGCAATGACAGAAACCAGGTCTCCAACTTCGAGAAATGGCTGGGACACGAGGTGGACGGCATCCATGCCGTCGTCGGCTTCGCCAACTGGAACGACTTCGTCAGCAGCGCCAAGTGGATGGTCAACGACCTCTGGAAGCCGACGGGGCGCGACCTCTTCTGGTCGGTGCCGCTGATCACGCGGGACGCCAACCTCTATTCCGCCGCGAATGGCGACTACAACCAGTACTACCGCACGGTGGCGCAGACGCTGGTGAACGGCACGCCCGGTAGCGACGACATCTATGTCCGCACCGGCTGGGAATTCAACGGAAACTGGTTCTACTGGAATGCCATCGGCAAGGAGCAGGCCTTCATCGGCGCCTTCCGCGAGTTCGTCGAGGCCTTCCGCTCGGTCTCCGACCGCTTCAAGTTCGAGTGGAACGTCAATGAGGCGTCCGGCGGGATCGACCCGGCCAAGGCCTATCCGGGTGACGACTATGTCGACATCATCGGCATGGATTTCTACTGGAAGCCCGAATACACCGGCAACGATCCGGTCAAGGCCTTCGAGACGGTGCGCGACCTGAAGTACGGGCTGAAGTGGCTCGAGAACTTCGCCGACGCGCATGGCAAGCCCACCGCCTATTCGGAATGGGGCGTCAAGACCGACACCGCCGCGCCCTACATCAAGCTGGTGCAGGACTGGTTCGAGAGCCACGACGTCGTCTACCAGACCTACTGGGATTCCAACGACGCCTTCCCGGGCAAGATCTCCGACGGCACCGAGCCCCGGACCGGCGCCGCCTACAAGGCCGCCTTCGGTGGCGGCGGCTCGGGCGCGCCGGAGGTCGGCGGATCGACCGGCGGTTCCTCGGGCAATGGTTCCTCGGGCAATGGTTCCTCTGGCAATGGTTCTTCTGGCGGGAATTCCGGCGGATCGCCGGTGGTAACGCCGCCGACCACGCCGTCGCAGCCCGCCGTGACCACCGCGGAGGCCTCCGATGCGCCCAGCAAGGTGGTCTGGGGCAATCATGCCGGGGTCAGCCTCTGGGGCAGCGACGCCAACGAGCAGTTCTCGGCCCGCAGCAACGCCACCATGTATGGCGGCAAGGGCGATGACACCTTCATCGTCAACACAGCCAGCGACCGCGTCGTCGAATATGCCGGGCAGGGCACCGATACGGTGAAGACCTGGCTGCACAGCTACACCCTGCCGGACCAGGTGGAGAACCTCACCTTCACCGGCTACGGCAACTCCAAGGGCTATGGCAACGGCCTGGCCAATATCATCATCGGCAACGACGGCAGCAACGTCCTGGACGGGCGTGGCGGCAACGATGTGCTCACCGGCGGGCGGGGGGCGGATATCTTCGTCATCGCCAAGGGCGCCGGCCACGACACCATCACGGATTTCGCGCGCGGCACCGACAAGCTGCAGCTCAGCGGCTTCTCCGGCGACGCCAGGCTGTCCTTCTCCGGTGGGGTGGCGACGATCTCCGATGGCAACGGATGGGAATCCCATGTCACGCTGAAGGGCGTCACCGGCCTGTCCGCCTCGGACTACTTCTTCGGCTGAGCCACGACCTCGCGGTCCGGCGCTTCCATGGGGCGCCGGCCGCAGCCCTGGACTTGGCTGATTTTCCGCCACGCGGCGCGATTTTTTTTACTGCCGGTCGCCGATACCTATTCCCTTTCAGGCTCGTTCTCCCTCATCGTCTCTCATTGCCGTGACTGGGGAGGACTGCGTGGCAGAGTTCTGGGCCGATTGGGGCTTGCTGGCCTATCTGGCCGCGGCGGCATGGGCGTTTTTCGAGGGCGAGACCTTCGTCCTGCTCGCCGCCGCCGCCGGTCAGGCGACCGGACTGATCAACCCCTGGTTCCTCATGATCTCGGTCTGGATCGGCTCCTTCCTGGGCGATCAGCTCTGGTTCACCCTGGGTCAACGCTATGGCGTGCGGGCCCTGCGCAAGCTGCCCGCGGCGGAGCGCAAGGTCGCCAAGGCCCTGCGCTTCCTGGAACGCTACGGCACGCTGTTCGTCCTGACCTTCCGCTTCGTCTATGGCGTGCGCAACGTGGCCTCGGCCGCCTGTGGCATCGCCGGCATGAAGCACAGCCGATTCGCCATCCTGAACTTCATCGCCGCCGGCCTCTGGGCCGGCTCCTTCGTCGCCGCCGGCTGGTATGCCGTGGCCTGGCTGGGCGAGGAGTACACCAGCTACGCGCTGATGGGCATCGGTGCCCTCGTCGTCTGCTTCCTGGCCTACAAGGTCGTCCGCCTGTGGCGTCGCCCGTCGGCGCCTGTCCAGGCCCCCGAGCTGCCGCCGGTCGTGCGGGCGCAGGAGTTCAGCAGGCCGCCGTCCGAGCAGGGCGTGACCAAGGGTGCGACCCTGAAGCGCGTCGCCATCTGACCGGCGCCTGCCCGGCTGACGCTTGCATATCCTGACGTGACCTTGGACGCTTCACGGCGTTTCCTGCCCGCAACCGCGTTCGGGAACGACAGGAATGCCTCAAGGCCGCCGGTGCGTAACCGGCTTGATCGCCCTTCTCCTCCTGGCCTGCGCCGCCTGCTCGGCTCCCGTTCGCCCGCTCCCGGAGCCGGAGGCGACGGAAGCCCTGTCACCCTGGCGAGGGCGCCTCGTCCGGGCTGCCCTCACCGAATGGCGGGCCTGGGGCGAGCTCGTCGTGGATGGCTGGCCGGAGGCGCTGCCGCAGCCGGCCGATCCCGACAACTACACGCGCATCCTCGATTACTGGTCGTCCACGCCCGAGGGGCCGGCGGTCGCCAGCCGGCTGCGCAATACGCATGATTCGATGATGCTGGCGCTGCTGGAGGCGACGCCGCCGGGCGCTCCGCCGCCGCAGCCCTCCATCTCCCTCTGGGCCTATCCCGCCTGGTCGGCGGCCTTCGTCAGCGCGGTCCTGCAGCGGGCCGGCGTGCCGCCCTCGGTCTTCCCGGCGGCCGCGGCCCATGCCTGGTACATCGACCGGCTGCTGTCGGAGGCCGCCTGGAACCCCTCCGGGGCGGCCTTCCTGCCGCACGACCCGGCCGGCTACGCCCCCGCGCCCGGCGATCTCCTCTGCGCCGACCGGTCGCGCCTGCCGCTGCTGCACTGGCAGGACCGGCTGGCCGAGGCCGGGCAGTTCCGCCCCCTGCATTGCGACATCGTGGTGGCCGCCGGCGGCGGGCTGGTGCAGGCGGTCGGCGGCAATGTGCTGGATGCCACGGTGCTGCGGCGCTTCCCGGCCGATTCGCGGGGCCATGTCCTGCCACCGCCTTTCGACAAGCCTCCCTTCTTCCTGGTCTTCGAGAACCGGCTCGACCGGATGCCCTGATTCAGCCGGGCGGGGGATTCAGCCGGGCGGAGATAGCGTGGCGGAGACGTCGGGCAGGGCGGGCTGCATGTCCTCCTTCAACGCCACGCCGGTCAGGCCCAGCGTCAGCGCCTGCCGCGCCAGCCAGGCGATCCTGTCGGCGGCGCCGGCGTGGCTCAGCCCGCCGGCGCCGTGGATGTTCGAGACACAGTTCCGCTCCGAATCGGCCCGTCCCGGACGGGGGCCGAAGGTGAGATAGGCGCCGAGGCTGTCGGCCACGCTGAGGCCGGGACGCTCGCCGATCAGCATGACGGCGAGCCGCGCCCCGAGCCGGGCGCCGATCTCGTCGCCCAGCGCCACCCGCGCCTGCAGGGCGATCACTGGCGGCGCCAGGCGCAGGCCGTGCAGGCGCCGCCGCGCCGCTTGGAGGACCGGCGCGGCATGCCGCTGCACCGCCGTGGCGGAAAGCCCGTCCCCGATGATGAAGGCGATGTCCCACTCACCCCGGGGAATGGCCGCGGCGCTCTCCGCCGCCAGCCTGCGGCCGAGATCCGGCCGGCGCAGATAGGTGCCGCGGTCCGGCGCGGCGCTGTGCAGGAGGAGGGGCACGCCGGGCCCGGGGTCGTCGGACAGCGCCTCGGACAGGGCGCCGGGGTCGAGGGCCGCGTGCACGGCGTCGCGCGCCTGGGCGTGGGCCATCTGGAAGGCCAGGACGTCGCGGATGGCCACCGCCTCGCCACTGCGGCCGAGGCCGATCCGGGCGCGGGTGGCGCGGCGCAGGCGCTCCCACCCGTCGCTCACGCGCCGGCCTCGGCGGCCAGGCGAGCCAGGGGGGCGGTGTCGGGCGCCAGGGCGCGCAGCCGGCCTTCGGGCGTCAGCATGCCCATCCGCTCCAGCCAGGCCTCGAATTCCGGGGCGGGACGGAGGCCGAGCAGATCGCGCAGCGCCAGCACGTCATGGAAGGCGAGGCTCTGGTAGTTCAGCATGATGTCGTCGGCGCCGGGCACGGCGATGAGGAAGTTCACGCCGGCCACGCCGAGCAGCGTCATCAGCTGGTCCATGTCGTCCTGGTCGGCCTCGGCGTGGTTGGTGTAGCAGGCGTCCACCCCCATCGGCAGGCCGAGCAGCTTGCCGCAGAAGTGGTCCTCGAGCCCGGCGCGGATGATCTGCTTGCCGTCATAGAGATATTCCGGGCCGATGAAGCCGACCACGGTGTTGACGAGCAGGGGGCGGAACTCCCGCGCCACGGCATAGGCGCGCGCCTCCGCGGTCTGCTGGTCGAGGCCGTGATGCGCTCCGGCCGAAAGGGCGGCGCCCTGGCCGGTCTCGAAATACATGACGTTGTCGCCCAGCGTGCCGCGCCCCAGCGCCAGCGCCGCCTCATGCGCCTCCCGCAGCACGGCGAGATTGACGCCGAAGCCGGCATTCGCCGCCTCGGTCCCGGCGACCGACTGAAAGACCAGATCCACCGGCGCGCCCCGCCGCATGATCTCGATGGCGCTGGTCACATGGGTCAGCACGCAGCTCTGGGTCGGGATCGCGTGGCGCTGGCGCAGTTCATCGAGCATGTCCAGCAGGCGCATGCAGTTGGGCAGGTTGTCGGTGGCCGGGTTGATGCCGATCACCGCGTCGCCGCTGCCGAGCAGCAGCCCGTCCAGCACGGCCGCCGCGATGCCGCGCGGGTCGTCGGTCGGGTGGTTCGGCTGCAGCCGGCTGGCTAGCCGTCCGGGCAGGCCGAGGGTGGTGCGGAAGGCGCTGACCACGCGGCATTTCCGCGCCACCGCCATCAGATCCTGGTTGCGCATCAGCTTGCTGGCGGCGGCCACCATCTCGGGCGTCAGCCCCGGCGCCAGGGCGGCCAGGGCGGCGCCATCGGCAGCGTGCGAGAGCAGCCAGTCGCGGAAGCCGCCGACCGTCATGGCGCGGACCGGGGCGAAGGCCGCGGCATCGTGCCGGTCGAGGATCAGCCGGGTCACCTCATCGGCCTCGTAAGGCACCAGGGCCTCTTTGAGGAAGACGGCGAGCGGGAGGTCGGCCAGCGCCATGCGGGCTGCGACGCGGCGGGCATCGCTGTCCGCCGCCAGCCCGGCCAGCTCGTCCCCGGAGCGGCGCGGCGAGGCGGCGGCAAGCAGGGCCCTGAGATCCTCGAAGCGGTGGCGCTCGCCACCGGCCAGGCTGGTGCGGCTGGTCATGCCGGCAGCCTGCCACGACCGACGCGCGCGGTCAGTTCCTTTGGCGGCCTCCGGACGGGGTTTCCCGCTCCGGCGGGGTGACGGGATCCGGCGGCGGCTGCGGTTCGGCCGAGGCTGTCGCCTGGCCGAGGAACGGGGTTCCCCCTGATGCCGCGCATCGGCATGCCTTCTGATGGCGCGCCCTGATGGCGCGCCCTGATGGCGTATCGGGGCGGCCGGGCTCCCGCTTGCCATCGTCCGGTACTTCCCCGACATTCCGCCCACCGGCGGGCGGCTCGTCCGCCGGGTGAGTGGCCCGCCGCCCCGGCGGGCAACCCGGATGCCGGATCGGGCGTCCTTATCCTTCCGGCTGCCACTGGCCGCCGCTCTTCGCCGAAGGACCGACAGTGCCTCGCATCATCCGCCTCTCCCTTCTGCTGGCCCTTCTGCTGGCCCTGCTTCCGCCGACGCTGCTTCCACCGGCCGCCCTGGCTCAGGGCGCGGCGCCGGCTGCCCCGCAAAGCCCGGCGGAGACGCCGGCGGACCCAGTGGCGGACCCGGTGGCGGACCCGGTGGCGGCGCTGGACGGCATCCTGGCCACGCTGCGCAGCGATCAGGAGCGCGCCGCCTTCGTCCGCCAGCTCGAGGAGCTGCGGACCAGCCTGGCCGCCCGTTCGGCCGCGCCGTCGGCGGGCGACGCGCCGGGGGCAGCGCCGGGGGGCGAGCCCGCCGCTCCCGCCGCCGAAGCAGGTTCGCCGCCGCCGGATTCGGGCCTGCTCGGCGCCGTGGCGGTGGGGCTGAACAATGTCGGGGACACGGTGCGGGACCAGCTGAACAGCGGCAGCCTGATCTTCCGGCTGAACGCCGCCGGCAGCCAGATCCGCAGCCGCTTCCAGGATGCCTGGGAGGACGGCGACCTCTGGGCCTTCCTGGCCTGGGCGGGGCTCGGCTGGGGTGTCGCCGCCGCTCTTCTCTACGGCATCTCCGCCTTGCCCTGGCTGCGTCCCCGCCCGGATGCCGAACGCTTCCGCGCCTCCGGCCGCGCGGCGCTCTGGCGCACGGCCGGGCTGGAGGCGGCGCGGCGGCTGCTGCCCCTGCTGCCGGCGACACTGCTGATCTTCGCCTGGCCAGTGCTCTGGCCGCGCGGCTGGGAGGAGACGCGCCTGTTCCTCACCATCGCCATGCCCTTCCTGGTGGGCGCGCTGACGTGGCGCCTGGGCTTCCCGCTGCTCTACCTGCTGGGCCCGATCCGGGGCTGGAGCACGGTGCGCTATGCCCGCCGCCGCATCCTGCCCTGGCTGGTGGCGCTGTCCGCCCTGGCGGTGGCGAGCACCTCCCTCCAAGAGGCGGAGCTGCGCTGGATCATCGGGCCGGATGTGGCCATGCTGGCGGGCGGAGCGGTGGATCTGGCGCTGGCCGTCGTGGCCTTCCTCTTCATCCTGCGCCGGCGTGGTGGCGTGCGCCGCCTGCTGGCGGGACGGCATACCGGGTCGGAGGAGCCACGCAGCGCGTTGCGCTCCGTCGGCGGGCAACTGGCCAGCAACTGGCACCTGCTCGGCTTCGCCCTGATCCTCGGCCATGTGTTCTCCCGTTTCCTCGGCCTCGGCCATGGCTTCTTCCTGGGGCGCGCCCTCCTGACCATCGGGGTGATCGTGCTGATCCTGGTGGTCACCTTCACCATGAACGGGTTGCTGAAGCGGTTCCTGGAAGGGCGCCAGCAGGCGAGCGGCAGCCTGGCGCGGCAGTTGCAGTGGCGCTACCTGGGCCTGATCCGCCAGGCGCTGCGCTTCGTCGCCGCCATCGCCATCCTGGTGTTCTGCCTGCGGCTGTGGGACTTCGACATCGTCGCCTGGGCCAGCGCCGGCATCGGCCTGGCCATCCTGCGGCCCATCGCCTCCATCCTGGTCGCCGTCGCCATCGGCTGGGTCGTCTGGGTGGCGGTGGACACGGCGGTGGAGCACGCGCTGGCGCCCAAGGAGGGCAGCCGCGGCTGGGATCACAGCACGCGGGCCCGCACCCTGTTGCCGATGATGCGCAACTTCGCCTTCGTCGTGCTCTGCGTGCTGACCGTGATCGCGGTGATGAGCAATCTCGGCATCAATGTCGCGCCGCTGCTGGCCGGTGCCGGCGTCATCGGCCTCGCCATCTCCTTCGGCTCGCAACAGCTGGTGCAGGACGTGATCACGGGCCTGTTCATGCTGATCGAGGACACCATCGCCATCGGCGACACCATCGATACCGGCGACCGCGCCGGCACGGTGGAGAGCGTCACCATCCGCACCGTCCGCATCCGCGATGGCGACGGCGCCCTGCACACCATTCCCTTCAGCCAGATCAAGGCGCTGAAGAACCGCTCGCGCGGCTTCGGCGTCTACACGGTGAAGGTGGTGGTCGGCTACGACTCCGACCTGAACAAGGTGATGGAGATCATGAACGAGGTCGGCGAGGAGATGCGGCAGGATCCCGACTTCCGCGACAACATGATGACCGGCCTGCAGATCTGGGGCGTCGATCAGTTCACGCCCGAGGGCGTCACCATCATGGGCGGGCTGCGGACGCGGGCGCTGCAGCAATGGGGTGTCGGCCGTGCCTTCAACCTGCGGCTCAAGCAGCGCTTCGACGAGGCGGGCATCGCGCTCACCCCGCCGCGCCCGACCGTGATGCTGCCGGCGCGTGGCCTCTGGCCCGAGCCGGAGGTGGGGAACGAGGCGGGGGAGGGCGCCCACCAGCCGGGGTGAGCGATCGCCTCAGTCGATCACGCGCGGGCCGCCGGGCGGGGGCGCGGTGTCGCGCAGCCAGGAGACCGCCCCCTCCGCCGCAGCCCGGCCGGTGGAGAAGCAGGCCTGGAGCAGGTAGCCGCCCGTCGGCGCCTCCCAGTCCAGCATCTCGCCGGCGGCGAAGACGCCGGGGTGGCGCCGCAGCATGAAGCGCTCGTCGAGGGCCTCGAGGCGCAGGCCGCCGGCCGTCGAGATCGCCCGCTCCAGTCCCTGCGGCGCGACCAGGCGCAGGGGCAGGGCCTTGACCAGCTCCGGCAGCCGCTCCGCGGGCATGCCGCCGCGCAGGGCCTCCTGCACCAGGCCGATGGCCACCGGCGGCAGGGCCAGGCTCTTGCGCAGGAAGGTGGAGAGCGACTGGGCGCGCCGCGGCTGCGACAGCCTGCGTCCCACCTCCGCGGCGGGGAGGTCGGGGCGGAGGTCGAGACAGGGCATCGCCACCCCCCGTTCGGCGATCGCCTCGCGCAGGGCGGCGGAGAGGGCGTAGACGGCACCCCCCTCGATCCCCTCCCGCGTGATCATGGCCTCGCCGCGGATCGTGCGGCCCTCGAAGGCGAGGGCGATGCGCTTCAGCGGCGTGCCGGCGAAGCGCTCCGCGAAGTGGGGCGACCAGACCAGGCGGAAGCCGCAATTGGCCGGCCGCAGCGGCGCCACCCCATCGCCCGGGAAGAGGCCGGTCCAGCCCCCGTCGCTGCCCAGCCGGGGCCAGGAGGCGCCGCCCAGCGCAAGGATCGTCGCGGCCGGGCGCAGCAGGCTCTCCCCGTCCGGCCCCTCGACCCGCAGGCCGCCCTCCGGCGCGAAGCCCAGCCAGCGATGCCGGGTGCGGATCTCCACGCCCTGGGAGGCCAGGCGGGCGAGCCAGGCGCGCAGCAGCGGCGAGGCCTTCAGGGCGCGGGGAAAGACGCGGCCGGAGCTGCCGGTGAAGACCTCCTGGCCCAGCGTGGCGGACCAGGCCGCCAGCGCGGCGGGGGGAAAGGCCTCGATGGCCGGCGCCAGGCGGGCCGTGGCGGCACCATAGCGGCCGAGGAGATCGGCCAGGGGCTCCGAATGGGTCATGTTCAGGCCGCCCCGGCCGGCCATCAGGAACTTCCGCGCCACGGAGGGCATGCGCTCCAGCACCAGGACGGGCAGGCCCGCGGCGGCGACGGTCTCGGCGGCCATCAGGCCGGCCGGGCCGGCGCCGATGACAGCGATCGGGGAGGGGGGCTTGGTCTGCACGGCAGCGTTATGCCCGCAACCGCGCCATCCGCCTATCGCATGCGATAGGCCATTGGCAGGGCGGGCGGGGCGGCATAACCCCTGGCCCCGAGATGCCGCCCCCGCCGCCAGGACCGAGCCGACCATGACCCTTGCCCCAACCCAGACCAGCCTTCCCGCCGGCCATGTGCTGACCCTGGCCTGCGCCAACCGCCCCGGCATCGTCGCCGCGGTGGCGGGAGCGCTCTACGAGGCCGGCGGCGACATCCGCGAGGCGCAGCAGTTCGACGACACGGCCACCGGCCGCTTCTTCATGCGCGTCGTCTTCAACGGCATCCCGCCCGAGGGCGAGGCGGCGCTGCGCGAGACGATCGCGGGCGTGGCGGCGCGCTTCGGCATGCAGTGGACACTGCGCGACCGTTCGGAGAAGCGCCGCGTCATGCTGCTGGTCAGCCGCTTCGACCACTGCCTGGCCGATCTGCTCTACCGCTGGCGCATCGGCGAGCTGCCGATGGAGCTGACCGGCATCATCTCCAACCACCCGCGGGAGACCTACGCGCATCTCGACTTCACCGGCGTGCCCTTCCACCACCTGCCGGTGACGCGGGCGACCAAGATGGAGCAGGAGGCGGAGATCTGGCGCCTGTTCCAGGAGACGCGCTCGGACCTGATGGTGCTGGCGCGCTACATGCAGGTGCTGTCGGACGGGCTCTCGGCCAAGCTGCCGGGGCGCTGCATCAACATCCACCATTCCTTCCTGCCCGGCTTCAAGGGTGCCCGCCCCTATCACCAGGCGCATGCGCGCGGCGTGAAGCTGATCGGGGCCACGGCGCATTTCGTCACCGCCGATCTCGATGAGGGGCCGATCATCGAGCAGGATGTCGAGCGCATCAGCCACAACGACACGGCCGAGGACCTGGTGCGGAAGGGCCGCGACATCGAGCGCCGCGTGCTCGCCCGCGCCATCACCTTCTTCCTGGAGGACCGGGTGATCCTGACCGGCAACAAGACCGTCGTCTTCAGCGGCTGAGGCGCCTGGCGGGGTGCCGGCGCCGCCTCACTCCATGCGCACGCCGGGGGCGCTGGCCTTGCGGAGCAGATCGGCCGCCCAGTAGAGCAGCGAACGCCAGAATCCGTGCAGGCCGAGCTGGTGGCGCCGGTAGAGCGAGGCGTAGCTGAACTGCGCGAACCTGCCCTCGATGAAGAGGCCGCCGCCGAGCAGCCCCCGCCGGCCGAGGCTGCCGAAGGCGTTGTACCGCCCGAGCGCCACCAGCGCGCCCTTGTGCTGATAGGCGAAGGGCGTCAGGGGACGGCCGGCGAGATGGTCGGGGAGGGCGCGGGCGAGATGCTCCGCCTGCTGCTGCGCCACCTGGGCGGTGGCGGGCAGCGGCCGCTCGGCCCCCTCGGGCTTGAGAAAGGCGCAGTCGCCCATGGCGAAGACCGCGTCGTCGCGCGTTGTCTGCAGGGTCGGGCGCACCACGAGCTGGCCGCTGCGCGCGCTCTCCAGCCCGTCGAGCCCGTTCAGGAAGGCCGGCGCCTTGATCCCGGCCGCCCAGACGCGGAGCGTGGCGGGGATGCTGCGGCCATCCTTGAGGCGGATGCCGTGGTCATCCACCGCGACCACCTCGGCGCCGGTCAACACGGTCACGCCCTGCCTCTCCAGCTCCGCCCGCGCCGCCTCGGCCACCTTTTCCGGAAGCGCGCCCAGGATGCGGGGCGCGGTCTCGATCAGCGTCAGCCGCAACTGGCGACGCAGCCCGGGGAAGCCATAGCCGCCGGCCAGGTCGAGCGCGGTGGCGATCTCGGCCGAGAGCTCGACGCCCGTCGCCCCCGCGCCGACGATGGCGATATCGAGGGTGGCGTCCGGCGGCCCGGCGATGCAGCGCAGCACGGCGGCCCGCAGCGCCTCGTTGAAGTCCTCGGCCTGCTCGCGGCTGTCGATGAAGGCGCAGTGCTCGCGGACGCCGGGGATGCCGAAATCATTGGCCTGGCTGCCCACCGCGATCACCAGCGTGTCGTAGGCGAGGTCGCGCGCGCCGAGGATCTCAGCGCCGTCCCGGTCCCGGAGCGGGGCCAGGCGGACCCGCTTCGCCGCGCGGTCCAGCCCCTCCATCGCACCGGGCCAGTAGCGGAAGCCATGTCGCCGGGCATGGGCGACGAAGCCGATCTGCTCCGCCCCCGTGTCGAGCGTGCCGGCCGCCACCTCGTGCAGCAGCGGCTTCCAGATATGCGCGGTGTCACGATCCACCAGCAGGATCTCCGCCCGCCCCTCGCGGCCGAGGCGGCGGCCGAGACGCGTCGCCAGATGGATGCCGCCGGCCCCGCCGCCGACGATCAGGATCCTGTGGGGCCCCCGGCGGCCTTTCTCCTGGCCATCCCTGGGCACCGGGGTCTGGGCCATGCCTGCCATGTCTCGTCTCCCTCTGCTGACGGAAAGGGGCGCTCCCCGGCCGGGGGGCGCCCCTTCTCACGCCGTCGTCGTGATGCAGGCCAACCGCCGGCCCGGGCCGGGGTTGCCCGGGTGCCTCAATGCGCCGCCTTGCCGCCCTCCCGCCCCGCGGCGGCTTCGGCATGGCGGCCGCGGCCGAAGCGGCGATGGGTGGCCTCGCGCATCCCCTGGAACACCACGTAGAGCATGGGGATCAGGAAGATGCCGATGGTCGAGGCCGCGATCATGCCGGCGAAGACCGGGGTCGAGACGGCGCGCCGCGCCAGCATCGAGGCACCCGAGGCCCAGACCAGGGGCACCAGGCCCAGGATGAAGGCGATCGAGGTCATCATCACGGCGCGGAACCGCATCTTGGCGCCCTGGGCCGCCGCCTCGACGATGCCGAGCCCGGCCTCGCGCTGTTCCTTGGCGAACTCCACGATCAGGATGCCGTTCTTCGCCGCCAGCGCGATCAGCACGATCAGGCCGATCTGCGCGTAGAGGTCGAGCGGCAGTCCGGCGAGGAGAATCGCCGAGACGGCGGCGAGGATGCCCACCGTGACGGACAGCAGAACCGGGATCGGGATCACCCAGCTCTCATACAGCGCCACCAGGAAGAGGAAGGCGAAGAGCACGGCGAGTGCCAGGATGATGCCGGTCTGCCCCGCCGCCTGCTGCTCCTGATAGGCGGTGCCGGTCCATTCGAAGGTATAGCCGGCCGGCAGGGTGTCGCGGCTGATCTCCTCCATGGCATCCATGGCCGCGCCGGAGGAGACGCCGGGCGCCGGATTGCCGTTGATGGTGATCGACCGATAGTTGTTGTAGCGCGTGATGGTCTGCGGGCCGACCACTGTCCTCACCGTGGCGATGGAGCGCAGCGGCACCATCACGCCACGGCTGTTGCGGATCTCGATCCGCCACAGCGCGCTCGGGTCTCGGCGATCGGCCGCCTCGCCCTGCACCAGCACCTGCCAGGTGCGGCCATAGAGGTTGAAGTTGTTGACGAAGGCACTGCCCAGCGTGGTTTGCAGCGCCGAGAAGACGTCGCTCATCTGTAGGCCGAGGGCCTGCGCCTTGTCCCGGTCGATGTCGAGATAAAGCGAAGGCGAGCGGGAGCTGAAGGTCGAGAAGACCTGGCTCAGGCGCGGATCCTGATTGGCCGCGGCCAGCAGCCCCTGCATGACGTTGCCGATCTCGGCGGGCGACGCGCCCTCCAGCGATTCCAGCTGATACTCGAAGCCGCCGCCTGTCGAAAGGCCGATGACCGGCGGCAGGTTGATCGGGATGATCTGGGCTTCGCGGATCTGCTGGCTCTGCACGAAGATCTGGCCGATCAGCGCGTTGACGTTGTCGCCCGGCCCTCCGCGCTCGGAGAAGGGCTTGAGCTGCACGAACATCGTCGCCGCCGAGGCGCTGGCGCCGCCGTCGAGCAGGGAGAAGCCGATGATCGAGATGGAATCCCGGACCTGCGGCATCTCCTTCAGCTGCGCCTCCATCTGCGCGACGACGCGGCTGGTGCGCGCGACCGAGGCGCCGTCCGGAAGCTGGAAGGCGATGATGAAGGCGCCCTGGTCCTCCTGCGGCAGGAAGCCCGCCGGCGTGCGGTTGGCGACCGTGTAGGCGCCGAAGGCGAAGACGCCGACCAGCACCACGGACAGGATGGACAGGCGCAGCAGCCGCGTGACGATGGAGGCATAGCCGTCGCGCACATTGTCGATGCGGCGGAGCACCCAGCCCATGATCCCCTTCTTCGGCCCCTCATGCCGCAGAAAGACGGCGCAGAGGGCGGGAGAGAGGGTAAGGGCGTTGATCGCCGAGAAGACCATCGCGACCGAGATGGTCACCGCGAACTGGCGGAACAGCTCGCCCGAGAGGCCGGGGATGAAGCCGATCGGCACGAAGACCGAGAGCAGCACCAGGGTGATGGCGATGATCGGGGCGGTGATCTGCGCCATCGCCTTCTTGGTCGCCTCGGCCGGGGTGATGTCCGGCTCCTCCTCCAGCACGCGCTCGACATTCTCCACCACCACGATGGCGTCATCGACGACGATGCCGATGGCCAGCACCATGGCCAGCAGCGAGACGGTGTTGGCGGAGTAGCCCAGGGCCAGCAGCACCGCGAAGGTGGTGATCAGGCTGACCGGGACGGCGACGATCGGGATGACGGTGGCGCGGACGTTGCCGAGGAAGAGGAAGACCACGAGCGCGACCAGGACGAAGGCCTCGATCAGGGTCTTGATCACCTCGTAGATGGTGTCGTTGACGAAGATGGTGGTGTCGAAGACCGGCCGGACGTTCATGCCCTCGGGCATGCGCGAACGCACCCGCTCCAGCGTCGCCTCGACGGCGGCCGCCGTCTGCACCGCATTGGCGCCGGGCGACAGGTAGACGGCCAGTCCGACGCCGTCGCCGCCGTTGAGGCGGGTCATGGCGTCCTCGTTCTGGGCGCCCATCTCGACCCGCGCCACATCGCGCACGCGCAGCACCGAGCCATCCGGATTGGCCCGCAGCACGATATTGCCGAACTGCTCGGGCGTCTCCAGGCGGCCCTGGGTGAGGACGTTCATCTGAATCTGCTGGTCGTCCGGCACCGGCGGGGCGCCGATGCGCCCGGCCGGCGCCTGCAGGTTCTGCGCCCGGATGGCGCTCACGATATCCGACGGGTTAAGGCCGAGGCTCACCAGGCGCCGCGTGTCGAACCAGATCCGCATGGCGTAGTTCTGGCGGCTGAACAGCGTCGCCGAGCCGACACCATCGGTGCGCGACAATTCGTCGATCAGGTTCAGGGTGGCGTAGTTGGTGAGGAAGAGGGGATCGTAGCCCCGTTCGGGGTCCTCGGAGTAGATGAACAGCACCTGCAGGATCGAGGAGGAGCGTTTCTCCACCCTGATGCCCTGCGCCTGCACCTCCTCGGGCATCAGCGCCATCGCCGCCTGGACACGGTTGTTCACGTTCACCGTGTTCATGTCCGGGTCGGTGCCGAGCTCGAAGCTGACGGTCAGCGAGTAGCTGCCATCGCTGCCGCTGTTGCTCTTCATGTAGATCGAGCCGTCGACACCGACGACCTGCGCCTCGAGCGGCTGGGCGACGGCGCTCTCCACCACGTCGGCGGAGGCACCCGGATAGGTGGCCGAGACCTGGACCTGTGGCGGCACGATGTCGGGCAGCTGCGAGACCGGGATGCGCAGCAGCGACAGCGCACCGGCGATGCTCATGACGATCGCGATGACGATCGCCAGGCGGGGCCGGTCGACGAAAACGGCTGACAGCACGGATCAGCCTCCCTGCGGCGCGGCGTTGGCGGCCGGCGCGGCATTGACCGGGTTGCCCGGACGGACGCGCTGGAGGCCCTGGACCACGACGCGCTCGCCCTCCCGCACGCCATCGTCGATCACCGCCAGCTCGGGGGTGGACTGGCTGCTCATGCGGATGGCCCGGCGCTCGGCCACGTTGTTCTCACCGACGACATAGACGAAGTCGCCGCGGGCGTCGCTGAGCACCGCCGCGCGCGGCACGGTCAGCATCTGCACCGGCTGGATCGCCTCCACGACGACATTGACGAACTGGTTGGCCGTCAGCGTGCGGTAGCCGGCGGGGCGGGGGGGGTTGGGGATGCGCCCGCGCAGCAGCACGCTGTCGGTATCCCGGCCGATCTCGTTATCGGTGAAGTCGATGCTGCCGGGCTGGTCGTAGAGCTCGCCGTTCGGCATGCGCAGCCGGATCTGCACGGCGCTCAGCCCGCCGCGATCGGCGTAGCGCACCCGCAGGTCGACCAGCGTCCGCACCGGGACGGTGAAGCTCACATACATCGGATCCTGGCTGACGATGGTGGTCAGGGCGCCGGAATTCGGCCCGACCACATTGCCCACCGTCACCGCCGTGCGGCCGATCCGGCCGTCGATCGGGGAGCGGATCTCGGTGTAGTCGAGATTGATCTGCGCCTGGCGCTGCTGCGCCTGGGCGGAGAGCACCTGGGCCTGGGCGGTGCGCTGGGCCGCCAAGGCATTGTCCACATTGGAGCGCTGACCGGCGACCGTGTTCAGCAGCGCCTGGGCGCGGCTGAGGGTGATGTTGGCGTTGGTGAGCTGTGCCTCGGCCTCGGCCACGGCGGCCTTGGACACGTCGAGCTGCGCCTCGAAGGGCCCTCGCTCGAGGCGGTAGAGCAGGTCGCCGGCCTTGACCTCGGCGCCTTCCTCGAAGGCGCGCTGCTCCAGGAAGGCCGTCACGCGCGCGACGATCTCGACCCGGTTCGGCGCCTCGATCCGGCCGATGAACTCATTGCTTTCGGTGACGGCGCGCTTGGCCGCCGGCATGACGCCGACGGCCGGTGGGCCACCCGGCCCCGGTTGGGCAAGGGCCGGCACGGCAGCCAGCAGGAACAGGCCCACAAGGGCCGATCCGCGACGGAACAGGAGCTGCATGGATCCTCCAGAGAAGCCCGGCGCGTCGCGACCGGCAGCTTGTAAAGATACCTTCCTGTATGTATATAAAAGGGCAGATCGCTAGTCGCAAGGTCAGAGATGGCGCGCCGCACCAAACAGGAAGCCGACGAGACACGCGAGGCATTGCTGGACGCGGCCGAGCAGGTCTTCCTGGAGCGTGGCGTGGCCAGGGCTTCGCTGGACGAGATCGCGAGGGCCGCGGGTTGTACCCGTGGTGCGGTGCATTGGCATTTCCGTGACAAGCTGGGTCTGTTTCTGGCCTTGGACGAGCGGCTGGTCCTTCTGCAGGACGAGTTGCGCGAGCGCCTCTGCTGCGATCCGAATCGCCCCCCGCTGGAGCATATGGCCTATGCCATCTCGGCGGCCATGGACGATCTCGAGAGGGATCCGCGACGCAAGCGGCTGCTCACGATCATGTTGCAGCGCTGCGAGTATGTCGAGGAAATGGCGCCGGCCCTGGAACGCCGGCGCGCGGCCGATCTGGCGTTCCGGACAACTTTGCGCGAACACTTCGAGCGCGCCGAGCTGCGCGGCGAGCTGGCGCCGAACTGGAAGCCTGAACGCGCGGCCTTCTTCTTCTATGCTCTGATTTCAGGGTTCCTGAACGAATGGCTCCGCGGAAACGCGGGCTTCGAGCTCGCCGCCGAGGTGGGCCCTGCGGTTTGCACTTTTCTGGCCTGCGTGGCTCAACAACCCGCTTCCTGAGGAGTCGTAGCATGCGGCGAACCTTGCTCATCGCGACCGCATTCCTGCCGATGGGACTGGCCGCCTGCGGCCATGCCCCGCCGGCGCCGCCGGAGGTTGGCGGTCCCACGGTCAACGCCATCCGCGGGGTGGATCCCGGCTTCGCGCCCCTGCGCCCGGAGAGCGGCAATATCTGGGCCGACGGGCTGCAGGAGCCGCGACGAGCGCCATGACCTTTTCTATCGACAAAGGATATCTCCGCATGCCGCGATTCCGGTTCTGGACCAC
>NZ_RCVQ01000006.1 GCF_016107285.1 Roseomonas sp. KE0001 | reverse complement strand
TGACCTTAATAACCGGATCGACTTTCGAAGTAAAGCCGGTTTTTTCAGTCTTTCGCTTCGCCTTCCGAAACTTCGTCGGCGGTGAGTGCCTTCTAGCGAAATCTATTTCGCCGGTCAACACACCCGCCGAAGTTTTTCTTTCGGCGCCTCCCGCTGTCCCTCTGCTGTCACCAGCGCCGGGTCAGCGGCAGGGGGCGGCTTCTAGGCCCCGCCGCGAGGACTGTCAAACAGGATTCCGTGGCCAACGCGGATTCAGCCGCGCCTGCCGGACAGGGCTGCCATGACCGCTTCCGCTCCAGCGGAGCGGCAGGCTCTTCAGCTCGCCAGATGCCCGGCCAAAGCCAGGGCCTGCGCCCGGATCTCGGGCACGGCGGTGATCTCCCAAAGGGCGCCCCGCGTCAGCGGACCCATGGCGAACAGGCCGGGCACCGGCTGCCCCGACACCTCCAAAACCGCGCCGTCCGGCCGGACGGCCAGGCCCGCCCCCAGGGGGTCCAGCCGGGCCAGCCCCTGGCTCAGCAAAGCGGGGAAAGGGGCCGCCTCGCGCCAGGCATGGCTGCCCTCCGGGCCGGTGCAGAGGATGATCCGAGCCGCCCGGCGCGACACACCCTCCCCGCCACGCCGCCGAAGCCGGGCCACAACCTCTCCGCCCTCGACCTGCCAGCCCTCCAGGCGCGCCGCCTCGAAACGCAGGCGCCCCCGCCGCTCTTCCTCGGCCAGCCGCCGGGCCACCGCCGGCGCCAGGCGGTGCCGGTGCAGGTTCCAGACGGATCGGGCATGGCGCAGGAAGCGCGCCCGCTCTCCGGCATCCCAGCCCTGCCAGAGCGCCTGCACCTGCGGCCGGAGTCCGTCGATGACCGCCTGCCAGGGCTGGCCGGCCGCCGCGGCCCGGCGGACGTCCCGCCGCAGCAGGCGCATCACCTCCAGCACGCCGGCGCCCGCGGGAAGGCGCACGGGCCAGGGCGATGGAAAGGCGCCCGCGACATGCGATAGCGGGGGCCAGCCATGGCGTGACACGGCGGTTACCACCCCCTCATGCCCCCGGGCCCGCAGCGCCAGCACCATATCGGCCATGGTCAGGCCGGTGCCGAGCAGGAGCACGGGCGCATCCGGCGCCAATCCCTCCAGGGCCGCGGGGTCCCAGGGATTGCCATGGACATGCGGCGGCGCGCCGCCCCCGGAGGCGAAACCGCCCAGGGCCAGGACCAGCCGGTCCACCCTCTCCTCAAGGCCCGAGGCGCCGCGCAGCCGGAAGCCGCCCTTCTCCCCGGGCATCACCTCGGCCACCGCCTCGGAATGGTGGCGCAGCCGCCCCGCCGGATCGTCCAGGGCAGCGGTGAGGGCCTGCCGCAGATAGGCACCATAGAGGGCGCGAGGGGCGAAGACCGGCCCATCCTCCGTCCGGATCTCCGGCCGCCGCGCCGCCAGCCATTCGGAGAAGTCGCCCGGCCGGTCGGGGAACAGGCTCATCCCCGCCGCCGGCACGTTCAGCAGATGCTCCGGCTCCCGGGTTCCATAGGCCAGGCCGGGGCCGGGAGGGCCGGGCTCGAACAGCAGGACCTCGGGCGCCGGGCGCCGCGCCATCAGCTGGAGAGCCAGGGCCGTGCCCGAGAAGCCGGCGCCCAGGATGCCAATTCTCACGGTCCCCTCCGTCCCGGCGGATCGCGCGAGAGGCCACGCGCGGCCAGGGCCGCCTCATAGGCCGCCCACCGCGCGGCCTGCTCCTCGCCGAGCTGGCGCAGGTAGATCCAGGTGTAGATGCCGCTGTCATGCAGATCGTCGAAGACGAGCCGGATCGCGTAATGGCCGACAGGCTCCACGCTCAGGATACCGACGAACCGGCGCCCGGCGACGAGACGCTTCTCTTCCGGCCCGTGCCCCTGCACCTCGGCCGAGGGGCTCTCCACCCGGAGGTACTCGGCCGGAAGGGAGAAGGCGGCACCATCCCCGAACAGGATGTCCAGGCGCTTCTCCTCCCGGCGCAGCCGGATCTCGATGGGCGCCGCCATCAGGCGCCGAGCTGTCGTGCCTCGTCCGGCAGCATGATCGGAATGCCGTCGCGAATCGGGTAGGCCAGGCCGGCCTTCTCGCTGACCAGCTCGCCGCGCTCGCGGTCGTAGCGCAGCGGGCCCTTGGTCACCGGGCAGACCAGGATCTCCAGCAGGCGGGGATCGACGGGCCCGCCGGCGGGCTGGCCAGCGGGCGCGGAGGGGGCGGTGTCGTGCGCGTTGCTCATATCAGGCGATTCCTGCGCCGCGCCGCCGCCGCCGTCAACTCACGCCTCCACTCAGCTCGGCCGCGCGCCGGCGGCGGGGCCGGCCGCATCCATCCGCATCAGCGCCAGCAGCAGGGTGGCGCGCTCCCGCAGGTCCAGCGCCTCCAGCAGCGCCTGCTTCTCAGCGCCGCCGAAGGGGCAGATCATGCACAGCGTGGTGACGAGCACGGGCAGCGACAGGCCTTCCACCGCCTCCCAGTCCACCTCCATCCGCCGCGCCTGGAAATAGGTCCGCATCGCCGCCACCAGCCGTGGCCGGTCGATGCCCGCCGGCGATGCCTCCGCCGGGGCCAAATCGGCGGCATAGGCGCTGAAATCCGCGCTGACGGACCGGTAGCCGCGCGGGTGGACCGGCAGCTCCCGGCGGACCCGGAAGCGGATGAGGCCCAGCAGGGTGATCAGGTAGCGGCCATCCCCCGTCTCGGCGAAGGAGGCGATGCGCCCCAGGCAGCCGACGGAGAAGATCGTGGACTGCCCGTCGACGCGCGGATGCGCCGGGTCCGGCAGCATCATGCCGAAGAGACGCCCGCGGGCCAGGGCGGCCTCGGTCAGGGCCAGGAAGCGCGGCTCGAAGATGTTGAGCGGCAGGCGACCGCCCGGCAGCAGAAGGGCCCCGGCCAGGGGAAAGACCGGAAATTCCTCCGGCAGATCGGACAGCCGGGGATGGAAGGGATCCATGCCCCGGCTTTCCGGGTTCAGCGGAACAGCAGGGTCGAGAGCCCGCGCCGCGCCTTCACGGTGGCCGGGTCCATGGGCCCCCAGGCCTCGAAGAACTTCAGCAGCTGCTTGCGCGCCGCCTCCTCCCCCCAGGCGCGGTCGCGCCGGATCGCCTCCAGCAGGGCCTGCGCCGCCTCCGCCCGCTGCTCCATGGCATTCAGCGCCACGGCCAGCTCGATCCGCGCCGCGTGGTCGTCCGGATCGGCGGCCAGGCGGCTCTCGAACTCGGCGAGCCGCTCGCGCGCCTTGCGGCCCTCCGCCGCCAGCTCCAGCGCGCTCCTCACGCCGGCGATCTCGGCGTGGCCGCGCAGCTTCTCGGGCACGGCGTCGAGAACCTGAAGCGCACGCTCCTCCTCACCCATCGCCATCAGCGTGCGGGCCAGGCCGGCCAGGGCCTCGGCATTCTCCGGCTCCTGCTGCGCCAGGGCGGCGAAGAGTTCCAGCGCGGTTTGCTGATCGCCCGTCTCGGCCGCCTGCCTGGCCTCGGCCAGCAGATCCGCCGCCGGCATCTGGCCGCCGGCCAGCTTCAGCAGCGCCTCGATGAACTTCTTCAGCTCCGATTCGGGCAACGCACCCTGGAACAGGTCGGCGATCTGCCCCTGCCAGAAGGCCACCACCGTCGGCACCGACTGCAGCGGCAGCCCCATCTGGGACAGCTGCTGCACCAGGGCACGGTTCTGGTCGATGTCGATCTTGACCAGCCGCACCCGGCCCTGCGCGGCGCGCACCACCTTCTCCAGGGCGGGCGTCAGCTGCTTGCAGGGGCCGCACCAGGTGGCCCAGAAGTCCACCAGGACAGGCACCTCGCGGCTGGCATTGACCACGTCCTGCATGAAGGACTTGGAATCGCCATCCTTGATGACATCGCCACCCCCGCCGGGGGCAGGCGCCTTGTTGGGATCGAGGAAAGTATCCATGAGAGAGCACCAGTTCAGCAGTTCCTGCCCAGCATAGATGCGCCGGAAGCGGCGCGGCGCAAGGCGGCACGGACCCGGCCGGTCAATCCGGCGGCGGTTCCTGCCCATCCAGGGGCAGTTCCTCCGGCGCATGTCCCAGCGCGCGCAGGAAGCGCAGCAGGTCCGCCGCCGCCAGCGCCGTGGTGGCGGTGTTGGTCAGCGGATGCAGGTTCAGCGGCCCGTCGCCCCGCAGCAGGAGGGTGTCGATCGCGACCCGCACCCGGCCGGGCCGCGCATTGACCAGTCCCAGGGGCGAGACCGACCCGGGCGCCACCCCAAGTTCCGACCAGAGCTCGGCCGCCGTGGCGAAGCTCCCCCGCCCCGCCCCGAGCGCCCGCAGCAGGGCGTTGACCGAGACTTGGCGGTCCTCCTCCAGCACGAGGAGCAGGTAGGGGCCCGGCGCCCTCGGGCGCAGGAAGAGGTTCTTGACGTGAAGGCCCGGCAGGGCGCCGCGCAGCGCCTTGCTCTCGGCGACCGTGTGCAGCGGCGGATGCGTCACCGTCCGGGCCGGGATGCCCAGCCGGTCCAGGCGGGCGAGCAGTCCCTCCGGCGTCTCGGGCGCCAGGCCGGAGGAGAGAGGGGGGAGGGTTTCGGACATGCCAGGGCTTATGCCACAGCGCGCCGGTCCCGATGAGGCCCGCGCGCGGCCCCCCACCCTTCCCCGCGCGGCGGCGCACGCCATGCAGAATTTTTCTCGCCCGGCCGCGACGGGGACTTGCGGAGCCGCCGGACGCATGACATATCGCGCCCCACGCCGATACGGAGCGCGGGCGTAGCTCAGGGGTAGAGCACAACCTTGCCAAGGTTGGGGTCGAGGGTTCGAATCCCTTCGCCCGCTCCAGATTTCCTCAGGAAACACAGGCGTTTAGCAAGAGCTCGCTTCGGCGGGCCCTTTCTGCTTCCGGGGCCGCTGAGGCGGAACGCGCCACGAAGCCCCGTCGCGCGAACAGCGGCCCTTCCGGCCTTGCCCCCCGACACGATGGATCACCGGACTGGCTGACCATGCCCCGCGGCGATGCGGCAGACCGCCTGTGCGGACGGCGCGTCTTTATGCGTTCTTTATGTAGGGCGCCGCGAACCGGCATCGATCCTTTACGGTCCTCCCGCCTAGATCTGCGCTGACCCTTCGGTCGACGCATGAGGCACAAACGTGATCGATCTGCTCCTGCTGGCGCTGGGCGTCGGCATCCTCGCCCTGATGGCGGCCTACGCTGTCGCCTGCGAACGCGTCTAGCCGCCATGTCCGAGCTTCTCCTGGCAGGGATCGTCGCGGCTGGCCTGCTTCTCTATCTCGTATGGGCGCTGCTGCGCCCCGAGGACCTGTGATTCCATGACCTGGATCGGCTGGGCGCAGATCGCGCTCGTCCTCGCCTGCGTGATCGCCGCCGCGATCCCGCTCGGCCGCTACATCGACGCCGTCGCGGCCGGACGTGTCGCCTGGCTCGCGCCGCTGGAGCACGCCCTCTACCAAGCCGCCGGGATCGATCCCGCACGTGGCATGGGCTGGAAGGCCTATGTGCTGGCCATGCTGGCGGCGAATGCCGGCGGTTTCGTGCTGCTCTATGCGTTGTTGCGGCTGCAGGGCGCGCTGCCCCTGAACCCGCAGGGTTTCGGCGGGCTGTCGCCCTGGCTCGCCTTCAACACCGCGGTGAGCTTCGTGACCAACACCAACTGGCAGGCCTATAGCGGCGAGGCCGCGATGAGCCATCTCAGCCAGATGGCGGGGCTGACGGTGCAGAACTTCCTCTCCGCCGCCACCGGTATCGCGCTGGCGCTGGCGGTCTGCCGCGCCTTCGCGGCCGGTGGCGTGAAGAATCTCGGCAACTTCTGGGCCGATTTCCTCCGCATCACCCTGTATGTCCTGCTGCCCCTCAGCATCGTCGTCGGGCTTGTCTTTGTCGCCATGGGCATGCCGCAGACACTGGTCGGCGCGGCCGGGGCCACGACGCTGGAAGGCGGCACGCAGACCATCGCACTGGGGCCGGTGGCCTTCCAGGTCGCGATCAAGCACCTCGGCACCAATGGCGGCGGCTTCTTCGGGGTGAATGCGCTGCATCCCTTCGAAGGACCCTCGGCGCTGGCCACCGCGCTGCAGATCTGGGCGCAACAGGTGATCCCCTTCGCGCTGGCCCTCACCTTCGGCCATATCGTCGGCGACGTCCGCCAGGGCCGCGCGCTGCTCGGCGTGATGCTCGGCTACATCCTCATCGCCACGGCGCTGGTCTATGCGGCCGAGGCGGGCGGCAACCCGCTGCACCTGGCCGCCGGCGTCGATCCCGCCCAGGGCAACATGGAAGGCAAGGACCTGCGCTTCGGCATGGCGCTGGCGGCGCTGTTCACCGCTTCCACGACCGGCGCGTCCTGCGGCGCGGTCAACGCGATGCTCGACAGCTTCACGCCGCTCGGCGGCCTGGTGCCGATGGTCCTGATCCAGCTTGGCGAAGTGCTGCCGGGCGGCGTCGGCTCGGGCCTCTACGGCATGCTTGTCTTCGTGCTGCTCGCGGTGTTCGTGGCCGGGCTGATGGTCGGCCGGACGCCGGAATATCTCGGCAAAAAGGTGCAGGCGCGGGAGGTGAAGCTCGCCATGCTCGCCGTGCTGGTGCTGCCGGCCTCGATCCTGGGCTTCACCGCGGTGTCGCTGGTGCTGCCCTCGGCGGTCTCCTCCATCCAGGATGCCGGGCCGCATGGATTGAGCGAGATGCTCTACGCCTTCACCTCGGCCACTGGCAACAACGGCTCGGCCTTCGGCGGGCTGACCGCCGACACGCCCTGGCTGAACACCACGCTCGGCATCGCGATGCTGCTCGGCCGCTTCGCCTATGTCGTTCCCGTGATGGCGATCGCGGGATCGCTCGCCGCGAAGCCGAAGCTCGGAGCCTCCACCGGCACGTTCCCGACGCATGGTCCCCTCTTCGCCGGGCTGCTCGCCGGCGTGATCCTCATCCTGGGCGGGCTGCAGTTCATGCCCGCCCTCGCCCTTGGGCCGCTCGCCGAGCACTTCGTGCTGCTCGCCGGCAAGACCTTCTGAGGTCCCTGATCATGCAAACGACATCCGCCCTGGGCAGGCACGCGCTGCGGCGTGCCGGGACCGATGCCCTCCGCAAGCTCAATCCCCGCCATCTCGTGCGGAACCCGGTGATCTTCGTCACCGAGGTCATCTCCATCCTCGTGACGCTGCTGGCGATCCGCGCCGCCTTTCTCGGCGATGCCTGGAGCTTCCAGGCCGGCATCGCGCTCTGGCTCTGGCTCACCGCGCTGTTCGCGACCTTCGCCGAGGCGGTCGCCGAAGGCCGCGGCCGCGCCCGGGCGGAAAGCCTGCGCCGCGGCCGTGGCGAGGCGAGCGCCAGGGTGCTGCTGCGCGAGGACGACCGCAGCCTGTGGCAGAACCGACCGGCGACGGACCTCCGCGTCGGCGAGTTCGTGCTGGTCGAGGCCGGTGAGCTCATCCCCTCGGACGGGGAGGTCGTCCAGGGCATCGCCAGCGTGAACGAGGCCGCGATCACCGGCGAATCCGCGCCCGTCATCCGCGAGTCCGGCGGCGACCGCAGCGCGGTGACCGGCGGCACGCTGGTCGTCTCCGACTGGATCGTGGTGCGCATCACCGCCGCGGCGGGCGCCACCTTCCTCGACCGCATGATCGCCCTGGTGGAAGGCGCCAGCCGGCAGAAGACGCCGAACGAGATCGCACTCGACATCCTGCTGACCGGCATGACGATCATCTTCCTGATCGCCGTCGCCACGCTGGTCGGGCTGGCGAGCTGGAACGGCCGGCCGCCTTCCGTCGCCGTTCTGGCGGCGCTGCTCGTCACGCTGATTCCGACGACGATCGGCGGCCTGCTCTCGGCCATCGGCATCGCCGGCATGGACCGCCTGGTGCGCTTCAACGTGCTGGCGACCAGCGGCCGTGCGGTGGAGGCGGCGGGCGACGTGGATGTGCTGCTGCTCGACAAGACCGGCACCATCACGCTGGGCAACCGGCAAGCGGCCGCCTTCGTCCCGGCGCCCGGCGTGGGCGAGCACGAACTGGCCGAGGCCGCGATGCTGGCGAGCCTGGCGGATGAGACGCCGGAGGGGCGCTCCATCCTGGCCTTCGCGCGCGACCGCCACGGCGTTCTGGCCGATGGCCCGCCGCCCGGCGCCGTGGCCGTGCCCTTCACGGCGCAGACGCGCATCTCCGGCCTCGACCTGCCGCAGGGGCGCTACCGCAAGGGCGCGGTGGACGCGCTGGCGCGCAGCCTCGGCGTGGCGGTGCCGCCGCCGCTCGCCCAGGCGGTGGATCGCATCGCGCGCGCCGGCGGCACACCGCTGGCGGTGGCCCGGGACGCGACCCTGCTCGGCGCGATCGAGCTGAAGGACATCGTCAAGACCGGCATGCGGGAGCGCTTCGACGCGCTGCGCCGCATGGGCATCCGCACCGTCATGGTGACCGGCGACAACCGCCTGACGGCCGCCGCCATCGCCGCCGAAGCCGGGGTGGACGACTTCATCGCGGAGGCCACGCCGGAGGACAAGCTCACCTATATCCGCCGCGCGCAGGCGGAAGGCCGGCTCGTTGCGATGGCCGGCGACGGCACCAACGACGCGCCGGCGCTGGCGCAGGCCGATGTCGGGCTCGCCATGCAGACCGGCACGCAGGCGGCGCGCGAGGCCGGCAACATGGTCGATCTCGACAGCGATCCCACCAAGCTGATCGAGGTGGTGGAGATCGGCAAGCAGCTGCTGATCACGCGCGGCGCGCTGACCACCTTCTCCATCGCCAATGACGTGGCGAAGTACTTCGCGATCCTGCCGGCCATCTTCGTGGCGAGCTATCCGGAGCTGCAGGTGCTCAACGTGATGCACTTGGCGAGCCCGGAGAGCGCCATCCTGGCCGCGGTCATCTTCAACGCGCTGGTCATCGTGGCGCTGGTGCCGCTGGCGCTGCGCGGCGTGCGCTACGTGCCGGTGGGCGCCGCCGCGCTGCTGCGGCGGAACCTGCTGATCTACGGGCTTGGCGGCGTCGTCGCCCCGTTCCTCGGCATCAAGCTCATCGATCTGATCCTCCAGCTCCTGGGACTCGCCTGAACCATGACCGCCATCCTCCGTCCCGCCGTCGCGATGGTGCTGCTGCTGACGGCGCTGCTCGGCATCGCCATGCCGCTCGCCATGACCGGAATCGCCGGGCTGGTGTTTCCGGACCAGGCCGGTGGCAGCCTCATCCGGCGCGACGGGCGCGTCGTCGGCTCGGCGCTCATCGGCCAGGCCTTCACCGGGCCGCGCTACTTCCATCCGCGCCCCTCGGCGACCGCGCCGGAGCCCTACAACGCCGCCGCCGGCGCCGCGTCGCAGCTTGGCCCGACCTCGGCGGCGCTGCTCGACAGCGTGCGGCAGCGCGTCGCGGCGGTCGGCGGCCCCACGGTGCCGGCCGATGCCGCCACCGCGTCCGGCTCCGGCCTCGATCCGCATATCAGCCCGGAGAATGCCGCGCGGCAGATCGCCCGCGTCGCGCAGGCGCGTGGCCTGCCGGAGGACAGGCTGGCGGCCCTGGTGGCGCAGCACATCGAGGGCCGGGAACTCGGTCTGCTGGGGGAGCCGCGCGTGAATGTGCTGCGCCTCAACCTGGCGCTCGACGCGCTGGCCGGGACGTGATGCTATTCCCCGCCCATGCCGAGCGAGCCCGCCCGCCCTGATCCCGACGCGCTGCTCGCCCTGGCGCGAAAGGCGGAAGGCGGGCGCCTCAAGGTCTTTCTGGGTGCCGCGCCCGGTGTCGGCAAGACTATGGAGATGCTGGCCGAGGCGCGGCGCAGGCGGGCGGGCGGCGCGGATGTGCTGATCGGCCTCGTCGAGGCCCATGAACGTGCCGAGACCCAGGCCGCGATCGGCGAACTGCCTCTGCTGCCGCGCGCGCGCATCGCCTATCGCGGCCAGATGCTGGAGGAGTTCGACCTCGATGCCGCGCTGGCGCGGCGGCCGCAGATCCTGCTGCTGGACGAGCTGGCGCACAGCAACGCACCGGGCAGCCGCCATCCGAAGCGCTGGCAGGATGTCGAGGAGCTTCGCGCGGCGGGGATCGAGGTCTGGACCACGGTGAACGTCCAGCACCTGGAAAGCCTCTCGGAGGCGGTGGCGCGCATCACCGGCGTGCGCATCGCCGAGACGGTGCCGGACCGCGTCCTGGCCGAGGCCGATGCCATCGAGCTGATCGACATCCCGCCCGCCGAGCTGATCGAGCGCATGCGCCAGGGCCGCATCTACCGGCCCGACCAGGCCGACCGCGCGCTGAAGGGCTTCTTCCGCGAGGGCAATCTGGCCGCCTTGCGCGAGATGGCGCTGCGCCGCACGGCGGAGCGCGTCGATGCCGATGTCACCGGCTACATGCGGGCCAATGCCATCCCGGGTCCCTGGCCGGCGGGCGAGCGCGTCCTGGCGCTGGTCGGCGCCGATCCCGCCTCCGAGACGGTCGTGCGCGAGGCCCGGCGCATCGCCGACGCGCTGAAGGCGCCGCTGCTCGCGCTGCATGTCGAACGCCCCGCCGCCCCCGGTGCCGGCGATCCCGGCGCGATGCTGCGGCTGGCCGAGGAACTCGGCGCGACGGCGGAGACGGTGATCGCCGCGGATGTGCCGGCCGCCATCCTGCGCGAGGCACGGGCGCGCAACGTGACGCATCTGGTGATCGGCCGCGGCCGGCCCCCCTTCTGGCGCCTGGCCACGGGGCGCACCCTCTCCGGCCTCCTGCTGCGTCGGGCCGGGGATTTCACGCTGCACCTCGTGCCCACGCCCGCCGGGCCGCCGCGCCGCGTGGCGCCCGATCCGCGCGCCGTGCCCCCCTGGCTGGCCTGGGCGGCGGCCCCGCTGCTGGTGGCGCTGGCCACCGGCGTCGGGCTCGCGCTCGATCCCGAGGTGCCGGAGGCCGCGCTCGGCATGGTCTACCTGGTGCCGATCGTCGCGGCCGCGGTCGGCTTCGGTCCCGTCCAGGGCGGCGTGGCCGCGGTGCTGGCCTTCCTGTGCTGGAACTTCCTGTTCCTGCCGCCGCGCCACACCTTCGCCATCGCCGGCCCGCAGGATGTCCTCGGCGTCATCGTCTTCGCGCTGGTCGCGCTGCTGCTGGCGGGGACGACCGGCCGGCTCGGCCGCTCGGTCCGCGCGGCGCGGGCGCGCATGCTGGGGCTGCGCCGGCTCGTGGAGTTCAGCCGCCGCCTCGGTGTCCCGGGCGACAGGGCCGACATCGTGCAGGCGATCGCCGAGGAAGCCTCGCGCATCGCCGGCGCGCCGTCCTGCGTCCTGCTGCTGCTACCGCCGCTGCCCGGCGAGACCGCACCGGAGCCCGTGCTGCGCGCCGCCGTGCCGCTTGATGCCGAGCCGGACGAGGCGGCGATGGCCGCGGCGCGCTGGGCGGTGGCGAACCGCCGCGCGGCCGGTCGCGGCACCGACACGCTGCCATCGGTCGCGTGGCAGTTCCGCCCCATGCGCACGGCGCGCGGGTTGGCGGGGCTCGTCGGGCTGCGCGCGTCACAGGGCGGGCCGCTGGAGGCGGAGGCCGACCGCGCGCTGGATGCGCTGCTCGACCAGGCTGGCGTGGCGCTGGAGCGCGCCGAGCTGATGGAGGAGCGCGCGCGCGGCGAGGCGCGCGCGGAGACCGAGTCGCTGCGCAGCGCGCTGCTGACCTCGCTCGGCCATGACCTGAGGACGCCGCTGACCTCGATTCGCGGCGCGATCGCCACGCTGCGGACCGCCGGCCCCGTGCTGTCCGACGCGACACGCGCCGATCTGCTCGCCACGGCGGAGGAGGAAGCGGCACGCCTCTCGCGCTGGATCGCCAACATCCTCGACATGGTCAGGATCGAGCACGGCCAGATCGAGCCGCGCAGGGAGCCGGTCGATCTTGTCGAGGCGGTGGAGACGGCGGTCGCGCGGGCCATCCAGGCGCGGGGCAGGCCCATCTCCATCGAGGCGGAATCGCGGCCCGAGGCACCGCGGCTCGATCCGGTGCTGCTCGATCAGGTCCTGGCCAATCTGCTCGACAACGCGCTGAAGTTCTCCCCCGCGGGGAGCCGGGTCGCCGTGCAGGTCCGCCGCGAGGGCGCGGAGGCCGTCATCGCCGTGGAGGATGACGGGCCCGGCATCGATGCCGGCGATCTCTACCGCATCTTCGATCCGTTCTTCCGCGCGACGCGCACCGATCGCGTGGCGGCGGGCAGCGGGCTGGGCCTGGCGATCTGCCGCGGCCTGGTGCGGGCGATGGGTGGGCGCATCGCGGCGGAGAGCCCGGTCGCGGAGGCGCGCGGCACGCGCATCGTCATCCGGTTTCCCGCGACATGACGGAACCTTCGATCCTCGTCGTCGATGACGAACCGCAGATCCATCGCTTCCTCGCCGCCGCGCTGGAGGCGGCGGGCTACCGGCCGCTGCGCGCCGGGACCGTGGCCGAGGGCATGCGCATGGCCGCCGAGCGCGCGCCGGCGCTGGTGCTGCTGGACCTCGGCCTGCCGGATGGCGACGGGAAGGCGATGATCCCCCGGCTGCGCGCCTTCACGGAGGCGCCGATCCTCATTCTCTCGGCCCGCGATCACGAGGCGGAGAAGGTCGCCGCGCTGGATGCCGGGGCAGACGACTATATCGAGAAGCCCTTCGCGCTGGCCGAGCTGCTCGCCCGCATCCGTTCCGCGCTGCGCCGCACCGGCCAGCGCGCGCCGGAGGCCCAGGCCACGCTGCGGCGCGTCGGCGGGCTGGAGGTCGATCTGGCGCATCGCCTCGCCCGCCTCGACGGCGGCGACCCCCTGCATCTCACGCCCCGTGAATGGGATCTGCTCGCCGCTCTGGTGCGTGGCGGCGAGGGCCGCGTCCTGACGCACCGGCAGCTGCTCTCCTCGGTCTGGGGCCCGGCGCAGGCCGGGGAGGCGCAGTACCTCCGCGTCTATGTCGGCCATCTGCGGCAGAAGCTCGGACCCTGGGGGAAGCTGATCCGCACCGAGCCGGGCGTGGGGTATCGCTTCGGAGAGCCGCCGTGATCCCCCCGGATCAGAAGGAGCCGATCAGGCTGCCCAGCAGGATCACGACCACCAGCGCCACCAGGGCGCTGACGACGCTGGACATGAAGATATCCAGGTAGCTGTTCCGGTGATCGGAGCCGCAGACCGCGAGGAGCGTGACCACCGCGCCGTTGTGCGGCAGGGCATCCAGCGTGCCGGCGCCGATCACCGCGACGCGGTGCAGCAGGCCGGGATCGATCCCCTGCTCCGCGGCGATCCGGAGATAGGTCGGGCCCAGCGTGTCGAGCGCGATGGTCAGCCCGCCCGAGGCCGATCCCGTCAGCGCCGCCAGCACGTTCGTCGCCACCGCCAGGGAGACCAGAGGCCCGCCGCCGATGCCGAGCACCTGGTCGCGCACCATCCCGAAGGCCGGCAGGGAGGCCACCACCGCGCCGAAGCCGACCAGGCTGCCGACGCCCAGCACCGGCAGGACGGCGGAGTTCGCGCCCGCATCCAGCGTGGCGCGCAGGGAGGGCAGGTTGGCGCGGTTCAGCAGCACCACGGCCAGGCAGGCCGCGAAGAGCGCCAGGGCCACCGACCAGACGCCCGCGACCGCGCCGATCGTGGTGCCGCCCCAGCGCGGATCGGCCAGGAAGCCGGTATCCATGCGCGGCAGGACGACCGCCGTCATCAGCAGGTTGACCATCAGCACCACGCCGATCGGGGCCAGGGCGGTCCAGAAGCCCGGTTCGCTCCGGCCGTGCTCGCCATGCCGCATTTCGGCCGGATCGAATTCCGTGGAGATCGCGCCATGCTCGCGAACCACGGAATCGTCGAGGGCCCGCTCCGTGGCCTCCCGCCCGTCCGGATCGGACAGGCTGTAGCCTTCCCCGGCCTTGCGCGCCTGCTTCTCGCGATAGTCCAGCCACCAGAGGCCGAGGGCCGCCATGACGATCGCGGCGATGATGCCGAGCCCGGGTGCGGCCCAGGGTGACGTACCGAAGAAGGGCATCGGGATGGCGTTCTGGATGGCGGGCGTGCCCGGCAGCGCCGACATGGTGAAGGTCGAAGCGCCGAGCATGATTGCGCCCGGCATGAGCCTGTGCGGGATATCCGCCGCCCGGAACATCGCATGCGCCATCGGGGCGAGCACGAAGAAAGCGACGAAGAGACTCACGCCACCATAGGTGACGAGCGCGCCGGCCAGCACCACGGACAGGATGGCCCGCTTCGTGCCGAGCCGGGCCGTCATGCCGTTGGCGATAGCGGTGACCGACCCGCTGTCGTCCATCAGCTTGCCGAAGACCCCACCCAGCAGGAAAAGCGGAAAGAACTGCGCGATGAAGCCCGCGGCGCCACCCATGAAGGTCTGGGTCCAGCTCGCGAGCAGAGGTTCGCCGGCGAAGCCTGCCGCGATGAGGGCCGCGGCCGGCGCGAGGAGGAGCACGCTCCAGCCCCGGAAGGCCAGCCCCATGAGGAGTGCCAGTCCCAGAAGGATTCCGAGAAGTCCCATGGGATCACACGCCCTCCAGCAGCTTGTTCAGGTCGGCAGAGGAGCGGCGGCCGATATTCTCGCCGTTCTCGGCCAGGAAACGTTCCGCTGTCCGCCTGCCCTCGTCGCGCAGGAAGGTGAGGAACTCCCATTCCGCGTTCAGCTTGGAGGAATAGCCGAGATCGATCATCACGGGGCTGGAAAGGAGATGAACACGGAAGCTGGCCCAGCGCGCGCCCTCCACCTTGCTGCTGTCCAGCTTCGCGCCGCTCTCCGCGACGACTTGCTGCAGCAGGGCGATCATGCGGAGCTCCTTGATGATCGTGGCGTTGAAGGAGATCTCGTTCAGCCGGTTCTGGATCTCGGTCGCGGAGCGAGGCGTGCCGGGCCGTTCCACCGGGTTGATGGCCACCAGCAGGAGATCGTCGGCCGAACCGCCATCGCGGACGAGCGGGGTGATGGTGGGATTGCCGGCATAGCCGCCGTCCCAGTAGGCCTCGCCCTCGATCTCCACCGCCTGGAAGAGCGTGGGCAGGCAGGCCGAGGCCATCAGCGCCTCGGGCGTGACCTCGGCGTTGCGGAACACCCGGCCCCGTCCGGTGCGCACATTGGTCGCGGTGACGTAGAGGCGCTGCTCCGCCAACGCCAGGCGATCAAAGTCGATGGTCTCGGCGAGCACCGCGCTCAGCGGATTGCCGCCGACCATGTGGATGTCGTAGGGCGAGACCAGCCGGGCCATCATGTCCATCGCCAGGAAGGCCGGCGAACTGTCCAGCGACCAGCGGCCCAGCAGGATGTCGAGCGGGCCGCGCTTGAAGGGACTCAGCAGCGCCGCCCGTGCCACGGCGCTCCAGAAGCGCTCCAGCGCGGCCCTGGCGCCGTCGCGCCCGCCCTGATGGTAGCCCGCCACCAGGGCGGTGGCGTTCATGGCCCCGGCCGAGGTGCCGCTGATCGCATCGATCTCCAGCCAGGATTCCTCCAGCAGCCGGTCCAGCACGCCCCAGGTGAAGGCCCCGTGCGAGCCACCGCCCTGCAGGCCGAGATCGACGGCGACAGGATCGCGCGGGCGGGCTTCCGGCGCGGCGTCCTCGGACCGCCGCGCCGTTCGGCTCCGGGAGGGACCCTGCGTGCTGGATGTCTCGCTCATACTGGCTCCATGCTTCCTGTTGTGGAGGCGGGCCGTGCGGCCGGGGCCGGATCAGCCCGGCCGCGCCCTGCCCCGCCCCGCCCCTCGAGGCACGTCACGTACAGCACCGGCAGGAAGATCAACGTGAGGATCGTGGCGCCGAGGAGACCGCCCATGATGGCGAAGGCCATCGGCCCCCAGAACACCGTGGGCGTGATCGGGATCATGCCGAGCACCGTGGAGATGGCGGTCAGCATGATCGGCCGGAAGCGGGAGGTGCTGGCGTCCAGCGCCGCCTCGGCGACGCCGCGCCCCGCCGCGCGCTCGGCCTCGATCTGCGTCACCAGGATCACCGCGTTCTTGGCGATCATGCCCATCAGCGACAGCACGCCCAGGATGGCCACGAAGCCGAGCGGGCTGCCGGAGAGCAACAGGGCCGCCACCACGCCGATCAGACCCAGCGGCACCACGCTCAGCACGATGAAGAGCCGCGAGAAGCTCCTCAGGTGGAAGATCAGCACGGTGAGCATGATGAACAGCATCAGCGGCACGACCGCCGTCACCGAGGCCAGGGAGTCGGCGCTTTCCTCGACGATGCCGCCCGTCTCGATCCGGTATCCGGGCGGCAGCGCCGCCGCCGCCGCGGCGATCCCCGGCGCCAGGTCGTCCACCACGTCGTTCGGCAGCACGCCGCGCGGCAGATAGGCCTGGACCGTCAGCGTCGGGATGCGGTTCCGGCGCGTGATGATCGGATACTCCTGCTCGTAGTCGAAGGTGGCGAACTGGCTGAGCGACACCGTCCGGCCGCCGGGGATCGGAACCTGCAACGTCCGCAGGGCCTCGACCGACATCCGTTCGGCCTCGACCGCCCGCACCACCACATTGATCAGGTAGATGCCGTCACGCATCTGCGTCACGGTGGTGCCGGAGATCGCCGCGTTCAGGGCGCTGGCCACCGCCGCCGAGCTCAGCCCGAGGCGCCGGGCCTCGTCCTGGTCCACCCGGATACGGAGCTGGCGGGCGGGCTCCATCCAGTCGAAGCTGGTGCCGCGCGTGGCGGGATGCGCGGCCACAACTCCGGCCAGGTTCATCGCCAGATCGCGCACCTCGTCCGGATCGTCGCCGGAGACGCGGTACTGGATGGGCCAGCCGACCGGCGGGCCCAGCTCCAGCGGATAGACCCGGCCGACCACTTCGGGGAACTGCTCCAGCAGCACCTGCTCCAGCCGCGTCTCCAGCCGGTCGCGGGATTGCAGGCCCTTGGTGATCACCACGAGCTGGGCGAAGAAGTTGTTCGGCGGCTGCACGTCCAGCGGCAGGTAGAAGCGGATGGCGCCGCGGCCCACATTGGTGCTCCAGCGCTCGACATCCGGGTCCCGGGCCAGGATCGCCTCCAGCCGCGCCGCCGCCGCGTCGGTCGCATGGATCGAGGCGTTCTGCGGCAGGGTCAGGTCCACCATCAGCTCATAGCGGTCCGAGGACGGGAAGAACTGCTGGCTGACGAAGCGCATGCCGAAGACCGACAGGGCGAAGAGCCCCACCGTCGCGGTGATGGTCACCCAGCGCCAGCGGATCGCCGTGCCGAGGAAGGAGCGGTAGACCCGCACCAGGCGCCCGGGCTCGTTGGAGGTGCCGGGCCTGGGCGGCCGCAGGATCAGCACGCCGAGCAGCGGCGCGAAGATCACCGCCACCAGCCAGGACACCAGCAGGGCGATGGTGACGACCGCGAAGATGGAGAAGGTGTATTCGCCCGCCGAGCTGCGGGCGAAACCGACCGGGACGAAGCCGGCGATGGTCACCAGCGTGCCCGTCAGCATCGAGAAGGCGAGGGCACGGAAGGCGTAGGTGCCGGCGGCCTCCTTGCTGTCGCCGGCCGCGAGCCGGTTCATCATGGCGTCCACGGTGGTCATGGCGTCGTCCACCATGAGGGCGAGCGCGATGATCAGCGCCCCCAGCGAGATGCGCTGCAGGTCGATGCCAACGATCTGCATGATGGGAAAGACGATGGCGAGCGTCAGCGGGATGGCCAGGGCGACGATGGCGCCGGGCCGCACGCCGAGGCTGACGAAGCTCGCCACCAGGATGATCGCGATCGCCTGCCAGAGCGATCCCATGAAGTCGGCGATGGCCAGCGCGACGGTGCGCGGCTGCTCGGCCACCGCGCTCATCTCGATCCCCACCGGCGTGTCGGCCATGACGCGGCGCGCCGCCACGTCGATGTTGTGGCCGAGCTGCAGCACGTCGCCGCCATCGCGCATGGAGATGCCGAGGCCGATCGCCTCCCGCCCGTTCACGCGGAACATCGGCTGGGGCGGATCGGCGTAGCCGCGACGGACCTCCGCGATGTCGCTCAGGCGCAGGATGCGGCTGCCCTGGGCGGCGGGCATCGCGAAGTTCATCGCCCGGATGTCGCCCTCGGATTCGAAGGAGCCGGAGACGCGCAGCAGCAGCCGCTCCTGCCCGCCCTCGATGGTGCCGGTGGGCGAGATCAGGTTCTGCGCCTGCAGCGCGCCGATCAGCGCGTTGCGGTCGATGCCCAGCCCCGCCAGCTTCTCCATCGAGAACTCGATGAAGACCCGCTCGTCCTGCGCCCCGATGAGCTCGATCCGGGAGACATCGGGGACCTTCAGCAGCTCCGAGCGCATCTCCTCCACATGGTCGCGCAGTTCGCGATGGGTGAAGCCGTCCGCCGTGAAGCCGTAGACGATCCCGAAGGTGTCGCCGAAATCGTCGTTGAAGAAGGGGCCCTGGATGCCGGGCGGGAAGGTGTGGCGGATGTCGCCGATATTCTTGCGGACCTGATACCAGGTGTCCGTGACCTGAGCGTCCGGCGTGCTTCCCAGCAGGTCCACATAGATCAGGCTCTGGCCGGGCTGGGTGAAGCTGCGCAGCCGGTTCAGGTTGGGCGTCTCCTGCAGCCGGCGCTCCAGCCGCTCGGTGACCTGGTTCAGCGTGTCCTCCATGGAGCCGCCGGGCCAGTTGGCCTGGACGATCATGGTGCGGATCGTGAAGACCGGGTCCTCCGCCCGGCCCAGCCGCAGGAAGGAGAGGGTGCCGGCCAGCACCGCGACGATCATCAGGTAGACGACGACGGAGCGGTTGTTCAGCGCCCATTCGGAAAGGTTGAACGGCCTCACCGCGCGGCGCCCCCGGCCGTGCCCTGGGAGGCAGCCTGCGCGGCGCCGAGCACCCGGACCTGCTGGCCCGGCCGGAGGGTCTGCGCCCCCGCCGTCACCACCACCTCGCCGTCCCGCAACCCGCCGGCGATGATGGCGCGCGCGGCATCGTAGCGCACCACCTCGACGGGGCGCAGCGACACGGTGGAACCCTGTCCATCCACCACCCAGACCGCCGGACCCTGGTTGGCCCGGGTCAGGGCCGAGGCCGGAACCTCGATGCCGCTCACTCCGCCGATTCGGATGCCGCCATTGACGGTCGAGCCCAGCCGCATGGCCTCCGGCGGGTCGATCAACCCGACGCGCACCCGGAAGGTGCGCGTCACCGGATCGGCCTGCGGCGAGACCTCCCGCACCCGTCCGGTCGTCCGGACCGCGGGGTTGCCGCTCAGGGACACCGTGACCAGCGGGTCGGGCTCCGCCTGCTCCATCAGCCGGGCGGGCACGTCGAACACCGCGTCGCGTCCGCCCTCACGGGCCAGGGTCACGATGCGCTGGCCCGCCGCCACCACCTCGCCCGGCTCGGCGCCACGGGCCGTGACGACACCGTTCGAATCCGCCACGAGGTCGGTATAGGCGAGCGTCGTCTCGGCGATGTTCTCCTGCGCCAGGCTGGCATCCACCTGGGACTGCGCGGCCTGCAGCCGCCGGACCGCGTCGTCGTAACTGGCGCGGGTGGTGAAGCCGCTGCGCAGCAGCTGGTTCTGCCGGTCGTAGTGGTTGCGCGCCTGCACCAGCGCCGCCCGCGCCGCCGCGGTGGCCGCCCGGGCCGCGCGCAGATTGTCGCGCGGCGTGCTGTCCTCCAGCCGCGCGATGACCTGGCCGGCGCGGACCTGATCGCCGACGTTCACGCCGCGCTCGATCATCCGCCCGCCGATGCGGAAGGCCAGGCCGACTTCCTCGGCCGCCTCCACCTGTCCGGTCAGCGCCACCGTCTCGCCGCCCGGCTGCGACACCGCGACGCTGGCGCGGACCGGGCGCGGCGGTTCGGGCGGCGGCGGCTCGGCCGGGCCGCAGGCGGGAAGAGCCAGGAGGCCGGTGAGCACCACACCCCGCAGCATCAGTCTCGTCAGGATGGCGGGTCCAAGTGCTTGCGGCATCCCGAGGCGCCTCCGTTGCAAATGCCACAAGGGCACAGCGATTCCGTCGGCCGGCACCGGCCAGGCCGGCCGTCCTCCAAGGGAACAGGCGCCTCTGCCGGCACGCTCCGGAGCCGGCGATGCGACGCCGCGATACCATCGGCTGCGGAAGCTTAGCCACAGGAGTTCGAGGTGTGAACAATTCGAAATCAGAATAACCTAAATAAAATGTGTTGGCGTTGCTCTTTCGTGAAACAAACCTGAATGCACCGTCCCGATGGAAGCGGACGTGCGCAAGGTGCAGATTCCACCCGCCTGGCAGGCGCCGCCTCTGTTCCCCTGCCTCTCCGGTGAGGCGCCCCTCCGTTCAGCGGGGGATCAGCGCCCCGGCCGCGCGGTCGGCGGCCTGCTCGCTCGCCAGGAGGCCGGCGGCGACGCCCGCCCGGTCCTCGGCGCTCCGGTTCTGGCTCATCTTCCGCTTGCCCTCCAGCCGCGCGATCGGCAGCCGCAGGCCGACGATCCCCCGGAGCTGGGCGCGGATGAAGGCGTACGGCGCGTCGCTGACGGCCCAGGGCTCGGCCCGGCCTGCCTCCCGCTGCTCCGTCAGGCGGGTGACGACCTCGAGCAGGCGCTCCGCATCCTCGAAGAACTCGGCCGGGCCATAGGCATGGACGGCGACGTAGTTCCAGGTCGGCACGACCTTCCCATGCTCCCGCTTGGAGGCATACCAGGACGGGCTGACATAGGCGTCCGGCCCCATGAACACCGCCATCGCCTCCCCCGCCGGCGGCAGCTTCCATTGCGGGTTCGCACGCGCCAGATGGCCGTAGAGCGTGCCGTGAGGGCCTTCCCCTGGCACCAGGAACAGCGGCAGCGGCGTGGCGGCCAGGCCCTCGGAGGTGGCGGTCACGAGGGTCGCCAGGCGGGCTTCCCGGATCGTTCCATGCAGGGCGGCGAGATCATCCTCGCGGAAGGCGGGCGGGACATACATGCTGCGGGACCTCCAACGGGCTGGACGATGCCCGGTTTCCGGCCCGGAAGGAACATCCAGTTCCCGGGCTCCGCGAAAGGCCGGTTTCCGGAGATCCCGCCAGATCCGCGACAGCAACGGGACCGGATCGCCGCCTCCGGCGCGGGCGCGCCGGAGGCGGCGCCGTCAGGGCGTGATGAGGATCGCCCCCTCGGCACGGCGCTCCTCCGCCGCACGATGCACGTCCACGATCCGGTCGAGCGGGAAGCGTTGGCCGACATCCACCTTCACGTGCCCCTTCACGATCGCGTCGAAGAGATCGGCCGCATGCGCCCGCAAGGCCCCCTCCTCGGCATTGTGCGGGAAGACCGAGGGGCGTGTCAGGTACAGCCCGCCCTTCTGGCCCAGCAGTTCCGGATCGATGGCGGGCGCCGGCCCCGAGGCGTTGCCGTAGCTAACCACCAGCCCGAAGGGCGCGGCGCAGTCCAGCGACTTCAGCAGCGTGTCCTGGCCCACCGCGTCATAGACGACGCGCGCCTTCCGGCCGCCCGTCGCCACCAGGAAGGCTCGCGGCCAGTCCGGGTCGTTCAGGTCGATCACCGCCGCGCAGCCGGCCGCCAGGGCGGCCGGCGTCTTGTGCGGCGATCCAGTCGTGCCGATGACGGTCGCGCCCAGGGCAGTCGCCCAACGGGTCAGGATCTGGCCGACGCCGCCCGCCGCCGAATGCACCAGCAGCAGGTCACCCGGCGCGACGGCGTGGGTGGCGCGGAGCAGGTACTGCGCCGTCATCCCCTTGAAGAGCAGCGTGGCCGCCGCCTCGTCCCCCACTGCCTCCGGCAACTTCACGAGCTTCGCCGCCGGGACGTTCCGGCGATCGGCATAGGCGCCGACCCCGGCGTTCATGTAGGCGACCCGGTCGTCCGGCCCGATCCCGGACACGCCGGGGCCGACCGCCTCGACAACGCCGGCCGCCTCGAAGCCCAGGCCCGTCGGCAGGGGGAGTTTACGGATGCCTCTGCGCTGATAGATGTCGATGAAGTTGAAGCCGATGGCGCTGTGCCTCAGCCGCGCCTCGCCCGCCGCCGGGGGGGCCAGATCCTCCTCGACGATCGTCATGACCTCGGGCGGTCCGAACGCCCTGATTTCGACGCGACGACATCTCACCATCTCCGCCTCCCGGCCCGAGGCCATGCAGGGCCTCCTGTTGTCCTGGCCGCGCAGGGTAGGCTATGCGACAGGGGAGATAATGTGGCCGGTACGCAAATCATTCGTGCAGATCCCGCAGGAATTGCTCGAGCCCGGACGGCTCGAGGAGCTGGCCGCCTTCGTCGCCGTCGCCGAGGCCGGAAGCTTCACCGCGGCGGCCGGCCTGCTGGCCCGCGACGCCTCCGTCCTCTCCCGCCGGGTCAGCCAGCTTGAGCGGCGGCTCGGGGTCCGGCTGCTCTCCAGGACCACGCGGCGCGTCAGCCTGACCGAGGCCGGGGCGACCTATTGCCGCCGTGTGCAGAGCCTGCTCGACGAAATGGCCGACGCCAACCGGGAGGCCAGCGACCACGCCGCGAGCCCGCGGGGCACCGTCCGCGTCGCGCTGCCGGTGACCTTCGGGCAGCACTGGATCGCCCCGCTGCTTCCGGGCTTCCTGAGGCGGCATCCGCAGATCCGCATCGAGGCCCGCTTCTCCAACCACCTGGTCGACATCATCGCCGAGGGCTTCGACGTGGCAATCCGCGTCGTCGCCACGCCGCAGCGCGACAGTTCCCTGACCGTGCGGCACCTGGCCTCCTACCGGACCATCCTCGTCGCGGCACCGGATTATCTCGCCGGCCGTGGCGCGCCGCGGGTACCGGCCGAGCTGGTCCGTCATGCCTGCCTCGGTTTCACCGGCCACGCCGCATGGCCCGACTGGGTGCTGGTGAAGGACCGGCGGCGGCAGACCGTGCGTCCGCCCTACAGCCTCACGGCGGACTATTCCGAGGCCCTTCTGACAGCGGCCATCAGGGGCGCCGGCATCGCCTTCATCGCCAGTTGGCTGGCGGGGCCGGCGCTGAAGGCCGGCCAGCTGGTGGAGGTCCTGCCGGGCTGGAGCGGCCCCGAGGGCGGCGGTGTCCACGCCGTCCTGCCGCCCGGCCGCATGGTGCCGGCCAAGACGCGCCTGTTCGTGGAGGAGGTGGCGCGCGCCATCCGGCTGAGCTGGACGGGCTGACGCGGTGGCCGGGAAGGGCCCCGCCTCGCCCCTGGCGCCGGCCGTCGCATGGCGGCACCATGCCCTCCGCGACGGCGGCCATGACGAGCCGCGCGCCCGGGGAGGTTTCACGATGCGTATCGGCACACGTCCTTTCGGACCGGAAAGCCTGCCGGTCTCCCGCCTGGGCTTCGGCTGCGGCGGCGTCGGCGGCCTCATGGTGCGCGGCGCCGCGGCCGACCGGGAACGCGCCGTCGCCCGGGCGCTCGAGGCCGGCATCACCTATTTCGACACCGCCGTGCAATACGGCGACGGCGCCTCGGAGGAGAACCTCGGCGCCGCCCTGCACCGGCTGAAGGCGGGGTCGGCGCTGGTCGGCACCAAGGTCCGCCTGCGCTCGGCGGAGTTCGGCGCCATCGGCAGCGCCGTCGCCGCCTCCCTCGAGGGCAGCCTCAGGCGGCTGCGGCGCGACCATGCGGACATCTTCTACCTGCACAACGAGATCACCCTGGAAGGCGGCGGGGAGAATCTGAGCGTGCGCCAGGTGCTGGAGGAGGTCGTGCCGGCCTTCCGCGCGCTCCAGGAGGCGGGCAGGATCCGGGTGCCGGCGATGACCGCCGTCGGCGAGACCGCCGCCCTGCACCAGGTGATCGAGGCCGGCTTCTTCGGCGGCGCCCAGGTGATCTACAACATGCTGAACCCCTCGGCCGGCCACGCGCTTCCGGCCGGCTATCCGGCGCAGGATTACGGGCGGCTGCTCGACCGCATGCGGGCGCGGCGGATGGGTGCCGTCGGCATCCGCGTCCTGGCGGGTGGGGCGCTGAGCGGGTCCGCCGCGCGCCATCCGGTCGCCAGCCCGGCGCCCGCGCCGATGGGCTCCGGCGAATCCTACGAGGCCGATCTCGCCCGGGCTGCGGAGTTGATGCCCCTGGTCACCGAGGGCTTCGCCGCCTCCCTGCCGGAGGCCGCCATCCGCTTCGCCGTGGCCCAGCCCGGGCTGGAGACCATCCTGGTCGGCATGGCCAGCCTGGAGGAATTCGAGGGAGCCCTCGCCGCCGTGCTGAAGGGACCGCTTCCGGAGGGGGCCCTGCGCCGCGTGGCCGACATCTCCGCCGGCTTCGCGCGGGCGCCGGGCTGAGTCGCGGGCGGCGGGCACCGGCACGGCCGGCGGACCCCCGGCGCGGGCCGGGGGCATTGGCGGCCGGTCGTCAGCCGGCCCTCAGGCCACGGCCAGCATGACATTGAGCCGGAACTTCGCCGCCACGGTGGGCGGCATGATGAGGCGGCCGTGGTAGGTGCCATGGCGCAGATCCTCGGGCAGCAGCATGGCAAAGCCGTCCCGCCAGCTCATGCGGTCCGCGGGCTCCGGCCAGTCCTGGCCGCGCCAGAGGAGGGGGCGCAGGCCATCCCCGTCCTCGATCCAGTGCCAGTCGCTCCGCTCCGGAGAGTCAGGCCATCCGTTCCACAATGCAACCATTGCGCTATCCTACTGCCAATCCCCTCACCATGAAGGGCAATTTTCAGCCTCGGCCACATCACAAAGCCTGAGCTCGTCATTGAGCTTCCCGAGCGCGGAGCGAAGAAATCATCCGCCCGGCCGTCCGCAGGGAATACAATGCCGTCCATGCCCCGGGACAGGCGAAAGGACATGGCCTGCGTGATGCACTGCCTTGAGGAAAGCCGACTTGACAGCCCGCCGCCGCGCCAGGGCACCGCCGGTCCGTGAGGGCGCCTCGCGCGGGGCTTCTGATGCTGCTGTCCCTTCTCGCCTATGATGCCGCCACCATCGTCCCCGCCGTCGGTGGACTCTATGTCGTCAAGCGGAAGCTGCACTACGACACGGTGCCGGGCGTGGACATGCTGCCGGACGAGACCATCCGCGCCCTGGCCCTGCGGGCGCGCCGCCTGCTGGGGAAGATCGCCGCCTGAGGGCCCTTCCCGCCTTCACGTCAGCGTTACCTGACGCCACAACCCGAAATGGCCAAAGTCGCTGATGACACACCCCTGGCCATCGGCATGGAGCGCAGAATGTCCCGCACCGAATCCCGCACCATGTTCGACCGCCCTTATGAACGACCGGCGACGAACCCGCTCCTGCGCGGCCTGGCCACCCTGGCGCGCGCCCTCGCCGGCTTCGCCCTGACCTTCATCGAGCTGCTCGCGGAGTTCCTGGCGCCGCTGCTGCTGCTGGCCGGCGGCATCTGGTGGCTGGCGCTCCAGCTGGCGGGAGGCCTGACCCTGGAGCCGGAGCTGCAGCAGTATCTGCAGTACCTGCCACGCCAGTTGCAGATCGGCGGCGAATGGCTGACGCCGGGCGGGCTGATCCGCCAGGGCCTGCTGCTGATGGCCGTGGTCGCCGCCTGCCGCACGCTCAACCGCCTCATCGGGCGAGAACTCTGACCCGGCCGCCGCTTGATCCCGCAACCCTGCTGGACGAACCTTGTTACCAGCGATCCATAAAGGAGAGTCGCATGAGCGGCGAGGATCAGGAAGCCCGCATCCGACAACGGGCCTATGAGCTTTGGGAGGCAGCCGGACGTCCCGAGGGCCAGGCCGACTCCTTCTGGTATCAGGCCAGCACCGAGGTCACGGGCCAGGCGCGGGCCCTCTCGGACGAGCTGGACCAGCAACTGGCGGACACCTTCCCGGCCAGCGACCCGCCTTCCGTGACCATGCCGGGCGAGCGCGAGGACAAGCCGAAGGCCCCGGAAGACGAACCCCTCCCCGCGCGCTCCGCCACGCTCGAGGAGCTTCCCGACAAGAAGTCCGGCGCGAAGGCGGCGCCGAAGAAGGCGCGCAAGCGCAAGTCGGAATGACTCCCGCCCACTGTGACCCGCGGTGGCGCTCCGCCCCAATTTCGCCACCGTCAGCCGGACAGTGATGGAAAGCCCGGCCGCCCCCGCCCCCGTGGAAGCGGGAAGGGCGCGGCTGGGGCCGGACGTTCGTCGCAACCGCAAGGATGACACGATATGCGGACTATGCTCACGGCCATGGCCCTGATCGGCGCCTCGGCGCTGGCGGTGCCGGCCATCGCCCAGACCGCCACCCCCTCCGCCGTCACCGAGGTCCGCACCGTCGCCGACCTCGCCGCCATCTGCGACCCCCCGGCGAACAGCCCGCTGCGGCTGGAAGCCATCGCCTACTGCCAGGGCTATGTGACCGCGGCCGGCCAGTACCATACGGCGCTTCATCCGGCCGGCGGTCGGCGCCCGCCCCTCTTCTGCCTGCCGGACCCGGCGCCGACCGTGGCGCAGACCGGTCTCGGCTTCGCCGCCTGGGCGCGGCAGAACCCGCAGCACGCCGCGGAGCCGGCGCTGGACGGCCTGTTCCGCTGGGCCCAGGCCACCTATCCCTGCCCGACACCGGCGCGCCCGGCGCGCGGCGCGGCCCGCTGAGACGAGGAGGAACGCCATCATGATCCGACCCCTGCGCCTCGCCCTGCCGCTGGCCGCCATCCTCTCGCTCGGCGCCTGCGCCGACATGAACCCGTCCACCCGCAACGTCGTCGGCGGCACGGCCGGCGGCGCCGCGCTGGGCGGCGTCATCGGCTCCTTCAGCGGCAATGCCGGCTGGGGCGCGCTGCTCGGTGCCGGTGCCGGTGCCGGTGCCGGCTACCTGTACGACCAGTCGCAGCAGCGCTCCTACCGCGACGGCTACCGCGACGGGCGCTCGCGCCGATAGAGCAGATCCCGATCAGGTGGAATTGCCTGATCGGGTGAAGATGCTGGCAAAAACAAATGCTGCAGGCCGCCGCCTGCGCCTGGCCCGTCCGCCCCGGGAAGCACGCCTTCCCGGGGTTTTTCATGCCCGGCCTGCGCCAGAACGCGACTTTTCGTGAAATCTCTGGAAATCGTGTGATTTTTTGATCTTCCTTGTCGCGCGCCCAGAGCCTAGAAGGGCGCCGATCACGGATGCCATCATAATTTCACAGAGAGGCCGGGATGATCGCCAACAGCTACACGGTCTGCGTCGTCGGGCTCGGCTCGATGGGCATGGGGGCCGCGCAATCCTGCCTGCGCGCCGGCCTTCGCACCTATGGCGCCGATCTCAATCCCGCGGCCCGTGCGGCCCTGACCGAGGGCGGCGCGGCGGGGGCCGGTGAGAACGCCCTGCCCTTCGCGGAGGAACTCGACGCCGTGCTCCTGCTGGTGGTCAACGCCGCCCAGTGCAAGGCCGTGCTCTTCGGCGAGGACGGCCTGGCCGCGCGGCTCCGCCCCGGCACCGGCGTCATGGTCTCGGCCACCATCTCCGCCGCCGACGCGAAGGAGATCGCCGCCGGGCTCGAGGCGCGCGGCCTGCTGCCGCTCGACGCGCCCGTCTCGGGCGGCGCCGCCAGGGCCGCCGCCGGCGAGATGACGGTCATGGCCTCGGGCTCCCGCGCCGCGTTCGACCGGCTGCGCCCGGTGCTCGATGCGGTGGCGGGCAAGGTCTACGAGATCGGCGAGGAGATCGGCCTCGGCGCCACGGTCAAGATCGTGCATCAGCTCCTCGCCGGCGTGCATATCGCCGCCGGGGCGGAGGCCATGGCGCTGGCCGCCCGCGCCGGCATCCCGCTCGGCACCATGTACGAGGTGGTCACCAACGCCGCCGGCAACAGCTGGATGTTCGAGAACCGCATGAAGCATGTGGTGGATGGCGATTACACGCCGAAATCGGCGGTCGACATCTTCGTCAAGGATCTCCGGCTGGTGACCGAGACGGCGCTGTCGCTGAACTTCCCGCTGCCGCTGGCCAGCACCGCCTACACCATGTTCGCCAACGCCTCGAACGCGGGCTTCGGCAAGGAGGACGACGCGGCGGTGATCAAGACCTTCGCCGGCATCGCCCTGCCCGGCAGGAAGGGGGAATGACCATGCGCCTCGGCGTCATCGCGGACGACTTCACCGGCGCCACCGACATCGCCGGCTTCCTGGTCGCCAACGGCCTGCGCACCGTGCAGCTCAACGACGTGCCGGCGGCCGACCTCCAGGTGGAGGCGGATGCCGTCGTCATCAGCCTCAAGACCCGCTCCTGCCCGGTGGCCGAGGCGGTGGCGCAGAGCCTCGACGCGCTGCGCTGGCTGCAGGCGCGCGATTGCCCGCAGTTCTTCTTCAAGTACTGCTCCACCTTCGACAGCACGCCGCGCGGCAATATCGGCCCGGTGACGGATGCACTGCTGGATGCCCTGGGCGAGGACTTCACCGTGATCTGCCCGGTGCTGCCCGTGAACGGCCGCACCATCTACCACGGCTATCTCTTCGTGAACGGCATCCCGCTGGCGGAATCCGGCATGCGCCACCACCCGGTGACGCCGATGACCGACAGCAACCTGATGCGGCTGATGGACGCGCAGGCGCGCGGCCGGACCGGCAACGTCCCGCACACCGTGCTCGACCAGGGCCCCGGGGCGACGCGCGCGGCGCTGGAGACGCTGCGGCGGGACGGCTTCCGCTACGCCGTGCTGGACGCGCTGAACGACGCGCATCTCGTCGTCATGGGCGAGGCCGTGGCGGGCATGAGGCTCGTCACCGGTGGCTCGGGCCTGGCCGATGGCATGGCGCGCGCCTGGAGCGACACCGGCGCGGCGGCCACAGCCGCCGAGGCCGGCCGGCCGCGCGGGGCGCGCGCCATCGTGCTCTCCGGCTCCTGCTCGCAGATGACCAATGCCCAGGTCGCTGCCTATCGCGACGCGGCGCCCGCCGTCTTCGTCGAGGCGGAGCGCGCCCTGGCCGATGCCGAGGGCTATGCCGCCGAACTGGCGGACTGGGTGCTGGCGCAGGCGCCGGATGGGCCGGCGCCGCTGGTCTATGCCACGGTCGGGCCGGAGCAGCTGCGCGAGATCCAGCAACGCCTGGGTGGCGAGGCGGCGAGCGCCGCCGTCGAGCGCGTCTTCGGCGGCCTGGCGCGGCGGCTCGAGGCGGCGGGCTTCGACCGCTTCATCGTCGCCGGCGGCGAGACCTCGGGGACGGTGACGCAGTCGCTCGGCATCCGGGGCTTCCACATCGGGCCGCAGATCGCCCCCGGCGTGCCCTGGGTGCGCGCCGTGGAGAAGCCGCTCTCGCTGGCCCTGAAGTCGGGCAATTTCGGCCAGGAGCGCTTCTTCTTCGACGCGCAGAACCCGGCCGGCTGACAACAGGAGGACACCGACATGCCGCGCTTCGCCGCCAATCTCTCGATGATGTTCACCGAGGTCCCGTTCCTCGACCGCTTCGCCGCCGCCGCGAAGGCCGGCTTCCAGGCGGTCGAGTTCCTCTTCCCCTACGAGCATCCGCCCGAGGTCGTCGCGGCGAAGCTGCGGGAGGCGGGGCTGACCCAGGCGCTGTTCAACATGCCGCCGGGCGACTGGGCGGCGGGCGAGCGCGGCATGGCCGCCATTCCGGGGCGCGAGCAGGAGTTCCGCGACAATGTCGCGACGGCGCTGCGCTATGCGAAGGCGCTCGGCTGCAGGACGCTGCACGCCATGTCCGGCCTCACCGAGGGGCTGGACCGCGCCGCCTGCGAGGCCACCTTCGTCGAGAACTTCCGCTATGCCGCCGATGCGCTGGCGCCCGAGGGCATCACCCTGCTGGTCGAGCCGATCAACAGCCGCAACATGCCCGGCTACTTCATCGCGCACCAGATGGAGGCGGTGAAGCTCGTCGAGCGCGTGGCGCGGCCGAATGTCGCCGTGCAGCTCGACCTCTACCACGCGCAGATCATGGACGGCGACCTGACCAAGCTCATCGAGAAGATGGCCGGCCGGTTCGCGCATGTGCAGATCGCCTCCGTGCCCGAGCGGCACGAGCCGGACGAGGGCGAGCTGAACTATCCGCATCTCTACGCCGTCCTGGACCGCGCCGGATACACCGGCTGGATCGGCTGCGAGTACAATCCGCGCGGCGAGACCACCGCGGGCCTCGGCTGGTTCCAGCCCTACAAGGCGGGCTGAGCCGGGCCGCATGATCCCCGCCGAGCGGCAGAACCTGATCCTCGCGCGGCTCACCGGCCGCGGGGTGCTCAGCATCGCCGAGCTGACCGGGCTGCTGGGCGTCTCGCACATGACGGTGCGGCGCGATATCCAGCAGCTCGAGCGGGCGGGGCGGGTCATGTCGGTCGCCGGCGGCATCTGCCTGCCGGAGCGGATCTCCTTCGAGCCCTCGCATGCCGTCAAGGCCACCGTGGCGCATGCCGAGAAGGCGGCGATCGGGCGGGTGGCGGCGGCGATGGTGCCCGAGGGCGCGGTGGTCTACCTCGATGCCGGCACGACGACTCTGGAGATCGCGCAGCACATAGCGCCCCGCGACGACATCGCCGTGGTCACGAACGATTTCGTCATCGGCGCGCTGCTGACGCGGGAGTCGCGCTGCCGCCTGTACCATACCGGGGGCCAGGTGGAGCGGGAGAACCAGTCCTGCGTCGGCGAGCCGGCGGCGGAGGCGATCCGCCGCTTCAACTTCGACATCGCCTTCATCTCCACCTCCTCCTTCGGGCTGCGCGGCGTCTCCACGCCGTCCGAGAACAAGGTGGCGGTGAAGCGCGCCATCGCGCAGAGCGCGACGCGCAGCATCCTCGTCACCGACAGCAGCAAGTACGGCCTCGTCGGCACCTTCAACGCCGTGCCGCTGGAGGCGCTCTCCGCGATCGTCACCGATGCCGGCCTGCCGGAGAGCGTGCGCGCCGAGATCGGCAAGCGGGGCATCGCGCTGCACATCGCCGCGCCGGCGCCGGACCAACAGGGAGTTTCACCCGCATGAAGATCATCGTCACCGGCGGCGCCGGTTTCCTCGGCAGCCGGGTCATCCGCGCGCTGCTGTCGGATGGCGCGGCGCGCGGCGTTCCGGCCTTCGACAGCATCGTCTCCGTGGACCTCGCGCCCTGTCCGGTCGAGGATGCGCGCGTCCGCTCCGTCACCGGCGACATCGCCGATCCCGCTTTCATCCGCTCGCTGGTTGATGCCGAGACCGTCGGCATCTATCATCTCGCGGCGGTGCTGAGCGGGCAGTCGGAAGAGGATTTCGACCTCAGCCTGCGCGTCAACGTGGACGGCACGCGCGCCCTGCTGGAGGCCGCGCGCGCCACCGGGCGGCGCCCGCGCTTCGTCTTCGCCAGCTCGCTCGCCGTCTTCGGCGGCGCCATGCCGGAGGTGGTGCCGGAGACCATGGCGCTGATGCCCGCCTCCTCCTACGGCGCGCAGAAGGCGATCGGCGAGATCCTGGTCAACGACTATTCCCGCAAGGGCTTTGTCGATGGCCGCGTCTGCCGCCTGCCGACCATCGTGGTGCGGCCGGGCAAGCCCAACTCCGCCGCCTCCTCCTTCGCCAGCGGCATCATCCGCGAACCGCTGAACGGCGTCGCCTCGAACTGCCCGGTGCCGCCGGAGACGCGGATGTGGCTCTCCTCGCCCGATACGGTGGTGAGCAACCTGGTGCATGCCCTGGCCGTCGATGGTGCCGCGATCGGGCCCTGGCGGGTGCTGAACCTGCCGGGCATCTGCGTCACCGTGGCCGAGATGCTGGCGAGCCTGGAGCGGGTCGGCGGCGCCGCGCCGCGCGCGCTCGTCACCCAGCGTCCGGAGCAGCGCGTCATCGACATCGTCTGCTCCTGGCCGGGCGATTTCGACGTCAGCCGGCCGCTGGCCCTCGGCTTCACCCGCGATGGCGACTTTGACGCCGTGGTGAGGCAGTACAAGGACGAATTCGTCCGCTGACATGCACTCCGGGGCGCCGGGCCCCGGGGTTCTCCCGACGCTTGGAGAGTACAATGAACGCTGCCGCATCCGCGGTGGGACCTGAGGCCATCATCGGCCTCGTCTTCGCCATCGCCTTGCTGATCTTCCTGGTTCTGCGGACCAAGATCCATGCCATCGTGGCGCTCGTGATCGCCGCCTCCATCGCCGGCCTGTCCGCTGGCATGGCGCCCGCCAGCGTGGTGCGGTCGATCACCACCGGCTTCGGCGCGACGCTCTCGACCATCGGCCTGGTGATCGGCTTCGGCGTGATGATGGGCCGTATCCTCGAGATCTCGGGCGCCGCCGAGCGGCTGGCCGTGACGCTGGTCCGCTGGCTGGGCGAGAAGCGCGAGGACTGGGCCATGATGGTGACAGGCTACATCGTCTCCATCCCCATCTTCTGCGACAGCGCCTTCGTCATCCTCAATCCGCTGGTCCGTGCCCTGGCGCGCAACACCGGCCGCTCGATCCTGACGCTTGGCATCGCCCTCGCCGGCGGCCTGATGCTGACCCACCATGCCGTGCCGCCCACTCCGGGCCCGCTGGGCGCTGCCGGCATCTTCAATGTCGACATCGGCCTGATGATCTTCTGGGGCGTGGTGCTGACCCTTCCCGGCATGTTCACCATCATCCTCTATGCCCGCGCCATGGGGCCGCGCATCGAGGCGATGATCCGGAACGAGACCGGTGAGAGCCTGACTGCCGCGGAGGCCTTCCAGGAATTCAAGCGCAACGCGGCGGAGCGGGAGAAGGAGCTGCCGCCGCTGTGGCTCTCGATGCTGCCGATCCTGGTGCCGATCCTGCTGATCTTCCTCAACACCGTCGTCGCCGGCATCGTCTCGGCCAGCGGCAACCCGGCGCTCGCCGACAGCGTGCCGGTGCAGATCTGCGCCTTCATCGGTAACCCGGTCATCGCCGTCGGCCTCGGCGTCGTCATCGCCGTCTATGGCCTGGCCGGCAAGCTGAACCGGCACGACACCGCGGCCGAGCTCGAGAAGGGCATCGAGGCGGCCGGCATCATCCTGCTGGTGACCGGCGCCGGCGGCGCGCTGGGCGCGGTGCTGCGCGACAGCGGCACCGGGACCTATATCGGCGAGTGGGTGGCGACCCTGCCGCTGCCCGCCGTGCTCATCCCCTTCGTCATCGCCACGCTGGTTCGCCTCATCCAGGGTAGCGGCACGGTGGCCATGATCACGGGCGCCTCGATCTCCGCACCGATCCTGGCGCAGATCCCGGACGTGAACATGGTCTTCGCGGCCCAGGCGGCCTGCATCGGCTCGATGGTCTTCGGCTACTTCAACGACAGCTACTTCTGGGTGATCAACCGCATCCTCGGCGTGAAGAACGCCAAGCACCAGATGCTGACCTGGTCGCTGCCGAGCACGGTCGGCTGGGCCACCAGCCTGGTCGCCCTGCTGATCGTGAACGCCCTCTTCGGCTGACCGGCGGGTTCGGCCGACCAGCGGGGTGCCACAAGGGCGCCCCGCTTTCCTCTCCTGCCAGGAGCGATCCCATGACCGAGCCCGAACTGCGCGACCTTCTCGTCGAACTCGGCGCCAGCCTCTTCGCGCGCGGCTATTCCGTCGGCAGCGCCGGCAATATCAGCGTCCGCCTGCCGGACGGCTACCTGATGACGCCGACCAATTCCTCGCTCGGCCGCCTCAGCGCCGGGCGCATCAGCAAGCTGGACCTCGCCTGGAACCATGTCGGCGGCGACAGGCCGTCGAAGGAGGTCTTCATGCATCGCGCGGTGCTGACGGCGCGGCCCGAGGCGGGGGCGGTGGTGCACCTGCATTCCACCCACGCCACCGCCATCGGCTGCCTGGCCGGGCCCGGCGATGCCATGCCCATCCCGCCGCTCACGCCCTATTTCGTCATGCGCGTCGGCCGCAGCCTGCCGGTGATCCGCTACTACCGCCCGGGCGACGCGGCGATGGAGCGGGACATCCACGAGGCCGCCAGGGGCGCCCGCGCCATGCTGCTGGCCAATCATGGCCCCGTCGTCTCCGGCGCGACCCTGACCGATGCCGTCTACGCCGCCGAGGAGCTGGAGGAATCCGCCCGGCTGGCCCTGCTGCTGCATGGCCGCTCCCCCCGCGCGCTGACCGCCGCGCAGATCGACGATCTCCTGGCCACCTACGGCTGAGCCGCAGCCGGGCCCGGCACGACGGCGATTGCGCGAGACGGCGCGGTCAGGGCAGAAGCCGGTGGGCCCGGAATGGCCGGGCCCTGTCGGGAAGGAGTTTGGCGCGGGATGTCTCTGGACAGAAGGATGTCGCTGGGCAGGGCGGTGGAGCGGCGGATCGAGGCCGCGCTCTTCGGCATGCGCTGGATCATGGCGCCGGTCTACCTGGCGCTGATGGCGGTGCTGGTGCTGATCGCGGCCCGCTTCGCCGTCGAGTTCTGGACCGGCCTCACCGCCATCGGCGGCATGAAGACCGACGACCTGGTGATGCTGGTGCTCACCCTGATCGACCTGACGCTGGCCGCCAACCTGCTCGTCATCGTCGTCATGGCGGGCTATGAGAACTTCGTCTCGCGGCTGGAGGTGGCGGAGCACGAGGACCGGCCGCAATGGCTCGGCCATGTCGACTTCTCGGCGCTCAAGCTGAAGCTGATCGCCTCCATCGTCGCCATCTCCGGCATCCATCTGCTCAAGACCTTCCTCGACATCCACAACCAGCCGATGCAGGACGTCCTGCTGCAACTGGCCGTGCATCTCGGCTTCTGCCTGACCGGCGTGCTGCTGGCCTGGATGGACCGGCTCTCGGGCGAGGGGCACTGAGGCCGCAGGGGGCCGCCCTGGAGCCTCTCCTGGCCTATGGCGGCCTCTTCGCCGCCGCCTTCCTGGCCGCCACCCTGCTGCCGGCGCAGTCCGAGGCGGTGCTGGCCGGCCTGCTGCTCTCGGGCGAGCACGCGGTGCCGCTGCTGCTCCTGGTCGCCAGCGCGGGCAATATCGGCGGATCGGTGGTCAACTGGCTGCTCGGCCGCTGGGCCGCGCGGTTCCGCGACCGCCGCTGGTTTCCCGTGAAACCGGCGGCGCTGGCCCGGGCGGAGCGCTGGTATGGCCGCCTCGGCCACTGGTCGCTGCTGCTGAGCTGGCTGCCGGTGGTCGGCGACCCGCTCACCTTCGTCGCCGGGGTGCTGCGGGTCCCGCTGGCCTGGTTCCTCCTCCTGGTCAGCATCGGCAAGGCCGGCCGGTACATCGCCCTGGCGGCGGCGCTGCGGGGCTGGAGCGGCTGAGCGGAAACCGGGGGAGAAGGGCGGCTTTCCCGCCCTGCCCGGTTGCCGGAACCGCGGGAGACGCTATGTGACGATCCGGCGATGGAACGCTGCCCCTTGCCGCGGCGCCACCCGTCATGTCAGGGAAGGCGAATGTTTCGAGCCAAGAAAAACGACGCGCCGGGATGAAGCGCATTCTCGTGACCGGCGCGGCCGGCTTCATCGGCCATGCCGTCGCCCACCAGCTGCTGCGCAGCGGCTGCGCCGTTCTTGGCCTCGACAGCCTCACCTCCTACTACGACGTCCGCCTGAAGCAGGCCCGCCTCGAGACGCTGCACGACCAGCCGCATTTCGCCTTCCAGCGCCTGGACCTGTCGCATGCGGCCGCGACCCGCGCCGCCTTCGCCGCCTTCCGGCCGGAGGCGGTGGTGCATCTCGCCGCCCAGGCCGGGGTGCGCTACTCGCTGGAGAACCCGGCGGCCTACACCTCCTCCAACATCGACGGCTTCCTCTCGGTGCTGGAGGCCTGCCGCGCCCATCCGGTGCAGCACCTGGTCTATGCCTCCTCCTCCTCGGTCTACGGCGCCAACACCAAGCTGCCCTTCGCCGAATCCGATCCGGTGAACCGCCCGGTCTCGCTCTATGCCGCGACCAAGCGCGCCAATGAGTTGATGGCCCAGAGCTACAGCCACCTCTACCGCATCCCCGCCTCGGGACTGCGCTTCTTCACCGTCTACGGACCCTGGGGCCGCCCCGACATGGCCTATTACAAGTTCACCGACGCCATCTACGCGGGCCAGCCGATCGACATCTACAACCAGGGCGACATGGCCCGCGACTTCACCTATGTCGACGAGGTGGTGGAGGCGATCCAGCGACTGGTGGCCCGCCCGCCCGCCGACACCGCGGCGTCGGACGAGGAGCCCGGGCGGATCGACCCCGGCGTGCCGCACCGGCTGTTCAACATCGGCAACCACACGCCGGTGCCGCTGCGGCACATGGTGGAGGTGCTGGCGCAGCTGACGGGCCGCAAGGTCCGCTGCCGCCTGCTGCCGATGCAGCCGGGCGACGTCGAGCGGACCTATGCCGACGTCACGGCCCTGCGCGAGGCGGTGGGCTTCACGCCGCGCACGCCGATCGAGGAGGGGCTGGCGCGCTTCGTGGACTGGTACAGGGCCTATCATCGCTGCGGCTGAGGAGGCCGCCTTTCGCTGGCCCTGACGCGGCGCGCGGGCCATGCTGCGCCGCACCGATGATCCGTCTGGTCCTCCCCCTGGTCCTCCCCTGGGTCCTCCCCTGGGTCCTCCCCCTGCTCCTGGCCGTGCTGTCCGGCCTTGCCGCCTGCGCGCCGCGCACGATTCCGGCCGGCCCGCCCCTGGCGGCGCCGGCCCTGCGGGAGGAGGCGCTGGTCATGCCCGACGGCGCCCGCCTGCCGCTGCACATCTGGCGGCCGGAGGGACCGCCGCGCGCCGTGCTGCTCGGCCTGCACGGCTTCGGCGATACCGCCGGCAACGCCTTCCGGCGCGCCGCCGAGCCCTTCCTGGCCGCCGGCGTCCTCGTCTATGCCTATGACCAGCGCGGCTTCGGCGCCGCCCCGCATCGCGGCGTCTGGGCCGGCGCCGAAGCCCTGGCCGCCGATGCGGCGGCGGCGGCGCGGCTGCTGCGGCAGCGCCATCCCGGCCTGCCCTTCTTCCTGCTCGGCGAGAGCATGGGCGGCGCCGTGGCGATGCTGGCGGCGAGCGGCGCGGAACCCCTGCCGGTCGATGGGCTGATCCTCGTCGCCCCGGCCCTGGAAGGGCGCGCCGACATGTCCTGGCTGACCCGGCAGGTGCTCGAGCTGGCGGCGCACACCGTGCCGCTGCTCGAGTTCCGCAACGCGGCCCCCGGCTTCGCGCCCACCGACAACGAGGAGGCGATGCGGGGCTGGAGCCGCGACCCACTGACCTACAAGGAGGTGCGGGTGGACACGCTCTATGGCCTGATCGGGCTGATGGACGCGGCCAAGGCGGCGGCCCCGCGGCTCGGGGCCCCGCTGCTGGTGCTCTACGGCGCCAGGGACCGCATCATCTCCCCCGGCCCGGTGCGCGGGCTGCTGCGCGCCCTGCCGCCCGCCCCGGAGGGCGCCCCCGAGGGCGCCGCCAGGCACCGCGCGGGCTATTACGCCACCGGCTACCACATGCTGCTGCGCGACAAGGGGCGGGATGCCGTCGCCGCCGATGTGCTGGCCTGGATGGCCGATCCCGCCGCCCCCCTGCCCTCCGGCGCCGACCGCGCGGCCGAGGCCTGGATGGGCCGGGACCGCTGACCCGCCCCCTCCAGGCCTCGGCGCCGCCGCCGATGGACTCGCCCGGCCGGCTGCGATACCTCCAACACCCCCCGCGCCCCGATGGGGACAAGAACGCCGTCCAGGACCCTGCCGATGCCCGCTTACCGCTCCCGCACCACCACCCATGGCCGCAACATGGCCGGCGCGCGCAGCCTCTGGCGCGCCACCGGCATGAAGGACGGCGATTTCGGCAAGCCGATCATCGCCATCGCGAATTCCTTCACCCAGTTCGTGCCCGGCCATGTGCACCTGAAGGACCTCGGCCAGCTGGTCGCGCGCGAGGTCGAGGCGGCGGGCGGCGTGGCCAAGGAGTTCAACACCATCGCCGTCGATGACGGCATCGCCATGGGCCATGACGGGATGCTCTACAGCCTCCCCTCGCGCGAGCTGATCGCCGACGCGGTCGAGTACATGGTCAACGCCCATTGCGCCGACGCGCTGGTCTGCATCAGCAACTGCGACAAGATCACGCCCGGCATGCTGATGGCGGCGATGCGGCTGAACATCCCGACCGTCTTCGTCTCGGGCGGGCCGATGGAGGCGGGGCGGCCGAGCGGCGGCGCCACCCAGCGATCCGACCTGATCACCGCCATGGTCTCCGCCGCCAACCCGAATGTCAGCGACGCCGAGGCGGAGCGGCTGGAGCGCTCGGCCTGTCCGACCTGCGGCTCCTGCTCCGGCATGTTCACCGCCAATTCGATGAACTGCCTGACCGAGGCGCTGGGCCTCGCCCTGCCCGGCAACGGCAGCATCGTCGCGACCCATGCCGACCGCCGCAAGCTCTTCGTCGAGGCCGGCTGGCTGATCGTCGACCTGGCGCGCCGCTGGTACGAGCAGGAGGACGCCACCGCCCTGCCGCGCGGCATCGCCACCTTCGAGGCCTTCGAGAACGCCATGTCGCTCGACATCGCCATGGGCGGCTCGACCAACACGGTGCTGCACCTGCTGGCGGCGGCGGAGGAGGGCGGCATCCCCTTCCGCATGGCCGACATCGACCGGCTGTCGCGCCGCGTGCCGAACCTCTGCAAGGTCGCGCCCAACATCGCCGATGTCTACATGGAGGACGTGCACCGCGCCGGCGGCATCATGGGCATCCTGGGCGAACTGGACCGCGCCGGCCTGCTGCACCGCGAGCTGCCGATGGTGCATGCGCCGAGCCTCGCCGCCGCGCTGGAGAAGTGGGACATCAAGGCGCCCGGCCGGCAGCAGGGCGATGACGCCACCACCCTCTACGGCGCGGCGCCCGGCGGCGTCCGCACCACCGAGGCCTTCAGCCAGGCCGAGCGCTACCGGACGCTCGACGCCGACCGCGCCGGCGGCGTGGTGCGCGACATCGGGCACGCCTTCAGCCGCGACGGCGGGCTGGCCGTGCTCTACGGCAACATCGCGCTGGACGGCGCCATCGTGAAGACCGCCGGGGTGGATGCGAAGCTGCTGACCTTCTCCGGCCCCGCGGTGATCTTCGAGAGCCAGGAGGCGGCGGTCTCGGCCATCCTCGGCAACAGGGTGAAGCCGGGCGACGTGGTGCTGATCCGCTACGAGGGGCCGAAGGGCGGGCCCGGCATGCAGGAGATGCTCTACCCGACGAGCTACCTGAAGTCGAAGGGCCTCGCCTCCTCCTGCGCGCTCATCACCGACGGCCGCTTCTCCGGCGGCAGCTCCGGCCTCTCCATCGGCCATATCTCGCCCGAGGCGGCGGAAGGCGGCGCCATCGGCCTGGTCGAGAGCGGCGACACCATCGTCATCGACATCCCGAACCGCGTGCTGCGCGTCGACCTCTCCGACGAAGAGCTCGCCGCGCGCCGCGCCGCCATGGAGGCGAAGGGCGAGGCGGCCTGGCAGCCGGACCGCCAGCGCAAGGTGTCGATGGCGCTGCAGGCCTATGGCGCGCTGACCACCAGCGCGGCGCGCGGCGCGGTGCGCGACGTCAGCCAGCTGCGGCGGCGCTGAGAGCCCTTCCGGGCGGGGCGGCGGGCCCCGCCCGGCACGGACCTCAATCCGCCCGGATGCCCGCCGCGCGGATCGTCTCGCCCCAGAGCCTGCGGTCGCGCGCCATGCGCGCGCCGAAGGCCGCCTGGTCCTCGAAGAGCGGCGTCAGCCCGTTGCCCAGCAGCTTCTTCCGCAGCTCCGGATTCTCCAGCGCCGTCCTCACCGCGCCGGACCAGCGCGCCACCGCCTCCGGCGCCATGCCACGCGGCCCGCAGAAGCCGAACCAGCCGACCACCTCCAGCCCCGGCACGACCTCCGGCAGCTTGGCAAGGCCCGGATAGCCTTCCAGCTCGCCACTGTCGCCCACCGCCAGCAGGCGCAGCTCGCCGCCCTCCACCTGGCGGATCATGTCGCCGAGATTGCTGATGATGAGGTCCGCCCGGCCGGCGATCACGTCCAGCATGGCGGGCGCAGCGCCGCGATAGGGCACGTGCAGCAGCTGCAGCCCGGCCATCCGGCTCAGCCGCTCGCCCGAGAGGTGCTGCGCCGAGCCGCCGCCGGCCGAGGCATAGCTCAGCGCCCCCGGCCGCTTCCGCCCCTCGGCCAGGACGTCCTGCAGGCTGCGGTAGGGGCTGCGCGCGCCCACCGCCACGCCGTAGCGGGAGAGGGTGGCATTGGCGACCGGGATCAGGTCCTGGCCCGGATCGACCGGCAGCGTCAGGCCGGGCAGCTCGGGGCTGATGGTCATGGTGCCCATCGGGCACTGGAAGACCACGCTGCCATCCACCGGGCCGCGCGCCACCGCCTCGGCGGCGATGAAGCCATTGGCGCCGGTGCGGTTCTCGACCAGCACCCGCTGGCCGAGGACGGGCGCCATGGCTTCCGCCATCAGCCGCGCCATGATGTCGCTGGTGCCGCCGGGCGAGAAGCCGGCGATGATGCGGAGCGTCTCCCCGGCGGGCGGGGCGGCCTGCCCCAGGGCGATGCCCGGCAGCAATCCGGCGCCCAGCAGCGCCAGTCCCAGAAGCCTTCTCATTCCGTGTTTCCTTCCCCAGGCGGATCTTGTTCGGCCTGTACTCATTCGGCCCGGATGCCGGCGGCGCGGATCACCTCGCCCCAGCCCTGCCGGTCCGCCGCGACGGTGCGGGCGAAGGCCGCGCTGTCCTCCAGCCGCAGCACCAGCCCGTTCTCGTCCAGGCGCCGCCGCAGCGCGGGATCGTCGAAGCCGCTGCGCAGCGCCTCGAACCAGCGCGCGGCCAGCGCCGGCGGCAGGCCGCGCGGACCACACAGGCCGAACCAGCCGCTCACCGCATAGCCCGGCAGGGTGTCCGAGACCTGCGGCACGCCGGCGAAGCGCGGCGAGCCAATGCCATCGGCGAAGGCGAGCAGGCGCAGCCCCTCGCCCAGCTGCGCCACCACGTCGCCGAGATTGGTGATGATGGTGTCGGCGCGCCCGGCCGCCACGTCCAGCACGCCCGGCGCCGCCCCACGATAGGGGACATGAACCAGCTCCAGCGCCGCGACCCGCGCGAGACGGGCGCCGGAGAGATGGGAGACCGAGCCGATGCCGGCGCTGGCGAAGGTCAGGCGGCCGGGCCGCTCGCGCGCCGCTGCGACGAATTCGGCCACGCTGCGATAGGGCGAGCGGGCCGAGACCACCATCACCTGGCTGGAATGCGCGACATTGGCGATCGGCACGAGGTCCCGCGCCGGATCGATCGGGATCTGCGCGCCCGGCAGTTGCGGGCTGATGGTGAGCAGGCCGGTGGAGCACTGCACGACGGTCAGCCCGTCCGGCGCGCCACGTGCCGCCTCGGCGGCCGCGATGAAGCCGTTGGCGCCGGTCCGCACCTCCACGACCGGGCGCTGGCCGAAGTCCGGCGCCACCGCCTCGGCGATCAGCCGGTTGACGATGTCGCTGGTGCCGCCCGCCGCGAAGCCGCCCAGGATGCGGGGCGGATGCTCCGGGAAGCCCTGGGCCTGTGGCGCGGAGCAGAACAGCAGGGCCGCCAGACCCGCCGACATGCCATGGAGCCGCCGCATCGCCATGATCCGTCCCCTTCCCATTGCTTCCCCATGGTCGCGCCGCCGGGCGGCCCGCGCCCGGCGGGGTTGCCTCACGGCCGCATGCGCAGCCCCGAGGGGCGCGGCTCCAGCAGCGGCCGGGCCAGATGCGCGAACTCGCAGAGCAGGCGGCGGGTGTCGCGCGGGTCGATGATCTCCTCGACCCAGAAGGCCTCGGCGGTGCGGAAGGGCGAGCGGAGCTGCTCCAGCCGCTGCTCGATCTCGGCGAGCTTCGCCTTCGGGTCCGCCGCCTCGTCCAGCTCGGCGCGGTAGGCCGCCTCGATGCCGCCTTCCAGCGGCAGCGAGCCCCAGCGCGCCGAGAGCCAGGCATAGCGCAGCGAGAGCCGCCCGGCCGGCTGGTGCGCCACCCCCGCGACGCCGAAGGCGTTGCGCAGGATCATGGTGCAGAAGGGCACCGTCGTCTGGTTCAGCGCCGCCATGGCACGCACGCCGAGGCGGATGGTCGCCGCCTTCTCCGCCTCCAGCCCGATCATGAAGCCCGGGCAGTCCATCAGATAGACCACGGGCAGGTGGAAGGTCTCGGCGAGGTCGAGGAAGCGGATCACCTTCTGGCAGGTGTCGGCGGTCCAGGAGCCGCCGTAGAAGAAGGGATCGCTCGCCATCACCGCCACCGGATGCCCGTCGAGCCGCGCCAGGCCGGTGACGATGGAGCGGCCGAACATCTTCCCCATCTCGAAGAAGCTGCCCTGGTCCACGACGGATTCGATGATCGGGCGGATCTTGTAGACCTGCCGGCGGTCGCGCGGGATGGCGGTGAAGAGCTTCTCGTCACGCCGCGCCGGATCGTCCTTCGGATCCCCGGGCGCCGCCAGCGGCGGCAGTTCATGGACCGAGGAGGGCAGGTAGGAGAGGAAGCGCCGGGCGCAGGCGAAGGCCTCCGCCTCGGTATCGACGGCGTGGTCGATGGCGCCGCTGCGCGTCTGGATCTCCCAGCCGCCCAGCGCCTTCTTCTCCAGCGTCTGGCCCAGCCGCGCCACCACGGGCGGGCCGGCCACGAACATCGAGGCGGTCTCCTTGGTCATGACCGAGAAATGGGTCGAGGCCAGCCGCGCGGCGCCGAGACCGGCGACCGAGCCGAGCCCCAGCCCCACCACCGGCACGACGCTGAGATTCTCCGTGGTGTAATGGTAGAGCCAGCCGCCGCCGATGCCGCCCGGCAGGTTGGCGCGCCCGGTGGTCTCGATGGTGCGCACCGAGCCGCCGCCACCCGAGCCCTCGATCATGCGGATCAGCGGCAGACGGAAGTCGTGCGCCAGCCGCTCGGCCATGATCGGCTTCTCGCGGATCGTGGCATCGGCCGAGCCGCCGCGCACCGTGAAGTCGTCGCCGACCACGACGACCGGGCGGCCGTTCAGCTCGGCGCGGCCGAAGACGCAGTTGGAGGGCTGGAAGCCGCTGAGCCGGCCCGCCTCGTCGTACTGCGCCTTGCCGGCGATGGCCCCGGTCTCGCGGAAGCTGCCGGCATCGACCAGCCCCTCCACCCGCTCGCGCACGGTCAGCCGCCCGGCATCGTGCTGGCGGCGCACCTTGTCGGCGCCGCCCAGCTCGCGCGCCATCGCCTCGCGGGCGCGCAGCTCGTCCAGTTCGGGCTGCCAGCTCATCGGCCGGCCTCCGCGCCACGCCGCCGCAACGCGGCGAGCAGCGTCGCGCCCAGCGCCACCTTCACCGCCGTGCCCGGCAGGAAGGGCAGCAGCCCGGCGCTGACGGCCACCGCCGGCCCCGCCAGCACCGCCAGCCAGGAGACGCCGGCGGCCAGGATCACCGCATGGCCCAGCGCCAGGGTGGCGGCGCCGCGCGCCCAGCCCTGGCCCCAGCCGCGCGCGGCCAGCGCGCCGGCCAGGGCGGCGGCGGGCAGGAAGCCCAGCAGGTAGCCTCCGGTCGGGCCCAGCAGCGCCGCCGGCCCGGCCTTGAAGCCGGCGAAGACCGGCAGGCCGACCAGCCCCTCGGCCAGGTAGAGCGCCAGGGTGGCGGCGCCGAGCCGTGGCCCGTAGGCCATGCCGACCAGCAGCACGACGAGGCTCTGCAGCGTCATCGGCACGGGCTGCAGCGGCACCTGCACCTGGGCCGAGGCGGCGATGGCCAGGCTGCCGCCCAGCGCCAGCAGCGCGGCGCGCAACGGCCGGGCCGCGGGGCGGGAGAGGGAAATGGCGTTCAGCATCGGGAGCCTTTCGGTCAGGCCGCGCGCGGCGGCGTCAGGCGGGGACGGAGGCGCTCGGCGAGGCCGGTGTCGATGGCCGCCTCCCGCATCTCCGGCGTGTCGAGCAGATCGGCCAGGAAGCCGGCATTCCAGCGGATGCCCTCGACCCGCGCTCGGCGCAGCGCGGCGGCGAGGCCGGCCAGCGCCGCGGCGCGGTCCGGCGCGTGCACGATCACCTTGGCCAGCATCGGATCGTAGAAGGGCGTCACCTTGTCGCCGGCGCGGATGCCGGCATCGACGCGCAGCCCTCCCCCCGGCTCCGGCAGGGCGAGCGCCGCCAGGGTGCCGGGCGAGGGCAGGAAGTTGCGCGCCGGGTCCTCGGCGCAGAGCCGCGCCTCCACGGCATGGCCCTCGAGGCGGATCTCCTCCTGCCGCAGCGGCAGCGGCGCGCCGGCGGCGATGCGAAGCTGCCACTCCACCAGATCGAGGCCGGTGACCATCTCCGTCACCGGATGCTCGACCTGCAGCCGCGTGTTCATCTCGATGAACCAGACGCGGTCGGCGGCCAGCGCCCCGGCATCGGCACCATCCTCCGCGCCGGCATCGGCGACGAACTCCACCGTGCCGGCGCCGCGATACCCGACGGCGCGCGCCAGCGCCACGGCACGCCGGCCAAGCTCCTCGCGCAGCGCCGCCGTCATCCCCGGCGCGGGGGATTCCTCCACCAGCTTCTGGTTGCGCCGCTGCAGGCTGCAGTCCCGCTCGCCCAGATGCACCACATGACCATGGGCATCGGCGAAGACCTGCACCTCGATGTGCCGCGCGCGGGAGACGAGCTTCTCCAGCAGCAGCCGCGTGTCGCCGAAGGCGGCGGCCTCGCGCCGGGCGCCCTCCAGCGCGGCGGCGAAATCGCCGGGTCGCGCCACGCGCCGCATGCCGCGTCCGCCGCCTCCGGCCACCGCCTTGATCATCACGGGATAGCCGATGGCCTCCGCCTCCGCGGCGAGGCGCTCGTCCGACTGATCCTCGCCGTCATAGCCCGGCACGGCGGGCACGCCGGCCCGGCGCGCCACCGCCTTGGCCGCCGCCTTGCCGCCCATGGCGCGGATCGCTTCGGCCGGGGGCCCGATGAAGACCAGGCCGGCGGCCTCGCAGGCGGCGGCGAAGTCGGCGTTCTCGCTGAGGAAGCCATAGCCCGGATGCACCGACCGGGCGCCGGAGCGCCGCGCCGCCGCCAGGATGGCCTCGATGTTCAGGTAGGACTCGCGCGGCGCGGCCGGCCCGATGCGCTCCGCCCGGTCGGCGGCGGCGACATGCAGGGCCCCGGCATCGGCATCCGAATACACCGCCACGCTGGGCAGGCCGAGGCGGCGGCAGGTGGCCGCGACGCGGCAGGCGATCTCGCCGCGATTGGCGATCAGCACGGGGGCCAGGGACGCCTCCAGGGGAGCCTCCGGGGAGGGGGAGGCCATCTCAGGCCTCCAGCGTCGCGACGGCCTGCTCCTCCTCCACCGCCTGCCCCTCCTGCACCAGGATGGCGGTGACGCGGCCGGCCGAGGGCGCCGTGACCGGGATCTCCATCTTCATGGACTCCAGGATCATCAGCACGTCGCCCTCCTCCACCCGGTCCCCCGGCCCGGCCTGGATCTTCCAGACGGACGCCGCGATTTCGGATGTCACGCTCACCTCGGCCATGCCCTGGCGCTCCCTCGTCATATTTGTTATCACAAAATCCACCCAGGGGCCGGGGGCGTCAACCCTTCTTGCCGCATCGGGAGGTGGGAGAGCGGCGATGGACGAGGAACAGGGGGTGATCCAGGCGGAGAATGTCGGCGCCAAGGTCTATCAGCGGCTGCGGCTGGACCTGATGCGCAGCCGCTTCCGCCCGGGCGAGAAGCTGAAGCTGCGCGACCTCGCCGCCGGCCTCGGCGTGAGCCCGACGCCGGTGCGCGAGGCGCTGGCGCGGCTGGTGAGCGAGAACGGGCTGCAGCAGCTCGATCACCGCTCCGTCCGCGTGCCGGTGCTGACCGAGGCGCGCTGCCGCGAGATCCTGGAGCTGCGCGCCGAGCTGGAGGGCCGCGCCGCCGCCCGCGCCGCCGAGCACAGCGGGCCGGCCGGGGCGGAGATGCTGCTCGCCATCCATGAGCGGATGATGGCGGCGGTGCGCGAGCGCCGGCTGGACGACCTGCTGGCCGAGAACGAGCGCTTCCACATGACGCTCTGCGGCCTGGCGCGGCAGCCGGTGCTGCTGCGGATCATCGAGGGGCTGTGGCTGCAATGCGGCCCGTTGCAGGCCGGGCTGACGCAGATCCGCATGAAGCACCCGCGCGACCAGCATCCGCATCTGGAGGTGATCCGCGGCCTGCGCGAGGGCGATCCGAGCCTGGCGCGCCTCGCCGTGCAGCGCGATGTCAGCCTCTATGGCGATGAGTTGCTGCGCCGCCTGCCGCAGCTCAACGGCCCGCTCTCCGCCGAGGCGCCGGCTTGACGCCGGGCCGGGCGGCCGATCTTATATAACAAATCACAAATGGACGGCCGCGCCGCCGTCCGGGGAGGAAACGCCGACCATGCCCGCCGAGCCCCCGCGCGCCCTGCCCCTCGCACCCTTCCGCGTCCTGGAGATCGGCGGCGGCGTCGCCCTGGCCTATGCCGGCAAGCTCTTCGCGGACTTCGGCGCCGAGGTGTTCAAGCTGGAGCCGCCCGGCGGCGATCCGCTGCGCCGCGAGCCGCCGCTGGTCGAGACCGGCGCCGGGCGGGACTCCGCCCTTTTCGCCTGGCTCAACAGCAACAAGCGCGGCCAGACGGCGACGCCGGAGCGACAGGCCGCCCTGGCCGCCGCCTGCGACGTGGTGCTCGACGCCCGCCCCCGCGCCGAGCGCGAGGCCGCGCCCCTCGGCGCCCCCGGCGCGGTGCGGACCGCCATCTCCTGGTTCGGCGACAGCGGCCCCTATCGCGACTTCGCGGCCACCGACATCACCGCCCGCGCCCTGGCCGGCGTCTTCGCCTGCACCGGCCCGGCCGAGGGCCCGCCCGCCATGCTGGGAGGCATCGCCGGCGAGGTGGTCGGCGGCATCGCCGCCTTCAACGCCACGGCCGCGCATCTGCTGGGCGGCGGCGCGGCGCGGCTCGAGGTGAGCATCCACGAGGCCAATATCAGCGTCGCCGAATATCAGGCGACGCAGGGCGTGACCAATCCGGAGGTCGAGCGGCGCTACGGCGTCAACCGCTTCGCCCCCACCAGCCCGCTCGGCGTCTATCGCTGCAAGGAGGGCTGGCTCGGGGTCACCGTGGTCACGCCGCAGCAGTTCCGTGCCTTCTGCGAGATGCTGGACCTGCCCGGCCTGGCCGACGACCCGGAGCACATCGTCGCCCTCGACCGGCTGCGCCATGCCGACCGGCTGGAGGCGGTCTTCGCGCCGCGCCTGCTGCAGCGCACGGCGCAGGAATGGTTCGAGGAGGCGCTGCGCCGCCGCCTGCCCTTCGCCGTGGTGCCGGAGATGGCGAGGCTGCTGGAGACGCCGACCCACCGCGCCCGCGACGCCTTCGCGGCGATCACCCTGGGCGCGGCGCGCTTCGAGGGCCCGACCCTGCCGCAGCGCCTGGAGCGCACGCCCCCGCTGGCCGCCGGCCGCGCGCCCCTGGCGGGCGAGGACGATGCCCTGCCGCCACCGCCGCCCCGCCCCTTGGGGGAGCATCCCCTCGGAAAGCATCCCGTGGGAAAGCATCTTCCGGGGGAGCCAGGCCTGCCGCTCGCGGGGCTGCGGATCATCGACCTGTCGATGGGCTGGGCCGGGCCGCTCTGCACGCGGCAGCTGGCCGATCTCGGCGCCGAGGTCATCAAGGTCGAGGCCTGCCAGTATCCGGACTGGTGGCGCGGCGTCGATCCGCGGCCGGCCTTCTTCACCGGGCGGCGCTATGAGCACGACCTGCGCTTCTGCGTGCAGAACCGCAACAAGCAGGGCATCACCCTCGACCTGACCACGCCCGAGGGCGCCGGCCTGCTGAAGCGGCTGGTGCGCGGGGCCGATGCGGTGGTCGAGAACTATGCGCGCGAGGTCCTGCCGAAGCTCGGCCTCGACTATCCGGTGCTGGCGGCGGAGCGGCCGGACCTCGTGATGCTGTCGATGCCGGCCTTCGGCGCCGAGGGCCCCTGGCGCGACGCCCGCGCCTATGGCTCGACGCTGGAGCACGCCTCCGGCCTGCCCACCGTCTCCGGCGAGGCCGACTGGCCGCCGACCACTAACCAACTCGCCTATGGCGACCCGATCGGCGGGCTGAACGCCGCCGCCGCCCTGCTCACCGCCCTGCTGCACCGGCAGGCCACCGGCGAGGGCCAGCACATCGACCTGGCGCAGGTGGAATGCATGTTCCCGCTGGTCGCGCCCTGGATCATCGCGCAATCGGCCACCGGCTCGCCCGGCCCGCGCCGGGGCAACCGCCATCCCGGCCAGGTGCCGCATGGCTGCTTCCCCTGCGCCGATGACGAATGGCTGGCCGTCGCCGTCACCGACGACCCCGCCTGGGCGCGGCTCTGCGCGGCCATCGGGCGGCCCGATCTCGGCGCCGATCCCGCCCTGGCGCGGCTGCCCGGCCGCCGTGCGCGCGAGGCGGAGCTGGAGGCGGCGCTGGCCGGCTGGACGCGCCGGCACGGCGCCGAGGCCGCCATGCACGCCCTGCAGGCCGCCGGGGTCGCCGCCGGGGTCGTGGCCTGGCCGACCCGGCTGCGGCGGGACCCCCATCTGGTGGCGCGCCGCTTCTGGCAGGCCACCACGCGCGCCTTCCTCGGCCCGCACGAGCAGCCCTCCGCGCCCTTCCGGCCGGCCGGCGGCGAACCCTTCGCGGTGCGCCGCCCGGCGCCGACGCTGGGCGAGGACAACGACGCCGTCCTGGCCGGGCTGGGCCTGGATGCCGGGGCGCGGGCCCGGCTGGCCGAGGCCGGGGTGATCGGCCGGCGGGCGGTGCCGGTCTCGGAGCGAAGGAAGCGCGCCCCCGCCGCATGAGAAGGGCGCGCCCGCAACAGGATGAGGAGTCCCCGACCATGTCCATGTTCACGCGGCGTGCCGGCCTCGGCGCGGCCCTGGCCGCCCTCCCCCTCCTGCCCCGCGCCCGGGCCGCGGCGGAGGCCTGGCCGGACCGGCCGATCCGCCTCGTCTATCCCTTCGCCCCCGGCGCCGGCGACGTGCTGGCGCGGCTGATCGCCGAGCAGCTTCACCAATCGCTCGGCCAGAGCGTGGTGCTGGAGAACAAGGCGGGCGCCAACACCATGATCGCCGCCGAATCCGTCGCCCGCGCCCCGGCGGACGGCTACACCATCGGCTGGGTGGCGACGAGCACGCTCTCGCTCAACCCGAACCTCTATCCAAAAATCCCCTACCGGCTGGAGGATTTCGCCCCGCTGCTGCGCGTCTATCGCGCGCCGCTCGCCTTCGCCGTCACGGCGAAGCTGCCGATCCACACCGTCGCCCAGGCGCTCGACCACATCAGGAAGAACCCCGACATCGGCTTCGGCAGCGTGGGCAACGGCAGCTCGCCGCATATCGCCATGGAGCTGATGATGGCGCAGGCGAAGGTCCGCATGCAGAACGTCGCCTATCGCGGCGAAGTGCCGATCGTCACCGACATGGGCGAGGGGCGCATCCCCTTCTATGCCGGCTCGGTCTTCTCCCTGCTGCCGCATCTGGAGAGCGGCCGGTTCCGCGTCCTCGCCGTCACCTCCGCCGAGCGCAACGCCGCGCTGCCCGATGTGCCGACCCTGCGCGAGACGGTGCATCCCGACGTCGTCTTCGAGTTCTGGCACGGGTTGGTGGCGCCCGCCGGCGTGCCGGCGCCGATCCTGCAGAAGCTCGCCACGGCGCTGGAGGCGGCGGTGAACAGCGAGGCGGTGCGCAGCCGCGCCACGCCCGACGTCACCCTCGACCCGCTGCCGCTCGACGACTTCGCCGCGCTGGTGCGGCGGGAGCAGGAGGTCTATGGCCGGTTGATCAAGGCGCGCGGCATCGTGTTGTGAAGGGCGAGGCCGGTCCGGCCCAGGTCGGGGACGCATTCAGATCGGCTGCGTGACGGCGGCGATGAAGGCGAGCGTGGCGAGGAAGCCCTGAGCCGGGCGGTCGTGGCGGGTGGCGACGCGCCGCCAGTTCCCGAGGCGGCAGAAAACGCCCAGCAGGTCGCTGCACGCTCCGTTGCAGGGCCGGCCCGCTGGCCCTGCCTGTTGCTAACAGCACGGGCCAGCACCTTCCCTTCCGTTTGCAAACGCCCCGCCATGCCCGCATCCTCCAGCACAATGCCGAACGGACCCGCGGATGGAGCGGCACCCTCCCTCGAGCGTCGAGCAGGCCTACTTCTCAGTACCCGTGCCTGGCGTCGGCCTCCTCCAACGTCCTATCCCGTTCTCCCGCGGATCCATGGCCGCCGCCGCCGGGCGTCGCCATCATGACCGTGTCGCCCGTCTGGAGCACATATTGCCGCTTGGGATCCACGGCCTTCCCGTTGATGTGCAACACGCCCGGCGCGCCGGCCTCGCCGCCTTCGATGCCGAAGGCCGGGAAGAGCGTCCGCTCCGCCAGGAAGGACACGGCGATGGGGCTGTCGGAGCGGCTTTCCATCAGCACCTCCTGCCCCAGTCCGCCGCGATGCCGGCCGCGTCCGCCACTGCCGGGGCGCAGGCGCTTATGGTGCACCCGGAGTGGCGCGATGTGCTCGGTGATCTCGACCGGCGTGGAGGACACGTTGGACGGCCAGGAGAGGCATGAGATCCCGTCGCCGCGCATGTTGGCGCCCATGCCGCCGTTGAAGAAGAACATGTTGGCGTAGGGCTTGCCGGCCGCCGTGACGCCGGATTGGTTCATGCCCCACATCGGCGAGCCGCAGGCGGCCATGACCCGATCCGGCACGATCTGCCCGAGGCAGCCGAAGACGAGCATCGGGATGTAGTGCCCGATCAACATGCGCGATCCGCCCGAGGCGGGGAAGACCGGGTTGACGATGCAGCCCGCCGGCGCCTCGATGCGGATAGGCCGCCAGGCGCCCTCGTTGTTCGGCAGGTTGGGGCTGGTGCAGACCTTCACCCCATACATCGTCATCGCATAGGTGTAGCAGAGCGCGCAGTTGATGGCCCGGTCCACCTGCGGGTCCGTCCCGGTGAAGTCCGCCGTGATCGTGTCGCCCGCGACGGTCATGGCCAGCCGCAGGGTGATCGGCCGGTCCATCAGCCCGTCGGTCTGCAGCGAGCTGGTATAGGTGCCATCCGGAAGCGCCGCGATGGCGGTGCGCATGGCGGCGTCACAGCGCGAATGGATCTCGCCCGCCAGGTCACGCAGATGCGGCAGCCCGGCCTGCTCCATCAACACCAGAAGCCGCTCCTCCATCAGGTCGAGCGCCACCACCTGCGCCCATAGGTCGCCCATGGTCTGGTCGGGCGTGCGGACGTTCTTGCGGATGATCGCGATCAGCGTGTCGTCCTGCTGCCCGGCGCGCAGCAGCTTCATCGGCGGGATCTGCAGGCCCTCCTCGAACACCTCGCGCGGCTCGGGGCTGCGGATCTTGCCGCCGATATCCGGCGCATGCGCGGTCGAGGCGCTGAAGGCGACCAGCCGACCCTGGCGGAAGATCGGCTTGGCCACGGTGATGTCGGGCAGGTGCCCGGTGCCGAGCCAGATGTCGTTGGTGATCAGCACGTCACCCGGCTGCAGCGTCTCCTCCGGGAAGTGGCGGATGAAGTGCTTGACCGTCTCGGGCAGGGTGCCGATGAAGCTCGGGATGCTTTCCGTCGCCTGCACCAGGGACTGGCCCCGGGCATCCGTCACCACGCAGGAGAAGTCGTAGCTCTCCCGCACGAGGGTGGAGAAGCTGGTGCGGACCAGCGCCGCCGCCGCCTCGTCCACCAGCGAGATCAGCCGCCGCCAGAGCAACTCGATCTCCACGGCGTCGAAGCGCCGCACAGCCTGCGTTTCGTTCATGCCCGTTTCGTTCATGCCACGCGCTCCGCCAGGATGGAGCCGTCGGGCAGCACGCCGATGCGCGCGCGGGGGCCGACGACGAAGGTGCTCTCATTCTCCTCGAAGACCGCCGGCCCCTCGAGCACGACGCCCGGCGCCAGGCCGTAACGGTTGTAGACCGGCGTCTCGATCTCTCCCGCATCGGGGAAGTGGACACGGCGATGTCCCTTCAGCGCCTCCCCGCCAGCCTCGCCGCCGCCGATCCGCAGCGTCGCGCCCGCGCCCGGCATCGGCGCGGAGGCGGACAGGCGCAGCGCCACGAACTGCACATTGGCGCCCGGTGGCGTGCGCCCGAACAGCTGCCGGTAGGCGCGTTCGAAGGCAGCCAGCACGCCCCCCGCATCGAGCCGCTCCGGCAGGGCCACGGTGATCTCCGAACCCTGGCCGACATAGCGCATGTCGGCGAGGCGCCGCACCGTGCAACGGGCCAGATCGGCGCCGGTGCCGCCGACGACCTCCAGCGCCTCCCGCTCCAGCGCCTCGAAGGCGGCGGTGATCTCCGCCCAGTCCACCGCCGCCAGCGCTTCGTTGCGGGAGGTGACGCGGTCGATCCGGGCCGGGGCCATAAGCATGCCGATGGTGCTGCCCGCTCCCGCGCCGGGCGGGCAGACGACGCGGGAGACGCCGAGCTTCGTGGCGACGTTCCAGGCATGAACCGGCGCCGCGCCGCCGGTGGCCAGGAGCGCGTAGTCACTCGGGATGCGCCCGCGCTCGGCGATGGCGACGCGCGCGGCGCCGGCCATGTTCTCGTTCACCAGGTCATGGATTCCCGGCGCGGCGCGCCCGGCCTCCAGACCCAGTTGCGAGGACAGGCCTCGCAGCGCGGCGACTGCCGGGCCGGGATCGATGCGCATCGTGCCGCCGAGGAAGAAATCGGGATTCAGGTAGCCCAGCGCCAGATCGCTGTCGGTCACGGTGGGCTCGGTGCCGCCACGGCCGTAGCAGACGGGGCCGGGCTGCGCGCCCGCGCTCTCCGGCCCGACATTGAGCGTGCCGAGTTCGGAGCGGCGCGCGATGGAGCCGCCGCCGGCGCCGATCTCGATCAGCTCCACCGTCGCGATCTGGATCGGAAGGCCAGAGCCGCGCAGGAAGCGCTTGGTGCGCGCCGCCTCGAAGCCCCAGGCCACCAGGGGCTCGCCATCGTCGACCAGGGCGAGCTTGGCGGTGGTTCCACCCATGTCGAAGGCCAGCACACGCTCGAGCCCCGCATGGCGCCCGAACCACGCGCCCGCCAGAGCACCCGCCGCCGGGCCGCTTTCCAGCAGTTGCACCGGCGCGCGCTTGGCCTCGGCCACATGCGTCAGGCCGCCGTTGGAGAGCATGAGGAAGAGGCCGCCCGGAATGCCTGTCTGCTTGAGCGCCGCCTCCAGCGTGTCGAGATAGGTTTCGGCGATGGGGCGGACATAGGCATTGGCGGCGGTGGTGGCCGTGCGAGGATATTCACGGATCTCCGGCGCGATGTCACAGGAGAGCGACAGCGAGAGCCGCGGGAAGCGCGCCGCGATGGCCTCCGCCGCCATCCGCTCATGCACGGGATTGGCGTAGGAATGCAGGAAGCAGATGGCGAGGCTGGTGACGCCCTGCGCCACGAGATCGGCTACCTCGGCGAGCGTCGCCTCGACATCCAGCGGCCGCTCGATGCTGCCATCGGGCGCCAGCCGCTCCTTCGCCTCGCGCCGCCAGGGGCGCGGAACGAGTGGCCTCGGCATTTCCAGGAACAGGTCATAGAGCTCGTACTTCCGCTCGCGCCCGATCTCCAGCACGTCGGCGAAGCCGGCGGTGGTCAGCAGCCCGGTGGGCGCGCCCTTGCGCTCGATCAGCGCATTGGTGAAAAGCGTGGTGGCATGAACCACCCGCCCGATCGCGCCGGCCGCGATCCTGTCGCGCGCCAGAAGCCGCTGCAGCCCGGTGATCGCGCCGCGCGACGGGTCGTCCGGCGTCGTGCTCTCCTTCCAGATGCTGGCCCGACCGTCGGCGGGATCGAGGATGACGAGATCGGTGAAGGTGCCGCCGATGTCGATGCCCAGGGAAAGGGGCGAGGATGAGGATGGCGCTGTCATGGTCTTTCCTGGATACGCGCGGAGCCGGGGCGGAGGTCAGTCCCCGCGGATGTTGTTGGCCTGCACGACCTTCTTCCAGCGCTCTCGGTCCTGCAGGATGCGCTGGCTGAAGGCTTCGCCGAACTCGCCGAGCGGGAGCAGGCCGCGCTCGACGAGGATCCTGGCTGTCTGCGGGTCATGGACGACGTCGCGGAACATCTGGCCGAGCCCGCCGCGGATCTCGGCCGGCAGGTTCGCCGGACCGGCCAGTCCGAACCAGTTGTTGATCTCCATCGCCGGGATGCGGCCGGCCAGCGGGGCGAGCTGCGGCGCCAGCGGCGTCGGCTCCCTGGCCGTCACGCCCAGGCCCTTGAGCTGGTCGGCGGCGATCTGCTGCGCCACCTCGGCGACATTGGCGACCATCATGTCGATCCGGCCGGCGGAGACATCGAGCGTCGCCGGCGCGCCGCCGCGATAGGGCACATGCGTCATCTCCACGCCGGTCGCGCCGCAGAACAGGGCACCGCCAAGATGGTTGATGGAGCCGTTGCCGGAGGAGGCATAGGTCGCCGCGCCCTTGCGCGACCGCGCATACTCGATCAGCCCGTCGATATCGGCGAAGGGCGCGTCCGGCCGCGCCACCAGCGCCATCGGCGTGCCGGCGAGCGCCACCACCGGCGTCAGCTCGCGGTCGAGGTCGAGCGGCACGGGAATGCCGGGGATGGCGGGCAGCACGCTCATCATGCCCATGATGGCGCTGCAGAGCGTGGCGCCATCCGGCGCCGCGCGGGCGGCCGTCTGCGCCGCGATGAAGCCATAGGCGCCACTGCGGGTCTCCGGCACGATCTGCACGCCACGCAGGCGCTGGGCCCCCTCCGCCACCACGCGGATCAGGATGTCCACCGCGCCGCCAGGGGGATAGCCCACCAGCACCTGGATGGGGCGGGGTGGCGCCCAGGAGGCCCTGGCGAGCGGCGGAGACAGCGCGGTGGCCGCGGCGGCGCCGGCGAGGGCGCGGCGCGGAAGGTGGACGAACGGCATCGACCTCACTCCATGGGCATGGCGAGCGAGCTGGCGAGATCTTCCCCGGCCGCGCGGTCCAGTGTCCGAGCGGTCCGCTTCCCGTCGCGGCGGTGCCGTTCTGGCGCCGCGCATCCGGTCGCCTCGCAGGTTCGACAGGATCGGGCTCTCCGGCAACTGAAACTCCGGCATGCGCTCATGACGGAATGGAATAAACTCCGGCGATGCGACGCCATGTCCCGCCGACCGCCGCGCTGCAGGCCTTCGAGGCCTGCGCCCGCCATCTCAGCGTCTCCCGCGCCGCCGAGGAACTGCGGCTGACGCAAAGCGCGGTCAGCCGACAGCTCGCGGGGCTCGAGGCGCTGCTGGGATTGCGGCTCTTCCAGCGGGTCCGCCAGCGCTTGGTGCTGACCCCGGCCGGCAACGCCTATGCCCCGCGCGTGCGCGTCAGCCTCGCCCGGCTGGAAGGCGCGACGCGCGACCTGCTGGCGCATCGCGGCACGGGCGGCACGCTGAACCTCGCCGTCTCGCCCACCTTCGGCACGCGCTGGCTGACGCCGCGCCTGCCCGCCTTCCGCACCGCCTATCCGGGCGTGCTGCTGAACTTCATGAACTACACCACGCGCCTGGCGCCGATGGACTTCGCGGCGGAGGATGTGGATGCCGCCATCATGATGTCCGAGGAGGCCGTTCCTGGCATCCGGCGGCACCCTCTGATGCCGGATGCCCGCCTGCCCGTCTGCACGCCGGCCATCGCGGCGCGGTTGCGCGCGCCGGCCGACCTGGGGCGGGAGATCCTGATCCAGCAGACCACGCGCCCGCGCGGATGGGTGGAATGGCTGGACCAGGCGGGGGTGAAAGGCATGGACGGGCTGCGCGGCCCGCTGATGCAGCACACGGCCATGGTGGCCGAGGCCTGCGCCGCCGGCCTCGGCGTCGCCCTGCTGCCGCGCTTCCTGGTGCAGCAGGAGATCGGCGCCGGGCGGCTGGCGACGCCGTTCCGGCAGACGCTCGGCGGCGAGGCGGCCTATTGCCTGGCCTATCCCGAGGCGGCGGAAGACATCCCTACGCTGCGCGCCTTCCGCGACTGGGTGATGGGACAGGCCATGGCGGCGGCGCGGCGCCCCTCGGCATAGTTGGCGCTGGCGGGGCCTGATCCGGTCTAGGTCGGCGCCGCTGCCACGCCGGAAAGGTTCGCGGACAGCGATCCCTGCGGGCATCGGATCTTCGCGTCCGAAGCGGGCGTCAGGCCCCCGCGCGACCGTTCAGCGTCCCGCCGTCATCTCCGGCACGGGCGTCAGAACGGGCTCACCGGCGAGGAAGCGCAGGATGTTCCGCCGCACGAGATCGGCCGAGGCCTCCAGGATCTCGGGCGCCCAGGAGGCGACATGCGGCGACAGCAGCAGGTTGGGCGCATCCAGAAGGGCCCGCGGCACATGCGGTTCATCCTCGAAGACGTCGAGCGCGGCGCCCTGGATGGTCCGGGCCGCCAGCGCCTCGACCAGCGCCGCGGTATCGACCACGCTGCCGCGGCCGACATTCACCAGGAAGCCCCGCGGCCCCAGGGCCTGCAGCACCTCGCGGCCGACGATGTGCCAGGTGGCCGCGCCGCCGGGCGCGGCGATGACGAGGATGTCGGCCTCCCGAGCCAGGTCCAGCAGGGTGGGCACGAAGCGCCAGGGGACATCCGCCCGCGGCTGGCGCTTATGATAGGCGATCGTCATCTCGAACGCCTCCGCCCGCCGCGCGATCCGCTCCCCGATCGCGCCAAGGCCGACCAGCCCCAGGCGCTTGCCGCCGGGAATCGGCCGGGCCTGCAGCGCCTCGCGCCAGCGCCCCTCGCGCAGGGCGCGGTCGAAGCCGCCGAGATCGCGCATCAGGGCGAGCAGCATGGCCATGGCATGATCGGCGACGGCCGAAGCATTCAGGCCGGAGCCGTGCGTCACCGTCACGCCGCGCTCCAGCGCCGCCCGCACATCGACATTCTCGTAGCCCGTGCCGCTGCAGCAGATCAGTTCCAGGCGTGGCAGGCCGGCGATGACCTCGCGGTCGAGGCCGATGAAGCCGGTCGTCACGGCGACGCGAACCTCCTCGCGCACCGGGGCGGGTGGCGGCGCCTCGCCGGGCGCCATGCGATGCAGGCGGAAACCTTCCGCCTCGAGCGCCGCCTGGATGACCGGCGAGGTCGATCGCAACAGGATGTCGATCGTCATCACGGACTGCTCCTCTGTTCAGCACCGCCGATTCCGGCTTCGGTTACCGCCGCCGCGGAGGCCTGCTTCGGCGCGGCGTGGCGCATGGTGAGCCGGGAGGCACTCGCCAGGGCCGCGCACAGCGCGATGGCGGCGCCGAGGGCCAGCGAGATCTCCAGCGCGAGCGCGACGGGGGCGGCCAGCGCGACCGCCGCCAGCGTGCCGCCCAAGGACTGCCCCACCAGCCGGGCGGTGCCGAGCATGCCGCTCGCCGCCCCGCTGCGTGCCCGGGGCGCGGTCGCCATCAGGACGCGGTTGTTGGGCGACTGGAACAGGCCGAAGCCCAGGCCGCAGAGCGCCATGCGCCACGCGATGCCGACCGTCCCCGTCTCCGCCGTCATGCCGGCGAGGGCCAGCAGCCCGGCGGCGAGCACCGCCAGACCCGCCGTGCCCAGGATGGCGGCGGAAAAGCGGTCCGCGAGGTGGCCCGCCACCACGGCGATGGCCATGGTGCAGGCCGGCCAGATGGCCAGTTCGATGCCCAATCGGGCGGCGTTCATGCCGGTCAGCCGCTCCAGGTGGAAGGGCAGCACGACAAGGGCCAGCATCTGCGCCGCGAAGGATAGGACAGAGGTCAGCACCGAGAGGCGGAACAGCGGAATCCGCAGCAGGTCGAGCGGCATGACGGGCGGCGCCACGCCCTGGCGGCGCAACAGCAGCCTGGCGCCGGCGGCCGCGCTCAACGCCAGGGCACCGACCGTCAGCCAGGCCGGATAGCCATGCGCCAGTCCGTTCGCCGCCGTCAGGAACAGGCCGAGCATGCCCGCGCTGCAGGCGCCGCCGCCGAGGTCGAAGCGATGCGCGGCCAGAGGCGTGCGCGGCACCGAGCGCAGCGCCAGCAAAAGCGCCGCGCTGCCCAGCGGCACATTGACCACGAAGAGCAGCGGCCAGCCGCCGAGTTCCAGCAACAGGGCGCCGACCGGCGGGCCTGCCGTCATCGACACGCCGGCGATCACCGCATTGACGCCGATGCCCCGGCCGAGGTGCGCGGCGGGATAAACGAAACGCAGGATGGCGATGTTGACGCTGAGGATACCCGCCGCGCCCACGCCCTGGGCGATGCGCCAGACCACGAGCGCCGCCAGCGAGCCGGACAGCGCCGCGCCGGTCGAGGCGATCAGGAAGACCACGAGTCCGGCGAGATAGACTCGGCGATAGCCATGGATCTCGCCCAGCGCGGCGAAGGGCAGCAGGCAGACCGCCATGGCGAGCTGGTAGCCGCTGACCAGCCAGGTCGAGCCGCTGGGGCTGGCGCCGAGGTCCCGGGCGATCTCCGGCAGCGCCAGGTTGACGATGCTGGTGCCGAGGCCGCTCAGGGTCACGGCGCAGGCCATGGTGAGAATGGCGAGGAGGCGGCGCGGGAGTGGCAGCCCGTCCTCCCCGTTCACAAGGGGGATCATGGTTGTTCTGGGCGCTTCCCGGAGCGGTCCGGTTCAGGCGTCGGCGATCATGGTGGCACTGGCGCTGGACCAGCTGGCGAGCATGCGGTCACCGGGGCGGAACCCCTGCCGCGGCACCGCCTCGTCGCCATTGGAGAGATAGGCCAGGAAAGATTCGCCATCGTCGAGCCGCAGGTGGATATGCGTGGACTGGCCACGATAGCGAACCTGCTCGACGGTCCCCGGGATGCCGTTCTCGACCGGCGCCTCGGCGGAAGCCGGCTGCAGGCGAACGGCCTCCGGACGGATGGCGATCAGCGGTCCGCCGGGGCCCGCGCCGGCGCGCACCCGCGCCAGCCCGCCGCCGTCGAGCCGCATCACGACTTCGCCGCCCTCCCGGCCCAGCGCGCTGCCGCGCAGGAAGTTGGAGGCGCCGAGAAAGCCTGCGACGAAGCGGTTTGCCGGGTGGCTGTAGACCTCCTCCGGCGTGCCGACCTGCTCCAGCACACCGCCACGCATCACCACGATGCGGTCGGCCATGGTCATGGCCTCTTCCTGGTCATGCGTCACCATGACGGCGGTGATGCCCAGGCGCTTCTGGATGGCACGGATCTCGCCCTGCATGGCCTCGCGCAGGCTCTTGTCGAGGGCCCCGAGCGGCTCGTCGAGCAGCAGCAGGGAGGGTTCGATGACGATGGCGCGCGCCAGCGCCACGCGCTGCTGCTGCCCACCCGAAAGCGCCGAGGGCAGGCGCTCGGCGAAGGGGTCGAGCTGCACCAGGCGCAGGGCCGTGGTAACACGCGAGGCCACTTCGGCCCGTGACACCCGCCGCATCTGCAGACCGAAGGCGACGTTCTGCGCCACCGTCAGATGTGGGAACAGCGCGTAGTTCTGGAACAGCATGCCGATGTTCCGGCGATGCACCGGGATATGCGTGACACGGTAGCCGTCGATCAGCACGTCGCCCGATGTCGGCTGGACCAGGCCGGCCACCATGCGCAGCGTTGTCGTCTTGCCGCAGCCGCTGGGTCCAAGCAGCGCCACCATCTCGCCGGCGGAGATGCGCAGCGTCACATTGTCCACCGCCAGCGTGCCGCCGAAGGACTTGGTCAGGCCGGACAGCGCCAGGTCGGTTGGATTGGCGGTCACGGTCTCAGCCTCCGAAGATCTGATTGAAGCGGTCGACAATCGCGCTGCGCTGCGGATTGATGTGATCCCAGTCCAGCACATAGAGCTTCAGGTCACGCATGCGGCTTTCCGGATAGGGCGCCACCGCCGCGACATCCCTGTTCAGTTCGATGCCGGTGACGGCAGGGGCGGCATAGGTCGCCTCCGCCAACCCTTTCTGCGCCTCGGGCGAGAGGATGCGGTCGATCAGCGCGGCACCCAGATCGGGCTCCGGCGCATCCTTCACCAGGGTCAGGCAGTTGACCCCGGCGAAGGAGCCCTCGGCCGGCTCCATCAGGCGCAGCGGCGCGCGGCGGGCGACATAGGGAAGCACCGATTTGGAGAAGTCCGGGCCGGCGATGTCGCCCTGGCCCTGCTGGATCTGCAGGGCGACGGCACCGACGATCTCGTAGATGGTCTGCACGTTGGGCCTGAGCTCGGCCATCTTGTCCCAGCCCTTCTCCAGCTCGTATTGCGCCTCCAGCACCGGCTTGCCGGTGGCCAGCGAGGCGGCCATCACCAGAAGCTGCACGCTCTGCGTCTGCTTCGGCGTGATCATCATGTAGCGGCCGCGGTAGCGTTCGTGCCAGAGGTCAGCGAAGCTGGCCGGCGGATGCGCCATCTGCGCGTTGAACCAGGGTGCCACCGAGGAGATCGCGAAGGCGGCGCCGTGACTGTCGTTGTAGAGGAAGTTGGGGAAGACCTTCGCCAGGTTCGGGATGCGATCGGCCGGAAGCTTCTCGATCAGCCCCTCGGCCTTGGCGATAGGGATGCCGACGTCGTCCATCATCATGACGGAATAGGCCGGGCTCGCCTTCTGCGTGCGCAGGATGGCGATATTGCCGAGCGTGACGTTCTCCGTCTGCAGCACGCGGCAATCGAAGTCGCGCTGGAACTTGGGCACGATCTGCTTCCGCACGTATTCGCCCTGCACGCCGCGATAGGTGCCGAGCTGCACCGTCTTTCCGGCGGCCCAGGCATTGCGGACGAAGAAGAGCGGAGCGGCCAGCCCGGGGGCGCCGAGCAGGACGCTGCGGCGGGATGCGGCCGGGGGGGCGGTGTCGTCCATGGCGGTCATTGTCCTTTGCGTTGCGGTGTGGGGCTCCCGGTCACACGCCCATCGCCTTGCGCAGGCCGACGAGCTTCTCCAGGGCGAGGACGGCGAGAACGCCGGTCACGATCATCAGGCTCGATGTGGCGGCGACGGAGGGATCGAAGACGCGCTCCATCAGGCTGTGCAGGTAGATCGGCAGCGGCATGGTCTCGACATCCGCCAGCCAGAAGGAGATCGGGAAGTCGTCGAAGGAGATCATGAAGGCGAAGAGGCAGCCGGCGGCGATGCCCGGCAGGATCTGCGGCACGGTGACGCGCCAGAAGACGGTGAAGGGGCTGGCGCCGAGGGTCAGCGCCGCCTCCTCCAGGGAGCGGTCGACCTGCTTCAGGCTGGCGGTGATGGTGCGGATCAGATAGGGCAGCGTGATCAGCACATGGCCGATGAAGAGGTTCACCGAGGCCTCCATCATCCTCATCATCGACATGAACTGCAGCAGCGCCAGGCCGGTGATCAGGATCGGCAGGATCAGCGGCGAGAGCAGCATCGCCTCGATGGCGCCGCCGCCCGGCACGCGCCAGCGATCCAGCGCATAGGCCGCCGGCATGCCGAGCGCGAAGGCGGTGAGCGCCGCGGCCAGCGCCAGGAGGGTGCTGACCAGGAAGGAGTGCTGGAACTCGGGATCGTTCAGCACCGTCTCGTACCAGGAGAAGGTGAAGCCGACAGGCGGGAAGACCGCGAAGGCCGCCTCGGAGAAGGACAGCGCGACCACGACCACCAGCGGCGCCAGCACAAAGAGCAGGATCAGCACGGCCATCGTATAGGTCACGAACCCGCCCAGCCCGGACAGACGTCCCCGCATCATGCCTCTCCCTGCGCGGCCGGGACCGCAGCCCGGCGCCGGTTTAACATCCAGGTCACGCCGATATGCGCTCCGAGGGCGATCACCACCATGAGCGTGGCGATGGCCGAGCCCATGGGCCAGTCGAAGACCGTGGTCACCTGCTGCTCCAGCAGGATGCCCAGCATCAGCCCGCGCGGCCCGCCCAGCATCTGCGGCGTGACATAGGAGGCGGCGGTCAGCGAGAAGACGATGGTCAGACCGACCGCCAGGCCCGGCACGCTGAGTGGCAGCGTGACGCGCAGGAAGGCGCGGAAGGCCGAGGCGCCGAGCATCCGCGCCGCCTCGTTCAGCGACGGGCTGATGCGCGACAGCGAGGTGGCGATGGGCAGCACCATCAGCGGCAGGAAGACATGCACCGAAGCAACGACCACCGCCCATTCGGTGTAGAGGATCTGCAACGAGACCTGGCCCAGGCCGAACAGGCCGAGCGCCCAGTTCACCACGCCGTTCGGCCCGCTGCCGAGCAGCAACTGCCAGCCATAGGTCCGCACCACCACGCTGACCACCAGCGGTGCCACCACCAGCATCATGGTCAACCGGCTGAGCGCCGAATGCCCATAGGCGATCACCATGGCCAGCGGATAGGCCAGCAGCGCCGTGAACAGCGATGTCAGCAGCGCGATCTTCAGGGTGAGCACCGTCACCCGCTGATAGGCGGGTGTCAGCAGCAGGCGGCCATAGCCCGAGACGCTGAAGGGCAGGCCAACATCGCCGGCGGCCGACTGCGTCAGCACCGAGTAGCTGAGCAACGTCAGCGAGGGGATGACCAGGAAGACCACCAGGAAGGCCACCGCCGGCAGCAGGAGGAACAGCCCCACGCTCCAGCGTGGCAGCCGGATCGGTCGCGCCGCCACAGGGGCGTCCAGCGTCGCGGAGGAGCCGGAGGCCATCATGCGCCCTCCTCCGTCGTGAGGCGGTGGGCGAGGCGCCTTTCCAGGTGGTGGATCGTCGTCTTGCCGCGCCGGAAGTCGGGATCGTCCAGGATGAGGCGATGCAGGCCGATATTGGTCGCGACGCCCTCGATGCGGATCTCATTCAGCGCGGTGGACATGCGGCGCAGACTCTCCTCGCGATCCTTGCCATGGGCAATGACCTTGGCGATCAGGGAGTCGTAGTGCGGCGGCACCTCGCTGCCCGGCGCCATGTGGCTGTCGACGCGAATGCCCGGCCCGCCGGGCGCGTGCCATTCCGTCACGCGTCCCGGCGAGGGCAACCCGCTGAACGCATCCTCCGCATTGATGCGGCATTCCAGCGCGTGGCCCTGGATGGCGATGTCGTCCTGATCAAAGGCAAGGCGCTCGCCCATGGCGACGCGGATCTGCTCGCGCAGGATGTCGATCCCGGTGATCGCCTCGGTGACCGGATGCTCCACCTGGATGCGGGTGTTCATCTCGATAAAGGCGAAGAGGCCGTCCTCATAGAGGAACTCGAAGGTACCGGCGCCGCGATAGCCAATGGCGCGGCAGGCCGCGGCGCAGCGCTCCCCGAGTGCTGCGATCTCAGCGCGCGGCAGGCCTGGCGCCGGCGCCTCCTCGACCACCTTCTGATGGCGCCGCTGCAGCGAGCAGTCCCGCTCGCCGAGCCACAGGGCGGCCCCGTGCTGGTCACAGAGCACCTGGATCTCGATATGGCGGGGATGCTCCAGAAATTTCTCGAGGTAGAGCTCGGGATTGCCGAAGGCGCGTCGGGCCTCCTCCCGCGTCATCTTGATGGCCTCGCGGAGCGCCGCGGGCTCGCGCACCACCCGCATGCCGCGCCCGCCGCCACCTCCCGCCGCCTTGACGATGAGCGGATAGCCCGTCGCCTCAGCGATGGCGGCGCAGGCGGCGTGGTCTTCCGGCAGGGCGCCCTCGCTGCCGGGCACGCAGGGGACGCCGGACCGGCGCATGGCCGCCTTGGCCTCGATCTTGTCGCCCATCATGCGGATCACCGGCGCGGTGGGGCCGATGAAGACCAGCCCCGCCCGCTCCACCGCCTCGGCGAAGCCGGCATTCTCCGACAGGAAGCCGTAGCCGGGATGGATGGCCTCGGCGCCGGTGGCATTGGCGGCAAGCAGGATCAGCCCGGGATCGAGATAGCTGGCGGCCGCCGGGCCGGGTCCGATGCACAGCGCCTCGTCGGCCAGCGCCAGATAGGCGGCGCCCGCATCGGCGGCCGAGTGCACGACGATGCTTCGCAGTCCCAGGCTGCGGCAGGCACGGATCACGCGCAGGGCGATTTCCCCGCGATTGGCCACCAGGACGGTGCGAAACGTCATGTGCCGGCGCGCCCGTCAGGAGGCCAGTTCGGTCAGCGGGACGATCTGCCCCCCGCCCTTCTCGACCGTCTCGCGCACCGTGCGGGCGATCTCCACCGAGCCGGCCGTGTCGCTGTGCACCAGCACGCACTGGGCATCGACCTTGATGCGCTTGCCGGACTGCGCCGTGACGGTGCCATCGTCCATGAACTGCAGGATGCGGGCGCGCACCACCTCGAGGTCGGTGATCACCGAGTTCGGCAGCTTGCGGCTCACCAGCTGTGCCTCGTCGTCATAGGCCCGGTCCGCGAAGATCTTGCCGACGGTGCGCAGCCCGATGGACTTGGCGTACTTCTCGCCATGCGTCTTGACCGAGACAGCGACAATCATGTCTCTGTCGAAGGCCTTGTAGATGTCCATCATCAGCTCGGTATAGACTGGGTTGGCGCGCGACATCTCACCGAAGGCGCCATGCGAGCCGGCATGCGTCACTTTCCAGCCGCCGACCTGCGCGATCGCCGCCAGCGCGCCAAGCTGGTAGAGCGCGTGCTTCTGCATGTCGCGCGGATCGATGTTCATCGGCACGCGGCCGAAGCCCAGCAGGTCCGGCAGGCCGATATGCGCGCCCACCGCGACGCCGTTCTCCTTCGCCGCCTCGACCATGCGGGTCATGATCACCGCGTCGCCGGCATGGTAGCCGCAGGCGATATTGGCCGAGGAAATGATCTTCATCAGGGCCTCGTCATCGCCCATCCTCCAGCGGCCGAAGCCCTCGCCGAGATCCGAGTTCAGGTCGATCTTCATGCTCATTCCTTTGTGTCCGCGGCCAGCGGGAGGATGTCGAAAAGCGGCGCGCCGAAGCCCGCGATTTCGCCATCCCGGCCGCGCACGGCCTCGATGGCACCGTTGCAGGGCGCGACGACCGGTTGCAGCAGCGGACCCACGGCCAGGTAGGCGAGAATGTCGCCGCGGGCGACGGTGTCGCCCGCCGCCGGCGGATCGCGCGTCTCCGCCGGATGCCGCAGCAGCAGGATGCCGAAGGCCACCGCATGGACGGTCTCCACGGCAGGGGCCGCGCGCGGCGTCGCCTCCGGAACCGCGCCAGCCAGGGGGCGCGACGGCAGCGAAAGCCGGAGCGCCGTGTCGCCCTCGGCCAGTTCCAGCTCGGTCACGCCTGTGGCGCGCATCAGGGCCAGGAGCCCGGCGAGGCTGCCGGTCAGGTCGCGCATCACGCCGCGCTCCCCAGCTCGCGCCTACCAAGCCCGGCCAGGTGCCGGAGTTCGCCCAGATAGGCCGCCGCAGCGCGCTCCGCCGCCCGCGCCGCGGCGGCATCGCAGGGCGCGAAGCGCAGCGTGGCGCCCGGCGCGGCCTGAGCGATGCGCCAGAGATCCGCCTCGATCACGGCGCCGATCTTGGGATAGCCGCCGGCCGAGTTGCCGTCCTCGAGCTGGATGATCGACTGGCCCGAGGGCGGCACCTGGATCACGCCGGGGACGATGCCGTGCGAGCGCATCTCCACCAATTCGGTGCGCCGTAGCGGCACCGCGCCTTGCAGCCGGTAGCCCATCCGGTTGCTCTGGCTGGTGACCGCCCAGCCCTGCGACCAGAGCAGCGCCTGCGAGGCCGCGTCGAACTGGTCGTATTCGGCCGCGGGGATGACCCGCAGCACGACATCGCCCGGCCCGGCGTCCGGCGCCTCGCCGCCAGGCAGCACGTCACCCGGCGGCCGCGCGCCGAGGCCGGCCGGGTCGCGTGGCGTGAAGGCCGGGGCGTCGCCGAGCGGCAGCCTGTCGCCTTCTGCCAGGGCACGCCCGTCCAACCCGCCGAATCCGGCGCGCAGATGCGTCGTCCGCGAGCCGAAGACGAGGGGCACGTCGATGCCGCTGGCGACGGTGAGGTAGCCGCGCATTCCGCGCCGTGGCGCGCTCAGCACCAGTTCCTGACCGGCGCGGACAGAGACCGCCCACCACGGCGGCATCAGGCGCCCGTCCAGCCGCGGCATGGTATCGGCGCCGGTGAGCGCGATGGCCGTGTCCCGCGTGAAGCGCAGCCTCACGGGGAAGAGCTGGAACTCGATACCGGCCGCGTCCGGCGGGTTACCGAGCAGGGCATTGCCGGCGGCCAGCGCCAGGCGATCCATCGCGCCGGTGCGGGCGATGCCGTGGCACCGGAAGCCGGTGCGGCCCAGGTCCTGAACCATGTTCAGCGGCGGGGTGAGCAGGACCTCGATCATCGGATGACGCGCTCCACCCGGAAGCGGATCCGGTCGCCGAGTTCCAGCAGATTGGGCGGGTCGCGCCCGAGGTCGAAGGGCTCCGGCACCTCCGGCGCCCGGCCGATCACATGCCAGCCGGTCGGCGAGGCGGTCGGGCGGTCGCTGCGGCGCGGGCCGCCGAGATTGGCCTGCGCGCCGCCGATCGAGACGATGCCGCCGGCCTCGCGCATCACCGGCACCGGGCGTCGTGGGGTGAACAGGCGGGGGTCCAGCCCGAAGAGATAGCCGAAGCCCGGCATGACGCTCGGCGCGAAGACGACGTACTCGCCGGCCGCGTGCATGGCGACGATGGTGTCGATCTCCACCCCGTGATGCGCCGCGACGGCAGGCAGATCGCCGCCCCCCTCGCCACCATAGACGACGCCGACCTCGAGCAGCCGCCCGGTGCCGTGGCGCGGCTCGGCGCGCGACCAGGCGGCGAGCAGACGCGCCGCCATCGCCTCGGCATCGGCGGTCAGGGGATTGATCACCACCAGCAGGCTGTTCATGCCTGGCTGCAGGTCGACCACGCCATCCCAACCGCGCACCGCATCGCTGAGGCTCCAGATGCGCTGCTGCGTCGCCAGCGCCAGTGGCCCCTCGGCATCCAGCAGCAGGGCGGCGCTGCCGCAAGGCGTGACCCGTGGCGCCGCCAGTTCCATGACGCCGGAATTCATGCCTCCAGCCCCTCCGGAAGCAGGGTGAACAGACGCTGGCCGGCCGCCACGTCCTGTCCGTCCTCGGCATGAATCTCGCCGATGATGCCATCCGCATCCGCGCGCAGCGCGGTGAAGACCTTCATCGCCTCCAGGATGCAGATCTGCTGCCCGGCCTGAACCTTCGCGCCCGGCGTGACGAAGGGGGCCGCGCCCGGGGCCGGCGCCCGGTGGAAGACGCCGTGCATCGTCGCCAGGATTTCCCGGGCGGGGGTGGCCGGTGCCTCCGCCGGAGGCGGCGCGGGGTGGCGCCGGGGCGCCGATGGCGATGGTTCCAGCGCCGGCCGGGACGCCTCGCCGCGCGGCATCGCCACGCGGATGCGCAGCGGGCCGTCGGTGACCTCCACCTCGCCGCCGCCTGCCTCGGCGACAAGCTGCATCAAGGCGCGGATCGTGTCGAAATGAGACTGGTTCACGGGAATGCGGCTATCGCAGCCGGGCGACGGCATCGGCGATCCGGGCGCAGGCCTCCTCCAGCCGGCCGATCGCCGTGGCGATGGACAGCCGGATGCAGGGCGAGAGGCCATAGGCGGCGCCAGCCACCGTCACCACCCGCGCCGCATCGACGAGATAGGTCGCCACGTCGGCATCGCTCGCCAGCACAACGCCTTCCGGCGTCCGCCTGCCGAACAGCCCTCCGCAATCGACAAAGAGATAGAAGGCGCCCTCCGGCCGGTGGCAGCGCAGCCCTGGGATGCCATCGAGCAGCGGCATCACCCGGTCGCGCCGGGCCTGGAAGTCGGCGGCGCGAGTTGCCAGGAAGTCCTGCGGCCCGGTCAGCGCGGCCACCGCCGCGGCCTGGCTGATCGAGGAGATGCCGCCGAGCGACTGCGACTGCACCTTGCGCATCGAGGCGATCAATTCGGCCGGACCGCCGGCGAAACCGATGCGCCATCCGGTCATGGCATAGGCCTTGGAGACGCCGTTGACGGTCAGCGTGCGGTCCTTGAGATCGGGCGCCACGGCGGCGAAGCTGTGGAAGCGGGTCCCGTCGAACAGCAGATGCTCGTAGATCTCGTCCGACATCATCATGATATGCGGATGGCGGCGGAACACCGCGGCAAGCGCCTCCAGCTCGGCGCGGGTATAGACGGCGCCGGTGGGATTGTTCGGGGTGTTCAGCATTACCCAGCGGGTGCGTGGCGTGATCGCCGCCTCCAGGGTGGCGGCATCGAGCCTGTAGCCGCTGTTGCCGCCGCAGGAGACGACGACCGGGGTGCCGCCCGCCAGCCGTGTCATGTCGGTGTAGGAGACCCAGTGCGGCGCCGGGACGATAACCTCGTCGCCTGGATTCAGGCTGGCGGTCAGCGCCAGGAAGATGACGTTCTTGGCGCCCGCGCTGGCCAGAACCTCGGCCAGGTCATACTCGATCCCATTGTCGCGGCGGAACTTCTCGACAATGGCGCGGCGCAGCGCGGGCGTGCCGCCGACCGGGGTATAGCGCGTCTGGCCGGCCCGCATGGCGGCAATGGCGGCCTCGATGACGTGCGGCGGGGTCTCGAAATCCGGCTCGCCCGTGGCCAGGCTGATGACATCGATCCCCTGCTCGGCGAGTTCGCGCGCGCGGCTGGAGGCGCGCTCGGATGCCGATGGCTTCACAAAGGCCAGACGCTCGGCCGTGAGCTGCATGATGGGCCAACACCTTCCGCTAAAGCTCTTCGGAATGCTGGCCGTGTGGGACGCGAGGTCGCGTCAGTTCTGGAATTCCTGACCGGACATTGCCGGACCACCGGTTGCTTCGTGCCACTCGATGTATTCGATACTTTACACACCGCCGATGCGCATGCGCGATGGAAAAAGGCGATCATGTGATTAGATTTGGCTAATATGCCCTACTTCCTCGACGCCGATGACCGCGACGTGCCGAACCTCAGGCACCTCCGCCTCCTGGCGGCTGTGGCCGCGGGCATGAGCCTGCGCCGGGCCGCGTCGGAGCTGCACATCTCGCAATCCGCAGCGACCCTTAGCCTGACAGCCCTCGAGGCGCGTTACCGGGTGACGCTGTTCGAAAGACGCCCATCTGGCCTGGTGCCGACCAAGCACGGAGTGGCTCTGGCGGCCAGGACGGAGCGTTGCCTGGCCTATCTCGGCGCGGCGCTTCAGCGCCTGGGCGGACGAAGCCAGGGTGTCGGCGTGCCGGCGCAGCGGCTCTCCCTCCTCCGGATGCCGCAGCTTCTCGCCCTGGTCGCGATGGAGGAGGCGGGCGGCTTCACCGCGGCCGCCAGACGGCTTGGCCTGCGCCCACCCTCCATTCACCGGGCCATGGGCGAGCTGGAGGATGCTTTGGGTCTGGAGCTGGTGCTCCGCGGCCAGGGTGGAGCCCGCCTCAACGCTGCGGGGCTGGACATGGCGCGCGGCTGCAGCCTGGCCCTGAGCGAATTGCGCGCGGCGCGGGCGGAATTGCGGGAACTCGATGGAGAGACCTCTGGCCGTGTCGTCGTGGGCGCGGTGCGCCTCACCGCTTCAGGCATCATCCCGCAGGTCATTCAGGAGATGTACCGCCAATGGCCGGGCGCCCGTTTTGCCGTGGTGACCGGAGATTACGAGGACATGGTGCACGGCATCAGGACCGGGCGTATCGACTACCTCTGCACGACCTTGCGGGCAGACATCCCCGATGGCGTCGAGGCGGAGATCATCTTCAGCAGCGCCATCCGGATCGCCTGTCACAAGGCTCATCCCATAGCCGGGTCGGTCGATCCACCCGCGCGGGAACTGGCGCGTTGGCCCTGGGTTGTACCGGCCGCCGGAACGGGAGCCGCGGCACGGTTCAGAACCATCTTCGAAGCCGAAGGGGTCCCACCACCGAATGCGCATGTCACATCCGCCTCCTTCGATCTGACACGAAGCCTGCTTCTGGGCGGCGAGTTCCTGGCGCTGATTGTCGAAGGCGGCTCCGCCACGGACTTTGGTGTCAGCGACCTGCACGTCCTGAGCAAGGCGATCCCCAACGACCGGCGGCCGGTCTACCTCCTGTGGCGTAAGAACTGGAGCCCGACCCGTCTGCAGCAGCAGTTTCGCGCCACTATCCAGAAGGCCAGCCGGCAGGCATAGGAGCGCCTTGGGGCCAAAGCGACTGCGACGAGCAGCGGGATGATCCCGGATGCGCCGGTGTGGATGTCCGCTTGTCGGACGAGGCGTGGACCGCCATCGAGCCACACCTGCCGCGCGGCAGGCCACGCAGGCCTCGCGTGGCTGAACCGGGACATCACGATGATGCCGCCCGCGCCCTGCGCCCGTTGGAGCGATGAACCCGCCGCTGATCGGTTGACAGCACCGCTGCCCTCGGGGGCCAGCGGCCACGTGCGTCAAGGGGCAGGTTTCACCGGGTAACAGCCCCGCTTGCGCATTGACGGATTGTCATGCCTTCGCCATAGATGCGAACGCTTCGCAATAACGTGCGCCCAGGCGCGGTGGGCTGCCTTCGTCTGTGGCCCCGCCTCCCTGCAAGGATGCCGCAAGGCCGCCCTTCACCACTTCAGCCCAGGAAGCAAGCATGACACGCTTCGACCCGAAAATCCGCCGGACCTTCTCCGGCCTCCTGCTCGCCGGCTCGCTCATCTTCAGCGCCGGCATGCCGGGCACCGCGCTGGGCCAGTCCACCTTCGGCGCCCTGGACCAGACGTCCGACGTCCAGCTCCGCTTCTCGGCCGCCGAGCAGAACCGCCCTATCCTCGCGGGCGGCGAAGTGGTGGTGGCCGGCCAGGGCTTCCGGCCCGGTCAGCAGGTGACCCTGCTCTACGGAACGACGCCCCTTCTGGGCAGTGCGCTGGTGGCGGACGGGGAAGGGAAGATCTCCGGGCGGATCACCGTCCCGGCCCAGGCCGTGCCCGGCAACCATCCCATCGTCGTGGTGGCCCAGGGGCCCTACAGCGCCACGGTCGCCCCGCTCAAGGTCTCGCCCCAGATCCCGCTCTCCGGGCAGGAGCGCTTCGAGATCACCGAAGGCCGCGTGGCGCGCGGCCTGTACCAGTCGGCTTTCAGCCCCCGCAACAACGCGCTGTTCGTTACCGCCGCCATCGGCCGCCCGCCGGTGCGGCAGTCGGAGCTGCTGCGGGTGAACCTGGAAACGCTGGCCGTCGTCGCCCGCGTCACGCCACAGGCCGCTCCCGCACCGGCCCCGCGCCCCGGCGCCTCCGCGCCGGCCGATGGTGGCGTCTATGCCGTCTATGGCGTGGGCGTGGACGATGTGAACGACACCGTCTGGGTGACCAACACGCGCCAGAACACCGTCGCCGTCTATCGCCAGGCGGATCTCTCGCTTGTCCGGCAGTTCGAGCCCGGCACGGTGAACCACGCGCGTGACGTCGTCATCGACGCGACACTCGGCAAGGCCTATTCCAGCGCCACCTTCAAGCCGGAAGTCGTGGTCTTCAACACGCGGAACCCAGAAGTGGCATCGCGGATCGGGATCGCGTCGCGCGTGCGGGGCGGCACCTTCTCGGCCGCCAGCCTCTCGCTGAACGCCGAGGCGCATCGCCTCTACGTCGTCAGCAACACCACCAATGAAGTGGCGGTCATCAACACCGAGACCGATCAGGTGGAGAAGATTATCCCGGTTCCGGGCGCCCGCTCCGCCATCGGCGTGTCCCATGACCCGCGCACCAACCGCATCTTCGTGGCCTCCCAGGGCAGCGACAACCTGGTGGTGCTCAACGGCGAAACCGGTGCCGTCGTCGCCGATACGCTGGTCGGCGCGGGCGCGTTGAACGTGGTGTTCGATCCGGTGCGGCGCCGCGCCTATGTCGCCAGCCGCGCCGCGGGCACGGTCACCGTGACTGACGCCGACGGCAAGATCATCGCCAATCTCGGCCCCGCGCCGCTGGCCAACCACGTGGCCGTCGACCGCAACGGCACCGTCTTCGCCGTCGACAAGTCTGCTGCCGCCCGCAATGAGGAAGGCGACACCATCCTGCGGATCCGCCCGCGCTCCTGAGCGCCTGAATTGCGCCGGGCGCCTGCCAGCGAGGCAGGCGCCCGCCTGATTCGGAACGATCCCGGCAGGCTGCCCGGAACGATGGTGGCCACGAGCGCGATCACCGAGGGAAGATCCGCGTGCCGAAGCCAGGGCTATACGCCCGGGCGATGCAGCGACGCGGTATCAATCCGGCACAACCAACAAGTTGCAGGGGATCTCTCCCTAGGCCAGCCCGCCATTGATCGAGATGGTCTGGCCGGTGATGTAGGCGGCGCGGTCGGAGGCCAGGAAAGCGACCAGCTCGGCCACCTCCTCCGGCCTGCCGGCGCGCCGGGCCGGCACCAGGGCGCGCACCTGCTCGGGCGTCATCGCCGCCGCCACCGCCGGGCTCTCGATCACGCCCGGCGCCACCGCGTTCACCGTGACGCCGCGCGGCGCGCATTCCAGCGCCAGCGACCGGACGGCGCCGCCGAGCCCCGCCTTGGCCGCCGCGTAGTTCGCCTGCCCCCGGTTGCCCATGATCGCCGAGACCGAGCTGATGGCCACGATCCTGCCCCAGCGCGTGCCGATCATCGGCAGCAGCAGCGGCTGCGCCGCATGGAAGAAGCCGTTCAGCGAGACGTCGATGACGCCGTGCCACTGCGCCGCGCTCATCCCGGCCATGGGCGCGTCGGCATGGGTGCCGGCATTGTGCACCAGCACCTGCACCGGCCCGCCCTCCAGCACCGCCGCCAGGGCGCCGGCCGTCGCCGCGGCATCGGTGAGGTCGAAGGCCAGCGCCTCGGCCGCGCCGCCCGAGGCCGTGATCTCCGCCGCCAGCGCCGCCACCCCGGCCCGGTTCGCATGGGCGTGCAGCAGCAGGTGCAGCCCCTCCCCGGCCAGACGGCGGGCAATGGCGGCGCCGAGCGGGCTGCCCGCCCCGGTGACGAGAGCCCGCCTCACGCCCCGGCCTCCGGCGGCAGGATGACCGTGGCCTGGCCGGCGAGCAGGGTCCGGCCCCCTTCGGCGATGCTGAAGGCATAGGTGAAGCCGCGCGCCTCGCGCGCCAGGGCGACCGCCTCGATGGCGAGGTCGCCGGCGATGTCGTCCAGCCGGTCCACCGCCAGGTCGAGGCCGCGCAGGCTGGCCAGGTAGCCCGGCCGGCTGGCCCGTGCCCCGCCCTCCGCGTCCCCGCTCAGCGCGCCGTGCAGGGCCATGGCCTGCAGCGCGTATTCGACACCGCACACCGCCGGCAGCAGGCCGCCCCGCCGCAGCGGATGGTCCGCCGCGCGGTGCGAGGCGGCGCAGCAGAGGATGCGGTCCGCCGTCCAGCTCTCCACGCGGTCGAGCAGGCACATGGCGCCCTGGTGCGGCACCAGGGCCAGGATGGCGTCACGCCGCATGGCAGGGCTCCAGGCGCAGGGTGATGGCCAGCCCGTCCAGCAGCGGCCAGCCGATCCGCGCCGGGCGGCCCGCCGCCAGCGCCTCCAGCAGGGGCAGCGCGCGCGCGATCGGGTTGACGCCTTCCAGCGCGCGGCGCAACGGCCCGGGCTGGACCTCCGGCGGCAGCGGCCCGCCATGCGCCACCTCGATGGCGGCCAGGCTGCGCGGCCCGGGCTCCGGCGCCAGGACCAGGGCGGTGGCGAAGGGGATGGCGGTGGGGCGGACGGCGGCCAGGGGCTCCGGCAGCGGCGCGTCATAGCCGCAGAGGAGCAGCGGCCGGCCCCAGGCGGCGACCTGCGCCACCCCCTGCAGCAGCCCGGCCGGCCAGGTGTCGTCATGGCAGCCGATGCTGACCGAGCCGAGCCGCGCCCCGGCGCCGATGCTCCAGTAGCCGGCCGCCGCATTGTGCACGGAGTTGTGGAACTGCGTCGGCGAGACATCGCCGCCCGGCGTGGCGAGCGCCTCCAGGATGGCGCCCACCACACCGCCATCGCCGTTCGAGCTGGCGAAGAGGCTGTCCAGCGCCGCCGCCTCCCGCCCGGCCGCGGCGATCGCCTCCGCCGCCGCCGCCAGGGCGAGCCGCACCACCAGGCTGGCGCGCCGCCGCTCGGTGGCGGCCAGCAGGGCGGGCGGCGGCACCAGGGTCGGCGCCTCCAGCCAGGGCGCCTCGCCCGTCAGGATGGCCCGGCTCGCCGGCCATCCCGGCAGGCCGGGGCCGAGCACGGCCGCCCCCTCGATCCAGCAGCGCGGCATCAGGCGGCCCGCCCGAGCAACAGGCTGCAATTGCTGCCGCCGAAGCCGAAGGAGTTGCTGAGAACGCGCCCGACCGGCCGCCGCCGGTTGTCCGACGCGACATCGGCACGGAAGCCGGGGTCCACCGCCGCCACGCCGAGACAGCCGGGGATCAGCCCCTCCTCGATGCAGAGCAGGGATACCACCGCCTCCAGCGCGCCCGAGGCGCCGAGGGTATGGCCGCTCCAGCCCTTGGTGGAGGAGCAGGGCACGGTGGAGCCGAACAGGGCGGCCACCGCGCGGTCCTCCATGGCGTCGTTGGCGCGGGTGCCGGTGCCGTGCAGGTTGATGTAGTCCACCGCCGCCGGTGGCAGGCCGGCGGTGGCCAGCGCGGCGTGCATGGCGGCCTGGGCACCCAGCCCCTCGGGCTGCGGCGAGGACATGTGATGGCCGTCGCTGCTGGCCCCGGCGCCGAGCAGGGCCAGGGCGCCGGGCGCCGGGGCGCGCTCCAGCAGCAGCAGCCCCGCGGCCTCGCCGATGGTGATGCCGTCGCGGTCGGCGGCGCAGGGGCGGCAAGGGCCGTGCGCCAGCAGGGAGAGGGCGTTGAAGCCCTGCAGCGTCATGCGGCAGAGGGTGTCGACGCCACCCGCCACCACCGCGTCGGCCACGTCCGCGCGCAGCAGGGCCGCCGCCTCCAGCAGGCTGCGCGCGCCCGAGGTGCAGGCGGTGGAGACGGTGAGCGCCGGGCCCCGCAGGCCGAGCCGGGCGCGGAGGTAGCGCGGCAGGGCGTAGAGGTCGTGCGTGCCGCCGAAGTCGAAATCCGCCGGCAGGGCGCCGCCGGCGCGGCGGCGGTAGGCCGCCTCGGTCTGGGCGATGCCGGCGGTGCTGGTGCCGAGCACCACGGCGACACGCGCCGCCCCGTGCCGCGCCCGTGCCGCCGCCACGGCCGCGGCGAAGCCGTCCGCCTGCAGCGCCATCTCGGCCAGGCGGTTGTTGCGGCAGTCGTAGCGCGCGAGGTCGGCCGGCAGGGCGACCAGATCGAGGCCCGGCACCCGGCCGACCCAGATCCCGTCCGGCAGGCCGGCATCCTCCGGGTCCTGCGCCGGCCGCAGTCCCCCCTGCCGCTCCAGCAGGGCCGCCCGGGTGGCGGCGAGGCCATGGCCCATGGCGCTGACCGCCGAGAAGGCGGTGATGGCCAGGGGCGTGAAGCCCGGATCGGGGCGGGAGGTGGTCGTTCGGTCCAGCATCACACCGTCAGATATGGGATTGCGGGCAGATATGGGATCGCGGGCAGTTCAGCGCGCCGGGCGAGGCGCCAGGGCCAGGGAGAGCAGGAAGGCGGCGGTCACGCCGATCGCCACCGTCAGCCCGATGCCGCGCAGCACCGGCGTGGCGCAGAGGGCCAGCAGGCCGAAGGTGAGCAGCGTGGTGACGGCGCAGGTCAGCACCGCCTCCAGGCCGCGCCGCGCCTCCGCCGGGTCCCGTGCCGGCCGGGCCAGGAACAGCGCATAGTCGATCCCCACCCCCGCCGACAACAGCAGCGCCGCGAGATGGAAGGGTGTCAGCCGCTGGTCCAGCAGGGCGAGGGCCGCCAGGGTCACCAGCAGGGCGGCCAGGATCGGGGCGCCACGGCGCAGCGCCGCGAGCGGCCCGCCGCCGCGCAGCCCGAGGGCCAGCAGGGCCAGCACGCCGAGCGCGCCGGCCGCCGCCCAGAACAGCGCCTCGCGGCTGGCGGCCAGCACCAGCCCCGTGGTCTCCGCCTTGACGTCGATGAACAGGATCGCCGGTTCGCCGAGCGCCGTCAGCGCCTGGCGCAGCGCCGCCGGATCGCTCACCCCGGCCGGGATGACCAGGCCCTGCCAGGCCGCGCCACGCGGCGCCAGCATCGGGCTGAGGCGGGCGGCGAGCACCGGCGCCGTCGCCAGATCCGCGACCGTCAGCGGCGGCAGGGCGCGGCTCTCGGCCAGCCCGTCCAGGAAGGGGCGGAAGGCGTCGGGCCGGAAGGGCAGCCCGGCCGCCGCCTCGGCCAGCCTGGCCCGCAGGCTCTCCGGCGCGGGCAGCGCCGCCTGGCGCGCGCGCTGGGTCGCGGCGCTGGGCAGGTAGCGGCTGGGCGAATCGAAGCCGGCCAGGGCGCCGCGTGCGACCAGCGGCGCCAGGGCGGCGTCGATCCGCTCGGACAGGCGCAGCACGGCCTCGGCGTCCGGCGCCGTGAAGGCCACCAGGAGATTCACGTCCGGCGCGCCGAGCTGGCCGCGCAGCTCCGCATCCAGCGCCCGCTGCGCCTCCGGCACCGGGCTGAGGCGGGCGAGATCGTCCTCCCAGCGCGGGCCGCCCGTCGCCAGCAGCGCCAGGCCGGCCAGGGGCGCGGCCAGCAGCAGGCGGCGCCGGCCGCGCAGCGGCGCCAGCGCCGCCAGGACCGGTCCCGGCAGGGGCCGCAGCGGCGGCGGCGTGGCGGGCAGCAGGCTTGGCAGGAGCCAGCGCGTCACCGCCACACCGGCCAGCAGGCCGGCGGCGCCGAACAGCCCGAGCTGGCGCAGCAGCGGGACGTCGGAGGCCAGCATGGCGGTCAAGCCCAGCGCCGCGCTGCCCGCCGCCAGCAGCAGGCTCGGGGCGATGCGCCGCGCCGCGCCCGCCACCGCCTCCTCCTCGCCCTCCCCCTTCGGCCGGCGCTGGCCGAGCAGCAGCAGCGGGTAGTCCACCACCACCCCCAGCATCGTCATGCCGAAGCCGAAGGCGGCGCCATGCACGGCGCCGTGCCAGGCGGCCACGGCGGCGAGGCCGGCCAGCATGCCGGCCAGCAGCGGAACGGCCACCGCCGCCAGCACCAGCGCCGAGCGGAAGCGCCAGAGCAGGAAGCCCAGGATCAGCAGGCCGGAGAGCAGCGCGATCATCTCGACATCGGCGCGCACCGCCGCCGCCGCCTCGGCGGCGAAGACGCCCGGCCCGCTCAGCAGCAGCCGCGCCTCGCCCGGTCCGGCCCCACGGCCGGCCCCACGGCCGGCCCTGGTGAAAGCCTCGTGGAACACCGCCATGGCGGCGGCCTGCGCCTCGGTGTCGCTGCCCGTCCCCGCCAGGCGGGCCAGCAGCAGGGCGCGCGGCGGACCGGCCCCGTCCTGTCCGGCCCCCTCCTGTTTGGTCCCCTCCTGCCCGGTCCCGGCGAACCAGACGCCGTGCCGCAGCTCCACCCGGCTCTCGCCGAGCCAGCCGCGCATGGTGTCGAGGAAGACGCCGGCCGGGTCGGCGAAGCCGAAGCGCGCCACGAGCGGCGCGGCCGCCGAGCGCAGCCCGGCCAGCAGCCGCTCCATCCCGGCGCGCAGCGCGGGCGCCTCGAAGAGCGGCGGTGCCGTCGCCGCCGAGAGCAGGTAGCGGTAGCGGAAGAGCAGGTCCCGCTCCGCCTCGCTGAAATCCTGCGCGCCGTTGCCGACGAAGGAGAACCGGCCGGATTGGCGCAGCGCCTCGCCCAGGTCGCGGCTGAGCCGGGCCAGCTCCGGCTCCGGCGCGCCCTCGATGGCCGCCAGCATCAGCGTAGTGGCGGCGCCATTCCGCAGCTCGCCGAGCAGGAAGGTGGTGGCCGGGCCACGGGCCGGAGGCAGCAGATCGGTCAGCTCCGCCCGGAAGGCGACCAGCCGCGACAGGCCGAGGCCGAGCAGCGCCAGCGCCAGCAGGACGAGGAGAAGCCGCCTCACGACGCCGCCGGGCGCCGCGGCGGCGGAGCCTGCCGGCTCATGGGCGCGGCGTGATGGCGAGCCGCGTCACGCCCTCGCTGGCCCGGGTCACGACGTGGCGCAGGCCGCCGCCCTGGCCGGTGATCTCGATCCCCTGCACCGCGACGCGCAGCCGGGCCGAGAGCGGCGTCAGCACCATGCGCCACCGCCCCGCCTCGCCCTCCGGCCGGAAATCGATCTCGAAGTACCGCCGCAGCACCGGCAGGTCGCCCGCCAGGGTGGCGCGGACGGATTCCACCAGGGGTCGGATCTCGGGCGACTGGTCGAGGCTCAGCTCGCGCCGGATGCCGCGGCCGGGCTGCGCGAAGAGCAGCCGGTCGCCATCGGCGCGCAGGATCTCCTCCTCCGGGAAGGTGGTGTGCTTCTCCAGCCGGTCGGGCGGGGTCCAGGACAGGGTGCCGCTGCTCGGGAGCGGGATGTCGAGCTGCGGGATCGCCTTCTCCTCGGTGAACGAGGCGGTGCCGCCGGGCTCGGCCGCCAACGCGGCCATGGCCCCCTCCAGCGTCAGCGGCGCGGCCAGGGCCGGGGGAGCGGGCAGCACCAGGGGCAGCACCAGGGCCAGCACCAGGGCCAGGAGAGCGCGGCGGCGCGGCGAGTTCATGCCTCCATCTCCTCCCAGAAGTCGTAGAAGTTGAACCAGTTGTAGGGGAAGGCGCGGGCCACCGCCTCGATCCGTTCGGCGTAGCGCCGCGCCGCCAGGGCCAGTGCCGCCCGGCGGTCGCGGCGGTCGAGCGCGATGCGCTCGGCGAAGGGCTGGAAATGCACCTCGTAGCGGCGCGGCCCGGTCCAGACCGCGAAGGCGATCATCACCGGCGCGTCCAGCACCCCGGCCAGGATATGCGGCCCCTCGGGGAAGGCGGCCTCGCGGCCGAGGAAGGGCACGCGCGTGACCCTGCTGCGCGTCGGGTTGCGGTCGGCCAGGATGCCGACCAGCCCGCCGCGCTCCAGGCACTCCTTGGCCCGCAGCATGGCATCGGGCCGGCCGAGGGAGACGACGTCGCTCGCCGTGCCGCGGCCCCAGCGGGAGAAGAAGTCGGCGCTGATCGCGGCATGGTCGCCATGCATCAGCGCCATCACCTCCACCGGGCAGCCGGTATCGGCCACCGCGCGCATGGCGTCGAAGCTGCCAATATGCGCGCCGAGCAGGATGCAGCCGCGCCCCTCGGCGATGTGCCGGTTCAGCAGGTCGAGGCCGGTGACCTCGATGGTATAGCCGGCGCGGCGCCCGTCGAGCAGGAAGACCCGGTCGAGCAGGGTGGCGGAGAAGGTGAGGAACTGGCGGAACCGTTCCGTCAGGCGCGGCTCGCGCCCCAGCGCGCGGCGCAGGAAGGCGCGGCCGGCGGCGCGCTGCCGCGGGGCCGAGAGGAAGAAATAGGCGGTGATGGGGTAGAGCAGCGCATAGGCGACCCGCCAGCCGAGGCGGGTGATGATCCAGCCCATCAGCCGCAGCGCCGCAGCACTGCCGCGCTCGCGCTGCTCGCGCCAGCTCATGCCGGCCCGGCCAGGGGCGCCACCGCCGCCTCGCCGGCCAGCACCAGCGCCGCGCCGCTGTGGCAGCGGAAGGCGAAGCGGCCGGGCGCGGCGGGCCACAGCACCACCTCGACCGCCTCCTCCGGCGCCACCGGCGCGCTGAACTTGGCGCGCAGCAGCCGCGCCACACGGCCCCCCGCCGCCGCCCCGAGCCGCTCCAGCACGGCGTCCAGCAACACCACGCCCGGCACCAGGGGGCGGCCGGGAAAATGCCCCGGCAGGCAGGGATGCCCGGCAGGCAGCCGGAAGAGGAAGCGGATCTCCGCGCTCATGCCTGTTCCGCCTGGCGCCGGCGCAGCGCCGCCAGGGCCGCGGCCGGCAGCTTGCCCACCCGGTCGCGCGGCAGGGCGGGCAGCAGGGTCACGCCGCGCGGCAGGAACACCGGATCGACCTGCCCGCGCAGCGCCCCCAGCACGGCCGCGCCGCTCATCCCCGGCGCCACGGCGAAGGCCAGCAGCCGCGCCGCCGGATTGCGGTCGAGATCCTCGGGCACGAGGAAGACGCCGTCCTCCACCCCCGGCACCGCCTGCAGCAGCCGGTTCAGGCTGGCGAGCGAGACGCGCTTGCCGCCCAGCTTGACGATATCGGCATGGCGGCCGAGCAGGCGGAAGGCACGGCCGCCCGCCGCCAGGGTCACGGCATCGGCCAGCGGCACCGGGCCGGGCATCCCGGCGACCAGCGCCTCCATCCGCCCGCCCGCCCCGTCTGCCGCCCCGTCCGCCGCCCCGTCCGCCGCATCGGCCGGCGCCTCCACGGGCCGCAGCGCGACGCTGTCGTAGAGGTGCCAGGCCTCGCCCTCCACGGTGCGGCGGCTGGCGATCGAGCCCATCTCGGTGGCGCCGTAGATCTCCAGCACCTCGGTGGACCAGGCGGCCTCGGCCTCGCGCGCGAGGTCGGGGTCGAGCGGGGCGGTTGCGGAGATCACGGCGCGCAGCGGCGGCAGGGCGGCGCCGGAGCGCAGCAGGGCGCGCATCTGCAGGGGCGTGGTGACCAGCAGGCGGGGGGTGGGCGCGGCGTGCAGCGCCTCGGCCACCTCCACGGGGTAGAAGAAGGGCCCGGCATGGCTGGCCGTCGCCGCGTGCAGCGGCAGGGCGAGGGTGGTCTCGAAGCCGTACATGTGCTGCGCCGGCACGGTGGCGACCAGCGTGGCCGCGCCGCTCTCCCCCGCCGGCCGCTCCAGCCCGAAGCGCGCGGCGGCGGCGCGGCTGGCGGCGACCAGCGCGCCCCAGGGCTTCGGATGCGCCCCCGGCTGGCCGGTGCTGCCGGAGGTGAAGCCGATGATGGCGACGCGCCCGGCCGGGATCAGCGGATTGGTCGGAACCGCGAGGCCGGCGCCGGCCTCGCCGCCGACGCGGATGGCGCCCTCGGGCACCGCCCAGGCCGGGTCGTCCTGCACCGCGTCGGCCATCGGGTAGAGGCCGGGGTAGAGGGCGGCGATCTCGCGCTGGCGGCGCTCCGTGCGGTCGGCGGAGAGCAGCATCACCTGCCCCCGGCTGAGCGCGGCGGCGAGGCCGAGCAGCGCGTTGTAGCGATCGGCGCAGAGGTTCAGCACATGCGGCCGGTCGGGCAGCCGCGCCGCCAGCACAGCGACCTCGGCCAGGAAGCGGCGGACGGTGATGGCCTCGGCGCCGCGGCGGAACAGGATGGCCTCCGGCGCCCGGTCGGTCAGCGGGAGGGCGATGTCAGACATGGCGGATGCTCCCGGCGGCGCTCGCCTCCGCAGCGATGTCCCGGTGGGCGGCGATGATGGCCCGCAGCGTGCGGGCCGGCGTGGCCGGGCCGAGATGCGGGAAGCAGCGGTCGCGCAGCGCGTGCTCCGCGAGGAACAGGCCGAGCATCAGCGCCGAGCCCGCCGCCGCCACCGCGCCCGGCGCCAGCCCGGCGAGCGGCGCCGCGGCCTGAAGCGGCGCGGCCAGCGCCAGCAGCGCGGCCCAGAAGCCGGTCAGCCGACGGGTGTAGCCGGCGCATTCCGGCGGCAGGCGGCCGAAGTCGAAGCGGGTGTAGTGGGTGATCAGCGGCTCACGCCCGGGCAGCAGGGTGGCGGCGAAGCGCGCCGAGAGCATCAGCAGCCCGAGCGCCGGCAGCAGGGGCAGCAGCGCCGCCGGCGCCACGCCGCCCGCCGCGCCCGCCGCGAGCAGCCCGAGGCCCGTCAGCGCCAGGGCGCCGGCGCCGGCCAACCGTGCCGGCCAGCGCCGGCCCATGGCCATCCCCAGCGCCCCGAGGCCGAGGAGCAGCGTCGCCCCGTGCCAGCCCAGGAGCCGCGCGCCGAGCGCGGCGGCGGCCAGGAGCAGGGCGGGGATCAGCGCGCCCGGCATGGTCCGGCCCCGCCGGGCGTCAAGCCTGGCGGTTCCTCTGGACATGCGCGCAGAGATTGCGGAGCGAGGCGAAGATCTGGCCATTGCGCTCATCGTCCGAGCGGAGCTGGAAGCCGTAGCGCCGCGAGATGGCGAGCGCGATCTCCAGCGCGTCGATGGAATCGAGGCCCAGGCCCTCGCCGAAGAGGGGGGCCTCGGGGTCGATCTCGCCGGGCTCCATCTCTAGGTGCAGCGCCTCGACGATCAGCGCCGCCACCTCGGGCTCCAGCGCCCGCGCCGCCTGGCCCTCACCGGAATTCTCGATCGTAGACGTCACGGGGTGCCTCCCTGCCGGTGCCCAGGCCAGATGCCATCCGCCTGCATCCCAGCAGGGCGGCCTTGCCGCAAGGGGCGAAATACCGCCGCGGCTTTGTCTCCGAAACAGGATTCCTTCGCCTTCCCGGCAAGAAAATGGCTCCGCTGATGCCGTTCCGCGCCGCAATCGGCCGGTGGCCAGCGGCCCTCAGTCGAACGGACTGGCGCTGGAGGCGACGCTGGCCTCGGAGCGGTAGAGCGACCAGGAGAGGCCCAGCGCCGCGCTCAGGTTCCAGTCGCGGCGGAACAGCGGGCTGTCCTCGTTGCGGGCACCGTGGAAGGATTCCACCCGCCCGCCGGCCACCGCCGAGAGCCGCCCGGTCAGCGGGAAGCGGTAGGAGAACTGCATCCGCGTGCCGAGATAGCCGCCCTCCGCGTCATAGGCCGGGCGGTCGGCCCGGACGTAGCGCGGCTCGACGCGATAGAAGTAGTCCATCATCCGGTCGGTGGCGAAGACCGGGCCGAGGCCGATCCGGAAACGGTCGCCCTCGCGGGCCAGGGCGCGGCGCTCATAGGCCAGCTCGGGCGAGAAGGTCAGCCCGCGGTAGCGGACCGAGGACAGGTCGGTGGAGAAGACCGCGCGCAGCGGCAGTTCCAGGTTCAGCCGCTGCGGCCGCGCCGGGTCGCGCCAGAGGGTGATGCGCAGCGAGGGGCCGACCTCGCCCTGCCAGTCGAGATCCGGCATGCCCTCGCGCGCCCGGTTGTCCCTCGACGAGGAGGGGAAGGCGCCGGAGAAGCTGAGGTCGAGGCCGATCGCCTCGTCATTGTAGAAGCGGCCGCGCACCCCCTGGCCGTCGCTGCGCAGGATCTCGCCGCGATAGATCAGGTAGGGGAAGGCCAGACCCTGGAAATGGTTCTGCCCGGCGGCCGGATAGTCCGGCAGCCAGCCGGCGCCGGCGGCCAGCCCGGCCTCGAACTTCGGCAGCCTGACCTCGCGCGCCGCTTGCATGGCCGCGCCGGTAACGGCCTCCGGGACCATCCCCGGTTCCGCCTCCTGGGCGGAGGCGCGGCCGACGGCCAGGGCGAGCGCCCAGGCCAGGACCAGGCCCAGCAGGTTACAGCCGGCCCGGATCATGCGGGGCGCTCCGCCAGCGGAAGCAGGCTGGGCAGAGGCGTGCCGGCCCGGCAGGGGGTGACGCGGGTGCTGAAGCCCGACGCCGGCGGCACAGCCCGCCGCTCCAGCGGCAGCGGGTCGGTGTCCCGGGCCGGCAGGCGCGCCCGGGTTCCGGGCGGCGGATGCGGATGCGGACAGGGCGCCTCTCCCCCGTGGTTGGCATACAGGACATCAGTAAGGGCTGGCGCGGCCGAAGCAAGCGCCCAGGCTGCCTCGCACGGACCGGCGCCTCGCGCGAACGTGGGACGACACGGGCGCTTCCGTCAGGAATTGTTCGCCTTCTCCAACGAACCGGACAGTCAGCATGCGACGAGCGAAGGATGGCGCCGAGAGTTGCCCGAATGCCTGGTGGGCGGGCTGGGAAGGGCCGGTCGCGATCGGCAGCCACTGCGCCGACGGGATCACGCTGGAGGGCGACGGCTGGCTGGTGCTGGGCCGCGGCGGCGACGACCGGATCGAGGTGACCGGCTCCGGCCTGTTCGAGGGCGCCAGCAGCATCTTCGGCGGCGGCGGCGATGACGTCATCCAGGTCCAGGGCGGCGGCAACTATGTCTCGGGCGGCACGGGCGACGACGAGATCCAGATGGGCTTCTTCACCGCCCCGAGCTTCAACAACCGCGTCTTCGGCGACAGCGGCAATGACGTGATCGCCATCTCCGGCTCCGGCAACCTTCTCCGCGGCGGCGACGGCAACGACCTGCTCTTCGTGGATGGCTTCCGCACGCATGGCAATGACCTGTTCGGCGAGGCCGGCGACGACCTCCTGATCGCCTGGACGCGGCAGGCGCGGATGGATGGCGGTGACGGCGACGACGTGCTGGAGGCGAACAGCCCCGGCGACAGCCTGTTCTACACCGACGACATCGGCGCCGTGATGACCGGCGGCAGCGGCCGCGACAGCTTCTCCGCGCGGCCCGGCAATATGGTGCTGGTCGATGGCGGCCATGACGGCCTCGTTTCCGAGGGCGACCGGCTTACCGGTATCATCGACATCATCACCGACTACGAGGCGGGCGAGCGGCTCTCGCTGGAGGCGGCGGCGGAGCGGGTGGAAACGGTGCGCCTTTCCCAGGCCGAGCCGACCTGGGCCGGCGCTCATCCCGCCCTGCTGGAGCCGGGGCAGCATGCCGTCTTCCGCGGCCGGCTGGACGAGAGGGAGGGCTTTTTCGTGCGGGCGGGCGGGCCGGACCTCCTGCTGCTGCATGGCGGCGGCCCGGACGGCTTCTACGGGCTGGACGAGTCGATCGCCCATGGCCTCCTGGTCCTGCGGTCCTGGCCGGGGGAGGCGCCCGTCATCGGCTGAGCCTCACCCGGCCTCCGGCCGGCGCGCCGTATAGGCCTTGAACAGGCCGAGCGAGGTCTCGCAGGCGACCGCCTCGAAGCCGGCCGCGCGCAGCCGCGCCAGGATGGTCTCCGCCGGGACGCAGGCCTCGATCGTGTCCCAGTAGTAGCGCATCAGCAGGTCGTCACGGCCCCGCGGGGCGGTCAGGCGGCAGAGTGCCGGCACCACCCGCCCCAGATAGGCGCGCGCCAGGGCCCGGCCCAGGCGCCCCTCCGGCCGGCCGATCTCCAGCAGCAGCAGCCGCCCGCCCGGGCGCAGCACGCGGCGGTATTCGGCGAAGGCGATGCCGAGATCGGCCACATGGCGCAACGCATAGCCCATGCTGAGGAAGTCGGCGCTGGCATCGGCCAGCGGAAGGGCCTCGGCGCGCCCCTGCACGAGGCCGATCGGCAGCTCCCGCCGCGCCGCCGCCAGCATGCCGGCGCTGGGGTCGAGGCCGGTGACACGGCCGCCGGCGCCGGCCAGCCGCGCCGCCTCGCGCGCCACCAGCCCGGTGCCGGTGGCCACGTCCAGCACCCGGTCCCCGGGGCGCAGGCCGGCGCGGCGCAGCGCCTGCCGCCGGTACCAGGCGCCGGTGCCGAGCGAGAAGACGCGGTTGATGCGGTCGTAATGCGCGGCGGTGTCGTCGAAGAGGCGGCGGACGAAGCCGGCGCGGGCTTCCGCCATGCCGTAATACTGCGGCAGCACGGCATGCGGGGCGAGATCCGGGGGGGCCTCCGAGGGGGCCTCCGGCGGGATCGTGGTCTGCGGCACGGGCATCCTCCTGCGCGGTCACGGCGGCCTGGCTGGCTGCCCGGTTGGCTGCCCGGTTGGCTGCCCGGTTGGCTGCCCGGTTGGCTGATGGACCGCCCGGCACCGCCTCGGCTAGGCTGGGCCGCGCCGCCAGCAGGCCCAAAGACAAGAGGAACGTCAATCCTGGCCAGCCCCGATCCCCGCGCGCCCGGCGGACCCCCGGGGGACTCCCCGGACGAGGCCGGGCGCCCCCTCGCCGCGCCGCTGCTCTTCCCGGTCCTTCTCATCCTCTTCGTGGGGATGTGCCTGGCCTGGAGCCTGCCGGCGGGCGTGGCGCACTGGCTGCTGCCCGAGCGCCACCGCCGGGGCTTCGGCCGGCGCCTGGGGCAGGCCGGCATCTCCGGTGGCTTCCGCCTTTATCTCGCCCTGCTGCGCGGCACGGGGCTGCTGCGGGTCGACACCTCGGCGCTCGATCCGCTGCGCGACGAGGCCGGGCTGATCATCGCCTGCAACCACCCCTCGATGATGGATGCCGTGCTGATGCTCTCCCGCCTGCCGCGTGCCGCCTGCATCACCAAGGCCTCGCTCTGGGGCAATCCGCTGCTCGGCGGCGGCGTCCGCCTGGCCGGCTATGTGCGCAACGATGCCAGCGGGCGGATGATCCGCGAGGCCGCCGGACAGTTGCGCGAGGGCCGCCAGCTCCTGGTGTTCCCGGAAGGCACGCGGAGCGAGCCCCGCCGGCCCGGCGCGGCGGAGCCGACACCGCCGCCCGGACCCTTCTCGCGCTCCTTCGCGGTCATCGCGCGCCGCGCCGGAGCGCCGGTGCAGATCGTGGTGATCGAGAGCGACAACCCCTATCTGCGCAAGGGCTGGTCGCCCTGGCGCCGGCCGCCGCTGCCGCTGCGCTACCGGCTGCGGCTGGGCGCGCGCTTCGCCCCCCAGGAGGGGAGCGAGGCGCTGAGCGCGCGGGTCGAGGCGCATCTGCGCCAGGCCCTGCAACCGGCCGGAGCCGGCACCGGGGCCGGGGCCGGCCCCCAGCCGCAGGCAGGGTCGCCGCCCGCGGTCAGCCGCCGCTCCGCCGTGCGGCACCCGGCCTGAGTCGGGCCGTGCCGCACCCCTCGCGCAGCCACCTGGTGCTGATCCCGAGCTACAACACCGGCCCGCTGGTGCTGCGCACGGTGCGCGCCGCCCGCGCCGCCTGGAACCCGGTCTGGGTGGTGGTGGACGGCAGCACCGACGGCACCGGCGCCGCGCTCGACGCCCTGGCGCGCGACGACACCGGGCTGCGCGTGCTGCATCTGCCGCGCAACCGCGGCAAGGGCGCGGCGCTGCTGCACGGGATGGACCAGGCCGCCGCGGCCGGCTTCACCCATGCGCTGGCGATGGATGCCGACGGCCAGCATCCGGCCGGGGCCATCGCGGGCTTCATGGCCGCCTCCGCCGCGCGGCCGGAGGCGATGGTGCTGGGCCTGCCCCTCTTCGGGCCGGAAGCGCCGATGCTGCGGGTCCGCGGCCGGCGCATCTCCAACTTCTGGACCAATCTGGAGACGCTCTGGGCGGGGGTGGGGGATTCCCTCTTCGGCTTCCGGGTCTATCCCATCGCGCCGCTGCGCGCGGTGATGCGGCGGCAGATCTGGATGCGGCGCTACGATTTCGACGCCGAGGCGGCGGTGCGGCTCTGCTGGCGCGGCGTGCCGCCGGTGAACATTCCCGTCCCCGTGCGCTACCTGAGCGCCGAGGAGGGCGGCGTCTCGCATTTCCGCTACCTGCGGGACAACGCCCTGCTCAGCTGGATGCACCTGCGCCTGATGCTGGGCTTCCTCGGCCGCCTGCCGCGGCTGCTGGCACGGCGGGCCCTGGCGAGGGAACCAGCGTCTCGGGCAGCGGCACGGCGCTGAGGCCGGCCGCGGCCACGGCGCCCAGCAGGCCCGGCAGCACGGCGAGCACCACGGGCCGCCCCGCCGCGTCCCGCCGGGCGTTGCCGTCATGCAGCAGCAGGATCTCGCCGGCGCGCGGCGCGGCCAGCCGGGCGGCGACGCGCCGGGCATCGCCGCTGGCGCCATCCAGCCCCCGCCGGCTCCAGGAGACCAGGCCGAGCCCCGCCCCGGCCAGCACCGGGTCGAGCAGCGGGCTGCGCAGGCCCATCGGCGCGCGGAACAGGCGCGGCGCCTCGCCGAGCGCCGCGCCGATCGCCGCCTGCGCCGAGAGCACCTCGCGCCGCATGCCGAAGGGGCCGAGCGCCGCGAAATGGCGGGGATGGGTGTGGGTGTGGTTCTCGATGCTGTGGCCGCGCCGCCGCATCTCGCGCAGCAGCGCCGGATGCCGCGCGGCGCGCTCGCCGATGACGAAGAAGCTGGCCCGCGCGCCGTGGCGCTCCAGCAGGTCGAGCACCGCCGGGGTCACCGCCGGGTCCGGCCCGTCATCGAAGGTCAGGGCAATCTGGCGGCGCGCCGCGCCGGCCGGCGGCAGGCGGCGCAGATTGGCGCCCAGCCAGCCGTTGCGCGGCGCCATGCCGGCGGCGGTCAGCAGCGCGTGGTTGGCCAGCAAGCCGCCCGCCAGCCAGGGCCAGAGGCCGGGCTGCGCCGCCAGCGCGGCGAGGCCGCCGGCATGCAGGCCGAGCGAGGCGCCCACCAGGGGCGCCGGCGACCAGCGGCGCCAGGAGAAGGGGGGGGCGGGGGACATCCTGCCGCCGCTTGTGCCGGGTTTCCCGCCGGCGGGAAAGCGGCCTCGGCGGCGGCCGGGCGTTTGACCGCCTCTTCCGCCCGGTGAACAATTCCGCCACAGGATGGACCGGCGACAGAATGGTCCGGCACGGGTTGCCGGCGCAGATCGGGGAGAGGGCGCATGATCGGCAGGCGGGATGTGTTGCGGGGCGGCGCCGGTCTGGCGTCCCTGCCGCTGGCGGCGGGGCTGGCGCGGCCGGCGCTGGCCCAGGGGAGAGGGGCCCAGGGGAGAGGGGCCCAGGGAACAGCCGGTGACGCGCCGCTGAAGATCGGCATGGTGACGACCCTCTCCGGCCCGGGCGGCTATCTCGGCCAGGACATCCGCGACGGCTTCGCGCTCGCCATGGCGATGCGGGAGGGCAGGCTCGGCGGCACGCCGGTCACGCTGCTGGTCGAGGACGACGCGCTGAAGCCCGGCCAGGGCAAGCAGATCGCCGAGCGCTTCGTGCAGAACGAGAAGATCCGGCTGCTCACCGGCATCGTCTTCTCCAACGTGCTGAACGCCGTGGCGCCGGACGTGCTGGATGCCGGCTGCCTCTATGTCAGCCCCAACGCCTCGCCCTCCAACCTCGCCGGGCGCGAGTGTCACCGCAACTTCTGGTCCGTCGCCTGGCAGAATGACGGGCTGCACGAGAGCGCCGGCCAGGCGGCGGTCAACCTCGGCTACAGGCGGATGTTCATCCTGGCGCCGAACTACCAGGCCGGGAAGGATGCCATCACCGGCTTCAAGCGGCAGTACAGGGGCGAGATCGCCGGCGAGGTCTACACCCGGCTCGACCAGACCGACTACGCCGCCGAGATGGCGCAGATCCGCGCCGCCGCGCCGGATGCCGTCTACCAGTTCCATCCCGGCGGGCTCGGCATCGCCTTCCTCAAGCAGTATGTGCAGGCCGGGCTGCTGGAGCGCGTGCCGATGGTGCTGGCCTCGCCCTCGATGGATTCCAACACCCTCGCGGCGGTGGGCGAGGCGGCGCTCGGCGTGCATGTCACGGCGCAGTGGAACAGCGACCTCGACAACGCCGCCAACCGGCGCTTCATGCAGGCCTTCACGGCGAAGTACGCGCGCATGCCGACCTATTACGCGCAGCAGGGCTACGACACGGCGCTGGCCATCGGCGCCGCGCTGGAGGGCACCGGCGGCCGGATCGACGACACCGAGGCCTTCCGCCGCGCCATGAACCCGGCGAAGTTCGAGAGCCCGCGCGGCCGCTTCGCCTTCGGCCCCAACCAGCACCCGGTGCAGGACTGGTACCTCATCAAGGTGGCGCGCGGCGCGGATGGCCGGCCCGCGCTGGTGACGCAGGGCAAGGTGCTCGAGAACCACGGCGACGCCTACGCGGCGCAATGCCGGCTGTGATGCCCCCTGGGACGCCCCCTGGGACGCCCGCCGCGGCGGCGCGCTGATGGCGCTGTTCCTGGAGCAGGTGCTCAACGGGCTGCAGCTCGGCGTCACCCTCTTCCTGCTGGCGGCGGGGCTGACGCTGGTCTTCGGCATCATGGGCATCATCAACCTGGCGCACGGCTCGCTCTACATGACCGGCGCCTTCGCCGCCGCCTGGGTGGCGGCCGAGACCGGCTCGGCGCTGCTGGCGCTGCCCGCCGGGCTGGCGGCGGCGGGGCTGGCCGGCATGGCGATGGAGGCGCTGGTGCTGCGCCGCCTCTATGGCCGCGACCATCTCGACCAGGTGCTGGCCACCTTCGGGCTGATCCTGTTCTTCAACCAGGGCATGGTGCTGCTCTTCGGGCGGCAGCCGCTCCTGGTGGAGATCCCGCCCGCCCTGCGCGGCACGGTGGAACTGCTGCCCGGCCTGCCCTATCCGGTCTACAGGCTCGCCATCATCCTCGTCGGGCTGGCCGTCGCCCTCGGCCTCTACGTGCTGATCCGCCACACCCGCACCGGCATGCTGGTGCGCGCCGGCGCCACGCACCGCGAAATGGTGCGCGCCCTCGGCGTCGATGTGCGGCTGCTCTACACGCTGGTCTTCGGCCTCGGCGCGCTGCTCGCCGGGCTCGCCGGGCTGATGGCCGGGCCGCTGTTCTCGGTGCAGATCGGCATGGGCGAGCAGATCCTGATCCTGACCTTCGTCGTCACCGTCATCGGCGGCGTCGGCTCGGTGCGCGGCGCGCTGGCGGGCGCGCTGCTGGTCGGCCTGGCCGATACCCTGGCGCGCGCCTATCTCCCCGCCCTGCTGCGCGGCTGGATGCAGGGCCCCGACGCCGACGCGCTGGCCGCCGGCCTCGCGGCGATGAGCGTCTACGCGCTGATGGCCGTCATCCTGCTCTGGCGCCCGCGCGGCCTCTTCCCCGCCCATGCGTGAGCGTCTCGTCGCGCTCGCCGCGCTGCTCGCCGCCCTCGCCCTGCCCTGGATCGCCGAGGCGGCCGGCAGCCCGGCGAGCATCGGCCTCGCCACCCGCATGGCGATCTACGCGCTCGCCGCCGCCTCGCTCAACCTGGCGCTCGGCTTCGGCGGCATGGTGAGCTTCGGCCACGCCGCCTTCTACGGCATCGGCGGCTACGCGGTCGGCATCCTCTATGCCCACTGGTCGTGGCAGGAGCCGCTGCTCGGCCTGATCCCCGGCAGCGTCTCGCTCGCCGCCACCCTGCTGGCGGCCATGGCGGCGGGGGGCGTGGCGGCGGCGGCGATCGGCGCGCTGTCGCTGCGCACCGGCGGCGTGTCCTTCATCATGATCACCCTGGCCTTCGCGCAGATGGTCTTCTTCCTCTTCGTCTCGCTGAAGGCCTATGGCGGCGACGACGGGCTCAGCATCCGCCGCCGCGGCGAGCTGCCGGGCCTCGACCTGCGCGACCCGGCGCAGCTCTACTGGCTCTGCCTCGGCCTGCTGCTCGCCTGGCTCCTCCTGCTGCGGCGGGTGACGCGCGCGCGCTTCGGCCAGGTGCTCTCCGCCGCGCGGCAGAACGAGCGGCGCGTGGTGGCGCTGGGCATCTCGCCCTATCCCTACCGGCTGGTGGCCTTCATCCTCTCCGGCATGGGCACGGCGCTGGCCGGCGCGCTGATGGCCAATGCCACGCGCTTCGTCAGCACCGACATGCTGCACTGGACCAAGTCGGGGGAGCTGATGGTCATGGTCATCCTGGGCGGCGCCGGCACGCTGATGGGCCCGGTGCTCGGCGCCGTCGCGCTGGTCGGGCTGGAATACGGGCTGGCCGGGCTCACCGAGCACTGGCAGTTCATCCTCGGCCCACTGCTGGTCCTGGTCGTGATCTTCGCGCGCGGCGGGCTGATGGCGGCGCTGCGCCGGCTGCGCCTCGCGTGAGCGCGCCGCTGCTGGTCCTCGACGACCTCCGCAAGAGCTTCGGCGGGCTGCGCGCCACCGACGGGCTCAGCCTCGACGTGCGCCCCGGCGAGCTGCACGCGCTGATCGGCCCGAACGGCGCCGGCAAGTCCACCGCCATCGGCCAGATCACCGGCGAGATCCGCCCCGATTCCGGCCGTATCCGCTTCGATGGCGCGGAGATCACGCATCTCTCCGCCGCGCGCCGCGCCCGGCGCGGGATGGTGCGCAGCTTCCAGGTGGTGCAGCTGCTGGAGGAGGCCAGCGCCGAGGACCACCTGGCGCTCGCCGTGCAGGCGCGGCAGGGCCATTCCTTCCGCTTCTGGCGCGCGGCGCGGCGCGACCGCGGGCTCCGCGAGCCGGCCCGTGCCCTGCTCGACCGCTTCGGCCTCGACCCGGCGCGGCGCGGCCTGCCGGCCTCCGCGCTTTCGGCCGGGGAGCGCAAGCAGGTCGAGCTGGCGCTGGCGCTGGCGCTGCGGCCGCGCCTGCTGCTGCTGGACGAGCCGATGGCCGGGCTCGGCGCCGGCGAATCCCAGGCCATGACGGAAACGCTGCGCCGGCTGAAGGGCGAGGTCGCGATCCTGCTGGTGGAGCACGACATGGAGGCGGTCTTCGCGCTGGCCGACCGTGTCTCCGTGCTGGTGCGGGGCCGCTGCATCGCCAGCGGCGCCCCGGAGGCGATCCGCGCCGACCCGGCCGTGCGTGCGGCCTATCTCGGCGAGGGAGAGGAGGCGTGATGCTGGAGGTGCGCGGCCTCACCGCCGGCTATGGCGCCAGCACGGCGCTGTTCGACGTCTCCCTCGCCCTGGGCGAGGGCGAGGTGGCGACCCTGCTCGGCCGCAACGGCATGGGCAAGACGACGACGATCCGCGCCATCCTGGGCCTCACCCCGCCGCGCGGCGGCGAGATCCGCTTCCGCGGGGAATCCCTGGCGGGCCTGCCGCCCGAGGCCATCGCCCGGCGCGGCATCGGGCTGGTGCCGGAGGGGCGGCAGGTCTTCCCGACGCTCTCGGTGCGGGAGAACCTCGTCGCCACCGCCGCCAACCGCGCCGGCCATGCGCAGCCCTGGACGCTGGAGCGGGTCTACGGCCTCTTTCCGCGCCTGGGCGAGCGCGCCGGGCAATCCGCCCGCACCCTCTCCGGCGGCGAGCAGCAGATGCTGGCCATCGGCCGGGCGCTGATGACCAATCCGCACCTCCTGATCCTGGACGAGGCGACGGAGGGGCTGGCCCCGGTGATCCGCGCCGAGATCTGGGCGACGCTCGCCGCGCTCAAGGCGCGCGGCCAGTCGATCCTGGTGGTGGACAAGAACCTCGCCGCGCTCGGCCGCCTGGCCGACCGGCACCACGTGCTGGAGAAGGGCCGCACCGTCTGGTCCGGCAGCGGTGCCGCGATGATCGCCGAGGCGGAGCGGATCAGGGGCTGGATCGGGCTGTAGCACGGGCTTCCCCGCGCCGCGCATTCGAGCCACCATTCGGCATGACACAGCTCTACCGGGGCATGGACCGCGCGGCGCTCGACCGGGAATACGATGCCCGCGCCACCGTGCCGGACATCGCGCCCTTCCTCGCCGCCTATCGCTCGGGCACCGCGGCGGCGCGGCGCGACCTGCCCTGCCGCATCGGCCTCGCCTACGGGCCGACGGAGCCGGAGCGGCTGGATCTCTACCTCGCCGCCCGGCCCGGCCCGGCGCCCGTCTTCCTCTACATCCATGGCGGCTACTGGCGCCTGCTGGATGCCGCCGATTCCGGCTTCATGGCGCCCTTCCTGACCCGCGCCGGGGCCTGCGTCGCGGTGCTGAACTACGCGCTCGCCCCCGCCGTGACGCTGGACGAGATCGTCCGGCAGTGCCGCGCCGCCCTGGCCTGGCTGCGGGCGAATGTCGCGGCGCATGGCGGCGATCCCGCGCGCATCCATGTCGCGGGCGCCTCGGCGGGCGGGCATCTGGCAGCGATGCTGGCCTCGGCCGAGCCTTGCGTCGCCGGCGCCACCCTGCTCTCCGGCCTTTATGACCTGGAGCCGCTGCGGCACTGCCACGTCCATGACTGGCTCCGCCTCGATGCCGCGGCCGCCGCGCGGAACTCCCCCGCCCTGCTGCCGCCGCCGCGCGCCGGCCTGCCGCTGGTCTTCAGCGCCGCCGCCACCGAGACCGGCGAGTTCCTGCGCCAGACCGCCGGGCACGCGGCGCGCTGCGCCGCCGCCGGCTGCGCCGTCACGACCGTCGCGCCGCCGCCCGGCTCGAACCATTTCGACCTGCCGCTGCAGCTCTGCGCCGACACGCCGCTGTCGCGCGCGGTGCGCGCCGCCATGGGGCTCGGCTGATGCCGGTGCGGCGGCTGTTCGGCTGGGGCGGCCGGCAGGTCCGGCGCGCGCTGATCCTGGTGGGCGCCTGCCTGCTCACCCTGCTCGTCGTGCGCGCCTGGGATTCGCAGCGCGGCGCGCCGCTGGAGGCCTGGCACATCCTGGTGCCCCGCGAGCTGCCGCGCGAGGCCATCGAGGAGGCCGGCTGGAACGGCTACCTCGCCGCCGAGGAGCGGCTTCTGCGCGAGATGCGCGAGACGGTCAGCCGCCGCCTCGACCCCAAAGACCGCATTCCCCTCAACCGCTATTTCGAGGGCAGCCCGGCCTATCCGGCGCACCTGCCGCGGGACTGGAACCGCTCCTACGTCCTGGAGCCCGAGGGACCGGCACAAGGCGCGGCCGTCTTCCTGCATGGGCTGACGGATTCGCCCTACAGCCTGCGGCATCTGGCGCGCCGCTACGCCGCGCGGGGCTTCGTCGCCATCGCACCGCGCCTGCCCGCCCATGGCACCGTCCCCGGCGCGCTGACGGCGGTGGAATGGGAGGACTGGATGGCGGCGACGCGGATGGCGCTGCGCGAGGCGCGCCGCCGCGCCGGGCCGGGGGCGCCGGTGCATCTGGTCGGCTTCTCGAACGGCGCCGCGCTGGCGCTGATGCAGGCGCTCGACATGCTGGAGGCCGGCGACCCGGAGCCGGTGACCCGCATCGTGCTGGTCTCGCCCATGGTCGGCGTCACGGCCTTCGCGCGCTTCGCCCGGCTGGCCGGACTGCCGGCGGTCTTCCCCGCCTTCGCCAAGGCCGCCTGGCTCAGCATCTCGCCCGAGTTCAACCCGTTCAAGTACAACTCCTTCCCGGTGAACGGCGCGCGCCAGTCCTGGCTGCTCACCGATGTCCTGCAGCAGCGCCTGGCGCGGCTGGCGCGCGAGGGCCGGCTCGGCCCCCTGCCGCCGGTGCTCACCTTCCAGTCGGTGATGGACGCCACCGTCAGCACCGCCGCCGTGCTGGATGGGCTTTACGCCCGGCTCCCCGCCAATGGCAGCGAGCTGGTGCTGTTCGACATCAACCGCGCGACGCGGCTCGGCCCGCTCTTCCGCCCCGCCTCCGAGACGGCGCTGGAGCGGCTGCTGCCGCCTCCGCCGCGCCGCTACCGCGTCACCGTCCTCAGCAACCGCTCGCCCGATGAGGCCGGCATGGCCGAGGAGAGCCTCGCCGCCGGGGAGACCGCCCCCCGCCGCCAGCCCCTGGAGCTGGACTATCCGCCCGACATCTACTCCCTCTCCCACATCGCCCTGCCCTTCCCGGTGACCGACGCGCTCTACGGGCTGAAGCCGGATCCGGAGGAGGATTTCGGCATCCGGCTGGGCGACATCGCGCCGCGCGGCGAGCGCAACACCCTGGTCGTCGACCTCGACAGCCTGCTGCGCGTCTCCTCCAACCCCTTCTTCCCCTATCTGATCGGCCGGGTGGAGGAGGGCATCGCGCCCGCCCCGCCGGCCCGCTGAAGGCGGCGGCTCAGGCGCCCAGGCGCAGCCGGGTCTCCTCCCCCGCCACCTCGGCCGGCATCCCGGCCGCGGCCAGCAGCGGCAGCGCCGCCTCCGGCGCCGGCCAGCTCGCCGTCAGCAGCCGGCCCTCCAGCCGCAGCCGGCGCGGCGCCGAGGCGGGCAGCCCGCGCACGCCCTCCGCCAGGGCCAGCAGGGCGATGTCGGCCCGGGGACGGGCCGGGCGGACCGGCGCCGCCGCCGCCACCTCCAGGGTCAGCGGCTTGCCGGCGGCGAGGTTCAGCACCGGCAGCACCGCCTCCAGGAAGCGCGCGGAATCGATCTCGCCCTGCTCCTCCGGCCGGCCGAGGCGCAGGTAGGAGCGCAGCAGGGCCTCCGCCTGCCGCGCCCCCTGCAGGGCCCGGCCGAGGCGCACGGCGTTGCGGTCCTCCGGCGGCAGGCTCCCCTGGATCGCCTCCAGGTTCATGACCAGCACCATGAACAGGTTGTTCACCGCGTGCTGCATCGGCCGCGCCAGCCCGGCCATGCGGCGGCCCGCCTCGCCCTCCGCCTCGCTCATCGCAATCCCTCCTCGACGATGCTTCGGAACAGCTGCGCCGGCAGGCTGCCGCCGCGCACATCGGCCATCGGGCCGGCATCGTCATTGCCCAGCCAGACACCGATCACCAGCGGCCCCGCCAGGCCGATGAACCAGGCATCGCGCGAGTCCTGCGTCGTGCCGGTCTTGCCGCCTGGGGCCAGGCCCGGCACGGCGGCGGCGCGGCCGGTGCCCTCCCGCACCACCGCGCCCAGCATGCGGCGCATCATCGCCGCATGCTCGGGCGCGACGGCCCGCTGCGGCGCGGTGCGCGGCACGGCCAGCAGGCGCTCGGCGGATTCGGCGCGGCTGACGCCATAGGGCGTGACGCTGTAGCCGCCATTGGCGAAGGGGGCGTAGCCCGCCACCAGGTCGAGCAGCGTCACCTCCGCCGTGCCCAGGGCCAAAGAGGGCGCATCGGGAAAGCGGCCCTGGATGCCGAGGCGCCGCGCCACCGCCGCCACCGCGCGCGGCCCGCCGCCGCGCTGCATCACCCGCACGGCGGCGGTGTTGACGCTCTGCGCCAGCGCCTCCTCCAGCGTGATCGCGCCGCGTGCCCGCCAGTGGCCATTGCCCGGCGACCAGCGGCCGAGGCTCAGCGGCGCATCCGACACCATCTCCTCCGGGGTGGCCCCGGCCTCCAGCGCCGCGAGGAAGACGAAAGGCTTGAAGGCCGAGCCGGGCTGCCGCCGCGCCGCCGTGGCGCGGTTGAAGGGGCTTTGCCGGTAGCTGCGCCCGCCCGCCAGGGCGCGCACCGCACCGTCCCGCGCGTCGAGCACCACCACCGCCCCCTGGCCGGCCCGCGCGGCGGCGCCGGGCCCGGCCAGCAGCGCCTCCAGCCGCGCCTCCACCACCGCCTGCAGCCGCAGATCGAGCGTGGTGCGGAGGATGAGGTCGCCGGCGCCGGGATAGGCCTCGGCCAGATCCTCCTGGACCCAATCGGCGAACCAGCCGGCATCGCCGGAGGGCCGGCGCGGCAGCGCCATGCGCTCGGCCTCCTGGGTGGCGCGCGCGGCGGTGATCAGCCCGACCTCGGCCATGTCCCGCAGCACGTCGGCGCCCCGGTGCATGGCCGCCGCCGGGGCGACGCGCGGGTTCAGCCGGGAGGGCGCCTTGGGCAGCCCGGCCAGGATCGCCGCCTGCCAGAGCGTCACGCGCCGCGCCGGCACGCCGAAATAGAGCCGCGCGGCCGCATCCATCCCATAGGCGCCGCTGCCGAGGTAGACGCGGTTCAGGTAGATCTCCAGCAGCTGGTCCTTGGTGAAGCGGCGCTCCAGCCAGAGCGCCAGCATCGCCTCCTGCACCTTGCGGCGCAGGCTGCGCTCGGGCGTCAGGAACAGGTTCTTGGCGAGCTGCTGGGTCAGGGTCGAGCCGCCCTGCACCACCCGCCCGGCGCGCAGGTTGGCGATGGCGGCGCGCGCCAGTCCGAGAGGGTCGAGGCCGAAATGGGCCCGGAAGCGGCGGTCCTCCACCGCCATCAGCGCGCCCGGCAGGTAGGGCGGCAGGTCGGCCAGCCGCACCGCCTCGCCATAGAGGTCGCCGCTGGTGGCGAGCAGGCGCCCGTCGGCGGCCTCCAGCGTCACGGAAGGGCGGCGGGTCGTGGCCAGCGCCTCCTCCGGGCGGGGCAGGTCCCAGGCGAAGGCGAGCAGCAGCGCCGCCAGCGCCAGCCCGCCCCAGATGAGCAGCAGCAGGAGCAGCCGCAGCAGCCGGGCCGGCAGGCCACGCCGGCGCGGCCGGGCCTGCGGCGCGGGGCGGGGCGGCAGGGCGGCGGCGCGGGCTGTGGAGCGAGCCATGGCAAAGGCTTAGAGCAGATCGCGGGGGGATGAAAACATCCCCCGCCGCGTCGCCCTGTCGCCGGCTCCCGATCCGACCTAGGCTCTCCCCGCCACGCCCGGGAGAGAGGCCGCATGAGCCACCTGATCCATCGCAGCCTGCGCAGCGACCCCCCTCTCGCGCTCTCCGGCCAGGGCATCCACCTGCGCGACCAGGACGGCCGCGCCATCATCGACGGGTCCGGCGGCGCCGCCGTCGCCTGCCTCGGCCACGGCCACCCCCGGGTGCTGGAGGCCATGCGGGCGCAGATGGAGACGCTCTGCTACGCGCATACCGCGCTGTTCGGCTGCGAGAGCGCCGAGGCCCTGGCCGATGTGCTGGTCGGCCATCGGCCGGGCGGGCTCAGCCACGCCTATTTCGTCTCCTCCGGCAGCGAGGGCAACGAGGCGGCGCTCAAGATCGCCCGGCAGTACTTCCTGGAGATCGGCCAGCCGGAGCGGCGCCACGTCATCGCCCGCCGGCAGAGCTATCACGGCAACACGCTCGGCGCGCTGGCCGCCGGCGGCAACGCCATGCGCCGCGCGCCCTACGCCCCGCTGCTCTCCGACGCCTTCAGCCATGTCTCGGCCTGCTATCCCTATCGCGGCCGCGCCGAGGGCGAGAGCGACGCGGACTATGTCGCCCGCCTCGCAGCCGAGCTGGAGGCGGAGTTCCGGCGCCTCGGCCCCGGGACCGTCATCGCCTTCCTGGCCGAGACCATGGTGGGCGCCACGCTCGGCTGCGTCACCGCCCTGCCCGGCTATTTCCAGGCCATGCGCGAGATCTGCGACCGGCACGGCGCGCTGCTGATCCTGGACGAGGTGATGTGCGGCATGGGCCGCACCGGCACGCTGCACGCCTGGGAGCAGGAGGGCGTGGCGCCGGATATCCAGGTCATCGCCAAGGGGCTGGGCGGCGGCTACCAGCCGATCGGCGGCATCCTGGTGGCGGAGAAGGTGGTGGCGGCGCTGCGCGACGGCTCCGGCGCCTTCAAGCACGGCCATACCTACCAGGCGCATCCCATGGCCTGTGCCGCCGCGCTGGCGGTGCAGCGGGTGATCGCCGAGGAGGACCTGCTGGCCAATGTCACGCGCCAGGGCGCGCGGCTGGAACAGGCCCTGACCGAGCGCCTCGGCAACCATGCGCATGTCGGCGAGATCCGCGGGCGCGGCCTGTTCTGGGCGGTGGAGCTGGTGCGGGACCGCGCCACCAAGACCCCCTTCGACCCGGCGCTGGCCGTGCACGAGCGGGTGCGCGACCTCGCCTATGAGGAGGGGCTGGCCTGCTATCCGATGAACGGCACGATCGACGGCCGCCTCGGCGACCATGCCATCCTGGCGCCGCCCTACACGGTGACGGCGGCGCAGGTGGACGAGATCGCCGCGAAGTTCGCCCGCGCCGTGGAGCGGGCGGTGGCGGGCTGAGCACCTGCCGCGGCCGGGCCCCGTCACGGGAGCCGGAGGCGCCCTTCCATCACCGGCACGCAATTCCCGCCCACCGCGGCGAGGATGCCCTCCGCCGTGCGCCAGGCGCGGGCCGTGAGCCGGCTGGGCCGCCCCATCTCCACCCCCTGGCGGACGTCGAGCTCCAGCACCGCGCCGCCCTCGCGGTCGAGCAGCAGCGCCACGGCCGCGGCGGTGGCGCTGCCGGTCGCCGGATCCTCCTGGAGCCGGCGGGTGAACATGCGGGCGCGCAGCGCGCCCGGGCCATCGCGCCGGAAGACGTAGAGCCGCCCGGCCCCCTCCTCCTTCGGCAGCCGGTCCCAGGCGGCGGGATCGGGGACGAGTCGCGCCATCGCCTCCGCCTCCGCCAGCTCCACCAGCAGGAAGGGCGTGCCGACGCCGGCGATCTCGGCCGAGGCCAGCGCCGCCTCCGGCAGGGAGAGGCTGGCCGCCACCGCCGCCCGCGATACCGCGCCGAGGCGGCGAAGCGGCTGCGGCGCGCGAAGCTCGCCACCGACGACCACGCCGTCCCGCCGACGCGGCACCACCACCGTCAGGCCGGCCGGCACCTCGAAGCGGATCTCCTCCGGCACCGCGAGGCCCCGCGCGGCCAGATCCCAGGCCAGGGCGCAGGCACCGCCCAGCGTCGGATGGCCGGCGAAGGGCAGTTCGTGCGCCGGGGTGAAGATCCGCAGCCGCGCGGTGTTCGCCGGGTTCTCGGGCGGCATCAGGAAGCTGGTCTCGGAGTGGTTGAACTCGCGCGCGAGGGCCTGCATCGTGGCCCCGTCCAGCCCCCCGGCTTCCGGCAGCACGGCCAGCGGATTGCCGCTCAGCGGCCGGTCCGTGAAGACGTCCAGAACAGCGTAGCGGTGCTCCGCAGGCCGTCCGGGCCCGGCACACGTGGCCGCGGCGCTCATGACCAGAAGGGCCGGGCGGCCTCACGGGCCGCTTCCGCCCCGGTCATGCCGAGGTCACGCAGCCGCTCCGGGGGCAGATCGCGGAGTTCGGCCCGGGTGGCGGCGCGCCGGCGCCAGAGGCGCAGCCTCGCCTCGCAGGCGGCGAGGAGGAAGCGGACGCTCCCGACGATGCCTTGCGAATTGTACCGACACGACTGCCCTATTGATCCGATCAAAACGGTGGGCTCCTTCAAATTGACCCGAATCAATTCATGGCATGGAGCAAATTACCGCTTCAATAGCGGAATTGTTCTCGGTACAATCGCCCGATGACCGACTTTCGCGCCATCGCCGACGCCCTGAGCCAGGAACTCGCCGCCGATCTCGCCGCCGGGCGCCGCCGGGCCGGCGACCGGCTGCCGACCAGCCGGGACTTCGCGCACCGGCGCGGCATCGCCGCCTCAACCGCCAGCCGTGTCTATGCCGAGCTGACCCGCCGGGGCGTGACGGTGGGCGAGGTCGGGCGCGGCACCTTCCTACGCGCCGCCGGCACGCCACTGCCCAGGCCGCCCGCCCGCGAGGCGGGAGGGGCGGAGGTGACGGATCTCGAGGTGAATTTCTCGGTGCTGCCGGATCAGGCGGCGTTGCTGGCCCCCGGCCTTGTCGGCCTGACCGGGCCAGAGGCGCTGATGGATGCGCTCGGGCGCGGCGCGGTGCGTGGCACGGCCGAGGCCCGCGCCGCCACATCGGCGCTGATGGCCCGCGGCGGCTGGCGGCCGGATACCGAGGGGTTGCTCTTCGCCGGGCGCGGGCAGCAGGCGATCGCCGCGCTGTTCACGGCCCTGGTCGCGCCGGGCGAACGGATCGGCTTCGAGGCCATGACCTATCCCATGGCCAAGGGCATGGCCCTGCGCCTCGGCCTGCAGTCCGTGCCCCTGGCCATGGACGCCGAGGGGCTGCGGCCGGAGGCGGTGGCGGCCGCGCACCGTGCGCATCCGCTGCGGCTGATCTACCTCCAGCCGGATCTGCACAACCCGCTCGGCGTCACCATGCCGCCGGCGCGGCGGGCGGCGCTCGGCGCCCTGCTGCGCGAGCTGGGCATCCTGGCGGTGGAGGATGTCGTCTATGCCTTCCTCGCCGGCGAGGCCGTCGCGCCGCTCGCCGCCCATGCGCCGGATCACGTCGTGGTGGTGGACAGCCTGTCGAAGCGGGTCGCGCCGGGGCTGACCCTGGGCATGATGGCGGCGCCCGCCGCGCTGCGTCACCGCCTGGCCGCCGCGCTGCGGCTGGGCGGCTGGTCCGCCCAGGGCTTCACCCTGGCCGCCGGCACCGCGTGGATGGAGGATGGCAGCGTGGCCACCCTGGTCCGACGCAAACGCGCCGATGCCCTGGCGCGCAACGCGCTGGCACGCGGGATCCTCGGCGACGCCGGGCTGCGGCTGCGCGGTGACCCGCGCGCCTATCACCTCTGGCTGGAACTGCCGGCGGGCTGGCGGGCCGAGACCTTCGTCGCGGCGGCGGCCCGGCGGCGCATCGCCGTCTCCCCCGCCGCCGAATTCGCCGTCGGCGCCGGGCATGCGCCGGACGCGGTACGGCTGGCCCTGGCCGCGCCGCCGGAGGCCAGCCTGCGGCCTGCCTTGGAAACCCTGCGCGACCTGGCCCTGGCCGGGCCGGACTCCGGCAGCGTGGGCTGAGGCCGGAAGCCTCCGGCCCGCCGCCGCGCTTTCCCGGAAAAGCCTCAGCCGGCGGCCGCGTGCCGGATCAGCGCCGCCGCCACGCGTTCCATCTCCGCCGCGCCGTTGTAGCCGTGGAAGCTGACGCGGATGCGGCCGCGCCCGTTCCAGGCATAGATCCCCTCGGCCTCCAGCCGCCGCACGATCGCGGCGGCGCGCGGCGTCTCGACGCAGACGCTGGCGCCGTGCCGCGCCGGATCCGCCGGCGTGGTGCTGGCGATCCCCGCCGCCGCCAGCCGGCCGAGCAAGGCCGTGGTCAGGCCCTGCACATGCGCCCGCACCGACGCGGTCCCGAAGCCGTCCAGGTAGTCGAGCGCCGATCCCAGGACATAGAGCGAGACGTAGGAGGGATTGCCGCGGCTGAAGCGCATGGCGTCCGGGCGCAGGGCCGGGCGGGCGCCATAGTCCGGGCGCTTCTGCGAGGCGAGCGAGTACCACCCCGCCGTGCGCGGCTGCCAACCCGGCTGGCGTTCGCGGTTCCAGTAGGCCACGGCCGTGCCGGTGGTGCCGAGCAGCCACTTGTAGCAGGCGCAGAAGGCGAAGTCGGCGGCGGCGGCATCGTCGAGCGGCAGGTATCCCGCCGCCTGGGTGTGGTCCACCACCAGCATCGCGCCCCGGCGGTCGGTCGCGGCGCGCAGGGCCGCGAGGTCGTGCCGCGCGCCGTTCAGGTAGGAGACATGGCTGACCGCGAGCAGCCGCGTCCGCGCATCCATCCGCGCCGCCACCGCCTCCGGGTCGCGCACCGGCACGGGGCGGATCTCCACCCCGTCCGGCAGGCCCAGCATGGCGGGCGCGGCCAGGGAGGGATACTCGTCCGGATCGAGGCAGACATTGTCGCCGGGCTGCCAGTCGAGGCTTTCCACCAGCATCGACATCCCTTCGGCGACGCTGGAGACGAAGCCGGTGGAGTCGTGCGGGATGCCGAAGCGTCGTGCGACGAGGCCGCGCACCCGCTCCACCTCCGCCTCCTGCGCCTCGCGCCCGGCGGGCCCGTTGCTCTTGTTCACGGCGTAGCGGCGGAAGGCCTCGTCATGCCGCAGCAGGAAGGGCGGCTCGCCACCGGCGCAGAGATGCGCGACGCCCTCGGGGATGCGGAAATCGGCGGGGTCGAAGAGCGGATCGCCGGACATGCGGACTTCCCTGGCGCCCGGTGCGGAGAGCCGCGGCCGCCCGGCGCGCGGCGGCCGCGGCAACTCTGGGGCAGCCTCCGGTCGAATGGAACCGCCCGCGGATTCTCCCGACCGGGCCCGTCTTCAGCGCATCGGCGGCGCGTACTGGATGCCGCCCTTGTTCCAGAGATTGTTGATGCCCCGCTCGACGCCGAGCGGGCCGATGTTGCGGTCCCACATCTCGCCGAAATTGCCGACCTGCCGGACGATCTGCACCGCCCAGTCCGGCTGCAGGCCGAGCATCTTGCCGAGATCGCCGGTCCGGCCCAGGAAGCGCTGCACCTCCGGGCTGTTGCTGTCGGCGAAGCTGTCGAGGTTCTTGCTGGTGATGCCCAGCTCCTCCGCCGTCAGCTGCGCGAAATGGGTCCAGCGCACCACGTCGAAGAACTTGAAGTCGCCCTTGCGGACGACGCTGCCGAGCGGCTCCTTCGAGATCACGCCGGGGATCAGGAAGTACTTGTCCGCGTTCGGACCCTGCGCGTAGCGGAAGGCGGCGAGCGAGGAGGCGTCGGTGGTGAAGGCATCGCAGCGGCCGTTGATGAAGGCGGCGCGCAGTTCCTCGAGATCGGCGATGACGAGCGGCGAGAAGCTCATGCCGTGGCTGCGGAAGTAGTCGGCCAGGTTCAGCTCGGTGGTCGAGCCCGGCTGCACGCAGACCGAGGCGCCGTTGAGCTGCCTCATCTCGCGCACGCCGCTCTCGGTCTTCACCATGAAGCCGGTGCCGTCGTAGAAGTTGACGGAGGCGAATTCGAGGCCGAGCGCCGCCTCGCGGCCCAGCGTCCAGGTGGTGTTGCGCACCAGCATGTCCACCTCGCCCGATTGCAGCGCGGTGAAGCGGTTCTGCGCCGTGGTCGGCACGAACCGGACCTTCTCGGCATCGCCGAGGACAGCGGCGGCGACGGCGCGGCAGCCATCGGCGTCGAGGCCGCGCATCACGCCCTGGCTGTCCGGCAGGCTGAAGCCCACCGTGCCGCCGGCGACGCCGCAGAGCAGATAGCCGCGGGCGCGGATGGCGCCGAGCATATCGGAGGCCGGTTGGGCCGAAGCCGCGCCGTACGACCCGAGCCAGGCGCAGGCGAGCATGGTGAGCGCACGCAGTGAGCGGAACATCGCGTTTCCTTCTCGACTTGCGTGACTGGCTTTCTCCCGACCGGCTTCTCTCGGCGGCGGCGCCGAGGCTAACAACCCGCGGGCGCGGCTGGCAATCGCCGTCTTGGCCCCGCGGGGCGGGCGGGGGCCGCGCCGTCAGAGCCCCATCAGGTCCAGCGTCCGGCCGATCACCTTGCCCTCGTCGAAGCGCTCCAGGGCGCGCGCCCGTCCCGCCGCGCCCAGCCGCGCGCGCAGGGCGGGATCGGCCGCCAGGCGCGCCAGCGCGGCGGCCAGCGGCGCGACCCGCATCGGCGGCACCAGCAGGCCGGTCCCGCCCTCCACCACCTGCTCGCGCGGGCCACGGATGTCGGTGGCGACGACCGGCAGGCCGGTCATCATCGCCTCGATCACCGACATCGGCAGGCCCTCGAAATGGCTCGGCAGGCAGAAGACATCCGCCGCCGCCAGGATCCGCGCAACATCCTCGCGGTAGCCGAGGCGCTTCAGGCGTGGCCCGAGCAGCCGCGCGGCGCGGGCGAAATCCTCCGTCATGTCGGGGCCGTGGTCGGTCGGCAGCCGCTCGCCCACCACCCAGAGCGTGGCCCGGGGCACGGATTCCATCGCCCGCAGCAGCTCGACATGCCCCTTGTGGCGCACCAGCCGGGAGACGATGACGATGACGCAGTCATCCTCCGCCGCGCCGAGTTCGGCGCGCAGCGCGGCGCGCGGCGCCGGGTCGGGGTGGAAGCGCGCCGGGTCGCGGCCGTTGCGGATGCCCACCGCCCGCCGCGCGATGCCGAGGCGGCGCGCATCGGCCGCCTCCTCCTCGCTCACCGTCATGAAGACGTCGGTCATCCGCCCGCCCAGCCATTCCAGGCCGAAGGAGAGGCCGCGCCGCCAGGGCGGCCCGGGCTGGTTGAACAGGAAGCCATGCCCGGTATAGGCGATGCGCGGCACCCCCGCCGCCCGGGCCGCCGCGCGCGCCAGCAGGCCCGAGATCGGCATGTGCGCGTGCACCAGATCGAAGCGTTCCGCGCGGAAGATCCGCAGCAACGCGGCGAAGGCCCGCGCCTGGGCCAGCGGGTTCAGGCTGCGCGCCATCGGCACGGGCAGGATGCGGAAGCCCTCGGCACGCGGCTGGTCGAGCAGCGGCCCCTCGGCGCAGATCCCCACCACCTCGTGCCCGCGCGCGCGCGCGCCGCGCATCACCGGCAGCACGAAGTGCCGCAGCGAGAAATCGACGTTGCAGACCTCGGCGATCTTCAAGTGGGGGGCCTCTACTCGCCCGGCGCCCGCCCCGCCTGACCGACGCGGCTCAGCGCCCACTGCACCGAGGGCGAGCCGGCCTCGGCCGTGAGCACCACCTGCGAGGTGCGGCGCGGCTCACCGGCCATGAAGACGCTTTCCTCGACGCCGAGGCGGGCGCGGCTGGCGCGCAGCCGCCAGCTGCCGCCGGAGGGCAGGCGCAGCAGCACCGCGTTCTCCTCCTCCTGCAGGCTGGCGACGACGCCCGGATGCAGGTGGAAGCGCACCACGCAGGCCGGCAGGTTCTCGCCCTCCAGCAGATCCTCGCCCCTGAGGTCGTCGCCATTCTCGGAGAGGTAGAGGCGGCGGCGATGGATGGCGCCATGGCCGCGGCGGTAGCCGTCATGGCTGGCATCGAGCCACTGCGCACCATTCGCCTCCTGCCGCTCGGCCTCCACCGCCTCCGGCCGGCGGCCGAGGCCCTCCTCGCGCAGCTCGCTGCTGTTGGTGTCGGCGAGCACCAGGGTGGAATGGGCGGCGGTGGCGCGCAGCGCGTCGCGCCAGGGCCCCTCGGCGGCGATGGCGGAGCCGCAGTTGACGATCAGCCGGTCCCGCCCCACCGACATCTCGAAGGAGAGCGTGCCGGCATGGTGGAAGCGGTCCGGATGGCGCGGCAGGCCGGCGGGGCTGAGCGCGCCACGCCCTTCCGGCGGCGCGCCGCAATCGGCGATCACCAGGGTGCGCCCGGCCTGCAGCCGCTGGAAGCCGCCCTCGGTCAGGATCAGCGGCGCCCGGCCGCGCGCCTGGCCCTGGGTGAGAACCAGGTCGACCAGCGCCGCGCCCTCGTCGCGCGTGCCGTTGAACAGCGCCAGGCCGCCATCGCCATGGCGGAACAGGCGCAGCGCCGGGGCGGCGCGGTCCAGCGCCAGGGCCAGGTGCGGCGGCGCCTCCAGCCCGGCGCCATGCAGCAGGTTGCGGATCTCGATCAGGTCCTGCACCGCCAGCAGCAGCTGGCCCGGGCTCCGCTCGACATGCGCCCCGTCCTGCAGGATCTGCCGCTCGATCTCCTGCGGCAGCACGCGCAGGCAGCGCGCCACCCAGGCCTCCTCGTTCAGCGCCACCGAGGCGGCGAGGCCGCCCTTGAGCGCCACCAGCGCGCCGCGATGCCGCGCCTCGGCGGGCAGCGAGGCGACCAGCCCGCGCGCATCCTGCGCCAGCCGAACCATGAGCTGCCGCCGGAAGCCATCCTCGGCGGTGGCGGCCAGGAAGTCCCAGTGGCCGAGCCAGGCCGAGAGCCGGGCGCCGGCCACCTCGGGCACGGCGGCGATGGCCTCCACCCCGCCCCGGGCCAGCCAATCGGCCGTCAGGTCGCGGGCGCGCAGCCGGGCGGCGTCGGTGCCGAGCGCGCGCAGGTCGCGCAGCCAGGCGAAGCCGTGCACGGCGGCGCGCCAGATCGCCGAGCCGCCGCCTTCCTCCCACCCCAACGCCTGACCCTGGCCGACCTCGGTGGAGAGGGCGAGCGGGCGGATGGTGCCGGCGATCTCGCATTCGCCGCGCAGCAGCCGGTGGCCGCGCGCGGCATCGCCGGGCCAGAGGTCGCGGAAGGAGCGGGCCGGCGCGTCCGGCACCCGGACCGGCTTCAGCCCGGCCACCACCCGGCGGGCGCCGCGCAGCCAGTCCGACATCAGGCGCGCCCTCCGGCCAGGCCAGAGTCCCGCGGGCCGGGCCCCCGCAGGGCGGCGATCGCCGCGGCATAATCCGGGGCGCCGAAGACGGCGGTGCCGGCGACCAGCACATCCGCCCCGGCCTCGATGCAGGCCGGCGCCGTCTCCGCCGTCACGCCGCCATCCACCTCCAGCGCGATGTCGCGGCCGGTGGCATCGATCATGCGCCGCAGCTCGGCGATCTTCGGCAGCTGGCCGGGGATGAACTTCTGCCCGCCGAAGCCGGGATTGACCGTCATCACCAGGATCAGCTCCACCATGTCCAGCACCGGCGCCACGGCGGCGGCGGGCGTGGCGGGGTTCAGCACCACGCCCGGCGACTTGCCGAGCGCCCGGATGCTCTGCAGCGTGCGGTGCAGATGCGGCCCGGCCTCGGCATGGACGCTGATCCGGTCGGCTCCGGCGGCGGCGTAGTCGCCCAGGAAGGGATCGACGGGCGCGATCATCAGATGCGTGTCGAAGGGCAGGCGGGACTTCGCCCGCAGGGCCTTCAGGATGGCCGGGCCATAGCTGATGTTCGGGACGAAATGCCCGTCCATGATGTCGAGATGGAGCCAATCGGCGCCGGCGGCTTCGATGGCGGCGACTTCCTCGCCCAGCCGCGCGAAATCGGCGGCGAGCAGGGACGGGGCGATTTTGACCGGGCGTGACACGGGGAAAGTTATGCCTTCAGGCCTGGAGCGGGACAAGGCGGCCGGACCCGGCCGCACCAGGGAATCCAGGAGATTCGGCACGCCGGGCGGCTGACAAAGCCTGACGCTTCCATCCGCCGGGGGCGGAAAAGGCAAATGACGGCTCCGTGAGCCCCGCGCCTCATGCCGCCCGGAACCGCGCCACGAAGAAGCCATCCATGCCGCCCCGCTCCGACCAGAGATCCGGCCGGGTGCGCAGCCAGCCCTCGGGCGAGAGCGCCGCCTCGAGCCCGGGCACCTCGTCCGGCCGGATCGGGTCGGGCGCCAGGCCGGGGGCGCCCTGGCGGGCCTGGACCTCTCCCTCCTCCGGCTGCAGCGAGCAGGTGGCGTAGACCAGTCGCCCCCCGGGGGCGAGCAGCCGCGCCGCCGCCTCCAGCAGCTGCCGCTGCAGCCCGGCCAGGGTGGCGATGTCACCCGGTCGCTTCAGGTGCGGCACGTCGGGGTGGCGGCGGATGGTGCCGGTGGCGCTGCAGGGCGCATCGAGCAGGACGGCGTCGAACCTCGCCGCCGGCGCCCAGGCGGCGGCGTCGGCCTGCACCACCTCCGCCTCCAGCCCGAGCCGCGACAGGTTCTCGCGCAGGCGCAGGATGCGGGTCGCGTCCCGCTCCACCGCCGTGACCCGGGCGCCGGCGGCAGCGAGCTGCGCCGTCTTGCCGCCGGGCGCGGCGCAGAGATCGGCCACCGCCATGCCCGGCCGGACGTCGAGCAGCCGCGCCGGCAGGGCGGCGGCGGCGTCCTGCGCCCAGGCCGCGCCCTCGGCGAAGGCGGGCAGCTCGGTGATGCGGGTGCCGGCGGGGAAGCGCGCCGTGCCGGTGGGCAGGGCCTCCGCGCCGTCCGGCATCGGCGTGCCGGGCTTCAGCGAGAGGTCGAGCGGCGCCGGCAGCCGGTGCGCCCGGGCGATGGCGCGGACCGCCGGGCCATAGGCCTTGTGCCACGCGGTCCAGAGCCAGCCCGGCGTGTCCAGCCGCTCGCCGTCCAGCTCGGCCACGGCGCCCGGCCCGGCCTCCGCCACGCGGCGCAGCACGGCGTTCACCAGGCCGGCGAAGGGGCGCGGCACCAGGTCGACGCAGCTCGCCACCGCGGCATGCGGCGGCGTCTCCAGCAGCAGCAGCTCGGCGGCGCCGATGCGCAGCGCGTTGCGCACCTCGGGCGGCGGCTCGCGGCGCAGCAGCGGCTCCAGCACCGCGTCCAGGCTGCCCATGCGGCGCAGCACGGCGGCGGCGATGCGGTGGGCGGCGGCGCGGTCCCGCGCATCGGAGGGCGGCAGGGCGTCCAGCGCCTCCTCCAGCCCGCGATGCCGTTCCAGCACCGCCGTCAGCAGGGCCAGGGCGGCGCTGCGGGTCGGATTGCGCGGCTTGGCCGCGAGGCGGGTTCGCGGGCGGGGGCGGGCGGGCGGCTTCATCGCGCCGTGCTAGCGCGCGCGGGCGGACGGCGGAAGCACCGGAAGCGCGAATCGCCGCCGCGAGGCCCGCGACCGCCCCTCCATCAGGCGAAGACCATCCAGAACAGCAGGCCCGCCGCCGGCAGCAGCAGGAAGGGGCTGATCCGGGTGGTCATCAGCAGCAGGGTGGACAGTCCCGCCACCGCCCAGGCCAGCGGCCCGCCCTCGGCGGCGCGCAGCAGGGTGGCGCCGGCGGCCAGGATCATGCCGGCGGCGACCGGCGCCAGCCCCTGCTCGACCACCCGCGTCCAGGCCGCGCCCCGGCTGCGCCGCCACAGCCCGGCCAGGGCATAGACCAGCAGGGAGGAGGGCAGGAAGAGCGCGACCGTCGCGACCAGCGCGCCGGCCATGCCAGCGGCCTGCCAGGCGACCATGGGCGAGAGCAGCGCGCCGGGGCCGGGCAGCAGGCGGGACAGCGCGAAGAGCTCCAGGAAGCGGGCGTCGCCCATCCAGCCCTGCACCTCGACCGCCTGGCGGTGCACATCGGCCACGATGCTCTGCCCGCCGCCCACCGTCAGGAAGGAGAGCGGCAGAAAGACCAGCAGGATGCGCCAGAGGGGATGTTCCATGGGGGCCGGCCGCTTCAGCCCGGCCGGGCCGGCCGGAGCGCCCAGGCCGCCTGGGCGATGCCGAGGGGCGCCATGGCCAGCACCACCCAGAGCAGGGGCAGGCGGAGCCAGAAGATCGCCAGGAAGGTGGCCGCCAGGATCGCCGCCGGCGCCACGCCCCGCGCCACCACCCGCCGCGCCGCGCGCAGCCCCATCTGCAGCGACAGGCCCAGCGCCGCCGCGGCGACGCCGGCCATCGCCCAGTGCACCCCCTGGCGCGCCAGCAACGGCCCGGCCAGCGCCGTGGTGGCGAGGGCCAGCACCAGCGCCGGCAGGATCATCCCCAGCGCCCCGGCCAGGGCACCCGGCCCGCCGCGCAGCCGGTAGCCGATCCAGAGCGAGAGGTTGACCACGTTCACGCCGGGCAGGGCCTGGCAGAGCGAGAGCCCGTCGAGGAACTCGCCCTCGCCCAGCCAGCGGCGGCGCTGCACGAATTCCCGCATCATCCAGCCGGAGAGGCCGCCGCCGAAGCTGGTCAGCCCGACCTTGCCGAAGGCCAGGAAGATCTCGCCGCAGCCCGGCGGCGGGACGGCCGCCGCCCCGGGGTCCGTCCCGGGGCCTGTTCCGGGCGTCCCGGACCCCGCTGCCGACATCCCCGCCTCCCCTCACCCGTTTCGTTTGATGCTATACACCGCGCGCCGAAACGCTCTACAGCCCCGGCATCATGCTTCCTGCCCTGCGCGACCTTCTCGACCGGCTGCCCGAGACGCGGCGGCCGCGCCTCTGGCTCAGCCTGCTCTGCCTGGCGCTGTGGCTGCCCGGCCTCGCCGCCCTGCCGCCCGGCGACCGCGACGAAAGCCGCTTCGCCCAGGCCAGCCGGCAGATGGTGGACAGCGGCGACTATGTCCGCATCCGCTTCGGCGAGGAGGAGCGCAACAAGAAGCCGGTCGGCATCCACTGGGCCCAGGCCGCCTCGGTGCATGCCGCCGAGGCGCTGGGCCTGGGCCATCGCGGCGAGATCTGGCCCTACCGGATTCCCTCCCTGCTCGGCGCCTGGGTGGCGGTGCTGGCGACCTTCCACTGGGGCCGGGCGCTGGTCGGGCGGCGTGCCGCCTTCCTCGGCGCCGCCATGCTGGCCGCCAGCATGGTCCTGGTGGTGGAGACGCATATCGCCAAGACCGACGCCGCCCTGCTCGGCGCGGTGACGGTGGCGATGGGCCTGCTCGGCCGCGCCTACCTGGCGCCGGAGGTCTTCTCCGCGCGGCAGGCCGCGGGCCTCTGGGCGGCCCTCGGCATCGCCATCCTGCTCAAGGGGCCGATCGGGCCGCTCATCGCCCTGCTCGCCATCCTCACCCTGGCCGTCGCCGACCGCGCCGGAGGCTGGCTGCGGGCGCTGCGGCCGCTCTGGGGCATCCCGCTGATGCTGGCCCTGGCGGCGCCCTGGATGATCGCCATCGGCATCGCCACCGAGGGCCGGTTCTTCACCGAGGCGCTGGGCGGCGACATGCTCTCCAAGGTCTCCTCCGGCGAGGAGGCGCATGGCGGGCCGCCGGGCTACTATCTGCTGACCTTCGCGCTGACCGGCTTCCCCGCCGCCTTCCTGGTGCTGCGCGCCCTGCCGGCGGCCTGGCGGGACCGCATGAACCCGGCGACGCGCTTCCTGCTGGCCTGGATCGCGCCTTCCTGGCTGATGTTCGAGGCAGTGGCGACCAAGCTGCCGCACTACACCCTGCCGGTTTTCCCGGCGCTGATGCTGCTGGGCGCCGCCTGGGCGATGGACCCGCTGCGGCGCCCGGCGCCGCGCTGGCTCTCCTGGCTCGGCGCCGCCCTGCTCGCCCTGGTGGCACTGGCCCTGGGCATCGCCGCCGGGCTGCTGCCCTGGCTGGCCGACCGGCGCGTCGATCCGGTGGCGCTGCTGGTCCTGCCCTTCGCCCTGCTCCTGCTCGGGGTGGCGCGCCGGGAATGGCGGGCGGGCTCGCCGGCCCGCGCCATGCTGGCCGCGGTGATGCTCTCGGTGCCGCTCTACGCCGCCATCCTCGGCGGGGTGCTGCCGCGGTTGCAGGCGCCCTGGATCGGGCCGCGCATCGCCGCGGCGCTGGCGGCGGCGGCGCCCTCGGGCGAGGTGCAGGGGGAGTTCGGCATCGTCGGATACCATGAGCCCTCCCTGGTCTTCGCCACAGGCACCGACACCGCCCTGCTGCGCAACGGCGAGGCGGCGGCGGCCTTCCTGGCGGCGGGCGACGGGCGCAGCGTCGCGGTGGGGGACCGCGACCTCGGCGCCTTCCGCGCCGCCGTGGCGGCGCGGGACCTCCCGCTGCGCGAGGCCGCCATCGTGGAGGGCTACAACTATACCCGCGGGCGGCGGCTGCGGCTGCATCTCTTCCAGCGGGTCTCGACCGCCTCCCTTCCGACGCCCGCCTCCGGAGCCACGCCATGATCGAGTGGATCACCCAGACCGTCGGCGAGGCCGGGCCGGTGGGCGTCTTCCTGCTGATGTTCCTGGAGAACCTGTTCCCGCCCATCCCCTCGGAATTCATCATGCCCCTGGCGGGGTTCGCCGCCGCCGAGGGGCAGATGTCGATCGTCACCGCCATCCTGGCCGGCACGCTGGGCTCGCTCGTCGGTAACGGCCTCTGGTACGAGATCGCCCATGCGATCGGCAGCCGGCGCATCCGGCCGCTGGTGGCGCGCCATGGCCGGTGGTTCGGCGTCTCGGCGGAGGACATGGACAAGGCGGAGGCCACGCTGCGGCGCCACGGCCCGGTGGCGCTCTTCTTCGGCCGAATGCTGCCGGCCATCCGCACCCTGATCTCGATCCCGGCTGGCCTCGCCCATATCCGGCGGCCGGTCTTCTATCTCTGGACGCTGGTGGGAAGCCTGATCTGGGTCAGCCTGCTCGCCGGGGCCGGGTATCTGCTGCGCGAGCAGTACAAGCGGGTCGAGACGGCGATCGAGCCGCTCAGCTATGTTGTGCTGGCCGGCGTCATCGGGGCCTATCTCTGGCACCTCTGGCGAAGCCGCCGCGCCGCGCGGCGCTAGCGCCCGGACGGCTGCGAGGAAGGGTCAGCCCGACCGATGCCGCCGGCACCGATCGGGGGACTGGGCTCGTGCGCGGCCTAGAGCACGCCAAAGATCCAGAGGAGGAGGATGATCGGGATCGGGATCCCCAGGAACCACAGCAGAATCGACTTCATCCATGCTCTCCTTCCTTGCCGCGGCGGCCCCAGGCGCGCCGGCTTTGGTCATTAGGCCAGCCCGCCTTGAAGGCCGGCACAGGGCGGCGACCCTCCGGCCCGCCCACGAAACGCCAACGTCGCCACCGGGCCGGCGGTTGCCGCAACACTCCAGGTTGTCGATCCGGGCTCACCTTCCCCCGGGGGTCTTCCTCCGGCTCGCGTGAAATTCCCGTGGAACCGGAGGCGCCCGTTCGCGTTGCACCGGCGGACCGGCCAAGCGGCCCGGATCCCGAGAAGAGGAGTTGAGGACGATGCGCCACCGCGAGATTCTGTCTGCCGTCGTGGTTTCCGCCGCCCTGCTGGGTCTGGCGGCCTGCGATTCCACCAACAACCAGGCGACCCGGGCCATCGACCGCAACGTCGGGACCAACACCTCGGGCGCCTATCCGAGCCAGTCCGACGGCACCCGCGCCAATCCCTCCGGCACCGAGGCCACCCGCGCGCTCGACCGCGCCGCCGGCACCAACACCTCCGGTGCCTATCCGACCCAGTCCGACGGCATGCCGGGCAACCCGCCGGGCACGGCGGCGACCCGCACCTATGACCGCGCGACGCAGTCGAACACCTCGGGCGCCTATCCGACGAACGAGTTGCGCCGCTGATCCGGCCGCCGGCCCCCTCCCGCGGGGCCGGCGCCGCCCTGGCGCGTCATGCCTCTAAGGGCGCCGCAGCACCGCGCCGATCTCCTCCAGGATGAGCGGATCGTCGATGGTGGGCGGCACGGCGACATCCTCGCCATCGGCCAGTTTGCGCAGCGTGGCGCGCAGGATCTTGCCGCTGCGCGTCTTCGGCAGGCGCTCCACCACCCGCGCCTCGCGGAAGGCGGCGACCGGCCCGATGCGCTCCCGCACAAGGGCGATCAGCTCGGCCGCGACCTCCGCCTCCGCCCGCGTCGCGCCGGACTTCAGCACGACGAGACCCAGCGGCACCTGACCCTTCAACGCATCCCGCGCCCCCACCACCGCGCATTCCGCGACATCCGGATGGGAAGCCAGGACCTCCTCGATGGCGCCCGTCGAGAGCCGGTGGCCGGCGACGTTGATGATGTCATCGGTGCGCGACATCACCCAGACATAGCCGTCCTCGTCGAGCATGCCGGCATCGCTGGTGTTGTAGTGGCCCGGGAAGGCGTCGAGATAGGCCTCGCGGAAGCGCGCATCGGCGCGGTAGAGGCTGGGCGCGCAGCCGGGCGGCAGGGGCAGGCGCAGGGCGAGGGTGCCGATCTGTCCCGGCGCGACCGGCTGGCCGGCCTCGTCGAGCGACACCAGCGTATAGCCGGGCGCCGGCTTGCCGCCGGAGCCCGGCCGCATCGGGAAGAGGCCGGCGCCGCGGAAGTTGCCGGTGATGCACCAGCCCGTCTCCGTCTGCCACCAGTGGTCGATCACCGGGCGGCCCAGCAGCCGCGCGGCCCAGACCGCCGTGTCCGGGTCGCAGCGCTCGCCGGCCAGGAACAGCGCCTCCAGCCGCGACAGGTCGTGGCGGCCGAGCAGACGGCCCTCGGGGTCTTCCTTCTTGATGGCGCGCAAGGCGGTCGGCGCGGTGAACAGCACCTTCACGCCATGCTCGGCGCAGACCCGCCAGAAGGCGCCGGCATCCGGCGTGCCGACCGGCTTGCCCTCATAGACGACGGAGGTGCAGCCGGCGAGCAGCGGCCCATAGACGATGTAGGAATGCCCGACCACCCAGCCCACGTCGCTGGCGGTCCAGGAGACATCTCCCGCCTTCAGGCCGTAGAGCATCGCCATCGAATTGTGCAGCGCCACGGCATAGCCGCCGCAGTCGCGCAGCACGCCCTTGGGCTTTCCCGTCGTGCCGCTGGTGTAGAGGATGTAGAGCGGGTCGGTGGCGGCGACGCTGACGCAGGGGTGCGGTGCCGCGGCCGCCATGGCCTCCAGCAGATCCTCGTCGCGCCCCGGCTCCAGCGCGCCGGGCCAGGCCTCGCGCCGCAGGATCAGGCAACAGGCCGGCCGGTGCGGCGACATGGCCAGGGCGGCGTCCAGCAGCGGCTTGTACTTCACCAGCCGCCCGGGCTCGATCCCGCAGGAGGCGGCGATGACGGCCCTGGGCTCGGCATCGGCGATGCGCGCCGCCAGCTCCGCCGCCGCGAAACCGCCGAAGACCACGGAGTGCACCGCGCCGAGGCGGGCGCAGGCCAGCATGGCGACCACCGCCTCCGGCACCATCGGCATGTAGAGGACCACGCGGTCCCCCCGGCCGACACCGCGCGAGGCCAGGGCGCCGGCCAGCCGCGCCGTGCGGTCCAGCAGCTCGGCATAGCTCAACCGCGCCTGGCCTCCCGTCACCGGGCTGTCCCAGATCAGCGCGGCCTGCGCGCCACGCCCCTCGGCGACGTGGCGGTCGAGGGCGTTGTGGCAGATGTTCAGCCGCGCATCGGGGAACCAGCGGCCATAGGGCCCCTGGCCGGCATCGAAGATGCGCTCCGGCGGCACCTCCCAGTCGATGCCGCGCGCCGCGGCCGCCCAGTATCCTTCCGGATCGGCCCGCCAGGCCTCGTAAAGGGCCTGATAGCCGGCATCCTGCGCGTCGGGCATGTCGCGCCCTCCCTGTTGCCGGACCCGCGCCGGGGCGGAGCCCGAGGCGGCCGGTCCTGTCCCTGGTGAACGGGGTGGCGGGAGGGAAGGCCCCTCCCGCGCCGGCTCAGCCGCGCGATCAGACGCGCGCGCGCGCCGCCTTCGCCCGCGGCACCTCCGCCATGTCCTCGGCGAAGATATCGCGATCCTTGGTCTCGGGCAGGAAGAAGGTCCCGATCACCACGGTCGCCAGTGCGATCACCACCGGGTACCAGAGGCCGTAATAGACGTCGCCGGTCTGCGCGATCATGGCGAAGGAGGTGGCCGGCAACAGCCCGCCGAACCAGCCATTGCCGATGTGGTAGGGCAGCGACATGGAGGTGTAGCGGATGCGGGTGGGGAAGAGCTCGACCAGCGCCGCCGCGATCGGGCCGTAGACCATGGTCACGTAGATGACCAGAACCGTCAGCACCAGGATCAGCACCGCCGGCTGTTCGCGGAACAGGTCGAAGGGATGCGCCATCTTCACCACGGTCGGGTTCGAGGCCGCGGGGTAGCCGGCGGCGGTGATCGCCGCGCCCAGGGTCTGGGTGAAGTTCGGCGCGGTGGAGTCGACGGCGACATCGCCGATCCGCACGCTCGCCGCCGTGCCGGGCGGCGCGCGCTCGACGATGTAGTTGACCGAAAGTCGCGCCAGCGCGGCCTTGGCGATGTCGCAGGAATTGGTGAAGCGCGCCGTGCCCACCGGGTTGAACTGGAAGGAGCAGTCGGCGGGGTCGGCCTGCACCACCACATGGATGTTCTGATGCGCGGCGTGCAGCGCCGGATTGGCCTCGGCGCTCATCAGCTTGAAGAGCGGGAAATAGGTCAGCGCCGCGATCAGGCAGCCGCCCAGGATGATCGGCTTGCGGCCGATCTTGTCGGAGAGCCAGCCGAACAGGACGAAGCCGCCGGAGCCGAGCAGCAGGGCCCAGGCGATGAGCAGGTTCGAGGTATAGCCATCGACCTTCAGCACTGAGCCGAGGAAGAACAGCGCGTAGAACTGCCCGGTGTACCAGACCACCGCCTGGCCGGCGACGAGGCCGAACAGGGCGAGAATGGCCACCTTGGCGTTCTTCCACTGGCCGAAGGCCTCGGTCAGCGGCGCCTTGGAATGGGTGCCCTCCTCCTTCATCTTCTTGAAGGCCGGACTCTCCTGAAGCTGCATGCGGATCCAGACGGAGATGCCGAGAAGCAGGATCGAGACCAGGAAGGGAATGCGCCAGCCCCAGTCGTTGAAGGCGGCCTCGCCCAGCACGCCGCGGGTGAAGAGGATGACCAGCAGCGAGAGGAACAGGCCGCCCGTGGCGGTGATCTGGATGAAGCTGGTGTAGAAGCCACGGCGGCCGTGCGGCGCGTGTTCCGCCACATAGGTCGCGGCGCCGCCATACTCGCCGCCCAGCGCCAGGCCCTGCAGGCAGCGCAGCACGATCAGGATGATGGCCGCGGCGATGCCGATCTGGTCTGAGGTGGGCAGGATGCCGACGATGAAGGTCGAGGCGCCCATGATCAGGATGGTGACGAGGAAGGTGTACTTGCGCCCCACCAGGTCGCCCAGCCGGCCGAAGACCAGGGCGCCGAAGGGCCGCACCAGGAAGCCGGCGGCGAAGGCCAGCAGCGCGAAGATATTGCGCGTCCCCTCCGGGAACTGGCTGAAGAACTTGGCCCCGATGATGACCGCCAGGGAGCCGTAGAGGTAGAAATCGTACCATTCAAAGACGGTGCCAAGCGAAGAGGCCAGGATGACGCGTCTCTCCTCACGCGTCATCGGCCGGTTCGCATCGCCCGTCTGAGGAGACGTGGAGCGAAGCGTCGAGCCCATTTTCCCTACCCTTCCCGGCTGGCTGCGGCGGGGCCGCGGCCGGGTCTCCTTATTGTTGATGGTCCCGCGCTCTTGGTCACGCGGTCAGCCTTTCCGCCGCCTGCGAGGGGCGGTCGGGCATGCTGCCCGGATTGTGGCGTGGTGGAGAAGGGCAAGGGAATCAGGATCGTCAGCCGGGCCGTGTTATGACATATTATTCATCTTCTTCAGGACCGTCCGCTCCCGGCCGGGCACGCTGCAACGCTGGCATCGCCTCGGTCGTTTGTCCGGCGAAGCATGCGCCTCGGGACATGACGGCAGGCCCCGAGGCATGGCCGGGACGCAGGGCCGATGGGCCTCCCGGTCCCGCATGAGGCGATAATGCGGCTAGCATCTTCCTGGCGGCGGCGTCAGCATGCGGAGGAGGAAGGAAGAGGCCCGGATGGATATGCTGCGCAGTCTGGCTGACCACTCGATCCGTCGCGTGCTGTGTGCCGCGGCTCTCGCCATTCTCGCCGTCATGTTCGGGCTGGGGGAGGATCCTGTCCTCGCCCTGCAAAGCGGCGCCCTCATGACCGCCGCGGTCTGGCTCGGCCTGTGGGGCGCCGCCCTGCAGATCCCCCGCATCGATCTGCGCCGCACCGGCCTCTGGCGGCAGCTTTCCGCCCTGGCCGGCGAGGGCGGACGGCGCCTGCGCGGCCCGGACGGCCATCGCCAGCTCGCCGCCGTCCTGGCGGAGCGGCTGATGTGGCACGCCGACCGCGCCGGCCTCGCCGCGCTGGGCCTGGCCGGCGCCACCTTCGCCCTGCAGGGCTATCGCGTCCTGCGCGGGTAGCCGCCGCCCCTGGTCCGAGGTATCCCCGCCTGGGGCGTGACCCGGTTGACGGATGCGGGCACGCGGCCAATGCTGCGTGCGCTCATTCACCGCTGACGAGGTGCGCCGCCATCGCCGACCAGGACATCACCCTGCTGATCGACGCCGTGCGCGAGGCCGGCGCCGCCCGGACCGGGGCGCCAGGCTACCGGCTTGAGGAATCGGTGGGGCACCTGCTCCGCCGCGCCCACCAGCGGCATGCCTCGCTGTTCCAGGATCGCGGTGCCGTCGGCGGGCTGACCTCCACTCAGTTCGCCACGCTCCTGAAGCTGGGCGAGATCGGGCAGGCGACGCAGAACGCCCTGGGCCGCGCCGTGGCGCTCGATCCGGCGACGATCCAGGGCGTGGTGGCCCGGTTGCGCGGAAGGGGACTGCTGGAGGTCCGGCGCGACCCGCTCGACCGCCGGACCGTGGTGCTCTCCCTCGCGCCCGAGGGAAAGGCGGTGCTGGAGGAGGCGACCGAACAGGGGCGCCGCGCCAATGAGCAATTGCTCACGGCGCTGGACCCCGCGGAGCGGCAGATGCTGATGCACCTGCTGCGGCGCCTGCTGGACTGAGGCCCTGCCGGGCCGGGCGGCGGTTGCCGCCCTTCCCGTGCTAGCGGCGCCGGCGGAACAGCCCGAACAGCAGCCCCATCATTCCGGAAGAGCGGGCGATACCGCCCAGCAGGGGCACCACGCCGAGGCTGGCGCGGGTCTGCGCGATCGCATTGTCCCGCAGGATGCGTGCCTCGATCTCCGCCCGGCTCGGCGCGTCCCGCATCGCCAGCAACCCGAGGACCAGCACCAGCACCAGATCGGCCCCCAGCAGCGTCCCGGCACGGGCCAGCGGCGTCCATTCGAGCGGCAGCGCCAGCCAGGCGACCACATGCAGCATGACCAGGGCGGCGCAGGCGAAGACCGCCGCGATCATGCCGAAAAGGGCCCGCCACACGTAGCGCTTGGCCTGGAGGCCGAGCACCACGCGCTCGGCCTCCAGGGAGACGGCGGCAAGCCGGAAGGGGCGCATCGGCGTCAGCGGCGCAGAAGCTGGGCGATCAGGAAGCCGACGCCGACCGCCACGGCCACGGTGGCCAGCGGCCGCTCACGCATGAAGTCCACGGCGTGATCGGCCTCGTGGCGGGCGGTGCTCTTGGCACGCTGCGCCAGATGCTGCGCCTTGCCGGCCGCGCGGGAGACGGCCGGGGTGATCTGCTCCTCCATCAGATCCTCCACCTTGCGGCGAAGATCGGCGATGCGCTCCTCGACGGAGGAGGTGTCGAAGGAGGAGGACGAGCTGCGGGCCATGAATGGTGCTCCTGTTCTGCGAGGCGGTCTGCCTGGACCTAACGTGACCTCCGGGCGACCAGTTGCCGGCCGGGGGGCGGAGCCGCCCCGGCGCGGCGGACTCAGTCGAGGGCGCGGTCGATGCTACGGCCCATGCGCTCGCCCGGCCCCTTCGGCGGGTCGATGGTGTCGCGGATGTTCTCACCGGCACGGTCCAGGCCGCGCCCGGCCCGCTCGCCGGGCCCCTCGCTGCAGGCCATCATCGGCAGGGCCAGGGCCAGGACGGGAAGCGTCAGGCTCATCAGTTTGCGCATGGAAATCCGGATCCTTCTCGGTTTGCTCGGAGAACGCACGCTCAAGCTTCTGGTTGCGCCGCCACCTGCTCGTTCCCCCCCTCGGCCCTTTCCCTGCGGAGCGGCGGCTCGGGCTCGGCCTCGCGGCGCCGCAGGGTGAAGCGCAGGCGAAGCTCGGTGCCCCCCGCCTGCCGGATCTCGACCTCGCCGCCGAGATGCTGGGCGAAGCCGCGGATCAGCGTCAGGCCGATACCCCGGTCCTGCGCATTGTCCTCCAGGCGCAGGCCCAGCCCGTCATCCCGCACGGTCAGCGTCACCTCGTCCCCCTCGGCATGCACGGCGATGGTCACGGTGCCGCTGCGCGCGTCCGGGAAGCCGTGCTTGATGGCGTTGGTCACGGTCTCGGTGATCAGCAGGGCGAGGGAGACGGCCTGGTCGGTGAGGATCTCCAGCTCGTCCGCCTCCACCGCCAGCTTGATCCGCTGCCCCGGCCGTTCGCCCATGGCGGCGAAGAGCTGATGCCCCAGTTCCTCGAGGAAGGGGCGGAGCGCGATGACCTCGAAGGTGCGGTTGGTGTAGAGATGGCGGTGCAGCGTCGCCAGCGCCTGGACACGGTCGCGCGCGGTGGCGAACTCCGCCCGGGCGCGCGGATCGCGCAGGCGGCCGGCCTGCAGGTTCAGCAGCGAGGCGACGATCTGCAGGTTGTTCTTCACCCGGTGATGGATCTCGGCCATCAACAGGTCCCGCTGGCGCAGCGCGGCCTGCAACTCCTCCTCGCGCCCCGCGATGGCGCGGGCGGCATCATCGAAGGCCTGCTCCAGCGCCTGCACCTCCTCCGGCTCGCCACGCTGGGCGGCGCGGCCGAAGGGCGCCCCGGGCTGCCAGCCGCGCACCCGCGCCGCCAGGCGCCGCAGCGGCCGGGCGATGGCGATGTCGGCGCCGACGACGATGACCACGAGGCAGGCCAGCAGGAAGGCCGCCAGCTCGGCCACCCGCCGCAGCAGCACCGCCATGGCGGTGCTGCGGATCTCGCCGATCGGCAGGCCGACCAGCACGCTCAGCCCCGGCGCGAGACGGGCGCTGGCATAGGCGTAGTCCGCCCCGGCCTGGGAGCGCGCCTCCAGCGCGGCGATGCCCGAGGCGTCCTGCAATTGCCGGAGCATCCCGGGTTCCGGCAGTTCGATCGCGCCCGCCTGGGTCAGCGGCAGCGCGCTGCCCTCCGCGTCGACGAGCCAGATGCGCTGCCCCTGGCGACCCTGGTCCCGGCCTTCGCTGCGAACGAAATACTCGAGCAGCAGGCCGGCGGCGATGACCCCCTGCGCCTCGCCCTCGGCAAGGATGGGCACCGCGCCGATGATGACGGGGCGGCCGGTGACGGCGCCCTGCTGGAAAGGACCGAGAATAAAGTCCCGACCCATCATGGCGCGGTGCGCTGTCGCGGAATCCTTCTGGGGCGTGGTCAGGAGCGCGATGCTGCTGCACCGGGTCTGCCCGTCGCGGTCCATGACCCAGATGTTGGAGTAGCGGCCCGGATTGGCGGCGCTGAAGGTGGAGAGAAGCGTGCTGCAGCTTTCCGCCGTGTCGCGCAGCAGGCGCGTGTCGGTGGCGATGCCCTGCAGCGTCTGGCGCAGGCTCGCGATGGTGGAGCCGTGCCGGGCCGCCGCGATATCGACCAGGATCGTGGCGTTGCGCCGGCCCGCTGCCAGTTCCGCTTCGTAGCTCAGAACGGCATTGGCGCCAGCGATGCCGATGACAGGCACGCTAGCGACCATGAGCAGCAGCAGCATTGGTCCGCGGACGCCGCGGAGCAATCGGTGCAGCGCCCACCCTTTCGGGGGCGCCGAAGAACTCACGTCGTTTTCTTCCCCGTCCGATCGTCCTCGATCAACCGAAGCAGTTCCTCAGGGATGGGCTCCTTAGCCACGCCGTCGAACATGGCGTGGAGCCCCCGCTGTAGCCAGATGTCGAACGCCGCATCCGGCGTGCCCTTGCGCGCACGCCCGCCGGACGGGCGCTGCGATGATTTCCCGGGCTCCGCCAAAACACGCTTGTCCGCTCTCTGATCCATCAGCTTCCCAAATGCAGGGCCTGCGTTCCGGTTGCACGGCCGGCGGTGCGAAGGCTAGCATCCCGGCGGCGCGTCTCGCCAGCCTCGGCCGGTGCCGCCTTGCGGCGCGCGACCTGCGGCTCGCCGGTCAGCCAGGCCTCGAGCTGACGCCGGGCCCGGAAGACGCGGCACTTGGCGGTGCCGACCGCGCATTCCATCACCGCGGCGGCCTCCTCGTAGGACATGCCCTGCACCGTCACCAGCAGCAGGGCGGTGCGGTGATCCGCGGGCAGATCCGCCAGGCGGCGGCGCAGTTCGCGGAGCGCCAGGCTGTCCTCCTGGGCCGCCGGCCGGGCCAGCGCCTCCGCCGGGGCGCTGTCCATGTCGCAGGTGTCGCGCTTGCGGCGGATGTCGGAGAGGAAGCGGTTGCGCAGGATGCGGAACATCCAGGCGCCGAAATTCGTGCCAGGGGTGAAGCTCGCCTGCGCGGCCAGGGCGTTGCTGACCGCCGCCTGGACCAGATCGTCGGCATCGGCCCGGTTGCGGGTCATGGAGACGGCCTGCACCCGCAGACGCGGCAGGATGGCCACGAGCTGGTCATGAAAGCTCGCCGTCGCGGTGGCGGAGGTGCGATCGGCTTCGAGGGTGGCCATCTCATGGGTCATGATTGTCTTCTCGCCTTGCATGACCCACCAATGAACGGCCGAAGGAGAGGGTTGCTTCCGACATGGCCGAAAAACGCATATCAGGCATGCGTTTTCTTCCGGAAACCTTTTGGCCGGTGCGCGCTTGTCGCGGCAATCCATGCCTGCCACGCCCCACTTCCGCCTCATCGGCCCACCGATCCGGCATCGCCCGGCCCGGCGCCTTTCCGCATCAATCCTCCACGGACCCTTCTCCGGCGGCCGGCGCGGACTGGAACCGCCGCGCAAGCGCCAGTCGCGCACGCGACACCCTGGCCTTGACCGTGCCCACCGGCACCCCGCAGACCGCGGCCGCCTCCTCGTGAGAGAGGCCATGCGCGCCGACCAGGATCAGCGCCTCGCGCTGGGGCAGCGGCAGCCCTTGCAGAGCGCGCGCCAGATCCGACATCTCACCATGCATCTCCTGACCGGGAGGCGCCTGGCCCGGTTCCGGCAACTGCTCCAGCACCCGCTTCTCCGTGCCCCGCCGACGCGCCTGCTCCAGGAAGACATTGCGCAGAATCCGGAACATCCAGGCCCGCAGGCTGGTTGCAGGATCCCATTGCGTTTCGGACCGCAATCCGCGCAACACGGCTTCCTGGACCAGATCGTCGGCCAGGAAGGCGTCGCGCGCCAGGAAGCGGGCAAAGGCCCTCAGATCCGGCAACACGGCGGGAAGCCGCGTCCGGATCGGGTCTGTTTGATTGGACATTCTTTCCTGTTCAAAGTTCTGCTGCAGCTTAGGACCGATACGAGGGCCACGATATGAACGCCGCACACCACGCCGAGCTTCTGCGGGCCCTGCCCCCCGCGCGGCGCTATGCCCGCGCCCTGACCGGCAGCCAGGCGGAGGGCGATGCGCTGGTCGCCAGCGCCCTGCGCGAGGGCCTGCCGCCGGACCTTCCCCCTCGGCTGTCGCTGTACGCCGGCGTGACGCAGATGACGCCCGTGCGGGAAGGCGCGGCGGGCGGCAGCCTCACTCTGCGGCACCGGCAGCTCCTGCTGTTGACCGCGCTGGAGGAGCTGACCGCCCAGGAGGCCGCCCGCGTCGTCGGCGTGCCGCTGGACGTGGCGGAGACCGAGCTGTCGGAGGCGCGGCAATCCCTGCGCGACGCCGCCGCCACCGACATCCTGGTGATCGAGGACGAGCCGATCATCGCCATGGATGTGCGCCAGCTGGTCGAGGCCTGCGGCCACCGGGTGATCGGCGTCGCGGCCAGCGAGGCGCAGGCGGTCCGGCTGGCGCAGGAGCGGCACCCCGGGCTGATCCTGGCCGACGTGAACCTCGGCATGGGCGGGGACGGGATCAACGCCGTCAACCGCATCCAGCAGGAGCTGAAGGTGCCGGTGGTCTTCGTCACGGCCTATCCGGAGCGGCTGCTGACGGCGGAGCAGGTCGAGCCCGCCTTCGTCATCAGCAAGCCTTTCGAGCCGCTGGCTCTTGCCATCGCGACCTACCAGGCGGTTTCCGCGACGGTTCCCATCGGCTGAAACCGTGATCCGAAGCACGGCGTTCCTCCGGTCGTCATGCCCCGCAACTCCGGCGAGGGCGACAGGACCGAAGGAGACGTCACCGTGCTTTACTGGACACTGATCTTTCTCGTCATTGCCCTGGTCGCCGGCGTGCTGGGCTTTTCCGGCGTGGCCTCGGCGGCCAGCGGCATCGCGAAGATCCTCTTCGTGATCTTCCTGGTCCTGTTCCTGATCTCGCTGGTGGCGGGACGCGGCTGGGCCTGACACGAGGCCTCGCCGGCGAAGGCGTCGCGAAGCCGTTCCCGGCGCCTTCAGTCCGACCCGGCCCTCAGCCCATGTTCCAGGGCACCGGCCGGGTGTCGCCGGCGATATAGAGCGGATGTCCCGGCTGGCCCGATTGCGTGACCCGGAGCGCCAGCGGCGCGATCCCGGCGGCCCGCAACAGGGCCGCCACCTCCGGGCCCCGCCCCCGCAGCGGCCGCGGCGGCAATCCCCAGGCGGCGATCACCGTCTCGGCTCGCGCCGCCCCCTCGCCGATCGCGGCGTCGTTCCCCGGCCCGACCGGATCCTCCGCCCGGAGCAGCATGGCCGGGCTGGTGGCACGCAGGGCGAAGATGTTCAGCACCAGCATGGCGCCATATCCCCAGCGGCGGGTGAAATCGCGGCAGCGGCGCACGGTGGGGTCGTCCACCTGCTCATCGGCGGTGGAGGGGTTCATCATGATCCAGGCGACGCAGCCCGGCGTGCCGAAGGGCTTCCCGTCCCAGCGCCGCTCCAGGACGGTGCGGTAGCGGCCGCAATCGGAGAAGACCGCGCGGCTGACCACATCGCCCGAGACCGCCAGCCGCACCTTGCCGCCGGGGTCGTGGCGGTCCTGCGGGCGGAGGGCCCCGGGGAACAGCTCGGTCATGCCGGCACCCTCACCGCGCGGCGGCGCTGGCATCCGAACGGTGCGCCCCGACGCGGGAGGCCAGGGCGGCGGCCATGAAGTCGTCCAGCTCGCCATCCAGCACCGCGTCCGGATTGCCCTTCTCGACGTTGGTGCGGAGGTCCTTCACCAACTGGTAGGGCGCCAGCACGTAGGAGCGGATCTGGTGGCCCCAGCCGATGTCGGTCTTGCCGGCTTCGGTGGCGGCGTTGACCTCCTCGCGCTTGCGCAGCTCCAGCTCGTAGAGACGCGCCTTCAGCATGTCCATGGCGATGGCGCGGTTGCGGTGCTGCGAACGGTCCTGGGTCGAGGCGGCGACGATGCCGGTCGGGATATGGGTGAAGCGGACGCCCGACTCGGTCTTGTTGACGTGCTGGCCGCCGGCGCCGGAGGCGCGGAAGGTGTCGGTCTTGAGGTCGGCCGGGTTGATCTCGATCTCGATCTTGTCGTCGATCACCGGGAAGACGTAGACGCTCGCGAAGCTGGTCTGGCGGCGCGCGGCGGCGTCGAAGGGGCTGATGCGCACCAGCCGATGCACGCCGCTCTCGGTCTTGAGCCAGCCATAGGCGTTGGGGCCACTTACCTGGATGGTGGCGGACTTGATGCCGGCCTGCTCGCCCTCGCTCTCCTCAGTGAGCTGCACCTTGTAGCCGCGCTTCTCGGCCCAGCGCTGATACATCCGCAGCAGCATCTGCGCCCAGTCCTGCGCCTCGGTGCCGCCGGCGCCGGCATTCACCTCCACGAAGCAGTCGCGCATGTCGGCCTCGCCGGAGAGCAGGCTCTCGATCTCGCGGCGCTTGGCCTCGGCGGCGAAGGCCTTCAGGTCGGCCACGGCGGCGTCGGCGGTCGCGGCGTCGCCCTCCGCCTCGGCCAGATCGATCAGCTCCAGCGCATCGGCGACGTTCTGCTCGAGCGCCTTTACGCCCTCGATCTGGTCGGCCAGCCGGTTGCGCTCGCGCATCACCGCCTGCGCCTCGTCGGGCTTCTCCCAGAGGGTCGGATCCTCGGCGCGGGCATTCACCTCATCGAGGCGGCGCAGCGCCACGTCCCAGTCGAGATGGCGCCGCAGCAGGTCGATGGAGTCCTGGATCTGGCCGCGCAGGGCCTCGGCATCGGCTCGCATCCTGTCACCCTTTCGGTCTGCGGTGGTGCCCGGAAGACGGGAAACACCGCGGGCGCCCACCCGGACGGGCCGGGCTTCCCGATCGTCCGGCGGAGGGCCGGCGGCGACGAGGCTGGGCGGAGGCAGGGGGGATTACTATCCCGCCGCCCAGGGTGTCCAGGGGGCGGCCGCCGGAAGAGGCCGGAAGCATGGCGGGAGGCGCCTGATGGCGGAGCCACCCGGCGCCCCCCCCGATCGAAGGATGCGGATCAGGCGATGAGGTGATCCGTGCGGCCTTCGCCGTGGCCATAGGTGATGTAGTGCGCCGTGGCGGCGTCGAGATCGTGGCCGAAGGCCGCCTGCAGGTCAGTGTACTTCGCCAGGTAGGTCTCGGCATCGAAGCTGTCGCGCGAGCGGCCCTCGGCGAAGCCGTGATTGATGAAGTGCAGCGTGCCGGCGGCATAATCGGGACCGAAGGCCTCGATCAGGTCCTCATGCGAGGCGATGTACTCCAGCGCGTTGAAGTCGCTGCGCTCGCGGCCTTCCTTGACGCCGTAGTTGATGTAGTGCGCGGCGCCGGCCTCGACATTGGCGCCGAAGGCGGCGATCAGGTCGTCATAGGAGGCGATGTAGGTCAGGCCGTCGAAGCCCTGGTCGCTGCGCCCCTCGGCATGGCCATAGGTGATGAAGTGGTTGTAGCCGAGCTGGGCATTGGCCCCGAAGGCCTGCACCAGGTCGTCATAGGCGGCGAGGTAGTTCAGGCCGTTGAAGCTGTCCGTCGCGCGGCCCTCGGCGTGGCCGGCCTCCACGTAATGCCAGGTGGCCTCCACGGCATTGGTGCCGAAGATGCCGATCAGGTCGGGGTTGGAGGCGACGTAGCGCTGCGGGCTGAAGGCCGGCACATCCAGCGTCAGCAGGCTGTCGGAAAACTCGAAGCGGGTGACGTTGACGGCATAGTCGAGTGCGCCGTCCAGCAGGTTCTCGACCAGCACGACGCCGCCGAAGGTGCTGATGGCATAGCTCGCGGCGGAGCCGGAATAGACGGCCGTGTCGAGGCCGGGGCCGCCGTCCAGGAAGTTGGTGCCGCCGCCGCCGATCAGCCGATCATTGCCGTCGCCGCCGAAGATGTAGTCGGCGCCATCGCCGCCGACCAGCGTCTCGTTCCACGCGAGACCGACCAGGACATTCTCGGGATGAACATAAGGGCGAGCCATGATGTGCGTTTCTTCCAAAATTGCGCCAATGCCGGGCTGAGGATCATTACCACCCGGTTAGTATCATTAAACAGACTTTCCGCGCATAAAGGGACCGTTCGCCACGTCAAGTTGTGGTGATATCGCGCATCACGGGTAATGGAGGATGGATTTCAGCCCGAGAGCCTGGGCCGAGGCCCGACATCGGGCACGAAAAAGGGCCGGCCCCCTGGGCCGACCCTGTCGCCGCGAACTCCGGGAGGCTTCAGCCCGTCAGTACAGGCCGCCCAGGCTGTTATCGACGCCGGCCGGCGTGCTGGAGGAGAGGACGCCGTTGTCGATCGGCGGGCGGGCGGCATTCTCGGTTCCCGGCTTGAAGGCCTCGAGAATGGTCTGGCCGTTCTCCAGCTGGGTGCGGACCAGCGCCACGCCCGGCGGCGCGCGGAAGGGCACCGGCGGGCTGTCCTTCAGCGCCGAGGCCAGCACGTCATGGAAGATGCCGGCCGGGCCGCCGCCGCCTGTCTCGCCCGAGCCCAGGCTGCGCGGCTCGTCGAAGCCCATCCAGACGGCGACGACGATGTCCGGCGTGAAGCCGACGAACCAGTTGTCCATGTAGTCGTTGGTGGTGCCGGTCTTGCCGGCGACCGGCCGGTTCAGCCCCTCCGCCGCGCGCTTGCCGGTGCCGTACTGCACCACGCCCTGCAGCAGCGAGACCATCTGATAGGCGGAGATCGGATCGGTCACCTGCTTGCGCTCGTCGACCAGCCGGGGCGGCTCGCCCTGCGGTCCGCCCTCGCAGCCCTCGCAGCGGCGGTTGTCGGCCCGCCAGACCACCTTGCCGAAGCGGTCCTGCACCGTGTCGATCAGGGTCGGCGTCACTTCCTTGCCGCCATTGACGAAGGAGGCATAGCCGGCGGCCATGCGCATCACCGTGGTCTCGCCGGCGCCGAGCGCCATGGAGAGCACGCGCGGCATGTTGGGAATGACGTGGAAGCGCGCCGCCGCGTCGGCGACCCGCTCGATGCCGACCTCCTGCGCCAACCGGATGGTGACGAGGTTGAGCGATTGCTGCAGGGCACTGCGCATGGTCACCCAGCCGCGCGGCTGACCGCTGTAGTTGCCGGGCTTCCAGAGGCCCTGCGGCGTCATGATCTCGATCGGCCCGTCGAGCAGCTTCTGGTTGGGCGGGATGCCCATCTCCAGCGCCGGCAGATAGACGAAGGGCTTGAAGGCCGAGCCGGGCTGGCGCAGCGCCTGGGTGGCGCGGTTGAACCAGGATTGCTCGAAGGCATAGCCGCCGGTCATCGCCAGCACGCGCCCGGTGGCCGGGTCCAGCGCCACCGCGGCGCCCTGGATCAGCGGGATCTGCCGCAGCGACAGCCGGGAGCCGCGCGCATTGCCGCGCGCCGGAACCTCCTCCACCAGCACCACGTCGCCCGGGCTCAGCACCTCCTGCATCCGCCGGGGCTGGCCGCCCAGGCGGCCCTGGGCATTCACCGGCCGTGCCCAGGAGGCGACATCCTCGAGCGACAGCGTGCCCTGGCGCGGCTGCGCCTGGGCGCGCCCGTCGGGCCGCTCCAGCCAGGACAGCCGGGCCTCGCGCGCCTCCACGGACAGCGCCACAGCGAGCCGCCAGCCGGGCTGCGCGCCACCCGGCCGCGACACCGCCTCCAGCGCCGGCATCCATTCGGTGGCGGCGGTGCTGATCTTCGCCACCGGGCCGCGCCAGCCGCCACGCCGGCGGTCATAGGCCGTGAGCCCGTCGCGCAGGGCCTGCTCCGTCGCCGCCTGCAGCTCGGGCTCCATGCTGGTGCGGACCACCAGCCCGCCCATCGTCGTCTGGTCCTGGCCGAAGCGGGCCACCAGCTCGCGCCGCACCTCCTCCGTGAAATACGGGCCGGTGGCCACGGTCTCGGGCCGCACCCGGCCACGCGCGATGATCGGCTCCTGCTTCGCCGCCTCGGCCTCGGCGCGGGTCACCGCACCATCCTCCGCCATGCGGTCCAGCACCCAGTCGCGGCGCGCCTTGGCGGCCTCGGGGTAGCGGCTCGGATTGTAGTTGTTCGGCGCCTTGGGCAGCGCGGCCAGGAAGGCGGTCTCGCCCAGGCTGAGCTCGTCCAGGCCCTTGTTGAAGTAGTTCATGGCCGCCGCGGCCACGCCATAGGCCTGCTGCCCGAGGAAGATCTCGTTCAGGTAGATCTCGAGGATGCGATCCTTCGGCATGGCGCTTTCCAGGCGGAAGGCGAGGATCGCCTCGCGCACCTTGCGCATCACCGTGCGGTCGTTGCCGACCAGCATGTTCTTGGCGACCTGCTGGGTGATGGTCGAGGCGCCGACGGCGCGCCGCCCGGTCGCCATGCCCTCGACATTCATCACCACGGCGCGCGTCAGGGCCAAGGGATCGACGCCGTGGTGGCTCCAGAAGTTCTGGTCCTCGGCCGAGACGAAGGCCGCCTGCACCCGCTTCGGGATGGCGCCGATCGGCACGAAGACGCGGCGCTCCAGCGCCAGCTCGGCCATCAGCTTGGAATCCGCGGCGTAGATGCGGCTCATCTGCGGCGGCTGGTAATCCGCGAGCCATTCGTGCGGCGGCAGGTCGCCCGCCGTCTGGCGATAGAAGCCATAGCCCGCCACGCCGGCCACCACGACGCCCGCCATGCCCAGCACCAGGCCATAGCCGGCGAGGCGGACAACCCAGCGGCCGAAGCCACGGCCACTGCCGCCGCGCCCCTGGCCGCGCCCTTGGCCGCGGCGCGGCGGGCGTGGCGGGACGCCGGGCGGCGCGGGAGCGGGCTGGTGAGGCTGGGCGCGCTCGCCGACCAGGGGGCGGTCGGCACGAAGATCATTGGGTGACATGGCCGGCCTCCCATACACCGCCGGGCCTCGGTGCGCGAAGCACAGTGTGGCGTCGGGAGGCAGATGGGCGCCCGCGCGCCTTCACACCAGGGTGAGAAGCGCATCCGTTCGTAACGCAAAGCAACGGGTTGCGGCACCGCCGCCCTGGCCGTGGCGTCATGCCGCCCCTACTCTGCCCTTTCTCCTGCTGGATCCCGCCCCCGCGATGCCCGACAGCCTGCCGACCTTCCGGCCCCCGGGCCCCCATGACGCCGGTCATCCCGGCCCGCCTTCCCTGCTGCTGCTGCACGGCGCCGGCTGTGGCGCCTGGGTCTGGCGCCACGGCTTCGAGGCCAGCTGCGCGGAGGCCGGCCTCACGGTGCGGGCGCAGCAGTTCGACCGCGGGGCCGCGCAACAGGCCGGGCTGTCCGACTATGTCGAGCAGACGCGGGCCCTGTTGCGGGCCCAGGCCGGGCCGGTCGTGCTCGTCGGGCATTCGCTGGGCGCGCTGGTGGCGCAGCGGCTGCTGCTGGAGCCGCAGGTGCGCGGCGCCGTGCTGCTGGCGCCGGTGCCGCCCGAGGGACTGTGGTGGTCGAGCGCCCGGTTGGCCCTGGCCGATGCCGTTCTCTGGGCCGAGGCGGCACGGATGGACCTGCCGCCGGGCCAGGCCCCGGCGGAACTGGCGGCCGCCCTCTTCAGCGCCGCGATGCCGATGCCCGCGGCCCGTGCCGCCCTGGCGCGGATGGGCGGCGAATCCTCCCGCGCGCTGCTAGAGGCGCAATGGCCGCAGCCGGTGCCGCCCGGCTGGCTGCACCGGCGGCCGGTGCTGGTGCTGGGCGCCGGGCAGGACCGGCTGATCCCGCCCGACGCGGTGCGCCGCTGCGCGCTCTGGCACGGCGTGCCGGTGGAATTCCTGCCGGGATGCGGGCATGTGATGATGCTCGAGCCGGGCGCCGAGGGCCTCGCGCGCCGCATCGCCGAATGGACCATGGCGCTGCGGGACGCCGGCTGAGAGCAGCTTTCAGCCCCGCAGGGCTTCCATGGCGCGCACGAAGGCCCGCCAGTCATCCTTGCGCGCCGCCGCGCGCGGCGTGCCGTCCGGCGCCTTGGCATAGAGCGTCAGCACGCCCTTGGCCCAGAGCCCGTCGAACAGCCGCTCATCCGACAGCGCCAGGGCGGCCGACCGCTCGAAGACGCCGGCCTTCACCCGGGGCTGCACCTTCCACAGCCACCACCCCATGCCGGCCACCAGCAGCAGCATGCCGACATGGACGTTCACCAGCTTCATGCCGATGATCGCCACCACCAGCAGGCCGACCGGCCAGACCAGGTTCTCGCCGTAGCGATAGACGGGGGAGCCGGGGGAATTCATCTTGCGGATATGGATGCCGAGCTGGACCCGGTCCTCCCGGATCTGCTCCCGCAACACCTCTAGTTCGTTCATTCGCCTGTTTCGTTCATTCGCTGGCCGAGACCTCCCGAGCTGCCGCGCCCTCCGGGAAGGCGGCGCGCATCAGGGCCCTCGTATACTCCGCCCGGGGCGCGCGCATCACCTCCTCCGCCTCGCCCGTCTCCACCACCTGGCCCCCCTTCAGCACCATGATCCGGTGCGCCATGGCGCGCACCACGCGCAGGTCGTGGCTGATGAAGAGATAGGCCAGGCGATGCCTGGCCTGCAGGCCGCGCAGCAGCTCCACCACCTGCGCCTGCACCGACACGTCGAGCGCGCTGGTCGGCTCGTCCAGCACCAGCAGGCGCGGCTGCAGCACCAGGGCGCGGGCGATGGCGACGCGCTGCCGCTGCCCGCCGCTGAACTCGTGCGGATAGCGCTGCGCCGTGGCGGGATCGAGCCCGACCTCCTCCAGCGCCGCCAGCACGCGCGCCTGCCGCGCGGCGGCGGAGAGCGAGGGCTCGTGCACCGCCAGGCCCTCGCCGACGATCTCGGCGATGCTCATGCGCGGCGAGAGCGAGCCGTAGGGGTCCTGGAAGACGATCTGCATCCGCGCCCGCAGCGGCCGCAGCGCGGCGCGCGACAGGCCCTGGATCGGCGTCCCCTCGAAGCGGATGGCGCCCTCGCTGGATTCGAGCTGCAGCAACGCGAAGCCGAGCGTCGTCTTGCCGCTGCCGCTCTCCCCCACCAGGCCGAGCGTCTCGCCCTCCCGCAGCGCCAGCGAGACGCCGTCCACCGCGCGCACCTCGCCGACCTGGCGGCGCAGCAGGCCGCGGCGGATCGGGAAGCGCACCCGCACCGCCTCGGCCTCGAGCAGGACGGGCGCATCGGGCGGCACCGGCGCCGGCGCCCCCCGCGGCTCGGTGGCCAGCAGCATCCGCGTGTAGTCGGCGCGCGGCGCCGCCAGCACCTCGGCCGCCCTGCCCTGCTCCACCACGCGGCCATGGCGCATCACCACCACCGCATCGGCATGGGCGCGGACGATGGAGAGATCGTGCGTGATCAGCAGCATCGCCATGCCGAGGCGCCGCTTCAGCTCGTCCAGCAGATCGAGGATCTGCGCCTGGATGGTGACGTCGAGCGCCGTGGTCGGCTCATCGGCGATCAGCAGCTTCGGGTCGTTGGCCAGGGCGGCGGCGATCATCACCCGCTGCCGCTGCCCGCCCGAGAGCTGGTGCGGGAAGGCGTCCAGCCGCTCGGCGGCATTGGGCAGGCCGGCGCGCCGCAACAGGGCGATCACCCGCTCGCGCAGCGCGGCGCCCCGCAGCGGCTGATGCAGCCGCACCGCCTCGGCCACCTGCCGGCCGATGCTGTGCAGCGGGTTGAGGCTGGTCATCGGCTCCTGGAAGACCATGCCGGCCACGCCGCCGCGCAGCCGCCGTAGCTCGGCCGGGCCGGCCCGCAGCACGTCGGTGCCGTCCAGCAGGACGCGACCGCGCGGATTGGCGCCGGCGGCCGGCAGCAGCCTCAGGCAGGACAGCGCGGTGACGCTCTTGCCGCTGCCGGATTCGCCGACCAGGGCAACCGTCTCCCCCGGCTTCACGGCGAAGGAGACCTCCTGGACCACGGTCTGGCCGCGAAAGGCGACGGAAAGATCCTCGACGCGCAGGATGTCGTCCACGCCCGCCGCCCTCACCGCCCGCCGCCCGGAAGCTTGCGCGGATCGAAGGCGTCGCGCACCGCCTCGCCCACGAAGATCAGCAGGGTCAGCACCCCGCCCAGCACGGCGAAGGCCGTCATGCCGAGCCAGGGCGCCTGCAGGTTGTTCTTGCCCTGCGTCACCAGCTCGCCGAGCGAGGGAGAGCCCGGCGGCAGGCCGAAGCCGAGGAAGTCCAGGCTGGCCAGGATGGTGACCGAGCCGGAGAGCAGGAAGGGCAGGAAGGTCAGCGTGGCCACCATGGCATTGGGCAGGATGTGGCGGATCATCAGTCGGGTGTCGGCGACGCCGAGCGCCTTGGCCGCGCGCACATAGTCGAGATTGCGGCCGCGCAGGAACTCGGCGCGCACCACGCCGGTCAGCGCCATCCAGGAGAAGAGCAGCAGGAAGAACAGCAGCACCCAGAAGCCCGGCGCGATGACGCTAGAGAGGATGATCAGCAGGAAGAGTTGCGGCATGCCCGACCAGATCTCGATGAAGCGCTGGAAGCCGAGATCCACCCAGCCGCCGTAATAGCCCTGCACCGCCCCGGCCGCGATGCCGATGACGGCGCTCAGGATCGTCAGCGTGAAGCCGAAGAGCACCGAGGTGCGGAAGCCGTAGATCACCCGCGCCAGCACGTCGCGCGCCTGGTCGTCGGTGCCCAGCGGATTGCGCCAGGAGGGGGGCGAGGGCGCGGGCCGGCCGAGATCGCGGATGATGGTGTCGTGGCGGTAGGGCAAGGGGGGCCAGAGCATCCAGCCGCCGCGCTCGGCCACCTCCTGCCGCAGCACCGGGTCGCGCCAGACGGCGGCGGTGGGGAAACCGTCGGGGATGATGTCGCTCTCGGCGTACTCGACGGCGACGGGGAAGAACCAGCGGTCCCCGACACGGGCCAGCAGGGGCCGGTCATTGGCGACCAGCTCGGCGCAGAGCGTGACGAGAAAGAGGGCGAGGAAGATCCAGAGCGACCACCAGCCGCGCCGGTTGGCGCGGAAATTGGCCAGCCGCCGGCGCGTGATCGGGCGCAGCGTCATCAGCGGCGGGCCTCGAAGTCGATGCGGGGATCGATCAGGGTATAGGCGATGTCGCCGATGAGCTGCATGAGCAGTCCGAGCAGGGTGAAGAGGTAGAGCGTGCCGAACATGATCGGATAGTCGCGGCGGATCGCTGCCTCGAAGCCGAGCAGGCCGAGCCCGTCCAGCGAGAAGACGATCTCGACCAGCAGCGCCCCGGTGAAGAGGATGCCGATGAAGGCGGCCGGGAAGCCGGCGATGATCAGCAGCATGGCGTTGCGGAAGACATGGCCGTAGAGCACCCGCCGCTCATCCGCCCCCTTGGCCCGCGCCGTCAGCACGTATTGCTTGCCGATCTCGTCGAGGAAGCTGTTCTTGGTCAGCATCACCAGCCCGGCGAAGCCGCCCACCACCAGCGAGAGGGTCGGCAGCGCCATGTGCCAGGCATAGTCCAGCGCGCGCTGCCAGAAGGGCCATTCGGCGCTGCCGGACGAGGCGAGGCCGCGCAACGGGAACCATTGCACGAAGGAGCCGCCGGCGAAGAGCACCGCCAGCAGGATGGCGAAGAGGAAGCCGGGGATCGCGTAGCCGACCAGCACCACGCCCGAGGTCCAGGCATCGAAGGCGGTGCCGTCGCGCACCGCCTTGCGGATGCCGAGCGGGATGGAGACGAGGTAGATGATCAGCGTCGACCACAGGCCGAGGCTGATCGAGACCGGCAGCTTCTCCAGCAGGATGTCGATCACCGGCCGGCCCTGGAACAGGCTGCGGCCGAAATCGAAGCGCAGATAGCCGCCGACCATGTCGAGGAAGCGCTCATGCGCCGGCTTGTCGAAGCCGAACATGGTCTCGATCCGCGCCACCAGCGCCGGGTCCATGCCCTGCGCGCCGCGATACTGGCCGACAGGCCCGCCCCCTCCGCCCCCCTGGGGCATCCCCTGGGGCATCCGCAGCTCACCCTGCCCCTCGCCCGAGAGGCGCCCGATGCCGCTGCCACCCTGCCCGCGCAGCTCGGCCAGCATCTGCTCCACCGGCCCGCCGGGCGCGAACTGCACCACGGCGAAATTGATCAGGATGATGCCGAAGAGCGTCGGCACCAGCAGGAGGAGACGCCGCAGGAGGTAGGCGCCCATGCGCTATCCTTCAGGAAGACCAATGGCAGGAAGACCGGCGGCGGGAGGCGGGGCCATCCCCGGACCGCGCGGCACGGGTCAGGGCACCGCCCTGCGGTCCGCCGGCAGGGCACGGTCGCGCGCCGCGTCCACCCACCAGGCCGACAGGTCGAAGTTGTAGCGCGGGTTGCGCTCCGGCCGGCCGAACTTGTCCCACCAGGCGATGCGGAAGCTGCGGCTGTGCCAGTGCGGCACGACATAGAACCCCCAGAGCAGCACGCGGTCCAGCGCGCGGGTGCGGTCGATCAGCGCCTGGCGGTCCGGCGCGCTGATGACCAGCTCGATCAGCGCGTCCACCACCGGATCGGCGATCCCGATGGTGTTGCGGCTGCCCGGCTCCTTGGCCTTGGCGGAGGACCAGTAGTCGCGCTGCTCGTTGCCGGGAGACAGGCTCTGACCGAACAGCTCGACCGTCATGTCATAGTCGAAATTGTCCATCCGCACCTGATACTGGGCGGGATCGACGGTGCGCGCCCGCGCCTCGATGCCGAGGCGCTGCAACGCCTGGATATAGGGCAGGGCCATGCGCTCGAAGGTCGGTCCGTCGAGCAGGATCTCGAAGCTGAAGGGCTCGCCCTTCTCGTTGACCAGCCGGCGATCCTTCACGCCCCAGCCCGCCTCCCGCAACAGGGCCAGCGCCTGGCGGGCGTTCTCGCGGCTGGCATTGCTGCCATCCGAGGACGGCACGCGGAACTCGGTGGTGAAGATCTCCTCCGGCAGACGCCCGCGGAAGGCGGAGAGCACCATCAGCTCGCCCTCGGAGGGCAGGCCGCGCGAGGCCAGCTCGGAATTGGAGAAGTACGAGGTGGTGCGCGTGTAGCTGCCGTAGAACAGGTTGGCGTTCATCCACTCGAAGTCGAAGACCAGCCCCAGCGCCTGGCGCACGCGGCGGTCCTGGAAGAGCGGGCGCCGGATGTTCATCGCGAAGCCCTGCATGCCGGTCGGCAGCTCGTGCGGGATCTCCTCGCGCTTCACCAGCCCCTGGCGCACGGCGGGGAAGTCGTAGGCGGTGGCCCAGTCCTTGGCGACGTTCTCCAGCCGGAAATCGACCTGCCCGGCCTTGAAGGCCTCCAGCGCCACGGTGCTGTCGCGGTAGTAGTCGAAGCGCAGCGTCTCGATGTTGTTGGTGCCCCGGCGCACCGGCAGGTCGCGGCCCCAGTAGTCGGCGACGCGGCGCAGGGTGACGCTGCGGCCCGGCTCGAAGGCCTCGATCCGGTAGGGGCCCGAGCCGAGCGGGATCTCCAGGCCGGGCTGAGCGAAGTCCTTGCCCTCCCACCAGTGCCGGGGAAGCACCGGAAGCTGGCCGAGGATCTGCGGCAGTTCCCGGTTGTCGGCCGTGCTGAAGCGGAAGACGATGCGGCGCTCCCCCTCCGCCACGGCCTCCGCGACATCGCCGTAGTAGCCGCTGAAATTGGGCCGCCCATGCCGGCGCAGCGTGTCGAAGCTCCAGACCACGTCGGCCGCGGTGACCGGCCGGCCGTCGTGCCAGCGGGCCCGCTCGTCCAGCTCGAAGGCGACGCCGCGCCCGTCGCGCGGGACCTCCACGAGTTTGGCCAGCAGCGGATATTCTGTGCTGGCCTCATCGAAGCTCGGCGTCATCAGCGTGTCGTAGATCGCCGCGACGGCGGCGGCCGGCGTGCCGCGCAGGATGAAGGGATTGAAGGAATCGAAGCTGCCGATGGCATGGCGCACCATGGCCCCGCCCCGGGGCGCCGCCGGGTTCACCCAGGGCCAGTGGGGGAAGTTCTCCGGCAGGGCCGGCTCGCCCAGCAGCGACAGGGCATGGGTGCGGCGGGGCCCGGGCGGCGCCTCCGCCGGCGGCGGAGCGGCGGGAGCCTGCTGCGCCCGCGCGCGAGGCAGGACAGGGCCCAGGGCGAGGGCGAGGCCGGAAGCGAACAGGGGACGTCGGCGCATGACCCCTAGGATGAGGGTTCCTCCCCCGCAGGACAACCGCGGCGTCGCCCGGCTTGCTTTTTGAAACGCGGGCGAGGGGCGCGCCGCCGCCTCAGCCGGCCAGCAGCCCTGTCGCCTCCGGCAGCAGGGCGGCGTCGCCCACCGCCAGCACCTGTTGCGGGCCGGCCTGCTCCCCGGCGCCGAGCTGCAGCGGCCGCCCCTGCCAGTCGGTCATGCGGCCGCCGGCCGCCTCGACCACCGGCACCAGCGCCGCCCAGTCCCAGGGCCGGAGGTCGGATTCCACGACGAGGTCGACCAGGCCGAGCGCCAGCAGGCCATAGGCGTAGCAATCGCCGCCCCAGGTCACGCGGCGCGCCGCCGCTCGGAGGCGGGCGAAGCGGGGCGCCTCTGCCGCGGTGAACATCTCATGGCTGGTGCAGGACAGCTCCGCCTCGGCCAGGCGGGAACAGGGCCGGGTGCCGGGCGTGCCGCCCATCGGGCCGGTGAAGCGCAGCGGCGCCCCGGCCATGCCCAGCCAGCGCTCGCCGGTCGCCGGCTGGTCGATCAGCCCGAGGACGGGGCGCCCCCGGTGCAGCAGGCCGATCAGGCTGCCGAAGAGCGGCCGGCCGGTGACGAAGGCGCGTGTGCCGTCGATCGGGTCGACCACCCAGACATACTCGGCGCCGGCGCGCTCGGCGCCGTATTCCTCGCCGATCACGCCGTGCTGCGGGAAGCGCTCGGCCAGCAGCGCCCGGATGGCCCGCTCCGCCGCCTTGTCGGCCTCCGTCACGGGGCTGGCGTCGCCCTTGGCCTCGACCAGCAGGCCGGAACGGAAAAGGGGGCGGATGACCGCCCCCGCCGCCCCGGCGGCCGCCTCGGCGGCCGCGATGAGGTCCGGTGTCACGGCAGCGGCTGCGGCGAGGCCGCCAGGGTCCGCAGATAGGCGATGACATCGGCCCGCTGCTCGGTGCTGCGCAGCCCGGCGAAGGCCATGCGGGTGCCGCGGATGGTGCGGGCCGGGCTGGCCAGGAAGTGGTTCAGCGCCTCGTAGTCCCAGGGCTTGTCGGCCAGGCCCTTCATCGCCGGGGAATAGTTGAAGCTGTCGAGATGCGCATGGTGGTTGCCGACCACGCCGTAGAGGTTGGGGCCGACCTTGTTGGCGCCGCCCTCCTCGAAGGTGTGGCAGGCGGCGCAGAGGCGGGCGGCGATCTGGCGGCCGTTGTCGACATTGGCATTGGCCAGCAGCGGCGCGATCGGGTCGATCTGCGGTTCCGCGGCGGCCGGGGCGCCGGAGGTCTCGGGCACGTCGATGGCGATCGCCGTCTTCTCAAGCCGCTTCGGATGCACGACCTGCTGACCGATGAACCCGGCCACCATGAAGGCGATCCCGGCGGTGAGGACGGCGGCGAACGCCTTGTTGACCTCCAAGCTCATTCTGCCAGATCCATTTCTCAGACGAAGTGCAGGGGACCCCGCATCGGACCCGGCCGCTGTTTGCGCACGGCCTTGGCCTCGACTAGAAGCGTCCGGACCATAGTGGGACAACGGCGGCGCTTCAACCCGTCGCCCCATTCCGAGCGACAAGCCCCGGCGCGGACCTTCCCCCTTCTGCCCGGGCCGGAGAATCAAGCGTGAGCGGTGTGATCGCCTTCCAGGGTGTCCCTGGAGCCTATTCCGACCTGGCCTGCCGCAGCGCCTATCCCGGCTGGACCACCCTGCCCTGCCCCAGCTTCGAGGCGGCGATGGAGGCGGTGCGGGAGGCGCGGGCCGACCTCGCCATGCTTCCTTGCGAGAACTCGCTGGCCGGCCGGGTGCCGGACATCCACCGCCTGTTGCCCGATTCGGGCCTTTTCACCGTGGGCGAGCACTACCAGCGCGTCGAGCACTGCCTGCTGGCGCACAAGGGCGCGACGCTCGCCGGGCTGAAGCGCGCCCACAGCCATCCGGTGGCGCTCGGCCAGGTGCTCAAGCTGCTGCGCGAGCGCGGGCTGGAGCCGGTGATCGAGGCCGACACGGCCGGCGCCGCCAAGCTGCTGGCCGAGCGGCCCAGCCTGGAGGACGCCGCCATCGCCTCCTCGCTGGCGGCCGAGACCTATGGCCTCGAGATCCTGCTGCACAATGTCGAGGACGAGGCGCACAACACCACGCGCTTCTATGTCATGGCGCGCGCGCCGCGGATGCCGGCGGTGGAGGCGATGAACACCGTCACCACCTTCGTCTTCCGCGTCCGCAACATCCCGGCGGCGCTGTACAAGGCGCTGGGCGGCTTCGCCACCAACGGCGTGAACATGACCAAGCTCGAAAGCTACATGCTCGACGGCCATTTCACCGCCACGCAGTTCCTCTGCGACGTGGATGGCCACCCGGACCACCCCCCCCTGAAGCGCGCCCTGGAGGAGCTGGCCTTCTTCTCGCGCGAGCTGCGCGTCCTCGGCAGCTACCCGGCGCATCCCTACCGCATGGGTCAGGCGGCCCAGGCGGACTGATCCGTCCGGCGGAGGGGGGAAGCCGCCGGTGAGGGCGGCCCCGCCCCGCGCGGCGTCAGAGCCCCGCGATCACCGCCGCGGCCACGCGCTCCACCTGCCCCTCGTCCAGATAGGGATGCATCGGCAGGGAGAGGATGCGCTCGCACAGCGCCTCGCTCACCGGCAGGGGCGGCGCCTGGCGCAGCCCCTCGGCATGGGCGCGGGCATAGGCGGGCTGCCGGTGCAGCGGCTTCGGGTAGTAGATGGCCGACGGCACGCCGCGGTCCTGCATCGCCTTCTGCACCCGCGCCCGCGCCGCCGCGTCCGGCAGCAGGATCGAGTAGAGTCCCCAGGCGCTGGTGGCGCCCGCCTGCTCGCCCGGCACCGCGACATGGCCGGCCAGCCGGGCGCCGTACTGCGCCGCGATCCGCGCGCGGGCGGCCAGCTCGTCTTCCAGCAGCGGCAGCTTGCAGAGCAGGATGGCGGCCTGGAGCGTGTCCAGCCGGCCGTTCATGCCGGTGCGCTCCACCTCGTAGCGCGTCCGGCCCTCGCCATGGGTGCGGAGCGAGCGGTAGAGCTCGGCGCGCTCGGCGCTGTCGGTCAGGATGGCGCCGCCATCGCCGTAGCAGCCGAGCGTCTTGGTCGGATAGAAGCTGAGCGCCGCCGCGTCGCCCCAGCGGCCCAGGCGCTTCCCGTCCAGCGCTGCGCCGAAGGCCTGGGCCGCGTCGTCGAGGGCGAACAGCCCTTCCTCGCGGCAGATCTCCTGGATCGCCACCCAGTCCGCCGGGCGGCCGAAGAGATCGACGCCGACCACGGCGCGCGGCCGCAGCCGCCCCTCCGCCTTCACCAGCGCGATGCGCCGCTTCAGGTCGGCGATGTCGATGTTGAAGCTGCCTTCCTCGACATCGACGAAGACCGGCGTGGCGCCGAGCACCAGGGGCACCTCGGCGGTCGCGGTATAGGTGAAGGCGGGCAGGAAGACGGCATCGCCCTGTCCGATACCCTCGGCCATCATGGCGATCTGCAGCGCATCCGTGCCGGAGGAGACGCCGACGGCGTGGGCGGTGCCGGCGAAGGCCGCCAGCTTCTCCTCCAGCTCGCGCACATCCGGGCCGTTGATGAAGGCGCCGCTGTCCAGGATGGCCGCGATGCGGCGGTCGATCCCGTCGCGGATCAGCGCCTGCTGCGCCTTCATGTCGAAGAGGGTGATGGGGCGCGTCTCGGTCATCGGCGGAAAGGCTCCGTGCAGCGGTGCAGGCCCGCCGGGCGGCGCCCGGTCAGGCCTGGATGACGGCGTGATAGGCCCGTTCGCCACCGGATGGGAAATCACCGCGCGTTTCACCCGGCAACGCATCGGTCTCCACCGCCGCATCGCGGTAGACGCCGCGCGTGTCCACCACCAGCGCCGCGTGGGCGCGCACGGCGGCGAAATCCATCCCCGGCTGCGGCGTCACCACCAGCACGGCATCCTGCGCCGCCAGCAGCCCGGGCGTCAGCGGCGCGCTCTCCAGCCCGGCCTCGGGCCAGGCCGGCACCAGCGGGTCATGATAGGCGACGCGGGCGCCGCGCCGGGCCAGCAGGTGCAGCAGCTCGCACGCCGGGCTCTCGCGCATGTCGGGGACGCCCGGCTTGTAGGCCAGGCCGAGCAGCAGGATACGGGCGTCGCGCAACGCCTTGCCGCGCGCGTCCAGCGCGTCGCGCAGCCGGCCGACGACATAGCCCGGCATGGCGTCGTTCACCCGCCCGGCCAGTTCGACGAAGTCGCTCGGCACGCCCAGCTCCCGCGCCTTCCAGGCGAGGTAGTAGGGATCGACCGGGATGCAGTGCCCGCCGAGGCCGGGGCCGGGGCGGAAGGGCATGAAGCCGAAGGGCTTGGTGGCGGCGGCGTCGATCACCTCGTGCACGTCGAGGCCGAGGGCGTGGCTGATCCGCTTCAGCTCGTTCACCAGCCCGATGTTCACGGCGCGGAACACGTTCTCGTAGAGCTTCACCAGCTCGGCCGCGCGCAGCGACGAGACCGCCACCAGCCGCCCGGCGGCCGCCGGTCCGTAGAGCGCCTGGCCGATGGCGAGGCAGGCGGGTGTCGCGCCGGCGATCAGCTTCGGCACCCGGCCGACCGTGCCCTCGGGGTTGCCGGGGTCCTCGCGCTCCGGGCTGTAGAGCACGAAGGCGTCGAGCCCCGGCCGCAGCCCGGCCTCCGCCAGCGCCGGCAGCACCACCTCCTCCGTGGTGCCGGGATAGGTGGTGCTCTCCAGCCCGATCGCCTGGCCGGGTCGCAGGAAGGGCGCGATCGCCGCGACGGCGGCGCGCACGGCGCCGAGGTCGGGCTCCTTGTGCGGCCCGATCGGCGTCGGCACGCAGATCAGCAGGGCGTCGCAGTCGCGCGCCTCCTCGGCGCCGGCGGCGGGCCGGATGCCGGCGGCGGCGACCCGGCCGTCGGGGATGCCATGCACCGGGCTGCGCCCCGCGCGCAGCGCCGCGAGCTTGGCCGCGTCGATATCGAAGCCGGTGACGGGAAAGCCCGATTCGGCGAAGCGCAGCGCCAGCGGCAGCCCGGCATAGCCGAGGCCGACCACACCGATGCGCGCCGTCCGCGCCGCGATGCGCTCGCTCAGCGCCGGGGCGAGCGGCGCGGCGGGGTCCAGCGCGCGGGCGCGGCCCCACCACGAGACCGGATAGGCCGGACCTTCCATCGTGCGTCCTCTCGCGGAACGGATGGCGCGGCCCGGCCCATGCTCAGGCGCGCGCGTCGGGGGTGGTGGGGGTGGCGCCGGCGGGCGGACCAGGGGGGGCGCCGGCATTGTGGTCGAATTCGGGGACCCGCCGGGCCAGCTCGGCCAGCGCCGCGCCGCCCTGGCCGGCCCGCGCCGCGGCGGCCATGGCGTCGATCGCGGCGCCGACCTCGGCCGCGTCGGTGGTGCGCGGCGTCGCCATCAGCAGGCCAGGATACTGCGTCGGGCGCGGCGGCTCCTGGCCGTGGAACAGCTCCTCGTAGAGCTTCTCCCCCGGGCGCAGGCCGGTGAAGCGGATCTCGATGTCCTCGTCCGGCCGCAGCCCGGCGAGGCGGATCATGCGCCGCGCCATGTCCACGATCTTCACCGGCTTGCCCATGTCGAGCACGAAGATGCCGCCATCGGACAGTTCGGGCGGCAGGCCGCGCCCGTCGCCGGCGGCGCGGAACCCCTCCGCATCGGCCATGCCGACGACGCTCGCCTGCAGCACCAGCCCGACCGCCTCGCGCACCGTCATGAAGTAGCGGCGCATGTCGGGATGCGTCACGGTGAGCGGACCGCCGCGCTCGAGCTGGCGCCGGAACAGCGGCACCACCGAGCCGGTCGAGCCCAGCACATTGCCGAAGCGCACGGTGATGCAGCGCATGTCGCCCGCCTCGCCGCCGCCGCGATGCCGCGCGTCCTTGTCCACCGCCTGGCAGTACATCTCGGCCAGGCGCTTGGAGGCCCCCATGACGCTGGTCGGGTTCACCGCCTTGTCGGTCGAGATGAAGACCATGGCGCGGCAGCCCTCCGCGCGCGCCGCGTCGGCGATGACGCGGGTGCCGAGGGCGTTGGTCAGCAGCCCCTCCAGGGGGTCGTTCTCGACCATCGGCACGTGCTTCAGCGCCGCGGCATGGAACACCAGCTCCGGCCGCACGTCGCGCATCAGCCGGGCGATGCGCCCGGCATCGCGCACATCGGCCAGCACGGCGCGGCGCGGCACCGCCGGATGCGTCTCCGCCAGCTCCAGGTCGATGCTGTAGAGGGCGAACTCGCCATGGTCGAGCAGGGTGAGCTGGGCCGGGCCGAGCGCCGCCACCTGCCGCGCCAGCTCGCCGCCGATGGTGCCGCCGGCGCCGGTGACCAGCACCCGCCGCCCCTGCACCAGCCGCGCCATGCCCTCGCGGTCGAGCGGCACCTGCGGCCGGTCGAGCAGCTCCTCGATCGCCACCGGGCGCAGCTCGAAGCGCCGCGCCCCCGCCCCCTCGCGCCGTGCCGGGCCGAGGCTGGTCAGGCGCGGCGCGCGGTTGACCGGAACGCCGTGGCGGTCGGCGGCATCCAGCATCTCCTCCAGCGCATGGCCCTGCAGGTCCGGATCGGCGAGCACGATGGCGCCCGGCAGGCGCTGCTCGGCGCGCAGGCGGTCCAGCACCTCGCCCGCCTCCTCGAAGCCGCCGAGGATGGGGTGGCCATGGATGCGCCGCCCCGCCCCGCGCGGGCTGCGCGCCAGGATGCCGATGACGCGGTAGCGCGGCGTGCGCTGCTGCAGCAGGGCGCGGATGAACAGGTCCGCGGCATCCCCGGTGCCGACCAGCAGGACCGGCAGGGCCGGCGCCTCGGACGGCGGGCCGACGCGGTGCGCCTGTTTCAGCGGCGCCAGGATGCGCGGCGCCAGCAGGACGGCGGAGAGCGCGCCCGCATGGATCAGCGGAAAGGCCACGTTGCCCGGCATCCAGGCCCCCGCCAGCCGCAGGCCGAGGCTGAAGAGCAGCGCCGCGCCGATCCCGGCGCCGACCACGGCCACCAGATCCTTCAGCGCCGCGAAGCGCCAGTACTGCTGCGGCAGGCGCACCGGCAGCCCGGCCAGGACCAGGGCCGCGACCGTGCCGGGAATGGCGCCGAGCCACCAGCCGCCGGGCGGCCAGTCGCCGGGCGAGGCCGCCCAGACGGCGAGCGGGAGCGCCAGGGCCGCCAGAAGCGAGTCCAGGCCGAGATTCAGCAGAATTCGGGTGAGGGCCATGGAGCGGGCGTATAGGCGTGCGGCGCGCCGGGGTGAAGCTTTGCCGCGGCCCCCCCACCGGCCCGCCGGGACGCCGCGGCGCCGCGAAACGGCCCCCGCGAGCCGCGCCGCGGGACGCGGCGCGAGGGGCGCGCCGGCGGACCAGGGGGTGGCGCGCGCCATCAGCGCGGCAGCGGCGCCAGGCGGTGGTACAGGCGGACCAGCCGTTCCGCCTCGCCGGCCCAGCCGAAGCGGCCGAGCGCCGCCTCGCGGCCACGCGCCCCCATGCCGGCGCGCAGCCCGGGATCGGCCAGCCGGCGCACGGCGGCGGCGATGGCCTCGGGGTCGGCGGTGTCCACCAGCAGGCCGCATTCCGCCTCGCGCACCACCTGGGCCACCTCGGTGGCGAAGGCCGGGGCGATCACCGGCAGGCCGGCCAGCATGCAGTCGAACAGCTTGTGCGGCAGGGCCAGGCGGTGGTTCTCCACGCCCGGCTGGAACAGCACAAGGCCGATGTCGCAGCGCGCCGCCTCGGCCAGCGCCTCGCCATGCGGCAGCCAGCCCCGGCGGGTGACGCGGGCGGCGAGCTCGAGCCGCTCGGCGCGGCCGGCGAAGGCGGATTCGGAGCCGTCGGTGAAGCGCCCGACCAGGGTCAGCCGCGTGGAGGCCGGGCAGAAGGCCAGGCAGTCCAGCATCTCCATGGCGCCCCGGGCGCGGCCCAGCGCGCCGAGATGCACCAGGGTGAGCGGCCCGGCGCGATGCCGGCGCGGCGTCACCTGGCTGGCGCGGGCGTAGTTGCGCACCGGCACGATCCGCTCCGGCGCGGCGAAGTCGCCGTCGAGCCCGTCCTTGGCCACGACCACCGCGTCGGCCCGGCGCGCCATGGCGCGGCAGGCGCCCCGGATGGCGGCGCGCGCCAGGGGCGCCAGCAGCGGGCGGAGCAGGCGCGGCAGGCGGTGGTCGAGCCGGGAAGGATAGTGCTCATGCACGTCCAGCACCACGCGCGCGCCGTTGCGCCGCGCCGCCAGGATCGCCGCCAGCCAGGCATCGGGCTCGCTGGCATGCAGCACGGCGGCGCCGCTGTCGGCGGCGCGGCGGGCCAGGGCCGGGATGTTGCGCAGCCGCCCGAGCCAGCCGGCGGCGCGGCGATAGGGCGCGATGGCGACGCCATGCCGTGCCTCGCCACCGACCGCGCCGGCGGCGGCCGGGCAGATATGGCGCACCCGCCAGCCGGCCGAGACCAGGGTGGCGCCCTCCTTGCCGACGACGCGCACATCGGCCGGCGGATGCGCCGCCGAGAGCATGCAGACCAGGGGTGGCGGCAGGCCGGGGGGCATCATCGTCACGGCGGCGGAGGCCGCGGGCCGTGCCGCCGGGGCGGCTCCATCGGGCATCAGGCGGCCCTCCCCAGCGGGGTGGGCAGGACCTCGGCGAGATGCGCGGCCATGCGCCCGCCCGCCCGGCCATCCCAGAGCGGGATCGGCCGGGCGCGCGGCCAGGCGCCGGCGAGCACCGCCGCCACCGCCTCCGGCAGGTCCCGCGGCGTCACCAGGCGGTTGCCGCCGCGCTCCAGCGTCACCGGCCGCTCGGTGGAGGGGCGCAGGGTCAGGCAGGGCAGGTCGAGCCCCGCCGCCTCCTCCTGCACCCCGCCGCTGTCGGTGGCGGCGAGCCGGGCGCGGGCCAGCAGGCCGAGGAAGTCGAGATAGCCGAGCGGCGGCAGGTCCAGCACGCCCGGCGGCCAGGCGAGGCCGAAGGCCCGCATCCGCCCGCGCGTGCGCGGATGCACCGGCCAGGCCAGCGGCAGGCGCGCCGCCGCCGCGCCCAGCGCCGCCAGCAGCGCCGCCAGCGCCGCCGGATCGTCCACATTGGCCGGGCGGTGCAGGGTGACGACGCCGTAGAATCCCGGCGCCAGTCCGCCCGGCAGGGGCCGCGCGCGGGCGGCGGGCAGGCGGGCGAGCAGCGTGTCGATCATCGCGTTGCCGACCGCCCGCACCGCGCCCGGCGCGTGGCCCTCGGCGAGCAGGCGCTCCGCCGTGGCGTGATCGGGCGCCCAGAGCAGGTCACTGACGGCATCGACGGCGCGGCGGTTGATCTCCTCCGGCATGTCGCGGTCGCCGCAGCGCAGCCCGGCCTCGAGATGCGCGACGGGGATGCCCAGCTTGCGGGCGGCCAGCGCGGCGGCCAGCGTGCCGTCGACATCGCCGGCCACCACCACCAGGGCCGGCCGGCGCGATTCCCAGAGGGCGGCGCAGGCCATCAGGGTGCGGCCGGTGGTTCCGGCATGGCCGCCCCCGGCCGCGACACCCAGGTCGATCTCCGGCTCGGGCAGCCCGAGATCGGCCAGATGCGCGCCGAACATCGCCGCGTCCCGGTGCTGGCCGGTGTGCAGCAGGACCGGGCGGCAGAAGGCCGGGCGGGCAGCCAGGGCGTGCCAGAGCGCCGCCAGCTTCGGCAGGTTGGGCCGCGCGGCGGCGACCAGGTGGATCTCGGCCATCCCGGCCAGGGAGGTGGCAGCGGGCCCGTTCATGCCGGCACCAGCGCGCCGGCCGGCTCCGCCCGCACCGCGCCCTCTACCGCCTCGACGAAGCGCGCCGCCAGCAGGCGCCGGTCCCATCGCCAGACCGCCTGGGAGCGCGCCGCCCGCCCCATCTGCCCGCGCAGCCCGGGATTGGTCACCATCCAGAGCAGGGCATCGGCCAGGCCGCCGGCCTCGCCCGGCGGCATGGCGATGCCGCAGGGCCCGTCGGCCAGCAGGCGCGCGGCACGGCCGGGCAGGTTGGAGACGACGGGCAGGCCGGCGGCCAGATAGTCCATCAGCTTGTTCGGCGCGGTCAGCTCGGCGAATTCCGGCACCGGCGCCAGGCAGTGCAACCCGACCTGGCAGCCGGCAAGCAGGCTGGCCAGCTGCCGCTTGGGCAGCGGCGGCAGGAAGCTGACATTGTACAGCCCCCGGTTCATCACCTCCTCCTGCAGCCGCGCCTTCTCCGATCCGTCCCCGACCAGCAGCAGGCGGATGCGCAGCTCCCCCCGGGCGCGCAGGATCGCCGCCGCCTCCAGCAGCTGCTCCAGCCCGTTGGCGCGGCCATGCGCCCCGGCGTAGACCGCCAGCATCTCCCAGGGCGCCGCCTCGTCCGGCCGCCAGGCGGGGACATGCGGGCCGAACAGGTCGAGGTCGCAGCCGTTCGGCACCACGTGCAGTCGATCCGGCGGCGTGCCGCGGGCGCGCGCCGTCTCCGCCATGCCCTCGCTCAGCGCCACCACGGCGGCCGCCTGCCGGCAGGCGGCATTCGCCAGGTGCTCCATACCGGCCAGGACCCAGCCGGGCACGCCGCCGAGGGCGCGGGGCAGCTCCGGCCAGGGGTCGCGCATCTCGTAGACGAAGGGCGTGCCGCGCAGCCGCCGCGCCAGCAGCGCCGGCAGGGTCACGGTGAGCGGTGTCGAGCTGGCGATCACCAGGTCCCACCGCCCGGCCAAAGCGAGCCGGCCGGCCTCGGCGGCATAGCGCAGGAAGGCGCCGCCGCGGGCGCCGAGCCCCTGCGCGTTGCCGCAGGGAATGTCGTACTCGACCAGCCGCAGCCCCTTCACCTCGCCCTCCCGCCGGCCATGGCGGAAGGCGCCCTCGAGGCCGGTCTCGGCGCCGGCATAGCGGCCGCAGGCGATCGTCACCGCGTGGCCGCGCGCCTGCAGCGCCCGGGCCATGGCGTGGCTGCGCGTGGCCGTGGCGCCGGCCGGCGAGGAATAGTGCTGGTGCAGGTAGAGAATTCGCATCGGCTCAGGTCCGGAAGCAGCCGCGGATGACGGCGATGACACGGTCCTGCTCGGCGGCGGTCATGGCGCCGCTCGGCAGGCAGAGGCCGCGCTCAAAGAGGCGGCCGGAGACGCCGGCGCCGTGGCAGCGCGCGCCGCGGAAGGCGGGCTGCATGTGCAGCGGCTTCCAGACCGGGCGGCTCTCGATGTTCGCCGCCTCCAGCGCCCGCCGCACCGCCTCGCGCGAGGTGCCGGAGCGCAGCGGATCGATCAGCATGACCGAGAGCCATCGGCTGGAGCGCGCCCAGTCCGGCTCCGGCATGAAGCCGACGCCCGGCAGGTCCGCCAGCGCCCCGGCGTAGCGGGCGAAGACCTGGCGGCGCTCCGCCACCCGCGCCTCCAGCGCGCCGATCTGCGCCAGCCCGACCGAGGCCAGCACCGAGGACATGCCGTAGGAATAGCCGGTGGTCTCGTGCTGGTAGTGCGGCGTCGCCTCCTTGGCCTGGGCGGCGAGGTGGCGGGCGCGGGCGATCAGCGCCGGCTGGTCCGAGACCAGGGCGCCGCCGCCGCCGGCGGTGATGATCTTGTTGCCGTTGAAGGAGAAGGCGGCGAGCGCCGCGCCCTTGCCCACCGGCCGGTCGCGGTAGCGCGCGCCCAGCGCCTCGGCGCTGTCGCAGAGCACCGGCACGCCCCAGCGGCCGCAGATCGCCAGGATGGCATCGAGGTCGCAGGGCTGGCCGTAGAGATCGACCGGCACCACGGCGCGCGGCAGCCGGCCGCGCCGCGCCGCCTGGATCAGCTGCTCCTCCAGCACCTCGGGGTCCATCGTCCAGCTGTCCGGCGAGACATCGAGGAAGCGCGGCCGGGCGCCCATCTGCACCGCCGGGGCGATGGTAGCGACGAAGGTGAGGCTCTGGGTCCAGACCTCGTCGCCGCGCTCGACGCCGAGCACGCGGTAGCCGAGGTGCAGCGCCGCGGTGCCGGAGGCGAGGGCCGCGGCATGGGCGAAGCCCGCCGCCTCGGCCACCGCCTGCTCGAAGGCCTCGGGCACCGGGCCGGCGGGCGCGATCCAGCCATCCGTCAGGGTGCGGCTGAGCACCGCCAGCTCGCCGCCCACCAGACTGGGCGGCGACAGCAGCAGCCGCTCCCGCGGGGCCGCCAGCATGGCCGTGCGGCGCGGGAAGAAGAGCACGCCCGGGGGGCCCGCCGGTGCGGCATCCGTGCTGTCATTGGCGGCTTTGGCGGAGGCCATGGGGGGCAGGCTCACCCTTTTGTGAACGCAACCCTAACCAATCAAATCCTGTGAGATTCAGCAATGGATAATCAACCTGAGGTTTGTAACCTTTGTTTCGCTTCCGCCTCGGCCACCGTTTCGAACCGCGGCATGCTGGCATGGCCCGGCGCGGTCACGCCGCGGCCACGCAGCAGCACGCCCAGCGTGCCGAGCAGGGCGCGCAGATCGCCCAGGGCGGTCACCCGGGCGGCATAGCGCGCATCGCGCTCCAGCCGCTCCGGCCAGGGCACGGCGTTGCGCCCGGCCGCCTGCGCCGCTCCGGCCAGGCCCGGCCGCACTCCCAGGCGCAGGCGCTGCCGCGCGGAATAGAGCGGCGTATAGGTCGGCGGCAGCGGGCGCGGCCCGACCAGGCTCATTTCGCCGCGCAGCACGTTGACCAGTTGCGGCAGCTCGTCCAGCGCCGTGGCGCGCAGCCGGCGGCCGAAGGAGGTCAGGCGTTCGGCGTCCTCGCCCGGGCCCTCGCGCATGCTGCGGAACTTCAGCAGGGTGAAGGGCCGGCCGCCGCGCCCGGCCCGCTCCTGCCGGAACAGCACCGGCCGGCCGAGCGCCAGCCGCACCGCCAGCGCGGTGCCGAGCAGGAAGGGCGAGAGCAGCAGCAGCAGCAGCGCCGCCGCCAGCAGGTCGACCGGGCGCTTGATCCAGGCTTCATACACGTCGTGCCACCATCCCGAGGGAAAGCGTGAGGCCGAGGGCGAACCAGACCATCCGGTTGCCGAGATCGGTCGAGACCATCGCCGCCATCGCCACCGGCAGCACCAGCGCGGTGACGCGGGCGACACGCTGCGGCGCGGCGTGGCGGCTGCGCACCAGCAGCAGCAGCCCGGCGCCGCCGAAGCAGAGCAGCCAGAGCAGCAGCCCCGGCAGGCCTCCCTCGGCCAGCGCCTCCAGCGCATGGTTGTGCGGGTAGAGGCCCCGCCGCTCGCCATGCCCGGCGGCGATGGTGAAGCCGCCGGTGCCGAGGCCGAGCGGCAGCGTCGCCCCGCCCCAGTCCAGCGCCGCGCGCCACAGGGCGGGGCGGGCCGAGGCCTCCATGCCGCCCTCGGTGAAGCGCTCCAGCGTGCGCAGCCCTTCCATCGCCGCGCCGTCCAGCAGCAGGACGGCGAGGCCGAGCGCGCCGGCCAGCCCGGCGGCCGCGGTCCAGGCCAGGGCGGCGCGGGCGCGGCCGGCGGACCAGCAGCGCAGCGCGGGGGTCAGCAGCACGGAGAGGCCGAGCGAGAGCAGCGCCATGCGCCCCCCCGGCAGCAGCGCCGCCCCGGCCAGCGCCAGGGTGAAGCCGGCCCAGAACAGCCACCCGCCCCAGCCCGGCGACTCGACCAGCCGCACCGCGCCGAGGCCGGCGGCGCAGGCGATGGCCTGGCCGGCCAGCTGGTACTGCACCCGCAGCAGGTCGGGATTGGCGCCGGCCACGCCGCCCAGCACCACCTGCCCGGTGGCCAGTCCGAAGGCGACCGAGGCGGCCACCAGGGGGCCGATCATCAGCGTCGCCCCGGTGAAGAGGCGGCGCGCCGGCGCGTCCGCCCCCACCGCCAGGCCGGCCAGCAGCATCACCGGCCCGACCAGCACGATGTCCGGCAGCTTCGCCGCCAGGACGGCGCCGCTGGCGCTCCACAGCCCGGCCAGCACCAGCCAGAGCCAGAGCATCCCGACCGCCGCCAGCGGCGGCCCGAGCAGGGGATGCAGCCGCCAGCGCCGCGTCAGCAGCAGCAGGGCGAGCGCCGGCAGCAGCAGCGCGGCGGCGAGCAGCGTCAGGTCGAGCGGCAGGGCGGCCGCCAGCGGCGTGCCCTTCAGCGCCCCGGCGAAATGCAGCGCCGCCGCCGCCGCCCCGGCGAGGCTGCCGAGCGCGGCGCTGTCGATGCGGGGCGGCGTCACTCCGCCGGGTCCGGTCGCCAGCCGCGCCGTGCCTCCCTCCGGGGCCCCATCCGGCGCTCCGCCGGGCCGCCGCGCAGCAGCACCAGGCAGGCGCCGAGGAAGAGCCAGGCCATTGGGGCGGTCAGCAGCAGCAGCAGCAGCAGCAGCGGCCGGTTCGGCTGCGAGGGGCGCAGCTCGACCAGCGGGCCGGAGACCAGCCGCGCCGCCACCGAGCGATCCGCCGCCAGCACCAGGGCAGCGCGCTGGTGCTGCGCCAGGAGCTCGAAGAGCGGCGTGCGGAGATAGATGTCGCGCTCCTCCGCCAGCCGCGACTCCAGCGCCGCGACCCGGCGGCGGGCCAGGGCGAGCAGGTCCTCGCGCACCCGCGCCTCGGCGAAGTCGTGCAGCCGCGCCAGCGCCTCCAGCGCCGCCTCGCGCCGGGGGTGGGCGAGTTCCAGCGTCCAGGTGACGGAGGCGAGCGACTGGGTGACGGACAGGCCCCGCTCCAGCCAGCGCAACGCGTCATCCGCGTCCGGCGGCCGGTCGAGGCCGAGCGCCTGGCGCAGCGGGGCGAGCGCGCCGCCCTCCCGCGCCGCCGCCAGATCGGCCAGCAGGCCAGTGTCGCGCGCCAGCATGGCGGCGGCCTCGGGACTGCGCAGCGCGGCGAGGTAGACGGCGAAATTGCCGCCCGGCCGGGTGTCGAGCAGGCTGCCGGGCGCCAGCGCATTGGCCGAGATCAGGCTGGAGGTGGCGATGCCGGTGGTCTCCGCCGGCGCCACCACCGCCTCGGCCACGTAGGCGCGGGGCCAGGCCAGGATCGTCGCGACGCCCGCCGCGATGGTCAGCAGCATGGCCAGGGCGAGCCAGCGCCACAGCCGGCCGATGCCACGCAGGAGCTGGTCAAGCGGCATCGCGGCTCATAACCCTGCCCGTGCGATGGCCCACAACCCTGCCCGTGCGATGGCTCACAACGTCACCCGCGTGACGATGCGCGAGACCGGCGCCGCGGCATGCACCGCCAGGACCCGGCAGGGGCGCACCACCCCATAGGCCGGGCTTTCCCAGCCCTCCTCCTCCACGAAGTGGAGCGGGGCATCGGCGGTGACGCGCAGCAGCGCGGGGCCGGTCACGCCCTCGGGCATCAGCCGCCACGCGCCGGGCCCCAGCCGCCAGCGCAGCGTCAGGCTGCGGAACCGTCCCCCCACCTCGTCGATGATGCGCCATTCCCGCCCCATGACGGCGACACGCCGGGCATGGCGCCGGCCGCGCCGGTCGCGTGACAGGGCGCCGTCCGGCAGCGGCCGCAGCCAGGGCCAATGGGCGTAGAGGAAGCGGCCGGCGCGCGGCATCGGCTCCTGCCCGTCGAACAGGATGCTGTTATGGGCGCGGGCGGAGGGGAAGTGGTCGAGCCACCATTCCTGGCCGGGGGGCGGGTTGTAGGCGCCGGTTCCCGCATCGGTGAGCAGCGGGCGGTCGCCGTGCCACAGCTCGAAATGCAGCAGGTCCGACTGTCCGGGGCGGAAGTGCAGCGGCCCGGTGCGCAGCAGGCCGCGCGCCCCGGCCTCGGCCCAGCCCATGCTGCCGCTGGCGGTCCAGCGCGGGACCGGCGGCATGGGCGCGCCTTCCGGCAGGTCGAGCCAGCGGCAGCCCGGCTCGGCGGCGAAGCCGGCCGAGGCTCCGGCGAAGAGGCGCATCGCCCGCTCGACGCTCCCGCGCGCATCGGCGGCGCCGCCCAGCGCCAGATCGGCGAAGGCGGAGCCGTCCTGATGGCCGAGCGCCGGCAGCGCGCCCCCCGCCGCGACCAGCCGCGCCAGCCAGTGGGCGGCGGCGGCGGCGCGGGCCGGCACCGGCGCGGGCAGCGGCGGCCGGCCCAGCCGGAGGCGCAGCACCTCCAGCACGGAGAGCGTGTCCAGCAACAGGCGGTGATAGCCGGTGGAATGCTGCGCGAAGCCGCCATCCGGCGCCACCAGCCGCGCCACCGCGCGGGCCAGGGCGGCCTCGCCCCGCCGCGCCAGCTCGGCCTCGCCCAGCAGCCAGCCGCAGGCCAGCAGGCCCGCGGGTTCGCTGATGCTGTGGTTGTTGTCCTGCGCGCGGGCATAGGCCGCGGTCGCCCGGATGCGGTGGGCGTGCAGCGCGAGCAGCCCGCGCGCCGCCGGGGAAGGATCGGCCTCCGCCCCGGCCAGCAGCAGGGCCAGGGCGAGGTGCAGCGCGCGCAGCGCCGCCTCCTGGCCGCAGGCCCAGTTGGGGCCGCGATAGGCCGGGTTGGCCGCCTGCCAGGCGGCCAGGCGCTGCTCCAGCCGCGCCAGATGCCCCTCCTCCGGCCAGAGCCGCGCCGCCTGCACCAGCAGTGGCGCCCAGGCCAGCCGGTTGGCCTCCCAGACGGGGCGGATATCGCCCGCGCCAAACAGGTCCAGTGCCAGTGCCGGCGTGGCGCCGTCGAAGGGGCCGTGCGGGCCGGCGGAGGGCAGGGCCGCGAGGGCGGCGCGCAGGCGGGCGGGCCAGCCCGGCATCGGTCCTTCAGCCAGCTCCGGTGCTGGGCGCAGGCAGGTCTCCGGCAGGAAGGCGCCGGTCACGGCCGGCCGATCGGCCAGGGCGCGGGCCGGGCCGCCGTGCAGCCGGCCCAGGCGGTACAGGGCGTAATGGGCGAGCGCATGCGGGCCGAGCCGGAGGGCGGCATCGAACAACGCAAGGTTGCTTAATCTGGGCGAATTGCGCGCTTGGATCGCCATCGTCATGCTGATAAACCATTGGTCACGATTTTGCGAGCGAGCTTTTAACCTCCACCGCTACCGCCACGGTGCTCCAGGACTTGCCGCCTTTCCTTTCCCCCGCCGCGCACCCGCCTTCCTCCGCCACCGTCCTCCGGCGGGGCGGCCGCCTGATTCTCGCCGGGATCCTGATGCTGCAGGCGGGCGGGGCGGGGGCGCAGGCGCCCGGGTTCGCGGCGCCCCCGAACGGGCCGCCGGGCGGGCAGGTCCCGAGTCCGCTGCTCTCGCCCCCCAGCCTGCCCAGCGTGCTGCCCGGCGGCATGCCGCTGCCGAGCCTGCCGCCGGCGATGCAGCAGGACATCCTGCAGCGCATCCTAGAGGCCTCGGGCGGGGGGCGCGCCCCGCCGCCCGCCGCCCCGCCCCCGGCGTCCCCCGCCGCGTCCGCTGTCGCCTCCCCCGTCCCGCACGCCGTCTTCTCGCCGCCGCCGGCCGCCGAGCCGCTGTCGCACACCGAGGCCTTCTACGCCGCGCGGCTGGAGGCGCCGCTGCGGCAGTTCGGCTACGACACCTTCCGCGAGATCGCGGCCGCCCCGCCGTCGCCGGCCGCGGTCGGCGGCCTGCCGGACGACTATGTCCTCGGCCGCGACGACGAGGTGCTGATCAGCATCCGCGGTCGCACCCGGCAGAGCCAGGCGCTGCGCGTCACGCGCGACGGCACGCTGCTGCTGCCCGACCTGCCGCCCTTCGCCGCCGCCGGGCGCACGCTCCGCGAGCTGCGCGCCGACATCGAGGCGCGGGTGGCGCGCGAGCTGGGCGGGTCGGAGGCCTATGTCTCGGTCGGGCAGGTGCGGCAGATCGGCGTCCTCGTCGCCGGCGAGGTGGTGCGGCCGGGCCTGCAATCCCTGCCCGCCATGACCTCGGTGCTCGATGCGCTGGCGCAGGCGGGGGGCGTGAAGCGCACCGGCTCGCTGCGCGCCATCCGGGTCGACGGGCCGCGCGGCAGCCGCGTCATCGACCTCTACGCCGTCATCGGCACCGAGCCGGGCATGCCGGACCTGGCGCTGCGCGAGGGCGAGCGCGTGGTGGTGCCGCCGCTCGGCGCCACGGTCGCCGTGGGGGGCGAGGTGACGCGGCCGGGCATCTACGAGCTGCCGGCCGGCGCCGCCAGCGCGCCGCTCGAGGCCCTGTTGCGCCTCGCCGGCCAGCCGCTGCGGCCCGCCGGCAACCGCTTCCTGCTGCAGGGCACCGACAGCGCCGGCCGACGCAGCTACGCCGAGGCCGGCGCCGCCACCCGGCTGCGGCGCGGCGACACGCTGGTGGTGCAGCCGGGGGCCGATGTCGCCGCCGGGCAGATCCGCCTCGCCGGCCATGTCGCCACGCCGCTGACCCGCGCCGCCACCGGCGCCGCCCTCTCCCGCCTGCTCGCCGATCCGCGCCTGGTGAAGCCCGATCCCTATGTGCGGCTCGGCGTGGTCTGGCGGGTGGACGCGGCGACGCGGGTGCGGCGCTTCCTCGGCTTCGATCTCGGCCGCGTGCTGCGGCGCCAGGCCGACCTCAAGCTGGAGGAGAGCGACGAGGTCATCCTGCTCTCCCAGGCCGACGTGCTCTGGCTGGCCAGCCCGCCGGTGCAGCGCGCCCTGCGCGGCGAGGCCCCGGCCCCGGCGCTGCCGGTGGCCCTGCCTGGCAGCCTCCCTGGCACCCTCCCCGGCGCCGCCGGCCAGGGCGCGCCGCCCGACACCGCCTGCCCGGCGCTGCAGACCCTCTCCGTCGCGGCGCGCTCCTCGCCGGCGCGCTTCGCCCATGCGCGCGGCGCCGGCTTCCCCGACCTCGGCGCGCCGCCCTGCCCGCAGCTCTTTCTCGACTATCCGGCGCTGCTGCCCTTCCTGCTCGACCAGTCGGTGCTGATCTCGGGCGAGGCGCGGCTGCCCGGCCTCTATCCCATCCTGGACGATACCGGCCTCGACCAGGTGCTGGCCGCCGCCGGCGGCGCCACCGACACGGCGGACCTCTCGGCGGTCGAGCTCTCGCGCGAGCCGCTGGAACAGGCCGGGGCGATCCCGCTCAACCGCCTGCTGCTCGATCTGCGCAGTGGCAATTTCGCCGCCATCCGCCTCTCCCCGCGCGACGCCATCCGCCTGCCGCGCGGCTTCGGCGACCGCGACAGCGGGCCGGTGACGCTGGTCGGCGAGTTCATGCGGCCCGGCACCTACGACATCCGCCGGGGCGAGCGCTTCTCCGAGCTCATCGCCCGCGCCGGCGGCCTCTCGCCCCAGGCCTATCCCTACGGCGCCGTCTTCACCCGCGAGAGCGTCCGGCAGCGGCAGCAGGACGGCTTCGCCCGCACCGCGCGGGAGCTGGAGCAGAGCCTGATCCAGGTGGCGGCGGGGCAGGCGGTGGCCGGCAGCAAGGCGGGCGGGCTCGACCTCGGCGGCGCCATCACCGCCGGGCGGGAGCTGGCGGGCTCGCTGCGCGAGGCGCGGGCGGCCGGGCGCATGGTGGTCGAGGCCAATCCCGTCATCCTCGCCGCGCGGCCCGATCTCGACGTCCTGCTGGAGCCGGGGGACCTGATCGCCATCCCGAAGCGGCCGAACGAGGTGACGGTGGTGGGCGCGGTGCTGAACCCGGGCAGCCTGCAGTTCTCCACCGGCTGGAAGGCGGCCGATTATGTCCGCGCCTCCGGCGGGGCGCAGCGCTTCGCCGATGGCGGGCGCGCCTTCGTCGTGCTGCCGAACGGCCAGAGCGTGCCGTCGGGGATCGGCTCCTGGCAGGGCGGCGGGCCGCCGATCCCGCCGGGCAGCCTGGTCGTCGTTCCGCAGGATCCCTCGCCCTACGAGACCTGGGGCTTCATCCGCGACCTGACGCAGACCCTGGGCCAGATCTCGATCAGCGCCGCGGCGCTCTCGGTGATCGCGCGCTCGTCGAAGTAGGCCCTTACGCCTTCTCCTGGTGTCGCAACTGCTGCTCGCGCAGGAAGATGAACAGCCCGGCGCCGACGATGACGGCGGCACCGGCCAGGGTCAGCGGGCCGATCACCTCGTCGAAGAACAGGTAGCCGAAGAGCATGCCCCAGAGGATCAGCGTGTACTGGTAGGGGACCACCACCGAGGCCGGCGCCAGCCGCAGCGCCTGGTTGACGCAGAGATTGCCGCAGAGCGAGCCGAGGCCGAGGAACAGCATCAGCGCCAGGTCGAGCGGGCCCGGCGTGGTCCAGCCCTGCGCCAGCGTCAGCGCGGCGCCGAAGGCGAGGGCGGCGAGGAGCTGCGCCGTGATCAGCACCGTGCCCGGCGTGCCGGCGAGCTTGCGGGTCATGACCAGGAAGCAGGCATAGCTGAAGCTTCCGGCCAGCGCGCAGACGGCGCCGAGGGAGAGCGAGCCGGGCGAGGGATGCAGCGCCAGCACCACGCCGCCGAAGCCCACCGCCACCGCCGTCCAGCGCCGCCATCCCACCCTCTCGCCCAGCAGGAAGGGCGAGAGGGCGGTGACGTAGATCGGGCCGGCCATGTAGTAGGTGATCACCTCGGCGAGCGGCAGGCTGCCGATGGCCCAGAAGAAGAGCGACGTCTCCAGGGTCGAGAACAGGACGCGGAGCAGTTGCAGACCCGGCCGCGGCGCCGAGAGCAGGCCGAACAGGCCGATGCGATGGATCTGCGGCGCCATGCAGCACAGGCCGGAGATGCTGCGCACCAGCAGAAGCTGGCCCACCGCGTAGCCGCCGACCAGCCATTTGCCGAGCGTGTCGTTCACCGCGAAGAGCAGCACGCCGAGCAGCATCATGGCGATGCCGCCGGGCGCGCCGGCGGGCAGCAGGCCCGGGCGCGGGATTGCGGTCATGGCGAGGCTCCACCCTTCCGGCCCTTCTTGTCCCGCAGCGGGAGCGGAGCCAGGCCGCAGCACTAGCCGGGCGGGGCGGCGCGGCCTAGGCCGGATCGATATCCGCCCCATCCGGTGCGGGCTTGCGTCGCCAGGCGAGACCTTTGCATCATGCGGCGAAGCGGCCCCGGCGAGACGGGCCGGCATGGCATTCTTGGAGAGAACGGATGAGGAAGTTCAGCCGCCGTGACCTGATGGTCGCGGGCGCCGCGCTGCCCGCGTTGGCGGCCCTGCCGGGGCGCTCGCGTGCGCAGGGCGCGGGGCGGATCCTGAAGATCGGCGTGCTGGCGGATTTCTCCGGCCCCTATCGCGACACCTCCGGCCCCACCTCCGTCGCCTGCGCCCGGCAGGCGGTGGCCGATCTCGGCCTGGAGGCGCGCGGCATCACCGTCGAGATCCTGCAGGCCGATCATCAGAACAAGGCCGATGTCGGCCTCGGCATCGCCCGTCGCTGGTTCGACCAGGACGGCGTCGACGCGGTGACGGAGGTGAACAACAGCGCCGTCGCGCTGGCCGTCGCCAACCTGGCGCAGGAGAAGGACAAGGTCGTGCTGGCCTCCGGGCCGGCCAGCGCGGTGCTGACCGGCCCGCAATGCACCACCAACCTGGTGCACTGGACCTACGACACCTGGATGTGCGCCAACGTGGTCGGCAAGGCGGCCGCCCGCGCCGGCGACGACAGCTTCTTCTTCCTGACCGCCGATTACAGCTTCGGCCATCAGCTCGAGCGCGACACGGCGGCGGCGCTGCAATCGGCCGGTGGCAAGGTGGCGGGCAGCGTGCGCTTCCCCTTCCCCGGCACCACCGACTTCTCCTCCTACCTGGTGCAGGCGCAGTCCTCCCGCGCCAAGGTCGTGGCGCTGGCGACGGCGGGGGCGGACACCGTGAACTGCGTCAAGCAGGCGCAGGAATTCGGCCTGACGCGGCGGCAGAAGATGCTCGCCCTGATCGCCTTCCTCTGCGACATCCACGCCATGGGCCTGCCCGCCGCCCAGGGCCTGCTGCTGAACGAGGCCTTCTACTGGGACCTGAACGACCGCACCCGCGCCTTCCTGAACCGGGTGAAGGACAAGGTGCCGACCAACTGGCCCAACCAGGAGCATGCCGGCACCTATTCCGCCGTGCTGCACTACCTGAAGGCGGCCTCGGATCTCGGCGTGGCGCAGACCAGGGCCTCGGGCCGCGCCGCCATCGCGCGGATGAAGGCGATGCCGACCGATGACGACTGCTTCGGTCCCGGCACGCTGCGCGCCGATGGCCGCAAGATCCACCCGGCCTATCTCTTCCAGGTGAAGCGGCCGGAGGAGAGCAAGGGGCCCTGGGACTACTACAAGCTGGTCGGCACCGTGGCGGCGGAGGAGGCCTTCCGCCCGATGGACCAGGGCGGCTGCCCGCTGGTCAAGGCCTAGGGCCGCCCTGTCCGGGCGCCGCCGGCACGTCGAAGTGCCGGGCCCAGGCCGCCCCCGCCCGGGGCCGCAGCGCCACGGCGCGGGCCAGGGCCTGGATCGCCGGCGCCTCGCGCGGCATCCAGGCCTCGGCCCCCATCCAGCGCGACATCACGGAGAGCGGGATGTCGGCCAGGGAGAAGCGCTTCCCCAGGATGAAGGGGTCCGGCCGTGCCTCGCGCGCGATCAGCCGCCACAGCTCCTGCGCCATGCTCACGGCGCGCGCGCGGATCGCCGGCGCATGCGCCGGATCGTCGCTGAAGCGCTCCGGATAATCGGCGCGGGTGACGCAGGGATAGATCTCGGCGGCGGCCAGCGTCATCCAGCGCAGCGCCGTGGCGCGGGCGGGGTCGGTGGCCGCCGGCAGCAGCCCTGCCTCGGGGTGCCGCGCCTCCAGCGCCAGCAGGATGGCCAGCGACTCGGTGACGACGGTGCCATCGGGCAGGATCAGGCTGGGCACCCGGCCCATCGGGTTGATCCGCCGGTAGGCGGCATCGAGCTGCCCGTCCCGCTCGATCGGCACGGGGCGGAGCTCGGCCTCCCGGCCCATCTCCGCCAGGGCGATCTCGACGATCGCGCCGCCCGAGCGGCGGTCGGTGTAGAGGACGTATTCCATGCCGCCAGCCTGCCAGCCGCCCCGGCCGGGCGCGATGCACGCCTGCGTGCGGATCAGGGCCAAGGGATCAGGGCCGAGGGATCAGGGCCAGGGGCGCTGAAGGGCGGCGATGTGCCGGCCGATCGAGGCCCTCACCGCCTGCTTGCCACCGGTGGGGATGACACGGCCCCAGAAGGCGCCATGCACCGATTCGAAGGACCAGGGCTCCAGCGCCGTGCCGATGCCGCGCACCGCCGCCTCCCCGAGCGGGACAAGGTTCGGGTAGCTGCGCATGAAGCCGAGATGCCGCCGGTCGGCCACCACCTGCAGGATGTCGCCGGCCAGCAGGGCGCCACGCCCCTCATTGGCCTCGGCGGCGTGCAGCACCGTGCCGCCGGGAAAATGCCCGCCGGCGCGGATCAGCGTGATGCCGGGGGCGATGCGCCGCGTCTCGCCCTCCCAGAACAGGATCTCCGGGCCCGGGCGCATCACCCATTCACGGTCGGCGGCGTGCAGGTGGATCGGGATGCCGCCGAAGGCGCGGCTCCATTCCAGCATGGTGGTGTAGTAATGCGGATGGGAGATGGCGATGGCCGAGAGGCCGCCGAAGGCGCGGATCAGCGCCACCAGCGTCTCGTCCAGGAAGGCCACGCAATCCCAGAGGATGTTGCCGCCCGCCGCGCGCAGCAGCAGCGCCCGCTGGCCGATGGCGAAGTCCGGCGTGCAGCCGAGGCCGAGCAGCCCGTGCTCCAGCTTCAGCACCGGCCGGTGGTGCCGCGCCAGCGTCTCGGGGTCGGTCCAGCCCTGGCCGGTCTCGGGGATGAACTGCCGCTCGTCCTGGCAGACCGGGCAGGTCAGGGGCGGCGCCTCGCCGGGCGGATACTGCGTGCCGCAGGCGGTACAGATGAAGGCGGTCGCCATCCTCGCTTCTCCCCTCGGGTCTGCCTCGCCGCTCAGTCGAGCGCCACGCTCCAGGCCAGCCGCCGGCTCTCGCCGGGCGCCAGCAGCATCAGCCCGGGCTTGTCCACGAAATCGCCCTGCCATCCCTCCGGGCTGGCCATGCCGTACCAGGGCTCGATGCAGAGGAAATCGGCACCCTCCGGCTTCGACCAGAGGCCCAGGTCGCGATAGCCCTCCCAGGACAGGGTCAGCCCGCGGCCCGGCGCCTCGAACCGGATGGCGCGGCTGGCGAGGCGGGGAAGGATCAGCGCATCCCCGGCGAAAAGGTCCGGCGAGAGCGGCCAGACCCGCTCCGCGAAGGGCGGCGGCTCCGGCTCCGGCCGCAGCAGGCCGTCGCGCAGGCGGCGCAACGGCCCGGCCTCCGCCCGCTCCAGCACCAGCCGGTGCGCCGCCTTCTCCGCCGGCCTCTCGCCTGGGCCGTGCGGCAGCGGCCAGCGGAAGGCCGGATGCGCGCCAAGGGCGCAGGGCAACGGCTCGGCCCCGGGATTGGAGAGGATGGCGGTGACGGTCAGGCGGGGCCCCGCCAGGGCGTAGTCCAGCTCCAGCACGAAGCCGAAGGGAAAGGCGTCGCGGCTCGCGGCGTCGTCGGCCAGGCGCAGGCGGCATCGGTCCGCGTCGCGCCGCACCCAGGCGAAGCGGCGGTCACGGGCGAAGCCGTGCTGCGTCAGCCGGTGCTCGCGCCCGGCATGGCGCAGCCGGTCCCCCGCCAGCCGGCCGACGATCGGGAACAGCACCGGGGCATGGCGGCGCCATTCCGGCCCCGCCTGCCAGAGCCATTCGGCGCCGCGGTCGTCGCGCAGGCTGGTCAGCTCGGCGCCCAGCGCGCGGATGCCGGCCGAGAAGCCGCCCGAGGCGATGACATGGTGCTCCGTCACGCGCCGGCCCGGCGCGGCGGCAGGGGCCTGCGGGCGCTTCCCCGCCCGGCCGGCCATCCCCGGCAGCGGACGGGGGGGCGATCCTGCTCCATCACGCCCTTCCGGTCCCCGCGCCGCCTCATCCCACCCGGTTGCCGACCAGCTCCTCGACCACCGTCGGATCGGCCAGGGTGGAGATGTCGCCCAGGCTGTCCGTCTCGTTCGCCGCGATCTTGCGCAGGATGCGGCGCATGATCTTGCCCGAGCGCGTCTTCGGCAGGCCCGGTGCCCACTGGATGGCATCCGGCGAGGCGATCGGGCCGATCTCCTTGCGCACCCAGACCACCAGCTCCTTGCGCAGGGCCTCCGTCGGCTCCTCGCCGGAGACCAGCGTGACATAGGCGTAGATGCCCTGCCCCTTCAGCTCATGCGGCATGCCGACCACGGCGGCCTCGGCCACCTTGGGATGGGCGACCAGCGCGCTCTCGATCTCGGCCGTGCCCATGCGGTGGCCGGAGACGTTCAGCACGTCATCCACCCGGCCGGTGATCCAGTAGTAGCCGTCCTCGTCGCGCCGCGCCCCGTCGCCGGAGAAGTACTTGCCGGGGAAGGTCGCGAAATAGGTCTGCTTGAAGCGCTCATGGTCGCCATAGACGGTGCGCATCTGCCCGGGCCAGGAATCGAGGATCACGAGGTTGCCCTCGGTCGCGCCCTCGAGCAGCGCGCCGTCATTGTCCACCAGCGCCGGCTGCACGCCCGGCAGCGGCAGGGTGGCGGAGCCGGGCTTCAGGTCCACCGCGCCCGGCAGCGGCGCGATCAGGATGCCGCCGGTCTCGGTCTGCCACCAGGTGTCCACCACCGGGCAGCGCTCGTCGCCCACCACGCGGTAGTACCAGAGCCAGGCCTCGGGGTTGATCGGCTCGCCCACGCTGCCGAGGACGCGCAGCGACTGGCGCGACCACTTCTTCACCGGCGCCTCGCCCTCGCGCATCAGCGCCCGGATGGCGGTCGGCGCCGTGTAGAAGATGTTGACCTTGTGCTTGTCCACCACCTGCCAGCAGCGGTCGACGCCCGGCCAGTTCGGCACGCCCTCGAACATCAGCGTGGTCGCGCCGTTCGCCAGCGGGCCGTAGACGATGTAGCTGTGCCCGGTGACCCAGCCGACATCGGCGGTGCACCAGTAGACCTCGCCGGGCCGGTAGTCGAAGACCAGCTCGTGCGTGAAGCTGGCCCAGACCATGTAGCCGCCGGTGGTGTGCAGCACGCCCTTGGGCTTGCCGGTGGAGCCGGAGGTATAGAGGATGAACAGCGGGTCCTCGGCGTTCATCGGCTCCGGCGCGCAATCGGGCGAGGCGGCCTCGCAGAGGGTGTGGAACCAGTGGTCGCGCCCCTCCTGCATCGGCACCTCGCCGCCGGTGTTGCGCACCACGATCACGTCGCGGATCGTCGGGCAGTTGCGCAGCGCCTCGTCGGCATTGGTCTTGAGCGGCACCTTGCGGCCGCCGCGCCGGCCCTCGTCGGCGGTGATGAGCAGCGTGCTCTCGCTCTCCTGGATGCGCGTCGCCAGGCTGTCGGGGGAGAAGCCGCCGAAGACGATGGAATGCACCGCGCCGATGCGCGCGCAGGCCAGCATGGCCACCGCCGCCTCGACGATCATCGGCAGGTAGAGGGTGACGCGGTCGCCCTTCCTGACGCCGAGATCCTTCATCGCATTGGACAGGCGGCAGACCCGCTCGTGCAGCTCGCGATAGGTGACCCTGGCGTCGGAGTCCGGGTCGTCGCCCTCCCAGATGATCGCCACCTGATCGCCGCGCGCCTCGAGGTGCTGGTCCAGGCAGGCGGCCGAGGCGTTCAGCACGCCGTCCTCGAACCAGCGGATCGAGACCTCGCCCTCGAAGCTGGTGTTCTTGATCTTGGTGGGCGGGGTCATCCAGGGAATGCGCCGCGCCTCCTTCCGCCAGAAGGACTCGGGATCGCGCGCCGCCTCCTCGACCATGGCCTGGCGCCGGGCGGCATCGGCATGCGAGCGCTTCGCCAGTTCGGGCTGCACCGGAATCACGCTGTGATCCGTCATGGGTTCCTCCGCTCGGGCGGCCTTGGGCAGGAAGCGGGGCCGCGATTGCCGTCCATTGGGGCAAGTGGGCGGGGGCGCCGTCAAGGTGAAGGGGCGGCGCGCGGGTGAAAACACCGGCGGGCGGGGAGCGGGGCGAGGCCCAGTCGGGGCGGTCCGAACGGGCTTCCGTCCTCCGGCGGGCGGGGCCAGACTGCCGCCATGCAGCCCGGTCCCCGCCCCGATCCCCGCAATGCCCTCCCGATCGACCTCGCCCTGCAGGGCGGCGGCGCCCATGGCGCCTTCACCTGGGGCGTGCTGGACCGCCTGCTGGAGGAGGAGTGGCTGCTGCCCGACGGCATCTCGGGCACCTCGGCCGGGGCGATGAACGCCGCCGTGCTGGTCGCCGCCCATGCGCGGGGCGGCCGCGAGGCCGCCCGCGCCGCGCTGGAGGCCTTCTGGCGCCGCGTCTCCGAGGCCGCCCTGCTCAGCCCGCTGCGGCGCGGCCCGCTCGATGTGCTGCTCGGCAACTGGTCGCTCGACAACTCGCCCGTCTATCAGGGGCTGGAGATGCTGGCGCGGGTCTTCTCGCCCTATGACCTCAATCCCCGCGGCACCAATCCGCTGTCGCGCATCCTCGACGAGGCCATCGACTTCGGCGCCCTGGCCCGGGCGCCCATCCGCCTCTTCGTCACCGCCACGCGGGTCCGCACCGGCCAGCCGCGCATCTTCCGCAATGCCGAGATCACGCCCCCGGTCCTGCTTGCCTCGGCCTGCCTGCCGACGCTGTTCCAGGCGGTGGAGATCGAGGGCGAGCCCTATTGGGACGGCGGCTATTCCGGCAACCCGACCATCATGCCCCTGGTGCGGGAATGCGACTCGCACGACACCATCCTGGTGCAGATCAACCCCGTGGAGCGGGCGGAGACGCCGCGCACGGCCAGCGAGATCGCCAGCCGGCTGAACGAGATCTCCTTCAACGCGCCGCTGCTGAAGGAGCTGCGCATGATCGCGGTGTTGCGCCAGGTGGCGCAGCCCGGCCAGTGCGAGGGGGCGCTCTGGGCCCGGATGCGCATCCACCGCATCGCCAGCACGGCGCTGGCGGAGCTCGGGCAGGGCTCCAAGCTGAACGCCGAATGGGCCTTCCTGACGCTGCTGCGCGACACCGGGCGGGAGGCGGCGGACCGGTTCCTGCGCGAGCATGGCGCCGATCTCGGCCGGCGCTCCACGCTCGACCTGGACGCGCTGACCGAGCCGGGCTGAGGCCCCGCCGGCGCAGCACCCCAAGAAAAAGGCCCGGACGCTGCACGCGCCCGGGCCCTCATGACGGGACGGGGCGGCGCCCGCCCCGGCCTCTCAGTTCTCTTCCTCGCGGTCGGTCTCGACCTCGATCTCGGCGTCCAGGTCGTCCTCGCTGTCGTCCAGCTCCTCGGTGTCGTCCAGCGCGTCGTCGGAATCGACGTCCTCCAGCTCGACATCGTCCTCGACATCGCCCTCGGCGGGGACGACCCGCTTCTTCACCTTCTCCTCCACCGGCGCGGCGGCGCGGCGCAGGCGGGGCTGCTCGGCGGGCTGCTCGGTGCCGCATTTCGGACAGACGGCGGGCTGGCGCGCCATGTCGTAGAACTTGGCGCCGCAGGCGACGCAGGTGCGTTTCAGTCCCAGTTCAGGCTTGGCCATCAGCGTTGTGTATCCCGGGAAAGGCGGGCCAGGGAGGGTCGGAAGACGGGCCGGCCGAGAAAATCCGGCGCGCATTGCCACGCACCCCGCCCCATGTCAAACCCCGGCCACCATGGGCCATGACAACCCTCCCCGCCCGCTCCGGTCGAGCCGGCCGATGCGCGGCCTGTCCGGGCGTCTCACCGTCGCCGGCGACAAGTCGATCAGCCACCGGGCGCTGATGTTCGGCGCGCTGGCCGTCGGCCAGACCGGGATCACCGGCCTGCTGGAAGGCGAGGACGTGCTGCGCACCGCCGCGGCCATGCGCGCGCTCGGCGCCACGGTCGAGCGGCTGGGCGAGGGGCACTGGCGCGTCGCCGGGCGCGGCGTCGGCGGGCTGGTCGAGCCGGGCGACGTGCTCGACATGGGCAATTCCGGCACCGCCGCGCGGCTGATCTGCGGGCTGCTCGCGGGCCATCCCATCTTCGCCGTGCTGACCGGCGACGCGAGCCTCCGCCAGCGGCCGATGAAGCGCGTGACCGATCCGCTCTCCGCCTCGGGCGCGCGCTTCTCCGGCCGGGCCGGCGGCCGCCTGCCGCTGGCCATCGAGGGCGCCGCCGCGCCGCTGCCGCTCGACTACACCCTGCCCATGGCCTCGGCGCAGGTGAAATCCGCCGTGCTGCTGGCCGGGCTCTGCGCCCGCGGCGTGACGCGCGTGGTGGAGCCGGAGGCGACGCGCGACCACACCGAGAACATGCTGCGCCACTTCGGCGCCACGGTGCGGGTCGAGGCCGACGGCCACCGCCGCGTCATCGAGCTGGAAGGCCAGCCGGAACTGACGGCCGCCCCCATCGCCGTGCCGGGCGACCCCTCCTCCGCCGCCTTCCCGCTGGTCGCCGCGCTGCTGGTGCCGGGCTCGGCGCTGACGGTGGAGAATGTCGGGCTGAACCCGCTGCGCACCGGGCTGTTCACCACGCTGCGCGAGATGGGCGCCGACCTCGAGGTCGGGAATGCGCGCACCGAGGGCGGCGAGCCGGCCGGCGACCTGACCGCCCGCGCCGGCGCGCTCCGCGCCGTGGACGTGCCGCCGGAGCGCGTGCCCTCGATGGTCGACGAATACCCGATCCTGGCCGTCGCCGCCGCCTGCGCCGAGGGGGTCAGCCGCTTCCGCGGGCTCGCGGAACTGCGGGTCAAGGAGAGCGACCGCGTCGCCGCCACCGCCGCCCTGCTCGCGGCCAACGGCGTCCGGGTGGAGATCGAGGGTGACGACATGCTGGTGCACGGCACCGGCCACCCCCCCGCCGGCGGCGGCACCGTCGTGACCCATATGGACCACCGCATCGCCATGAGCGCGCTGGTCCTCGGCCTGGCGGCCGGGGCGCCGGTCACGGTGGACGATGCCAGCTTCATCGACACCTCCTTCCCCGGCTTCGCCGACCTCATCAACCGGGCCGCCGGAACGGATGCCCTGCGGCGGCTGAACACGGCGGCATGAGCGCGACCGTCATCGCCGTGGACGGGCCGGCCGCGGCCGGCAAGGGCACCCTGGCCCGGCGCCTCGCCGCCGCGCTCGGCCTGCCCTATCTCGACACCGGCCTGCTCTACCGCGCCACCGGGCGCCGCGTGCTGGAGGCCGGGCGCGACCCGCGCGACGCCGCCGCCGCCGAGGCTGCGGCGCGCGGCCTCACCCCGGCCGACCTCAACCGTGCCGATCTGCGCGGCCCGGAGGCGGACCGGGCCGCCAGCGCCGTCGCCGCCCTGCCCGCCGTGCGCGCCGCCCTGCTCGACTGGCAGCGCGACTTCGGCCGGACCCATGGCGCGGTGATGGACGGGCGCGACATCGGCACCGTCGTCTTCCCCGAGGCGCCGCTGAAGCTCTTCGTCACCGCGAGCGCCGAGCAGAGGGCGCGGCGCCGCTGGCTGGAGTTGCGCGATCGCGGCGTCGCCGCCGACCCGGCGGTGGTGCTGGCGGAGCTGCAGGCGCGCGACGCCCAGGATGCCGGCCGCGCGGTGGCCCCCCTGAAGCCGGCGCGGGACGCGGTCCTGCTGGACACCACGGCGCTGGATGCCGAGGCCGCCTTCGCCGCCGCCCGCACCCTGGTGCGGGAGCGCCTGGGCCTCTAGCCGGCCAAGCGGATCGGGGGTGCATCCGGATCGCGGGAACGGCCCGCGGGCCACCGCCGCGGTGCCGCCAAGTCCCGAATCCGGCTGGATTTTCCCGGAACGTTACAGTCCTGTCGGATTCGGCTTGACGCCCGGCCTGACTCTGGCCTAGGCGAACGCTGGACTTCGAGGCCGCAGGGCCCCGGAGTGTCCGGCCCGGCGATGCTCCTTCCCTCGTGAAGCGCATCCAGCCCGCCGGGCCGGGAACAGGCGGGCCGACACACCGCCTATCGTCACAGGGTCGGTTGGCGCAGGTCCCGAGGGATGCGCCCGGCCAAGTCGTTCCCGTTCCGCGGGGGCGCAGGAATCGGCCCGGGGATCCTCTCCCGGGCGATGTTAGGAACACTCCGCTTCATGGCAAATGCCAACAGCCTGTCCACGACCTCCGCCGGCACCGAGGATTTCGCCGCGCTGCTCGATGCGACGCTCGGCGCTGACACCGGCTTCGCCGGCTCCGTCGTCACCGGCAAGGTGATCCGGGTCGACGATGACTTCGCGGTCGTGGATGTCGGGCTGAAGAGCGAGGGGCGCGTGCCCCTCAAGGAATTCGCGCCCCAGGGCCAGAAGGCCGAGGTGCAGCCCGGCGACGTGATCGAGCTCTTCGTCGAGCGCTACGAGGACCGTGACGGCTCGATCGTCCTGTCCCGCGAGAAGGCCCGCCGCGAGGAGGCCTGGACCAATCTGGAGAAGGCCTTCAACGCGCAGCAGCGCGTCAACGGCGTGATCTTCGGCCGCGTCAAGGGTGGCTTCACCGTCGACCTCGGCGGCGCCGTGGCCTTCCTGCCCGGCTCCCAGGTCGATATCCGCCCGGTGCGCGACGTCGGCCCGCTGATGGGCAGCCCGCAGCCCTTCCAGATCCTGAAGATGGACCGCGCCCGCGGCAACATCGTGGTCTCCCGCCGCGCCGTGCTGGAAGAGACCCGCGCCGAGCAGCGCTCGGAGCTGATCCAGGGCCTGAAGGAGGGCATGATCCTCGACGGCGTGGTCAAGAACATCACCGACTACGGTGCGTTCGTGGACCTCGGCGGCGTGGACGGCCTGCTGCATGTCACCGACATCGCCTGGCGCCGCATCAACCACCCCTCCGAGGCCCTGACCATCGGTCAGCAGGTCCGCGTGCAGGTCATCCGCTTCAACTCCGAGACGCAGCGTATCAGCCTCGGCATGAAGCAGCTGATGTCCGACCCGTGGGAGGGCGTATCCATCAAGTACCCGGTCGGCGCCCGCTTCTCGGGCCGCGTGACCAACATCACCGACTACGGCGCCTTCGTGGAGCTGGAGCCGGGCGTCGAGGGCCTGGTCCACGTCTCCGAGATGAGCTGGACCAAGAAGAACGTCCATCCGGGCAAGATCGTCGCCACTTCGCAGGAAGTCGACGTGATGATCCTGGACGTGGACGAGCCGAAGCGCCGCATCTCGCTGGGCCTGAAGCAGGCCCAGGGCAATCCCTGGGAGCTGTTCCTGGAGAGCCACGGCCCGGGCTCGATCGTCGAGGGCGAGATCCGCAACATCACCGAGTTCGGTCTGTTCGTGGGTCTGGCGCCCGAGATCGACGGCATGGTCCACATGTCCGACCTGTCCTGGGACGTGGCCGGCGAGCAGGCCATGGCGCAGTACCAGAAGGGCCAGATCGTCAAGGCCAAGGTGCTCGACGTCGATGTGGAGAAGGAGCGCATCTCCCTCGGCATCAAGCAGCTCGAGGCCGATCCGGCCGCCGAGGTGCTGGACCGCGTCCGCAAGGGCGACATCGTCACCTGCGTGGTGACGAAGGTCGAGCAGAACGGCATCGAGGTGAAGGTCGATGACGTGCTGACCGGCTTCATCCGCCGCGCCGAGCTGGCGCGCGACCGTGGCGACCAGCGCCCCGACAAGTTCGCCATCGGCGAGAAGGTCGATGCGAAGGTGACGGCCGTGGATCGCGCCGCCCGCCGCCTGGCCCTGACCATCAAGGGCAAGGAAGTGGAGGAGGAGCGCGAGGCGATGAAGGAGTACGGCACCGCCGACTCCGGCGCCTCCCTGGGCGACATCCTGGGCGCGGCCATCCGCCGCCGCAACCAGATGGCGACCGAGGACTGATCCTCGAACCGCTGTCCCGGCCCCGTGCCGGGACGGGCTTTCGCGGCGCCCCGGGTGGTCCTCCACCCGGGGCGTTCGCGTTTCGGACTTTCGTGGCTCAACGCCCGCCGCCCTGCCGCGTTCTCACCCTGCCCGCTCCCCGCCCCGCGTTCCCCGACGCGTGAGCGGCTTCACGAGAACCGGAGACCCTGCCCATGACGGCCGATCCGACGCGCGACCCCCTGACCCCGGCGGAGATCGCCGATGCCCAGATCCTGCGGGGTCAGGGTGGCGAGACGCATCAGCTGGCGGAGGGCGAGGTGCCCGTGCTGACCACGCAGCAGGGCATTCCCGTGGCCGACGACCAGAACACCCTGCGGGTCGGCCCGCGCGGCCCGAGCCTGCTGGAGGACTTCCACTTTCGCGAGAAGATCTTCCACTTCGACCATGAGCGGATCCCGGAGCGGGTCGTGCATGCGCGCGGCTTCGGCGCGCATGGCTATTTCGAGCTCTACGACTCCCTCTCGGACCTCACCCGCGCCGACCTGTTCCAGCGCAAGGGCGAGAAGACCCCGGCCTTCGTGCGCTTCTCCACCGTCGCCGGCAACAAGGGCTCGCCGGACGTGGCGCGCGACGTGCGCGGCTTCGCGGTCAAGCTCTACACGAAGGAAGGCAACTGGGACCTCGTCGGCAACAACATCCCGGTCTTCTTCATCCAGGACGCGATCAAGTTCCCCGACCTGATCCACGCCGCCAAGCAGGAGCCGGACCGTGGCTTCCCGCAGGCGCAGACGGCGCATGACAACTTCTGGGACTTCATCTCGCTGAGCCCGGAGGCCGTCAACATGGCGCTCTGGATCATGTCCGACCGCACCATCCCGCGCTCCTTCCGCTTCATGGAAGGCTTCGGCGTGCACACCTTCCGCCTGGTCAATGCCGAGGGCCGCTCCACCTTCGTGAAGTTCCACTGGAAGCCGAAGCTCGGCCTGCAGTCGGTGGTCTGGAACGAGGCGGTGAAGCTGAACGGCGCCGATCCGGACTTCCACCGCCGCGACCTCTGGGACGCCATCCAGATGGGCGACTTCCCGGAATGGGAGCTGGGGCTGCAGCTCTTCGACGAGGCCTTCGCCGACAGCTTCGACTTCGACATCCTCGACTCCACCAAGATCATCCCCGAGGAGCTGGTGCCGGTGCAGCGCGTCGGCCGGCTGGTGCTCGACCGCTGCGTGGACAATTTCTTCGCCGAGACGGAGCAGGTCGCCTTCTGCACCCAGAACATCGTCCCCGGCATTGACTTCACCAACGACCCGCTGTTGCAGGGCCGCAACTTCTCCTATCTCGACACGCAGCTGAAGCGCCTCGGCAGCCCCAACTTCACGCATATCCCGGTCAACGCGCCCAAGACCGCCGTCTGCAATTTCCAGCAGGACGGTCACATGGCCATGCGCAACCCGAAGGGGCGCGCCAATTACGAGCCCAATTCCTGGGGATCGGCCGGCGGCCCGCGCGAATGCCCCGAGCGCGGCTTCCGCTCCTGGCCGGCGCCCGAGAGCGGCGAGAAGCGCCGCGTCCGCGCCGAGCTCTTCGCCGACCATTACAGCCAGGCGCGGCAGTTCTTCCTCAGCCAGACGCCGGTCGAGCAGACGCATATCAAGAACGCCTTCGTCTTCGAGCTGAGCAAGGTGGAGACCCCCGCGATCCGCGCCCGGGTGGTGTCGCACCTGCTGAACGTGGACGAGGGGCTGGCGACGATGGTGGCCGATGGGCTGGGCCTCTCCCCACTGCCGCCCGCGGCGCCGCCGGCCCGCCCGGTGGTGACGGGGCTGCCGCCCTCCCCGGCGCTCAGCATCCTGAAGAACGGGCCGCAGGACTTCGGCGGCCGCAAGGTCGGCGCCCTGGTGACCGACGGCACCGACGCCGCGGTGCTCAAGGCGCTCAAAGCCGCGCTGGAGGCGGAGGGCGCCCTGCTGGAGCTGGTGGCGCCGAAGGTCGGCGGCGTGATGCTGAGCGATGGCAGCACGGTCCCGGCGAAGCAGAAGGTCAATGGCGGCCCCTCGGTGCTCTATGACGCGGTGGCCGTGCTGCCCTCGGCCGAGGGCGCTGACCTGCTGGCCGGCGAGGCGACGGCGCGGGACTTCGTCACCGACGCCTATGCCCATGCCAAGTTCATCGCCCATACCGAGACGGCGCAGCCGCTGTTCAACAAGGCCGGGCTGACCGATCCGGATGACGGCTTCATCCCGCTGGCCAGCGCGGCGGATGCCAAGGCCTTCGTCGCGGCATGCCGGACGCTGCGCTTCTGGGACCGCGAGGCGAAGGTCCACGCCGTCTGAGACACCGCCGGGAGGAGCCCCCGCCGCTCCTCCCGGCGGCATCCGCCGGCCGCATCGCTCCCCGGGGGCGCGCGCCGCCGCTTGACCCTCCCCCCCTTCCCCCGCCATGGATGCGCGCAGCATGACCGCATCCCTGGAACACGACCTGCTGGTCGACCGCCGCAGGCTCAAGCGCCGGCTGCTGGCCTGGCGGGTCGCCGCCGTGCTGCTGGCCGCCGCCGCCCTCTTCGCCATCCTCGGCCGGGGCCTCGGCGATGTCGCCGGCGGGCACCTGGTGCGGCTCGCGGTCGAGGGCACCATCACCGACGACCGCAAGGTGATCGAGGCGATCGACGAGGCGGCCAGGAACCCCGCCGTGCGGGGCATGATCCTGGCCATCGACAGTCCGGGCGGCACCGTGGCCGGGGGCGAGGGGCTGCACCACGCGCTGGCGCGCTTCCGCGCCGCCGGCAAGCCACTCACGGCGGTGATGGGCGGCACGGCGGCCTCGGCCGGCTACATGATCGCCCTGCCGGCGGAGCGCGTCTTCGCCCGGGAATCGACCCTCACCGGCTCGATCGGCGTCATCCTGCAATCCTTCGAGGCCAGCGAACTCATGGAGATGCTCGGCATCCGCGCCGAGATGCTGACCTCCGGCGCGCTGAAGGGTCAGCCCAATCCCTTCCGCCCGATGACACCCGAGGCACGGCAGGCGCTGCAGGCGGTGATCGCCGACATGCATGCCCAGTTCGTCGGCCTGGTCGCCACCGGCCGCGGGCTGCCACGGGAGCAGGTCGCCGCGCTGGCCGATGGCCGCGTCTATACCGGACGGCAGGCGCTGGAACTGAAGCTGGTCGATGCCATCGGCGGCGAGGCCGAGGCGCGCGCCTGGCTGGCCGAGGCGCACGGCATCCCCGCCGGGACCGCGCTGCGCGAGATGGACCCGCGCGGCACCGCCGAGCGGATGCTGGGCCTCTCCCTGCGCGCCGCGATGAAAGCCCTGGTTTCAGAATGGCTTGCGATTGACGGAGCCCGGGCCGTTTGGCAGCTTCCCCGGTGATCGGCCCTGACGCAGGGCGACAGCAGGAGACAGCGGCGCCATGACCAAGTCCGAGTTGATCGCCCAGCTCGCCGCGGCGAATCCGCACCTGCGCCAGCCCGATGTCGAGCTGATCGTCGGCACCATCTTCGACGAGATCACCAACGCCCTGGCGCGCGGCGACCGTGTCGAGCTGCGCGGCTTCGGTGCCTTCACCGCCAAGCGCCGCGATCCGCGCACCGGGCGCAACCCGCGCACCGGCGAGGCGGTTGAGGTGGAAGGCAAGTCCGTTCCCTATTTCAAGCCCGGCAAGGAACTGCGCGAGCGCGTCAATGGCGGGCCCCTGCAGGACCCGAAGCGAGGCCCGCGCAGCCCAGCGAGTGCATCATGAGACTGATCGGCTCCCTCCTCACCCTTCTCCTGCTGCTGGTGCTGGTGCTCTTCGCCATCTCCAACACAGAGCCGGTGTCGCTGCGCTTCTGGCCCTTCGACCTAGTCTGGCAGGTGCCGCTCGCCGGCGCCGTGCTCGGCGCGGCGGCGCTCGCCTTCCTGCTGGGCGCGCTGCTCGCCTGGGGCGCCTCGCTCGCCTACAGGCGCCGGGCGCGGCGGATGCAGCGCGCGGCGCAGTTGCTGGAGGCGGAGCTGGCCGAGATGCGCGCGCGCTACGAGCCGCCGCCGCCCGAGGCCGCGCTGGTGCCGCCCCGCCCCGGCGCGCCGCCCCGCGCCGCCCTCCTGGCCCGCTGAGATGCTGCCGAGGCCGAACGGCGCCGGGATCATCGCCGCCCTCGACACCGCCGAGGCCGACCGCGCCGAGGCCTGGGCGCGCGCCGTCGCGCCGCATGTCGGGCTGGTGAAGGTCGGGCTGGAGCTGTTCTGCGCCGCCGGGCCCGCGGTGGTGCGCCGCCTCGCCGCGCACCGGCCGGTGTTCCTCGACCTGAAGTTCCACGACATCCCGAACACCGCGGCCGGCGCCGTGCGCTCGGTCTGTGCCGGCAGCGCCCCGCCCGCCATGCTGACGCTGCACGGCGGCGGCGGCGCGGCGATGATCGAGGCCGCCCGGCGCGCCGCCGAGGAAGCCGCCGGCCCGGCCCGGCCTGCCATCCTGGCCGTGACGGTGCTGACCAGCTTCACCGCCGCCGCCCTGGCCGAGACCGGTGTCTCCGGCGGCCCGACGCAGCAGGTGCTGCGCCTCGCCCGGCTGGCGCTGGAGGCCGGCGCGGACGGGCTGGTCTGCAGCCCGCAGGAGGTCGGCCGGCTGCGCGATGCCTTCGGCGCCGCGCCCCTGCTGGTGGTGCCGGGCATCCGCCCCGCCGGCAGCGCCGTCGGCGACCAGGCGCGCGTGGCGACGCCGGAGGAGGCGGTCGCCGCCGGGGCGGACTGGCTGGTGGTCGGCCGGCCGATCACCGGCGCGGCCGAGCCCGGCGCCGCGGCCGCCGCCATCGCGGCCAGCCTGCCCCGCTGAGATGGCCGCGCGGATCAAGATCTGCGGGCTGAACGACGCCGAGGGCTATGACGCCACGCTGCGGGCCGGCGCCGACTGGGCCGGCTTCGTTTTCTATCCGGCCTCGCCGCGCGCCGTGACCCCTTCCCGGGCGGCGGCGCTGATCGCGCGTGGCGGGGCGGCGGCGCCCGTGCCGGTCGGCCTGGTCGTCGATGCGGCCGACGACGAGATCGCCGCCATCCTGGCCGAGGCGCCGCTGGGCCTGTTGCAGCTCCACGGGTCCGAGACCCCGGAGCGTTGCGCCGCGATCCGCGCCCGTTTCGGCCTGCCGGTGATGAAGGCGCTGGGCGTCTCCGGCGCGGCGGATCTGCGGCGGCTGGAGGATTACGCCCCGGCGGTGGACCGCTTCCTGCTCGACGCCAAGCCGCCGGCGGGGGCCAGCCTGCCCGGCGGCAATGCCGTCAGCTTCGACTGGCGCCTGCTGTCCGGCCGGCCGATCGCGCGCCCCTGGATGCTGGCCGGCGGCCTCGACCCCGCCAATGTCGCCACCGCGCTGCGGATCAGCGGGGCGCCGGCCGTGGATGTCTCCTCCGGCGTGGAGCGCGCCCGGGGCGTCAAGGACGCGGCGCGGATCGCCGCCTTCGTGGCCGCCGTCCGCCAGGCCGCGGTCCCCCTACCCCCCAGGCCCGTCACGGGCTAACACTGTTCCTCAGCCCGGAGGAACCCGTGAACCAGCCTCTGCCCAATTCGCTTCGCCAGGGCCCCGATGGCCGGGGCCGCTTCGGTCAGTTCGGTGGCCGCTATGTCGCCGAGACCCTGATGCCGGTCATCCAGGAGGTCGAGCAGGCCTATCTCGCCGCGCGCCAGGACCCGGCCTTCATGGCGGAGTGGCGGCGGCTGCTGAAGGACTACGTCGGCCGCCCGAGCCCGCTCTGGTTCTGCGAGCGGCTGACGCAGCACGCGCGGGCCGAGGCCGGCGCCGGTTCCGGCAAGGGCGCGAAGATCTATTTCAAGCGCGAGGAGCTGAACCACACCGGCGCGCACAAGATCAACGCCGTGCTGGGCCAGATCCTGCTGGCCAAACGCATGGGCAAGCCGCGCATCATCGCCGAGACGGGCGCGGGGCAGCACGGCGTCGCCACCGCCACGGCCTGCGCCCTCTTCGGCCTGAAATGCGTCGTCTATATGGGCGCCACCGATGTCGAGCGGCAGCAGCCCAATGTCTTCCGCATGAAGCTGCTGGGCGCCGAGGTGATCCCCGTCACCTCCGGCGCCGGCACGCTGAAGGATGCGATGAACGAGGCGATGCGCGACTGGGTCGCCAATGTCGCCGACACCTACTACTGCATCGGCACCGTGGCCGGCCCCGCCCCCTTCCCGCAGATGGTGCGCGACTTCCAGTGCGTGATCGGCGAGGAGGCGCGGAGCCAGATCCTGGCCGCCGAGGGCCGCCTGCCGGACGCGCTGGTCTGCGCCGTCGGCGGCGGCTCCTCCGCCATGGGCCTGTTCCATCCCTTCCTGGACGATCCGGACGTCGCCATCTGGGGCGTCGAGGCGGCCGGGCACGGCATGGAGACGGAACAGCACGCGGCCTCGCTCAACAAGGGCCGGCCCGGCGTGCTGCACGGCAACCGCACCTATCTGCTGCAGGACCCGCACGGCCAGATCATCGAGGCGCATTCCATCTCGGCCGGGCTCGACTATCCCGGCATCGGGCCGGAGCACGCCTGGCTGCACGAGATCGGCCGCGTCACCTATGTCGGCATCAACGACCAGGAGGCGCTCGATGCCTTCCTGCTCTGCTCGCGGCTGGAAGGCATCATCCCGGCGCTGGAATCGGCGCATGGCCTGGCGCAGGTGATGAAGCTGGCGCCGGAGATGCCGGAGGAGAGCATCATCCTGCTCAACCTGTCCGGCCGGGGCGACAAGGACATCTTCACCGTGGCCAAGCATCTGGGAGAGACGCTGTGAGCCGCATCGCCGCCCGTTTCGCGCAGCTCCGGGCCGAGGGCCGCGGCGCGCTGATGCCCTTCCTGGAGGCCTACGACCCCGATCCGGCGACCAGCATGGCGCTGCTGCGAGGCCTGCCCGGGGCCGGGGCCGACCTGATCGAGGTCGGCGTGCCCTTCACCGACCCCATGGCGGATGGCCCGACCGTGCAGCGGGCGGGGCAGCGCGCGCTGAAGGCGGGCGGAACGCTGGCCGGCGCGCTGGCCATGGTGCGCGATTTCCGCCGCGAGGACGACGAGACGCCCATCGTGCTGATGGGCTATCTCAACCCGATCCTCGCCTATGACACGGAGCGCTTCTGCCGCGATGCCGCCGCCTCCGGCGTCGACGGGCTGATCGTCGTCGACCTGCCGCCGGAGGAGGCGGAGGAGCTGGCCGATCCGGCGCGGCAGCAGGGGCTCGACCTGATCCGGCTGATCGCGCCGACGACCGACGAGACACGGCTGCCCAAGGTGCTCGCCGGCACCAGCGGCTTCATCTACTACGTCGCCATCGCCGGCATCACCGGCACGCGCAGCGCCACGCGCGACGCGCTGGCCGAGGCCATCCCGCGCGTCCGCCGCTTCACCGAGCTGCCGATCGCCATCGGCTTCGGCGTGCGCACGCCGCAGCAGGCGGCGGAGGCGGTGCAGGTCGCCGACGGAGCGGTGGTCGCCTCAGCGCTGATCGACACCCTGGCCGCCAGCCTGGACGAGAAGGGCCGCGCCCGCCCCGACACGGTCCGCAAGGTGCTCGACCAGGTGCGCGACCTGGCCGAGGCGGTGCGCGGGGCGCGCGTCCCGGCCTGAGAAGGCGCTGGGGGCGGCAACCCCGCCCTGGGCCTGGCGTTTCGCCGCGGCAGGCCTGTCACGGAAGGGAGGGGCGATGAGCCGCTGGCGCTGGATGCTGCGGAGGCTGACGCGCCGCCTGTGGTTCCGCGCCGCCCTCTTCTCCGTCCTGGCCGTGGCGACGGCCCTGGTCTCGGCGGTCGCGGCGCCCTTCATCCCCTATGAGTTCACCGCCCAGATCGGCGCCTCGGCGGTAGACAACATCCTCAGCATCCTGGCCTCCAGCATGCTGGCGGTGACGACCTTCTCGCTCACCACCATGGTCTCGGCCTTCTCCGCCGCCAGCAACGCCGCCACGCCGCGCGCCAGCCTGCTGCTGATCGAGGACCAGCAGGCGCAGAACGCCATCTCCACCTTCCTGGGCTGCTTCCTCTTCAGCATCGTCGGCATCATCGCCCTCAGCACCGGCTTCTATGGCGAGAGCGGGCGGGTGGTCCTCTTCATCGTCACCATTGGCGTCATCCTCTGGATCGTCGTTACCCTGCTGCGCTGGATCGACCATCTGTCGCGCTTCGGCCGCCTGGGCGAGACGGTCTCGCGGGTGGAGGCCACGGCCGCGGCCTCGCTCGGGGACTGGGCCAAACGGCCCCGCCTGGGCGGCGCGCGGAGCCTGCCGCTTCCCGCCGGGGCGGTGCCGGTCATGGCGGTGGATTTCGGCTATCTGCAGCATATCGATGTCCAAGCCCTGTCCCGCCTGGCCGAGGAGATGGAGCAGGACATCCATCTGGCGGTGCTGCCCGGCGTCGCCCTGGACCCCTACCGGCCGCTGCTGCACCTGCCGCGTGCCGCCTCGCCGGAGCTGGAGGAGCGGCTGCGCCAGGCCTTCACCCTGGGCGACCAGCGCGGCTTCGAGCAGGACCCGCGCTACGGCATGATCGTGCTGACCGAGATCGCCTGCCGCGCCCTCTCCGCCGCCACCAACGACACCGGAACGGCGATCGGCGTGCTGGCGGCGCTGGGGCGACTGCTCGGGCGCTGGGCCGAGACCAAGGCGGAGGACGAGGAGGCCGCGTTTCCGCGTCTGCGCGTGCCCGATATCGCGCCGGATGTCTTCTTCAACGATGTCTTCCGCCCCATCGCGCGGGATGGCGCCGGCGAGGTGGAGGTGGGCATCCGGCTGCAGAAGACGCTGGCCATGCTGGCGCGCTGCGGCCAGGGGCGGCTGGCCGCGCCGGCCCGGCGGCTGTCGGCGGAAGCGCTCGAACGGGCGGAGGCGGCGGGGCTGCTGCCGGCCGAGATGGAGATCCTGCGCCGCGCCGCCGGGGCGCTGGCCGCCGAGGCGCTGGCCGCCGGGCCGGAACGCCCCCTGCCCGCCTGAGGAGGGCTTCAGTCCTCCAGCACCGCCCGCCGGATGGCGGCGACCTGATGCTCCCAGGAATAGTGCTCGCGGGAGGAGAGGAAGGCGGCTTCGGCCAAAGCGGGGTAGGCGTCCATCCTCCCGATCACCGACTCCAGCCGCTCCTCCCAGTCCATCGCCCGCACCAGATACCCGTTCTCGCCGTCGCGGATGGCCTGGCGGAAGGCGTGACAGGGCGAGGCCAGGGTGAGGGTGCCGACGATACCGGCCTCGAAGAACTTCAGCTCCGACTTGCAGTGCGTGAAGACATTCTCCTGCAGGGGCACGAGGTTGATCTCGCTCTCGCCGATCGCCCGCTGCAGGTTGCAGAAATCCTGCATCGGCAGGCGCTCGATGCGGTCCGGATAGGGCTCCAGCACCGCCGGCACCTGCAGGTAGCCGGCCAGGCGCAGCACCAGATGCGGATGGCGCCGCAGCAGCGCGGCCAGGCTGCCGGCGACGATCTCGAAATCCCGCGCATGCGAGGGCGAGCCGCTGAAATAGCCGAGGTGCAGCCGCCCGTCCCGCGCGAAGCCGCTCGCCCGCTTCGCCGCCATGACGCGCCCGGAGACCGCCATCTGCTCGCGGTTCAGGAAGTTCGGCACCACGCGCGCATCGGCCACCGGCCCGAGCTCGCGCAGGCGCGCGGCCAGGAAGTCGTTGGTGGTGATGGCGCGCTGGCACAGGTGCAGCACCGCCGCCAGGCGCCCCACATAGCCGAACCAGTACATCCAGTTGGCCTCGGTCAGTTCCTGGTCGAGGCTGTTCATCAGCAGGTGCACGTGGTCGATGCTGAAGACCAGATCGTCCACGTCATAGATCACGCGCCGCCCGAGCTGCCGCGCGCGGGTGATCATCCGGTTCAGCCGCTCCGAATAGCGCGCCCGGGCGATGACCAGCACATCCGCCGCCTCGGCCATGCGGTCGAGCACCGCTGCCTCATCGGCCTGGAAGAACCAGGAGGCCGTGGCCTCCGGCATCCGGGCGTTGATCACCTGCGCCATGTTGTAGCAGCGGTAGCGGAAGGTGCTGCCATCCGGATGGTCGTAGTAGTAGGCGATGCGGATCCGCCCCGGCCGGCAGAGCTGCGCCAGCCGCGCATCCGCCCCGAGCGCCCAGGGATCGGCATAATCCAGCCGCGGCACGCCATGCAGGAACATCAGCCGCCATCCAGCGCGCGCAGGACCGGCTCCATGGCCATGCGCCAGTCGCGGTTCACGCGCAGCGTGGCGTAGCCGCGCCGGCGCGCCGCGCCGTCCTCGGCCAGCGCCGCCGCCTCGCCGATCGCCCGCGCCAGGCTGTCCACATCCGGCTCGACGCAGAGGATGTTGCCGCCATAGGCCGCGAGCGACTGCTTCACGCCATAGCGGTTGGTCACCACCACTGCGCCGCTGGCGGCGAGATCGAGCGGCGGGTAGCTCGGATGCGGCGTGTACATCAGGCTCAGCGCGGCATCCATCCGCCGCACCAGGGCCGCGTATTCGTCCCAGCCCAGCCCGTCGATCATGCGGACCTCGGCGCCGGCCGGCAGCGCCAGCGGCGTGCCGGTGCCGACGCCGTGGAACAGCCAGCGCGCCGGATCGATCCGGCCCTCCTCCAGCGCCCGCGTCAGCGCCTCCACGCCACGCTGGTAGAGGTTCCGCGGATGCCCCGGCCGGGCATAGAAGAAGAAGTTCAGCCTGTCCTCCGCCGGGCGCGGCTCGTAGCGATAGCTCGCCTCGGGGAAGGCCGGCTCGAAGACCAGGGCCTGCCCGGCCATCCCGGCCAGCCCGGTCTCCACCAGGTGCCGCCGCAGCAGCTCGGTGTTGATCACCACGCGCCCGGCGCCCCGCGCCAGGGTCTCGGCGCAGAGCAGATGCTGGTCGCCATGCGGATAGAACATCCGCTCATCCTCCTGCAGCAGGTAGAGGATGCGCTCCCGGGCGACGCTGGCGGCGGTGGCGTGGGTGGTCCACCAGGAGGTGGTGAGCAGCAGGTCCGCCGGCCGCAGCTCCAGATGCCGCGGGCCCTCCGGCGGCAGGTGGAGGAACTCGATCTCCAGCGTGTCCGGAAGCGCCAGCATCCGCAGAAGGCGGCGCACCCCGCCGACCTCCGCCGCCTCCAGGCGGGTGACGACGCGCAGGCCCTGCGACCGGCGCTCGGCCAGCAGGGCCCCCAGGATCAGTGCCGTGCCGACACCGCCGAACAGGCTGCCGGCGCTGACGCTGTCGGTCACCAGGGTGACGCGGCCGGGGCCGTCGCGGTCCGGCGTGGTGAAGACCGGGAGCGGCAGCAGGTCGCGCCGGGCCTGCCGCGATGCCTGCCGCCGGACCGCCTCGCGCCCTTCGCTCGCACCCCGGCGGAGGTAGTGCAGGAGCGGGTTCTGTCCCGCCGCCGCGACGTCCGGGTAGCGCTCCAGATAGGCGAGGGTGCCGAACTCGGGGCCGGGATCGCGCCCGTCGGCCACGCCGTGGCGGAGATAGTGCCGGGCCGGATCGCCGCCACTCATGGCCACGTCGGGATAGGTGTCGCGGTACCAGGGCGTGTCGAACAGCGGCGAGGCGCGCAGGCGGCGGGCATCGAGCCAGAGCCGCAACCGCCCCGGCAGCCCGTCATAACGGCCACCGCCCTCCTTCCGCAGGTGCCGGAACAGGGCCGACAGCCGATGGGCCCACTGGCCTGGCCGCGGCGCGGCGTGCTCGTTCGGAGATGAAGGCAGGGGAGAGTTCCGCTTCGGCGGGTTATTCATTCCGGTCCTGTAGCCCTGGTGTTGGCCCGCTTACAACACGCCGCCGCGCCCCGGCGGGGTCAGGCGTCGAGCCGGATGCCGAGTTCGCGGATCAGCGGCCGCCAGATCGCGCTCTCGGCCGCGACGAACTCGTTCAGCTGGCGCGGGGACCAGGGCGCGCTCTCGATGCCGAGGCCGCGCATCCGCTCCTGCATCCCCGCCTCGGCGACGGCGGCGCGCAGCTCGGCGTTCAGCCGGGCGATGACCGGGCCGGGCGTGGCGCCGGGCGCATGCATCGCCTGCCAGCCGAAGGCCACGGCATCCGGGATGCCAAGCTCCCGCGCCGTCGGCACCTGGGGCGCTTGGGCCGAGCGCGCCTCGGAGAGCACGACGAGGCCGTGCGCCTTGCCCTCGCGCAGGAAGGGGATTCCCGTCGCGCAGTCGATCAGCACGCTGTCCACCACGCCGGCCAGCAGGTCCTGCATCGCCGCCGGCCCGCCGCGATAGGGGATGTGGGTGGCGTCGAAGCCGGCGCGGCGCTTCAGCATCTCCATCGCCAGGTGGTGCGGCGAGGCCACGGCGGGCGTGCCGTAGTTCGGCGCCTGCCGCCGCGCGGCGGCGATGTAGTCGGCCAGGCTCCGCCACGGGCTGTCCGGCCGCACCACCAGGAAGAGGGGGAAGCGGCCGATGAAGCCGACGCCGGTGAGATCGTGGTCGGGGTCATAGGGCAGGCGGCTGTAGAGCGCGGGATTGTAGACCAGGTTGCCGTTGTCGGCGTGCAGCAGGGTGTAGCCGTCCGGGGCGCTGCGGGCGACGGTCTCGCTGGCCAGCACGGCGCCGCCGCCGGGGCGGTTGTCGACCACCATGGTCTGCCCCAGGCGCGGGCCGATGAAGCCCGCGACCAGCCGGGCGAAGGTGTCGCTGGGGCCGCCCGCCGGATAGCCCACCACCCAGCGCAACGGCCGCTCCGGCCAGTCCGCCGGCTGCGCCCGCGCGCCACCCGCCACCGCCGGGACCATGCCCATGGAAACACCCAGGAACCCGCGCCGCCTCACCCTCATCGCCGTCCTCTTCGTCCCGTCCCCGCCGGTGTGCGCCGCATCATGCGGCCTCCTCCCTCATCGCGCCAGCAGCGCCACCCAGAGGGGCAGCGAGACCATGGCCAGGATGTGCTGGGTGGTGATCATGGCCGCCATCAGCGGCGCGTCGCCGCCCATGGCGCGGGCCTGGACATAGGCGGTGGTGGCGGTGGGCTGGGCCATGAACAGGATGGCGATGGCCGCGACCGCCGGCTCCAGCCCGGCCATCCAGGCCAGCAGGCTGGCGATGGCCGGCATCACCAGCAGCTTCAGCACCGCCGTCGGCACCTGGATGCGCGGCCGGTCGGCCAGCGCCCCGGGCGCCAGCGCCGCGCCGACGCAGAGAAGACCCACGGCGAGCGAACCCTGGGCCAGCCCGCGCAGCAGCCCGTTCAGCCCGGGCGGCGGACCGCCCAGCAGGGCCAGCACCATGCCGGCGGCGCAGGCGAGCAGCAGCGGGTTGGTGGCGATCTGCCGCGCCACCCGCAGCGGCGAAGGCCGCCGCTCGCCGCCGAGCGCGAAGACGATGGTAATGATGACCTGCACGCAAGGCACGATCAGCCCGGTGGCGATGCCGCCGAAGGCGATGCCGGCCGGGCCGTGCACCGCCCCGGCCACGGCGAAGGCCAGCAGGTTGTTGTAACGGATGCCGCCCTGCAGCACCGAGGTCGTGGCCGGATGCGCCAGGCCCAGCGCCCGCGCCAGCAGCAGGGAGAGCAGCGTGCCGGCCAGCAGGCTGCCCCAGATGGTGAAGGCCAGGCCACCGAGCGGCAGGGCGGCGAGATCCACGGCGCCGATCGAGGAGACCAGCAGCGCCGGCAACAGCACCAGGAAGACCAGCCGCTCCATGCCCGCCCAGAGCGCCGCCTCCGGCAGCAGGCGCCGGCGCAGCAGCGCGCCCAGCGCGATCATGCCGAAGGTGGCGACGAAGGCGTCGAGCCAGGGACCCATGGCGGCGGCCGGTCTCCCTCGGGCAACCCCCCTCAGGCGGCGCCGACCAGCGCCTTCAGGTCGGATTGCGGGCGGGCGCCGAAATGGCCGATGCACTCGGCGGCGGCGAGCGAGCCCCAGCGGCCGCATTCCGGCAGCGCGTGGCCGCGGGTCAGGGCGGCGAGGAAGCCGGCCGCGTAGGCATCGCCGGCGCCGGTGGTGTCCACCACCCGGGCCGGTGCCGCGGGGATGTGGTGCGTCTCGTCGCCGGCGAGGATGACGCTGCCCCGCTCGCTGCGGGTCAGGGCGGCGAGCTTCACGTCGCGCCGCGCCGCCTCCATCGCCGCCTCGAAGCTGTCGGCCTCGTAGAGCGACATCACCTCGTCCTCGTTGGCGAAGAGGATGTCGGTGTGGCGGGCGACGAAGGCGCGGAAGGCCTCGCGGTGGCGGCCGACGCAGAAGGGGTCGGACAGGCTGATCGCCACCTGCCGCCCGGCCTGGCGCGCCAGGGCGGCGGCGCGGCGGAAGGCGGCCTGCGCCGCCGGCGGGTCGAAGAGATAGCCCTCGAGGTAGGTGACGGCGGCGGAGGCGACCATGGCCTCGTCCACGTCCGCCTCGCCGAAGGCGACGCAGGCGCCGAGATAGGTGTTCATCGTCCGCTGCCCGTCGGGCGTGACCAGGATCAGGCAGCGCGCCGTGGGGTCCCCGCCGGCCAGGGGCGCGGTGGGGAAGGTGACGCCGGCGGCGCGGATGTCATGCGCGAAGACCTCGCCCAGCGCGTCCTCCGCCACCTTGCCCAGGAAGCCGACACGGGCGCCGAGCGCCGCCGCCACGGCGCAGGTGTTGCCGGCCGAGCCGCCGCTGCTCTCCACTCCCGGCCCCATGGCGGCGTAGATCGCCTCGGCACGGGCGGTGTCGATCAGCGCCATCGAGCCCTTCCGCATTCCCTGATCCGTCAGGAAGCCGTCCTCCGCCCGCGCCAGCACGTCGAGGATGGCATTGCCGATGCCGAGGATGTCGAAGGTCGCCGCTGTCATGGATCGCAAGGCCCCGCTGATGTCCGCCGCCCGCGATAGCAGCCGGGGCGGCGGGCGGATAGGGCGGGCCCGCCGCGCCATGGGCTCCGTGGGGCCGGAGGACGGGGCGGCGGTAAAACCCCGCGCGGGGTCCGGCTTTCTCGCCCGACCCCCGTTGTCCGCCGGGGCGGGTGCGTGATAGCCCGTCATGGCCCGCCCCTGCCCCGCGCGCGGGGCGGGCCGACCGCCGATTGTCCTTTTCCGTGTCGCCAATGCCCGAGACACCGTCGCAGGGGGACCTGATGTCCATCTTCCGCCGCCGCGAAGAGCCCAACCCGTCCGCGCCCGGAGCCGGCGGCGCGCCGGATTCCGATGCCGTGCCGACCACCCTGCCGGTGGCGCGCGATCCCGATCTGGCCGTTCCGCCCTTCCGGCCCGCGACCAGCCCGATCAGCAGCCAGGAGCCTTCCATGACCATGCCGCCGAAGCCCAGCCATGCTCCCGTCGGCGTGCCGCCGCGGCCGCCGGTGAGCGCCGGCGGGGCGCCCGTCGCCAATGGCCTGACCACCCGGCCCGCCGCGGCGCCCGTCCCGGCGCCGGCCGCGGTGCCGGACCGGCGCACCATGGTGGTCGGCCGCGGCATCAGCCTGCAGGGCACGGTGACCGATGCCGAGCGCCTCGTGGTCGAGGGCATGGTGGAGAGCCAGATGCTGCACGCGGCCGAGCTCAACATCAGCCAGACCGGCGTCTTCAAGGGCGAGGTCGAGGTGGAGGATGCCGAGATCGCCGGCACCTTCGACGGCACGCTGACGGCGCGCGGCAATCTGGTGATCCGCGCCAGCGGCCGGGTGCTGGGCGTGGCGCGCTGCCGCCGCCTGCAGGTCGAGGAAGGCGGCCAGCTCTCCGGCCGGATGGAGATGCTGGGCGAGAACCCGGCGCCGTCCTACACGGCGCAGCCGATGGCCACGAGCCACGGCGAGGCCTGAGCCGGCTCGCGCGGCGGCACCATGGCGGCGCCTGGCCTTCCCTCGCCATGATCCTGCGTCGCGTGGTTCCGCTGCTGCTGCTCGGCGCCTGCGCCGCGCAGCCCGCCTCCCCCGACCGGCAGGCCGTGCTGCGGGAGGTGCTGGAAAGCTACCGCGCCAATCTGGCCGGCATGCAGCCCACGGCGGCGCCCGCCCTGCCCCGCCTCGCCACGGCGCCGGACCGCGCCTCCGCCCTGCTGGGCCAGTCGCCGGAGGCGCTGCGCCGCTGGCTGGGCGAACCCCGACTGCGGCGCGAGGAGGGGGTGGCGCAGATCTGGCTCTACCAGAGTAGCTTCTGCCACCTCGATGTGGTGCTGGACCGTGAGGAGGCGCCGGGCTCGCCGCTGCGGGTCAGCTACGCCAATGCCCGGGCCTCAGGCACCGAGCGGCGCACCGAGGCGGCCTGCCTGCAGGCGCTCCGCCAGGACGCCGCGCCCGCCTCCTGAACGAGCGCGGGCCCAGTCGGAGGGCCGGCCAGACGGCGCGTCAGGCGATATGCTTGTCCAGCTCGGCCTTGAGCGGACAGGTGCCCTCGGCGCCGCGCCAGGCCAGATAGGAGCCGGCCCCCAGCGCCAGGATGTTCAGCATGACGTTGGGCCGTGGCTTGGCGGCGGCCGCGGCCATGATCAGGCCGCCCAGGACGTAGAGCGTGCGCTCGGCCGTGCTCAGCACCCCGGGCTCCGGCCGCTCGGCGACGGGATAGTCGCGTCCGGTGAGGTCATTCTGCTCCATGATCCGCAAATCCCTTGCTGTGCGTTTCCTCAACGACCGGCCCCGCCGGTGGTTCCAGCTCACGGTTCCAGCTCACGGTTCCAGCTCACGGTTCCGGCCTGGGGCGCCGGGGCGCGGCCGCCATTTGACAGCGCCGCGCCCGGCGCCGCATTCCCTGGCGCCCAGACGTTCATGGAAAGACCCCGCCGATGCGCCCTTCCGGCCGTGCCGCCGACGCCCTCCGCCCCGTCCTCCTGGAGCCTGGCGCGGCGCGCCATGCCGAGGGCTCCTGCCGCATCCGCATGGGGCTGACCGAGGTGCTCTGCACCGCCAGCATCGAGCCGCGCGTGCCGCCCTTCCTGCGCGGCAAGGGCGAGGGCTGGGTGACGGCGGAATACGGCATGCTGCCGCGCGCCACGCACAGCCGGGGCGAGCGGGAGGCGGCGCGCGGCAAGCAGTCCGGCCGCACCCAGGAGATCCAGCGCCTGATCGGCCGCGCGCTCCGCGCCGTGGTGGACCGCAAGGCGATGGGCGAGATGGCGATCATCCTCGACTGCGACGTGCTGACCGCCGATGGCGGCACCCGCTGCGCCGCCATCACCGGCGCCTGGGTGGCGCTGCACCAGGCCTTCGAGCACGCGGTGCTGAAGAACGTCATCGCGCGCAACCCGCTGCGCGACCAGGTGGCGGCGGTCTCGTGCGGGCTGTGGAAGGGCGAGCCGGTGCTCGACCTCGACTATGCCGAGGACAGCGCCGCCCAGGCGGACGCCAACTTCGTGCTGACCGGGGCGGGCGGCATCGTGGAGGTCCAGGCCACCGCCGAGGGCGCGCCCTTCGCCGAGGCGGAACTCCAGTCGCTCCAGGCGCTGGCCCGCAAGGGCATGGCGGAGCTGTTCGCCGCGCAGCGCCGCGCGGTCGGCAAGGCCTGACGCCATGACCGCCCGCCGCCGCCTCGCCGAGCGCCGCATCGTCATGGCCAGCCACAACGCCGGCAAGGTGCGGGAGAACGCCGCCCTGCTGGCCGAACACGGCATCGAGATCGTCAGCGCGAAGGATCTCGGCCTGCCGGTGCCGGAGGAAACCGAGACCAGCTTCCTGGGCAATGCCACGCTGAAGGCGCTGGCCGCGGCGCGCGCCTCGGGCCTGGTCGCGCTGGCCGACGACAGCGGCTTCTCCGTCGCCGCGCTCGAGGGCGCGCCGGGCGTCCACACCGCCGACTGGGCCGAGCGGTCCGACGGCACGCGCGACTACGCCGCCGCCATGGCCAAGGTGGAGAGGCTGGCGCGCCATGCCCCCGACCGCGCCGCCTGGTTCACCTGCGCGCTGGTGCTGGCCTGGCCGGACGGCCACACGGAAGGCTTCGAGGGCCACGCGCCGGGACAGTGGATCTGGCCGCCGCGCGGCGCGAAGGGCTTCGGCTACGACCCGATGTTCGTCCCCGAGGGCCACAGCCAGACCTTCGCCGAGATGGATCCGGCGGAGAAGCACCGCATCAGCCACCGCGCGGCGGCCTTCCGCCTGCTGGCGGAGGGCTGCCTGGGGAAGGCGCCGTAGTTTCGCCGTCTCCGCGCGCCGGGGGCCTTGGGGCCTCGGTGGCCGGAGCCCCCCTGGCCCGGCCCTTCAGGGCAGCAGCCATGCGCCCCCGTGACCGCCGGGGCGAAGCGTATCATATAGCAGCCCCAAGGACTTCGAACCGCGCCCCCTCAGGCAGGAGCCGTCATCCATGAGCGAGACCGCCGACACCGTCCCCGTCACCGTGCTGACCGGCTATCTGGGAGCCGGCAAGACCACCCTGCTGAACCGCATCCTCAGCGAGAACCACGGCCGCAAGTACGCCGTGGTCATCAACGAGTATGGCGAGCTGGGCGTGGACAACGACCTCGTCATCGATGCCGACGAGGAAGTCTTCGAGATGAACAACGGCTGCATCTGCTGCACCGTGCGCGGCGACCTCGTCCGCATCCTGGGCGGGCTGATGAAGCGGCGCGGCAGGCTGGACGGCATCATCGTCGAGACCACGGGCCTCGCCAACCCCGCCCCCGTGGCGCAGACCTTCTTCATGGACGAGGACGTCAAGCGCGCCACGCGGCTCGACGCCATCGTCACCGTCGCGGACGCCAAGAACCTGCTGGCCCGGCTGGCGGACAGCGCCGAGGCGGAGGAGCAGATCGCCTTCGCCGACCTCATCGTGCTGAACAAGATGGACCTGGTGAGCGAGGAGGAGGCCGCCGAGGTCGAGCGCCGCATCAAGTCGATCAACCCCTATGCCGAGATCCGCCGCGCCACCAAGTCCGACGTGCCGATCGACAGCGTCATCGGCCGCGAGGCCTTCAGCCTCGAGCGCATCCTGCAGCACGCGCCGGACTTCCTGACCTCGGACGAGCACGAGCACAACGACGAGGTGATGAGCGTCTCCTTCGAGACCGACAAGGCGATCGACCCCGAGAAGTTCAACGCCTGGATCGGCCAGCTCCTGCAGGTGAAGGGGCAGGATCTGCTGCGCACCAAGGGCGTGCTGGCCTACCAGGGCGAGGACCGCCGCTTCGCCTTCCAGGCCGTGCACATGATCGCCGATGGCGACTTCATCGGCCCCTGGAAGGAGGGCGAGCCGCGCCACTCCAAGATCGTCTTCATCGGCCGCAACCTGAACCGCCCCCAGCTGCGCCGCGGCTTCGAGGGCTGCGCCGTGGAGGCGGCATGAGCGACGCGGCGCAGGCGGGCCTCGCCGAGGCCGATTTCCTGCTGCGCGAGCGCGGCACCTCCGCCGAGTTCGGCGCCTGGATCGTCGCCGTCGCCTTCGGGCGGGAGGGGAGCAGCGCCGCCTTCGCGCTCGGCGACGGCACACTGCGCCTGGCCGACGCGGCGGAGGCCGCGGCCGGCTGGCGGCGGATCGAGGCGCATGACGGGGCCTGCCTCGACCTGGTGCCGGACGTGGCCGGCGGCTTCCTCTCGGGCGGCGACGACGGCCGGCTCATCACCGTGGCGGGCGACGGCACGGTCACGGAACTGGCCGATTTCGGCGCCATGAAATGGGTGGAGCACCTCGCCAGCCACCCCTCCGGCCTGCGCGCCGCCTCGGTCGGCAAGCAGGTGCACCTGCTGGACGGGGCGGGGGCGCGGCTCAAGACGCTGGCGCATCCCTCCACCGTCGGCGGCGTCGCCTTCGATGCCAAGGGCAAGCGCATCGCCGCCGGGCACTACAACGGCGCCAGCCTCTGGTTCGTGAACAGCAAGGAGGACAAGCCGCGCGTCCTGCCCTGGAAGGGCAGTCACCAGCGCGTCGCCTTCAGCCCGGACGGCACGCATGTCGTGACGACGATGCAGGAGAACGCCCTGCATGGCTGGCGCCTGACCGACCAGCAGGACATGCGGATGTCCGGCTACCCCTCCAAGATCAAGTCCTTCTCCTTCACCGCCAAGGGCCGCTGGCTGGCGACCGCCGGGGCGGATTGCATCGTGCTCTGGCCCTTCTTCGCCGGCGGGCCGATGGGCAAGCCGCCGCTCGAACTCGCGGGCGGCGACGGCGTGCTCTGCACCCAGGTCGCCTGCCACCCGCAGCACGAGGTGGTGGCGGCGGGCTTCCAGGACGGGCTGGTGCTGATGGCCGAGATCGGCTCGGGCAAGATCGTCCCGGTCGCGGCACCCGGGCGCGGACCGGTCTCGGCGCTCGCCTGGAACGCCACCGGCACGCATCTGGCCTTCGGCACCGAGACCGGCTTCGCCGGGCTGGTCGATCTGTCGAAGCGGTAGGGGGCGCGATCGGGGCTCCGCCCTCAGAGGCCCACCAGCCGCAGCATCTCCCCGAACAGCGCCTCCCGCCGCGCCGCGAAGGCCGTGTCGCGCTCGCGCGTCAGGGCCAGCAGCGCCGCCGTATCGATGCCCCTGGCGGCGAGACGCTCCGGCGGGGTGAAGCCGATCCAGTCGGCGATGCAGCCGGCGTTCGCCTCGGGGTGGAACTGCAACCCCAGGGCCCGGCGATGGCGGAAGGCCTGGATGGTGCCCTCGGAGCGCGCCATCACCTCGGCCTCGGGCGGCAGGGTGACATGATCGCCGTGCCAACGGATCCAGGGGCCGCGCCAGAGCGGCCCGCTGCAGTCCTGCGTCTCCATCCAGCCCTCGTGGAAGGTGCCGCTGGGTGCGACCGTGCCGCCGATGGCGGCGGCGATCATCTGGGCCCCGAAGCACAGGCCGATGACCGGCCGTTCCGCCGCGATCCAGGCCGCCAGCAGCGCGCGCTGCCGGGCGATCCAGTCCTCTGTCTCATAGGCCGCGCGCGGCGAGCCCAGGCTGACGATCAGATCGGCCCCGGGCAGCGGGCCCTCCGCCACCTCCGACCCCGGCCGCACCTCCAGCCGGGCGCCCCGCCGCCGCAGCCAGTCACCGAAATGGCCGATCGGCGCCAGGGGTGAATTCTCCAGGACCAGCACGCGCATCGCTTCACCTCACCCCCGCGGGATACCGGCGAAGCCCGCCCCGCGACAAGAGCCGGCCCCGCATCAGGGCCCGCCCGGCGTCAGGGCCAGGACCCGGAGGGGGTCTAAGCAGGCCGGAGCCTGTCGCCACCAGCCCCACCAGCGCGCTGATCCATGGGCCGCGCCACCTGCCGGACACGCTGCCCCGCCCGGCTCCCTCGACCGTCCCCGCCGTCATCGTCATGGAGATGACCAGCAACCACCCCCTCGCCGTGCCCGTGATGGCGACCTCACCGCTGGCCTTCCTGGTCTCCCGCCAGGTCTGCCGCCGGCCGCTCTATGGTACCAGGGCGCTGCGCTTCCGGGACGGCCGGGGGAAGCGGGCCGCGGCCGCCCCGGCGCATCCCTCAGCGCATCACGGGGCAGCCATTGTGCGCCGCGCGGAAGCGGGCGGACTGCTCGTAGGTCGGCCGCCGGGCCCGCATGATGCCGCCCAGCGGGCGATGCGCCTCCAGCCCGTTCCAGGGGCTGAAGGCCATGCCATCGTCGATCTCGCGGCTCAGCGCCGCATCCCAGCCGGGCTGCGGGGGCGCGGTGATGCGCGCCACCGCGACATAGGGGCTCTCCTCCTCCGGCCAGGCCACCGAGGCATCCTCCACCGGCATGGTCTCGGGATTGGTCATCAGTTGCACGCGCACCTCCCAGGCGCCGCCATGCGCGCTCAGATGCGCCCGCATCTGGTCGCGCAGGGCATCCGGGTGGCCGGAGGTGGGGACCTTGCTGCCAGCGAGCGCCACCAGCTCCGGCGCCACCGGCGCGACCGAAAGCTTGGCGACATACGTGCCGTGACGCAGCGGCACCTGCGTCCAGAAGGTCTCTCCCAGGATCGAGGTGCCGGGATGGCCGCCCAGGCTCTTGAGCAGGGCGCTTTCCCCGCCCACCGCCTCGACCACCTTCTCCGCCCCGCGCAGCACCGCCGAGGCCACCTTCTTGAGGCCCTGCGGCTGATCCGTGATGCGCGCCAGCAGGCTGAGGCTGCCGGCGAAGGCCTTCGGATCGGCGGCGGCGAAGGCCGGCGCGTTGGCCATGACGAAATCCTGGTTGCGGCCGGATTCGGCGCCCGGCAGGCGGGCGCCCGGCACGTCCAGCACCTTGAGCGCGAGGCCGCGCGGCACGGTGATGCTGTCGTCCAGCAGGTCGCCCGGATTGGTGGAGAAGCGCATCACCACCGCATAACGCCCGGGCGTGGCGAAGAGGCCCTGCGCCAGTTCGGCCGGCAGGCCCTCCGACACCGTCATCTCCCCCTTGACCAGGCCGTGGCTCTTGGCGTGCACGCCGCGCAGGGCATGGCCTTCATCGGCCAGGGTGGTCTCACCGATGGTTCTGAGCGCCGCCGCCAGACGCGACACGGTCTCGGCCTCGTCCTCGGCGGGTCGCTCCAGGGCGGAATCGTAACGGACAGGGGTCATGCGCGGCTCCACGGGGGCCCCAGGGGAGGGGGCCCCCTGAAGAGCATCCAGGAGGGAACGCCCATGGCCCGTGCGCTGTTGCGGCGCCGGCTGCCTCAGCCGATGCGGATCAGCCGCGCCAGCGCCGCCACATGCTCGGGCGGCGTGGGCGGCACGACGCCGTGGCCCAGGTTGAAGACGAAGGGCCTCCCCCGCATCGCCGCCAGGATCGCGCGCGCCTCCGCCTCCAGCGCCGCCCCGCCGGCGACCAGCGCCTGGGGGTCGAGATTGCCCTGCAGCGTGACCTGCGCGGGCACCTGCGCCGCCGCCCAGCGCGGGTCCATCCCGGTGTCCATCGCCACGGCCTCCGCCCCTACCCGTTGCGCATATTCCACCAGCAGCGGCCCGGCCAGGCGCGGGAAGCCGATCAGCGGGATGTCCGGCCGCACCTTGCGGATGCCGCGCACGATCGCGGCCGCCGGCTCGATCGACCAGCGGCGGAACTGCGCCGGCGGCAGCAGGCCCGCCCAGCTGTCGAACAGCATCAGCGCCTCCGCACCGGCCTCAGCCTGGGCCAGGAGGTAATCCACGGTTGAATCGACGAGGATACGGATCAATTTTCCGAACAGGATCGGGTCGCCATAGGCCATCCGCCTGGCCTGGGCGAACTCACCGCCACCCCGCCCTTCCACCATGTAGCAGGCCACGGTGAAGGGGCTTCCGGCGAAGCCGATCAAGGCGGCGCGCGGCGCTTCCTGAGCCAGCCCGGCCCGCACCCGCGCCACCGTCTCCAGGATGGGCGCGATCCGCGCCCGCGCGCCCTCGGGGTCCAGCGCCGCGATCGCCGCCGCGTCGCGCAGCGGCTCGAGCAGCGGGCCTTCCCCTTCGGCATAGCGCAGCCCCTGCCCCATGGCCCAGGGCAGCATCAGGATGTCGCTGAACAGGATCGCCCCGTCCATGCCGTAGCGGCGCAGCGGCTGCAGCGTCACTTCCGCGGCCAGTTCCGGCGTCGTGCACAGGCGGATGAAGTCGCCCGCCTGGGCCCGCAGCTGCCGGTACTCCGGCAGGTAGCGCCCGGCCTGGCGCATCAGCCAGAAGGGCGGGGGCCAGATCGCCTCCCCGGCAAGGGCGCGCAGCAGTGGCTTCGATGCGTGTTCCATGGCGCCCCTTTCTCTGAAAAAGAGTCTTTAAGAAAGATGGGGGGTCTGTAGGCCCTGTGGATAAGGGGGACACAATATCGCCGATGTCTGTCCACAAGCTTCTCCACAGGCCCGACTCGAGCGGAAACCCAGCTTAAAGGCCGGTTTTCGGGCTTTTCCACAGAGTCCTGCGGACAGATGTGCCCAGTTGCCCCCAACCCCCTGAAAATGCGGATTTCATCCCCGATTCACCCAGGGGCCTTCCGCTGCCGCTCGGTTTTCCCCAATGTCCACAGCAATCCCCGCTATTCTCCCCTGACCGATCCCCCGACAAACCTCCCCGGCAAGACCACAGCCTGAACCACGGAAACGCCCGCCCCGCATGATCAACCTGCATCTCGTCTCCGACAGCACCGGCGAGACCCTGAATTCCATCGCCCGCGCCACCCTGTCGCGCTTCGCCGACCCGCATGTGGTGCATCACCGCTGGTCCCTGGTGCGTTCGCATCTGCAGCTCGAGCAGGTGCTGGAGGGGATCAAGGCCGAGCCCGGGCCGGTGATGTTCACCCTGGTGGACCGCTCGCTGCGGCATGCGCTGGAGGAGGTGTGCCAGCAGCTCCGCATCCCCTGCCTCTCGGTGCTGGACCCGGTGATGGACCTGCTGCAGGCGCAGATCGGCCAGCAGGCGCGGGAGAAGCGCGCCGCGCAATACGTGCTGGACGCCGACTATTTCCGCCGCATCGACGCCATGCATTACGTGCTGGCGCATGATGATGGCCAGGGCGTGGCCGGCATCGCCGAGGCCGATTGCGTGCTGGTGGGCGTCTCCCGCTCCAGCAAGACGCCGACCTGCTTCTACCTCGCCAATCGCGGCATCAAGGCGGCGAATGTGCCGATCGTGCCCGGCGCGCCGCTGCCGGACGAGCTGCTCGACCCGCCCTGCCCGGTGATCGGGCTGACCATCGACACGACGGCGCTGATCGACATCCGCCGGCACCGGCTGAAGCTGATCGGCAGCGGCGGCGTGCGGCAGGACACCAACGACTATGTGGACTTCGAGGCGGTGAAGGCCGAGATCCAGGCGGCGCGCCGGCTCTGCACCACGCATGGCTGGCCGGTCATCGACGTGACGCGCCGCTCCATCGAGGAGACGGCGGCGACCGTGCTGCAGCTCATGGAGGCGTGGCACACCCGCCGCAACCAGGCGCCGCCCCCGAAGCCGGCGGATATCGGCGCGTGATCCGCCTGTTGCTGGCCTCCTCCTCCGCCACCCGCGCGGCGTTGCTGCGCGGGGCCGGGCTGGCCTTCGAGGCGCACCCCGCCCGGGTGGACGAGGCGGCGCTGAAGGAGGCCGCGCGGGCCGAGGGCATCCCGCCGGCGGAGGCCGCGCTCCTGCTGGCCGAGGCCAAGGCCGGGCGCATCGCCCGGCGCGAGCCGGAGGCGCTGGTGCTGGGCGCGGACCAGCTGCTGGTCTGCGGCGACGACTGGTACGACAAGCCGGAGGATATTGCCGCGGCGCGCGCCCAGCTCCTGGCGCTGCGGGGCCGGACCCATGTGCTGCACACGGCGCTGGTGGCCTGGCGGCACGGCCGGCGCGTCTGGCAGCATGTGGCGGCGCCGCGGCTCGCCATGCGCCCCTTCACCGAGGCCTTCCTCGACCGCTACCTGGCGCTGGAGGGCGAGGCGGTGCTGCATTCGGTGGGCGCCTACCGGCTGGAGGGGCCGGGCATCCAACTCTTCGACAGGGTCGAGGGCGAGCACAGTGCCATCCTCGGCCTGCCGCTGCTGCCCCTGCTGGGCTTCCTGCGGCAGCACGGCGCGCTGCCTGAATGAGGCGCCCCGGCGGCCCCTGGACGCCGGCCGGGTGGCCGGGTTAACGGCCGGGCCTGTGGAAGGTGAGAATCTCTGGCTCTGGCTGAGCCGACGGGCATGGCCGCTCTGGCTGGAGCGCGGCATCGACTGGCGCGCGCGTGCCTTCCACGAGAGCCTCACCCTGGACGACCATGCCTGCACGGCCACCTTCCGCCGCCTGCGGGTGGCGGCGCGCCAGATCTACAGTTTCGCCCTGGCGCGGCGGCATGGCCTGCCACGTGCGGACGAGGCCGTGGAACTCGGCCTCGACTTCCTGCGCCGCACCGCCGCCCATCCGGACGGGGGCTATGCCTGGCGCTTCGCGCTGGATGGCCGCGTCATCGATGGCCGGCGCGACCTCTACGACCACGCCTTCGTGCTGTTGGCGCTGGCGGCCGCCAGCCGCGTGGTGCCGCCGGAGCCGCTCCGGCGCGAGGCGCTGGCGCTGGACGACTTCATCGAGCAGCGGCTGGCGCATGCCTCGGGCGGCTATCTGGAATCCCTCCCTCCCGCCCTGCCCCGGCGGCAGAATCCGCACATGCATCTGCTGGAGGCGCGCCTCGCCGCCGCCGAGGCCTTCGGCGAGGTCCGCTTCCTGCGCGGCGCGGAGGCGCTGCTGAACCTCTTCCTGGCCCGCTTCCTGCCGGATGGCTGCCTGGCGGAGTTCTACGACGACGACCTCCGCCCGCTGGAATCGCCGCACCGCGCGGAGCCGGGGCACCACAGCGAATGGCTCTGGCTGCTCGACTGGCAGGCACGGCTGTCCGGCCGGCCCGCCCCCGCCGGCGCGGTCGCGGCGCTGCGCCGCTTCCTGGCCGCGCATGGCCGCGACCCGGCCACCGGCGCCCTGCGCGACGCGGTCTGGAGCGATGGGCGGGTGATCGCCGGCGGCGCCCGCCTCTGGCCGCAGACCGAGCGGCTGAAATCCGCTGCGCTGGGCGGCGACCCGGCCGAGCAGGCGGAGGCACGGCGCGTGCTCGCCACCTATCTGCGGCCCGACGGGCTCTGGCATGAACGCCGGCTGGCGGAGGGCGGCATGAGTCCGGAGCCCGCCCCGGCCAGCAGCCTCTACCATCTGAGCTGCGGCATCGCCTTCATCGCGCAACCCGGCGGCGACGCGCGGCCTTGAGAGCAGAAGCGCAGGCGGGAGCGCGGTGGTCATGAAGGTCATCATCTGCGGCGCCGGGCAGGTCGGCACCACCATCGCCCGGCATCTGGCGATGGAGGGCAATGACGTCACCGTCATCGATGCCTCGGCCGAGGCGGCGCGGCGGGCGGACGAGAGCTATGACGTGCGGGGGATGGTGGGCTTCGCCTCGCATCCCGAGGCGCTGCGCCGCGCCGGGGCGCGGGAGGCCGACCTGCTGATCGCCGTCACCCGCTCGGACGAGGTGAACATGGTGGCCTGCCAGGTCGCTCATGCACTGTTCCATGTGAAACGTCGCATCGCCCGGCTGCGCCATCATGGCTATCTGGAGCCGATCTGGCGCGAGGCCAGGCCGCCGCCGGTCGATGTGGTGATCTCGCCGGAGGTGGAGGTGGCGCGCGGCGTCGCCCGCCGCCTGCGCACGCCGGGCGCCTTCGACATGGTGCCGCTCGCCGACGGGAAGGTGCAGCTGCTCGGCATCCATTGCGACGATGCCAGCTGCGGCATCGCCGGCGCCCGGCTGGGCCAGCTGCGGCAGGCGGCGGAGGGCCGGGGCTATGTCGTCGTCGCCCTGGTCCGGGAGGGCCGGGCCTTCGTGCCGGGCCCCGACGATCAGGTGGCCTGCGGCGACGATGTCTATGTCATCGCCCAGCCCGAGCATGTCGACAGCGTGATGGCGGTGTTCGGCCACCGGGAGCAGGCGGCGCGCCGGGTCGTCATTGTCGGCGGCGGCAATGTCGGCCTGCATCTGGCGCGGATGCTGAAGCGCGACGCGCTGGTCTCGCTCAAGGTGATCGAGCACGGGGCGGAACGCGCCGCCCACATCGCCGAGACGCTCGGCAGCGGGACCGTGGTGCTGCAGGGCGATGCGCTGGACCGCGAACTGCTCGAGGAGGCCAATATCGCCGAGGTCGATACCCTGGTCGCCGTCACCAACGACGACGAGACGAACATCTTCGTGTCCGTCCTGGCCAAGCGGGCCGGCTGCGGCCGGGTGATCACCCTGGTGAACAAGGCCTCCTACGCCCCGGTGGTGGATTCCCTCGGCATCGACGCCGTGGTGAGCCCGAGCAGCATCACCATCTCCTCCATCCTGCGCCATGTGCGGCGCGGCGCCGTGGCGCAGATCTACCAGCTGCGCGGCGATTTCGGCGAGGTGATCGAGGCGCGCGCGCTGGCCGGCTCGCGTCTCGTCTCGGCGCCGCTGGGGGAGGTGGGCGTGCCCGCGGGCATGCTGATCGGCGCCGTGGTGCGGGACGGCAGGGCCTTCATCCCGGACGCGGCCACCACCGTGGCGCCCGGCGACGACATCATCGCCGTCATGGCCTATACGGCGCGCGAGGCGGCGGAGGCGCTGATCGCCCTGCCGGGCAGCGCCCCGGGCCAGGGCGCGTGAGCGACGCCACGGCGCGTCCGCCGCCCGGCGGCGCCCGATCCGGCCCGGCGGCGACCCCTGCGGCGGGTGGCCATTGGGCGCCGCCTCCGCTGCGCCCGGTGCTGCAGCTCATCGCGCGCATGCTGCTGGTGCTGGGCGGCTTCATGCTGCTGCCGGCCCTGCTCGACCTGTCGCAGGGCCATCCCGACTGGCGGCCCTTCGCCGCCTCGGCCCTCGGCACCGCGCTGGCCGGCGGGCTGCTGCAACGCCTGACCCGCTGCGAGCTGCAGGCCGGGCTGAACCTGCGCCAGGCCTTCGTGCTGACGCCGCTGAGCTGGCTCGCCATCTGCGCCTTCGCCGCCGTGCCCTTCCTGCTGTCGCAACATCCGGGCCTTGGCGGCAACCTGACAAACGCGGTCTTCGAATCCGTCTCCGGCCTGACCACCACAGGCTCCACGGCGGTCAGCGGGCTGGACGAGGCGCCACCGGGCATCCTGCTCTGGCGCGCCCTGCTGCAATGGCTGGGTGGCATCGGCATCATCGCCACCGCGCTGGCCATCCTGCCGACCCTCGGCGTCGGCGGCATGCAGCTCTTCCGCACCGAAAGCTCCGACCGCTCGGAGAAGGTCATGCCGCGCGTGCGGCAGATCGCATTGGCCATCGTCCTGACCTATCTGGCGCTGACCGTGCTCTGCGGCCTCGCCTACGCGCTGGCCGGGATGGACGCGCTGGACGCCGCCGCGCATGCGCTCACCACCATCTCGACCGCCGGCTTCTCCACCTCCGACCAGTCGCTCGCCCGCTGGGACAATCCCGCGGTGCACTGGATCGCCATCGCCGGCATGCTGGCCGGCGCGCTGCCCTTCGTCCTCTATGTCCGCCTCGTGCGGCGGGACTGGGCCCTCCTGCGCGACAGCCAGGTGCGCGCGCTGCTCGGGCTGGTCGCAACGGTCACCGCCGGGCTGACGCTCTGGCTGGTGCTGCGCGGCACCTACGGGGTCTGGGAAGCGCTGCAGCACGCGGCCCTCGCCACGGTCTCCATCGTCACCACCACCGGCTTCGCCTCGGCCGATTACACGCAATGGGGCGGCGGGGTGGTGGGGCTGGTGTTCGGCCTGATGTTCGTCGGCGGCTGCACCGGCTCCACCACCGGCGGCATGAAGATCTTCCGCCTGCAGGTGATGGCGGTCATGCTGCGCGGCCAGTTCCTGCGCCTGCTCTATCCCCGCGGTGTCTTTCCCCGCCTCTATGACGGCAAGCCGCTGCCGGATGACGTGATCGGCTCGGTGGTGGTGTTCTTCACCCTCTACTTCATCTGCTACGGCGTGCTGACCATCCTGCTGATGGCGATGGAGCTGGATTTCCTGACCAGCGCCAGCGCGGCCGTCAGCATGCTCTCCAATGTCGGCGCGGGGCTTGGTCCGGTGATCGGGCCGGCCGGGCATTTCGGCAACCTGCCGGACGGCGCCAAGTGGCTGCTCTGCTTCGCCATGCTGCTGGGCCGGCTAGAGCTCTTCACCGTGCTGATCCTGTTCATGCCGCGCTTCTGGCGCGGCTGAGGCTCATTCGCCGAGCATCACCGTGCCGCCCCAGGACAGGCCGATCAGCAGCAGGGCCAGCAGCGCCGTGGCCGCCGCCGGGTGGCGCGAGGCGCGGTCGAGCAGCAGGCCGGCGGCACCGGCGCCCAGGCCGAACAGCAGCAGCGCGGCCAGGAAGCCGTTCATCACCGGGTTGTTCATCCCTTCCGCTCCCGGCGCGGCGCGGCCGGGCCGGTGCCCGAATCGCTGTAGCGCGACAGCGGCGCGGCGCGGTTCTGTTCCATCCTCGGGGCGGTCCGGGTCTCCTGCGGCGCGGCGCCGGCCGCCTCGCCGGAGCGTGTGGCGGCGGGGACGGCGGCGAGCCAGCCGAGCAGGGCCAGGGGCCAGATCCGGGAACCGGTCATATCCGTCATGATGCCCTCCTGCGCTTGTCCGCGCCCTGCGGCACTCCGAATTACAGGGAGGATGCAACGGCTTCGTGGCCATGATGTGTCGGCGCATGACAGGATGGCGCCGCGTCGGCGCCACGGGGCTTCACGCCTGCTTGAGAGGGAGGCAAAAAGAGCTGTCCCGATGAAGGATACGAGGAACTTGGCCAGGGGATCCGCTTCGTCGTTCTTCTCGTCCGGCCGCAAGGCCGCCGGCGCGGCGGGACTCGACAGCCGCGGCGCGGCGATCCTGCGCCAGATCGTCGAGCTCTATGTGGAGACGGGAGAGCCGGTGGGCTCGCGCACCCTCTCGCGCCGGCTGCCGCTGACCCTCTCGCCGGCGACCATCCGCAACGCCATGGCGGATCTGGAGGAGGCCGGGCTGCTCTTCGCGCCGCACACCTCCGCCGGCCGCCTGCCCACCGAGCGTGGCTTGCGCCTCTTCGTGGACGGCCTGCTGGAATTCGGCGACCTTTCGGAGGAGGACCGCGACGCCATCGCCGCGCGCTGCGCCGCTTCGGGCCGCAGCATGGAGGAGACGCTGTCCGAGGCCGGGCAGATGCTCTCGGGCCTCGCCGGCGCCGCCGGGCTGGTGGTGGCGCCCAAGACCGAGGCGGCGGTCAAGCATATCGAGTTCGTCGCCCTCTCGCCCGGGCGGGCTCTGGTGGTGCTGGTGAACGCGCATGGCCAGGTGGAGAACCGCGTCATCGAGGTGCCGCCCGGTCTGCCCCCCAGCGCCTTCAGCGAGGCCAGCAACTTCATCAATGCCCGCCTCTCCGGCCGCACGCTGGAGGAGACGCGCGCCACGGTGGCGGACGAGATCCAGGCCAACCGCACGGCGCTCGACGCGCTGACGCAGCAGATGATCGAGTCCGGGCTGGCCACCTGGGCCGGCGGCGGCGGCGGCTCGCTGATCCTGCGGGGCCAGGCGAAGCTGCTGGAGAACCTCGACCAGATTGCCCGCGTGCAGGAGATCCAGGCGCTGTTCGAGCGGCTGGAGGCGCAGGAGACCATGCTGCGCCTGCTCGAGCTGGCGCAGCGCGGCGAGGGCGTGCAGATCTTCATCGGCGCCGAATCGGGGCTGTTCAGCAGCGCCGGGCTGTCGATGGTCGTGGCGCCCTTCCGCGACGGCAAGGAGCAGATCGTCGGCGCCATCGGCGTCATCGGCCCGACGCGGATCAACTACCGCCGGGTGATCCCGGTGGTGGACTATACCGCGCGGGTGATCGGGCAGCTGCTGGGCTGACCGCCTCGACTCAGAGTGCTCCGGCCGGCGCCAGAGGGGTGCCGTCCACCAGCCGGCTGTAGCGATAGGGCGTGGGATCGACGATCGGCGCGTCCCCGGCCACCAGGTCCGCCGCCAGCCGCCCCGCCGCCGGGCCGATGCCGAAGCCGTGGCCGCTGAAGCCGGTGGCCAGGAAGAAGCCGCGCAGCCCGTCCACCGCCGAGATCACCGGCACCGCGTCGGGGGTCGAATCGATGGTGCCGCCCCAGGCCTCGGCGCAGTCCAGCTCGCCGAGGCTCGGCAGGTCGGCCTTCAGCGAGGCCAGTGCCTGCTCCACCAGCGTCATGTCCGGCGCCGGATCGAGCACGCGGGTCTTCTCGAAGGGCGTCACCTCGTTCATCGACCAGCGGGCGCCGGCGAGGAGGGCCTGGAAGAAGGGCCGGCCCAGCGTCAGCTTCAGCTTGGCCCGCCGCTGCACGAAGGTGGGCCAGAACTGCCGGCCATAGCGCAGGCTGTCCGGGGTGATGTGCACCGTGCCGCGCCCCCGGAAGGCGACGGTGTAGCCGCCATCCTCCCGCCGCCGCATGCAGTGCCCCGGCGTGCCGAGCGCCCCGGCCAGCAGCATCTCGCCCGTGGTGGTGCGGAAGGCGGTGCCGTTCACCATCAGCTGCGGCAGGGCGATGCCGTGGCGGCGGCAGAACAGGGTGGACCAGGCGCCGCCGGCCAGCAGCACGGCGCTCGTGCGGATGGTACCCTTCTCCGTCACCACCCCGCTCACCGACCCGCCCTGGGTCTCGAGGCCCCGCGCCGCGCAGTTCTGGAACAGCTTCACGCCGAGCCGCCGCGCCCCGGCGGCCAGCGCCGGCGCCGCCATGGAGGGCTCGGCGCGGCCGTCGCTCGGCGTCTCCATGCCGCCGACCCAGCCCGCCTGGCTGTCCGGCAGGCGCTCCTTCACCTCCGCCGCGCTCAGCATGTGGCTGTGCACCTGCATCTCGCGCGCCATGTTCGCCCAGCGCTCCCAGGAGGCGAGCTCGGCCGGGTCCTTCGTCACCCACATGACGCCGCGACGGCGGAAGCCGAGATCGGCGTTGATCTCCTCGTGCAGGCGGCCCCAGATGGCGAGGCTCTCGCGCGCCAGCGGGATCTCGTGGCGGTCGCGGCCCTGCTGGCGGCACCAGCCCCAGTTCCGGCTCGACTGCTCGCCGCCGACATGGCCCTTCTCGATCAGCGCCACCGAATGCCCCTTCTGCGCCAGGGCGTAGGCGGCGGAGACGCCGATGATGCCGCCGCCGATGACGACGACATCGGCCTGCGCGGGCAGGCGTTCATCGCCGGCGATGCGATCGACGGGAGGCGACATGGACGGGCTCCTGGAGGCTGGTCGTGGTGGAAGGTCGGTGGGCGGCGCGGCGCGTGGTCGTCAGGACCAGTACCAGTCGCGGATGTTCCAGCAGTTGGAGGAGGTGTTGATGTTCGGCCGGAAGCCGTTCAGCCCTTCCTTCGTGCCCTCGACCAGGGCCTGCTGGAAGATCGGCAGGATCCCCAGCTCCTCGCGGATGATCCGCTGGATGCGGCCGTAGATCGCCTTGCGCCGGTCCTGGTCGAACTCCGTCGCGCCTTCCGCCAGCAGGCGGTCCACCTCGGCGTTCTGGAACTGGATGTTGTTCTGCCCGCGCCCGCCCTTGGCGCCGATCGCCTTGCTGCTGAAGCGCGGCGTCACGTCCGGATCGCCGCCCAGCTGGTAGTTCACGGCGACCATCACCGAGCTGAACTTCGACTGCTGCCAGAACTCGCCCCAGATGACGGCGGCGGGCATGTTCTGGATCTTCATCGAGGCGCCGACCGCCTGCCAGTCCTGCATCAGCAACTGCTGCGCCTGCTCGCGGATCGGATTGCCGGTGGTGGTGGAATTGGCGATCTCCAGCCGCTGCCCGCCCTTCTCGCGGATGCCGCGCGCGCCCCGCTTCCAGCCGGCGGCGTCGAGCAGCGCGTTGGCCTTGCCGGGATTGTACTCGTGCTTCGGCAGGTCCTTCTCGATCGCCCAGGACTGGTTGGGCAGGAAGGACTCCGTGGGCGTCGGCAGGCCGTAGTACAGCGCCTCGATCAGCGCCTGCTTGTTCATGCCGAGGTAGAGCGCCTCGCGCACCGCCTTGTCCGCCCAGGGGCCGGATTCGAGATTGGGCGCGATGCTCTCGACCGAGGCCGTCGGATTGACGTGGACCTTCCGCCCGCGCAGCCCCTTCGCCTCATCGGCGAAGTTCGGGCTGATGCCGGCGATGCCGGTATAGTCCACCTGGCCGGTGCGGAACTGCGTGTACAGCACCGTCAGGTCGGGGATGTACTTGAAGACCGCCCGCTCGAGATGCGGGCCGCTGCCGTGATAGGCCGGGTTGGCCAGCAGCGTGACGTTGTCACCCGCCGCGCGGCTGCCCCAGCGGAACGGGCCGGTGCCGACCGGCGCGTGGTTGAAGGGCGAGAGGTTGGGGTCCGCGACTCCGGCCAGAAGGTGCTTCGGCACCATGAAGGTCAGCGAGAGGATGGAGAGATAGGGCGCGTAGGCCGTCTCCATCCGCCACTGGATGCGGTCCGGCGCCTCCACGCGGATGTCCTTGACCAGGCTGTGGCCGACGCGATTGCGGACGCGGAAATCGGGGTTATTGATCAGCTCCAGCGTGAACTTCACGTCCTCGGCGGTGAAGGGCGTGCCGTCATGCCATTTGGCGTCGCGCCGCAGCTTGATGGTCCAGAGCAGGCCGTCGGCGGAGATGCCGCCGTTCCGCTGGGTCGGGATCTCGGCGGCGAGGTCGGGGACGAAGGTGCCGTCCGGGTCGATGAACCAGAGCGTGCTGAACAGGTTCCACCAGACGCCCTGGTCCACCTCGATGCCCGGCATCAGCGGGTGGAAGACGGTGGGCTCCTGCGACAGGCCGACCACCACCTGCCCCCTGGGCTTGGCGGGCGCTTTCGGCTGCGCCCCCACCGGCTGTGTCCTTCCCGGCCGCGCCACGAGCCCGGCCGCCGCCGTGGCCCCGATGGCGAAGAGGCCCCGACGGCTCGGGCCCAGGATCTGCCGCCAGCGCGCGCCGGCATCGAAGTCGCTCATGGCCACGTCTCCCGTTCGACCGACCGTGGCTCCTGCCCGGAGGGGTCGTCACGCCGCAACTGCATCCCCGTGCCGGTGTCTCCCGGCGGCCCCGGCCTGTTCACCGTGGTCATAATTGTTGCGCCGATGTTCAGCCTCATCGAAGCTGGCTGTCAATCGCCCCCGATCCGCGGCAGGGAGGACAGGCCCCGTGAAAGCCGGACCCGAAGCGCCCGTTCCCCTTCACCAGCCGGAGGAGGAGGCGGCCAGCGACCGCCGCCTCGGCGAGGCGGTGCGGCTGCTGCGCCAGCGCCGCGGGCTGTCGATCCAGGAACTGGGGCGGCGTACCGGGCTTTCAGCCGGGATGATCAGCCAGCTCGAGCGCGGCCTGGCCACGCCCTCGGTGCGCAGCCTCAGGATGCTGAGCCTGGCGCTGCAGGTGCCGGTGTCCTTCTTCTTCGAGGAGCGCCCGGCGGCGGCGGCGCCCGGCCGCTACATCGTGCGCCGGGGCCAGCGCCGCGTGCTGCGCCTGACGCCGAGCGGCGTGCTGAAGGAGGCGCTGGCGCCGAGCGGGCCGGGGCAGATGGAGATCTACGAGCTGACGCTGAGCCCGGGCGGCTCCTCGGGCGCCGACTTCTTCCGCCACCAGGGCGAGAAGGCCGGCTACGTCCTCTCCGGCACGCTCCGCCTGTGGCTGGAGCAGGAGGCGCATCTGCTGGAGGCGGGCGACACCTTCCGCTTCCCGAGCGCCGTGCCGCACATGTTCGACAATCCGGGGGAGGTGCCGGCGCGGGTGGTCTGGATCACGCTGCGGAGCGACCCGCCGGCCGATCCGCCCCCCTGACGGCGAAAGGGGCGGGCCGGTGTCCCGGTCCGCCCCCTATGGGTCCGCCCCCTGGTCTCAGGCCGCCTCGCTCTCGGCGCGGCGGGCGTTCTTCTTGCGCTCATGCGGGTCGAGGTAGCGCTTGCGGAGCCGGATGGCCGAGGGCGTCACCTCCACCAGCTCGTCATCCTCGATATAGGCGATGGCCTGCTCCAGGCTCATCCGGCGCGGCGGCGTCAGTAGCAGGGCCTCGTCCTTGCCGGCGGCGCGGACATTGGTCAGCTTCTTTTCCTTGATGGGATTCACGTCGAGGTCGTTCTCGCGCGAATGCTCACCGAGGATCAGGCCGGTATAGACCTTGGCGCCGGGGTCCACGAACAGGGTGCCGCGCTCCTGCAGGGAGAACAGCGCGTACTGCACCGCCTCGCCGTCGGAGTTGGAGATCAGGCTGCCCTTGATGCGGCCCTCGATCGGCCCGGCCCAGGGCTGGTAGCCCAGGAACAGGCGGTTCATCATGCCGGTGCCGCGCGTGTCGGTCATGAACTCGCCGTGGTAGCCGATCAGGCCGCGGGACGGGATGTGGAACACCAGCCGCACCTTGCCGCCGCCGGAGGGCCGCATGTCCTGCATCATGCCCTTGCGCAGCGACATCTTCTCGACGACGACGCCGGAGAACTCCTCGTCCACGTCGATGACGGCTTCCTCGAAGGGCTCCTCGCGCTCGCCGGTCTCGGGGTTCTCGCGCGTCAGCACGCGCGGGCGGCCGATGGTCAGCTCGAAGCCCTCGCGGCGCATCTGCTCGATCAGCACGCCGAGCTGCAGCTCGCCACGGCCGGAGACCTCGAAGCTGTCGGCCTCCTCGCTGTCCTTCACGCGGATCGCGACATTGCCCTCGGTCTCCTTGAAGAGACGGTCGCGGATCTGGCGCGACGTGACCTTCTTGCCCTCGCGGCCGCCGAGCGGGCCGTCATTGATGCGGAAGGTCATGGACAGGGTCGGCGGATCGATCGGGATGGCCGGCAGCGGGGCCGCCACCTCGGGCGAGGCGATGGTGTCGGGGATGGTCGCGTCCGACAGGCCGGCGATGGCGCAGATGTCGCCCGCCTGCACCTCGTCGACCGGAACGCGGTCGAGGCCGGAGAAGGTCATCAGCTTGGTCAGGCGGCCGGTCTCGACCACCGTGCCGTCCTGGCGCAGCACGCGCACCGGCATGTTGGTGCGCGCCACGCCCTGCTCGATGCGGCCGGTCAGCACGCGGCCGAGGAAGTTGTCGGCCTCCAGGATGGTCGCGTTCATCGCGAAGGGCGCGTCGAGATCGACCGTCGGCGCCGGCACGTGGCTCAGGATCAGGTCGAACATCGGCGACAGGTCCTTGCGCGGACCATCGAGCGTCGTGTCGGCCCAGCCCTGGCGGCCGGAGGCGAAGAGGGTGTGGAAGTCGAGCTGCTCGTCATTGGCGCCAAGGGCCGCGAAGAGGTCGAACACCTCGTTCAGCACCTCGTCCGCGCGGGCGTCCTGGCGGTCGACCTTGTTGATGACGACGATCGGCTTCAGGCCGCGGGCCAGCGCCTTGGTCAGCACGAACTTGGTCTGCGGCAGCGGGCCCTCGGCCGCGTCGCAGAGCACGATGGCGCCATCGACCATCGAGAGGATGCGCTCCACCTCGCCGCCGAAATCGGCGTGGCCGGGCGTGTCGACGATGTTGATCTTGACGCCCTTCCACTCGACGGCGGTGGACTTGGCGAGAATGGTGATGCCGCGCTCACGCTCCAGGTCGTTGCGATCCATGGCGCGTTCGGCGACGGCCTGGTTGGCACGGAAGGCGCCGGCCTGCTTCAGCAGATTGTCGACAAGAGTGGTCTTGCCATGGTCGACGTGGGCGATGATGGCGACGTTGCGCAGTTCCATAAGGCGGGCAGTCCCGAGGCTGCGCCGCCTGCGCACGCGGCCCGAATCCCCTCGGCCAGCATCAATGTGGCGGGGTCGGGCAGGGCGGGCCTGGCGGCTTGTTGCGGCGCACAGATAGGATGCCCGGCGGAAAAAAGCGAGCTTTTCGCGCAGCCTTCACCCGCGACGGGCGCATTCCTGCCTCCACGGCCGCGCTCTGGCCGCTCAGGTGCGGTGCAGGGCCCGGCGGGCGCCGCCGAAGGGCTTCAGCGGATCGAACCGCTCGACAACGCAGAGATGCAGCGCCTGCCGCATGGCCGGCTCCGGCGGCGCGGCCTCGTCCTCCGAACCCTGCGCTCCGGCGGGGCGGTCGGCGATCTGCTGCGGCATCATGGAGCGGAAGAGGGGCGAATCCTCCGCGCAGCCAGGTGAATGGGCCAGGCCACCCTGCACGGAAACCATGCGCAAGGGCGCCTTCGGCACTGCGGTATCAGGCGAGGCGGGGGCCTCCAGAGCCTGGGATCCTGCTCCGAGAAGAACCGCTGCCATGAGGGGGATAAGCAAGGTTCTGGACATGCGGTATCAACGCCGGCTCATTTCGCTCGTTGCGCCGCAATTGTGGCGCTGAAGCAACACAAAAATTTTTTGGCAACCGGAGGGTTCTCCCTGGGCTTTCGCGTTGCCGTTAGCCTGATGCCCGGGATGCGCCGGACCGCACCAAGGGCGAACGCAGAGGAGGACTCGATGAGCGACACCCCCCGCGATGACGACGAGGCGGAGTTCGATCTGGGCATCAGCCTGGAGACCGTCGCCACGGTGGTGGATCATATCCGCGCCATCCAGGAGGAGGAGGAAGGCGAGGACGCCATCGATCCGGAGGATGAGGAGCCCGAGGAGGGTGAGGAGGATTTCGACGAGGACACCCTCACCGCCTTCATCGAGGAGCTGAACGAGGATGAGCAGGCGGCCCTGGTGGCGCTGGCCTGGACCGGGCGGGGCGACTACGAGCCGGAGGAGTGGGAGGAGGCGCTTCGCATGGCGAAGGAGCGGGGCGCGGGTACCGACACCGCCGCCTATCTGCTCGGCATGGACATGGCCGGCGACCTGATCTCCGAGGGGCTGGCCGCCTTCGGCATCTCGGTCGAGGAGGTCGAGCGCTGAGGCGGGAGCGGGGCCGGCCGGCTTCCGGCCCCATCCCGAGGCTCAGTTTCCTCAGGCGTAGTCCCGGCGCGGCCCGCCATGCCCGGCGATCTCGCGGATCAGCTTGCGGCGCACCGCCAGGCCGAAGCTGTCGAAATCCTCCGCCGCCACCAGGAAGGCGCCCTCCCCGCCGATCACCGCCTCGGCATAGTACTGGTCGAGCGGCACCAGCGGGCGCCGTCCGAAGCTCGGCCGGTCGTTGATGATCGGCAGGCCGTTGACGACGATGCCCTGGGCGACGGCGGCATCGCGCGCCTGCTCCACCGGCGGGCCGGAATTGTTCACCCCGTCCCCCGAGACGTCGATCACCCGGCGCGTGGCCTCGAAGGGGGCCTCGGCGAGCAGCCGGGCGCCGAAGCCGATGGCGCCCGAGATCGAGGTCCAGGACAGCGAGGTGCGCGGCGCCTCGGCCAGCGCCTCGCCCCAGCGCCAGGCCTCGGCCTGGGAGCCGACGCGCATCCAGGGCAGGAGCTGCCGCTGGTATTCGATGCCGGCCCATTCCACGTAGGTCAGGGCGATGGCCCCGATGGCACCGCCCTGGATCGCCTCCAGCAGGCGCGGATCGGTCATCGCCGCGCGATAGCCCTCGCGCTGCAGCTTGGCCTCGTCCTCATCGACCGAGCGGGAGACATCGACCGCCAGCACCAGCAGCACATCCACCGCCTCCGCGGCGCGCGGATGTCCCGGCCAGAGGGTCGAGGCCGCCGCGACGCCGCCCGCCGTCAGCCCAGCCGTCAGCAAGGAACGCCGCCACATCCTTTCCGCCTCCCGCCTGTTCCCGCACAGCAAAGCCGAGAGGCGGGGGGGTGGCGCAATTCTTTCATGTGCACACCCGCGTGTGCCCAGGGGCGTGTACTTAGGGCAGCTCCTGCAGCCGCCGCTCCACAAGGGCGCGCCAGGGCGCGTCGGGCGGCGCCTGGTCGAGCAGGGCGCGCCAGGTGGCGCGGGCATTCTCCGACCGGCCGGCACGGGCCTCCAGCAGGCCCAAAAGGTAGCGCAGGCGCGGCGCCTCCGGCTCGGCGGAAAGCGCCCGCGCCAGCAGGGCGGCGGCGGCGTCGAGCTCGCCCTGCCCGATGCGCAGCTCCGCCAGCTCGGCGGCCAGCGGCCCGTCGAAGCGGATGGACAGGGCGCGCGCGAAGGCGTCGATGGCGGCCTCCGTCCGGCCCCGCCCGCGCTCGGCATTGGCGAGCAGGATCCAGCCCTGGCGCGCCGCCTCGCCCTCCTGCGGCGCCGCCTCCAGCCGTTGCCGCAGCATGGCCAGCAGCGCCTCGTCCTGCGCCGCCGCCTCGGCGCGCTCGCGATAGGGCGCGGCCGGGATCTCGGGATGCCCGCGCCAGAGGTAGAGGCCGAAGCCGAGGGCGGGCACCAGGAACAGCATGGCGGCCAGCAGCGCCCCGCCCCGCCCGGCACCCGGCGCCGCCGCGGCGGCGGGCGAGGCCAGCAGGCGGCGCTGCACCTCGGTCACGGCGGCGCGGTGCGCGGCCTCGTCCATCCGCCCGCTCTCCCGCTCGCGCTCCAGCTCGGCGAGCTGCGCGCGGTAGAGGGCGCGGTCGGCCTCCAGCCGGCCGGTCAGGCGCGGCGGGCGGAGCAGGGCGAAGGCCAGCGGCGCCACCGCCAGCGCCGCCATGGCCAGGAAGAGCAGCCAGATCATCGCCCCGCCTCATCCTCCAGCGCGGCGAGGCGGGCGCGCTCGGCCTCGCTCAGCGGCGGCGCCTCGGGCACCGCGCCGCGCCGGCGGCGGACCAGCAGGATGGCCAGCGCGCCGCCGCCGACCGCCAGCACCGGCATGCCCCAGAGCAGCGCCGTGGCCCAGGTGACGGGCGGGCGCAGCAGCACGAAGTCGCCGTAGCGGTCATGGACATAGTCCATCACCTGGCGGTCGCTCTCGCCCATCGCCACCCGCTCGCGCACGATGCGGCGCAGGTCGCGCGCCAAGTCGGCCTCGCTGTCCTCGATCGACTGGTTCTGGCAGACGAGGCAGCGCAGCTCGCGCCCGATCTCCCGCGCCCGCGCCTCCTGCGCCGGGTCGCGCAGCATCTCCGAGGGCAGGCCGACGGCGCGCGCCGCGCCGGACAGGCCGGACGCCAGCACGAGCGCGAGCGCCAGGGCGGACAGGGTGCGGCGCATCAGGCGTGGCGCCGCAGCAGCGGGCGGATGTCCTGCTCCAGCACCTCGGGCGTCACCGGCCCCGGCCAGCGCCAGCGGACGATGCCCTGGCGGTCAATGAGGTAGCTCTCCGGCACGCCATAGACCCCCCAGTCGATGGCGACGCGGCCCGGCGCGTCCTGCGCCAGCTGGCGGAAGGGGTTGCCATGGCGCTGCAGGAAGGCCCGCGCATCGGCCGGCCGGTCCTTGTAGTTGATGCCGAGGATCGTCACCCCCTCCCGCGCCAGCCGCATCAGCTGCGGATGCTCGACGATGCAGGGCACGCACCAGCTGGCCCAGAAGTTCACCAGCACCGGCGCGGGCAGGCCGCGCAGCGCCGCCTCGGTCAGCGGCGGGGCGCCCTCCTCCAGCGCCGGCAGGCTGAAGGCCGGCGTCGCGCGGCCGAGCAGCGCGGAGGGCACGCCGCGCGGGTCGTAGCTGCCATCGCCCAGGCCGCGCAGCATGGCGTAGAAGCCGGCGCCCCCGGCCGCGACGAGGCCGAGCGGGGCGAGCATCAGCAGGCGGCGATTCATGGGTGGTCGTCCGTTCCTCTCGGCGTCATGCCGGCACGGCCCGCCGCTTCGCCGACGGCGCCGCGACACGCACCCGCCGGTCGGAGAGGGAGAGCCCGCCGCCCAGCGCCATGATGGCGGCGCCCAGCCAGATCCAGGGCGCCAGCGGGTTGTGGTGCAGGCGCAGCACCGCCGCGCCCTCCTGCTCCTCGCCCAGCACGGCGTAGAGGTCGACGAGCCAGGTGGTGTGGATGGCGGCCTCGGTGGTGGTCATCCGCGCCACGGGGAAGAAGCGCCGCTCCGGCGCCAGCACGGCGACGGTGGCGCCGTTCCGTGTCACCGTCACGGTGGCGCGCCGGGCGGACCAGTTGGACCCCACGGCATCCTCGACCCGGTCGAGGCGCCATTCATAGCCCGCCAGCGCCACGCTCTCCCCGGGCTGCAAGCCGGCCAGCCGGTCGGTGGCCAGGCCCATGCCCGCCATGCCCAGGATCGAGACGCCGAGCCCGGCATGCGCGATGGCCGCGCCCCAGGCCGCGCGCGGCAGGCCCCGCGCCCGGCTCCAGGCGGCGGCGGGGCGGCGGAACAGGGCGATGCGGTCGAGAACATCGGCCAGCGCGCCGCCGATCAGCCAGGCGGCGGCGGCGAAGCCCAGTGCCGGGCCGATCCGCGCGCCGGCGAGGGCGAGGCAGGCCGCCGCCGCCAGCGCCGCCAGCAGCGCCGCCCACCAGAGCCGCTGCAGCACCGGCCAGAGCTGCGCCCGCTTCCAGGGCAGCAGCGGCCCGGCCGCCATGGCCAGCACCAGCGGCACGGCCAGCGGCAGGATGGCGGTGTTGAAGAAGGGCGGCCCGACCGAGATCTTCTGCCCGAGCAGCAGGTCGGCGAACATCGGCCACAGCGTGCCGGTCAGCACCACCGCCGCCATCGAGCAGAGCAGCAGGTTGTTCAGCACCAGCCCGCCCTCGCGCGAGAGCGGGGCGAAGAGGCCGGCCGGCGCCATGGCCGGCGCCCGCCAGGCGAAGAGCGCCAGCCCGCCGCCCAGGTAGAAGACCAGCAGGCCGAGGATGAAGACGCCGCGCTCCGGGTCGTTGGCGAAGGCGTGCACCGAGTTCAGCACGCCCGAGCGCACCAGGAAGGTGCCGAGCAGCGAGAAGCCGAAGGCCAGCAGCGCCAGCAGCACGGTCCAGACCTTCAGCGCCTCGCGCTTCTCGACCACGATGGCCGAGTGCAGCAGCGCCGTGCCGGCCAGCCAGGGCAGCAGCGAGGCGTTCTCCACCGGGTCCCAGAACCACCAGCCGCCCCAGCCCAGCTCGTAATAGGCCCACCAGGAGCCGAGCGCGATGCCGAGGGTGAGGAAGGCCCAGGCGGCCAGCGCCCAGGGCCGCACCCAGCGCCCCCAGGCGGCATCCACCCGCCCCTCGATCAGCGCCGCGACGGCGAAGGCGAAGGTCACGGCATAGCCGACATAGCCGAGGTAGAGCAGCGGCGGATGGAAGGCGAGGCCGGGGTCCTGCAGGATCGGGTTCAGCCCCTGCCCGTCCGGCGGCGGCGGCCAGACCCGGCCGAAGGGATTGGACGTGGCCAGGATGAAGGCCAGGAAGCCCACCGCGACCAGTCCCAGCACGCCGAGCACGCGGGCGCGCAGCACCCCCGGCAGGTCGCGCCCGAAGCCGGCCACCGCCCCGCCGCAGAGCGCCAGGATCAGCACCCAGAGCACCATCGAGCCCTCGTGGTTCCCCCAGGCGCCGGAGAGCTTGTAGAGCAGCGGCTTGGCCGAGTGGCTGTTCTGCACCACGTTGATGACGCTGGTGTCGTTGGTGACGAAGGCCCAGAGCAGGGCGGCGAAGGCGGCCGCGACCGCCAGCAGGTGCCCCGCCGCCAGCGGGCCGGCGGCGGCGATCAGCCGCGCCTCGCCGCGCTGCGCGCCGAGCAACGGCAGCACCGCCTGTGCCAGGGCCAGGGCGAGCGCCAGGGCCAGCGCGAAATGGCCGATCTCCGCGATCATCCGCCGCTCTTCGCCTCCGCGGCGGGGCTGCCAATGGGGTTGCCAATGGGGCTGCCAATGGGACTGGCAGTGGGACTGAGCGTGTTCCAGGAGGCGGCGGGGGGCGGGGCGCCCCGGGCCGGGTCCCAGTGCCCGCTGCGCTTCAGTGCGTCCGCCACCTCCGGCGGCATGTAGGTCTCGTCATGCCGGGCCAGCACCTCGCTGGCGCGGAACAGCCCGTCGGGGCCGAGGCGGCCGAGCGTCACCACGCCCTGCCCCTCGCGGAACAGGTCGGGCAACACGCCGACATAGGCGACGGGAATCGTCGCCGGCCCGTCGGTGACGCGGAAGCGGGCCTCGGGGCGGCCGTCCGGCGTCCGGCCGCGCTGCAGACTGCCGGTTTCGACCAGGCCGCCGAGGCGGAAGGCGCGGTCGGGGCCGGGCTGCCGCGTGGCGATGTCGCTCGGCGCCAGGAAGAACACCAGATTGTCCTGGAAGGCGGTCAGGGTCAGCGCCGTGGCGGTGCCGAGACCAAGGCCGGCCAGCAGCAGCACCCAGAGCCGCCGCTTCTTCCGCGCCGCGCCCATGCCGCGGCCCGGGGAGGCTCCAGGGGACATCCCGGAAGACGCCCCACTCATGCCCGCCCCTCCCGGCGCGGCTCGATCTGCCGCAGGCGCCGCCGTGCCAGGGCATGGCGCCAGGCCGCCATCGCCGCCATGCCGCCGAAGCCCATCGCCGCCAGGGCCCAGGCGAGGGTCACGTGCCACCAGTGCAGGCTCATGCGCGCCGCGCCCGGGCCAGTTGCGCCTGCCGCAGGCGCCGTTCCATCACCGCCGCCCGGCTGCGCGCCAGCACCAGCGCGGCGAAGGCCAGGCTGAAGCCCAGGGCGCAGGTGAGCAGGGGATAGAGCAGCGCGACATGCAGGCCCGGGGCGCCGATGCGGGTGACCGAGGCCGTCTGATGAAGGGTGTTGAACCAGTCCACGCTCCACTTGATGACCGGCAGGTTCAGGGCCCCGATCAGCGCCAGGATGGCGCCGGCCCGGGCGCCGCGCTCCTCGTCGTCGAAGGCGCGGACCAGGGCGGCATGGCCGACCCAGAGGAAGAACAGCACCAGCACCGAGGTCATCCGCGCATCCCAGGCCCACCAGGTGCCCCACATCGGCCGGCCCCAGAGGCTGCCGGTGGCGAGGCAGAGGGCGGTGACCATGGCGCCGGCCGGCGACAGCTCCCGCGCCACCAGATCCGCCAGCGGATGGCGCCAGACCAGCGACAGCACCGACAGCACGGCCAGCCCGGCATAGCCGCCCATGGCCAGCCAGGCCATGGGGACATGCACGTACATGATCCGCACCGTCTCGCCCTGCTGCCAGTCGGGCGGCGAGAAGACCAGCGCCCAGGCGGCGCCGGCTCCCAGCACCAGCCCGGCGAGCGCCCAGAGCCAGGGCAGCCAGCGGTCGGTCAGGCGCAGGAAGCGGCCGGGATTGGCGAGGCGGTGCAGCGCCGCGCCCCGTCCGGGCGGCGCGGCGGGGCGCGGGGCGGCCGCGGTGGGGCCGGGCAGGGGGGTGCTCACGGCGCGCAACCTAGCCTGCCCTCGCCGGAGGCGGAAACGCCGATCGCACGCTCGAACAACACGATAAGCCTGATCCATGAGCCAGGGGGGGGTGCGGGGGGCGGATGCGGCAGACTTAGGCGCTGGCGTCGCCGGATTGAAGCCATCGCCACACCCGGTTACGTGATGGACGCAGCGGCGCCGCCGGACGGGGGGCGCCCCAGGAGGGGAATCCGACCATGCTGTTCGCCATCTTCGCCGAGGACAAGCCGGGCGCGCTGGAGCTGCGCCTCGCCACCCGGCCGACGCATCTGGAATACCTCGACAGCCAGGTCGAGAAGCTGGTCCAGGTCGGGCCGCTGCTCGACGCCGAGGGCAAGCCCTGCGGCAGCCTGCTGGTGGTCGAGGTGGCCGACCAGGCCGAGGCCGAGGCGCTGGCCGCCGGCGATCCCTATGCCAGGGCCGGCCTCTTCGCGCGCACCGTCATCCGCCCCTTCCGGCAGGTCTATGCCGGCGGCCAGCGCGTCGGCTGAGGCGGGCGGGGCGGTGCGGCACTGGCTGGTCAAGAGCGAGCCCGACGCCTTCTCCTGGCAGGAGCAGGTGGCGAACGGGGTGGAACCCTGGACCGGCGTGCGCAACGCCCAGGCCGCCAACCACCTGAAGGCCATGCGCCGCGGCGACCTGGCCTTCTTCTACCATTCCAATATCGGCAAGGAGATCGTCGGCGTGGTCGAGGTGGCCCGCGAGGCCTATCCCGACCCCACGGAGACGGTGCCGGAGGGCAAGGCGCCGCGCTGGGTCTGCGTCGACATGCGCGCGGTGGGCGCGCTGCCGCGGCCGGTGGGCCTCGCGACCATCAGGGCGACGCCCGCGCTGGAGGGCATCGCCCTGGTGCGGCAGTCGCGCCTCTCGGTCATGCCGGTCTCGGCGGCGCACTGGGCCGTGCTCTGCCGGATGGGCGACTGGCGGAGCTAGGGGGGGCGGGGCTGAGGGGCGCTCAGCGCCGCGGGCGCGGCTCGCGGTCGCCGAACCAGGGCGTGCCCTGGCTGGCCGGAAATTCCGGCGGCGGCACCGGCGGCGGAACCAGGGGGCCGGGATCGACATAGACCTGCACCCCCGATCCGGTCTGGCCGGTGCCCGGCTCGCCCGGGCCCCAGGCGCCCTGGCCGGGTGGCCGGCGGCGGAGGTCGCGCGGGATCTCCTGCCACCCTCGATGGCGGCCATCGGCGCCACCCTGCCACGGGGCGCCCCCGGCCGGGTGCTCCGGGCGGCCTCCGTGGAGGCCCCGGGACTCGAAATGCCACGGCGTGCCTCCCTGGCGTCCGGTCTGGTGTCCGGTCGGGCCGGGAACATAGCCCTGGCCTTCATGGTCCAGGCGGAGCTGGGCCTCGGCGGCCCGGGGCGCGGCCAGGGCCAGCCCGGCGAGCAGCAGGGCGCAGTGGATCCGGCATCGCATCGCGGCATCTCCCGTCTCGGCCATGCCAGTTTGCGCGACCGGGATGAACAGGGGATGAAGCGGCCGTGCCCGGCGACGGAGGAGGGAGAATGACCGAGGAACGCGCGCTGTGCCGCCTGGAGGAGATCGCCGACGGCAAGGCCAGGGGGTTTTCCGGCGTCTCCGGCGGCTTCATGGGGCTGCTCGCGGTGCGCCAGGGCGGGCGGGTCCGGGTCTATGTGAATGCCTGCCCGCATATCGGCGTGCCGCTGGAGATCATGCCGGACCGCTTCCTCGACGGCGCCGGGCGGCGCATCGTCTGCGCCGTGCATGGCGCGACCTTCCGCATCGAGGACGGCTTCTGCCTCACCGGCCCCTGCGCGGGGGACAGCCTGGAGGCGGTGCCGGCGCGGATCGACGCGGAGGGGACGATCTGGGTGCCGGCCGAGGCGGGGGCCTGAGGCGCCGCTCAGCGCCCCGCCAGGGCCTTGTTCTCCAGCCGCGAGATCACCCGCACCAGCGGCCAGAGCAGCAGGAAGTAGGCCACCGCCGCCGCCACGATCGGCGTCGCGTTGTAGGTCGCGTTCTGCGCCTGCCGCGCCTGGAACAGCAGTTCCGGCAGGGCGACGACGCTGGCGATGGAGGTGAGCTTCACCACCTCCAGCGTGTTGCTCACCAGGTCCGGCAGCACGTTGCGCACCGCCTGCGGCAGCACCACGTGCGCCAGCGCCTGCCCCCGCGAGAGGCCGGTGCTGCGCGCCGCCTCCATCTGGCCGCGCGGCACGCTCTCGATGCCGGCGCGCAGCACCTCGCCGTAATAGGCGCCGGTGTTGAGGAAGAAGCCGATGGCCACCGCCCCCCAGGCGCCGGTGTCGATGCCGGCGAAGGGCAGCCCGGCATAGAGGAAGACCAGCAGCACCAGCGGCGGGATGGCGCGGAACAGGTCGGTCCAGCCGGCCGCCGCCAGCCGCACCGCGCGCGGGCCGGAGGTGGCCAGCAGGGCCAGCAGGACGCCGCCCGCGAGGCCGAGCGGCACGGTGATGGCCGAGAGCGCCAGGGTGTAGAGGAAGCCCTGCCACAGGATCGGCCAGGCCTCGCGGACGATGTCGGCGTTCAGGAAGGCGAAGACGAAGTTTTCCACGGCGACGCTCAGCCTTCTTCTTTCATGAGGTTCACGCCGCGCCGCGCGGCCCGCGATCGCATGGCTAGCGCTTCCAGGCGAAGCGCGTCTCGATCCAGCGGCCGAGCGCGACGACGGGGATGAACAAGATCAGGTAGGCGATGGCGCCGAGGGTCAGCGGCGAGGGATTGGCCGAGAAGGACATGGCGCTCTGCGCCGCGCCGAGGATCTCGGAGACGCCGACCACCGAGGCGAGCGCCGTGCCCTTGGTGATGGCGATGGTGCGGTTGGTCAGCGGCGGGATGGTGATGCGCAGCGCCTGCGGCAGCACGACATGGCCGAGCGTCTGCGCGAAGCCGAGGCCGGTGGAGCGCGCCGCCTCCCACTGCCCCTTCGGCACGGCGGTGATGCCGGCCCAGAAGATCTCCTCGGCGAAGGCGGCCAGCACCAGGGTCAGCGACAGCCATGTCGCGGCGAAGCCCGAGATGGACAGCCCCGCCGCCGGCAGACCGAAGAAGAGCAGCACGATGATGACCAGCGGCGGCAGGGCGCGGAACAGGTCCACCGTGAAGATGATCAGCCAGTTCAGCGGACGGATGGCCAGGCTGCGCAGCAGTGCGAGCAGCAGCCCCAGCGCCAGGCCCGAGACGACGATCAGCAGCGCCAGCAGGACGGTCAGGCCGAGCCCCTGCGCGATCTGCGGCAGGTAGGTCGCCATGACCTTGAGGTTGAAGAAGGAGAAAAGGAAGTTGTCGAGCCCGCCCATCGCCGCGTCTCAGTGCCGGTCGATCTGGCGGATGAAGGCGCGGGTGCGCTCGTGCTGCGGGTCGCCGAAGATCTGCGCCGGCGGCCCCTCCTCCAGCTTCTGGCCATCGGCCATGAACACCACGCGGTCGGCGGCGGCGCGGGCGAAGGCCATCTCGTGGCTGACCACCACCATGGTCATGCCGCTCTCGCGCAGCTCGCGCATCACCGCCAGCACGCCGCCCACCAGCTCGGGGTCGAGCGCGCTGGTCGGCTCGTCGAACAGCATGACGCGCGGCTCCAGCGCGATGGCCCGGGCGATGGCGACCCGCTGCTGCTGCCCGCCCGAGAGCTGCGCCGGATAATGGTCCGTCCGCTCGCCGAGGCCGACGCGCTCCAGCGCACGGCCGGCGAGCTCCGCCGCCTCCGCCCTGCTCTTCCCCAGCACCCTGCGCAGCGCCAGCATGACGTTCTGCCGCGCCGTCATGTGCGGGTAGAGGTTGAAGCTCTGGAAGACCATGCCGATGCGGCGCCGGGCGGCGTTGATGTCCGTCCTGGGGTTCAGCAACTCGATGCCGTCGATATGGATCGAGCCGTCGCTCGGCTCCTCCAGCCGGTTCAGGCAGCGCAGCAGGGTGGACTTGCCGGAGCCCGAGGGGCCGATGATGAAGACCAGCTCGCGCTCCGCCACCGCGAGGTCGACGCCCTTGAGCACCGTGAGCGAGCCGAACCGCTTCCAGAGGCCGCGCGCATCGACGATCGGGCGCGGCGCGGGGGGGGATGAAGACATCGGCGCATTCCTCGGCTTCTCGGCTGGGCGCCTATAGGGCAGGCTGGGCAGGCTGGCAAAAGTATGGGTATGCAATTTCCGCGCCAGGATTCCGGTCAGGGCGGCGGGCCGGCCTCCGTGATGCGCCCCTCCAGCCGGGTACGGGCGGCGCCCTGCCGCCGCAGCCAGTCCGCCAGCGCCTCCTCCAGCGGCCGGCCGTTGTCGAGCACGGCCAGCGGGGCGTCGCGCAGCGCCGCGTAGCCATCGCCGCCGCGCCGCAGGAAGTCGTTGGTGACGATGCGGTAGGCAGCCTCCGGCCGCCACGGCGCGCCGCCGACCTCGACCGAGGCCAGTCGCTCCCCCGGTGGCGCGCCGGGCCGCCAGCGCAGCCGCATCCCCGCCACCTGCGGAAAGCCGCCGCCATTCTCCTGCGCGCGCGCCAGCCCCGCCTCCAGTGCCGCCCACAGGTCGGCGCCGCGCAGGGTGATGACCGAGAGCGTGTTGCCGAAGGGCAGCATCTCGAGCAGCGCGCCCCAGCTCACCACCCCCTCCGGCAGGCCGGCGCGCAGCCCGCCGCCATTGGTCAGGGCGGCGTCCGCCCCCGGCGCCGCCGCCAGCATGGCGTCGGCCAGCAGGTTGCCGAGGCGGCATTCGCCCTGGCGGCACCCCGCGGGTGAGAGGCCCGGCGCGCCCGGCCCCACGGCGCGCGCGCGCAGCGCCGCCAGCGGCGCGCCGTATTCCGCGACCAGCGCGGCCACGGCCGGGTCCGGCGCCAGCGACTCGTCCACCGCCCGCACCATGCCGCCATGTCCGGCGACCCGGCCATCGGCGCCCAGGTCCAGGTCGAGCCGGCCGAGCCAGCGGCCATGGGCGCCGGCCTGGACGATGCGCACGGCGCGGTCGCGCCCCTCCACCACCAGCGGATGCGGCCCCTCGGCGCCGGGCAGGCCATCGGCCAGCAGCGTATGGGAATGGCCGCCGATGATGGCGTCGATGCCGGGCACGGCGGCGGCGAGCGCGCGGTCGGCGGCGAGGCCGAGATGCGACAGCACCAGGATCGTCGCCGGCCCGCCGGCGCGGATGGCGGCGATCTCGCGCAGGGCGGCCTCCGCCGCCTCGGTGAAGCGCAGGCCCGGGCCCGGGCTGGAGGCCTGCGGCGTGGTCTCGGTGGTGAGGCCGATGACGCCGATCCGCAGGCCGCCGCGCCGGAAGGCCACATGGCCGCGGATGCGGGCCGCCAGGGCCGGCTCGCGCGCCATGTCCAGATTGGCCGAGAGCAGGGGGAAGTCCACCGCCGCGGCATAGGCGGCGAGCGTCAGCGGGCCGTGGTCGAACTCGTGGTTGCCGAGCGCCATGGCCTGGCAGCCGGTGGCACGCTGCACCGCCGCCTCGGCCAGGCCGCGATGCGCGGTGTGATAGAGGCTGCCGGTGAACTGGTCCCCGGCATCGAGATGCAGCACGGCCCGGCCGTCGGCTTCCGCCGCGCGCCGCGCCACGGCCAGGGCGGTGGCCATCCGCGCGCTGCCGCCGAGGCAGGGGCGGCCCTCCTGGCAGGCGGCGCCCGAGGCCTGCTGCCCGTCATGCCGGGCATGGACGTCGTTCAGATGCAGCAGGGTGAGGCGCCCGGCGGTTTCCGCCGCGGCGCGGCGCAGGCCGGGGAGGCCGAGAGGGGGGAGGCCGAGAGGGGGCAGGCCGAAAGCGGGCAGGGCCAGACCGCCGGCCAGCAGGGCCCGGCGGGTGGTGCGGAAATGACGCATGGCCATAAAATTTCCGGTTGGGGTCGCTTTGCCGTCCTTCGCCTCAGCTTTAGCCCAAGACTTGCCTTATTCCGAATGTCCCTTGCATGACGGCGGCCGCGTCGATCCGGCATGGCCGCCGCCCTGCGCCTGACGTGAGACTGGAATTGCGATGCAGGTCTACCTGCCCATCGCCGAGATGTCGGTCGATGCCCTGCTGCTGCTCGGCATCGGCTTCGGCGTGGGCTGGCTTTCCGGCCTGTTCGGCGTCGGCGGCGGCTTCCTGCTGACGCCGCTGCTGATCCTCATCGGCATCCCGGCGCCGGTTGCGGTCGCCTCGGGCGCCAACCAGACCCTTGGCGCCTCGGTCTCCGGCCTGATCGCGCAGTGGCGCCGCGGCAATGTCGATCCGCGCATGGGGCTGGTGCTGCTGGCCGGCGGCTTCGTCGGCTCGGCGCTCGGCGTGCAGCTCTTCGCCTGGCTGCGGCGCCAGGGGCAGGTGGATCTCGCCGTCGCCGTCTTCTACGTGGTCGTGCTCGGCAGCGTCGGCGGGCTGATGGTGCGGGAGAGCGTGCGCGCCATCCTGCGCCGCCGCCGGCGCGGCACCGCGCCGGCCCGGCTGCACGCGCATCTCTGGATGCACGGCCTTCCCTTCAAGCTGCGCTTCCGCAAGTCGCGCCTCTACATCTCGGTCATCCCGCCCCTGCTGATCGGCCTGATGATCGGCGTGCTCTCGGCCGTGATGGGGGTCGGCGGCGGCTTCATGCTGGTCCCCGCGATGATCTACCTGCTCGGCATGCCGACGGCGGTGGTGATCGGCACCTCGCTGTTCCAGGTCGTCTTCGTGGCCGCCAATGTCACGCTGCTGCAGGCCGTCTCGACCGGCAGCGTCGACATCGTGCTGACCCTGCTGCTGCTGGTGGGCGGCGTGGCCGGGGCGCAGTTCGGCGCCTCGATGGGCACGCGGCTGCGCGGCGAGGAGACGCGCTTCCTGCTCGGCCTGCTGGTGCTGGGCGTGGCGCTCAGCCTGCTCTGGGGCCTGGTGGCGACGCCGGACAGCCTCTTCGCCATCGGGCCGATCCCGTCATGAGGCGCTGGCGGGCCATGGCCCTGCTGCTCGCGGCCCTCCTCCTGCCGGACGGGCCGGCCCCGGCGCAGCCCCTGCCCCTGCCCCCGCCGCCGCCCGCCCCGCCGCAGCAGCCGGCGCAGGCGCGCCCGCCCCTGGTGGCGGAGCTGTCGCAGACGCGGGTCGAGATCTCCACCGGCTTCAGCGGCACCGACGTGCTGGTCTTCGGCGCCACCGAGCGGCTGCTCGGCCCGGGCGGCGACGACATCCTGGTGGTGGCGCAAAGCCCGCCGGAGCCCATGGTGGTGCGCCGGCGCGTCAATGTGCTGGGCTTCTGGATCAACGGCCCCTCGGCCCGCTTCCGCCAGGTGCCGGGCTTCTACCTGCTGACCGGCACCCGCCCGCTGCGCGAGCTGCTGAGCGAGGAGGAGCGCGCCGCCAAGCGACTCGGCCTCGACAACCTGCCGCTCGCCTCGACCGGCGTGCAGGACCCCGCCTATCACGAGGCGCTGCTGCGGCTGAAGCAGGACGCCATGCTGTGGCACGAGGAGGACGAGGCGATCCAGATCTCGGGCGCCCGCCTGTTCCGCGCCCGCCTGCCCCTGCCGGCCACCGTCGCCACCGGCGATTTCCGCGTCGAGGTGCTGCTGGTGCGGGATGGCCGCGTGATGGCGCGGCAGGAGCTCGGCTTCCGGGTCGAGCGGGTCGGCGCCGCCGCGCGCATCGCCGATGTCGCGGAGCAGGATCCGGTGATATACGGGCTGGCCTGCATCCTGCTCGCGGCCCTCGCCGGATGGCTGGGAAGCGTGCTCTTCCGGAGGGGATGAATGCCCGAAGCCGCACGCCGGGACCGCGTTTTCCTGGTCGTCGTCGATGACAGCCCGGAGCGCCAGATCGCCCTGCGCTATGCCTGCCTGCGTGCCCGCAACGGCGGCGGCCGTGTCGCCCTGCTGCGGGTGATCGAGGAGGAGGGGACGGTCGAATGGGCCGGCGTCGGGGCCATGCTGCAGGAGGAGCGGCGCGACGAGGCCGAGAAGCTGCTCTCGGCGCTGGCCGCCGAGGTGCAGGAGATCACCGGCGGCCTGCCGATCCTGCTGATCCGCGAGGGCGATCCGCGCGACGAGCTGCTGGCCCTGCTGGAGGAGGATCCGCGCATCTCCATCCTGGTGCTGGCCAGCGCCACCTCGGGCGGCGGGCCCGGCCCGCTGATCAGCGCCCTGATCGGCCGCTACGCGCCGCGCCTGCGGGTGCCGCTGACCATCGTTCCCGGCAATCTCGACGAGGCCGAGCTCAGCCGCGTGACCTGAGCGCGCGCCCTTGACCTGGCCTCCCGTGCGCCTGGGCATTCCGTGCCTGGCATGAGGCGGCGGAATGGCTCGCCGCTTGCGCAATCCCGCGCCATCGCCCACATCCGGGCGAGGAACCCCGACGCCGCAGCACGGAAAAGCCGAGACCGATGTTCATCGAGACCGAAGCCACCCCGAATCCCGCCACGCTGAAGTTCCTGCCCGGGCAGGACGTGATGGGCGCGCGCGGCACGGCGGATTTCATCAGCCCCGACGGCGCGGCGCGCAGCCCGCTGGCCGAGCGGCTCTTCAGCCTCGAGGGCGTCGCGCGCGTCTTCCTGGGCGCCGATTTCGTCACCGTCACCAAGACCGATGCGATCGACTGGCAGGCGCTGAAGCCGCAGGTTCTGGGCGCCGTTATGGAGCACTACATGGCCGGCCGGCCGGTGGTGCTGGAGGCCGAGGGCGAGGCGGCGCTGGAGGACAGCGACCCGGCCGATGCCGAGATCGTCGCGCAGATCAAGGAGCTGCTGGACACGCGGGTGCGCCCGGCGGTGGCCGGCGATGGCGGCGACATCGTCTTCCGCGGCTTCCGGGACGGCATCGTCCGGCTGCACCTGCAGGGCGCCTGCTCCGGCTGCCCCTCCTCCCGCGCCACGCTGAAGCACGGTGTCGAGAACATGCTGCGCCACTACGTGCCCGAGGTGGTCGCGGTGGAGCAGGTCGAGGGCTGAGGCGCCGCCCCGCCCGGCGTTTTTCGCCAGGCTGACCCTGGCCGGCGGGGCTTGCGCGCCGGCCGGCGGCGGGCATCCTGCTGCGATGCAACAGGAGTGACTGCCCGATGGCCGAGAAACTCGATTCCCACGCCCTGGATCAGCTGTTCCGCACCGCCCGCACCCACAACAGGTGGCAGGAGCGCGCGGTGTCCGACGAGACGCTGCGCGAGCTCTACGATCTGCTGAAGATGGGCCCCACCAGCGCCAACTCCAGCCCTGCGCGCTTCGTCTTCATCCGCACGCGGGAGGGCAAGGAGAAGCTGCGCCCCGCCCTCTCCGCCGGCAACCTCGAGAAGACCATGACCGCACCGGTGACGGTGATCGTCGCCTGGGACAGCCGCTTCTACGACAAGCTTCCGGTGCTCTTCCCGCATGCCGACGCCAAGTCGTGGTTCACCGGCAGCGAGGCCTTCGCGGAGGCCACCGCCTTCCGCAACGCCTCCCTGCAGGGCGCCTACCTGATCCTGGCGGCGCGCGCGCTCGGCCTGGATGCGGGCGCGATGAGCGGCTTCGACAACGCCAAGGTGGACGAGGCCTTCCTGGCCGGCACCGGCTGGAAGTCGAACTTCCTGGTCAATCTGGGCTATGGCGACGAGAGCGGCCTGTTCGACCGCCTGCCGCGCCTGGCCTTCGACGAGGTGGCGGACCTGGCCTGACGGCCGTCCCCTCGGGCAGGCGCCCTGGCCCGGCGGGCGGTTTCAGCCGCGCGCCGCCGCCAGAGCCTCGGCGGCGTCCAGCCGCCCGTCATACAGCGCCCGCCCGATGATGGTGCCGGCGACACAGCCCGTCGCCTTCAGCGCCGCGATATCGGCGAGCCCCGCCACGCCGCCGGAGGCGATGACCGGGGTGGAGAGGCGGCGCGCCAGCTCCGCCGTCGCCGCCACGTTCACCCCGCCCAGCATGCCGTCCCGTTCGATGTCCGTATGGATGATGGCGGCCGCCCCGGCATCCTCGAAGGACAGGGCGAGATCGAGGGCGGAGACGCTGCTCACCTCGGCCCAGCCCTCGGTGGCCACCATCCCGTCCCGCGCGTCGATACCGACGGCGACCCGGCCGGGGAAGGCCTGGCAGGCGGCGCGGGCGAAGTCCGGATCCTTGACCGCCGCCGAGCCGAGGATGACGCGGCTGATGCCGCGCGCCAGCCAGGCCTCGACCGTCGTCATGTCGCGGATGCCGCCGCCGAGCTGCACGGGGCGGGAGGTGTGCGCCAGGATATTGGCGACCGCCTCGGCATTGGCCGGGCGGCCGGCGAAGGCGCCGTCCAGGTCCACGACATGCAGCCATTCGAAGCCGGCCTCGTCGAAGGCCCGCGCCTGCCCGCCCGGATCGCCGTAGATCGTGGCCTGGGCCATGTCGCCGCGCTTCAGGCGTACCACCTGGCCGGCCTTGAGGTCGATCGCGGGGTAGAGGGTGAAGGCCATGCTGGCTCCTGGTGGCGGGCCGGAGGCGGCGGGGCGCGTCACTCGCCGCGGTCCCGCTCGCTGCGGATGTCGAGCGGCCGGCCGCGGGGCGCTTCCAGCAGCTTGTGGTAATAGTGCCCCGCCACCGTCTGGCCCCGCACCCGGGCATAGGCCGGATGGGTGCCCCAGCGGATATAGCCCAGCCCCTCGAAGAGGGCGATGGCGGTGGCCTGGGTCTCGCGCACGTCGAGGTTCAGCACCCGGTGGCCGAGGGCCGCCGCATGCTCCTCCACCCGCCGCACCAGCAGCCGCGCCAGGCCGTGGCCGCGCGCATAGGGGGCGATATAGGCATGGGTCAGATGCGCGCTGAAGGCCTGCGCCTCGTTGTTGCGCGGCGGACGGATGAGCTGCGCCGAGCCCACCGGCACGCCGTCCAGCCGGGCGACGAAGAGGGAGATGGCCGGCACCAGCAGCACGCCGCGGAAATGCCGCGTCAGCGCCTCGCGCCCCTGCGGCTCGATCCAGCCGAAGCCGCCGCCCTCGATGATGGCGGCATCCGTCGCCTCGCAGAGATCGGCCAGCTCCGCCTCGTCCAGCGCCTCGGCCCGCTCGACCTCCAGGGCATGCTCACGCCGCGACATCACGGGGACCAGGCCAGGAAGTTGGCCAGCATGCGCAGGCCGGTGAACTGGCTCTTCTCGACATGGAACTGGGTGCCGACCATGTTGTCGCGCCCGGCGACGGCGACCACGGGCCCGCCGTAATCGGCGGTGGCCAGGATCTCCTCCGGCCGGCCGCCGGCCAGGGCGTAGGAATGCACGAAATAGGCGTGGTCGCCCGGCGCCAGCCCGGCCAGGACCGGATGGGCCCCCGGCGCGAAGCGGAGCGCGTTCCAGCCCATCTGCGGCAGGGGCAGGGGCGCGCCCGCGGCATCGCGCGGGTCGATCGGCGCCACATCGCCGCCGATCCAGCCGAGGCCCGGCGTCACGCCATGCTCCAGCCCGTGCTCGGCCATCAGCTGCATGCCGACGCAGATGCCGAGGAAGGGCACGCCGCGCCGCAGCACCGCCGCCTCCACCGCCTCGACCATGCCCGGCATGGCGTCCAGGCCCCGGCGGCAGGCGGCGAAGGCACCCTGTCCCGGCAGGACGACGCGGTCGGCCCGCGCCACCGCCTCGGCCCTGTCCTCCACCGCGATCTCGGCCGCGATCCCGCCATCGCGCGCGGCGCGGTGCAGGGCGCGCAGCACCGAGGCCAGGTTGCCCGAACCCGGATCGACCACCGCAACCCTCATGCCCGGCCTCCTTCCACCGCCGCCAGCTCCGGCCGGCGGTCCAGCGCGCGCAGCAGCGCCGCTTCCTCATCGCCGCCCAGCACCACGGCGGCGACCGGCAGGCCGCGCCGCGCCAGGCTCCAGCGCCGCAGATCCTGTGCCTGCAGGCCGATCAGGATCTGCGCCGCGATCAGGACATAGGGCGTGACGGCGGCCGGCAACAGCACCGCCGCCAGCACGGCGAGGGCCAGCCAGAGCAGCAGCACCAGCCAGAGCCGGTGCATCAGGAACCACAGCGGCGGCAGCAGCGCCGCGAGCCAGGAGAAGCCTTCCGGCACCAGCACCAGCCGGCCGCGGCGGGGCGGCGCCTCCGGCATGGCCCCCACCGGCATGGCCCCCGCCGGCGGCACCGAGGCGCGCGGCGCGGGGGCGGGCGGCAACGGGGCGTGGACGGTCCAGGCGCGCATCAGCCCTCCAGCACGCCCTTGGTGGAGGGAATCGCGCCGGCCATGCGCGGGTCCGGCTCCACCGCCTGCCGCAGCGCCCGCGCCACCGCCTTGAACACGCCCTCGGCGATGTGGTGCGCGTTGGTCCCGGCGCGCTGCACGATGTGCAGCGTCAGGCCGGACTGCATGGCGAAGGCGCGGAAGAACTCCTCGAACAGCTCGGTGTCCATCTCGCCCACCTTGTCGCGCGGGAAGCGCACGCTCCAGGCCAGGAAGGGGCGGCCGGAGATGTCGATGGCGGCCTCGGCCAGCGCCTCGTCCATCGGCACCACGGCGTGGCCGTAGCGGCGGATGCCGCGCTTCTCGCCGAGCGCCCGCCGCAACGCCTGGCCGAGCACGATGCCGACATCCTCCGTGGTGTGGTGGAAGTCGATGTGCAGGTCACCCTTCGCCGCCACCTCGAGGTCGATCAGGCTGTGGCGGCTGAGCGCCGTCAGCATGTGGTCGAGGAAGCCGATCCCGGTGGCGATGCGTCCCTGCCCGGTCCCGTCCAGGTCGAGGCGGAGGCGGATCTCGGTCTCGCTGGTCTGGCGGGTGATCTCGGCGGTGCGGGGCGCGGGCGACATGGGGGCTTCCTAGACCGGGGGCGGGAGATTGCCCAGGGGGGAGAGCGGGAGGCAGCGGCGGGGTGGGCGGGTTCCGGGGCCGGCCGCTTGTTGCGCCGCCACCGCGATGCCATCTGCTGCGCATGAACGCGACGACTCACGATCCCCTGGGCTGGCATGGCACCACCATCCTCTGCGTCCGCAAGGACGGACAGGTGGCCATGGCCGGCGACGGTCAGGTCTCCATGGGCCAGACTGTGGTCAAGAACAACGCCCGCAAGGTCCGCCGCATCGCCGGCGGCAAGGTGGTGACCGGTTTCGCCGGCGCCACCGCCGATGCCTTCACCCTGCTGGAGCGCCTGGAGGCCAAGCTGGAACGCTTCCCCGACCAGCTGGAGCGCGCGGCGGTGGAACTGGCCAAGGACTGGCGCACCGACCGCTACCTGCGCCGGCTCGAGGCGCTGCTGGCGGTGGCCGACAAGGACCGCTCCCTGCTGATCACCGGCAATGGCGACGTGCTGGAGCCCGAGGATTCCATCATCGGCATCGGCTCCGGTGGCAACTACGCGCTGGCCGCCGCCCGCGCCCTGATCGACGTGGACGGCATGACGGCCGAGCAGATCGCCCGCAAGGCGATGGGCATCGCCGCCGAGATCTGCGTCTACACCAATGGCCGCATGGTCGTGGAGACGCTCTGAGCCATGAACGACACCGTCAACCTCTCCCCGCGCGAGATCGTCTCGGAGCTGGACCGCTTCATCATCGGCCAGCATGAGGCCAAGCGCGCCGTCGCCATCGCGCTGCGCAACCGCTGGCGCCGGCAGCAGCTTCCCGAGGGCATCCGCGAGGAAGTGGTGCCCAAGAACATCCTGATGATCGGGCCGACCGGCTGCGGCAAGACCGAGATCGCCCGGCGGCTCGCCAAGCTGGCGGACGCCCCCTTCGTCAAGGTCGAGGCCACCAAGTTCACCGAGGTCGGCTATGTCGGCCGCGACGTGGACAGCATCATCCGCGACCTCGTCGAGGTCTCCCTCACCCGCACGCGCGAGGCCAGCCGCAAGGAGGTGCAGGCCAAGGCGGAACTCTCCGCCGAGGAGCGGCTGATCACCGCCCTGGTCGGCGAGGGCGCCTCGGGCGAGACGCGGATGAAGTTCCGCCGCATGCTGCGCGAGGGCCAGCTGGAGGAGAAGGAGGTCGAGGTGCAGGTCGCCGAGACCGGCTCGACGCCGATCGGGATGATGGACATGCCGGGCATGCCGCCGGGGCAGATGGCCAACATCCAGGAGATGATGGGCAAGATGTTCGGCCGCCAGGCGAAGGCGCGCAAGCTGCGCGTCGCCGAGGCCCGCGCGGCGCTGATCCAGGACGAGGCCGACCGGCTGCTCGACCAGGAGAAGCTGACCCGCGACGCGGTCGCCCATGTCGAGAACAACGGCATCGTCTTCGTCGACGAGATCGACAAGGTCTGCGCCCGCACCGGCGAGGGCTTCCGCGGCGGCGACGTCAGCCGCGAGGGCGTGCAGCGCGACCTGCTGCCGCTGATCGAGGGCACCACCGTCGCCACCAAGCACGGCCCGGTGAAGACCGACCATATCCTGTTCATCGCCTCCGGCGCCTTCCACATCGCCAAGCCTTCCGACCTGCTGCCGGAGCTGCAGGGCCGCCTGCCGATCCGCGTCGAGCTCGGCGCGCTGACGCGGGACGACTTCCGCCGCATCCTGACCGAGCCGGAGCATTCCCTGGCGAAGCAGTACGTGGCGCTGCTCGGCACCGAGGGCGTGACGCTGGACCTGACGGCCGACGCGGTCGACGCGATCGCCGATCTCGCCGCCGAGATCAACGCGCGGGTCGAGAACATCGGCGCCCGGCGGCTGGCGACGGTGCTGGAGAAGCTGCTGGAGGAGGTCTCCTTCACCGCCAGCGACCGGCAGGGCGAAACCGTCCGGGTCGACGCCGCGTATGTGAAGGAGAAGGTCGCGCCGCTGGCCGCCAGCGCCGATCTCAGCCGCTTCATCCTGTGACCCGAAGGCCCTGATGACCGAGACCCTCCCCGCGTCCCTGCCCGTGCCCCTCCCCCTGCCCGCCGAGGCCGAGGCGGAGCTGGCCGAGGCGCGGCGGGTGCTGGACGAGACCTCGCTGGCGGCGCGGCTCGCTCAGCTCGCCGGCACGCCGGTCGAGGCGCTGCGCCGCCGCCTGCCCGGCTTTGCCCAGGGCATGGTGGACGGCGCCGTGCGCCGCGCGCTCTCCACCGCGCTGAACACCGCCATGCGCTCCGGACCGGGCCGCGCGCCGCCCGGCATCTCCTCCGACTGGCTGCACCGCGGCCTGGCGGCGGCGAGCGGTGCCGCGGGCGGCGCCTTCGGCCTGCCGGGCACCCTGCTGGAACTGCCGGTCTCGACCACCATCCTGCTGCGCCAGATCGGCGCCGAGGCCGCGGCCGCCGGCGAGGACACCCGTCTGCCCGAGACCGGCGCGGAATGCCTGAAGGTCTTCGCGCTCAGCGGGCCGGGCCTGGCGGACGATGCCACCGAGACCGGCTACTTCGCCACCCGCCTCGCCCTGGCGCAGTTCCTGCCGAACATGAGCGCGGCGCTGCTGCCGGGTTTCATCGGCGCCATCGCCGCCCGCTTCACCGGCCCGCTGATGATCAAGCTCGGCGCCCAGGCGGCGCCCGTGGTGGGCGCGGCGGCGGGGGCGGCGGTGAACCTCGCCTTCCTGCAGCATTTCCGCGAGCTGGCGCGGGCGCATTTCACCGTCCGCCGGCTGGAGCGCGAGCACGGCGCCGATGCGGTGCGCGCGGCCTATGAGGTGCTGGCCGCGCGGGCTCGGCACCGCGCCGCCTGACGGCCGCGCCCGGGGGCGCCCAATCCGCCAAGCTGTTGCTTTTCCGGATTGTTTTCCCGGCGTCCCGCCTGGCTACTTAATCTTCCGGCAATCTTTCGGTCATTCGGGCGTCATCCCCCCATCCTAATGGCGCGGCCATGCCGACCGGCGGGGAAGGCGGCCTGCGGCATCCGCGATGGCGCCGCTCCCCTCGTCGTGACGCGACCACCACTGAGGGAAAAGCCCGGACATGGTCAGTTTTGCCACGCTCGATGGCCAGCCGCCGCTCGTCATTGCTCACCGCGGCGCCAGCGGCTACCGCCCGGAGCACACGCTGGAAGCCTATAAGCTGGCGATCGAGATGGGCGTCAGCGTGATCGAGCCCGATCTGGTCGCGACCCGTGATGGCCATCTGGTCGCGCGGCACGAGAACACCCTCTCCGACACCACGAACGTGTCGGACCTTCCCGAATTCGCCGACCGCCACGTCACCAAGGTGATCGACGGCCGCAGCGTCACGGACTGGTTCATCGAGGACTTCACGCTGGCCGAGCTGAAGACCCTGCGCACCAAGGAGCGGCTGGGCGAGCTGCGGCCGGAAAGCCAGTCCTATGACGGGCAGTTCGAGATCGCCACGCTGGAGGAGATCCTGGCCCTGGTGCGGCAGGTCGAGGCCGAGACGGGCCGCGAGATCGCCATCGCGCCTGAGACCAAGCACCCGACCTATTCGGAGTCGATCGGCCTCGATCTCAGCCAGATGCTGATCGACACGCTGGTGGCGAACGACTTCACCGATCCTGACCGCGTCTACATCCAGTCCTTCGAATCGGGCAATCTGATCCGTCTGCACGACAGCATCATGCCGGCGGCGGGGGTGGATCTGCCGCTGGTGCAGCTCGGCAACGCCTCCTCCCTCGAGGCGCTGCGGGAGATCGCCCGCTACGCCGATATCGTCGGACCCAGCAAGGATGCCATCCTGCTGCGCACGCGCCTGGCCGAGCCGGTGGACGCGGATGGGGACGGCACGGCCACGCTGCGCTTCGAGCTGAGCGGTGAGATCAGCCCGCTGGTCGGGAACGCGCATGCCGTCGGGCTGAAGGTCATCCCCTACACCATCCGCGCCGAGGAGAACTATCAGGCGCTGAACCCGGACGGCACGCCGCAGACGGCGGCGCAGGAGGCCCTGAAGCTGCTTCAGCTCGGCGTGGACGGCTTCTTCATCGACCAGCCCGACATCGGCCTGCAGGCGCTGGCGGACCTCCTCGCCGGCGACGGCACGGACGGCGCCGATTGGCTGACCGGCGGCGGCGGCGCCGACTTCCTCGATGGCGGCGCCGGGGATGACGTCCTGAACGGTGGCGCCGGGGATGACGAGCTGACCGGCGGCGCGGGCGATGACTGGCTGAACGGCGGCACCGGCACCGACACCGCCGTCTACCTGGGCGAACTGGCCGGCCACGCCTTCCAGCGCGCGGGGCGGGTGCTGACGGTCAGCGGCCCGGAGGGGACCGACAGGCTGACCGACATCGAGCAGATCCGCTTCGTCGACGGCACCCTGACCCTGGGCGACGATCCGCTCTTCGACGCCGCCTTCTACGCGCGGTCCAACCCGGACGTCTGGGAGGCCGGGGTCGATCCGAAGGCGCATTACGACACGTTCGGCCGCACCGAGGGGCGCGATCCCAACGCCTTCTTCGACACCGATGCCTATCTGGCGGCCCATGCCGATGTCGCGGCGGTCGGCATGAACCCGCTGGACCATTACCGGGAGTATGGCTGGACCGAGGGCCGCGATCCCTCCGCCGCCTTCAGCACCGGCGCCTATCTAGCGGCGCATGCCGATGTCGCGGAAGCCGGCATGAACCCGCTGGAGCATTACCTGACCTATGGCCTGGCCGAGGGCCGCGGCCTGGGCGCCGACAGCCTGCTCGGCTGAGGAGGCGGGCCGGGACGGCGGCGCCGCCCCGGCCTTTCGGCGCCGGAGCAGGCGAATCCGGTGATGAAATAGGGTGGCCAGCGCCGCCGGCCTGCGCTCAAGCTGTGCCCAGTTGGCCCGAGGCCATGCTGTCGTGGCGGGAGAGCCAGCCGGGAGAGATGCTCATGTCCAAGCTGTCCCGCCGCAAGGCGGTCTTCGGCTCCCTCTGCATGGCCTGCGCCGGGGCGCATGGCCTGATGGCCAGCAGCGCCCGCGCCCAGGGCTGGAGCCCGCCCGGCGCCGCGCAGCGCTGCCCCTCCCGCTGGGGCGCCGCCGACCGGCGCGGCGCGATGAACCTGATGACGCCGGAGCGGGCGAAGCGCGCGGCGCAGCTAATCCGCACCGGCGAGATCGTCGAATGCGGGCAGACGCTGAACCAGACCATGCCCTTCTTCGGCACGCGCCGCTTCGACGTGCATCTCAAGCGCACCTTCATGAACCCCGAGGGCAACCGGCGCGGCTCGAACGAGGAGCTGGTGGTCGCCGAGATCGGCCAGGTCGGCACGCAGCTCGATGCCTTCCCGCACCAGACCATCGGCGACGAGGGCTACAACTGCGTCAACATCCCGCGCATCTCGAGCCGCAACGGCTTCACCGAGATGGGCGTGGACACGGTGGGCACCATCTTCACCCGCGGCGTGCTGATCGACGTGGCGGCGCTGAAGGGCGTCGCCACCCTGCCCGACACCTACGAGATCACGCCGGAGGATCTGGAGGCGGCGCTGCGCCGGCAGAACACGCGCATCGAGGAAGGCGACGCGGTGATCGTCCACACCGGCTGGGGCCTGCTCTGGGGTCGCGACAACGCGCGCTACGTCCGCTCCTGCCCCGGCCTCGGCGTCGCCGCGGCGGAGTGGGTCCTGCGGCAGAACCCGATGCTGATGGGGTCGGACAACTGGCCGGTGGAATGCGCGCCCTCCAAGACCATGCCGGATGCCAGCCTGCCGGTGCACCAGCTGGCGCTGGCCGTGCATGGCGTGCACCTGCTGGAGAACATGAAGCTCGACGTGCTGGCGAGCCGCGGGCAGCATGAATTCGCCTTCGCCGTGCAGCCGCTGAAGGTGCAGGGCGGCACGGGATCGACCGTCGCGCCCTCGGCGCTGTTCTGAGGCGGCCGGGAGGGCCGGCCGCCCTCCCTTCCCGCGACCTTGACATCCGCCTTCGTGTCAGCCCGCCTGCCGATCCGCCGCGCCCGCGGTAAAGAGGGCGTGGGCGAGGCAAGGGGATTGAGATGCGGCTGGTGATGATCGGGGCGGGCGGCCATGGGCGGGCCGTGCTGGAGGTGCTGCGCGATGCCGGCTGGCCCGATCCGGTCGGCGTGCTGGATGACGACCCGGCCTGCCGCGGCCTGCCGGGCGTGCCGCATCTCGGCCCCCTCGCCCGCGCCGCCGCCCTGCGCGCCGGGGGGGTGGAGGGCGCGCATGTGGCGCTCGGCGACAATGCCCGCCGGCGCCGGCTGGGCGAGGAGCTGGGCCGCCTCGGCTTCACCCTGCCCGCCTTCCGCCACCCCTCCGCCGTGATCGCGCGCGATGCCGCCCTCGGCCCCGGCAGCGTCGCCATGCCGCGCGTCGTCCTGGGCGCGATGGCGCGCGTTGGCGCCCATGTCATCCTCAACACGGGCTGCATCGTCGAGCATGACTGCGTGGTGGAGGCGGGCTGCCATGTCGCGCCCGGCGCCGTGCTGGGGGGCGGGGTGGAGCTGGGCGCGGGGGCGATGGTGGGCATCCTCGCCGGCATCCGCCCCGGCCGCCGGATCGGCGCCGGGGCGGTGGTCGGCATGGGTGCCGCGGTGCTGGAGGATGTTCCGCCGGCGGCCCGGGTGGGCGGCGTGCCCGCCCGGCCGCTGGGGGAGGGCTGAGCTGCCTCAGCTGCGGATCAGCGGGCACTCCGACTGCGCGAGCGGCTTCACCGTCTCCTCCGGCGCCATGGTCGAGACCAGCTTGCAGTAGTCCCATCCGCCCGTGCTTTCGGCCGGCGTCTTCACCTGCAGGAGATAGGCCGGCAGCACCGCCCGGCCATCGGCGCGGATGGAGCCGGCGCCGAAGGCGTCGTCCTCCGTCGGCATGGCCTTCATGCGCGCGACGGTGGCGGCGCCGCTGGCCTTCGCGGCCTCGACGCCGAGCGCCGCCACGGCCTTCAGGTAATGCAGCGTCACCGCGTAGCAGCCGGCATGCACCATGCCCGGATAGGCGCCGCCCATCGCCGGCAGCACGCGCCGGGTGAAGGCGCGGGTGCGGTCATTGGTGTCCCAGTAGAAGCTGTTGGTGAAGAGCAGCTTCTGCATGGTGTCGAGCCCGGCGGCGCGGATGTCGTTCAGGAACATCACCAGCGCGGCCATCTTCATGCTGCGCGTCACGCCGAACTCATGCGCCTGCTTGATGCAGTTGGGCAGGTCGTTTCCGCCCAGCGCCAGGCCGATCACATCGGCGCCGCTGCCGCGCGCGGCGATCAGCATGGCCGAGAAGTCGCCGGTGCCGAGCGGCGCCCGCGCGCTGCCCACCACCTCGCCGCCCGCCTGCTGCACGAAGGTGGTCGTCTCCGCCTGCAGGGAATGGCCGAAGGCGTTGTCGGTGGCGATGAAGTACCATTTCTTCCCGCCGCCGCGCACGGTCTCGGCCGCCACCGCCTTGGACAGCATGTAGCCGTCATAGGTCCAGTTGACGGTGTTCGGCGTGCAGAGCTTGTTGGTGAACTCCGTCGCGGTGACGGCGACGCCGAGGCAGGCCTTGTCCTTCTCGCGCGCGATGGTCGAGACCGCCAGGCCGACGGCGGAGTTCGGCCCGGCGATCACCATGTCCACCCCCTGCTGGTCGATCCAGCGCCGCACCAGGCTGGCGCCGGTGTCGGCCTTGTTCTGGTGGTCGCCGAAGAGCACCTCGACCTCGAGGCCCTTCGCCGGGCCCGAGGCCCCGGCCAGGAATTCCGTGGCGGCCTGGCGCGCGCAGCCGACGCCGCCGCGGCCCAGCAGGTCCGTGTAGATGCCGGAGAAATCGGCGAGCACGCCGATCCGGATCACCGGCGCCTGCGCCAGGGCCGGGGCGGCGAGCGGCGGTGCCGCCAGCGCGGTGGCGAGGCCGGCGGCCCCCTGGAGGAACACGCGGCGCGATACGGTCATGGAAGCTTCCCCTGGAACTGCGCCCACTGGCACGGCCGTCCTCTGCGTGACGGTTCACACCCGTGCCGGGCGGTGATGGCGATGAGGTGCCCGGCCGGGCTCAGCCCAGCCGGGGCTTGTCGATCCCGGCCATGTCGCAATGCGCGTCGACCATGGCCGAGAAGTCCTGGCCGCCGAAGCCGCGGGCCCGGGCGGCGCTGAAGGCCTCGCGCGCCGCCGCGACCATGGGCAGGGGCACCTTCGCCGCGCTGGCGGCCTCGACGATCAGCGTCAGGTCCTTGTGCGCCAGGTCGATGGTGAAGCCCGGCGCGGTGTCGCCGGCCAGCACCTTGGACGGCCAGGCGACCTTCAGCTGCCCGTTCACCGCCGTGGTGCCGTAGAGCACGTCGAGCGTCCTCTCCAGCTGCAGGCCGAAGCGCTGCGACAGGGCCAGGGCCTCGGCGTTCATCTGGCAGGAGGCGACGGCGAGGAGGTTGTTCACCAGCTTGGTGCGGGTGCCGCTGCCGGGACCGCCGCAGTGGTAGATGGTGCTGCCCATCGCCTCCAGCAGCGGCTTCACCCGCGCGAAATCCTCCGCCTCGGCGCCGACCATGAAGAGCGACTCGCCCCGGTCGGCATGGCTGGCCAGGCGCCCGACCGGCGCGTCGACGAAGCCGATGCCGCGCTCGCGCGCCTGGCGCGCCAGGCGGTCGGTGGTCTCGGGATCGATGGTGCTCATGTCCATCACCACGGCGCCCGGCCGGGCCTGGGCGATGACGCCTTCGGCGCCCCCCACCACCGCCTGCACCACCGCCGAATTCGGCAGCATGGTGACGATGACATCGCCCGCGCCGGCGACCTCGGCGACGGTTCGCGCCGCGCGCGCCTGCAGCGCCTCCAGCTCGCTCACCGCATCGGCGTTGATGTCGTTGACGATCAACCGGAAGCCCCTGCGGCACAGGTTCGAGGCCATGGGGCGGCCCATGCGTCCGAGCCCGATGAAGCCGACATCCATAATGCTGTCCTCCCTGGATTGCCTGTATGTTACGCTGGTTTGTCGCACGGACGCGCCACAAATGGCGCGGGCCGCGTCGCCGCGCCTCGCCTCAGCGGGCCGGCACCACCGAGGACGGCTCCACCGCCATGCCCATGGCCAGGTAGCCGGCGCGGTTCGGATGCAGCCTGTCGCCCTTGCCGCCGGTGGTGGAGTCCGGGATCATTTCCTCCCGCAGTCCGCCCGTCGCCGGATCGAGGGTCGCGCGGTCGAATTCGGCGACGGCGTCGAACAGCCCGCTCTGGCGGATGAAGTCGTTCAGCCCGCGCCGCTTCTCGTCCTGCTCGGCATGGCCATGCGCCGCGCTGGTGCTGCCCAGCGCGCTGGTCACGGTGGCGCCGACGATGCGGACGCCGGGGATGGCCGCGCGGAGGCGCCGCACCCCCTCCGTCATGCCCTCCCGCACCGCGTCCAGCGTGGCATTGCCGTTGCGGCTGAAGTCGTTGGTGCCCTCCAGCCAGACGACGGTGGCGACGCCCGAGAGGCCGATCACGTCGCGCTGCAGCCGGGCCAGCGCCGAGGGGCCGCCGGGGAAGGGCTTGTCCGGCCCGTATTCCCTTGGCCCGACCACCTGGTTGCCGCCGATCCCGGCATTGACGACGGCGACGCGGTGGCCCAGCGCCGCGTGCAGCCTGCGGGACAGCACGTCGGGCCAGCGGTCATCGCCGTTCATGGTCGAGGCGGTGCCGTCGGTGATCGAATCGCCCAGGCAGACCACGACCGGCGTGCCGGCGGGGGCGGCCATGTCCACCGCGTCGAGGAAGAACCACGAGGCGGTGGAGAGGGGGAAGGCCGCCTCGCCCTCCTCGGCGCCGTGCGCGCCGGCGCCGGGCGGCGTGACGTAGGAGGTCTGCAGCGCCTTGGCGTGCCAGGTCATCGGCCCGCTCGGCCCCGCGACATGGAAGGAGACGGCGAGCTTGCGGCCGGCCAGCAGCGGATGGCCCGACTCGGCGGCGAAGGGCAGCCCGACCGGGTCGGACCAGACCTCGCCGCCGGGCGCCACGGTGACGCCGGGCTGGCCGCCGAACAGCACCGGGCGGTTGCTGCCGGGCATCACCGCCGCGCCGCCCCAGTGCAGCCCGGCGAAGACGCCGTCGAGCCGCAGCGGCCGGGTGCCGAAGGCGTTGCTGAAGCGCAGGCGCGCCCGCGGGCCCCAGAGATCGGGGCGCAGCACCAGGCGGAAGGTCTGGTCCCGCGCGCCCTCGGCCGGGTCGGGAAAGGCGAAGCGCTGGTCGGGTTGGGCGGAGGGATTGCCGACCGGATAGGGCCCCTGGGCGGAGCCGGTCCAGGCCGTCGCCCAGCTTCCGGCGCCGCCGCTCCCTGGCGTGGACGGCCCGGCGGCGGTCTGCGCCGCCGCCGGCAGGACGCCGAGCGTCGCCGAGGCCAGGGTCGCGTGCAGCCACATCCTGCGGTCCATTCCTTCGTCCTCCCCGCGCGACGCTTCCGGCCGCTGCGCCTCAGCTTTCCATGAAAGCGGCGCGGCGCAAAGACGGGGCGGAGGTTACGGCCCCGCCATGTGGACGGCGATGCGGACCAGGGCGCTGACCACCAGCAGGACCAGGACGATGCGCGAGAGGGTGGAGATCGACGGCATGGCACGGAGATGGCCCCGCCCCGCCCCGGCGCAAAGCCCCGGCTCCCCTCTCCCTTCCGCTGGCGCCGCGCCGCGCCATCGCCTATCCCGGACCGCCATGGACGCCACCGATGCCCGCCTCGCCGCGCAGTACGAAGCCTATCCCTATCCCGAGCGTGACCCGCGCGAGGAGGCGCGGCGGCTGATCGTCGGCAGCCCGAGCCATCTGCGTGAGATCGACCACTGGATCTTCGGCGCGCGCCGCCCCGCCGGGCAGCCGCTGCGCGCCCTGATGGCCGGCGGCGGCAGCGGCGACGCGACGATCATGCTGGCGCAGCAGATGGCCACGGCCGGCCGGCCGGGCGAGGTGGTCTGGCTCGACCGCTCGGCCGCCGCGCGCAAGGTGGCCGAGGCGCGGGCGGCCGCCCGCGGGCTCGGCAATATCCGCTTCGTCACCGGCTCGCTGCTGGAGGCCGCGGATCACGGCCGCTTCGACTACATCGACTGCTGCGGCGTGCTGCACCACCTCCCCGACCCCGCCGCCGGTCTCGGGGCCCTGGCCGCCGCCCTGGCGCCTGGCGGCGGGATCGGGCTGATGGTCTATGCGCCGCATGGCCGCACCGGGGTCTACATGCTGCAGGAGGCGCTGCGCCTGATCGCGCCCGACAGCGAGGCGCCGCCCGCCCGCGTCGAGATCGCCAGGCGGCTGTGGAAGCAGGCGCCGCAGACCGCATGGCTGCGCCGCAACCCCTGGATCACCGACCACATCGAAGGCGGCGATGCCGGGCTCTACGACCTGCTGCTGAACCCGCGCGACGTGGCCTTCACCGTGCCGCAGCTGGCGGCGCTGATCGGCCGGGCGGGGCTGCGGCTGCGCTGCTTCGTCGAGCCGCTGCGCTACGACCCCGACCGCTACCTGAACGACCCGAAGCTCCGCGCCCGCACCGCCGGGCTGGACCCGATCGGGCGCGCCGCCCTGGCGGAGGCGATCTGCGGCAACATGGGCATCCACATCGCCTATGCGACGCGCGACCCGGCGCCGGAGCCCGACTGGGAGAACCCCGCCGCCGTGCCGTTGCTGCGGGAGCTGGACGGCCCGGCCCTGGCACGCGGCCTGCCGAAGGATGGCGTGCTGCGCGTGACCTTCGACGGGCTGACGGTCGGCCTGCCCCTGCCCCGCCTGGCCGCCGCCATCCTGGCGCGGGTCGACGGGCGGCGCAGCATCGGCGCCATCGGCGCGGAGCTGGCGGCCAACGGCGTCGCGCCCGAGGCCTTCCGCCGCGACCTCGCCGCGCTGCGCGCCGCGCTGGAGCCGCTGAACCGCCTGCTGCTGGCCGCGCCGGATGCCGGAGCGCCGTGACGGCCCGCCCGGCCATCATCATCTTCGGCGCGGCGGTGCGGCCGGATGGCGGGCCGAGCCTGACGCTGCGCCGGCGGGTGAAGGCCGCCGCCGCCTTCGGCGCCACCCTGGCCGATCCGCTCTACATCCCCACCGGCGCGCAGGGGCGGCACGGCCCGCCCGAGGCGGAGGTGATGGCGCGGCTGCTGCAGGACCTCGGCGTGCCGGGCGAGGCGATCCGCCAGGAGCCGAGCGGCACCGACACGCTGAGCTCCGCCCGCGCCTGCGCCCGGCTGCTGCGCGGGCATGAGGGGCCGGTCTGGGCGGCCAGCAGCGGCTATCACCTGCCGCGCTGCGTCGCCCTGCTGCGTGCCTTCGGCCTGCCGGCCCGCGCCGCCCCCGCGCCGGAGGCGGCGCATGGCTTTCTCGACCGCTGGTGGTGGCGGGCCCGGGAGGGTGCCGCCCTGCCCTATGACCTGGCGCTGGTGCTGTGGGAACGCGCCACCGGCCATGCGCCGGAGGGGCGGCCCCGGGACTGATGCCGCGGCGCCCGGCCCCGGCGGAAGGGAGACGACGCATTCCCGACCGGCGTGCTTCCATGGCAGGCTTCCCGCCGCAACGGGGAGAACCGCCGCCGATGTTCGACAACGAGACGCCCTGGGCGCCCAGCCAGCGCTATCCCGACCCGCGCTTCCGCGCCTTCGAGCCGGTCTTTCACGGCTTCCGGGCCATGAACGGCACGGTGGAGAAGCTGGCCGGGGGCTGCCGCTGGGCCGAGGGGCCGGTCTGGCTCGGCGACCAGCGCGCCCTGCTCTGGTCCGACATCCCGAACAACTGCATCCTGCGCTGGGACGAGGAGACGGGGCAGGTCACGCCCTTCCGCCGCCCGGCCAACTTCGCCAACGGCAACACGCGCGACCGCCAGGGCCGGCTCGTCACCTGCGAGCATCTCGGCCGGCGCGTCACCCGCACCGAATATGATGGCGGCATCACCGTCCTGGCCGACCGCTACCAGGGCCGGCGGCTGAACTCGCCCAACGACGTGGTGGTGCGGTCCGACGGCAGCATCTGGTTCACCGATCCGAGCTTCGGCCTCGGCGGCTATATCGAGGGCGAGAAGGCCGAGGCGGAGCTGCCGCACGGCGTCTACCGCATCGACGGGCAGAGCGGCGCGGTGACGCTGCTGACCGACGAGATGGAGGGGCCGAACGGCCTGGCCTTCTCGCCGGACGAGAAGACCCTCTACATCGTCGAGAGCCGCGCCGAGCCGCGCCGCATCCTGGCCTTCGACGTCACCGCGGAAGGCGGCATCGCCAACCGCCGGGTCGCCGTGCAATGCGCGCCGGGCGAGACGCCGGACGGCTTCCGCCTCGACACGCAGGGCAATCTCTGGTGCGGCTGGGGCATGGGCAGCGCGGAGCTGGACGGCGTGCGGGTGTTCAGCCCGGGCGGCACGGCGCTCGGCCATATCGACCTGCCGGAACGCTGCGCCAATGTCTGCTTCGGCGGACGGCACCGCAACCGGCTGTTCATGGCCGCCTCGCGGTCCATCTACAGCGTGCTGCTGAACGTGCAGGGCGCCCCGGGAGGGTGAGCCGGGGAGGGCCGGAACCAGCTTCCGGTCCCACCGCCGGCACGCCCGCGCCGAGGGGCCTCAGCGCGGCGGGCGCGGCGATTCCACGCCGCCGGGCGCGGCCAGGCCGTTGCGGCGCAGGCAGTCGCGATAGGCGCGAAGTTCCGCCACCCGCATGTCGTAGGCGACGCGCTCCCGGTTCTCCAGATTGGTCGCGTTGAGCTGCTGGGAGACGTTCTGCAGGGCCGGATCGTCGCGCGCCTCGGCGCGGCAGGCGGCATGGGCCGGGCTGAGCGGCGCCTCGTCGCGCAGGTCGGGCGCGCGCTCCCGGGCGCAGGCGGCGAGCAGCAGGCCCAGGCCCAGCCCCAGGACGGGAAGGCGCCTCATGCCCTCCACTCCAGCCAGTCCTCGATCAGGCGGCGGGCGATCGAGTCCAGGCGCGGCAGGCCGAAGCCGAGCGCGGCGTGGTCGCGGATCTCCTCGCGGCTGAACCAGCGGGCGTCGCGCAGCTCCTCCGGGTCGATGGTGATCGCTTCCGAGAGCGCCTCGGCGTGGAAGCCGAGCATGATCGAGGCCGGGAAAGGCCAGGGCTGGGAGGAGTGGTAATGCACCTCGCCCACCCGGATGCCGGTCTCCTCCAGCACCTCGCGCCGCACCGCCTCCTCCAGGCTCTCGCCCGGCTCCACGAAGCCGGCCAGGGTCGAATACATGGTGGTGGAGGGGAAGCGGGTGGAATGGCCGAGCAGGGCGCGGTTGCCGTCCGTCACCAGCATGATCACCGCCGGGTCGGTGCGCGGGAAGTGCTGCGCGCCGCAGGCGGTGCAGGCCATGGCGTTGCCGGCGCTGCGCGACTCGCAGGCGCCGCCGCAGACGCCGCAGAAGCGGTGCCGGACGCGCCAGTGCATCAGGCCGCGGGCATGCGCCAGCACGCTGGCCTCGCCCGCCGGCAGCAGCCCGGCGACGCTGCGCAGATCGGCGAACTCGCCGAATTCGGGTGGCAGGAGCGGCAGCGGGTCGTCGGCCGCGGAACAGTCCACCGCGAAGACCGGGCGGCCCTCCCAGAGGCCGAGCAATGCCCAGGGCCCGCCGGCCATGCGCACCGCCTCGGCCGCCTCGGTGGAGAGCAGAACCGCCTCGGGGTGGCCGTCGGCCAGGCCGCGCATCAGGCTGCGGCTGCGCCAGACGGGGATGAACAGGGCCTCGGGCGAGGCCATGGCCTCGGCGACGAAGGCGGCGTCCTCCCGCCGGCCGGAGGCTCGGTCGAGGGGGCTGCCGGTATAGGCATTGGGGCGGGAAGCCGGAATGGACAGCATCTTGGCCGCGACCCTGCCACCGGACGCGCCCGCCGGCAACCGACCGGGCGCGATCCTCGCCCCGCCCCCCTTGCCTCGGAGGGGGGGCGGCATGATATGGCATCCTCGGAAGGTCGGTGGCGGACAGGCGCCTTGCCAACCCGGTCAGGTCCGGAAGGAAGCAGCCGCAGCGAGTTCCCGCCTGGGTCGCTCCACCGGTCTTCCACCTCGCCCTGACGGCCCGCCGCGGCCAGCACCGGACAGCCGCGCGCCATGCCCAGCGATACGCCTCCCGCCGACGATCAGGACCTGCCGCCCCTCCCCGAGGGGCCGGGCCTGTTCGGCGAGGCCCCCTCTCCCGCGCCCGTCATGGCCGCGCCCATCATTGCTGCGCCCGCCATGGCCGAGCCGGAGGCCGCGCCCTACCGCGTCCTGGCCCGCAAGTATCGCCCCACCAGCTTCGCCGATCTGATCGGGCAGGAGGCGCTGGTGCGCACCCTGCGCAACGCCTTCGCGCAGAACCGGGTGGCGCATGCCTTCATGCTCACCGGGGTACGCGGCGTCGGCAAGACGACCACGGCGCGCATCATCGCCCGTGCGCTGAACTGCGTCGGGCCGGACGGGACGGGCGGCCCCACCGCCGACCCCTGCGGCGTCTGCGCCGAGTGCCAGGCGATCCTGGCCGACCGCCACCCCGACGTGCTGGAGCTGGACGCCGCCTCCAACAACGGCGTCGACAATATCCGCGAGCTGCGCGAGGCGGTGCGCTACCGCCCGGCCCGCGCCCGCTTCAAGGTCTATATCCTGGACGAGGTCCACATGCTGTCGACGGCGGCGTTCAACGCGCTGCTGAAGACGCTGGAGGAACCGCCGCCGCAGGTGAAGTTCCTGTTCGCCACCACCGAGATCCGCAAGGTCCCGGCCACCATCCTCTCCCGCTGCCAGCGCTTCGACCTGCGGCGGGTGCCGCAGGAGACGCTGCGCGCGCATTTCGCTGCCATCGCGGCGAAGGAGGGGGTGGCGGCCTCGGGGGAGGCGCTGGCGATGATCGCCCGCGCGGCGGACGGCTCGGTGCGCGACGGCCTCTCCCTGCTCGACCAGGCGATCGCCCAGGTGGCCGGCGCGCCCGGCGGCATCGAGGCCGGGCTGGTGCGGGACATGCTGGGCCTGGCCGACCGCTCCCTGCTCTTCGACCTGCTGGAAGGCTGCTTCCGCGGCGATCTGCCGGCGGTGCTGGCGGCGATGGACCGCGGCCATGAGCGGGGCGCCGATCCCGGCGTCATCCTGGCCGACCTGCTGGAACTGACCCATACCCTGACGCGCCTGCGCGCCGTGCCGGCGCTGCGGGCCGATCCCGCGCTGCCGGAGGCCGAGCGGGTGCGCGGCGTCGCCATGGCCGAGCGGCTGTCGATCCCGCTGCTGGGCCGCGCCTGGCAGGTGCTGCTGAAGGGCATCACCGAGGTGGCCGAGGCTCCGGACCGGCGCATGGCGGCCGAGATGGTGCTGATCCGCCTCGCCCATCTGGCCGAGCTGCCGACGCCGGGCGACCTTGTCCGCCGCCTGAGCGAGGGCGGAGCGGCGGGCGCCCCCTCCCCCGCCGCCACCCCCTCCTCCGCCCTGGCCGGCGGGCCGGCCGGTGGGCCGGCTGGCGGCCTGCGCGCCATGGCCGGTGGCGGTGCCCGCCTCGATGCCGCCCCCGCGCCGGCCAGCGCGCCCCTGGCCCAGCCGCGCAACTTCCGCGAGGTGGTGGCGCTGGCCTCCGGCGTCCGGCCGCTCCTGCACGGCCACCTGCTGTTCGACGTGCATCCGGTGAGCTTCGCACCCGGCCGCATCGAGCTGCGGCAGACCGCGCAGGCGCCGCGCGACCTCGCCGCACAGCTCGCCGCCCTGCTGCAGGAGCGCACCGGCAGCCGCTGGACCATCGCCCTCTCCAATGCCGAGGGCGAACCGACCATCGCCGAGCAGCGCAGCCACCTGGCCGGCGAGCGGCTGGAGATGGCCCGCGCGCATCCCCTGGTGCAGTCCATCCTGCTCGCCTTCCCCGGCGCCGAGGTCGATGCGGTGCGCGACGACAGCCTCGACGCCTACGGCCTGCCGCCGATCCCGGAGGCGCCCGATGAGGGGCCGATGGACGGATCCATGGACGGGCCGGACTTCGCGCCGCCCGATGCCGAGCCGGCCGATCTCGACGACATCCCTTCGGAGGACCCATGAAGAACCTCGCCTCGATGATGAAGCAGGCCCAGCAGATGCAGGCCAAGATGCAGGAGATGCAGGCCCGGCTGGACAGCATGACGGTGGACGGCGCCGCCGGCGGCGGCATGGTCACGGTCACGCTGAGCGGCAAGGGCGACCTGAAGCGCCTGGCCATCGACCCCTCCCTGGTCGATCCGGCGGAGAAGGAGGTGCTGGAGGACCTGATCGTCGCCGCCCATGCCGATGCCAAGCAGAAGGTCGAGGCGATGATGGCCGAGGAGATGCAGAAGGCGACGGCGGGGATGAACATCCCCGGCATGGGCGGCGGCCTCGGCGGTCTCAAGCTGCCGTTCTGAGCATGACCGGCGCCAGGACGCCGGGCCGGGCGCCCGGCCCGGGTTCCCGCTCGGGCAGGGGCTGAGGTGGAGACGCGCGGGCCGGATCAGGTCGAGCGCCTGGTGGCGCTGCTGGCCCGGCTGCCCGGCATGGGCCGCCGCAGCGCCCGCCGCGCCGCGCTGAAGCTGCTGCAGGATCCGGGCGGGCTGATGCTGCCGCTGGCCCAGTCCCTGCGCGAGACGGCCGAGGCCGTGCGGCCCTGCCGCATCTGCGGCAACCTCGACACCCGCGACCCCTGCCGCATCTGCGCCGATCCGGCGCGGGAACAGGAGGTGCTCTGCGTGGTCGAGGGCGTGGCCGATCTCTGGGCGCTGGAGCGCGCCCATGTGCATCGCGGCCTCTACCATGTGCTGGGTGGCGTCCTCTCGGCGCTCTCCGGCGTGGGGCCGGAGGACCTGCGCGTCGCCGCCCTGCTGGAGCGGGTCGGGGCGGGGGCGATCCGCGAGGTGATCCTGGCCCTGCCGGCCACGGTGGACGGCGCCACCACCGCGCATTACCTGGCCGACCGGCTGCACCCTTGCGGCATCGCCGTCACCCGCCTGGCCCAGGGCGTGCCCATGGGCGGCGCGCTGGACGTGATGGATGACGGCACCCTGGCCGCCGCGCTGAAGGCCCGCCGCCCGGCCTGACGAGGAGCCCTCCCGTTCAGATCGCCACGCGCACGCCGAGCTCGACCACCCGGTCGCTCGGGATGCGGAAGAACTCGGTCGCCGGCATGGCGTTGCGGCTCATCAACGAGAACAGCCACTGCTGCCAGGTCGTCATCCGCGGCGCCGAGGCGGCCACCAGCGTCTCGCGGCCCAGGAAGTAGCTGGCCTGCATCGGCTCGAAGCGCACGCCGTATTCGCCGAGCGCCTCCAGCTCCTTCGGGATGTTCGGGCTCTCCTGGAAGCCGTAGCGCAGGATGACGCGGTGGATGCCGGGCGCCAGCTCCGCCACCTCGCGCCGCTGCGGCGCCTGCGGCACGTCGAGATTCTCCACCGTGACGAACAGCACCCGCTCGTGCAGCACCTTGTTGTGCTTGAGGTTGTGCAGCAGCGCATTGGGCACGTAGTCGGCCTGGCCCGTCATGAAGACGGCGATCCCGGGCACGCGGAGGGTGCGCGACTGCGGCAGCCGCGCCAGGAAGGATTTCAGCGGCAGGCTGTCCTGGCGGAAGCGGGCGAAGAGCAGCTCGCGCCCGCGCCGCCAGGTCATCATCAGCGTGAAGAGCGCGACGCCGAGCACCAGCGGCACCCAGCCGCCGGCCGGCACCTTCAGCAGGTTGGCGATGAAGTAGCTGCCGTCGAGCAGCAGCATCGGCACGATGACCGCCGTGACCAGGGCGCGCGACCAGCCGAACTGCCGCCGGAAGACCAGTCCGGCCAGGCAGGAGGTGCAGAGGAAGGTGCCGGTGACGGCGATGCCGTAGGCGGCCGCGAGGCTGTCGGAATCGTGGAAGGACAGCACCAGGATGACGACGCCGACCAGCAGGGCGAAGTTGATCTGCGGGACGTAGATCTGGCCCTCCTCGGTCTCCGAGGTGTGGCAGACCACGAGCCGCGGCAGGAAGCCCATCTGCACGCATTGCCGGGCGATGGAGAAGGCGCCGGAGATCATGGCCTGGCTGGCGATGATGGTGGCGAGCGTCGCCAGCACCACCAGCGGCAGGCGGAACCATTCCGGCGCCAGCAGGAAGAAGGGGTTCTCCAGCGCCGCGCGGTCGGTCAGCAGCAGCGCGCCCTGGCCGAAGTAGTTCAGCGTCAGGCTCGGCAGCACGACCGCCAGCCAGACCCAGCGGATCGGCCGCTTGCCGAAATGGCCCATATCGGCATAGAGCGCCTCCGCCCCGGTCACCGCCAGCACCACGGAGCCCAGGGCGATGAAGGCCGCCAGCCGGTATTCCAGGCAGAAGCTGATGGCGTAGTGCGGCGAGAGGGCGATCAGCACGTGCGGCTGCTGCGCCACCTCGATCAGGCCGAGCAGGCCGAGGCTGCCGAACCACAGGGCGGTGACCGGGCCGAAGACCTTCCCGATGCTGTGCGTGCCCTTGTACTGGACCAGGAACAGGGCCAGCAGCACGCCGAGCGAGATCGGGATCACCGCGTCGGTGAAGGCGGGGGAGATGACCTTGAGCCCCTCCACCGCCGAGAGGACGGAAATGGCCGGGGTGATGATACCGTCGCCGAAGAACAGCGCCGCGCCGGCGATGCCGACCATCGCCACCAGCTTGCGGCCCCGCTCGCCGCGCGCCACCCGCTGGGCCAGCGCCATCAGCGCCAGGATGCCGCCCTCGCCCCGGTTGTCGGCGCGCAGGATCAGCAGCACGTACTTGAGCGTGACGATCAGCACCAGGGACCAGAAGATCAGGCTCAGCACGCCCAGGATCTCCCACTCCTCCAGCCCGTCGGCGGCGAAGTGGAGCAGGGAGGCGCGCAGCGCGTAGAGCGGGCTGGTGCCGATGTCGCCATAGACCACACCCAGCACGCCGAGCAGCAACGCCGGGGTCATGGGGCGGGGGGTAGGGGAGGATTCTTGCTGGGACACTGCCATCTGCGCCGATGTCGGGCGCAAGGCATAGGCTGGGGGCCCGTGGCGGCGCAAGCGCCGCCGCTCAGGCTCCCGGCGCGGCGGGGCCTGAGCGGGGCGGCGGGCTCAGTGCCCGCGCAGCACCTGGCTCAGGAAGGTCCTCAGCCGGTCGGTCTTGGGATCGTTGAACATCTGCTCCGGCACGCCCGACTCGACGATCTCGCCCCGGTCCATGAACACCACGCGGTCCGCCACCTGGCGGGCGAAGCCCATCTCGTGGGTGACGCAGATCATGGTCATGCCGGTGTCGGCCAGCATGACCATGGTGTCGAGCACCTCCTTGATCATCTCCGGATCGAGTGCCGAGGTCGGCTCGTCGAACAGCATGATCTTGGGCTTCATGCAGAGGGCGCGCGCGATCGCCACGCGCTGCTGCTGGCCGCCGGACAACTGCCCGGGATACTTGCCGGCCTGCTCCGGGATCTTCACCCGGGTCAGGTACTCCATGGCCAGCGCCTCCGCCTCCTTCTTCGGCATCCGGCGCACCCAGATGGGCGCCAGGGTGCAGTTCTCCAGGATGGTCAGGTGCGGGAACAGGTTGAAGCTCTGGAACACCATGCCGACCTCGCGGCGGATGGCATCGAGCGAGCGGAGGTCGTCGGACAGCTCGATGCCGTCGACGACGATGCGCCCCTCCTGGTGCTGCTCCAGCCGGTTGATGCAGCGGATCATGGTGGACTTGCCGGAGCCCGAGGGGCCGCAGACCACGACCCTCTCGCCCTGGGCCACGGAGAGGTTGATGTCGCGCAGCACGTGCATGGCGCCGTACCACTTGTTGACCTTGTCGAGCAGGATGGCGGGCGGCCCGTCGACGCGCGCGACGGAGGCGACATAGGCGCCGTCGGCGGGGTCCATGGTGGCGCTCATGCGGCGTTCGCTCCCAGGTTCGGGTGGTTGTCCTGCATTAGGCCCTCCCTCAGCGGACCCGGTGGCGGTTCAGCTCCGCCTCCAGGTTCTGGCTGTAGCGGGACATGGCGAAGCAGAAGATGAAGTAGATCAGGCCGACGGTGACATAGACCTCGATGCCGAAGCCCTGCCAGGCGGGCTCGACGATCGCCGTCTTGCCGGCGGTCAGCAGATCGAAGATGCCGATGATCAGCACCAGCGAGGTGTCCTTGAAGAAGCCGATGAAGGTGTTCACCAGCGGCGGGATCACCAGGCGCAGCGCCTGGGGCAGGATGATGAAGCCGGTCTTCTGCCAGTAGGAGAGGCCGAGCGCGTCGGCCGCCTCGTACTGGCCCCGTGGCAGGGCCTGCAGCCCGCCGCGCACCACCTCCGCCAGATAGGCGGCGGCGAAGAGGATGATGGCGATCTGCGCCCGCAGCAGCTTGTCGATGTTCATCCCCTCCGGCAGGAAAAGCGGGAACATCACGCTGGCCATGAACAGCAGCGAGATCAGCGGCACGCCGCGGATCAGCTCGACATAGAGCACGCAGAGCATCTTGATCGCCGGCATGCGTGAGCGGCGGCCGAGCGCCACCAGGATCGAGAGCGGGAAGGCCAGCGCGATGCCGAAGGTGGCCAGGATCAGGGTGATCGGCAGGCCGCCCCAGCGCTCCTGCGGCACATAGGACAGGCCGAACACCCCGCCCCACATCAGCACGCCGATGACCGCCAGCGTCACCAGCCAGACCAGCGCCAGCGCCGGCCGCCAGAAGCGGCGCATGGCGGAGACGATGTAGAGGCCGATGAAGAGCAGCACGCAGATGGCCGGCCGCCAGTGCTCCTCGTAGGGATAGGTGCCGAAGAGCATGAAGCGGTGCTTCTCGGTCACCACCGCCCAGCAGGCGCCGGCGCCGTTGAGCGCGCGGCAGGCCTGGGTCTGCGCCTGTCCGTTGGTGACGGGCACGGACCAGATGGCGTTGACGAAGGCCCAGTCGATGAAGCCCAGCGTCCAGCGGACGATCAGATAGGCCAGGGCCAGGGTGACGGCGGTCGAGATCCAGGAGGAGAAGAGGTTGGCCCGGGCCCAGGCGACGGGGCCCACCACCGTGATCGGCGCGCGGCGCGGCCCGACGGCGGCATCCTCCACGGGGCGGGGCGCGGTGGCTTCGGCGGCGATATCGGCCATGGCTCAGCGCTCCACCAGCGCGATACGCGCCGCGTAGCTGGCCCTCGGGCCAGCGAAGCAAGTCCCCGCGTAGCTGGCCCTCGGGCCAGCGAAGCAGGACCCCGCGTAGCTGGTTCTCGGGCCAGCGAAGCCGGAGGGAAAGGCAATGCGCGGGCCATGGCCTGCGAGCTTCGGCTTATCCATGGCTCAGCGCTCCACCAGCGCGATGCGCGCATTGTACCAGTTCATGAACAGGCTGATCGACAGGCTGATGGTCAGGAAGACCAGCATGATGATGGCGATGCCCTCGATCGCCTGGCCGGTCTGGTTCAGCGTCGTGTTGGCGATCGAGACGATGTCCTGGTAGCCGATGGCGACGGCCAGGGAGGAGTTCTTCGTCAGGTTCAGGTACTGGCTGGTCATCGGCGGGATGATGACGCGCAGCGCCTGCGGCAGCACGATCAGCCGCATGATGCGCCCGCGCTGGAAGCCCAGCGCCTCCGCCGCCTCCCACTGCCCCCGGGCCACCGACTGGATGCCGGCGCGCACGATCTCGGCGATGAAGGCCGCCGTGTACATGACCAGGCCGATCAGCAGGGCGAAGTATTCCGGCGTGATGGTCAGGCCGCCGGTGAAGTTGAAGCCGCGCAGCGCCGGGATGTCGCCCTGCCACGGAGCGCCGAGCACCGCCCAGATCAGCACCGGCAGACCGAGGACCAGGCCAATGGCAGCCGGCCATACCCGGCGCGGCTGCCCGTCCCGCATCTGCTTGGCCCGGGCCGAGCGGGCGTAGAAGACGGCCAGCACGACGCCGATCACCAGGCCCAGCAGCGCGAAGCTGTGCGCGTCCTGCCACTGGATCCAGGGCAGCTTCAGGCCGCGGTTGGAGAGGAACACGCCCTCGGCCGGATGCAGGGCCTGCCGCGGCGACGGCAGGCCCTGCAGGATGGCGTACCAGAACAGGAGCTGCAGCAGCAGCGGCAGGTCGCGCACCACCTCGATGTAGACGCCCGCCAGGCGGGCCAGCAGCCAGTTCTTCGAGAGCCGTGCGATGCCGATCAGCGTGCCGAGGATGGTGGCCAGGACGATGCCGACCACCGCCACCTTCAGCGTGTTCAGCACGCCGACGAGAAGCGCGCGCGCATAGGTGTTGGTGGGGCTGTAGGAGACGAGGCTCTCGGCCACGGGCAGGCCGGCCTCGCGGCCGAGGAAGCCCCAGCCGGTGGCGATGCGCCGCACCTCCAGATTGTGGTTGGTGTTGCGCACCAACCACCAGACGATGGCGACGACGATCCCGACGACCAGCACCTGCCAGATGATGGCGCGCAGCCTTTCATCGGCCCAGGAAAGACGGATTCCCTTCCTGGGCGGGGCGCGAAGCAGCCGGGGATCGGCAGCGGTGTCTGACATGCGTGAAAGCCTCGTTTTTGTTCGTCTTGCCCGCTTCTCTCGACGATCCTGACCCGCCGAGGCGTCTTCGCGCCAGTTGTTTCGGGCCGGCACGGAAGCTTGGCGGGGGCGCCCTCAGGGCGCGCCCCGCCGGTCGGCCCTTAGCGGAAGGGCTGGGCGTATTGCAGGCCGCCCTGGGTCCACTGCGCGTTCGGGCCGCGCTGGATGCCGAGCGGCTTCAGATGCCGCTCGAAGACCTCGCCGTAGTTGCCGACGGCCTTGATGATGTTCACGGCCCAGAGGTTGTCCACGCCCAGCATCTGGCCGAGGCCGCCGGTCTTGCCCAGCATGCGCTGGACCTCCGGGCGCTGGTCGCTGGCGGCCACCTGCTCGACATTGGCGGCGGTGATGCCGAGCTCCTCCGCGGCCAGCAGCGCGTAATGCGTCCAGCGGACCAGGTCGGCCCAGCGCTGGTCGCCATGGCGCACACCGACGGCCAGCGGCTCCTTGCTGATCACCTCCGGCAGGATCACGTGCTCGCCCGGGTTGGGCTGGGCGGAGCGCGTGGCGGCGAGGCCGGAGACATCGGTGGTGTAGGCGTCGCAGCGGCCGGCGACATAGGCGCTGACCAGCTCCTCCAGCCGCTCGATGATGACCGGGGTGAACTTGATGTTGCTGGCCCGCGCCCAGTCGGTCAGGTTCTGCTCGGTGGTGGTGCCGGGCTGCACGCAGACGGTGGCCCCGTCCAGCTCCTTCGCCGAGCTCACGCCCAGGCTGGCCTTCACCATGAAGCCCTGGCCGTCGTAGAAGTTGGTCGCCGGGAAATCGAGGCCGAGCGAGGTGTCGCGCGAGAGCGTCGCGGTGGTGTTGCGCGGCAGCACGTCGATCTCGCCGGACTGCAGCGCGGTGAAGCGGTTCTGCGCCGTGGTCGGCACGTAGCGGACCTTGTTGGCGTCGTTGAACAGCGCCACGGCGAGGGCGCGGCAGTATTCCACGTCGAAGCCCTGCCAGCGGCCCTGGCTGTCGGGCTGGGCGAAGCCGGCGAGGCCGGTGTTGACGCCGCAGGTCAGGCTGCCGCGCGACCTGATCGCGTCCAGCGTGGCGGCGTTCTGCGCCGGCTGCTGCGCCAGGGCGGGCAGCGCCAGGATGGTGGTCATGGCCGCCGCGCTCAGGGCGCGAAGGGTACCGAGCCGCAAGGGCTTCATTCAGACTCTCCCAGTTTATTCGCCCGCCGGCTCCTGCCGGCGATGCCTCCCGTTAGGCCTGCTTCCGGACCGCCAGGCCAGGCGGTGGTCGGGCCGCCGCGGCGGCACCCCCTCTCGCCCGTTAGCCTTGCGGGGCGGATGGTGCAATCATCCCGAACGATATCGCCATCCTGGCCAGGACCGGAGGATATCGCAGACCGCCGCCGGCGACGTCCATCCGGCATGCCCGCACGTGGCATGTCCGTGACGTAGCAATGCCCGTGCCACCGGAGGCGGCGGCGCCCGCCTTTTCGGCCGCAGAGGAGAACCGACCACCCCATGCTGTTGACCGATGCCGCCGAGACCGCGCGCCACCTCCCCTGGGACCGCCTGGACGAGGCCTTGCGGAGAATGTTCGAGACGGGATGCGACGCGCCCCTGCGGCACCGCCACGCCCTGCCGCAAAAAGAGGCAGCGGAAGGCTCCCTTCTGCTGATGCCGGCCTGGCAGGCCCACCGCTATACCGGCGTGAAGATCGTCCACGTCAATCCGGGCAATGCGCGCCAGCAGGGGGAGCGGCCGGCGCTGCAGGCGGTGCACTCGGTCTACCTGCTGTCGCATGGCGAGACCGGCCAGCCGCTCGCCATCCTGGATGGCGGCACACTGACCGACCGCCGCACCGCCGCCGCCAGCGTTCTCGCCGCCGGCTTCCTGGCGCGGCCGGACAGCCGCAGCCTGCTGCTGCTCGGCAGCGGCAAGGTGGCGCAGGCCCTGGCGGAGGCCTATGCCGCGCGCTTCCCGCTGCGCGAGATCCGCATCTGGTCGCGCCGGCCGGAGAGCGCGGCGCGGCTGGCGCGGCATCTGGCGGGGGAGGGGCTGCCGGCGAAGGTGGCGGAACGGCCCGATCCGGCCGGCGCCGACATCGTCTCCGCCGCCACGCTCTCCGCCGCGCCGCTGCTGCGCGGCGCCGAGATCGCGCCCGGCACCCATGTCGATCTGGTTGGCGCCTTCCGCCCCGACATGCGGGAGAGCGATGCCGCGCTGGTGGCCAGGGCCAGCCTCTTCGTGGACACGCGCCCCGGCGCCCTGGCCGAGGCGGGCGACGTGGTGCAGGCGATCGCCGAGGGGGCGATCGGCCCGGAGCACATCGCCGCCGATCTGTTCGAACTCTGCCGGGGGGAGCATCCGGGCCGCCGCGCGGCAGGGGAGATCACGCTGTTCAAATCGGTGGGCTGGGCGGGAGAGGACCTGGCGGCGGCGATCCTTGCCTATGAAGGCGCCGCGCCGGGAACCCCGGCGCCCTGAACGCGAAAGCGCCGGCCCCCTCGCGGAGGCCGGCGCTTCGGTCCCATCGGGCCGGCCGCGGTCAGCGGCGCAGGTTCAGGCGCTCGATCAGGCTCTGGTAGCGCGCCTGGTTCTTGCGCTTCACGTAGTCCAGCAGGCCACGGCGCTGGCCGACCAGCACCAGCAGGCCACGGCGGCTGTGGAAATCCTTCGGGTGGGTCTTCAGGTGCTCGGTCAGCGAGGAGATCCGCTCGGAGAGCAGGGCGACCTGCACCTCGGGGCTGCCCGTATCGCCTTCCTTGGTGGCGTACTGCTTGATGATCTCGGCGCGACGCTCGGCGGTCACAGTCGACATCGGCTCTTGCCTTTCAGTTCGCCGGCTCGTCCGCTTCGGGCGCGACCGGCAGGAGGGTCTTCTCGCCCGGGCCGAGCCACCGCTCCGGCTTGGCGAGGCCGGAGTCCAGGCGCACGAGTCCCTTCAGGCGCTCCCCCGCCATGGCCCGCGCGAGGCCCCCATCGGGGCTGGCGTCCTCGGGTATCCGCCCCATCAGCTCGACCAGTGAAATGGCCTGACCGAAGGAGAGGCGTGCGATCTCCGCTTCCGTGAGGGCCAGAGCCGGGATGTCGGCCAGCGCGGTCGTCACGGGGAGCAGCAGATCCGGGGAAGGAGGCGGGGTATCCTCCGCGCCGCAGAGTTTGTCCAGCGGAATCGCATCCTCCTCGAGGAAGGGCCCGACCCGCATCCGGCGGAGCGTCGCGATATGCCCGACGCTGCCCGCCGCGCGGGCGATGTCGCGCGCCAGGCTGCGCATGTAGACACCCTTGCCCGACTGCACGGTGAACACCGCCGTGTCGGCGTCGGGGCGGGATTCCAGCTCGAAGCGATCCACCCGCGCGGGCCGCGCGGCCATCTCCGGCACCTGCCCGTCGCGCGCCAGGTCGTAGGCGCGCACGCCGTTGATCTTCAGCGCCGAGAAGATCGGCGGCACCTGCATGATCTCGCCGATGAAGGCGGGCAGGGCGGCGCGGATCTGCTCGTCCGTCGGCCGGGCCTCGCTCGTCTCGATGACCTGGCCCTCGGCGTCGTCGGTGTCGCGCGCCTCGCCGAAGCGCAGCGTGAAGCGGTAGGTCTTGGTGCCGTCCATGACGTAGGGCACCATCTTCGTGGCGGCGCCGAAGGCGATGGGCAGCACGCCGGTCGCCAGCGGGTCCAGCGTGCCGCCATGCCCGACCTTCTGCGCCTGGAAGGCCCGCTTCAGCTTGTTCACCACATCCGTCGAGCCGATGCCGGAGGGCTTGTCGACGATCAGCCAGCCATCCATCGGGCGGCCGCGCGGGCGGCTGTTCGGCTTGCGGTAGGGGCGGGACATGGCTCTTTTCACTGCGGAAGGGGGAAAGCGCCCGCGCCGGATCGGGATGCGCGGCGTGCCGGAAACCCGGTCCCGGGCGCGAAGGTGCGGGGGGATACACCTCCCGCCGGGCCGATGCAATCATCGCACGGGGCGTGGCATCCCCCCGGGGCCCCTGACGCGGGCCGCCCGGCCCGCGCTCAGGCCGGCGGCAGGGGGCGCGGCCGCCCCGTCGCGTCCAGCGCCACGAAGGTGAAGACCGCTTCGGTGACGCGGTTGGCGTGCTCGCCCTCGCGCTCGCGGCGCCAGGCCTCGACGCGGATCTTCATCGAGCTGCGCCCGGTCGAGAGAATCTCGGCATAGAGACTGACCTCGTCGCCGACCCGCACCGGGGAATGGAAGGTGATGGCCTCCACCGCCACGGTGGCGCAGCGGCCGCGGGCCCGGCGCGCGGCGGCATTGCCGGCGGCGAGATCCATCTGCGCCATCAGCCAGCCGCCGAAGATATCCCCGGCGGGGTTGGTGTCCGCCGGCATGGCGATGGTGCGGATCATCGGCGCGCCCCCGGGCGGCGCCGTCTCAGGGGTGTTCAAGAGGGTCGCGTCCTTACCGCTCGTCCTCCCGCGGCGGAGCCTGCTCTCCCGCCGGGCGGGGCTGGAGGTCCTGCTGCACCTCGGGGCGGCGCATCACCGCGTCGATCTTCATCGCATAATCCAGCGCCGTGTCGGGCTGAAAATGCATCTCGGGCGCGAACTTCAGCCGCACGGCGCGGGCGACCTGGGTGCGCAGGAAGGGCTGCACGCGCTTCAGCGCCTTCAGCTCCTCGGGCGTCACCGCCCGGCCGAGCGCGGCGACGAAGCAGGTCATGTGCTTGAGATCGGGCGAGGCGCGCACCTCGGTCACGGTGATGTGGCGGCCGTCCAGGTCGGGATCGTGCAGCTCGCCGCGCAGGAAGACGGCGGAGAGGGCATGCCGCACCTCCTCCGCGACGCGGAGCATGCGCTGGCTGGGGGCGCCGGGGGTGGCGGTCTTCTTGGGCATGGGGCCTCACGAACAACAGAAGCGGGCGGCAATGGAAAAGGCCGGGGGCGGACCCCCGGCCTTGCTTCCGGCCGGAAGCCGGAGAGGCGGCGCGGGGCGCGGAACGGCCGCCCCGCGCCCCCGCCCCGGCTCAGGTGGCGGCGACCGTCTCGGTCTCGTAGCACTCGATCTGATCGCCAATCTTGATGTCGTCGTAATTGGCGAAGCTCATGCCGCACTCATAGCCGTTGGTGACTTCCTTGACGTCGTCCTTGAAGCGGCGGAGCGTCGCCAGCTCGCCCTGGTGGATGACGATGCCATCCCGCAGCAGGCGGACGCCGCAGCCGCGCCGGACCACGCCCTCGGTGACGCGGCAGCCGGCGATATTGCCCAGCCGCTTGACCTCGAAGACCTCGAGGATCTGCGCGTAGCCCAGGAACTTCTCGCGCTGGATGGGGGCGAGCTTGCCGCGCACCAGCTGCTCCACGTCATCCGCCACCTCGTAGATGATCGAGTAGTAGCGGATGTCGACGCCGTCCCGCTGCGCCAACTCCCGCGCCTGCGCCGTCGCGCGGACGTTGAAGGCGACGACGATGGCGTTGGACGCCTTGGCCAGCTGGATGTCGCTCTCGGTGATCTGGCCGACGGCGCTGTGCAGCACCCGGACCTTCACCTCGTCGCGCGACAGCTTGTTCAGCGTCACGCCGAGCGCCTCGGCGGAACCCTGCACATCGGCCTTGACGACGACCGCGACCTCCTTCTGCTGGCCGGCGGCGACACGCGCCATCATGTCGGCCAGCGTGCCGCGGGCGGCACCGGCGGCGGCGGCCTGCTTCTCCCGCAGCTTGCGCTGACGGAACTCGCTGATCTCGCGCGCCCGGCCCTCGTTCTCGACGACGGCCAGCGGCTCACCGGCGGAGGGCACCCCGGAGAGGCCCAGGATCTCGACCGGCAGGCTGGGTCCGGCCTCCTTCAGCTGGCGGCCCTTGTCGTCGAGCATGGCGCGCACGCGGCCCCACTCGGCGCCGGCCACCACCATGTCACCCTGCCGCAGCGTGCCCTTCTGCACCAGCACGGTGGCCACCGGACCCCGGCCCTTGTCGAGCTTGGATTCGATGACCGTGCCCTCGGCGGCGCGGTCCGGATTGGCCTTCAGGTCCAGCACCTCGGCCTGCAGCAGGATCGCCTCCAGCAGCTTGTCGAGGTTGGTGCCCTTCAGCGCCGAGACCTGGATCTCCTGGGTGTCGCCACCCAGGGATTCCACGACCACCTCGTGCTGCAGCAGCTCGTTGCGGACACGGTCCAGGTTGACGCCCGGCTTGTCGATCTTGTTGACCGCCACGATCATCGGCGCGTTCGCCGCCTTGGCGTGGTGGATGGCCTCGATCGTCTGCGGCATCACGCCGTCATCGGCCGCGACGACCAGCACCACCATGTCGGTGACGCTGGCGCCGCGGGCGCGCATGGCGGTGAAGGCGGCATGGCCCGGCGTGTCGATGAAGGTGACCTTCTGGCCCCCCGCCACCGTCACCTGATAGGCGCCGATGTGCTGGGTGATGCCGCCGGCCTCGCGCGCCGCCACGTCGGTCTTGCGCAGCGCGTCCAGCAGGCTGGTCTTGCCGTGGTCGACATGGCCCATGATGGTCACGACCGGCGGCCGCGTCACCAGGTCCGCCTCGGCGTCGACCATGCCCTCCAGGCCCAGCTCGACGTCGGATTCGGAAACGCGCTTCACGCGGTGGCCGAACTCGTTGACCACCAGCTCCGCCGTGTCGGCGTCGATGGTCTGGGTCAGCGTCGCCATCACGCCCATGCGGAACAGCGCCTTCACCACCTCGCCGCCACGTGCGGCCATGCGGTTGGCGAGCTCCTGCACCGTGATGGCTTCCGGCACCACCACGTCGCGCACCACCTTCACGCCATCGCTGCGGAGACGCTGCAGCTCCTGCTGCCGCCGCTCGCGCTCGCGGGCGCGGCGGACGGAGGCCATGGAGCGGCTGCGCTCGTCCTCGCCCTCGATGGCGGCGGCCACGTCGATGCGGCCGTCGCGGCGGCGATCGCCGCCGATGACCGGCTTCTTGGCGGGGGCGGCGGCGGGCTTCTTCGCGGCGGCGGCCGGCATGCCGGGGCGGCGGACCGGGCTGCGCCGCTCCTCCTCCTCCCCCTCGCGGCCGCGCAGGGTCAGGCGCGGCGGGGCCGCACCAGGCGCGGCGGCCGGCGCGGCCGCGGCACCGGGACGGCGCAGCGGCGCGGCGGTGCCGGCGGCGGGACGCGCACCCATGGGGCGCGGGCCGGGCGCGGCGCCGGACGGCGCCTGGCGCGCGGCGGCCGGGGGCGGCGCCAGCTTGCGCGCTTCCTCCTCGGCCTTGCGGCGGGCCTCGTCCTCAATCTTCTGGCGCGCCTCTTCCTCGGCGCGGGCGGCGGCCTCCTCGGCGGCGCGGCGCTCCTCCTCGGCCTTGCGCGCGGCCTCCTCGGCGGCGCTGCGCACCATCAGGGCCTGGCGCTCGCGCTCCTCGCGCTGGCGCTGCGCCTCGGCGCGCCGGTGCTCCTCCAGCACGCGCAGGCGGGTGGCCTGCTCGGCCTGATTGAGCGGACGGCCGGGCGCGGAGCCGCTGCCGCCGCGCGTGCCGGGACCGGAGGCGCCGCGCTGCGGGCCACCGGCCATGCGGGGGCCACCCGCCTGCGGGCCCGCGGCCGGCTTGGCGCCAGGGCCCGCCGGGCCACCGGCCCGCTTCTTCACCACCTCGACCTGCACGGTCTTGCCGCGACCGTGGCTGAACGACTGCCGCACCGTACCGGCGGCCTCCGTCTTGCCCAGCTCGAGTCGTCCGCCGGGCCGGAGGCTCAGCCTGCTCTTCGCAGCATCCTGTTCATTCTGGTCGCTCATTCGTTCGCCTGAACCCGATCCGTCTTGTGCCATCAATCCTGTCGCGAGCCGTTGCCGGGCTCACGTCCCCGCTCCGCTCGCGTTTGAGGAGACAGCGGCCAGACGGCCCGCCTCCTGCACCAAAATGTCCGCGATGCGTCCGGGTGCTATCGCCACGTGCACTGCATGATCCCTTCCGAACACCGCGCCCAACTCCTCCGCCGTCAAGGCCAGCACCAACGCGACATCGCGCCGGCCGGCCAGCCTTGCCCGCTCCGAGGGGCTTCCGTCACTCGCCTCGACCAGCACGCCGACCCGTCCGGCCTGAAGCCATTCGCGCACCTGCTGGAAACCGCACACCGCCTGTCCGGCCCTGCGCGCCAGGCCCACCTGATCGCGCAAGCGATCCCTCAGGCCTTTTTCAATCCGCGCGCGAAGATCGGGGGGCACATGCACCTGGCCGCGGGCCGCCCTCGGAAAGGCGCCCCGGCTCACGGCGCGTTCTAGCACATCGGCCCTCGCGCTCAACCACATTCCCCGTCCGGGCAGCTTCCCGCCGAGGTCGGGCACGATCTCCCGCGCATGCGTCCCGCCGGGACCGATGACGAAGCGGATCATCGCTTCCTTCGGCCCACTCTCCCGCGTGACGATGCAGCGGCGCAGCGGACCCTTCGGTTCCGGCTCCGGGCCCTTCCCCTCGGGGGGCAGGCCCGGCAGGAACTCCGTCTTACCGCTCGTCGCCCGTCTCCCCGGCCTCGGCCCGCGGCGTCTCCGCCGCCGGATCCTCCACGGGGCCCTCATCACCCGTCCCGCCGTCCTGCTGGCCTTCCTGGGCGAACCAGTGCTCGCGGGCGGCCATGATGATGGCGTTCGCGGTTTCCTCGTCCACCGCCTCGGGGCCGAGGATCTCGATCAGCTCGTCGGCGGCGAGATCGGCCAGATCGTCCAGCGTCTTCACGCCCTTCTCGCCGAGCGTCACCAGCATGGCGGGGCTGAAGCCGCCGGCCTCGGCCACCGCGTCCTCGACCCCGAGCGCCTGGCGCTTCTCGTCGAGTTCCTGATCGCGGCGGTCCAGGAAGGCCTGGGCGCGCCGCTTCAGCTCGGCGGCGACATTCTCGTCGAAGCCCTCGATCTCGGCGAGATCCTCCTCGGGCACCTCGACCAGCTCCTCGATCGAGGAGAAGTCCTCGCTGACCAGCAGGCCGGCGATGACGTCGTCCACGTCGAGCGCCTCGACGAAGAGGCCGGTCCGCTTGCGGAACTCCTCCTGCCGGCGCTCGCTGGCCTCGGCCTCCGTCAGGATGTCGATGTCCCAGCGCGTCAGCTGCGAGGCGAGCCGCACATTCTGGCCGCGCCGCCCGATCGCCAGCGACAATTGGTCATCCGGAACGACGACTTCAACCCGCTTGCTGTCGTCGTCCATCACCACCTTGGAGACCTCGGCCGGGGCCAGGGCGTTCACGACGAAGGTGGGGTTGTCGGCCGACCAGGGGATGATGTCGATCTTCTCGCCCTGCAGCTCGGCCACGACAGCCTGCACGCGGCTGCCGCGCATGCCGACGCAGGCGCCGACCGGGTCGATCGAGCTGTCGCGGCTGATCACCGCCATCTTGGCGCGGCTGCCGGGGTCGCGCGCCACCGCCTTGATCTCGATGATGCCGTCGTAGATCTCCGGCACCTCCTGCGCGAAGAGCTTGGCCAGGAAGCCGGGATGCGTGCGGGAGAGGAAGATCTGCGGCCCGCGCGGCTCCTCGCGCACGTCGTAGATATAGGCGCGCACGCGGTCGCCGTTGCGGAAGGCCTCACGCGGGATGGTCTCGTCGCGGCGCAGCAGCGCCTCGGCGCGGCCGAGATCGACCATCAGGTTGCCGTACTCGGTGCGCTTGACGACGCCGTTGACGACCTCGCCGACGCGGTCCTTGTACTCGTTGAACTGCTTGCCGCGCTCCACCTCGCGCACCCGCTGCACGATCACCTGCTTGGCGGTCTGCGCGGCGATGCGGCCGAAGTCGATCGGCGGCAGCGGATCGACGATGAACTGGCCAACCTCGATGCCCGGCTGGATCTTCTGCGCGATGCGCAGCGGGATCTGCGTCGCCTCGTTCTCCACCGGCTCCTGCTCGACCACCTCGGTCCAGCGCGAGAGCTTCACCTCGCCCGAGCGGCGGTCGATGACGGCGCGGATATCCTTCTCGTGCCCGTACTTGGCGCGGCCGGCCTTCTGGATGGCCTGCTCCATCGCCTCCAGGACCTCGTCGCGCTCGATCATCTTCTCGCGGGCGACGGCCTCGGCGACCTGCAGCAGCTCGGGGCGGGCAATGGCGACATCGGCGGCCATGGTCAGTTCCTCTCGTCGCGGGGCGTCTCGGCCCCGTCTTCGTCCTCGTCCTCACCCGCCGCGGCCCTCAGGCGCGCGGCCTCGGCCGCCGTGGCGGCGATCAGCTCGTCGGTCAGCACCAGCTTGGCGCGGCGCATGTCGGCCCGTGGCAGGGCCACCTCGCCGCCATCCTCCAGCCGCAGCCGCACCACCTCGGCATCGGCGCCGAGAGCGATGCCGCGGAAGCGGCGCCGGCCCTCGAAGGGGATGCTCATCTCCACCGTCGCCAGCTGGCCGGCGAAGCGCTGCCAGTCCTTGGTGCGGGTCAACGGACGGTCGATGCCGGCGGAGGAGACCTCGAGGTTCCATTCGCCGGTGAAGGGATCGTCCACGTCCAGCACGGCGCCGACGGCGTGGCTGATCGCCTCGCAATCCTCGACGCCGATCAGCCGGCCATCGGCGCGGTCGGCCATGATCTGGACGGTGGGCGTCTGCTTGCCCTGGATCTGCACGCGCACGATCTCGTAGCCCATCGACGCCAGGGTCGGCGCGATGGCGGCGGTGATGCGGGCCTCGAGGCCCTCGTTGAGAGGCAGATCGTCTTCCAAAAAACAAAAAAGGCGGCCCGCGAAGGCCACCCCCCTGACTGTGCAGCGAAGATGTTCTGCCAGCCATATAGTCCCAGGCCGGAGGCGGCACAAGGAAAACCACGGGTTAGGGCGGGGAGGGGACTGCCCGGCGCGCCGGCCTGTCGCGCCCCGGCCTATCGGACCAGGGAGAGCCGCGCCAGATGCGTCACCCGGCAGAGGCCGTGGCTGCGGCGGGACAGCACCTCCCCCGAGAGACGGTTGTCATAGACCTGGGCGAGGCCGAAGCCGTGCAGCCGCAGCAGCAGGAAGTGGCCGGTCACGCGGACCAGATGCAGCCCGGGGGCGAGTCCGCCGCGCCGCGCCAGCCCGAGCAGCGTGGGCCGGCCCGCGACCTCCAGGGACTCGACGGTCACGCCCCCCAGGTCGAGCGCCGCCACCACGTCGCGCCAGTAGGCGATGTCGATCTCGCCATGGGCATAGCGCTCCGGAGCCGCCTGGCGCAGCAGGCCGCAGGCGGCGTGGTAGGAGCAGTCCGCCGCCAGCGCCACCGCCGCCGGGCCGCACCAGGCGGCATAGCCGCCCCGCTCCGCCGCCAGGGCCTCCGCGCCGCGCCGCCCGGCCTCGTCGCGATCCAGAGGATTGAAGAAGCGCCTGTCCATGCGGCGCACGGTGTGGGGCGGGGCGAAGGGGGTCAATGGATTTGCATCGCACCCGATGCAAAGAAACCGCAGTGTTGCCCGCCGGCCACGAATCGGCTCAGCCGCGGCGGCGCCAGATCCAGTACAGCGGCCGGCGCCCCTCGCGCAGCGCCTTGGCCTCGTAACGCGTGCCGGGCCAGCCCTCGGGGCGCGACTCGGCCAGCGAGACCGGCTCGAAGACGTCCTGCGCGCCCATCACCTCGCGCACCCAGTCCTGGTAGGTCGGGTCGTCGGTGGCGATGCGCCATTCGCCGCCGGGCCGGATGGCGCGGCCGAGCACCGGCAGAATGGCCGGATGCACGAAGCGCCGCTTGGCGTGGCGCGCCTTGGGCCAGGGGTCGGGGAACATCAGGAACAGGCGCGAGAGGCTGCCCTCGGGCAGGGCGCGCAGGAGGCGGCGCGCATCCTCGGTCCAGAGGCGCAGGTTGGGCGGCAGCGGGGCCGTCGCCTCGCCGCCCTCGGGCACCAGCCGGCCGAGCAGCGAACAGATGCCGTTCTCGAAGACCTCGGCGGCGATCAGCCCGGCGCGCGGATGCGCCGCGATCTGCGCCAGGGCGTGCTCGCCGCCGCCGAAGCCCACCTCCAGCCAGAGCTCCTCCGGCCGTCCGGGAAAGCTGCCCAGCGGGTCCAGCGGGTCGAGGGCGAGGCGCGGCAGGGTCGTCTCCAGCAGGGCCTGCTGCCGGGCGCGCAGCGGATGGCCCCGGCGGCGGCCGTAGAGGCGATCGGGGACGGCGGGGGTCTCGGTCATCGGTCAAACCAAATGAAAAGGAGGGGCAGGGGAGAGGAAACCCCCCCCTGGAAATTCCCCCTGGCCCCTCCCGTCGTCGCGGGAAGGCCGGCCCCGGCGGCGCCGAAGCGCGCCGGGGCCGCCGCGTCACCGGCCGAAGGCGCGCTTCAGCTCGGCGGCGAGGTCGGTCTTCTCCCAGGTGAAGGTGCCCTTCTCGGCATCCGGCGCGCGGCCGAAATGGCCGTAGGCGCTGGTCGGCGCGTAGATCGGGCGGTTCAGGTGGAGATGCTCGCGGATGCCGCGGGGCGAGAGGTTGACCATCTCGTTCACCACGCGGGCCAGCTTGGTCTCATCCACGTCGCGGCCGGTGCCGTGCAGGTCGAAATAGACCGAGAGCGGCTTCGAGACGCCGATGGCGTAGGAGACCTGGATGGTGCACTTCTCGGCCAGGCCGGCGGCGACCACGTTCTTGGCCAGGTAGCGGCAGGCATAGGCCGCCGAGCGGTCCACCTTGGTCGGGTCCTTGCCCGAGAAGGCGCCGCCGCCATGCGGCGCCGCGCCGCCGTAGGTGTCGACGATGATCTTGCGCCCGGTCAGGCCGCAGTCGCCGTCCGGGCCGCCGATGACGAAGGTACCGGTCGGGTTCACGTAGAACTCGTCCTCGGGCACGCTCCAGCCGTCGGGCAGGCTGCTGACCACGATCGGGCGCACCAGCTCGCGCACCTGCTCCTGCGTCATCCCCTCCTCGTGCTGGGTGGAGACGACGACGGAGGAGACGCCGACCGGCTTGCCGTCCACGTAGCGCAGCGTCACCTGGGACTTGGCGTCGGGCAGCAGGCCGGCCACCAGCTTGTCCTTGTTGCGGCGCAGCTCGCTGATGCGGCGCAGGACCAGATGGGCGTAGTAGAGCGGCGCCGGCATGAGGTCGGGCGTCTCGGTGCAGGCATAGCCGAACATGATGCCCTGGTCGCCGGCGCCCTCGTCCTTGTTGCCGGCGGCGTCCACGCCCTGGGCGATATGCGCCGACTGGGCATGCAGATGGCAGGCGATCTCGGCGTTCTTCCAGGAGAAGCCTTCCTGGTCGTAGCCGATGTCGTGCACCGCCATGCGCGCCAGATGCATCAGCAGCTCGGGCGTCACGCTCGCCGGGCCGCGGGTCTCGCCGGCCAGGATGATGCGGTTGGTGGTGACCAGCGTCTCGCAGGCAACGCGGGCATAGGGATCGGCCTCCAGGAAGGCGTCCAGCACGGTGTCGCTGATGCGGTCGGCCACCTTGTCGGGATGGCCCTCGGAGACGGATTCCGAGGTGAACAGATATTCGCCCTTGTCGCGCATGGCCTCATTCGTCCTCTTGTCGCGGCGGCGACCGGTTCGCCCCGGCCTGGCAGTCCCCCGGGGGTTCCGGGCGGGGGGCTGTTTCGCAAGCGCGGCACAGGGGGTCAAGCGAAGAGAAGGCGAGGCGAGGGCGCCGGGCGCAGGGCGGCCATGCGGCGCGCATGGCAAGGAAGCCTTCACCGGTCCCGCCCTAGGCTCGCGCCGACCTGTCCCGCCTGGAGCCGACCATGACCGCAGAGGCCCGCCTTCCCGATGCCGGCGCCGGATCCGAAGCCGCGCTCCGCGCCGCCGTTCAGGCCGAGGTGGCCCCCCTGCTGAAGGATCTGCGCGGCTTCGTCGACCGCCGCATCGCCGAGCTCAGCGCCGAGCTCAGCGCCACCTCCGACATGGCGGACATGGCGGAGGAGAAGCTGTCCCGGCAGCTGAGCCAGGTGCATGAGCAGATCGCCCAGCTGGTCGCCATCCCGGTCGCCAGCACGCGCAACAGCGGGCTGGAACTGGAAGCGGTGGTGCAGGCCACCGAGGCGGCCGCCAACACCATCATGGAGGCGACGGAGGCGATCCAGGCCTGGATCGCCGGCGGCCAGAAGGACCAGGCCTCGATCGAGGCGCTCTCGGCCCGAGTGAACTCGATCTTCGAGGCCTGCAGCTTCCAGGACATCACCGGCCAGCGCATCCGCCGCGCCATCCAGCATCTGCAGCAGGTGGAGACCATGCTGGAACAGATCGTCCCCGGCGTGACGCAGGCGGGCGGCGAGGCCCTGCCCCGGCCGATGCGAATCGGCACGCCGTACCGGACGGTCAGCACCGAGGCGGCCCTGACCCCGGATCTGGGCCAGGAGGCCATCGATGCCCTGCTGAACGGCGCCGCGCCCGAGAAGGCGGCCGTGCTCAGCCAGGAGGATATCGACGCCCTGCTGAACGGCTGAGCCGGCTCAGCCCATTCCCAGCACCTGCCGCATGCCGTAGAGGCCGGGCGGCTGCCGCACCACCCAGTGCGCCGCCTGCACCGCGCCGGTGGCATAGACGCGGCGGTCGAAGGAGCGGTGGGTGAGGGCGATGTGCTCGCTGGCCCCGGCGAAAAGCAGGGTGTGCTCGCCCACCACCTGCCCCCCGCGCAGGGCGGAGAAGCCGATCGGGCCGGTGGCGCGCGGCCCGGTGTGGCCATCCCGCCCGCTCTCCATGCCGACCTCCTCCAGCGTCGCGCCGCGGCCGCGGGCCACCGCCCGGCCCATCTCGATGGCGGTGCCCGAGGGGGCGTCCACCTTCTGCCGGTGGTGCATCTCGACGATCTCGGCATCGTACTGCGCCGGCGGCAGGGCGGCGCCCATGCGCTCGGCCAGGGCGAAGAGGACATTGGCGCCCGGGGCGAAGTTCGCCGCATAGACCACCGGCACCCGCTCCGCCGCGGCCGCCACCGCCGCCTCCTGCGCCGCCGAGAGGCCGGAGGAGCCCAGGATCAGCGGCCTGCCCTGCGCGGCCGCCAGGGCGGCATGCCGCTCGGCGGCGGCGGCGATGGTGAAGTCGATCACCACATCGCTGGCCGCGAAGAGGGCCGCGGCGTCGCCATCGCGGCCGATGCCGCCCGCCAGGGTGGCGCCGGCGGCGGCCACCTCCTCGGAAAGCAGCTTGCCCATGCGGCCGGACAGGCCGGCGATGCCGATGCGGAGGGTCATGTGGCGCGATCCCAGCAGGACGAAGGAAGCCGAAGGACGGAAGGCCCGGGAGAGGATGCCTCTCCCGGGCCTTTCTCTGCCGCGCCGGCGCGCGAAAGGGAAGCCTGGGGCGGCCTAGCGGCCGAGCCCCTCCCAGAACTCCTTCACCTTGGCGAAGAAGCCCTCGCTTTCCGGGCTGCTGTTGCCGTCCTCCCCGGTCTCGCCCTCGAACTGCTCCAGCAGCTCGCGCTGGCGGGGGGTGAGGTTCTGCGGCGTCTCCACAGCCACCTGCACGTACATGTCGCCCCGCGCCGCCGAGCGCAGCACGGAGAAGCCCTTGCCGCGGAGGCGGAACTGGTCGCCCGTCTGGGTGCCGGAGGGAATGGTGACGCGCGTGCGGCCGCCATCGATGGTCGGCACCTCCACGGCCCCGCCCAGCGCCGCCTGCGTCATGCGCAGCGGCACGCGGACGAAGATGCTGGCGCCATCCCGCTGGAACAGCGGGTGCGGCCGCACCGCGACATCGACATAGAGATCGCCTGCCGGCGCGCCCCGGAGTCCGGCCTCTCCCTCGCCGGAGAGGCGGATGCGGGTGCCATCCTCCACGCCGGGCGGGATGGTGACGTTCAGGCTGCGCTCGCGCTGCACGCGGCCCGCGCCCTGGCAGACCTTGCAGGGGTTCTTGATGATGCGTCCGGTGCCGCCGCAGGTCGGGCAGCTCCGCTCGATCAGGAAGAAGCCCTGCTGGGCGCGCACCTTGCCGGCGCCGCCGCAGGTCGGGCAGGTCTGCTGGCCGCCGCCGCCGCCCTTGCCCTCGGCGCCGCTGCCATCACAGGCCTCGCACTGCACGCTGGTGGTGACGCGGATGGTCTTCTTGGCCCCCGCGAAGGCCTCCTCCAGCGTGATGTCCGCCTGGGTGCGCAGATCGGCGCCACGGCCGGTCGCGCCGGCGCCTCGCCCGGACCGGGCGCCGAACTGGCCGAACATCTCGGCGAAGATGTCCTCGAAGCCGCCGGCGCCGAAAGGTCCGCCGCCGCCGCCGAAGGGCCCGCCGGCCCCGCCGCCCATGCCGCCCTCGAAGGCGGCGTGGCCGTAGCGGTCATAGGCGGCGCGCTTCTCCGGGTCCTTCAGGACCTCATAGGCCTCGTTCACGTCCTTGAACGCGGCCTCGGCCTTCCTGTCGCCCGGATTGCGGTCCGGGTGATACTTCATGGCCAGCTTGCGATAGGCCTTCTTCAGGTCCTCGTCGCTGGCATCCCGGGACGCGCCCAGGGTGTCGTAATAGTCCTTCTTGGCCATCCTTGGCCTGTCCCCCAAGCTCCGGAACGAGGATGCGCCCGGCTGTTGGGCCGGGCGCCTGTCGGGTCAGCGCGGCGGGAGGCCGGTCACTCGGGCTTCTTCTTGCCCGGGTCGACATCCTCGAACTCGGCATCGACCACCTTCTCGCCCGCCTTCGGCTCGCCCTCGGCCGCACCCTGCGCGGCCTGGGCCTCGCCCTCGGCGGGGCCGGACTTGTAGACCGCCTCGCCCACCTTCATCGCGGCGGCGGAGAGGCGCTCGGTGGCGCTGCGGATGGCCTCGGCGTCCTCGCCCTCCTTGGCGCTGCGCGCCGCGGCCAGGGCGGCCTCGGCCTCGGCCTTCTCCGCCTCGGGGACCTTGGCGGCATTGTCCTTCAGCGTCTTCTCGGTGGTGTGGATCAGCGCATCCAGCTGGTTGCGCGCCTCCACCGCCTCGCGGCGCTTCTTGTCGGCCTCGGCATTGGCCTCGGCCTCCTTCACCATCCGCTCGATATCGGCATCCGACAGGCCGGACTTGGCCTGGATCTTGATCTGCTGCTCCTTGCCGGTGGCCTTGTCCTTGGCCGAGACCGAGACGATGCCGTTGGCGTCGATGTCGAAGGTCACCTCGATCTGCGGCACGCCGCGCGGCGCGGGCGGGATGCCCTGCAGGTCGAAGTTGCCCAGCAGCTTGTTGTCCGCCGCCATCTCGCGCTCGCCCTGGAACACCTTGATGGTGACCGCGGTCTGGTTGTCGTCGGCGGTGGAGAAGGTCTGGCTCTTCTTGGTCGGGATCGTCGTGTTGCGGTCGATCAGCCGGGTGAACACGCCGCCCAGCGTCTCGATGCCGAGCGACAGCGGCGTCACGTCGAGCAGCAGGACGTCCTTCACCTCGCCCTTCAGCACGCCGCCCTGGATCGCGGCGCCGATGGCGACGACCTCATCCGGGTTGACGTTGCGGGCCGGCTCCTTGCCGAAGAAGGTCTTCACCGCCTCGACGACCTTGGGCATGCGGGTCATGCCGCCGACCAGGATCACCTCGTCGATCTCGCCGGCGTTCATGCCGGCATCCTTCAGGGCCTTCTTGCAGGGCTCCAGCGTCCGCTGCACGAGGTCATCGACCAGCGCCTCCAGCTTGGCGCGGGTGAGCTGCAGCACCAGGTGCTTCGGGCCCGAGGCGTCGGCGGTGATGAAGGGCAGGTTGATCTCGGTCTGCTTGGCCGAGGACAGCTCGATCTTCGCCTTCTCGGCGGCCTCCTTGAGGCGCTGCAGGGCGAGCTTGTCGCCGCGCAGATCGATGCCGTTCTCCTTCTTGAACTCGTCGGCCAGGTAGTCGATCACCCGCTGGTCGAAGTCCTCGCCGCCCAGGAAGGTGTCGCCGTTGGTGGACTTCACCTCGAAGACGCCGTCACCAATCTCGAGCACGGAGACGTCGAAGGTGCCGCCGCCGAGGTCATAGACCGCGATGGTGCCGGTGGTCTTCTTGTCCAGGCCATAGGCCAGGGCGGCCGCCGTCGGCTCGTTGATGATGCGCAGCACCTCGAGCCCGGCGATCTGCCCGGCCTCCTTGGTCGCCTGGCGCTGGCTGTCGTTGAAGTAGGCGGGGACGGTGATGACGGCCTGCGTCACCTTCTCGCCGAGATAGGCCTCGGCGGTGTCCTTCATCTTGCCGAGGACATAGGCGCTGATCTGCTGCGGCGCCATCTTCTGGCCCGCCGCCTCGACCCAGGCGTCGCCATTCTCGGCGCGCACGATCTTGTAGGGGACGAGATCGATGTCCTTCTTGACCGTCGCGTCCTCGAAGCGGCGGCCGATCAGGCGCTTGACGGCGTAGAGGGTGTCGGTCGGGTTGGTCACCGCCTGGCGCTTCGCGGCCTGGCCGACCAGCCGCTCGCCGTTCTTGGCGAAAGCCACCATCGAGGGGGTGGTCCGCGCGCCCTCGGCGTTCTCGAGCACCTTCACATCGCCGCCTTCCATGATGGCGACGCAGGAATTCGTGGTGCCCAGATCGATGCCGATGACTTTGCTCATCCGAGGTCTCCTTTGCGGCGGATGGGGGCGGCCCAGGCTTGGCGCCGCGCCCATCCCCATATGCTCTTCAGGCGAGGAAAAAGGGGTTGCCGCCCGAACCGGGCGGTTGTGAGTGCGATGTATTCAGCCCGGCGCCACCGGACAAGGGGCATTGCCGCAGCGCGCAAGAAATGTGCCGTCCAATGTCCCGTCCGAGGCGGGGTCCGCGGGAGCCAGGAGATAGACCACCCGCTTGCCGTTGCGCGGATCGGTGGCCTCGCCCACGGGGCGGAAGCCGAGGCAGTGGTGGAAGGCGAGGCTCTCCGGATTGGGCGGGTCGAGATTGACCTCGCAGCCCAGCGCCGCGAATCCCGCCTGTGCCGCCGCCCCGGCCGCCGCGGCGTAGAACCGCCGGCCGAGACCCTGGCCCCGGGCGGTGGCGGAGACCATCACGCGGTCGATATAGGCCGCCTCGGGATGGTGCTCGCGGACCCAAGCGTGGTTGGGTCCCTCCGCCGGCCCCGCCGGGCCGAGCAGGATCAGCAGGCCCGTGGGCGCTCCGACCGGCCCCGCCGCCAGCGCCAGCAGCGCGGCCTCCAGCAGACGGGACAGCGCCGCCGGCTCCAGCGCGTTCACCGCCGGCACATGGCGGTTGTTGAGGGCCAGGAGCGCCGCCCGGTCCTGCGGCGCGACGGGGCGAACCCGGGTCATCAGGCAGTTGGGGTCATCAGGCGGTTTCGGACACGCCCTCGCCGGCCACCACCACCATGGCGGGCTTGAGCAGGCGCCCGTTCAGCAGCCAGGCCGGCGTCCAGGCCTGCAGCACGGTGCCGGGGGCCACGCCGGGCGGCGGCGGCTGCTGCGCCATCGCCTGGTGCATCTCGGGATCGAAGGGCTTGCCGGCGGCGTCCTGCTTGGTCACCCCGTTGCGCTCGAGGATGCCGATGAAGGCGCGCTCGACCCCCTCGAAGCCGCCGCGCAGCTTGGCCAGCAACTCCGGCTCGCCCTCGGCCGGGGGGGGCAGGGAATCCAGGCCGCGGCGCAGGTTCTCGGCCGCCTCCACCACGTCGCGGGCGAAGCGCTGCACCGCATAGGCGCGGGCATCCTCCACCTCGCGCTTGGTGCGGGCGCGGAGGTTCTGCATCTCCGCCTCGGAGCGCAGCCAGCGGTCCTTGGTCTGCGCCAGCTCGCTCTCCAGCTCGGCGATCCGGGCCATGGCGTCGGCGGGCTGCTCGGGGGTGGGCTGGGTGGCGTCGGCCGGCGTTTCCGCCGGCGGGGTCTGGTCGTTCATCACGGAATCATTCTTTTCAGTCATGGCGGTGCCCACAAGGGTCGTTCATGCCTTCACCTAAGGAAGCCGGGCCTCCGTCACAAGCCGCGCCGCGCCTCCGGGGGGCGGGAATGCCCGCCACCCCTTGGGCCGCCCCTTGACCCGGGCGGTTTCCGTGGCATCTGCCAAGCATGTCCGCACCCTCCCGCCCGCGCGTCGCCGTCATCCTCTTCAACCTCGGCGGCCCGGACGGCCCGGCGGCGGTTCGGCCCTTCCTGGAGAACCTCTTCACCGATCCCGCCATCCTGCGCGTGCCGGCCTTCATCCGCCCCTGGCTCGGCCGCCTGATCGCCGCGCGGCGCACCCGGGCGGCCAGCGAGAACTACGCCATCCTGGGCGGCCGTTCGCCCTTGCGGGAGCTGACCGAGGCCCAGGGCGAGGCGCTGGCGGCCGCGCTGGCGCCCGAGATCGAGGCGCGCTGCTTCGTCGCCATGCGCTACTGGCACCCCTTCGCCGAGGAGGCGGCGCGGCAGGTGAAGGCCTGGGGCGCGGAGGAGGCGGTGCTGCTGCCGCTCTATCCGCAGTATTCCACCACCACCACCGGTTCCTCCCTCGACGACTGGCGGGCGGCCTGCGAGCGGGTCGGGCTGGAGCTGCCCGGCCGGACCCTCTGCTGCTGGCACTCCGACCCGGCCTTCGCCGCCGCCACCGCGGCCCTGATCCGCGAGGCCGAGGCGGCGGCGCGGGCGGCCCTGCCGGCGGGGGCGCGGCTGCGCCTGCTGTTCTCCGCCCATGGCCTGCCGGAGAGCATCGTCCGGCACGGTGACCCCTATCAGTGGCAGGTGGAGCGGACGGTGGCCGCGGTGACGGCGGCGCTGGAGCGGCCCGCGGGGGCGCCCCCCCTGGAGCACGGCATCTGCTACCAGTCCCGGGTCACGCCGCAGAAATGGATCGGCCCCTCGCTGGAGCAGGCGCTGGAGGCGGCGGCGCGGGACGGGGCCGCGGTGCTGGTCAGCCCGATCGCCTTCGTCTCCGAGCATTCCGAGACCCTGGTCGAGCTTGACGTGGAGTACCGGGAACTGGCCCACAAGCTGGGGCTGCCGGGCTATTTCCGCGTCCCGGCGCAGAACAGCGACCCCGGCTTCATCGCCGCCCTGGCCGGGCTGGTGCGGCGGGTGCGCGACGGCCAGCGCGCGCTCTGCTCCTTCGCCGGCGCCCGGCAATGCCCCAAGGTCCACGGCGACTGCCCGCATGCCCGCGCCCGCGCCACCCTGGAGACCGCCTGAATGACCCCTCGTCCCGCCGCCATCCTCTTCGACTGCGACGGTGTCCTGGCCGACAGCGAGGCGCTGGCCGCGCTGGTGGTGGCGGAGGATCTCGCCGGGCGCGGCTGGCGGGTCGATCCGGCGCGGTGCCGGGCGATCTTCCTTGGCCGCGCGGTGCCGGACATGAAGCCGGTCATCGAGGCGGAGTTCGGCCCCCTGCCGGCGGACTGGCCGGCACGGATGTCCCACCTCCTGACGGAGCGCATGGCGCGCGATGTCGTCCCGGTTCCCGGCGCGCTGGAGGCGCTGGCGCGCATCGCCGCCGCCTGGCCGGTGGCCTGCGCCTCGAATTCCTCCCGCGCCGAGCTGGCGGCCAAGCTGGACCGGCTCGGCATCGCCGGCGTCTTCGGCGGCCGGGTCTTCTCCTTCGAGGATGTGGCCCGGCCGAAGCCCCACCCCGACATCTATCAGGCGGCCGCGCGGGCCTGCGGCGCCGATCCGCGCGACTGCGTGGTGGTGGAGGACAGCATCCCGGGCATCCGCGCCGGCCGGGCCGCCGGATGCCGCGTCCTGGCGCATGCCGGCGAGCTGCCGCCGGGGCCGCTGGCGGCCGAGGGGGCGGAGCCCTTCGCCCGGATGGCGGATCTGCCCGGACTGCTGGGCCTCGGCTGAGCGGGGAGGGTCGAGCGGATGGATCTCGGCATCCTGGCGGAATGGTATCCCTGGACCAAGGCCCTGCACCTGATCTCGGTCTTCGCCTGGATGGCGGGGCTGTTCTACCTGCCGCGCCTCTATGTCTACCACACCGCCGCGGCGCCGGGCTCGGAGCAGAGCGCGTTGTTCCAGGTGATGGAGCGGCGGCTGCTGCGCGGCATCATGAACCCCGCCATGATCGCCGCCTGGATCTTCGGCCTGACCCTGGTGCTGACGCCGGGCGTGGTGGACTGGGGCGCGGGCTGGTGGCACGGCAAGCTCGCCGGCCTGCTCGGCATGACGCTGTTCCACCACCACCTGGGCTACGCCCGCAAGGACTTCGCCGCCGATCGGCGGCGGCACAGCGAGCGCTACTGGCGGGCGGTGAACGAGGTGCCGACGGTGCTGCTGATCCTGATCGTCGTCATGGTCATCGTGAAGCCGTTCTGAGGGCGCAAAAATCCTGCGGAAAACCTTGAAAGCGAGGGGGAAACCGCCATTTCCCCCATTGACGCGAAGCCCCTGGCGCCCTTAGCCTCCCCACGCTTCCCGTCAATGGCGCCATATCAGGCCACCGGCCCGATCTGACGCCGTGACTCCCTCCTCCTTATTCGGGACATGCCGGCCGCGCCACACGCGGCACCGGCTCGCAGGCAGGCCTTGCCGCCGCCCTTCGGAAGTGTCCCGCTGCTCCCGCCGGAACGGAATGCGTCCGACCCATGCATCTTTCTGAACTCAAGGCCAAGAGTCCCTCGGACCTGCTGGCCTTCGCCGAATCCCTGCAGATCGAGAACGCCTCCATCCTGCGCAAGCAGGATATGATGTTCGCGATCCTGAAGCAGCTGGCGGAGAACGACCAGGCGATCCATGGCGACGGGACGCTGGAGATCCTGCCGGATGGCTTCGGCTTCCTGCGCAGCCCGCAGTCGAACTACCTGCCCGGCCCCGACGACATCTACGTCTCCCCCGCCCAGGTGCGCCGCTTCGGCCTGCGCACGGGCGACACGGTGGAGGGGCAGATCCGGGCGCCCAAGGACGGCGAGCGCTACTTCGCGCTGCTCAAGGTCAACACCGTCAATTTCGAGCCGCCCGAGGCGCTGCGGCACCGCATCAACTTCGACAACCTGACGCCGCTCTATCCGACGCGCCAGCTGAAGATGGAGAACCCCAACTTCGAGAGCGTCGCCAAGGGGCAGCAGAAGGACTACACGCCCCGCGTCATCGACCTGGTGGCGCCGATCGGCATGGGGCAGCGCGCCCTGGTGGTGGCGCCGCCGCGCACCGGCAAGACCGTGATGCTGCAGAACATCGCCAAGTCGATCTCGGCCAACCACCCCGAGGTCTTCCTGCTGGTGCTGCTGATCGACGAGCGGCCGGAGGAAGTCACCGACATGGCCCGCACCGTGCGCGGCGAGGTCGTGGCCTCCACCTTCGACGAGCCGGCGACCCGCCACGTCCAGGTCACCGAGATGGTGCTGGAGAAGGCGAAGCGCCTGGTCGAGCACAAGCGGGATGTCGTCATCCTGCTCGACTCCATCACCCGCCTCGGCCGCGCCTACAACTCGGTCGTGCCGTCCTCCGGCAAGGTGCTGACCGGCGGCGTGGACGCCAACGCCCTGCAGCGGCCGAAGCGCTTCTTCGGCGCCGCCCGCAACATCGAGGAAGGCGGCAGCCTCACCATCATCGCGACCGCCCTGATCGACACCGGCAGCCGCATGGACGAGGTGATCTTCGAGGAGTTCAAGGGCACCGGCAACTCCGAGCTGATCCTCGACCGCAAGCTCTCGGACAAGCGCGTCTTCCCGGCGATCGACATCACCAAGTCCGGCACCCGCCGCGAGGAGGTGCTGATCGACCGCGCGACCCTGACCAAGATGTGGGTGCTGCGCCGCATCCTGAACCCGATGGGCACGCAGGACTCGATGGAGTTCCTGTTGGACAAGCTGAAATACAGCAAGACCAACCAGGACTTCTTCGACGCGATGAACACCTGACAGCAACAGGGCGGCCCCCGGAAGGAGGCCGCCCTTTCTGTATGGGCGCGGCCTGCTCACCCTCGCGCGGGGCTTTTCCTCCCTGACCGGCGGCGTAAGCTGGGCCGGCCGCGCGATGGAGAGCTTCCATGGACCTGGAATGGATCGCCACCCTGGAGCGGGCCTCGCACACGGCGGTGCCGGCGGCGCGCACGGCCTTCGACGGCCCCTTCCTGCTGCGTGGCTTCCTGGGCGGCACCGGCCGCGCCAATGCGGTGAGCGCGCTCGACCCCGCGCCCGACCCGGCCCTGGAGGCCCGCCTGCCGCGCATCGAGGCGGCCTATGCCCGGCTTGGCCTGCCGGCCCGCTTCCGGTCGACGCCGCTCGATCCACCCGGCCTGGAAGCGGCGCTGCTGCGGCGGGGCTACCGGCCGGAGAGCGAGACGGCGGTCATGGCGGGCCCGCTGGAGGGCTTCGCGGCGCCCGATGCCGCGCTCGAGATCCTGCCCGCGCCGGACCCGGACTGGCTCGCCATCCTCGCCACCGCCGAGTACCAGACGCCGCAGCGCCGCGCGGAGAAGCAGGAGGCCGCCGCGATGATGATGGTGCCGGCGGCCTGGCTGCTGCTCCGCATCGAGGGACGGCCGGCGGCCAGCGGGCAGGTGGCGGCGGATGGTCCGCTGCTGGGCTTCTTCGACATCGCCACGGATCCGGCCTTCCGCCGCCGTGGCCTCGGCCGACGACTCCTGGCCGCCGCCGCCGACTGGGGACAGAGCCAGGGCGCCGCGACCGGCTGGCTCCAGGTCTCCGCCACCAATGCGGCCGCCATGAACCTCTATGAAGCCTTGGGCTTCCGCGAGGTCTATCGCTACCGCTACTTCCTGCGCGCCGGATAGCGGCCGGAGTCGATCGCCCCGGAGGCAGGGAGGCTCAGGGCAGGAAGATGGTGCTGCCGGTGGTCCTGCGGGCCTCCAGCGCCCGGTGGGCCTCGGCGGCATCCTTCAGTGCATAGGTCTGGTTGACCTCGATCTTCACCGCGCCGGACAGCACGACCGAGAACAGGTCGTTGGCGGTCGCCACCAGGTCGTCGTGCCGGGCGGTGTAGGTGGCCAGCGTCGGGCGGGTCAGGAAGAGCGACCCCTTCGCGGCCAGGATGCCGATATCGACCGGCGGCACCGCCCCGGAAGCATTGCCGTAGGAGACCATCATGCCGAGCGGCGCCAGGCAGTCGAGCGAGGCGGCGAAGGTGTCCTTGCCGACGCTGTCATAGACCACCGGCAGCATGGCGCCCTGGGTGATCTCCTTGACCCGCGACGGCAGGTCGTCCCGGCCGGAGAGCAGGACATGGTCGGCGCCATGCGCCAGGGCCAGGGCGGCCTTCTCCTCGGTGGAGACGGTGCCGATCACGGTGCAGCCGAGCTGCTTCGCCCACTGGCACATGATCAGCCCCACACCGCCGGCGGCGGCATGCACCAGGATGGTCTGGCCCGCCTTCACCGGGAAGGTCCGGCGCAGCAGGTACTGGGCCGTCATCCCCTGCAGCATCATGCCCGCGGCGGTGCGGTCGTCGATGCCGTCCGGGAGCTTCACCAGCCGGTCGGCCTTCACCGTGCGGGCCTGGGCATAGGCGCCGATCGGGGCCATGGCATAGGCGACGCGGTCGCCCACCGCGACCTCCGTCACCTCGCTGCCCACGGCCTCCACGACGCCGGCGGCCTCCATGCCCAGGGTCGCGGGCAGGGAGGGCAGCTTGTAGAGGCCGGTGCGGAAATACACGTCGATATAGTTCAGCCCGATGGCGCTGTGCCGCACCAGCGCCTCATCCGGCTTCGGCGCCGGCAGCGGCACCTCTTCCCAGATCATCTTCTCCGGGCCGCCATGTTCGTGGATGCGGATGGCGTGGATCATAGAAGGGTTCCTTGCTGCCGGAGGCTGCGGCGTTCGAGATCGAGAAGATAGCGCTTCGTGGTGACGCCTTCGCCCCCCGAATAGCCACCGAGGGCGCCGCCGCCACCGACGACGCGGTGACAGGGGATGATGATCGGGATCGGGTTCCGCCCATTAGCCTGGCCCACCGCGCGGGCGACGGAGCCGAGCTCGTGGGCCAGCTCGCCGTAGCTGCGGGTCTCGCCCGGCGGGATCGCCTGCAGGGCGGCCCAGACCCGCTGCTGAAAGGCGGTTCCGAACGGGGCCAGCGGCAGGTCGAACCGGTTGCGCTCGCCGTCGAAATAGGCCTGGAGCTGATCGCGCGCGGTCCGCAGCAGATCGGTCTCGTGCTGGTCGCGGCCGCGGCCCCAGTCGAGCGCCACGATCGCCCCCTCCTCCTCGGACAGGGTCAACGGGCCAAGGGGGGTCAGGAAGGAAAGCTGGGGCATCTGCGAGGATTCGACACGCTCCGTCGCCAGCGTCAAGAGCCATGACATTGCGGCGCGGGAAGGGGGGTGCCACATCTGACCCCTCGGCCACGCCCTGCCTGAACGGCGAGGGACGGCCAGCCTTCGCCTCTCGGGATCTGCCCCTTTCCGGAAGAATATCGTGACACAACCCGCCGATCCGCCGCCCTATTTCCAGGCGCATGTCTTCGTCTGCTGCAACCGCCGCCCTGACGGCCACCGGCGCGGCTCCTGCGCCGCCGGCGGCAGCGAGAAGCTGAAGGACTATATGAAGGCCCGCGCCAAGGAGCTTGGCATTCCCGCGATCCGGGTCAATCAGGCCGGCTGCCTGGACCGCTGCGAGTTCGGTCCGGTGATGGTGATCTATCCCGAAGGGATCTGGTATCGCGCGCAGACGCGGGAGGATATCGACGAGATCCTGCAGACGCATCTGCAAGAGGGCGGCCGCGTGCGCCGGTTGATGCTGACCGAGCACGACGTGGTCGCCAAGTCCTAGCGGCGCCTCCTGTTTCACGTGGAACGTCCTTCATGGCCGCCGCACAGGGTGTCGGGATGACAGACACCATCTTCGCTTTGGCCTCTGGCGGCAGCCGCGCCGCCATCTCGGTGCTCCGTCTCTCCGGAGCCGGCAGCGGGCCCGCGCTGCGCCGCCTGGCGGGTGGGCTTCCGGCGCCGAGGCAGGCCAGCCTGCGCCACCTGCGCCATCCGGAGGGCGGGGAGCTGTTGGATCAGGCGCTGGTGCTCTGGTTCCCCGGCCCCGCGAGCTATACGGGTGAGGACGTGGCCGAGCTGCATCTGCATGGCGGCCGCGCGGTGCTGGAGGGGGTGAGCGAGGCCCTGCTCGGCCTCGGCCTTCGCCCGGCCGAAGCCGGGGAGTTCACCCGCCGGGCCTTCCTCAGCGGTCGCATGGACCTCACCGCCGCCGAAGGCATCGCCGACCTGATCGCGGCCGAGACGGCGGCTCAGCGGCGGCAGGCCCTGCGCCAGGCCGGCGGTGCCCTGGCCCGGCGCTACGAGGGCTGGAGCGCGCGGCTAACGCGGCTTCTGGCCCATCAGGAGGCCGCGATCGAATTCGCCGAGGATGGCCTGCCGAATGATCTCGAGGCCGAGGTGCGCTCCTCCGCCATGGTCCTGGCCGCGGAGATGCAAGGGCATTTGGCCGAGGGCGGGCGGGGAGAGCGGCTGCGGGAGGGCCTCTGGGCCGTCATCCTGGGGGCCCCGAATGCCGGGAAGTCCTCCCTGCTGAACGCCCTGGCAGGGCGGGAGGCGGCCATCGTCTCCGCCCGCGCCGGCACGACACGCGACATCGTCGAGGTGCGGCTGGAGCTGGGCGGCGTGCCGGTCTGGCTGGCGGATACGGCGGGCCTGCGCGAGACGCCGGACGAGATCGAGGCCGAAGGGGTCCGCCGCGCCCGTCGTCGCGCCGACGAGGCGGATCTCCGCATCGCGCTCTTCGCCGCCGACCAGCCACCCGATGCCGCGACCCTCGCCCTGCTCGATGAGGCAACGCTGGTCGTGGCCAGCAAGGTCGATCTCGCGCCCCCCGCCAAGCTGCCCGGCGGCCGGCAGCCCCTGGCCATCTCGGTGCGGGACGGCACCGGGCTGGAGGAGTTCCGGCGGCGGCTCGACCAGCTGGCTGCCGAGCGGGCCGGCCTGACCGATGAAGCCAGCCTGACACGGCCGCGCCATCGCGCCGCGCTGGACGAGGCGGTGTCCTGGCTGGACCAAGCGGCCGCCGCGCCCATGCCGGAACTGACCGCCGAGGCCCTGAGGGCGGCGCTGCGGGCCCTTGGCCGGCTGACGGGCCGGGTGGGGGTGGAGGCGGTGCTCGACGTGGTGTTCGGGGATTTCTGCATCGGAAAGTAGGGCAAGCCGGTCTATACCCCGGCCTATGCGCAAGACGGATTTCGACGTGGTGGTGGTGGGCGGCGGTCACGCCGGCACCGAGGCGGCGGCGGCGGCGGCCCGATATGGCGCGCGCACCCTGCTGCTGACCCATCGGCTGGAGACCCTGGGCGAGATGTCCTGCAACCCGGCCGTCGGCGGCGTGGGGAAGGGGCATCTGGTGCGGGAGGTGGATGCTCTGGATGGCCTGATCGGCCGCGCCGCGGATGCCGCCGGCATCCATTTCAAGCTGCTCAACCGCAGCAAGGGCCCAGCCGTGCGAGGGCCGCGGGCCCAGGCGGACCGCCGTCTCTACCGCCAGGCCATCCGCGCGCTGCTTGAGGCGCAGGCGGGCCTGACCATCCGCGCCGGCGCGGCGGAAGGGATCGAGAGGGATGCATCGGGGCGGATCGCCGCCGTGGTGACGGAGGCCGGCGAGCGCATCGCCTGCGGCGCCCTGGTGATCACCGCCGGCACCTTCCTGCGTGGGGAGATCCATATCGGGACGCGGCGGCAGCCGGCCGGGAGGGTCGGCGACGCGCCCTCCCTTGGCCTGGCCCTGGCCCTGGAGGCCCTGCATCTGCCGATGCGGCGGCTGAAGACCGGAACGCCGCCCCGGCTGGACGGCCGTAGCATCGATTGGTCGGGGTTGGAGAAGCAGCCCGGGGACGCCGTGCCGGAACCCCTGTCCTGGATGACGGGACGGATCGACAATCCGCAGGTCGATTGCGCCGTCACCACGACGACACCCGAGGGCCACGCGCTGATCCGCGCCAACCTGCACCGGGCCCCGGTCCATTCCGGCCAGATCCAGGGCGTGGGCCCCCGCTACTGCCCGTCGATCGAGGACAAGATCGTGCGCTTCGCCGAGCGGGAGCGGCACCAGATCTTCCTCGAACCGGAGGGCCTGGACGACCACACCATCTATCCGAACGGCATTTCCACCAGCCTGCCGGAGGATGTCCAGCGCGCCTTCCTGGCCACCATCCCGGGTCTCGAGCGGGCCGTCATCCTGCGCCCGGGCTATGCCATCGAATATGACCATGTCGATCCGCGGGCCCTGCGACCCAGCCTCGAGGTCCGGGACGTGCCCGGCCTGTTCCTGGCCGGGCAGATCAATGGCACGACCGGGTACGAGGAGGCGGCCGCCCAGGGGCTCCTGGCCGGTCTCAACGCCGCGCATCAGGCCGGCGGGGGCGCGGAAGAATTGTTGCTTCAACGTACCGAATCTTATCTCGGCGTCATGGCGGACGATCTGGTGCTGCAGGGCGTCAGCGAGCCCTATCGCATGCTGACGGCCCGTGCGGAGCATCGGCTGACGCTGCGGGCCGACAATGCGGGCCTGCGCCTGACGGAGAAGGGGATCGCCTGGGGCGTCGTCGGCCCCGAACGGGCCGGCCGCTTCCGGGCTTTTGCCAAGGCCGTGGCGGAGGCCTTGGAACGGGCCCGCCTGGAAGGGGGTTCTCCAGCCGCCCTGCGGCGCCAGGGCCTCGAGGTGAATCAGGATGGCCGCTGGCGCAGCGTGATGGATCTTCTGGCCCTTCCCGGGATCGAGCCCGCCATGATCCGCCAGGCCTTTCCCTGGCTCATGGAGCTTCCCGAAGGGGTGGGAACCCAGTTGGAGGCGGAGGCGCTCTACGCGCCCTATCTCCAGCGCCAGGAGGCGGAACTGCGGTTGCTGGTGCGGGAAGAGGCGGTCGCCATCCCACGCGCCATCGACTTCGGGCGCATCCCTGGCCTGTCCAACGAGATGCGGCAACGGCTGGGGGCCGCGCAACCGGCGACTCTGGGGAGCGCGGGCCGGGTTCCGGGCGTTACCCCCGCGGCACTGGCCGCACTGGCGGCACATCTGCGGCGGGAGCGTTCCACGTGAAACGGTCCTCCGCTGACGACCTTGCGAGGCCTCTGCCCGGAGCGGCGCAGGTTTCACGTGAAACGCGGGAGCGCCTGGACGCGCTGCTGGCGCTGCTGCTGCGGTGGAACGCGCGGATCAACCTCGTGGCCCGGCAGGCGCCGGAGGAAATCCGTCAGCGTCATATCGAGGATTCCCTGCAACTCCTGCCGCTCCTGCCGGAAGGCCTGACGCCGCTCGCCGATCTCGGTTCGGGCGGCGGCTTTCCGGGTCTGGTGCTGGCGGCGGCGGTGACGAGGCCCGTGCATCTGGTGGAGTCCGACCGGCGCAAGGCGGCCTTCCTGCAGGCCGCCGTCGCCGAGTTGGGGCTTCCGCATGTCACGGTGCATGCCGTGCGGATCGAAACCCTGGACCTGCCGCCCGTCGGCGTATTGACGGCCCGCGCCCTGGCGCCGCTGGAGCGGCTGCTGCCCTGGGCCGCCGCGCTCCTGGCGCCCGAGGGCGTCGCCCTGTTTCCGAAAGGACGGCAGGTCGATCAGGAGCTGTCGGATGCCGAGGCGGCGGGCTGGACATTCTCCGTCGAGCGGTTCATGAGCAACACCGATCCGAAGGCCACCATTCTCCGCATGTCTGGAATCCATCGTGCCGGCGCCTAAGCCCCCTCTGCGCCGTATCGCGCTCGCCAACCAGAAGGGTGGGGTGGGCAAGACCACCACTGCCATCAATCTGGCCACCGCCCTGGCGACCAAGAAGAAGGTCCTGGTCATCGACCTCGACCCGCAGGGCAATGCCTCGACCGGCCTGGGCCTGCCGCGCGCCGAACGGGGCGCCGGGAGCTATGCCCTGCTGGTGGGCCTCAAGCCCCTGGCCGAGCTGATGCGGCCCACCCGCGTGCCCGATCTCTTCGTGCTCCCTGCCGATACCGATCTGGCCGGGGCGGAGGTCGAGCTGGTCGGCATGGAGCATCGCGAGCACCGGCTGCGGCTGGCGCTGGAGGCGGCGGCGGAGACGCTGAAGGATTTCGACCTCATCCTGATCGACTGCCCGCCTTCCCTGGGCTTGCTGACGGTCAACGCGCTGGTCGCGGTGGATGCGGTGCTGATCCCGCTCCAGGCGGAGTTCTTCGCGCTGGAAGGCGTGTCGCAGATCACCCGCACCATCGAGCTGGTCCGGCGGGGCCTCAACCCAGGCCTTACTCTCGACGGCATCGTGCTGACCATGTTCGACCGCCGGAACAACCTTTCGGAGCTGGTGGCGAGCGACGTCCGCGCCTTCTTCCGCGACAAGGTCTTCGAGACGGTGATCCCCCGCAACATCCGGGTCAGCGAGGCGCCCTCGCACGGCCTGCCGGTCCTGCTCTACGACCCGAAATCCGCCGGCGCCCAGGCCTATATCAAGCTGGCCGCCGAGATGCTGCGCCGTGACCGTTCGCGTGGGGACAAAGCCGCATGACCGCCCGCAAGCCCGCTCGTCTCGGCATGGGCCTCTCCGCCCTTCTCGGAGAGGCCGCTCCCGGTCCGGAGGTTGCGGCACCTTCCCTGCCGCGCACCCTGCCGATCGAGGCCCTGGAGCCCGGCCCCTTCCAGCCGCGTGGCCCGATCGACCAGTCGGGCCTGGCGGAACTGGCCGCCTCCATCCGGGAACATGGGGTGTTGCAGCCCATCCTGGTCCGACCCAAGCCCGGCCAGGCGGGGCGCTACCAGATCATCGGCGGCGAGCGCCGCTGGCGCGCGGCGCAGTTGGCGCAGCGGCACGAGGTTCCGGTCTATGTGCACGAGCTGGACGACCGCGCGGCGCTGGCCGCGGCCCTGGTGGAGAACCTGCAGCGCGAGGACCTGAACGCCCTGGAGGAGGCCCAGGGCTACCGGCGGCTCACGGAGGAATTCGGCCTGACGCAGGATGCGCTGGGCCAGGCGGTCGGCAAGAGCCGCAGCCATGTCGCCAATACCCTGCGCCTGCTGGCTCTGCCGCAGAAGGTCCGCGAGATGCTGGCGCGGGGCAGCCTCTCCGCCGGCCATGCCCGCGCCCTGCTGACGGCGCCCGATCCGGTGAAGCTCGCCGAGCTGGTCATCACCCGGGGCCTCAATGTCCGGCAGACCGAGGCGCTGGCGGCGGCTTCCGAGCGGTCGAGGCCCGCTCCGGCCCCCGTCAGCCCCCAGGCCGAGACCCGGGCCCTGGAGCACGACCTGACGGCGCGGCTGGGCCTCAAGGTGGCGATCCAGCATGGCCGCAAGGGCGGGCGGATCACCATCAACTACCGCGACCTCGACCAGCTGGACGGCCTGATCCGCCTGCTCAACCCGGGCTGAGCGGTTCGGGTCTCAGCCGCGCCTTTGCCGGGCCAGCGCCTGCCGGGCCAGGGTCAGCACCGCCGTCTGCGCCACGACACGATCGGGGATGGGGCGGGCGGCGGAGCCGGACTTGCTGAGCTTCTCCGCCTCCAGCAGGGCATCCCCCGCCGCCGCCAGCTGATGCGGCGGCCAGAGCCGCAGCGCCCGCTCGAAACCCGGCTTGAGCCGGAAGAAGACCGGCGGCCGCAGGGCGTCCATGGCCTGCCCAGCGGGCTGTCCGGCAGACATGGCGAGAGCGGCCAGATGCAGGCGCTGCACATGCCGCAGCGCCGCGCGCAGCACCATGACCGGGCTGGCGCCTTCCGAGAAGGCGGCATCCAGCGCGCGGTCGGCGGCCGGGATGTCGCCCGCGGTGGCGGCGATCAGCGCCTCGTCCAGATCCAGCGTCGATCCCTCGCCGGCGCAGGCCAGCACATCCTCCTCGTTCAGCTGCCCGCCGGGGCCGGCATAGAGCGCCAGCTTCTCGACCTCCCGGCGCAGGAGCATGCGGTCCTCGCCCAGCCGTGCCGCCAGCCAGTCCAGCGCCGCGGGCTCGGCGGTGACGCCGGCCTCCCGCAGCAGCCGGGCGATGCTGCCGGCCAGCTCGGCGCCGCGCTCGCGATAGCATGGAATCACCGCCGCCCCCTGCGCGGGCTCCAGCAGGGCACGCAGCTTGGCGCGGGCCGGCAGCTCCCCCGCCTCCAGCACCAGAAGCGCCTCGCCCGGCCCGGCCAGGGCCTCCTTCACCGCGCCCGCCAGGCCATCCACGGCATCCCGCACGCGAACCACCCGGCGCCCGCCGGTCAGGGCCAGGGCGGCCATCTCGCCGGCCAGGACACCCGGCCGCGCGGCCGCCTCGCGCGGCAGCTCAGCGAGCCGGAAGGGATCGTCCCGGCCGATCACCGCCGCGACCAGCGCCTCGGCGCGCTCGCGCACCAGGCCGGCATCCTCGCCATGCAGCAGCACGACGCGGCAGGCCGGGTCCGGCGCCGCCAGGAAGCCCGGCAGGCGGCGCGGGTCGAGCTTCGCCACCCGCCGCCCTCCTCAGGTGCTGCGCCGGTTCCGCAATCCGGCGGCCAGGCGCACCATGATGTCGTCCGCCACCTGCTCGATCAGCCGCTGGAAGGTCGCGTCGCGCGAGAAGTCGCCGGCGAAGAACTGGTTGTCCGGGATGTTGTAGGCGTCGAAGGCGCGCTCGGTCCCCTGCAGCACCGTCGCCGGCGGCGTGCCGGTGGAGACCAGCGCCCAGCTCGCCGTCATGGTGTTGCGTACGCGGGAGGGAGAGCCGTCCCGCCGGAAGCCCTCGAAGTCGATGCCGAGCTGCGGCTGCACCCGCAGCTCATAGGCGCCGTGGCCCGTGCCCGCGCCGCCCAGGCGTTCCAGCAGGGCGCGGCGCAGCAACTGGCCGGTGCGCTCGGGGATCAGCGCGACCTCGGTGTTGGCCAGCACCTCGCGCACCTCGGGCTCCGCCACGCCGGCGGCGCTGGTGGCGCCCTGGGGGCCGTAGAGCGGCTGGAAGCCGCAGCCCGCCAGGGTGACCGCCCCGCCCGCCGCCAACGCCATCAGGCGCCGCCTGGACGGCCGCGGAGAGGCGGTCAGGCCCATGGCCTCAGACGACGAAGTTGACGATGCGGCCCGGGACATGGATGCGCTTCCTGATGGGGCGCCCGGCAATGGCGCGCTGGACATTCTCGTCCGCCTCCGCGGCGGCGAAGACGCTGGCCTCGTCGGCGCCCACCGGCACGGCGATGGTGGCGCGCAGCTTGCCCAGCACCTGAACGGCGAGGGTCACGCTGTCCGCCCGGGCGAGCTCGGCGTCCGATTCGAGCCAGGGCAGCTCCGCCACCAGGCCGGTGCCGGGGCGCAGCACGGACCACAGCTCCTCCGCCAGATGCGGCATCATCGGGCTGATCAGACGGGCCAGCGCCTCCAGCGCCTCGCGCCGGGCGGCGCCATCCTCCGACGCCGCGGCCTCGATGGCATTGGCGAATTCATGGATGCGGGCGACGGCCACGTTGAAGGAGAAGCTTTCCAGCGCCTCGGTCACGGCGGCGATGGTGCGGTGCGTGGCGCGGCGGAGGTCGCGCGCGGCCCCGGGGCCGGGCTCCTGCCCCGGCGGAGGCAGGCTGGGCGCCGCGCCCTGCACCAGCCGCCACAGGCGCTGGGTGAAGCGCGAGGCGCCGGAGACGCCGGCCTCGGTCCATTCCATGTCCCGGTCGGGCGGGTTGTCGGAGAGGATGAACCAGCGCGCCGTGTCGGCGCCGTAATTGTCGATGATGGCGCCGGGGTCGATGGTGTTGCGCTTCGACTTCGACATCTTGTCGTTGCGCGAGACGGTCACGGCGAGGCCGGTGGCCTTGTCCGTGGCGCTGCCATCGGCGGCGACCTCCACCTCGTCCGGCGCCAGCCAGCGGCCGTCCTGCGCCTTGTAGGAGGCGTGCTGGACCATGCCCTGCGTGAAGAGGCCGGCGAAGGGCTCGGAGATGGCGAGGTGCCCGGCCTGGTTCAGGGCGCGGGTGAAGAAGCGGGAATAGAGCAGGTGCAGGATCGCGTGCTCGATGCCGCCGATATACTGGTCCACCGGCAGCCAGCCATTCGCCGCCTCCGGCACCAGCGGCGTCTCCGCCTTCGGCGCGGTGAAGCGGGCGAAGTACCAGGAGCTGTCGACGAAGGTATCGAAGGTGTCGGTCTCGCGCCGGGCCGCGGCGCCGCAGGCGGGGCAGGCGACATGCTTCCAGCGCGGATGGTTGTCGAGCGGATTGCCGGGCAGGGTGAAGTCCACATCCTCCGGCAGGGTCACCGGAAGCTGGTCCTGCGGGACGGGAACGACGCCGCAGGCCTCGCAATGGATCACCGGGATCGGGCAGCCCCAGTAGCGCTGGCGCGAGACGCCCCAATCGCGCAGGCGCCAGTTCACCACGCCCTGGCCGGCGCCCTGCGCCTCCAGCGCGTCGATGGCGGCGCGCCTGCCCTCGGCGGTGGACTTGCCATCCAGGAAGCCGGAATTGATCAGCGTCCCGTCCTCGACATAGGCGGTGCCGCCGATGGCGAAGCCGGCGGCGTCCTCGCCGGGCGGCAGCACCACCGGCACCACCGGCAGGTCGTACTTGCGGGCGAAGTCGAGGTCGCGCTGGTCGCTCGAGGGGCAGCCGAAGATGGCGCCCGTGCCGTATTCCATCAGCACGAAATTGGCGATCCAGACCGGGTAGCTCTGGCCGTTGAACGGGTGGCGGACGCGGAAGCCGGTGTCGATGCCCCGCTTCTCGGCCTGCTCGATGGCGGCCTCGGAGGTGCCGAGGGCGCGCACCTCGGCGATGAAGCGGGCGATGGCCGGATCGCGCGCGGCGGCAGCGGCGGCGAGCGGGTGCTCGGCGGCGACGGCCAGGAAGCTCATGCCGAACAGCGTGTCCGGCCGGGTGGTGAAGACCTCGACCTCGTCCAGCCCGCCCACGGGCGACTCCACGGGGGCCTCCACGGGAGCCTCCAACGCGAAGCGCACCCGCGCGCCCTCGGAGCGGCCGATCCAGTTGGACTGCATCAGCTTCACCCGCTCCGGCCAGCGGTCCAGCCCGTCCAGGCCGGCCAGCAGCTCGGGGGCGAACCTGGTGATGGAGAGGAACCACTGGGAGAGCTTCTTCTTCTCCACCGGGGCGCCCGAGCGCCAGCCGCGCCCGTCGATCACCTGCTCGTTGGCGAGCACGGTGTTGTCCACCGGGTCCCAGTTGACCCAGCTTTCCTTCCGCTCGGCGAGGCCGGCCTTCAGCAGCTCCAGGAAGAGCTTCTGCTGCTGGCCGTAATAGCTCGGGTCGCAGGTGGCGAATTCGCGGTCCCACTCGATGGACAGGCCCATGCGCTTCAGCTCGGCCCGCATGGTGGCGATGTTCTGGTAGGTCCAGGCGGCGGGATGCACGCCGCGCTCGCGCGCCGCGTTCTCCGCCGGCAGCCCGAAGGCGTCCCAGCCCATCGGGTGCAGCACCTGATGGCCGCGCGCCCGCTTGTAGCGCGCCACCACGTCGCCCAGCGTGTAGTTCCGCACATGCCCCATATGGATCTTGCCGGAGGGGTAGGGGAACATCTCCAGCACGTAGTACTTCGCGCGCCCGGCATCGGGCACGTCCGGCACCGCGAAGCAGGCGCGGGCCTCCCATTCTTGCTGCCAGCGCGGCTCGGCGCGGGCGAAGTCGTAGCGGGCAGGCGTGGCGGCGTCGGTCATGGCACCAGGGCGATCGGCGGCGAAGGAAGGAAGCGGACGGTGGCTGGGGGAGAGGGATACGGCCTCGTCGCCGCCAAGGAAAGGGAAGGGCGGGAAATGATCTCCCGCGTCCTGGCGCCGGGGCCTTTCGCGCCCGGCGCCAGGATGCGGCCAGGCCTCAGCGGGAGGCCGTCTGGCTGCGCAGCTCGCGCGCCCGGGCGAGGATCTGGTTCTCCATGTCCACATTGGTGCTCTGCGCCACCGGCGCGTCCACCCAGGCGCCGTTGCGCTGTTCCTGGCGGAAGATCGAGACGCGGACGCCGTCGGAGCGCAGCTGGCGGCCGAGAACATAGGCGGTGGCGCGGAAGCGCTCGCCCGGCGTCGCGGGGGGCGAGTACCAGTCGGTGATGATGACGCCGCCGAAGGGATCGGCGGAGGACAGCGGCAGGAAGGACAGCGTATCCAGCGAGGCGCGCCAGAGATAGGCGTTCACGCCGAGGGCGCCGCCCTCCTGGCTGCCGCCGGCGGGCTGCGAGCGGTCGGTGCCGAAGACCAGGATGCCGTCCGATCCGCCGAGCCGTCCCTGCACGCGGGACCGCTTGCTGTCGTCGCCGTATTCGTCGTTCTGCACCTGGCGGCCCTGGCTGCAGGCCGCGAGGAGGGGGAGGATCAGCCCTAAGGCGAAAAGCTTGCGCATGGCGGCGGCACGATAGGCGGCCCGGGCGCGCGATCAAGCGCAAAAACGGAAGCGGCGCGATCGGAGGCGAAAACAGGAAAGGGCGGCGGGTTTCCCCGCCGCCCCGGCATGCCCGATCCCGAAGGATCAGAAGGCGATGCGGGTGCCCACGATGACGATGTTGGCATCGACGGCGTTGTTGTCGGTGCCGGCGGCGCCGGTGGCGAAGTTGAAGCCGTTCTCCTTGCGGCGGACCTGGTTGTACTCGGCGACCAGCGCCAGGCCCGGGGCCAGGGCGTAGGAGGCGCCGACCGACCAGCCGCGATCGACGCGGCCGGCGGCCACGGACTGGCTGCCCGCGGTGCGCAGATCGTAGGTGTTCGCGCCGATGGTCAGGCCGCTGAAGGTATAGGAGGCGCCGGCGAACCAGGAGGTCATGTCGCGGCCGTCGACCTGGCCCTTGGCCAGCGGGTTCCAGCCACCGTTCGAGGAGCCCCAGTTGTACCAGCCGCCGACCAGCAGGCCGTAGGCGGTGAACTGCGCGCCGACGACGCCCACGCTGATGTTGTCACCGGAGAGGCCGGTGGTGTTCTTGGCGACCTCGGAGCCGATGTAGCCGCCCGTGATGGACATGCCGACGCCGGAGAAGGAACCGCGGTAGCGGGCCGCCACCTGGTACTCGTTGCGGCGGCGCAGCGCGCCGGGGCCCGAGGTGAAGCGGTCGCAGCTGGCGTTCGGCAGGGTGCCGGCGCAGCCGACGTCCTCGCCCTCGCCGGTGTTGAAGGCAAAGCTGCCGCCGAAGTCGAAGCCGAAGAACTGCGGCGACATGTAGATGATCTTGGTGTTGTCGCCGATGTCACCGGGGTGCATCGTGGTCGCGCGCGGGGCGCCGATCACGCTGTCGAACCAGTCGCCGTCCATGCCGCCGGTGCCGAAGTTGGTGATGTGGCCGGAGTTCATCAGGCCGCCGAGGACGCCGTCCTCGTCACCCATGCGGAGCTGGCCGAGCTGCGGCGTGGCCACCCACATGTACATCTCGTCGGTGTCGACGCCCGTCTTGGACTGGGCGGCGAGGTTGTCCGACGCCGAGTTCGAGTTGTTGGACATGTCGACCTGAAGCTCGACGGTCGCGCCGTAGGTCAGGCCGTTGGCGGCCTTGCCGGCGACGATCACGTGGACCTCGGTGTCGGAGGCGAAGTCGGACTTGCCGGTGGAGACGCCGTTGTTGACGCCGCTCGACAGATCCTGGTCGGTGAAGCTGTAGTTGAAGCGGAAATAGCCGCCAACCCGAACCGTCGGGGCTTCCTGAGCCGCAACCGGGGCCGGCCCAAACACGGCGGCCGCGGCAACCGCAGTGGTCGCCAACAGAATCTTGCGCATCCCTAGTCCTCCTCACGCGCCGGAATGTGCCGGCTGGTCCCGCGGCCCGCCTGCCCCCCTCGGCAGGGTCCCTCGCCCCGAATGAAGCGGGTTTCAGGCCTGGGGCGGACTATGGTTCAGCCAGCCGAGGCGCGGCAATGCTCCGTGAAAGCGCTGCGCGACTTCCTTGAGACACTGTGGCGCGGAGGCAACAGGGCGGTGATGGCGGCCAGGCCACAGGCCGGCGGCGGCACCTGGCGGGCGGTGGCGGCGGTCACGCCACCCAGCGCCGCGACCGGCCGCCCGGCGCGGCGCGCCAGTGCGCTCCAGCGCCAGGGGCCGAGGGCGGGGGCGCCGGGATGGCTGGGCGTCGGGAAGATCGGCGAGAGGAAGACAAGGTCCGCCCCGAGTCGCCGCGCCCGGCGCAGGCCGGCCGGGCCATGCGCCGCCACCGAGAGGAAGGCCCCGGGCCGCCCCGCGCGGCGCGCCAGCAGGAAGGGCAGCAGGGCGGAGGTGGCAGGCCGGTCCGGCCAGTGCAGCCCGGCCCGCCAGGCCAGGGCCGGGCGCGGCGCGGCGCCGAGGAGCAGGACGAGCCTCCGCCGCCGCCCGAGTCGCGCCATCTCTCCGAGCAGGGCCGGGGGCAGGCCGCGGGCCACCACCCCGCCGCCGCGGGGCAGGCCGGCGGCGGCGGCCCTGGGGTCGGGCAGGCGCACCGGATCGCTGAACAGCCAGAGGCGGGGCAGCGCCGCGCCCCGCCAGCTGCGGCCCGGCTTGAGCCGGGATGCCGCGCCCTCTACCGTCCACATGCCATGGCCTCCATCTCCGACAACCTGAAGCACATCCAGGACCGCATCGCCGCCGCCTGCGCAAGCGCCGGGCGCGATGCCGCCGGCGTCACGCTCGTCGCCGTCTCCAAGTTCCATCCGGCCGACTCGGTGGCCGCCGCCCTGGCCGCCGGCCAGACGACCTTCGGGGAGAACCGGGTGCAGGAGGCGATGGGCAAGTTCCCGGACCTGCGCCCGGCCCATCCGGCGCTGCGCCTGCATCTGATCGGCGCCCTGCAGACCAACAAGGCGCGCGACGCCGTGCGGGTGGCCGATGTCATCGAGAGCCTCGACCGGCCGCGGCTCGCCGCCGCCCTGGCCGAGGCCATGCGGCGCGAGGGGCGGCGGCCCGCCCTGCTGGCGCAGGTCAATATCGGCCGGGAGCCGCAGAAGGCCGGGATCGATCCGGACCGGCTGGCGGACTTCCTCGCCGAATGCCGGGAGGCGCATGGCCTCGCCATCGAAGGGCTGATGTGCATCCCCCCGGCCGCGGAGGACCCGGCGCCGCATTTCGCGGCGCTGGCGGAAAGCGCCGCGCGACTCGGCCTTCGCACCCTTTCGATGGGGATGAGCGGCGATTTCGAGACCGCGATCCGCCACGGTGCGACACATGTCCGGGTAGGCACGGCGATCTTCGGCGAGCGCCAGGCCTGAGGCGGCTTCCATCCGAGACGAAGAGGATATTATAGTGGACGGCGCACCCCACCGGAGCGCCGTCATGTCCCGCCAGATCCGCCTGAACGCCTTCGACATGGCCTGCCTCGGGCATATTCAGCAGGGGCTCTGGACGCATCCGCGCGACAACAGCCTGGGCTACAACCGCCTGGAGCACTGGGTAGATCTGGCCCGGACGCTGGAGGCCGGGCTGTTCGACGGCCTCTTCCTGGCCGATGTGCTCGGCATCTACGATGTGCTGGGCGGCGGGCCGGAGGCCGCGCTGCGGGGGGCGGTGCAGGTGCCGCTGCTTGACCCGGCGATGCTGGTCCCGGCCATGGCGGCGGCGACCACGCATCTCGGCTTCGGCATCACCTGCAACCTGGCCTATGAGCCGCCCTTCCTCTTCGCCCGGCGGATGTCCACGCTGGACCACCTGACGCGCGGGCGCGTCGGCTGGAACATCGTCACCGGCTATCTCGACAGCGCGGCGCGCGCCATGGGCCTGGCGCGGCAGATGGCGCATGACGACCGCTACGACCTGGCTGAAGAGTATATGGAGGTGGTCTACCGCCTCTGGGAAGGCAGCTGGGCCGGGGACGCCGTGCGGGCGGACCGGGCCGCCGGGCTCTATGCCGATCCCGCCCGGGTCCGGCGGGTGCGGCATGCCGGGCCGCAGTACCAGCTCGACGCCATCCATCTCTGCGAGCCCTCGCCGCAGCGCACGCCGCTGCTCTATCAGGCCGGCGCCTCGGACCGGGGCCGCGCCTTCGCCGCGCGGCATGCCGAATGCGTCTTCCTCAATGGCGGGCCGAAGCCGCAGGTGGCGGCGCTGGTGGCCGATCTGCGCGCCCGGGCCGCGCCACGGCCCATCCAGGTGCTGGTCGGCGCCACGGTGATCGTGGGGGCGACCGAGGCCGAGGCGCGCGACCTGCTGGAGGAGTATCGCCGCCACGCCAGCGTCGAGGGGGCGCTCGCCCATGCCGCCGCCTCGCTGGGCATCGACTTCGACCGCTACGGCATGGACGAGCCGATCGAGGCCGGCGGCAGCCAGGCGATCCAGTCCAATGTCACCGCGATGCGGCAGGCGGCGGGCGCGGTGCTGACCAAGCGGAGGCTGATCGACCAGTTCGTCCTGGGCAGCCGGCAGCCGCCGATCGTCGGGTCCGCCACGCAGGTGGCGGAGGCGCTGCTGGCCTGGGTCGCCGAGGCCGATGTCGACGGCTTCAACCTCTCCCGCACGGTCATGCCGGAAGGGCTGGAGCGATTCGTCCGCCTGGTGGTGCCGATCCTGCAGGAGCGGGGCGCCTACAAGACCGGCTACGCGCCCGGCACCTATCGCGAGAAGCTGTTCGGCGCCGGGCCGCTGCTGGCGCCCCCGCATCCGGCGGCCGGCCTCCGCCTGGCGTGAAGGCCGGCCCGGGGCGCGCCGTGGCTCAGGCGGCCAGGGCCAGGATGCGGGCGTCAGGATGCGGGGGTCAGGATATGGATCGCCCGGCTCGCCACCATCTCCTTCGTGCGCTCGCCATAGGCCTGCATGTGCGGCGAGGCGGCATGCGCCTTCAGCGCCTCCGGGCTGGCCCATTTCTCGACGACGACGAAGCTGTCCGGCCCGAAGGCGGCGGGCGTGCGCTCGGCGTCGATGGCCGGGCCGTATTCGATGCAGCCCTCCTCGGCCAGCACCGCCGGCATATTGGCGCGGAACTCCCGCAGCACGGCCTCGCGCTGGCCCGGCTTGGCGGTGATGATGGCGATGACATGGATCATGCGATGGACGCTCCCTTGGCGGGGCCTGTCGCCGGCCCCGGACAGCCGGGATGCTAGGGGGCGGAGGGCGGCCTGCCAACCGGCCGGCGGCCGCCCCTCACCGCCGCAGCAGCGCCACCAGGTAGCGGCACGCCGCCGTGCCGGGATTGTGGAAGCGGCAGGGCGCGGGCGGGCCGAGACGGAGACAGTCGCCCGGATGCATCTCGTGCCGCGAGGCGCCCTGCGTGAAGTCCAGCCGCCCTTCCAGCAGCAGGATCTGCTGGTCCTGGATGAAGGCGAAGGCGGCGGCGGGGTAGTCCACCGAACGGCCTGGCGGCAGCACGCCCTCCACCAGCTCCAGCGGTGTCGGCGGGCCACCGGCCGGCGTCACCGCGCGGCGGGTGAAGCCGGTTTCCGGATCGCTCCAGAGCGGCTGGGCGGCGGCGGGCAGGAGCTGGCCGGCGCCGTGCTCCACACGCGCCAGCAACTGCGACAGGCTGAGGCCGAAGGCGCCGGACAGCCGGCCGAGCAGGGCGGCGGTGGGGCTGACCTCGTCCCGTTCGATCTTGCTGATCATCGCCTTGGAGACACCGGAGCGCTCGGCCAGCTCGGCGAGCGACCAGCCGCGGGCCTCGCGCTCGGCCTTCAGCCGCTGGGCGAGGAGGGATGCGGCATCGGCGGGCATGGCGCGGAGCATAGGCAGGCGGCCGGATGGTGGCCAGAGGGGGGGAATCGGGGGGGGGCTGCCAGGGCGGAATGGCCGGCGCCTCCCCCTGGTCACCCCCTCCTTGGTCATCTCTCGGGGGGCTATCGGCCCGTGCGGAGCGCGCGGGTCGCGGCCTCGTCGATGCCCTCCCCGGCGATCGCCACGCCGTAGTCGCGCCGGGCGGTGGCGGGGGAGATCAGCCCGTCCAGCACATCCTCCAGCACCCGCGCCGGGTCGCGCCGGAAGGGGTCGCCATAGCCGCCGCCGGCCGGACCCTCGCAGAGGAAGGTGTCGCCCGCCTTCACCGCCCGGTGCGGCACCTTGGAGGGCAGCGCCGCCGTGCCGCCCGCCGCGCCGAGCAGGCTGAGCCGGGCGGTGGCGCCCGCGCCGCCGCCGAGGAAGCCCCAGGGCCGGTGCGCGTGGCCCTCGCCCTCGACCGAGGTGCCGGCATCGGTCAGGAAGCGAATCTCGCGCACCGAGCCGAGGCCGCCGCGCCACTCGCCGGCGCCGGCCTCGTCCTCGCGCAGCTCGTAGCGGGTCACGCGCAGCGGCAGGTGGCTCTCGATGTCCTCGATCGGGTTGTTGCGGGTGTTGGCGTAGAGCGTGTCCACCGCGTCCATGCCGTCCTGCCCGGGCCGCCCGCCATAGGCGCCCTCGAAGATCTCCATGTGCACCCAGTGCCCCTCCTCGCGCAGACCGGAGAAGGCGATGACCTTGAGGTTGCCGATGCCGGCCGAGACCTGTCCCGGCACCGCCTGGGCCAGCGCCTTCATCACCGTGTCGGCCAGCTGGTTGCCCGGGCAGAAGCGGGCGATGGTGGGCGCCGGGAAGGTCGGGTTGGCGAGGCAGCCCCGCGGCGCGCGGATCTCGATCGGCCGCGTCAGCCCCTCGTTCACCGGGACATGGCCGAGGATGGCGGTGTCCAGCAGCACCGAGCGGACGGTGAGCCAGACGGCGACATCCACCGTGCCATGGAAGGGCATGTTGATCGGCCGGTCCGGGATCTGCGGCGCGGTGCCCTCGAGGTCCACCACCAGCCCGTCGCCGACCTTGGTGACGGTGGCGACGATCGGCAGGTCGCGCCGCGCCGGGTCGTCCAGGTAGCCGTCGATCCGCGTCTCGGCGCGCCAGCTCCCCTCGGGCAGGGCGGCGATGGCGCGGCGCATCAGCCGCTCGGCCTGGTCCAGCATGGCGGCGCAGGTGGCGCGGAAGCCGGCCAGGCCATGCTGCGCGACCAGCGCCGCCATCCGCTCGGCGCCGATGCGGCTGGCCGCCACCTGCGCCTCCATGTCGCCCACCACCAGCTCCGGCGCGCGCAGGTTGTCGCGCAGCATCTGCCAGACCGCCTCGTTGCGGACGCCGCGATCATGGACCTTGATCGCCCGGAAGCGCAGCCCCTCGGCATAGGCGTCGATGGCGTCGACGATGCCGCAGGAGCCGGGCGTCAGCGCGCCGATGTCGAGATGATGCGCCGTGGTGACGGAGAAGCCGACGAGGTGCTCCCCCGCCTGATCCACGTGAAACACCGGCACCAGGAAGGCGACGTCCGGCCCGTGGCTGGCGCCGCCGTAGGGGTCGTTGTGCATGATGACGTCACCGGGCCGGACCGGCTCGCCCCGCGCGGCGAGCGTCGCCAGCACCGCCTTGACGTAGCCGGGGATGGGGCCGGATTGCAGCGGCGTGGATTGCGCCGATTCCGCCAGGCCCTGCCCGGTCTCGTCGGTCAACGCGGCGCCGAAATCCTCGGACTCGCGAATGATCGAGGAATAGGCCATCCGCATCAGCTTGTAGCCGACCTCGACGGCGATGGTCTCCAGCGCGCCCTGCAGCACGCTGACGGTGACCGGGTTGACGGCATCCGGGGTGGTGTCGCGCATGGCTCCGTCTCCGGGCTCAGAGTTCGATCAGCAGGTTGCCGCCGGCCTCGGCGGTCAGGCGGCAGCCGGGCGGCACCACCGTGGTGCTGTCGGTCTGCAGCACGATGGCCGGGCCGGGGATCGCCGCGCCCACCGGCAGCAGCTCGCGCCGCAGATAGGGCGTGTCGTGCACCTCCGGCGCCTCGGCGCTGCCGAAGACCACCGGGCCGCGCCGGACCAGCGCCTCCGTGAGCGATCCGCCCACCCGTGGCGGCGGCGCGCCGAGATGGGGCCGCGGGATGGCGCCGGTGACGCGCAGGTTGACGATCTCGACCACCCGCTCGGGGAAGGCGTGGCCGTATTCCGCCTTGTGCTGGGCGTGGAAGCGCGCGAGCAGGGCCGCCGCATCCGCCTCCTCCGCCGGCCAGGCGACGCGCAGCTCGTAGCCCTGGCCGGCGTAGCGCAGGTCGGCGGCGCGGCTGAAGCGCGCCGCGGCGGCGGGCAGGCCGTCGGCGGCGAAGCGCGCGGCGATCTGCGCCTCCATGGCGGTGAAGTCGGCGGCGATGCGCGGCAGGTCCATCGCGTCCGACAGCTGGAAGCAGGTGCGCACGGCATCGACCGAGAGGTCGGTGGTCAGCAGCCCCATGGCCGAGGTGATGCCCGGATGCGGCGGCACCAGCACGGCGCGCCCCTCCAGCAGGCGCGCCACCTCGGCCCCGTGCAGCGGCCCGGCGCCGCCGAAGGCGACCAGGGCGTAGTCGCGCGGGTCGATGCCCTTCTGCACCGTGCGGCTGCGGATGGCGTTCGCCATGTTGGCGTTGACGACCGTGAGGATGCCGAGCGCCGCCGCCTCCAGACCGAGGCCCATCCGCTGCGCGAAGCGGCCGACCGCGTCACGCGCCGCGGCGGCATCGAGCGTCATGCCGCCGCCGAGGAAGTTCTCCGGGTCGAGCCGGCCGAGGACGATGTTGGCGTCCGTCACCGTCGCCTCGGTGCCGCCGCGCCCGTAGCCGGCGGGGCCCGGCTGCGCGCCGGCCGATTGCGGCCCCACCCGGAAGGCGCCGCCGGCATCCTGCCGGGCGATGGAGCCGCCACCGGCGCCGATGGTGTGGATGTCGATCATCGGCACCAGCAGCGGGAAGCCGGCGATCCAGGTGTCGCGCGCCGAGGCCTCGCCGAAGCGGCCCCGACTGACGATGGCGATGTCGGCCGAGGTGCCGCCGATGTCGAAGGTGATGAGGTCGTCCCGGCCGGAGAGCCGGCCGGCCCAGGCGCCGCCCAGCACCCCGGCGGCGGGGCCGGAGAGCATGGTCAGCACCGGCTGCTCCGCCACCATGGCGACCGAGGCGACGCCGCCCGTCGAGCCCATCACCTGCAGGTCGCCGCCGACGCCGGCCTCGCGCAGCCGGGCGGCCAGGCGGGAGACATAGTCGCGCACCTTCGGCCCGACGAAAGCGTTCATGGCGGCGGTGGTGAAGCGCTCGAACTCGCGGAACTGCGGCGCCACCTCGGCCGAGGTGGTGACGAAGGCCTCCGGATACTCCTCCCGGACGATGTCCCGCGCCCGCAGCTCATGCGCCGGGTTGAGGTAGGAGAAGAGGAAGCAGATGGCGATGGCCTCGACCCCCGCGGCCCGGAGTTCCCGGGCGGCGGCGCGCACCTCGTCCTCGTCCAGCGGCACCAACACCTCGCCACGCGGCGGCACCAGCCGCTCGGTCACGACATGGCGGTGGCGGCGGCGCACCAGCGGCCGCGCCTGCCAGGGGATCTGCTGCTGGATGGAATAGTGCTCCGGCCGCTGGTGCCGGCCGATGTGCAGAACGTCGCGGTAGCCGCGCGTGGTGATCATCCCCGTCAGCGCGCCGCGGTGCTCCAGCACGGCGTTGGTGGCGATGGTGGTGCCGTGCAGCACCTGATCGACCGCCCCCGGCGCGAGGCCGGCCTTGCCGCACAGCTCGACCACGCCGCGCGTGACGCCGAGGGAGGGATCGGCCGGGGTGCTGGAGACCTTGTGGATCACGGCGCGGCCGCTGGCGGTCTCGGCCAGCACCAGATCCGTGAAGGTTCCGCCCACATCGACGCCGATCAGATTCATGACGATCCCAGCCTCCCTCATGCCATGCGGCGGCGGGCCGCGCGCCGGAGGCCAGCAAGCGTCATGCCAGGGCGGCCCGGCTCCGCGACGCCGACGGATCGGGCGCCGCCCTATTCCCCGAGCCGCGCCTTCTCCGCCTGGTGCGCCGCCGCCAGCCCGGCCAGCGAGGCGAAGCGGAAGTCGTAGCCGGCGCCGGACGAGGGCGGCGACGCGGCGCCCCAGCCTTCCGGATGGCGCCGCCGGTCGATCCAGGCGGAGGCGAGGCCCATCCGCTTGGCCGGCGCATGGTCGTGGAACAGGCTCTGCGCGACATGCAGGACCTCCCCCTGGCCATGGCCGAGGGCGGCCAGCCGCGCCAGCAGGTGTTCGAAATTGCGCAGGCTGGGCTTGTAGCTGCCGATATCCTGGGCGGTACAGACGATGTCGAAGGCGGTCCCGAACCGCTGGGCGCTGCCGGCGAAGCTCGCGCGGTCCACATTGGACAGGATGGCCAGCCGGTAGTGCCGCTTCAGGTAGGCCAGCGCCCCGGCGGCGTCGGGGAAGGCCGGCCAGTCCGGCACGGAGGCGCCGAAGCGCAGATGTTCCGCCTCGTCCGGCTCGATGCCCCATTCATCGGCCAGCTGGCGGTGCACATTCGCCAGCAGGCCGGAATAGAGCATGCCGGGGGATTCCGCCTGCAGGGTGGATTCATGCCGGACGAAGGCCTCGAGAACCGTGTCGCGGTCCAGTTCCAGCCCGCCACGCCGCAGCAGGGGCCGCAGGCCGGCATGGACGCCGCTTTCCCAGTCGATGAGCGTGCCGTAGCAATCGAAGGTCAGTACGCGGAAATCCTGCAGGCGCATCGCGTCGTCTCCGGCGGCCGGGTGGGGTCAGCGTGGCATGTCCGGGCCCCGGCGGGGAAGCGCGGAATCCGCCTCCGCCCGCCGCCCGGTCGGGGGGGTGGCCCAGGGGACGGTCAAGGGGATGGTCAAGGGGCGCCCAGGGTCCATACTGCCGGCCCGAATGCCGCGCAGACCGAGGGCGATGCCATGACCGCCGAACCATCCGCCACCACGCCCCCGCCGACCATCCGCCGCGAGGATTATCGCCCGCCGGCCTTCCTGGTCGACGAGGTCGATCTGCACTTCGCCCTGCACCCGGCGGCGACGCGGGTGCGCGCCCGGCTGGCGCTGCGGCGCAATCCGGCGGCGCCGGCGGCGGCGGATCTGCTGCTGGACGGCGAGGCGCTGCGGCTTGTCGCGGCGCGGCTGGACGGCGAGGTGCTGCCGCCCGCGCGGATGCGGGCCGAACCGGGCGGCGGGCTGGCCGTGCTCGGCGTGCCCGATGTCTTCACCCTGGAGACCGAGGTGGAGATCGACCCGGAGGCCAACAGCGAGCTGTCGGGCCTGTACCGCTCGGGCGGCAACTACTTCACGCAGTGCGAGGCGGAGGGCTTCCGCCGCATCACCTACTTCCCCGACCGGCCGGACGTGATGGCGCGCTACACGGTGACGCTGGAGGCCGACAGGGCTGGCTGTCCCGTGCTGCTCTCCAACGGCAACCCGGACGGCGCGGGCGATCTGCCGGAGGGCCGGCACTGGGCGCGCTGGACCGACCCGCATCCGAAGCCCTCCTACCTCTTCGCCGTGGTGGCGGGCGACCTGGTGGCGCTGCGCGACCGTTTCACCACCCGCTCGGGCCGCGAGGTCGCGCTCGCCATCTGGGTGCGGCGCGGCGACGAGGACGCCTGCGACCACGCCATGGATGCGCTGAAACGCTCGATGCGGTGGGACGAGGAGGCCTATGGCCTCGAATATGACCTCGACGTGTTCAACATCGCCGCCGTCTCGGACTTCAACATGGGGGCGATGGAGAACAAGGGGCTCAACATCTTCAACACCAAGTACATCCTGGCCCGGCCGGAGACGGCGACGGATGCGGATTACGAGGGCATCGAGACCGTTGTCGCGCATGAATACTTCCACAACTGGACCGGCAACCGCGTCACCTGCCGCGACTGGTTCCAGCTTTCGCTGAAGGAAGGGCTGACGGTCTTCCGCGACCAGCATTTCAGCGCCGACCAAGGCAGCGCCGCGGTCCGGCGCATCGCCGATGTCCGCCGCCTGCGCGCCGCCCAGTTCCCAGAGGATGCGGGGCCGATGGCGCATCCCGTGCGGCCGGATTCCTACGTCGAGATCAACAACTTCTACACCGCCACGGTCTACCAGAAGGGCGCCGAGGTGGTGCGGATGATGCGGGCCCTGATCGGTGAGGCGAACTTCCGCAAGGGGATGGACCTCTACATCGCCCGGCACGACAACCAGGCGGTGACGATCGAGGATTTCGTCGCCGCCATGCAGGAGGCTTCCGGCACCGACCTTTCCGCCTTCACCCGCTGGTACGCCCAGGCCGGCACGCCGGAGGTGGCGGTGCGCGAGGCCTTCGACGCCGCCGCGGGCCGCTACACCCTGACGCTGGCGCAATCGACGCCGCCGACGCCGGGCCAGCCGGAGAAGCTGCCGGTGCCGATCCCGGTGGCCATGGGGTTGATCGGCCCCGATGGGCGGCCGGCGGCCGCGCCGCGCGTGCTGCTGCTGGAGGAGGCGGAGCGGGATTTCGTCTTCGAGGGGCTGCGGGAACAGCCCGTGCCTTCGCTGCTGCGCGGCTTCTCGGCGCCGGTGAAACTGTCCGGCCTGCCGCTGGAGAGCCTGGCCTTCCTGGCGGCGAAGGACAGCGACCCCTTCGTCCGCTGGGAGTCCGGCCAGCAATACGCCACGACCGAGATGCTGCGCCTCGTGGGCGACGTCCGCGCCCAGCGCCCGCTCGTCCTGCCGGAGGGGCTGGCCGGCATCACCGCCGCGCTGCTTGACCGGGCGGAGGAGGACCGTGCCTTCGCCGCCGAGGCCCTGGTGCTGCCCTCCGAGGATTTCGTCGCCGACCAGATGCCGGTGGCCGATCCGGAGGCCGTGCACGCGGTGCGCCGCTTCCTGCGCCGCGCGCTGGGCACGCGCTTCGCCGCCCGCCTCGCCGCGCTGCACGACCGGCTGGCCGATTCCGGCCCCTACCGGACGGATGGTGCCGCCATCGGGCGGCGGGCGCTGCGCAATGCCGCGCTGTCCTATCTCGCCGCCGCCGAGGGCGGCGATGGGCTGGCGCGGGCCGAGGCGCAGTACGCGGCGCGGCAGAACATGACCGACGTGCTGGCGGCGCTGCGCGTCCTGGCCGATGCGGAAGGCCCGGCTCGCGAGGCCGCGCTGGAGGATTTCCACGCCCGCTGGCGGCACGACGAGCTGGTGCTGGACAAGTGGTTCGCGATCCAGGCCACCGCCGACCGCCCGGACCTGCTGGCGCAGGTCGAGGCCCTGTCGCGGCATGCCGATTTCGACCTGCGCAACCCGAACCGGGTGCGCGCGCTGATCGGCGCCTTCGCCAGCGGCAATCCGGCCTGGTTCCACCATGCCTCCGGCGAGGGCTACCGCTTCCTGGGGGGAATGGTCGCGCGGCTCGACGCGGTGAACACCCAGGTCGCGGCCCGCATGGTCGGGCCGCTCGGCCAGTGGAAGCGCCAGGACGCCGCGCGCGGGGCGATGATGCGGCAGGAGCTGGAGCGCATCCTGGCCCGGCCCGGCCTCAGCAAGGGCACTTACGAGAAGGTCTCGAAGGCCCTGGCCTGAGGCGTCCGGGCGCGCCGCCGCTCAGGCGGCGCGCACCCGCGTGGTGAAGTCGCGCACCTCGCCGTTCAGCCGCTCGGACTGCCGCGAGAGCTCGGAGGCGGCCGCCAGCACCTGCGAGGCGGCGGCCCCGGTGTTGCTGGCGCCCTGGCTCACCAGGCCGATCGACTGCCCGACCGCCGTCGTCGCCTGCGCGGTCTGCTGCACCGTGCGGGCGATCTCGCTGGTGGCGGCGCTCTGCTCCTCCACCGCCGCGGCGATGGCCACGGTGATCTGGCTCATCTCGTTGATGGTGCTGACGATGCGGCGGATCTCGCCGACCGCCTCCTGGGTCGCCTGCTGGATCTGGCCGATCTGGCCGCCGATCTCCTCGGTCGCCTTCGCGGTCTGCGCGGCCAGCGACTTCACCTCGCTCGCCACCACCGCGAAGCCCTTGCCGGCCTCGCCCGCCCGCGCCGCCTCGATCGTCGCGTTCAGCGCCAGCAGGTTGGTCTGCCCGGCGATGTCGCTGATCAGCCCGACCACGTCGCCGATGCGGCCGGCGCCCTCGGCCAGGGTGGAGACCGTCGTGTCGGTGCGCTGCGCGTTCTCCACCGCCTGCCGGGCCACGCCGGTGGCCTGGGCGACCTGCCGGCTGATCTCCTGGATGGCACTGGTCAGCTGCTCCGTCGCCGCCGCCACGGTCTGCACGCCGCCGCTCGCCTCGCCGGCGGCGGTGGCGACCTGGCTGGCCTGGCCGTTGGTCTGCTCGGCCGTGCCGCTCATGTCGCGCGCGGTGGCCTCCAGCTCGGTCGAGGCGGAGGACAGGATGCCGACCATCTCGCCGACACGGGCCTCGAAGCCGCGCACCAGCTCGGCCAGCGCCAGGGCGCGCTGCTCCTTGCCCCGCCGGTCGGCCTCCTGCGCGGCCCGCAGGCGGTCGGCCTCGATCAGGCTCTCCTTGAAGCTCCGCACGGCGGTGGCGATGGCGCCCAGCTCGGTGCCGCGGCCAAGATCCGGAACCTCGGCCTCCAGCCGGCCCGCGGCCAGCGCCTCCATCGGCCGCAGGATGGCGGCGATGCCCTGGCCGATGCCCCGGACCATCAGCACGCCGAGGCCGACGGCCAGCACCACGGCGAGCGTCAGGACGCCGAGGGTCAGCGAGCCCAGGGTGGCGGTGGTCTCGGCGCCCTGCCGGCGGGCGGCGTCCGCCTGCTGGCCCGCGGTCTCGATCAGCCAGTCGATCACGCCGGCGGCGCCCTCCGCCGCCTGGCGCACGGCCTGCTGGTTGAGCGCCTCGGCCTCGGCCAGGCGGCCCGCGCGCACCAGCTCGGCCACGCGGGCGGCGCCGGACTTGTAGGCCGCCCAGTGCCGCGCCAGCTCGTCGACCATCTGCTGCCCGGCCGGGGTGGTGATATGGCGCCGGAAATCCCGTATCGCGGTGTCGAAGCCGGTGGCCTGCCGCTCCACCCGCCGGGCCTGCTCCTCCAGGGCCGGCGCGTCCTTGACCAGGAGCAGGTAGAGCACCGAGACGCGCGCCTCGTTCAGCGCCGCGCGCAACCCCCCGGCCTCGCGCAGGGCGGGCAGGCGGCTGTCGGCGATCCGGCTGCTGACCTCGTCCATCCGGGACAGGCCATGCAGGGACATGCCGCCCATCGCGGCCAGGAGCAGGAGCATCAGGCCGAAGCTGCAGGTCAGCTTCGCCTTGATCGAGAGGCGTTGAAGCAGGGGCATGCGGATCGGGCCTTTCCGGTCTTCCTGCCTCCAGCCTCCCATCTGAAGATTACCAAACCTTCAGCGCCGCCGCGATTTCAGGGCGAGCCGGGTGCCCGCGCGGCGAACCAGGCGGAGACGGCGCGGGCCGCCTCCGCCGGAAGGCGGCGGCCGATCGTCTCCATCACCGGGCCGTGGGGGCCGCCACCCCGCGGCGCCGCCTCCCGCCAGAGGCGGAGCTGGTTCTCCAGATAGGCGGCGTGCTGGCCATCCAGGCGCGGCCAGGCCGGGTTGCGGGCCAGGGCGGCGGCGCCGTGGCAGGACAGGCAGGCCGGGACACCCTCCGCCGGCAGCCCTTCCCGCGCGATCCGCCCGCCCTCGGCCAGCAGGCCCGGCGCGGCCTCCCGCGACGGGGCGGCCGTTGCTGGAACGGCAGGTGCCTGGGCGGCGAAATGCGCCGCCAGGGCGCGCAGCGCCGCCTCGTCCGCGCGTGCCGCCGGAGGCTGCATCATGCCGCTGCGGCGGCGGCCCTCGGAGAAGGCGCGCAGCGTGTCGTGGAGATAGGCCTCGCTCTGCCCGGCGAGGATCGGGAAGGCCTCGTTCTCCCGCCCCCGCCCGTCGACACCGTGGCAGCGGGCGCAATCGGCCAGCATGTCCTGCAGGGGCGCGGCCAGGCTCTCGCCGCCGGCGACGCCGGAGCCCGGCTGCCGCCCCGCGGCCGCGCCGAAGGCCAGATCGCGGTAGCGCTCGGCCTCCATCCGCGGCAGCGCCCGGAGAAAGGCGACCATGGCCCAGATCTCGTCATGCCGCCCGGGCTCCACCCAGGCCGGCATGCCGCTGTAGCGCACGCCGTGCTGGACGATGCGGAACAGCTGCTCCGGCGTCCAGGCGTCGAGCGCCCGGCCGAAATCCGGCGGCGGCGGCAGACTGGCCTGGACGATGGGGTTCTGCCGCTCGCCCGGCGCGCCGTGGCAGGGGGCGCAGCCGGTGGCGTAGTGCCCGGCACCCCGGTGCAGCAGGGCGGGATCGTCCAGCGGCGGTGCCGCGATGCCGAGGGCGTGGGTGCGGACCGAGTTCCGCATCACCCAGTGCAGGAACCACTCCGTCACCGCCCAGTGCCCGCCGCTGGCGCCGATGTTGATGACGCCGGACCAGCCGACCAGCATCCCGCCGAGCAGCAGGGCGGCGAGGCCGAGCAGCACGCGCTTCCAGGTCAGGCGCAGGGTCATCGCGTTTCCTCCGGGGCGGGATCGCGCAGCAGCCGCGCCGCCAGCCAGAGGCCGCCGGCCAGATAGGCGCCGCCGCCGGCCAGCAGCATCACCACGCCGCCCAGGGCCTGGTCCTCCAGCGCCGTCAGGCCCGGGATGCCCTCGCCGGGGGCATGGGCCGCATGGCCCGGATACGCCTCGTGGCGGTAGAGCGGGCGCGGGGCGAGGCCGATCAGCGCGCCGAGCAGCGTCATGTGCATCGAGGTCAGCAGCAGGCCCAGGATGCCGGCGGCCTGGCGCGGCCGGCTCTCCGCCGCCCCGGCGCCCAGACAGCTCAGCCAGACCAGGGTCGCGGCGGCGAGGAAGCTCGCCTGCTCCAGCGCCATCAGTCCGAGGCTCTCGCGCGCCGCCCGGTGCGGCCCGGGCGCGTGCCAGCCCCAGATGACGACGAACTCGATGGCCGAGGCCAGGACCGGGGTACCCGACAGCCGGTCCAGCGCCCCGCCGGACGGGCAGCGTGCCGCCAGGCCCAGCGCCAGCAGCGGTGCCGCCACCGCCACCACCGCCATGTGCATCGCCATGTGGCCGGTGAAGGAGGCGCCGAGCGCCCAGCGCAGCGGCCCGCCCCAGGCCAATGCCAGGACGCCCAGCGCCAGCACGCCGAGGCCGAGGGGCAGGGCGAGGCCGCGCATCAGCGGCAATCCGCGATGGTCAGCGCCGGCAGTGCGACGAAGAGCACGGCCACGAAGCTGAGCGCGCAGAGCAGCAGCGTCGCGAAGCCGAGGAAGCGCTGCCGGTCATCGTCGGTCGGATCATCGTGCGGCGGATCCGCCGTGCCGAAGCCCCAGTGGCGCCGTGCCTGACGCCCGGCCACCAGGATCAGCGCCAGGGCCAGCAGCGTGGCGAGTCCGACGCCGAGGCGCGGCAGCGGGATGGCGGCGAAGGGATCGCCCGCCTTGGCGCAGGCCACGGAGCCCAGCACGTAGCAGAGCAGGAAGTGCAGCGCCCAGATGGCGGGCGGCGCCAGCAGGGTCCAGAGATCGGCATGGCGGCGGTTGTGGATCAGCATGCCGCCCGCCTCATCCGACCAGCGGGAAGAGGGCGACGGTCGCCAGGGTGACGAAGCCGGTCAGCGCCGCGAAATGCCAGTAGAGGACGACATTGTGCAGGTCGATGTCGTGCTCGGGGGTCAGCCGGCCGGCCAGGCTGCGGGCCAGGGCGTAGAGGCTCATGACGATGCCGAGCGCGAGGTGCAGCGCCGCCCAGATCAGCAGCACCCAGACGGCGGCGGGATAGGCGTGGCTGGTCGGGTCCAGCCCTTCCGCCCAGGGGCCGGCCAGCATGGCCAGGGCGCCCGCCGCCGCCAGCAGCGCCGCGCCGGCCAGTGCCGCGCGGGGCGCCGCGATGCCGCCCTGCCCGCTCCAGCGCCGCGCCGCCAGCATCAGCCCCCAGGCGCCGGCGGTGGCGAGCGCGGCGAGGCCGGGCCAGAGCAGGCCGGGCCCGAGCGGCAGGCCGTCGGGCCCGGGCGGCGGGAAGACCGGATGGATGGTCCAGAAGTAGAAGTAGCTGAAGACCAGGCTGGCGAAGGCGGTCATGTCGCCGGTCATGGTGATGAACATCGCCCACCAGCCGACCGAGCGGATGCCCGAGGCATAGAGCGGCAGCGCGACGCCCTGCCCGATGTCCTTCTCGCGCTTCTCCGGGATCACCGCCGTGCCGCGCCAGAGCCAGAGGATGATGGCGGCCATGGCGGCAAGGCCGAGGACCAGCCCCGCCCGGTAGAGGTGGAAGGTGGTCAGGATGAAGACCGCGCCGGTCAGCGCCGCCGCGATCATCGGCAGGAAGCTGTTGCCGGGCACGCGCAGGCACTGGATCGGCCGCGCGTCGAGCACGGAGGTGACGAGCGTCTCGCGCCGGCCCTCCTCCGCGTCGGGCAGGAACTCCAGGCCCTGGTCGACACGGCGCGGCAGGTCCGGATCGTCCCAGAGCGGGTAGCGCGAGCGGATGGCGGGCACGCTGCGCACGCCGTATTCCGGCCCGGGCAGCGGGTTCAGCCATTCCAGCGTGCCGGCGTTCCACGGGTTGCGCGGCGCCGGCGGGCGGCGGCGATAGCCCCAGACGGCGTCCCAGGTGAAGAGCAGCACGCCGGCGGCGAAGATCGCGGCGCCGATCGAGGAGACCAGGTTCAGCGTGTCCCAGCCGATGCCGGCGGGATAGGTGAAGACGCGGCGCGGCATGCCGCGCAGCCCGGTGACGTGCATCGGCAGGAAGGCGATGTTGAAGCCCAGGAACATCAGCCAGAACACCCAGCGGCCCAGCCGGTCGGAGAGCTTCCGCGCCATCACCAGCGGGAAGTAGTAGTAGGCGCCGGCGATCAGCGGCAGCACCATGCCGCCGATCAGCACGTAGTGCAGGTGCGCGACGACGAAGTAGCTGTCGTGCGCCTGCCAGTCGAAGGGGGCGATGGCCACCATCACGCCGGTCAGCCCGCCGATGATGAAGATGGCGAGCGCGCCGGCAGCGAAGAGCATCGGCACCGAGCGCGTCATCCGCCCCGCCAGCATGGTGGCGAGGAAGACGAAGATCTGAACGCCCGTGGGGATCGCCACCGCCTCGGAGGCGGCGGAGAAGAAGCCGAGCGAGATCGCCGGCAGGCCCACGGTGAACATGTGGTGGACCCACAGGCCGAAGCTCAGGAAGCCGGTGCCGACGGCGGCGAGCACGATCCAGGAATAGCCGATGATCGGCCGCTGCGCGAAGGTCGGCACGATCATCGCCAGCAGCGCGATCGAGGGCAGGAAGACGATGTAGACCTCGGGGTGGCCGAAGATCCAGAACAGGTGCTGCCACAGCACCGGGTCGCCGCCGCGGCTGACGTCGAAGAAGGGCCAGCCGGCCAGCCGCTCCAGCTCGAACAGGATGTCGCCCGCGATCAGCGGCGGGAAGGCGAAGAGGATCATGCCGCCGACGATCAGCACGTACCAGCAATAGAGCGGCATGGTGTTGATGCGCATCCCCGGCGGCCGGCACTTCAGCACGCCGACGATGAGCTCGACGGCGGCGGCGATCGAGGCGACCTCGATGAAGGAGAGGCCCAGCAGCCAGATATCGGCGCCGATGCCGGTGAGCGCGGGGTCGGTGGTCAGCGGCGGGTACATGAACCAGCCGGCATCGGGGGCGGCGTTGAAGAGGATCGAGCCGCAGACGAAGATCCCGCCGATCAGGAAGCACCAGTAGCCATAGGCGGAGAGGCAGGGGAAGGGCAGGTCGCGCGCCGCCAGCATGGTGGGCAGGATGAGGATCGCCACAGCCTCGAAGATCGGCACGGCGAACAGGAACATCATCGCCGTGCCGTGCAGCGTGAAGGCCTGGTTGTAGAGCCCGGCCGGGATCAGGTCGTTGTCCGGCACGGCGAGCTGCGCCCGCACCAGCAGCGCCAGCGCGCCGGCGAAGAGGAAGAACAGGAAGGCGGTGGCGGTGTACCAGCGCCCCACCTCGGTGTTGTTCACCGCCGACCAGTAGCGCAGGCCCCGGGGCGTCTCCCAGGCCTGCTCCAGCCGCGCCTCCTGCGCCGCGCGGCGGGCCTCGTCCGGCGCCGTGCTCATCGCAGGTCTCCGAGCCAGCCGGCGATGGCCTCGAGCTCGCCGCGCGGCAGCATGGCGTAGTCCGGCATGCGCGCGGCCGGCTTGATCTGGCCGACCCGCGCGATGAAGGCGGCGCGCTGCGCGGCGGTGTTCTCCAGGATGCCGGCGCCGAGGCCGCGCCGGCCGCCGAGATGCGTCAGGTCCGGCCCGATCACGCCACGCGCCGAGGTGCCGCGCACGCTGTGGCAGGCGCCGCAGCCATGCTTCAGGAAGGCCTCGCGGCCCGGCCCCGCGGCGGTGGCCGGCGCCGCCTCGCGCGCCAGGAAGGCGGCGAAGTCCGCGGGCTCCATCACCTCGACCTCGAAGGCCATCAGCGCGTGCGAGGCGCCGCAGAACTCGGCGCAGGCCCCGCGGTAGAGCCCCGCCTTCCGCGGCTCCAGCACCAGGCGGTTGGTGCGGCCGGGGATCATGTCCATCTTACCGGCCAGGTTCGGTATCCAGAAGGAATGGATGACGTCGCGCGCGGAGAGGCGCAGCTCGACCCGCTCGCCGCGCGGCAGGCGCAGCGCGTTGGCGCTGACCACCGGGGCGCCGCCGGGCGGGTGATAGCGGACGCGCCACCAGAACTGCTCGGCCTCGACCTCGACGAGGAGCGGCCCGCCGGGGGCGCGCAGCGCCGGCATCAGCACCAGGCCGTACACCAGCAGCACGGCGAGCAGCAGCGTCGGCACCACCGCGCCGCCCCAGAGGATCAGGCGCCCCGCGGCGCGCGGGCTCCAGGGCCGGGCGCGGCGCCGGGCGGCATGCAGCGAGAGCGCCAGCATCAGCAGCCAGATGATGGTGCCGGCGGCCAGCATGACCCAGAACAGGCGCGCCAGCTCGGCCGCCTCGAAACCCGCCGGGTCCAGCGCGGACTGGATGCCGGAGCAGCCAGGCAGCAGCAGCAGGCCTCCGCCGGCACGCCAGAGACCTGTCATGCCGGAGGTGTCGCGCAAATCCCCAAGCTCCCGCTGCCCCGCCGTGCAACGCCGGAAGCCGCGCCCGGTTTCGGGACCGGCCCGCGCGGCGGCGCGACCTCAGGCCGGCTGGGGAGGATAGGCCTGCTGCCGCTCCGGCCGGATGTACCAGCCCGGCGCGGCCGTGCCGGGATCCTCGTCCGGCGCCATCAGCTCCGGCACCGGCTGGTTGAGCCGCCCGTGGTGCAGCCGGTGCACCGCTCCGCGCACGGCGACATCCAGGCCGGGCCGGTTGTAGTAGACGCCGCGGATGTGCAGGCTGTGCGCGATGCAGCGCAGGAAGCCCTCGCGCAGCGGGATCTCGGGCGGCTTCGCCTCGGTCCAGAAGCGGTCGAGCGGGCCGGAGAAGACCAGGCCGGGGATGCGGTAGATCGCCTCGCCAAGCGCGAAGGTCGGCGTGTGGTCGATGATGGCGCGCAGGCCCACCGTGCTGTTCACCGTCACCACGCCCTGCACCTGCTCCACGATGGCGCCGAGGTTGCCGCCGCCGAGATAATGCATCCGCTCCTGCAATCCGTATTGCCGGGCGATGCGGGCGCTGCGCCGCTTCCAGTTCTTCATGCCCGGATCAAGCGGATGCACCTTCACCAGCAGGTGCGCGTCCGCCGGCGCATGGGCCGCGAAGCTGGCGGCCACCTCGTGCAGCACGGTGTCGAGGTCGCGATACCGGGAATAGGCGCGGATGGAGAAGTCGGTCTCCATCTGCATCGCCATCAGGAAGAGCGGCCCGCGCCCGGTCAGGCGCTTCAGGATGGCGTCCGCCCGCCGGTTGCTGGCGCCGCGCCGCAGCAGCCGCCAGGCGACGCCGAGATAGACCGGGATCGGGTGGTGCAGCTGGTGGCTGTCGTAATGCGGGAAGGGCCAGGGCATCAGGCTGGCCAGATGGTAGAGCATGTCCCAGGCCGCCTGGCTGCGGAAGTCGTCATGATGGCGCACGGCGAGGTCGGGCGGCGGCAGCTTCGCGCCCTCGCGCACGATGGCCTCCGGGTCGCGGGTGAAGCGGCTGGCGGCGTTCATGCCGTCGCGCTCCAGGACGATCCAGTCGGGGCGGATATAGCCGAAATCGGTCACCGCCACGCGGATGCCGCGCGCCTCGGCGGCGGCGATGGCGACCTTGTTGTAGGGCCGCTGCTCGCCGATCAGCACCATGTCGGTGATGCCGTGCCGGTCCAGGAAGGCGGCGATGAAGTCCGGCCATTCGGCGGCACGGCCGCGGAAATCGACGGCGCCGGGGCCGCGCCAGAAGAAGCGGTCGCCGAGATTGAGGTTGATGCGATGGACCTGATGGCCCAGCGCCCGCAGCCCGGCGCCGACCTCATCGAAGAAGGGCGAGATCGGCCCCTGCAGGAACAGGAAGCGCTTGGGTGGAGGAGGAGGGGCCGCGGCCGACATCGTTGCACCCTTGAAAGCGGGTGGCGCGAACCCTGTCAATCTGTGGATGCAATGACGGCCCGATTGGCAGCCAGGGGCAGTGGAGCGCCCCAGATCCGCCATCGGCCCGTGACGGGCGCGGGGAGGCTGTCCATCAGCCGCAGCATGCCGCGATGGTCCTCCAGGATCCAGGAGATCTCGACCCGCCGCCAGCCGCGGCGCTCGGCATGGCCGATCGCGGCCGCCAGCAGTGCGCCGGCGGCCATGCGCCCGGCCTCGGTGCCACGCCAGGCGCGGCGGATGCCGAACATCGGCAGCCGTGCGCTGCCCTGGCCATCGATCAGGGCGCGCAGCATCCGCGCCCAGCCCAGCGGCAGCAGCCGGCCATCGAGCCGCGCGGTGGCGGCCTCGACATTCGGCAGCAGCATGGCGAGCCCGATCGGCTCGCCGCGCCATTCGGCGAAATAGCCGCCGCCGGCCAGCAGCATGGGGCGCAGCAGCCGCTTCATGGTGCCGGCCTCGGCGGCGGAGACCGGCAGCGCGCCCCAGTTCTCCGCCCAGGCGTCGTTGAACATGTCGCGGATCAGCGCGACCTCGCGCCCGAGGCCCCGGCGCCGCAGCGGCCGGATGCGCAGCTCGCCGCGCCCGGACCAGGCGGCGAGGCGCGGAGCGGAGGCCGCGCGGTGCGACTCGGTGGCGGTGTCGAGGGTGCAGGCCAGCACGTCCTTCTCCCGGGCCAGGCCGAGCGCGTCGAGCATCGGCGGCAGCCAGGCGGGATTGCGCGGCATGCGCGGCATGGGCAGCGCGCCACCCTCGACCAGCAGGCCGATCTCGTGGTTGATCGTGAAGGAGAAGGGGCCCCGCAGGCGCGTCGCGCCCCGCTCCGCCAGCCAGCCGGCGGCCGTGTCGAGCAACGCGGCCAGCACCGCCGGGTCGCGCTCCAGCGCCAGGAAGCCGAAGCTGCCGAGGCCCGCCGTCGCGGCGCCGTCGCGCGGCCAGGCGGCGGCGATGCGGCCCACCGGGCGGCCGTCGCGCCAGGCCAGCCAGCGCGGCACCGTCCATTCGGCGAGCGCGGTGTTGAAGCCAGCGTCGAAGATGCGCCTTGTGTCGGCGAAGAGCGGCACCGACCAGCCGGCGGCGGCGCCGCCCAGCAGCGCCGGCAGGCGGATGAAGAGCTCGGCCTCGGCCGGGGTGGTGACGCGGCGGATCTCCGTCCCGGCGGCGCTGAGGCCGACCGGCCCGGCCGGGAAGGCGCCGCCCTGCCGGGTCATGCCAGGCCCGGCAGGGATTCCACCCGGCCGATGCCGGCGGCGGCCTCGGCCAGCGCGGTGGCGGCGTGGTCGAGATCGGCCTCGCTGTGGTCGGCGGAGAGGAAGAAGCGCAGCCGTGCCGACTGCTCCGGCACGGCCGGGAAGATCACCGTCTGCACCGCGACGCCGCGCTCCAGCAGCGCCGCCGCCACCTTCACCGTGCGCACCGAGGAGCCGAGGACCACCGGCAGGATGGCCCCGCCCTGGCCCGCTCCGGTGTCGAAGCCGCGCGCCCGGATGCGCTCGCGGAGCGCCCGGCCGTTGGCCTGCAGCCGCGCCACGCGCTCCGGCTCGGCGCGCAGGATGCGCAGCGCTTCCAGCGCGGCGGCGGCCAGCGGCGGCGCCAGCCCGACGGAATAGACCGAGCCCGGCGCGGTGTGGCGCAGCCAGTCGATCACGTCGGCCCGCGCGGCGATATAGCCGCCGCAGGCCGACAGGGTCTTGGACAGCGTGCCCATCCAGAGATCGACGCCGGCCGGGTCGACACCCTGCGCCTCGGCCACGCCGCGCCCGGTGGCGCCGAGCACGCCGAGACTGTGCGCCTCGTCCACCATCAGCCAGGCGTCGTGCCTGCGGGCGATGCCGACGCAGCGCGCCAGATCCGGCGCGTCGCCATCCATGCTGTAATGGCCCTCGACCAGCAACAGGGCGCGGGTCGAGGCCCCCTGGGCGCCGCGCCGCGCCGCCGCCATCTCGCGCTCGGCCGCTGCCATGTCGTTGTGCGCGAAGGGGATGCGGCGCGCGCCCGAGAGGCGGATGCCCTCGGTGCAGGAATTGTGGATGGCGGCGTCATGCACCACGATGTCGCGCGGGCCCATCAGGTGGCCGATGGTGGTGACGTTGGTGGCATGGCCGGAGACGAAGGTCAGCGCCGCCTCGGCGCCGTGCCATTCGGCCAGCGCCGCTTCCAGCGCGAGATGCAGGTCGCGCTCGCCCGAGGTGATGCGCGAGCCGGAGGGCGAGACGCCGTAGCGCTCGATCGCCGCCTTCGCCGCCGCCTGCACGCGCGGATCGTCGTTCAGGCCGAGATAGTTGTAGCTGGCGAAGTTCACCACTTCGCGCCCGCCGATGCGGCTGTGCGCCCCGGCCAGCCCGTCATGCGCGCGGAAGAAGGGCTGGCGCAGGTCGAGCGATTCGATGGCGGTCTTCAGCAGGGCGAAGTCGCGCATGCCGGGGAGCGTCGTGAAGTCGCGCGCGCTGCCGGCATCGGCGCGCGGGGCGGCGCTGTCGCGGCGGCGCGAGAGGCGGGCGAGCAGCGCCATGCGGGCGGTGGCGGACAGTCCGACGGTCATGCGCGTGCTTCCCTGGTCCTCATGGACGCCTCCGCCACGGGGTGCCGCCCCTGCGGGAGAGAGACCTCATTCCGCCGCCGCCTCCGGCGTCGCCGCCCGGCTCGGCTCGAACTGCTCGACCAGCCCGGCCAGCCCGTCATCGCCGCCGCCCAGGCCCTCGGCCAGCTTGCGCGCCAGGCTGTCGATGGTCAGCTCCTCCGTCACCGAGGCGAGCGGCACCGGCATCGCCAGGCGCTGCTCCAGCGCGCCGCGCAGCTCCAGCCCCCCCAGGCTGTCGAGGCCGAGGCCGGCGACCGGCGCGTCCACCGGCACCGCCTCGGGCGGCAGGCGCAGGATGCGCGCCACCTCCTCCTGCACCGTCTGGCGCAGCAGGGCGCGGGCGGCCTCGGGCGGCAGGGACTGCAGATGCGCGCGCAGCCCGCCGGCCTCGGGCAGGGGCTCGGCGCGGCCGCGCACCCGCGAGAACAGCGGCTCCTCCAGGATCGGCAGCGCCATGCGCGCCTCGCGCCAGCCGACGCGGGCGAGGGCCAGGACCGGCGCGCCGCTGGCCAGCATGGCCGGCAGGGCCGAGAGCGCCTCGGCGGCCGTCATGGCCTCGACGCCGAGGCGCCGCGCCAGGGTCCCGGCGGTGGCGGCATCGCCGGCCAGCACGCCCGCATCGGCGATCGGGCCCCAGCCCACCGCCAGCGCCGGCAGCCCCTCCGCCCGCCGGCGCCGCGCCAGCGCCTCCAGCGCCATGTTGGCGGCCACGTAGTTCGCCTGTCCCGGATTGCCCATGGCCGTGGTGGCCGAGGAGAACAGGAGGAAGAGCTTCACCGGATCCTGGCGCGTCAGCCGGTCCAGCGCCTCGGCGGCGGCGAGCTTCGGCGCCAGCACGGCGGCGAAGCGCCGCGCGTCCAGCGCGGTGGCCGCGGCATCGTCGAAGACGGCGGCGGCCTGGACGACGCCGACCAGCGGCCGCCCCTCGGCGCGGATGCGGGCCAGCGCGCCCTCCAGCGCCGCCGGATCGGCGGCATCGGCGGCGTGCAGGCTGGCGCGGGCGCCGAGCGCGGCCAGGGCGCGCAGCGCCGCATCGGCGCCGGGCGCCGTGCCGCCGCGCCGCGACAGCAGGGCGAGGTCGGTGGCGCCGCGCGCCGCCAGCCACTTGGCGCATTCGAAGCCGAAGCCCTGCGTGCCGCCGACCACCAGGATGGTGCCGGCGGGCGGCGCCCAGCCGGCGCCGGCGGGGCGGGCGGGCTCGGGCAGCGGCGGCGGGGCCAGCACCAGCTTGCCGATATGGGCGCTGGCCTGCAGCGTGCGGAAGGCGGCCTCGGCCTCCGCCGCCGGGCGCAAGGCATGGGGCAGCGGCGACAGGGTGCCGGCCCCGATACGGGCGGCGATCTCGCCCAGCAGGGCGCCGGCCAGCTCCGGCCGCGCGCTCGGCAGCTGATCCACATCGACGCCGAAATAGGTGATGTTCTGCCGGAAGGGGCGCAGGCCGAGGCGGCGGTTCTCGAAGAAGTCCCGCTTGCCCAGCTCGACGAAGCGGCCGAAGGGCGCGACGAGGCCGAGGCTGCGCTCCATCGCCTCGCCGGCCAGGGAGTTCAGCACGACATCCACGCCGCCCGGCCAGGCGGCACGCAGCCGGTCGGCGAAGCCGGGGTCGCGGCTGTCCAGCACCAGCTCCGCCCCGGCGGCCCGCAGGAAGGCGCGCTTGGCGGCGCTGCCGGCGGTGGCGGCGACCCGGGCCCCGGCGGCGCGCGCCACCTGCAGCGCGGCGAGGCCGACGGCGCCGGCGCCGCCATGGATCAGCACCGTCTCGCCGCGCCGCAGCCTGGCGCAATGCTCCAGCGCGTAGATCGCCGTCATGAAGGCGACCGGCAGGCCGGCGGCGGCGGCGAAGCCGAGCCCGTCCGGCAGGCGGGCCAGGGCCGCGCCGCGCGTCAGCACCCGGCTGGCCAGGGCGGCGGGGGCGAAGCCGAACACCGCCTCGCCGGGCTGGAAGCCGCTGCCCGGTCCGGCCCGCTCGACCAGCCCGGCCATCTCCATCCCCAGCGTCGGCCCGGCGAAGCCCGAGAGCAGCGCCTCCTCCGGCAACAGGCCCTGCGCCCACATCAGGTCGCGGAAGTTCAGCCCGGCGGCGGAGACGCGCACCGTGACCTCGCCGGGGCCGGGTTCGGGCAGGTCGAAGGCCTCCCAGCCCAGCGTGCCGAGCTGGCCGGGCTGGCGCACGACGAGGCGGGCCGGGCCGCGCGGCGCCGCCGGCGGGGCCGCGCCCGGGCGCAGGCGCGGCCGCAGACAGGCGCGGGCCGAGAGCAGCAGCTCGGGCTCGCGCGCCGCGCCGGCCCCGGAGGACGGATCGGCCGAGGGATCGGCCGAGGGATTGGGCAGCAACTCCGGCAGCAGGCGGGCGAGGGCGCGTTCCTCCGGCATGGTGGCGAGTCCGATTCGGCGCGGCCGCAGGCCCGGCATCTCGTTGGCCAGCACGCGGCCAAGGCCGAGCAGCGCCGCCGCCTCGGGCTCCCGCGCGGTGTCGCCGAGCAGCAGGGTGAGGCTGGCGGCGCTGCCCTGCGCCGCCTCGGCCAGGCGCGTCACCCGGGCGAGGGTGGCGGGGAGCGCCGCGGCGTCCGGGCGCGCCAGCAGCAGCACGTGCCGGTCCTGCAGCTGGCGCGGCGCGATCCGCGCGGCCTCCTCCAGCCCGTGGTGCTCGACCCGCGCCCCGGCGGTCTCCAGCGCGGCGCCGAGCGCCTGGGCCAGGGCGGCGCTGGGGGGATCGGCCTGCAGATGGAAGAAGCCCCGGGCGTCGGCGGCAGCCGGGGCCGTCCGCGCGGCGCGGGGCAGGGCGCGGGCGGCCACCAGCAAAGCGGGCCAGGGGGCGGCGACCAGCTCCGAGACCCAGGCCCGCTGCCATTCCGGCGCCGCGCAGGCGGTCTCCCAGGCGGCGGCGGCGGGCAGGGGCGGGGCGCCGTTCTCCCACCAGCCGGCGTCCTGGCCGCAGGCGAAGCTCCAGGCGCGGCCGGGCTGCGGCTCGGCCAGCAGCAGGGTGCCCCCTTCGGACAGGGCGGTGGAGAGGGCGGGCAGCAGGGCGGTGCCCAGGCGGCCGCGCGCGGCGGCGGCCAGCCCCACCACGAGATCGGCGGGCCCCGGCGGCGGCCCGGCCCCGGGCTGCCAGAGCGCCAGGGTGTAGTCGACCCGGCCGGTCAGCGGCGGCAGGGTGGCGGCCAGCGCCTCCTCCGGCGCCGCGGCGGCGGTGTAGTGGACGGCGCGGCCGCTGCCGCCCAGCACCGCCAGCAGCGCGCGGGTCAGCGGGCCGCCCTGCGCGCCCACCTCGAGCACGCGCAGCGGCCGGTCCTCCGGCCATTCCTGCACCAGCCGCGCCACGGCCTGGGCCAGGACGGCCGCCAGCCGCTCGAAGCCGGCGGCCTCCGGCGGCGGGCTGTCCGGGGCCTGGTCGGCAGGCGCGGGGCCGGCAGGCGGGGGGCCGCTCAGGGCCAGGCCGCTGTCCAGCACCCGCGGCAGCCGCTCGGCCGCCAGGGCCAGCCAGGCCAGTTCGTGCGCGAGGCCGGGCTGCTCGGCCAGCACCGATTGCCAGATCGCGCCCGGCTCGGGCAGGTCGGGCGCCTCGGGCAGGTGCCAGCCGGCGGGGCCGGGCTCGGCCAGCCCGTCCTCGGCGAGGGCGCGCAGCAGGGCCAGGGCATAGGTCGACAGGCCGGCGGCCGGCAGCAGCCCGTCCGGCCGGGCGCGGGCGCGCAGCGCGGCATGGGCGCTGGCCACCACATGGCCCTCCAGCAGCAGGGCGGTCTCGGCCAGGTCGCGGCTGGCGTCCTCGGCGAGGCCGGCGCCGACGGCGGCATCCAGGTCGAGGGCGGGCGGCGCCCCGGGCCGCGGCGAAGGCTCGTCCTCGACGCGGAACAGCGCCTCCTCCACGCGCGGCGGCGGCGCCAGCCGGAAGCGCTGCATCCAGCAGTCCTCGAGCCGCGCCACCAGCCGCCCGCTGCCGTCGCGCAGCGCCACGTGGCACTGGTCCGATCGCGTGCCGCGATGGCCGCGGCGGAGATCCGCGGTGACCGGCACGGGCGCGCCGCGCCGCAGCACCATGCGCCCCAGCCGGACCGGCGCGGCGGCGCGGCCGTCATCCTCGCCGGCGCGGGCCAGCAGCTCCAGCATGCCCTGCAGCGCGCCATCGAGGCGCACCGGATGGATCAGCCAGCCGGCCTCGTCCGGCGGGGCCTCGGGCGGCAGGGCGAGGGCGAGGCGGAGGGCGGCGCCATCCCCGGCCAGCCGCATCCGCGTCACCGGCCGGAAGGCCGGGCCGTAGTCGAGATGGAAGCGCGCGGCGGAGGCGACCAGCGCGGCGCCCGGCGCCTCCTCACCCTCCCCGGCCGGCGGCACGGCGAGGGCTTCTGCCAGGGCCTCCAGCGGGGCCGGGCCGATCGTGCCGCGCGCATGCAGCGTCCAGCCTTCGGCGGACAGGCGCGGCCGGCTCTCGATCAGGAACAGCCCGGCCTCGGGCTCCACCGTGCAGCGCAGCTCCCGCGTCGCGGCCGAGACCGGCAGGGCGCGCAGGATCAGCGTGTCGCGCAGCTCCAGCGCCGGGGCCTCGGGGAAGAAGCGCGCGGCGGCGGCCAGCGCCAGGTCCAGCATGGCGGCCGCCGGCAGCACCGCCTCCCCGGCCAGGCGGTGATCCGCCAGCCAGGGCTCGAGGGCGGTGTCGAGCAGGCGCGACCAGCGGCCCGGCTCGGTGCCGTGGCGCTGGCCGAGCAGGGGATGATCGGTCAGCGGGTCGGTCAGCCGGGCGGATTCGGCGCTGGGCGTGAACCAGTGGCGCTGCCGGTCGAACGGGGTGAGGGGCAGGCCGCGGCGCAGCGCCGGCCCCTGCCAGGAGGGGCCCCGGCGCGGATCGGCGCCCTGCGTGATGGCGCGGTCGGCCAGCGCGGGAAACGGATCGCCCGGCGGGTCGCGGCGCGACAGGCCCGGCAGGACCGGCGCCTCGGCCTCGGCGGCGCGCAGGCTCTCGCGCAGGTAGGATTGCAGGACCGGATGCGGCCCGATCTCGAGGAAGAGCCGCGCGCCATGGTCCACCGCGGCCTGCACCGCGGCCCGGAAGCGCACCGGCTCGCGCAGGTTGCGCCACCAGTATTCCGCGTCCAGCGCCGGTCCGGGCAGCTTGCCGCCGGTCACGGAGGAGAGGAAGGCGATGCGCTCCGGGCCGCCGCGCAGCCCGGCGAGGTCGGCGGACAGCGCCGCGCGCGCCGGCTCCATGGCGGCGGAATGGAAGGCGTAATCGAGGTCGAGCCGCACGGCCGAGAGGCGCCGCGCCTTCGCCGCCTCGAGCAGCGCCTCGATCGCCGCCTCGGGGCCGGCGACGGTGATGGCGTCGGGCGCGTTGTAGGCGGCGATCTCCGCCCGCCAGCCGGCCTCGTCCGCGGGCAGGGCGGCCAGCAGGGGGGCGGCCTCGTCCGGCCCGGCGCCGAGCGCCGCCATGCGGCCGAAGCCGCGCCGGGCGTGCTGCGCGCGGGAGCGGGCGACCACCAGCCGCACCGCCTGCTCCAGCGTCAGGATGCCCGCCGCCAGCGCCGCCGCCACCTCGCCCACCGAATGGCCGAGGCAGAGATCCGGCCGCAGCCCCTCGGCGGCCAGCGCGGCCAGCATGCCGTGCTGCACCAGGAAGAGCAGCGGCTGGGCATGGTCGGTCCCGGCCAGGGCCTCGGCGGTGACGCCCTCGGCCAGCAGCGCGGCGCCGGACCAGCCGGTGAGCGGGGCGAGGAGGCTGTCGGCCTGCTCGACGGCGGCGCGGAAGGCGGCGTTGTGCGCCATGGCCTCGCGCGCCATGCCGGGGAACTGGCTGCCATTGCCGGAGAAGACGAAGGCCATGCCGCCCGTGGCGGGGCGCCGCGCCACGCCCTGGCGGACCGCGGTCGGCCGCCCGCCGGCGAGCCAGGACTCCAGCCCGGCGCGCAGCGCGGCGCGGTTGGTGCCGCGCAGCGCCAGCCGGTGGGCATGCAGGTCGCGGTGGCGCGCGGCGCCGCGCAGCAGGGCGGGCAGGCCAGGCTCGGCGGCCGTGTCCAGCCGGTCGCGCCAGCGGGCCGCCAGGCCGCGCAGCGCCGCCTCCGAGCGGGCGCTGAGCAGCAGCGGCGGCGGTGGCCCCTCCGCCGCCGTTCCGCCCCCCGCTCCGGCTCCGGCTCCGGCTCCGGCTCCGGCGGGAGCCGGTGGCGCGCCCAGCAGCAGCGTCGCGTTGGTGCCGCCGAAGCCGAAGCTGTTGACGCCGATCACCGCGTCCGGACCGATCTCCACCCGCTCCAGCGCGGTGGGGACACGGATGTTCAGCCCGGCGAAGTCGATGTTCGGATTGGGCTCGCGGAAGTGCAGGTTGGGCGGCAGCGCGCCATGCTCCAGCACCAGCAGGGCCTTGAGCAGCCCGGCCATGCCGGAGGCCGGCTCCAGATGGCCGATATTGGTCTTCACCGAGCCGACCGGCAGCGGTGCGGCGCGGCCCTGGGCCAGGGCGGTGCCGATGGCCCAGCTCTCCGCCGGGTCGCCGGCCTGGGTGCCGGTTCCGTGCGCCTCGAAATAGGCCAGGGCCTCGCGCCGCACGCCGCTCTCGGCCAGGACGCGCTCCAGCAGCGCCGCCTGCGCCTCGCGGTCGGGGAGCGAGAGGCCGATGGTGCGGCCGGCGGCATTGGTGCCGGTGCCGAGAAGGACGCCGCGGATGGCGTCGCCCGCCGCCAGCGCGGCGGCCAGCGGCTTCAGCACGACGAGGCCGGCGCCCTCGCCGCGCACATAGCCGTCCGCCGCCGCGTCGAAGGCCTGGCAACGGCCCCGGGCCGAGAGCATGCCGGCGCGCGAGAAGCCGATGAAGGCGAAGGGCGAGAGCAGCAGCTGCACGCCGCCGACCAGCGCCGCCTCGACGCGGCCGGCGCGCAGCGCCGCCACGGCGGCGTCGAGCGCGACGAGCGAGGAGGAGCAGGCTGTGTCCACCGTCTGGCCCGGGCCGCGCAGGTCGAAGACGTTGGTCAGGCGGTTGGCCAGGATCGACAGGGTGTTGCCGGTCATGAAGTACCGGTCGGTGCCCGCCGCGTCGCCCAGGCGCAGCTCGGCATGGTCGGTCGAGGAGCCGCCGATCCAGACGCCGATGGCGCGGCCGGCCAGGCGGCTGGCCGGCCAGCCGGCATCCTCCAGCGCCTCCGAGGCCACCTCCAGCAGCAGGCGCTGCTGCGGGTCCATCTCCACCGCCTCGCGCGGGGAGAGGCCGAAGGCGGGGGCGTCGAAGCCGGCGATGTCGCCCAGATGGCCGGCGGCGAAGCTGTAGCTGCGGCCCGGCTCGCCCTTGCGCGGGTGGTGGAAGGCGGCCTGGGCGAAGCGATCGGCCGGCAGGGTGCCGACGGCGTCGGAGCCGCTTTCCAGCAGCCGCCAGAAGGCGTCGAGATCGGGCGCGCCGGGCAGGCGGCAGGCGGCGCCGACGATGGCGATGGCGCCGCCCGCCGGGCGCGGCGGATTGGGCGGGCGCTGCGGCATGGCGTTCATGAGGAGGGTTCCGCGCGGCGGCGGAGGCTCACGGCACCGCCTCGTCGCGGGCCACCATCCCGGGCCGCGTGGCGGACCAGGCGGGGCGGGCGACGGCGGGACGCAGCGCGGGGAGGCGCCGGCCGGCGCGGCGGCCCTGCGGCGCGCCCAGGCGGTGTTCGGTCACGGTCTCCAGCAGGCGCTCCACCATGGCGAAGTGGTCCTGCCACTCGGGCGCCCGCCAGCCCTGCAGGCGGGCGAGCTGGGCGGCGCGGGCGGGGCTGTCCGGCCGCGCGTAGTCGAGGACGGCCCGGCGCCAGGCGCTGCCGTCCAGCGGGTCGAGATAGTCCGGCACCTCGGCGCCGACCTCGCGCAGCGCCGGCAGGTCGGAGCAGATGCTGGGCACGCCGGCGGCCAGGGCCTCGGCCAGCGGCAGGCCATAGCCCTCGGCGAAGGAGGGGAAGAGCAGCGCGCGGGCCCCCAGCAGCAGCTCGGAGACCTTGCGGTCCGGGAGCTGGCCGATCTCCTGCACGATGCCGTTCAGCGCCGTGCAGCGCTCCAGGATGTCGACGACGTTCTCGTTCTCCCAGCCACGCTTGCCGATGATCAGCAGGCGCGGCGTGGCGCTGCCGAGGCGCGCCAGCTCGCGCCACAGGTGCAGCAGCAGGAGGTGGTTCTTGCGCGGCTCGATGGTGCCGAGGACGACGAAGTAGGGGTCCGCGCCGGAGGCGGGCCCGGCATGGCGCGGCGTGTCGATGCCGAGCGGCGCGATGAGCACCGGCGGCGGCAGGGGCCGCCCGGCCAGGTGGGGGGCCAGCGCCTCGGCCGTGGCGGCGGAGTTGACGATCACGCCATCGGCCAGGCTGGCGGTGACGCCGATGCGCCGCAGGTGCTTCTCCGCCTGGCCGGGCCGGGCGTATTCGGGGTGCGAGACCGGGATCAGGTCGTGGATCAGCGGCACGAAGGCGCAGCCGCCCTGGCGCAGCGACTCGATCGGGCCGGCGCGGTCGAGCGCCTGGTGCGAGACCAGCAGGAAGGCGAGCCGCCGGCCGCTGCCGAGGAGGCGGGCGAGGTCGGCGCGGCCGAAGCCGAGCAGCAGCCGGCCGCGCGCCAGGGTGCCGATGCGGGCGGCGCGGCGCAGCGCGGGGCTGTTGGAGAGGCCGCTGTCCCAGGCCTCGGTGAGCGCCGCCACGAGGTCGGCGACGAGGGTCCGGGGCAGTTCCGCGAAGCCGCCCTGCAGTTCCTGGCCGACGAAGGTGCAGGCGCCGGGCGGCAGGCCGAGCCAGTGGCGGGCATAGGCCAGCTCGACCCGATCGATTCCCGAAGGGGTGCGCTTGCGGCCGCAGCCCAGCAGCCTGGAGACGTCCAGCACGACATGCAGGCTGTGGGCGGCAGGGTCAGCAAGCATCAAGGGTTCCCTTTGGGGAGGGTATGATGCCTAGCGGTTGTGTCCGCATGGCAAGTTTGCGTTAAGGGTTATGCTGCATCCGCGAACCGGAGTGGTTCACTAAACCGTGATATACACCTTTGAGGGTGTAAGGAAACAAGAACATTTATTCGAGTGGTATATCTATCGCTGAATCGCGTTCTAGAACCTTTGCATACCCTTAGCGCAACCTTTGCGTGCAGACCTCCTTCGATTCAGTCGGCGCCGGGCGGGATCACGTTGCTGGCAAGGCCCTCCACCAGCACGTCCCGCATCGTCTCCGCGCTCTTCACCCGGATGTCCTGGAAAGCGTGCGGCGTGTGGAAGGCGCTGTGCGGCGTGACGATCAGCCGCCCGGCCAGCCAGGGCTCGCGCGCCCGATAGGCCGCCAGCAGCGGGTGCTCCGGCGCCACCGGCGGCTCCTGCGGCAGCACGTCGAGGCCCGCCCCGGCCAGATGGCCATCGCGCAGGCAGGCCTCCAGCCCGTCCAGGTCCAGCATGGGGCCGCGCGCCGTGTTCACCACCACCGCGCCGGGGCGCAGGCGGCGCAGCGCCGATTCGTCCAGCAGGCCGGCGGTGGTGCGGGTCAGTGGCGCGTGCAGCGAGAGCGTGTCGGTCTCCTCCAGCAGCGCCTCCAGGCTGCGCGCCCGCTGGATGCCCAGCGCCCGGTCCACCCCGTTCGGCAGATAGGGGTCGTAGAAGCGCACGCGGAAGCCGAAGGCCTTGGCGCGCAGCGCCACGGCGGTGCCGATGCGGCCGAGCCCGATGATGCCGAAATCCTGCTCGCTGGCCCGCTGGATCAGCGGGCTGTCGAGGTAGCGCCACGCGGCGGGCGGCGTGCCGCGCTGCAGGTCGTGGTGCAGGGCGATGCCGCGCCGCAGCGTCAGCGCCAGGGCGACGGCGTGGTCGGCCACCTCGGTGGTGCCGTAGTCGGGCACGTTGCAGACGGCGATGCCCCGCTCCGCCAGGGCCGGACGGTCGAGCCGGTCGTAGCCGACGCCCATCCGCACCACCACCTTGAGCTTCGGGAAGCGGTGCAGCTGGCTGCCCGGCAGCCAGTGACGGAAGATGAACAGTCCGTCCGCCTCGGCGCAGAGCGCGTCGGGCAGTTCCTCCACGCCGCCGGGGCCGCCGCCGCGGACCACCCGCACGCCGGGGCCGAGGATCTCCTCCTCGAGAAGGGTGTCGGGATAGAGGCCTTCGGGCTCCAGGACGGTCAGCATGCCGGCGATTCCTCCTTCTTGGGCTTTGCCATGCGCCCAGGATGCGGGGAGCCCCTTGGGGCCGCAAGGCACCTCCCCCTATCCTGCCGGCCGGGCAAGAGAGGGGAAGCGGCGCATGGCCGAACGGAAGATCCTGATCACCGGCGCGGCGAGCGGCATCGGCGCGGCGACGGCACGGCTGCTGGCCGCGCCCGGCGTGGCGCTCGTGCTGCACGCGCGGGGCAACCGCGAGGGGGCGGAGCGTGTCGCCGCCGAGGCGCGGTCGGCGGGCGCCGAGGCCGGCGTGCTGCTGGCCGACCTGGCCGAGGCCGGGGCGCCCGAGCGGCTGGTGGCCGAGGCGGCCGCCCGCCTGGGCGGGCTGGACGTGCTGGTCTCCAATGCCGGCTTCGCCGACCGCACGGCGCTGCGCGACCTGACCGACGCGGCCTTCGCGCGCAGCCAGGACACCATCCTCTGGGCCCTGCTGCGGCTGGCCCGTGCGGCGGGGCCGCTGCTGGCGGCGGGCCAGGATCCGCGGCTGGTCGCCGTCTCCTCCTTCGTCGCGCACCACTTCCACCCCGGCGGCACGCTCTTCCCCGCCTCCGCCGCGGCCAAGGCGGGGGTGGAGGCGCTGGTGCGGAGCCTGGCGGTGGAATGGGCCCCCGCGGTGACGGTGAACGCCGTGGTGCCCGGCCATATCGCCAAGGATCCGGGCACCCATGCGGCCCTGAACGCCGAAGGGCGCGAGGCGGCGGTGCGCGACCATATCCCGCTGCGCCGCCTGGGCCAGCCGGCCGAGGTGGCGGCGGCCATCGCCTTCCTGGCCTCGCCGGCGGCCTCCTACGTCACCGGCCAGTGCCTGCATGTCGATGGCGGCATGGTGATCTGAGGCAAGGGGGCGGTTCAGCCGAGCCGCGCCAGGTTGGCGCGGAGCCGGTCGGCCTCGCCCTCGCCGAGGCCGGCCTCGGCCGCCGTGTGGGTGTCCCGCCACACCGGGAAGGCCTCGGCCAGGACGGCGCGGCCGGCCGGTGTCAGGTGCAGGCGGCGGCTGCGCCGGTCCTCCGGATCGGGCTCCACCCGCACCAGGCCGCGCCGTTCCAGCGGTTTCAGGCTGGCGGTCAGGGTGGTGCGATCCATGCCGAGCAGCTCCGCCACCGGCCGCATCGGCGGCGGCTCCGGGCGGTTCAGCGACATCAGCAGGGAGAACTGGCCATTGGTCAGGCCGAGAGGGCGCAGCGCCTCGTCGAAACGGCGGGCGAGGGCGCGGGCGGCGCGCTGGGCATGCAGGCAGAGGCAGGTGTCGCGCACCAGCAGTGTGGTCGCGAAGGGGAGTTCGGAAGGCTTTGACACGCCGCTTTAAATGTTGATATCAACACAAAAGTCAAGGCCCTCACGGCGCCGCCGTGCCATGGCCGCCACTTCGGAGGTTCCACCATGTCCCAGACGGAGACCGAGGTTCAGACCGGGCACCGGGTGGTGCCGCGTCAGGAATGGCTCGCCGCCCGCCGGGCCCTTCTGCTCGAGGAGAAGGCCCATACCCGGGCGCGCGACCGGCTGAACGCCGCGCGGCGCGCCCTGCCCTGGACCCCGGTGGACAAGCCCTACCGCTTCGCGACGCCGCATGGGCCGCGCGGCCTCGGCGATCTCTTCGAGGGCCGCGGCCAGCTCGCCCTCTATCACTTCATGCTGGCGCCGGGCTGGGAGGCGGGCTGCACCGGCTGCTCCTTCCTCGCCGATCATTTCGACGGCATGCTGCCGCATCTGAACCACCATGATGTCACCCTGGTCGCCGTCTCCCGCGCGCCGCTGCCGGAGATCGAGGCCTATCGCCGCCGCATGGGCTGGCGCTTCCCCTGGGTCTCCTCCTTCGGCAGCGACTTCAACCGGGACTTCCACGTCTCCTTCCCGCCCGAGGCCCTGGCGGAAGGCAGCGTGGACTACAACTATGCCCGCCTCGATGCCGCCGACGCCTTCGAGGAACTGCATGGGATGAGTGCCTTCGGCCGCACCGCCGACGGGGCGGTGTTCCACACCTATTCCACCTATGCCCGCGGGGTGGAGGAGATGATGGGCACCTTCATGCTGATGGACCGGCTGCCGCTCGGCCGCAACGAAAGCGGCACGATGGACTGGGTGCGGCGCCATGACGAATACGCCGACGAGCACGGGGCGCGCTCCTGCTGCGCCGGCTGATCCGGCGCGGCATCGCCTTCCTGCCGCATCCTTTCGTGAGGACTCCCGCATGAGTGACGACCTCGTCTTCTACACCAACCCCATGTCGCGCGGGCGGATCGTGCGCTGGATGCTGGAGGAGATCGGGCAGCCCTACCGGACCGAGATCCTGGCCTATGGGCCGCCGATGAGGGCGCCGGCCTATCTGGCGGTCAATCCCATGGGCAAGGTGCCGGCCCTGCGCCATGGCGCGGCGGTGGTGACCGAGGCGGCGGCGATCTGCGCCTACCTGGCCGATGCCTTTCCCGCCGCCGGCCTTGCCCCGGCGCCGCGGGACCCGTTGCGCGGCGCCTATTACCGCTGGCTCTTCTTCGGCGCCGGGCCGGTGGAGGCGGTGGTCAGCGACACCGCCCTCGGCGTCACCGTGCCGCCCGACAAGGAGGCCATGGTCGGCTACGGCAGCAAGGACCGGGTGATGGCGGTGCTGGAGGCGGCGGTGGGCCAGGGCGACTACCTGCTGGGCGAGCGCTTCTCGGCCGCCGATGTCTATCTCGGCTCGGAACTGTCCTGGGGCATGGCCTTCGGCGTGCTGGAGAAGCGGCCGGCGCTGGAGCGTTATGTCGCGCGGATCGAGGCGCGACCGGCGGCGATCCGCGCGCGGGAGACGGACGACGCGCTGCTGCCGCCCGGCGGCGCGGCCTGAGCGGTTCAGGCGATCAGCGCCGAGGTGAACACCGCCCCGGTGCCGCCATCGGCGATGCCGAGATCCGTCACATGCGGCCCGGCGTTGCAGGCCAGCGTCGCGCCGACCACGGCCTTGAAGACGCGGTAGGGCGGCTGCCATTCGGCGATGCCGTCGGCGGCGGCGCGGAGCGCGGCGAACCGTGCCGCCACCTCCGCCGCCGGCGCGTCGGAGAGCAGGCCGCAGACGGGCAGCGGCAGCACCGCCCGCACCGCGCCGCCAGCGGCCACCGCCATGCCGCCGCCGGCGGCGATCAGCGCGTTCGCCGCCGCCGCCATGTCGTCCGGATCATGGCCGAAGACGCAGAGATTGTGGCTGTCATGCGCGACCGTGGTGGCCAGCGCGCCGCGCCAGGACCCCCAGCCTTCCAGCACGCCGAGCGAGGGCCGGGCCGGGGCGAGCCCGTGGCGGTGGATGACGGCGAGCATCGTGACCTCGGGCGGCAGCACGGCGGCGCCGTCGCGCACCGGCACCGCGATCTCGCCCCAGCGGGTGAAGCGCGGCTGGGCCACGCTGCGCAGCCGCGCGGTCGGGCCGGGGGCGGCGATGCGGAAATCGCCGGCGGCCAGCGGGGCGAGCCTCATGGTGTCGCGCAGGCCCGGCGGTTCGCCGCCCGGCAGCGGCGCCGCCAGCCGGCCGCCCTCGGCCAGCAGGGTGCCGGAGCCATAGACCCGCTCCACCATCATCCCCTCCAGGTCGGAGAGCACGATCAGGTCGGCGCGGCGGCCGGGAGCGAGCAGGCCGAGATCGGCGCGGCCGAGGCGCTGCGCGGCGTTCAGCGTCGCCGCCCGCAGCGCCTCCAGCGCGGGCATGCCATGGCGTACCAGCCGCCGGATCAGGTCGATCATGCCGCCGCGCGCCACCAGGTCGTCCGGGAAGACATCGTCGGTGCAGAGCGTCAGGGTCTGCGGATAGCGCGGCAGGCTGCCGAGCGCCGCGACCGCCTCGGGCAGGATGTAGTCGTGGCTGCCGCGCAGCTCGATGGCCAGGCCGGCGCGCAGCTTCTCCAGCAGATCGGCACCGGAGGTGATCTCGTGGTCGGAGGTGACGCCGGCGGCGGCAAAGCCCTGCAGCGCGCCCGCTGAGAGGCCGCGCGCATGGCCGCAGACCAGCTTGCCGCTCTCCAGCCCCGCCGCCAGGATGCCGCGCATGCGCGGCGCCCGCTCCAGCACGCCGCGCATGTCCATCACCTCGGCGACGCCGGCGACCTCGGGCCAGGACAGCATCTCCGCCATCTCATCCGGCCCGAAGCTGGCCCCCGCGCGCTCCAGCCCCGGCGCCGAGGGCACGCAGGAGGGGGCGAGCAGCAGGGCGCGGAGCGGCAGCCCGCGCAGCGCGGCGATGGCCCAGCGCAGCCCCTCCAGCCCCGCGACATTGGCCAGCTCGTGCGGGTCCCAGCAGATCGTCGTGGTGCCCTGGGGCAGCACCGTCTCGGCATAGCGGCGCGGCGTCACCATCGAGCTTTCGACATGCATGTGCGTGTCGATCAGCCCCGGCGCGAGGATCCGGCCCGGCAGCGCCTCGACCATCGCGGCATCGGCGCGCGTGCCGGGGGCGTGGACGCTGGCGATCAGCGGCCCGACCAGGCCGAGATCCGCCGCGCGCAGCTCGCCGGTCGCCATGTCGGCGATCCGCGCGCCGGTCAGCAGCTGATCGAAGGGCGCGAGCCCCTGCGCGGCGCGCACGGCGCGGTCCCGCAGCGCCGCGTCGTTCAGCGCCGCGTCGTTCAGGGCGGGAAGCGGGTCCTGGGACATGGCCGATCCTGCTGTCGGAAGAGACCGACCGGATAGGCCCGCGCGGAGGGGGGAGGCAAGCGGCCGGGCGCGGACGCGCTCAACGGTGGGAGAGGCAGGTCCGCATGAAGTCCTTGCGCCCCTGGCCGCGCAGCGACTGCTCCCGCGCGGTGGCGTTGCAGCCGCGCATCCGCTCCTGCTGGGCGAGCCGCGCCGGCGAGGGCTCGACCGCGGCCTTGCGGGGCGCCGCCTCGGACAGGGTCGGCAGCAGCACGGCGGCGGCCGCCAGGGCGGCGAGGACGATCTTCACGGCAGGCGCTCCACAAAACCCAGGGTAGCTTAACGAGAGCAGTTTTTCTCCAAAAGAGGAATTATTCGCCGCGCGGCATGGGCCGCCGAGCGCGGAGAGGCTGCCGGCACGTGGCCCAAAACGAAAGGGCCCGGCTTCTTGCGAAGCCAGGCCCTTGAAACCGTGGTGGAGCCAATCGGAATCGAACCGACGACCTCTTGAATGCCATTCAAGCGCTCTCCCAACTGAGCTATGGCCCCCCGGTGAGGTGGCGCGATATAACCGTGCCCCCCGGGGCGCGCAAGAGCGGTCCGCGCGGTTTTTTTCGCTTTTTCCGTTCCGGCCGCGGCCCCCTTCCGCAGCCCCGCCCTGGCCGGTAGCCTCGGGGCCGAGAACCATCCTCCCGGAACCTGAGGAGCGTCC
>NZ_RCVQ01000005.1 GCF_016107285.1 Roseomonas sp. KE0001 | reverse complement strand
CGCTCATCCGCAGGGCGGCGTCCAGCACGGGCTGCAGCGAGGCCACTTCGGCCTGCGGCCGATGCAACTCCGGCCGCGCCCAGAACGAGATCTCGGGGCGGAAGTAGCTGGCGGTTCCGGTCAGGAAGATCAGGAACAGCACCCAGCCGACCAGCAGGCCGGACCAGGTGTGCAACCAGGCCATGGATTGCCGGAAGCCGGTCTTCATGGCGCCACCCAGCCTTGCGCCAGGAAGGCGATGCCGGCCAGCAGCGCCGCGGGCAGCAGGATGCCGAGCCAGGCCCGCAGCGCGTCACGCGCCGCGAAGACCCAGACCACGGCGCCGCAATAGACAGCGAAGCTGGCCAGCATTCCGGTCAGCACCGCATCGGCCCGCTGCATCGGCAGGGCGAGGGCCGCCGCCGTGGCGGCGAGCGCGGCCAGCGCATAGCCGCCGCCGATGGCGGCGACCACGCGCAGCAGGATACCGAGCTTCCTGCGCCATTCGGCGGCGGGCGGCGCGGCGCGGCGCGCCGCCGTGCTGCCGGATGCGGCCATCAGAAGCGGTAGCGCAGCGAGCCGGTGACGGTGCGGCCGTAGCCATACCAGCACCAGGCATAGGACAGGCAGCTCGCCACGTAGCGCGTATCCGCGACGTTCTGGATGTTGACCGCGAGCTGCATGCCGTTCAGGTCGCGGCTGACCTGGCCGAGATCATAGCGCAGCGCGGCGTCGAAGAGGGTCGCGGAATCCACCTTGAAGGTGTTCGCCGGATCGCCCCAGGAGGAGCCGAGGTAGCGCACGCCGCCCGCCACGCCGAGCCCGCCGAAGCGGCCCTCCGGCGCGGTATAGTCCAGCCAGGCCGAGGCATTGTGGCGCGGGATGCCGGTCGGCACCTTGCCCTCCTGCCGCACCGTGCCGCCGCTCGCCCGCCCCTCGATGCCGTAGTCGATGCCGACGCTGTTGTTGCTCTTGGTGTATTCCATGTCGAGATAGGAATAGGCGGCGGTCAGGCTCAGGCCCTGCGCCAGCGTCGCCTTGGCCTCCAGCTCGAAGCCCCGCGTGCGCACCTCGCCGTTCTGCACGCTGAACTGCGGATTGACCGGATCGGTGCTCAGCACGTTCTCCCGCAGCAGGTCGAAGGCGGCGACGGCGATCGAGAGATTGGTGCCCGGCGGCTGGTAGCGCAGGCCGATCTCGTACTGCCGCCCCGTGGTCGGGTCGAAGGGGTTCAGGTTGCGGTCGGTGCCGGTCTGCGGCTCGAAGCTCTCGGAGTAGCTCACATAGGGCGCGAGGCCGTTCTCGAAGAGATAGACGGCGCCGGCGCGGCCGGTGAAGGCGCTGTCGGTCTGCCGCGAGGTACCGGTCAGGGCGAAGCTGCCGGCGCGCCGGTTCTCCGTCGTGCTGTCCGACCAGTCGATGCGGCCGCCGGCCATCAGCACCAGCTGGCCGATCCGCACCTGATCCTGCAGATAGACGCCGAGCTGGTTCTGCCGCTGGCTGCTGTAGGTGGCGAAGCCGGGCCAGCGGGTGTTCTGGTTGGCATAGACCGGATTGAACAGGCTCTGCCGCAGGACGCCGTTCGGGGTGCGGCCGTTATAGACGTTCGAGCCGGTATAGACGTCGTTGAGCACGCGGAAGTAGTCGAGCCCGGCCAGCAGGGTGTGCCGCGCCGGTCCGGTGTCGAACTTGGCCTGCACCTGGTTGTCCAGGTTGAAGACATCGAGGTCGGCATCCGTGCCGAAGACCGAGCGGATCAGCTGCGTCATGTCGCTGCTGATCGCCGATCCGTAGAGGCTGCGATACTCGCCCTGCGTGTGCATGTAACGGAAGTTCTGCCGCACCGTCAGGGTGTCGTTGAAGCGGTGCTCGGCGAGATAGCCGATCTGGTAGTGCTCGCGGTTGCTGCGCTCGAAGTCCCAGTCACCGTCATAGAAGCGCGTGGCGATGCGGCCGTTCGGATTGGGCAGCGCCGAGCCCCAGCCCGGCACGCCGCCATAGGAGCCGGATTCCGGGTCGCGCTGGTAGTGGCCGAGGACGGTGATGGTGGTGTTGCTGGTCGGCCGCCAGGTCAGCGAGGGCGAGAAGAAGTAGCGCCGCTCGCGCACCTCATCGAGTTCGCCGTTGCCCTCGGCGTAGGAGCCGATGAAGCGGCCGAGCCATTCGCCGTTCTCGTCCAGCTTGCCGCCGTAGTCGCCGGCGACGCGCCATTGCTCGCGCGTGCCGGCCTGCAGCAGCACCTCGCGGATGCGCTCCTCGGTCGGGCGCTTGCTGACGGCGTTGATGATGCCGCCCGGCGGCGTGGTGCCGTAGAGCACCGAGGCCGGGCCGCGCAGCACCTCCAGCCGCTCCAGCCGATAGGCGTCGAGGCTCGGATTGGCGTCGCGGCCGCCGGCGAGGCGCATGCCGTCGAGATACTGGCTCGGCGAGTAGCCGCGGATGGTCATCTGATCGAGGCGCACCGCGGCCGAGCCGCGCGTCTCGGTGACGGCGCCGACCGAGTAGCGCATGATCTGGTTGATGTTCTGCGCGTCGCGCGCGCGGATCTCGTCCGCGGTGATGACCGAGATGGATTGCGGCGTCTCGATCAGCGGCGTGTCGGTCTTGGTCGCGGTCGCGCTGACGCCGGCGACGAAGCCCTGCACCGGGCTGTATCCGCGTTCCACGCCGGCCTGCACGTTCACCTCGGGCAGCTGCACGGCATTGGGCGCCGGCGCGGCGGGAGATTGCGCGGAAGCCGTGAGCGGGCCGCCTGCCAGGCCGGTGGCCAGGGCGAGGAGGGAGACGCTTCGTCGGAGAGAGGCTGCGCGACCGCAGGTCATGATGGAGGGCGTGCCTTGATCTGATATTGAGAGTCGCTCGCATATACAGGACGCAAGCATCTCTCAAGGCCGCCTGGCGACGAAAGGTGCGAATTTGTCGCATTCCGAAACACAGCGTGGCGTCACGGGCACAGTTGGCCCGCTGTCACGCGCGGAAGGCTGCCGCCCTTGTGGTAGCGGGCGGTGTCAGGAATAGGCGCGGGCGGTGCGCGGGCGGATCACGCAGGGCCGGCCGGGCTCATACCCGGCGCCGCCCTCGACCTCGATCTCGATCGTCAGCCCCGCCAGATCAACCTCCAGGTGGCGCCGCCCGCCGGCGGGCCGGCTGGCGCGGATGACGGCATTCCTCCCACCCTCCCCTGGCCCCTCCCCTGGCCCCTCCCCGGCGCACCGCACCTCCCACTCATGCGGCCGCACGAAGGCCAGGGCCGCGCCCTCGCGCCGCGGCGCGACCGCCAGGGCCGCGCCCGGCAACGTGCCCAGGCCAGGGTCCTCGAAGCGCAGCGTGCCGCCCTGGAAGCGGGCCGGCAGGCGGGCGGCATGGCCGAGGAAGCCGGCAACGAAGGCATTGGCCGGCCGCTCCAGCAACACATCGGGCGGGTCGAACTGCGACACCTCCCCGGCCTGCATGACGGCCACCTTGTCGGCCAGCTCCATGGCCTCGTCCTGGTCGTGGGTGACGAAGACGATGGTGATGCCGAGCTGCGCGTGCAGCTCGCGCAGCCAGCGGCGCAACCCCTTGCGCACCTCGGCATCGAGCGCGCCGAAGGGCTCGTCGAGCAGCAGCAGCGGCGGCTCGATGGCCAGGGCGCGGGCCAGCGCCACGCGCTGCCGCTGCCCGCCCGAGATCTGGTCGGGATAGCGCCGCTCCAGCTCCGGGATCTGCACCATCTCCAGCAGGCGCCGCACCCGGCGGCCGATCTCCGCCTCCGGCGGGCGGGCGCGGCGCGGCCGGACGCGCAGGCCGAAGGCGACGTTCTCGAACACCGTCATGTGGCGGAACAGCGCGTAGTTCTGGAACACGAAGCCGATGCCGCGCTCGCGCGCCGGCACCTCCGCCATGTCCCGCCCCTCGATCCGCACCGTGCCCGAATCGGCGAAGTCGAGGCCGGCCAGGATGCGCAGCAGGGTGGTCTTGCCGGAGCCGGAGGGGCCGAGGAGGGCCACGAAGGCCCGCGCCGCGATGGAGAGAGACACGTCCCGGAGCGCCTGCGCCTCGCCGAACCGGCGCGACAGGCCGAGGATCTCGACACTCATGCGGGCGGTCGGCGGAGGCGGGCCAGGTCGCCGGAACGCTCGAGCAGCGCCTTGGCCGCCAGGGTCACGAGCGCCAGCAGGGCCAGCAGCCCGGCCACGGCGAAGGCCCCCACGAACTGGTACTCGTTGTAGAGGATCTCGATATGCAGCGGCATGGTGTTGGTCTCCCCGCGGATATGCCCCGATACCACGGACACCGCGCCGAACTCCCCCATGGCGCGGGCGTTGCAGAGCAGGACGCCGGAGAGCAGGGCCCAGCGGATGTCGGGCAGGGTGACACGCCGGAAAGTCTGCCAGCCCGAGGCGCCGAGCGTCGCCGCCGCCTCCTCCGCCGAGCGCCCCTGCTCCTGCATCAGCGGCACCAGGGTGCGCGCCACGAAGGGGAAGGTGACGAAGATCGTCGCCAGCACCAGCCCCGGCAGGGCGAAGACGATCTGGATGTCGCGCTCCTGCAGCCAGGGGCCGAGCCAGCCCTGCGCGCCGAAGAGCAGCACCCAGACCAACCCCGAGATCACCGGCGAGACGGAGAAGGGCAGCTCGATCAGCGCCAGCAGCAGGGCACGGCCGGGGAAGTCGAACTTGGCGATGCACCAGGCGGCCGCCAGCCCGCCCAGGGTGTTGACCGGCACGGAGATCGCCGCGATCAGCAGCGTCAGGCGGATCGCGGCGAGGGCGTCGGGGTCGGTGATCGCGGCGACCACCGGCGTCCAGCCGCGGCGCAGCGCCTCCGTCGCCACGGCGAGCAGCGGCAGCAGCAGCAGCAGGCCGAGCACCAGCACGGCCAGCAGGATGGCCAGGCGGCGGACCCAGGGCGCCTCGGCCGCCACCTCGACACGGGGCTCGCCGCCGGGCCGCCTCATGCCGGCCGCCAGAAGCGGCTGGCCAGGTTGAGCACCAGCAGCAGAAGGAAGGACAGGAACAGCATGGCCAGGCCCACCGCCGCCGCGCCGGCGTAATCGAACTGCTCGAGCCGCACCACGATGAGCAGGGGCGCGATCTCGCTGACCATCGGCATGTTGCCGGCGATGAAGATGACGCTGCCATACTCCCCGATCGCCCGCGCCGCGGCCATGGTGAAGCCCGCCAGGAGCGCCGGGGCCAGGGCCGGCAGGATGACGCGCCGAAAGGTCTGCCCGCGGCCGGCGCCGAGGGTCGCCGCCGCCTCCTCCGCCTCGCGCGGCAGGTCGCGCAGCACCGGCTCCACGGTGCGGACCACGAAGGGGAGCCCGACGAAGGCCATGGCCAGCATCACGCCGAGCGGAGTGTAGGCGACCTTCACGCCCAGCGCCGCCAGCGGCGCGCCGAGCCAGCCGTTCGGCGCGTAGAGCGCCGTCAGCGCCAGGCCGGCGACGGCGGTCGGCAGGGCGAAGGGCAGGTCCACCATGCCATCCAGCAGGCGGCGGCCCGGAAAGCGGTAGCGCACCAGAACCCAGGCCGCCAGCAGGCCGATCGGCAGGTTCAGCGCCGCCGCCGCCAGCGCCGCCAGGAAGGAGAGCCGCAGCGCCGCCCAGACACGCGGCTCCGCCAGCGAGGCCCAGATCCCCGCCGGGCCCAGCTCCAGGGGCCGCAGCACCAGCGCCAGGAGCGGGATCAGCACGATCGTCGAGAGCCAGGCGAGGGTCAGGCCGAGACTGAGTCCGAAGCCGGGCAACACCCGGCGCCGCAGGCCGGAGGCGCCCCCGCCCCTCATCGTCCTGGTCGGTAGAGGCGGTCGAACAGGCCGCCATCCTCGAAGTGGTCCGCCTGGGCCTTGCGCCAGCCGCCGAAGAGCGGGTCGTCGATGGTGATCATCTCCAGCTGCGGGAAGCGGTCGCCGGCGGCGGCCAGGGCGGCGGGGTCGCGGGGGCGATAGAAATGCTGCGCCGCCAGGCTCTGGGCCTCGGGCTCGTAGAGCCCCTTCAGGAAGGCCTCGGCCGCGGCGCGGGTGCCGCGCCGGTCCACGTTCCGGTCCACCACCGCGACCGGCGGCTCGGCCAGGATGGAGAAGCCGGGATAGACGATGTCGAACTGCCCGCGGCCGAATTCGGCGAAGGCCAGATGCGCCTCGTTCTCCCAGGCCAGCAGCACATCGCCCTGGCCGCGCTGCACGAAGGTCGTGGTGGAGCCCCGCGCGCCGGTATCGAGCACCGGCACGTTGCGGAACAGCGCGGCGATATAGGTCTCGGCCGCCTGGGGCGAGCCGCCCGGCTGGCGCTGCGCCCAGGCCCAGCCGGCCAGGTAGTTCCAGCGCGCCCCGCCCGAGGTCTTGGGATTGGGGGTGATGACGGCGACGCCCGGCTTCGCCAGATCGCCCCAGTCGCGCAGCCCCTTCGGATTGCCCTTCCGCACCAGGAAGACGATGGTGCTCGTATAGGGGGCGCTGTTCTGCGGCAGGCGGCTCTGCCAGTTGGCGTCGATCAGCCCGCGCTCGGCGATGGCGTCGATGTCATAGGCCAGCGCCAGGGTCACGACATCGGCCTGCAGCCCGTCGATCACCGAGCGGGCCTGCCGCCCCGAGCCGCCGTGCGAGGTGCTGGCGCGGATGGTCTGTCCCGTCCTGCGCTTCCAGTCCTCGACGAAGAGCGCGTTGTAGGCGCGGTAGAATTCGCGTGTCGGGTCATAGGAGACATTGAGCAGCTGCGTCGCGCCCTGGGCGCGCGCGCCGCCGGCCAGGGCCGTGCCGAGCACCAGGCCGGCTCCGGCGACGCTGCGGCGGGAGACGGGAAATCCCTGCATGATGCTTCTCCTCCGGCGACGGCGGACCAGGCCCAGGGCGGGATCCTGGCCGCACAGGATAACAGAGACAGCGCCCGAAGCTGCAAGCGCCTGTCGGAGCTTTGTCCCAAGCGGGGCGTCCGGGCTGAATTCCGCTCCCCTGAATCGCCAATTCCGCGCCCGCGGCTGGATCTTGACGTTTTCAGAACGCTATTCGCGCGTCAACACAATTCAATGTGGTGAATTTGACGGCAGGCCCTATGGCGCGGGGGCGGCGTGCCGCAGGAAAGCGGCCAGTTCCCGATAGCTCTCCCGCCGCGGGTCCGTGCGCCGCCAGACCAGGCCGATGCTGCGCCCCACCCGAGCATCGGCCAGCGGCCGCATGGCGATCAGCCCGCCCAGGTCGGCGCCCTCCTGCACCGCCAGTTTCGGCAGCAGGGAGAAGCCTTCCCCGGCCGCGATCATATGGCGCAGCATCTCCAGGCTGCTGGCGAAGCGCTCTTCCCCGTCCGCGCGCGGCAGGCCGCAGAGGGAGAGCGCCTGGTCCCGCAGGCAATGCCCCTCCTCCAGCAGCAGCAGGCCACCGCCCTCGAGATCGGCGAGCGTCACCTCCGGGCGGGACTGCAGGGGATGGCCCTGGGGACAGGCCAGCAGGAAGGGCTCGAAGAACAGCGCCTCGCTGGCCAGGCCGGCGGAGGCGACCGGCAGGGCCACCAGGGCGGCATCCAGCTCCCCCTGTTCCAGCGCCCGCACCAGGGCGGCGGTGCGCCCTTCCTGCAGCCGCAGCACCAGTTGCGGAAAGCGGTCGCGCACGGCGCGCAGCACCATCGGCAGGTAGTAGGGGCCGAGGGTGGCGATGGCGCCCAAGCGCAGCGGCCCCGCCAGGGGGGAGGCCTGCTCCTGCGCCAGGTCGAGCAGGCGCCGCGCCTCGCGCATCACCGCGCGCGCCTGGGCCAGCAGCACCGCCCCCTGCGGCGTGACGCCGACGCGGCGGGCCTGCCGCTCGAAGAGCGTGACGCCCAGCATGGCTTCCAGCTTGCGGATCTGTTCGCTGAGGGTAGGCTGACTGACGCCGCAACGATCGGCGGCCTGGCCGAAGTGACGCAGTTCCTCAACGACCACGGCGTATTCCAGGTCGCGCAGGGACAGGCCGGCCAGGGTCTGTGCCGCCATGATCACCCCTTTCGATAGGTTAAGCCTATCGCAACAGAATAGAGGATCGATTTAACCGATCAAGCGGCGACTGGTAGAAGATCCTCACCCCTGCCGAGAGGAAATTCCGGAATGTCCGAAAACCGTAAGCCTCCCACCCTGACCACCACCGCCGGCGCCCCCGTCGCCGACAACCAGAACAGCCTCTCCGCCGGCCCGCGCGGCCCGCTGCTCCTGCAAGACTACCAGCTGATCGAGAAGCTGGCGCACCAGAACCGCGAGCGCATCCCCGAGCGGGTGGTGCATGCCAAGGGCTCCGGCGCCTATGGCACCCTGACCATCACCGGCGACATCAGCCGCTACACCCGCGCCAAGGCGCTGCAGCCCGGCGCGCGGACCGAGGCGCTGCTGCGCTTCTCCACCGTCGCCGGCGAGCGCGGCGCGGCGGACGCTGAGCGCGACGTGCGCGGCTTCGCCCTGAAGTTCTACACCGAGGACGGCAACTGGGACCTGGTGGGCAACAACACCCCGGTCTTCTTCGTCCGCGATCCGCTGAAGTTCCCCGACTTCATCCGCACCCAGAAGCGCCACCCGGCGACCAACCTGCGCTCGCCCACCGCGATGTGGGACTTCTGGTCGCTCTCGCCAGAGAGCCTGCACCAGGTCACGATCCTGTTCAGCGACCGCGGCCTGCCGCAGAGCTACCGGCACGTGAACGGCTATGGCAGCCACACCTACTCGCTCTGGAACGATGCCGGCGAGCGCCACTGGGTGAAGTTCCATTTCAAGACCCAGCAGGGCATCCGGACCTGGACCAACCGGGAGGCCAACGAGGTCATCGCCGAGGACCGCGAGAGCGCCCAGCGCGATCTCTACGAGGCCATCGAGCGCGGCGACTTCCCGCGTTGGACGGTGCAGGTGCAGATCATGCCGGAGCTGGACGCCGAGAAGACGCCCTACAATCCCTTCGACGTGACCAAGGTCTGGCCGCATGCCGACTATCCGCCGATCGACATCGGCGTGCTGGAGCTGAACCGCAACGCCAGGCACTATTTCGCGGAGATCGAGCAGTCCTCCTTCTCGCCCTCCAACATCGTGCCCGGCATCGGCTTCTCGCCGGACAAGATGCTGCAGGGCCGCATCTTCGCCTATGCCGACGCGCACCGCTACCGCGTCGGCACGCATTACGAGGCGCTGCCGGTCAACAAGCCGAAGGCGCAGGTCAACAGCTACCATGCCGATGGCGCCATGCGCTTCGACGCGCCGGTGGGCACGGACCACTACTACGAGCCCAACTCCTTCGACGGCCCGGTGCAGGACCCCGGCGTGAAGGAGCCGCCGCTGCGGATCTCGGGCGACGCCGACCACTACGACCACCGCGCCGGCAATGACGACTACACCCAGGCCGGCAACCTGTTCCGGCTGATGAACGCCGAGCAGAAGCGGCAGCTCTTCGAGAACATCGCCGGCGCGATGCAGGGCGTGCCCCGCTTCATCATCGACCGCCAGCTCGAGCATTTCCGCCGGGCGGACCCCGCCTATGCTGCCGGTGTCGAGGAGGCCATCAAGCGGGTCCATACCGCCCCGGCCTCGGCGCCGACCACCGCGGCCGACGTCGCCGCCGGATAAGGCTCCGGCCATCAGGAGGCCGGGCGCCGCGCCCGGCCTCCCCCTTCCCTCCCCGAGAGACTTCCCCGATGTCCGCCGTCCTCGACACCGCGCCGCCCCCGCTGGCGCGCCCGCGCCCGGCCGCCCTGCTGGCCGGGACGCGACAGAGCCCCCTCGCCCTGGCCCAGACCCGGCTCGTCCTGGAGGCGCTGGCGGCGGCCGGCGGCGCGGAGCCTGCCCTGGCCGTCCCGCTCGGCACCACCGGCGACCGTGAGGCCCGCCGCCTGGCGGATCTCGGTGGCAAGGGCCTCTTCGCCAAGGAGATCCACGAGGCGCTGCTCGACCGGCGGATCGACTTCGCCGTGCACAGCCTGAAGGACCTGGAGACCGAGCTGCCGCCCGGCATCGCCATCGCCGCCGTGCTGCCGCGCGCCGATGCGCGCGACGCGCTGGTGCTGGCCCCCTCCTGCCCGCCCGAGGAACACCGCCTGCCGCTGCCTTTCCTGCCCGTCGGCGCCCGCATCGGCACCGCCTCGGCGCGCCGCGCGGCGCAGCTGCGCGCCCTGCGCCCCGACCTGCGCTTCGGGCTGCTGCGCGGCAATGTGCAGACGCGGCTGGCGCGGCTGGAACAGGGCGACTTCGCCGCCGCGCCCCTGGCGCTGGCCGGCCTGGACCGGCTGCGCCTGCGGCACCGCGCCAGCCTGGTGCTCGAGCCGGAGGTGATGCTGCCCGCCGCCGGCCAGGGCATCGTGGCCATCACCGCGCGGGCCGGCGACCATGCCACCCGGCTGCGGCTGGCCGCCATCGACGATGCCGCGGCGCGGCTCGCGATGACCGCGGAACGGGCCCTGCTGACCGGGCTCGAGGGCTCCTGCCGCACGCCGATCGGCGCCCATGCCCGCCTGCTGCCGGGCGACAGGCTGCGGCTGGACGGGCTGGTGGCGCGGGAGGATGGTGGCTTTCTGCTGCGCCGCCATATCGAAGGCGCGCCGGACGAGGCCGCCCGCATGGGCGCCGCCCTGGCCGCCGAGCTGCGGCGCCTGAGCCCGGGAGACCTTCTCGCATGACCCGCCAGCCCCCCGGCGGCGCCTCCTCCGCCCCCGGCATCGGCGTGCTGCTGGTCAATCTCGGCACGCCCGATTCCACGGGCTACCGGGACATGCGCCGCTACCTGTCCGAGTTCCTGTCGGACCGGAGGGTGATCGAGAACAACCCCCTCCTCTGGCAGCCCTTGCTGCAGGGGGTCATCCTGACCACCCGCCCCTTCCGCAGCGGCGCCGCCTACCGCCGCATCTGGAACACGGCGCGCGACGAATCCCCCCTGCGCACCCATACCCGTGCCCAGGCGGCCCTGCTGCAATCGGCGCTGCTGCGGGATTGCGGGCAGGCGCCCGTCATCGACTGGGCCATGCGCTACGGCCGCCCCTCCATCGCCGAGCGGCTGTCGGCGCTGCGGGACCTGGGCTGCGACCGCATCCTGGTCGTGCCGCTCTATCCGCAGTACAGCGCCACCACGACGGCGACGGTGAACGACGACGTCTTCCGCGCCCTGATGCGGATGCGGCACCAGCCGGCGCTGCGCATCGCCCCCTCCTTCCCCGACCACCCGCTCTACATCGCGGCGCTGGCGGAGAGCCTGCGCGGGACCCTGGCCGGCCTGCCGCGGCAGCCGGAGCGCATCCTCGCCTCCTTCCACGGCCTGCCGGAACGCTACGTCGCCGCCGGCGACCCCTATCGCGCCGAATGCGAACGGACCATGGCGGCGCTGCGCGCGGCGCTCGGCCTCTCCGAGGCGGAGATGCCGCTCACCTTCCAGTCGCGCTTCGGGCGCGAACCGTGGCTGCAACCCTATACCGCCGAGACGGTGGTCGGCATGGCAAGGCAGGGGCTGCGTCACCTCGCCGTCATCACGCCCGGCTTCCTGTCCGACTGCATCGAGACGCTGGACGAGATCGGCCATGAGCTGCGCGACGAGTTCCTCGCCGCCGGCGGCGAAAGCCTGACGCTGATCCCCTGCCTGAATGACGGGCCGGGCGCCATCCGCCTGCTCGCGGCCATCGTCGCGCGGGAGACCTCCGGCTGGGGAGAAGTCCAGCCCCGCTGAGGGCGGCCTCCGGCGGAATTCATCCCGCCGGGCTTGCCGGGCGGCCGGACCGGGCGCAATTCTCCATCATGGAGTTCCATGCCCTCTACCGCCACGGCTTCGCCCGGGTGGCCGCCTGCACCACCCGCTGCCACCTGGCCGATCCGGCCCGCAATGCCGAGGCCATCCTGGCGGCGGCGCGGCGCTGCGATGCCGAGGGCGTGGCGCTCGCCGTCTTTCCCGAGCTGAGCCTGTCGGGCTACGCCATCGACGACCTGCTGCTGCAGGACACGCTGCTCGACGCGGTGGAGGCGGCGGTCGCGGAGCTGCTGGCGGCGACGGCGGCGATGCGCCCGCTGCTGCTGGTGGGCGCGCCGCTGCGCCATCGGGGCCGGCTGTACAATTGCGCCCTGGCCCTGCAGCGCGGCCGCCTGCTGGGTGTGGTGCCGAAGGTGCATCTGCCGAACTACCGCGAGTTCTACGAGCGCCGCCACTTCGCCGCCGGCGAGGGCACCGAGGGCGGGCACATCCGGCTCGCCGGGCAGGAAGCGCCCTTCGGCCCCGACCAGATCTTCCGCGCCGACGACCTGCCGGACCTCGCCATCCATGCCGAGATCTGCGAGGACGTCTGGGTGCCGGTGCCGCCCTCCAGCCAGGCGGCCCTGGCCGGCGCGCTGGTGCTCGCCAACCTCTCGGCCAGCAACATCACCGTGGGCAAGGCCGACACCCGCCGGCTGCTGGCGCAGGCGCAGTCGGCGCGCTGTCTCGCCGCCTATCTCTACGCCGCCGCCGGGGCGGGGGAATCCACCACCGATCTCGCCTGGGACGGGCAGGTCTCGATCTTCGAGAACGGCGCCATCCTGGCCGAGAGCGACCGCTTCCCCGAGGCCGACCAGATCGTCACCGCCGACATCGACCTCGACCTGCTGCGCCAGGAGCGCGCCCGCCAGGGCAGCTTCGACGACAACCGCCGCCGCCTGGCTCCCGCCTTCCGCGAGATCGGCTTCCGCCTCGACCCGCCCACCGGCGACATCGGCTTCCGCCGCGCGCTGGAGCGCTTCCCCTTCGTGCCCGCCAATCCGGAGCGGCTGCACCAGGACTGCTACGAGGCCTACAACATCCAGGTCTCCGGCCTGGTGCAGCGGCTGCGCGCCACGGGCAACGGCAAGCTCGTCATCGGCGTCTCCGGCGGGCTCGATTCGACCCAGGCGCTGATCGTCGCCGCGCGGGCCATGGACCTGATGCAGCGGCCGCGCACGGAGATCATCGGTTATACCCTGCCTGGTTTCGGCACCTCGGCCGGCACCAAGACCAACGCGCACCGGCTGATGGCGGCGCTCGGCATCGATGCCCGCGAGCTCGACATCCGCCCGGCGGCGCGGCAGATGCTGAGCGACCTCGGCCATCCCTTCGCCGCCGGCGAGCCGGTCTATGACGTCACCTTCGAGAACGTCCAGGCCGGGCTGCGCACCGACTACCTGTTCCGCGCCGCCAACCACGCCGGCGGCATGGTGCTCGGCACCGGCGACCTCTCCGAGCTGGCGCTCGGCTGGTGCACCTATGGCGTCGGCGACCAGATGTCGCACTACAATGTCAATGCCGGCGTGCCGAAGACGCTGATCCAGCACCTGATCCGCTGGGTGGCCGCCTCGGGGCAGTTCGAGGCGGAGGTGAACGAGACGCTGCTCTCGGTGCTGGACACCGAGATCTCGCCCGAGCTGATCCCGGCCGATGCCGAGACCCAGGCGCTGCAGAGCACCGAGGCCAGGATCGGCCCCTATGCGCTGCAGGACTTCAACCTGTTCTACACGCTGCGCTACGGGTTCCGCCCTTCCAAGATCGCCTTCCTGGCGTTGCAGGCCTGGGGCGATGCCGCCGCCGGCCGCTGGCCGCCCGGCTTTCCCGAGGCGCGGCGGCAGCATTACGACCTGCCGACCATCCGCCGCTGGTTGGAGGTCTTCCTGCAACGCTTCTTCGGCTTCAGCCAGTTCAAGCGCTCGGCCATGCCGAACGGGCCGAAGGTGGTGGCCGGCGGCTCGCTCTCGCCGCGCGGCGACTGGCGCGCGCCCTCCGACGGCAATGCCCGCGCCTGGCTGGAGGAGCTGCGCCGCAACGTGCCCGGCGACTGACACCGGCGGCTGGACACCGGCGGCTGACCGGCGCGCCGCCCTGCATCCCTCGCGCTCCTGGCTCATTCTTCACTCCGGGACAACGGGAGAAGGACGCCATGAGCAAGAAACCAGGTCTGCGCCAGGGCCCGCTCTCGGAGCGGTGCCTGCATCTCTGCATCGACATGCAGCGCCTCTTCGGACTGGGCTCGCCCTGGCACACGCCCTGGATGGAAAGGGTCCTGCCGGTGGTCGAGCGGCTGGTGGCGGCACATCCGGACCGCACGGTCTTCACCCGCTTCATCCCGGCCCGGCGCCCGGGCGAGGGGCACGGCACCTGGAAGCGCTATTACGAGAGCTGGTCGGAGATGACGCTGGAGGCACTGCCGCCCGGCCAGACCGAGTTGCTGCCCGAGCTGGCGCGCTTCGCACCGCCGGCGCGGGTGCTGGACAAGACCGTCTACTCGCCCTGGCTGGATGGCGCGCTCGACCGGCTGCTGCAGGAGCGCGAGGCGGACACGCTGATCATCAGCGGCGCCGAGACGGATGTCTGCGTGCTGGCGGCCGTGCTCGGCGCGGTCGATCGCGGCTACCGGGTGGTGGTGCCGATGGACGCCATCTGCTCCTCCTCCGACCGCACGCATGACGCGCTGCTGACCCTCTACAACGAGCGCTACGGCCAGCAGATCGAGACGGCGGACAGCGAGGAGATCCTGCGCGCCTGGGCCTGAGGGACGGGCGGCCTCACGCCTCCGGCGCGCCGCCGGGGGGATGGCGGGGGGGCAGGCTGGGCGCGAGGCGGTTGCGGGTCTCGCGCAGCGCGCGGTCCGCATAGCTGCCGCGCACCGCCTCCCGGCCCCCGGCCTCGTAGAGATCCAGCACCAGGGCGCTGTGGATCAGGCCGAGATGGCTGAAGGCCTGCGGGAAGTTGCCGAGGAACTCGCCCGCCTCGCCGATTTCCTCGGCATAGAGGCCGACATCGTTGGCCATCGCCACCAGGGCGGCGAAGCGCTCCCGCGCCTCTCGCTCGCGGCCGAGCGCCAGCAGCGCGTCGACCAGCCAGAAGGCGCAAAGGAGGAAGGTTCCCTCGTGCCCCGGCAGCCCGTCCTCGGTCTTGTAGCGATAGACCAGCGGGCCGTGCCCCAGCCGCGCGATCACGGCATCGACGGTGCGCTCCAGCACCGCGTCATCCAGCGGGAAGCCGAGCATCGGCGCCAGCAGCAGCGCCGCGTCCACGTCCTCGCCGCCCATGACCTGCGTGAGATGGCCGCGCACCGGATGCACGCCCTCGCGCCGGATCGCCTCCTCGATCGCCTGCCGCTCGCGCAGCCAGTGCTCGCGCGCTCCTAAGCAGCGGATGGCGCGGTCCAGTGCCACCCAGTTCATCAGCGCGGCATGGACGTAGTGCTGTTCCGGCTGGCGCGGCTCCCACAGCCCCGCATCCGGCTCGCGCCACTCCCGGGCCACGAGGTCGGCCAGGGCGATGGCGGTGTCGCGCAGCGGGCCTTCCACCGCGCCGCCGATGCTGTGGTGGAAATGGATCAGGTCCAGCACCTGGCCATAGACGTCGAGCTGGTGCTGCTCCGCCGCCTCGTTGCCGTTGCGCACCGGGCGGCTGCCGCGATAGCCCTCGAAATGCGCCACCTCCTCCTCTGCCATCCCCCGGCTGCCGGTGATGTCGAAGAGCGGCGGCAGGCGCCCGTTCTCGCCGCGGCAAAGGCCGAGGACGAAGTCGAGGAAGGCCTGCGCCTCCCGCACCTGGCCGTGCTTCTTCAGGGCATAGAAGGCCAGGCAGGAATCGCGCAGCCAGCAGAAGCGGTAGTCCCAGTTGCGAATGCCGCCGACCTCCTCCGGCAGCGAGGTGGTGGCGGCGGCCACCATGGCGCCGGTCGGGGTGTAGGTCAGGCCCTTCAGCACCAGGGCACTGCGCTCCACCATCTCGCGCCAGGGGCCGGCATAGGTGGCGCCGCGCGACCACTCGCCCCAGCGCCGGGCCGCCTCATCCAGCAGGGCCTGGAAGCCGGGCAGCTCCTGTGCCGCGCTGGCGGCATCGCCCAGCAGGAAGTGGCGCGCCGCCCCGGCGGCCAGGGTGAAGCGCGCCAGGGCGGCCTCGCCGGCCGGGGAGAACTCCACATCCGTCGCCAGGGAAGGACCCTCCGCCATATCGACCAGGCCGGGCGTCAGGCGCAGCGCCGGGAAGGCCGTGGCGAAGCCCGCCAGGGGCTGATGGCGCGCCACCATCACGACCTCGCCGACGAGGCCCTCGACGCGGCGCAGCAGCCGGTCCGGTCCCTGCCCGGAGGGCGGGCCGGCGACCAGGGCATCGGTCAGCAGCACCTCGCCCCGCGCCGTCCGGAAGCGGGTCTCCAGGATCATGGTGCCGGGGCGGTAGGCGCGCGTGACCGTGCAGGCCTCGGCCGGCCGGACCTGGAAGAAGCCGCCGCGGCGGCGGTCGAGCAGGCGCGAGAAGACCGGCTCGGCATCGAAGCGCGGCAGCGCCGCCCAGTCGATCGAGCCATCGCGCGCGACCAGCGCGCTGCCATGGCCGTCGCCCAGGAAGGCGTAATCCGCGATCGGCCGGTAGTCGCGCCCCGCCGGCTCGGCCTCGCCCTCCAGCGCCGGCAGAGCCAGCGGCTCGGAAGGCCGCATCAGCCGCGCCTCCGGCCCAGCGCGAGACCGACGCCGCAGGCCAGGGCCAGGGCCGCGCCGCCGGCCAGCGCCCGCGCCGCCCCGCCCGAGAGCCGCAGCGCCCGGTCCGTGGCCTCGGCGGCATAGGGGCCGTCCAGCCGGTCGAAGACGGCGCGCGGCTCGAAGAGATTCCCCGCCGCCTGGGCCGGGCGCGGCGGCGCGGCCGGATCCATCTGCCCGGAGGGCGCGGCGCGGGCCAGGTAGCGGTCGGCGAGGCCCGGCATCAGGGGCCCGAGCAGCGCCATCAGCCCCGCGCCGCCGAGCCAGTGCTCACGGCCGCCATGGATCAGCGCCGCCTCGATGGCGCGGGCCGCCGCCTCGGGCGTCACCGCGCGGCCCATCGGACGGGGGCGGTGCGGCAGGCGCGCCCGGGCCCAGGCGAATTGCGGGGTGTTGACCGCCGACAGGTGCACCTCGGTCACGCTGATCCCGCTGCCTTCCTGCCGCAGCTCGGCGCGGAGCGAATCCGTGAAGCCCTGGATGGCATGCTTGGCGCCGCTATAGGCGCCCTGCAGCGGAATGCCGTGATAGGCCAGCGCCGAGCCGACCTGGAGGATGCGGCCGGGCCGGTTCCGCCCCCGCATCCGCCGCAGGGCCGCCATGGTGCCGTGGACATAGCCCAGGTAGCAGACCTCGGTGACGCGGCGGAACTCCTCCGGGCTGACGTCATGGATCGGGGCGTAGAGCGTGACCATGGCGTTGTTGATCCAGGCGTCGATCGGGCCGAGCACGCGTTCGGCCTCGCTTGCCGCCGCCTCGACCGCCGCGGCATCGGCCACGTCGCAGGGCAGCGGCAGGGCCTCGGCACCCAGGGCCCGGACCTCGCGGGCCAGCGCCTCCAGGGGCTCGGCGCCGCGCGCGATCAGGCCGATATGCCAGCCGGCCCGCGCCAGGCGCAGCACCGTGGCCCGGCCCACCCCGGCCGAAGCCCCCGTGATCACCGCCACCCGGTCCCTGTTGCGCATGCCGGCTCCTTCCTCGAATGCCAGGGAAGAAGAGGCGGCCGGCCGGAAAGTTGCCGTTTTGTCATACGGTGCCGCTCTCGCTCCCCGCCCCGGCTTGCCGCATTCTGGAACCGGGGAGATGCCCGACGCGGACAAGGACCCGACGCGGACAAGGAAAGGTCATGCACGCCCGACGCTACAAGGGTCCGATCATCGACGCCCACCATCACCTGTGGGACCTGTCGATGCGCCGCCATCCCTGGATCTCGGGCCGGCATGTCGGCGTGCTGGGCGATGTCAGCCATCTGCAGCAGGACTACCTGATCGACGACCTGCTGGCGGACATGGCGGGCCAGGGCATCGTCGGCTCGGTGCATGTCGAGGCGCTGTGGGACCGGATCCACGATCCCTCGGAGGAGACGCTCTGGCTGGAGGGGCTGGCGCGCCCGGCGGGAATCGCCGGACGCTATGTCGGCTATGTGCCGCTCGCGGCCGGCGGCGCGGCCGAGATGCTGGAGCGCCAGCTCGCCGCCTCCCCCCGCCTCGCCGGCCTGCGCGAGACCATCCGCTGGCATCCCGATCCGGCGCGGAGCTGGACCCTGCGCGGCCTGACGGAGCACGCCGCCTGGCGCCAGGGGCTCGCGCTGCTGCGCGCGCACGGCCTGGTCATGGAGCTGCTCATGAACCCCTACCAGGCCGAGGAGGTGGCGGCGCTGGCGGCGGCCCTGCCGGACCAGGTCTTCATCGTCGACCACTGCGCCTCGCCGCTCGACCGCGATGCGGCGGGGCTGGAGCGCTGGCGCCGCGGGCTGAGGGTCCTGGCGGCGCGGCCCAATGTCGCCATCAAGCTCTCGCACCCGAGCGCCTACAGCGAGGGCACGGAGACAAAGGCGCTGGCGGCCGTGGTGCTGCCCTGCCTCGAGGCCTTCGGGCCCGGGCGGGCGATGTTCGGCAGCGACTATCCCATGGCCCGCCGCAGCATGTCCTACGCCGCCATCTGCGACGGCCTGCGGGAGATCCTGGCCCCCTTCAGCCCGTCGGAGCAGCGCGCCGTCTTTCACGACAACGCGGCGCGCTACTACCGCTTCCCACCCGCGGAACCGCCGCGCCTCAGCCCGCCAGATGGCCCGCGGACGGTGGCCCGGGCGGCCGGGACCCGGCGGCGGGGCTCGCCGAGGGAGAGGCCAGGGGAGCGGCCAGCGGATCCGCCGCCAGGGTGATCGGCCGGCCATGGGGTGTCGCCGCGGCCGCCCGCGCCCAGGCCTGGCGGCGCGCCTCCAGCGCCTCCGGCGCGACGATCCCCTTCTCCGCCAGCAAGGCCTCCAGCGCATCCAGCCACTGCGCGTAGTAGGAGCCGCCGCCGGAGGCGATGCAGCGGCCGAGCGCCTCCGCCCATTCGCCCCAGCCGAAGCATCCCGCCTCGTGCAGGGCCACGGCCATGGCGAAGGCCTGGGCTTCCCAGGGCTCGGCGAAGACCGGACCCTCCGCGTCGCGCGGCAGGCTCAGCGCCTCGGCCGTCGCATCGTCACACCGGCTCAAGATAGGACTCCCAGGCATCGAGGGTGACGGTGACGGCCGGATCGGCGCCCTCGCCCCAGAGCTCGCCGGCGGTGAAGCGGACGGCGTAGAGCCATTGCGGCGCCTCGTCGCCGCCCAGCGCCAGCGTGTCCGGAAAGACGAAGACGCCATGCACACGCTCGATGACACCCTGCCGCCCGCGCGCGTAGCGCGGCAGGCGGGTATGGCCGCTGGTCTGGAAGTTGCGCGCCCGCACGGCCTCCCCCTCGGCGAAGTGCGCCGGCGCCCCCGCCGGGCGGGAATAGGGCGAGCCGCGCGCCAGCATCGGCGCGACCTCGGCGGCGGCGAGCGGCTTCAGCGGCCTGCCGGGCCCGTATGCCTTGCCGTCGCGCAGTTCGGTCTCGGTCACCAGGCCCTTCTGCAGCAGCAGCTTCTCCAGACCCTTGATCCAGATCTCGTAGTAGCTGGAGGTCAGGTACTCGCCCGGCGGCAGGGTCTCCCGCGCATGCCGCGCGGCATCGATGCTCCATTGCCCGAGCGCCCCGGCCGCGAGCGTCACCGCCAGGGCGCGCCTCTCCCAGCCGGCATGGAAGCGGACCTCCTCCGGCTCCGGCCGCACCGGGCCGAAGCCCTGCATGCCGCCCAGGTCCTGCGCGCCGTTCATGCCGCCGGCTCGCGCGCCAGGGCGGTGCCGATCATGGAATCGCGGCTGACGAGATCGGCCAGCCGCGATTCCTCCCAGCCCTCGGTGCCGGCGGGCCGGCGGGGGATGACGAGGTAGCGCGTCTCGGCCGTGGAATCCCAGACGCGGATGCGCGTCGTCTCCGGCAGGGTGACGCCGAAATCGGCCAGCACGCCCCGCGGATCGAGCACGGCGCGGGAGCGGTAGGCGGGCGACTTGTACCAGGCGGGCGGCAGGCCCAGCACCGGCCAGGGGTAGCAGGAGCACAGGGTGCAGACGACCATGTTGTGCTCCGCCTCGGTGTTCTCCACCGCCACCATGTGCTCGCCCTGGCGCCCGGTATAGCCGAGGGAATGGATGGCGGCCGAGGCGTCGCGCCGCAGCCAGTCGCGGAAGTCGGGATCGGCCCAGGCCTTCGCCACGACGCGGGCGCCGTTGCGCGGGCCGATGCGCGTCTCGTAGGTCTCGATCAGCGCGTCCAGCGCGGCCGGATCGGCGTAGCCCTTCTCGACCAGCAGGGATTCCAGCGCGCGCACGCGCAGCGCCATCCCCGAGAGCTCGCTACCCTCGTCGTCATGGTCATGGTGGTGATGGTGATCGGGCCCACTCATCGCCGCTCTCCCTGCCTGGGGACACGACACCATTCCGCCGGGCGCCGAAGGGGTCAAGACCGGAGGGGGCGGGGCCGGAAATGTCGGGGGCGGCGGAGCACCCGGAGGCCTCCGCCGCGCGCCGTCAGCCGGCCTCGCCGAGGCGGCTCTTGAGATCCTTGGCCGGCTTGAACTTCACGGTGCGGCTGGCGGCGATCTCCACCACCTCGCCGGTGGCCGGGTTGCGGCCCTGGCGGGCGGCGCGCTCGCTCACCGCGAAGGAGCCGAACCCGGCCAGGCGAACCTCGCGCCCGGCCCCGAGGGTGTCGCCCAGGGTCGACAGCACGGCCTTCAGCACCGCATCGGCCTGGGTCTTGGGCAGGCCCGTGGCGGCGGCGGCGGAATCGATCAGATCCTGGCGGCTCAGCGGGCGGGTATCTTCGGTCAAGGCGTCACTCCGACTTGGTGGTAATGCCCGAGGAGAGACACAACCGCCCGTGGCCGGTCAAGCGCGCGCCCGGCCCGGAAGGCCCGCGAAGCCCCGCCTTCCACAGGTTTTTTGGCGGGACGGCCCGAAAATGACGCTCCTGTCATCCCCGGGCGGGCCGGGACCCGCAGCGGCGGGCTGGGCGGCGCGGCGGGCCCGGCCTAGAAGACGGGGAGAGACAGGGAGACAGAGAATGCCGGTTCACCCCCTTCACCGTCGCCAGGGCGCCGCCCGCTGATGCGGGTCCTCGTCGCCGGCCGCACCGGCCAGCTCGCCCTGGCGCTCTCCCGCCGCCTGCCGCGGGACGGGCACGAGGTCACCGCCCTGGAGGCGCCCGAGCTGGACCTGACGGACGCGGCCTCGATCGCCCGCGCCGTGGCCGACACGGCGCCGGAGGTCGTCATCAACGCCGCCGCCTATACGGCGGTGGACCGCGCCGAGGACGAGCGCGACCTGGCCTATGCCATCAACGCGACCGGCGCGGCCCTGCTGGCCGAGGCCGCGGCCCGGCGCGGCCTGCCCTTCGTGCATGTCTCCACCGACTATGTCTTCGACGGGCTGAAGGGCAGCCCCTATGTCGAGACCGACGCCGCCAGCCCGGCCGGTGTCTATGGCGCCTCCAAGCGCGCCGGGGAGGAGGCCGTGCTGGCCGCCAATCCCCGCTCCGCCATCCTGCGCACCGCCTGGGTCTGCAGCGCTGACGGCAACAACTTCCTCAAGACCATGCTGCGCCTCGGCGCCGAGCGGGAGACGCTCAGCGTCGTCGCCGACCAGCACGGCGCACCCACCTTCGCCGCCGACCTGGCAGAGGCCATCGCCCGGATGCTGCCGCGCCTGGCCGCCGCCGGGGCTGGCGACGAGGCCTTCGGCCTGTTCCACCTGACCGGCGCGCCCTGGACCACCTGGCACGGTTTCGCCGCCGAGATCTTCGCCCAGGCGGCGGAACGCGGCGCCAGGGTGCCGGCGCTGAAGGCCATCACCACCGCCGAGTATCCGACCAAGGCGCGGCGCCCGGCCGATGGCCGGCTGGATTGCGGGCGGATCGGCCGGGTGCACGGCATCGAGCCGGCGGACTGGCGCCGCTCGCTGGCCGCCGCGCTGGAGGTGCTGCTGCCCCGCTGAGGCGGGAGGGTCGATTGTGCTTGACGGCGCCGGCGCGGCTTTGCCACCCTGCGCCGCGTCCGCCGAAGCCAGGCAGGAGAGCGCGGCAGGCCCTCGTCAGAGGCGCCATGCCGCCGCCGACGGAGCAACCCCCCAGGAAACTCTCAGGCACCCGGACTGCAGGGCGAGGACGATCTGGAGAGAGGCGGACCGGGCATGGCCCCGGCACCGCCCGCCGAAGGGGATATCCCGGCGCGCCGGGTTAAGCTCTCAGGCACCGTGACAGATGGGGGCAGACGGCGCGGCCGAGGACCGCACCGCGCTGCCGCGCCATCCTCACGGAGACGGCTCGACCCATGAGCAAGATCGCCATCATCGGCGCCGGGATCACCGGCGTGACCACCGCCTATGCCCTGCTGCAGCGCGGCCACCAGGTGGTGCTGCTCGACCGGCACCGCTATGCCGCGATGGAGACCTCCTTCGCCAATGGCGGCCAGCTCTCGGCCAGCAATGCCGAGGTCTGGAACAGCTGGGCGACGGTGCTGAAGGGCATGAAGTGGATGCTGCGGCAGGATGCGCCGCTGCTGCTGAACCCCCGCCCCGGCTGGCACAAGTACAGCTGGATGGGCGAGTTCCTGGGACAGATCCGCCACTACCGCGCCCATACGATCGAGACCACACGCCTGGCCATCGCGGCGCGCAGGCACCTTTTCGACATCGCCGCGCTGGAGGGCATCGACTTCGACCTGGAGCGGCGCGGCATCCTGCACATCTACCGCGACCGGCCGGGCTTCGAGGCGGCGCAGCGCACCAACGCGCTGCTGACCGAGGGCGGGCTCGACCGCCGCGCCGTGACGCCGGAGGAGATGCGCGCCATCGAGCCGGCGCTGCAGGGCACCTATTACGGCGGATTCTTCACGCCCTCGGATTCCACCGGCGACATCCACAAGTTCACCCGCGGCCTGGCCGAGGCCTGCCAGCGCCATGGCGCCCGCTTCGTCGCCGAGGCCGAGGTCAGCCGCATCACCCACACCGCGCGCGGCATCGAGATCGCCTGGGACAAGGCCGGGCGGGGCGTGCCGGGCGGCGTGGAGGTGGTGGACCGCCTCGTGGTCTGCGCCGGCATTGCCAGCCGCCGCTTCGCCGCGCTGCTGGGCGACCGCGTCAACGTCTATCCGGTGAAGGGCTATTCCATCACCGTGCACCTGGACGATGCGCGGAGCCAGGACGCCGCGCCCCAGGTCAGCCTGCTGGACGACGCCACCAAGATCGTCACCAGCCGGCTGGGCCGCGACCGCTTCCGCGTCGCCGGCACGGCCGAGTTCAACGGCGAGAACCGCGACATCCGCGCCGACCGCGTCCGGCCCCTGGTCGATTGGGTGCGCGACCTCTTCCCCGAGGTCAGCACGGCGCGCAGCGTCCCCTGGGCGGGGCTGCGCCCGATGACGCCGGGCATGATGCCGCGCATTGGCCGCGGCAGTCGTCCGGGCGTCTTCTACAACACCGGCCATGGCCATCTCGGCTGGACCCTCTCCGCCGCGACGGCGCAGATGGTGGCCGAGGCGATCGGCGAGGAGGCGCGGCGCAACATCGCCGCCTGAGGCGGCCGGGCCGCGTTTCGCGGGATTGTGAGGCACGCCGGACTCCTCCGCGACTCCTGAGCCGAATCAATCGCTTGACGCGCCTCGTGACCGTCCCGCTAGCCTGCGGCGCATGAGCCTTCCTGTCCTCGCGGCGGCGCCCGACCCCACCACGCCGCTCTACTACGCGCATGGCTATGCGCTGCATCTCCTCTGCGCCTGCGGCCAGGAGGCCTGGCCGACGGTGGAGGAGATCGCGCTCTCGCGGCGTTTCGCCCGCGACACCCGCCTGGCCGACCTGCCGCGCCGCCTGCCCTGCGCGGGTTGCGGCGCGACGCCGGAGCTTCGGGCGGTCCTGCCGGCCCCCCGGGCGGGGCGGGGCGGGCGCTAGCACCAGCGGCGGCTTCACGCCCGGCGCCCTTCGGCGCACTCTGCCGCCTCGCGGGGAAGGAGCACGGCGATGCGGGGCATGGTGGTGGCGGCGCAGCCGGAAGCGGTGGAGGCCGGGGTCGAGGTGCTGCGGCGCGGCGGCAACGCCGTGGATGCCGCGATCGCCTGCGCCTTCAGCCAGGGCGTCGTCGATCCGCAGATGTGCGGCATCGGCGGCTTCGGCGCCATGCAGCTCTGCCTGCCGCGCCAGGGCGTGCACACGGTGCTGGAATTCTTCTGCCGCGCTCCGCTCGCCGCCACGCCCACGATGTGGACGGAGAAGTTCATCGGCCAGTCGCGCGACGGCTTCGTCTTCCTGCTCTCCGACCAGGGCAACGATCTCGGCCACGGCGCCATCGGAACGCCGGGCAATGTCGCGGGCTATTGCGAGGCGCTGTCGCGCTTCGGGACGATGCCGCTGGCCGAGGTGATGGCGCCGGCCATCGCCCAGGCGCATCGCGGCGTGCTGGTGCGGCCCTACATGCACTACTACTGGACCATCGACCACGGCGGCGACGGCCAGGTGAATGTCGAGGACAAGCTGCGCTTCAGCACGGAGGGGCGGCAGGTCTATTTTCGGCCGGACGGGCGGCTGAAGCGCCCCGGCGAGACGCTGCGCAACCCCGGGATGGCGCGCACGCTGGAGCGCATCGCCGCCGGCGGCGCGGAAGAGTTCTATCGCGGCGCCCTGGCGCGCGAGATGGTCTCGGACATCCAGGCGGGCGGCGGGCTGATCACCCTGGAGGATCTGGCCGCCTATCGCGTGCGGGAGAAGGCGCCCGTCTGGGGTCGTTACCGCGGCCTGCGCATCGCCTCCAACCCGCCGCCCGCCGGCGGCGCCTCGCTGATCGGGCTGCTGCAGATCCTCGGGCATTTCGAGCTCGGCGCGCTCGGCCATGGCAGCACGGAGCACCTGCGCCTGCTGGCCGAGGCGATGAAGTGGATGACCATCGACAGGGACGCCCATATGGGCGACCCCGACTTCGTCGACGTGCCGCTCGGCCGGCTGCTCTCGCCGGAGCACGCCGCCCTGCTCGCCGGCCGCATCCGCGCCGGCGAGGTGGCGCATGTCGAGCGCGCCGGGGAGCCCCTGGACCCGCCAGACACCACCGTGGTCTGCGTCGTCGATGCCGAGGGCAACGCCGTCTCGCTGACGCACACGCTGGGCATCCCCTCGGGCGTCATCACGCCGGGGCTGGGCTTCATGTACAATGGCTGCATGAGCGGCTTCGACCCGCGCCCCGGCCGCGCCGCCTCCATCGCGCCGGGCAAGAGCCGCGGCAGCGCCATGGCGCCGACGATCCTCTTCGAGGGCGAGGCCCCGGTCATGGTGCTGGCCGCGCCGGGCGGCACCTACATCGTCCCGGCCCTGGCCCAGGCGATCATGAACGTGGTGGATTTCGGCATGGGCATGGCCGAGGCCGTGGCGGCGCCGCGCATCGTCGCGCTGTCCGACACCATCGACCTCTGCAACCGCATCCCGCACGGCACCGAGGCGGCGTTGCGGGCCATGGGCTATCCCACGGCGCGCTCCTACCAGAGCCACGCCTTCGGCGCGCCGCATGGCCTGCTGCTGCGCGACGGCCGCTGGGAAGGCGGCGCCGACCCGCAGCGGGACGGGATGGCGATGGCGGCCTGAGCCGGACGGAAGCGCCGCCTCAGCCGCGGCGCGGCCCATCCTGGGCCGGATCGGTGCTCACCCAGTAGGTGCCCTCGAACGGCACGGCCGAGAAGCGGCGGTTGATCTCCTCCAGCGTCGCGGCGGGATCGAGATCGGCGAAGAGGTCCGGCCGCCCCCAGCGGGCCACCGCCTCGGCGGCGACCATGCCGATCGGGCTGCCGGTGAAGAAGTTCCACAGCCCGTGCAGCCGCCCGTCGCGCACCGCGCCGAGGCTGCGCCATTCCGCCTCGCGCGCCAGCCGGGCCAGGCTCTCCCGCGCCACGGCCGCCGGCACGCCGCTGCCCAGGGCCAGGCCGCCGTCCCGGCCATCGCCGGACAGCGCCAGGCCGGTGCCGATCACCAGATCCGGCCGCATCGCCAGCACCTGCTCCAGCCCGGTCAGGCCGCCATCCGCCAGCCCGGCCTGGCCCTCGGTCGCGTTGCGCAGCCCGGCGGGCGCCAGGTACTCGCCGCCGCCCGAGGCGCCGGCCACCCAGCAGCAGGGCCAGCGGCCGGGGAAGGCGGTCAGCAGGGCCAGGGGCCCCGGCGGGCGGCCGGCAACGCGCTCGCGGAGACGGGCCAGCCGCGCCTCGTGCAGGGCGACGAACTCCGCCGCGGCCTCGCGCCGGTCCAGCACCTCGCCCAGCAGGCGGATGCTGGGGCCGACATTCTCCAGCGGCCTGCGGAAGACATCGATGAACAGCACCGGGATGCCGGCGGCCTCCAGCAGCGCCAGCTCCTGCGCCGAATCGTCGCGCCGCCTCTGCCACGCGCCGAGGATGACGAGATCCGGCCGCAGCGAGAGCACGCGCTCCAGCGAGAAGGCCTGCCCCACCCCGCCCGTCACCTCCGGCACCGTGGCCAGCGCCGGGAAGCGGCGCAGCCAGGCCTCGTGGCTCCGCGGGTCGGCCTGGCGCAGATCACCGCCCATGCCGGCCAGCAGCGAGACCGGATCGGGGTGCAGAAGCCCCATGGCCAGGAGCTGGAAGCTCTCGCCCAGCAGGATGGCCCGTGGCGGCGCCTTCAGCGTCACGGTCCTCCCCGCCATGTCGGTGACGCGCCGCGGCCAGACGGGCTGCGCCGCGGCGCGGATCGCCGGCAGCACCAACGGCGTGGCCAGGAGCGAGAGGAAGCCGGCGCGGGTGAGGCGCACGGATCAGCCCAGCCCGTTCCTGACGAAGCGGCCACCGCGCAGGATGGCACGCAACGCCGCCTCCCGCTGCAGCAGCGCCGGGTCGCGGTAGGGATCGCCCTCGACCACCAGCAGGTCGGCATGGGCGCCGGGGGCGATGACGCCGATCTCCCCCTCCATCCGCAGCAGCCGCGCCGCGACGGTGGTGGCCGAGGCGATGATCTCGGCCGCCGGAAGCACCCGGGCGCGGATCTCGAACTCCATCGACTGGTGCCGGTGCAGCCCGCCCAGCAGGTCGGTGCCGAAGGCCATGGGCAGGCCGGCGCGGCGCATGATGTCGAGCGATTCGAGGCCCGAGCGCCGCACCGTCTCGATCTTGGCGACCGATTCCGGCTTCAGCCCCATGGCCGCGCCCTCCATCGCCAGGGCCTCGTAGGTGACCAGCGTCGGCACCGCGATCGCCCCGGCCGCCGCCGCCTGCGCCGCCGTCTCGGCGGTGATCAGGTTGCAGTGCTCCAGGGAATGGACCCCGCATTCCACCGCCCGGCGGATCGCCGCGTCGGTGTAGAGATGCGCCGAGACATAGGTTCCGAAATTCTCCGCCTCCTCGACCACCGCGCGGATCTCCTCGCGCGAGAAGCCGAGGGCGTGGATCGGGTCGCTCGGCGAGGCGACGCCGCCATTGGCCATGATCTTGATGAAGCGGGCCCCCGCCTTCAGCTCCTCGCGCGCGGCGCGGCGCACGGCGTCCACGCCGTCGCAGAGGCGGCCGAGCGCGCCGACCCGTTCGGAGAAGATGCCGGGCCGGTCGTCGAAGGGGCTGCGCAGGTCGGAATGCCCGCCGGTCTGGCTCAGCGCCTTGCCGCAGACGACGAGGCGCGGGCCCTCCACCAGCCCCTCCTCGACCGCGATGGCCAGGCCGGCATCGGCGCCGCCCACGTCGCGCACCGTGGTGAAGCCGCGCATCAGCATGCCGCGCATCACCGCCCCGGCGCGGAAGGCCGCCAGCGAGGAAGGCTGCATGGCATTGGCGCCCAGATCGACCATGGCGGCGATGACGTGGACATGCGCGTCGATCAGGCCGGGCATCAGCGTGAGGCCATCGAGGTCCAGGCGCGTCGCCGAGGCGCTGTGGATCGGGCGGTCCGACACCTCGCGCACCCGGCCGCCCTCGACCAGCACGGAGAAGCCGTCCAGCAGCCGGTCCCGCGCCGGGTCCAGCAGGCGTCCGCCGGTGAAGAGGAAGGATTCCATCGCGCTGCTCCATGCTCGCCGGCGTGGCCGGCGGCCCGCCTCTTGCTTCCTCCTCTAGGCACTTCAGCAGGGAGCGTGAAGATGGCTTTGTCACGTCGCGGACTCATGGCCGCCGGGGCCAGCGGATTGATCGGCGGCGGGTTGGGCCTGCCCATCCCGGGCGCAGTCCGCGCCGCGCATGCCCAGGCGCCGGGCACGGGTGGCGGCACCATCCGCTACGGCATCTCGATGGCCGACATCCCGCAGACCACCGGCCAGCCGGACCGCGGCGCCGGCGCCTACCAGTTCACCGGTCACACGATCTACGATCCGCTGGTGGCCTGGGAGATGGATGTCGCCGAGCGCCCCGGCAAGCTGGTGCCCGGCCTCGCCACCTCCTGGGAGACCGATCCCGCCGACCGGACGAAGTGGATCTTCCGGCTGCGCCCGGGCGTCACCTTCCATGACGGCAGCGCCTTCGACGCCGATGCGGTGATCTGGAACTTCGAGAAGGTGATGAACAGCCAGGCGCCGCACTTCGACAACCGCCAGGCGGCGCAGGTGCGGCCGCGCCTGCCCTCCGTCGCGGCGTGGCGGAAGCTGGACGCCATGACGGTCGAGGTCACCACCAAGGCGGTGGACAGCCTCTTCCCCTACCAGCTGCTGTGGTTCCTGATCTCCTCCCCCGCGCAGTACGAGAAGCTCGGGCGGAGCTGGGAGAAATTCGCCTTCGAGCCCTCCGGCACCGGCCCCTTCCGGCTGGCGAGGCTGGTGCCCCGCGCCAGCGCCGAGCTGGTGCGGCATGACGGATACTGGAACCCGGCCCGCCGGGCCAGGGCGGAGCGCATCATCCTGCTCTGCGCGCCGGATGCCGTCTCGCGCACCAACGCGCTGATCGGCGGGCAGTTCGACATGATCGAGACCCCCGCGCCCGACATGGTGCCGCAGCTGCGCGCCTCCGGCTCGCGCATCGTCGAGAACGTCACGCCGCATGTCTGGAACTATCATCTCTCGCTGCTGGAGGGCTCGCCCTGGCGCGACATCCGCCTTCGCAAGGCGGCCAACCTCGCCATCAACCGCGAGGAGGTGGTGGCGCTGATGAACGGCCTGGCCAAGCCGGCGGTGGGCGTGGTGGACCCCTCCTCCCCCTGGTTCGGCAAGCCGGGATTCGAGGTGAAGTACGACCCCGACGCCGCGCGCAAGCTGGTGGCCGAGGCCGGCTACGGCCCCCGCAACCCGCTGAGGACAAAGTTCCTGGTGGCGACCGGCGGCTCGGGGCAGATGCTCTCCATGCCGATCAACGAATACTGCCAGCAGTCGCTGCGCGAGGTCGGGCTGGAGATCGAGCTGGTGCCGGTGGAGCTGGAGGTGCTCTACACCTGCTGGCGCCAGGGCGCCGCGGGGGAGCTGGCGAAGCGCAACGCCGTCACCGCCAACAATGTCGCCTATGTCACCTCCGACCCGCTCTACGCGCTGATCCGCTTCTTCCATTCGAAGCAGGTCGCGCCGACGGGGGTGAACTGGAGCCACTTCAGCGACGCGGAGGTGGACCGGCTGATCGACCAGGCGGTGACCAGCTTCGACACCGCCGAGCAGGACCGGCTGATGGCCGAGGTGCACCAGCGCGTGGTGGACGAGGCGTTGCTGGTCTTCGTCGTGCACGACACCAACCCGCACGCGATGACCCGCAAGGTCGCCGGCTACACCCAGGCGCAGCACTGGTTCCAGGACCTGACGACGCTGGCCTGAGGCGCCGCCGGGAGGGCCGCGCCCCTCCCGGCCCCGCCGCTCACAGCGGCGGGCGCCGCTCCATCCAGCCCGCCGCCTGCTCATAGGCCTGGGCAACGCGCAGCAGCATCGCCTCGTCATGGTTGCGCCCGACGAGCTGCACCGAAAGGGGCAGGCCATTGGCCGCGAAGCCGGCCGGCACGGCGAGGGCCGGATGACCCGTCGCGTTGAACGGGCCGGTCAGGGGATGCTGCCGGCGGAACGGGCCCTCATCCACCGCATCGACCCGCGGCGCGGCCGCGGCGATGTCGGGGCAGAGGATGGCGTCGCAGCCAGCGAGCACGGCATCGACCTCCGCCGCGATCATCCGCCGCAGCCGCTGCGCCTGCACGTAATGCGGCCCGGTCACGAAGGCGCCGACCATCAGCCGCTCCCGCGTCACACGGCCATAATCCTGCGGCCGCTCGCGCAGGTCCCGCTGGTGGATGGCGAAGCCCTCGGCCAACAGGATGACCTGCAGGCAGGCATCCATCACCCGTCGCGGCGGCAGCCTCACCTCGACGATCTCGGCGCCGAGCAGGGCGAGCAGCTCGGCGGCGGCGGATAGCGCCGCCGAGGTCTCGGCATCCAGCAGCGCCTCCTCGTTGAAGCGCGGGGCGATGCCGATGCGCAGGCCGGCGACACCGGCCCGCAGCTCGCGCAGATAGTCGCCGGGCGGCACCGGGGCCGAGGCCGGGTCGCGCGGATCGTGCCCGGCCAGCACCTGCATGGCCAGGGCGCAGTCCTCCACCGTCCGGGTCAGCGGGCCGGTATGGTCCATGCCGAAGCTCAGTGGCACGACGCCGTGGCGGCTGAGCCGGCCATAGGTCGGCTTCAGGCCGACCACGCCGCAATAGGCGGCGGGCAGGCGGATCGACCCGCCGGTGTCGCTGCCCATGGCCAGCCCCACCATGCCCGAGGCGACGGCCACGCCGGAGCCGGAGCTGGACCCGCCGGCGAAGTGCTCGACATTCCAGGGGTTGCGCGCGTTCGGCCAGGGCAATTCGTCGGTCGGGCCGCCGCGGGCGAACTCATGCGTGGACAGCTTGCCGAGCAGGACCATGCCGGCCGCCTCGAGCCGCTCGGTCGCGTCGCTGTCGGCCTCGGCCACATGGCCGAGGCGCAGCCGGGAATGCGCCGTGGTGGGCAGGCCGGCGGCGTCGTAGATGTCCTTCAGCGCGAAGGGGACGCCGTGCAGCGGCCCGCGCCGGCGGCCGGCACGGATCTCGGCCTCGGCGCGGCGGGCGGCGGCCAGGGCGCGGTCCGCGGCCAGGGTGACGAAGGCATGCAGCCTGCCGTCGAGCGCGGCGATGCGCGCCAGCGCCGCCTCGGTCAGGGCGGTCGGGGATTCACCGGCGGCGATGCGCGCCGAGGCCTCGGCGAGGCCCGGGACCGGCGGCGGAAGGGCGGCGCTCACGACCGCCCCGCCGCCCGCCCGGCGCCCGGCGCCGCCGGCGTGAAGACGGCCGCCGGCTCGGCCGCGTAGGGGTAGGGCTCGTCCAGCACCGAGGCCAGCTCGGCATAGGCCAGATAGGCTTCGTACATGGCCGGCTCACGTTCGGGCGGGACGCTGATCCCGGCCCGCGCGAGGCAGGCCCTGAACTCGGCACGCAGATCCTGAGGCATCGTTCGTTCTCTCCAGTCGGGCGCCGCGGCGATCAGCCCATGCGGATCGGCGTCAGGTCCTGGAACCAGGACTGCGCCTGCACGAAGCCCTGCACCCTGGGGCTGATCGCCCGGGGATTGAGGTCGTGCGCGGCGAAGAGGAACAGCGCCTCGTCGACGATCTTCTCATGGACCCTGGCCAGCAGCGCGTCCTGCTTCGCCGCGTCGAAGGTGTTGTAGACCTCGGTGAACAGGGCATCGAAGGCGGGATCGTTGAACCAGCCCCAGTTGACGCCGCGCGGCGCGTGCAGATCCGATTTCAGCAGGCGGATGAAGGCGCTGTAGGGGTCGAAGGCGGCGTAGGAGAAGTTGATGCCGGTGCAGCCGCGCACATTGGGGCCCTTGGCGCCGCCCTGCCAGATGGTGATCAGCGTGTTCCAGTCGAAGACCTCGAAGCTGATGTCGAAATAGGCCTCCTTCAGCGCCTGCTGGATGTACTCGTTCATGGGCAGCGGCTGCATCTGGCCGGAGCCCGAGGAGGAGATGCCGATCCGGGTGCGCAGCGGGTTGGCGGCGCTGAAGCCGGCCTCGCCCATCAGCTTGCGCGCCTGCGGGAGGTCATGGACCAGCTTGAAGGACGGGTTGCCGGCCCAGGGGTTGCCCGGCGGCACCAGCCCGTTGCCCTCGATCATCAGCCCGCCCAGCAGTTCCTTCAGCTCCGCGCGGTTCAGCGCCAGGTTGGCCGCCTTGCGCACGCGGATGTCGCGCCACGGCGAGCCCTCGACCATCGAGAGGTGCCAAGTCCAGTTGTGCGGATAGGCATTGGTGATGATCCGGAAGTTGGCCGCCCTGAGGCTGTCCAGCGCATCCGGCGGCGGCGCCTCGATGAAGTCGACCTGTCCGGAGCGCAGCGCGGCGACGCGGGTATTGGCCTCGGGCAGCGGCAGCAGGGTCAGCCGCGCCGACTTCGCCACGCGCGCCTTGTCCCAGTACTCGTCGAAGCGGGCCAGCTCCGCCCGCTCACGCACGCTGAAGCTGGTGAGCTTCCACGGGCCGGTGCCCACCGCCTTCAGCAGGTAGTTGTCCCAGTTGCTGCCGGCCGCCTCCCAGGCGCCCTTGTGCACCACGCCGAGCCAGGTCAGCGCGTAGGGGATGGTGCTGTCGGGGATCGAGGTCTCCAGCCAGAAGCGGCCATCCTCCCCGGCGCCCCAGCGCGCGAGCGTCGGGAAGCGGGGCGTCACCTGGGCGGAGGCGCGGGCGTCAAACCAGGGCGCGTCGCGCTTGAAGGCGCGGTCGAAGGTGAAGACCAGATCCTCGACCGTCAGCACATGGCCGTCATGGAACGGCACGCCCTGCCGCAGGGTGAAGAGCCAGCGCTTCGGGTCGCCGGGATCGACGGCCCATTCCGTCGCGAGGCCGGGCTTCAGCGTGGCCGCCTTGTCGGACTGCGAGAGATCCCACATCACGAGCTGGTCGTAGAGGGTGATGCCCATGAAGCGCTGCCCCTCGCCGCCCTGGTCGGGGCAGCCGTTGGAGAGCGGCACGGCCGAGGCCGTCATGCCGACGCGCAGATGGCCGCCCGGCGCCTGGGCCAGGGCCGGGTCCCAGCCGATGGCGGCGGGACCCATCCAGGCCGGCAGGGCGGCGGCGGCAGCGGCGGCGGAAGCGCGGAACAGGCCGCGGCGGTCGAGAGAGAAGGTCATGTCCGGCTCCGGGAGGCGGGGTTCAGGAACGCACGTCCATGGCCGAGCGAAGCCCGTCGCTGACCAGGTTGAAGCAGATGCTGGTGGCGAAGATGCAGAGGCCCGGCAGCATGGCGATCAGCGGCTGGCTGTAGATCGCGGTCCGCAGCGTGTTCAGCATCAGCCCCCATTCGGCCTCCGGCGGGCGGGTGCCGAGGCCGAGGAAGGAGAGGCCCGAGGCCAGGATCATCGAGACGCTGATCAGGCTCGTGGCATAGACGAAGATCGGGCCCAGGACGTTGGGCAGGACATGCACCCGCACCACCGTCAGCGCGCCGGCGCCGCTGGCCCGCGCCGATTCCACGTAGTCGAGGTTGCGCACGGCGGTGGTGGTGGTCTCGGAGACGCGGATGATCTGCGGGATGAAGACCAGCGTCAGCGACAGCATGGCGTTGGAGATGCCCGGCCCCAGCGCGCCGCTGATGGCGACGGCCAGCAGCACCGAGGGGAAGGCGTAGAACACGTCGGTCGTGCGCATGATCAGCATGTTCACCCAGCCCCCGGCGAAGCCCGCGACGATGCCGAGCAGGCCGCCGATGCCGAAGGCGATGATCACCGGGGTGATGCCGAGGAACCAGGAGAGCCGGCCGCCATAGAGCAGGCGTGTCAGCATGTCGCGGCCCAGCTCGTCGGTGCCGAGGGGGTAGCGCCCGTCCTGGAACCAGACCGGCTTCAGGCGGCGGATCATGCTGGTCTGGTAGGGGTCGTGCGGCGCGATCCAGGGGGCGAGCAGGATCGCCGCCAGCATCAGCAGCAGGATGGCGCCGCAGACCAGCGTCACCGGATCGCGCGAGAGGCGCTTCATCACCCCGGCCCAGTAGCCCTTGCTGCGGGCCGGCGCGGCGGGCGTTGCGAGAAGGGTGGGGTTGTTGGCCACGGCGCTGTTCATGTGCGGCGGATCCGGGGATCGAGCGCGGTCTGCAGCAGATCGACCGCGAGGTTGAGCACCACGAAGAAGAGGGCGAGCACCAGGATCGTGCCCTGCAGCACGGGGATGTCGCGCTGGAAGATGGCGCTGTTCAGCAGGAAGCCGGTGCCGGGCCAGGAGAAGACGGTCTCGACCAGGATGGAGCCGCCCATCAGGTAGCCGAGCTGGAGGCCCATGATGGCCAGCACGCTGGGCGCCGCGTTCTTCACCACGTGGCGCACGACGCCGCCCCGGCGCAGCCCCTTGCCGCGCAGCGTGGTGATGAAGTCCTGGTTCAGGATCTCGACCACCGTGCCACGCACGGCGCGGGTGACGATGCCCATCGGGATGACGCTCAGCGTCAGCGCCGGCAGCACCAGGAACTGGATGTGCTGCCAGTCCCAGGCCCAGGAGGCCGAACCGCCCGGCCCCGCCCCCATCGCCGGCAGCGCGTTCAGCATGACGCTGAACACCACCACCATGACCATGCCGAGCCAGTAGTGCGGCACCGAGACGCCGGCCGAGGCGAAGGCCACCGCCAGCTTGTCCACCCAGGTGCCGCGGAAGGCGGCGGCGAGCGTGCCGAAGGCGGTGCCGGCGAGGAAGCCGATGCCGGCCGCGGCCAGCGCCAGCATCAGCGTGTTGCCGACGGCGGCGTAGAGATCCTCCGAGACGCTGCGGCCGGTGGCCAGCGAGCGGCCGAGATCGCCCTGCAGCACATGCCAGAGCCAGAGCACGAACTGCACCGGCAGCGGCTTGTCGAGCCCGTATTCGCGGCGGATCTGCTCGACCACGGCGGCCGGGGCGTCGGCGGGGACGATGGCGTTGACCGGGTCGCCCGGCGCGATATGCACCAACAGGAAGCAGACCAGGCTGACCGAGAGGGCAATCGGCACCGCGTAGAGCAGGCGGCGGAGCAGGTAGAAGAACATGGCCTTCTCCTCAGGCGGCGGCGTGCAGGGCGAGGTCGGGCACCCGCACGCAGCGGGCGGCGCGGCCGGGCTCGGGGCTGCGCCGGGACGGCACCGCGGCCAGGCATTCCTCGGCGGCGAAGGCGCAGCGCGGCGCGAAGGCGCAGCCCTGCGGCAGCCGCTCCAGGTTGGGCGGCGCGCCGGGGATGGTGGTCAGCCGCTGGCCGCGCAGCCCGGCATGCACCGTGGCGCCGAGCAGCCCCTGGGCATAGGGATGCAGCGGCCCGCGCATCAGCGCCTCGGTCGGCCCCTCCTCGATGAAGCGGCCGGCATACATGACGGCGATGCGGTCGGCGATCTCGCCCGCCACGCCGAGGTCGTGGGTGACGAAGATCACCCCCATGCCCAGCTCCTGCTGCAACTGGCGCAGCAGGAGCAGGATCTGGATCTGCACCGTGGCGTCGAGCGCGGTGGTCGGCTCGTCGGCCAGCAGCAGCTTCGGCCGGCAGGAGAGCGCGATGGCGATCATGGCGCGCTGCCTGAGCCCGCCCGAGAGCTCGTGCGGATAGGCGGCGAGGCGGCGCTTCGCCGAGGGGATCTGCACCAGTTCCAGCAGCTCCAGCGCCCGTGCCTCGGCGGCCGCCCGGCCGACGCCCTCGTGCCGGATCACGGTCTCGGTGATCTGCCGGCCGATGGTGAAGACCGGGTCGAGCGCCGTCATCGGCTCCTGGAAGATCATGGCGACGCTGCTGCCGCGCAGATCGGCCATCGCCGCCTCGGAGGCACCGATCACATCCCGTCCGGCGACCCTCAGCGTGCCCTTCAGCACGGTGCGGCGCGGCGGGTTCAGGCGCATCAGCGCGCGCAGCGTCACCGACTTGCCGGAACCGCTCTCGCCCAGGATGCACAGGCTCTCGCCCTGGGCCAGGTCGAAGTCGACGCCGTTGACGGCATGCACCGTGGCATCGCGTGAGACGAAGCGGACCTCGAGGTCGCGCACATGGACGAGCGGTGCGGGGGACGCGCTCATGCCGCCGCCTCCAGGGTGGGCGCGCGCGAGTGGCCGCTGCCGGGGACCAGCATCAGGCAGGCCGCCTCCTGGCCGGAGGGCGCCGGGCTGAGCGCCGGCACGCGGCCGGCGCAGAGGTCCTCGGCATATGCGCAGCGGGTGCGGAAGCGGCAGCCGGAGGGCGGGTTGATCGGGTTCGGCGGGTCGCCCGAGAGCGGTGGCTCGGTGCGGCGGCGGCCGGGGATCATCGAGGGCCGGCTGGCCAGCAGCGCGGCGGTGTAGGGATGCGCCGGCGTGTCGTAGATCGCGTCCACGGCGCCGATCTCGGCGACCTGCCCGAGATACATGACCAGCAGCCGGTCCGACATGTACTGCACGACGTTGAGGTCGTGGCTGATGAAGAGATAGGTCAGGCCGAACTGCGCCTTGAGGTCGGTCAGCAGGTTCAGCACCTGCGCCTCGACCGACTTGTCGAGCGCCGAGACGGGCTCGTCGAGGATGATCAGCCGTGGCCGCAGCGCCAGGGCGCGGGCGATGTTCACCCGCTGCCGCTGCCCGCCCGAGAGCTCGTGCGGATAGCGGCGGGCGAAGTTGGCCGGATCGAGCCCGACGGCGGCGAGCAGCTCGCCCGCGCGCGCCAGCGCGTCGCGTCCGGCCAGGCCGTGCACCTTCGGCGCGAAGGCGATGCTCTCCTCGATGGTCAGGCGCGGGTTCAGCGAGGCGTAGCTGTCCTGGAACACCATCTGCACCTGGCGGCGGTATTCCTTCAGCGTCATGCCGCCGGGCCCGACCGTCTGGCCGTCGAAGATCACCTCGCCCGCCGTGGGCCGCATCAGCGCCATGATGAGGCGGGAGGTGGTGGACTTGCCGCAGCCCGATTCTCCCACGATGCCGAGCGTCTCGCCCTTGCGGAGGGAGAAGCTGACGCCGTCCACCGCCTGGACGACGCCGGCACTGCGGCCGAAGAATCCCGATGAGAGGGGGAAATGCTTGGTCAATCCCCGCACCGTCAGCAGCGGCTGGGCGGGGCCGCCGAGATCGGGCATGGGATGCAGGATGGACGGGGTCGTCAGCGGACAGGCCCTCCGGGGCTGCTGGAAGGAGACGGCAATCACCAAGCAGGTTTCGTGCCAGCGGAGGCCATGCCGCCGGAGGAGGACCACGCCCGGCCGCCCTCGGCTTGCGGCCGGGCAGGACCGGCCATAGCCTGGACCGCCCGCAACGGAGAGACGCCCATGCCTGTCGGATTCCGCATCCTGCCACGCCGTCGCAAAGCGGAATCCCGCTGGATCGAGGCCTTCCGCCCGCTGCCCGTCGCCAATGTCAGCGACGTCATGGCGCGGATGACGGCGGGCGGCCCGCGCCTCCGTCCGATGCATCGCGCCGGTGCCACCGTGCTGGCCGGGCCGGCGCTCACCGTGCGCACGCGGCCGGGCGACAATCTGATGATCCACAAGGCGATCGGCCTGGCGGAGCCGGGTGATGTCATCGTCGTCGATGGCGGCGGCGACCTGACCAACGCGCTGATCGGCGAGCTGATGCTGGGCCAGATGATCTTCCGCAAGCTCGGCGGCATCGTCATCAACGGCGCCATCCGCGACAGCGCCGCCATCGCCGGGCAGGACTTCCCGGTCTATGCCGCCGGCGTCACCCATCGCGGCCCCTACAAGGACGGGCCGGGCGAGATCAACGTGCCGGTCGCGCTGGACGGCATGGTGATCGAGCCGGGCGACCTGATCCTCGGCGATGCCGACGGCCTGCTCTGCGTGCCCTATGCCGAGCTGGAGACGGTGCAGGCGGCGGCGGCGGCCAAGCAGGCGGCCGAGGCGAAGCAGATCGCCGAGATCGAGGCCGGCACCAACGACACGGGCTGGGTGGACGCGGCGCTGCGCCGCCTCGGCTGCGAGGGGCTGGACTGATCACGGCGGCCGGCCCCTCCCGCCGCGCGGCCTGAGGCGGAGCGGCGGCGATGCGCTGGCGCTGGCTGCGCCGGGGCCTGTCGGCCCTGCTGCTGCTGCTGTTGCTCGGCGCCGCCTGGCGCGGCACCGACTGGTATCGCGTGCGCGATCTCGTGCTGTCGGAGGAGCCGCCGCGCCGGGCCGCGCGCCTGGCCCTGCCCGCGCGGGACAGCAGCCTTTCCGTCGACCTGCGCGTGTCCTTCGATCTGCTCCGCCAGGCGGTGGAGCAGCGGCTTCCCGCCTCCTTCAGCCATGCCGGCGAAGGGGAGGACACGCGCTACGACTTCACCCTCCGCCGCACCACGCCGGTCGCCTTCTCCGAGGCCGGCGGGCGGCTGCGCGCCAGCTTCGGCGTCGATGCGCGAGGCACGGCGGGGCTGCGCGGCTGGCTCGCCGACACCGTCGGGCTGGGGCGGAAGAACTTCCAGGCCGCCGCCAGGGTGCAGGCGGATCTCGGCCTGCGCCTGGACCAGGGCTGGTGCCCGCATGTCGCCATGGACATCGCCTATGACTGGACCGAGGCGCCGCGGCTGGAGGTGATCGGCGGTGTCTGGATGGGGGTCGAGGGGCAGTTGCGCACCGCCGTCGATGCCGCCCTGCGCGAGCTTCCCGCGCAGCTGCACGGGCTGATCCCCTGCGAGCGGGTCCGCGCCGAGGTGGCGCAGCTCTGGCGGCGCCAGGAGATTCCGCTGCAGCTGCCCGCCGCGCCGCCGCTTTTCGTGCAGATCGAGCCGGTCTCCCTCGGCACGCCCGGTCTCGTCGTCGCGGCGGACCATCTGCGGCTGCCGCTGTCGCTCCGTGCCCGCACCGCCGTCACCGACACGGCGCAGAAGGCCGCCCCCGCTCCGCCGTTGCCGCCGCTGCGCGACCTGCCGCCGGAGGCGAGCCGCCTGCGCCTCGCCATCCCCGTGCGCGCCGGCTACGACATGGTGCGCGACTGGATGATGCGGGAGTTCGGCGGGCGCGATTACCCGCTGGATGTCGCCGGATGGACCGTCCGGCTGCAGATCCGCGACATCTTCCTCTACCCCAGCGATCCCGGGCTGGCGCTGGCCGTCCGCTTCTCGGCCAGGACGCCCGGCGGCTGGCTCGACACCTCGGGCCGGGTGATCTTCTGGGCCCGCCCGGTGCTGGAGCAGGGCGGCACGCGGCTGCGCCTGACCGAGCTGCGCTTCGCCCGCGAGCTGGACAACCTCGTCTGGTCCATCGCCAGCGCCGCCTTCGAGGAGCGGATCCGCGCCCGGCTGAGCGAACTGGCGGTCTACGACTTCGCGCCGCTGATGGCCGAGGGTCTGGCCCGGCTGCGCCGGAGCCTGGACGATCCGGCGCTGACCGCCGGCCTGCGCCTGGAGGTCGCGAGGCCCCGGCTGCGGCTGGAGCGGATCGTGGCGGAGGAGGACGCCCTGACGGTGCTGGGGGCGGCGGAGGCGGAGGTGGCGGCGGAGCTGGCCATCCTGCCGGAGGGGGGCTAGGCCGGCCCGCCGGACCGCGGCGGGAGGCCGGTCACCGCCCTGGAATGTTCTGTTTTCAAGGCTCTTCCTCCGGCCGGCTGGCAAGGTTCACAGGGACGCCGCCGCCCGGCCCGCTTGCCCCTACCCACCGGCCGGGCCTAATCACACGCCCCTGCCCCGCCGCCGCAGGAGGATCCATGCGCAACGACCCGATGTCCCTCGCCACCCTGTCGGCCGAGGTCGAAGCCAGGAGCCCCGCCTTCGCCGCCATGGCCGACCGGATCTGGGGCCATGCCGAGCTGCGCTTCCAGGAGCACCGCTCGATCGAGGAGCAGATCGCCCTGCTGGAGGCGGAGGGCTTCCGCGTCACCCGCAATCTCGGCGGCATCCCGACCGCCTTCATGGCCGAGGCCGGCTCCGGCGGCCCGGTCCTGGGCTTCCTCGGCGAGTTCGACGCCCTGGCCGGGCTGAGCCAGGAGGCCGGCATCGCCGAGCAGAAGGCGGTGACGCCCGGCGCCACAGGCCATGGCTGCGGCCACAACCTGCTCGGCGCCGGGGCCATGCTGGCCGCCGTCGCGGCGCGCGATGCCCTGGCGGCGCAGGGCCTGCCGGGCACGGTGCGCTACTACGGCTGCCCCGGCGAGGAGGGCGGCTCGGGCAAGACCTTCATGGCCCGCGCCGGCGCCTTCGACGACCTCGACGCCGCCGTCTCCTGGCATCCGGGCGTGGTCAGCAGCGTCATGTCCTCCCGCTCGCTGGCCAACTTCCAGGTCTACTTCCGCTTCCACGGCCGCGCCTCGCACGCCGCCGGCTCGCCCTGGCTGGGCCGCTCGGCGCTCGATGCCGTGGAGATCATGAATGTCGGCGTGAACTATCTGCGCGAGCACATGCCGCTCGACTGCCGCGTGCACTACGCCATCACCAACAGCGGCGGCAATTCGCCCAATGTGGTGCAGGCCGAGGCGGAGGTGCTCTACCTGATCCGCGGACCGCGCGTGAAGGAGGCGCAGGCGCTGTTCGAGCGGGTGAAGGCCTGCGCCGAGGGCGCCGCCGTCATGACGGGCACCCGCATGAGCCTGGAGATCGACAAGGCCTGCTCCGACACCATCCCCAACACGGCGCTGGAGATGCGGATGTTCGAGAATCTCGCCGCCCTCGGCGCTCCCGCCTTCGACGAGGCCGACCTCGCCTATGCCCGCGACATCCGCCGCACGCTGAGCGAGGAGGACATCGCCGACAGCATCGGCGCCGTCGGCGCGCCGGAGGCGGTGGGCGGACAGCCGCTGCACCAGGGCGTGCTGCATTTCGACGGCCAGTCGCGGCCCGGGAACGGCTCGACCGATGTTGGCGACGTCAGCCAGATCGTGCCGACGGTCCAGTGCTGGGGCGCCACCTGGGCGGTCGGCACGCCCTTCCACACCTGGCAGGCCGTGGCCCAGGGCAAGAGCCCGCATGCGCACAAGGGCATGGTGCAGGCGGCCAAGGCCATGGCGGCGACGGCGCTCGACGCCTTCCGTGACCCGGAGTTGCTGGCCCGCGCCAAGGCCGAGCTGCGCGAGCGCACCGGCGGCAGGCCCTATGCCTGCCCGATCCCGGCCGAGGTGCTGCCGCCGCCGCTGCGCGCGCCGCGGGCGTGACGGCCTGACCTATCCCGCCTTGGCCTATCCCGCGTCGGCCTATCCCGCATCGGCCTATCCCGCGCATGCCGCGAGATAGATCCGGGCCAGGGCCTCGATCCCCGCCTGGTCCTCCGGCGTGAAGCGGGCGGGGCGCGGGCTGTCGAGGTCGATCACGCCCAGCACGGCGCCGTCCCGCAGCAGCGGCACCACCAGCTCGGAGCGCGAGGCCGCGTCGCAGGCGATGTGGCCGGGAAAGGCGTGCACATCCTCGACCAGCACGCTCTCCCGCCGCACCACGGCGGCGCCGCAGACGCCGCGCCCGACCGGGATGCGGACGCAGGCGGGCTTGCCCTGGAAGGGGCCGAGCACCAGCATCCCGTCCCGCATGAGGTAGAAGCCGGCCCAGTTGAGGTCGGGCAGGCTGTGGAACAGCAGGGCGGACATGTTGGCGGCATTGGCCACCGGGTCCCGCTCGCCCCGCAACAGGGCCTCCAGCTGCACCGCCAGCTCGCGGTAGAGCCCGGGCTTGTCGGTGCTGGTCAGGATCGCGGCCTCGAACATGTCTGTCGCCTCCTCGTTTCCGGCTGATGCGGCGGCCGCGATATAGGCGGCCCGCCTGCCGCGGCCAATGTTCCCCGCTCAGCCGGGGCGGAGGCCGGACAGCTCGCCCAGCCGCTCCGCGGCCACGCGGTTGCTCTCCGCCTCGATGGCCCGGTAGTGACGGATCACCGTCTCGCCCGCCGGTGTCAGCCGCGCGCCGCCGCCCCGGGCGCCGCCCGTCGCGGTCTCCACCACCGGCCGGCCAACGGCCTGGTTCAGCGCCTCAACCAGCTCCCAGGCGCGGCGATAGGACATGCGCAGGGCGCGCCCGGCCCCCGAGATCGAGCCGTTGCGGCCGATCTCTTCCAGCAGACGCACCTTGCCCGGGCCGATCCGCCTGCCGCCGCCCAGATCCAGGCGGATGCTCAGGCGCGGCGCTTCCTCGGCGCCGTCGGCGGCGGCAGGGCGGAGACGGGGCATGGCGGCAACTCCATCACGCCCTCGCGGCGGGCGCAATCGTAGCTCTCCGCCGTCTCGGCCACGCTGCCGAAGCCGTGCCGGCGCAACAGCCCCTGCCCCTCCGGCGAGAGAATGAAGAAGGAGAGCCACGCCGCCTCGGGCCGGCCGGAGAGCAGGGCCAGCGCGAAGTCGGTGGTGGCGGCGAGATCGGCCGGCAGGTCCAGCACCCTGGCGCCCGGGCAGGCGGCCAGCGTGACGGCGGCACCGCAGCGCAGGCCGAGGGCCAGATCGAAGCGGCCGGTGCGCAGGCCCCGACCCAGGCCGCGCCCGGTGCCGGCGAGATGCGGCAGCGGCAGCGCCCGCGCCTCGGTCGCCGCCCGGGCGCCGGGTGCGAGCAACTCCGCCCGGTCCAGGACGCCGCCGGCCAGGGCGGCGCCATCGGCGGCGACGGCGAGACCGAGCCGCAGCCCCGGGTCCAGCAGCAGATCCAGCGCGGGGCGCGGCCGGTCCAGCAGGCCGGGCCGCAGATAGAGGCAGGGCAGGCCGCGGGCGAAGACCACGGCGGGCGCCGTCGATCCCGGCCGCGTCGCCGCCCGCGCCCGGGCCAGGCCGGCCACGGCGATGAGATCCGGTGCCGGGTAGATGTCGAGGCGATGGCGCATATCCTGCGGCGGGGTCGAAACGACCCGCGCCGGCGCGCGATGCGTCCTGGTGAAGGCCCCGGCGATCTCGCCCAGGACGGTTTCCAGCCCCTCCTGCGCCAGCAGCGTAACCTCGTTCCCCATGCGGGCGCCCTCACTCCGATGCCGGGCCGCCTGCCTCCGGGGTGGTGGCGCTGAAGGCGACGGACTTGACCAGCGCCCAGACGGGCATCCCCGGCACAAGCGCGAGTCTTACGATAGCATCTCTCGTTATGCGGGAAAGTATCCGCGTGTCACCGACCTTCAGTCGCAGCATGATTTCCGCCGGGCGAGGGCTCTCGATGGCCTCGATCTCCGCCGGCAGGATGTTCTGCACGGAGAGGCCGGCCGGCCTTTGCGTGGCGATCGAGACGTCCCGCGCCCGCATGCGGAGCCGCAGGGCGGAACCGGGCGCGGCGGCCAGCAGCGACACCAGCAGCGTGCCCCCGGCGAAGGACAGGCGGCTCAGCCCCCGGTCCGGCAGGTGCTCCAGCACCGTGCAGGCCAGCACCGCCCCGGCATCGCGGCGCAGGGCGAGCAGTGGCAGGTCGGTCCGGAGGGAAAGCGCCTCCGGCGTGTCCTCGGCCAGGACGCGGCCGGCCTGCATCAGCACCATGCGGTCCGCCAGGTGGTCCACCTCCTCCAGCGCGTGGGTGACGTAGAGGAGGGGGATGCGCAGCCGCTGCCGCAGGCGGGCGAGGAAGGGGAGCAACTCCGCCTTGCGGCCGGCGTCCAGCGCCGCCATCGGCTCGTCCAGCAGCAGCAGCCGGGGCCGCGCCAGCAGGGCCCGGCCCAGCGCCACCCGCTGCCGCTCGCCGCCCGAGAGCGCCGCGGGGCGGCGGCCCAGCAGGGGCTCGATGCCGAGCAGGGCCACCACCTCCCCGAAGCTCGGCTCCTCCCCCTCCGCCTCGCGCGGCGCCCGGCGCTGGCCGTAGCGCAGGTTGCCCTCCACCGAGAGATGCGGGAACAGCCGGGCATCCTGGAACACCACGCCGCAGCGCCGCTTCTCCGGCGGCAGCACCCGGCGCGCGGCGCTGTCGAGCAGCACCGTCGCGCCCAACAGGATGCGGCCGGCATCGGGGCGCAGCAGGCCGGCGACGGCGGCCAGCACGGTCGACTTGCCGCAGCCCGAGGGGCCGAACAGCGCCGTCACCCGGCCGGCGGGCGCGGTGAAGGCGGCGTCCAGCGCGAAGCCCGCGTTCCCCCCGCCGTCTGGAAAACGATGCCGCAGGGCCACCTCCAGCGGCGGTCGGAGCGGGTCCGGGCCGTGCGGCATCAGCGCGGGCCCTGGCCCAGCAGCACCCGCATGCGGCGCCCCAGCATCTCGGCCAGCAGCAGCCCGGCCACCGCCAGCACCAGGGAGAAGCCGGCCAGGCGGGCGGCCGTCGCCTCGCCCCCCGGCGTCTGGGTGGCGGCATAGATGGCCAGCGGCAGGGTCTGGGTCTCGCCGGGAATGTTCGAGGCGAAGGTGATGACGGCGCCGAACTCACCGAGCCCGGCGGCGAAGGCGGTCACGGCGCCGGAGAGGATGCCCGGCAGGGCGAGCGGCAGGGTGACGGTCAGGAAGCGGTCCAGCGGGCCGGCGCCAAGGCTGCGGGCCGCCGCCTCCAGGCCGGGATCGACGGCATCGAGGCTGAGCCGCACGGCCCGCACGATGAGCGGGAAGGACATCACCGCCGTGGCCAGGGAGGCGCCGGCGGTGGTGAAGACCAGCCGTAGGCCGAACCAGTCGTTCAGCAGCGCGCCCACCGGCCCGCGCACGCCGAAGGTGACGAGCAGCAGCCAGCCCACCACGACCGGCGGCATGACCAGCGGCAGGTGCACCAGGGCATCCAGCAGCGCCCGGCCCGGGAAGCGGCCGCGCGCGAGCAGCCAGGCCGCCAGCACCGCCGGCGGCAGGCCGAAGGCCACCGAGCGCAGCGCCACGGCCAGGCTGAGGCGGACCGCCTGCCACTCCTCCGGGCTCAACCCCAGCGCCCCGCCCTCCATGCGCCCTCCATCCCCCTGGCCTAGGGCGCGCGCAGGCCGAAGCCGAAGCGGCGCCAGGTGTCGGCGGCCCGCGGACCGGACAGGAAGTCCAGCAGGGCGCGGGCCTCGGCATTCCCCTCGGCGCGGCGGGTCAGCGCGAAGGGGTAGGTCACCGGCGGATGGCTGCCCGCCGGGAAGGTGCCGACCACCTTGACGGCCGGCGCGGCGGCCGCGTCCGTGGCATAGACGATGCCGAGCGGCGCCTCGCCGCGCTCGACCAGCAGCAGGGCGGAACGGACATTGTCGGCGCGGGCCAGACGCGGCGAGACCGTCTCCCACTGCCCCATCCAGCGCAGCGCCGCCTCGGCGTATCTGCCGGCCGGAACATGGGCGGGATCGCCGGTCGCGATGCGGCCGGCGGGCCCGGCCATGGCCAGCAGGTCGCTCTCCCGCTCCAGGGTGACAGCGGCCTGCGGCGAGGCGGCAGGCGCGATCAGCACCAGCGTATTGGCCAGCGGGCTGCTGCGGCTGGCGTCGAGGATCAGGCCGCGCTGCTGCACGTAGTCCATCCAGGGCTCGTCGGCCGAGAGGAAGAGATCGGCCGGCGCGCCCTGCTCGATCTGCCGCGCCAGGGCGGAGGAGGCGGCGAAGGACAGGCGTGGCGCCGGGTGGCCCTGGGCGCGCCACTGCTCGGCCAGGGCGCGCAGCGCATCGGTCAGGCTGGCGGCGGCGAAGACGGTGGGGCCTTCCTGGGCCCGGGCCACCGGCGCGGCGGCGAGGCCGGCCAGCAGCAGCAGGGCCGCGAGGCTTCCACGGAGGACGGAACGGCGCGTCATGGCGGGGCTCCCATCGTTGTTCCCGATTGAATATATCGTGGGGCGCCGGCTGCCAATCTCCACCTTCGCCTCAGCCCCTCACACGCCGGCCTCTCCCCCGGGCGGCCGCAGCCGGCGGGGCCGCCGGGTGGCGGGGGCCTCCGCCAGGCCGGCCTCGCTCATGGTGGCCAGGTCGAAGTAGTCGCGCGTGCCGGCATAGCCCTGGCCGCCCATCCGCCCCACCAGATCCAGCACGGCGGGATCGACGTGGAAGCGCGCATCCACCGCGTCGGCGCGGATATGCGCCTGCACCACCGTGCCCAGCACCACCTCGCGCGAGCCGCCGAGATCCAGGAAGGAATGCAGCCGGCACTCCAGCGCCGCCGGGGCGAGCGCGATGCGCGGGCTGGCCACCGCGACGCCCGGCCGGGTCTCCAGCCCCGCGCGGGCCAGCTCGTCGACCTCCGGCCCGAAGGGCACGGCGGTGACGTTCATCGCCTCCATCAGCGCGTCCGACACCAGGTTGACGGTGAAGACGCCGGTCTCGCGGATGTTGCGGCCGGTGTCCTTGGGGGTGCCGTCGGGGCGGAACTCGATGCCGAGGGCGACCACCGGCGGATCGGCCGACAGGCAGTTGAAGAAGCTGAACGGCGCCGCATTGGCCCGTCCCGTGTCATCCACCGTCGTCACCCAGGCGATCGGCCGCGGCATCACCGTGCCGATCAGCAGCTTGTAGCGCTCGCGCGGGCCGAGGGCGGTGAAGTCGAAAGCGGCGGTCTCCATCGGCGGGCGGTCTCCGGAAGGTCGGGTTCGGGGGCCGGATTGCTCCGGCGCGGCGGCTTCCCATAGGCTGCGGCGGCGGTCCGGTCGATGCCGCGACGCGAAGCGAGGGGGGAAAAGTGCCATGACCGCCGATCTGCTGCTGAGGAATGTGCGCCCGATGGGCGGCGCGGCCACGGATGTCCTGCTGCGCGACGGCCGCATCGCCCGCATCGCGCCGGATCAGCGGGTGGAGAGCGGCGGGATGGAGAACGTGGTCGTGGAGGACGGCGGCGGCGCCATTCTCCTGCCCGGCCTGGTCGAGGCCCACACCCATCTGGACAAGACGCTCTGGGGCATGGGCTGGGTGCCGAACAGCGCCGGCCCCTCGCTGCAGGACAAGATCGACAACGAGCGGGAGAAGCGCCGGGCCCTCGGCATCGATCCGGCGCGGCAATCGGCCCGGCAGGTGGTGCAGTCGGTGGCCAAGGGCACCACGGCGATCCGCAGCCATGTCGATGTGGATACGGTGGTCGGCCTCGCCGGCGTGGAAGGGGTGCTGGCGACGCGCGAGCGCCTGGGCGGGATCTGCGCCATCGAGCTGGTGGCCTTCCCGCAATCCGGCCTGCTGGTGCGCCCCGGCACGCTGGCGCTGATGGAGGAGGCCATGCGCCTCGGCTGCGAGGTGGTGGGCGGCCTCGACCCCTGCGGCATCGACCGCGACCCGAAGGGGCATCTCGACGCCGTCTTCGAGCTGGCGCAGCGCTTCGGCCGGCCGGTCGACATCCATCTGCATGAGGCCGGCCTGCTCGGCGCCTTCAGCATGGAGCTGATCTTCGAGCGGGTGCGGGCGCTCGGGATGCGGGGACAGGCGACGATCAGCCACGCCTTCTGCCTCGGCGACCCGGACACCGCCCTGGTCGAGCGCCTGCTGGCCGAGATCGCCGCGCTCGACATCGCCATCATGACCACCGGCAGCGCCAGCCGCCCGGTGCCCGCCGTGGCGCGGCTGGCCGCGCTCGGCATCCGCACCTGCGCCGGCTCCGACGGCATCCGCGACTGCTGGAACCCCTATGGCGATGGCGACATGCTGGAGCGCGCCATGCTGATCGGCCTGCGCAACAACTTCCGCCGGGACGAGGAGATCGCCCTCGCCCTCGATGTCTGCACCCGCGGCGGCGCCTCGGTGATGCGGCTGCCGGATTACGGGCTGGCGGAGGGCTGCGTGGCCGATCTCGTTCTCGTCGCGGGGGAGAGCCTGGCCGAGGCGGTGGTCGCGCATCGCGAGCGGAAGTTGGTGCTGCGGCGGGGCCAGGTGGTGGCGCGGGACGGCAGGGCCCTGGTCACGGTTCCCTGAGGCGGGCCCTTGTCCCCGCCCTCCCCGACGCGGCTCCATTGTTGGCGAGGGGGGATTGGCCCTAGAGTCACCCCGCCATCCGCGCGGATGGCCTGGAATGGCTGGTTGCGGGGGGCTGGCAGAAAACCGCCCCGGAGGGCGGAAGGCCGGGAAGGCCATGCTGCATCCGGATCGCTACTGACACGTTTCAGCCTCATCGACAGCCGTAAACGCGATAACCCTGGAGAACGGGATGCCAGCCAAGAAGACCGGTGAAGCCAAGGCCACCACCAAGCCGAAGGCCACCACCAAGCCCAAGGATGGCAGCAAGCCGAATGCCCTGCAGAAGCCGCTGACCCCCTCGGCCGAGCTCGCCGCCATCGTGGGCGACGGCCAGATCGCCCGCGGCGAGGTGGTCAGCAAGGTCTGGGACTACATCAAGTCGAACAACCTGCAGAATCCCGAGAACAAGCGGGAGATCCTGGCGGATGCGAAGCTGGAGAAGGTCTTCGGCAAGCCCAAGGCGACCATGTTCGAGATGAACAAGTTCCTGGCCGCTCACCTGAAATAGCCTCCTCCTGGGAGGAGGCGCCGGGGACGCGCGAGGCGTCCCCGCATGTTCCCCGTCATCCCGTGACGAGCTTGCAACCACCGTCGGCGATGGGCCGGAAGGCCTGATCCGCCGGTGTGGTGCCTACCAGCTTCAACAGGTCCCACGGGCCGCTGCTCTCCTCCGGCTTCTTGGCCTCGAAGAGGTAGGCCGGGTGGATCTTGCGCCCGTCGGCCCGAATCAGGCCCCGGCCGAAGCAGTCGTCATCCGTCGGCATGGCTTTCATCGCGGCGCAGACTGCGCGCCCATCCGCCTTGGCGCGTGCCACGCCCATCTCGGCCACCACCTTCAGGTAGTGCAGTGTGGCCGAATAGGCCGAGGCATGGTCCATGTTCGGATAGTTGCCATTGGCCAAGCGCGGCCTGACCCGCTGGGTGAAGGCCCGCGTGCGGTCATTCAGATCCCAGTAGAAGGTCTCGGTCAACGTCAGCCCCTGCGCGACATTCAGGCCGAGGGCCTTGACGTCCTGGATGAAGGCGACCAGCGCGGCAATGCGGATGCCCTGGCGGTTCAGGCCGAATTCTGCCGCCTGCTTGACGCAGTTCAGCATGTCGGTGCCGGCATTGGCGAGGGCGAGGACGTCGGCCCTGCGCGCCCGCGCCTGGATCAGGTAGGAGGAGAAGTCCGTATTGCCCGGGAAGGGATGCAGGGCGGCGCCGACGACCTCGCCACCCTCCGCCTCGATCATCCGCGTGGCATCGGCCTGCATGGTCTTGCCGAAGGAATAGTCGGCCACCAGGAAGAACCAGCGTTTGCCGCCGGCCCGCACCAGGGAGCGGGCGGTCGAATTGGCATTGCACCATGTGTCGTAAGGCCAGTGAATGGTGTTGGGGCTGCACTGGCGGCCGGTCAGCTCGGAACTGGCGGCGCCGGTGTTGAGGTGCAGCTTGTTGCGCTCCGTCACCAGGCCGTTCACCGCCAGGGCGATGGCCGATTGCCCTGCATCCATCACCACGTCGACATCCCCCTGGTCGAACCACTGCCGGACGATGTTGAGGCCGACATCGGGGCGGTGCTGGTGATCCGCAAGCAGCACCTCGACCTTGATGCCGCGCTCGGCGGCACCGAAGTCGAGCACCGCCTGCTCGGCGCAAATGGCGCCATTCTGGCCCGTGATGTCCTTGTAGGCGCCGGACAGATCAGTCAGCACGCCGATGCGCAGGGTGTCGCCCTTCTGCGCCCGCGCGGGCCGCTGCATGCCGGGCGCGAGGAGTGTGGCCGCGCCAGTGCCCAGCAAGGCGCGACGGCCCAGCCCCGAAGATACCAGCCCCGAAGATACCTGCATCTTGAATCCCTCCCTGATATCGCAATTTCATTGAATGAAATTGCATTTCAGGAATGATGGCAGTTTCTCGAACGGGATGGAATGTGATTCACGCCCCGACGCCGCTCAGGCCAGGGCGGCGTCGAACCCATCCGGCACCACGCCGCGCGGCGCGGCGGCGGCATAGGGGCCTCGTGCCAGGAACCGGCCGGAGCCGGGGCGCGCCAGCACCTCCCCCTCGCGCACCGCCACCTCGCCGCGCCGGATCGTTACCACCGGCCAGCCCTTCACCGCCATCCCCTCCCAGGGGGTGTAGTCGATGGCGTGGTGCAGTTCGGCATTGCGGATGGTGCGCTCGGCATCGGGGTCCCAGAGCGCCAGGTCGGCATCGGCGCCCGGCATCAGGCTGCCCTTGCGTCCCTCCAACCCGAAGAGCCGCGCGGCGTTGGCGGAGGAGAGACGGACGAAGGCCGGCAGGTCGATCCGCCCTTTCGATACGCCCTCGGAGAACAGCACCGGCAGCCGCGTCTCGATTCCCGGCACGCCGTTCGGGATGGCGTTGAAGGCCGGGGTGCCATCGGGGCGGGAGGCCGCCTCCCCCGTGCCATAGGCGCTGCTCCCCGCCACGCGCTTCTGCGTGGCGAAGGAGAAGCCGCAATGATCGGAGCTGACGACGTCCAGCGTGCCGTCCTGGATGCGCGCCCAGACCCGCTCGCGCTCCGCCGCCTCGCGCAGCGCCGGGGAGCAGACCGCCTTGGCGCCGGCGAAGTCCGGCCCAACCAGATCCTCGTGCGAGAGCGTCAGATACTGCGGGCAGGTCTCGCCCCAGACCTTCACGCCGCGCGAACGGGCCCGGGCGATCTCGGCCGCCGCCTCCTCGCAGGAGACATGGAACACCTGGATCGGCTGGTCCACCAGCTCGGCGAGCGCGATGGCGCGGTGCGTCGCCTCCCGCTCCACCACCGGCGGGCGCGACCAGGCGTGCTGCAGCGGATCCGTCAGCCCGGCCTTCAGCAGGGCCTGGATGCGCCAGCCGATGGCATCGAAATTCTCGCAATGCACGGTGACGAAGGCCCCGAGCCGCTTCGCCGTGGCCAGCACCTCCAGGTACTGCGCATCGGTCAGGCGCAGCGGGTCATAGGTCAGGAAGACCTTCAGGCTGCGGATGCCGCGGGCGACCAGCGCCGGCACCTCGCGCGCCATGACCTCGGGCGTCGGGTCGGTGATGATCTGGTGGAAGGAGTAGTCGGCGCGGGAGGCGCGGGCGCGCGCCTCGTAGCCGGGCGCGCTGGCGGCCAGGCTGTGGCCCTTCCATTGCGGCAGGAAGCAGAGGAAGGCGGTGGTGCCGCCGGCCAGGGCGGCGGCCGAGCCGCTGTCGAAGCTCTCCTCCTGCGCCGAGCCGTCCTGGCCCAGCTCCTCCAGATGGCAATGCGAATCCAGCCCGCCGGGGGTGACGATCAGGCCGCGCGCGTCGATCTCCTCGGCGCCGCGGCCGAGCCCCCGGCCGAGCGCCGCGATGCGCCCCTCGCGGATGCCGAGATCCGCCTCGAACACTTCCGCCGCGCTGGCCAGGGTGCCGCCACGGATCACCAGGTCGAAGTCATGCGCCGCCATCGGTCGCTCCTTTTCCGTCTCTGTTCCCGGGATCAGTCGCGCAGCGCGCCGAAGAGGCGGCCCCAGCCTTCGACGCGGGCGGGATCGACGCCGGCGAGGACCAGGCTCTTCCAGACCACCGTCGCGATGGTGTCATAGACCGGCAGGCCCAGTTCCGCCTCCATCGCCTCGACCAGCGGCGCGGCGCGCAGATTGGTGCAGACCACGGCCAGGGCGTCCGCCCCCTCCCCGGCCACCGCCCGCGCCAGGTCGCGCAGCCGCCCGGCCCCCACCTCGGAGAAGGCGAAGTTCTCGCTGAGGCCGAGATGCCGCTCGGCGGCGCAGGGAAAGCCGAGCGCCGCGTAGTTGGCCAGGATGCGGGACTGCACGTCGTCGGTATAGGGCGTCACCAGGCCCAGGCGCTGCACGCCGGTCCGGCGCAGGATCTCGTTCAGCGCCAGCATCGAGGTGGTGGCGGGGATGCCGGTGGCCTCGGTGATGCGGCGGCAGAGCCGCTCATCCGCCTCGAAGCCCAGCCAGCCGGAGGAGGTGCCGTTCCAGGCGATGACATCGACCCGGGCATGGCCCAGCAGTTCGGCGGCGCGCAGGATCTCGCTATCGTCGAACTGCGCCAGGGCGCCGGGCGACAGGGCGATCTCGGTGACGCGGAAGCGGGCGAAATGCGCCGAGACCTCGGGCAGGCCCGCGACCATGGCCTGGGTCACCGGCTCCAGCACGGTGTTGGAAGAGGGCGTCAGCATGCCCAGCAGAACGCGCCGGGGCGTCTCGGTCTCGGCCATGATCGTCTCCATCGGCGGTCGGGGCGGCGGAAAGCCAGCAAGCAGCATGCCAGCCAGGGCGGCGGGCGCAATCCACCCCGGCCGCCGATTTGACGCGGCCCCGCCGGGCCGCAACTCTGTGCCCGGCCGATGGGACGGCCGCGGGGAGAGGATGGGGCGGGATTTCGACACGGTGGTGCTGGGCGGCGGCATGATGGGCGCCGCCATCGGCTACGGCCTGGCCCGGCTCGGGCAGCGCTGCGCCATCCTGGACGAGGGCGACACGGCCTTCCGCGCCAGCCGGGGCAACTTCGCGCTCGTCTGGGTGCAGAGCAAGGGGCTGGGCCTGCCCGCCTACTCCGACTGGACGCGGCGCTCCGCCGCGCTCTGGCCCGGCTTCGCCGCCGCGCTGCGGGAGGAGACCGGCGTGGATTGCGGCCTGTCCCAGCCCGGCGGCTTCACCCTGCTGCTCTCCGAGGCCGAGGCCGCCCGCCGCGTGGATCTCATGACCCGGCTGCAGGCCCAGCCGGGCTTCAATCCCTTCCCCTGGGAGATCTGGGACCGTGCCCGGCTGCGCCAGGTCTTTCCCGGCATCGGGCCCGAGGTGATCGGTGCCTGCCACACGCCGCTGGATGGGCATGTGAACGCGCTCCGCGGCTTCCGCGCCCTGCACACCGCCTTCGCGCAGCGGGGTGGGGCTTACCGGCCGGAACATCCGGTCGAGCGGCTGGAGGCGCTGCCGGGGGGTGGCTTCCGCATCGCCACCCCGCACGGGGCCTTCTCCGCCGGGCGGGTCGTGCTGGCCGCCGGCAATGCCAATGCCCGGCTGGCGCCGATGCTCGGCCTGCGCGCGCCCGTGCGGCCGCAACGCGGCCAGGTGCTGGTGACGGAGAAAGCGGCGCCCTTCCTCACCCATCCCGTCGTCAACCTGCGGCAGACCGACGAGGGCGGCATCATGATCGGCGACAGCGCCGAGGAGGCGGGCTTCGACACCGGCCAGGGCCTCGGCGTCATGGCGCTGATGGCGCGCCGCGCCGCCCGCATGTTTCCCGACCTCGCCCGGCTCAACATCGTCCGCGCCTGGTCGGCCCTGCGGGTCATGACGCCGGATGGCTTCCCGATCTACGAGGAATCGGACAGCGCCCCCGGTGCCTTCCTCTGCAACTGCCACAGCGGCGTCACCCTGGCCGCCGCGCATGCCCTGGCGCTGGCGCCCATGCTGGCGGAGGGCCGGCTGGAGGCCGCGACCCTCGGCCCCTTCACCGCCCGGAGGTTCGATGTTCCAGCGACTGCCTGAGGCGCGCCGCCCCGCCCTGCCCTTCCTGCTGGATGGCGCGCCGGCGGAAGGGCGCGAGGGCGACAGCGTCGCCGCCGCCCTGCTGGCGCTGGGCCAGGATGCCTGCCGCGAGAGCGCGGTCTCCGGCCAGCCGCGCGGCGGCTACTGCATGATGGGCGTCTGCTTCGACTGCCTGGTGGTGATCGACGGCATTGGCAACCGCCAGGCCTGCCTGACGCCGCTGCGCGCCGGCATGGTGGTGGAGACGCAGCGCGGCCGGCGGGAGCCGGCGCGGTGAGTGCCCCGCCCCCAGGCGAAGCCGCCCCGCGCGACGCCTATGACATCGTCGTCGTCGGCGCCGGCCCGGCGGGGCTGTCCGCCGCCGCCGTGGCCGCCGGGCAGGGCGCCTCGGTGCTGCTGCTGGACGAGGGGATGGGACCGGGCGGGCAGATCTATCGTGGCATCGCCAACCCCGCCCTGCCGGACCGCCGCATCCTCGGCGCCGATTACTGGAAGGGCGAGGCGCTGCTCCGCGCCTTCGCCGCCAGCGGCGCCGCCTATCATCCCTGCGCCGCCGTCTGGCATCTGGATGCGGCGCGGCGGGTGGGCTTCTCGCGGGAGGGCAGGGCGCATCTGGTGCAGGCCGGGCAGGTGGTGCTGGCGACCGGGGCGCTGGAACGTCCCTTCCCCGTCGCCGGCTGGACGCTGCCGGGCGTGCTGAGCGCCGGCGCGGCGCAGACGCTGCTGAAGGCGCAGGGCCTGGCCGCCACGGGCCGCGTCGTGCTGGCCGGCTGCGGCCCGCTGCTCTGGCTGCTGGCCAGCCAGCTCGTCGCCGCCGGGCGGCCCCCGGCCCTGCTGCTCGACACCACGCCGGCGGGCAACTGGCGCCACGCCCTGCCCCACCTGCCGGGCTTCCTGGCCTCGCCCTATGCCCGCAAGGGGCTGGCGCTGATGGCCCGGGTGCGGCGCGCCGTGCCGGTCATCGGCGGCGTCACCGATCTGGCCATCGAGGGCGAGGCGCGGGCCGGGCGCGTGACCTATCGGCGGGGCGGCGCGGCCCCGGCCGGCCTGCCGGTGGACCATGTGCTGCTGCACCAGGGCGTGACGCCCAACCTCAACCTGGCCGCCGCCGCCGGCTGCGCGCTGGACTGGGAACCGGTCCAGGCCTGCTTCCAGCCGCGCACCGATGCCTGGGGCCTGACCACCCGGCCGGGGATCTGGCTGGCGGGCGACGGGGCGGGCATCGCCGGGGCCGAGGCCGCCGCGGCGCGCGGCAGCCTGGCCGGCCTCGCCGCCGTCGCGGCGCTCGGCCGGATCGATGCCGCCACGCGCGACCGGCTGGCCGCCGCCCCCCGCGCCGCCCTGGCGCGCCATCGGCGCGGCCGCGCCTTCCTCGACCGGCTCTACCGCCCCGCCGGCCACTTCCGCCGCGCCGCCGACGCGGCGCTGGCCTGCCGCTGCGAGGAGGTGACCGGCGCCACCCTGCGCGAGGCGGCGGAGCGGCTGCAGGTGCCGGGCCCCAACCAGATGAAGGCCTTCCTGCGCTGCGGCATGGGGCCTTGCCAGGGGCGGCTCTGCGGCCTGACCGTCACCGAGACCATCGCCGCCGCGCGGCGGCTCTCCCCGGCCGAGATCGGCTACTACAACCTGCGCTCGCCGGTGAAACCGCTGACCCTCGGCGAGCTCGCCAGCCTGCCGCATGACGAGGCCGATCTGCGCGCGACGGGAGGGGCGTGAGGGCCGGCCCCGCCTGACCCCGTCCCGCTTGACCAAGCCTGCCCGATCTGCCCCGATCCCCGCCCATGACCGACCGCAACCCCCTGCTCGCCCCCTGGACCACGCCCTTCGGCCTGCCGCCCTTCGACCGCATCCTGCCGGAGCACTTCCCGCCCGCCTTCGAGGCGGCCATGGCGGAGCATCTGGAGGAGATCGCCGCCATCGGGGCCGACCCGGCGGAACCGGACTTCGCCAATACGATCGAGGCGCTGCAGCGCAGCGGCCGGGCGCTGGCGAGGGTGGGCAATGTCTTCGGCAATCTCGTGGTCAGCCAGGGCGGCGAGGCGCTGGAGGCGCTGGACCGCGCGCTCTCCCCCCGCCTCGCCCGGCACGGCATGACCGTCTCGCTCGACCCGGCGGTGTTCCGCCGCGTGGACCGGCTCTGGCGGCGGCGCGACAGGCTGGCGCTGGAGGAGGACCAGCGCCGGCTGCTGGAGCGGGCGCATCTCGGCTTCCTGCGCGCCGGCGCGGCGCTGGACGAGGCCGCCAAGGCGCGGCTGACCGCCATCTCCGCCCGCCTGGCCGAGCTGCACACCGCCTTCGGTCAGAATGTGCTGCATGACGAGAAGAGCTGGTCGCTGCCGCTCGAAGAGGCCGATCTGGAGGGCCTGCCGGACTTCCTCCGCGCCGGCGCGGCCGAGGCGGCGGCTGAGCGCGGCCTGCCGGGCCATGTCATCACCCTCGGGCGCGCCCTGATCGAGCCCTTCCTGACCTTCTCGCCCCGGCGCGACCTGCGCCGCGCCGCCTATCGGGCCTGGATCGCCCGCGGCACGCATCCCGGCCCGCAGGACAACCGCCCGCTGATCCCCGAGATCCTGGCGTTGCGGGCCGAGCGGGCCAGGCTGCTGGGTGCCGCGGACTTCGCCACCTTCCGCCTGTCGGATTCCATGGCCGGCACGCCCGAGGCGGCCGAGGCGCTGCTGGCCGAGGTCTGGGAGCCGGCGAAGGCCAGGGCGGCGCGCGAGCGGGAGAAGCTGCTCGCCCTCGCCCGCGCCGAGGGGCTGGAGGGCCCGCTGGAAGCCTGGGACTGGCGCTACTACGCCGAGCGCGTGCGGCGCGCCGAGTACGATTTCGACGCCGCCGCGCTGAAGCCCTATCTCGTGCTGGAGAATATCCAGCAGGCGGCCTTCGACACCGCCTCGCGCCTGTTCGGCCTGGAGTTCCTGCCGCGCCCCGATCTGCCCCTCTACCATGCGGATGTGCGGGCCTATGAGGTGCGCAACGCGGAGGGGCATGTCGGGATCTTCCTGGCCGACCCCTTCGCGCGGCCGGACAAGCGCTCGGGCGCCTGGATGAGCAGCTACCGCGACCAGGAAGCCATGCCGGGCGAGGCGGCGGTGTCCGCCATCGTCGTCAACAACAACAATTTCGCCCGCGCCGAGCCCTGCCTGCTCAGCTTCGACGATGCCGAGACCCTGTTCCACGAGTTCGGCCACGCGCTGCACGGCCTGCTCAGCCGCGTGCGCTATCCGGCGCAGTCCGGCACCTCGGTGCGGCGCGACTTCGTCGAGCTGCCCTCGCAGATCTACGAGCACTGGTTCGCCCTGCCGGAGACGCTGCGCCGCTACGCCCGCCACCACGAGACCGGCGCCGCCGTGCCCGAGGCCGTGATCGGGCGGCTGCTGGCGGCGCGCGACTTCAACCAGGGCTTCGCCACGGTGGAGTATGCCGCCGCCGCGCTGATCGACCTGGCGCTGCACCGCCATCCCGACCCGGGGGCCCTCGACATCGAGCGCTTCGAGCGGGACTTCCTCGACGGCATCGGCATGCCGCGCGACATCGGCATCCGGCACCGGCCGGCGCATTTCCAGCACCTCTTCGCCGGCGGCGGCTACGCGGCGAGCTACTACGCCTATCTCTGGTCCGAGGTGCTGGACGCCGATGGCTACGCCGCCTTCGAGGAAGCCGGCGACCCGTTCGATCCGGCGCTGGCCGCCCGGCTGCGGACGCTCCTCGGCGCCGGCGACACACGCGACCCGATGGCGCTCTACGAGGCCTTCCGGGGCCGCCGGCCCACGACCGCCGCCCTGCTGCGCAGCCGTGGCCTGGCCGCCGGGTGAACCTCAGAGCATCGGCCGGCCGCCCGTCACCGGGATGATGGCGCCGGTGATGTAGCTGCCCTCGTCGGAGGCCAGCAGCACATAGGCGCCGGCCAGCTCCGCCGGCTGGCCGGCCCGCCCGATTGGCGTGTTGCCGCCGAAGCTCTCCACCTTCTCCGGCGGCATGGTGGAGGGGATCAGCGGCGTCCAGATCGGGCCCGGCGCCACGCCGTTCACCCGGATGCCCTTCTCCGCCACGAGCTGCGCGAGCCCGGCCGTGAAGTTGGCGATGGCGCCCTTCGTGGTGGCATAGGCCAGCAGGTTGGGCGAGGGATCGTCGGCGTTGATCGAGGTGGTGTTGATGATCGAGGCGCCGGGCTTCATCCGCGGGATCGCCGCCTTGCAGAGGTGGAACTGGCTGTGGATGTTGACCCGGAAGGTCAGCTCCCATTCCTCGGCGGTGATGTCGCCGATCTCCGCGAAGGTGGCCTGGTGCGCCGCGTTGTTGACCAGGATGTCGAGCCGGCCGAAGGCCTCGAAGGCCCGGTCCACCAGGGCCTGGCAATGGCTCTCGTGCTGGATGTCGCCCGGCACCAGAACGGCGCGGCGCCCGGCCTTCTCGACCCAGCGCGCAGTCTCCCGCGCATCCTCCTCCTCGTCGAGATAGGAGATCAGCACATCCGCCCCCTCGCGGGCGAAGGCGATGGCCACCGCCCGGCCGATGCCGGAATCGCCGCCGGTGATCAGCGCCGCCCGGCCGGCGAGGCGGCCGCTGCCGCGATAGCTGTCCTCGCCATGGTCGGGGCGGGGCGTCATGGCGTCCGTGCGGCCCGGCATCGCCTGCTGCTGCCGCGGCTGCGGCGGCCTCGGATAATCCTTCTGCGTGTCGCCGGTCATCTCCGGTCCCTCCTCTGTCCGTCCGGGTAATGCGGGAGGTGCGCGGAAGGCTTCACGCAGGCATGGCGAAGTCGACCGGCCGGGGCCCCGCGCGGCGCCGCCGGGCGGAGGCGCACCCGATCACCGGCATCAGGCGGTGGCCTCGAAGAGCTCGCGCCCGATCAGCATGCGGCGGATCTCGCTGGTGCCGGCGCCGATCTCGTAGAGCTTGGCGTCGCGCAGCAGCCGCCCGGCCGGATAGTCGTTGATGTAGCCGTTGCCGCCCAGGCACTGGATGGTCTCCAGCGCCATCCAGGTGGCACGCTCGGCGGCATGCAGGATGGCGCTGGCGGCATCCTGCCGCGTCACCCGCCCGGCGTCGCAGGCGCGCGCCACTGCATAGACATGCGCCCGGGTGACGCTGAGCGCGGTGTACATGTCGGCGAGCTTGCCCTGCATCAGCTGGAAGGTGCCGATCGGCTGGCCGAACTGGCGCCGCTCGTGCAGGTAGGGCAGGGCGAGGTCCAGGCAGGCCTGCATGATGCCGAGCGGCCCGGCGGCGAGCACGGCGCGCTCGTAATCCAGCCCGCTCATCAGCACGGCGACGCCGCCGCCCTCGGCGCCCAGCACATTCTCCGCCGGCACCGCGCAGTCCTGGAAGATCAGCTCGCAGGTGTTGGAGCCGCGCATGCCGAGCTTGTCGAGCTTCGGCCCGGTGGAGAAGCCGGCGAAGCCCTTCTCCACCAGGAAGGCGGTGATGCCGCGCGCCCCGGCGGCCGGGTCGGTCTTGGCATAGACCACCAGCACATCGGCATCCGGTCCGTTGGTGATCCACATCTTGCCGCCGTTCAGGCGGTAGTGCCCGCCATGCCGCTCCGCCCGCAGCCGCATCGAGACCACGTCGCTGCCGGCGCCGGCTTCGCTCATCGCCAGGGCGCCGACATGCTCGCCCGTGATCAGTCGCGGCAGATGGCGCGCCTTCTGCGCCGGCGAGCCGTTGCGGCGGATCTGGTTGACGCAGAGGTTGGAATGGGCGCCATAGGACAGCGCGACGGAGGCGGAGGCGCGGCTGATCTCCTCCATCGCCACCACATGATCGAGATAGCCCATGCCGGCCCCGCCATGCTCCTCCTCGGCGGTGATGCCGAGCAGGCCGAGCGCGCCGAGCTTCCTCCAGAGATCGGGCGGGAAGGCGTTGTCGCGGTCGATCGCGGCGGCGCGCGGGGCGATCTCGGCGGCGGCGAAGGCGGCGACCTGGGCGCGCAGGGCCTCGGTGGTCTCGCCCAGGCCGTGATCCAGCCCGGTGACGTCAAGACGGGCAGCGGTGGACATGCCGGCTCCTCCCTCATCGGGGCCTTCGCCGGCCCTCTGTTCAACGAACGTATGTTCGTTTATTTCCAAGGGCAAGGGAATACGGGGACATCCGGCCTTGGCACGCATCGCGGGTTCGCACGGCCCCACCACCGCCGCCGCCATCCGCCGCGCCGGCCTGGCGCTGATCCACCGCCACGGCTACGAGGCGACGAGCCTGCGCCAGCTCGCCGCCGCCGTCGGCCTGCGCCCCGCCTCCCTCTACAACCACTTCCCCACCAAGCAGGCCCTGCTCTTCAGCCTGATCCACGACCACATGATCGACCTGCTGGCCGGCACGGAGGCGGCGCTGGAAGCGGCCGGGCGCGGCCCGCTGGCGCGGCTGCGCGCCTTCCTGGCGCATCACCTGCGCTACCATCTCGATCGCAAGGCCGAGGTCTTCATCGCCAATTTCGAGCTGCGCGCCCTGGCGCCCGGGAACCACGCCGCCGTCATCGGCCTGCGCCGCCGCTATGAGGGGCTGCTGATCGGGCTGCTGGAGGAGGAGGCCGCGGCCGGGCGCGTCACCCTGCCGGATGCGCCGGTCACCGCCTATGCCGTCCTGGCCATGCTGACCGGCGCCTGCACTTGGTACAAGCCCGAGGGCCGGCTCGACCCGGAGGCGATCATCGCCCTCCACACCGACCTCGTGCTGCGCGGCCTCGCGGCGGCGCCCCCCCTTGCCAGGGCCGCCTCCGGGCCGGAATAACACCTCCGGTGACCCGCTTCCGCTTCCTGCACGCCGCCGACCTGCATCTCGACAGCCCGCTGCGCGGCCTCGACGCCGATGCCTCCGCCCCGGCCCGGCGCATCCGCGAGGCCAGCCGCGCCGCGCTGGACAATCTGGTCGGGCTGGCGCTGCGCGAGCGCGTCGACCTGCTGCTGGTGGCGGGCGACCTCTATGACGGCGACTGGCAGGACTACCGGACCGGCCAGGCCCTGGTCGCCGCCTTCGCCCGGCTGACGCGGGCCGGCATCCGCGTCGTCGCCATCCGCGGCAACCACGATGCCGAGAGCGTGCTGACCCGCAGCCTGCGCCTGCCCGAGGGCGCCACCCTGCTCTCGCACCGCCGGCCGGAAAGCCTGGAGCTGCCGGAGCTCGGCCTTGCCGTGCACGGCCAGAGCTTCGCCCAGCGCGCGGTGGTCGAGAACCTGGCGCTCGTCTATCCGCCGCCGCTCGCCGGGCGCTTCAACATCGGCCTGCTGCACAGCTCCGCCGCCGGCCACGCGGCGCACGAGACCTATGCTCCCTGCGCGATCGCCCAGCTCGCCGGCCATGGCTACGACTACTGGGCGCTCGGCCATGTGCATGAGCGCGCCGTGCTGCACGAGGCGCCGTGGATCGTCTTTCCGGGCAATCTCCAGGGCCGGCACATCAACGAGCCGGGCGCCAAGGGCGCCAGCCTGGTGACGGTGCGGGAGGGGCGCGTCGCCGCCGTGGAGCACCATGCGCTGGACGTGGTGCGCTGGCAGCGGCTGGCGCTGGACCTGAGCGGGGCCGCCGACCTCGCCGCCGTGCAGGACCGCGCGCGCGACGCCATCGGCGCGGCGGTAGAGGCGGCGGAGGGCCGGCTGCTGGCCCTGCGGCTGGAGCTTGGCGGCACCACGGCGGCGCATTCCGCCCTGGCGCGCGACCCGGAGGCGCTGCGCGCCCATCTGCGCTCCGCGGGGCTGGAGGCGGCCGAGGCGGACAGCTTCTGGATCGAGGCGGTGCGCCTCGCGACCCGCGCGCCCGGTGCCGCCCGGGCGGCGGGCGACGATGCGCCGGCCCGGCTGCTCGGCGCCGTGCGGGACATCGCCGCCGCGCCGCGGACCGCGCCGGAGCTGGCCTCGGCCCTGCAGGACTACGCGACGCAGATGCTGGCCCGCGCGCCCGGCCTGCGCGAAGCCCTGCCCGCCGGCCATCCCGCCCTGCTGCTGGCCGAGGGGGAGCTTCCCCCCGAGCTGCTGCGCCAGGCGCGCGACCTGCTGCTCGCCCGCCTGACCGAGGAGGAGGGGGCATGCGGCTGACCGCGCTTTCCCTGCACCACTACGGCAGCTTCCGCGACACGGTCCTGGCGCTGGATCCGGCGCCCGGCCGGGTCAATCTGATCCTGGCGCCGAACGGCGCCGGCAAGTCGGTGCTGCGGAGCGCGCTGGGCGACCTCCTCTTCGGCATCGGCGCGCAGACCCCGATGGGCTTCCGGCACGGCTACGGCGGCATGCAGCTGCGGGCCGAGGGCGCCGGCCCGGATGGCGCGGCCTTCGTGCTGGAGCGCCGCAAGGGCCGTGGCAACACCCTGGCCGGGGCGGACGGCCAGCCCCTGCCGCCGGCCCTGGCGCAACGGCTTCTCGGCACGGCCGACCGGGCCTTGCTCGAACGGCTCTTCGCCCTGGACACCGAGCGGCTGCGCGCCGGCGGCCAGGCGCTCCTGGCCAGCGGGGGCGACCTCGCCGAGGCGCTGCTGCAGGCCGCCGGCGGGCTGCGCCGGGCGCGCGATCTGCGCCAGGCGCTGGAAGGCGAGCGCGACCGCTGCGCGCCGCTGCGCCGGTCCGCGCAGCGCCCCTTCCACCAGGCCGCGGACCGGCTGAAGGACAGCCGCCGCCAGTTGCAGGACAGCCTGATCCGCCCCGCCGCCTGGCGCGAGCGTGAGGCGGTGCTGGACGCCGCCCGCCAGGCCCTGGCCGAGGCCCGCGCGGCCGAGCGCGCGGCGGCGCAGCGACTGCATGTGCTGGAGCGGCAGCGCCGTATCCGGCCGCTGCTGGCGCGGCACGCCGAGAGCCTGGCCTGGTTGGCCGCGCATCCGGAGGCGCCGCTGCTGCCCGAGGATCTGTCGGCCCGGCTCGCCGCCGCGCGGGACGCGGCACGGCGGGCCGAGGCGGCGCTGCACCTCGCCGAGACGCAGCAGCGCGAGGTGCTGGCGGAGCTGGAAGGGCTCTCGCCGGACCAGGCGGTGCTGGAACAGGCCGCCGCCATCGAGGCGTTGCAGGCCGGTTCCGGCGTCGCCGCCCGCGCCCGCTGCGACCTGCCGGGGCTGGAGCACCAGCTGGCGGAGTGCCGCGCCGCGCTGCTCGCCGAGTGTCGCGCCCTTGGACTGCCCGAGGCGACGGCCGAGGCCGCCACGCCGCTGCCCGCCCTGTCCCTGCTGGCCGAGGCCCGGCGCCTGGCCGAGCTGCACGGCACGCTGACCGAGGCGCTGGCCCGCGCGGCGGCGCTGACCGCCATCCGCGAGGCGGCACTGCGGGAGGAGGCGGCCGTGGCGGCGCAGCCCGTGCCCGCCCTGCCGGAGGGGCTCGAGCCCCTGCTGGAGATGCTGGGCGCCGAGGGCGACCCGGACCGCCGCCTGGCCGCCGCCGCGCGACAGGCGGAGGAGGCACGGGCCAGGCTGGCGGTCCAGCTCGCCCTGCTGCCGGCGCCGCTGCGCAACCCCGGACGGCTGCGCGACCTTCCCCTGCCGGAGCCCGGGGCGTTGCGCCGGCTGGCGCTGGCGCATCAGGCGGCGCGCGAGCGGGCCGGCCATGCCGGGGCGGAGGCCGGACGGATCGCCGCCGCGCTGCGGACCGCGCGGCAGGACCGCGCCGCGCTGGATCGCCAGGGCGGCCTGCCGGACGCCGAGGCCCTGGCCCGCCTGCGGGCCCGGCGCGAGGCGGGCTGGCGGCTCATCTATCGCCGCCACTTCGCCGGAGAGGCGCCGGAGACGGCCGAGGAGCAGGCCTTCTGCCACGGCGAGCCGCTGCCGCTCGCCTATGCCCGCGCGGTCGCGGAGGCCGACCGGCTGGCCGACCGCCGGCTCGAGGAAGCGGAGCGCCTTGCCCGCGCCGCGGCGCTGGATGCCGCCATCGCCGATCTGCGGAGGGCGCTGGAGGCGGCGGAGGAGACGGCCGGACAGGCCGCCAGGGCCGAGGAGGAGGCCGCCGCCGCCTGGGCCGCGGTGGTCCTGCCGCTCGGCCTCGACGGCATGGCCGGTGACAGCGAGGTGGAGGCTTTCCTGGCCCGGCGCGAGACGGCCCTCGCCGCCGCCCTGGCGCTGGAGGAAGCGGAGGCGGCGTGGCGGGAGATCCAGGCGGGGCAGCAGGCCGCCGCGCGACGCCTCGCCACGGCGCTGGCCCTGCCAGGCGAGGCCGAGGCCGGGCTGCGCGCCCTGCTCGACCGGGCGGAGGCCCTGCGGCGCGATGCCCGGCAGGCCGCCGCCCGCCATGCCGCGAGCGCGGCGCGCCGCGACCGCGCCGCCGAGGCCCTCGCCGAGGCGCGCCGGGCCGAGGCCGAGGCCGGCGCGCGCCTGGCGCTGTGGCGCGAGGACTGGCGGCAGGCCCTCGGCGGCCTCGGGCGCGACCCCGCCGAGCCGCCGGGCCAGGCGCTGGAGGCGCTGCGCCGGATGGAGGCGCTGCCGGCCCTGCTGCGGCAGCGCGCCACGCTGGAGCAGCGCCTGGCCGACCTGCGGCACGACCTGGACAGCTTCGCCGCCGGGACCGCCGGCCTCACCCCCTCCGGCGAGGACGGCACCGACGCCTTCGTCCGGGCCGAGCGGCTCGGCCAGCGGCTGCGCGAGGCGCGCGACCTCGCCGCCCGCCGCGCCGCCCTGCGGGGCCAGGCGGAGACGGCCGCCCGGAACCGCGCCGCCTGCCGCGAGGCGCTGCAGCGGGCCGACATGGCGTTGCAGGGCATCGTGGCGGCCGCGGGGACGGAGGATGCCAGGGCGGCGGAGGAGCGCATCGCCCTGGCGGAGCAGCGCCGGCGGCAGGAGGCGGCGCGTGACGAGGCCCTGCGCGACCTGCTGGAGGCGGGGGACGGGCTGAGCCTGGCGGCGCTGGGCGAGGAGGCCCGGGGCTTCGGCGCGCTGCCGCTGGAGGAGGCCCTGGCCGAGGCGCGCGCGGCGCAGGAGGCGCAGGCCGGCGCCATCGCCGCGGCCGCCCACCGCGCCGCACAGCTCGAGGCGGAGCAGGCCGCGCTGGTCGGCGACGACACGCCGGCCCGGGCGCTGCAGGAGCAGCAGGCGGCCCTCGCCCAGCTCGGCCGCATCCTGGAGGACGCGCTGCTGATGCAGGCGGCCTCGGGCCTGCTGGACGCCGCCATGGGCCGCCTGCGCGAGAGCGGGGACGACCGGCTGCTGCGGCGGATCGGCGCCGCCTTCGCCCTGCTGACCGAAGGCGCCTACCCCGTCCTGGCCTCCCGCGAGGATGCGCGCGGCGTGGCGCATCTGGTGCTCCGGCACCGGGACCATCCGGAGGAGGAAGTGGCGATCGAGGGCCTTTCGGAAGGCACGCGGGACCAGCTCTTCCTGGCGCTCCGGCTGGTGGCGATCGAGGACCATGCCGCCGCCGCGCCGCCGCTGCCCTTCCTCGGGGACGACATCCTGCAGAGCTTCGACGACCGCCGCGCCGGCGCCGCCTTCCGCGCGTTGCTGGCGCTCAGCCGCCACACCCAGGTGATCCTGCTGAGCCACCACGGGCATCTGGCCGAGGTGGCGGCCGGGGCGCTGCCGGAGGGCGCGCTGAACCTGCTGCGCCTGCTGCCCGAGGCGGTGCCGGGATAGGGGCGTCCAACGGCCGTTGGACGGGGCGCCGGCTCCATGACCCGGCTCAGCGGAAGGGCGGCTCGTCGAAGGCGCGCAGCTTGCGGGAATGCAGCGCCGTGAGCTGCTCGCGCAGGATGCCCAGCGTCTCGATGCCGATGCGCAGATGCTCGCTCACGGCGCGCTGGTAGAAGGCGGTGGCCGCGCCGGGCAGCTTGATCTCGCCGTGCAGCGGCTTGTCCGAGACGCAGAGCAGCGTGCCATAGGGCACGCGCAGCCGGTAGCCCTGCGCCGCCAGCGTGCCGCTCTCCATGTCCACGGCGATGGCGCGGGAGAGGTTGATGCGCAGTCGCTCCTGCGACCAGCGCAGTTCCCAGTTGCGGTCGTCGTAGCTGACCACCGTGCCGGTGCGCAGCCGGCGCTTCAGCGCCTCGCCCGCCGCGCCGGTGACGCGCGCGGCGGCATCCTGCAGGGCGAGCTGCACCTCGGCCAGGGCGGGTACCGGAATCTCCGGCGGCAGCAGCTCGTCGAGGATCTTGTCGCGCCGCAGGTAGCCGTGGGCCAGCACGTAGTCGCCGATCTCCTGGCTGGGCCGCAGACCGCCGCAATGGCCGATCATCAGCCAGCAATGCGGCCGCAGCACCGCGAGATGGTCGGTCACGGTCTTCGCGTTGGAGGGGCCGACGCCGATATTGACGATGCTGATCCCCTCCCCCTCGGCGCGCAGCAGGTGGTAGGCCGGCATCTGGAAGCGCTGCCAGGGGCTGGCGGCGACCAGCGCGGCCGCCTCGCCGGGCGCCATGCCGCGCCGCACCGTGCCGCCGCCGGGCAGCACGAGCCGGTCGTGCGGGCTCGCCGGATCGGCCAGCTCGGCCAGGCCCCAGGCGACGAACTGCTCGACGTAGCGCTGGTAGTTGGTCAGCAGGATCCAGGGCTGCACGGCGCGCCAGTCGGTGCCGGTGTAGTGCACCAGCCGGCGCAGCGAGTAGTCGACCCGCGCGGCATCGAACAGCGCCAGCGGCCGCGGCGCGCCGGGCCGATGGCGCCAGAGTCCGTCCGCCACCTCGTCGCCCACGGCGGAGAGGCGGGGCACCGGGAAGTGCCGCGCCAGCTCGGCGGCCCCCACCCGGCCGCGCGCCAGCTCGTCGCCGCCTTCCAGGACGTAAGGGTAGGGGATTTCCTGGCTGCTCGGCCCGACCTCCACCGTGGCGCCGTACTCCGCCATCAGGGGTCCAAGCTGCTGCAGCAGGTAGTCATGGAAGCCCGCCGGCTGGGTGACGGTGGTGGCATAGACGCCGGGTTGCTGCAGCTTCCCCCAGGCGCGCCGGGTGCGCGGCGGCGGGCGGTCGGAGGTCCAGGCGAGGCGCAGCGCGGGATAGCGGAAGGCCTCGCGCTCGGCGCGGCTGGGCGGGGCGCCGCCGCTGATGAAGCGGTCCAGCGCGGTGCGCTCCGCCTCCACCGCCGCATCGTAGAGGCTGGTCAGCCGGGCGACGGCGGCCTCGGGACTGTCGCAGGGCTGGTGTGTGCTGAGGGCCATGCAGGCGATATAGAATGGCCGCGCCGGGCCGGTAAGCCGGGGCGGCATGATCCCTCCGTGACGCCGGCGGCAGGGCGCCTCCCCTTCCCGGCCGCCGGACTGTGATCGGACGCACAGCCTGGCCGGCCGCCTTCTGCTCCGCTGCGGCGCGGCCGCCCAGCCCCGGGAGGCCGGCCCAGGGGAAGGCGGGGATGGGGACCAGGCTCGGCACGATTGGCGCTTCCGGCCCGCCCGGACCCGAGCCGGCAAGGCGGGCGGCCGAGCTGCGGCCCCGCTATCACGGCCTCACCATCCTGGCCGGCTGGGATGCCGGGCTGCGGAGCTACTGGCTGGAGGTGACGCGGGTGCCGCCGCCCGAGCATGCGGAGGATCGGCTGGTCTTCCGGGCCGGCCAGGCCGAACGGGAGATCCCCGATCTCGCCGCCCTGGCGGCCATGCTGTCCCCCTATGCGGAGACCGACGAGCCGGCGCTGCGCCGCCTGCTGGAGGAGACGGCGGGGACGAGCCTTCCCGCCGGCGCCCCGGCGGCCGCTTGGCGGCCGGCGGAGGGGGCACAGCCCGCCGGATGACCGCGGCGGGCGGGCTCAGGACCCGGCGGCGATGCGCCGGCAATGCTCCAGCGCCGCCTGCACGAGCTTGTCGCCGGCCTCTGGCGTGCGGAAGGCGGAATGGGCGGAGAGGGTGACGTTCTCCAGCGTGGTCAGCACATGGCCGGCGGGCAACGGCTCGATGTCGAAGACGTCGAGCGCGGCATGGGCCAGGGCGCCGGAGCGCAGCGCCGCGACCATCGCCGCCTCGTCCACCACCGCGCCGCGCGCCGTGTTGACCAGCACCGCGCCGGGCCGCAGCCGGGCCAGGCGCTCGGCGGAGAGGAAGCCGCGCGTCTCGTCATTCAGCAGCAGATGCACGGAAAGCACATGGCTCTCGGCCAGCAGCCGGTCGAGCCCGACGAACTCGACGCCCTCGGCGCTTTTGGGCGTCCGGTTCCAGGCGAGCACCGTCATGCCGGCGCCACGACAGAGCCGCGCCATCTCGGCGGCGATGCCGCCGAAGCCGAGCAGGCCGACGGTCTTGCCGGTCAGCTCCAGGCCGTCGGTGCGCAGCCAGCGCCCGGCGCGCATGCCCCGGTCCATGCCGGCGATGCCCTTGGCGGCGGTCCACATCAGCGTGAAGGCCATCTCGGCCACGGCGGTGTCGCCATAGCCCTTGATGATGTGCACCGCGATGCCGCACTCGGCCTTCAGCGCCTCGGGGTTCATGTAGGAGCGCGCCCCCGTGCCGAGGAAGACGACATGCCGCAGGCCCGGCACCTGCCGCGCGATGTCGGTCGGCAGGGCGGTGTGGTCGATGATGGCGATCTCGTGGCCGGCCAGCACGCCCGGCAGCGCGTCCGGCGTGATGTCCGGCTGCAGGTTGATCGTCACCTCCGGATCGGCGTCCCGGCGCAGGCGGCGGAAGACCGCGCCCAGCGCCTCACCGGCATCGACGAAACAGGCGCGCATGGGACTCTCCTCGGAGGTGGCGGGCCGCGGGGCCCGAGGGCATAGAGGAGGCCCCCTGGCCGCGCAATGATCCGCCCGCCTCAGGCCTGGGGACGGTTCCGCAGGGCCTCGGCCTGGGCGTAGAACTTCTTCTCCCAGTCCTTGTGGTTGTCGGCACCCTCGCGGATGAAGGGCGTGAAGATGGCGAGGTTGAGCAGGGCCCAGTTGACCAGCCGCGCCGGGAAGCCGAGCGGCTTGACGAAATCGACGAACAGCACGACGCGGACCTTGTCGGTGTGGTTCCAGGCCTCGTGCTCATAGGCGTCGTCGAAGATCAGCGCCTTGCCTTCCTGCCAGTGGCAGACCTGCTTGTCGACACGGATGGCGAGCTGGCCCTCCTCCGCCTGCGGCACGATCAGGCCGAGATGCAGCCGCAGCACGCCGTTGTAGGGGCCGCGATGCGCCGGCAGGTGCTTGCCCGGCTCGAAGATGGAGAACATCGCCGTCTGCAGGCCGGGGATCTTCCGCACGATCCGCCAGGTCTCGGGACAGGTCCTGGTGTTGCGCTCGGAGGTGACGCCGTAACCGGTCAGGAAGAAGGTCTTCCAGCGGTTGTCGGTGCTGATCGTCTTCACGTCCGTCGCGATGTCGTGGAAATTCGGCAGATCCTCCCGCCGCTCCAGCACCTTCTCCAGCTCCTTCCGGATCAGCGGCCATTCGCGCTCGATCTCGGCCGCCCAGGGGAAGGTCGCGTTGTCGTAGACGGGCGGGTTGCCGACCTTGGAATGGCGCAGGTTCAGCCGCTCCGCCCAGGCGACGATGCCCATGAACATCCGCGTGAGGGCGCTGGGCCGCTCCATGGGCGCCATGCCCGCGGTGCCGAAGGTCTGGGCGGGCTCGCCGGGCCGGGCGGTCTGGGTCGGGGAGTGCTGCACTGATGTCATCCTCTGATCGTGCCGGACGGCGCTGCGGCCGCCCGGCTGGCCGCCGGGGTTCTTGCCCTTGCCCTCGGGCCGGGTCCGGCGGAAGCCATCGCCGGCGGCGCCTCGGGTGTCACGGATTATTAATAGGCGCTCTCATCTGACTGTAAATTGCGCGGTGCGGACCGGTTGCGGAGTCGGCCGGGCTAGCCAGGGCTAAAATTGTCGATAATCTTGTCGATCAAGCTCCCGGCCCCCGCCGGGGGGACGTGGAAACCCTCTATGCCGGACACCGTCAGCGCCAGGGCCGAGGCCGCCCCGACCCCCCGCCTGCTCGCCAGGACCCTGGAGGAGGACATCGTCCTCGGCCGCCTGCACCCGCGCGAAAGGCTGGTGGAGGAGGAGCTGATCCAGCGCTTCGGCGCCACCCGCCACGTCATCCGGCTGGCCCTGACGGAGCTGGAGCGCATCGGGCTGGTCGAGCGCATCCCGCATCGCGGCGCCCTGGTGCGGAGCTACGCGCCGCAGGATGTGCGGCAGCTCTACAACCTGCGGGAGCTGCTGGAATGCGAGGCGGCGCGGCTGATCCCCCGCCCCCTGCCCGCCGCCGACCTCGCCGCCATCGAGACCCTGCAGCGGGAGCACGATCGCGCCGCCGGCGCGGCCGATCTGGCCGCCCTGTTCCGGGCCAACCAGGCCTTCCACCGCCGCATCAACGACTGTTGCGGCAATGCCTTCCTGGCGACGGCGATCGAGGCGGCCGCGCAGCGCGCCCATGGCATCCGCTTCCTCGCCTCGATCTCGCCCGAGGCGCGGGAGGCCGCGCGGCGGGAGCACCACGCCATGATCGCGGCGCTGCGCGCCGGCGATGGCGAGACCCTCATCGCCCTCACCCGCGCGCATCTCCAGCCCTCGCAGGCCGCCTATCTCCGCGCCTATGGCGGCGGTCCCTGAGCCGGCGCCCTTCCCCTCCACCCGGCGCTCCCTGGCGCCCAACCCCGCGAAGTCCAGCATCATGAGCGACGACACCCCGCACGGCCTGTCCCGTGGCCTCACCAACTATGGCGACCGCGATTTCGCCCGCTACCTCCGCCTCTCGATGGCCCGCGCCATGGGCTATTCGACCGATCTGCTGAGGAAGCCCGTGGTCGGCATCGCCAGCACCTACAGCGAGTTCAACAACTGCCACCGCGGCGTGCCCGAGCTTGTGACGGCGGTGAAGCGCGGCGTGCTGGCGGCGGGTGGCCTGCCGCTGGAATTCCCCACCATCTCGCTCGGCGAGGTCTTCCTCAACCCGACCAGCCTGTTCTTCCGCAACCTGATGGCGATGGACACCGAGGAGATGATCCGCGGCCAGCCGATGGATGCCGTCGTGCTGGTTGGCGGCTGCGACAAGACGGTGCCCGCCCAGCTCATGGGCGCGCTCTCCGCCGGCCTGCCGACGGTGCAGGTGGTGACCGGCCCGATGATGACCAGCCGCTGGCGGGGCGAGCGACTCGGGGCCTGCACCGATTGCCGCCGCTTCTGGGCCAAGTACCGCGCCGGCGAGATCGACGACGCCACCATCGAGGAGGTGGAGGGCAATCTCGCCACCACCGCCGGCACCTGCGCGGTGATGGGCACGGCCAGCACCATGGCCTCGCTGGCCGAGGCGCTGGGCATCATCCTGCCCGGCACCGCCGCCATCCCGGCCGTGCATGCCGACCGCATCCGCGCCGCCGAGGCCTCGGGCGCCGCCGCCCTGGCGCTGGCCCGCGCCGGCACCACCATCCGCGACATCATCACCCCGAAATCGGTGGAGAACGCGCTGCGCGTGCTGCTGGCCATCGGCGGCTCGACCAATGCCATCATCCACCTGACCGCCATCGCCGGCCGCGCCGGCATCCCCGTGGACCTGCACCGGCTCAACGAGCTGTCCGACACCACCCCCGTCCTGGTGGACCTGAAGCCGACCGGCCCCTTCTACATGGAGGACCTGCACGCGGCAGGCGGCATCGGCGCCGTGCTGCGCGAGCTGAAGCCGCTGCTGCACCTCGACTGCCTGACCGTCAGCGGCGAGACGCTGGGCCAGCGGCTGGAGGGCGGCCCCGGCCATGTGGATCATGCCGTGGTGCGCCCCCTGGCCGAGCCGCTGCAGCCGCAGGGCGGGCTGGTGGCCCTGTTCGGCTCGCTGGCGCCGCGCGGCGCCATCCTGAAGCGCGCCGCCGCCGACCCGAAGCTGTTCGAGACCGAGGCGCGGGCGGTGGTCTTCAGCTCGCTGGAGGACCTGGCGGCGCGGATCGACGATCCCGACCTCGACGTGCGCCCGGACGATGCGCTGGTGCTGCAGAACGCCGGCCCGCTCAGCCCCTCCGGCATGCCCGAGGCCGGCTACCTGCCGATCCCGCAGAAGCTGGCGCGCGCCGGGGTGAAGGACATGCTGCGCATTTCCGACGCGCGGATGAGCGGCACCGCCTATGGCACCATCGTGCTCCACGTGACGCCGGACGCCGCGTCCGGCGGGCCGCTCGGCCTGGTGCGGGACGGGGACCGCATCCGTGTCTCGGTGCGGGAGCGGCGCCTCGATCTGATGGTCGAGGCGGCCGAGCTGGAGCGGCGCCGGGCCGAGACGCCGCCCGTCACCGCCCAGGCCAAGCGCGGCTATGCCAGCCTCTACCGGCGCGAGGTGCTGCTGGCCGATCAGGGCTGCGACTTCGATTTCCTGCTGGAGAACCCGCAGGGCGCCGCCCGCGGCGGTTGAGCGGCCGGGGGGCGCTTTGACACCGGGGGGGCGGCCGGCCCAGAAAGGCCGGCCCGCCGGCCTGCCCTCGGCCCGGCGCGAGATGCCAGCACAGGCCGGAGCCGCATGAACGACCAACCCACCCCGGCGGCGAATCCGCCGGCGCCCCCCGCCGGCACCGCGCCGAAGCGGCAGCTCCGCATCGTCCTGGCCGGGGCGCTGCTGACGATGATCCTGGCGGCGCTCGACCAGAACATCGTCAACACCGCCCTGCCGCGCATGGTAGGGGAGCTGGGCGGCATGGCGCATCTCTCCTGGGTGGTCACCGCCTTCATGCTGACCTCGACCACCACCACGCCGCTCTACGGCAAGCTCTCCGACACCTTCGGCCGCCGCACCCTCTTCTTCCTGGCCATCCTGATCTTCCTGGGCGGCTCGCTGCTCTGCGGCGTGGCGCAGTCCATGGGCCAGCTCATCGCCTTCCGCGCCATCCAGGGCATCGGCGCGGGCGGGCTGCTGACCCTCTCCCAGGCCGCCATCGGCGATGTCGTCTCGCCGCGCGAGCGGCCGCGCTACCAGGGTCTCTTCACCGGCACCTTCGCCCTGGCCAGCGTCGCCGGGCCGCTGCTCGGCGGCATCATCACATCGGCCCTGTCCTGGCGGTGGGTGTTCTACGTCAACCTGCCGATCGGCCTGCTGGCCCTGGTGATGATCGGCCTCGGCCTGCCGCGCTCCACGACGCCGCCGAACCGGCGGCCGGTGGACATCCCCGGGGCGGCCCTGCTGGCGGGCGCCACCACCGCCCTGCTGCTGCTGCTGGCCTGGGGCGGCAGCGAGTTCCCCTGGGCGTCCTGGCCCGCCCTCGGCATGGCGGCGCTGTCCGTGACCCTCTATGCCCTCTTCGCCTGGCGCGAGCTGCGGGCGCCGGAGCCGCTGATCCGCCTGCCGCTGTTCCGCAACCCGGTCTTCGCCCGCGGCGTGGTGGTCGGCGGCATGATGACCTTCGCCATGCTCGGCTCCACCGTCTTCCTGCCGCTCTACTTCCAGCTGGTGCTCGGCATGGACCCCGCCCATGCCGGCGCGATGATGCTGCCGCAGGTGGTCGGCATGGTGCTCAGCTCGGTCGTCGGCGGCCGTATCGTCTCGAAGCTCGGGCGCAACAAGCTGTTCCTGCTCGCCGGGCTGGGGCTGGAGGCCCTGGCACTGGCCAGCCTGGCGCTCTTCGCCTGGTTCGCCGCCCCGCCCATGGTCTTCCTGGTCTCGATGGGGCTGCTCGGCCTCGGCATGGGCATGGGCATGCCCAACCTGACGACCGCCGTGCAGAACGCCGTGGCGCACCGGGAGCTGGGTGCCGCGACCGGCGCCATGACCTTCCTGCGCTCGCTTGGCGGCGCGCTCGGTGTCGCCGCCTCCGGGACCATCATGACCTCGCGGCTGCAGAACGCCTTCGCCGGGCTCGATCCGGCCGAGGTGGCCCAGGTCACGGCGCATGGCGTGGAGGCGCTGGCGCGCTTCACGCCGGCCCAGCAGGCCGCCATGGCCGATGCCTATCGCGCCGCGCTGACCGGTTGCTTCCTGCTCAGCGGCGCCGTCATGACGGCCGCCTTCCTGCTGGTGCTCGGCCTGCCGGAAGTGACGCTGCGCGACCGCATCGGCGACGAGGCCGGACCGCCTCCGCGCTGAAGGCTCCTCTGCGGGGACTCCGGCCCGGCATATGCCCTTTGTGCAGGCGCGAAGGCCCGGCCTAGACTGGGCCCCGGCGCGCCGCGGCCGGAGAGCGCAAGACCGGTCCGCCACGACACTTCCTCCGCGAGCAGGGATGCATGGCCCAGATTCTACCCGTTCCGACCTTCGACTGCGTGATCTTCGGTGCCACCGGAGACCTGACCATGCGCAAGCTGCTGCCGGCGCTGTTCCATCGCTTCCGCGACCGGCAGTTCGACGAGGCCTGCCGCATCCTCGCCGCGGCGCGGACCGAGCTGGAGGAGGACGCCTACCGCCGGCAGGCCGAGGCGGCGCTGCGGCGCCATGTCGCGGTGGAGACGGTGGAGCAGGAGGAGGAGCTGCGCCGTTTCCTCGCCCTGCTGCGCTATCTGCGCATCGACGGCGCCGGCGAGGCGGGCTGGGACCGCCTCGCCGCCCTGCTGGCCGAGCGGCCGGAGCATGTACGGCCCTTCTACCTGGCCACCTCGCCCGAGCTCTATGGTCCGATCTGCCGCAACCTGGCCGAGCATGGGCTGATCTCGCCCCAGGCCCGGGTCGTGCTCGAGAAGCCGATCGGGCATGACCTCGCCTCCGCCCGCGCCATCAACGACGCGGTCGGCGCCGTGGTGCCGGAGGCGCAGCTCTTCCGCATCGACCACTACCTCGGCAAGGAGACGGTGCAGAACCTGCTGGCGCTGCGCTTCGCCAACACGATCTTCGAACGGCTGTGGAATGCCGACGTCATCGACCATGTGCAGATCACCGTGGCAGAGACGGTCGGTGTCGAGGGGCGCGGCGGCTATTACGACCGCTCGGGCGCGCTGCGCGACATGCTGCAGAACCACATGCTGCAGCTGCTGTGCCTGCTGGCCATGGAGAGCCCGGTCTCGCTCGACGCCGACGCGGTGCGCGACGAGAAGCTGAAGGTGCTGCGCGCGCTGCGCCCGATCACGCCGCTGGAGGCGCCGGGCTTCGCGGTCCGCGGCCAGTACACGGCCGGCGCCGTCGGCGGGCAACCGGTGCCGGGCTATCTGCAGGATCTGGGCGAGCCGACCAGCACGACGGAAAGCTTCGTCGCCATGAAGCTGCAGATCAACAACTGGCGCTGGGCCGGCGTGCCCTTCTACCTGCGCACCGGCAAGCGCCTACCGTGCAAGGTCTCCGAGATCGTCGTGCAGTTCCGCACGCCGCCCTTCACGCTGTTCCCAGCGGAGGCCAGCATCACCGAGCCCAACCGCCTGCTGATCCGCCTGCAGCCGGCGGAGGGGATGCGGCTCGAGATGATGACCAAGGAGCCGGGGCCGGGCGGGCTGCATCTCCGCCCCACCGGGCTCGACATCTCCTTCGAGAAGACCTTCGGCCAGAGTTTCCCGGACGCCTATGAGCGGCTGCTGATGGATGTGGTGCGCGGCAATGCCACGCTGTTCATGCGCCGCGACGAGGTGGAGACGGCCTGGACCTGGGTCGAGCCGCTGCTGCGCGCCTGGGCCTCGACACCACAGCCGCCCCGCCCCTATCCGGCCGGCAGCTGGGGTCCGACCGCCGCCATCGCCCTGATCGAGCGCGATGGCCGCACCTGGTATCAGGAATAGGGCTCAGCTCAGCACGGGCAGCAGCGCGGCCTGCATCCGCGCCACGCAGGCGGCCTGATGGCGGGTCTCCGTCTTCTGGAAGATCCGCGCCTGATGCGTCCGCACGGTGGTGATGCGAAGACCCTGCATGGCGGCGATCTCAGCCGCCGTCAGGCCGGCGAGCATGCCCGACGCCACCCGGACCTCGGCCGGCGTCAGGCCGAACAGGGCCGGCAGTTGCGCCCCCAGCTCCTGCCGCGTCATCACCTCCTTGGCGACGACCAGCGCGCGGGGCGCCTGCCGCCCCTCAGCCGAGAGCGGGCTGACCTGGAGGCTGAGCGGCACGGCCGACCGGCCCGCGACGGTGGCCAGGAAGCCGCCCCGCCGCTCCAGCTCGGTGCCGAGGCAGGCCTGCTGCACATACTGGCGCAGCCGCGCCACCACCGCCCCGTTGCCAAGCCCGAGGGCGGAGATGCCGTGGTGCCGCGCCGCGCCGATGCGGGCCAGCAGCATCTCCCCCGCCCGGTTGGCGCGCAGCACCTGGCCATCGGCGCCAACCTCGTAGATGGCGATGTCCAGCAGATCGAGCCCGTCCACGATGCCTTCCCGCGGGAGGCGAAGCCCGCCGAACCGGTCGCGCTGCCCCAGGCCGGCGCGGATGAACGGCATCAGCTTCCGCATCAGCCGGTAGTCCTCGGCATCGAAGGCCGGGCGGGTGCGGCCCCGCTCGACATGGATCGCCCAGCCATCGCCCGGCCCGTCGATGCGGCAGCCGATCGAGGCATACATGTCCTGTGGCCGCATCCACTCGTTCCAGAACGCGCTGTCGTGCAGGCCGGCGGGTCCGAGCAGCTTCTGGTCGCAGTAGATGGAGCCGGGGGCCAATGGCCTCGCTGCCTGCCAGACGAGATTGCCGCGCCAGTAGTGCTCGGCATAGCTGCGCAGATAGCCCTCGGTGTGACCGACGCCGAAGACGTCCTGCGCCTCCGGAGGGTGGCCGAGGCGGCCCAGGCACGCGGTGGTGCCGCCGAAGAGCTGGCGCAGTTCATGAAGCGCGGCGCCCAGCCTGCTCTCGTCGCAGGCCGCTTCCTGCCATAACCCGGCCACATCCAGCACGGCGTCCAGCGTCACCCGCTTCATGCCCGTGCCCCCTGTCGCAGCGACCCCGGAAGGTTCATTCCGGATTACATGAGAAAGGCGGAGGACAACGCAAGGCTTATGGTGCGCCGTCGCGGAGGCGTCAGAGGCGCTCCATCCTCGCCGTGATCTCCAGCGGCGGGGCGCTGTAGGGCGAGGCGGTGATCAGCAGGTCGGCGTCGGCGCGCGCATAGTCGGCGGCATTCCCCTCGGTCACGCCCCCCGCCGCGGCGATGACCGGGCGCCGGGGGTGATCGGCGAGGGCGCGTGTCACCTCCGCCAGCTGGGCCGGGCTCAGCCCGCCACATTGCACGATGTCGACGCCGGCATGGGCCAGCAGCACCGCCTCGTCCACCGTCCCGGCCTCCACGGCGATGCTGCGCTCCGGCTGCGCCGCGCGCAGGCGCGCCACCCAGCGATAGGCGGGCTCGCGGCCCAGGAAGGCGCGGTGCGGGGCGCCGACCAGGATGCTGTCCGACAGGCCGAGGCGGTGCGGCACGCAGCCGCCGGCGGCGATGGCGCGGAGCATCACGTCCCTGGCGCCGGGCAGATGCTCCCGCGGGCAGGCGACCGCGATGCCCGGCTTCTCCCGGCGCGCGACGGCGCGAATGCGGGCGGCCTGCGTGGCGATGCCGGAGGTGGTCGCCATCAGCGCCTGCGCCACCCTGGTGGCCTGATGCAGCGCGGCGGCCGGTCCGGTCGCGGTCAGGATCGGGCCGCCCTGATCCAGCAGGGCGCCGGAGGCGGCGACACGGTGCACGGCGCTGCAGCCCGCCAGCAGGAAGAGCCGTTCCGCCTCCTCCGAGCAGCACAGCGTCATGGTCCGGCCGGCGCAGAGCTGCACCTGCCCCACCGCGTCCCCGATGCCGAGGCCCAGGGTGGTGATGTCACCGTAGGGAGCCTCCTCCCGCAGCATCTCCTCCAGGCGAGCGGCGCGAAGCGGCAGCATCACCGGCAGCAGCCCCCCTGGCCGGGCTGCGCGGATCGGAAGGCGGAATGCGTCATGGACAGGTTTCCTCGGTGGCCGGCAGGGGCCGCCAGGCGCGAGGGCCAGGGCAGGAAGGCGGGCGCCGGCGGCGGGAACACTCTCCTGCCTGTGAGGCCCGCCCGCAAGGCGACCCCGCCGCATGGCAGGGCGGCCGGCGGTGCAGGAATTGCCCTGCCCCGCCGGCCCGGATCAGCCCTCGGCCTCGCGGGAGAGCGCGCGCAGGGCCTCGCGATATTCCTGCCCCAGCCGGCCGCAGAGCTCGGCCACGGTCGGCACGTCCTCGATGCTGCCGACGCCGTGCCCGGCCGACCAGATGTTCTTCCAGGGTCGGTGCTCGGCATCGGTGTGCTTCTCCGGCCGCGGCGGCAGGTTCTCCGGATCGAGCCCGGCGGCGACCAGGCTCTGGCGCAGGAAATTGGCGTTCACGCCGCTGATCGCCGGGGTGTAGATGACGTCCCGGGCCTTGGCCTCCAGCAGCATGGCCTTGTAGTCCGGCGGGCCCATGCTCTCCTGCGTGGCGATGAAGCGGGTGCCGAGATAGGCCAGGTCCGCCCCCATCAGCCGCGCGGCGGCGACATGCGCGCCCGTGCTCATGGCGCCCGAGAGCAACAGGGTTCCCTGGAAGATCTGCCGCAGCTCGGCCAGGAAGGCGAAGGGGCTGAGCTGGCCGGCATGGCCGCCGGCCCCGGCGCTGACGGCGATCAGCCCATCCACCCCGGCCTCCGCCGCCTTGGCGGCGTGGCGCAGGTTGACGACATCGTGGAAGACCAGCCCGCCATAGGCATGGACCGCATCCACCAGCTCCTTCACCGCACCGAGCGAGGTGATGACCAGGGGCACGCGGTGCTCCACCGTCCGCGCCAGATCGGCATCCAGCCGGGTGTTGGAACGGTTGACGATCAGGTTCACGCCGAAGGGCGCGGCGCCGGGCTGGCCCTCCAGCCGCCCGGCGATCTCGTCCAGCCAGTCGCCATAGGCCTCGCTGCTGCGCTGGTTCAGCGAGGGAAAGGTGCCCAGCACCCCGGCGCGGCAGGTCTCGACCACCAGATCCGGCCCGGAGACCAGGAACATCGGCGCGGCGACGATGGGGAGCGCGAGGCGGCCCTCGAGGGCGGGGGGCAATGGCATTCTCGTCATCTCCTCAGTGTTTGGCCTGGTGGTTTGACCCAGCTCGGCGCGGGGCCGGCCTTGTCCCGCCAACCTATCGGAGCGGGGCCGTGGCGGCCAAGCCCCCCGCCCCGCGACGGGCCCGCAGGGGACGGGCGGGGGATCGCGGGGCTGAAGATTTCGTGTCGCCCCTCCCGCCGCCCGCCGACCCACCGCATATCCGGTGGCCGAAGGCTCCGATGGAGAGATCCCTTGTCGCGATCCGCGCCGCATCACCTGTCCCTGGTCTCGACGCAGGCGGAGCTGACCGACGCGCTGTGGCACCAGCTGCGCCGCGAGGCGGAGGCCGCCCAGACCGCATCGCCGACCCTGGCGCCGCTCTTCCTGGAATCGATCCTGAACCAGCCCGACTTCCCCACCGCGGCGTTCCACCGCATCGCCGCCCGGTTGCGCAACGACACCATCTCGCATTCCATCATCTTCCAGGCCTTCCAGCAGGCCAGCCGGGCCGATGCCGCGCTGGTGCTGGGGCTGAAGGCGGATATCGCCGCCGTCTTCGAGCGCGACCCGGCCTGCGAGCGGCTGATCGAGCCCTTCCTGTACTTCAAGGGATTTCACGCCATCCAGCTGCACCGGCTGAACCACTGGCTCTGGAAGCAGGGGGAGCGGGATCTCGCCCTCTACCTGCAAAGCCGCGCCTCGGAGGTGTTCCAGGCCGATATCCACCCGGCCGCCCGGATCGGCCGGGGCATCCTGCTCGACCACGCGACCGGGCTCGTGATCGGCGAGACGGCGGAGATCGGCGACGATGTCTCGCTGCTGCAGGGCGTGACGCTGGGCGGCACCGGCAAGGAGGCGGGGGACCGGCATCCCAAGATCCGGCGCGGCGTCATCATCGGCGCGGGGGCGAAGATCCTGGGCAATATCGAGGTCGGCGAGGATGCCCGCATCGCCGCCGGCTCGGTGGTGCTGGCGCCCGTGCCGCCGCGCACCACCGTGGCGGGCGTGCCGGCCCGGCCGGTCCGGATGGACCAGGGCGCCGCCTCGCCGCGCAGCGCCGACGAGATCCTGGCCGAGATGGCCTATACGGCCTTCGACTACACGATCTGAGAAGCCCCGCCGTCCCGCCCCGGCGGGCCTCAGCCCGGCAGGAAGTCCGGAACCGAGAGATAGCGCTCCCCGGTGTCATAGTTGAAGCCCAGCACCTTCGCGCCCTGCCCCAGCTCCGGCAGCTTGGCGGCGATGGCGGCCAGCGTCGCTCCGGAGGAGATGCCGACCAGCAGGCCCTCCTGCAGCGCCGAGCGGCGGGCATAGTCCTTGGCCGCATCGGCCGCGACCTTGATGACGCCATCCAGCAGGTCGGTGTGCAGGTTGGCCGGCACGAAGCCGGCACCGATGCCCTGGATCGGGTGCGGCGCGGGCGATCCGCCGGAGATCACGGGCGAGGCCTCGGGCTCCACGGCGAAGACCTTCAGCGCGGGCCAGGCCTGCTTCAGCACCTGGGCGCAACCGGTGAGGTGGCCGCCGGTGCCGACGCCGGTGATCAGCGCGTCCAGCCCCTCGGGGAAGTCACTCAGGATCTCGCGCGCGGTGGTCCGGACATGCACGTCGATATTGGCCGGATTTTCGAACTGCTGCGGCATCCAGGCGCCGGGCGTCTCGGCCACCAGCTCCTTGGCCCGCTCGATGGCGCCCTTCATGCCCTTCTCGCGCGGCGTCAGGTCGAAGGTGGCGCCATAGGCCTGCATCAGCCGGCGGCGCTCGATGGACATGGATTCCGGCATGACCAGGACCAGCCTGTAGCCCTTCACCGCCGCGACCATGGCCAGCCCGATGCCGGTATTGCCCGAGGTCGGCTCGATGATCGTGCCACCCGGCTTCAGCCGGCCCTCCGCCTCCGCCGCCTCGACCATCGACAGGGCGATGCGGTCCTTGATCGAGCCGCCGGGATTGGCGCGCTCGGACTTCACCCAGACCTCGGCGTCGGGGAAGAGGCGGCCCAGGCGGATGTGCGGCGTCTGGCCGATGGTCTCGAGAACGGAGGTGGCGCGCATCGGTGTCTCCCGGCTTGTGTTGCCGCTGACTTGGGGTGTCCGGCGCGCGGATGCTATGGGGGGAGCCGCCCCGCCGCCAAGCGGGGCCGTCACCCTATTCGTTCAGCCCGCGGCCGGGATAGGGATGCTGCCTCACCCAGTGCCGGGCGATGTCGATGCGCCGGGTGATCCAGACATCCTGATGCCTCTGGATATGGTCCAGCAGCCGCGCCAGGCCGGCCGCCCTGGCCGGATGGCCGATCAGCCGCATGTGCAGCCCGACCGACATCATCTTCGGCGTCCGCGCGCCCTCGGCGTAGAGCGTGTCGAAGGCGTCCCGCACGAAGCTGAACCACTGCTCCGAGGTCCCGACGGCGCCGGCGTACTTGCCGTCATTGTTGGTCAGCGAATAGGGCACGACCAGATGGCCCTTGCCCTCCACCGTGACCCACCAGGGCAGTTCGTCGGCATAGCTGTCGCTGTCGTAGAGGAAGCCGCCCTCCTCGACCACCAGGCGGCGCGTGTTCTCGCTGGGTCCGTAGCGGCAGTACCAGCCATCGGGGCGGTGCCCCACCGTCCGCTCCAGCGAGGCGACGGCGCGGCGGATGTGCTCGCGCTCCTCGGCCTCGGAGAGTTCGTAGTGCTTCACCCAGCGCCAGCCGTGGCAGCAGACATCGAAGCCGCTCTCTCGGATGGCCGCCGCCGCCTCGGGGTTGCGCTCCAGGGCCAGGGCGCAGCCGAAGACCGTCATCGGCAGGCCACGCTCCTGGAACAGCCGCATCAGCCGCCAGAAGCCGACCCGGCTGCCATACTCGAACATGCCTTCGGCAGCGAGGTCGCGACCCTTCGGGATATGCGCGATGCCAGGGGCCTCGGTCAGGCCGTGCTCGGAATAGCCCTCGCCATCCTGCACCGAGGGCTCGGAGCCCTCCTCGTAGTTCATGACGAAATTGACCGCGACGCGTGCGCCGCCAGGCCACCGCGGGTCCGGCGGGTTGGCGCCATAGCCGATGAAGTCGCGCTTCACCTGATAGGTCATCGGAGGTCAGTCCAGGTCCAGGGTGAAGGGTTCGACGGGGACGAATTCCTCATCCCCCGGCCCGCCATCGCGCCACATGAAGACGGCGAAGCGGGCCGGCGCGCCGAACACCGTCATGCCGTGATGCCAGACATTGATGCCATAGGTGACGGCCTGGCCCGGGCCGGGCAGGAAGGCGCGCGCCCTGGCCATGTCCGGTCCGCCATCCGCGCCATGCGGCGCCACCAGCACCAGCCAGGCGGCGGCGCCGAGCGGAACGAAGCTCTGCGACGAGAACTCGTGCCGCTCCATCGCCTCGACACGCAGCCGCCGCGCGGGCTCGGGCTCCTTGCAGGACAGTGACAGGCTGGGCCAGGCGCCGGCCCGGCCATTGGCCAGCGCCGCCTCGTAGTAGAGGCGGCCGGCGGCCTCCGGCACCGTCAGCACCTCGCCGAAGGGCGCGAAGGCCTCGGCGGTCAGGGGTTCGGGCTTCAGCGTCATCCGGCCATCCTGCGGACCAGGCCCACGGCGCGGTCCATCACCACGAGAAGAAGGAAGGCGACAGCCACCAGCACGCCGGAGGCCGCCGCGACGCGCACGTCGAGCGAGGTCTCCATCATGCCCCACATGCGGATCGGCAGCATGTCCGTCTCCGCCGAGGAGAGGAAGAGGGAGACCGGCACATTGTCGAGCGAGGAGACGAAGGCGAGGAAGGCCCCCGCGGCCACGCCCGGCATGATCAGGGGCAGCACGACGCGCCGGAAGGTGCGCCAGGGCGAGGCGCCGAGGATGGCGCTGCTCTCCAGCAGGGCGGGATCGAGCCCCGCCGCGCTGGCGCCGATGGTGCGCAGCGCGAAGGGCGTCGCGATCATCGCATGGCCGGCGACCAGCAGCCCGAAGGACGGCGGCTGCCGCAGCCAGGAGAAGAACATCAGCGTCGCCAGGCCATAGGCGATGCCGGGCAGCACCAGCGGCGCCATGAAGCCGCCTTCCGCCATGCGCGCCCAGGTGGCGCGGGAGCGGGAGATGGCCAGCGCCGCGCCGGTCGCCAGGGCGGTGGAGAGCGCGGCCGTGCAGGCGGCGACGGCCAGGGAATTGCCGGCGGCGACATGGATCTGCGCCGAGCGCGCGGGGTCGAAGAGGTCGGCGTACCAGCGCAGGGTCAGGCCCGGCGGCGGAAAGCGCAAGGCCTGCGAGGTGGTGAAGGAGGTGAGCAGCACGATCAGCACCGGCCCGATGAGGATCAGCAGCCCGATCGCGGCCAGGGCCAGGATCAGCAGGGCCAGCGGCTTGTCGCGGGCGGCGAATCTAGACATGCGCGGCCTTCCTTCCCACTGCCGAGAGCGCCGCCGCGACGGCCAGCACCGAGGCCATCAGCGTCAGCGCCAGGGCCGCCGCGAGGGGCCAGTTGAACACCACCATGGCCTGCTGCCAGACCAGCGACGGGAGATAGGCCAGCCGGCCGCCGCCGATCACCGACTGCGAGATGAAGGCGGTGGAGGCACTGGCGAAGACCAGCGTGGCACCGGCCAGCAGGCCGGGCAGCGCCATCGGCAGCACGACACGGCGCAGCGTGCGGAACAGCGAGGCGCCGAGCGAGGCCGAGGCGTCGAGCAGCGCCGGGTCGATGCGTCCGAGCGAGGCGATCAGCGGCAGCAGCATCAGCGGCATCTCGATCTGCGTCAGCGCCAGGATCAGCCCGGGTTCGGTCTGCAGAAGCGGGATGGGCGCGCTGGTCAGACCCGTGGAAAGCAGCGTGCTGTTGATGACGCCCTCCCGCCCCAGGATGACGATCCACGCGAAGGTCCGCACCACCACCGAGGTCAGCAGCGGCAGCACGGCGGCGAGCAGGATGATCCGCTTGAGGGCCGGCCCCGCCACCATGTGCAGCAGCGCCAGGGGCACCGCGAAGAGCAGGGTGGCGAGCACGGTGAGGGCGCCGAGGCGCAGCGTGTTCAGAACCGCCTGGCGGTGGAAGGAATCGCCCAGCACGTCGCGCCAGGCCGCGAGGCTGGCAGTGTCGAGATTCTCGTCCGTCGCGAGGGAGGTCGCCGCCAGCAGCAGCAGCGGCGAGAGGAAGAACAGCAGCTGCGCCAGGGCGAGCGGCAGCGCGAGCCGCCACGCGCCCCGCTCGCTCACTTGGCCATCTCGCGGTTGAAGCGGTCGATCCAGCGCGGCCGCTGCGGATTGATCTTGGTCCAGTCATGCGTGACGAAGGTCCTGAGGTCGTCGATCGACTTCATCGGCACGTCGGCGCCCGGCTTCACCTCGGTGTTGACCGGCACGAAGAAGTACGGCGCCTGCGACAGCGCCGACTGCACCGGCGTGCTGATCATCGTGTCGATGTACTGGTAGGCGGCGTCGATGTTCTTGCTGCCCCTGGCGATGTGCATCGTGGTGCCGAAGGCGGCAGCGCCGCTCTCCGGCACCGCGAACTCGATGTCCACGCCACGCGACTTCAGCAGCGTCACCGTATAGGTGTTGGTGTACATCAGGCCGATCTGTCCCTGCTGGAACAGGCCCGGCATGGCGGCCGGCTGCGCCACGGCGGCGACATCGGGCAGGATCTTGCGCAGCGCCTCGAAGAGCGGTTCCATGTTCTCCTCGGAGCCGCCGACGGACTTGGCCATCTCGATCAGCGAGATGGTGCCGAAGGTGGTGCCGAAGCCGGTCAGGCCGAGCTGCTTCGCGTATTCGGGCCTGAACAGGTCCGCCCAGCCCTTCGGCTTCTCCATCTTCTTCGGATTGTAGGCGATGCCGACGACCTGCGCCGCGACCCCGGCGCCCACCGCGTCCGCGTAGCCGGCGGGCAGCTTGCCGCGGTTGCTCAGGCGGCTCGGATCGAAAGGCTCGAAGAGCTTCAGGTCCATGCCGCTGACGCGTGGGCCGGGATCGAGCACGAAGACATCGAAGGGCGCGACCCCGCGCGCCGCGCGCGCCTTGGCGATCTGGTCGACGGCGAAGAGCGGCTCGAAGGCCACGTCGACGCCGTGGTTCTGCTTCAGCGCCGGCGCCAGCACGGCCCGCAATGCCTCGTCCCAGCCGCCCGGATAGACCGCGGCGGTCATGCTGCCGGCGGCCCGCGCCGGCCCGGCCGGCAGGGCGGCGGCGCCCAGCAGCCCGAGGGTGGCGCTCAGGGCGTGGCGGCGGCTCATTTCGATCATGTCGCGTCTCCAACGGGGAAAAGGGCCGGACGGGCGCCGGGCGAGAGGCCGATGCGCACCGGTCCGGGCGAGGGCGGCGCGCCGTGTCGCGCCTGGTGCAGCTTGAGTTCGGTGTTGCCGGCCTCGACGTCGTGCACGAGGGCCGGGCCCAGCGGGAGTGAAAGGCGCAACCGCGCCGGCCAGCTCCCGGCTGTCTCCGGCGCGTCCGGATGCAGCATGAGATGCTCGGGCCGCGCGCTGAGCAGCACCCGTTCGCCCAGGGCGAAGCCGCGCTGGCTGGGCACCGTGACCGTGGCGCCGACATCGAGGCGGATGCGGTAATCCTCGCCCTGCCGCGCCTCGATCTTGCCATGCAGCCGGTTGCTGGTGCCGACGAAGCCGGCGACGAAGGGCGTGGCGGGAGTGTCGTAGACCTCCGCGGGCGCCGCCACCTGCTCCACCTGGCCGCGGTTCATCACCGCCATGCGGTCGGCCATGCTCATCGCCTCGTCCTGGTCGTGCGTGACCAGCACGGCGGTGACGCCGAAGCGGCGCTGGATGCGCTTGATCTCGAGCTGCAGGTCCAGCCGCAGGGCGCGATCGAGCGCGGCGAAGGGCTCGTCGAGCAGCAGGATGCGCGGTTCGGTGGCCAGTGCGCGGGCCAGCGCCACGCGCTGCTGCTGCCCACCCGAGAGCGCGCGCGGGCGCCGCTCGCCGAACGCCTCCATGCGAACGGCGGCGAGCGCCGCCTCGACGCGGCGGACGATCTCCGCCTTCGGCCGGCCCCGGGCTTCCAGTCCGTAGGCGACATTCTGCGCCGCCGTCATGTGGGGGAAGAGGGCGTAGGACTGGAAGACGATGCCCACGCCACGGCCGCCGGGCGGCAGGTGATCGATCGGGCGGCCATCGACCAGCACGCGCCCGGCATCGGCGCGGATGAAGCCGGCGACCGTGCGCAGCAGCGTTGTCTTGCCGCAGCCGGAGGGGCCGAGCAGAGCCAGGATCTCGCCGGGCTCCACGGTGAGGGTCACGCCATCCACCGCGGTCGCGCTGCCATAGCGCACGCGGATTCCGTCCATGTCGAGACGATGGCCGGCGGTGGACGTTTCGATCGGAGAGGTCTTCAGCATCGCGCTCGTCGGCAGCAAGAGTTGTGCCAGCGACAGAAGTTCCGCCACGGGCAAGAATTCCGCCACGGTGTCGCGATCAGGCGAGAAGCTCCTCCAGCGCGCCTGTCAGCACGGCGAGGCCGGCGGCGAGGTCGGCCATGTCGAGCGTCTCGTCCGGATTGTGGCTGCCGTTCTCGTTGCGCAGGAACAGCATGGCGGAAGGAATGCCCAGCCCGGCGAAGGTGGCGCAGTCGTGCCCGGCGCCCGAGGCCATGCGCATCATGCCTGTCCCCGTCCGCTCGCCGGCGCGCCAGAGGATGTCCTGAATGCGCGCATCCATCCGGGCGGGCGCGGCATGGGTGCCGGGGCCGAGGTCGAAGCGCACGCCGCGCTCCGCCTCCAGCCGCGCCGTCTCCTCCCGCAGCCAGCGGTCGGTCTCCGCCAGCAGGGCGGCATCCTCGCTGCGGATATCGAGGCTGAAGCGCAGGAAGCCCGGCACCTTGGTCGGCGCCTGGTGGGCCGGATCGGTCGCCAGGATGCCCGCGGTGCAGACCAGGTCGGCCCCGGCCCGCTCCATCTCGATCCAGCGGCGCTCCAGCGCGGCGATCAGCGCGACGCCGGCCAGCGCGGCGTCGCGCCGGAAGGCCCTCGGCACGGCGCCGGCATGGGTATGTTCCCCGCTGACGCTGGCGCGCGGATAGCGCAGGCTGCCGCGGATGCCGGTGACGATCCCCACCGGCAGCCCGGCCGCGACCAGGGCGGGCCCCTGCTCAATATGCGGCTCCAGGAAGCAGGCGATGCGCGCCGGGTCCATCAACGCGCGGCCCTCGCGGATCGGCGTCGGGTCGAGCCCCTCCTCGATCATGTGTTCGGCGAGGGTGCGGCCCGTGTCGGCGCGGCGCAGCTGGTCCGGCGTCTCGGGTGGCAACAGGCCGAACAGCGCGCGGCTGCCGAGATAATGCGCCGCGAACCAGCACATTTCCTCGGCACGGATACCCAGGATGATGAGATCGCGGGCAGTCCGCGCCCCCTTGCGCCGGAGCCGGGCGGCGGCGGCGAGGCCCATGACCACCCCGGCGGCACCATCGTAATTGCCGCCATGCGGCACGCTGTCGAGATGCGAGCCGATCACCACCGCCGGCAGATCACGATCCTGACCCGGCAGGGTCATCCGCAAGGTGCCGATGGCATCGACGGCGACCTCCAGGCCAAGGGTGGCGGCGGCCTCGGCCATCAGGGCGTGGGCGACGCGCTCGCCGGGACCGAAGGAGGCGCGGGTCACGCCCGGCGCATCCAGGCTGGCGGCGCGCAGCCGTGCCAGGAGGGTTTCGGCGAGGGCGGATTCGGGAGCGATGTCGCAGGGCATGGCGCCGCGTCTTGCATCGCCCGTGCCAGGGCGGGCGGCCTCGCGGGCCGCCATTGGCCCCAGCCTTGCCAGGGCGGGGCCACCTCACGGAAGGAGATCCCGCATGACCCGCGACATGATCGGCTATGGCGGCCAGTGGCCTGACCTGCGCTGGCCCAACGGCGCCCGCCTCGCCGTCTCGGTGGTGGTGAACTTCGAGGAGGGCGCCGAGCAGCAGGTCGGCGATGGCGACGCGCAATGCGAGCGGATGGGCGAGGTGATCAGCGTCGTGCCGGCGGGCCGGCGGGACATCGGGCAGGAGCAGATCTTCGCCTACGGCACCCGCGCCGGCCTCTGGCGGATGCTCGATTCGCTGCGGCGCCACAAGGTGCCGGCCACCTTCCTGATGTGCGGGCGGGCCGTGGCCCGGGCACCGGCCCTGGCCCGCGCCGTGACCGAGGCGGGGCATGAGGCGGCGGCGCACGGCTGGCTGTGGCGACCGCATGCGGACTACACCTCGGCCGCCGAGGAGGCCGCGGACCTGTCGCGCACCGCGCGCGCCATCGAAGACGCTACCGGGACGCGTCCCATCGGCTTCTTCTGCCGCGGATCCGAGAGTCCCTGGACTCGGGAGCTACTGCGGGACCAGGGATATCTCTATATTTCCAATGCCTTTGACGATGACTTGCCCTACCGCGACAGCAACCGGCCGGGCCTCATGGTTATTCCTTACGCGCTCGATACAAACGACATGAAATTCTTCCATCCCAATGGATTTGTTCGATCTGTTGAGATGCTCGATTATATTTCGGACGCGCTGGAGGTGCTTCTGCGCGAGGGCGAGGAAGGGAAACCCCGGCTGTTGAATATCGGCTTCCACCTTCGGATCTGCGGCCGGCCGGGGCGCTTTCCCGCCTTCGAGGGCACCCTTGCCAGGCTCGCGGCCCTGGGTGACAGGGTATGGCTGGCCCGGCGGGCGGAGATCGCGGCCCACTGCGCCCTTACCCTGCCGGGTTGAAAACCGACAGATTGCACCATTTTTCGTCTCAAAGGCTTTGGTAAGTCTAAATGACTGCACAGTAATAAAATCAAGTCAGAATTCCTTGTTCGGGCGATAAAGACAGCGCACCCCGAAATACTCGGGCGCAGCGAACCAATCCGCCTCAGAAGAGGAAATTCGACATGAAGCTCAATCGAATCAACGTGCCGACCGGGGTCTCGCTGCAGTCCGTGCCAGGCCTGCGCGAGGATCCGCGCGCGGCCATGGCGCAGCGTCTGCCTGCTGCCCTGCAGCCCTTCCTGACCTGGCTGACCGCCAAGCCGGCCCCTGGCGAGGCCGCCCGGGAAATTCCGGCCCGGCGCTACGTCGCCGGCGGCCTGGCCTGGATGGCCGCGGGATGCGCCCTGAGCGCCACGGCGCTGCTCGCCGCGCTGCCCTGGCCCGTCGCCCTGCTGATGCTGGCCGCCGGCCTGACCGCCACCAGCTCCGGCCTTGGCCTCTACCAGGTCGTCATCTTCCATCACTGCTCGCACGGCACGGTGTTCCGGTCGCGTGAGCGGAACCGTCAGGTCGGGCGCCTGGTTTCGGCGCTGCTGCTGTTCACCCGCTTCGAGGACTATCAGCGGGACCACATGATGCATCACAGCGCCAACAAGCTGCTGACGGATGAGGACGAGTTCACCGGCTTCGTCTTCGGTGTCTGCGGCCTGGAGCCCGGCGTGCCGAAGCGCGAGTTGTGGCGCCGGGTGGTGATGAACCTGATCTCCCCCGCCTTCCACGCCCGCTTCCTGCTGCGCCGCGTCAAGGCCGCCATGTTCAGCGGCGATCGCCAGCATGACTGGATGGCTCGCGCCGGCCTGGCGCTGCCGTTGCTGGTCGCCGCGGCCACGGGCGCCTGGGGTGCCGTGCTGGTCGCCTGGTTCCTGCCGCTGACCATCCTGCTGCAGATCGCGACGGTCTTCCGCATCCTCTGCGAGCACCGCTTCCCCGATGTCGCGCTGATCGAGGCGCGCGGCAAGGCCTTCGTCTGCGCCTCCACCGTCGGCGTCTTCCCCGGCGCCCTGCCGCCCGAGGCGCCGGCGACGAGCCTGCGCGGCGCCCTGGCCTGGACCGGCTGGTGGGCGCGGATGCTGACCGCCGTCCTGTTCAGCCGTGTTTTCGTGCTGGTGGGCGACGCGCCCTGCCACGACTTCCATCACCGCCGTCCGGCGACCCGCAAGTGGACGGATTACGCCCGTGCCCGGCAGCAGGACGAGGATGCCGGCTCCCCGGGCTTCCCCATGAACTACAGCGAGAACTGGGGGCTGATCCATGCCGTCGACCGCAACCTGGCCACTCTCGCCGCGACGCCGCCCGGGGCCGTGGCCTGAGCCGGAAGGGGGCCCGGACGCCCGGCCCCTGCCCTCAGGGCTTGGCGGAGGGGGGCGCCGCGCCGCGGTGCAGCGCCTCCTCCGGCAGGCTGATCCAGACGCAGGTGCCGGCATCGCGCGCGCTCTCGATGGTCAGCTCCCCGCCATGGGCCCGGACCAGCCCCCGCGCGATCGGCAGGCCGAGGCCCGTGCCGGGCGAGGAGCGGCTGAACTTGTTGTCGAGCTGCTGGAAAGGCTCGAGGGCGCGCGGAATGTCCTCGGCGAGCATGCCGATGCCGGTGTCGCGCACGCAGAGCCGGATGCCCTCCGCCTCCGGCGCGACCTCGACCCGGACCTTGCCTCCGGCCGGGGTGAAGCGGATGGCGTTGCTCAGCAGGTTGTCGAGGATCTGGCGGAACCGCGTGCGGTCCACCTTCAGCCAGAGCGGCTCCTCGCCGAGCTGGCTGCCCAGGGAGATCCCGCGCTCGGCGGCGAAGGCCGTGGCGGCGCCCAGGCTTTCCTGCACCATGTCCTCCAGCCGCGCCCAGCGCAGCGACAGCGAGGTGCGGCCGCGCGCCAGGCTGGAATAGTCCAGGATCTCGTTGATCAGGGCCAGAAGGTGGTTGGCCGAGGTCAGGATGTGGGTGTTGTACTGGCCGATCTGCTCGGGCGTCGGATTGAAGGTCGAACCCGTGGCCATCATCTCCGAGAAGCCGATGATGGCGTTGAGCGGCGTGCGCAGCTCATGCGTCAGCGTCGCCAGGAAGCGCGAGCGGGTGGAGCTGGCCTCCTCCGCCATGCGCCGCGCCTCGCGCATCTCGACCTCGGCCCGCTTGCGCAGCAGGATGTCGATATAGACCGAGAGCGCCCCCTCGACGATCTCCTGATCCGCCTCCTCGAAAGGCCGGCTGACATTGCTCTCGCTCTGGTTGCCGAGAATGAGGGCGAGGCCCGAGGTCGCGTCGTAGGCCCACAGGATGTAGGGCAGCCGCAGGATGGCGGTGAGTTCATAGGCCGGCGGCTCGATCCGGCTGCGCGAGGTGGTGAAGAAGAAGCCGGGCGTGGCGGGCAGGCTGACCGGCGCCGGCAGCTCGCCGCCAAGGCCGAGCGCATGGGTCACGGTGAAATGCCCGCTTCCGGGCCTGTCCTCCCGCAGCAGCGCGGCACGGTCGCACATGGTGTTGTCGAGCAGGATGGCGAGCATCGGCCCGCCCAGCGCCTCGGGCGACGTGCTGTGGTCGATCAGCCGATAGGCCTCCCGGATCAGCTTGGCCACGGTGCGGCTGCGCCGCGCCTCGCGGAAGGCCTGGCTCTGCTCCTCCTGCAGGCTGAGGAGACGGGCGCCCAGCATGTTGCATTCGCGGCGGTAGTAGGCGAGTTCGCGCTCGAGCTGCCCGGCCTTGCCGCTCTGTGGCATGACGTTCATCGAGGGCGGCGGCGCAGGATGGCCAGCACGCCAGTCCAGTCCAGCGGGCGGGAATAACCCTGGAACGGCGCGATCTCCACGCCGGAATAGAAGCCGGCGAAAGGCACCGGCAGGTCGAGCCCCTTGACGACCATCTCCGCCTCCTCCCGGAAGGCACCGCTGCGGGCGCTCGCCCGGCCGGCGCAGTCGATGTAGAGAGCCAACTGGTTGTCGTCCTCCCTCACGGCCTCGCGCAGGGAGGCCACGCCGTGCCGGACGGATTCCAGCATCAGGGAATTGTCCCGCGCCATGATCTGCACCTGCGCGCCGGTGAAGAAGTCGGGCTCGAACAGGGTCACGGACCCATTGGACGGGCTGGCGCGCAGGATCAGCCGGTTCACATAGGCGTTCTCGTCATAGGGGGCGAAGGGATCGCCCTGCTTCTGGCCGAGCGTGGCCAGCAGGGACAGCTCCTGGCCCTGGGACTCTCCAAGCTGCAGTCCCAGCATGCGCTCGATCACCACCAGGGCGGGCTCCCCGTCCAGCTCGTAGACATCCGCTCCGTCGATCCGGGTGATCTCCATGAAGGTGCTCACCGGCCGACAGCCGTGCAGGATCTCGCACACCACCTCGATCTCGGGCGGGAAGACCAGGGCCACCGCCAGATGGTGGCGGACCCGGTCGCCATCCAGCACCCAGCCATCGGAGAGATTCATGTCGGTCAGCAGGCCACCGCCGAAGAGGCGGACCTGGCGATCGCTCAGCCCGGCATGGAAACCGCTGACGATCTGGCTGGCCGGGTGCAGCCGCAGCGGCGGCCGGCTGGCGACGCTGTCGTACAGCAGCAGCACGGCGGCGTCCTCGGAGGCCAGATCGGCCACGCGCCGCCCCAGGCGCTCCCCCGCCGTCACCTCGTCCGGCGCCATCTCCTCGATGAGGATACGGGGCGTGACCCAGCCGGAGAAGGCGATCACCACGAGTTCCAGGCCGCTGTAGCCGATCCCCTGCCGCGTGATGCCCCCGGCGGAGGCGCCGCCCACCACGGGCACGTCGGAGAGGCTCTCCTTGAGCACGACCATCACCGTTTCCGGATCCAGTTTGCCGCCGCAGAAGACGAGCAGCAGATCAGGTTGCCGGGCCCGGAGGGCGTCGGCACAAAGGCGGGCAGCAATGCGGGGGTCACTGTGGCGAGAGTAGGTGACCTCTATCAAGGTACGCGCTCCTGGGGCAGGCCTTGCCTGTAAGCACAACTATACCGCAGGGGCGAGAAATCCTATGCTCTTTTGCTGGCCACTATCCTGAAATCACTTTTCCGTGACGGTCTCGGCTGACATAAACCTCCGGTCTCCATCAATACTGTTTCAGCACCCTATGGTTGTGTAGGTGGATCATTCCGCCGCCGCCGGCTGACTGCGCGTCATCTGGATGCGCTGCCGCCGCAGGCCCAGTTGCCGGTCGGCGATGACGCCCATCAGGATCACCGCCCCCATCACCGCGAAGTTGAGCGAGGAGGGAATGCCCAGGATGTTCACCAGGTTCTGCAGGATCTGCAGCAGGACGGTGCCGAGCACGATGCCGAGGATGCTTCCCTCGCCGCCCCGCAGCGAGCAGCCGCCGAGCACCGCAGCGGCGATGGCGTAAAGCTCGTAGAAGCTGCCGAAGGAGGAGGGGGAGACGGAGCTCGTGTAGAAGACCAGCAGCACGGTGGCCAGCCCCGCCAGGCCGCCGCCCAGCAGATAGGCCCCCATGATGACGCCGTCGGTGTTGATGCCGGAGTGGCGCGCCGCCTCCTCGTTGCGGCCCACCGCGTAGAGATGCCGCCCGAAGACCGTCCTGTGCAGCACCACCGCCATGACGCCGGCGACGAGCAGGAGGATCAGGAAGGGATTGGGGATGCCGAGGCTGCGGCCCGAGGCCAGCCAGGCGAGGGTGTCGAGCTCGGCCCCCGCATAGCCGAAGCCGATGGTGGAATCCTGCGTGTAGTAGCGGGCGATGCCGCGATAGATCAGCAGGCCGCAGAGCGTGACGACGAAGGGCTGCAGCTTCAGCCGCGTCACCAGGAGCCCGTGCAGCAGACCCAGCACCAGCCCCGCCCCCAGCACCGCCAGCACCGCCAGCGGCCAGGCCAGCTCGAAGTTCACCAGCAGATCGACCAGCACCACGCCGAGCAGCGCAAAGATCGAGCCGACCGAGAGGTCGATGCCGCCGGTGATGATGATCAGCCCCTGGCCGATGGCGAAGATGCCGAAGAGGCCGATCAGATTGGCCATGTTCAGCAGGTTCACCCCGGACAGGAAGAGCGGGTTGAGCGCCGCGGTGATGCCGCCGATCACGATCAGCAGCAGGGCGAGGCCGATTTCCTTCTTGCTCATGCCGGCAGGCTCTCCTGTTGTCCGGCGGCGTCCGGCGCCGGCACTTCCCCGATGGCCAGCCGCAGCACCGCCTGCTCGCTGAAGCCCTCCCGCTCCAGGCCGCCGCTGATGCGGCCCTCATGCATCACCAGGATGCGGTCGCTGACGCCCAGCACCTCCTCCATGTCGCTGGAGATCATCAGGATGGCGACGCCGCGATCGGCCAGGGCGCGCATCAGGGCATAGATCTCTCCCTTGGCGCCGACATCGATGCCGCGCGTCGGCTCGTCGAGCAGGATGACGCGCGGCGCCATGCTGAGCCACCTGGCCAGCACCACCTTCTGCTGATTGCCGCCGGAGAGGTCGCCGACCCGCGCCGCGGAGTCGGGCGCCCTGATGCGGAGGGCCGCCCGCTGCGCCTCGCTGGCCGCCCATTCCGCCGCGCGCCGGATCAGGCCGAAGCGCGCATAGGCCGGCGCGCTGGCCAGGGTGACATTCTCGACGATCGGCATGTCGAGCACCAGGCCATCCCGCTTGCGGTCCTCGGGCACCAGATAGATCCCGGCCTCCACCGCCTCCCGCGGGGAGGCCAGGCGCAGCGGCCGCCCGTCCAGAAGGACCGCCCCGCCCAGCGGCGGGTCCAGGCCGAAGAGGCTGCGCGCCAGGGAGGTCCGGCCGGCACCGACGAGTCCGGCCAGGCCGAGGATCTCGCCGGGCCTGACATGGAGGTCCACCGCCTGCCCGGGAAAGGCCGGCGTGACCAGGCCGCGCGCCTCCAGCCCGCCCGCCCCGGCCGCCCGGCCCGGCGGCGCGTAGAGCGCGCGCAACTCGCGCCCGATCATCAGGCGGATCATCGCCGCATGGGCGATCTCCTCGCGCGGCAAGGCACCGGCCAGCCGCCCGTCGCGCAGGCAGACGACCCGGTCGGCGCAGTCGATGATCTCGCCCAGCCGGTGGGTGATGTAGATCAGGCCGGTGCCACCCGTCCGCAGTTCCTTCACCACGGACAGCAGCCGCGCCGTTTCCGACAGGGTCAGGGAGGAGGTCGGCTCGTCCAGGATGATGATGCGCGCCTCGGCGGCCAGCGCGCGGGCGATCTCCACCAGCTGCCGCTGCGCGATGGACAGCTCCGCCACGGGCGTCTCCGGCGCGAAGTCGGCGCCGAGCCGCCGCAGCAGCGGCGCCACCCGCGCCGCGGCGGCACGGCGGTCGAGCAGGCGCAGCGGCCCGCCCCGCACCGACTCCCGGCCGAACAGCACATTGCCGGCGACATCGAGATTGTCGAAGAGGTTGAGCTCCTGATGCACGAAGGCGATGCCGGCGGCGCTTGCCTCGGCGACGCTGAGCGAGGCGCGATCCCGGCCGGCGATCCGGATGCGGCCCTCGCTGGGCGGCAACACGCCGCCCAGGATCTTCATCAGCGTGGACTTGCCGGCGCCGTTCTCGCCGATCAGACCCAGCACCTCGCCGGCCTCGAGGCACAGGTCGACGCCGTCCAGCGCGCGGACACCGGGATAGCTCTTCCCGATGCCCTTCAGTTCCAGCAGCGGCGCCACGGGCGCTCAGCGCCCGCGCAGCAGTTCGCGCATCTGGGCCTGGAACTCGGCGACGTTGGACTTGTCGATGATCCGGGTGGGAATGATGATCTGCTTGCTGGCGGGAATGAAGCCACGGTCGTTGTTCAGATACCGCACCATCCCGACCATGCTCTGGTAGCCGAACTCGAAGGGCTGCTGCACGACGGTGGAGAGGATCGTGCCATCGGCGACCCCGCGCAGCGTCAGCGCGTCCTCGTCGAAACCCACGACCTGCACCTTGCCCTCCCGCCCGGCCGCCTTCACGGCCTGGTAGATCTGCGGCGTGTTGTAGGCCCAGAGGCCGACCAGCAGATCGATGTCGCTGTAGCGGGCGAGCGTGTCCTCGACATTGCGCTTGGCGCGGGCGATGTCGGATTCATCGGTGCGGATGTCGACGACCTGGATCTGGCTGCCCTGCAGAGCCTCGCGGATTCCCTGCACGCGCTCGCGCGCATTGTCGGCATCCATGGTGCCGACGAAGAGCATGGCCTTGCCGCCCTTCGGCAGGGCACGCTTCATCTGGGCCCCGGCCTCGCGGCCGGCGGCGACGTTGTCGGTACCGATATAGACGGCGCGGTTGCTGTTCGGCGCGTCGGAATCGCTGGTGAAGAGCACGGCCTGCGCCGCGGCGCGGTTCAGCATCTCGGTCGAATTGGCCGGGTTGATCGGCGAGATGGCGATGCCGGCGACGCGGCGCGCCAGCAGCTCGTCGACGATGCGGCGCTGCTCGGCGGCGCTGGCCTGCCCGGGCACGATCATCTCCATGGCGAAGTCGGGATGCTCGCGATTGGCCTTCTCGATGCCGCGCCGGCAGATGGTCCAGAAATCCGCGGAAACATTGACGACGAAGGCGAGGCTGCGCTTCTCCTGCGCGCCCGCGCCGCGCGGCAGGCCGGCCAGGGCCAGCGCCGCCGGCGCCGCCAGAATTGAACGACGCTTCATATCCGCTCCTGTCGGTTCCTCCGGACTCCGTGCGGGGCACGCAGTCCTCAGCCTCGTTGGCCGGGCTGTTGCGCCGAGGCTAGCAGAGGCGCCGAGCCGGCGGGCAGGCGTCGCGCCCCGCCTACACGAAGCTGTGATGCCTCACGTCCATCCGCCATCCACCACGAATTCCTGCGCCGAGCACATCGCCGAAGCGTCGGAGGCCAGGAACAGCGCCATCTCGGCGATATGCTCCGGCATCACCCGGCCGGCCAGCGCCTGCCCCGCCTCGATCTCCTTCTCGGCGGCCGGCGTCACCCAGAGGCGAAGCTGCCGCTCCGTCATGACCCAGCCGGGCACCAGCGTGTTGACGCGGATGCCCTGCTTGCCGAAGTCCCGCGCCAGGCCGCGCGTCAGGCCGTGGATCGAGGCCTTGGCCATGGTGTAGGCCGGCATGCCGCCCTGCCGGAGCTTCCAGCTCACCGAACCGAAGTTGACGATGGAGCCGCCGTCGGCACGCCGCATCTGCGGCAGCACGGCCTGGGCGGCGAAGAAGACCGGGCGCTGGTTCACCGCCATGCGGTCGTCCCAGTACTCGGGCGTGACGCGTTCCACGGCGTGGCGCTCGTCATGCGCCGCGTTGTTGAGCAGCACGGTGATGTCGCCATGCCGCCCGCCGGCCCGCTCCACGGCCGCGCGCAGCGCCCCGATGTCGCGTAGATCGCAGGGGATGAAGAGCGGAGGGTGCTCGACCTCGTCCTCCCGGCAGGATTCGACGAGGGCCTTGCTCTCGTCGAGCGCGATGTCCACGAAGGCCACGCGACTGCCCTGCAGGGCGAAGGCGCGTGTCAGGGCGGCGCCGATGCCGCTGCCGCCGCCGGTGATGAAAACGCTGCGCCCGGCGAGGTCCGGATAGACGGCCTTGGGTTGCATGTCGGTGATCCTTGCGCTTCCCCCGAGACCGCAGGGTGGGCCGTCGACGCCGCCCGGCGCAAGCCCCCAGGCAGTAGTCTCCAGTCGGCCCCGATCTTTGTCTTGGCTTCCCGGGCCGAGCGAAGATAGGCTCGGCGCGGGTGATGCGAATCACGAGGAGGAGCCGCTTGGCCTATGCGCTTCAGCAGCTGATCAACGGCATCTCCCTCGGGATGATCTATGGCCTGATCGCCGTCGGCTACACCATGGTCTACGGCATCATCGGCATGATCAACTTCGCTCATGGCGACATCTTCATGATCGGCGCCTTCCTGTCGCTGATCTTCCTGCTCCTCGTCACCGCCGGCGGGCTCGACGGCGCCGCCGCCATCCTCCTGGTCCTGGTCCTCTCCATGGCCTTCACCGCGCTCTACGGCTGGACGGTCGAGCGGATCGCCTACCGGCCGCTGCGCGGCTCCTTCCGCCTAGCGCCGCTGATCTCGGCCATCGGCATGTCGATCGTCCTGCAGAACTACGTCCAGGTCAGCCAGGGCGCCCGGGTGAAGCCGATGGAGCCGCTGGTGCGCGGCGGCATCACCGTCATGCGGGACGGCGATTTCGCCGTCCAGCTCTCCACCATGCAGATGCTGATCGTCGCGGTCACGCTGTCGGTGCTGGCGGTCTTCACCTGGCTGGTCACCCGCACGCCGCTCGGCCGCGCCATGCGCGCCTGCGAGCAGGACCGCCGGATGGCCAGCCTGCTCGGCATCGACACCGACCGCACCATCAGCATCACCTTCGTCATCGGCGCCGCGCTCGCCTCGGTGGCCGGCACCATGTACCTGCTGCGCTATGGCGTGATCGATTTCTACATCGGCTTCCTGGTCGGCGTGAAGGCCTTCACCGCCGCCGTGCTGGGCGGCATCGGCAGCCTGCCGGGCGCCGTCCTGGGTGGCCTTCTGATCGGCCTGATCGAGACCTTCTGGTCGGCCTACTTCAGCGTGCAGTACAAGGATGTCGCGGCCTTCTCGATCCTGGTCCTGACGCTGGTGCTGATGCCCACCGGCCTGCTCGGGCGGGCGGAGGTGGAGAAGGTATGACGGCACCGGCGGCGCGGCCGGCCCTCGCGCCGGCGCTCAGGGATGCCGCCCTGGCCGCCCTCATCGCGCTCGGCCTCTTCCTGCCGCTGGTCGGTCTCCGCACCGATGTCGGCCCGGGCGGCGGCCTCTTCCTGCGGACCCGCTGGCCGGATGTCGCGCTGCTGGTCGGCGTCGTCTTCCTCGGCCGGCTCGCCGCGCGCCTCTGGCAGGACTGGCGCGCGGCGCGGCGCGGCGCATCGCTGCCGAAGCGGCTGGCGGGCCCGCTGTCCCGCTCGGGCCGTCTGGTCGCGCCCCTCCTGCTCGCCTTCGCCCTGCTGCTGCCGGTCATTCCGGGCATCGGCCGCTACGAGCTCGATCTCGGCATCCTGGTGCTGACCTATGTGATGCTGGGCTGGGGGCTCAACATCGTCGTCGGCCTCGCCGGCCTGCTCGACCTCGGCTATGTCGCCTTCTACGCCGTTGGCGCCTACTCCTATGCGCTGCTGGCGCAGGCCTTCGGCCTTTCCTTCTGGATCTGCCTGCCGCTCGCCGGCCTCCTCGCGGCCTTCTGGGGCATCCTGCTCGGCTTCCCGGTGCTGCGGCTGCGCGGCGACTACCTGGCCATCGTCACCCTGGCCTTCGGCGAGATCATCCGGCTCGTGCTGCTGAACTGGGTCTCACTGACCGGCGGCCCCAACGGCATCTCCGGCATCCCGCGCCCCAGCTTCTTCGGCCTTTCCTTCTCGGCGGGCGGTGGTCCGGGCAGCTTCGCCGACGCCTTCGGCCTGGAGCCGAGCCCGACGCACCGTGTCGTCTTCCTCTATTACCTGATCCTGGCCCTGGCCCTGCTCACCAACTGGGTGACGCTGCGCCTGCGCCGCCAGCCGCTCGGCCGTGCCTGGGAGGCGATGCGCGAGGACGAGGTCGCCTGCCGCAGCCTCGGCATCAACATCACCACGACGAAGCTCACGGCCTTCGCCCTCGGCGCCATGTTCGGGGGTTTCGCCGGCGCCTTCTTCGCCACGCGCCAGGCTTTCATCAGCCCGGAATCCTTCACCTTCATCGAGAGCGCCATCATCCTCGCCATCGTCGTTCTCGGCGGGCTGGGCAGCCAGCTCGGCGTGGCCATCGCAGCACTCGGGCTGATCGGCGGCTTCGAGGTGTTCCGCGACCTGCAGGAGTGGCGCATGCTGGTCTTCGGCGGCGCCATGGTGCTGATCATGATCTGGAAGCCGCGCGGCCTCGTCGGCAGCCGCACGCCCTCCGTCGCCCTGGGACAGCGCCGGACGATCAGCGCCAGCATGGTCGCGGAGGGCCGTGGCTGATGCGGCCGATCCTCTCGGTCGAGGCCCTCACGATGCGGTTCGGTGGCCTGACGGCGGTGCGGGAGGTGTCCTTCGCCGCCGCCACGGGGGCCATCACCGCCGTCATCGGTCCGAACGGCGCCGGCAAGACGACGATGTTCAACTGCATCACCGGCTTCTACCGGCCGAGCGAGGGCAGCATCACGCTGCACCGGCCGGAGCGGCCCGTCGCCCTGCACCGGCTGGCCGGGCACCGCATCGCCCGCGCCGGCGTGGCGCGGACCTTCCAGAATGTCCGCCTCTTCGGCGGCATGACGGTGCTGGAGAACCTTTTGGTGGCGCAGCACCGGCGGCTGATGGCGGCGACGGGCTTCGGCATCGGCGCGGTCCTCGGCCTCTCCGGCTACAGGGCGGCGGAGGCGGCGGCCATCGGCCGCGCCACGGCCTGGCTCGAGGCCTGCGGCCTGCTCGACCGCGCCGACGATCCCGCCGCCAGCCTGCCCTATGGCGCGCAGCGGCGGCTCGAGATCGCACGCGCCATGTGCACGGAGCCCGCGCTGCTCTGCCTCGACGAGCCCGCCGCCGGGCTCAATCCGCGTGAGTCCCTGGCGCTGGGCGCGCTGCTGCGCGCCATCCGTGACGGCCGCGCCGCGGAGGGCGCCTCGCCCTGCTCCATCCTGCTGATCGAGCACGACATGGGCGTGGTCATGGGAATCTCGGACCACATCGTCGTGCTGGACCATGGCAGCAAGATCGCCGATGGCCTTCCCGCCGCGATCCGGGCCGACCCACGCGTCATCGCCGCCTATCTCGGCGAGGGCGAGGGCGAGGACGAGGAGGACGAGGCGGATGCGGGCGCCGCCGGGGACGGACCCGCCGCATGACGCAGCCCCTGCTCGAGATCCGCGAGGTCTCCACCTTCTATGGCGCGGTCGAGGCCCTGAAGGGCGTCTCGCTGCAGGTGGCCGCCGGCGAGATCGTCACGCTGATCGGCGCCAACGGCGCCGGCAAGTCCACCCTGCTGATGACCATCTGCGGCGATCCGCGCGCCCGCTCCGGTCGGATCGTTTTCGACGGGCGGGACATCACCCAGGAGCCGACCCACCGCATCATGCGGAGCGGCATCGCGCAGTCGCCCGAGGGGCGGCGCGTCTTTCCGCGCATGAGCGTCCATGAGAACCTGCTGATGGGCGCGCAGAGCGCCGGTCACGACCCCGGTCCCGGCCTGGAACAGGCCTTCGAGCTTTTCCCCCGCCTCAAGGAACGCGAGGCGCAGCGCGCCGGCACGCTCTCGGGCGGCGAGCAGCAGATGCTGGCCATCGCCCGCGCCCTGATGTCGCGGCCGCGCCTGCTGCTGCTGGATGAGCCCTCGCTGGGCCTGGCGCCGCTCGTCTCGCGGCAGATCTTCACCGCCATCCGCCGGCTGAACGCCGAGACCGGGCTGACCGTGCTGCTGGTCGAGCAGAATGCCAATCAGGCGCTGCGCCTCGCGCACCGGGCCTATGTGCTGGTCACCGGCAAGGTCACGCTCTCGGGCACCGGCCGCGCATTGCTGGCGCGGCCGGAGATCCGCGACGCCTATCTGGGCGGTTGAGCCGGGCGGTTGAGCTGGGCGGTTGACGATCGTTCCTTCCGAGGAACGTGCTGGCGAAGCGTGGCGAAGCCTCATAGGCTCGCCGGGGCGAGGCGGATCGCGGGGCGGCATGCGCCCGCGGCAGGCAAGCGGAGGCAGATCATGGTGCAGCGCAGACAGATTCTCGGCGGTGCGGCGGCTCTTACCGCCCTGGGCATGACCGGTCCGGTGCGCCGGGCCGCGGCGCAGTCGGGCGGTATCCGCATCGCCTCCGTCGGGCCGATGACCGGGCAATACGCCGCCTTCGGCGCGCAGCTCCGCGCCGGGGCCGAGCAGGCGGTGGCCGACTTGAACGCGGCCGGCGGCGTGCTCGGCCAGCAGCTCGCGCTCGAGATCGGCGATGATGCCTGCGATCCGCGCCAGGCGGTCTCGGTGGCCAACCAGATGGCGAGCCGGCAGGTGAAGCTGATCGCCGGGCATTTCTGCTCCGGCTCCTCCATCCCGGCCAGCAAGGTCTATCTGGAGGAGGGCGTGCTGCAGATCAGCCCGGCCTCGACCAATCCGAAGTTCACCGACGAGGGCGGCTGGAACACCTTCCGCACCTGCGGCCGCGACGACCAGCAGGGCATCGTCGCCGGCCAGTACATCGCCAGGACATATGGCGGGAAGAAGGTCGCCATCCTGCACGACAACTCGGCCTATGGGAAAGGACTGGCCGACGAGACGAAGAAGTCGCTGAACGCCGCCGGCATGACCGAGGCGCTCTATGCCGCCTATACCCCCGGCGAGCGCGACTATTCCGCCCTCGTCTCGCGGCTGAAATCCGCCGGCGTCGACGTCATCTATGTCGGCGGCTACCACACCGAGGCCGGTCTGATCCTGCGCCAGGCCAAGGAACAGGGCATGCCGGTGACGCTGATCGGCGGCGATGCGCTGGTGACCAACGAGTTCTGGCAGATCACCGGCGCGGCGGGCGAGGGCACGCTGATGACCTTCTCCTCCGATCCGCGGAAGCGCCCGAGCGCCGCCGAGGTGGTGGGCCGCTTCCGGGCGAGGAACGTCGATCCCGAGGGCTATGTCCTCTACACCTACGCCGCCGTCCAGATCTGGGCGGAGGCGGCGAAGAAGGCCAATAGCACCGATCCCCGCAAGGTGTCGGACGCGCTGAAGGCGGGCGGCCCCTGGACCTGCGTGCTCGGCTCCGTCAGCTTCGACCGCAAGGGCGATGTCACCGTGCCGGACTATGTCTTCTACGTCTGGAAGAATGGCGCCTATGCCGAGGTCTGAGCTTCCCCTCGACCTCCCCCTCTGACCTCCCCCTCTGGCGCAGGGGCCGGCCCGGGGGCAATGTCGCAACCGGCCGGCTCGTGGCACGTTCGCCGCGGGTCGGCGCGGCCGATAGGACGCCAGCGGGAAGGATGACCAGAGATGCGGCTTGATGGGCCGGAGAGCCGGAATGTCGAGGACCGGCGCGGGGCCGGCGGCTTCCGCCGGGGCGGGATCGCCGTGGGGGGCGGGCTGGGCGGCGTCGCCCTGGTGCTGTTGCTGATGTTCCTGGGGGTTGATCCCTCGATCCTGCTGGATGACGGCTCGCTGAACCCGCAGCAGCAGCAGGCGGAGCAGCGGCAGGCCACCCCCTCGGCGGACGATCCCGGCCGCCGCTTCGTCGCCCAGGTGCTGGGCGATACGGAGATGGTCTGGAAGGACCAGTTCCAGAAGATCGGCCGCGCCTACCGCGACCCGGTGCTGGTGCTGTTCAGCGGCGCGACACAGTCCGCCTGTGGCGCGGCCCAGTCGCAGGTCGGGCCGTTCTATTGCCCGAACGACCAGCGCGTCTATATCGACCTCGACTTCATGGCGCAGTTGCAGCGGCAGCTCGGGGCGAATGGCGATTTCGCCGCCGCCTACATCATCGCGCACGAGGTCGGCCATCACGTGCAGAACCAGCTCGGCATCCTGGAGCTGACACGCGGCATGCAGCAGCAGGCGACCGACCGCGCCGAGGCCAATGCCATCCAGGTCCGTGTCGAGCTGCAGGCCGACTGCTTCGCGGGACTCTGGGCGAATCACGCGGAGCGCGCGCGCAGCATCCTCGAACAGGGCGATGTCGAGGAAGGGCTGAATGCCGCGGCCGCCGTCGGTGACGACCGCCTCCAGCGCCGCAGCCAGGGCCAGGTGCAGCCGGAGAGCTTCACCCATGGCTCGTCCGAGGAGCGGATGCGCTGGTTCCGCACCGGCCTGCAGCGCGGCGAGCTGGCGGCCTGCGACACCTTCGCCGGCCTGCGCTGATGCGGCGGCCAGGGGACACCGCACCGCTTCCCCCCACACCGCTTCCCTTGGCGCTCAGCATGGGCGAGCCGGCTGGCATCGGCGGCGAGATCGCGGCGGGAGCCTGGCGGGCCCTGCGGGACGGCGGCCCGGCCTTCTTCCTGGTGGGCGACGCGGCCGTCCTGCCGCCTTCCCTGCCCGTGCGGCGGATCGGCGCCGCGGCGGAGGCGGCGGCCTGCTTTCCGGAGGCCCTGCCGGTGCTGCACCGGCCGCTCGCCGTGCCGCCCGAGCCGGGCCGGCCGGACCCGCGCAACGCCCCGATGGTCATCGGCGCCATCGAGACGGCGGTGCGGCTGGTCCGGCAGGGCGCGGCCGCCGCGCTGGTGACCAATCCGATCCAGAAATCCGTCCTGACCGCCGCCGGCTTCCGCCATCCCGGGCACACCGAGTTCCTGGCCGAGCTGGCGCCGGGCGACGGGCCGCCGGTGATGCTGCTCGCCGCCGCCGGGCTGCGCACCGTGCCGGTCACCATCCATCAATCACTGCGCAGCGCCATCGACAGTCTGGAGCCGGCGCTGATCGAGCGCATCGGCCTCGCGACCGCCGCCGGGCTGCGGCGGTCCTTCGGCATCGCGGCGCCCCGCCTGGCCGTCGCCGGCCTCAACCCGCATGCCGGGGAGGACGGCACCATGGGGCATGAGGACCGCGAGATCGTCGCCCCCGCCATCGCGCGGCTGCGCGCGCGGGGGGTCGATGCCCGCGGCCCCTTCCCCGCCGATACCCTGTTCACGCCGCAGGCGCGGCGCGGCTACGACGTGGCGCTCTGCATGTATCACGACCAGGCGTTGATCCCGGTGAAGACGCTGGACATGGCGGGCGGGGTCAACGTCACCCTCGGCCTGTCCATCATCCGCACCAGCCCCGACCATGGCACGGCGCTGGATATCGCCGGCCAGGGCCGCGCCAGCCCCTCGAGCCTGATCGCCGCCCTGCGCCTGGCCGGGGAGATGGCCCGGCACGCCCACCTTACTTCATCCCTTGGCCCCTCCGAGGAGAGATCCGCGTGAATCCCCTGCGCCTGTCGGTCAATGTCGATCATGTCGCCACGCTCAGGAACGCCCGGGGCGGCCGCTTCCCCTGCCCGGTGGAGGCGGCGCGCTGCTGCATCGGCGCCGGTGCCGACGGCATCACGGTGCATCTGCGCGAGGACCGACGGCATATCCGCGATGAGGATGTGCGGCGCATCCGGGCGGAGCCGGGCCTGCGGTTGAACTTCGAGATGGCGGCAACGCCCGAGATGGTGGGGATCGCGCTCGAATTGCGGCCGGCGGCCTGCTGCATCGTGCCGGAGAAGCGCGCCGAGCTGACCACCGAGGGAGGGCTCGACCTGCGCGCCGCCGGGGCGCCGCTGGCGGAGGCCATCGGAAGGCTGGCCGGCGCCGGAATCGAGGTCGCGGTCTTCGTCGAGCCAGACCCGGAGCAGATCGCCCTCGCCGCCGCCCTGGGCGCGCAGGCCGTGGAACTCCACACCGGCACCTATGCCGATGCGCCGGAGGCGGCGCGAGGGCCGCATCTGGCGCGGCTTCGCGCCGGCGCCGAGGCGGCATCGGCACAGGGCCTGCTGTGCCATGCCGGTCATGGCCTGGACGAGTGCAGCGTGGGAGGGATCGCGGCCCTGCCGCAGATCTCGGAAGTCAGCATCGGCCATTTCCTCATCGGCTCCGCCGTCTTCCATGGGCTGCCCGGCGCCATCGCGCGGATGCGGGCCGCGATGCAGGCGGCCCGAGCCGCCTGATTCCATTATGAAATGGAATCGTTCCTGGCTTGCATACACCCTTTGGTTAAGGGAATATCTGAGATCAGCTTGTAGTTGCATGGGTCCATGGAACCGTTAGTTTTCGAAGCGGCGCTGGCCGATGGCCACAACGGCCTCCCCGCGCCGGTGGCAGCCGGCCGGAGTTCCGGCGCGCCATTGTCCCGGTCCGGCCTGCTCCTGAGAGGGGCCGCCCGGCGACCGATCATGGATCCCGGCCTCCCTGCAGCGCGGTGATGGCGAGGATGGTCGTCGCAGGACGCGTATGAGGCCGCTTCTCTCGCCCGCGGGTCGCTGGCCGCCCCGTGGCCGCCTGTCCATCACCGTGAACCTGCTGCTGCTCTGCGGCAGCCTGCTGATCCCTATCCTCCTGGCCTGCGGCGTCCTGCTGCACGCCTATTTCAGCAGCGAGGAGCGCGGCCTGCGGACCACGGCCGCGGACCATGTGCAGAACATCCTCTCGGTGCTGGATTCCACATTGGGTGGCCATCTGCGCCTGCTGGAGGTCCTGGCCGGGCATCCCTCGCTGGATGATCTGGGTATGGGGGCCGACCTCGCCCCCTTCGCCCGGCAGGCGGCGACGGTCGCGACCCTGACCGGCCCCGCGCGGATCATCCTGCGCGATCCGGCCGGCGGGCTGATCTTCAACAGCTCCCCCTCCCCGCAGGCCCTGCCCGAGTTCCAGGAAAGCCGGGACAGCCCCTATGTGGGCGATCTGCTGGTGACGCGGGCGGGGGAATACGTCTTCCCCATCACCGTGCCGGTCATCCGGAACGGCCTGCCCAGAGCCTACCTGACCCTTCTCACCCCCATCGATGTGCTCTACCGCAGCCTGAGCAAGCTGGCGCTTCCAGGCCGCTGGGTGGCGACGATCTTCGATAAGCACAGCCACGTCATGGCGCGCAGCCAGCACCATGACGAGTTCCGCGGCTACCGTCTGTCCGAGGAGGTGCAATCCCTCTTCAGGAGTTCCGCCGGCACCGTCCCGGTGCCCTCGCTCACCGGCGAGGATTCCCTGGTGGCCTTCCGCCGCTCGCCGCTCACGGGCTGGCGGGTGCACATCACCCTGCCGTACCAGCCGACCGAATCTCCGCTCCTGGCGTCCATCCGCCTGCTCGGACCGGCGGTGGCCTGGATCGCCGGCCTGGCGATGCTGATGGCCTGGCTCTTCGCGCGCCGCATCGCCCGGCCGGTCGAGGGGCTGAGACAGATGGCCCGCGACATGGGGCGGGGGCGCCGCCTGAGGCCGCCGCCGATGTATGTGCGGGAGCTGGCCGAGGTGGCCTCGGCCATGGTCGCGGCCAGCATCAACCTGCACCGCCGGCAGAAGGCCCTGGCGGAGAGCGAGGGGCGGCTCAGCCGCGCGCTCTCCGCCGCCCGCATCGCGGCCTGGGAATGGGAGCTGGGCTCCGACAGCCTCACCGGCTCGCCGGGGCGCGAGGCGCTGTTTGGCCGGGTGCCCGGCGCCCTGGGCACGATGAGCCGGCTGCTGGAGACCGTCCATCCCGAGGATGTGGCGCAGCAGCGCGTGGCGCTGATGGAGGCTGCGGACCCCGCCGGCCCCGGAATGCACGAGATGCTCTATCGCGTCGTCTGGCCGGACGGCCGGACCCGCTGGCTGCACAGCCAGGGCGCGGTGGTGGACCGCACCGCCAACGGCGCGGCCCTTCGCATGAGCGGCGTGGTCATGGACGTCACCGCCACGCAGGAAGCGGCCGAGCGGGAGAAGATGCTGAGCAGCGAGGTGGACCACCGCGCGCGCAATGTCCTGGCCGTCGTGCAATCGGTGCTGCGCATGAGCCGGGCCGAGAGCAGCGGCGACTTCGCCGCGACCGTGCGGGGGCGGGTGTCCGTCCTGGCCAGGGTGCATACGCTCCTGGCGCGCGATCGCTGGCTCGGCAGCGATCTTCAGTCCGTGGCGCGGGAGACGCTGCTCGCCGAGCTCGATCCCGCCCAGTTGACGATCCAGGGCGAGGCGCACGCCATCGTGCCGATCGCGGTCCAGCCGCTGGCCATGGCTCTGCACGAGCTGGCCACCAACGCGCAGCGGCATGGCGCCCTCTCGACGCCGCAGGGCCGTGTCAGCCTCGGCTGGCGCATCGAGGACGCGCAGCTGGAGATGCTCTGGATCGAACGGAGCGGCCCGAAGTCACCGGCCGCCCCGCCCCGGCGCGGCTTCGGCCTGAAGATGGTCGAAGGCGCGATCACCCACCAGCTGGGCGGCAGGGTGGAGATGCGCTGGCAGGAGGAAGGACTGATCTGCACGATCCGCCTGGATGCCCCGCGCGTCCTGCTTCAGGTTCCGGAACCCGCGGTGCCGCAGGCGGTTTGAGCGGGTGCTCCCGCCGCCACGCCGTCAGCCGGAAGCCCGGCCCGGCGGCAGGGCGGCGGGAGCCTCGAGCAGGAACCAGAGGCGCAGCATCAGATCCTCCAGCCGCCCCTGCCGATAGAGGCCCGCCCGGCGCAGCCGGCGGCAGCGCGCCAGTGGGGACAGCTCCGGCAGGGGGCGCAGCAGATCCAGCAGAACCCGCGAGTCCGGCGTCAACAGGGGCCGTGCCCGGTCGAGGGCCGCCAGATGCGCCTGGAACAGCGTCAGGAAGGCCCGGGCGCCCCGCTGCAGGGCGGCCACCGCGCGTCGCCCCGCCGAGGCCGGGCTGCCAACCGCATTGCCGCCATGCTGGCGGTAGAGCAGGGCTGGCTCCGGGTCGAAGATCACCGTGCCGCCCGCGCCCGTGACCATGAGATAGCTCCACCAGTCATGCAGGGAGCCGGGCGGCACGGCCGGCGCCGCCAGCATCAGGCGGCGCGCCGCGGGGTTCAGCACGGCGGTACAGCCCGTGACGATGTTCTGCACCAGGGCATTGCGGAATGCCGGCGGCTTGGGCGGAACCGGGGAGAGGCCGATCGGGCGCAGCGCCGCGTCCACCAGCCGCTGACGCGCGCAGTAGAGGGCCGGCTGGCCGGGCGGAACCTCCTCCAGCCGCCGCAGGGCGCGCGCGAGCTTGCCGGGCAGCCAGACATCGTCCTGATCGCAGAAGGCATAGGCTCCCGCCTCCGGTGCCGCCGCCAGCAACGCCATGAAGCTGCCCGCCGCCCCCGCCCTGCCCTGCGGCCCGGTGATCCGCGTCACGCGCCCGGCGCCCTCGCCTTCGGCGAAGGATCGCAGCAGCTCCGGCGTGGCGTCGCGCGAGGCATCGTCCCGCCAGAGCAGGCGCCAGTCCACCGGCTGCTGCGCGGCGATGCTGGCCAGTTGCGCCTCGAGGTGAGCAGCACCGTTGTAGGTGGCCAGAAGCACGGCCACGTCAGTCATGCGGGCCCTCCTCCCAGGGCGGCGGCGCCCTGAGACGGTGGCCGTCCCGCAGGTCCAGCAAGGGGCTGTAGAAGGGATCCTGCTCCAGTGCGCGGCCCCAGCGGGCCCGCAGCATCGCCTCCGCGGCAGCGCGGAGCGCGGGGTCGGCGGCCGGCCCGCCCTGCGGGTCCGGAGCGCCGATCAGGGTGGCATAGGGTGTCCAGAGGTTGCGCAGCCCCGCCTCGCGCAGGCGCAGGCCGAGGTCGAGATCAGCCCAGGGCGCCGGGCCGACGTCGGCCTCGCCCCGCTCCAGGTAGAGCGCCCGGCGGATCGCCATCGCCTCCCCGCTCACGGCCACCACGTCCCGGACCAGGCGGAACTGCCCGGCGTAGCCGGGATTGCCCAGGCCGAGCCCGCGTATCAACGGATTCTCCCCGACCAGCGCGCCGCCGGCGCCCAGCACGTAGCCGGCATGGCGCAGCCGGCCATCCGGGCCGGCCAGGGCGGCGCCGGCCGCCCCGACACCGGGCCGCAGGGCCAGGGAGACCAGTTCCCGCAGCCAGTCCGGTTCCGCCGGCATGAGCCCCGGCGCCAGCAGCAGCAGAACCTCTCCCGATGCCGCCTCGGCCGCGCGCCGCAGCGCACCGACCCCCGCCCCGGCCCCGGCCCTGCCGGCCGGCGGGGACGCGGAAGCCGCGCCGGTGGGCAGGACTTCCACATCCGGATAGTCGGTGCCGGCCAGCAACGCCTCCAACCGGGCGGGATCGGGCTCCCCCGCCAGGATCAGACTGACACGCGGCACCGGCTGCGGCAGGGGATGGAGGATCCTCGACCAGCCGGGCAGATCGGCATGCGGCACAACCTGGACGCCGGCCTCGCCACGATGGCCGAGATGCGCCTGCACGGCCTGCCGGCCCCGGCTGGCGCAGCGCTCCAGGGCGCCCTCGGAGAAGGATTCCGTGCCCGCCCCCTGGCGCCAGTGGTAGAGGGGGCGAGGGATATGGCGGATCTGCCCCGGCCCGGCGAGCGCGGCGCTCCGCAGGGCCAGATCCCAGTCCTGGCTGCCCTCGAAGCCCTCGCGCAGCCCGCCGAGCCTCTCCAGCAGATCGCGCCGGTAGACGCCCAGATGGCTAACCAGATTCTGTTGCAGCAGGAGTTCGGGGCTCCAGCCCGGCTTGGCATAGAGATCGTAGCGACGCCCCTGACCGTCAATCTTGTCCTCATCCGTGAAAATCAGGGTGACGTCAGGATGGCGCCGGATCTCGAGCGCCACGTGGAACAGGGCGTCGGGCGCCAGGAGATCGTCATGATCCATCAGCGCGACATGCGAGCCCCCGGCCAGGGCCAGGGCCGAGTTCGTGGCCGCGCTGATATGGCCGTTGCGCGGGCGCCGCACGACCTGGATGCGGCGATCCCGCGCCGCCGCCGCCTGCAGCACGGCCTGCACATGCGGCGCTGTCGAGGCATCGTCGGCGATGCAGAGCTGCCAATGCGGATAAAGCTGGGTCTCGACCGATTCCAGCGCGGCACGGAGGAAGGCCTCCGGTGCGTTGTAGACCGGCATGACGACGGAGATGCAGGGCGGGTCGCTCAGGCCGGCGACGGCCTGGAGCATGGCCGCCCTCTCGCTGGCGGACAGCGTGCCATGCCGCCGCAGCCAGCGCTGATACTCCGCCAGATCCGGCCCCGGCTGCTGCAGGCCGGCCAGCATGAGGAGCCGGCTGGTGCCCGGCAAGGTCTGTTGGGCGTTGCGCGCCATCCGGCGAAGCAGCCGCGCCAGGCGGGGGCTACGGCGCAGCCAGTGGCGCAGCCGCTGGGCCACAGGCAGGCCGGAGGCCGCCGGCGGTACCGGAGGGTGCTGGGAAACCATCGTGATTCTATCGGGTCCTGTCGCCGGGCAGAGCGCTCATCGCAGCGCTTATGACAAGGCCCCGAAAGGGTGGCAAATCCACGGCACCCGGCATCACCGTCGCGTGATGCCGGGTGCCGCCGGCGTGCCTCAGTTCACCACGGCGATCTGCTGCGGATCGAACTCGAGCCAGACCGTTTCGCCGATCTCGTGCACCTGCAACGGCGGAGCCGTGACCCTCAGGCTGAGCCCGCTCTCCCGCGGCCGCACCACATAGTCCCACGACTCGCCGAGATAGGTGCGCTGGGCCACGGTGGCCGCCAGGACGGGCCGGCCGTCCTGCGGGACCGGCTCCCTGCGGTGCAGGGCCATGCTCTGCGGCCGGACCGAGAGCAGGATCGGCCGTCCGGCATCAGAGGGCGAGCCGTTGAGCTGCGCCGCCTTCAGGGCGAAGCCGTCGAGCCCGATCTCGCCATTCGCCATCCGCCCTTCCAGCAGATTGGTCCGGCCGATGAAGGCGGCGACGAACCGCGTGCGCGGCCGGGTGTAGATGACATGCGGCGCATCCACCTGTTCGATCCGGCCGCTGTTCATCACCGCGATGCGGTCGGCGGTCGCCATGGCCTCCGACTGGTCGTGCGTGACATAGACGGTGGTGATGCGGAACTCGTCATGCAGGCGGCGGATCTCGAAGCGCATCTCCTCGCGCAGATTGGCGTCCAGATTGGAGAGCGGCTCGTCCAGCAGCAGAACGGAGGGCTGCACGACGATGGCGCGGGCCAGCGCCACGCGCTGCTGCTGCCCGCCCGAGAGCTCGGCCGGATAACGGTCGGCGAGATGCGACATCTGCACCACTTCCAGGATGCGGCCGATCCGCGCCTTGATCTCGGCCGCCGGCAGCTTCTGCAGCTTCAGGCCGAAGCCGACATTCTCCGCGACCGTCATGTTCGGCCAGATGGCGTAGCTCTGGAAGATCATCGACATGCGGCGCCGCTCCGGCGGCAACACCGCGCCGGGCGCCGAGAGGATCTCGCCGTTCATGCTGATGCTGCCGGCGGTGGGCTCGACGAAGCCGGCGATCATGCGCAGCGTCGTGGTCTTGCCGCAGCCGGAGGGCCCCAGGAGGGAGACGAACTCCCCCTCCTCCAGCGCCAGGTTCACATCGTCCACGACCTTGAGCTGGCCATAAGCCTTGCCGAGGCCCTTGAGCGTGAGGCGGGGCATGATCTCAGTTCCTCCGAAGCATGAAGTCGCGGCCCACCAGCTTCATGCCGATGGCGACCAGCACCAGGGTAATGGCGAGCAGGATGCCGCCGAAGGCCGCGAGCACCTCGAAATTCCCCGCCTCGCTCAGATCGTACAGCAGCACGGCCATGGTGCGGGTGCGCGGCCCGACCAGGAAGACAGCGGCGGACAGCTCGCGCGAGGCGACGATGAAGACGATCAGCCAGCCGCCGATCAGGCTGCGGCTGATCAAAGGCGCGGTGATCTTGCGGATGGTCAGCATCCGGCCGCCGCCCAGGATGCGCGAGGCCTCCTCCATCTCCGGATGCACCGAGCGCACCGCGGCCGAGGAATTGGCGAAGGCGATCGGCAGGAAGCGCGAGGTGAAGGCCAGGATGATGATCAGCGCCGTGCCGTAGAGCGCGACCGGCGGCGCGGCATAGGCGGCGTAGAAGCCGATCGCCATGACGATGCCCGGGATGACGAAGGGGGCCATGGCCAGGAAGCTGAGCGCGCCGCCGAAGGGCACCAGCCGCCGGGCGACGATATAGGCGATCAGCACCGCGATCAGCACGGCGAAGCTGGCGGCCGAGGCGGAATAGAGCAGCGTGTTCCAGATCGAGGTCAGCGCCATCTCGTGCCGGAACAGAAGATAGGTGTAGTTGTCCAGCGTGAAGTTGCCCCAGGCGAGGCCGCGACCCCAGGCCTTGGCGAAGGAGGCCTGCAGCAGCACGCCGAGCGGCATCAGCACGGCGAGCGCGCCGATGAAGGCGCAGTAGCCGAACATCGCCCAGCGCCAGCGCCCGAGCTTGATCGGCCGCCGCTCGCCGCCCTTGCCGGTCTGTGAGACGAAGCCCTTGCGCGCCAGCAGCAGCTTCTGCACCACGATCATGCCGATGGTGATGAGCAGCAGCGGCATGGCATAGGCCGCCGCCACCTCGACGCGGACGGGATATTCGAAGAACTGCCAGAGCTGCGTGGTGACGACGTTGATGCGCGCCGGGATGCCGATGATGGCCGGCGTGCCGAAGAGCGCGATGGTCTCCAGGAAGACGATGATGATGCCGCCCAGGATCGCGGGCCAGACCAGCGGCAGCGTCACCTTGCGCGTCGCCGCCCAGGTGCCCGCGCCGAGGATGTTGGCGGCGTCCTCCATCTCGGACGAGATCAGATCCAGCGCCGATTTCACGAAGATGAAGATCAGCGGGAAGGAATGCAGGGCGATGACCACGGCGAGGCCGGGGAAGCTGTAGACGTTCACCAGCGTGGAGCTGGAGCCCGTCACCCATTGCCAGGCCTGGTTGATGAATCCGGAATTGGGCCCGGCGAGCAGGATCCAGCCGACCGCGCCCAGATAGGGCGGCAGGATGAAGGCGCCCATCACGATGGCCCAGGTGAACCCCTTGCCCGGCATGTCGGTGCGCGACACCGCCCAGGCGAGCGGCACGGCGAAGATCACGGACAGGAAGGCGGAGGACGCGCCCAGGATGAGCGAGTTCACCAGCGCCTCGAGATACCGCGCGCGCCCATAGGCCTGGGCGTAGTTGGCGAAGGTGAACTCGCCCGTGGTGCGCGCCTCGAAGCTGACCACGAGCAGCTTGCCGATCGGCACCGCCACGAGGAAGAGCAGGGCGGCGACCAGCAGGATCCAGATCAGGTTCGAGGGCTCAAGGTAGCGGAGCCGGCGCAGCAGTCCCGGCCTTGGCTCCGTGACCCCGGCCGGCTTGGCCAGGATGGCGGCGGATTCAGTCATGCGGCAGAGGCTTTCCCATTTCGGCGCGCCCGGTTCGACACGGCGTCAGATCCCGAAGGTATCGCGCCATTGCTCCTTGACCTCCGGCACACCGGTCTCGATCTCCTGCGGTTCGGGGATCAGCAGCTTCACCTGGTCGAGCGGTGTGGCGCCGTCGGGCGGCGGCACGTCGGCACGAAGCGATTCGTTGTAGAATTCCCGCGTCACGCGGAAGTAGTCCGGCCCTGTGCAGTACTCCATGAAGAGCTTGGCGGCGTTCGGGTGCGGCGCGTTCTTCTGGATCGAGCTGGGTGAAGGCACCACCACCGTCCCGTCCTCCGGGTAGATCAGCTTCAGCGGATTTCCCCGCGCCATGCTCAGCAGCGTGCTGGCGGAGGGGATGGCCACGCCGATGCTGCGCTCGCCGGCGTTCAGAGCGGTCACCGGATCGATGCTGGAGCGGCCGATCTGCGGGCGATTGCGCTCGAGCTTGGTGAAGTAGTCCCAGCCGTAGAGCTTGCGCATCATCACCGTCCAGGCGCCGATGGCACCGCTATAGCCCGGATGCCCGACGGCCAGCTTGTCGCGCCACTTCGCGTCCAGCAGGTCCTGCCACCGGCGCGGCGCCTCGGACTCGCTCACCTGCCCTTCCCGGCGGGCGATGAGATGCACGCCGATGTAGAAGACGTGGAAGTGGTCCTCCGCATCACCGGCCTTGCGGACGAAGTCCAGCAGCCTTTCCGCGTTGCGCGGCCGATAGGCCAGCAGCCGCCCCTCCCGCTTCAGGAAGGTCGAGTGGCTGTAATCGGTCGAACTGAAGACATCGCATTGCGCGACGCCGGCCCGCATGTCCTGCGACAGGCGCTGGAAGGCGACCTGCGAGGCGCTGCGGACGACATTCACGCGGATGCCCGGATAGCGCTCGGTGAAGGCGCGCCCGACCGCTTCCGAGGGTTCGGCGCTCAACTGGCCGGAATACCAGGTGATCTCGCCCTCTCGCCGGGCTGCCTCGTAGAGCGCCTTCTCCTCGGGCGACATCGGCGTCGATGCGGCCTGGGCCGGGCTGCCGGCCAGGATGGCGGCAGCGGCCAGCACGCCGCGGCGGCTGATCTCCGTCATGATCCTCTCCTGTCGTTTCCTGCTTTGCCCCGGCGTCTCCGCACCGGGTTGTCCAGCCTGCTCAGACGCCGAAGGTGTCGCGCCAGAGTTCCTTGACCTCCTGGCCACCGCTTTCCACCTCCTCGGGCGTCGGCGTGATCATCAGGATCTTGTCGAGAGGTTGCGCGCCCGGCGGCGGCGGCACCTCGGGGCGGAGCGACTCCCCGAAGAATTCCCGCGTCGCCTGATGGTAGGCCGGGCTGGTGACGAATTCCATGAACAGCTTCGCCGCGTTCGGATGCGGTGCCTTGGCGAGCGCCCCGGTCGGGGAGGGCACCATCAGCGTGCCATCCGTCGGGTAGATCAGCGTGATCGGGTTGCCGCGGGAGATGCTCAGCAGCGTCGTGGCCGAGGGAATGGCCGCGCCGATGCTGCGCTCGCCGGCGTTCAGCGCCGTCACCGGGTCGCCGCTGGAGCGGCCGATCAGCGGATTGTTGCGCTCCAGCTGCTTGAAGTAATCCCAGCCGTACATCTTCTGCATCATCAGGCACCAGGAGGTGATGGCGCCGCTGTAGCCCGGATGGCCGACGGCGATCTTGCCCCGCCATTTCGGGTCGAGCAGGTCCTTCCAGCCCTTCGGCGCGTCGGCCTCGGTGACGGCGTTGTTATTCCGCGCCATGAGGTAGAGGCCCAGATAGGTGATCTGGAACAGCCCGTCGGGATCGGCGGCCTCGCGCGCCACGGGGATGAGCTTCGCGGCATTCTGCGGCCGGTACTGCATCAGCCGGCCCTCCCGCTTCAGATAGGAGGCGTGGCTGTAATCGGTGGAGCTGAAGACATCGCATTGCGAGACGCCGGCCCGCATGTCCTGCGCCAGGCGCTGGAAGGTCACCTGGGAGCTGCTGCGGACCACATTGACCTTCACGCCGGGATAGCGGGCCGCGAAGGCACGGCCCACCGCCTCGGAGGGCTCGGCCTGCATCTGGCCGGTGTACCAGGTGATCTCGCCCTCGCGCTTCGCCGCCTCGTGAAGCTCCTTCTCGTGCGGCAGCAGATCCTCGGCTTCCGTCCGCCGCCCGAAGCCGGCCATCGCCCCGCCGGCCGCCAGCCCGAACAGGATCCTCCTGCTGATCCTTACCATCTTGCTCTCCTCCGCTCTCTCCGCCGCGGCCGGTCTCTGCCCGCCTTGACGCTCGCCGGGACGCTCACCGGCCGCTGAACCGGGGCGCGCGCTTCTCCTGGAAGGCGCGCCGCCCCTCCGCATAGTCCTGGCTGTCGAAGCAGGCGCGGTTCAGCGCCTCGATCCGGCCAGGGTCGCGCCGCGCCGGATCGCCGGCGATCTGCTCGATGGCCTCGCGCGAGGCCCGGATGGACAGTGGCGCGTTGCGCGCGATCTGGCCGGCCAGCTCGCTGACCGTCGCCTCCAGCTGCGCGACCGGCACCACGCGGTTGACCAGCCCGAAGCCCAGCGCCTCCGCGGCGTCGAGCTGGCGGCCGGTGAACAGGATCTCCTTCGCCACGGCCGGCCCCGCCAGGGCGACCAGGTGCTCCAGGCTTTCATATCCGTAGGCGATGCCGAGCCGGGCGGCGGGAATGCCGAACCGGCTGTCCTCGGAGGCGATGCGGATATCCGCCATCAGCGCCGTGGCATAGCCGCCGCCGATGCAGAAGCCCTGGATCATGGCGATGAGGGGCTTGCCCAGCCCCTCCAGCTTCCGCCGCGCGTCACCGCTGCGCCGGCCATAGGCCTCCTGGGCGGCGGCGTCGGCGCGGATGCGGTCGAACTCGCTGATATCGGCGCCCGAGGCGAAGGCCTTGCCGCCGGCGCCATGCATGACCACCACCCGCACGGCCGGGTCGGCGGCGAAGTCCTCGGCCACCGCGCCGATCGCGTCCCACATGGCGAGCGAGATGGCGTTGCGCTTCTCCGGCTGATTGATGGTCAGCCAGCCGATCCCCGCCTCCTTCCGGCTCAGGATCCTGCCTTCGGCCAGTTGCTGGATTGGCATGTCCATGCGCTTCGTTCGCCTTCCCTGCTCCATGCTCGGAACAGGCGCCGCCGGCCGCGCGCCGGGCGACATGGCCCCGTCGCGGCATGGTCGGCCTTTCCGGCACATCCTCTCCCGTCGGGAAGCTTGTCACCGGCAATGCAGGCTGTAAACAATAAACACCAACGCCGGGGGATGCCCCCGACGAGAAACAATGGGAAGGAAACGACGTGACGCTTCTCGACAGGATCGGCGTGGATATCGGCCGCCGCTTGCCGCTGGAGGACGCCATCGAATGGGCGGCCCGCAACCAGGTCCGCTACATCGACATCCAGCTCGACACCGGCGCCAATCGTGTGGACCGCTTCGACGACGCCCGTGCCGCCGCCATCCGCGAACAGGCCGCCGCCCGCGGCGTCACGCTCGGCCTGCACACCCTCTCGGCCGTGAACGTGGCCGAATACTCCCCCTTCCTCTCGGAGGCGGTGGACGACTACATGCGGGCCTATATCGACCTGGCACCCAAGCTCGGCGCCGCCTGGATCGTCGTGCATGCCGGCTATCACTTCACCGCGGACGTGAAGCTCCGCATGGAGGCGGGGCTGGAGCGGCTGCAGCGCATGGTCGAGCATGCCGAGAAGCGCGGCGCCCTGCTGCTGCTTGAGAACCTCAACAAGGAACCGCAGGATGCCGAGGTGCATTACCTTGCGCACAGCATCGAGGAATGGCGCTACTACTACGAGCGGATCCACTCTCCCGCTTTCGCGCTCTCCTTCACCGCCAATCACGCGCATCTCATGCCGGAGGGTGTGGAAGGCTTCGTCTCCGCCATTCCGCTGGAGCGCGTGGCGGAGGTGCGGCTGGCCGACTGCTTCCGCAACGGGCATGAGCAGCACCTGCTGCCGGGAGAGGGCAATTTCGACTTCGGCGCCATGTTCGCCCTGCTGGAGGGCCGGGGGTTCCAGGGCCACTACATGAACGCCTTCGGAACCCTGGAGGACATGCAGAAGGCCCGCCACGACATGGCCGGCATGGCGCGCGAGGCCGGCCTCATGCCCGGCTGAGGCCAAGCCGGCCCTCGGGTGGGCCGCCGGCGGCAGGGCGCAGATCCGGACCGCCGGCCGGTGACTTTGCCGGCGCGTCTGCTTTATCCCTTGACGGAAGGCTCCGTTCTTCCGACGGATAGAGCGCAGCGCGCCGGAGGTTCACCACCCATGATTGCGACCCTCTCCCGATTTCGCTGCCCGACCCCCCTCCTGACACCGGCGGTGTCCTGATGGACGGGCATGCGACGGAGGCCGGCCCCCCGGACCTCTCGGCCTTCCCGGTCAGCGCCACGGTCTCGCTGCAGGAAGGCCATCTGATCACCCTGAAGCATGGCGACAGCTTCGCGCTCTTCGACCATGCCGGTGATCTCGGACCCGGTGCCCAGGGCTTCTACCACGGCGATACGCGCTACCTGTCCCTCTACACCCTCCTGCTGAACGGGGCGCGGCCGATGCTGCTCAGCGCCGCCCTGCAGGATGACAATGCCGCACTGGCCTGCGATCTCACCAACCCCGACCTGCCGGCGGCATCCGGCGAGGCGGCGGGTCTTCCCAATGACCGCATCCACCTGCGGCGCAGCCGTTTCCTCTGGGACAGCACCTGCCACGAACGCATCTCGGTGCGGAACTTCGACGACCGCCGGCGCCACGTCACCATCGAGCTCTACTTCGATTCCGACTTCGCCGATCTCTTCGAGGCCCGTGGCGCCGAGCGCCTCCGCCACGGCACGCGGCACGCGGCCGAGACCGGGCCGGCGGAGGTCAGGCTGGCCTATACCGGTCTCGATTCCGTGCGGCGCGAGACGCGACTGCGCTTCGACCCCACGCCGGAACACCTCGAATCGCATCGCGCGGTCTTCCGGTTCGACCTCCTGCCGGGCGAGCGGCGGGCCTTCTTCGTCGAGATCGGCTGTGACCGGCCCACCGCCGCCTGCCCGCCGCAGACGGCCTTCGGCCAGGCGCTGCGGCACTCCCGCCGCGCGCTCCGCATGGTGCAGGCCCGCCGAACCCGCGTGGAGACCAGCAACGACATCTTCAACGAGACGCTGCACCGCGCCGGGGCCGATCTCAGCATGCTGACCACCGACAAGCCGGAAGGTCCGTACCCCTACGCCGGCATCCCCTGGTACAGCACCGCCTTCGGGCGCGACGCGCTGATCGCCGCCTGGCACACGCTCTGGTACGATCCCGCCCTGGCGCGCGGCGTCCTCGGCTATCTGGCGGCCCACCAGGCGACGGAAACCGATCCGCTGACCGATGCGGAGCCGGGCAAGATCCTGCACGAGACGCGCCAGGGCGAGATGGCCATGCTCGGCGAGGTGCCCTTCCGCCGCTACTATGGCAGCGTCGATTCCACCCCCCTCTTCATCATGCTGGCCGGCGCCTATCTCGACCGCACCGGCGACATCGCGCATCTGCGGCGGCTCTGGCCAAACATCGAGGCGGCGCTCGGCTGGATCGAGGAGAGCGGCGACCCCGATGGCGACGGCTTCGTCGAGTACCAGCGCAAGCGGCCGGACGGGCTGCTGAACCAGGGCTGGAAGGACAGCCACGATTCCATCTTCCACGCCAGCGGCGAGATGGCGGAAGGCCCGATCGCCCTCGTCGAGATGCAGGCCTATGTCTATGCCGCCTGGCGCGCCGCGGCCGGCATCGCGCGGCAGCTCGGCCAGGCGGCCCGCGCCGCCGCGCTGGAGGAACGCGCCGCACGCCTGCAGCGTGATTTCGACACCGCCTTCTGGGACGAGGCGCTGGGCACCTATGTGCTGGCGCTCGATGGCCGCAAGCGGCCCTGCCGGGTCCGCGCCTCCAATGCCGGGCACGCGCTCTTCGCCGGCATCGCCCTGCCGCACCGCGCCGAGCGCGTGGCGCAGGCCATGATGGAGCCCGCCTTCTTCTCCGGCTGGGGCATCAGGACCCTGGCCGCCGGCCAGCCCCGCTACAATCCGATGAGCTATCACAACGGCTCGGTCTGGCCGCATGACAACGCGCTGATCGCGGAGGGCTTCGTCCGCTATGGTCAGACCGCCGCGGCCATCCGCATCTTCGAGGGCCTCTTCGCGGCCGCGACCTATGTGGACCTGCGCCGGCTGCCGGAACTGTTCTGCGGCTTTCCGCGCCGGCGTGGCCAGGGACCGACGCTCTATCCGGTGGCCTGCTCGCCGCAGGCCTGGGCGGCGACCACGCCGCTCGCCCTGCTCGGCACCTGCCTGGGTCTCAGCTTCGATCCCGTCGCCGGCTGCATCCGCTTCGAGAAGCCCGCCCTGCCGCGCTTCCTGGACGGGCTGACGCTCCGCAACCTGCGCCTCGGCGAGGGCCATCTCGACATCGGCTTCGGACGGGCCGGCGGCACCTTCGCCCATCCCGCCGGCGAGGTGGCCATCCAGGTCCTGAGCCGGAGCAACGGGCTACGCGCCGAGCTCCGGGCCTGATCCCGGATCAGCCGGGCAGCGGAAGGCCCGGCACCATCGCCCGCAGGCGCCGCACATCCGCCTCGGTCGGATGCGCGGTGCCGGCATTGGATACGGCGGCGGCACCCGCCGCGACGCCCCAGGCGAAGGCATCCTCATCCCCTGCGCCGCGCGCCAGGGCCAGGGTCATGGCGGCGACGAAGCTGTCCCCCGCGCCGACCGCGCCGCGTACCGTCACCGGCAGCGCGTCCAGGCGGCGCAGCCCACCCTCCCAGGCCAGCAGCGCGCCATCCTTGCCAAGCGTGACGGCGATGCGCCGCGCGATCCCACGGCCCAGCATCTCCCGCGCCGCCGCTTCCAGATCTCCCTCGCCCCGCAATTCGCGCTCGACCAGGGATTCGAATTCGCCGAGGCTCGGCTTGATGAGCTCGATCTCCGGTCCCACCCCGGCGCGCAGCGCGGCGCCGGAGGTGTCGAGCACCATGCGCAGCCCGCGCCGCCGGGCGATGGCACCGGCCCGGGCATAGAAATCCTCCGGCACGCCGCGCGGCAGGCTGCCGCTGGCCACCAGCCACTCGCCCTCCGGCAGCTCCTCCAGCGCGGCCAGCGCGGCCTGCCATTCCGCCTCGGCGACCTCGGGCCCCTCGGGGACGAAGCGGAACTCCTCGCCCAGGCTGCGGTCCAGCACCGTCTGGCTGATCCGGGTGCGGCCGGCGATCGGGATGCTGCGGTGCGGCACGCCGATCTCCTCGAGCAGCTCCTCCAGGAAGTGCCCGGTGACACCGCCGACCAGAACCATGGCCAGGGTCTCGCCGCCGAGCTCGCGCACCACGCGGGCGACGTTGACGCCGCCGCCGCCCGGGTCCTGCCGCTCGTCGAAGGTGCGGACCTTGCGCACGGGACGGACCTTCTCCGCCTCGCAGGCCAGGTCGATGGTGGGGTTCAGGGTGAGGGTGCTGATTCGCATGGACATCCCCCCATAGTTCGGAGCCTGGCGCGGGAGCGCAACCCGAAGATGCCGTGCCCCCTGCCCCGTGCCTTCCGGTTCAGCCCGGCGCCTTGTGGATCGGGTCGACCCAGGGGACGTTCTCCGGCTTCTCCACCGGCTCGATGTCCAGGTTCACCACCACCGCCTCGTTGTCGCTGCGCACCAGCACGCATTCCAGCGTCTCGTCGGTGGAGGCGTTGATTTCCTGGTGCGGCACATAGGGCGGGACGTAGATGAAGTCGCCCGGACCGCCTTCGGCGACGAATTCGAGCCGCTCGCCCCACCGCATGCGGGCGCGGCCCTTCACGATATAGATCACGCTTTCCAGCGGCCCGTGGTGATGCGCGCCGGTCTTGGCATTGGCGTGGATGTGAACTGTGCCAGCCCAGATCTTCTGCGCGCCGACCCGCGCGGCATTGATGGCCGCGGCGCGGTTCATGCCGGGCGTGCTGGCGGTGTTCGGGTCCAGGCTGTCGCCAGGGATCACGCGAACGCCGCTGTGCTTCCAGCCATCCTCCGGGATGCCCGGCGGAAGGTCTTGGTGGTCGTGTCCGTCATGCGGCATGAAGCTATCCTCCCGCCCCTCATCGTGGAATATCGAGATGTGTCCAGAATAATCGTGCTTCCGTCAAGCCGGCACGGGTCGTCTCCCTTTGTCACGGCAACGACATCGGGGCGTCATTCCATCGTCGTCATCCACGCGTAACCGGTCGCGCCCATTGTCGCAGATGGGGATGGGAATGGCGCGCCGGAAGAATGTCCTGCTGATTGTCGTCGACCAGTGGCGCGCGGATTTCGTGCCGGTCCTGGGCGCGAAGTTCCTGCGCACGCCGAACCTCGACCGCCTCTGCCGGGAAGGCGTGACCTTCCGCAACCACGTGACCAACGCCGTGCCCTGCGGCCCGGCGCGGGCCAGCCTGCTGACCGGGCTCTATCTGATGAACCACCGGGCGGTGCAGAACACGGTGCCGCTGGACGCGCGGCACATGAACCTCGGCAAGGCCTTGCGCGGCATCGGCTACGATCCCGCGCTGATCGGCTACACCACCTCCACGCCCGATCCGCGCTCCACCACGTCAGAGGATTTCCGCTTCACTCTCCTGGGCGACCTGATGGAGGGCTTCCGCAGCGTCGGCGCCTTCGAGCCCAGCATGGATGGCTATTTCGGCTGGCTGGCGCAGAAGGGCTACCCGCTGCCGGCCAACCGCGAGGACATCTGGTTGCCCGAGGGGGAGGATGCCGCCCCCGGCGCGACCGACCGCCCCTGCCGCATCCCGGCCGCGCTGTCCGACACCGCCTACTTCACCGAGCGCGCCCTGACCTACCTGAAGGGCAAGGGCGACAGGCCCTGGTTCCTGCATCTCGGCTACTGGCGTCCGCATCCGCCCTTCATCGCCCCTGCCCCCTACAACCGGATGTACGCGCCGGCGGAGATGCCGGCGATCCGCCGCCGGTCCGACTGGCGGGAGGAGGCGGCGCAGCATCCGCTGCTCGGCTTCTACCTGAGCGGCATCGGCCAGGGCTCCTTCTTCCAGGGCGCCGGCGGCGCCGCCGCCGAACTGTCCGAGGCCGCCATCCGGCAGATGCGCGCGACCTATGCCGGGCTGATCACGGAGGTGGATGACGCGCTCGGCGCGGTCTTCGCCCATCTGGACGAGACGGGGCAGTGGGACGACACGATGATCGTCTTCACCTCCGACCATGGCGAGCAGCTTGGCGACCACTTCCTCCTGGGCAAGGTCGGCTATCACGATGAGAGCTTCCGCGTCCCGCTCGTGGTGAAGGACCCGCTGGCGCCCCAGGGCGCCGGCCGCATCGAGGATGCCTTCACCGAGAGCGTCGACGTGCTGCCGACCATCCTGGAATGGCTGGGCGGCCAGCCGCCCCGCGCCTGTGACGGCCATTCCCTGCTGCCTCTGCTGCGCGGCGAGCGGCCCGCAGGATGGCGCGACCACCTCTTCTACGAATACGACTTCCGCGATGTGTACTATTCCAGACCGGAGGCGGCGCTCGGCCTGCCGATGGACGCCTGTTCGCTCTGCGTCGTGCAGGATGCGCGGTGGAAGTATGTCCATTTCACCGCCCTGCCGCCGCTGCTCTTCGACCTCGAGCGCGACCCCCATCAGATGACCGATCTGGCCGGGAATCCAGGGCATTGCGACGTCGTCGCCCGTTATGCCCGGAAGGCGCTGTCGCACCGCATGTTGCACGCCGAGCGCACGCTGACCCATTTCCGCGCCATGCCGGGCGGCCTGGAGAGGCGCGGCGAGGTGTGAACCTTGCCCGCCGGCCCTGCGTCGGGAGGCTCGGAGGAAGGATGGCCTCGATCGCGCGGCGCGCTGTTCCTGGCGCCGTCCTCCCGTCTCCGGCCTCCCTTATGGCTGGCAAGGTTCACAGAGGCGCCCTGAGGCACGGACACCGCGTTTCCAGGCGTTAGCGAGCCTTCCTTGCCTCATCTGGTGAGCGGGCCGGCGGCCTCCCTCCCCTGCCCGACCCGCGGTCCCACCCTGTTCCGGCAGGCGCGCCGGGGGGTTCCGGGCACCGCGTTCCGCGGCTGTCTCCTGCGGCGAGCGGGGATGTGAACTTCCCCAGCCGAACGCTTCATATGGTGTTTTGAAGCCTGTTCCTCTACCATATCTAGCATAAGGCCTGCGATCGATTCGCAACTTCCCAGGACCTTGCAGACCGGAGCCAGTCGATATGGATGGTTACAGCCAGCCGCTTCACGCCCTTGCCCTGCCGGGGCGTGGCCCCGCCACGATCCCGGGTCGGAGCTTTGGCGAGAAACCGCTGGCGGCCCGCCGGCTGGACAGCGGCATGGGGCTCGCCGTCGGGCGGCGCACGGTCTTCCGCCCCGAGGATGGGGAGGATTTCGGCCGGGTGGCGGATCGTGTCGCGGCGGGGAATATGAGCCTGCTGCCGGGCGGCGACAGGGCGGGCGAGCAGGCGAGGCTGCGCAACGCCATCGCGACCGGCGCGCTTCTGACCTCGGGGCGCCACCTGCAGCATGGCGATGCCGGACAGGCCGGGCGCAATATGGAGGTCTTCACCAACTGCGCCACGGCCATCACCGCCTTCGCGGAGTTCTACCTGCTGCTGAACGGCTCCGGCGTGGGGCGCGCCTATGACGATGCGCTGATCGCCATCGACTGGGCCAAGGCGCCCGAGCTGCGCCTGCATCTCGCCGCCGACCATGCCGACTATCCCGCCGATCGCGCCGCGCGGCTGCGCTTCGGCCTGGAGATGGGCCTGCTGCCCTGGGGCACGGGCGAGGCGGAGTTCGACGCCGCGGCCGAGGCGCAGGTGCTGGACTTCCTGGCCCGCGAGATGATCCCCGGCCTCGCCCCCCTGCCTGCGAATGCCGTGCTGCACCGCGTGGAAGACAGCCGGGAAGGCTGGGCGAAGGCCATCGAGATCCTCGAGGCCATGGCGTTCCGCCAGGAGCGCGACCGGGTGCTGGTGCTCGACCTGTCCGCCATCCGGCCTGCCGGCAGCCCGATCCGCGGCATGCAGGGCCGCCCCTCCTCGGGCCCGATCTCCCTGCTGCGCGGCCTGATCCATATCCGCCGCCACGTCATCGAACCCGCCCGGACGCGCGACCCGGCCTCGGAGGTCCTGCAGCCCTGGGAGCAGGCCCTGCTGGTCGATCATCATCTCTCGGTGGAGGTGCAGGTCGGCGGAGCCCGACGCGCGGCCCGCATGGCCACCAAGTCCTGGCGCGATCCCGGCATCCGCCGCTTCATCCGCGCCAAGTCCGAGGGTGGGCTCTGGACCGCCAACCACTCGGTCATGGTGGACCGGGATTTCTGGCAGCGCCTGCGCGGCGGGGATCCGGCGGACGCCCTCACCCGCCAGGCCCGAATGGTCTTCGAGGAGGTCACCGCCTGCGCCTATATCAATGGCGAGCCCGGCTTCATCAACGGCGACCTGCTGGAGGACCACCGGACCGGCAGCGCCTGGAACAAGCCGGTGCATGAGGATGGCCGCGACTTCCACAGCGCCCGCTATCAGGTGGACGCCGCCGCCGGCCTGCTGGCCGAGGTGGCCCGCCGCGCGGCGACGGCGCAGTTTCCCGTCACCACCAATCCCTGCGGCGAGATCACGCTGCATGTCACCGGCGGCTACTGCGTCATCGCCGATTTCGCGCCCCTGCTGGCCTGCCCGTTGGACCTGGCCAGCATCACCCCCGGCGCGGTGCCCGATGAGATCGCCGCGCACTGGGACGCGCGGGTTGAGGACGCGGTGCGTCTCGGCGTCCGCTTCCTCATCCGCGCCAATCGGATGGACGCCCTCTACGGCGAGGAAGTGGCCCGGACGAACCGGATCGGCATCGGCCCGACGGGCCTCCATGAATGGGCCTGGATGCGCTTCGGCCTCGGCTTCGCCGACCTGCTGGACGAGGCCCGCGCCGCCCCCTTCTGGTCCATGCTCGACCGTCTTTCCGAAAGCGCCAAGCAGGAGGCGGACGACTACGCCGACGAGCTCGGCATGGCGCGCCCCGTGACGGTGACGACGGTGAAGCCGGCCGGCACCACCAGCAAGCTCTTCGGCCTGACCGAGGGCGCCCATCTGCCGGCGCGGCGCCAGTATCTGCGCTGGGTGCAGTTCAAGGGCACGCGGGACGAGACCGGCGCGTGGCGGCCGGGCTCCGACCCCCTGCTGGCGGATTACGCGGCGCGCGGCTATCCCCTGCGCGAGCTGCGCAGCTTCCCGGGCATGACCATCGTCGGCTTTCCTACGGTGCCGCTGGCGCAGCGGCTCGGCATGGAAAGCGGCCTGGTGACGGCGCCCGAGGCCACGCCGGACGAGCAGTATCGCTGGCTGCGGCTGCTGGAGCGGCACTGGATCGGCGCGGAGCGGGGCAACCAGGTCAGCTACACGCTGAAGATCTATACCGACCGGCATGATCTCGAGGCGTTCCGCGCCATCGTGCTGCGGGAGCAGCCGCGCATCCGCTGCTGCTCCGTCCTGCCGAGCCGGCCGGACTCCGAGCTGGGCTACGAGTATCTGCCGGAGGAAGAGGTGTCGGCCGGGCGTTTCGCTGCCCTGGTCGAAGGCATCGACGACAGCGCCGTGCGGGAGGCCGTGGACTGGGCGCACCTGCAATGCGCCAGCGGGGTCTGCCCCATCTGAGCACGACTTGCCCGGCCGACCTTCAGGGATCCAGGAAGGCCGGCCGCGCGTCGCGCGCCACGCGGATGCCGCGCGCGGACAGGCTGGCCAGCAGCCAGTCCTCTGGCAGGCGCAGATAGCGGATCAGCAGGCCCAGGTAGAGCCCCATGAAACGGGGACCGTGCCCATCCGAACGGCCATCGAAGGTGGTGCTCAGGGCATGGGCCAGTTCGTGCAGCAGAAGCCAGGCCGGGAATTCCGGCGGCAGGCGGATGCGGAGACGATCGGCATCCGCCTGCCGCCGGCGCGCCTGGACCGGCAGGCGCTCGACACGAGGCGGGTGACGCAGCCCCTGCTCGGCCCAGAGGGCATCGACCATGGGCTGCGCCGCCTCGAAGCGAAGCGTTCCCGGCGCAAGCTCCGCCATGATGGCGTCCTCCCACGCATAGACCCGCCCGCGCTGGACATCGCGCGCCGTCACGGCAGCCGCTCCCTCTCCTGCCCCCGCAGCGGCCGGTTGAGATTGATCCGGCCTCCGGCGTCGTAGCCCTGCCGATAGGCGGCATCCAGCCGGACGGCGCTGGGCCGGGTTCGGGTCAGGCGGATGCGGGTTTCACGGAAGGCCTCTTCCACCGTCGCCTGCTTGACCACCATGAGCGCGGCGCCCGCCGGCGCCTCCCTGTGCCGCTGCCGGCCACGCTCGCGGTGCATGGCCTCCAGGCGCTCGCCGACGCGGACGGCCATGCCCTGCTGGTGGCGCCGGGACGCCACGCGCAGATCCGGGCCGCGAAGCTGCGGACGGAGGGCGCGGAAGGCTTCGAGCTCATGCCGCATGCCTCTCTCGACGACGGCGAGCAGATAGATGGCCAGGCTGACATCTTCCTCGAAACCAAAGAATACGTACTCCGCCTGTTCGCCCTCCCGCGCCAGCCAGACCTTGCAGTCGCAGAAGCGCGCCACGGCCGGCACGCAGGCATCGATGGGTCGTCGCTGCCGTCCCATCAGAGGGACGCTGCGTTGGACGCAGACCGACTGCCGGACCTCAATCTCGCTCATGCTCAGCGCGTAGCGGTCGAGCAGGCGGCCCACCATCTCCGCGGCTTGCAGGGCCTCGGCCTCCGTGCAGCCGTTGGAGACCGTCCTCTCCGTCAGCAGGCGGATACGCTCCTTGACCTTCGCAAGTTCATCGGATTGGCTCACGAAAAGGCCTCTTCCTCTGCCTGCCCTCCCGCACTTGGATGCATCCAACCCTGGGTGCGGTGCCCATGGAGGGCGTCGATTGGATGCATCCAAGTGCGGGAGGGGCTTCCCATTCTGAAGCCGACTGCTTATGCGGAGAGCAACCGTTCGGGAAGCCGCGATCGCATGAGTCAGTCCGAAGCCTTCCGGCATGTCGCCCAGGTGCTGCGCGAGGCGCAGCGCAGCGCCATCGAGATCGAGAACGCGCCGGAGCGGCGCAAACGACTGCGGGATTTCTCGGTCGCGGAAATCGCCAGTCTGTGGGGAGTGGCGCCGCGCCTGTTGCGTCAGGCCCTTCCGCGCCAGGAAGTCCGGGGGATCGCACCGCGCGCCCGTCTCACCTTCGGTGAGTTGCAACAGGCTCGGCGCCAGCTTGAGGCTCAAGGGAAGCTCATCTCCACGCGTCGCGACCCGGCTTCCGGCGAAGCCCTGGCCACTGTCGTCTTCACCAACTTCAAGGGCGGTTCCGCGAAGACGACCAGCAGCGTTCACTTCGCCCAATATATGGCGCTCGCGGGCTATAGGGTGCTGATGGTCGATCTCGACAGCCAGGGCAGTGCCTCGGCGCAGTTCGGCTTCCAGCCCGGCCTCGACGTCGGGGCCGAAGGTTGCTTCACAGCCTGGCTGAACCGTCCTGCCGGCAGCGCGGCCGAGCCGGCCGTGAGGCTCTGTCGCCCGACCTACTGGCCGGCCATCGATCTCGTCCCCGCCAGCCCAGCTTTAGGAGAGGGCGAGGAGATTCTCGCGCGCCGTGCCGGGCAGGGGGTCGAGGAGGAAATCCTTTACTTCGACGAGTTGAAGGCTTTCCTGAGCACGGTTCAGGACCGCTACGACATCGCGGTGGTCGACACCCGTCCGGACGTCAACATGCTGATGTCCACGGCCCTGCACGCCGCCACAGGCATCATCGTGCCCAGCCGCGCCACCATGACCGACCTGGCCTCGACCGGCGAGTTCTTCGCCCATCTGTCCGATTACACCGCCGAGTTCCAGGCCGCCTTCGGACACGGCCTGGACTTCGCCTTCAGCCATATCCTGCTCACCGCCTTCGATCCCACCGACCGCAGTCAGGATGCCCTGGCGCAGCTGATCCGCGAGCGCTTCGGGTCTCTTGTCCTGCGGGAGGCCTTCCTGCATTCCCGGATCGTCGGCACGGCGGGCTTCGGCAAGGAAACCCTCTACGAGTACGAGCCCAGCACCGACCGGGCCGCCTACAACCGGGCCATCGCCAGCGCCAACGCCGTCAACCGCGCCATCGAGGCCGCCATCCTGCGCCACTGGGGGCGGGCGAGCGGCGAGGGGCGGCCGGGTCGCAAGGAGCAACAGGCATGAAGCCTCCCGCATCCCGCTTCCAGAACCTGGCCCAGGCCTTGCGCGACCGGACCGCAACGGTGGCCGGTGAGCCCGCGGCCCTCGGCTCGCCTGGGGCGACGCACCGCCCCGCGGCGGCCCTGGGCGCCATGGCGGAAGGCCTGCGCGAGCGCATCGGCCGGCTGGAGGCCGAGCTGGCCCGCGCCAGCACCACCAATGCCGCCCTGGAGGAGCAACTGGCCCGGACCCGCGGGCTGGCCGAGCGGGCGGGGGCCTCGGAGGAGGAGTTTCTCTTCCTGGACCCTGGCCTGATCCGCGACCCCTTGCCGCATGACCGCCTGCCGGGCGCCTTCGAGGGGCCGGAATTCGAGGCCTTGCTGGCCGATATCCGGGCCAACGGGCAGAACGATGCCATCACGGTCCGGGTGGCGGGGGAGGGGGGGTTCGAGATCGCGGCCGGGCGGCGGCGCCTCGAGGCCTGCCGTCAGCTGGGCCTCCAGGTCCTGTCCCGCGTCCGCCCGCTGGATGACGCGGCCATGCTGCGGGTCCAATTCTCGGAGAACGAGCGACGGGAGGATATCTCCGCCCTGGAGCGGGCGCGTTGGTTCGCACAGGTGCGGGCGCGCCTCGATCTCCAGTCGCGCGAGATCGCCGCGCAGTTCGGTCTCGATCCCTCAACCCTCAGCCTCTATCTGCGGCTGTCGCGCTTCCCCGAGGAGATCATCCGCCGGCTCAAGGAGCCACGACGCCTGGCCATGCTGCGGGCGCGGCGGGTGATGGAGGCCGTGGAGGCCGATGAGGCGGTGCTGCCCCGCATTCTCTCCGCGCTCGATGCCCAGATGCAGGATGCGGGCGGTGACCGCGGCCTGATCGATGGCGAGGAGCAGATCGCTCTCCTGATGCGGGCCGCCGAGGGGCGCGGTCCCGCCGCCTCCGGCCGGGCCGCCCTGCCGGAGCGGCGGCATATCGTCCATAAGGGTCAGAGGCTGGGAACCTTGACCCGCAATGGCGGCCAATGGGTGTTCCGCTTCGCGACGGCGCTGCCGGACGAGACGGTTCAGTCGTTGATCGACCGGCTGCCGGAGCTGATGGCGCGGGAGCCTTCCCCGAAGTCGTGACCCCGGGCGCTGCCGGGGTGTGAACCTTGCAAGCCGGCTAGGGGCGGATGGGAGGCGGGGAGGGCTCCAGCAGCAGTCCGCGGTCGGTGACGCGGACCTTGGCGTTCTTGTAGGAGGACAGCGCCAGGTGAAGCGGCCCCTCGAACTGGGTCTTGAAGTTCTTCAGCGCGCCGACCTTGGAGCCGAACTGCCGCCAGAGCCTTTCCCAGCCGATCGGCGTCTCCTTCTGCAGGGAGTGCAGCCGGTAGGCGAGCCAGAGGTAGATGTCGATGGCGAGAGGGGAGGTGGTCATGTCCCGCAGCGCCGCGCGGTCCACCAGCACCGGATGGCGCCGCAGCTCGTCGAAGAAGGCCTGCGACAGCATCACCCGTTCGACCAGCCGCGCCGTCTTCTTGGAGCGCGGGTCGGGCTCGCCGACATAGCTGAAGGCATCGACCAGCCGCTGGTTGACGATGACGCCTTTCTTGTCGTTGCCGAAGCTGAAGTCGACCGTGCAGGTGGCCAGCCGCTCCAGCTGGTCGGCCACCTTGCCGTTGCTCGGCCCGCCGCGGTTGATGCCGAGCCGGGTGACGACCGCGCTGGCGGAGCGGCCCATGTGGATCTCGCGGCTGCCGCGCTCCAGCGCCTCGGTCTGCCAGTCGATCAGCAGCAGCCGGGCATAGCTGCCGAAGGGCGTGCCGATATACTCCTGGCTGTTGTCGTCCCGCAGCCGCACGCCCGGCCGGACCAGCAGCCGGGCGAAGTCGGTCTCGATCAACCAGTTCTGGTCCTTGGGCTGGTCCCGGTGCGGCAGGCCGGCCAGGCACCAGGCGGAATAGCTGTAGCCGATCTCGCTGGTGCCCTCGAATTCGCGCACGATGGCCGAGGAGGCGTTGTCGGCGATCTGGCGCCCCATCCGGCCGGCCAGGGCCTTGGACAGGCTGTTCGGCCTGGGCTCCAGAATGGCGAGTTGGGCGGCCTCGACCGCACCCTTGACACCTTTGGTCGCGACCACCCGATGCACGTCCGTGCCGGTCTGGAACAGGTCGCCCTGGTTCCTGCGAGCCGTGCCTCGTTCCGCGGTGCGGCCAATGGGGTGGTCAGGGGGAATCGTCTTCGGCTCGACCATGGGGCGAAAACTGCAACGGCTTCCCGGCCGCCGTCGATGCGAACCTTGCCAGCCGTTCCCTCCCAGGCCTGTGATCCTTGCCAGCCCAGGGCAATCCTTCGGGATTCAGGAGGATTGTTATTGAAGAAGGGCTGGCAGGGTTCGCGTGGATAACCCGCCAGGCATTTGATTCTGGAGGCTTAATGCCGGATCGGCCGGGCTGGCAGGGATCACAGCGGACGCGGCGCGGGTGGCTGGCAAGGTTCACAGGGACGGCTTCGCCCAGGCTGGCAAGGTTCGCATCGGCTGGCAAGGTTCACAGCACGAGGGGCGATTCGCGGATGCCGAGTCCCGCCTGCGGCCCGCCAGCCGGCCTGGAGGGCGGCGGGAAGGCGGCACGGGCGGTCCTGGCTGGCAAGGTTCACAGGCCGCCTCAGCGGAAGTCGCGGCTGGGCTGCAGGCGGGGCGAGCGGGAGGCGGAGGTCTCCGCCTCCAGCCCGTCCAGCAGCGCCGTCCGATCGATCAGGCGGCTGGCGATCAGATGCAGGATGGGCACGGCGTGGTCGCCCTGGCCGCGCTCGACATGGCCTTCCACGATCAGCAGGCGGGCGCCGATCAGGGCACGGCGGTCGCGCCGCGCCAGGCTGGCATAGACCACGATGTTGGCGCTGCCATGCTCGTCCTCGGTGGTGAGGAAGACCACGCCCTTGGAGGTGCCGGGGCGCTGACGCATCAGCACCAGGCCGGCCAGGCGAAGGCGCGCGCCGCTCGCCGCCGCCGCCAGGCGCCGGCTGTCGTCGCAGCCGAGCGCGTCGAGGGTCGGGCGCAGCAGCGCCAGGGGATGCCGGCCGAGGGTCAGGCCGGTCGCACGGTAGTCGGCGACCAGGGCCGCGCCCTCGCCGAGGGCGGGAAGGCGGGGCTGCGGCTCCGGCAGCAGCGGCAGGCTGTCCTGGGTGGCGAAGAGGGGCGGCGGGGCGCGCTCGGTTCCATGGACGGCCCAGGCGGCCTGCCGGCGGTCCATCCCGCAATCCCGGAAGGCGTCCGCCGCCGCGAGGGCCTCCAGGGCGGCGCGCGACAGGCCGGCGCGGCGCAGGGCTTCCTCCGGCCCCGTGAAGGGCGCGCCGTTGCCGGCCTGGCGCGCCTGCACCAAGGCCTGCCCCTCCGCCGCCGCCAGGCCCCGCACCATGCGCAGGCCAAGGCGCAGGGCGAGGCCGCCGGATCCTGCCGCTGCCGCCTCCAGCGTGCAGTCCCAGGCGCTGACGTTCACCGCGACCGGCCGCACCGTCACGCCATGGGCCACGGCGTCGCGGACGATCTGCGCCGGGGCGTAGAAGCCGAGCGGCTGGCTGTTCAGCAGGGCGCAGGCGAAGACCTCCGGATGGTGGCACTTGATCCAGGCCGAGGCCCAGACGAGATGCGCGAAGCTCGCGGCATGGCTCTCCGGGAAGCCGTAGTCGCCGAAGCCCCTGATCTGCTCGAAGACGCGCTCGGCGAAGTCCCGTTCATAGCCACGCGCCGTCATGCCGCCGACCAGCTTCTGCCGGTACTCGTCCATCTTTCCGGACTGCCGGAAGCGGCCCATGTCGCGCCGCAGCCGGTCGGCCTCGGCCTCGCTGAAGCCGGCGGCGACGATGGCCAGCCGCATCGCCTGTTCCTGGAACAGCGGCACGCCGAGGGTGCGGCCCAGCACCGGCACCAGCTCGTCCGGCGGGTGCGGCGGGGCGGGGGAGGGGAAGACGACCGGCTCCGCCCGGGCGCGGCGCTGGAGGTAGGGATGCACCATGCCGCCCTGGATCGGCCCCGGCCGGACGATGGCGACCTGCACGACCAGGTCGTAGAAGCAGCGCGGCCTCAGGCGCGGCAGCATGTTCATCTGCGCCCGGCTCTCCACCTGGAAGACACCGACGGAATCCGCCCGCTGCAGCATGGCGAAGGTGTCCGGGCACTCGCGCGGCAGGCTGCGCAGCGCGGCGGGAAGCTGCTTGTGCGCGGCGAGCAGGTCGAAGGCGCGGCGCAGGCAGGAGAGCATGCCAAGGCCGAGCACATCGACCTTCAGGATGCCGAGGGCGTCGATATCCTCCTTGTCCCATTCGAGGACGGTGCGGTCCTCCATCGCCGCCCGGGTCACCACGGCCAGCTCGACCAGCGGCCCCTCGGTGATGACGAAACCGCCGACATGGGTGGCGAGATGGCGCGGGAAATCCTGCAGCTCCTCGGCGAGGCGGAGCGCCAGGGCCAGGCGCGGCTCCTCCGGATCGAGCCCCTCGCCGGCGGCGAGCGCCGGCAGCGTCTCTTCCCGCCCCGGCCCCCAGGCGGCGCCGGCCAGGCGCGCGGTGACGTCCTCGCTGAGGCCCATCGCCTTGCCGACCTCGCGGAGGGCGCTGCGGGGGCGGTAGCGGATGACGGTCGCGCAGATGGCGGCGCGGTCACGGCCGTAGCGGCGGTAGATGTGCTGGATGACCTCCTCGCGCCGCTCGTGCTCGAAGTCGACGTCGATGTCGGGCGGCTCGTCGCGCGCGGCGGAGAGGAAGCGCGCGAAGAGCAGGTCGTGCTGCTCGGGATCGATGGCGGTGATGCCGAGCACGTAGCAGACCGCGGAATTGGCCGCGCTGCCGCGGCCCTGACAGAGGATGCCCTCCGCCTCGGCGAAGCGGACGATCTCGTGCACCGTCAGGAAATAGGGCGCGTAGCCGAAGGCGCCGATCAGCCGCAGCTCCTCCTCGAGCCGGCGCAGCAGGCCGGGTGCCGGGGCGTCCCACCGCGCGGCCACGGCCTGCCGCACGCGGCCCTCCAGCGTCTCCTGCGCGCTGCAGCCGTCCTCCAGGATCTCGTGCGGATATTCGTAGCGCAGCTGGCCGAGCGAGAAGCCCGCGCTGGCGCGCAGTATCCGCAGGCTCCAGTCGAGGGCCGCCGGATGGTCCCGGTAGAGGGCGCGCATCGCCGCCAGCGGCTTGAGCCGCCGCTCGGCATTGGGCTCGGCCTGGAAGCCCAGATCCTCGACCCGGCGGCCCAGGCGGATCGCGGTCATCACATCGGCCAGGCGGCGGCGGCCGGGCGTGTGGAAGCGCGGCTCGGTGCTGGCCAGCAGCCCGCCGCCCGCGGCCTCGGCCATGGCGGCGAGGCGGCGCAGGCGCGTCGCCTCGTCGCCCGCCTGGACGCAGGCCCCGACGCAGAGCAGCGGCAGGGCCAGCCGTCCGCGCAGCCGGTCCGACCAGTGGCGCAACCCCGCCGCGACCGCCGCGCCGGGCAGGCCGGGCGGCGGCAGCACGGCGAGCGCCCAGCCCTCGGCGGCCGCCTCCACCGCGTCCGGCGCGAGGCGGCAGGCCTCGCCGCGCGCCGCCATCCGCGCCGCGGAGAGCAGCCGGGTGAGGCGCCCGTAGCCGGCGCGGTCGGTGGGCCAGGCCAGCATCTCCGGCCCATCCTGCAGCACCAGCCGGGCGCCCAGGGCGAAGGGCAGCCCCGCCTCGCGCGCCGCGACATGGGCGCGCACCACGCCGGCCAGGCTCATCCGGTCGCAGAGGCCGAAGCCGGCATGGCCGAGCGCCGCGGCCATGGCCACCAGCTCGTCGGGCTGCGAGGCGCCCTCCAGCAGCGAGAAGCAGGAGCGGGCGCAAAGCTCGGCGAAGCCGGGCGGATCCTCAGGCGAAGAGGCCATGCAGGAACCAGCGGGCCTCGCTGCGGCAGAGCCAAAGGCGCAGCCCGTCCTCGCATTCCACGCGCCAGTAGTCGCGGGGCGGCCGCTCCGGCGCCGCACCCCACCATTCCGCCTCCAGCCGCTCCGGCCCCTCGCGATGCCGCAGCGGGCGCGGCCGGCCGCGCCAGACCAGGCCATCGGGGGCCGCCTCGACCGGCTCCGGCCGGGCCAGCAGCCAGACCGGGCGTGGGCGGCCGCCCCAGGGGCCATCCTGGTGGTTGTCCCAGTCCGAGGGCGTCCGCACCACGGCGAAAGGCGAGACCGCCCGCACCGCCTGCTCCGGCCAGTGCGAGGCACAGGGCTGCGCCCGCCAGACGGGCAGGCGCTGGCCCAGCCGGTCCAGCAGCCGCTCCAGCGCCTCCCGCGCCGCCGCCTCGCCATCCGCCAGCCCCTCGGACTGGCGGGCCTCGAGCGGCTGGGTCTCGAGGGCGCGCACCTCCAGCCGCTCGATGCCGAAGCCCGGCGCCACCCCTTCCAGCTTCTCCCGCAGCAGGCGGGCAAGGTGCGCCGGGTCGCGCACCGGGCCGCCGGTGCCGAGCCCGATCTCCTGCCGGCTGCCATCCACCCGCCGCAACGCCAGCCGCAGGCGGCGCAGCCCCTGGCCCGCCGCCTCGAGCCGATGGCAGAGCTCGGGCAGCAGGCGCGCCAGGGCCGCATCCAGCCCGGCGCGCGTGATCAGCGGCTCGGGCGGGGCGAGGGTGGCGGCGAAGACCGGCGGCGGCGCGAGGGGGCGCAGCGCGGCACGGGCGGCGCCGGTGGCCAGGTCGAGCCGTGCCAGCAGGCCGGGACCGAAGCGGCGCGTCAGCGGCCCGCGCGGCTGCGCCAGCACCTCCCCGATGCGCCGCAGCCCCAGGCCGCGCAGCCGCCGCAGCATCTCCGCCGGCAGGCGCAGCCGTTCCAGCGGCAAGGGGGAGAGGGCCTCGGCCTCGGTGCCGGGGGGGAGGATGCGAGGCGGCTCGCCCGGCACCGCGTGCCGGGCCAGCGCCGCCGCGGCCGCGGCATTGCCGGCCATGGCCGCCAGGGCGGCATGTCCGCAGGCCTCCAGCGCCGCCAGGGCCTGCCGCGCCAGCGCCGCCTCGCCGCCCGCCAGCGCCTCGCAGCCGGTGGTGTCGAGCAGCAACGTGTCGGGTGCCTCGGTGGCCACCAGGGGCGTGAAGCGCCGCAGATGCAGCGCCAGGGCCGTCAGGCGCGCCGCCGCGCGGTGCGGATCGTGCGGCAGCACCGTCGCCTGGGGCACCATGGCGCGCGCATCGGCCAGGGCCATGCCGGCCCGCAGGCCGAGCCGCGCCGCCGCCGGATCCACCGCCATGACCAGGCGGCGCGGCCCCTCAATGCCCCAAAGCAGCAGGGGGCCGGGGTCCAGCCCCTCGCTCTCCAGCCAGGGCAGGTGCAGCGCCAGGATGCGGCGGGGCGCGGCCTCCATCACGCCGGCTCCGCGCGCAGCGACTCGCCGTCCCAGGACACCCGCCAGCGCCGTGCCGCCTCCAGCCGGGGCGCGCGCAGCAGCGTGATCTCCCAATGCGGCATGGCGGGGGAGCGGGGGTCGGGGGCCGGCAAGGGGCGGATCCGCCAGCGCGTGCGCGCCGTGGTGGGGCCGGCCGGCTCCCCGGCGGGGCGGAGGAGCAGGGCCAGGGCGCCGCGCTCCGCCGCCAGCTGCAGCCGCCGCAGCGCGGTCAGGCCCGGCGGCGGCCCTTCCGCCAGCCGCAGGAGCACTCCCGCCACGGCCGGGCAGCGCAGGCTCTCCTCCATCGCCCAGAGCGCCTCGTCGCACCGTTCCGCCTGGACCAGCACCAGCCGCTCGGGCGGCAGGCCGAAGCCATGCAGCCCGGCGGCCCAGCCCGTCGGCCCCGGTTCGATCCAGCACACCGTGCCGCCGGCCCGGCCGAGCAGGATGGCGGCGAAGCCCAGCGCGGCCGGCATCTGCTCCTCCCCGGTGGTCAGGATCTCATGCAGCATGGCGCGCGGCAGCCCACCGGGAGGCAAGGCGTCATCCAGGGTGGCGCAGAGCGGAATGCCGGGCAAGGCCTCCAGGCCGGGGCAGAGGGCACCCCGCTCGAGGCGGGCGATGCGTTCCCGCAGGCTGGCCAGGGAGGGTGGGTGGGCGGGGCTGGGCATGTTCTAGTTTTGTTCTTATCTTGCCGCGCTTGCAAGCCTGTCGCGCCCAGGCTTGAGCGGGCGGGGCGGGGCTGCCCCTACGAGATTTCATTGCTGTGAACCTCCCGACCAGTATAGACGGGTCCGCCCCAGCCCCCGGAGCATGGATGTCAAGCAGTCTCGCGCAGTTTCAGGACGGAAATCCGCCGCCGCGGCGCGCCATCCGCCCTGACCGCGCCTGCCCTGCTGCCCTCCCGCGCCGCATGGCGGCCGGCACTTCGCCCCCCCGGCTTTCCGCTTGGCCTCTCCTTGGACACCGGGCCTCGCGATTTTCCTCCTCATGCGGAGGGGTTTTTGCGGTGGGTCCGCCTTCCTAGATAAGCGCGGACCGGTGGGCGGCCGACGCACCGCCCGACCCCCAGAGCGATCCCCCGCCAATGTCCGTGTTCGCCCTCCGGCGTGACGCGGGGCGGGCGGCGGCATGGCACGAGACAGACGGGACCCCCTCGGTCCCCCATAACGAAGCAGGTGAATCAATGGACGGGATGTTTACCTACGGTACGGCGGATCAGAACGATGCCGAGGGTGGCGAGACCCTCAAGGCGCGGCATTCGGCGTTCGGGGACATCCTGGGCCAGGAAGGTCAGGACCTGCCCGAGCGCGACGGCACCCTGACCGAGGAGGCGCGCGGCTGGCGCGCCGGCTATGACGCCGGCGAGGAAGGCCTGGACGCTTCCGCCGGGGAGCAGGACGACGAGGCCGAATCCCCCCGCGAGGAGGCGGAGGCCGAGGAAAGCGCCGACGAGGCGGGCGAGGGCGGCAACGTCAACGAGGCCAGCATGGCCCGTTCCGACGATCCCGTCCGCATGTTCCTGCGCGAGATGAGCGGCACCGACCTGCTGACGCGGGAGCAGGAGATCGCGCTGGCCCAGCGCATCGAGGCCGGGCGGGACGCCATGCTGGCCGGGCTCTGCGAGAGCCCGATGACCTTCGTGCACATCGCCGCCTGGAAGACCGCGCTGGAGCAGGGGCAGATGCCGCTGCGGGACGTGGTCGAGCTCGAGGCCATGGCGGCCGATGCCGCTTCCCCCGCCGTGGCCGTCGAGGTGGAGGAGGGCGAGGAGGCCGAGGCCGCGCCGCACGCCACGCTCGACGAGAAGATGAAGCCGGAGGTGCTGGCCGCCTTCGTGGCGGCGCTGGAGGCGCATGAGCAGCTGCGCGCCATGCCGCCCCGCAGCAAGGCCGCGATGGCCTATCGCCAGGAGATGGTGGGCCTCTTCGCCGCGCTGCGCCTGCGTCCGGCCCGGCTCGACCTGCTGGTCGGCCAGGTGCGCGACACCAACCGCCGCCTGCTGGCGCTGGATGGCAAGGCGATGCGCCTGGCCACCGCCGCGCGCATGGACCGCGACCTGGTGATCAGCCTCTGGGACGGCAGCGAGCAGGGCGCGGCGGCGCTGCTGCAGGCGGTGCAGAAGGCCAAGACCAGCTCTGCCAAGCGCGAGGCCAGCCTGCGGGAGCTGCGAGAGGGCCTGCCGGGAATCCGCGCCGCCGTGGCGGCGCTGGAGGTGGAGAGTGGCCTGCCGGCGGCCGAGCTGCGCCGTGTCTGCGCCGAGGTCGGCCGTGGCGAGCGCGACATGCGCAAGGCGAAGGAGGAGCTGACGCGGGCGAACCTGCGTCTCGTCGTCCACATCGCCAAGCGCTACCGCAACCGCGGCCTGATGTTCGGCGACCTGATCCAAGAGGGCAACATCGGCCTGATGCGCGCGGTCGACAAGTTCGACTGGCGCCGCGGCTTCAAGTTCGCCACCTACGCCACCTGGTGGGTGCGGCAGGCGATCACCCGCTCGCTGGCCGATCAGGCGCGCACCATCCGCGTGCCGGTGCACATGACCGAGACGGTGGGCAAGGTGGCGCGGATGAGCCGCCGCTTCCAGCAGAAGGCCGGCCGCGAGCCGACGCCGGAGGAGCTGGCGGGCGAGCTCGGCATGTCGGTGGACAAGGTGCGCGCCGTGCAGCGCCTGGCGCGCGAGCCGGTCAGCCTGGAGAACCCGATCGGCGAGGATGATGACGGGCGCCTCGGCGACTTCATCGAGGACGAGAACGCGGTGATCCCCTTCGAGGCCGCCGCCCGGTCCTCGATGCGCGACGCCACCATGCGCATCCTCTCCGACCTGACGCCGCGCGAGGAGCGTATCCTGCGCATGCGCTTCGGCATCGGCGGCGAGAACGACCACACGCTGGAGGAGGTCGGCAAGACCTTCAACGTGACCCGCGAGCGCATCCGCCAGATCGAGGCGAAGGCGCTGAAGAAGCTGCAGGTCTCGAAGCGCGGACGGTCGCTGCGCAGCTTCCTGGCCTGAGCCGGGCCAGGGGATCGCCCCTGGGCTCGCCCCCGGCCCCGCGATTGTCGGCGGCGGTTCAGAGGATCGCCGTCTCCACCGCGCCGACGCCCGCGAACTCCGCCCGCACCCGGCTGCCGGCCTCCACGGCGGGCATGCCGGTGCAGCTTCCCGTGGTGATCACCATGCCCGCCTTCAGCCCGCCGTAGCGGTGGGCGCCCTTGTTGGCGAGCCACTGGATCAGCCGGATCGGCTCCCCGGCCGAGTTGCCGCCAACCTGCTCGACCACCACCCTGTCATTGAAGGTGAGCTTCACCGGCAGGGCGGGCGGATCGATGTGGCGCCAGTCCATGACCGCCGGCCCGACCACCAGGGCGCCATGGCTCGCCTGGTCGGCGGTGTGGCTCAGCGGATCGCGCCCCAGGCTGACGAAGCGCGTATCGACGATCTCGATCGTCGGATGCAGGCTCTCGATGGCGTCCAGAACCTCCTCGCGCGAATAGGGCGCCTCGCGCGGCGGCAGGTCGGCGCCGAGGCGGTAGCCGATCTCGGCCTCGATGCGGGTGATATTGAAATCGGCGGCGGCATAGGGCGTGGCGTCGAAGCGCAGGTTGCGCTCGTGCAGCGGCGCGCCGGAGGGATCGGCGGTGGGGGAGGCGGCGCCGACCTTGAAACCGGCGATCGGGCCCAGCGCCTCAGCCACCAGCGCGTGGATGGCGAAGACATCCTCCATGGAGGCCGGCTGCGCGCCTTCCGGCAGCGCCTCCAGCCAGTTGCGGCTGCGCCGGGCTTCCAGCAGGGCGGCGGCGGCGGCGGCGGTATCGGTGGCCATAAGCGGGGTTTCTCCTTGGTGATCTGACGGTGGTCGTGGGGGCTGGGATCGTCGGGGCAGCGGGCCATGACGCGGCCGCGGCATCCTGCCGCAAGCCGGCGGGGCCGGGGAGGGGGGCTTGTGACGGGCGGCACCGATGCTATCGAGGCGGCTGTCAGGAGGCCCGCGAGTCGTGACGATCAATCCCCCCGGCATCTCCTCTGGCATCGCCGCGCCCGGCCGTTACCTGCTGCTGCGGCTGGGCACCCGGCGCTGTGCCCTGCCGGCCGCCGCGGTGCGGGAGCTGCTGCCGCTGCCCCGCCTCTGGCGGCCGCCCGGCCTGCCCCGTCCCTTGGCCGGCTTCCTGAACCTGGGCGGCGCGGCGGTGCCGGTGCTCGACCTGCCCCGCCTCCTCGGCCTGGCCGATCCCGCCGGCGGGGCCGAATCGGCGCTCTACCGCCACCTCGTCCTGACGGCGGGCGTGCTGCCGGGGCAGGATCTCGCCCTGCTGGTGGACCGCGTGCTGGACATGATGCCGGCCCCCGCCTCCGCGCTGCGGCCACTCGCGCCGGAGCAGAGCCTGAACGGATGCGCCGCGGCGGAGATCGAGACGCCCGAGGGTTTCGTGCATCTCCTGGCGCCGGAGCGGATCCTGCTGGCGCAGGAGCGGTCGCGGCTCGCGGCGCTGCGCGACGCGGAACAGGCGCGCCTGGCGGAATGGGATGGCGCCGTCTGATGCCGCCGTGCTGATGCCGGGGTCGCGCCCGGACTTCATCCCCGATGCGGAGTTCGAGCGGCTGAAGGCGTTGCTCATCGCGCGGACCGGGCACTTCTACTACCAGGACAAGGATACCCTGCTGTGGGAGCGGCTGCGCCGCCGCCTGCAGCGCACCGGCCTGCGCGGCTGCGGCGCCTATCTGGACCGCCTCGCCGATCCTCTGCTGGGCGAGGCGGAATGGATGGCGCTCGAGGCCGAGATCACCATCGGCGAGACGTTCTTCTTCCGCTACGCCGAGCAGTTCGCGGCCCTGCGCGGCACCATCCTGCCGGAGATCCTGGGGCGCCGGGCGCCGTCACGGGGCCTGCGGATCTGGAGCGCCGGTTGCGCCAGCGGGGCGGAGCCCTATTCCTTGGCCATCCTGCTCCGCCGGATCCTGGGGGAGGAACTGGCGGAATGGCGGGCCTATCTCCTGGGCACCGACCTGAACGAGGCGGTGCTGCAGATGGCGCGGGCCGGGCGCTACAGCCGCTGGGCGTTGCGCGGCGTGCCGGCGGAGGAGGTGGAACGGGACTTCCTGCCGCAGCCCGGCGGGCGGGACTGGCTGCTGCGGCCCGAGCACCGCGCCATGGTGCGCTTCGAGCGGCACAACCTGCTCAGCCTGCTCGACGGCACGTCGCCGCTGCAGATCAATGAATTCGACCTGATCCTCTGCCGCAACGTACTGATCTACTTCCACCCCGACACGGTGGTGCGGATCGTGCGCGCCCTGGCGGAGCGGCTTGCCGAGGGCGGCTGGCTGCTGCTGGGCCATGCCGAGCCGAACCCCGCCTTCGCGGAGTTCCTGGAGGTGGTGAACCTGGCGGGCACCGTGGCCTACCGGCGGCCCGCCGCAGATCTCCGGCCGCCGGAGGCGGCACCGCCGCCTCCGCCCCCGCCCCCGCCCTCCGGCCCGCCTCCCCCCCCGCGTGTCCTTCCGTCGTGGCCACCGCCGCCCCGCAGGGCCGTTCCGCCGCCCCCGCCGCCCCCGCCGGCGTCGCCGGGCGCGGCGGCGCGCGAGGATGCGGAGGTGGCGCTCCGACGCGTCCGCCAGTTGGCCGATGCGGGAGACCTGCCGGCCGCCCGCGCAGCCTGCGAGACGGTGCTGGCGCAGCAGCCGATCCGGCCAGCGCCGCACTACTACAAGGGGCTGATCGCCCGTGGCCTCGGACAGCCCGGCGAGGCGGAGCGCGCCTTCCGTGACGCGCTCTACCTCAAGGGCGATTTTCCCATGGCCCATTACCAGCTGGGGCTGTTGTTGCTAGATGAGGGCCGCCAGATGGCCGGCCGGCGCGCCCTGGCCACGGCCGCGCGCCTGGCCCGGGAGTTGCCCGCCGCCACGCCGCTGGAGGAAGGGGACGGCATGACGGCCAGGCAATTGAGGGAGTTGGTGCGGTTGCATCTCGAGGCTCCTCCCGCAGGCCCGGCCCGCTGATGCCCGGCGGGCTCTCGCCGCTGCCGGGACTGCGCCGCCAGGCCGAACGCCTGCTGGAGGAGCGCACCCGGGCCCTGGCCGGCCGCGCCGCCGGCAGCCGCGCGCAGCCGAGCGTCGCCGTGCTGGCCTGTGGCCTGGGCGAGGAGTTCTGCGCCCTGCCGCTGCATGCGGTGCTCCGTATCCTGAGTTTCGTGCCCTGCGCGCCGCTGCCGGGGACGCCGCCGGCCATGCTGGGCGTCTGCGGCCAGGGCGGCATGCTGTTCAATGTCCTCGACCTGGCCGCCGCCCTGAGCCGGGGCGCCGCCCCGGCGGGGGGGCATCTGCTGCTGCTGCGCCACACCCCGCGCCGCTTCGCCCTGCGGGTGGACCGCGCGCTCGGCCTCGCCCGGCTGCCGGCGGCGCTGCCCTTCCTGGCGGCGGAGGATGCCGCCACGCCGGTCACCGCCCATGCGCCCCTGCCGGCCGAGCTGGCCGGCGAACTGCCCGCCGGCCGGCGGCCGGTGATGTCGCTGATCGATCCCCACCACCTGCTGCGCCCCTATCTGGCGCAGAGCCATGCCGCCCCGGAGGCCGAGACTTGAGCATCGCCAACCGCATCCTCCTCGGCTTCGCCACCATGACGCTGCTGCTGGTCGGCCTCGGCGCCTACGGCCTGCACCAGATCGGCGTGGTGACGCAGTCCTCCGAGATCGTCGTCACCCGTGACGTCGCCATGCTGCGCCAGTTGCTGCTGTTGCAGGAGACCGAGGCGCGGATGCAGGAGACGCGCAGCCGCACCGTGGCCCGCTTCCTGGTGCGCCGCCTGGAGCAGCCGGTGGAGGGCGAGAACCCGCAGCAGGCCTGGCCGCGCCACGCCAGCCAGGCCGAGCGCGTGCTGGGCGAGATGCAGAGCCTGGCCGCCCAGAACATCGCCACGGCCATCACCCGCGAGCGGCGCGAGGGCTGGCAGCGGATCAGCCAGCAGCTGGCCCAGGCGGGATCCGTGCTGCGGCAGCTGCGCGAGCTCAGCGGCGAACAGTTCCAGGCGATCCGCGCCGACGACCTGTCCGCCGTGGCGGCGGAGGGCGCCAGCCTGCTCAATGCCCATACCGAGTTCACGGTCCTGCTGCAGCAGATCCAGGAAACGCTCAACGAGATCGTCGTCACCGGCCAGCGCGCCAGCCTCGACATCTACGAGGAGAGCCGTGTCTCGGTCCTGCTGATGCTGCTCGGCGCGCTGCTGCTCGGCATCGCCGTCACGCTGATGATCCGTCGCTCCATCGCCCGCCCGCTGGCCAAGCTCATGACCTTCGTGGAGCAGGTCGGGCGTGGCGACCTCGGCGGGCGCGCGGCGGAGGACGGGCCGGCCGAGCTGCGCCGCCTCGGGGTCGAGCTGAACGGCATGGTGGAGGGGCTGCGGCAGCTCGCGCGGCAGAGCCGGGACGCGACGGAGAACCTGAACGCCGCCGCCGCCGAGATCCGCGCCAGCACCCAGGAGCAGGCGGCGAGCGTCGAGGAGCAGCTGGCCGCCGTGCAGGAAACCGCCGCCACGGTGGACGAGATCACCCATTCCGGCGGCCAGATCGGCAAGCGGGCGCAGGAGGTGATCGCCTCCGCCCAGGCCACGGCGCAGACCTCGACCGCGGGCCTCGTCGCGGTCGACGAGACGGTGCGCGCCATGGACGCGATCCGCGAGCAGGCCGAGGCGGTCGCCGGCCACATCGTCGCGCTGTCGGAGAAGACCCAGGCGGTGGGCGAGATCATCGCCACGGTGAACGACATCTCCGAGCGCTCGCACCTGCTGGCGCTGAACGCCGCCATCGAGGCGGCGGCGGCGGGCGAGCAGGGGCGCAGCTTCGCCGTGGTCGCCGGCGAGATGAAGACCCTGGCCGACCAGGCGAAGGACGCGACCAACCAGGTGCGCTCGATCCTGGGCGACATCCAGCGCGGCATCAACGCCTCCGTCATGTCGACCGAGGAGGCGGTGAAGCGCGTCGCCGCCGGGCGCGAGCGCACCGGCGTCACCCATGCGACGATCACCGAGATCACCGGACGGATCCAGGAAAGCGTGCAGACCTTCCAGCAGATCGTCGCCAGCACCAACCAGCAGCAGCTCGGCATCGAGCAGGTGATGAGCGCGCTGCAGAACATCCGCCAGGCCAGCCAGCAGACGGCTGCCGGCACCCGGCAGCTCGACATGGCGGCGGGCAACCTGTCGCAGCTCTCCCAGCAGCTGGTGACGCTCTCCGACCGGTACCGCCTGTGAGAGCCCGTTCGAGAATGACCGCCGCCTGAGCCCATGAACGATTTCCGCCAGGAGCTTCTCGCCGCCTTCGCCGCCGAGCATCGCGAGCATCTCGATGCGATCCGCGCCGGCCTGATGGCGGCCAGCGCCGGCGAGCCCTATGACCTGCGGGACATGTTCCGCCGGGCGCACAGCCTGAAGGGCGCGGCGCGGGCGGTCGATCTGCCTGCCGTCGAGGAGCTGGCGCACCGCCTGGAGGCGGTTCTCAGCCGCGTCTCGGAAGGCGGCCTGGCGCTGTCGGCGGAGGTGGTCGCGGCGCTGCGGGCCGGGCTGGATGGCGTGGAGAGCCAGGTGGCGTCGCTGGATGCGACGGGCGGCGCGGCGCCCCGGCCCACCGCCGCGCTCGGCGCCCTGGACGGCGTGCTGGGCGCCAAGGCCGGGCCGGGCGAGGCACCGCGGTCCGGGGCGGCGCCAGCCCCGCCCTTGCCCCCGACCCCGACCCCGACCCCGACCCCGGCTCTGGCCCCGGTGCACCCGGCCGAGGTCGTGACGGGGCCGGACTATCTGCGCCTGCGTGCCAGCCAGCTCGATGCCTTGTCCGGCGCGGTGCATGCGCTGGCCGCCGGCCTGCAGCACCGCGATTCCCTGCAGGCCGGCTTGGCCGCCCTGGAGGCCGAGCTGCGCGGGCTGCGGCGCGGCTGGGAAGCCGCCCGGCGCGGCGCCGGCGGGCCCGGAGCGGGGGGCCAGCAGATGGCGGAGCTGGACCGGGCGCTGGACCGCGCCCTGCGCCAGGCGACGCGGCTCGGGCGGGAGCAGCGCGCGGCGGTAGCGGCGGAGGATGCGTCGCTAGCCGAGCTCCGCCGTCAGGTGGAGCGCATCGCCCTGGTGTCCGCCGAGACGGTGCTGGGCGGCCTCGGCCCGATGGCCCGCGACCTGGCGCGCGAGGCGGGGACGGAGGCGTTGCTGCGCCTGGAAGGGCTGGACCTGCAGGCCGACCGCCGGCTGCTGCAGGCGCTGAAGGACCCCGTCACCCACCTGCTGCGCAACGCCGTGGGCCACGGCCTCGAGAGCGACGCCGATCGTCGCCGCGCCGGCAAGCCCGCAGCCGCCGAGATCGGGCTGCGGCTGCGGATCCGTGGCGGCCTGTTGCTGCTAACTGTCTTCGATGACGGGCGGGGCCCGGATCTGGCGCGGATCGAGGCCGTGGCGGTGCGCCAGGGCCTGCTGCCACCGCGCCCGGCGGATGCGCCGCCGCCGCCGGCCGACCACCTGCTGTCCCTGGTCTTCGAGCCCGGCTTCTCCACCGCTGCCGCGGTCGATCGGCTTTCCGGCCGCGGCATCGGCCTTTCTGTCGTGGCCGAGGCGGCACGGCGCCTGCACGGCACCGCGCGGATGCGGCCCCGCCGCCCCTGGGGAACCGAGGTGGAACTGGCCCTGCCGCTGTCCGCGGCGCGCCAGCCGGTGCTGCTGGTGGAGGTCGCCGGGCGGATCTACGGCCTGCCGGGGCATGGGGTGGAGCGGTTGCTGCGGCTGCGGGCCGATGGGCTGGAAAAGGTCGAGGGCCGCAGCATCGCGCGCATCGGAATCGAGGGTCGGGACGTTATCGCCCCTGTCATGGCCTTGCCCCTTCTTCTGGACCAGCCCGCGCTCCCCATCCCCATCGAGGCCGATCACATCCAGGCCGTGCTGCTGCGCAGTGGCGAGCGGCGCTGCGCCCTGGCGGTGGACCGCCTGTGGGATGTGCGGGAACTGACCGTCGAGGGGCTGGACGCGCCCTTCGACGCCGGCGCCGCCAGCCTCCTCATGGGGGTGGCGTTGCGAGACAATGCGGCGCCCGTGCCGGTGCTGAGCCCCGAGGCGCTGATCGGCCGCTGGCTGCGCGAGGAAGGCCGGCTGGCCGCCGCCGGTCTCAGCCTGGCGCCGCAGGGCCCCGCCCCGGCCGCGGCGGCCACCATCCTGGTGGTGGATGATTCCATCACGACGCGGACGCTGGAGAAGAGCATTCTGGAGGCGCAGGGCTACCGCGTCCTGCTGAGCGTGGACGGGCTCGACGCGCTCAACCTGCTGCGCGGCGACGCGGTGCCCGACCTGGTGGTGGCGGATGTCGAGATGCCGCGCATGGACGGCTTCGCGCTGTTGCAGGCCATGCGCGCCGACCGCCGGCTGGCCGCCATGCCGGTAATCCTGATGACCTCGCGGGCGGATCCCGAGGATGTCCGGCGCGGTCTCGAACTCGGCGCCAATGCCTATCTGACCAAGCAGAAGTTCGACCAGCGCGAACTGCTCTCGACCATCGGACAGTTGCTTTGAGCCTTTCCGCGCCCGCCCGCGTCATGATCGTCGAGGATTCCGCGGTGGTGCGCCGCCTCCTGGCGCATATCGTCTCGCGCGATCCGCGCCTCAGCCTGGTCGCCGCGGTCGGCTCGGCCGAGGAGGCGCTGCGCGAGCTGCCGCGCATCCGCCCCGACGTGATCTCCATGGACATCCGCCTGCCCGGCATGGATGGGCTGGAGGCGACCCGCCGCATCATGGCGGAGCAGCCGACACCCATCGTCGTCATCGCCGACAGCGTCGAGGATGCCTCGCTGCGGATCTCCATGAACGCGCTGCGCGCCGGGGCCCTGGCGGTGGTCGAGAAGCCGGTGGGGATGGAGAGCGGTGGCCACGACCGCATCGCCGAGACCATCTGTACCCAGCTCTCGATCATGAGCCAGGTGCCGGTCATCCGCCGCCGTGGCGTCACGCCGGGCCCCGGTCTCCGGCCGGAGGCGGTTCCGGCGCCGCAGCCGGAGGCGCCGCGCCTGCTGGCCATCGCCGCCTCCACCGGCGGGCCGCCGGCCCTGGCCCAGGTGCTGGGCACGCTGCCGGCGGATTTCCCGCTGCCGGTGCTGCTGGTGCAGCATATGGGAGGCGCCTTCATGGAGGGCTTCTCGCAATGGCTGGATGGGCTGGTCCCGCTCAAGGTCGGCCTGGCGCGGGATGGCGAGGCGCCGCGCCCCGGCCATGTCCACGTGGCCCCCGGCGACCGGCATCTCCTCCTCGGCCCGGGCGGGTTGATGCAGGTCAGCGCCGGGCGGCCGCTGGCCAGCCAGCGCCCCTCCGCCACCCTGCTGTTCCGCTCGGTCGCGGCGGCGCTGGGGCCGCGTGCCGTCGGCGTGCTGCTCACCGGGATGGGCGAGGATGGCGCGCTGGGTCTGGCGGAGCTGCGCCAGGCCGGCGGCTTCACCCTCACCGAGCACGAGAGCACGGCGGTGGTCTACGGCATGCCGGCGGCGGCGGTGCGGCTGGGCGCCTCCTGTCTCAGCCTGCCGCTGCCGCTGATCGGGCCACGCCTGGCGCAGATGGCGCGGGGGCGGGGGGCATGAGCGAGTCCGCCGGGCCGCTGCTGCTGGTCGAGGATTCCGAGACCCAGGCACTGCAGATGCGCCACATGCTGGAGGGCCACGGCTTCCCGGTGCGCCGCGTGGCCACCGCCGAGCTGGCGCTGGAGGCGCTGAACGGCCCGCTGCCGGCGCTGGTCATCGCCGACTATCATCTGCCGGGGATCAATGGCGATGAGCTGGTGCGGCAGATCCGGCTGAACAGCCGGACCCGCGCCATCCCCGTCCTGATGCTGACCGAGGCGCGCGAGGGCGACCTGGAGCGGCAGGGGCTGGAGAGCGGCGCCGATGCCTATGTGGCGAAGTCGGCGGCGCCGGAGATGCTGCTGCCGCGCATCCGCGCGCTGCTGCGGCAGCGGACCGCATCGGCGGCGCCGGAGACGGCCGCCGCGCCGTTCCGCCGCGCCCGCCTGCTGGTGCTGCATGAAAGCCCGACCTACCGGAGCTATCTCACCGGCCTGCTGGAGCGCAGCGGCCACGAGGTCACGCCCTTCGCCCGGCCGGAGGCGGCCCTGGCGGCCGTGGCGGAGCAGCGCGACCGGTGGGACGGCGTGGTCTTCGGCATGCCGCAGGAGGGCGGGGAGGCCGCGGACCTCTGCCGCCGCCTGGGCGCGCTGCGCGACCCCGGCGCCGGCGCCGGCTTCCAGATCATCACCCTGGGCGCCGAGGACCCGGCCGGGCACGAGGCCATGGCCCGCACCTACGAGGCCGGGGCGGACGACATCATCCCCGCCTCCGCCGATGCCAAGGTTCTGGTCCTGCGGATCAACGCCGCCCTGCGCCGCAAGATGCTGCAGGAGGAGGACCGGCGTGCCGCCGAGGAGAGCCGGGCACGGCTGACGGCCGTGGAGCGGGCCCGCGCCGAGGCTGCCGCCGCCCAGGCCAAGGCCGCGCTGGCCGAGGCTCTGGAGCGCGCCAACCGCGAATTGCGGGACACCCAGACCAAGCTGGTCCAGGCCGCCAAGATGGCCTCGCTCGGCGAGCTGGTGGCCGGCATCGCGCATGAGATCAACAATCCCCTGGCCTTCATCCTGGCGCATCAGGGCACGGTGGAGCGGCTGCTCGGCCAGATCGAGGCGACGATGCCGGAGGCGGCCGAGGGGCGGCCGCAGCTCCTCCGCTGCCGGGAGCGCGTCGGCGCCATGGCGCTGGGGCTGCGCCGCATCCAGGAGGTGGTGGTGAATCTGCGCAAGTTCTCGCGCCAGGAGGACGCCTTCCGGGTTGTGAATGTCCCCGATGCCCTGGACACGGTGCTGGCGCTGCTGGCACACAAGCTGGGCGACCGTGTCATCGTCCAGCGCCACTACACGGCCGTGCCGGAGCTTTGCTGCTCCCCCGCGCTTCTGAACCAGGTGGTCATGAATATCATCAGCAATGCCACCGATGCCATGCCCGAGGGGGGGACCATCGCCATCACCACCCGGAACGACATGCGCGACTACCAGATCGAGATCACCGACACCGGGCCGGGCGTGCCGCAGGCGATGCGCGACCGCATCTTCGAGCCCTTCTTCACCACCAAGGCGGTCGGCCAGGGCACCGGCCTCGGGCTGGCCATCGCCTACAACGTCATTCAGGCGCATGGCGGCACCATCCTTGTCGATGACGGCGAGTCCGGCGGCGCGCGCTTCCTGATCAGCGTGCCGCGCGAGCCGGACACGGCGGCCGAGCATGCCTGATCGCAGTCCGGCGACGATCCTGCTGGTCGACGACGAGCAGGAGATCCTCGTCGCCCTTTCGGATCTCCTCGAGGATGAGTTCCGCGTACTGACCGCCGGCTCGGGCGCGCAGGGGCTGGAGATCCTGGCGCGCGAGCCGCGGGTGCATGTCATCATCTCCGATCAGCGCATGCCGGAGATGCCGGGCGACGTGTTCCTGGCTCGCGCGCGCGAGATCACTGCCGCGGAAGCCCTGCTGCTGAGCGGCTATGCCGACCTCGAGGCGGTGATCAACGCGGTGAACAACGGCCGCATCGCCGGCTACGCGCCGAAGCCCTGGGAGCCCGCCGGCCTGCTCAGCATGGTGCGCGGCGCCGTGTCGCGCTACCGGCTGGCGCAGGCGCTGGAGACGGAACAGGCCCTGCTGCAGGGGCTGATGGCCAGCTCCGCGGCGGCGGTCAGCTTCAAGGATGAGGCAGGCGAGTTCGTCCGCCTCAACGCGGCCAAGGCCCAGTCCCTCGGACGCAGCGTGGAGGAATGCCTGCATCGCCGGGAGGCGGATATGCTCGACCCGCCGGTCCGGAAGGCCCTGCTCGCCGCCGAGGCGGCGGCGCTGGAGAGCGGCCTGCCGGCGGAGCAGGTGGAGCAGCGGCAGCAGGATGGCATGACGCGCTGGGTGCGCGTGACCCGCACGCCGATCCGCAACCGCGGCGGCCAGATCACGCACCTGGCCGTTCTGGAGCAGGACATCACCGACCAGCGCAACCTGGAGCAGCGCCTGCATCAGTCCGAGAAGATGCAGGCGCTGGGCACCATGGCCGGCGGCGTGGCGCACGACTTCAACAATCTGCTGACCGCCATCCTCGGCACGCTCGAGCTCCTGACCCGCATCGGGGATGGGGACAGCCGGCGCCAGCGGCTGCTGCGGAACGCCATCATGGCGGCGGAGCGCGGCTCCTCCCTGACGCAGCGGCTGCTGAGCTTCAGCCGCAAGCGGGATCTCCAGCTGCAGCCGACCGTGGTGGACAGCCTCCTGCGCGACACCGAGGATCTGATCCAGCGCAGCATCGGCAACGGGATCGGGCTGCGCTGGCACCTGGCGCCGGAGCTCTGGCAGGCCATGGTCGATCCCGAGCAGCTGAGCCTCGCCGTGCTCAACCTCTGCATCAACAGCCGCGACGCCATGGAGCAGGGCGGCACCATCACCATCTCGACGCGCAATGTCAGCCTGGCGGACGGCGAGGCCGCCGACCTGCCCTCCGGTGACTACGTGTCCATCGCGGTCACCGACGACGGGGCGGGCATGGCGCCCGCCGTCCTGCGCCAGGCCTTCGAGCCGTTCTTCACCACCAAGGAGGTCGGGCGGGGCACCGGCCTGGGCCTGTCCATGGTCTATGGGCTGAGCCGCCAGTCGGGGGGCACCACCCTGCTCAGCAGCGAGCCGGGGCGGGGGACCACGGTGGAATTGCTCCTGCCCCGCGCCCGTCGGCCACGGGCCGAGGCGAAGGAAGAGGATGGCCAGCCGGCGGCGGGGGCAGCGCGCGCCAGGATCATGGTGGTGGATGACGATCCCGGCGTCCGCAGCATCACCACGGCTTTCCTAACAGATCTGGGCCATCAGGTGACGGAGGTGCCCAGCGGCGAGGCCGCCCTGGCCACGCTGGAGCAGGGCGCGGGCTGCGACCTGGTGGTGACCGATCTGGTGATGCCCGGCATGAGCGGTGTCGAGTTGGCCCGCCGGCTGCGGGCGACATATCCTTGCCTGCCCTTGCTGGTGCTGACCGGCTATGCCGACCCCGAGCTGCTGCCGGAGGGCCTGCCCCTGCTTCGCAAGCCCTTCCGGCAGAATGAGCTGGCCGGCAGGGTGGCGGCCCTGCTGGACCCCGCGCGCGGCTGACGGCGCCGGGCCGGATCGGAAGCATCAGGGGCGCCGCAGCAGGTCCGCGGCCTTCTCCGCCACCATGATCACCGCCGGCTGGATGTTCGAGGACGGCACCAGCGGCATCACCGAGGCATCGGCGATGCGAAGCCCGGCGATGCCGCGCAGCCTGAGCTCAGGGTCCAGCACGGCGGCGTCATCGGCCCCCATGCGACAGGTGCCGCAGGGGTGATAGACTGTCCCGCCGGTGCGGCGGATGTGGTCGAGCAGCGTCGCGTCATCGTCCTGCCCGGCGGGCGGCGCGATTTCCTCCCGCACCAGCCCGGCGAAGGGCAGGGCGCGGCCGATGCGCCGGCCGAGCCGCGCGCCCTCCAGCATGATGCGCTGGTCCTGCGGCGCGTCGAGGTAGTTGGCGTGGATCAACGGAGGCTCCGCCGGGTCGGGGCCGCGCAGCCGGATCTCGCCACGGCTCTCGGGCCGGCACTGGCCGAAATTGATCATCACCCCCGGCAGCCGCGGCAGCACGTAGCTGCCGGGGTTCAGGCCGAAGTTGATGAACTGGTACTGCACCTCCGCCTCCTCCGCGCCCGGCGTCACGCGCGCGAAGGCGGTGGCTTCGGTGGCTCCCACCGCCAGCGGGCCGTCGCGCCGCAGCGCGTAGCCGAGCACCGTGCGGGTCAGGCCGAGGCGGCTGGCCATGATCTCGTTCAGCGTGCCGGCGGGGCGGGTGCGGAAGGCGAGGCGGGCGATCAGGTGGTCCTGAAGGTTGCGCCCGACGCCCGGGCTGTGCCGCAGCACGGGAATGCCGAAGGCGGCAAGATCGGCGCCGTCGCCGATGCCCGACAGCATCAGCAGCTTCGGCGTGGCGATGGCGCCGGTGCAGAGCACCACCTCGCGCGCGGCGCGGAAGGTCTCCTCCGTGCCATCGGCGCGGCGCGCCAGCACACCCATGGCGCGGCCCTGCTCGACCAGCAGGCGCCGCGCCTCGATGCCGGTGACGACACGGAGATTGGGCCGCCGCCGCGCCGGGCGCAGATAGGCCCGCGCCGTCGAGACCCGCCGGCCGCCGCGCACATTCATCTGGATCGGCATGACGCCATCCACCGCGCCGTCGTTCATGTCGGCGTTGCGCGGCAGGCCGAGGCTTTCGCAGGCGGCGATGAAGGCGCGCGCGCCCTCCGACAGCCGCGCCACCTGGCTGACCGGCAGGGGCCCGCCCTTGCCGCGCGTCTCTCCCGGCGGCCCCGCCCAGTCCTCCATCCGCCGGAAATAGGGCAGCACGTCGTCATAGGCCCAGCCGCGCGCCCCCGCCTGCGCCCAACGGTCGTAATCCCGTGGCGAGCCGCGCAGGAAGACCAGGCCATTGATCGAGCCGGAGCCGCCCAGCACCCGGCCGCGCGGCCAGTTGATGCTGCGGCCCTCGAGCGCGGGTTCCGGCTCGGTCGCGTACTTCCAGTCATAGCGCCCGCTGGCGAACAGCCGCGCATAGCCGGCGGGCACATGGATCCACAGGTCGCGGTCCTCCGGTCCCGCCTCCAGCAGCAGCACCCGCGTGGAGGGGTCCTCCGACAGCCGCGCCGCCACCACGCATCCGGCCGAGCCGCCGCCGACGACGATGTAATCCGCGATCTCTCCCGTCACGTCATCATGATCCCGCCGGCGACATCGACGGTCTGGCCGGTGATGAAGGAACTTTCGTCGGAGGTGAGGTAGAGCGCCAGATCGGCCACCTCGGAGGGCAGGCCGAGGCGGCCGAGCGGCGTCGCCGCCACCTGCGCCGCGTTCATGCTGTCATCGACGGTGCGGATCAGCGGCGTGTCGATGCGGCCCGGCGCGATGGCGTTGACGCGGATGCCCGCCGGCCCGAGCTCGGCGGCCAGATGCTTGGTCAGCCCGATCAGCCCCGCCTTGGTCGCCGCGTAGTGCACGCCGACGACGCTGGAATAGGTCTTTCCGGCGACGGAGGACATGTTGACGATGGTGCCGCGCCCGGCCTCGCGCATCGCCGGCGCCAGCAGCCGGATGGTGTTGAAGCAGCCGCTGAGATTGACGCCCACCACGCGCTGCCACTCCTCCGGCGCCATCTCCCAGACCGGCGCCGCCTTGCCCTGATGCTTGGGCGAGATGCCGGCATTGTTGACCAGCGTGGTGAAGGCGCCGCCGAGCCGCGCCTGCACCGCCGTGACGGCGATGGACAGCGCGTCGAAATCCGCGACATCGGCGGCGACGGCCTCGGCCCGCCCGCCCGCCTCGCGGATCGCCGCCGCCACCTCCTCCGCCCGCTCCGCATAGGCATCCAGCACGCCGACCGCGGCGGCCCGCCGGCCGAAGCCCTCCGCGATGGCGGCGCCGATGCCCTGCCCGGCGCCGGTCACCAGCACGATCTGCCCGGCATGGCTCGGGCGTCCGGCGATGGTCCCGCTCATTGTCTTCTCCTGGTGGTCCGGCCCTTGATCGTCCGGCTTTGGGCGAAGTGAGGCACCCCTCAGATCCCGAGATAGGCGCGGCGCACATGATCGTCGCGCAGCAGCGCGGCACCGGTGTCGCTCATGACGATCGCGCCGTTTTCCAGCACATAGCCCCGGTCGGCGATGCTCAGCGTGCGGAACACGTTCTGCTCGACGATCAGCACGGTGACACCGGTCGAGGCGATGCGCTCGACCACGTCGAAGACCTGGCGGACGATGATCGGCGCCAGCCCGAGCGAGGGCTCGTCGAACATCAGCAGCTTCGGCCGCGCCATCAGCCCGCGGGCGATCGCCACCATCTGCTGTTCGCCGCCCGAGAGCGAACCCCCGTACTGGTCCAGCCGCTCGCGCAGGCGCGGAAACAGGTCCAGCACCTCCTCCAGCGTCTCCTGCATCCGCGCGCGCGCGGCCGGGGTGTAGGCCCCCATGCGGAGGTTGTCGCGCACGCTCATGAAGGGAAAGAGCTGCCGCCCCTCGGGGATCAGGGTGATGCCGCGCGCCACAACCTCATGCGGCTGCATGCGGCCGATCTCCTCGCCCTCGAAGGTGATGCGCCCGGCGGTCGGCCGCACCAGGCCCGCGATGCTCCGCAGCGTCGTGGTCTTGCCCGCGCCATTGGCGCCGACGATGGTGACCACCTCGCCCGCCCGCACCTCGGCGCTGATGCCGTGCAGGATCGTGGTGCGGCCATAGCCGGCCTGGACCTCATGCAGGGTGAGCATGCGCGAACTCCTCGCCCAGATAGGCCTCGATCACCGTTGGGTCGCGCACCACATGCGCCGGCCTGCCCTCCGCGATCAGCCGCCCGGAATTGAGCACGATGACGCGGTCGGACAGCGCCATGATGGCCTGCATGACGTGCTCGATGGCGATGATGCTGACGCCGCTGTCGCGGATGTCCTCGATCAGCCGGATGGCGCGCCGCACATCGGTCTGGTTGAGCCCGGCCATCACCTCGTCCAGCAGCAGGATGCGTGGCTCCATCGCCATGACGCGGGCGATCTCCAGTCGCTTCAGCCCGCCGATGGTGAGCGAGCGTGCCTCGGCGTCGCGCTGCGCCCAGAGTCCCATCCGCTGCGCCACCTCCAGCGCCTTCTCCCGCGCCGCGGCATGGGTGGGATGGTTGTGGAAGGCGCCGATCATGATGTTCTCCAGCACCGTCATGGCGGCGAAGGGCTGGACGATCTGGAAGGTGCGCCCCACGCCCGCCCGCGCGAAGCCGTGCGGCGTGCGGGGGGTGATGTAGCCCCCCTCCTCGGCGCGGACGCGCACGATGCCGCTCTGCGGCGCGAGGAAGCCGGAAAGCTGGTTGAACAGCGTGGTCTTGCCGGCGCCGTTCGGCCCGATGATGCCGAGAACCTCGCCCTGGCGCAGCGTGAGACTGACATCGTCGGTGACGGTGAGCCCGCCGAAGCGCTTATGGAGATGCTCGGCCACCAGGATCGGCTCACCGATGGCACGCCGGACGGGCGCAGCCGCCTCGGCCGGGACGGTGGCCGGCGCCGCCACCTCCACTTCGCGCGCCTTCGGCCTGCGGCGGATCAGGCCGGCCAGGCCATCGGGGACGAACAGCACGATCAGCACCAGAACCGTGCCGTAGACGAAGCCGTGCAGGCCGAGCGCCGAGGCGCCGAGCCAGCCGCGCGCCAGCTCGGTCAGCGGCACGACCAGCAGCGTGCCCAGCAGCGGCCCCATCACCGTGCCGATGCCGCCGATCAGCGCGAACATCGCGATCTGCACCGAGAAGGCGAGGGAGAACATCGCCTCCGGCTCGATGAAGGTCAGGTACATGCCATGGAAGGTGCCGACCATCGAGGTCAGCGCGGCGGAGAGCGCGACGGCGTGTAGCCGCACCCGGAGCGTGTCGACACCCGCCGCCGCGGCGGCCGGCTCACGCTCCCGCGTCGCCACCAGGTAGTAGCCGAAGCGGGCATGGCGGACCCAGGCGGCGACGGCCAGGGTCAGCGCCAGCAGGCCGAAGGCGATCAGCATGGAGGGCCAGCGCTCGAAGAAGATCATCCAGGCCCAGCCGGTCTGCAACGGCACCATCAGCCCGACGGCGCCTCCGGTCAGGTCGGTGAAATGCAGCGCCAGCAGCCGGATCACCTGCAGGAAGGCGATGGTGGCCAGCGCGAAGAACGGTCCGCGCAGGCGGAAGCAGGGCAGGCCGATGCCGACGCCCACCAGGGCCGAGAGGGCCGCGCCCGCGAGCATGCCGATCCAGGGCGAGACGCCGAGCGGCACCAGCAGACCCGCCGTATAGGCGCCGATGCCGTAGAAGATGGCGTGTCCCAGGGAAAGCTGTCCGGCGAAGCCGCCGACGATGTTCCACGCCGTCGCCAGCGCGCCATAGAGGCAGATGGTGATGAAGACGTGGAAGACGAAGTCGTCCTGCACCAGAAGCGGCACTGCCAGCAGCAGCAGGAGGAGGAGCGCGGCCGCGGCGGTGCGGGGATCGAGGAGCCTGCCCATGCCGTTCACTCCGAGCCGCGCCCGAGGCCGAAGAGCCCCGTCGGGCGCACCAGCAGGACCAGGAGGAAGAGGCCGAAGATCACCACCTCCTTGAGGTCGGGCGCGATGTAGTAGGCACTGAGGCTGTCCACCAGCCCGATCAGCAGCGCGCCGACGAAGGCGCCGTGCAGGCTGCCCATGCCGCCCAGCACCACGACGACGAAGGCGGTCAGCACGAAATAGGTACCGACCGTGGGCGATGTCGGATAGAGCGGCGCCACCAGCACCGCGGCCAGCCCGACGCAGGCGGCGCCGATGCCGAAGGTGACGATGTAGATGCGGCGCACGTCGACGCCCATGAGCTGCGCCGCCGCGCGATGCTGCGCGGTCGCGCGGATGGCGCGGCCGAGATAGCTGCGCTCCAGAAACAGGTGCAGCGCGACGACGACGGCGATGCCGCAGCCGAACATGACCAGCTGGCCGATCAGCACGCGGAAGGGGCCGAAATGGATCGCCTCCCGCACCCCGGGGGCGGGCGTGGCGTAGAGGTCGGCGCCGAAGACCAGCAGCGCCAGGTTGATCAGGGCCGTGGACAGCCCGACCGTCGCGAAGATCTGCACATGCGCGTCGCGCGCGTCGAGCAGCGGCTGCAGGATGAAACGCTGGATCAGCACGCCGATGACGAACAGCACCAGCACCACCGGCGGCGCCAGCACATAGGGGTGCAGGCCGAGCTGGCTGGTGCCGATCCAGGTCAGGTACATGCCAACCATCAGCAACTCGCCATGGGCGAAGTTCACGAGCCGGATGATGCCGAAGATCAGCGTCAGCCCGATGCTGATGATGGCGAAGAGGCCGCCCAGCATGAGGCCATTGATGACGAGCTGCAGGAAGGTTTGCATGACGTCTCCCCCAAGGGACCTGGCTGGGCGTGGCCGGGCGCTGCCAGGCGCGCGGGCTGTCAGCGGCGCAGGCGCAGGTCGGAGACCGCCGCCTCGGACGGGAAGACGGTGACGAGCTTGCCGTCCTGCCATTGCAGGCCCATCATCTTGGACCGCTGGTTCTGGCCGTTCTCGCCGAACCGCACGCCCCACCCCGCCGCGGTCTGGCCTTCCGGGATGTCGAGCGCGCGCAGCGCCGCGGCGATGTCGTCGGCCGAGAAGGACTTCGCCTTGTCGATGGCCTCAAGATAGATCTTGGCGCCGGCGTAATTGCCGAGGCTGTGGCCGGAGCGCGGCTCCATGCCGTACTTGGCGCGGTAGGCCTCGAGGAAGTGCGGGATGCCCGGCGCCGCCTTGGGGTTGGTGGCGATCTGCGTGAAGTCGATGTTCAGCACGCCGTCCATGACGTCCTGGCCGACCGCCTGCATGGTCTCGCGCAGCGAGTAGCCGCCGCCGCCGCCGATGATGGCGCGCGGCCTGAAGCCGGCCTCGCGCGCCTGGCGGAAGAACAGCACCGTGTCGTTCTGGTAGGAGGTCTGCAGCACCACATCGGCCTTGGCCGATTGCAGCCGCAGGATCAGCGCGGACATGTCCACGACATTGGCCGGATAGGGCAGCGTCTCGACGATGTTGAGGCCCTGCTCCTTGGCGAAGCCCGCCTGGAAGCGCCCGACCGTGGTGCCGTAGAGGCTGTCCTCATGGATGATGGCGACGCGCAGGTCCCTGGGCTGCACCGAATGGGCCGGCGCCACGGCGTTGATCACCATCTCGATCGAGCGCTCGGCCATGTCCCTGGCCGTCGGGTTGGTGCGGAACAGATAGCGGAACTTGCGGTCGGTGATGGAGTCCGAGACCGCGCCCATCTCCAGGTAGGGGATGCGCGCCAGCTCGGCCACCTGGCTCGCCACCTGCGCGCGGGCCGAGGAATAGGTGCCGAAGATCGCCTTGACGCCGGAGACCGAGATCAGCCGCCGCGCCTCGGCCACTGCCTGGTTGTTGTCCACCGCGTCGCCGCGCACCAGGACGATCCTCTCGCCCTGCACGCCGCCCGCGGCGTTGCGCTCCTCGACCGCCAGCTCCAGCCCGCGCCAGCTTTCGTCACCCAGCACGGCCAGCTCGCCGCTGAAGGGATAGAGGGCACCGAAGCGAACCTCGGCTGCGGCCCGGGCGCTGCCCATCGCGATCATCGCGACGCCGGACAGCAGCCCCAGCGCCCACCGGCGTGTCGTCATTCCGTTCATACCCGTGATTCCTCCCCGTTCCGCCGTTCTTCGCGGCTGTTCAATCCTCGTCCGGCCGCAGCAGGATCTTCACCGCATCCTTCCGCCGCGCCATCTCGAAGCCACGCGCCGCCTCGCGCAGCGGCAGGCGGTGCGTGACCATCGCCTCCAGCGCCGCGCGGTTGGCGGGATCGGCCAGCAGCGCCAGGACGCGCGGCCAGGCGTCGCGGGTCGTGTCATGCGCCGCGCGGAGCTGGTGCTTGTTGCGCACCAGCGTCGTGACCGGAACTTCCAGCGGCCGCGAATGGATGCCGGCGATCACCAGGATGCCGCTGGAGCGCAGCACCGACAGCCCCTCGGTGATGGAGGTGGTGACGCCGGTCGCCTCGATCACCCGGTCGACCGCCTCGCCGAAGACCTGCCGCACCGCCTCGGCCATCGGCGTGTCGCGCAGATCGACCCGGTGCCGGATGCCCATGCGTTCGGCGCAGGCGAGACGGAGCGCGTCGTCGAAGCCGGCCAGCAGCACGCGCGCGCCGCGAAGCTGCGCCATCCAGGCGATGCCCAGTCCGATCGGCCCCGGCCCCAGCACGAGAACCGCGTCGCCAGGCGCGATCTCGGCGACGCGCAGCGCGTTGTCGGCGATCGAGAGCGGCTCGCTCAGCGCGCCCAGCGCGACATCGACACCCGCGGGCAGGCGGAAGCAGTTGAAGGCGGGGGCGACGAGATGGGGCGCGAAGCCGCCATCGCAATGCAGGCCCAGGATGCGCCGCGCCTGGCAATCCTGCATCCGGTCCTCACGGCAGGCGCGGCACTGGCGGCAGCCGATGGTCGGCCAGGCGGTGACGGCATCGCCGATGGTGAGGCCCTGGACGCCCTCGCCCACCGCCGTGACATGGCCGGCGAACTCGTGCCCCATGGTCAGCGGCAGGTGCGGCACCATGAATTCGTAGCCCGGCGTCCATTCATAGGCATGGATGTCGCTGCCGCAGATTCCGGCGGCGGCGACGCGAATGCCGACCTCGCCCGGTCCCGGCGGCGGGGGCGGCGCCACGTCCCGCAGTTCCAGTCCTGGCCCGGCGGCCAGCTTGCGCAGGGACAGCACGCGCCTATGTCCGCGGAGCCTGCGGATGGCGCGGGCCCGTGCCGGCCCGTCCCGTCCTGGTCATCGGCAACGTCCTTCCCTGGTCATGACACTTGTTATGCGTCATTTGTTATAACAGTGAGGATGTCGCACGGGGCCTGTCAATCATGAACACGCGGTCCGTCCCGCCTGCCGCTCCCCGGCGGGAGGCGGATCCCGGCTTCACCCGGATCTCCCGCGACAGTGTGAGCGGGCAGGCCTATCAGGCCATCCGTTCGGCGCTGATGCTCAGCCGCCTGCGGCCGGGCGAGAGGCTGTTGCTGCGGCCGCTCGCGGAACAACTCGGCATCAGCGCCACCCCGGTGCGGGAAGCCCTGTTGCGCCTGGTTTCCGAGCAGGCCTTGCAACTTGACGAACGCGGCACCGTCTTCGTCCCCGTCATCGACCGCGCGCGATTCCTGGAGATCCGTTCGCTGCGCTGCAACCTGGAAGGCCAGGCCGCCGCGGCCGCGGCCTCACGGGCGGGGGCGGAGCAGATCGACCGTCTGGCCGCCATCCATGAACGGCTTGCCGCCGCCGAGGCGGAGCGGGATTTTGGCACGGCCATCCAGTCCAACGAGGCCTTCCATTCCGGTCTCTGCCGCCTGGGCGGGATGCCGGTGCTCCTCGGGCTGGTCGAGATTCTCTGGATGCAGTGCGGGCCTTTGCTCAGTCACCTGTATGACCGGGGGCCGCTGCTCTGGCCCCGTCACGGCCATCTGTCGGTGCTGGATGCCCTGCGGCGCGGCGATGCGGCCGGCGCGCGGGCCGCCGTGATCCGCGATATCGAGGAGGGCGGCCGGCCGCTGCTCGACATCCTGGCCTGAGGCGGGCCAGGATCCTGTCCCGGCCCGCCTCGGGCGTCGTCCTCAGGCCTTGGCGGCCTTGCGCTTGTTCTTCTTCAGCGCCGTGTGCGCGGCATCCTTCAGCGACGGCGAGGGCTTGAAGCGCACGGTCGCGCCGGCCTTCACGGGAACCTTCTCGCCGGTGCGGGGATTCAGCGCCGTGCGCTTCGGGGTCTCGCGCACGATGAAGGCGCCGAAATCGGGGATGGTGAAGCGCCCGGTCTGGACGATCTCGGACTTGATCGCCTCGATGATGTCGCCGGCCAGGGCATTGGCGCCGATCCCGGTGATCTCGATGGACTTCTGGATGGTATCGGCCAGGAACTTCTTCGACATGCTCTTGCCTTTCAGAGGATGCGGATAGCCAAAGCACAGGCCGCGTCCGCCGTGAAGTCCCAGATTCGCCTTTGCTGCACTGAAACCGGCTTGATGTGGCCCCGGCGCCCGCCCACCCTGGCGGTCAGCCGCGACGGGAAGGGAGCCCAGGCCGTGAAGAAGCTGATCAACGATCCGCGCCGTGTGGTACGGCAGATGCTGGAAGGGCAGGTCGCCCTGCATCCCGGTCAGGCCCTGCTGGCCGGGGAGGATGTGGTTCTGCGCGCCGAGATCCCGCCGCCCGCCGCGCGGCGCGTCGCCGTGCTGTCCGGCGGCGGCGCCGGGCACGAGCCGGCCCATGCGGGCTATGTCGGCGAGGGGTTGCTGGATGCCGCCATCGCCGGGGACGTCTTCACCTCCCCCAGCACCGATGCGGTGCTGAGCGGCATCCGTGCCGTCGCCGGCCCGGCGGGCGCCGTGCTGGTCGTCAAGAACTACACCGGGGACCGGTTGAACTTCGGCCTGGCCGCCGAGCTGGCGCGGGCGGAGGGCATTCCCTGCGAGATCGTCGTCGTGGCCGACGATGTCGCGCTGCGCGACACCGTGCCGCCGGAGCGGCGGCGCGGCATCGCCGGCACGGTGCTGATCCACAAGATCGCCGGCGCCGCCGCGGCGCGCGGCCTGCCGCTCGGCGAGGTGGCCGGCATGGCGCGGGCGGCGGCGGAGAATCTCGGCAGCATGGGCGTGGCGCTCGGGGCCTGCACCGTTCCCGCGGCCGGCCGGCCAGGCTTCACGCTGGAGGAGGACGCGGTCGAGCTCGGCCTTGGCATCCATGGCGAGCAGGGCGTCTGCCGGGCGCCGTTGCAGCCGGCCGATACCCTGGTCGACACCCTGCTGGACAGCATCCTGACCGATCTCGGGCTGCGCGCCGGCGAGTCCGCGGCGCTGCTGGTCAACGGCCTGGGCGGCACGCCGCCGATGGAACTGGCGATCGTGGCGCGCCATGCCCTGGCCCGGTTGCGGCGGGAGGGGATCGAGGTGCCGCGGGCCTGGTGCGGCAACTATCTCACCGCGATCGAGATGCCGGGCTGCTCGCTGAGCCTGCTGCGGCTGGATGCCGATCGCCTGGCGCTGCTGGATGCGCCGGGGCACGCCCCGGCCTGGCTGGCCGATGGCCGCGTCGCGGAACCGCGTATCCTGCCCGCGCTGCCCTCGCCAGCGCCGCGCGAGGCCACGGCGCCCGGATCGCTCGCGCCCGCGCTGCGGGGCGGGATGGAGCGCGTCGCCGCCGCGCTGGAGAAGGCCGAGGCTGAGTTGACCGCGCTCGACAGCGCCGCGGGCGACGGCGATCTCGGCCTCAGCATGGCGCGGGGGGCCGCCGCGCTGCGCGCCCTGCCGGAGACGGCCTTCGCCACCCCGGCCACCGGCCTGGCCCATATGGGGGAGGCGCTGCGCCGGGCCATCGCCGGCAGTTCCGGCCCCTTCTACGCCGTGGCCCTGCTGCGCGCCGCGCGGCGGCTGGAGGGCCGCGAGGCGCCGGATGCCGCGGACTGGGCCGCGGCCTTCCGGGAGGCGGTCGAGGCCATCGCCGCGCTGGGAGGCGCCCGGCCGGGGGACCGGACCATGCTGGATGCCCTGCACCCGGCCGCCGAGGCCTTCTCCGACGCGACGGCGCGCGGCTCCGGCCTGCGGGATGCCTGGGGCGAGGCGGTGGCCGCCGCCGAGGCCGGCCTGCAGGCCACCGCCACCATGCAGCCGCGGCTGGGCCGCGCCGCCTATCTGGGCGATCGCGCCCGGGGCCAGCCGGATGCCGGAGCGGCCGGGGTGCTGGTCTGGATGCGGGCCCTGGCGCGATGAGCGGCAGGCCCGGGGCGATTTCCCGCTGGAGCCTGTTCAACCGGGGAGAGGTGCCGCCGTTATCGGTACGGCCCGTGCCGCCGCAGCCCCATCGGGCGGCGGCGGCCGGGCGAAACCGCCTCGCCCCGGGAAGCTCCCTGATGCACGACCTCTCCCCCACCCTGGCCCGGCCTCTCGCGGCGGCCTCGCTGCCCGCCCTGCTGCTGCTGGCGGCCCTGCCGGTACAGGCCCAGGTCGCGGCACCGGCGCAGCCTCAGGGGCAGGAGCAATCCCGGGAGCGGGCCCCGGCAGAGGGACAGGCCCAGCCCACGGCGCCGGAGGAGGCCCCCGCCACGCCGCCCGCCCAGCCGCAGCCGCAGCCGCAGCCGCAGCCGCAATCCAGCCAGCCGGGCGCGCCGCCCGCTGAGGGGGAGGCGCTGCCTCTGGCGGGGCGGGAGATGGTGGGGAAGGGGGAGATGCTGCGCATCCTCGGGCAGGATGTGAAGGGCGTCAGCGGCATCGTGGTCGGCCAGCTGGTCAATGTCCTCGTCACGCCGGAGGGGCAGCCCCGCGCCGCCGTGCTGGACTATGGCGGCTTCCTGGGGGTCGGGCGGCGGCGCATCGCCGTCGCCTGGTCGACCCTCCGCTTCACCGAGAAGGGCATCCAGTTCACCCTCAGCCGCGACCAGCTGCGCGGCTTCCCCGATTTCCGCGATGGCGAGGACGTGGCCATCGCCACCGCTCCGCCGCCCCCCGCGCCGGGCGGCGCGGCGCCGCCGGGTAACGCTCCCACTGGCGCCACGCCCTCGCAGGACGCGGCCCCTCCCGCAGCGCCGCCGGCCGCCACGCCGCCACCACAGACCAGTCCAGCGGAGCCCGGTGGCAGGCCGGGCTGACGCGCCATGGCGAGCAAAGCCAGCCTGCGGGGTCTCGACGGTCTGAACTTCTTCATGGCGAATGTTCAGACCGGCTTCGGCCCCTTCGTCGCCGTCTATCTCACCACGCAGGCCTGGACCGAGGTCGAGATCGGCTTCGCGCTCAGCCTCGGCACGCTGACCACCATGCTCAGCCAGGTCCCCGCCGGGGCCCTGGTCGATGCCACCCGGCACAAGCGGCGCGCGGCGGCGCTGGCGCTGCTGGGCATCGCCGCCTCCGCGGTGCTGCTCGCCGCCTGGCCGGCCACGCTGCCGGTGCTGCTGTCCGAGATCCTGCACGGGGTGGCAAGTTGCGTGCTGACGCCGGCGATCGCCGCCATCAGCCTCGCATTGGTCGGCCGACAGGCGCTGGGCGAGCGGCTCGGGCGCAATGCCCGCTTCGCCTCGCTCGGCGGCGCCGTCGCGGCGGGCGGCATGGGGCTGATCGGCACCTATCTCTCCAGCGCCGCGGTCTTCTGGATGACCGCGGCGCTGACCGTGCCCAGCCTGATCTCCCTCGCCTTCATCCGGGAGCGGGACATGGCGGCCGCCATCGCCGCCGCGCAGTCCAGCAGCGGCGAGCGCTCGCGGATCTGGCCCCTGCTGCAGCAGCGCGGCGTCTTCATCTTCGCCGCCTGCGCCATGCTCTTCACGCTCTCCAACGCCGCCATGCTGCCGCTCGCCGGCAGCATGGCCACCCGGCACGCCGGCGACGAGGCCAACCTGATCATCGCGGCGAGCATCGTGGTGCCGCAGCTCGTGGTGGCCGCGATCTCGCCCTGGGTCGGCCGGGTGGCGGAGCTGCGGGGCCGGCGGATCGTGCTGATCATCGGCTTCGCCATGCTGCCCCTGCGCGGCCTCCTGCTGGCGCTGGTCGATCAGCCGGCCGGGCTGGTCTTCATCCAGGCGCTGGACGGCATCAGCGCCGCCGCGCTCGGCGTCATGCTGCCGCTGATCGCCTCCGACCTGACGCGCGGCACCAACCATTTCAATCTCTGCATGGGCATCTTCGGCCTGGCCGTCGGGGTCGGCGGGACGCTGAGCACGACGATGGCCGGCCTGGTGGCGGTCTGGATCGGGTCGGGCGCGGCTTTCGCTCTGCTGGCGGTGATCGGCCTGCTCTGCACCCTCCTCGCCTGGCTCGCCATGCCCGAGACCCGCGAGGAAATTCCGGCCGGAGCCGTGGCGGCCGGCTGAGGGGGGGGGCGGATCGCCCGCCCCCGCCCGCTCACTTCCCCTTCTGGTTCTTCAGCAGGTTGCCCTGCTCCCCCGGACCCGTCGTCTTGTCGCCCGGGCGCGTGGTCTCCGCGTCCTTGGTGCTGTGACCGGTCATCATCCCGGTCAACTTGCCGAGCTTCGGCGCATCCTTGGGCGGTGTCTTCGGATCGTCGGCCATGCCGGTGCTCCTTTCTGCGGTGACCGGGGATCAACCGGCGCGGCACAGGCAGGGTTGCCTCAGCCCTCCCGGCGAGGGTCCAGGATGTCGTCCACCACGTCGCCCAGCAGGTTCAGCCCCAGCACCGCCAGGGCCAGGGCCACGCCCGGCACCGCGGCCATGTACCAGTGGGTGCGGAGCGCCTCGCGCCCAGCGCCGATCATCGAGCCCCAGCTCACCAGGTTGGGATCGGAGAGGCCGAGGAAGGAGAGCCCCGCCTCGGTTAGCATGGCGGTGGCCATCAGCACCGAGGCGGTGACCAGGATCGGCGACAGGGCGTTCGGCAGCACATGGGCCAGCAGCAGGCGGCTGCTGGAGGCGCCGCAGCAGAGCGCGGCATCGACGAAGTCGCGCGCCCGCACCGCCATGACCTCGGCCCGCGCCAGCCGGGCGATGCCCGGCCAGGAGGTGAGGCCGATCGCCAGGATGACATGACCGATGGACGGTCCCAGCACCGCCACCACGGCGATGGCGAAGAGGAAGGGCGGCATGGTCTGGAACACCTCGGTCAGCCGCATCAGCAGCATCTCCGCCCGGCCGCCGAGGAAGCCGGCGAGCGCACCGACTGCCGTGCCGATGGTGAGCGACACCGCCGCCGCCGAGAGCCCCACCAGCAGCGAGACGCGGGCGCCGTGGAAGATGCCGCTCGCCAGGTCGCGCCCCATCAGGTCGGTGCCGAGCCAGTAGTCCGGGTCCTGGCCGGGCCAGAGGCTGGGCGTGGCGACCATGTCCAGCGGGTCGTCGGGGTAGAGCCAGGGCGCGGCCAGCGCCATGGCGCCGAGCCCCAGCACCAGCAGCAGGCCGATCAGCCCGCGCGGGGTGAGCAGCAGCCTCCACCCCCGGCTCATGCCGCGCGCACCCGCGGGTCGGCCAGGCCATAGAGCAGATCGACCAGGAAGTTCACCAGCACCACCGTGACCGAGCTGGCCAGCACGATGCCGAGCAGCAGGTTGAGGTCGCGCCGCAGGATGGCGTCGAAGGCGAGGCGCCCGAGGCCAGGCCAGGAGAAGACCGTCTCCACCAGCACGCCGCCGCCGATCAGCGCGCCGGCCTGCAGTCCCACCATGGTCAGCACCGGCAGCAGGGCGTTGCGGCCGGCATGCACCGCATCGACCTGCCAGGGCGAGAGGCCCTTGGCGCGGGCGGTGCGGACATAGTCCTGCTTCAGCGCCGTGAGCATCGAGGCGCGCATCAGCCGGGCATAGAGCGCGGCGTAGAAGAGCGAGAGGGTGCAGACCGGCAGCACCATGTGCCGCGCCGTGTCCAGCGCCAGGGCGAGGCCGGACAGATCGGCGCCGGGGTCGCGCATGCCGCCCACCGGCAGCCACTGCAGCCGGACGCCGAACAGCACGATGCCCATCAGCCCGACCCAGAAGAGCGGCGTCGCATAGGCCAGCAGCACGCCGGCCGAGATGATCCCGTCGAGCCAGCTTCCCGCGCGCCGCGCGGCGAGGCCGCCGAGCAGCATGCCGCTGCCGGAGGCGAGCAGGATGGCGGGCACCATCAGCAGCAGCGTCGCCGGCAGGCGCTCCAGGATCAGCGTCAGCACCGGCAGGCCAAGGCGGTGGGAATGGCCGAGATCGCCGGTGACGACATTGCCGAGATAGTGCAGGAACTGCATCCAGACGGGCTGGTCGAGGCCGAAGCGGGCGCGCAGCTCCGCCATCATCTCCGGCGTCGCCGCGCCCTGTTCGCCGGCCAGCACATCGGCCAGATCGCCGGGCGCCGCCTGCATCAGCAGGAAGTTCACCAGCACCACCCCGAACAGCACCGGCACCGCCTGCACCAGCCGCCGTGCGGCCAGCCAGGCCACGCCGCCCGCCATGCCGCTCAGCCCTCCAGCCAGGCGTGCTTGAGGGAGGAGTAGGCGGCGTCCGGCCCCGTGGCCACGTCGCGCAGGGTCTTGGCGTGCACGGTGAAGAAGTGCAGCTCGATCAGCGGCAGGTTGGGCAGGTCGGTCGCCGCCAGCGCCTGCATCTCGCGGAACAGGCGGGCGCGCTCGGCCGGGTCCACGGCGCGCTGCGCCGCCTCGATCACCTGGTCCATCTCCGGATTGCTGTAGCCCGAGGCATTGGTCCAGGGCGTGCCCTTGTTGATCGCCTTCGACCAGAACAGCCGCTGCACGCCGATCTGAGGATCGGAGAAGGACGAGGCCCAGGAGCTGGAGATGTCGAACTCGTAGTCCGTGAAGACACGGCGCAGGTAGCTCGGCGTGTCCTGGCTGCGCAGTGTCAGGTCGATACCGACGCGGCGCAGCGCCTGCCGCACATACTCGCCCGTGCGGCGGTAGTCATCGCCATAGGGCAGGTAGTCGTGGCTAAGGGCGAAGCGCATGCCGTCCGCGCCACGACGGAAGCCGGCCTCGTCCAGCAGCGCCTCGGCCTTCTTCACGTCGAAGGGATACTTCGGCACGTCCGGATTGTGGAACCGCGTCAGGCTGGACGGCACCGTCGAGACCGCCGGCTTGCCGAAGCCGTGCCAGACGGTCTTGGCGATGATGTCGCGATTGATGGCATGGGCGATCGCCTGCCGCACCCGGCGGTCCTTGAGCTCCGGCTTGCGCAGGTTGAACTCGAGGAACAGCCAGGGCGAGATCCATTCGTAGCCCCGTGTCTCGACGGCGAGGCCGGGCAGGGCGCGCAGCCGCGCCACGTCGCTCAGCGGCACCGGGCTGTAGGGGGCGTACTGCGCCTGCCCGGTCTCCAGCAGGGCCGCGCGCGCCGCCGCGTCGGGGACGATGCGGAAGACGATGCGGTCGAGATAGGGCTTGCCCTCATCCCAGTAGTCCGGGTTGCGCTCCAGGATGATGTGCTCGCCGCGCACCCATTCCCGGAAGCGGAAGGGGCCGGTGCCGACCGGCTTCAGGTTGGCCGGGTTGGCCAGGGCATCGCCGCCCGCATAGATGTGCCTGGGCAGGATCTGCGCCTCATAGGCGTTGAGCGCGCTCAGGATCACCGGCGAGGGTTGCCGCAGGCGCAGCGTGACGGTCAGCGGGTCCGGCGTCTCGACGGCCTCGACGGCGGCGAAGGTGGCGCGACCGCGCGGATGGATCTTCCGCCAGATCTCCTCCAGCGAGAACTTGACGTCCTCCGCGGTGAAGTCCTGGCCGTCATGCCACTTCACGCCCGGCCGCAGGCGGAAGGTGAGCGAGAGACCGTCCGCCGCCAGCGTCCAGCTCTGCGCCAGGCAGGGCTTCAGCGACATGTCCCAGTCGTAGGTGAAGAGGCCGTCGAAGATATTGGTCGAGACCACGCCGGTCGGCGCGCCCGCGTTCAGCGCCGAGACCAGGATCGGCGGCTCGGGCTGCACGATGGCGGTCAGCGTGCCACCGCGGCGCGGCGTGGCGGCGGGCTGGGCGAGCGCCATACGGGAGGGAATTCCAAGGGTGGCGGCGCCCAGGCCGGCGAGCAGGAGGCGGCGGGACATGGCGGGAGGGATCATGGCTTCTGCTCCGCGAGCGGCGAGGGGGGCGGACTATATTCAACGGAATCCGGTCGTCAAACCGCGAAACGCGCATGTCTGGACGCCGAAGCGGCACCTGCACCGATAATTAGCGAGTGAAAATGGTAATAGGGTTTGCAAACCCTATTCGATTGTGTTGAATATGCCCCGTGTTCACCGGGCGGGTCACGCCGCCCCGCGGGGATTTGACCCATGCAGCTTGCACCGCGTCACCAAACGCTAAAGCGCCTTCCATGCTCCGCCTGCGGCGGGACGGGACGGCAGCAGACCTGCCGAATGCGTTGTCGGCGCTGAGCGCCGCCGCATCCCCCTCCCCATCGCAGGAGCCGCCACGACCGGCGGCCGGAGATATCCCATGATCGCTTCCCGTCCCGTCGATGTCGGCGGCCGCTTCGTCGGCGTCGTCGTCGCGTCCCATGACGCCTGGTTCTTCAAGGCCATCGATCCGATCGTCGACGATCTCGATGGTGGCCGCTTCGCCAGCCCCGCCGAGGCGGGCCGGGTGGCCCGGCTGGTGATCGAGCGCCAGCAGAGGGCCCGTCTGGTCCGGGCCCTGCCGGCTCGCCACGCCGCCTGACGGCCTCGCTTCGACGAAGGGCCCTTGGCGAAAGGCTCTTTTCCCGGCGGGGGCGGCGCGTGCAGGATATCGGCACGCCAGTCCTCGCCGCGCTTTCCGCCGAGGAGATGACATGAAACGACGTACCCTGCTGCAGACCGCGGGAGGGGTGGCCCTGGCCGGCCTTTCCGCGCCCGCCCTCCATGCCGAGGGGCGCTGGCCCAACCGGCCGCTCCGCATGATCGTGCCCTACACCCCCGGCGCGGCCACCGACGCCATGGCGCGGCTCGCCGCCCAGAAGCTGCAGGAACGCCTGGGGGTCGGCGTCGTGGTGGAGAACCGCTCGGGCGGCAGCGGCACGCTGGGGGCCGGGCTGGTCCTGCAGGCCCCGGCCGATGGCTATACCATCATGGGATCGGCCTCGATCCATCCCGTGGCGCGGCAGGTGATGAAGGCGGTGCCCTACGATCCGGTCGCCGATTTCCAGCCGATCGCCCGCACGGCGCGCGGACCCTGCGTGCTGGTGCAGGACAGGCGGTTGCCGCAGCAGACCCTGGCCGAGACCATCGCCGCCGCCCGGGCCGAGCCGGCGCGGTGGAGCTTCGCCACCTCCTCCCTCGGCGCCGCCGGGCATCTCGCCTCGATCGAGTTCAACCGCCTCGCGGGCACCAGCATCGAGATCGTGCCCTATCGCGGTTCGGCGCCGGCGCTGACCGATGTCGCCGCCGGCAATGTCCAGCTGATGTTCGACCCGGCCCTGGCCACGCTGCCGCTGATCCGCGACGGGCAGGTGCGCGGCCTTGGCATCGCGACGCCGGCGCGCACCGAGCTGGCGCCCGAATTGCCGACCCTGGCGGAATCGGGGCTGCCCGGCTTCACCTTCTATTCCTGGTACGGGGTCTGGGCGCCGCGTGGCGTCCCGCGCGAGATCGCCCTGCAGCTCAACGCCGCCATCCTCGATGGCATGCATGAGCCGGAGACGGTCCGGCGCCTCGCCGGCCAGGGGTTCGAGCCGGTGCGGGAATCCATCGACGAGGTGGAGCGCTTCATCGCGGCCGATGTGGCGCGCAGCGCCGAGCTGCTGCGGATTGCCAATTTCGAGCCTGTGTAGTCCTCTGCGGACCCTGCTTCCCGGCCCTCCCCTTCAGGAACCTTCGCATGCCCGTTCAGGCCACCGCCGCCGTCGACCCCGCCGACCATGAGAAGGTCCGCGACTGGTTCCGTGAACTGTCCGAGCATGTGCGCGCGGTGGACTTCGCCGCGGCGCGCCACCTCTTCGCCGAGGACTTCCTCGCCTTCGGCACCTTCACCGATTTCGTCAGCGGCCAGGCGGAAACCGAGGCGAACCAGTGGCGCAGGGTGTGGGGCACGATCGACGGCTTCACCTACCGGCTCGACGGGGTGCGGTCGATCGTCTCGCCGGACCGTCTCTTCGCCATCGGCCTGGGCATCTGGGATTCCACCGGATACCACCCCGACGGCACGCCGTTCGACCGGCCGGGCCGCACCACCGTCTCCCTGGCGCGGGAGACGGTGGACGCGCCCTGGGTGGCGACGCATACCCATATGTCGCTCTTCCGCGGCACGCCCGATGTATCGCATGGCGACAGGCCGGCGAAGAGCTGAGGCGCATCCGGCAGGGAGGCCCGCATGACGCGCCCCGCCACTCTGGCCATCCACGCCGCCGCGCCGCCGCGCGCGGCGGGATCGCCGGTCACGCCGCCGCTGGTCGCCGCCACCAGCTTCCACACCGATCCTGACGCGGTGGGCTTCTCCGCCCAGGATCTCGGTGAATCCGCGCCGCATTTCTACACGCGCTGGGGCAATCCGACCGTGGCGCTGCTGGAACAGCGCCTGGCCGCGCTGGAAGGCGGGGAGGCGGGGCTCGCCTTCGCCAGCGGCATGGCGGCCGCGACCGGCCTGTTCCTGCACCGGCTGCAGCCGGGCGCGCATCTGCTGCTCAGCGATGTCTGCTACGCCGGCGTCGCCGAATTCGCGCTCGATACGCTGGCGCGCTACGGCGTGGCGGTCAGCAGCGTAGACATGTCGGACCTCGACGCCGTGGCGGCGGCGATGCGGCCGCAGACCCGGCTGCTGCATGCCGAGGTGCCGGCCAACCCGATCCTGCGCCTGGCCGACATCGCGGCGCTGGCGGAGATCGCGCATCGCGGCGGCGCCGAGCTGTCGGTCGATTCCACCATGGCGACCCCGATCGCCACGCGGCCCCTCGCCCTCGGCGCCGACTGGGTGATCCATTCCCTGACCAAGTATGCCTGCGGCCATGGCGACGCGCTGGGCGGCGCGGTGATCGGCCGCGCCGCGCCGGTCGATGCGCTCCGCAAGGACGCCCTGATCCATTACGGCGGCGCCATCAGCCCCTTCGCCGCCTGGCTGATCCTGCGCGGGCTGGAGACGCTGCCGGCCCGCATGGCGCTGCATGAGAGCAATGCCCGCGCGGTCGCGCAGTTCCTGGAGGGGCATCCCCGTATCGGCAAGGTCTACTGGCCCGGGCTGGGGAGCCATCCGCAGCACGCGCTGGCGCGGCGGCAGATGCGCAATTTCTCAGGCATGGTCAGCTTCACCGCGCCGCAGGACAAGGCCCTGGCGCGGCGCTTCGCGGAACGGCTGCGCGTCGTCACCTACGCGGTCTCGCTCGGCAAGACGCAGAGCCTGCTCTTCCATATTCCCAGCGAGGACATCCTGCGCTCCTCCTTCCGGCTGGAGGGCGCGCGGGCCGAGGCCTACCGCGCCTGGACGGGAAGCGGCACCTTCCGCCTCTCGGTGGGACTCGAGGATTCCGCGGATCTGATCGAGGACCTGGCGCGGGCGCTGGAAGGGTAAGGAAGCGAGGCCGCGGCGCCCGACCCTTTCACCCGGCCCGCAGCCTCTCCTTCAGCGCCGCCACCACCTCGCGCCGCGCCGCGTTCGCCTGGGTCAGCAGCGCCGTCTGCCCGATGAAGCCGTGCGGCATGCCCTCATAGACGGTGAGTCTGTGCTCGACGCCCGCCTCCTGCAGGCGGTTGGCGAGATTCAGGCTGTCGTCCAGCAGGGGATCGAGCGCGGCGGCCTGCAGCAGCAGCGGCGGCAGTCCGGCGAGCCGCGCGTGCAGCGGCGCGGCGCCGGCATCCCGCCGCAGCGCCGGATCGGGGAGGTATTGCGACCAGAACCAGTTCAGCTTGGCGGTGGACAGGCCGAAGCGGCCGTCGCCACGCTCCCGGTGCGAGGGCGTGTCGTGCTCCGCCGAGAGCATGCCATAGACGAGGATGCCGAGCCTCGGCCCGGCCTCGCCGGTGTCGCGCAGCCGCAGCAGAGCGTTGAGCGCCAGGTTGCCGCCGGCGGAATCGCCTCCGACGGCGAGCCGGCTGCCGTCGATGCCGAAACCGCCGGCCGCGTCGCGCAGCCAGCGCAGCGCCGCCAGCACCTGCCCGATGGCGGTGGGATAGGGATGCTCCGGCGCCAGCGCGTATTCGAGACCGACGACGACGACGCCCGCCTCGTCGGCGATCTCGCGCTTCCAGCGGTCGAGGCTGTCGAGATCGCCCACCGCGAAACCGCCGCCATGGATGTGCAGATAGGCCGGCAGCGGCCCGTCCTGGCGCGGGCGGTAGAGGCGCAGTCGCAAGGGCGGGCTGGTGCCGTCCAGCCGGTGCTCGACGGTCTCCACGGCCGGCCCGCCCTGGTTCAGGAACCGCTGGTAGGCCCGCGTCGCCGCGCGCGCCTCCGCGATCGGCTGGGTCAGCACGTCGCCGTTGCTGACGCCGGCCTCCTTCAGGCGGCCCTGGGCGACGGCCAGCTCCGCATCGGGCTTCAGGACGGGTGCGATCATCGGCATCTCCCTGGATCTGCGCCGCGTGAGGGAATCCGGCTTACACCGCGCCTTCGGCGCTGCCCAGGAGGGGCGGCGCGCGGAAGGGTTCGTCCCAGGCGAAAGGCTCGCGGATGGCCTCGGCGAGATGGTCGATCAGCCGCCGCACCTTGAGCGGCAGGGCGGGGGTGGGTGGCCAGACCAGCTGGATGTCGTCCGACACCGGCGTCCAGCCGGGGATATGGACCGGGATGAGCCGCCCCTGCCGCACCCGGTCGGCGACCAGGAACGTGGGCAGGACGATCAGCCCGAGGCCGGCGCAGGCCGCGTCCATCAGCGCCTCGCCCGTATTGGCCGTGAGCCGGCCGCGCAGCACCAGGGAGCGCTCCTCGCCCTCTGGCGCCGCGCTGCGGGCGAAGCGCCAGAGGTGGCCGGCGGCGATATTGGCGTAGCCCAGGCAGGAGTGCTGGGCGAGCGCCTCCAGCCGGTCCGGCAGGCCGTGCTGCGCCGCGTAATCGGGACTGCAGCAGAGCGCCCGGTGGCTGCGGCCGAGGCGGCGGCTGCGCAGCGCGGAATCCACCAGCCTGCCGGTGCGGAGCGCCAGGTCGTGGCCGCCGCCCAGAAGATCGACATGCCGGTCGTCGAGATCGAGGGCGACCTCGACATGCGGCCATTGCCGCATGAAGCCGGCGATCACGGGGCCGAGGCTCAGGGCGCCGCCGCCGAAGCTGAGCGGGGCGGCCAGACGGATCAGCCCGCGCAGGGCGCCCGACTGCGCCATCACGTCGTCGGCGACGGTGTCGAGCTGCGCCAGCACCGCGCGCGCCCGTTCCGCCAGCAGGGCGCCGGTCTCGGTGGGCGTCATCTGGCGCGGCGCCCGGTTCAGCAACTTGGTCGAGAGCTGCAACTCGAGCTGCGCGATGCGTTTGCTCACCACGGATTTGGCGAGGCCGAGACGGGCGGCGGCGGCGGTGACGGTGCCGCTGTCCACCACCTGCAGGAAGGTTGCCAGGGCTTCGATATCCGGCCGCATCGTTTCCATCTAACGAACGATGGGTTTCCCATCAACCGCTTGAGTGCGACGCCGCGCGAACGCACCTTGGGACCACAGCGAGAAAGGGTTCTCCCGCATGAGCAAGATCCTGGTCCTTTACTACTCCTCATACGGCCATATCGAGACCATGGCGCAGGCCGTGGCCGAGGGTGCCCGCCAGGTGGCGGGGACCGAGGTGGTGATCAAGCGCGTGCCGGAGACGGCGCCGGAGGAGGTCGCGAAGGCGGCCCACTTCAAGCTCGACCAGGCGGCGCCGATCGCGACCGTGGCCGAGCTGCCAGACTATGACGCCATCATCCTCGGCACGCCCACCCGCTTCGGCCGCATGGCCTCGCAGATGGCGAGCTTCCTCGACCAGACCGGCGGGCTGTGGTTCCAGGACAAGCTGGTGGGCAAGGTCGGCTCGGTCTTCACCTCCACCGCCAGCCAGCATGGCGGGCAGGAGACCACGCTGGTCTCCAACATGGTCAACCTGCTGCACTACGGCATGGTCGTGGTCGGGCTGCCCTACAGCGAGAAGCGGCTGACCGACATCACCGCGGTGAACGGCGGCACGCCCTACGGCGCCACCACCATCGCCAATGGCGACGGCTCGCGCCAGCCGAGCGAGGCCGAGCTGGAGATGGCGAAGTTCCAGGGCCGCCATGTCGCCGAGGTGACCAACGCGCTGGTGAAGGGCCGCGCCGGATAGCCGACCCGTCCGGGGGCGCAGCCGCGTCCCCGGAACCTCAGGACAGGAGGACTGCCATGCAGCTCCACGGGATCCATCACCTGACCGCCGTCTCGGCCGATGCGCCGGGCAACCACGACTTCTACACCCGCGTGCTGGGCATGCGCCTGGTGAAGAAGACGGTGAACCAGGACGACACCAGCGCCTATCATCTCTTCTACGCCGATGGCATCGCCTCGCCCGGCAGCGACCTCACCTTCTTCGACTGGCCGGCCCCGCCCGAGCGGCGCGGCACCGGCAGCATCGTCCGGACCGCGCTGCGCGTCTCCGGCGAGGCGGCCCTGCGGGCCTGGGCGAAGCGGCTCGAGGCGGCGGGCGTGCGCGCCGGGCCGCTGGGCGAGTTCGACGGCCGGCTGCGGATCGAGTTCGAGGACCCGGAGGGCCAACGGCTCACCCTGCTGGACGATGGCGGCGCCGGGGAGGCCCACCCCTGGGCGAAGAGCCCGGTGCCGGCGGCGGAGCAGATCCGTGGCCTCGGCCCGATCACCATCAGCGTGCCGGACCTGCGGCGCTCCGAGCCCTTCCTGACGGAGGTGCTGCAGATGCGGCGCGGCCGCGCCTACCGGACCGGGGACACCCAGCCGGTGGAGGTGCAGGTCTTCGAGATGGGCGAGGGCGGCCCCGCGGCGGAGCTTCACGTCCGCGTCGAGCCGCACCTGCCGCGCGCGACGCCGGGAGCCGGCGGGGTGCATCACGTCGCCTTCCGGGTGCGTGACGAGGAATATGGCTACTGGGTCGATCGCTACACCAAGCTCGGCCTGCGCTCCTCGGGGCCGGTGGACCGCTTCTGGTTCCGCAGCCTCTACGTGCGGGAGCCCTCGGGCATTCTCTATGAGCTGGCGACGGACGGTCCGGGCTTCGCGACCGACGAGCCGATGGACCGGCTGGGCGAGACCCTCTCCCTGCCGCCCTTCCTGGAGCCGCAGCGCGCCGCCATCGAGCGGGGGCTGAAGCCGCTATGAGCGGCGGGACGGGGCTGCTGGCCGGCGGCACGGGGCCGCATGCCAACCGGCCGGTGGCTCTGGCCGGAGCTCCCCTGGCCAGCGCCGCCGCGGCGCTGATCCTGGTGCACGGGCGCGGCGGCGGGCCGGAGGACATGCTGGCATTGGGGCGGGAGCTGGCGCCGCCGGGCATGGCGCTGCTGGCGCCGGAGGCGGCGGGCCACAGCTGGTATCCCCACCGCTTCATCGAGCCCACGGCGCGCAACGAGCCCTGGCTCTCCTCGGCGCTCTCGGTCCTGGCGGACGTGCTGCCGCGGACGGGCCTGCCACCGGAGAAGGTGGCGGTCCTGGGCTTCTCCCAGGGAGCCTGCCTGGCGCTGGAATTCCTCGCCCGCCGCCGGGCCCCGCTCGGCGCCGCCATCGGCTTCAGCGGCGGGCTGATCGGCGACCGGCTCGGCCCGGTGCCGAGCGAGGAGGTGCTGGCCGGAATGCCGGTCCTGCTCGGCTGCAGCCGGCTCGATCCGCATATCCCGGAGCGCCGGGTGCTGGAGACGGAGGCGCATCTGCGGGGCCTGGGCGCCGCCGTGACCACGCGCCTCTATCCCGGCGGCTTCCACGGGGTGAACCAGGAGGAGGCGGCGCTGGCCCGGACCCTGCTCGCGACGCTCACCGCCGGCTGAGCCGGCCCTCAGCGCCCATGCCCGGCGAACCTGTCCGCCCAGGCCGGCAGGGCGCCGGGATAGGGCAGGGCGGCGGCGGCATGGACGCCGCGGGCGATGGCGCGGGCCATCACCGCCGTCGCCACCTGGCCCAGCACGGTGAGATTGCCCGCCGGGCGCGCCCCCGTGGCGGCCGCGAAGACCGTGTCGCCGTCATTCGGCCCATGGGCCGGCAGCAGGGCGCGCGCCAGCCCGTCATCCGCCATGACGGCCAGCCGGTGCAGCTGCGCCTTGGTGAGCGTGGCATCGGTGACGATGGCGCCGATGGTCGTGGCCGTGCCGGTGCCGCCCTTCAGCCGTGGCGCCAGCTGGCCCGGGGAGAGGCGCGGCGGCAGGCCCAGCCCGCCGAACTCGTCACCCTGCTCGAAGGGCGCGGCCCAGAACCAGGGGCCGTCGCCCACCAGCGGATTGCCCACTGCGTTCACCGCGACGATGGCGCCGACCCGTGTGCCGTCGGGCGCGAGGGCGCTGGCCGAGCCGAGCCCGCCCTTGACGGTGGCCGTGGTCGCGCCGGTGCCGGCTCCCACCGTGCCCAGCGCGAAGGCGCCGGGCCGCGCCGCGCGCGCCGCCTGGTAGCCCATCTCCAGATAGGGGCTGAGCCGGCCCCAGTCCTTGTCGCCGCCATTGACGAGGTCGAAGAGGATGGCCTGCGGCGCCAGCGGGATGAGGGCGCCGGCGAAGCGCTGGCCACGCCCGGCCTCGCGCAGCGCCGCCTGCACGCCGCCCGCCGCGTCCAGCCCGAAGGTCGAGCCGCCGGAGAGGACGAAGCCGTCCACCCGCTCCATCGAGGCCTCCGTGCTCAGCAGCGCCACGTCGCGCGAGCCGGGCGCGCCGCCGGAGACGCGGGCCGCGGCGACCGCCGGCTCGTCGAACAGGATGGCGGTGACGCCGGAGCCGAGGCGCAGGTCGGTGGCATGGCCGACGCTCACGCCCGGGATGTCGGTCAGCAGGTTCAGGGCGCACATGCGGCGAGGATGCCCGAGGCCACCCGCCTCGCCAAGCCGGCGCGCAGGCCTGCCGGAACCCTGGCTTGAGCGGTTTGCGGCGCGCGGCTTCTTCGCTAAAGCAGGGCGAGCATAGGCCGGAGGATTCATCATGCCGCTCGATCACACCGCACGGGGCGTCTATCCCATCGCGCCCACGCCCTTCGATGCCGGGGGCCGCATCGACTATGCCTCCGTGGACCGCATGACCGACTTCTATCGCGAGGTCGGCAGCACCGGCATGACGGTGCTCGGCGTGATGGGCGAGGCGCCGAAGCTGGACGGCGCCGAGGGGCTGGAACTGGCCACCCGCTTCGTGCGGCGCGCCGAGGGCCTGCCGGTGATCGTCGGCGTCTCCGCGCCCGGCTTCGCGGCGATGCGGGGCCTGGCGCGCGGCGCGATGGATGCCGGCGCCGCCGGGGTGATGATCGCGCCTCCCAACACGCTGCGGACCGACGACCAGATCGTCACCTACTACCGCCAGGCGGTGGAGGCGATCGGCGAGGACGTCCCCTTCGTCATCCAGGACTTCCCCCTGACCTTCTCGGTGGTGATGACGCCCGGCGTGATCCGCCGCATCGTGCAGGACAATCCCTCCTGCGTCATGCTGAAGCACGAGGACTGGCCGGGCCTCGAGAAGATCTCGACGCTGCGGGGCTTCCAGGCGGACGGCTCGATGCGTCCGGTCTCGATCCTCTGCGGCAATGGCGGGATGTTCCTCGACTTCGAGGTGGAGCGCGGCGCCGACGGCGCCATGACCGGCTACGCCTTCCCCGACATGCTGGTCGATCTGGTGCGGCTGCAGGCCGAGGGCCAGCGCGACGCGGCGCATGACCTGTTCGACGCCCACCTGCCGCTGCTGCGCTACGAGCAGCAGCCCGGCGTCGGCCTCGGCATCCGCAAGTATCTGATGGCGCGGCGCGGCATCATCGCCTCCGACGCGCAGCGCAAGCCCGGCGCGCCGATCAGCCCGAAGGCGAAGGCCGAGGTCGAGTATCTCCTGGCCCGCCTCGCCCGGACGGATGCGCGCGCCGGCAAGCTGGTCCCGGTCTGAGCCCAAAGGGGGGCGCGGACACCGTGCCCCCGCGCCTGTCACAGCCAAGCCACAGTCCGGGCACATCTCTGCCGCGAGGCGCTGATCCCTTCTGCACGTCGGTTGATCCTGTGTTACGCCTGTCATCACGAAATCGCGAGTGATGCTGGGCGAGCCAGGGCGCCGCCGGACAGGAAGTGGAGCAGGCAATGGTCGCAGGCGCGGACTGGTGGCGTGGCGCGGTTCTCTATCAGGTCTATCCGCGCAGCTTCGCCGACAGCAACGGCGACGGGGTGGGCGACCTGCCGGGCATCACCGCCCGGCTGGACCATATCGCCCGCCTGGGTGTGGACGCGGTCTGGATCTGCCCCTTCTACGCCTCGCCGGGGCGGGATTTCGGCTATGACATCGCCGACCATCTGGCCGTCGATCCGCAGTTCGGCACGCTGGCGGATTTCGACGAGCTGCTGCGCCAGGCCCATGCGCGCGGGCTGAAGGTGCTGCTGGATCTGGTGGGCGGCCATACCTCGGACCAGCATCCCTGGTTCCAGCGCAGCCGCGCGCGCCGCGACGCGCCGGAGGCGGACTGGTATGTCTGGGCCGATCCGAGCCCCGACGGCACCCCGCCCAACAACTGGCTGAGCGTGTTCGGCGGCGCCGCCTGGAGCTGGGAACCGCGGCGACGGCAGTACTACCTGCATCACTTCCTCTCCTCCCAGCCCGCCCTCAATCTGGCCAATCCGGCGGCGCTCGAGGCGGTGCTGGCGGTGGGTGAGTTCTGGCTCCGGCGCGGGGTGGACGGCTTCCGTCTCGATGCCATCGACTTCCTGGCGCACGACCCGGCGCTGCGCGGCAACCCCGCCCGGCCCCCCGCCGACGGACAGGTGCCCGCCAAGCTCTTCGGCCTGCAGGAGCACCGGCACGACATGATGGATGCATCCATCATGCCGATCCTGCGCCGCATCCGCGCCCTGACCGACCGCTATCCCGGCACCACGACGCTGGGCGAGGTCTCCAGCCAGGACGGCGCCTTCGCCCGCGTCCGCCGCTACAGCGCGGGCGAGGACCATCTCCACATGGCCTATACGCTGCGCCCGCTGCGCGGCGGCTTCGACCACGCGACGGTGCGCGACCTGCTGCGCGAATCGGCGGGGGAAGGTGAGGAGGGCTGGCCCTGCTGGTCCTTCTCCAACCACGATGTCGAGCGCGCCGTCAGCCGCTGGAATCCCGACCGGCCGGCGGCACCCGATCCGCGCTTCGCCCGGCTGCTCGCCGCGCTGCTGCTGTCCCTGCGCGGCAGTGTCTGCCTCTACCAGGGCGAGGAGCTGGGCCTGACCGAGGCGGAGCTGACCCTGGAGCAGCTCCGCGACCCCTTCGGACTGTGCTACTGGCCGGAATTCCGTGGCCGCGACGGCAGCCGCACGCCCATGCCCTGGCGGGCGGCGGCGCCGCAGGCCGGCTTCACCACCGGCCAGCCCTGGCTGCCGGTGCCGGCCGGGCACCATGCCCTGGCGGTCGACCGGCAGGAGGCCGAGGAGGGCAGCCTTCTGCGGGTCTGGCGGCGCCTGCTGCGCCTGCGCCGCGCGCATCCGGCGCTGGTGCGCGGCAGCCTGCGGCCGCTCGACCTGCCGCGGCCCCTGGCGGGGCTGGTGCGGGACTATGCCGGGCAGCGCATCCTGGCCCTGTTCAACCTCTCCGGCGAAGCCGCCTTGACGGTGCTGCCGATGCCGGGCGGGGCGAGGATGCTGCCGGAGGCGGCGGGCCTCGGTGGCCGCATCCAGGGCGATACCGCCCTGCTGGCGCCCTTCGGCGTGGTGCTGGCGGAGCTGGAGACCAGCGACCGGACCGTGCCGCGGCGGGCGGCGCGCCTGATCCGCGCCTGAAGGTCGGCTCAGCCCGCGTCGGCTCAGGCGGTCGGTCGCAGCATCTCGAAGAGATGCGTGACCTCGGCATAGTCGCCGCGATAGCCGCAACGGGCGACCGGCTGCGCGGCGGCCGTGTCGAACCGGCCGTCCCGGAGGTACTCCCGGCGGATATGCACGCCCACCACCTGACCGATCGCCATGAAGCCGTCGAGCAGGCGGCCCTCGACATCCCGCAGCTGCAGCACCTGCAGCAGCTTGCATTCCAGCGCCGCCGGGGCGAGGGCGACGCGTGGCGGGGCCACCTGGCTCGAGGGCGCGGCCTCCAGCCCGGCGCGGATCATCTCGTTCTCGCCGGGCGGCAGGGGGGCGCAGGTCTCGTTCATCGCCCCGGCCAGGGCACGGCTGGCGAAGTTGCAGACGAACTCGCCGGTGGCCTCGACATTGCGGAGGCTGTCCTTGCGGCCCTCGCTACCGAAGGCCACCACCGGCGGATTGGTGTGGAAGCCGTTGAAGAAGCTGTAGGGGGCGAGATTGACCCGGCCCTCGGCATCGACCGTGCTGATCCAGCCGATCGGCCGCGGCGCCAGGATCGCCTTGAATGGGTCGTGCGGCAGGCCGTGGCCCTGGCGCGGGTCGTAGAAGTAGGTGTCGTCCATGGCATCGGCTCCTTCCGGCGGGGTCGTCCGGGCGCAGCAAGCCAGGGGATCGGCGGCCTGTCGAGGACCTCCGCCTTGTCGGGCGGGCCGGCAGGGTGTTTCCTGGCGGCCCCGGCCCCTCGGGCCGACCGCCCCCGGAGACAGGAGCCTTCATGGACCGTCGCAGCCTTCTCGCCGGTGCCGCAGCCACCGCCGTCGCGGCCTCCCTGCCGCGCCCGGCCTTGAGCCAGCCCGCCTCGGCGCGGTTGCTGAGATATGTTCCCCAGGCCGACCTGACGGTCACCGATCCGGTGCTGACCACCGCCTATATCACCCGCACGCACGGGCTGATGATCTACGACCAGCTCTACGGGCTCGACGCGCAGCTGCGCCCGCAGCCGCAGATGGTCGAGGGGCACAGCGTCGAGGAGGACGGGCGCCGCTGGACCTTCCGCCTGCGCGAGGGGCTGCTGTTCCACGATGGCGAGCCGGTGCGCGGCCGCGACTGCATCGCCTCGATCCGGCGCTGGGCGCAGCGGGATTCGCTCGGCCAGGCGCTGATGGCGCGCACCGACGAGATGTCGGCGCCCGACGACCGCAGCTTCGTCATCCGGCTCAAGCGCCCCTATGGCGCCATGCTCGACACCCTGGCCAAGGTCGGCCCGCCGGCCCCGCTGATCATGCCGGAGCGGCTGGCCAGCGCCGATGCCAGCACCGCCGTCACCGAGATCGTCGGCTCCGGGCCCTTCCGATGGAAGGCGGATGAGCGCGTCGTCGGCGCCCGTGTGGTCTATGAGCGGTTCGATCGATACCGCCCGCGCGAGGCGGGCACCCCGTCCTGGGCGGCGGGGCCGAAGCGGGTGCATTTCGACCGGGTGGAATGGCACGTCATGCCCGATCCCGGCACCGCCACCTCCGCCCTGACGAATGGCGAGGTGGACTGGTGGGAGAACCCGACCAACGACCTGCTGCCGATCCTGGAGCGCAACCGCAACATCCGCACCCAGGTCTCGACACCGCTCGGCACGCTTGGCACCGGCATCTTCAACCATTTGCATCCGCCCTTCGACAAGCCGGCGGTGCGCCGCGCCGTGCTGGGCGCCATCAACCAGCAGGACTTCATGATCGCCGCCGCCGGGACCGACCCGGCGCTGTGGCGCGCGCCGGTCGGTGTCTTCACGCCCGAGACGCCGATGGCGACGCGCGCTTCGCTCGATGTCTTCGGTACGCCGCCGGGGCTGGAGCGCTCCCGCAAGGCCCTGGCCGAGGGAGGCTACAACGGCGAGCGCGTGGTGCTGATGGCGCCGTCGGACCAGCCGGTGCTGGCCGCGCTGGGCGAGGTCTGCAACGACCTGCTGAAGCGCCTCGGCATGAACGTGCAGTTCGAGGTGATGGACTGGGGCACCCTGGTGCAGCGCCGGGCCAGCAAGGCGCCGCCGGGCCAGGGCGGATGGTCGATGTTCAACACCACCTGGTCCGGGCTCGACATGATCAATCCGGTCGTGACGCAAGTGCTGCGCGCCGGGGGCGCGCGCGGCTATTTCGGCTGGCCCGACATCCCGCGCCTGGAGGAGCTGCGCGAAGCGTGGCTGGAGGCGCCCGACCTCGCCGCGCAGCAGGGCATCGCCAGGGAGATCCAGGCCGTGACGATGCGTGAGGTTCCCTTCCTGCCGCTCGGCCAGTACTTCTACAAGACGGCCTATCGCAGTCATCTGACCGACCTGGTCGAAGGCCTTTTCGTCTTCTGGAACATCCGGCGCGCCTGACCTCGCGCCACAGGAATCCCGCCATGCCCGTACTCGACCATATCCGCCGCTATCAGGATGAGTTGACCGCCATCCGCCAGGATCTGCACCGGCATCCGGAGCTGGGTATGGAGGAGCGGCGCACGGCGGAGATCGTGGCGCGCAAGCTGGAGGAGTATGGCGTCGACGAGGTGCATCGCGGTGTCGGCGGCACCGGCGTGGTCGGCGTGCTGCGGGCGGGGCAGGGGAACCGGGCGGTGGGGCTGCGCGCCGACATGGACGCCCTGCCGATGCAGGAACTGACCGGCCTGCCCTATGCCAGCGAGGCGCCGGGCCGCATGCATGCCTGCGGCCATGACGGCCACACCGCCATGCTGCTGGGTGCCGCGAAGTACCTGGCCGAGACGCGCGACTTCCACGGCACGGTCAACCTGATCTTCCAGCCGGGCGAGGAGGGCTGCGGCGGCGCTCTGGCGATGCTGCAGGACGGGCTGCTGGACCGCTTCCCCTGCGACACCCTCTACGGCATGCACAACGCGACCGGCCTGGATGTCGGCCGCTACGCGATCGGTTCCGGCCCCTTCATGGCGGGCGGCGCCTTCTTCGACATCACCGTGCACGGCAAGGGCTCGCACGGCGCGCGTCCCGAAGCCAGCATCGATCCCGTGCTGACCGCCTGCCATATCGCGACGGCGCTGCAATCCATCGTCGCGCGCAACCTCTCCCCGCGCGACACGGCGGTGGTGAGCGTCACCCGGGTGACGGGTGGCGATGCCTACAACGTGATCCCGCAGAGCGCCGTGCTTTCCGGCACCGCCCGCTTCTTCCGGCAGGAGGTGGCCGAGCAGATCCAGGCCGCGATGCGCCGCGTGGCGGAAGGTGTCGCGACCGGCTTCGGCGCCCGGGCGGAGCTCGACTTCCGGCTGATCTTCGCGCCCCTCAACAACGACCCGGAGGCGACGACGGCGCTGGCCGATGCGGCCGCGGAGCTGGTGGGCGAGGAGGCTGTCAAGCGCGACCGCGACCCGGTGATGGGTTCGGAGGATTTCAGCTTCATGCTGGAGAAGGCGCCGGGCGCCTATATTCATGTCGGCAACGGCCCGGGGGCGGCGGCGCACAATCCGCACTACAACTTCAACGACGAGGCGATCCCCTACGGCGCCTCGCTCTATGCACGGATCGTCGAGCGCAGCCTGCGCGGCTGAGGCGGAGCCCGCGCCGGGCCTTCCATCGGATCGGGTTCCGCCTCAGCGCAGCCCGACGATCCGGAGCGCCTTGTCGAGCAGGCTGGCGGGGCTGAAGCCGTGCACCTCCCACGCCTCGCCGTTGCGATCGACGGCGAAGCGCCGCTGCGGCGGTTCTCCCAGCCCCCAGAAGTCCAGGATGGCGTGGGGCGAGGAGAGCCCGACATCCAGCAGGAAGGGCCCGGCGCTGCCGGCGCGCCTCTCGCCCGTCCCGGCATGCAGCGGCACCCCATGCTCCATGGCGGGGATGCTGTGGATCTCCACCAGCGGGCGGTCCTCCCCCCTGCCCCAGGCGCGGTAGGTCTCGCCCGGTCGCGCCTCCTGGAGGGTGGGGTGCCCGATCTCCAGCCCGTGCAGATCGAGCCACTGCTTCAGCACCTCCTCCGCATTGCCCGGGCGGACCGTGGCATCGGCCTCGCCCTGCCAGACCGAGACACGGGGCCAGGGGCCCTGGTGCCGCGAGGCGGCGCGCACCGCGTCGCCCCGCTCGCCGGCACTGCGCTGCGGTGCCTGGAACATGGCCTCGAAAGCCTGGGGCACCGTGCTGGCCGCACCATAGGGCAGGCCGGCGAGGATCGCCCCGCCCGAGAAGACCTCCGGGTAGGTGGCCAGCATGACCGAGGTCATCGCGCCGCCCGCGGAAAGTCCCGCGATGAAGACCCGCCGCGGATCCAGCCCGTCATGCTCCAGCATCCAGCCGATCATCTGTCGGATGGAGAGGGCCTCCCCCGAATCGCGCCGGGTGTCCTCGGGCTCGAACCAGTTGAAGCAGAGATTGCCGTTGTTCTCCCGCCGCTGCTCCGGCATCAGCAGGCCGAAGCCGACCTGGCCGGCAAGGTCGGACCAGCCGCAGCCGTGGTCGAAGCCGGCCGCGCTCTGGGTGCATCCGTGCAGGGCCACGACCAGGGGCGCGCCGCGGGGCAGGTCCGGCGGCAGGAAGCGCAGCATCCGCAAGGCGCCGGGATTGCCGCCGAAGGCCGTGACCTCGGTGAGACGATCGGCCGTGGCTTCGGTGCCGGCCGGGTCCCGGAGCGGCGCCTCCGAGTTTCCTGTCATCAGCCGGGTCCAGCGTTGCCGCAGCCGTATCATTTCATCCAGGCCATGCAGGACGTCCGGCATCGTCGCTCCCGTGCGGGTGGTGGCGGGTTACATGTGGGGGGCGCGCATCATGTTGCAATGCAGCATACTCCACGCTGAAACCGATGCCTTGGTATTAAACTTCTGCAACAAGGCTCTTTGAGCCGAGGTTGACAGCCGCGGACCAGCGCCGGTTAGCTGCGACGCAGCACAGTCAGGAGGCTTCCATGCCCCAGTCCAGGACCATCCTCACGATCTGCGGCAGCCTGCGGAGCGGGTCCTACAACGCCGCGCTGGCGCGTGCCCTGCCGGCCCTGGCGCCGGAGGGCCTGCGGATCGTCGCCTCGCCCGGCCTGGACGAGATCCCGTCCTACAATGCGGATGTCCAGGGGGCGGGCTTTCCGGCTCCGGTCACCGCCCTGGGCGAGGCGGTGCGCCAGGCCGATGGCGTGATCTTCGTGACGCCGGAATACAACTACTCGGTGCCCGGCGTGCTGAAGAACGCCATAGACTGGCTCTCCCGCCTGCAGCCCGCGCCCTTCGCGGGCAAGCCCGTGGCCATTCAGTCCGCCTCGATGAGCGTGCTCGGCGGGGTGCGGGCGCAGTATCATCTGCGCCAGGTCCTGGTCTTCCTGGACGCGCTGGTGCTCAACAAGCCCGAGATCATGGTGGCCTCGGCCCAGGCGAAGTTCTCCGCCGAGGGAGAGCTGACCGACGCGGCGACGCGGGATTTCGTCAAGGCGCAGCTCGCCGCCTTCGCGGGCTTCGTCGACCGGTTCGGCGGCCGCTAAGCCCCGGGCTGGCTCGGGGCGCGGCAGGGATGGTACAAGGCCGTGGCCGCGCCGGCCCGGCCCGGCCGCCCCGACGCGAGTGAGCCCGATGCGCCCCTTCCGCCCTTTCCGCCCTTCGCGCTCCTGGGCGCTGGCGCTGCTGCTGGCCCTATCGGCCGCGGCGCATCCCGTCCGCGCCGCCGGGCTGGTCTATGTGCTGAACTCCGGGGACGCCACCATCCAGGTGCTGGATGCCGAGACGCGGGCGGAGCGGCGCCGTATCCCCGTCCTGCGGGAGGTGCACCATCTTTCCCTGACGCCGGACGGCCGGTTGCTGATGGTGGGCGACTCCGGCGCGAACGAGATGCTGTTCATCGATCCGGGCACCGGCGAGGTGCTGCGCCGCGAGGCCCTGTCCAATCCCTATCATCTGGGCTTCAGCCCGGACGGGCAGATCCTGACCATCACCAGCCTGCGCCGCGATCAGGTGGACATCTACCGCTGGACCGGCGAGGCGCTGGAGCTGGTGAAGCGGCTGAACATGCCCGACATGCCGAGCCACCTCGCCTACAGCCCGGACGGCAAGGTGGTCTATGTGACGCTCCAGGGCACCGGCAATATCGCCGCGGTCAGCCTGGAGACGCTGGAGCCGCTCTGGAGCCTGGATGTCGGGCCGGAGCCCGCCGGCATCATCTGGCACAACGGCCGGCTGCTGGTCGGCATCATGGGCAGCGACCACATCGCCGTGATCGATCCCGAGACACGGAGCGTCGAGCGCACCATCACCATTGCGCGGGGTGCCCATGCGCTGTTCCCGGCGCCGAATGGCGGCCCGATCTACGTCACCAGCCGGGTGGACAGCCGCATCACCCTCCTCGATCCGCAGACGCTGGCGGTGACGCGGAGCTGGAAGATCCCGGGTGGGCCGGACTGCATCAGCATCGATCCGCAGGGGCGGCTCTGGGTGACGCTGCGCTGGCAGGGCCGCATCGGCATCGTCGACCCGGAAACCGGCCGGATGGAGACGCAGCGCGTGGGCCGCTCGCCGCATGGCATCCTCTATGCGGGCAGCGGCGGCGCGGCGGGCGACAGGCCGGCCGCCCCCGCCCCGTGACCCCGCCCGTCATGCCCGGCCGCCGGTCGCTGCTGGCGGCGCTGGGACTGGCCGCCGGCCCCGCCGCCCGCCCCGCCGCCGGACAGTCCCTGGCGCGGCCCGCCCTGCCGCAGTGCCGCGCCGGCACCCTCTACCTGACGATCGACACGGGATGGGGGCGCGAGGCCGAGATGATCGCCGCGGCGATGCGCCGCCACGAGGTCCGTGCCACCCTCTTCCTGGCCCATGAGCCGGATTTTCGCGGCGATCGGACGCTGGGGCCGGGCTGGGCCGGATTCTGGCGGGCGCGGGTCGCCGAGGGCCATGCCTTCGCCAGCCATACCTGGCGCCACTGGTATCTCGGCACCGACCCCGGGCCCGGCCTGGTGCGTTACGCGTCGCGCCGGGGCGAGGGCAGCGAGACGCTGGATCAGGCCGGGTTCTGCGCCGAGCTGGCGCGGCCGATGGATGCGCTGCGCGCCATCGCGCCCGAGGCGCGCATCCTGCCGCTCTGGCGCGCCCCCGGCGGCCGCACCTCCCCCAACGCGCTCCGCCTCGCGGCCGCCTGCGGACTGCGGCACCAGGGGTGGACGGCGCGGGGCTTCCTCGGCGACGAGCTGGACAGCGCCCGCAGCCCGAATGCCACGCTGCTGGCCCAGGCCCTGAGGCAGATCCGCGACGGCGAGGTCCTGCTGATGCATTGGGGGGTCCGCAGCCGGCGGGAGCCCTTCGGCCTGGTCTTCGAGGATCTGCTGACGGGGCTGCTGGCCCGGGGCTTCTGCTTCGCGCCGCTGCCGCCGCAGGGTATATGACAGCGTCACCGGAGCGAGGGGAGGGCGGGGCATGCTGGATGCGCTGCGGGATGCCTGGGATGGCCTGAACGGCTGGATCTTCGAGACCCTCGTGCAGCCCGCGCTCTATGCCGCGGGCCTGATGGAATGGGCCGAGGACGCCTTCGACTGGATCAACTTCGCCCTCTTCGGCCTGCTCCAGGTGGTGATCATCTACGCGGTCTGTCGCCCGCTGGAGGCCTGGCAACCCGTGGAGCCACGCGCCGACCGCCGCAGCATCCGCACCGATATCCTCTACACCCTGCTGACGCGGCTGGGCCTGCTGCCGCTGATCGCCTTCGTCGCCTTCTCGTCGCTCGGCGCCCGGCTGTCCGGCCTGGTGGCCGAGAGCGGCTGGGTGCCGCCGACGCTGGAGACGCTGTTCCCCATCCTGCGCGAATGGCCGCTGCTGGCGCTCGGCGTCTACATCGTCGTGTTGGACTTCGGGGAGTACTGGCGGCACCGCTTCCAGCACATGTTCGGCTGGTGGTGGGCGCTGCATGCCATCCATCACGCGCAGCGGCAGATGACCTTCTGGACGGATGATCGCAACCATATCCTGGACGACGTGATCGGCGCCGTCTGGTTCGGCGGCATCGCCCTGCTGATCGGCGTGCCGCCGGGGCAGTTTCCCATCGTCGTCGTGGTGCTGCGCCTGGCGGAGGCGATGAGCCACGCCAATGTCCGCCTCTCCTTCGGCCGGGTCGGTGAGCGTCTGCTGGTGTCGCCGCGCTTCCATCGGCTGCATCACGGCGTGCTGGGCTCGGGCGAGTCGGGCAGGAACTTCGCCGTGCTGCTGCCGGTCTGGGACTGGATCTTCGGCACCGCCGACTTCCGGCGCGATGTCTTCCCGCGCACCGGGGACCCGGATCTGCCGGAGGAGATGGCGACGGGCGGATGGCTGCGGCAACAGGCCGTGGGGCTGCGCCGCATGGGCGCGGCACTGTTCGGCCGGAGCTGACACCCGCCGGGGCAGGCACCTTTGGCCGAGCGGACCCCCTCAGGCGGAAGGTCCCACCCGGTGCTGGCGCAGGATGCGGCCGGTCGCCGCGTCCACCTCCGCCAGGCTGACCTCATAGCCCCAGAGCGAGGCCAGCAGCTCCAGCGTCACCCGTGCGTCGTTCTCCACCAGCAGATGGCCCGACTGGGTGCGGTGCTCCAGCATCAGCCGCCGGTCGCCGCCGAGGTCGACATCCACGACCAGGATCTCGGGCGCCATGCGGCCGATCTCGTAGGTGCCGGCGAGGGAGCGGCGGATCTGGCGATAGCCCTCCTCGTCATGGATGGCATCGACCGTCAGATGCGGGCGGGCATGCTCGTCACGCAGGCGGAACAGCCGGAAGTCGCGGATGACCTTGGGCGAGAGGTACTGCAGCAGGAAGCTCTCGTCCCGGTATTCGGACCAGGCGTGGCGCAGGGTGCCGAAGGGGTCCCGGTTGCCGGCGAAGTCGGGGAACCAGCGCCGGTCCTCCGCCGTCGGCTCGGTGCAGATGCGCTCGATGTCGCGCATCACCGCGAAGCCCAGCGCATAGGGATTGAAGCCGCCGAAGCGCGGATCGTCGAAATCCGGCTGCGTCAGCACATTGGCGTGGGAGGACAGGAACTCCAGGAAATGCCCGTCATGGATCCGGCCCTGCTGATGGAACCGGTTCATGATGTAGTAGTGCGTCCAGGTGGCGCAGCCCTCGTTCATCACCTTGGTCTGGCGCTGCGGGTGGAAGTACTGCGAGATCAGCCGGACGATGCGCAGGATCTCCCGCTGCCAGGGCGCCAGGCGGGGGCCGAACTTCTCCAGGAAGTAGAGCAGGCTCTCCTCCGGCAGGCGCAGCCGCCGCTGCCGCTCGGCGACCGGGTCGGCCGCGGCGGGGGCGGCGCCGGTCTGCGGCAGGGTGCGCCAGAGATCGTTGAAGACCCGCTCGTCATGCTCCCGGCGCTCGCGCTCGCGCTTCTCCTCCGCCTTGAGGTCGAGCGGCTTGCCGGCGGTCGGGTGATGCACGCCCTGCGCCGAGAGGGCATGGGCGGCATCCAGGATCCGCTCCACCGCGGCGCGGCCGTGGCGTTCCTCGCAGCGGGCGATGAAGCCGCGGGCGAATTCCAGATAGTCCAGGATGCCGGAGGGATCGGTCCATTCCTGGAACAGCCGGTTGTTCCGGAAGAAGTGGTTGTGGCCGAAGGCGGCGTGGGAGATGACCAGCGCCTGCATCGTGGCGCTGTTCTCCTCCATCAGATAGCTGATGCAGGGCCTGCTGTTGATGACGATCTCATAGGCCAGGCCCTGCAGGCCCTTCCGGTACAGGCCCTCGTGCTGCATGAAACGCTTGCCGAAGGACCAGTGCTGGTACATCAGCGGCATGCCGTTCGAGGCATAGGCATCGAGCATCTGCTCGGCGGTGATGACCTCGATCCGGTTCGGATGGACCGAGAGGCCAAGCTCCTTCTCGGCGATCTCCTCGGCGGCGTCATGAATGCGGCGCAGCGTGCCGAAATCCCAGTCCGCGCCCTCGAACAGCAGCCCATCCCCGCTCATGGCGCGCGCTCCCTCGCCCGGGCCTCGCCGCGCGAGAAGAGGCTGCGGAAGACCGGGAAGATGTCGCGCTGTTCCGAGACGCGGCGCAGCGCCAGCCGCTCGGCCCGCGCCGCCAGCCCGGCATAGCCGCGCCAGAGGTCGCTGGTGCGGTGCAGCAGCGCCTCGGGCGTGCCGATCTCGATATAGGCGTAGTGCTGCACGGCCGGCAGGATCTCGGCCTCCAGCAGGGCGACGGCGTGGCCCGTGTCGCTCGGATGGTTGTCGCCGTCCGAGGCCTGGGCGCCGTAGATATTCCATTCCGTGGCCGGGTAGCGCTCGCGCTGGATACGGATCATCTCCGTCAGCGCCGAGGAGACCACCGTACCGCCGGTGCGCGGATCGTGGAAGAAGGCATCCTCGTCCACCTCCTGCGCCGTCTCGGTATGGCGGATGAAGACCAGGTCGACGCGCTTGTAGCGCCGCTCCAGGAAGACGTTCAGCAGCAGGAAGAAGCGCTTGGCCATCTCCTTCATCGGCTCGGTCATCGAGCCGGACACGTCCATCAGGCAGAACATCACCGCCTTGGAGGAGGGGCGGGGCACCTGCTCGAAATTGCGGTAGCGGATGTCGATCGGGTCGATGAAGGGCACCCGGCCACGCCGCCGCATCACCTCCTCCAGCTCCAGCCTGGCCGCTTCCAGCCGGGCGGGATCGGTGCCGCTCGCCTCCAGGGTCTCGATCTCCGCCTCCAACGCCTCCGCCTCAGCCGGCTTCGGGCGGCGCAGCCCGATGCGGCGGGCGAGCGACTGGCGCATGGTGCGGCCGAGGTCGAGCTGGGCCGGATTGCCGGAGACGGTGAAGCCGGCGCGGGACGGGGCGGGCTTCTCCATGTCCTTGATCTGGCGCTTCACCAGATCGGGCAGTTCGAGATCGTCGAAGAACAGGTCGAGGAACTCATCACGGGTCAGCAGGAAGCGGAAGCTGTCCTCGCCATCGCCCTGGCCGGCGCCGGGACCGCTGCCACCACCCCCGCCGCCGCCGCCCGGCGGGCGGGGGATGCGGTCGCCGGTGGAAAAACTCTTGTTGCCGGGCAGGACATGCTCGCGCGCGCCGCCGCTGAAGACCGTGTGGAAGCCTGGCTCGGCCAGCGTCCTGGCCGGAACGGTCACCGCCTCGCCGCGCCCGTCCTCGCCCTTGCCCGCATCCCGCAGCGAGCGCGCGGCGATAGCCGCCTGGGCCGCGCGGGTCACGGCCGCCTTGGCCCGGTTGAGCACGCGGACCCGGTTCTCGAGGCTCTTGCCGTGGGGGTTGGGCCGTCGGTCGATGATGTCCAAGTCGGACGCCTCCCTCTGGTGGCCTCAGGCCGACTGCTTCACGCGCATGTACCATTCGACCAGGCGGCGGACCTGGCGCTCGGTATAGCCGCGCGCGACCATCCGGCTGACGAATTCGTCATGCTTCCGCTCGGTGTCCCCATCCTTCTTGGAGCCGAAGGAGATCACCGGCAGCAGATCCTCCACCTGGCTGAACATGCGCTTCTCGATCACCTCCCGCAGCTTCTCATAGGAGGTCCAGGACGGGTTGCGGCCGCCATGGTTGGCGCGGGCGCGCAGCGCGAACTTGACCACCTCGTTGCGGAAGTCCTTCGGATTGGCGATCCCGGCGGGCTTCTCGATCTTGGTCAGCTCCTGGTTCAGCAGGTCGCGGCTCATCAGCTGGCCGGTGTCGGGGTCCTTGAAGTCCTGGTCCTCGATCCAGGCATCCGCGTAATCCACGTAGCGGTCGAAGAGGTTCTGGCCGTAGTCGTGGTAGCTTTCCAGATAGGCCTTCTGGATCTCGTGACCGATGAACTCGGCGTAGCGCGGCGCCAGCTCGCCCTTGATGAAGGCGAGGTACTGCCGCTCCACATCATCGGGGAACTGCTCGCGCTTCACCGCCTGCTCCAGCACATACATCAGGTGCACCGGATCGGCCGAGACCTCGGAGGGATCGTGGTTGAAGGCGGCCGAGAGCACCTTGAAGGCGAAGCGGGTGGAGATGCCCTCCATGCCCTCGTCCACGCCCGCGGCGTCGCGGTACTCCTGCATGGTACGCGCCTTGGGGTCGGTCTCCTTGATGTTCTCGCCGTCATAGACACGCAGCTTGGCGAAGATGGTGCTGTTCTCGTGCGGCTTCAGGCGCGAGAGGACGGAGAAGCGGGACAGCATCTCCAGCGTGTGCGGGGCGCAGGGCGCGCGGGCCAGCTCGGAGCCGCGGATCAGCTTGTCGTAGATCCGCGCCTCCTCGGTCGCGCGCAGGCAGTACGGCACCTTGACGACGCAGACGCGGTCGATGAAGGCCTCGTTGGTGCGGTTGTTCTTGAAGCTCTGCCACTCGGCCTCGTTGGAATGGGCGAGCACGATGCCGGTGAAGGGAATGGAGCCGATGCTTTCCGTGCCGACGTAGTTGTTCTCCTGCGTCGCCGTCAGCAGCGGGTGCAGCATCTTGATCGGCGCCTTGAACATCTCGACGAATTCGAGGAGCCCCTGATTCGCCCGGTTCAGGCCGCCGGAATAGGCATAGGCGTCCGAGTCGTTCTGGCTGAACTGCTCCAGCTTGCGGATATCGACCTTGCCGACGAGGGAGGAGATGTCCTGGTTGTTCTCGTCACCGGGCTCGACCTTGGCTATGGCGATCTGCCGCAGGCGGGAGGGGTAGAGCTTGACCACGCGGAAACGCGAGATGTCGCCGTCGAACTCGTCGAGCCGCTTGATCGCCCAGGGCGAGGCGATGCCCGAGAGGCGGCGGCGCGGGATGCCGTAATCGCCCTCCAGCATGGCGCCCATGCGCTCGGGGTCGAAGAGGCCGAGCGGGCTCTCGAAGACCGGGCTGAGCGCGTGGCCGGCCTTCAGCACATAGATCGGCTGCTCCTCCATCAGCGCCTTCAGCCGCTCGCCCAGCGAGGACTTGCCGCCGCCGACGGGGCCGAGCAGGTAGAGGATCTGCTTGCGCTCCTCCAGCCCCTGCGCGGCATGGCGGAAATAGGCCACGATACGCTCGATCGTGTCCTCCATGCCGTGGAACTCGCTGAAGGCCGGGTAGAGCCGCATGGTCCGGTTCATGAAGATGCGGCCGAGCCGCGCGTCGCGCGCGGTGTCGACGAGCTGCGGCTCGCCGATGGCCTTCAGCATCCGCTCGGGCGCCGAGGCATAGAGGCTGGGGTCGTCACGGCACGCTTTCAGCCACTCCGCCAGGGACATGTCCTGCTCGCGGCGGTCCGCTTGCAGGGAGGCGTGGAGGCGGAAGAGGTCGTCAGCATGTCCCATTTGTCTCGCTCCTACCTTCGCGGTGGTCCGGGCGGCGGTGGTCTTGATCGCGCCGCCCGTCAGCGTGCTCGTTCAGCGTTTCCGGGGGCCGGGCGGCGACGCCGCCTCGCCTCCGATTCCCCCGGCCTCCGGCCCTGGCATGGCCCTCGCGTCCCGTCTCCGCCGGCGACGCCTTCCCGCCGGGAGGAGAAGACCCGGGCCGGCTTCCGCAGTGCAGCGTAATCCGCAAATCTGTCATGCTGCACACGAAAAGGTGTAATTCGGCAAAATTCGTTCAACCTGTGCCTTCGGCACCACGCCGGCCGGGCGGCGCACCGAACCCTGGAAAAGAATCTGGGTCGGAAATGGAATGCCGCAAGCGCGCGGCGCTCCTGACCAGCCAATACGGCCTCTTGGGCTGGCCGGCCGGCCGCCATCCTCACCCCTGGCGGGGTGCTCGCGGAATGGGATGTCCGTGCCGCATGAAGCCTTCAATCGCATCACTCGAGAGGCATCCGGCGGTTCGGCGGGATCGCCGGTCCCGCACGGGACGCCATCGGCGGAAAGCGTGCCATGAGATTCCCATGGGCGCGACAGATGTTACATCGTCGTGGCAGAAAGCCGGGACATCATCCCGGAAACGCACAATCGAACGGGAGGAAGGGAGAGAGGATGCAGGAGCAGGACACGCCATTGCTGGTCCGGCGCCAGGGCGCCGTCGTACGGCTGGTGCTGAATCGTCCGGCGCGGCGCAACGCGCTGAGCGCGGACCTCATCGCCCGGCTGCGCGAGGCGCTGGAGTCGCTGCGGCGGGATGCGGGCGCGCGCATCGTCGTGGTCAGCGGCGCGGGTGGCCATTTCTGCGCCGGGCTGGATCTGGGCGAGGTGGGGGCGGCGGAGGCCACCGACGCCAAGCTGGCGGCGCAGCTCGAACGCAACCGCAGCATCGGCGCCTGCTTCGAGGCGCTCGCCGCCCTGCCGCAGGTGGTCATCGCCCAGGTGGAAGGCTCGGTCTATGCGGGAGGCCTGGGCTTCGTCTGCGCCGCCGATATCGCCCTGGCCGACGCCTCCGCCCGCTTCGCCGCGCCCGAGGTGCGGCGTGGCCTGGTGCCGGGACAGATCCTGCCCTGGCTGGTGCGCCGCATGGGCCGGAGCGCCGCCACGCGCCTGGTGCTGCAGGCGGGCGTCCTCGATGCCGGCGCCGCGGCGCGGGCGGGGCTGGTGCATGAGGCGGCGGAGGACGCCGCCGCGCTCGACCGGCGCGTGGCCGAGGTGATCGCGGAGCTGCTGCAGGGCGCGCCCGGGGCGCTGGCGGAGACCAAGCGGCTGATCGCCGCCCTGGGCCCGGTCTCCCCCCCGGCCTATGCGGAGACCGCGGCGCAGGCCTTCGCCCGCGCCGCGGCCGGGGAGGCCGAGGAGGGCATCGCCGCCTTCCGCGAGAAGCGCCCGCCCGCCTGGACGCGGGGCTGAGCCGCGGCGGCAGCGGGGGAGGGACGGTTTGCCGGCCACCGGCCGCCCCTATATCGCGTCGCACAATGCCCCTGCTCCCCGCTCCCGGCTCAGAGACGCTCATGCCCTGTCCATCGCCACACCTGCCGCGACCGGCGCGGCGGCACGCCTTCCCGACGGACCGCGCCGCGCGGCGGCCGACGTGACGGCGAGCGGTCAGGAGAGGGCCGAGGCGCGCCTCGGCCAGGGGATGGACGGCGCCATGGTCCTGGTCTTCGCCCTGGCCTGCGGCGCCATGGTGGCCAACCTCTACTACGCCCAGGCGCTGATCGGGCTGATCGGCCCGGCCCTGAGGCTGCCCGACAGCCTCGCCGGCCTCACCGTCACCGTGACGCAGCTGGGCTATGGCGCCGGGCTGCTCCTGCTGGCCTCGCTCGGCGACCTGGTGGAGAATCGCCGGCTGATCCTGCTCACCGTGGGCGGCACCGGCCTGGGGCTGGCGGGCATCGCCGTATCGGGCTCGGCCGCCGGTTTCCTCGCCGCCTCCTTCGTGGTGGGCTTCTGCGCCGTGGGCGCGCAGGTGCTGATCCCGCTCGCCGCGCACCTCGCCGAGGAGCGGAACCGGGGCCGGGTCATCGGCAATATCATGGGCGGGCTGATCGGCGGCATCATGCTGGCCCGGCCGGCGGCCAATATGGCGGCGGCCGGCTTCGGCTGGCGCGCCATCTTCTGGTTCTCGGCCGGACTGATGCTGGTGATCCTGGCGATGCTCTGGCGCATCCTGCCGCGTCGGTCTCCGCGCAGCGGCCTGCACTATGGCCAGATCCTGGTCTCGACGCTGCATCTGCTGGCCCGGCAGCGGGTGCTGCAGCGCCGGGCCGCCTATCAGGGCCTGGTCTTCGCCATGTTCAACCTGTTCTGGACGGCCGTGCCGCTGCTCCTGGCCGGGCGCTTCGGCCTGGACCAGCGCGGCATCGCCCTCTTCGCCTTGGCCGGGGCGGGGGGCGCGCTCGCCGCGCCACTGGCCGGGCGGCTGGCCGACCGGGGCCTGGTCTGGCAGGCCACCGGCCTCGCCCTGCTGGGGCTGCTGCTGGGCTTCCTGGCCGCCGGCTGGATGGCGGCGGCCGGCTGGCTGCTGGGCCTGGCCGTCGTCGCCGTGCTGCTCGATGCCGCGACCCAGACCAATCAGGTGGCCGGCCAGCGGGTGATCTACAGCCTGGCCGCCGAGGCGCGGAGCCGGCTGAACGCCGGCTACATGACGGTGGTGTTCCTTTGCGGCGCGGCGGGCTCCTGGCTCGGCGCCTTCACCTTCACCCATGGCGGCTGGTGGGCGACCGTGCTGACCGGTGCCGGCCTTGCCGTGATGGCGCTGCTGATCTTCGCCACGGAGCGGCGGCCCCGGTAGCGGGGCCCGGTAGCGAGAGCCCGGTAGCGGGGCCCCGGCTTCCGGGCGCCCTTTCCCGCGGGCGCGATCCGCGTCAGCATGGCGGCGGCGTCGTCCGCCCGGCGGGCCTGGCCCACGGGACCGGCACGACTGCCACACCCGGCCGCGACGGCGCGGCCCCCCAAGGATTGCGCGCGATGGGCGATACCCCCAGGATCATGCTGCTGACCGGCGCCAGCCGCGGCATCGGCCATGCCACGGTCAAGCGGTTCCAGAGCGAGGGCTGGCGCATCCTCAGCGTCTCGCGGCAGCCCTTCTCGGAGGAATGTCGCTGGCCGGGCGCGCGCTGGGGCCATATCCAGGCCGACCTGTCCAACCCCGACCAGGTGCAGGCGCTGATCGCCGAGGTGCGCGAGCGCCTGCCGGGCGGCCGGCTGCATGCCCTGGTCAACAATGCCGGCATTTCCCCCAAGGGGCCGGGCGGCGCGCGGCTCGGCGCGCTGGACAGCGACCATGCCGTCTGGACCTCGGTCTTCAACGTCAACCTCTTCTCCACCGCCGCCCTGGCCCGCGGGCTCTTCCCGGAGCTGAAGGCGGCCGGCGGCAGCATCGTCAACGTCACCTCCATCGTCGGCTCCCGCGTGCATCCCTTCGCCGGCGCGGCCTATGCCTGCTCGAAGGCGGCGCTGGCGGCGCTGACGCGGGAGATGGCGCATGAATTCGGCGCCCATGGCATCCGGGTGAACGCCATCGCGCCCGGCGAGATCGACACCGCGATCCTTTCCCCGGGCACCGAGGAGATCGTCGAGCGGCAGATCCCGATGCGCCGCCTCGGCCGGGCGGAGGAGGTGGCCGAGACCATCCTCTTCCTCTGCTCCGCCGCCTCCTCCTACGTGAACGGGGCGGAGATCCACATCAACGGCGGCCAGCACGTCTGAGCCACGCAGGGCGGAAGGTCGCGCATGCTCAAGGGGCTTCACCCCTATCTGACGCCGGAGCTGCTGCGGGTCCTGGCCGCCATGGGCCATGGCGACACGCTGGTCCTGGCCGACGCCAACTTCCCCGCCGCCGCCCGGGCGCGCCGCCTGCTGCGCTTCCCCGGCCTCGAGGCCGATGCCGTGCTGCGCGCCATCCTGACCGTCCTGCCGATCGACGACTTCATCGACGACCCGGTGCGGGTCATGGCCGTGGTGGGCGATCCGGCGGCGCGGCCCGAGGCGGTCCAGGCCTTCGCCGCCGTCCTGGCCGAGGCCGGCGCGCCGCCGCCCGTGGCCATCGAGCGCTTCGCCTTCTACGAGCAGGCGGGCGCGGCCTTCGCCATCCTGCAGACCGGCGAGCGGCGGCTCTACGGCAACATCCTGCTGACCAAGGGCGTCATCGCGCCATGAGCGGCTGGGTCGATGCCCACCACCATGTCTGGCGCCTGTCGCGCGGCGGCTATGGCTGGCTGCGGCCCGAGCTGCCGATCCATCGCGACTACGGGCTGGAGGATCTGCGGCCTCAGCTCGGCCCCGTCGACACCACCGTGCTGGTCCAGGCCGATGCCACCGAGGCCGAGACCGCCTTCCTGCTGGAGGTGGCGCGCGGCTCCGGCGGGCTGGTGCGCGGCGTGGTGGGCTGGACCGACCTCGCCGCGCCCGGGGCGCCGGCGCGCATCGCCGCCCTGGCCGCCGATCCGTGGCTGAAAGGGCTGCGGCCGATGCTGCAGGACCTCCCCGAGGCCGACTGGATCCTGCGGCCGGAGGTGCGGCCCGGGCTGGAGGCGATGGCGCGGCACGGGCTGCGCCTGGACCTGCTGCTGCGCGCCGACCAGCTCGGCCTCGTGCCGGTCCTGGCACGGCGCCACCCGGATCTGCCGATGGTGATCGACCATGGCGCCAAGCCACCGATCCGCGAGGGACGCTGGCATCCCTGGGCCAGCCGGCTGGCCGCCGCCGCCGCCATGCCCTCGGTCCATTGCAAGCTCTCCGGGCTGGTGACCGAGGCCGCGCCGGCCTGGACGGAGCAGGAGCTGGAGCCCTGGGCCGGGCATATGCTGGCCTGCTTCGGGCCGGAGCGGATGATCTGGGGCAGCGACTGGCCGGTGCTGGAGCTGGCGGGGAGCTATCCGGCCTGGCAGGACGTCACCTCCAGGCTGCTGGCGCGATGCACCGGGGCCGAGCGCGCCGCCGTGCTGGGCGGCAACGCGCGCCGCTTCTACGGCCTGGGCTGACACGGCCGGGCCGTGTGGCCGGCGAGGTCCCCCCTCTGGCCAGCCGGCCCGATCCGGCCCACCCTGCGCGCTCCCGCCCCGCCGATGGAGGCCCCGCGCCGCGCCATGACCGCTCCCGCTTCCCCTGCCCCGGTCGCCCTGCCTGAACTGCTGCGGCTGGGTGCCGTGCCCCTGGCACGGATGATCCGCGCGCGCGAGATCTCCGCGGTCGAGCTGATGCGCGCCTGCCTCGGCCATGTCGCGGCGGTGAACCCGGTCTGCAACGCCATCGTCTCGCTGCGCCCGGAAGAGGAGCTGCTGGCCGAGGCCGAGGCGGCCGACCGTGCCGTGGCGGCGGGGACGGCGGTGGGGCCGCTGCACGGCCTGCCGCAGGCGATCAAGGACCTGGCGGCCACCCGCGGGCTGCGGACCACCCTGGGCTCGCCGCTCTACCGCGACCAGGTGCCCCAGCAGGACGCCATCTTCGTCGCGCGCATGCGGGCCGCCGGCGCGATCCTCATCGGCAAGACCAACGTGCCGGAGTTCGGCTACGGCTCCAACACCTACAATCCGGTCTTCGGCGTGACGCGCAACGCCTACGACCCCTCGCGCATCGCCGGCGGCTCGAGCGGCGGCGCCGCGGTGGCCCTGGCCCTGCGCATGCTCCCGGTGGCCGATGGCAGCGACATGGGCGGCTCCCTCCGCAACCCGGCCGCCTACAACAACGTCTTCGGCTTCCGTCCCTCGCAGGGCCGCGTGCCGGCCGAGAATGCCGACCCGTTCTACACCCAGATGTCCACCGACGGGCCGATGGCGCGCAGCATCGCGGATCTCGCCATGCTGCTCTCGGTGCAGGCGGGGCGCGACGAGCGCGTGCCGCTCTCGCTGGAGGATCCCGGCTTCCGCTTCGAGGACCGGCTGGACTTCGACCCCGCCGGCCGCCGCCTCGCCTGGCTGGGCGATCTCGGCGGCCACCTGCCGTTCGAGGCGGGCATCCTCGAGCTCTGCGAGCGGGCCTGCGCGCGCTTCACGGCGCTCGGCGCCAGGGTCGAGGCGGCCCGGCCCGACTTCGACCCGGAGCGGCTGTGGCGCGCCTGGGTGGTGCTGCGCCAGCACAGCATCGGCGGCAAGCAGCGCGGCCTGATCGAGGACCCGGCGACGCGCGACCTGGTGAAGCCGGAGGCACGCTGGGAGATCGAGGGAAGCCTGCGCCTGTCCGCGAACGACGTCTACGACGCCGGCGTGGCGCGCGGCGCCTGGTACCAGGCGCTGCAGGCCCTGTTCCGCCACCATGATTTCCTGCTGCTGCCGACGGCCCAGGTCTGGCCCTTCGATGCCGGGGAGCACTGGCCGAAGGCCATCGCGGGCCGCGCCATGGACAGCTATCACCGCTGGATGGAGGTGGTGGTCGGCGCCACCATGGCCGGCTGCCCCGCGATCAGCGTGCCTGCCGGCTTCTCGCCCGAGGGCCTGCCGATGGGCCTGCAGATCATCGGCCGGCCGCGCGACGATCTCGGCGTGCTGCGGATGGCGGCGGCCTATGAGACGCTCTGCCCCGAGCTGACCCGCCTGCCGCCGATGATCGCCGGATGAGCGTCCGGCGGGGGAGGGGCCTGCCGGTTCCTTGTGCCGCGGCGCCGAACGTGCTGGAAACGCTGGAAAGCCTTCCCCGAAGCCTCGGCCAGGAGCGGAACCGATGAACAGCCCGACCCCGACCGGACGCCCTTCCCCCGAGCCCCGCGCGCCGGCGGATGCGATGCCGCGGCTGGTCGGCGACATCGGCGGCACCAATGCCCGCTTCGCGCTCTGCGGCCCGGATGGACAGGTGCGGGAGGAGCGCAAGCTGCCGGTCGCCGACCATCCCGGGCTGATCGAGGCGGCCGAGGCCTATCTGGCGGGGCGCGAGGTGCGGGATGCCGTCTTCGCCGTGGCGACGCCGGTGCTGGGCGATACCGTCGCCTTCACCAACAGCGCCTGGCGTTTCTCGATCCGCGCGGCGCGGGAGCGGCTCGGCCTGCGCGACCTCGCCGTCATCAACGACTTCGTCGCCCAGGCCACCGCCATCCCGGCGCTCGGCGGCGAGGATCTCCGCGCGCTGAAGCCGGGCGAGGCGAAGGCCGGGCGGCCGAGGCTGGTGATCGGCCCCGGCACCGGCCTCGGCGTCGCCTTCCTGCTGCCCGACGGCCCCGCCTCCGGTGGCCAGGGATGGCGCGTGGCGCCGAGCGAGGCGGGCCACGCCTCCTTCGCGCCGCAGGACGCGCTGCAGGCCGAGCTGCTGCGGCGGCTGCGGGAGATCCATGGCGGCCATGTCTCGGCCGAGCGGCTGGTCTCCGGGCCCGGCCTGTTGCAGACGGCGCGGTCATTGGCGGAGATCCGCGGCACCGCCATCCGCTACGAGACGCCGCGCGATGTCTCGGACCGCGCCGCCGCCGGCGACTGTCCGACCTCGGCCGAGGCGGTGCGGCTGTTCTGCTTCCTGCTGGGCTCGGTGGCCGGCAACTACGCCCTGACCCTGCTGACCGAGGGCGGCGTGCATGTCACGGGCGGGCTCTGCCGCAACCTCGGCCCCCTGCTCGACAGGGAGGAGCTGATCCGCGGCTTCACCGCGAAGGGTCGTTTCTCGGGCTATCTGGAAACCATCCCGATCGGGCAGGTGTTGCGCCCGCATACCGGGTTGCTGGGCGCCGCCCTGCATCGCCACGTCTAGATCAGGGAGCGCGCCGATGCCGGGCAGCGAGATCGGAGGCGAGGAGAAGGGGGTCCGCCTCGTCTTCGACGGGCACGCCATCGAGGCACGGCCGGGCCTTTCCCTGCTGCAGGCCTGGATCGGCGCCGGGCTGCCCCTGACGGAGAATGTCGGCTGCCTCGGCCAGGGCGTCTGCGGCGCGTGCCGGGTGCTGGTGCGGCGGACGGGCGAGCGCATCGCCGGCACCGCCCTGGCCTGCGAGGTGGTGGCCGAGGAGGGGATGCAGGTCGCCTTCATCGATCATTTCCCGGCCCGGCGGCCGCATGCCTACGACCTCGAGGCGCTGGGCGACAGCTGGTCCATCCCCGAGCAGATCGATCGCGTCTTTCCCGAGGCGCGGCACTGCCGCCATTGCAGCGGCTGCGACCGCGCCTGCCCCAAGGGGATCGAGGTGCAGCGGATGGTCAACCTGGCCGCCGAGGGCCAGGTCTTCGCGGCGGCCGGGCTCTTCGACCACTGCGTCATGTGCAACCTCTGCGTCGCCGCCTGCCCGGAGCATATCGACCCCGCGCATCTCGGCCAGTTCGCCCGCCGGATGAGCGCCGCCCTGACCCTGCGCCCGGCCGACCTGATGCAGCGGCTGCACGAGATCGAGGGCGGCGGCCAGCGGATCGACCCGGACGCGCCCGGGGCCCAGCCACCCGCAGCCCCGCCGGCATGAGCGGCGGCCTGCCCTATGACGAGGCGATGCGGGCCTGGGCCGCCGCGGCCCCGGCGCCGGAGCGGGCCTGCCCCCTCGCCGTGCCGGAACTGCTGAAGGGCTTCCATCCCGATCATCGCCCCGGCGGGCTGGTGCCGCTGCGCGCCGGTCCGGATGCCGGGGCGACCGTGCCGCCCGAGCTGGCCGCGCTGCTCGAGGCGGATTCCCTGCTGGAGGACATCGACATCGCCGGGGCGCCGATCCTCGATGCCGACGTGCTGGTGCTCGGCGGCGGCGGGGCCGGATGCGTCGCCGCGCTGACGGCGGCGCGGGCCGGCGCGCGGGTGCTGCTGGCCACCAAGCTCCGCATGGGCGATGGCAACACGGTGATGGCCGAGGGCGGCATCCAGGCGGCCGTGGGCGCCGAGGACAGTCTGCAGCGGCATTTCGAGGATACGCTGCGCGCCGGCCATTTCGCCGCCGACCGGGCGCTGGTCGCGGCCCTGGTGGGCGACGGGCCGGATTGCATCCGCTGGCTGATCCGCCAGGGCATGGGCTTCGACCTGACCGACGAGCGGCAGCGCATGGGCGGCACGCTGCTGCGCCGGAAGCCCGGCGGCGCCACGGCGGCGCGGCTGCTCTCCTACCGCGACTTCACCGGGCTCGAGATGATGCGGGCGCTGCGCGAGGCGGTGCTGCTGACCCCCGGCATCGCCCTGCTGGACCGCCATCCGGCGCTGGAGCTGCTGACCGACGACCGGGGCCGCTGCGGCGGCGCCGCCCTGCAGGACCTGGAGCAGGGGCGGCTGGTGCTGGCCCGCGCCGGCGCCACCATCCTGGCCACGGGCGGCGCCGGCCGGCTGCATCTCGCCGGCTTCCCGACCTCCAACCACTATGGCGCCACGGCGGACGGGCTGGTGCTCGCCTATCGCGCCGGGGCGCGCCTGCGCGAGGCGGACAGCTTCCAGTTCCACCCGACCGGCATCGCCTGGCCGCCGCACATGGAGGGCGCCCTGGTCAGCGAGGCGGCGCGCTCGGCGGGGGCGCGGCTGGTGAATGCGCGGGGCGAGCGTTTCGTCGCCGAGCTGGCGCCGCGCGACGTGGTGGCTTCCGCCATGCTGCGCGAACTGGCCGAGGGGCGCGGCGTCGTGCGCGACGGCCGGCACGGCCTCTTCCTCGATACGCCCAGCCTGGAGCGGGAGCAGCCGGGCATCCTAAGCCAGCGCCTGCTGACCCTGTCGCACCTCGCGCGTCGCGCCGGCTTCGATCCGGCGCGAGAGCCGTTCCTGGTGCGGCCGACGCTGCACTACCAGAATGGTGGCGTGGCGATCGACAGCGCCGGCCGGACCGCCCTGCCGGGCCTGCTGGCGGCGGGCGAGGTGACGGGCGGGCTGCATGGCCGCAACCGCATGATGGGCAATGCGCTGCTGGAGCTGGTCGCCTTCGGGCGCCGCGCCGGGGCGGCGGCCGCCGCCGGGGCGCGGGCCGAGCGGCCGCGCAACCTCGGCCTCAACCACCTCGCCGGCTGGCGGCGCGGCCTGCTGGCCGCCGGGCTGGATCTCGGCCGCAAGGCGCCGCTGCTCTTTCCGCCCTATGGCAACGTCACCGCCGAGGGCCTGCTGGGGCGCGCCGCATGAAGGTGCTCACCGATCCGGCCGCCTGTGTCGGCGCCGACCTCGGGGCCTGGCTGGCCGGGGGCGGCGGCCAGGGCCTGGCCCGGGCCCTGGCCGACCCGGGCGCCATCCTCCCCGTGCTGGAGCAGTCCGGCCTGCGCGGCCTGGGCGGCGCAGGCTTCCCGACGCACCGCAAATGGGCTGGCGTCGCGGCGCAGCCCGGGCCGGAGCGGTGGATCATCTGCAACGGCAACGAGGACGAACCCGGCACCTTCAAGGATCGCTTCCTGCTGGCCGCGACGCCGCATCAGGTGATCGAGGGGGCGCTGATCGCCGCCCTGGCGGTGAAGGCGACCCAGGTGGTGCTCTACATCAACCCGCGCGAGAGGGAGGCGGTGCTCACCTGCCGCGCAGCCGTCGCCGCCTGGATGGCGCATCCGCTGGCCGCTTCCGTCTCGGCGGCGATCGGGCAGGCGCTGACGCTGCAAGTGCGGGAGAGCTCCGGCCATTACATCGGCGGCGAGGAGACCGGCGCGATCTCCAGCGTCGAGGGGGGCTTTCCCTTTCCCCGGCTGAAGCCGCCCTTTCCCTTCCAGCAGGGCGTGCACGGGGCGCCGACACTGGTGAACAATGTCGAGACCCTGGCCCATGTGCCGCATATCCTGCGGCACGGCGCCGCGTGGTACCAGGCCCTCGGCCTGGGCGGGGCGGCGGGCACCAAGCTCTACTCCCTCTCGGGCGACGTGCTGCGTCCCGGCCTGCACGAGCTGCCGATGGGCACCAGTCTGCGCGAGCTGGTCTTCACCCAGGGCGGCGGCATGCTGGCGGGGCGCGGCTTCAAGGCGGTCTTCACCGGCGGCCCCTCCAACACCCTGCTGACGGCCGGCGATCTCGACGTGGCGCTGGATTTCGAGAGCCTGCGGGCGCGCGGCTCGCGCCTGGGCACCGGGGCGATGATCGTGGTCGGCGAGGGCACCAGCATCCTTCGCAAGACGGCGGAGTATGTCGCCTTCTTCGCCAACAATTCCTGCGGCCAGTGCCCGCCCTGCAAGATCGGCACGCATCAGGTCTCGCGCATCCTGGAGCGGCTGGACACCGGAGCCGGCCGCGCCGGCGACCTGGCGGCGCTGGAGAACCTGGCGCGTCTGCTGCCGGGCAGCGGCCGCTGCGGGCTGGTGGACGGGGCGGCGACGGTGCTGGCCAGCTCGCTCGCGACCTTCCGCGCCGAATACGAGGCCGCCCTGCCGCGCGGCTAGTCGCGGGGGCACGCCGTGTGCCGCATCTCCACCAGGGCTTCGGGGGAATGCCAATCATGACCATGGAGACTGAGCGCTTTCACATCGTCACCGGCGGGCCCGGCGCGGGGAAGAGCACCCTGATCGCCGCCCTGGCGGCCGCGGGCGTGGCGACACGGCCCGAGGCTGGCCGGGCCATCATCCGGGACCAGCGGGAGATCGATGGCCCGGCTCTGCCCTGGCGCGACCGCGCCGCCTTCGCCGAGGCGATGGCGCTCTGGGACATGCGTTCGCACCGGGAGGCGGCGGAGCGGGCGGGGCCGGTGGTGTTCGATCGCGGCCTGCCCGATGTCATCGGCTATCTGCGCCTTTGCGGCCTGCCGGTCCCGGCGCATCTCGACCGCGCCGCCCGCCGCTTCCGCTACCATCGCCAGGTCTTCCTGGCGCCGCACTGGCCGGCGATCTTCCACGGCGACGCCGAGCGGCGGCAGGACGCGGCCGAGGCCGCGCGCACCTGCGGGATGATGGCCGAAACCTATGCGGACTATGGTTACGAGCTGGTGCCGCTGCCCCTCGCGCCGGTCGCGGAGCGGCTGCGCTTCGTCCTGGCCCGGATCGGCGCTCCACTCAGCGCAGCGGCAGCAGCCAGGGCACCAGCGCCACGCTGACCGCCATGACGATCAGGGTGAAGGGCACGCCCACCCGCACGAAGTCGCCGAAGCGGTAGCGGCCGGGGCCCATCACCAAGGTGTTCACCGGCGAGGAGACCGGCGTTATGAAGGCGGCGGAGGCGGCCAGCGCCACGATCATGGCGAAGGGGTAGGGCGAGAGCTCCAACTCCCGCGCCGTGGCGATCGCGACCGGCGCCATCAGCACCGCCGTCGCGGTGTTCGAAATGAAGAGGCCGATGAGGGCGGTCGCCGCGAAGAGGCTGGCCAGCAGCGCCTGGGGGCCGGCCTGTCCGACCAGCCCGATCAGCCCCTCCGCCGCCAGGGCGATGCCGCCTGTGCGCTGCAGCGCCAGGGAGAAGGGCAGCATGCCGACGATCAGCACGATGCTCTGCCAGTGGATGGCCTTGTAGGCGCTGTCGAGGTCGATGCAGCGGAAGCCCAGCATCATCAGGCACCCGATCAGCGCCGCATGCACGTGCGGCACCAGGCCGCTGACCATCAGCCCGACCACCACGGCCAGGCTGAGCAGGGCCTGCGGCGCGCGCGTGACAGCGGGCGAGGGCTCCTCCAGCTCGCGCGGCTGGTTCAGCAGCACGAAATCGCGGCGGCCGAGCTGCGAGCGGCGCAGCGCCTTCCAGGGGCCGACCAGCAGGAGCGTGTCGCCCGATTGCAGCTTCTCCTCCAGAAAACCGTCGGAGAAGCTCTTCAGCCCCCGGCGCAGCCCGGCGACGGTGAGGCCGTAGTGGCTGCGGAAGGCCGCCTCCAGCACGGACTTGTCCCGCAGTTCCGAGCCCGGGACGATGATGACCTCGGCCAGCCCCACGGCATGCGGCTGGGCGGCGGGGTCGAGGCCTTCCAGAGGCAGGGGGTGGAGGCTGAGCTGGTCGCAGAGCAGGGCCAGCTGCTCCGGGTTGGCGGGGAGCGTCGCCACCAGCACGTCGCCACCCAGCAGCGTCACCTCCGCGGCGGCGTCCAGCATCTCGGCCGCGAGGCGCCGCCGCCGCTCGACCACCAGGACATTCAGCCCATGCCCGGCGCGCAGCCGCAGCGATCCCAGGCTGTGCCCGGCCAGGGGCGAGCCATGGCCCAGGCGCAGCCGGTGCAGCCGCCCCTCCAGGCTGTAGTCCCGGATCAGTTCCTGGAGGGTGGGGGCGGTGCCGCGCGCCTCGGCCACCGCCTCGGCCGCGCCGGTGAGCCAGCGCCGCGCCACCAGCATGTAGCCGATGCCGAGCAGCAGCACCGGCAGGCCGAAGGGCGTGAAGCCGAAGAAGCCGAAGCCCTCATGCCCCCACCGCTGCAACTCGCTGTTGACCACCAGGTTCGGCGGCGTGCCGACCAGGGTCAGCATGCCGCTGATCAGCGCGGCGAAGCTGAGCGGCATCATCAGCTGGCCCGGCGGCGCCTGGAGCCGCGCGGCGGCGCGCAGCACGACAGGGATGAACAGCGCCACCACGCCGGTCGAGCTCATCACCGAGCCGAGCAGGGCCACGATGAGCATGAGCAGCACGATCAGCCGTACCGTGCTGCCGGCGGCCCGCCTCACCAGCCAGTCGCCCAGGCGGCGGGCGATGCCGGTCCGCACCAGCCCCTCGCCCAGCACGAAGAGCGCCGCGATCAGCACCACGCTGGGGTCGCTGAAGCCGGCCAGGGTCTCGCCGATGGTCAGGATGCCGGTCAGCGGCAGGGCGACGAGCATGATCAGCGCCACGGCGTCGACGCGCGGCTGGTTGCGGATGAACAGCACGACCGCCAGCCCGAGCAGGAGCAGCACCAGGACAAGGTCGGCATTCATGCGCGCGGATCCCCTTGAGGCGAATGGCGACGAGGAGGGGCGATCCTCCTCCTGGGCGGGAGGGTCCCGGCACGGCCGGGGCAGCATGGGCCCAGGGATGACCCGGCGCGGCGCGCATCGCAACCCCGCCGGGACAGGGACGCCGTGGTGCCCGACTATCGCGGCAGCCGGGGAAGCCGCAGCCGGCCGCTGATGACCACCAGGCCGAGCAGCACCATGGCGGTGCCGAGCCATTGAACCGGCAGCAGCCGCTCGCCCAGCAGCAGGCCGCCGATCAGCGTGGTGTTGACCGGCACCAGCATCATGGCCAGGGGCGCCGCATTGGCGCCGGCGCTGGCCAGGATGGAGAAGTACAGGATGAAGGCGAGGGCGGTGCAGAACACGCCGAGCGCCAGGATCACGAGCCAGATGGCCGGAGAGGGCGGCGGCAGGGTCCAGGGCCGGTCGATCAGCAGCGCCAGCGGCAGCGAAAGCAGGGCGGCGGCGGTGATCTGGCCGGTCGCCGCGGCCACCGGCCGGACCCGCAGGCCACGGAGCCGGCGGCCGAAGATCGCCGCCAGGGCCTGGGAGAGGGCGGCCAGCATCGCCGCGCCGGCGGCGAGCAGGACACCGTCCGAACCGGGGATGCCAAGCGTCGGCGCCATCAGCACCGCGACCCCCGCCACGCCGATGGCGGTGCCGGCCAGCCGCGTGGCGGTGAGCCGCTCGTCCTGTGTCAGCAGATGCGCGGCGATGGCGGTCAGGAAGGGCGTGGAGGCGTTCAGCACCGAACCGAGGCCGATACCGATCGTCTTCTGCGACCAGATGATCATGGTGAAGGGCACAAGGTTGTTGAGAATGCCCATGCCCAGGCAGGCCAGCAACACCTCGCGCCGGAGCGGCAGGCGCTGACGCAGAAGGGGCAGCAGCGCCGCGAGGACGGCCGCGGCAATGAGCGTGCGCAGCAGGACGACGGTCAGGGGCGGCAGCGCGGCGACCGAAAGCTTCATCAGCAGATAGCTGCAGCCCCAGAGAAGGGAGAGCAACGCCACCCGCAGCCAGACCGATGCCGTCACGCGTCACGCCCCCTCTCGGTGCAGCGCCTGGATGGCACCCGAGGCAGGTTGCCACAGGTCGCGCCGGCGCGGCAGTCCGATGCGCCGGCGGCTGTGGCACAGGATTGTGCAGGATGGCGCGAATATCGTCGCGGCGGGCCGGAACGGCGCCGCGCAAGCCGATTTGCCGCCTTGCCGCATCACCATGGCGCTGCCAAGCTTCGCGCGGAGGGCCAGGTTTCACCACGGTCCGGGATGCGGGATCGTTCGCCATGACCACCTTTCTGCTCCGCCGCCTGCTGCAGTCCATGGGCCTGTTGTTGCTTGTGTCAGTCATCGGTTTCGCGATCCTGCATCTCGCGCCCGGCGGCCCGCTTTCGCAGTTCGCCACGAGCGACATGTCGCAGGAGGATCTGGACCGCATCGCCCGGCAGCTCGGCCTCGATCGTCCGCTGCCGGTGCAGTATCTTGACTGGCTGTGGCGCATGTTGCAGGGCGACTGGGGCCGTTCCTTCCGCGATCAGCAGCCGGTGCTGTCGATCATCGGCTCGCATCTCGGCCCCACGCTGGAGCTGATGCTGACCTCGACGCTGATCGCCATGCTGCTTGGCGCCTGGATCGGCATCCTCGGCGCCATTCGCCGCTACTCCATCTTCGACATGCTGGCGACCGTCGGCTCGATGATCGCGCTGTCCATCCCGACCTTCTGGTTCGGCCTTGTCGTCATCTATGTCTTCTCGGTCGAGCTCGGCTGGTTGCCGGCAGGCAACCGCCACACCGTGGGGGACGGCACCTTCCTCGACCGGCTGCACCACCTGATCGCGCCCTCGATGGTGCTGGCGCTGGTCAGCACCGCGATCTGGAGCCGCTACATGCGCTCCTCCATGCTGGACGTGATCAACCAGGACTATATCCGCACGGCACGGTCCAAGGGATTGCCGGAACGGCGCATTCTGCTGCACCACACCGTCCGCAATGCGTTGCTGCCGATGATCACCATCGCCGGTCTGCAACTGCCCTCGCTGCTCAGCGGCGCGCTGGTGACGGAGACGATCTTCACCTGGCCGGGAATGGGCCGCCTGTTCCTCGATTCCATCAGCTACCGCGACTATCCGACGGTGATGGGCATCCTGATGTTCAGCGCCGTGCTGGTGCTGCTCGGCAGCCTGATCGCCGATCTGCTCTACGGCGTCGCCGATCCCCGCATCCGCCTGTCCTGAAGGGGCGCCCCATGTCCACCACCGCCCCCGCGCCGACGGCATCCTCCGCCGCGCCGCCCCCCGTCGCCTTCCCGGCGCTGCGGCGATTCCTGCGGCACAGGCTCGCCATGCTCGGGGCGGGCGTGATCGTGCTGATGCTGGCCGGCTGCGTGATCGGACCTTCCCTGCTGCCCTTCACGGATGTCTTCATCGACATCCGCGCGCGCTTCTCGCCGCCCCTCTCCGGCGCGCATGTGCTGGGCACCGACCAGCTTGGTCGCGACATGCTGGCCCGGCTTCTGATGGCGGGGCGCATCTCGCTGGCCGTCGGCTTCGCGGCAATGGCCATCAGCATGGCGATCGGCGTCACCGTCGGGCTGGTCGCGGGATACTACCAGGGCATCCCCGGCATGGTTCTGATGCGTTTCGTCGATGCCATGCTCTGCTTCCCCAGCATCTTCCTGCTGCTGGCGATCTCGGCGCTGATCGAGCCCTCGGTGGAATCCATCGTGCTGCTGATCGCCATCACCTCCTGGATGGAGGTCGCGCGCATCGTCGAGGGGCAGATCCGCGCGTTGCGCGAGCGCGACTTCGCGGTGGCCGCGGAAGCCATGGGCGCGCGGGATTCGCGTGTGATGTTCCGCGAGCTGCTGCCCAATGCCATGGCGCCGATCGTCGTCGCCGCGACGCTCAATGTGGCGCACGCCATCCTGGCGGAGTCCTACATCAGCTTCCTGGGCTTCGGCATTCAGCCACCCACCCCGAGCTGGGGCAACATGCTCGACAATGCGCAGAGCTATCTGACCAGCGCGCCCTGGCTCGCGATCCTGCCCGGCGCCGCCATCGCCCTGGCCGTGACCTGCTTCAACTTCATCGGCGACGGCCTGCGGGATGCGCTGGACCCGCGCATGGAGGGGCGGTGATGGCCATGCCGGACGAGATGGCGCTCACGGATGTCCTCGATGTCCGCGGCCTCGACATCAGCTTCCACACCCGTCGCGGCATCCTGCCGGCGGTGCGCGATCTCTCCTTCCGGCTGGGCGAGGGCGAGACGCTGGCGCTGGTCGGGGAGTCCGGCTCGGGGAAGAGCATCACGAGCCTCGGCATCCTGCGCCTGACACCGCCGGCGCCCTTCTGCCGTATCGGGGGGCGGGTGCTGCTGCGCGACCGGAACCGCTCGGTGCACGACCTGACCGCCCTGTCCGAAGACGGCATGCGCGGCCTGCGCGGGCGCGTGGCGGCGATGATCTTTCAGGAGCCCATGACCTCGCTCAACCCGGTGCACAGCATCGGCGACCAGATTTCGGAGGCCGTGCGGCAACACCTTGGCCTTGGCCGCCGCGTCGCCCTCGAGCGGGCGGTGGAGCTGCTCGACATGGTGGGCATTCCCGCCCCGCGCCAACGTCTCTCGGCCTATCCGCACCAGTTGTCGGGCGGCATGCGGCAGCGCGCGATGATCGCCATGGCGCTGTCCTGCGAGCCCTCGCTGCTGATCGCCGACGAGCCGACCACGGCCCTGGATGTCACCATCCAGGCGCAGATCCTGGAGCTGCTGCGCCGGCTGCAGGAGAAGACCCGCATGGGGGTGATCTTCATCACGCACAATCTCGGCGTGGTGGCGGAGATCGCCGACCGCGTCATGGTGATGTATGCCGGGCGCGTCGTCGAGCAGGCGGATGTGGTGCCGCTCTTCAAGACGCCGCGCATGCCCTATACGCGCGGCCTGCTGCGCTCCGTGCCGCGGCTGGACCTGGCGGGGCGGCGCGCGGGCGAGCTGGCGGCCATTCCCGGCAATGTGCCCGATGCGCTGCATCTGCCGCCGGGCTGCGCCTTCGCGCCCCGCTGCGACTATGCGCTGTCCGGCGTCTGCGATGTCGCCGTGCCGGATCTGGAGGCGGCGGGGGCGGGGCACTTCGTCCGCTGCGCCCGCTGGAACGAGCTGGCCCGTGAGGACGCGGCATGAGCGCGCCGGCGGATGTCCTGCTGCAGGTTGAGGATCTGCGGAAGTGGTTTCCGGTCGAGGGCGGCCTGCTGTCGCGGGCACGCCATCACGTCAAGGCGGTGGACGGCGTCTCCTTCGAGATCAGGAAGGGCGAGGTGCTGAGCCTCGTCGGGGAATCCGGCTCCGGAAAGAGCACGGTCGGCCGGACCGTCCTGCGGCTGGAGACGCCGAGCGGGGGCAGCATCCGCTTCGCCGGCCAGGATGTCACCCGCCTGAGCCGGGCCGCGATGCGGCCGCTGCGGCAACGGATGCAGCTCATCTTCCAGGACCCGTACGCGTCCCTCAACCCCCGCATGACCGTGGAGGATCTGGTTGCCGCGCCGCTCGACATCCACGGCGGCGCCGGAACGGCGGCGGAGCGGCGCACCAGGGTGGAGGCGGCGTTGCAGCTCGTCGGGCTGCCGCCGCAGTCGATCACGCGCTACCCGCACGAGTTCTCCGGCGGCCAGCGCCAGCGCATCGGCATCGCGCGCGCCCTGATCACCGGACCGGACCTGCTGGTGGCGGACGAGCCGGTCTCCGCCCTGGATGTCTCGATTCAGGCCCAGGTGGTGAATCTTCTGCTGTCGCTGCAGCGGCGGCTCGGCCTGGCCATCCTCTTCATCTCGCACGACCTGGCGGTGGTCGGGCATATCTCCGACCGGATCGCCGTGATGTATCTCGGCCGGCTCGTGGAGGTCGCCGAGACACGACGCCTCTTCACCACGCCCCGGCATCCCTATACCGAGGCGCTGCTTTCCGCGGTTCCCATCCCGGACCCCACGCTTCGGCGCGAGCGGATCATGCTCAGCGGCGACCTGCCGAGCCCCCTCGATCCGCCCTCGGGCTGCTCGTTCCGCACCCGTTGCCGCTATGCGCTGCCCGATTGCGCCGCGGTGCGGCCGCCGCTGCGGGAGGTGGCGCCGGGCCATTTCAAGGCCTGCATCCGGGACGATCTGAACATGGCGGGCCAGGACTGGAGCGGATCGTAGAGGCCAAGAAACTCGAAGCGTGGACGAGTAAAGGTCACGGACTAATCCGCTACCACAAGATCAGTCACGATGGTCCCCGGCATAGATTCGAAGCCGTAAAGATACAATATCGTGAGGCGACAATCTCATCATGAGAGATTGACCTTGGTTGAAAGCCATTATTCATCTCGCCGAGACAGATGCATTGCATGATGAAACTTAAACCTCATCGACAGGCGGCAACTTCTGCCGCAACCAGGGCAATATCGGGTTGCGAGGCTTGAACTTAACATTTACAAAAATGTGAGCGAGCCGGGACCGGAGGAAAAGCCTTCCGGTTCAGAGGCATCGACCATTGACGAGATGGAAAGGGACACCGCCGCCGCCACAGGATCATGTGCAGGAAGGTGTGCGGGTCCCTTCGATCACCCTCACCATCCCATTTCACCTGCAGGATGATCGCGACGCTCCTCGTCGCTTCGCCTTGACACCTACTTCTTTCGACCGCGACTGGTCCTGGGATCTGTCATCTTCCGGGATGACATCGGGCATCTGATGCGATGCCCATCGCTGCGAGTGCGGTGATCGCCGCGCATCGCCAGATCCGGCTCCCGCCGGATCGGCGCCGATCAGGACGGTGCCAGCAATATCCGATGGTCGACAACCTTCCGGTTGTCGCCTGCGTGCGCGACCCGCGTACGCAAGCGGAGGCGGCCGCATGCCCGGCGCTCCTCCTTTCATCGCCTTCGCACGGGCCTGGCCGGATATGGCCGGGCGTGAAGGACCCCGCGCGCGTCCACCTCCAGGGTGACGCCATGACGGCTGCCGGCGCCCGGTGAGGGGCGGCGCGGCGCGCCATGCGGAGATTCCGCTGGCTAAACGATTTCTTAACGCACTGTCGCTTAGTCCTTAACGGATCGAGCTAGCAGCAAGGGATTTTCCATGGCCGCTCAGACCCCCATCCGCGCCGCTGACTTCATCGACAGCGTCGGCATCAACACGCATCTGTCCTGGGGCGGATCGACGAGTGCCTACGCCAACCGGACGGCGGTTCTGGAAGCCATCGACTATCTCGGTGTCTCGTTCATCCGCGACGGCTCGCCGACCGAGGGCTGGACCATGCCCCTGTACCGGACGCTGGCCGACAAGGGCATCCAGTTCAACATCGTCGTCACCGGGCCGGAGGTCACGCAGTACGGCAGCTACGCGAAGGATCTCCAGCGTATCGAGACCCTGCTGAAAACCCATCCCGACGCCGTTGTGTCGATCGAGGGGCTGAACGAGATCAACATGTTCGGCGTCACCTACAATGGCGTCAACACGGCGCATGACATCTCGATCGGCCGCGCGCTGCAGGCGAAGCTGCATGCCGAGGTCAATGCCCGCGCCCTGCTGGACGACATCCCGATCCTGAACCTGTCGGTCGGCGGCCTGACGGCGCAGGAGGCCGCGAAGCTCGGCGATCTCACGGCCTGGGCCGATTATGGCAACTGGCATGTCTACTTCGGCAATGGCGACCAGCCCGGCAAGAACATCGAATCCGGCGTGGCCAACGCCAAGAAGTTCTCCTCGGGCGATCCCGTGCAGATCACCGAGGCGAACTACTACACCGCGGTTCACGCCATGGAATGGGGCGGCGGCGGCGTCACCGAGGAAGTGCAGGCGAAGCTCAACCTCAACCTCCTCCTCGATGCCAAGCGGGCCGGTGTCGAGCGCACCTATCTCTATGAGCTGATGGACAACAGCACCAAGGCGGGCGCGACCTCGACCGTCGAGGGCAGCCTCGGCCTGTTCCATTCCGACGGCACGCCCAAGAAGGCGGCGACCGCCATCCACAACCTGCTCACCATCCTCGAGGATGACGGCGGCAATGCCGGCGGCTTCGCGACCAAGCCCCTGGACTTCTCGGTCAGCGGCCTTCCTTCCAGCGGCCGCACGATGCTGATGCAGGAATCGAACGGCAACTACGACATCGCCATCTGGGCCGAGCCGGACATCTGGAATGAGGCCAGCCGGACCGCGATCTCGGCGCCGAATTCCTCCGTCACCGTCAATCTCGGCAAGGTCGCCGGCACCATCAAGGTCTATGACCCGCTGATCGGCACCTCGCCCATCGCCACGGCGAGCAACACCAGCAAGATCACCGTCAATGTCTCGGATCATCCGCTGATCGTCGAGGTGATCGGTGTGAACGACGCCTCCGCCGCGGCGCCGATCGACACGGACAAGGCCGGCCTGACGCAGACCATCGGCTCCGGCTCCGACAGCCTGTCGATCCGCATCAGCCAGGATGCCTGGAACGGCGACGCGCAGTACGCGGTGTATATCGACGGCAAGCAGGTCGGCAGCACCTTCACCGCGCATTCGCTGCACAACTCCGGTGTGACCGACACCCTGACCGTCAAGGGCGACTGGGGCGGCGGCGTGCACACCGCCGAAGTCAGGTTCCTGAACGACGCCTGGGGCGGCACCCCCACGACCGACCGCAACCTCTATGTCGAGAGCGCGACGATCGACGGCGCGAGCATCTCCGGCGCCGCCAAGGACCTGAAGTCGCCGGGCAGCGCGACCTTCACCTTCACCGCCTCGGACAGTGCCTCCGAAGCGCCGAGCGCGGCGCCGGCGCCCGCCGCCATCGTGCTCGACGGCAGCGACGCGCTGACCGGCGCGCTGGGCAACCAGAGCTGGGGCGGCGTCTCCGTCACCGGGCTCGGGATCACCGGCAGCGCGGCCAGGGTGAACAAGACCGCGGACGGCCTGGCCGTGCAGGGCAGCCGCTTCAACAACCAGATCGACCATGACCACGTCACCGGCCGCAGCGAGGCCATCACCCTGGACTTCGATACTGGCGTGGACTCGGCGACGATCCAGCTCAGCCGCATGGTGGCGAACGAGCATGGCTCCGGCGCGGAGCGTGGCGCCTGGAAGGCCTACAACGATGCCGGCGTGATGGTCGCGCAGGGGATCTTCGACCCGACGCAGGGCACCAAGGTCGGCGACTCCTCCTACAGCTTCTCCATCGATCCCGCCGCCAGCTTCTCCAGCCTGGAGATCTCGGCGACGGGCTATGCGAAGCCGAACGGGGTGAATGACAGCTCGGACTTCGCCCTGGCCAAGATCACCTATCACCCCGACGCGGTGCTCTGACGCGACCGGCGGCCGGATGAAGACATCCGGCCGTCACGCGCGGCAGGATCAGCCGAGGCCGCGCAGCGCCACGAAGGCGCGGCCCTGGCCGGCGCCGTTGGACCAGCCGAGCAGGGCAGGGTCCGCAGCGCCTTTCGCCGCCACGGCGGTCCCGTCCTCCCCCTTCGCCAGCAGCCCATCCCTCACTTCGGCCGGGCATCGCACGGGCAGGGATGGCGCGGCCGTGACGACGATGGTCAGTTCGCCCTCCCGCGCATCCAGCATGCAGATCCCGGCCACCGGCGCATCGGAGCGCGTGCCGCGCCGGACCCGCCCTCCCGGTGCCATCTCCAGCACGTCGCCCTGCTTCACGCCGCCGCCTGTGGCCACCTGCAGGAACTGTCCCCGCCACTCGCCGGGTTCCTCCAGCTTCCAGTAGCGGTGCCCGTGCATGGTCGCGGCGGAGGGATGCAGCAGCGGCTTCCCGCTCTTGCGGCAGTTGTTGATGAGATGGCCGATATGGCCCTGGATCTCGCAGGCATGCGCGAAGTCGACGCGCAGCAGGGCCTCGTCGCCGGGCAGCAGGGCGAAGGGTTCCTTGAGCTGCAGCCAGCGCACATGCTCCGCCCGCTGGAAATCCCAGATGGCGCGTCGGCCGCGCCCATCCGCCGTCAGCCGGTTGGAATCCTGCCATTGGAAGTAGCAGGTGTCGAAGGTCGTGTTGCGGACCACGGCGCGGCGCGGCGTGTTCTCGTCCTGCAGCCAGGCGTTTCCCACATACTCGAACATGCAGTTCAGGAAGACACAGTTGCCGACCATGACCTCCATGCCGTTGCCGGCTTCCTTCATGATGGCGTAGGGACCGCCGCCGATGTAGCAGGAGATCATCGTGCAGCCGCCCATCTGCGTCGCCGGATGGACCGCGACGGCCGCCATCGTGCAGCCGCTGAACATGCACTTCTCGAACAGCAGGTCACCCCAGAGGTAACGGCTGGGGCTGGAGAAGTAGACATTGTAGTGGTTCTCGCGGCAGACCACGTCCTCGAAGCGGCTGTGGTCGCCGACGATGTCGAGGCCGGTGCGGAAGCGCCGCGCCCAGCAGCGCGTCATGCGCCGCCGCGAGCCCCATCCCCAGCCGCTCATCTGCGCCGGCGCCTTGCCCAGCACCGGCTTGTCGCCCGGACCTTCCAGGCAGATGTCCTGCCACAGCCCTTCATACATGCCGTCGCCCTCGCGCCGCCTGGGGCAGAGCACGGCGAAGCTGTCCGGTCCGAGATCCTGTGGCCAACGGTAGATCGTGGCCAGCGGCCCTTCGCCCAGCCAGTTGACGGTGGTGCCGGGGTCGCCCCATTCCCGGCTTTCCGGGAAGGTGAGGGTCCGGTTGCAGACATAGCGACCGGCCGGGGAGACGACCACGCCGCCGCCCCGCGCCGAAACCATGTTGATGGCGCCCTGCGTGGCCGCCCAGTCGATCTCGTCCTCCAGGCTGGTGGCGTGCGGATAGTCGGCCCTGGCGGCGGCGAGGCTGCGGTAGCGCTGCTTCAGCGGATGGCTCCGCCCGTCGCCGATGGCGCCGAGGTCGCGCACCGAGACGAAGCCCTGGCCGCGCAGACCGGCGACGGTGAGGGGCCGGGCGACGCCGTCCCGGCCCAGCGCATTCACCATCCCCTCGCGGTCCAGAGGGCCGGCGGGTGGCGTATCGGTCGCCATGGATCAGGCCACCAGCTGCGGCTCGGCCGGGCGGGCGGGACGATCCGGGGCGGAGCCGGGGGCGCGGCCCTGGCGGCGCATGGCGCGCGCCACCTCCTCGCGGATGCGGCGCTGGAAGACCGTGCGGTCGTACTGCGCGGCATGCCGGCGGATGGCCTGGGGGTCATAGGCATCGGGGTCGAAGCCGCTCAGCACGCCGGCCAGGCTGCCGGCCTCCTGCTCGGCGAAGAACTCACCGGTGACGCCGGGCCGCACCGTGTCCAGCGCGCCGCCCTGGCCGAGCGCGATGACCGGCCGGCCGGACGCCATGGCCTCCAGGGGGGTGATGCCGAAATCCTCGATCGCCGGCAGGATGAAGGCGGCGCAGCGCGCGTAGAGATCCGCCTTGCGCGCGCCATCCACACGGCCGACGAACTCGATGGTCGGGCCGGCCATCTGCTTCAGCCGCGCCGTGTCGCGCCCGTCGCCGGCGACCAGCAGCTTCAGGCCGAGCCGGTTGCAGGCCTCGATGGCGACATCCGCGCGCTTCCAGCCCACCAGGCGCATCAGTAGCAGGTAGTAGCCGTCATGCCGCGGCGCGACGTGGAACTCGTTGATGTCGATCGGCGGCGGGATCAGCGCGCTGCGGCGGCGATAGGTCTTGCGGATGCGCCGCTGCACCAGATCGCTGGTGGCGATCCAGTGATCCACGCCCTGCGCCGAGGCGATGTCGAGTCCGCGCAGCGGCGGGAGGAAGGGTGCGATCAGTCCGCGCTTGACCTTGCCGAAGCCCTCGCGCCGCGCATAGGCGTCGAAGTCCCAGAGGAAGCGCGAGGGCGAGTGGCAGTAGCAGACATGCGTGGTGTCCGGCCCGGTGGTGACATTGTGCGCGAAGTTGAAGGCGCTGCTGATCACCAGGTCGTAGCCATCCGTCACCAGGCTCTGCATGGCGAAGGGGTAGAGCGGGAAGACGATGCGGTGAAAGCGGTTGGCGCCGGGCAGGCGGTCGAGCCAGCTGGTGCGGATGCCCCAGTCACGGAAGCGCGGCGGCAGCAGGTCCGGATGATAGCTCGGCGCCATGATGGTGGCGTCCGGATAGATCGCGCGCAGCTCCTCCAGCACCTTCTCGGCGCCGCCATACTGGTTGATGACGTCGTGGACGATGGCGACCTTCATGCCCGGCTCTCCGCATGCGTGGCGACAACCTGGTCGTAGACCTCGGCGACCTTCCGGCAGAACACCTCGGGCGCGAAGACCTCGCGCGCCGAGCGGGCCGCCGCGGCGCCGAGCGCCGCGCCCTCCGGCCCGGCCGCGCGCGCGATGGCGGCGGCCAGGGCAGGGGCGTCGCCCGGCGCCACGATCAGCCCGGTATGGTCGTCCCGAATGCCCTCCTCCGTGCCGCCGACGCGCGTGGCGACGATCGGTCGGCCGAGCGCCATGGCTTCCAGCAGCACCATGCTAAGGGATTCATGCTTCACCGAGGCTTGCACGACGACATCCATCGCCCGCATCCAGGCGCCGACATCGGCGCGGAAACCGGTGAAATGCACGCGGCCGCGCAGCACGGGGTTCTCGGCCATGGCGCGGATCTGCGCCTGGAAGCCGGCCTTATCCTTCAGCGCCAGCGGGCCGACGATCCAGAACTGCGCCTGCGGATGGTCCCGCGCCAGCAGCTCCGCCGCGCGCAGGAAGACGTCCTGCCCCTTGCGCGGCTCGATGACTCCGAAGACGCCGATATGCGGGCCGGGGCCGGTGACCTCGGCGGCGGGAGCGGGCGGCGGGCCGTCCAGCAGGCGCGCCTCGATGCCGTTCGGAATGACGCTGCCGCGGTCGAGATCGGCGCCGATGCTGGCCAGCAGCGCGGTACCGGCGCCGGAGACGGCGATGTAGCGGCTGTAGTCACGCACCGCCTGGCGCAGCGCCAGCGCGTAGAGCGGACGGGCCGGCAGGGATTCATGGACGTGCAGCAGGATGGGCAGGCCGAGCGCCCGCGCCGCGCGGCGCGCATAGAGCGAGCCGACCGGATGATGCGCGTGGATCAACGAGACCTGCTCGTCGCGGCAGATCCGCTCCACCGCCGCGGCACCCTGGCGCCAGGCCAGCGGATAGCGCAGCAGCACGCGCGGATCGGCGGTGATGCGCATGCGGTCGAAGGGCGTGGGCGCCACGCGCAGCCCCTGCGCGCGCGCCGCCTCGGCCAGCTCGCCGCCGTCGGGGCAGGCCAGGATGGGCTCCCAGCCATGCCGGGGGAGGCCGCTGGCCAGGTTCAGGATGACCCGTTCCACGCCGCCCAGATGGCCGACGCGGTTGACGATCAGGACGCGGCGGCGCTCGGCGCGCGGGGGGAGGGCGTTCATGTGCGGACCGGCTCCGTCGCCGCCGGCCGCCGCGCGGGCGCGGGCGCGGGCGGCGGCGCGTCGGGAGCGGCATAGACCGAGGCGGGCGGGTCGGGCATCGGCGTGACATGCTGCCGCTCCCAGGCCTTGGCCTGCCGCAGGAACTCGCCGGAGGCATGCAGCCCGGCCCAGATGAAGCCGCGTGGCCCGAGCTTCCAGCAACCCGAGACGATGTAGATCCAGCCGAAGCGCAGCAGCGGCTTCAGGAACAGCATCAGCGCGCTGGCCTTGCCGGCCTCGGACAGCATCCGGCCCTCGAGATCGGAGTTGCGGTCCAGCGTCTGCATCTGCGCCGAGATGGAGTAGTTGCGCCAGTGCAGCAGCGGCCCATCCAGCATGAGGGCGGCGCCGGGGACGCGGATCTCCTCATGCACCAGCATGGTCGGGTCCCAGTTGCCGAAGCGGCGGTTGAACAGGCGGATGAAGTTCATCCGCTTGCTGCGCCGGCGCATGCTCGGCATCAGCCGGCCCAGGAATTCATCCTGGCGGTCCACCACATAGCCATTCCGCGGATCGGGGCCGGCGGCCAGCGCGGCCTGGATGGAGGCGGCGAGCTGCGGCGTGACGATCTCGTCGGAATCGATGGAGAGCAGCCAGTCATGCGTGGCCAGCTCGACGCCGCGCCGGTGCTGCTTGCCCCAGCCCAGCCAGTCCTGATGCACGACGCGCGCGCCGAGCCCTTCGGCGATCTCCACCGTGCGGTCGGTGCTGCCGGAGTCGAGGATCAGCACCTCGTCGGCGAAGGCGACGCTCTGCACCGCGCGGGCGATGCAGCCTTCCTCGTTCTTCGCCAGAATCAGGACGGTCAGCCTCGCGCGGGCCTCGCCGGAGGGCGACAGGGGGGTGGCGGTCATGCAAGATGTTCCCGTCTCGGCTGAAGGGGAGGCGTGGGATGTTCGGACGGCGCGGCCTGCTGGCCACGGGATTGGCTTTCCTGCCGGGCGGCCGGACGGCGCGGGCCGCCGGGACCTCGCTCGTTCCCGCCGCGCATCCGGTGCTGGGCGATCATCTCGATCGCCTCCTGGAGCGACTGCCGGCCGGCACCCGGGCGGAACTCGTCGCGATGGGGGGCCGGCTGCGGCACGGTGGCCTGCTGGCCGAGGCGCTGCCTTTTCCCGCGGCGGCGCTCTTCGCCGGATTTCCCGGCGGCATGGCGGCGGAGGAACTGCGGGACTGGCTGCGCCACCCCGAGGGGCTGCGGCTGTGGCGGCAGGGCTGGGCGGAGGCCGGCTTCCACGCCCTGCCCTGCGGTGTCCTGGAGACGCCCCTGGCCCTGCGGGCCGGTCCCGGAACCACCGCCGAGGACCTCCGCCCCCGTGCCATGGCGGTACGGCCAGGGCCCCTGGCCATGGCCTGGGAGAGCCTGCCGGCCGCGACGCAGGGCGAGGGCACGGATGCCGCCCTGGGCTGGGACAAGCCGGGGTGGGACAGGCTGGAGTGGGAGAGAAGCGGGCGGCGGGCCTTCGCCTGGCCCGCCGCCTACGGTCAGCTGATCGAACTCGCCATGCCGGCCGAGGACTGGCGCCGGCTTTCCGGGGCGGCGCGTGCCCAGCTGACTGACGCCTGTGCCCTGGCCCTGGCGGAGCCCGCCCGGCTGGAACCGGCGGCCCGGCCCTTGCCGCCGGCCCTGGCGATGGGGCTGGCCCAGGCCCTGGGCCATAGCCTCGCCCTGCTGGTGCCCGAGCCGGCGCGGCGTGCCTACGCGGCGGCGCGCCGGGCCCGCTGGATCGGCCCGGCCATGGCCTGACGGCTGCCGGGCCTGCCTCATGTGCCCTGCAATCCGCGACGCAACAGGGCGATGTCGGCCGCGCTGGGCAACAGCGCCGGCAGCGGCAGCCCGAGCGTCCGACGCATGCCGAGCAGCAGCCCCGTCAGGCGCACCAACCCGCCGGCCAGCACCGCATAGGCGGCACCGATGGCACCGAGCCAGGGCACCAGCACCACCAGCGCCAAGGCCGTGGCGGCGAAGGAGACGGCCTGCACCGTCGAGGTGAAGCCGGGGCGGCCCAGGCAGAGGAAAAGCTGCATCGGCACCTGGCAGAGGCAGGAGATGGCGGCGCCGATCAGCAGGATATGGAAGATGCCGGCGGCGGCGGCGAATTCGGGGCCGTAGAGCAGGCGCAGCGCCAGCCCGCCCAGCACCCAGCCGCCGGCCACCATGCCGAACATGGCGTAGAGGATGACGCGGAAGAGCCGGTCGTGCATCGCCTTGGTCGAGGCTTCGTCGCGCCCGGCCATGGCCGGGAAGCCGACCGAGGCGACCGCCTGCTGCACCACCATCACGAGGCGCGACAGGCCGAAGGCGACGACGTAGAGGCCGAAATCCGCCTGCGACACCATCGTCACCAGCACCATGCGGTCGAGCGAGAGGGCGAGATTGGCCAGCACCGCATTGGGCGCGGCGCGGAGCGCGAAGGAGACGAGCGGACGCGCCTCCCGCCCGGCGCCGCGCCAGTGCGGCCGGCCCAGGCGCCACTGCCAGACCAGGAGCAGCCCCAGCACCAGCACCGCGCCGGCGAACATGCAGCCGGCCGCCAGCTCCGGCGTCATCGGCAGGGCCGCCGCGGCCACCAGGAGCAGCAGAAGATAGAGCAGCACATCGGCCTGATTGGCCGTGTTGGCCAGGCGGTACTGGCCGAGCGCGCTGAAGCTGTTCTTCAGCACCATGGCGATCAGCATCACCGGCGTGGCGGCCATCACCATGACCTGCGCGGCCAGGACGGTTTGCGGGTCGTAATTCCGGCCCATCAGCCAGGGCAGCAGCGCCAGCCCGACCAGGACACCGAGGGCCGAGAGGCCGAGGCCCAGGATGAGCGTCGCGCCCAGCACGGCGCCGGCGCGCTCCGGATGGCCCTTGGTGCGATAGACCTGCGCATAGGGCAGGCCGGCCAGCGCCATGGTGGCCAGGACCAGCGGCCAGAAGGTGATGGCGGCATAGGCGCCGCGCCCCTCCGGCCCCAGCATGCGGGCCAGGAAGACGCCGGTGGCCAGGTTCACCAGGGTGATGAAGGCCTGGCTGAACACCGTCTGCAGGAAGGCGAAGGCGGTGCGCTCGCCACGGACCAGCCCTCGCAGGCCGCGGCGGAGCGCGGCGCCGATCTCAGGCATGGAAATAGGCCGCGCGCAGCCCCCGGCGGTAGGCGCCGTGCGCCGGCGCCATCTTCGGATCGATGCCGTTCAGCACCACGCCGGCGATGCGCACCTCGGCCATCTGCAGGGCGGCGACGCCGTCCAGCACCGCCTCGCGATGCGACTTGCCCGACTGCGTGACCAGGATGGTCTCCTGCACCATGCGGCCGATCAGCGCGGCATCCGACACCGGGCCCACCGGCGGCGTGTCGACCAGCACGTAGTCATAGGCCTTGTCGGCGGCTTCCAGCAGCTCGGCCATGGCCGTGGTCGCGAGCAGGTCCTGCGGCGCCACGGCCTCCCCCTCGAAACGGCCCGCCGGCAGGATGTCCAGGCCGGCGACACTGTCGGAGGCGACGGCGGCGGTGGCCGGAAGCCTGCCCGAGAGGACATCCACCAGCCCCTGCTCGGCCTCCCGGCCGAAGGCGGCGCGCGCCACGCCGGGGCGGCGCAGGTCGGCATCGATCAGCAACACCCGGAGGCCCGAGGCGGCCAGGCTGCGCGCCAGGGCCAGGGCCAGGCTGGTCTTGCCCTCGCCCGGCAGGGCCGAGGTGACCGCCAGGCTGCGGATCCGGCCGATCCCGGTGCGGGGCAGCGCCAGCAGCATGCGCAGCGAGCGCAGGGCCTCCGCCGTGGCGGATTTCGGCTGATGCAGCACCTGCCAGTGCGGCGGGCGCCGGCGGGAGGTCTGCGGCAGCGCGACAAGCCCGCGCAGGCCGGTGGCCGCCTCCACCTCGCCGAGGGTGGCGAAGCCGGGGCGCAGACGGTCGCGCAGCATGGCGAGGCCCAGCGCGGTCACCGCCGCGACGACGCCGGAGATCGCCAGCAGCAGGCTCTTGCGCGGGAAGCTCGGCAGCAGCGGCGGCGTCCCGTAGGAGACCACGCGCGCATCGGCCTGCTGGATGCCCTCCTGCGCCGCGACCTGCTTCTGGCGGCTGAGCAGGTTCTCGTAGAGGGTGCGGGTGATGTTGACCTGCCGCTCCGCCTCGCGCGCCGGCGCGTCGTTGCGCTCATAGGCGCCCATCTCGCGCTCGAGATCGGCGACCGAGCGGCGCAACTCCATCTCCCGGGCGCGCGAGATCTGCACCTCGCTCTGCAACCCGCGCAGGACTTTGCCGACCTCCTCGCCGATCTTGCGCTGCACCTCGGAAACCTCGGCGCGCGCCGCGCGCAGGGACGGGTGGCTATTGCCGAACTGCGCGGCCATCTCGGCCTCGCGGCGGCGGGCGATCGCCTCCTGCTCACGCAGGCGCGAGATGGTGGCGGAGGCCTGCACGTCGGTGTCGGCATCGCCGGCGGCGGCCAGGCTGCGGCTTTCGCGCACGCGCTGCAGGCGGGCCTCGCGCTGCGCCAGATCGGCGCGGGCCATGGTCAGCTGGGCGTTCATCTCCGCCAGGCGCTGCGCCGTCAGGGAGGTGCCACCGGGCTGATAGAGCTGGAAGCGCTCGCGGTACTCCTGCAGCTCCCGCTCCGCCAGGCGCAGGCGATTGGCCTGCTCCTCCACCTCACGGTCGAGCCAGCTGCGCGCCGCGGTCAGAGCCTCGTTCTTAATCCGCCGCTGGTCCTCGATGTAGAGATCCACATGGCGGTTCACGATGCGGGTGGCGAGCTCGGGGCTGGACGCCTGGAAGGTCACGTTGATGACGAAGGAGCGGCCCGTATTGAAGACGGACAGACCGCGCTGATAGCTGGCGACCGCGATCTCGAAGCGCGTCTGCTCGTCGGGATCGCCGGCGAGAGCATCGGTCCAGCCGTCCAGCATTCGCGCCGCCGAGGTCAGGCCGGCGCGGCTGGCCAGATCCGCCAGGCCGCCCACGATGCGCGCGGACAGCGGCGGCGTCGGCTGGAAGTCGGCGAGCTTGGTCAGCTCGAGATCCTCGACGACGCGGCGCATCAACTGCGGGCTGGTCAGGATCTCCACCTCGCTGCGCACGGCATTGCCGTCGATGCCTGTCGCCGGGCCGGTCAGCACCTCGCGCAATTCCGCGTAATGCAACTGGCGCGTGTTCAGCATCACCATCGCGCTGGAAGAATAGATGGGCTGAAGGTTGATGATCACCACGAAAGCGAGGGCGAGCCAGGCCAGGATCCAGAGCGCGATGAAGCGCCGCGAGCGCCGGAAGATCCCCGCCAGGGCACCGAGCGAGGTCTCCTTCGACGCATGCGATCCCTGCGGCAGGGCGAGAGCGGGGAGATGGCTCTCCCCTTGTCCGTCAGGAATGCGGGCCGGGATCATCGCGAAATCCTCTTGCAGGGGCCGGGGGACAGCGACATGGCGAGGCGTGGTGGCATCGGTGGGGGGCTCCGCTTGGCAGATCCTGGAAAGCCGGACCCGCCCCTACTGGGCGCTTCGACAGGCGGCCGAACATCCTGGAATGCAGGTTTTCTGGCCTTCGGCGAGCACTTGGCCGGATACTAAGTCACAGTGAACCGCAAGTAGAACAAGATAAAATTTGGTCAGATCCGCTTACGTGATCTCACATTTCTTTGACCTTCGGCGTGCCTGTCGATGCGCATAACGCATTGCAGCATTCCACCGCAAGCCAGTATCTATTCCGAGCACGACACAAGACCTGTAGCAAAAAAAAGTCATATCTGGTTATTCAACCAAAAAGTTTCCCCTTGCGTGCGGGGGTGGATTCGTCACCCTTAAATGAACGCGCCTGGAGACCGATTGCATGTCAAGGCAAAATTATCGCGTCCTGGTTGCGGGCGGTTCGGGCTTCATCGGATCCAACCTCTGCCGCCGCCTGCTCGAACAAGGACATGAAGTCCTTTGTGTCGACAATTACTTCACGGGTTCGCGCTCCAACATTGCGGACCTGATCGGGAACCCCCGATTCGAGGCGATGCGCCACGATGTTACTTTCCCGCTTTATGTCGAGGTTGATCGAATATTCAATCTCGCCTGCCCGGCCTCGCCGGTGCATTACCAGTACGATCCCGTGCAGACGACCAAGGTCAGCGTGCTTGGCGCGATCAACATGCTTGGCCTTGCCAAGCGATTGAAGGCGCCCATCCTGCAGGCTTCCACCAGCGAGGTGTATGGCGATCCCACCCAGCACCCGCAGCGCGAGTCCTACTGGGGGAATGTCAACCCCATCGGGAGGCGCGCCTGCTATGATGAAGGCAAGCGCTGCGCCGAGACGCTTTTCTTCGATTACCGCCGCCAGCACGGCCTGAATGTAAAGGTCGCGCGGATCTTCAATACCTACGGTCCGGCGATGCATCCCGCGGATGGCCGCGTGGTTTCCAACTTCATCGTGCAGGCGCTGCGCGGAGAGCCCATCACGATCTATGGCGATGGCTCGCAGACCCGCGCCTTCTGCTATGTCGACGATCTGGTGGAGGGGCTGATCCGCCTGATGGACACGCCGCCCGAGGTCACCGGTCCGGTGAATCTCGGCAATCCCGGCGAGTTCACCATCCGCGAGCTGGCCGAGATGGTCATCCGCATGACCGGCTCCAGCTCGCAGCTCATCATGACGGCGCTGCCGGCCGATGATCCGAAGCAGCGTCGCCCCGACATCAGCAAGGCGCAGGAGCTGCTCGGCGGCTGGACGCCGAAGGTGCCGCTCGAGGAAGGGCTGGCCAGCACCATCGCCTATTTCCGCGAGGTGCTCAGCGGCGACGAGCCGCAGCCGCTGCCGCACATGGCGGCGGAAGCCTATGCCAATGCCCGGCTGCGCGTCGCCGCGCCGGAGGCGCCGCGGCCCGATCCGGCCGGCAGGCTCCGCGCATGAGGACCGGGCAGGCTTACAACGCCGACCTGCTGCGCCTTCTGGCGGAGCCGTCGCGGCCTGTCCGCCAGGGCGCTGGACACGCCTTCCGGGCGTCCAGCCATGCCATCAGGGTCTGCGTCGCCCTGGTCGACGCGCTGCAGGTGGCGGCCCTGGGCCTGCTGATCTGGGCGTTGTTCCCGCAGTCGATGGAGAATGGCTGGAGCGCCGCCGGCCTCGCCGTGCTGGCCGCGGTGCTGGCCGGCGTCACGCGCCGCGCGCTGCGGGTCGGCACGGCGCCGCAGCCGGATGCCGTCGCCGCCGTCGCCCTGCGCGCCGCCCTGGCCGTGGTGATCGCCGTCCCCACGGTGCTGTTCTGCGCCTGGATCGCCCGCCTGCCCGATGCCGGGGTGGGGCAGTCCATGCTCGGCTGGGGCCTGTTCTGGATTCTGGGCGCGGCGCCGGTGGCCTTCGGGCTGCGGCATCTCGCCAACCACATGGCGATCCGTCTTGGCCGCGCCGGTCCCGCCGTCGCCATCCTGGGCGATCCGGCGGAGCGGCAGCCGCTGGTCGATGTCGTGCAGCGCTTCGGCGCCTCCGGCTGGCACCTGGCCGCCTCCGCCGAGGAATCGCCGGAGACCCTGGAGCGCCTGGCCGGCCTGGCCGAGGCCGGTGAGCTCGACACGGTGATCCTGGCCTGCCGGGGCGAGGGCGCCCTGGAGCGGATCGAGGCCGTCTGTGCCCGCCTGGCCGACCAGCCGGTGCGGATCTGCCTCTCGCCCGGCTTCACCCCGGCCATGGCCGGGGCCCTGACCGGCCCGAGCCTGGCGGCCCTGCCGCTCTATGACCTGCGCGGCCGGCCTCAAAGCGGCTGGCCGGCGACGGCCAAGCGCAGCATGGACATCCTGCTGGCGGGTGGGGCGCTGCTGGTGCTTTCGCCGTTCCTGGCGCTGGTCGCGCTGGCCATCCGTCTGGAATCGCCCGGCAGCCCCTTCTTCGCCCAGTGGCGCTTCGGGCAGGGCAGCCGGCCCATCAAGGTCTGGAAGTTCCGCTCCATGTATGCCGATCGCGGCGACCGCACGGGTGCCGCGCGCACCCTGGCGCGTGATCCGCGCGTGACGCCGATCGGGCGGTTCATCCGCCGCACCAGCATCGACGAGCTGCCGCAACTCTTCTGCGTGCTGCGTGGCGACATGTCCCTCGTGGGCCCGCGTCCGCATCCGCTTCACATGCGCGTGGGCGATGCCTACTACTTCGATGCCGTCGAGGGCTATCGCGTGCGCCATGCCATCAAGCCCGGCCTCACCGGATGGGCGCAGATCAACGGTTCGCGCGGCGAGGTGGACACCCTGGCCAAGGCCCGCCGGCGGCTGGAGCTGGACCGGTGGTATCTGGACAACTGGTCGCTTTCCCTGGATCTCTGGATCATTCTGCGCACGGCGCTGGGCGGCTTCTCGACGCGCGGCGCGGATTGAGGCGGGTCCTCCCGCCCATGGCCAGGCTGCCCCGGCCTGTTCCGGGCCGGGGGCTTCCGCAGGCGGGCCTTCGCCTGCGGCCTATCATCAGCGGACGGCGCGACCATCCATGACACCAGCCCTGACCCTGCCGGCCCGCGGCACGCGCCTCGAGGAGGGGGGTGGCCTGCTGCAGGCGGATGCCATGCTGGCGGCCTGCGTCGCCCTGTTCCTGCCGCTGGCGATGCTGGCGGCCGGGCTGGCCGGCCCCCTGCGCCTGCTCTACCCGGCCATGGCCGTGGTGGCGGCCGGCTATCTCTACTTCCGCAACTCGCCCTGGTATGTCGGCCTGCTCGTCTGGCTGTTCTGCGCCTCGCCGCTGATCCGCCGCATGGTCGATCTGCCGCTCGGCTTCCAGCAGTCCAGCCCGATCCTGCTCGCGCCCTACGCCGCGGCGCTGTTCTGCGCCATCTCCTTCGTGACCTACCTGCTGCGGCCGCGGGCCAGGCTGATCGGGCCTTTCGTCGTCTTCCTCGTCTGCGTCGGATACGGCTGGGTGCTCGCCGCCTTCGCCGGCCGGCTGGCCTCCGGCATGGTCGATGTCCTGAAATGGGGCATCGGACCGCTGGTGGCCGTGCATCTGATGGCCCAGGCGAAGCAGTATCCGGCATTCCACCGCGTCGTGCTGAACAGCTTCGGCATCGCCTGCCCGGCCATGGCGGCCTATGGCATCATGCAGTTCATCGAACCGACGCCCTGGGACGCGGACTGGGTCTCGAACATGATCCTGCAGGGCATGACCTCGATGGGCCAGCCCTTGCCCTTCGAGCTGCGCGTCTTCGGCACCATGCATTCCCCGGGCTCCTTCGGCGCCTTCCTGATGGTCGGGTTGATCCTGCTGATCGGCCGGCCGCTGCCGCTGGCGCTGCCCGGCATGGCGCTGACGGTGCTGGGGCTGGCGCTGGCGCAGTACCGCGCCATCTGGACCGGCACGGCGATCGGCGTGCTGCTGGTCCTGTTCGGCGGCACGGCGCGCGAGCGGATGCGGATCATCATCGGCGGCATGGTGCTGGTGCTCGCCATGGGTCCCATGATCGCGGTGCCGGAGATGCAGGAGACCATTACCAAGCGCATCGAATCCCTGACGACGCTCGCCGCGGACGAGAGCGGCGAGGACCGGCTGAACCAGTACCGCGAGTTCCTGGAGGGCGAGGACCGGCTGATCATCGGCGAGGGGCTGGCCATCACCGGCGCCTCCCGCCAGATGGACGGCAAGCAGGGCGTGGTGATCGACAGCGGCATCATCGAGGTCTACACGGCGCTCGGCATCATCATGGCCACGGTGATGTTCGCCGCCATGGCCGTGCTGGTGCTGCGAACCTTCCGGGCCTCGGATGCCGTCTCGCCGCATATGCACCTCTACCGCGCCGTGGTGGTGGCCAGCTTCCTGCAGCTGCCCTTCGGCTCGGTGCATGTGGGCGAGGCGGGCTTCGGCGCCTGGCTCTGCCTCGGCCTCGCCATGGCCTCGATGCTGCCACGCAGTGACATCAGGAGAACGACGTGACGGACCGGCTCTGCATCGCCACCTGGATCGTGCTGGACAAGGTCGAGGAGGCGACGGACTTTCCGTCGGTCGGCGAGAACTCTTCCCGCGCCGCCTTCCAGCTCGTCTACTGGCGCTGCGTCGCGACCTTCTTCGCCACCAGCCTGGCGCATGATCCGGAAGCGCGCCACGTCCTCTATTCCAATGTGGATGTGGCCGAGGCGGCGCCGCCCGGCATCCTCGCCCATCTGCGCGCGCTGGGGGTCGAGTTCCGGCTCTGCGACATCACCTTCCGCCTGCCGAGCGGCAGTGTCAGCCGCTGGGGCAATCAGTTCTATGTCCTCGATGTCATTCGCGACTTCGCCGCGCATCCCGGGGGCGAGGCGCTGGTCCTGGTCGATTCCGACTGCGTGATCCGGCGCGCGCTGACGCCCCTGCTGCCGCGCATCCGTGAGCATCGCTGCCTGACCTATACGCTGCGCCCGCGGGACCAGAAGAATTACGAGCTTGGCCAGCTGCTCAACGGCATGAGCCATGCCCGCATGGGGCAGGTGCTCGAGGAGACCTTCGGCGTCTCGGTCGCGGAGCCGCCGCAGTATCACGGCGGCGAGTTCTTCGCCGCCACGCATGGCTTCTGCCGCGACCTCCTGCCGCGGATCGAGCAGCTCTGGCCCCGTGCCGTGGCCGAGGCGCGCTGGCCGGATTCGATCAAGGAGGAGGCGCATTTCCTCTCCATCCTGGCCTATGCCCAGGGCGTTCCGTCCTATACGGCGAATGACGTGATCCGGCGCATCTGGACCAACTTCGAGGACATCAACACCCAGCCCGACGATGCCGCGCTGGCGATCTGGCATGTCCCGGCCGAGAAGAAATACGGCATCCGCCGTCTGTGGCGGCATATGGAACGGCGCCGGCTGGTCGGCCAGAGACTGTCGCCGGAGACGAGCAACCGCTTGACCCGCCGCTATATCGGCGTGCCCCGGCGGGGGCCGGTGAAGCTCCTGCAGGATGTCGCGGAGAAGCTGCGCGAGCGGCTGCGGCAGCAGCTGGCCCGCTCCCGCCCTTCCGTCGCGCCCAAGATGCGGCGCGATCCCGCCAGCGGCTGAGGCCGGACCTCAGTCCGCCGCCAGTACCGGCTGAGCCTCGGCCCGCTGGTCGCCGGCAGCCGGCAGCGGCTGGATCAGGCCAAGACGCACCAGCTGCGCGGAGGATTCATAGCGTTCCGATACCGCGCTGCTGAAGTCGACGCCCCCCTTCTTCTGCAGCCCCTCGACATAGCGCCGGTAATCGGCGCCGTCGTTCTCATAGGCGCCGCGCGACAGCTCGGCCCGGGCGCGCTGCTCGAAATCGCCCAGGAACTTGAAGTGCAGCAGGGCCGCCGTCGCCGCGGACATGCGGGCCCCATGCAGGTAGTGGCCGGCGGAGGCGTAGCGCAGGCCAGGCCGCCAGCGCACCAGGGGCACCTTGTTCAACAGGGGCGGATAGGGCGGGCGCAGGCGCTGGATGGCAGGGATGCCGCGGAGGCCAGGCATATCGGCCAGGCGATAGCGGATGGCGCGCGCGATGCGGGCCGGCGGACGCCAGTCCAGCATGTCGGGATAGAAGACGCGCAGACGCGGACCGCCGATGACGCGGCGCCCGCCATCCGGCAGCATCTTGATGCGGTAGCCGCTGCGGTCGAAGTAGGGGCAGGCCTGGAGGAAAGACATTCCTGGCCGGTAATCCGCCGCGATGGCCGCGCCGCGCGGATACATGTCGAGCATCATGGCATGCAGGGCTTCCTCCTCCCGCGCCGCCAGTCGTGCGCAGAAGTCCGGCAGAGGCCGCGTCTCGCATCCGGCATAGATCAGCAGCTCATCGGCATCGACGACAACGCACCACTGTCCCATCCCATGGAGGTTGAGCAGCGGCTCGATCCAATCCATTCCGGCGCGTGCCGAGGACATCTTCTGCTGCGTGACGAAGAGATGGCAATCCGGCTGCTGCCGCAGGAAGTCGACGGAGCCGTCATCCGACCCGTTGTCGATCAGGAGGAAGCGGCCGACGCCGAGGTTCCTGTAGTGGTCGAGGAAAGCGGGAAGGCGGCCGGCCTCGTTGCGAATCTTGGCGAAGAGGCGGATCTCCCGCGGGTCCTCGGGGATGGGGCGCCCGTCCTCCGGCGGAAGCGGCGGCGGCAGCTTCGGCGTGTCGGTCACCTTGGCATCTCCTTCTCGGCGGCGGGGGCGGGGCGATTGTTCCGCGCCCCCCCTTTGTCGTCCATTCCGTTCGCGGCCCGCCGATTGACAAGCGCGCGATGGTCTTGGGCCCTCAGCGGGTTCGCAGGAACGCGGCGAAGGCGGCGAGCGTCTCCTCGCTGACGTGGTGCTCGATGCCCTCGGCATCGCGTTCGGCGACCTCGGCCGGCACGCCCACGGCCTGCAGCAGATCGACCACGACCCGATGCCGCGCCCGCACCTTGCAGGCCAGCGCATGGCCGGCCTCGGTCAGGAAAACGCTGCGGTAGGGCTTGGAATAGGCGAGGCCGAGGCTCTTCAGCCGGCTGATGCTCTTGATGGCGGTCGCGTGCGAGACGCCGAGGCGCCGCGCCAGGTCGGTCGGCCGCGCCTCGCCGTCCTCGCTGAGCAGGTCATCGATCAGCTCGACATAATCCTCCAGCACCGCGGAGGCGCGGCCGGCGCGGGCGGAGGCGTGGCGCGCCGCCTGGTCGCCCTCCGCCGGCATGTCGGCGGCCGCCGCGGGCCGGTCGGGAGGCGTCTGGCGGACCTCGGGAAGCTTGGTGTCGGGCGGCGTCATCGGAGCCGCAAGATGCCCCAGGGGCGAAGGTGTTGCAATCGCGGCAGATCGCATCAGATAAGTGTTGATTGTAGCCGAAGCTACAGGCTTAATATCCAGCATCAGATCGGTGACGCTGGCACAAGAGGACCTGAATGACCCTTGCCCCCTATCGCCGCGCCCTGCTGGCGGCCTGCGGCCTGAACCTCCTGCTGGCCACCGCCGCTCCGGCCCAGACGCCGGAGAAGGCCGGCCCGCTCCGGGTGGTCACGACCTTCACCATCCTTCAGGACATGGCTCAGGCCGTGGCGGGCGAGGCGGCCGTGGTGGACTCCATCACCCGCCCCGGCGCCGAGATCCATGACTATGAGCCGACGCCGCAGGACGTGGTGAAGGCGCAGAAGGCCGATCTGGTGCTGTGGAACGGCCTGGGCCTGGAACGCTGGTTCGAGCGCTTCTTCCAGCGCCTGGACGGTGTCCCTTCCGCCACCCTCAGCGAAGGCGTCGCGCCCATCGCCATCACCGAGGGGCCCTATCGCGGCCGCCCCAACCCGCATGCCTGGATGTCGCCGGCCAATGCGGCGATCTATGTCGAGAACATCCGCAAGGCCCTGTCGGCGGCCGATCCGGCCCGGGCCGCGACCTATGCCGCCAATGCCGCCCGGTACACCGCCGAGATCCGCGCCCTCGACGCGCCGATCCGCGAGCGCTTGGCGCGGATCCCCGAGCCGCAGCGCTGGCTGGTCAGCTGCGAGGGCGCCTTCTCCTACCTGGCGCGCGACTATGGCCTCCGGGAACTCTATCTCTGGCCGATCAACGCCGAGGAGGAGGGCACGCCCCGGCAGATCCGCCGGGCCGTGGACACCATTCGCCAGCACGCCATCCCGGCGCTGTTCTGCGAAAGCACGGTCAGCGACCGCGCCATGCGGCAGGTGGCGCGGGAGGCCGGCTCGCGCTTCGCCGGGACGCTGCACGTGGACAGCCTGACCGATGCGGGCGGCGAGGCGCCGACCTATCTGCGGCTGCTGGACTTCAACGCCAATGCCATCCTGGCCGGCTTCCGTGAGTGAGGCGCCGGCGGCCGGCCTCTGGCGGCGCCTTGGCCAGGCCCTGTCGGGCCGCCGCGCCACGCCGGGCGGGCCGCCGGGCCTTGTCGACCTGGTCGTGGAGGGGCTCGACGTGGCCTACGCCAATGGCCATGTGGCGCTGCGTGCGGCCGATCTGCGGCTACGGCGGCCCACCATCTGCGGCCTGCTCGGCGTCAACGGCGCGGGCAAGTCCACGCTCTTCAAGGCCATCATGGGCATGGTGACGCCGGCGGCCGGCTCGGTCCGCATCGGCAGGCTGGCGGTGCGGGAGGCGCAGCGCCGCAACTGGGTCGCCTACGTGCCGCAGAACGAGGAGGTGGACTGGTCCTTCCCCGTCTCGGTGCGGGATGTCGTCATGATGGGTCGCTACGGCTACATGAGCCGCCTCCGCATCCCCGCCGCCGCCGATCGCGCGGCGGTGCGCGCGGCGCTGGAGCGCGTCGGCATGGCGGATTTCGCCGGGCGGCAGATCGGCCAGCTTTCCGGCGGCCAGAAGAAGCGGGTCTTCCTGGCCCGCGCCCTGGCGCAGGACGGGCGGCTGATCCTGCTCGACGAGCCCTTCGGCGGGGTCGATGTCACCACGCAGGAGCAGATCATGGCCCTGCTGCGGGAGTTGCGGGAGGAGGGACGGATCATTCTGGTCTCCACCCATGACCTCGCCAGCGTGCCGCAGCTCTGTGACGAGGTGGCGCTGATCAAGGGCACCGTGCTGGCCGCCGGCCCGACCGGGGCGGTCTTCACCCGGGCCAATCTGGCGAGGGCCTTCGGCGCGGGCACGGCCGCGGGGACCGGCGGCGGCGCGGTGACGCTGCTGGCCGAGCCGGAGGGCGGCACGCTGGTGCTCGGCGAGGGGGGCGAGATCCTCGGCCGGCTGCAGCCCGTCGAGGCCCCGCTGGATGTCCCGGCGCATGGCTGAGGCGCTGCTGGTTCCCTTCGACTACGAGTACATGCGCAACGCCATGCTGGTCAGCGCGCTGGTCGGGCTGGTCTGCGGCCTGCTCTCCTGCTTCGTGGCGCTCAAGGGCTGGTCGCTGCTGGGCGACGCGCTGTCCCACGCCGTGGTGCCCGGCGTCGCGCTGGCCTGGATCCTCGGCCTGCCTTTCGCCCTCGGGGCCTTCGCCTCCGGCCTGCTGGCGGCGTGGTGCATGGGCTTCATCCGCCGCAACAGCCGCATCCGCGAGGATGCCGCCATCGGCATCGTCTTCACCGCATTCTTCGGCGCCGGGCTGGTGCTGCTGACGCTCTGGCCGAGCAACATCCGGCTGCAGACCATCATCTTCGGCAACGTGCTCGGCATCGACCCGGCCGACCTGACGCAGATGCTGCTGGTCACCCTCGGGGTGCTGCTGGTCCTGGCGCTGCGCGGGCGCGACCTGGTGCTCTGGGCCTTCGACCCGGTGCAGGCCCGGGCGATCGGGCTCGACACGCGGCTTCTGCAGGTGCTGCTGCTGGGCTCGGTCGCCGCGGTGGCCGTGGCGGCGATGGTGGCGGTCGGCGCGGTGCTGGTCATCGCCATGCTGGTCGCGCCCGGCGCCACGGCCTATCTGCTGACCGACCGCTTCGGCCGCATGCTGGCCCTGGCCGGCGGGATGGGCGCCGGCACCGCCTTCCTCGGCGCCTATGCCAGCTACTTCCTGGATGGCTCGACGGGCGGGCTGATCGTCAGCCTGCAGGCGCTGCTCTTCCTGCTGACGCTGCTCCTGGCGCCGCGCCACGGCCTGCTGGCCGGGCGCCGGGCGCGGCGGGCGGCCCTGGCGGAGGGTGGCGGGTGATGGACCTCCTGACCGCGCCCTTCGCGCACGGCTTCATGCTGGAGGCGCTCGGCATCGGCCTGCTGGTCGGCACCGCCTGCGCCCTGCTCTCCTGCTACATCGTGCTGAAAGGCTGGTCGCTGCTGGGCGACGCCGTCGCGCATGCCGTGCTGCCGGGCGTCGTCCTCGCCTCGGCCGCCGGCCTGCCCCTGGCGCTCGGCGCCTTCGCCGCCGGCATGGCTTGCGCGCTGGGCGCGGGCTTCGTGCAGTCGCACAGCCGGGTGAAGGAGGACACGGCGCTCGGCGTGGTCTTCACCGGCATGTTCGCGGCCGGGCTGGTGCTGCTCGCCTTCCTGACCACCGAGGCGCATGTCACGCACATCCTCTTCGGCAACATCCTGGGCATCGAGGCGGAGGACTTCTGGCAGACCCTGCTGGTGGGCGGCGCGACGCTGCTGCTGCTGGCCTTCAAGGGGCGGGACCTGATCCTCTTCTGCTTCGATGCCGGCCATGCCCGCAGCATCGGGCTGAACACCACGGCGCTGCGCTATCTCTTCCTGGCCCTGCTCTCGGCCGCGGTCGTGGCCGGGGTGCAGGCGGTGGGCGTGATCCTGGTGGTGGCGCTGCTGATCACGCCGGGCTGCATCGGCTATCTCCTGGCCGACCGGTTCGGCCGCATGGCGGCGATCAGCGTGGCCGCCGCGGCGGTCTCGGTCCTGGGCGGGTTGGCGGCCAGCTTCCATGTCAACGTCTCGCCGGCCGGCGCCATCGTCTGCCTGCTCTCGCTGCTCTTCGCCGTGGCGCTGCTGCTGGCGCCCCGGCACGGGCTGCTCGCCGCCCGCCGGGCGCGGCGCCGCGCCGCCGCGGTGCCGCGCTAGGCGGGCGCTATCCCGCCGCCGTCTCGCCCGGAAGCCCGCCCGGCACCACCTCCGCCAGGCCGAAGGCGGTGCCGGCGCCGGTCGCCATCGCCCGCCGGGTCGGTGCGAAGGAGCCGAGATCGACCACCACGGCGGCCTTGAGCCGTTCGGGGACGCGGTAGGGCCTGGGTTCCGCTTCCGGGTGAGGATCCGGGATCGGCGGAGAACCGCTGTGCGAACCCCTGCTCTTCATGTCCGGCCCGAAGACAAAGAAAAACGGCCCGCGGCAGGGCCGGGGCCGTCGGTCGGGGCTGCAGGCCGCCTGCCTCAGCGGGGGCCGGCCTCCTCCTCGTTCCGGGTTCGGGGTGTGAGGCTCAGCGCCTGCTCCAACCGGGGCAGCATCCGCTGCAGGCCCGCCAGGCGGTGGCTGGCGGAGGGCACGGCCTCGCCGCCCAGGGTACGCGCGATATGGTCGCGGCGAGCCTGCAGGGCGCTGCTCTTCAGCACGCGAAGATTGTCATTCATGCTCATGGAATTCCTCCATCCCTTGTTCTTGTCCACGGAAGATGTGCCGCCCGCCGGAGCCGGGCAAGGGCCAGCGGGGGCAGTTCAGACCTGCGCCTGATTCAGGCTGCGGCGGATGACGTCGGTGGTCTCGGCGAGAAAGCGCCGCGCGGTCCGTGGCAGTTCGGTGCGGCCGGACCAGAAGGCGTAGGCGATGGAGGGAATGGCCGGCTCGAAGGGCCGGACCGCCAGTTCGCGGGGTGCCCGGCGGGGCGAGAAGGGGTCCACCACCGAGGCGCCGAGCCCGGCCGCGGCCAGGGCGCAGGCGGTGTCGGCATAGCGGACCTCGGCGCGGAAGAGAAAGGGCTGTCGCGCCTCCAGGAAGGCCTGCCGCACCGCCGCCCCCATGCGGCGCCCTGCCTCCAGCGCGATGAAGGGATGCGCGGCCAGATCCGCCGGCCGCACCACCGGCAGCGCCGCCAGGGGATGCTCGGGGCGGCAGACGCAGACCATGCGGTCCTCCAGCAGCGGCTGCGCCGTCAGCCCCGGCCGGTGCTCCAGGCTCAGGCCGAAGCCGAGATCCGTGGCGCCGGCCTCGATCTGCCGCTGGATCTCGTCGAGATCGCGGACATCGAAGAAGATCCGCACCCGCGGATTGTGCCGCAGGAAGAGATCGAGCGCGCGGGGCAGGGCGTGGTGCCCGAGCGGGGGCGTGCTGAGAATGCGCAGCCGGGTGATGGTGTCGTCACGCAGGTCCTGCAGCTTCTGCTCCAGGGCCGTGTGGATGGTGAAGAGCGGCTCCGCCTCCTGCTGCAGCATGCGCGCGGCCTCGGTGGGAAAGAGGCGGTTGTTGACGCGCTCGAACAGGGCGAAGCCAAGCTGCGATTCCATCTGCTTCAGGGCCGCGCTGACGGCGGGCTGCGACATGCCGAGAACCCGCGCCGCGGCCATGGTGGTCTGGAAGCGGAGGACGGCGCGCAGGATCTCCAGTTGCCGCAGGGTCATCCCGAGCAGCTATAGGCGGTTTCCCGGCCCCCAGGGAGCCCCCCAGGGAGCCCCCCAGGGAGCCCCCCCAGGGAAGCCGCGCAGGGGGGAGGAGCCGGGATGCAGGTCGGGCCCTCAGGCGCTGGCCTGATCCAGCCGTGCGATATCCTCCGGCCGCAGGGTCAGCGATACGGCCCTGACCAGGCTTTCCAGCTGGGTCCGGCTGGTGGCGCTGGCGATCGGCGCCGTCACGCCCTCGCGCGCGATGAGCCAGGCGAGCGCCACCTCGGCCGGCCTGGCGCCGTGCCGCTCCGCCACCTCGTCCAGGGCCGCCAGGATGGCGAGGCCACGGGGGTTCAGATACTTGGTGATGCCCTGGCCACGCTGGCTCTGCCCGAGATCCGCCTCCGAGCGGTACTTGCCGGACAGGAAGCCGGAGGCGAGGCTGTAATAGGTGATGACCCCCAGGCCCTCGCGCAGCGCGAGGTCGCGCAGCGGGCCGTCGAAGCCCTCGCGGTCGTAGAGGTTGTACTGCGGCTGCAGCGTCTCGTAGCGCGGCAGGCCCTTGTCGCGCGCCGTGGCCAGGGCCTCGGCGAGCTGCCCGGCATCGAGGTTGGAGCAGCCGATGGCACGCACCTTGCCTTGCCGCAGCAGCGCGTCATAGGCGCCGAGCGTCTCCTCATAGGGGGTGCGCGGGTCCGGCCAATGGGACTGGTAGAGGTCGATCCGGTCGGTGTTGAGCCGGCGCAGCGAATCCTCCACCGCCTTGATGATCCAGCCGCGCGACAGGTCGCGGTGGCCCTGCCCCATGTCGGAGCCGACCTTGGTGAGCAGCAGCACCTTGTCGCGCTTGCCGGGATTGGCCCGCAGCCAGTTGCCGATGATGGTCTCGGACTCGCCGCCGCGGTTGCCGGGCGCCCAGGCGGAATAGACATCGGCCGTGTCGATGGCGTTCAGCCCGGCATCGACGAAGCCATCCAGCAACCCGAAGGAGGTCTTCTCGTCCACGGTCCAGCCGAAGACATTGCCGCCGAAGACGAGGGGGGCGATGTCGAGGCCGCTGCGGCCCAGCGCGCGTTTCTGCATGTCCATTCTCCACAGCTCGGCGGAGGAGCCTCCGCCAGACCCTGCGGCATGTGGGACGGCGGGCCGGCAAGTCCAGGCTGCGGCGGGGCCGTCGGCCGCGCCGGGCGGCCCAAGGGCAACCGAACGGACGATCAACGGGACGATATCGTGCTACCTCAGAAAACACCTTCCCTGGCCGTGCAAGGAGTGGAAGCATGGCGCCGCACCGGGCCAGGGCGCCCAGGAGGGGAGACAAGAATGACCGACCGGAAGCCGGAAACCCGGCACCCCGAGACCCTGGCCCTGCATGCGGGCTGGTGGCGGGACGAGGCCACCAAATCCGTGGCCGTGCCGATCTATCAGACCACCTCCTACCAGTTCGACGATGCCGGCCAGGCGGCGCGGCTCTTCGCCCTGCAGGAGCTGGGCAATATCTACACCCGCATCGGCAATCCGACGACCGACGTGCTGGAGCAGCGGGTCGCGGCGCTGGAAGGGGGCGTGGCGGCGCTGGCCCTGGCCTCCGGCCAGGCGGCCTCGGCGCTCTCGGTGCAGAACCTGGCCAGGGCCGGGGACAATATCGTCGCCTCCACCGATCTCTATGGCGGCACCTGGAATCTCTTCGCCAACACGCTGAAGGACCAGGGCATCGAGGTCCGCTTCGTCGATCCCGCCGATCCGGAGGGCTTCCACCGCGCGACGGACGACCGCACGCGTGCCTATTACGCCGAGGCCCTGCCCAATCCGAAGCTGGAGGTCTTCCCCATCGCCGAGGTCGCGGCCATCGGCCGGCCGCTCGGCATTCCGCTGATCGTGGACAACACCGCCGCGCCGCTGCTGATCCGCCCCTTCGAGCATGGCGCGGCGGTGGTGGTGCATTCGCTGACCAAGTTCATCGGCGGGCACGGCAGCAGCATCGGCGGCATCGTCGTCGATGGCGGCAATTTCGACTGGGCGGCGCACCCGGCGCGGCAGCCGGCGCTGCACCGGCCCGACCCCTCCTATCACGGCGCGCAATGGGTGGAGGCGGCCAGGCCGCTCGGCCCCATCGCCTATATCCTGAAGGCGCGCACCACCCTGCTGCGCGATCTCGGCCCGGCGCTCAGCCCCTTCAACGCCTTCCTGATCCTGCAGGGCATCGAGACCCTGCCCCTGCGCATCCGCGAGCACAGCCGCAATGCCAGCCTGGTGGCGGAGTTCCTGGCCGGGCGGCCGGAGGTGACGCGGGTGATCCATCCGGCGCATCACAAGGGTGTGGCGGCGGCGCGCACCGAGGCCTATCTCCGGCGCGGCCATGGCGGGCTGCTGGGCTTCGAGCTGGCCGGCGGAGCGGAGGCCGGGCGGCGCTTCATCGACGCGCTGCGCCTGTTCCACCATGTGGCCAATATCGGCGATGCCCGCAGCCTCGCCATCCATCCGGCCAGCACCACGCATTCGCAGCTCTCCGAGGCCGAGCAGCGGGCGACGGGCGTGACGCCGGGCTATGTGCGCCTCTCGGTCGGGCTGGAGCATCCGGACGACATCCTGGGCGACCTGCGCCAGGCGCTGGAGGCGGCCGGGCTGGGGTGAGGGCACGCGCCCCGCTTCAGGCGTGTTCCGGCGGGGCGTGTTCCGGCGGGGCGTGCTGCGGCGGGGCCGTGACCGGCGCCTCCAGCCGCGCGCGCAGTTCCGCCTCCCGCCGCCGCGCCTGGATCAGGTGCCGCTCGCGCACCGGCCCATAGCCCCGGATAAGCTGCGGGATGGCGGCCAGCTCCACCGCCACGGCATGGCAGGCCGGGTTCAACCGGGCGCAGAGCCCGGCGATGGTGGCCTCGTATTCCCGGAGCAGCGCCCGGTCGCGGCGGCGCTCGGCCGTGTGCCCGAAGGGGTCGAGCCAGCCTCCGCGCAGCCGGCGGGCGCGCGCCAGCCCCCGCAGCACGGGCAGGATCCAGGGGCCGAAGGCGCGCTTGCGTGGCTCGCCCGTGCGCGGATCGCGCCGGGAGAGCAGGGGCGGGGCGAGATGGAAGACCGGCCGCGCCTCGCCCTCGAAGCCCTCCCGCACCCGTTCGAGGAAGCCCTCCGCCGTGTGCAGGCGGGCCACCTCGTATTCGTCCTTGTAGGCCATGAGTTTGTAGAGGTTGCGCGCCACGGCCTCGGCGAAGCCGCCGAGCCCCGGGGCGCGTTCCGCCTCCGCGCGGCGCGCCCGCTCCACCAGGGCGGCGTAGCGCGCGGCATAGGCGGCATCCTGATAGGCGGTGAGGTCGGCGACGCGGCGGGCCACGATCTCCTCCAGGCCCCGCTCCAGGGCCGGCGGGGTGGCGCCGGGGCCGGCCGCCTGCCGGACGGCGGCCAGGTCCAGCGCGGCGCGGCGGCCCCAGGCGAAGGCGGCGAGGTTCATCTCCACCGCCGCGCCATTCATGCGGATGGCCTGGCGCAGCGCCTCCCCGCCCACCGGCAGCAGGCCCTGCTGCCAGGCATAGCCGAGCAGGAAGAGGTTGGTGGCGATGGCCTCGCCGAGCAGGCCGGTGGCCAGGGGCGTCGCCGCCAGGAAGCTGGCGCCGCCCGGGCCGCAGGCGGCGGCGATGCGCCGCTCCATCTCGGCGGCGGGCAGGCGCGGGTCGGGCTGGCCGGCGGCATCGCCGCTGCGCGCCTGGGCGGCGAAGCCGCGCACCATGTCGCTGGTCGCCTGCTCATGCGCGTTGACCACGGCGCGGGTGTGGCCCGACCGCATCTTCAGCAGGCTGTCCGGCGCTGCGGTCACCACCAGATCGCAGCCCAGCACCAGCCGCGCCTCGCCGGCGGCGATGCGGGAGGCATGCAGCTGCTCCTGCCGCGCGGCCAGGCGCAGGTGCGACCAGACCGGCCCGCCCTTCTGCGCCAGCCCGGCCATGTCGAGCGCCGTCGCGGCCTTGCCCTCCAGCGCGGCCGCCGTGCCGATCAGCGCGCCGATGGTGATGACGCCGGTGCCGCCGATGCCGGTGACAAGGATGCCATAGGGCCGGTCCAGGGACGGCAGGGCGGGTTCGGGCAGCCCGGCATCGGGCGCCTGGAGCGCGGCGGGGCGCGGCCGGGGCCGACCGCCCTCGATGGTGACGAAGCTCGGGCAGAAGCCCTCCAGGCAGGAGAAGTCCTTGTTGCAGGCCGACTGGTCGATGGCCCGCTTGCGGCCGAACTCGGTCTCCACCGGCACCACGGCGAGGCAGTTGGACTTGGCGCTGCAATCGCCACAACCCTCGCAGACGCGGTCGTTGATGAAGACGCGCCGCGCCGGGTCGGGCAGCAGGCCGCGCTTGCGGCGGCGGCGCTTCTCGGCCGCGCAGGTCTGGTCGAAGATCAGCACCGTGGTGCCCGGGGTCTCGCGCAGCTCACGCTGCACCCGGTCCAGCTCCCGCCGGTGCAGGACGGGGATGCCGGCCGGCAGGTCCGAGCCGGCATGGCGCTCCGGCTGCTCGGCCAGCACGACGACGCGCGCCACCCCTTCCGCCGCCACCTGCCGGGCGATCCGTGCCACGCTGGGTTGGCCCTCGACAGGCTGGCCGCCGGTCATCGCCACGGCATCGTTGTAGAGGATCTTGTAGGTGATGTTGACGCGGGCGGCGACCGCCTGGCGGATCGCCAAGATGCCGGAATGCGCATAGGTCCCGTCGCCCAGATTGGCGAAGACATGCCGCGTCCCGGTGAAGGGCGCCTGTCCGATCCAGGCCACGCCCTCGCCGCCCATCTGGCTGAAGGTCTGGGTCTGCTCGGGGTTCATCCAGAGCGCCATGTAGTGGCAGCCGATGCCGGCCAAAGCGCGGCTGCCCTCGGGCACACGGGTCGAGCTGTTGTGCGGGCAGCCGGGGCAGTAATGCGGCAGGCGCTGCGCCGCCGCGGCGGGGGGCGGGGCGTCCTGCGCCTCCAGCCGCGCCAGCGCCGCGCGCAGCCCGGCATCCTCGCGCATCCGCAGCAGGCGGCGGGCGATGACGCGGGCGACGAGCCCGGCGGAAAGCTCGCCGGCGGCGGGGAGCTGCCAGTCATGCACCGGCAGGTCCCATTCGCCCTGGTCGTTGAACTTGCCGACGACGCGCGGCCGCACGTCCTGCCGCCAGTTGTAGAGCTGCTCCTTAAGCTGATACTCGATGAGCTGGCGCTTCTCCTCGACGACCAGGATCTCCTCCAGCCCCTCGGCGAAATGCCGCGTCCCCTCGGCATCGAGCGGCCAGGGCATGCCGACCTTGAACAGGCGGATGCCGGCCGCGGCGGCCGCGCCGTCATCGAGGCCCAGCAGCTCCAGCGCCTGGCGCACGTCGAGGTAGGACTTGCCGGTGCTGGCGATGCCGAGACGGGCGCGGGGGCTGTCGAGCACCACGCGGTTCAGCCCGTTCAGCCGGGCATAGGCCATGGCGGCATAGGCCTTGTAGCGCTGCAGCCGCATCTCCTGCGCCATCGGCGTGTCGGGCCAGCGGATGTTGAGCCCGTCCGGCGGCAGGGCGAAGTCGCCGGGGAAGAGTGTCTCGACCGCCATCGGGTCGAGGCGCACGGCGGCCGAGGTCTCGACCGTATCGGCCACCGCCTTCATCGCCACCCAGCAGCCCGACCAGCGCGACATGGCCCAGCCATGCAGGCCGAACTCGATCAGCTCCTGCACGCCCGAGGGGTTCAGCACCGGGATCATGGCCGCGGCGAAGATATGGTCGCTCTGATGCGGCAGGGTCGAGGACTTCGCGCCGTGATCGTCGCCGACCACCGCCAGCACGCCGCCATGGCGCGCCGTGCCGGCGGCGTTGGCGTGCTTGAACACGTCCATGCTGCGGTCGGCGCCCGGCCCCTTGCCGTACCAGAGGGCGAAGACGCCGTCATGCCGCGCGTCCGGAAAGAGCCCGACCTGCTGCGACCCCCAGACGGCGGTGGCCGCGAGATCCTCGTTCAGGCCGGGCTGGAAGGTGATCCGCTCGGCCGCCAGGGCCTCGGCCTCCTTCCAGAGCGCCTGATCCAGCCCGCCGAGGGGCGAGCCGCGATAGCCGGAGACGAAGCCCGCCGTGTTCAGCCCGGCGGCGGCATCGCGCCGCCGCTGCAGCAGCGGCAGGCGGGCCAGGGCCTGGATTCCGGGGAGGTAGAGCAGCGGCGTGGCCTCGGCCCGCCGCAGGGGCATGTCGGGCATTCGTCGGACCTTCCCTGTCGGCCGCCGGAAGGCGAGGCTGGCGGCGGGGCCGGAGGGTCTGTCGCCCCGCCTGGCCTATGCCGCAGCATAACGGGGCGGCGGCGGAAGAGGCTTCCGAAACCATACGGGAACCACCCTGGCAGGGGAATCATCCCCCGAAGGAGGGCGTATCCTCGGAATGATCATCCGATATTGCGCTGCAACACGGAAAATCCTGCTGCCATACGCCGGCGCGGTCGATCTGGAACGGCCGTCGCGCTGCGGCGTTGAATCGAGCGGACGCCCGGTGTCTCGCCGGGTGGAAGGAGCATCATGGCCAACAATCCCCGCTACAACACGGCCCGGCCGGACAATGTCGGCCCGCACGACCCGAACGAGGACCAGACCGACCCCAAGGCGCCGAAGCGGCGCCCGGAAGAGGCCTACAAGAACGAGACCGAAGGTCAGGCGGCCGCGGTCATCCCCCCCAAGGGCAAATCCGGCGACTGAGGGGCGGCTCAGGCCACGCCGCTGCGCAGCAGGTCATGCAGGTGGATGATGCCGGCCGGCCTGTCGCCTTCCATGACGAAAAGGCTGGTGATCCGCAGCCGGTTCATCAGTGCCAGCGCCTCCTGCGCCAGCAGGTCGGGCGCCACGGTGCGGGGGCTGGGCGTCATTACCTCCCGCACCGGGCGGTCCACGAAGGCGGCCTCGAAGGCGCGGCGGACGTCGCCATCGGTCACCACGCCGATCAGGCGGCCGGCCTTGTCCACCACGCCGGTGATGCCGAAGCGCTTGCCGGTCATCTCGACGATGGCCTGGGAGAGGCTGGCATCGTCCGGCACCAGCGGCACGCTGCTGCCGCCATGCATCATGTCGCGCAGCTTGCGAAGCTGCGAGCCCAGCTTGCCGCCCGGATGGAACTGGCGGAAATCCGTCGCGGTGAAGCCGCGCAGCGACAGCAGGGCCACGGCCAGGGCGTCGCCGATCGCCATCTGCATGGTGGTGGAGGTGGTCGGCGCCAGGCCGTTGGGGCAGGCCTCCGGCATCACCGGCAGGATCAGCGCCACATCCGCCGCGCTGCCCAGCGCGCTGTGGGCGGAGGAGGTGATGGCGATGAGCTTCACCCCGAAGCGGCGCGTGTAGGCGACGATATCCGACAGCTCCGGCGCCTCGCCCGACCAGGACAGGGCGATCACCACATCCTCGTTGCGGATGATGCCGAGATCGCCGTGGCTGGCCTCGCCCGGGTGCACGAAATAGGCCGGCGTGCCGGTGGAGGCGAGGGTGGCGGCGATCTTGCGCCCCACATGGCCGGACTTACCCATGCCGGTCAGGACGACGCGGCCCTCGGCGGCCAGGATCAGCCGGGTGGCCTCGTCCAGCCGGCTGCCCAGCGCCGCCGCCCCTTCCTGGCCGAGTGCGGCGCGCAGCGCGGCGAGCCCCTCGATCTCCAGCTCCACGGTACGGCGGGCCGCCGAGAGGGCGGTTCCGGCGGCGGGGGTGGCCAGGGTCATCCTGTCGCGGTCCTCATGCAGGGGCGGGGCCGGCTGCCATAGCAGAAATGCCGACAGTGGGTACAGACGGGGAGGGCGGAGCTGGCATGTTGCCTGGCGATGAGAATGACACTAAGAATCATTCTCATAATTTCCAGGCAAGGAGTCCTCGCCCATGGCGCTGCTGGAGGTCAGGGATCTCACCGTCCGCTTCGACACCGGGGAAGGCACCGTCCATGCGGTGAATGGCGTCAGCTACGACCTGGAGGCGGGCGAGACCCTCGGCGTCGTCGGCGAGAGCGGCAGCGGCAAGAGCGTGCATGTCCTGGCCATGCTGGGCCTCATCCCGAAGCCTCCCGGCCGCATCGCCGGCGGCAGCGTGCGCTTCGACGGGCGCGAGCTGCTGACCCTCTCGGAGCGCGAGCTGCGCAAGCTGCGCGGGCGCGAGATCGGCATCATCTTCCAGGACCCGATGACCTCGCTGAACCCGGTGCTGACCGTGGGCACGCAGATCACCGAGGCGCTGGTGACGCACGGGCTGATGTCCCGGCGTCAGGCCCTGGAACGCGCCGTCGCGCTGCTCGACCTGGTCGGCATCCCCGAGCCGCGCAAGCGCGTGACGCAGTATCCGCACCAGTTCTCGGGTGGCATGCGGCAGCGCGCCATGATCGCCATCGGCATCGCCTGCGAGCCCAAGCTGCTGATCGCCGATGAGCCGACCACCGCGCTCGACGTGACGGTGCAGGGCCAGGTGCTCGACCTGATGCGCGACCTGAAGAAGAAGCTCGGCATGGCGATGATCTGGATCACGCACGACATGGGCGTGGTCGCCGGCATCGCCGACACGGTGCAGGTCATGTATGGCGGCCGCGTGCAGGAGCGCGGCCCGGTCCGCGCCGTCTTCAACGACACGCGCAGCGCCTATACCTGGGGCCTGCTGCGCTCCCTGCCCGACCACGAGATGCCGATCGCGGCCGAGGGCGAGCGCGTCGCCGTGGTGGCGACGGAACGCCAGCGCCTCTACCAGATCCCCGGCCAGCCGCCGGATCTCTTCCAGCCGCCGGTGGGCGATCCCTTCGCGCCACGCAACCCCTTCGCGACCAAGCGCTGCCTGACCGAGGTGCCCCCGCTGGTGCAGGCGCCGGGCGCGGTGCCCGGCCATCTCGTCGCCGCCTGGTACGACCTCCGCGCCCAACGGGAGAAGGCCGCATGAACGCGATTGCCCCCAAGCCGATCCTGGCGGTCGAGGGCCTGACCCGGCACTTCGACACCGCGCACAACCTCTGGGGCCGCCCGACCCACACGGTGAAGGCGGTGGACGGCATCAGCTTCACCGTGGCGCCGGGCGAGACGCTGGGCCTGGTCGGCGAATCCGGCTCGGGCAAGAGCACGACGGGCCGCCTGGTGCTGCGGCTGGAGAAGCCCACCGCCGGCCGTATCGTCTTCGAGGGCGAGGACATCACCGGCCTGAAGACGCACCAGCTCATCAAGGTGCGCAAGAAGCTGCAGGTGGTGTTCCAGGACCCCTACTCCTCGCTCAATCCGCGCATGCGGGTGGGAGAGAGCGTCGGCGAGCCCCTGCGCGTGCATGGGGTGGTGCGGGGCGGCGCCGAGCAGCGCGACCGTGTGGCGGAGCTCTTCCGGCGTGTCGGCCTCGACCCGCGCTTCATGGACCGCTTCCCCCACCAGTTCTCCGGCGGTCAGCGGCAGCGCATCGGCATCGCCCGCGCCATCGCGCTCGGCCCGAAGCTGATCGTGGCGGACGAGCCGATCACCGCGCTCGACGTCTCGATCCAGGCGCAGATCATCAACCTCTTCCTCGATCTGCAGGAGGAGATGGGCATGGCCTATCTGTTCATCGCCCATGACCTCGGCATGGTGCGCTATCTCTGCCACCGGGTGGCGGTGATGCTGCGCGGCCGTATCGTCGAGATGGGACCGACCGCCGAGGTCTTCGCCAACCCGACCCATCCCTATACCCGCGCCCTGATCTCGGCGGCGCCGATCCCGGACCCGGACCGCGAGGCGGCCCGCCGGCGCCTGCCCTACGAGCCTTCGCCGCCGCCGCCCGAGGCGGAGCTCCGCGAGGTGTCGGCGGGGCATTTCGCCCTGGTGTGAGGCGGGCGGGCGGCCGGAGAGAGGATGACCTTTCTCCGGTCCGCCCGGCCATCAGGCGTCGGCGCGGATATTCGCCGCCCGCGCCACCTCGCCCCAGCGCTTGTGGTCGGCCTTCACGCGGGCATCGAACTCCGCCGCCGTGCCGCCGCCCGGCTCGTCGCCCTGGCCGGTGATGCGCTCCCGCACCGTGGCGTCCTGCAGCGCTGCGTTCATCGCCGCGTTGAGCCGCTGCACCACCTCGGGCGGCGTGCCCTTCGGCGCCGAGAGGCCGATCCAGCTGGTGATGATGAAGTCGTTCAGGCCCTGCTCGGCGGCGGTCGGGATATCCGGGAAGGCCGGCGCGCGCCGCTCCCCCGTCACCATCAGCCCGCGCACCTGCCCGGCCTTGACGAAGGGCGCCACGACCGAGGCGGCGTCGAAGAGGGCGCTGAAGCGGCCGGCGATGAAGTCCTGCATGGCCGGGCCGCTGCCGCGATAGGGCACGCTCTCCATCTGCGGATTGCCGATGCGGGTGCGGAACAGCTCCATCGCGCAGTGCGACATGCTTCCCGCCGCCGCCGTGCCGTAATCGACACCCTTGGGCTGCGCCTTCACCCAGGCGGTGAAGTCCGCGACCGTCCTCGCCGGAACCGAGGGGTGCAGGCACAGGATCAGCGAGCTTTGCAGCGCCAGCCCCACCGAGACCAGCTCCAGCGGATCGATGGTCATGCCCGGGAAGGTGTGCGGGTTGATGGCCATGGAGCTCGAATTGGCCGCCAGGATCGTGTAGCCGTCCGGCCGCGCCCGCAGCACCGCCTCGGTGCCGATATTGCCGCCGGCGCCGCCCTTGTTGTCGATCACCACCGGCTGGCCGAGCGCCTGCGACATGCCCTGCTGGATGACGCGGGCGGCGAAGTCGGTCTGGCCGCCGGGCGGGAAGCCGACCACCAGCGTCACCGGCCGGGTCGGCCAGGACTGGGCCAGGGCCAGGTGCGGCATGGCGAGGCCACCGGCGGCGGCGCCGAGGCCGGCGGCGAGCAGCCCGCGGCGGCGGAGCGGGGGCAGGGCGTCGTTCTGGAACGTCATCCGTGGGTCTTTCCGGGTCCGTGGAGCCGCCCTCGCGGGAACGGGGGCGGGTGTGACGCCGGGATCGGGGCGGGGCGGCGGCATGGCACGGCGCGCCGCTCGGGGGCGGGCAGTGGACCGGCTTTCCTCCACGGACCGCCTCGGGCCCGGTCCGCTTGCTGCGGAACTGTTCTTGTCGCGGTATGGTTAGGGGGCGGGCGGGATGCTAGTAAAGCGCAATCATCGGCGCCCGACATACCGAATCGGATATCCCTGCCATGGCCGCTTCCCCCGCCGGGGCGCCTCGCCCCCTGGCGCCGGACTGGTTCTCCCGCACCCGCCTCAAGCTGCGCCACCTGCAGCTGCTCACCGCCCTGGACGAGGACCGCAACCTCAACCGCGCCGCCCGCCGCCTCGGCCTGACCCAGCCCGCCGCCTCGCGCCTGCTGGCGGAGATCGAGGCGATGATCGGCGCTCCGGTGGTCGAGCGCCGGCCGCGCGGGGTGGAGCCCAACGCGCTGGGCGAGGTGCTGCTGCGGCGCGCCCGCGCCGTGCTGGTCGAGCTGGAGGCGGCGGCGGCGGAGCTGAACGGCCTGCGCGGCGGCTCGGGCGGCACGGTGGCCATCGGCGCCGTCACCATGCCGGCGGTGGATGCGCTGGTGCGGCTGGTAGAGCAGGCACGGCGCGAGGCGCCCGGCATCCGGGTGAGCGCGGAGGTGGACACCAGCCCGGTCCTGGTCGAGCGGCTGCGCGCCGGCCGGCTGGACTTCATCCTGGCGCGCCTGCCCGCGGGGCAGGACGCGGCCGGGCTGGAGTATCGCGAGGTGGGGGAGGAGGAGATCTGCTTCCTGGTGCGGGAGGAGCATCCGCTGCTGGCGGGAGGCACCCCGGCCCTGGCCGATCTCCGGGCCTACCCCTGGGTGCTGGAACCGCGCGGCAGCCTGCTGCGCCAGCAGGTGGAGATGCTGTTCCTGCGCCATGGGCTCGAGCCGCCGGGCCAGGTGCTGAACACCGCCTCGGCCCTGGTCGCCCTGGCGGCGCTGGCGCGGGGCGATGCCATCGGTGCCGTCAGCACCTCGGTCGCGGCCATCTTCGGGCCGCGCGGGCGGTTCCGCCGCCTGCCCGCCCCGCGGGAGGCGCCCCGCCTGAGCGTGCCGCCCTATGGGTTGATCCGGCTGCGCGGCCACCGTCTCTCGCCGGCGGCGCACAGCCTCCACGCCATGGCGGAGGCTTTGCTCTTTGAAGACATACCGAAACCGGCATAGATCGCCCCGAAGTTCCGATTGGAACGATATGCCTCGTCGGCCTAGCCTGCTCGGACGCGGCGCCCCTGCCGTCTCCCGAGGAAACGCGCCATGACACACGACAAGAAAACGCTGCGCAGCCAGGCCTGGTTCGGCCGGCAGGACAAGATGGGCTTCTACTACCGCTCCTTCCTGAAGAATCGCGGCATTCCGCAGGACCAGTTCGAGGGCAGGCCGGTCATCGGCATCTGCAACACCTGGTCCGAGCTCAACCCCTGCAACAGCCACTTCCGCACCATCGCCGAGCATGTCCGCTACGGCGTGCTGGAGGCCGGCGGCTTCCCGCTGGAATTCCCCGTCTCCTCGCTGGGCGAGGTGACGATGCGCCCCACCGCCATGCTCTACCGCAACCTCGCGGCGATGGATGTGGAAGAGGGCATCCGCGCCCATCCGCTGGATGGCGTCGTGCTGCTGATGGGCTGCGACAAGACGACGCCCGCGCTGCTGATGGGCGCGGCCAGCGCCGATCTTCCCGCCATCGGCGTCTCCGGCGGGCCGCAGCTGCGCGGCGTCTATCAGGGCAGGATGATCGGCTCCGGCACCAGCATCATCTCGATGAGCGAGCAGCTCCGCGCCGGCGAGATCACGCTGAAGGAGTTCCATGAGGCCGAGGCGGGGATGAACCGCAGCCATGGTTCCTGCATGACCATGGGTACGGCCTCCTCCATGGCCTCGATGGTGGAGGCGCTGGGCATCGGCCTGCCGACCAACGCCGCCATCCCCGCCGTCGACGCCCGCCGCAACGAGCTGGCCCGCATGGCCGGCCGCCGCATCGTCGAGATGGTGGGAGAGGACCTGACACCCACGAGGATCCTGACGCGGGAGGCCTTCGAGAACGCCATCCGCACCCTGGCCGCCATCGGCGGCTCGACCAACGCGGTGGTGCATCTCATCGCCATCGCGCGGCGCATCGGCGTCGACCTGACGCTGGAGGATTTCGACCGGCTGGGCCGCGGCGTCCATTGCCAGGTGAACCTGATGCCCTCCGGCGAGTACCTGATGGAGGATTTCTACTACGCCGGCGGCCTGCCCGTGGTGCTGCGCGACCTGGGCGAGCAGGGCCTGCTGCACAAGGACGCGCTGACCGTCAACGGCCGGAGCATCTGGGACAACGTCAAGGACGCGCGCTGCTGGAACCGGGAGGTCATCACCACCCCGGAGCAGCCCTTCAAGCCCGATGCCGGCATCGCCATCCTGCGCGGCAACCTGGCGCCCGACGGCGCGGTGATCAAGCCGTCCGCCGCCTCGCCGCACCTGATGCGGCACACCGGCCGCGCCGTGGTCTTCGATAGCATCGAGCACCTGCACCACGCGGTGAACGACGACAGTCTGGAGATCGACGCCGACTGCATCATGGTGCTGCAGAACTGCGGCCCCAAGGGCTATCCCGGCATGGCCGAGGTCGGCAACATGCCGCTGCCGCAGAAGCTGCTGCGCCAGGGGGTGCGCGACATGGTGCGGATCTCCGATGCCCGCATGTCGGGCACCGCCTATGGCACCGTGGTGCTGCATGTGGCGCCGGAGGCGGCGGCCGGCGGGCCGCTGGCCCTGGTGCGGACCGGCGATCTCATCACCCTCGACGTCAAGGCCGGCAGCCTGCACCTGCATGTGGACGAGGCCGAGTTGGCCGCCCGCCGCGCCGCCTGGGTGCCGCCGGCGCCGCATTTCGACAGGGGCTATACCAGGCTCTATGTCGATCACGTGCTTCAGGCGGACCAGGGCGCCGATTTCGACTTCCTGGTCGGCCGCAGCGGCTCGCCCGTGCCGCGTGACAATCACTGAAGGGAAGGAGACAAGACATGGCGCATCCGACGCTGTACCGGGGCGTGTTCCCGGTGGTGCCGACGATCTTCGACGAGCATGGCGCGCTGGACCTGGAGGGGCAGCGCCGCTGCCTCGACTTCATGATCGAGGCCGGCTCGGACGGGCTCTCGATCCTGGCGAACTTCTCCGAGCAGTTCCTGCTCGCCGATGAGGAGCGGGAGGTGCTGACCGAGGCCATCCTGCGCCACGTCGCGGGGCGGGTGCCGGTGATCGTCACCACCACGCACACCAGCCCGCGGATCTGCGCCGCGCGCAGCCGCCACGCGCAGGAGCAGGGCGCGGCCATGGTGATGATCATGCCGCCCTATCACGGCGCCACCTTCCGCTTCGGCGAGGCGGCGATCTTCGACTTCTTCCGCACGGTGTCCGACGCGATCGAGATCCCGATCATGATCCAGGACGCGCCGGCCGCCGGCACGCCGCTGCCGCCGGGCTTCCTGGCGCGGATGGCGCGCGAGATCGCGCATGTCGCCTACTTCAAGATCGAGACGGCGGGCGCCGCCGCCAAGCTGCGGCAGCTCATCGCCGAGGGCGGCGAGGCGGTCGAGGGCCCCTGGGACGGCGAGGAGGCGATCACCCTGCTGGCCGACCTCGACGCCGGGGCCACGGGCAGCATGACCGGCGGCGGCTATCCGGACGGGCTGGTGCCGATCGTCCGCGACTATCTGGCCGGCAACCGGGAGGCGGCCAAGGCCGGATACCATCGCTGGCTGCCGCTGATCAACCACGAGAACCGGCAATGCGGGCTGCTGGCGGCCAAGGCGCTGATGCGGGAAGGCGGCATCATCGCCTGCGACGCACCGCGCGCACCTCTGCCGCCGCTGCATCCGGCGGCGCGCCAGGGGCTGATCGAGATCGCACGCGATCTCGACGCGATGGCGCTGCGCTGGGGGAAGTAGGGCAGGCCTCCGGGGGGGGGCGCGGCTCCCCCGGACGCTTCCCGCGACCCTCAGGCGGTGACGTAGCCGAGCGCGCGGTCCGTCCGCCGCGCCGCCTCCGCCCGATCCTCCGGCCGGCCATAGCCGCCACCTCCCGAGGTCTCCAGCCGGATCACGTCGCCCTTCATCAGCCGCAGGTTGTTCACCTTGGAACCCAGCGGCCTGCGCTCGCCGTCGCGGATCAGCCAGAGCGCGCCGGCGCGGCCGGGCTCGCCGCCTTCAAGCCCGTAGGGGCGGAACCTGAAGCGCTCCAGGTTGGCGGTGAAGATCGCCTCCACGCTGTCGATGCGCCATTCGCGGAACAGGCCGAGCCCGCCGCGCTGCCGCCCCGCCCCGCCGGAATCCGGCAGCAGGCCGTAGCCCGTGAGCGTCAGCGGCAACTCGCTCTCGATCATCTCCACCGGGATGTTCGAGTTGTTGTGCATGCCGTAGGTGTAGCCGCTCAGCCCGTCCGTATCGGCATGGGCGCCGCTGCCGCCCACCTCGATCTCCACCAGCACGCCGCGCTCGCCATCCGCCCCGATGGTCTGGAAGGAGCAGACGTAGGAGACGCCGTAATAGGCCGCCGGCACGCGGTCCGGCACCGCCTGGTGCAGCGCGCCGAGCAGCGTGGTGGCGAGCCGGTGGCTGACCGCGACGCGGTTGGCGACGGGGGCCGGATGGCGCGCGTTGACGATGCTGCCCTCGGGCGCGATCACCGTGACGGGACGGTAGCAGCCGGCGGTGGGCGGAATCTCCTGATCGGCGATGGCCATCACCGCGTAGGAGACGGCCGAGCCCGAGGAGGCGAGGGTGGCATTGACCGGCCCCACCGCCTGCCGCCCGCAGCCGGAGAGGTCGATCACCATCTCCTCGCCCTTCACCTCCACCGCCGCGTGGATACGGATCGGTTCGGGATCGATGCCGTCGTCATCGAGGAAGTCCTCGAATTCATAGCGCCCGTCGGGGATGCGGCCGATCATGGCGCGCATCGCCCGCTCCGAGCCGTCGAGGATGCGGGCGCAGGCCTCGACCAGCGTCGCGGCGCCGACACGCCCCGCCAGCTTGCGCAGATTGGCCTCGCCCACGGAGAGCGAGGCGAGCTGCGCCTGGAGGTCGCCCCAGAGCATGTCCGGCCGGCGGACATTCTGCCGCATCATGGCCAGGACATCCTCGTTCAGCACCCCGCCCTTCACGAGCTTCAGCGGCGGGATGCGCAGCCCCTCCTGGAACACCTCCGTCGCGGCCGCGGCGTAGGAGCCCGCGGCCATGCCGCCCATGTCGAGATGGTGGCAGAGCGTGCCGACGATGGCGACGCGCCGGCCTTCCGCGTAGACCGGGCGGAAGGCCAGGATGTCGGGGATGTGCTGGCCGCCGCAGTAGGGATCGTTGGTGATGACGACGTCGCCATCCCCCCACCCGTCCAGCGGCAGGAAGTCGCGCACCACGGTGAGCAGGCCGGTGCTCATCGAGTTGAGATGCTGCGGGATGCGCGCCGACTGGGCGACATTGTAGCCCTCCGCATCGAAGATCGCCGTCGAGTAGTCGAGCAGCTCGCGCACGATGGTCGAGCGGCTGGTCCGCCAGACCGTGACGTCCATCTCGGCCGCGGCGGCGGTCAGGGCGTTGCGCAGGATCTCCAGCGCGACAGGGTCGAGCGAGGGGCTCATCGGGCGGCCTCCGTGCCGGCGCGGCGGGCGATCAGCGTGGCCTCGGGCCCGGGCGCGCAGTCCCAGCCGGGGCCGAGATAGATGGTGGTGTACTCTTCCTCGATCAGCGCCGGGCCGGCGATGCGGCCGGTGAGCCGCTCGCGCTGATGCACCGGCACCTCCCGCCAGCCATCGCCGAGCCAGACGCGCCGGGCCTCGGGCGCGCGCTCGGCGCCGCGTCCGGGGGCGCGGCGTGCCTCGGCCCTGGCGAGCAGGCCGGTCGCGCTGAGGCGCAGCGCCACCAGTTCCACCGGCGCCTCGGGGTTGCTGTAGGAGAAGCGCTGCCGGTGCGCGGCGTGGAAGGCGGCCAGGAGCCGCTCCAGCGCCGCCGGCTCCGCCGCCGGCTCTTCCCAGGGGGTCACCAGCTCGAAGGCCTGGCCACGATAGCGCAGGTCGGCGGCGACGGCGAGGCGCCGGTCCGCCGGTGCCACGCCATCGGCGTCGAGCAGCGCCGCGCCCTGCTGTCGCAGGGCATCGAGAAAGTCGCCGATGCGGGGCAGGCTTTCGGGCGCCGCCGGCATCACGCGGCTGCGCGCCACATCGTGCACGATGTCGGAATGCAGGATGCCGAAGGCCGAGAAGGTCGAGGCATCGGCGGGGAAGATCACCTCCGGAATGCCCAGCTCCTCGGCCACGGGGATGGCGTGCAGGCCGCCGGCGCCGCCGAAGGAGAGCAGGCTGAAGTCGCGCGGGTCGAGCCCCTTCTCGAACAGGCTGAGCCGGGCGGCGGCGGCGAGGTTGGTGTCGGTCACGGCCAGGATGCCGGCGGCGGCGGCCGGCGTCTCCAGCCCGAGCGGCGCGCCGACATGCTCGGCCACGGCGCGCGCGGAGGCCGCGGCGTCGAGCGGCATGGCCCCGCCCAGGAAGAAGCGGGGATCGAGCCGGCCGAGGGCGAGATTGGCATCGGTCACGGCGGGCTCGGTGCCGCCGCGCCCGTAGCAGGCGGGGCCGGGGCGCGAGCCGGCGCTGCGCGGGCCGACCTTCAGCCGCCCGGCCTCGTCCACCGAGGCGAGCGAGCCGCCGCCGGAGCCGATGGTGCGGATCTCGATCATCGGCAGGCGGACGGGCAGGTGGTCGATCTCGCCCTGGGTCATGCGCGTCACCGCGCCGTCGCGCACCACGCAGACATCGTAGCTGGTGCCGCCCATGTCGACGCCGAGCAGGTTCGGCCGCGCCAGCGCCTCGGCCATGCGCAGCGTCGCCAGGGCGCCGCCCGACGGGCCCGAGAGCAGCAGGCGGGCCGGCTGCAGCGCCGCCGTCTCGGCGCCGCAGACGCCGCTGTTGGACTGCACCAGCAGCAGCCGCGCGCCGATCCCGGCCTCGGCCAGGCGGCCGGTGAGCCTTTGCAGGTAGGCGCCGACCACCGGCATCAGCAGCGTGTTCAGCACCGTGGTGGAGCTGCGCTCGTACTCACGGATCTCCGGGCTGATCTCGCTCGACAGACAGACCGGAAGGTCCGGCCGCGCCTGCCGCAGCGCCCGGGCCAGGAGCTGCTCATGCGCCGGGTTGACATGCGCGTTGAGCAGGCAGACCGCCACGGCCTCCGCCTCCAGCGCCGCCAGGCGGTCGATCAGCGCGGCGATGGCGGCGGGCTCCGGGGCGCGCTCCACACCGCCATCGGCGCGGATGCGTTCCGGCACGCCGAGGCGCCGGTCGCGCGGGATCAGCGGCGCCTCATGCGCCGGCTTCAGGCCGTAGATGTCGCGCCGGCTGTGACGGCCGATCTCCAGGACATCCTCGAAGCCGGCCGTCGTCAGCAGCACGCCACGCGCCAGCCGGCGTTCCAGCACGGCATTGGTGGCGATGGTGGTGCCGTGCAGCAGCAGGCGGATATCGGAGAGGGCGAAGCCATGGCGGTCAGCCGCCTCGCGCAGCCCGGCCAGCAGGCCGATCGAGGGATCTTCCGGGGTGGTCGGCGTCTTCAGGCTGCGCAGGGCGCCGTCGCGCTCGTCCAGGATCTGCAGGTCGGTGAAGGTGCCACCGATGTCGATGCCGATCCGGATGAAGGGAGTGATGCTCACGGAGGCTCCGTGTGAAGGGGAGGACATGGCGGCTCAGCCCATCACGGCCGGCAGCCAGGTGGCGAGGCCGGGCCAGACCATCATGGCGGCCACGGCGATGAGGTAGGCGATCAGGAACGGCATCACGCCGACGAAGACATCGGTGATCGGCCCGCCCTTCGGGCGCATGCCCTGCAGCACGTACATCACCGTGCCGTCCGGCGGGCTGATCTGCGCGATCTCCACCAGCATGGTGACGACGACGCCGAACCAGATCGGGTCGTAGCCGAGGCCGACGACGATCGGGAAGACCACGGGCACCGTCGTGATGATCATGGAGAAGCCCTCCATGAAGGTGCCGAGCGCGAAGTACATGCCGATGATCGCCAGCATGATGGCCCAGGGCGGCACCGGCAGGTGGCTGATCGTGTCGGCCACGGTCTGCGGCACGTCGATCGCCGTCAGGATGTAGTTCAGCAGGTAGGCGCCGAGGATGATCAGCCCCAGCAGCGCGGTGTTGCGCGCCGTGGCTTCCGCCGCCGCGTTCAGCATCCTGAGCGAGAGCCGCCCTTCGATGACGGCGAAGACCGCGGCGCCGACGACGCCGAGCGCCGCCGCCTCGGTCGGCGTGGCGTAGCCGCCATAGATCGAGCCGAGCACCAGGATGATCAGCAGCAATGTCGGCACCAGGCCGCCAAGGGCGCGCAGCTTGATCGACCATGGCAGCGGCGGCGGCCGGTCGAGCGGGTTGCGCAGCCCGTGCACGGTGATGACGCCGATGAAGAGCAGCGTCACCAGGATGCTCGGCAGGATGGCGGCGATGTACAGCGCGCCGACCGAGGTCTCGGTGATCAGCCCGTAGACGATGAAGGTGATGCCGGGCGGGATCAGGTTGCCCATCGCGCCGCCGGCGGCGAGCGAGCCCAGCACCATGCGCGGATTGTACCGGGTGTCGTTGAAGTAGGGCAGGGCGACCGAGCCCATGGTCGCCGCCGTGGCGACGGAGGAGCCCGAGATCGCCGAGAACAGCGCGCAGGAGGCGATGTTGGTGTGCAGCAGCCCTCCCGGCAGGCGGTTCAGCCAGATGTTGAGCGCGCGGTAGAGCCGGTCCGACAAGCCGGCGCGCAGCAGGATCTCGCCCATCAGGAGGAAGAGGGGCACGGCGATCAGCACGAAATTGCTGGACGGGCCCCAGAAGGTCTGGCCGGCGAAGAGCCAGAAGGGGCGGTCCGAGAAGAGCACGCCGGTGATCAGCGCCAGGATACCGAGCACCGCCGCGATATGCACGCCGGCGCCGAAGAAGACCACGAAGACGGCGATCAGGCCGAGGATCTCGGGTAGCGGCAGCGCCGTCCCTCCCGAGGCGGCGGCGAAGACCAGCACGCCGAGCAGGCCGAGGAGGAAGACGATGGCGATCATGCCGGATGCCCCTCGCGTGCCATGGCGACGGCCTCCAGCGCCTCCTCCGCCTCGTCGTCGATGCTGCGGCTGCCGAGCATCTGGTCCACCTCCTGGAAGCGGCCGAGGAGCAGGCCCAGGATGGCCTCCACCAGCAGCGCCACGATCATCACGACGAAGCTCGCCATCCCGAAGGCCCAGATTCCCTGCGGGATCGCCATGGGCAGATGCAGGGCACTGTTGTCATGCGCGTCGAACATCAGCGATTCGTCGAGCAGCGACCAGGCGGCCCAGGCGACGAAGACGGCGAAGCCGCCGAGCAGGACCAGCGCGAAGACATGCAGGATGGTGCGCAGCCGCAGCGGCATGCGGTTCACCAGCACGTCCACGCGGATATGCGCCCGCGAGGCCAGGGTATGCGCCAGGGACCAGGAGATGCCGCAGGCGAGCATGTAGCTGGTGATTTCCACCGTCGCCGCGCTCGAGACCTGCAGGAAGGTGCGGCCGAGCACGTCGCCGGTGATGAAAAGGGCGCACAGGATGTAGTTCCAGCCGGCCAGGTAGGCCATGAACGCGACGGCCCGGGAGATGCCGTGGCGGACCGCCCGCGCGGCGCGGAGCGGCGCCGGGGTCCTTTCCCCGGCCCGGGTCATCACGGCCGGTACTCCACCCCGGCGATCGGCGCGACCACCTGGTTGAAGATCTCGCCGCAGCGCGCGCCGCAGCGCTTGACGAAGCCCGGCAGGACCGTGCTCTGCACCGCCTCCCGCACCAGGGCGCGGTCTGCCTCGGTGGCCTTCACCTCGGTCATCGGCTTGGCGGCGAGGGGATGGATCTTGCACGCCTCGGCCTTGCCGATGCTGCAATCGATGCCGTCCCGCGTCGCCGCGTCGCCGAGCGCCCAGAGCTTGTCGTTCATCTCGGCGAAGGTGCCCTCGAGGAAGCCGCGCACCTGCGGGTCGAGCCGGTTCCACCAGGAGAGGTTGACCATGTAGCCGGCGACGGCCCAGGAGAGCGGCAGGTCGGAGATATGCGTCGTCACCTCCGGCCACTTGGCCGAGGCGCCGCTGCCGGTGCCGGTCACGGCGCAGTCGGCGACGCCGCGCTCCAGCGCGCTGTAGACCTCGGGGAAGCCGATGCTGATCGGCTGGCCGCCGATGGTGTTCACCAGATCGACCAGCGAATTGCCGAAGGTGCGGATCTTGCGGCCCTTCATGTCGGCCAGCGACTGGAAGGGCTGGCGGCAGAACAGCACCTGCGCCGGGAAGGGGTAGAGCAGCACCAGCTTGGTGTTGAAGCGCTCCAGCTCCTTGTTGGCCACCGGCAGCAGCGCCTCGGCGATCCGCCGCGCCTTGCCGATATCGGGCGTCAGGCCCGAGAGATCGATGCCGTCCAGGATCGGGACATCGCCCGAGAGGGTGGAGAGGGTGCCGGCGCCGATATCGACCTGGCCCGAACGCACCAGCCGGACGATCTCATTGCCCGAGAGATTGCGTTCGGCATGGGTGCCGAGCTGCACGGTCAGCCGGCCGTTCGAGCGCTGGGTCAGCGCCTCGCGGAGATAGGGCACGTCGACGCGGGTGTACTGCGGCTGTGTCGGAAGCGGCTGGGTCACCGCGACGATGCGCAGCTTCGGCCCGTCCGGCAGGCTCGCCGGCATCTGCGCCTGGGCGCCGGGAGGGGCGCCGAGAGGGGCGGCGAGGCCCAACAGGGCCACGAGGCCAAGAGACCTGCCCCTGGCCATCCAGCGTGAAAATTCCATGGTTCCGTAGCCCCCATAGCCGCAGTGGTTCCATCCGCTGCTGGCGGTCTCTCCCTGGCCGCGTCTTTTCGGCGGTCCTGTCGCGCTTATCGAAACCAGAGCCCGATGGGCTGTCGAATCGTTAGTTTTGATCGGGGTGATAGATTTCCTTTATCGACCCCGCGCCGTCTCGCAAGCGCTGCGAGGCGATGCTAGCAGGGAGCATGGAGAAGGACAGCGGTATCCGCCCCGGGACGGAGGCGATGCCCGCCGGCTATGCGGCGTGGCTGGCGGCGTTGAAGGCACAGATCCGCGCGGCGCGGCTGCGCGCGTCCCTCTCCGTCAATGCCGAGCTGATCGGCCTCTACTGGCGCATCGGCCGCGAGATCCTGGAGCGGCAGGAGCGCCTGGGCTGGGGCGCCGGGGTGGTCGGGCGCCTGGCCGCCGACCTGCGCGCCGCCTTCCCCGGCACCGGCGGCTTCTCCCGTGCCAACCTGCTCTACATGCGCGCCTTCGCGGAGGCGTGGCCGGAGGCGGAGGTCGTCCAACGGGTCGTTGGACGATTGCCCTGGGGGCAGAACATCGAGCTGCTGAGCAAGCTGAAGGACCCCGCCGAGCGGCTCTGGTACGCCGAGGCGGCGCTGGAGCAGGGCTGGAGCCGCCCCGTGCTGGTCCATCAGATCGAGAGCCGGCTGCATGCCCGCCAGGGCCAGGCGGTGACCAATTTCGACCGGGCCCTGCCGCCCGCGCAGTCCGACCTGGCGCGGCAGATCCTGAAGGACCCCTATCATTTCGAGTTCCTCGGCCTCGGCCCGGCGGCGCAGGAGCGGGCGCTGGAGCAGGGGCTGATCGCGCGGGTGCGGGACGTGCTGCTGGAGCTGGGCAAGGGCTTCGCCTTCTGCGGCAGCCAGCATCACCTCGAGGTCGGCGGCCAGGACTGGTACGTGGATCTGCTCTTCTACCACCGCCGCCTGCGCTGCCTGATCGCGGTGGACCTCAAGACCGGTCCCTTCCAGCCGGAGCATGCCGGCAAGATGAACTTCTACCTCGCCGCGCTGGACGAGATGGAGCGGCAGCCGGGCGACAATCCCAGCATCGGCCTGATCCTCTGCCGCGAGCGCAACCGCGTGGTGGTGGAATACGCCCTGCGCGGCCTGGGCAGCCCGATCGGCGTCTCGCAGTACCGGGTGATGCTGCCCGAGGCCCTGCCCGGCGCGCTGGCCGAGGCGCTGCCCTCCGGCGAGGACATCGCCAGCCGCATGGATCTGCCGGATGGGGATCTGCCGGAGCCGGGCGGGGAGGGCTGAGCCGGCGCCGCCGCTGACGTCCGGGGGCCTCAGCCCGGCGCGCCGGCCTCCGCCAGGAGCCAGTCCCGGAAGCGGGCGAGGCCCGGTTCCGCCGCCCGCTCCGCCTCCTGCTGCAGCACGAAGCAGCGCCGGCTGCGGCGGATGAAGGGCGCGGGGACGACCAGACGCCCGCTTTCCAGGTCCGGCGCGACCAGGGCGCGGATCGCCAGCGCCACGCCCAGCCCGCCCGCGGCCGCATCGAGCGCCAGCGCGACGCTCTCGAAATGGCTGCCGCCCTCGGAATCCACTCCGGCGATGCCAGCCGCCGCCAGCCACCGGGCCCAGTCGCGCGGCCGCTGGCGGGAATGCAGCAGATGCTGCCGGGACCAGTCGAAGGGTGGGCCGGCAAGGGCCGGCGCGCAGACCGGCACGGTCTCGATCGGCACCAGCGGCCAGCAGAGCAGGCCCGGACGCGGACGGGGATCGGCCACGGCGATGACGGCGTCGAAGCGGGAAGGCCGCAGCGCCTGCGGGTCGGCGCTGGTGGTCAGCGCGATGTCGAGGTCCGGATGCGCCGCGCGCAACCGCCCCCAGCGGGGGATCAGCCAGCGGCTGGCGAAATGGGCGTAGGCGCCGATGGTCAGCGGCCGCCGCGCCGGCGGCAGGGCCAGGGCGTCGTCCAGTCCCGTGGCGATGCGGCCCAGCGCCTCGTGCAGGGCGGCGGCCAGGACCGCGCCGGCGGGCGTGGCGTCGAGCCCGCGGGCGCCGCGGATGAAGAGCGGCCGGCCCAGCTCCTCCTCCAGCAGCCGGACCTGGCGGCTGACCGCGCCGGGCGTCACATGCAGTTCCGCGGCGGCCCGGCGCATGCCGCCATGACGGGCGGTGGCCTCGAAGGCACGCAGGGCGGTGAGCGAAGGCAGCCGGCGGGAGACCATGGGGGTGTTGAGCCTAGCGCAACGGCTCCCGTCCTGAAAATCGGTTGCGGCGCCGGCCCGCCGCGCGCAGCGTCCGCCCACCAGGGACGACACCTGTCGGGAACACCGGGAACGAGGCCGCTCACATGCACATCCGCCCCCTCCACACGCCTGCCCCTCAGCCCACCGGTGCCGAGGCGGTGCCGGACAGCCGCGACCTCAACCTCTGGCGGGCCGATCCGGAGCTGGCGCGGCTGGCCGCGCTCTACCTGCCGGCGCCGCTGCTGGCGCATCTGGCGCCGCATCTCGAGCGGCTGGGCGGCCTGGCGGGCGGCCGGCTGGACGAGCTGGCCGGCATCGCCGACCGCAATCCGCCGGTGCTGCATCCGCGCAACCGGCGCGGCCAGGACGACCAGCATATCGACTACCACCCCGCCTATCGCGAGATGGAACGCCTGGCCTTCGGCGAGTTCGGCCTCGCCGCGCTCTCGCACCGCGGCGGCGTGCTGGGCTGGCCGGAGCCGATGCCGCCGGCGGCCAAGTATCTCATCACCTATCTCTTCGTGCAGGCCGAGTTCGGCCTCTGCTGCCCGGTCAGCATGACGGACAGCCTGACGCGCACGCTGCGCAAGTTCGGCGCGCCGGAGCTGGTCGCGCGCTATCTGCCGGCCCTGACCAGCCAGGACCTCGACGCGCTGCACCAGGGCGCCATGTTCATGACCGAGCAGGGCGCCGGTTCCGACATCGCCGCCACCAGCGTCCTGGCGGCCGAGCGGCCGGACGGAAGCTGGTCGCTCACCGGTGACAAGTGGTTCTGCTCCAACGCCGATGCCGGGCTGGCCATGGTGCTGGCGCGGCGCGAGGGCGGCCCGGAGGGTCTGAAGGGCGTCTCGCTCTTCCTGTTGCCCCGGATGCTGCCGGACGGCACGCCGAACCGCTACCGCATCGTCCGGCTGAAGGACAAGCTCGGCACCCGTTCCATGGCCAGCGGCGAGGTGCGGCTGGAGGGCGCGACGGCCTGGCTGGTGGGCGATCCCGGCGCCGGCTTCAAGCAGATGGCCGACATGGTTAACAATTCCCGCCTCTCGAACGGCGTGCGCGCCGCCGGGCTGATGCGCCGCGCCATGACCGAGGCGCTGTTCGTCGCGCACCGGCGGCGGGCCTTCGGCAAGCGCCTCGTCGAGATGCCGCTGATGCAGAGGCAGCTCGCCAAGATGCTGCTGCCGATGGAGCAGGCACGCAGCATGGTCTTCCAGACCGCCGAGGCGCTGCGCCGCGCCGATGTGGGGGAGGAGGGCGCCTATGCCCTGCTGCGCATCCTGACGCCACTGATCAAGTTCCGCGCCTGCCGCGATGCCCGCAAGGTCACGGGCGACGCGATGGAGGTGCGCGGCGGCTGCGGCTATATCGAGGAATGGCCCGATGCCCGGCTGCTGCGCGATGCGCATCTCGGCAGCATCTGGGAAGGCACCAGCAACATCGTCGCGCTCGACGTGCTGCGCGCCGCCGCGCGGGAGGGCTCGTTGCCGGTGCTGGAGTGGCATCTCCGCGGCCTTCTCGGCAATGGCGCCGCCCTGCCGGAGGCGCTGCCGCTGCTCGGCCGCACCCTGGCCCTGGCGGAGCGGGCGCAGGAGGAGCCGGCGCTGGCGCGGCAGGCCGCCTCGGCACTCTACCACCTGACCTCGGCCGTGGCCCTGGCCTGGGAGGGCGGCCATGCCGGGCTGGAACGGCGGGGCGAGCTGGCGCGGCTGGTGCTGCGGCACCGGCTGCTGCCGCGCGACCCCCTGGAGGCCGGGATGGGGGAGGCCGGGATGGGGGAGGAGCTATTGGCGCTGCTGCCCGATCCGGGCGCGGGCTGATCAACCGCCGGCTTCGGCCAGCAGGGCCCCGGCATGGCGCAGGAAGGCCTGCGCCGCCAGGGAGAGCGGGCGCTCGGCGGAATGGATCGCTTCCAGCGCCAGCTCGGCCGGCGCCAGCAGCGGGATCTCGCGCAGGCCGGGGAAGAGCGGGCCGATGCCGGAGAAGGGATCGACGATGGCGAGCCCGGCGCCGGCCTGCACCATGGTCCAGGCCTGGATGATGTGCTCGACCTCGGCCACCGGGCGATAGGCCAGTTCCGCCTCCGCGAAGATCCGGCGCAGCAGGGTGTGCAGGGTCTGCAACCGCGAGAAGCCGATCAGCGGGGCGGCCGCCAGCTCCCGCAGCGTCAGGCCGGCGCGGCCGGCCAGCGCGTGCCCCTCGGGCACCAGGCAGCGCAGCGGGCGGCGCGCCAGCTCCTGTCGCCGCAGCCGGGGATCCTGGCCGCTCAGGAAGACCAGCCCGAGGTCGAACTCGCCGCTCAGCAGGGCCTCGCTCAGCTCGTGCCGGCGCAGGATGGCGAGCCGGCCCTCGATCCCGGGGGCGGCGGCGGCGAAGCGCCCGAGCAGGCGTGGGGCCAGGGCCAGGCCCAGCGCATTGATGCTGGCGATGCGCAACAGGCCGGTCTCGGCATCGCGCAGCATGGCGGCGGCGCGATGCACCCGCCGGACCGCCTCGAAGACCTTCTCGACCTCCGCGAAGAGGCTGCGCGCCTCGGCCGTCGGATGCAGCCGCCCGTGCCGGCGCTCGAACAGGGTGAGGCCGATCCGGGCCTCGGCCAGCCGCAGCATCTCGCTCACCGAGGGCTGCGACACGCCCAGCGCCTGCGCCGCGCCGGTGACGCTACCCTCGTGCATGATGGCGTGGAAGACCTCCATCTGGCGCAGGTTCATGCGCGGCCCTCTTCGAACGGCATAGGATTTTCCTATGACCCCCACAAAGCTGCCGATTTGTCGAGCCGTGGCGGGCGGGACTAGCCTCCTTCCGGCCGCGCCGGAGAAGCGCGCCGGGATGGGGATGCCGGGGGCGGCCCAGGAAGGGAGAGTTCTGTCTTGATCGGACGTCGTGACGTATTCCGGGCCGCGATGGCGGCCGGGCTGCCGCTGGCCGCGCCCCGCCTGGGCCGGGCGGCCAGCGGGCGCGTGCTGCGCTTCGTGCCCCAGGCCAACCTCTCCACGCTCGATCCGGTCTTCACCACCGCCGCCGTCACCATCACGCATGGCTACTGCGTCTTCGACACGCTCTACGGCGTCGATGGGCAGATGCGGCCGCAACCGCAGATGGCGGAAGGCGCCGAGGCGGCGCCGGACGGGCTGAGTTGGCGCATCCGCCTGCGCGAGGGGCTGCGCTTCCACGACGGCGAGCCGGTGCTGGCGCGGGACTGCGCCGCCAGCCTGGCGCGCTGGAGCCAGCGCGACACCTTCGGCCAGACCCTCGGCGCCGCCGTGGAGGCCTTCGAGGCCGCGGATGACCGGACCCTCGTGGTGCGGCTGAAGCGGCCCTTCCCCCGCCTGCTGGAGGCGATCGGCAAGCCGCATTCCTCGCCCGCCTTCATCATGCCCGAGCGGCTGGCCCGGACCGACCCGACGAAGCCGGTGACCGAGATGGTGGGCTCGGGGCCCTTCCGCTTCCTGGCCGACGAATATGTCTCCGGCAGCCGCAGCGTCTACGCGCGCTTCGAGGGCTATGTCCCGCGCGAGGGCGCGCCGGACTGGACCGCGGGCGGCAAGCGCGCGGAACTCGACCGGCTGGAATGGATGGTCATGCCCGACCCGGCGACCGCCGCCGCGGCGCTGCAGTCGGGCGAGGTGGACTGGTGGGAGCAGGTGCTGCCCGACCTGGTGCCCCTGCTGGCGCGCAACCGCGCCATCACGCTGCAGCGGCAGGACCCCTACGGCTTCATCTCGGTGGCCCGCTTCAACCACCTGCAACCGCCCTTCGACAAACCGGCGATGCGCCGCGCCGTGCTCTCCGCCATCCGGCAGGAGGACTACATGCGCGCCATCATGGGCGATGACCGCGAGAGCTGGCGCGAATGCCGCGCCATGTTCCCCTGCGGCCTGCCCGAGGTGAAGCAGCCCTGGACCGAGGCCATGCCGGGCCGCCTCGACGCCGCCCGCGCCGCGGTGAAGGCCGCCGGCTACCAGGGCGAGACCGTCGTCATCATCAACCCGACCGACTACCCCTCGATCGGCCCGCATGGCCAGGTCACCGCGGCGCTGCTGCGCGAGCTGGGGATGAAGGTGGACCTGCAGGAGATGGACTGGGGCAGCGTGCTGCAGCGCCGCTTCTCCCGCGCGCCGGCCGGGCAGGGCGGCTGGAGCCTCTATCACACCAACTGGCCCAGCGTGTCGATCGCCAATCCGGCGATGAACGCCACCATCCGCGGCCAGGGCGAGAAGGGCTGGGCCGGCTGGTACGCCAGTCCGGAGATGGAGCGGCTGACCGCCGAGTGGCTCGCCGCGCCCGACGCCGCCGCCAGCCAGGGGCTGATGGACCGCATCCAGGCGCTCGCCTTCGAGGACGTGCCGAGCCTGCCGCTCGGGCAGTACTTCTCCAGCATGGCCTATCGCAAGGGCATCCAGGGCGTGCGGCCCGGCTCCGCCGCCTTCTTCTGGAATGTCCGCAAGGACGCGGCATGAGCCAGGCTCCCGACCTCGCCGGCCGCTTCGACGTCGTGATCCTCGGCGGCGGCTCGGCGGGCTGCGTCCTGGCCGCGCGGCTCAGCGAGGACGCGCAGCGCCGCGTCCTGCTGGTGGAGGCCGGGCGCGACCTGCGCCCCGGCGCCATGCCGCGCGACATCGCCTCGCCCTATCCCGGCCGCGCCTATTTCAACGCCGCCAACACCTGGCCCGGGCTGCGCGTCGGCATGGGGCGGGACCCCGGCAACCAGGGCGGCGTCACCGAGCGGCCCTACGAGCAGGCGCGCATCCTGGGCGGCGGCTCCTCGATCAATGGCATCGGCGCCAATCGCGGCTCGCCGCACGACTATGCCGAGTGGGAGGCCGCGGGCGCCGCCGGCTGGGGCTGGTCCTCGGTGCTGCCCTACTTCCGCAAGCTGGAGACCGATCTCGACCTGGCCGGGGACACGGCGCTGCATGGCGCCGAGGGGCCGCTGCCCATCCAGCGCATCCCGCGCGCCCTGCACACCGGCTTCGCCCGTCAGGTCGAAGCCGAGCTGAACCGCCAGGGCCACGCCTCGCGGGAGGACCAGAACGGTGCCTGGGAGGACGGGGTCTATCCGATCACCGTCAACCTCGACCGTGACGGCCTCCGCACCTCGACGGCGACGGTCTACCTGACCGAGGCGGTGCGGCGGCGCCCCAACCTGACGATCTGGACCGGGACCCGCGCCGAGGCCGTCCTCTTCGAGGGCCACCGCGCCAGGGGTGCCCGGCTGCGGCGCGGCGCCGAGCTGCTGGAGGTGGCGGCCAGGCTGGTCATCGTCAGCAGCGGCGCGCTGCATGCCCCGGCGCTGCTGATGCGCAGCGGCATCGGCCCCGGCCGCGCCCTGGCCGGCCTCGGCATCGCCGTGGTCGCGGCCCGGGAGGGGGTGGGGCGCAACCTGCTGGAACACCCCTCGATCGGCATGTCGGCCTTCATCCGCCCCGAGGCGCGGCTGCCCGGCGGCGAGCGCTACCACATCCAGTCGATCCTGCGCTGGTCCTCCCGGATGGAGGGCACGCCGCCGGGCGACATGCACACGGCGGTCAACACCCGCTCCGGCTGGCATGCCGTCGGCCACCGCATCGCCACCCTCTTCTCCTGGGTCAACAAGTCCTATTCCCAGGGCCAGGTCACGCTCGCCACGCCGGACCCCGACCGGCCGCCGCTGGTGGATTTCCGCATGCTCTCCGATGCGCGCGACCTGGAGCGGCTGGCCGACGCCTTCCGCCTGGCCGCCGGGGTGCTGCGGGCGCCGGGCCTGGCCGGCACGGTGCTGGAGACCTTTCCCTCGACCTATTCCGAGGAGGTGAAGAGGCTGCTCCGCCCCTCGCGCCGCAACGGCCTGCTGACCGCCCTGGCCGGGCCGGCGATGGACCGCAGCCCGGCGATCCGCCGCCGCATCCTCGCCATGGCGCAGGAGGGGGTGGCGCCCCTCGACCTGCTGCTGGCCGAGGAGGACGCGCTGCGGCTGCATCTGCGCCGGCATGTCGGCGGCGTCTGGCATCCCTGCGGCACCTGCCGCCTCGGCGACGAGGCCGACCCGCGGGCGGTGTGCGACCCGGCCGGGCGGGTGATCGGCGTGGAGGGGCTGATGGTCTGCGATGCCTCGCTCATGCCGACCATTCCCTGCGCCAATCTGAACGTGCCGGTGATCATGATGGCGGAGAAGATCGCCGACATGCTGCGCGGCCAGGAAAAGGCCATCCCCCTCATGGCCCTGGCCGGCCGCGGCTGAGGCCAGGGACGGCCGCCCGCCGGGGGAGGGGAGAGGGAGCGAAACGCGCCGGAAGCACGGCGAGGATGACGTACCACGCCTCAAGGAGGTTGCGATGTCTCTGCCTGTCCGTTGCAAGCCCGGGCTCCGGCTCCGCCGGCTCGCCCCCATCCTGCTTGCCCCCCTCCTGCTCGCCGGTCTCGCGGCGCCGCTGGTCCCGGCCCGCGCCGAGACGGTGCTGCGCTACGCCGCCTCGGCCGAGCCGCGCACGCTCGACTCCATCGTCAACGTGCTCTCCATCACCCATCAGCACAGCTATCTCGTCTACGACACGCTCTTCGCGCTGGACGAGACGCTGACGCCGCGGCCGCAGATGGTGGAGAGTGTCGAGGCGAGCGAGGACGGCCGGCGCCGCACCCTGACGCTGCGCCCCGGCCTGCTGTTCCACGACGGCCGGCCGGTCACCGCCGCCGATGCCGTGGCCTCGATCCGCCGCTGGGCGCGGCGCGACACCAGCGGCCGCAAGCTGGCCGAGATGGGCATGGCGCTGGAGGTGATCGACGAGCGCCGCTTCGCCGTCACCCTCGACAGCGACACGCCGCTGCTGCTGGAGGCCTTCGCCAAGCCGACCTCCACCGCGCTTTTCGTGATGCGCGCCGAGGAGGCGGAGAGCGACATCACCACGCCGGTGAAGCGGATCATCGGCTCCGGCCCGTTCCGTTTCGACAGCGCCGCGCACCGCCCGGGCGACCGGCTGGTCTATCGCCGCAACCCCGACTACCGGCCGCGCCCGGAGCCGGCCAGCGGCTTCGCCGGCGGCAAGGTGGCGCGGGTCGACCGGGTGGACTGGCTGATCCTGCCGGATTCCGCCTCCGCGGTGGCCGCGTTGCAGACCGGCGAGATCGACATCTACGAGACCCCGCCGCTGGATCTGCTGCCGGTGCTGGAGCGCAACCGGGAGATCGTCGTCGCTGTGCATGGCCGGCAGGGGCAGTACGGCTTCCTCCGTCCCAACCATCGCCAGCCCCCCTTCGACAAGGCGGAGGCGCGGCAGGCGCTGGCCATGCTGATGCGGCAGCCGGACTTCATGGCCGTCACCGCGGGCAGCGACGGGAAGTACTGGCGGGAATGCTACAGCTTCCTGTCCTGCGGCGGGCTGAACGAGAACCAGAAGCACGCCGAGTGGCTGCGCCAGGGCGATGCGGCGGCGGCGGCCCGGCTGTTCCGCGAGGCCGGCTATGACGGCCGGCCGGTGGTGCTGATCGCGCCGGGCGACAACGAGATCATCCGCGGCTTCGGCATGCTGGCGGCCGAGCGGATGCGCGCCGCCGGGCTGACGGTCGATCTGCAGACCATGGACTTCGCCACCATGATGTCCCGCCGCAACCGCCAGGACGCACCGGCGCAGGGTGGCTGGAACATCTTTCCCATGTGGTCCTACGGCTTCGAGCTGGACAATCCGGTGGCCAATGTGGCGCTCAGCACCAATTGCACCGATGCCTCCTACGCCGGCTGGGCCTGCTCGAAGCGCATCGAGGCGCTGAAGGATGCCTGGGCGCGGGAGAGCGCGCCGGAGAGGCGCGCGGCGCTCCTGGACCAGATCCAGCAGGAAGCCTCGGCTCTGGTGCCGATCGTCCCGCTCGGTCAGTTCTTCGCGCCTATCGCCTATCGCCGCACGGTCACCGGATTGTTGCAGACGCCGGTGCCGGTGTTCTGGAATCTGGAGAAGACGGCGCCCTGAGGCGGTTGACGGCACCGCCGCCGCGCCCTTCCCTGGCCGGGGAGAAGGGCCGGGGGAAGGAGGGTCGCGATGACGGAACGGCGCGCCGCGGTGCTGGAGGCCTTCAGGAAGCAGATCGCTTGGTGCGAGCGCCTGGGCTCGCCCTTCACCGCCCGCCTGCTCGGCCTGCTGGCGGAGGATATCGCGGCGGGCGGACCCGCGGCGGACCTGGCCGGGCACTGGCCCGGCGATCCGGTCGCCGATGCCCTGGCGCTGCGCCTGGCCGGCGCCCTGCATGCCCTGGTCCTGTCCGGCGAGGCGCCGGCGCTGGCCGCCTGCTATCCGCCCCAGGCCAATGCGCGGGCCGATGCGCCGGATGCCGCGGCCCTGCGCGCCGTGCTCCTGGCGCGGCGGGCGGAGATCGCCGCCTTCCTGGCCTCGCCGCCGCAGACCAACGAGGTCGGCCGCTCCGGCGTGCTGCTGGGCGGCTTCCTGGAGATCGCCCATCGGGCCGGCCTGCCCCTGCGCCTGCTGGAGATCGGCGCGAGCGCGGGGCTGAACCTGCTCTGGGACCGCTTTCACTACACCCTGGGCGATGCCGTCTGGGGCGATCCGGCGAGCCCGGTCCGTCTCGCGCCGCGATGGACCGGGCCCTTGCCGCCCCTGGCGGCGCCGGTCCGCGTCGCCAGCCGTGGCGCCTGCGACCGCAGCCCGGTCGATCTCCGCGACCCGGCCCAGAGGCTGCGCCTGCGCGCCTATGTCTGGCCGGACCAGCGGGACCGGCTGGCGCGGCTCGACGGCGCGATCGCCCTGGCGCTCGGCGCCGGGTCGCGGGTCGAGCCCGCCGATGCGGGCGACTGGGTGGCGGCGCGCCTGGCCGAGCCGGCGGAGGGCCAGGCCACCGTGCTCTACCACTCGATCATGTGGCAATACATGCCAGCCGCCACCCGGGCGCGCATCGCCGGCGCCCTGTCCGAGGCCGGTGCCCGCGCCACGGCCACCGCCCCGCTGGCCTGGCTGCGCTTCGAGCCGCCACAGGCCGAGGCCCGCCCCGAATTGCGGCTGACCCTGTGGCCCGGCGGCGGCGAGAGCCTGCTGGCCACGGCGCAGGCGCACGGCCAGACCGTCGACTGGACGGGCGGCTAGCGGGCGGAAGGTCCCTCTTTGTTCTCGCGGGCAGGCGGTGCTAGGCTGGCTGTTCGATGTCCGCCCTCGCAGCCCTGGCGGCGTATCGCCGCATCCTCCATATCGACATGGATGCCTTCTACGCATCCGTGGAACAGCGCGACAATCCGGCCCTGCGTGGCATTCCCCTCGCCGTCGGCGGGGCGCGGGAGCGGGGCGTGGTGGCGGCGGCCAGCTACGAGGCGCGCCGGTTCGGCGTCCGCTCGGCCATGCCCTCGGTCACGGCGCGGCGGAAATGCCCGGAGCTGGTTTTCGTCAAGCCGCGCTTCGACGTCTACCGGGCGGTCTCCCGGCAGATCCACGACATCTTCGCCCGCTACACGCCGCTGATCCAGCCGCTCTCGCTGGACGAGGCCTATCTCGACGTCACCCACCCGCTGCGCGACCTCGGCTCGGCCACCGCCATCGCCGAGGAGATCCGCGCCGCGATCCGCGCCGAGACCGGGCTGACCGCCTCGGCCGGCGTCTCCTACAACAAGTTCCTGGCCAAGCTGGCCTCGGACCACCGCAAGCCGGACGGCCTCTTCGTCATCACCCCGCGCCTGGGTCCCGGCTTCGTTGAGGATCTGGCGGTGGAGCGGTTCCACGGTATCGGCCCGGCCACGGCGGCGCGCATGCACCGCCTCGGCATCCATACGGGCCGCGATCTGCGTGACCGCGACCTGGCCTTCCTGACGCAGCATTTCGGCAAGGCCGGCCGCTTCTACTACGGCGTGGCGCGGGGCGAGGACGAGCGGCCGGTGAACCCCGACCGCCTGCGCAAGTCGATCGGCGCCGAGACCACCTTCGAGCGCGATCTGACGCAGTGGGAGCCGGCGTGGCAGGCTCTGCAACCCCTGCTGGACAAGGTCTGGCAGGCGGCCGGCGGGAAGGGGCATGCCGGCCGGACCGTCACGGTGAAGGTCAAGTTCGCCGATTTCCGCCAGATCACCCGCAGCCGCTCCGGTGCAGTGCCGATCGCCTCGCGCGAGGCCATGGCCCGCATCGGCGAGGAATTGCTGCGCCCGGTCTTCCCCGCGCCGGGCGGCGTGCGGCTGCTCGGCATCACCCTCTCCAATCTCGGCGCCGAGGCCGTGGAAGGACAGCCGCGGCAACTGGCGCTGGGGTTGTGAGGAGGCGGGTCCCGGAGGGTGCCTCAGCGGACCTGCCGCTTCTCCAGCTTGCGCGCCAGGGTGCGCCGGTGCATGCCAAGCCGCCGGGCCGTCTCGGAGATGTTGAAGCCGGTCTCCGCCAGGGTCTGGTGGATGCGCTCCCATTCCAGCGTCTTGATCGAGGTCGGCGTGCCATCCAGCTCGGCCTCGGCATCGCCCTCCGCCTTGCCGAAGGCGGCCTCGATGTCATCCGTGTTGGAGGGCTTGGCGAGATAGTGGCAGGCGCCGAGCTTGATCGCCTCCACCGCCGTGGCGATGCTGGCGAAGCCGGTGAGCACGACGATCAGCATCTCCGGATCATGCGCGTGCAGCGCCTGGACGCAGGCGAGGCCGGAGGCGCCCTCCAGCTTCAGGTCGACCACCGCGTAATGCGGCGAGCGGTGCTGCAGCAGGGCAAGGGTCTCGTCCAGGCCGCTCGCCAGCAGCACCTCGTAGCCGCGGCGCTCGAAGGAGCGCCGCAGGGTGCGGGAGAAGCTGGCATCGTCCTCGACGATCAGCAGCAGCCGCTCATCCGCCATGCTGGGCCCCGGCCGGCAGGGCCAGCGCCGCCAGCGGCAGCGTCAGGGTCACGGTCGCGCCGCCGCCCGGCCGGTTGACCGCGGCGACGCTGCCGCCGAGCTTGCGCATCACGTTCACCACCAGGAAGAGGCCGAGGCCGCGCCCCTCGCGCCCCTTGCTGCTGTGGTAGGGACGGCCGAGCCGCGCCAGCATTTCCGGCAGGAAGCCCGGTCCGTCGTCGCTGACGGTGAGGACGAGATCGCCATCCCGGCGCCGGGCGGCCATGCGGATGCCGGCGGGAGAGGCTTCATGGGCATTGTCGAGCACATTGGCGATGACCTGCTTCAGCACCGGATCGGCGATGATCGGGACGTCTTCGCCGATCCTGTCGGCATAGGCGAGGGCGGTTCCCGGCCGGCTTCCCTGCCACTCCGCCACGGTGGCCGCCAGGAAGCTCCTGAGGCGGATGAGGGCCGGCGCCTCGCCCCGCGCCTCCCCGGCGGAGCGCAGGATGCCGCCGACGATGGACTTGCAGCGCTGCACCGCCGCCTGCATCTCCTCCATCTCCTGTACCAGATCGGGCATCGCCCGCAAGGCCGGCATCCGGCGCCAGTCGCCCAGGATGACGGAGACCGTGGCCAGCGGCGTGCCCAGCTCATGCGCCGCGCCCGAGGCCAGCAGGCCCATGCGGACGATATGGTCCTCCTCGAAGGCCTGCTGCCGCATGCGGGCGAGATTGGCGTCGCGCTCCCGCAGGTTGCCGCTGATGCGGGTGACGAAGATGACCAGCAGGACGGCGTCCAGCAGGAAGCAGACCAGCGCGCCGCGGAGGTACAGGGCCAGGAAGTCCTCCCGCATCCCGGGCGGCAGCGCCAGCGGATGGTGCACCAGGGCGAGGCTCAGCCCGCAGAGGCTGGCCAGGGCCAGCAGGGCCCAGGTCCAGCGCATCTCCAGCAGCACCGCGGCCAGGGTGATCTGCAGCAGATAGAGCGAGAGGAAGGGATTGGTGGCGCCGCCGCTCAGATAGAGCTGCACGGTCAGGGCGATCACATCCGCGGCGAGGGTCAGGAAGAGTTCCGGCGAGCCTGGCGGGGGCCGCAGCAGAAGGCGGAGCTGGCTGGCCAGGTTGAGCAGGACCAGCCCGCCCAGCACCATGGACATGGCCGGAAGCGGCAGGGCGATGCCGAGGCCCCAATGCACCACGCCGATGGTCAGCACCTGGCCGATGACGGCGAGCCAGCGGAGCTGGATCAGCAGCGACAGGTTCTTGCCGCCCGTGGTGTCCCGCGAGCCCGAGGCCGGCGCGCCATCCGGCGGTGCCGTGTTCCCGCCTTCCCTCATGCCGCCGATGCCCTCCCTACCTTTAGGCGGCGCTCCGCCGCACCCGCCACTCCTCGCGGATCGCATAGGCAGTGCCGCCGGCCACCATCAGTGCCAGGGCATACCACGTCAGGGCATAGACCAGATGGGTGTTGCGGAAGCTGGTCACGGTCAGGCCGCCAACCGGCAGCGTCCCCGGCGGCCCGGCCTCGGCATCGACGAAATAGGGCGCGACGCCCGCCAGGCCGCGGGCGGCGGCGATGGCCGCCACGTCGCGCGAATGCCAGCGGTCCGCCGCCGGGTCGTTGCTGCGCAGGAAGCCGCCGCCCGGCTCGCTCAGCCGCAGCAGGCCGAGGATCTCCTGCGGCCCTACCGGCGTGACGATCTCCGACCGCTGCCCGGAGGCGACGAAGCCACGATTGACCAGCACGGTGAAGCCGGCCTCGTCCCGCAGCGGGCTGAGCACCCAGAAGCCGGCGCCGAGGGCGGTGGTCGCCTGGGTCAGGGCCGGGGGCACCGGCAGGAAGTGGCCGCGCAGCGAGACCCGGCGATACTCGTCCCGCGTGGCGGAGAGGGCGGGCCATTCGGCCGGGCCGGGCGCGGGGGCCGGGGCGGCGTGGAGACGCGCCTCCACCCGGGCGATCAGGTCCAGCTTCCAGGCCCGGCGCTGCAACTGCCAGCTGCCCAGCCCGATCAGGCCGAGGAAGACGAGAAGCGCCGCCAGGCCGAGCAGCAGGCGGGTGGCGAGGCCGCGCCGCGGGGTCTCCTCCCCGGCGGGCCCCGCCTCCGCTCGTCTCAGGGAACGCTCCGCATGTCGTGGAGCATCTGCGGCATCATGTTGGCATTCAGGTGATACATGACCCAGAGCGAGCCGGCGATGGTGATCCCCACGACAACCAGCGTGAAGATCAGCGCCAGCATGTTCCAGCCCTCCTCCGACTGGCTGTTCATGTGGAGGAAGAAGAACATGTGCACCACGATCTGCACCACGGCGAAGCCCATGATCAGCAGGGCGGTGGCCACGCTGCTCTCCAGCACCTCGCCCATCACCAGCCAGAAGGGGATGGCGGTGAGGACGACGGAGAGGCCGAAGCCGATCAGGTAGCCCTTGAGGGAGCCATGGGCACCCTCGTCGTGATGGTCGTCATGGTGGGCGGCATGGGCATGCTGGCCGGCCGCCTCAGGATGAGCGCTCATGGCAGGACCCCGATCAGGTAGACGTAGGAGAAGACGCCGATCCAGATGACGTCGAGGAAGTGCCAGAACAGGCTGAGGCACATCAGCCGCCGGCGGTTCTCGGCGATCAACCCGTGCTTCGCCACCTGGAGCATCAGCGTGACCAGCCAGACGCAGCCGAAGAAGACGTGCAGCCCGTGGGTGCCGACGAGGGTGAAGAAGGCGGAAAGGAAGGCGCTGCGCTGCGGCGTGGCGCCGACATGGATCAGGTGGTGGAACTCATAGAGCTCCAGCCCGAGGAAGGCGGCGCCGAACAGGCCGGTGATGCCGAGCCAGGTCAGGGTGGCGCCCTTCCGCCCCTTCACCATGGCCAGCATGGCGAAGCCGTAGGTGATCGAGGAGAAGAGCAGCATCGAGGTGTTGATCGCCACCAGGCCCAGGTCGAAGAGATCGGCCGGCGAGGGTCCGGCGGCGTAGTTGCGGCCGAGCACCCCGTAGGTGGCGAAGAGCACCGCGAAGATGAGGCAATCGCTCATCAGGTAGATCCAGAAGCCCAGCATGGTGCCGGACCCGGGATGCGCGTGCTCCTCCTCCAGGACGTAGAAGGAGGCCGGACCTTCCGCCGGCTGCGGCGTGTGCATCGACATCAGGCTTACTCCCCGGCCAGCGCGCGGGTGCGGCTGTCCTCGCTCCGCGCCACCTCCTCGGCCGGGATGTGGTAGTCCCGGTCGTAGTTGAAGGTGTGCTCGATGGAAACGTACAGCACGGCGGCGAAGGCCAGCACCGCGAGCCACCAGATATGCCAGATCAGCGCGAAGCCCAGCACCAGCGAAAGGGCCGAGAGGATGACGCCCGTGCCAGTGTTCTTCGGCATGTGGATCGGGCGGAAGCCGGCCAGCGGCCGCGCGTGGCCGCGCTGCTTCATGTCCCACCAGGCGTCATGGTCCTGGATCACCGGCGTGAAGGCGAAGTTGTAGGCCGGCGGCGGCGAGGCGGTGGCCCATTCCAGGGTGCGGCCGTCCCAGGGGTCGCCGGTCACGTCGCGCAGCTGGTCGCGCCGCAGGAAGCTGACCACGAGCTGGACCAGGAAGCAGCCGATGCCGCAGGCGATCAGCACCGCGCCGAAGGCGGCGACGACGAACCAGATCTGCAGCGACGGGTCCTCGAAGTGGTTGACGCGGCGGGTGACGCCCATCAGCCCGAGGACATAGAGCGGCATGAAGGCGAAGTAGAAGCCGACCAGCCAGAACCAGAAGGAAAGCTTGCCCCAGAAGGGATCGAGGCGATAGCCGAAGGCCTTCGGGAACCAGTAGGTGATGCCGGCCAGCATGCCGAAGACCACGCCGCCGATGATGACGTTGTGGAAGTGCGCGATCAGGAACAGCGTGTTGTGGAACTGGAAGTCGGCGGGCGGAATGGCGAGCATGACGCCGGTCATGCCGCCGATGACGAAGGTGACCATGAAGCCCACGGTCCACATCATCGGCACCTCGAAGCGGATGCGTCCGCGGTACATGGTGAACAGCCAGTTGAACAGCTTGGCGCCCGTCGGGATCGAGATGATCATCGTCGTGATGCCGAAGAAGGAGTTCACGCTGGCGCCGGAGCCCATGGTGAAGAAGTGGTGCAGCCAGACGATGTAGGACAGGATGGTGATGACCACGGTCGCGTAGACCATGGAGGTGTAGCCGAAGAGGCGCTTGCGGCAGAAGGTCGAGACCACCTCCGAATAGACGCCGAAGGCCGGCAGGATCAGGATGTAGACCTCCGGATGGCCCCAGATCCAGATGAGGTTCACGTACATCATCGGATTGCCGCCGAGATCGTTGGTGAAGAAGTTGGTCCCCACGTAGCGGTCCAGCGTCAGCAGCACGAGCGTCGCCGTCAGCACCGGGAAGGTGGCGACGATCAGCACGTTGGTGCAGAGCGAGGTCCAGGTGAAGACCGGCATCTTCATCAGGCTCATGCCCGGCGCGCGCATCTTCACGATGGTCACGATCAGGTTGATACCGGAGAGCGTCGTCCCCACGCCCGCGATCTGCAGGGCCCAGATGTAGTAGTCGACGCCCACCCATGGGCTGTGCACCGGCCCCGAGAGCGGCGGGTAGGCCAGCCAGCCCGTGGCCGCGAACTCGCCGACGAAGAGCGACATCATGACCAGGATGGCGCCGGCCGTGGTCATCCAGAAGCTGAAATTGTTCAGGAAGGGGAAGGAGACGTCGCGGGCACCGATCTGCAGCGGCACCACGAAGTTCATCAGGCCCGTGACCAGCGGCATGGCCACGAAGAAGATCATGATCACGCCATGGGCGGTGAAGATCTGGTCGTAGTGGTGCGGCGGCAGGTAGCCTTCCGAGGCGCCGAAGGCGATGGCCTGCTGGGCGCGCATCATCAGCGCGTCTGCGAAGCCGCGCAGCAGCATGATCAGCGCCAGGATGATGTACATGATGCCAATGCGCTTGTGGTCGACCGTGGTCAGCCACTCGCGCCAGAGATAGCCCCAGAGCCCGAAGCGCGTGATCGCCGCCAGGAGGGCCACCCCGCCCAGCGCCACGGCCGCGAAGGTCGCGACCAGGATGGGCTCGTGCAGCGGCAGGGCGGCTAAGGTCAGGCGGCCGAAGAGGAAGGAGGTGGAGTCCGGAGCTGGGGACATGTCTCTACTCTGTCATGCCATCCCTTGTCCGCCACGGCGGCCAAGGGGGGAGGGGAAGGCCCGCGCCATGGCGGCACGGGCGAGGGTCCGGGCGGTCAGTTCACCGCGGGCTTCGGCGGCTCCGCCCGGATCGAGGCCAGCTGCAGCGTCCCGAAGGGGTCGTCCGGATTGCACAGCGCCGGCACGTAGGGACGGCTCTGCCCCCGGCCCGGCGCCGCCGGCGCCTTGCCACGGGCGATGTTCAACGCCCCTCCGGCGATGCCGAGGCCGCCACGCGCGTCGATGGCCATCATGTCGCTCATGCACATCTTGTCCGGGTCGACGCAGCGGTTGACGACCAGCGAGAAGATCTCGGGATCGACCTCGCCGTAGCGGCGGACGGGCTCGCGCTCGCTCGGCTTCTCAAGCTCGAGGTAGGCCGAGCGGTCAAGTCGGGTGCCCTGTTCCGCCCGCGCCTGCTCGACCCAGCGGTCGAAGCCGTCCTGGCTCAGGCCGTGGAACTTGAAGCGCATCTGCGAGAAGCCGCCGCCGCTGTAGTTGGCGGAGAAGCCGTCATAGACGCCCTCGCGGTTGATCACGGCGTGCAGCTTGGTTTCCATGCCCGGCATCGAATAGATCATGCCAGCCATGGCGGGGATGGCGAAGGCGTTCATCACCGAGGCGGAAGTGATGCGGAAGGCGATCGGCGTATCGACCGGCGCGGCCAGCTCATTGACCGTGGCGATGCCCTGCTGCGGGTAGATGAACAGCCACTTCCAGTCCAGCGACACCACCTCGACCTCGAGGGTCCGGGTACCCTGCGGAATGGGCCGCTCGGCATCGAGGCGGTCCAGCGGCCGGTAGGGGTCGAGCAGATGGGTGCCGACCCAGGTCAGCGCGCCGAGGGCGACGATGATGACGAGCGGCGCCGCCCAGATCACCACTTCCAGCGTCGTGGAATGCGACCAGTTGGGCGCGTAGGTGGCCTTGGTATTCGACTCCCGGTACCGCCAGGCGAAGAACAGCGTCAGCAGGATGACCGGGACGATGATCAGCAGCATCAGCACCGTCGAGGCGACGATCAGGTCGCGCTGCTGAACGGCGATGTCGCCCGATGGATTCATGACGACCAGGTTGCAGCCGGCGAGCAGAGCCGCCAGCGGCACCAGGACAAGGAGGCGCGAGATCTTGTGGCGCATGCACACCGCTCAGGAAACCATATTGATGTGCGCCCTCTTAGTGGCGAAGGATGGGGATGGGGATAGGACGTTTTGTCCTATCGGCAGGGCGGGAGGGGCTATGCTCTTTCTCATGGCAGCCTGTAACCGTTGCGCCTCAGTTGGCCGGGACACCGTCCGGACCGGCCGGCTGGGCAGGACCGGAAAACTGCGTCATCCTCGCCGCCGGCCGATGAAGGGCCAGGACGAGCCGGGCCGTATTGGGAGACTACATTGATTACCGACGTCAAATCGCATGACGCGCCCAACTCACGCGGCCTTGAACGGGACGCGCGGCGGATGCATGACGACGGCCACGCCGTCTCATCCGGGGAGATCGCCCTCGGTGTCGTCATCGGGCGCATGTCCGAGTTCTTCGACTTCTTCGTCTATGCGATCGGCTCGGCGCTGGTCTTCCCCTCGCTCTTCTTCCCGGACACCGACCCTTATACCGGCACGCTCTATTCCTTCGCCATCTTCTCCCTGGCCTTCATCGCGCGCCCGGTCGGCTCCTTCGTCTTCGCCATCGTGGACCAGCGCTATGGCCGTGGCGTCAAGCTGACGATCGCCCTCTTCCTGCTCGGCGGCTCCACCGCCTCGATCGCCTTCCTGCCCTCCTATGCCTCGATCGGCGGCTGGTCGATCGCCCTGCTGGCGCTGTTCCGGCTCGGCCAGGGCTTCGCGCTGGGGGGGGCCTGGGACGGGCTGGCCTCGCTGCTGGCGCTGAACGCGCCGCCGCACCGGCGCGGCTGGTACGCCATGGTGCCGCAGCTCGGCGCGCCGCTCGGCTTCCTTCTGGCCGCCGCCCTCTTCGCCTTCCTCTTCTCCACCCTCTCCATGCATGACCTGCTGGAATGGGGCTGGCGCTATCCCTTCTTCGTCGCCTTCGCGGTGAACGTCGTCGCCCTCTTCGCCCGGCTGCGCCTGGTGGCCACCCGCGAGTTCTCGAACCTGATCGAGGAGCGCGAGCTGGAACCGATGCCGGTGCCGGAGCTGCTGCGGGAGCAGGGCCGCAACGTGCTGATCGGCGCCTTCGTGCCGCTGGTCTGCTTCGCCCTCTTCCATCTGGTCACGGTCTTCCCGATCGCCTGGATCAACCTGAACTCCGATCATTCCCCGGCCGAGTTCCTCTCGGTCCAGATGATCGGCGCGGCCTGCTCCCTGCTGACCATCCCCCTCTCGGGCCTGATCGCCGACCGGATCGGCCGCCGCCGCCTGCTCGGCATCGGCGCGGTGCTGATCGCGCTGTTCAGCTTCAGCGTGCCCTTCCTGCTCGGCGCCGGGCTCAGCGGCAGCACCGCCTTCGTCATCATCGGCTTCTCGCTGCTCGGCCTGTCCTTCGGGCAGACCAGCGGCGCGCTGGCCTCGAACTTCTTCGCCCGCACCCGCTACACCGGCGCTGCCGTCACCTCCGACATCGCCTGGCTGATCGGCGCGGGCTTCGCGCCGCTGGTGGCGCTGGCACTCTCCAACACCTTCGGCCTGGGCGCGGTGACGGTCTACCTGCTCTCCGGCGCGGCCTGCACCCTGCTGGCGCTGACCGCCAACCGCCAGCTCGACTACAGCCGCCAGCGGGACGGCCAACGGAACTGAAGGCGGCCGGGCGGTAGCCGGGTTCAGCCGGCGCCGCCAAGGGCTTCCGGTGCCAGCAGGGCGCGGAGGGCGTGGCTGATCCCGATCGGCAGCATGGAGGCGTGGTTCTCTCCCGGCAGGACCTCGAAGCCGGTCCGGGAGGCCGGAAGCGCCCGGCGGATGGCCGCGGCCATCTCCCGCGCGCCCTCCACCATGCCACGTCTCGTCCGGCGGGCGGCGATGCCGGCGCTGTCGGGACCGTGCTCCTCCCAGGGGGCCAGGCGCTGTTCCCATTCGCCGACGCCGATATAGACCGGCGGCGACTGCGCCGGGGAGGCCGCCGCCAGGCCGCGCAGCAGCCGCTCCCGGTCCCACCAGACCGAGGGACTGATGGCGCCATAGCCCTGGAAGAGGGCGCTGTCCCAGGCCAGCAGATCGAGCGTCAGATAGCCCGCCAGGGAGTGGCCGATCACGGCCTGGCGCCCTGGATCGGCGGGCGCGTGGGCGGCGAGAAGAGGTTTCGCCACGTCCCGCAGGAAGTCCCGGAAGGCGTCCCGGCCGCCATGCGGCCCGGGATGCGGCTCGCCGGCCGGCGCGGCGGCGGTATAGTCCAGGCTGCGCCGCCGGCGGTCGAACAGCCCCTCGCCGGGATAGGCGATGCCGACCAGGATGGCGGGGGCGATCCGCGTGGTCTTCTGGCGCAGCATGCCATGGCGCAGGATCTCCAGCGCCATGCCGAAGCAGGCATTGGCATCCAGCAGCCAGACCACGGGAAAGCCGCCCGGCGGAGGCGGGCCCTCGGGGATGGCGGTCAGCAGGCGGTACGCGCCGGAGGCGCCCTGCGCCGGCAGAATGGCGGTGCCGGGCAGGGTGACCAGGCCGTCAGCCACGGAGCGTCGCGCCGCCATCGACATACAGGTCGGCCATGGTGATATGGCCGGCGCGGTCGGACAGCAGGAAGACGGCGGCCTCCGCCACATCCTCGGGCGTGGCCAGCTTGCCTAGCGGAATGCCGGTCTTGTGGATCTCGGGCGCCCCGGCGATCACCCGGCTGGCCCCCTCGCCATCGGCCCACATCCCGGTCTGCATCGGCGTCAGGGTGGAGCCGGGGGCCAGGATGTTGCAGCGGATGCCATGCGGAGCCAGTTCCAGCCCGAGGCAGCGGGTGAACATGGTCGCCGCCGCCTTGGAGGCGGCATAGGCCGCCATGCCGTGGCGCGGCACCCCCGCCGCGTTCGAGCTGACCGTGACGATACTGCCATGCCGACGCGGCGTCATGCGCCGCGCCAGCGCCCGGCCGACATGGAACACGCCCTGGGCATTGACGGCGAAGACACGGGCCCATTCGGCATCGCTGGTCTCCGCCACCAGGCCGGTGGCCAGCACGCCGGCGACATTGGCGCCGAGGCTGATCGGCCCGAGCCCGGCCTCGATCCGCGCCACCAGCGCCTCGACATCCGCGGCCCGGGTGACATCGAGCGCCTCGCGGTGGACGCCGTCCAGCACCGGGATGCCGTCGGTGCCGAGATCGGTCGCGACGACCGTGACCCCCTCGGACCGCAGCATCCGCACCAGGGCGGCGCCGATACCGCCCGCCGCGCCGGTCACAAGGGCGATCCGCCCGGAAAGTCCGCTGGGCCGCATCGCCTCAATCCCTCCTGTCCCTCGCCCCGCTTTCCGCCGGTGCTTCGCGCCGCGTCATGGCGGCGGCGAGCAGGGGGGCGATGCGCGAGGTTGCCGCCGCGCCGGGCAACTCGGCATGCAGGGCGGGAATGTCGATCACCTCCAAGTGCCCGACATAGGGCGCCCAGAACTCGGGCCGGATGTCGCGTCCGGCATGGTCGAGCGCGGCGCGGACATGCAGGACCGGCCCGTCGTAGCGGGCGTGGTGATGCGCCCGCACCAGCCGGTTGTTGCCTTCCACCACGCGCACCACGCCGTCGAGGACCGAGCCGGGAAGCTGGCCGAGCGGGCTGCCGCCCCGGCGAAGGAAGGCCACCACGGCGGCGCGGTCGCGCAGCTCGGGATGCGCCTCCGGGTCGTGCCCGGCGATGGCCAGCAGGGCCCGCAGCGCGGCGGCCTCGTCCGGCTCCGGCTCGGCGCGCCAGCAGTCGCTCGGATAGGCGTCGAGCAGGGCCAGCAGGCCGACCCTGTGCCCCAGGGCCTGCAGCCGTGCCGCCATGGCCTGGGCGATGATGCCGCCGACCGACCAGCCCAGCAGGTGGACCGGCCCCTCTCCGGCCGCCGGCAGGATGGTCTCGACATAGCGGGCGGCCAGGGCCTCCAGGCTGTCGGGCGGCGCGGCGCCTTCCAGCTGGGGCGCCTGCAGCCCGTAGACGTCGCGTCCGGGGCTGAGCGCGCGGGCCAGGGTGGCGTAGCACCAGGCGATGCCGCCGGCCGGATGGATGGTGAAGAGCGGCGGCCGGGTCTCGTCCTGGCCGTGCTGCCGCCGCAGCCGGATCAGGGCGCCGAGGCCGTGATCGGCCTCGCCGGTGCCCTCCATCAGCGGCGCCAGCCGGGCGACGGTCGGGTTCTCGAAGATGGCGCCGAGGCCCGGGTCGCGGCCGAAGCTCTCGCGCAGGCGCCGTGCCAGCGTCACCGCCAGCAGCGAATGCCCGCCCAGCTCGAAGAAATCCTCCTCCGCGCCGACCCGCGGCAGTCCCAGCACCTCGGCGAAGAGGCCGGCGAGCCGCATCTCCGTCGCGGTCTGCGGCGCGCGGCCGGCGGTGCCGCCGAACTCCGGCTGCGGCAGGGCCGCGCGGTCCAGCTTGCCGCTGGAATTCACCGGCAGGGCGTCGAGCGCCACGAAGGCGGCCGGCACCATGTAGTCCGGCACACGGGCCGCGACATGGGCGCGCAGTGCCGCCGGGTCGTAGGCCGGCCCCGGTACCAGATAGGCCACGAGCCGCTTCTCGCCGCTGCCGTCCTGGCGCGCGATGACGCGGGCCTGCGCGACCATGGGGGAGGCGGACAGGGCGGCCTCGATCTCCCCCGGCTCGATCCGCAGGCCGCGCAGCTTCAGCTGCTGGTCGGAGCGGCCGAGGAAGACGATGGCGCCATCCCGCCGCAGCCGCGCCAGATCCCCGGTGCGGTACATGCGCTGGCCGGGATGGAAGGGGTCGGGGATGAAGGCCTGCGCGGTCAGCGCCGGCTGGCCGAGATACCCCTCCGCCAGCTGCACGCCGGCGATGAAGAGATGACCCGTGACGCCCGGCGGCACCGGCCGCAGCCGCTCGTCCAGCACGTAGAGGCGGGTATTCCAGACGGGAAAGCCGATCGGCACCGGGCTGGAGCGGTCCTCCGGCCCCGCGTTCCAGTGGCTGACATCGACGGCCGCCTCGGTCGGGCCATAGAGGTTGTGGAGGTCGGCGCGCAGGGTGGCGTGGAAGCGGTCGCGCAGGGCCGCCGTCAGCTCCTCGCCGCTGCAGAAGACGCGCGCCAGGGACAGCCCGCGCGAGGCGGGCTCGGCCAGGAAGGCCGCCAGCATGGACGGCACGAAATGCGCCGTGGTGATGCCCTCGGACCGGATCAGCGCCGCCATCGCCGCCGGGTCGCGATGCGCCCCGGGGGGCGCCATCACCAGGGTGGCGCCGCTGAGCAGCGGCAGGAAGAACTCCCAGACCGAGACGTCGAAGGTGGCCGGCGTCTTCTGCAGGATGCGGTCGGCGGCGCCGATGCCGTACTGCGCCCGCATCCATTCCAGGCGGTTGACGATGGCGCGGTGGCCGATCACCGCGCCCTTCGGCTCGCCGGTGGAGCCGGAGGTGAAGATGGCATAGGCCGCGTCCTGCGGCGCCGGGCCGGGCGGCAGGGGGCGGGTGGGGAAACGCGGCCAGTCCTCCGGCGGCAGCAGCGGCATGTGGCCGGCGAGATGCGGCGCGGCGGCCGGCGCCAGCGCCAGGGCCGGCCGGGCCGAGGCCAGCACCCGCGCCACCCGCTCCGGCGGGTGCCCGGCGTCGAGCGGCAGATAGGCGGCACCGGCGCGCAGGACCGCCACCAGCGCGATCATCAGCTCCAGGGAGCGGTCCAGCATCACCGCCACCAGGTCGCCTCGCCCGATGCCCCGGCGGCGCAGCGCCTCGGCGAGGCCGGCCGAGCGTTCCTGGAGCGCGGCATAGCTCAGCCGCCGGCCGCCCGGCTCGAGGACCGCCACGGCTTCCGGACTGTCCGCCATGCGGCCCTCGATGAGGGCCGCGAGCGTGGTTTCCGGCAGCGGGTGCGCCGTGGCGTTCAGGCCGTGCACCAGCCATTCCGCCTCCCCGGGCGTGACGGTCGGCACCTCGGCCAGGAAGGGGGCGGCCAGGGAGGGGGCGGCCAGGGCGGCGCCGAGGAAGTGCCGCAGCCGCGCGGCATGACCGGCGAGATCGGCCGCCTCGTAGAGCGTCGGGTTGGCCTCGATCTCCAGCCGCAGCCCCGCCGCCCCGCCGCGGATGTTGAAGGTGATGTCCTCCACCGGCCCGGTGCCGAGGATGTGCAGCTCAGCGGCGAGGCCGGGCAGCACCAGTCTTTCCTCGAAGGGAAGCAGGTTGATGATGGGGCCGTGCAGCCGCCGGCCGCCGCCCAGCCGGCCGAGATCGCGCCGGATCTGCTCGCCGCGGTAGCGACCGTGGCGCCGCAGCCGCGTGAGCTGGCGCGCCACTTCCGCCAGGACGGTGCCGAGCGGCGCCGTCTCGTCCAGTCGCAGGCGCAGGGGCAGGACGTTCATCAGCATGGCCGGGACGCGCGCCGCGCGGCTGCCCAGCCGGGCCATGAAGGCGATGCCGACGACGCTCTCCTCCGCCCCGGCATGGCGCTGGCAATAGGCGCCGATCAGCGCCGCCAGCACGTCCGGCCAGGGGACATCGGCCTCCGCCGCCACCTGCTGCAGGCGGGCTTCGACCTCCTGCCCGATCGGCATCGCATGGCGATGGACGAAGTGGGCCGAGGCGCCGGCCTGCGCGGCGGGCGGCAGGGGCGAGAGGCTGACCACCTCGCCGAGCCCCCGCAGGGCGTCACGCCAATAGGCCGCGTCCTGCGCCCGACGGGGCGAGGCGCGATAGGCGGCGTCCTCCTCCAGCGCCAGGGCGAAGCCGGGCAGCGGAGGATCGGCGCCCGCCTCCGCGCCCGCCGGTCCCTGACGCGACGCCTCGGCGTAGAGCCGGGCCACGCGGCGGGCCAGCAGCGCCGCGCCGAAGGCGTCCACCGCTAGGTGATGCACGCGCTGGTACCAGAAGAAGCGCTGCGGTCCCAGGCGGTAGAGCCGCATCGCCGCCAGGCGCTCGCCGCCGGCGGCCGCCATGTCACGCGCCATGGCGGCACGGGCGGCCGCCTCGGGGTCGGGCAGGGTGGTGAGGTCGATGACCTCGAGCCAGGGCCGCAGGCTCTCGTCCAGGCTCTGCACCGGGCCCTCGGCCTCCTCGCCGATGCGCAGCGCCAGGGCGTCGGCCTCGGCCACGGTGGTATCCACCGCCCGCCGGAAGGCGGCGACATCCAGCGGCCCGCGGATGTCATGGTAGTGGCCGGTGTTGAAGATCGGGTTGGCGGGGTCCAGCCGCTGCGCGTACCAGAGGCCGGCCTGGGCCTCGGTCAGCGGCGCCGCGACGGGTCCGGCGGCCGGTGCGATCCCGCGCTGGTCAGCCGCATCCATGCTGCACGTTCCGCTGAACGTCCCGCTGGGCGACGCGGCGCTGCACGATGGCCCACCAGGCGTCGAGCGTCAGCGTCTCGGCGAACTCGCTGAAGTCGAGGTCGAGGCCGCCCTCGTTCCAGCGCGTCAGCAGGTTCATCGCCCGCATGGAATCCAGGCCGAGGTCGAGCAGGTTGTCGTCGCCGGCGATGGCCTCCGGCTCCTCGTGCAGCAGACGGGCGATATCGGCGCGCATCGCCTCGCGCGTCAGGGGCGGCGCGCTCACAGCGCGGCCACCAGCTGGTCGGTGCTGCGCGGCACGCCGCAGACTCCGGCGATGTAGGACAGGGCCATGTCGTGCTTGTCTCGCGAGAAATCAGCCACCGCGTCGGCGGCGAAGAAAGGTTCGATGTCGCGCATGAAGGCCTCGGCAGCGGTCAGCAGGCAGCCGATATGGGCGTAGATCCCGCAGATGACCAACTGATCGCGGCCCCGCGCGCGCATCAGCGTCTCGAGGTTGCTGCGCTGGAAGGCGCTGTAGCGGTGCTTCACCAGAACGAAGTCGCCCGGCTGCGGCGCCAGAGCGGGCAGGATCGGCTGATGCTCCGGCGCGCCGCTCATGCCCGGCCCCCAGAGATCGGCTTGCAGGCCGCGGTCGCGCCGGTCCTGGTCGCCCTGCTGCGCGGTGTAGAAGACCGGGATGCCCGCGGCGCGGCAGGCCCCGGCGAGGCGCGCGATGTTGCGGATCACCGTCGCGATCGGATCGGCCTCCCGAGCGTAGGGGCGCAGGAAGTAGTGCTGCATGTCGTGCACCAGCAGCGCCGCGCGGTCGCGTTGCAGCGACCAGGAGGCGCGGGCGGCGGGAATCTCCGCGGCATCGGGCAGGGGATAGGGCGCGATCTGCGGCAGTCCGGGCCGGCTCATGCCGCACCTCCCGCCTGCAGGAATTCGGCGCGCAGCCGGGCGCGCAGCTCCTTGCGGCTGATCTTCAGCGCCGCCGTGGTGGCGAAGCGCTCGACGAAGATGATCTGGTCCGGCACCTTGAAGTCGGCGATGCCGCGCTGCCGCATCCAGGCCTTCAGCGCCGCCGGCCGTGGCCGCTCACTGCCCTGTGCGATCACGAAGGCGCAGCTCCGTTCGCCGAGGAAGTCGTCCGGGATGGAGACGATGGCGACATCGAAGACATCCGGATGCGCCAGCAGGTGATCCTCGATCTCCTCGGCGGAGATCTTCTCGCCGGCGCGGTTGATGTGATCGCCGGCGCGGCCCTGCACGACGAGATAGCCGCCGGGCAGCCGCTTCACGATGTCGCCCGTGCGGTAGTAGCCATCCGCCGTGAAGGAGCGGGCATTGGCCGCGTCGTCATTGTGGTAGGCGCGGATGGTATAGGGTCCGCGCGCCAGAAGATGCCCGGCCTCGCCCTCCGCGACGGGGTTGCCGAGGTCGTCGACGACCAGCACCTCGTCATCCGGGCTGATCGGCCGGCCCTGGGTGTTGACGATGATCTCCTCGGGGTCGTCCAGCCGGGTGTAGTTCACCAGCCCCTCCGCCATGCCGAAGACCTGCTGCAGGGTGCAGCCCAGCACCGGGCGGACGCGCTTCGCGCCCTCGGGCGTGAACTTGGCGCCGCCGACCAGCAGCACCTGCAGGCTGGAGATGTCGTGCCGCCGCGCCGGCGCCGCCTGCAGCCAGAGCAGGGCGAGGGGTGGCACCAGCCCGGTGATGGTGACGCGCTCGCGCTCGATCAGGGGGAAGGCGGTGGCAGGGTCGGGGGCCGGGCTGAGAACCACGCGCGCGCCCGCATGGAGCGCGCCCATATGGCCGGGCGAGCTCATCGGGAAGTTGTGCGCCGCCGGCAGGGCCACGAGGAAGACGCTGTCCGCCGTGACGCCGCAGATCTCGTTGCTGGCGCGGAAGCTGTAGATATAGTCGTCATGCGTGCGCGGGATCAGTTTCGACAGGCCGGTGCTGCCGCCGGAGATCTGCAGGAAGGCGACGGATTGCGGGTCGGGGTCGGGCGGCAGGCCCTCGGGCGCGGCGACGCAATCCTCCAGCGCGGTGAATTCCCCCGGCTCGCCGACCACGACGACGTGCCGGACCGCCGGCACCTCCGCCTGGAGGGCGCGGGCGAGGTCGCGGTAGTCGAAGCCGTCCTGACGGTCGGCGACGACATAGGCGCTGGCCTCGGCGCGGCGGGCGAAATGAGCGATCTCGCTGATGCGGTGCGCCGGCAGGGCATAGACCGGCACGAGGCCGGCGCGGAACAGGCCGAAGACCACCGAGAAGAACTCGGCGATATTGCCCAGCTGCACCACCACCCGCTCCCCGGGCCGCAGGCCGCGGGCCAGGAAGCCCGCCGCATGCGCCTCGGCGCGCCGCCACAGCTCGGCATAGCTCCAGCGCCGCTCGCGGTCGACGATGGCGATGGCCTCCGGCCGCTCCGCGGCGCGCTGCCGCAGGAAGCCCGGGAAGGTCTCGCTGCGCCAGTAGCCGGCGGCGCGGTAGCGTTCGGCGAATTCAGCGGGCCAGTCCTGGCGCAGAGGGCGCAGTCCGGTGGGGGGCGGGCCGGGCGGATTCACGGTGGGCACTCCCTGGCGGCATCGCCGGCGCCCAGCGCATCGAGCAGGGCGCCGAACTTGGCGGCGGTCTCGTCAGCCTCGCCCTCCGGGCTGGAGCCGGGGACGATGCCGGCCCCGGCATAGAGCCGCGCGGTGTCGCCGGCAATCTCGGCGCAGCGGATGGTGACGAACCAGTCGCCATCGCCCGAGGCGTCGCACCAGCCGACCGCGCCGGCATAGAAGCCGCGATCCTCCGGCTCGATCTCGCGGATCAGCGCCGCGGCGCGGGCGCGCGGCTGGCCGCAGACGGCGGGTGTCGGGTGCAGCGCCGCCGCCAGGGTGGCCGAGAGCACGGCCTGGTCCCTGAGCTCCCCCTCGATCCGGGTCCCGAGGTGCCACAGGGTGCGGGTGCGGCTCAGCGTGATGCCGTCCGGCGCGGCGAGGCGGCGGCACCAGGGGGACAGGGTGTCCAGGATGTAGTCGGACACGATGCGATGCTCGCGGCGGTCCTTCTCGGAGCGCAGCAGGGCTTCCCCGGCGGCGCGGTCGGCCGCCGCATCCGCGTGGCGCCGCGCGGAGCCGGCCAGGGGATGCGAGAGGATGGCGCCGCCCCGCTTGCGCAGCAGCAGTTCCGGGGTGGCGCCCATCAGCCAGCGCGGCGCGCCGCCGGTCCCCGCGGGCAGGGGCAGGCGGAAGCCGGTCACGGCGGGGTCGGCGGCCAGCCGGTCCAGCAGCGCCACGGTATCGATCGGGCCCTCGGAGCGGGCCAGCAGCCCGCGGGAGAGCACGATCTTGGTCAGCGCCCCCTCGGTCAGCGTCTCGGGCCGCCCCGTCTCGGCCGCCATCCGGGCCAGCGCCTGGCGCACCGCATCCGCATAGGCGGCGGCCGAGGGCCGCGGCACCAGGCGCCAGGCTCCGCCGGATGCGGCGGGAGCGGGGGTGGCGAGACCGGCCACGCGCCCGCCACGCTCCAGCCGGTCGGGTTGCAGCAGGTGGTCCGGTGCCGCGCGGTCGAAGGGCAGGGCGCCGGCCACCACCGCCGGGCCGTCCGGCGCGGCGGCGAAGAACCGCGCCACCCGCTCGCCCAGGCTGTCGGCGCCGCCTGGCGGCAGACGGCGCCGGCAACCCCAGCCGAGCAGGCTGCTCTCGCCCGAGAGGAAGGCCAGGGGAGGCGGCTCGGGCGCCGGGACAGGGCCGGCGGTCCGCCCGTCCGCCTCCGGCATGGAGAAGCCTCCCATCATCATCACCTCAGAGGCGGATCAGGCTGACGGTGTCGCCCTGCGGGTCCTCGACCGGCGGCTGGCCGCGCGGCGCCGAGCGCGCCTTGTTGGTCACCCAGGCCCGGCCGCCCGTCGGATCGACGGCGATGGTCTGCGGATGCGTCCCCGTCACCAGGCTGTCGCGCACCGTCAGCGAGGCGGCATCGACCAGGCTCACCGTGCCGGCCTGGCGGTTGGCGACCAGGACCAGGCCCCGGGGCGGGTTCAGCGCCAGGCTGAGGGCGCCCGCGCCGGTCTCGATGCTCTTCACCAGCGCGCCGCTGCCGGCGTCCAGCACCGTCAGCGTGCCGCTCTTCTGGTTGGTGACGAAGAGACGCCGGCCGGCGGGGTCGTAGGCGACGTTGACCGCGCCCTCGCCGCCGGAGGCGAAGCGGCGCTTCACCGCGCGGCTGCCCAGATCGATCTCGACGATCTCGTTGCTCTGCAGCGCCGTCGCGAAGAGGCGGTTGCCGGCGCGGTCCAGCGCCAGGCCGGTGATGCCGCCGTCCAAGCCATCCTGCAGCACATGCGCGATCTTCTGCGTGGCGCCGTCGATCACCCAGACCTGGCTCGGCGCCCCGCGCGCCCCGAAGACCGAGACATAGACGACATCCTTCTCGTCATCCACGACCACCTGGCGGACATGCGCCTTCTCGCCCTCGGCCAGCTTGCCGAGCAGCTTGCCGCTTTGCGTGTCGATCACCGAGACGCTGCCGCTGCGCGTGTTGGTGGTGTAGAGCCGGTGCCGGCGGTCGTTCAGCCCGAGGCCGAAAGCCGGCTCGTCGCCCAGCTCGAGGAAGCTCTTCGCCTCCAGCGTGCCCGGATCGACGGCGAAGAGACGCGCGTCATCGGCGCCGCGCACGCCCGCGGCGGCGACATAGAGGCGGTTCTGTGACGCGCTGAAGACGATCTCGTAGAGGCCGGCGGCGAACCTGGCGTTCTGCTCGACAGCCGCCTCGCCCTGTGCCTGGGCCTGCGCGGCCGTCAGGCGCGTGGCGCAGAAGGCACCGGCGAAGAGGGCGAGGGCGTGTCGGCGCGAGAGGCGCGGCGAATGGGTCACGAAAGCGAAGCTCCTGGTTGTGGGGCCTGAGGCACAGGCCCGCTTCACGCGGGAAGGAGTGCTCAAGCGTGTCCGCGAAGGCCGCACCGCTTCCCCGAGAGATCGGATGAGGGGCAGCGCGCCGCGGGAACGCGCTTCAGAGCATGCAAATGACAATCGTTCTTAATAATGCCCAGGCTAGTCCTTTCGCTCCGCAAGTCAAGGCGCCGGCCGGCGCGGAACGCCTGTGGCGGGAAAGCAGAAATCGATGGCGCGGTTGGCCGCGGCCGCGCGCACGCTGCCATGCCCCTCACCCGGGAAAGCCTGAACCGACAACGTCTCCAGATGCGCGGGATGATCCCGCAACACGGCGGCGAGCCCTTCCACGCCCTCGCCCATGCCGAGCCGCGTGGTGTCGCCGCGCCGCCGCTCCTCGCTGCCATAGGTCAGCAGCAGGCGGGGCGGCACGGGCGGCGGAGGTGCGCGCAGATAGGCCTCCGCCTCGTGCTCGATGGCGCGGTCCTTCCACCAGACCGAAGGGCTGGCGGCCAGGACGGTGCGGAACAGCGCGGGCCGCGTGAACAGCGCGTGCAGGGCGAAGAGGCCGCCATAGGAATGGCCGAACAGGCCGCGCCGCGCGGCATCGAGCGGCAGCCGCACGGCGAGGGCGGCCTCCAGCTCCGTGGCGATGAAGTCCAGCAGGGCCGCCGCGTTCTGCGGGCCTCCGGGCAGGAACTCCCGGTCCCGACGGCGCCGGTCGGCCTCGTCCTCGGGAAAATCGATGGCGGCGACGATGCCCTGGGCCGCCGCCGGCCGCCAGCGCATGCTCGCTGTCAGCACGTCGAAGAAGGCCGCGCCGTCCAGGGCGTAGAGGACGGGGAAGCCGGCGGCGGGCGGCGGCCCCTCGGGCCAGGAGAGCAGGATGCGGTAGTCGCGCCCGGCCCGGCTGGACACGGCCCATTCCTCGGCGCGCGGAGGCGCATAGGGGCGCGGCGGCGAGGCCGGCCCTGCGAGCGCCGCGCGCTGCGCCAGGGCAAGCCCTGCCGCACCGGACAGCAGGGCGCGGCGGGACGGCAGGAGAGGGGAGCGGCGGATCGGGATCATGCGCGCGCCTATCGCCCGATCCGGCCTAGGTGGCATCTCACCTTCACGGGAGGCCGGTTCATTCGCCCGCCGCCGGTTGCGGCGCCATCACCGGGCGGCGGCGCCAGCGGTCGAGCGCCAGGAAGATCACCGGGGTAGTGTAGAGCGTCAGCAGCTGCGAGACGATCAGGCCGCCGATGATGGTCACGCCGAGCGGCTGGCGCATCTCGGCGCCGGTGCCGATGCCGATGGCCAGCGGCACGGCGCCCAGCAGCGCCGCCAGGGTGGTCATCAGGATCGGCCGGAAGCGATCCTGGCAGGCGGCGAGGATCGCGGCCTCGCTGCCGCGGCCTTCCTCCCGTTCGTGCTCCAGGGCGAAATCGACCAGCATGATGGCGTTCTTCTTGACGATGCCCATCAGCAGGATGACGCCGATCAGCGCCATGACCGAGAAGGGTAGGCCGGTCAGCAACAGGGCCAGCAGCGCGCCAAGCCCGGCCGTGGGCAGGGTGGAGATGATGGTCAGCGGATGGATGTAGCTCTCATAGAGCACGCCGAGCACGATGTAGATGGCCAGGATGGCGCCCAGGATCAGCAGCGGCTGGGAGCGCGTGAAGTCCTGGAAGGCCGCGGCATTGCCGCCGTACTGCGAGCGGATCGAGCCGGGCAGCAGCGCCTCCCGTTCGGCCTGCTGCACCAGCGCCGTCGCGTCGCTGAGCGCCAGGCCGGGGCCGAGGTTGAAGCTGATCGTGGTCGCCGGGAACTGGCCGCGATGCGTGACCCGGAGCGGCGCCACATCGCGCTCCACGCGGGCCACGGCGCCGAGCGGCACCTGCGCGCCGTCCGTGCCGGGGAGGAAGATGCGCTGCAGCTGGGTGGCGTCCCGCTGCAGCCCCGGATCGATCTCCAGCACGACCTTGTACTGGTTGCGCGCACCGTAGATGGTGGAGACCTGCCGCTGCGAGAAGGCGTTGTTGAGCGCCGCGCTGATATCGGTGATGGAGACGCCGAGCCGCGCCGCCGCATCGCGGTCGATCACCAGGCGGTTCACCAGGCCGGACCGCTCCTGATCGCTGGAGACATCGTTGATCCCGGGGACGGTGCGCAGCTTCTCGACCATGACATTGGTCCAGCGCCGCAGCTCCTCGAGGTCGGCCCCGAGCAGGACATAGGAATAGGCGGCATTGCCCGGCCGGCCGCCGACGAAGAGATCCTGCTGCGAGCGCAGGAAGACGTTCACCCCCGGGATCCGGGAGAGCGGCGCGCGCAGCCGGTCGATGACCTGGGTGGCCGAGGCGTCGCGGTCCTCGCGCGGCTTCAGGGAGATGTAGAGCTGGCCGGAGTTGGTGCCGGCGTTGAAGCTGCTGCCGCCGACGGAGGCGCCGACCGTCGCCACGGCCGGATCGCGCAGGATGATCCGCGTCACCTCCTGCTGCAGCGCCGTCATGGCGGCATAGGAGGTGTCCGGCGCCGCCTGGGCGGTGCCCGCCAGCAATCCCGTGTCCTGCTCGGGGAAGAAGCCCTTGGGTACCACCACGTAGAGCCAGACCGTCAGGACCACCAGGCTCAGGCTCAGGAGCAACATGCTGCGCCGCCAGCGCAGTGCCACGGCGAGCGAGCGCAGGTAGCCGCGCACCACGCCCGCCAGCAGCCGCTCGAAGCCGCGTGAGAGCCGGCCGGGCGGCCGCTGGTGACCGCGCCGCTCCAGGAAGGCCGCGATCACCGGCGTCAGGGTCAGGGCGAGGACGGCGGAGATGCCGACGGCGATCGCCAGCGTGGCCGAGAACTCGCGGAACAGCCGCCCGACGATGCCGTCCATGGCCAGCAGGGGGATGAAGACGGCGACCAGCGAGAGGGTGATCGAGACGATGGTGAAGCCGATCTGCCGCGCCCCCTCGAGCGCCGCCTGCATCGGCGGCAGGCCGCGCTCGCGCAGCCGGGCCATGTTCTCGATCATGACGATGGCGTCGTCCACCACGAAGCCCACCGACACGATCAGCGCCATCAGCGAGAAGTTGTTGAGCGAGTAGCCCATCAGCCAGATGATGAAGAGCGTGCCGAGCAAGGAGAGCGGCACCGTGGCGCTGGCCGCCAGAACGGGTCCCGTCCGGCGCAGGAAAAGGGCGACGACGGCGATCACCAGCGCCACGGTGAGCAGCAGCGTCAGCTCGACCTCCTCCACGCTGGCGCGGATGGTGCCGGAACGGTCGCTCATGATCTCGACGTCGATGCCGCCGGGCACCCAGCTCCGCAGCCGCGGCAGCTGGTCGAGGATGCCGTCCACCACCTCCAGCACATTGGCATCCGCCTGCTTGAAGACCATCATCAGGATGGCCGGCCGCTCGTTGAACCAGGCGGCCTGGCGGCGCGAGCGCGTGGCGTCCGTCACCGAGGCGATCTGCGACAGGCGCAGGATGCCGCCGTCCGCGGTCTTGACCACCACCGTCGCGTATTCCGCGGCACGGCTCATGCGGTCGTTGGCGGCGAGGCTCATCGACTGCGCCGGCCCCTCGATATGGCCGAGCGGCTGGGTGACATTGGCCTCGTTGATGGCGGTGCGGATCTCCTCGAAGGAGACGCCGGCGGCGGCGGCGGCGGCTGGATCGACCGCGACGCGCACCGCCGGCTGGTCGGCGCCCCCCACCTGCACCTGCGCCACGCCCTTCACCTGCGACAGCCGCGTGGCGACGATGCTGTCGGCCACGTCGTAGAGCGCGGTGGGCCGCAGCGTGTCGGAGGTCATGGCCAGGATCAGCACCGGCGCGTCGGCCGGGTTCACCTTGCGCACCTGCGGCGGATTGGGCAGGCCGGAGGGCAGGTCCTGGCGCGCGGCGTTAACCGCCGCCTGCACGTCCCGCGCCGCGTCGGCCTGCCGGCGCGAGAGATCGAACTGGATGATGATGTTGCCGCTGCCGCTGCTGGCGTTGGAGGTCATCTCGGTGATGCCGGCGATCTCGCCGATGCGCCGCTCCAGCGGCGCGATCACCGTGGCCGCCAGCGTCTCCGGATTGGCGCCGGGCTGGCTGACGCTGACGAAGATGGTCGGGATATCGACGCGCGGCATGGCCGAGACCGGCAGCTCCCGCAGCGCCACCAGCCCGGCCAGCGCCAGGCCGAGCGCCAGCAGCAGGGTGGCGATGGGCCGGCGCAGGAAGGGCCCCGAGATGGAGAACACCGCCCCGTCCTATTCCGCCGCCGCCGGCGCGCCGCGCCAGCGCCGCATCACCGAAGCATGCACCGCCTCCATGGCGAGATAGACCGCCGGAGTGGTGAAAAGCGTGACCAGCTGCGACAGCAGCAGGCCGCCGACGATGGAGACGCCGAGCGGCAGGCGCAGCTCGGAGCCCGTGCCGGATTGCAGCACCAGCGGCAGGGCGCCGAGCAGCGCGGCGGCGGTGGTCATCATGATCGGGCGGAAGCGCAGCAGCGCCGCCTCGCGGATCGCCTCGCGCGGCGCCATGCCATGATCCCGCTGCACCTCGAGCGCGAAGTCGATCATCATGATGGCGTTCTTCTTGACGATGCCCATCAGCAGGATGATGCCGATCAGCCCGACCACCGAGAGATCCAGCCCCGCGAACTCCAGCGCCAGCAGCGCGCCGATTCCGGCCGAGGGAAGGGTCGAGAGGATGGTGACCGGATGGATCAGGCTCTCGTAGAGCACGCCGAGCACGATGTAGATCACCACCACCGCGGCCAGGATCAGCCAGGGCTGGCCGGCCAGGCTGGTGTTGAACTCGGCGGCATCCCCGGCGAAGCGTCCGGTGACGCTGTCGGGCAGTCCGATCTCGCGCTCGGCGGCAGCGATGGCGCTCACCGCCTGCCCGAGCGACACGCCCTCGGCCAGGTTGAAGCTGATGGTCACGGCGGGGAACTGGTTCTCCCGCGTGACCACCAGTGGCCCGCTGGCGCGGTCGAAGCGGGCGATCTCGGCCAGCGGCACCTGGGCGTTGTCGGTGCCCGGCACGCGCAGCTGGCCGATCGCGGTCGGATCCCCGCGCAGCCGGTCGGCAATCTCCAGCACCACGCGGTACTGGTTGCTCTGACCATAGATGGTCGAGATCTGCCGCTGGCCATAGGCGTTGTAGAGGACGTTGTCGACGTCCTGCATGCTGATGCCGAGCCGCGCCGCGCGGTCGCGATCGACCTCGACGACGAGGCGCAGCCCGTTCTGGCGCTGGTCGGTCGCGACATCGCGCAGGCCCGGAATGTCGCGCAGCCGCTCCAGGACCCGCGGCGCCCAGAGCGAGAGGGTGGCGGCATCGGAATCCGTCAGGGTGTACTGGTACTGGGTGGTGCTGACGCGCGGGCTGATCTGGATGTCCTGCGCGGCCTGCGGCCAGGCGGTGCCGCCGGGGATGGCGTCGAGCTGCGGCTGCAGGCGGGCGATGATGCCCTGGGCATCGAGGTCGCGCTCGGCGCGCGGCCTGAGCACGGCGGTGATGCGCCCGCTGTTCTGCGCCGGGTTGACGGTGCTGGCCCCGGCCACGGCGGTGACGGCGGCGACCGCGGGGTCGGCCCGCACCACCTCCGCCATGCGCGACTGGATCTCGGCGGCGCGGGCGAAGGAGGCATCCTGCGGCGCTTCCGTCGTGATGGTGATCAGCCCGGTGTCCTGCAGCGGCAGGAAGCCCTTGGGCATGACGACGTAGAGCCAGGCGGTCAGCGCGACCGTCAGCGCCGCCACCAGCAGGGTCAGCCCCTGGTGCCGCAGGGTCAGGTCCAGCGCCTTCCCGTAGGCCAGCCGCAGCCGCTCGAAGCCGGCCTCGAAGCGGCGCGACAGCCAGCCCGGATGGTGGCCGGGGCGCAGCAGCAGGGCGCACATCATCGGCGTCAGCGTCAGCGAGACCACCATGGAGACCAGCACGGCGGCGGTCAGCGTCTCGGCGAACTCGCGGAACAGCCGGCCGACGACGCCTTCCATGAACAGCAGCGGGATGAAGACGGCGATCAGCGACAGCGTCAGCGAGACGATGGTGAAGGCGATCTGCTTCGAGCCGGCATAGGCGGCGGCCAGCGGATGCTCGCCCTTCTCGATCAGCCGGACGATGTTCTCGATCATGACGATGGCGTCATCGACGACGAAGCCGGTCGCGATGGTCAGCGCCATCAGCGACAGGTTGTCGAGCGAGTAGCCCATCATGGCCATGACGCCGAAGGTGCCGATGATGGAGAGCGGCAGCGAGACCGCCGGCACCAGCGTGGCGCGCCCGCTGCCGAGGAACAGCCAGACCACGCCGACGACGAGCGCGACCGAGAGCACCAGGGTGAACTGCACCTCGTGCACCGAGGCGCGGATGGTCTCGGTCCGGTCCGAGACGACGGCCAGCCGCGCGCCGGCCGGCATGGCGGCGGTGAGCTCCGGCAGCACCGCCTGGATGCGCTCCACGGTCTGCACGATATTAGCGCCGGGCTGGCGCTGCACGTCGATCAGCACGGCGGGGCGGCCGTTGAACCAGGCGCCGTTGCGCTCGTTCTCCAGCGATTCCACCGCCTCGCCCACGTCGCGCAGCCGCACGGGGGCGCCGTTCTGCCAGGCGATGATGACCTCGGCGAACTCGGCCGCGCTGGCGATCTGGTCGTTGGCCAGGATCTGCGAGGCCTGGCGCGGCCCGTCCAGCGAGCCTTTCGGCGAATTCTGGTTGGCGGCCGCGATGGCGGCGCGGACCGTCTCCAGGCTGATGCCATAGGCGGCGAGCCGCAGCGGATCGACCTGCAATCGCACCGCCGGGCGCATATTGCCCTGCACCGTCACCCGGCCGACGCCGCTCGCCTGGGAGAGCTTCTGCGCCAGCAGCGTGTCCGCGAGGTCCGACAGGCGCATGATCGGCAGGCTCTCTGAGGTCAGGGCCAGGGTGATGACCGGCGGGTCCGCCGGGTTCACCTTGGAGTAGACCGGCGGGTAGGGCAGGGTGGAGGGCAGCGTGCCACGCGCCGCGTCCAGCGCCGCCTGCACGTCCTGCGCGGCCTCGTCCAGATCCTTGTCGAGGCGGAACTGGAGGGTGATGCGGCTGACCCCCGGCCCGCTGACGGAGGACATCACCTGCAGCCCGGCGATCTGCGCGAACTGCCGTTCGAGCGGCGCGGTGATCAGCACGGCGGCGGTGTCCGGCGAGGCGCCGGGCAGCTGGGTGGTCACCTCGATGGTCGGGAAATCCACCTCCGGCAGCGAGGACACGGGCAGCCGGAGATAGCCGAACAGGCCGGCCAGCAGCACCGCGACGGCCAGCAGCGTGGTGGCCACGGGGCGGGCGATGAAGGGGGCGGAGATGTTCACGGCGCGGCTTCGGCGCGGCGCTGGCGGCGGGGCTGGCCGCCGCCGGCGGTGGGCGCGGCCGGCGCGGCCGGGTCAGCCAGGACGACGCTGCTGCCATCGTTCAGCCGGAGCCCGCCCGAGATCACCACCCGCTCGCCGGCCTGCAACCCGTCGCGGATCGCCGCCTCCGTCTGCGTCACGGCGCCGAGCACCAGCGGGCGTTGCCCCACCCTGTCGCCCTCGGGCGAGACGACGAAGGCATAGGGGCCGCTCGGCCCTTGCTGCACGGCCACCAGCGGCACCACCACGGCGTCCGGCACGGTCTCGACGGCGAGGCGGAGGCTGACGAAGGCGCCGGGCCAGAGGCTCGTCTCCTCGTTGGGGAAGACCGCCTTGACCTTCACCGTGCCGGTCGCCGCGTCGACCTGGTTGTCCACCGTCTGCACCGTGCCGCGCAGCGGCGCGGCGCTCCGGCCTGGCCCCGCCTCCGGGATGGTCTCCACCGTCACCGGCCCCGCCGCCATGGCGCGGCGCAGGCGCGGCAGCTCGCCCTGCGGGATGGTGAAGTTCACGCCGATCGGCCGCATCTGCGTCACCGAGACGATGCCGGTGCTGTCGCCGGCGCCGACGAGGTTGCCCGGATCGACCTGCCGCAGCCCGACGCGCCCGGCGATGGGGGCGCGGATGACCGTGTAGTCGAGCTGGGTGCGGGCGGTGTCGATGGCGGCCTGGTCCTGCGCCACCTGCGCCTCGTACATCGCCACCTGGGCGCGCTGCGTGTCCACCTGCTGGCGGGTCACGCCATTGGCGGCGAGCAGTCCCTGGTAGCGACGCAGGTCGGTGCGCGCATTCTCGAGCTGCGCCTGGTCATAGGCCTTCTTGGCGACGGCCTGGGCCAGGGCGGCGGCGTAGGTGCGGTCGTCGATGCGGGCCAGCACCGCCCCGGCCTCGACCTCCTGCCCCTCGTGGAACGGCACCTCCGTCAGGATGCCGCTGACCTGGGAGCGCACGGTGATGGCGTTCAGCGCCTGGACCGTGCCCAGCACATCGAGGGTCAGCCGTAGGTCGCGCCGTTCGGCGGCCGCGACGGCGACGGGGATCGGGATGCCCCCCATGGCGGCGCCGCGGCCGCTGCCGGCCTGGCCGGGCCGTCCCGGCGCCGTCTCCGCCGCCGTGCGGCTCGCCGGCGAGGCCGCCTGCCGCTGCTGCCAGAAGTACCAGCCGCCCGCCGCGAGGCCGAGCACCAGCAGGAGGAGGATGAGGATACGGGAGCGTGTCATCGGGACATCCGCGGCGCTGTCCTCACCGCCAGCCGCCGCCGAGCGCGCGGAACAGCGCGACGGCGGCCTGCAGCCGGGCGAGCCGCGCCTGCACCAGGCTGACGCGGGTGGAGAACAGGGTCTGCTGGGTGTTGAGCAGGGTGATCAGGTCGATGGTGCCGGCGCGCAGCTGCGCCTCGGCGATGTCGTAGGCGCGCTGCGCCCGCGCATTGGCCTCGCCGCGCAGCCGTTCCTGCTCGGCGGTGTCGCGCAGCGCCACCAGCGCGTCCTCCGTGTCCGACAGGGCGGTGACGATGGCGCGCCGGTACTCCACCAGCAGCGCCTCGGCCTGGGCGCGGCTGAGCGCGACCTGGCCGCGCAGCGCCCCACCGTCGAAGACGGTCTGCGCCAGCCCGGCCACCAGGGAGAAGAACTGCGCCTCGGGCCGCAGCAGCGTTCCGAGAGCGGCCGACTGCACGCCGCCGGAGGCGCTGAGCGTCAGGTTCGGCAGCAGCGCGGCGCGGGCGGCGGCGACATTGGCATTGGCGGCGGCCAGGGCGGCCTCGGCGGCGAGCACGTCCGGCCGCCGCGCCAGCAGTTCCGCCGGCTGTCCGGGCGCCGCCGCCGGCACCGCGAGGCGGTCGAAGGCATCCGGCGTCACCCGCAGCGCGGCGGGCGGCTGCCCGGTCAGCAGCGCCAGGGCATTGATCCCCTGGTCGGCGGTCTGCCGCAGTCCCGGTATGCTGGCCTCCAGCTGCGCCACCACGGTCTCCTGCTGCGCCAGGTCGAGGCCGGTCGCGGTGCCGAAGTTCACCTGCTGGCGGATGATGCCCAGGATGCGCCGGGCCGCCGCCAGGTTCTCCTGCTGCGTGCGCAATTCCTCGCGCGCCGCCAGGACCTGGAAGTAGGTGTTGGCGACGGAAGCCTCCGTGGTCAGCAGCACGGTGCCGACGTCGAAGCGGCTGGCCCGCGCATCCGCCGCCGCCGCCTCGGCGAGGGAGCGGTTGCGGCCCCAGAAATCCACCTCGTAGCTGGCCGAGAGCGTGGCGTCGTAGCGCGTCGAGTTGCGGTCGCGCGCGGCGCCGCTGGCCACAGAGCGGGCCTGCGTCACGCCGGCATCGACGCCCACGGTGGGCAGCAGGGCGGCGCCGGTGACGCGGATCTGGGCATCGGCCTGCCGCACCCGCGCCGCGGCGGCGGCGAGATCGAAATTGCCCTGCATGGCGAGCGCCATCAGCCGGTCCAGCTCCGGCGCGCGGAAACCGCGCCACCATTCGGGATCGGGCCAATGCACCGGCGCGGCGGGATCGGCCGCCCGGAAGGCCGGCGCGGGGCCGAGGCCGGAGAGCACCGGCTCGGGGCGTGGGCCGCAGGCGGCGAGCAGGCCGAGCAGCAGCGGGATGGCCGGAAAACGGCCCGGTACCGGCAACAGGGGCATGCCTTACTTCTGCCCACTCCGCTGGCCGCCGCGCCCGCGCATATCCTCCGCGACCCGCCTGCGTCCCTCGGGCGACATGGCGGCAAAGCCTTGTATCATGCTGTTCTCGAACGATGTGCTGAAGGATTGCCAGCGTGCCCGGGATTGCGCCATGGCGGCGCGCATCGCCTCGGGGTCGAAAGGTTCCGCCGCCAGCGCCTCGGCCACGGCGGGCCGGCCCTGGCGGTGCTCGCGCAGCGCGGCCTGGAATTCCGGCCGGCCGGCCTCCATGGCGCGGTGGAAGACGAGACGGTCGGGCTCGGACAGGACGCGCTCGATGCGGGCCTGCGCCCGATCGACATCCGGCCCGCGCTGCGGCCCGGCCTGCAGCAGGTAGCCGAGCACCAGGTTCAGCGCCAGGGAGGCGCCCAGGGAAGCACCCAGGGCGCCCCGCAGCAGCCAGGAACGGGACGGCCTCATTCCCCGCTCTCCATCATCATCGCCAGCAGGCGCGGCGCGCCCAGCACCTCCTCCGGCGCCGGGCCGCGCGGCCAGGAGGAGAGGCCCATGAGCAGCAGGCAGGTGGCCAGCGCCGCCAGCGCGCCGCAGCCCGCCGGCACCAGCGGCCGCAGCCAGCGCAGCACCGGCGGGCCGCGGCGCGGCGCCTCCGGCAGCGGCGCGCGCGCGATCGCCCGGGCCAGCCGGTCCCGCATGCGCGCCAGCGTCTCGGCATCCGGCTCGGGCAGGCTCTCGCGCAGCAGGGCATCGACCGCCGCCGCCGCCGCGCGCCGCCGCCGTGCCTCGGCGGAGGTCTCCAGCAGGGCCAGGGCGGCGGCGCGCCGCGCGGGCGGCCAGCGCGCCGGATCGGCGCCATGGGTCTCGAGCAGGCGGGACAGATCCTCGATCCGCATGCAGGTCTACTCCGGCGTCCCGCGCAGCCGGGCGGCGAGCAGCCCGCGGGCGCGGCGCAGCAGCCCTTCCAGGCCGCGCAGGGAAACGGAAAGCGCGGCGGCAGCCTCCGCGCCGCTCAGGCCTTGGTCGTAGGCCAGCGCCAGGGCGGCGCGCTGCCGCGGCGGCAGGTCGGCCATGGCCGCCTGGAGCTGCTCCTGCCGCTGCCGCTCGGCGAGGCGGGTCTCGGGGTCAGCGGCAGGGTCGGCGGGGTCACCGGCCGCCTCCAGCGGCATCGGCGCCGGCCGCCGCGCGCGGTCGATCGCCGCATGGGCGGTGATGCTGTAGAGCCAGGTACCGGCCCGCGCCCGCGCCGGATCGAAGCGGGCCGCGTTGCGCCAGGCTGACAGCATGGCGTCCTGCACCGCCTCCTCCGCCTCGGCCGGCCGGCCGGTGATGCGCAGCGCCACCTGGTGAAGCCGCCCCAGGTGCCGCAGCGCCAGTTGGTCGAAGGCCATCCGGTCGCCTTCCCCGGCCCAGGCCAGCAGCGTCTCGTCGGGCGCCGCGGCGAGATCGCGCGAGAGGCGGGGCTGAAGGGCCGGGCCGGGGAGGACGCGATCGGAGATGGCGGCCTCCCAGCCGGCGAAGGAAAGCATGGCGTTCAGCATGGTATCCGTCGGGGTGCCATGCTGATACGGCAAGGCAAGCCACAACCCACGCGCGGGGCCAAGCATTTTTTCGGGCACCGGGTTTCAACACCGGCGGCCCATTGTTCCCGGCATCCCGCGCCGCTCCGGGCTTCCCGCCGAGTCGCCCCTTGTGATAAAAGGATTTCATGCCGATCCGGCACGATCTTCGCTGGCTCTATCCGATCGACTGGCCACAGCTCAGCCGCATGATCCGCTTCGTCCGGGCGGGTGGGCGGTGCGAGGCCTGCGGCCGGCCGCATGGCGACCGCATCGCCTGCCTGCCGGACGGCCGCTGGTACGATGCGGGGAAGGGGCAGTGGCGCGACGGGCGGGGCCGACGCTGCGCGGCCCCCGATGACAGCGCCCTCAACGCCCTGCGCGTCACCCATGTTGTGCTGGCCGCCGCGCATCTGGACCACGACCCGACCCACAACAGCCCGCGCAACCTGCGCAGCCTTTGCCAGCGCTGTCACATGCGGCACGACCGCCCCTATCACCGCCAACAGCGATGGCTGACCTATCGGCGCCGCTGGGCGCTGGGCGATCTCTTCACCGGACCCTATCCGCGCGCCTGACCGCGCGCCCCTGAATTTTGCGACGAAGCGATACGATTGCGGCGCGATGAGGTCTGGATAAAGGCCGGCAAAGCCCATAGTATCCCGTGGAAACTATCCATCGCCGCGCCAGCCCGACCTTCGCGCAATCTGGCGCCGCGGAGTTCCACAACCGGCGGGGACAGGTCGGTCGTCCAGCCGCCATCCGTCCTGCTTTTCCCGGCCTGCCGAATGCGGGGAAGGCATCCGACCCGCCGGCAGTCCTGCCTGTGCCGATCCGGCCCGGGCGCAGCCTTCATCGTCCGGCGACCCGCCGGACCACCGTCTCTTTCGACTAGACTGGACTCTCTCTGAGATGAATCTCGTCGTCCCGCCTGCCACGGAAGCTCCCTTGCACGATCCTGTCACGAGCACCGGCGGCCTGTCCCTGCACCGGGCCTTCTGCAAGCTCGCCCTGCCGCTGGCGGCCGTGCCGGGCCACTGGCGGCGCGAGGCGGAGGGCCTGGCCCTGGCGCTGGAGACCGCCGAGCCCGAACAGGTGCCGCCCCATGGCTGGTGCCTGCGTCTCCTGCTGATCCATATCTGCGATCAGGCGGTTCGGCAGGCCAGCCCGCTGGTGGAGCTTGGCGCGGATGTCGCGGCCCTGGCCGAGGCCATGCGCGTGCCGGCGACGGCGCCGGTCGCGGAGGAGATCACCCGCCAGCTGGACCTGCTCCTGGCGTGCAAGCTCACCCTGGGCTTCGACGGGCAGGCGCCGCTCAGCGTCTTCGACGCGCGGGGCCGCAGCCGGAAGACGAAGCCGGAGTGGCGGCCGCAACTGCGCCTCAATGCGCGCTTCCACGCCAGCCTGATGGAACAGCAGATCCGCCTCGACAGCCGCATCCTGCATGTCCTGGCGACCGAGCCGCTGGCGATCGACGCGCATGCCTGGACGCGGCAGGCGCTTGCGGATGCGCCGGCCGGGCAGGTGGTGCAGGTGCCCTGGCCCGAGTTGCAGGCGCGCTACGGCACGCCGGGACAGTCGGCGGACGCTTTCCGCGCCGCCTTCGAGGAGGCGTTGCAGATGGTCTTCGCCGCCGACACCTCGATCGTCCTCGGCTCCGACGATGCGGGCATGCGGCTGCGCGCCGCCACGGCCGAGGATCTGGCGCCCCCGCCCGAACCGCCTCCGCCGCCTCCGCGCGCCGTTGCGCCGCCCCGCCCCGCCGAGCCCGCGGCGCCCCCGCCCGCGCGGCCCGCGGATCGGACCCCCGCGGAGGAGCCCGCGCCCTCCGGCGCCGGTGATATGGTCAGCCTGCGCTCGCACCTGACCGGCCTCTCGGTGGTGGTCTGGCTGCGGCGCGGCCATGGCGCCGAGCAGGTGGTGATCGGCCTGACCCCCGGCACGCGCTACGATCCGGCCCGCCTGACCCTGGTGATCCTGGAGCCTCTCGCCATGCAGGTCACCGGCGGCGTTCCGCAGGCCGAGTTCGAGCGCGTGGCCGCCTGGGCCATGGCCAATCGCGACCTGATCGACCAGTTCTGGGAGGGCGAGATCGACAGCTTCCAGGAGCTGACCGCGCGCGTGAAGAAGGTTCCCGCCGCCAACTGGCGCTGAGCCGTCCCTATTCTCCCGCCCGCCGGCCCGGCGTGCGGGAGAAGCGGGGCGCCGGGGCGGGGCAGGGATGGCCGAGCCTGTCCTGGAACAGGCCGCGCGCGCGGTTGTGCGGGTGGTGCGGCGCCTCGTCCATGTCCAGCACGCCGGTGACGCAGGCATCGCTGCCCTCCAGCAGCGCCACCCATTCGGCGCGGCTGCGGCGGAGGAAGATCCGCGTCATCTCGGCGCGCATCTCCGGCCAGATCGCGCGGTCGCGCTGTCGCTCGACGAAGCGCGCGTCGAGCCCGATGCGCCGCGCCATCTCGGCGAAGAAGGGCGCCTCCAGACAGGCGACGGCGAGATGGCGGCCATCGGCGGTCTCGTAGGTGTCGTAGAAGGGCGCGCCGCCGTCGAGCAGGTTGTCGCCGCGCGCGAGCGACCAGCGCCCGGCGGCCCGCAGGCCGTAGAAGGCGGTGGCCAGGGCGGCGGCGCCGTCGGTCATCGCCGCGTCCACCACCTGCCCCTGCCCGGATCGCTCCCGCTCCAGCAGGGCGGCGAGCAGCCCCATGACCAGGAACATCGCCCCGCCGCCATAATCCGCGACTAGGTTCAGCGGTGGCACCGGCCGCTCGCCGGGCCGGCCGATGGCGGCGAGCAGGCCGGTGAGCGAGAGATAGTTGAGATCGTGCCCGGCGGCCTGGGCCAGCGGTCCATCCTGGCCCCAGCCGGTCATGCGGCCATAGACGAGGCGCGGATTGCGGGCGAGGCAGGGTTCCGGGCCGAGGCCGAGGCGCTCCATGACGCCGGGCCGGAAGCCCTCGATCAGCGCATCCGCGCCGCCGATGAGATCGAGCGCCGCCGCCACGCCCGTGGGGCTCTTCAGGTCGAGCGCCACCTCCCGCCGACCCCGGCCGACCATGTCCTCCGCCGGGCCCAGCGGCATCAGCCGGGCGGGCGGGGCCGGGCGGTCGATCCGCGTCACCTCGGCGCCCAGATCGGCCAGCAGCATGGCGGCCAGCGGCCCGGGCCCGATGCCGGCCATCTCGACCACGCACAGCCCGGCCAGCGGGCCGGCGGCTTCCTTCCGCGTCATGCCTCAGCCCTGGATCAGGTTCAGGCGGAGCAGCAGGTCGCGTTCCCGCGCCACGCTCCGGCGCAGGAAGGCGGCATAGTCGTCCGGCCCCCTGTAGTCCGCCACCATGTCGGCGCGTTCGAGGGCGGCGACATGGGCGGGGTCCTGCATGGCGTCGCGAAAGGCCAGATGCAGCCGCTCCACCACCGCCGGCTCCAGGCCCGCCGGGCCGCAGAGCCCATAGGGCGAGGTGATGACCAGCCCTTCATAGCCCAGCTCCTGCAGGGTCGGCGCCTCCGGCCAGCGGCGCGAGCGCTGGGCCGTCCAGATGTTCAGCCAGCGCGCGCGGCCATCATCCACGAGCTGGCCCAGCACGGCGCTGTTGGCCACCGCATCGACATGACCGCCCAGCAGGGCCGAGATGGTCTCGGCCTCGCCCCGGAAGGGGACATGGTTGAACTGGACGCTCTCGCGCAGGCCGAGCTCCAGCATGCCGAGATGCAGCGAGCCGATGGCGCCGCTGTTGGCGACGCTGACCTGACCCGGCCGGCGCCGCGCATCGGCGACGAAGTCCTGCCAGGTCTTCCAGGGGCTGTCGGCCCGCACGGCGAGGCCGAAGAAGTATCCGGTGAGATGGATGACCGGCGTGAAGTCGCGCAGCACGTCGTAGGACATGGGCTGCAGGAAGGGCAGCCGCATGGCGGGGGTGATCATCTGGGTCAGGGTGTAGCCATCGGGCTTCGCCTTGGCGACCGCCGCCGCGCCCAGCGTGCCGCCGCCGCCCGGCCGGTTCTCGACCAGCACCGTCTGACCCAGCCGGCGCGTGGCGGCCTCGGCCAGGGCACGCATCTGCTGGTCCGTGCTGCCGCCCGGCGTGAAGGGAACGATGATCGAGACGGGGCGGCGCGGGAAGCCCGCCTCGGCGCGGCCGATGCGCGGCATGGCCAGCGCCGCCAGGCCGCCGCCCAGCAGGCGGCGCCGGCCTGGTCCTGACCGGAAGTCCCGGCACGGTTGATCCGCCATGGGCACGTCTCCTCCCCCTCCGGCACGTTGGCCTGCTGTCCCGGCGCGTTGCCCGCGCCGACTGAGGGGCAGCCTAGGGACGGGGATTTGTCTTGCCAAGCGGAACATCGGCATCACACTGCGGAAAACAGGATGGCATGGCGTGAGGCCGGGCCCATGCTAGACAAGGCCGCCTGATCCCTTGGCCAGCGCAGAGCCAATGCAGAGAGAGGTGGAGCACGCGATGTCGAGCAAGTCCCAGGCAGGTTCGGCCGCCTCCCGTTCCGCGGTCCGCCTGGTCTATGACGAGGAGGATGTCGGCTCCGACTATGCCAGCGACCGGCGCTTCGTCTGGGCCCTGGCGCGGGGGCTCGAGGTGCTGCGCGCCTTCGCCCCCGGACGGGGCCCGCTCGGCGTGGGCGAGATCGCCGCGCTGACCGGCCTGCCCAAGCCCACCGTCTCCCGCCTGACCTACACCCTGGCCGAACTGGGCTATCTGCGCGTGCTGCACAAGCAGGGGCGCTACGAGCCGGCGCCGGCGCTGCTGGCGCTCGGCTATCCGGTGCTGGCCAATCTGCGCGTGCGGCAGGCGGCGCACGACCATATGCGCCAGCTGGCGCAGGAGACGGGCACGGCGGTCGGCCTGGCCAGCCGCGACCGGCTGTCGATGATCTATGTCGAGAACACGCCCTCCAGCGCCCTCGCCACGCTGCGGCTCGGCATCGGCAGCCGTGTCGAGATGGCGCGCAGCGCGCTGGGACGGGCCTTTCTCGCCGCCCTCGGCGAGACCGAGCGCGATTTCCTGCTGGACCGGATGGCCAGACGCTACGGCGAGGCGTGGGTGGAGCTGCGGCCGCGCGTGCTGGACGGCATCGCCGAGGTGAAGGCCCGCGGCTTCTGCATCGTCGATGGCGAGTGGCAGCCGGATGTCCGCTCCGCCGGGGCGCCGCTGGTCTCGCTGGACGGGACCACCGTCATGGCGATGAACATCGGCGCCCCCGGCTACCTGCTGGATCGCCGGCGGCTGGAGGAGGAGCTCGGCCCGCGCATCGCCCATCTGTCGCGCATGGTGGCGCCGCTGCTGAGCTTCTGACCCATCACGCGACGGGGTCGAGACAGCGGCGCACGAAGCCGAGGCTGTCGCCGGTCTCGCGCAGGGCCGCCCGGCCCAGGCGCTCGCTCCAGAACGCCTCGCCGCCGAAGGCCGCCCGCCCCCGCTGCAGGCGCAGGGTGAAGAGGTGCAGGTCGTGCTCCTCGGTGATGCCCATGGCGCCGTGCACGGCATGGGCGATCGCCATGGCCCGGGCCGCCGCCTGGCCGAGGCGGATCTTGGCCGCCGCGGTCCGCAGGGGGTCCGGCCAGGGACCGGTTGCCGCCAGCTGGGCGGCGATCAGGCCGGCGGCGGATTCCTCGGCCAGGACCGAGAGCTGCTGCTGGATGGCCTGGAAGGCCCCGATCGCCCGGCCGAACTGGCGGCGCTCACCCGCATAGCGCAGCGTGTCCTCGAGCACCCGGCGCAGCGCCCCGGCCATCTCCACCGCTTCAAGAAAGGCACCCGCCACCCGCCAGTCGGCGCCATCCTCGAGCCGCCGCCCGGCGACGGCGCCGTCCCAGTCCAGCCGGGACAGCCCGCCGCCCAGGGGCGTGACCCGCGCCGCCGCGGCGGGCAGCAGCAGCGCGCCCCCTTCCGTGCCGCACAGCAGGACCTGCGCCGCCAGGTGCGGGGCGGGGAGCAGCGCCGCCGGTGACGGCGCCGCCATGGGCTGGGCTAGGGTGATGGCGCCCTCGGGCGGCGTCAGCCCCTGGCGGGCGAAGGCGGCGCGGGCCAGGATGGTCGCCCCGACCGGCAGCGGCATGGCATGGCTCCCGCAGGCCAGCAGCAAGGGCAGGATGCCGGCCAGATCCAGCCCCGCGCCGCCCTCGGCCTCCGGCAGCAGGGCATCGAGGAAGCCGGAATCGACGATCCGCTGCCAGGGTTCCGGCGGCGCCGCGGCGGGGTCGAGCAGCGCGCGCAGCAGGGCGGGGGGGCAGGCGTGGTCGAGCAGGTCGGCGGCGGCGTCGGTGAGCAGGCTGTCCATGATCCTCGTCCTTTCTCGGCGCGGGCCTCAGCGCAGGCCCAGGCCGCGCGCCACCATGCCGCGCAGGATCTCGCGCGTGCCGCCGCGCAACGAGAAGGACGGCGCCATGCCGGCGACATAGGCCAGGGCGCGGAGCAGCTCGTCGGGCGGGGCGGTGGCCGGATCGGCGGCGATGGCCTCGGTCAGCAGGGTCGGGATGGATTGCTCGAAGCCGGTGCCGAGATCCTTCACCAGCGCCGCCTCCGTCACCGGGCTCGCCCCCACCGCCAGCCGCGCCGTGACGGCGATCGACATGGCGCGCAGCACGGCGAGCTCGGCCATCAGCCGGCCCAGCAGCGCCGCGTGGCGGCTCTCGCCGGTCTCGCGCAGCCAGGCGATCCAGCGGTCCAGCAGCACGATGGAGGAGAGGATGCGCTCCGGCCCGCTGCGCTCGAAGGCCAGCTCGGCATTGACCTGCGCCCATCCCTCGCCCTCGGTGCCGATCAGCGCCTCGGGGCCGAGGGCGACGTCGTCGAACACCACCTCGCTGAAATGCGCGTCGCCGGCCAGGTCACGGATCGGGCTGATGCGGACGCCCGGCAGGGAGAGATCGACGATGAACTGCGACAGGCCCTTGTGCCGGTCGGCCGGCGTGCCGGCGGTGCGCACCAGGGCGATCATGAAGTGCGCGTGGTGGGCATAGGTCGTCCAGACCTTGCTGCCGTTCAGGCGCCAGCCCTCTCCCTCCCGCTCGGCGCGGCTGCGCACGCTGGCGAGGTCGGAGCCGGTGTCGGGCTCGCTCATGCCGATGCAGAAGAAGGATTCCGCCCGGCAGATGCGCGGCAGGTGGAAGTCCTTCTGCGCCGCGCTGCCGTAGCGCAGGATCAGCGGGCCGCTCTGGCGGTCGGCGATCCAGTGCGCGGCGACGGGGGCGCCGGCGGCTAGCATCTCCTCGACCAGGACGAAACGCGCGAAGGCGCCGCGCTCGGCCCCGCCGTAATGGTGCGGCAGGGTCAGCCCGACCCAGCCCTGGCGAGCGAGGGCGCGGCTGAACCCGGCGTCGAAGCCCATCCAGGAGCGGGCACGACGATCCGCCGGCAGGGGCGGGAGATGAGTGGCCAGGAAGTCGCGCACCTCCCGGCGGAAGGCCTCGGCCTCCGGCGGCAGGGTGGCGAGGTCGGGGAAGTTCAGCATCGGTTCAATCCAGCTTCACGCCGCTCTCGGCGATGACCTGCCCCCAGCGCGCGGATTCCTCGCGGATCCAGGCGCCGTAGGCCTCGGGCGTGCCGCCGAGGATCTCGGCGCCCTGGATGGCCAGGCGCTCGCGCACCGTGGCATCGGCGAGGGCGAGGTTGGCGGCCTCGTTCAGCCGCGCGACCACCGGGGCGGGCGTGCGCGCCGGCACCAGCAGGCCCTGCCAGGCGCCCGATTCCAGGCCGGGCATGCCGGCCTCGGCCAGCGTCGGCACCTCGGGCAGCAGCGGCACGCGGCGCGGGCTGGTCACCGCCAGGGCGCGCAGCCTGCCGTCGCGGATCAGCGGCAGGGCGGAGTTCAGCGTGTCGGTGACGAACTGCACCTGGCCGCCCGCCGCGTCGGTCAGGGCCGGGGCGCTGCCGCGATAGGGCACATGCGTCGCCTGCAGGCCGGCGGCGCGCAGAATGCGGAAGTTCGCCAGATGCGTGACATTGCCGTTGCCCGAGGAGCCATAGGCGAAGCGCCCCGGACTGGCGCGCAGCAGGGCGACAAAGCCGGCCAGATCCTCCGCCGGCAGGGCCGGATTGACCGCCAGCACCAGGGGCACCGAGGCGGTCAGCACCACCGGCGCGAAGTCCGACAGGGCGAAGCCGGGCTTGTCGTAAAGCGCCGTGCTGAGCACGATGGAGGAGGTGTTGTAGAGCACCGAGTGGCCGTCCGGCTCGGCCCGCGCCACCTGCTCGGCGCCGATATTGCCGTTGGCCCCCGGACGGTTCTCCACCACCAGCGGCTGGCCGAGCGTGCGCGCCATGTGCTCGCCGAGCACGCGGGCGACGAGATCGGTCGGCCCGCCGGGCGGAAAGGCGATGGTCACGCGGATCGGCCGCTGGGGCCAGGGGGCTTGCCCGGAGGATTGCGCCCGGGCGGGGCGAGCGGCCGGCGGCCCCACCAGGGCGAGGGCCACGGGGGCCAGGAGGGACCGGCGCCGCATCATGCTCATCGCCCCGCCGGCTCGGGCCGGCCGGCCAGCAGGCGCTTGACCGTGTAGGTCATCACCGCCTGGTCGCGCTGGTTCAGCACGGTGATGGCCGAGCCCAGCACGGCGCGGTTGCCCTTGGAGGTCGGGCGCAGCTCCGTCACCTCGACCACCGCGTGGATGGTGTCGCCGACGATGACGGGCGCCAGGGCGCGTTGCTGCACCTCCAGCATGGCGAGGCCGGTGCCCTGCACCATGGTCTGGAACAGCATGCCCTCGACCAGCGAATAGGTCAGCGCTCCCGGCACCGGCCGGCCGGCCATGGCGCCATCGAAATGCGCGTCGATGAAGATCGCCTCCAGCATTCCGGTGACGCCGATGAAGGAGACCAGGTCGGCCTCGGTGACGGTGCGGCGGAAGGTGCGGAAGCGCTGCCCGACGGAGAGATCCTGCCAGTAGAAGCCCTGGCCGAGGACCGGCAGGCTGGCATCGGCGGCATGCGGCTCGGGGCTCGGCGGGGCGGGGCTCGGCATGGGGCGGTTTCCTTCTCCGGTCCTGGATGCGCGGCGGGGTGACGCCCTCGGGATGGCGCCCCGGCACGCGATGTTTCCTTCCCTGCCGAGCAGGCTGGCCCAGCCCGCCGCGCAGGTCCAATATCCTTTTCGTCCGGGGCGATACGAATTGGATATCGGATGGAATTGCGGCAGCTGCGCCAGTTCGTCACCCTGGCCGAGACCCTGAACTTCCACCGCGCCGCCGAGCGGCTGAACATGTCGCAGCCGCCCCTGTCCGTCTCCATCCGCCGCCTGGAGGAGGAGCTGGGCGCCGCCCTGTTCACCCGCGGTGCCGGCGGCGTGCGGCTGACCGGAGCCGGCCTGGCGGCGCTGGAGGAGGCGCGGCTGGCGCTGCGCCATGCCGAGCAGGTCGCCCTGGTGGCGCAGGGCGTTCAGGCGGGGGAGCGCGGCCTGCTGCGGATCGGCTTCATCGGCTCGGCCACGCCGCGCCTGCTGCCCCGCCTCGTGCCGCCCTTCCGCGGTCTCCTGCCGGCGGTCGAACTCACCCTGCGCGAATCCACCACGGCCGCCATCCTGGACGGCGTGGCGGCAGGGGAGATGGACCTTGGCCTGCTGCGCTACCCGCTGCTGCGCCCGGTGCCGGAGCTCGCGGTGGAGCTGCTGGAGCCCGACGCGCTGGTCGCGGCGCTGCCGCCGGGCCACGCCCTGGGAGCGGCGCGGGGCCCCCTGCCGCTCGCCGCCCTGCGCGACGAGCCCTTCGTCACCTTCGACGCCGTGGCGGTGCCGGGCCTCTCCGCCGTGGTCGCCCTGGCCTGCCAGCAGGCCGGCTTCCAGCCCAGGCTGCGGCAGGAGGCGGTGCAGGCGCAGACGGTGATCAGCCTGGTCGAGAGCGGGCTGGGCGTGGCGCTGGTCCCCGGCGTCAGCGCGCGCACCCATGCCGGGCGCGCGCGCTTCCGGCCGCTGGCGGAGGCGGCGGCGCCGGTCATCGGCATCGCCATGGCGGTTCGCCGCTCGGGGATGCCGCCGCTGGCGCAGCGCTTCCAGGTGCTGGCGCGGCAGACGATGCGGCAGCACCGGCAGGTGGGCAGTAAGTCAACCAGCGGACCATTATTCCGCTAGGCAAGACATCTTCCCGTGCCTAGTCTCCCCGGAACATTCAGGGAGGCCCGAGATGGACATGCCAGCAGGGGCCGCCGCGGGCGGCCGCACGGTGCTGAGCGCCGAGCACGAGCTGTTCCGCGACCAGGTGCGCCGTTTCTTCGAGAAGCAGATCGTGCCCCACCACCGGCAATGGGAGCGCGACGGCCAGGTGCCGCGCGAGGTCTGGCGCCAGGCCGGCGCCCAGGGCCTGCTCTGCCCGGGCATGCCGGAGGAGTTCGGCGGGGCGGGCGCCGATTTCGGCTACTCCGCCGTGCTGATCGAGGAGATCGCCCGCACCAATGCCAGCGGCGTCGGCTTCCCGCTGCATTCCGATATCGTCGCGCCCTATCTGCTGGCCTACGCGACCGAGGCGCGCAAGCGCGACTGGCTGCCGCGCATGGCGCGCGGCGAGCTGATCGGCGCCATCGCCATGACCGAGCCGGGCATGGGCAGCGACCTCAAGGCCGTGCGCACCACGGCGCGGCGCGAGGGCGAGCATTACGTCATCAGCGGCCAGAAGACCTTCATCACCAACGGGCAGAATGGCGGCCTCGTCATCGTCGTCGCCAAGACCGATCCCGCCGCGGGCCGCAAGGGCATCAGCCTGATCTGCGTCGAGGAGGGCACGCCGGGCTTCTCCAAGGGCCGCAATCTCGAGAAGATCGGCCTGCACGCGCAGGACACCTCGGAGCTGTTCTTCGACGAGGTGCGCGTGCCGGTGGAGAACCGGCTCGGCGAGGAAGGGCAGGGCTTCCGCTACCTGATCCACAACCTGCCGCAGGAGCGGCTGATCATCGCCATCCGCTCCGCCGCCTCGATCGAGGCGATGCTGGCCGAGACGGTGGATTACGCGAAGCAGCGCGAGGCCTTCGGCGGCACCGTCTTCGATTTCCAGAACACCCGCTTCCGCCTGGCCGACGCCAAGGCCCAGGCCACCATGCTGCGCGTCTTCGTCGATCACTGCCTCGGGCTGCACCTCCAGGGCGCGCTCTCGGTCGAGCTGGCGGCGAACGCCAAGCTGGTCGCCTCCGAGATGCAGAACCGCCTGCTCGACGAGTTCCTGCAGGTGCACGGCGGCTACGGCTTCACCAGCGACTATGCCATCGGCCGCGCCTGGGCCGATGCGCGCGTGGCGCGGATCTACGGCGGCAGTTCCGAGATCATGAAGGAAATCATCGCGCGCACGCTGTGAAGCGCGCGGCAAAGGGCAGCAGAGGGAAGGGGAGACGACATGGCCGCACAGGGTAAGCTCGACGGCAAGGTGGCGCTGGTGACCGGCTCGGGCCGGGGCATCGGCCGGGAGATCGCGCTCAAGCTCGCCTCCGAGGGCGCGCGGCTGGTGATCAACGACCTCGATGCCGGGCCGGCGGAGGAGACGCTGGCCGCGATCCGCGCGCTGGGCGGCGAGGCGGTGGCCTGCAACGGCAGCGTGACGGAGGCCGATTTCGGCGAGCGCTTCGTCCGCGCCGCGCTGGACAGCTTCGGCGGCATCGACATCATCGTCAACAATGCCGGCTACACCTGGGACAACGTCATCCAGAAGATGACGGACGAGCAGTGGTACGCCATCATCGACGTGCACATGACGGCGCCCTTCCGCATCCTGCGCGCGGCCTCCGGCTTCATCCGCGAGGCGGCGAAGGCGGAGGCGGCCGAGGGGCGCGAGGTGTTCCGCAAGGTGGTGAACATCTCCTCCACCTCCGGCGTCTTCGGCAATGCAGGGCAGGCCAACTACTCCGCCGCCAAGGCCGGCATCGCCGGCATGACGCGGGCCATGGCCAAGGAATGGGGGCGCTACAAGGTCAACGTCAACGCTGTCGCCTTCGGGCTGATCATGACGCGGCTGACCGAGGCGGTGGCCAATTCCGGCGCGACGATCGACATCGAGGGGCGCGAGATCAAGGTGGGCGTGCGGCCCGAGGCGCTGAAGACCGCCGAGGCCACCATCCCGCTCGGCCGCGGCGGGCGGCCGGAGGAGGCGGCGGGCTCGGTCTATCTCTTCTGCATCCCGGAATCGAACTACGTCACGGGGCAGACCCTGGTCGTGGCGGGCGGGCGGCCGTGACCGCGCCGCAGATGGGCTGAAGCCCCACCGGCGGGCGGGCGGCGCGTCAGTGCACCTGGCGCGCCCCCTCCCGCCAGAAGCCCGCGCGCAGCGCCTTCTTGTCGATCTTGCCGATCGGCGTGGTGGGCAGGGCGTCGATCAGCACCACGGACTTGGGCGCCTGCACCGGGCCCTTCAGGGCGCGCACATGCTCGGCCAGCGCCGCCTCGTCCGGCCGCCGGCCATCGCGCGGCACCACGAAGGCCTGCACCCGCTCGCCCCAGCGCGCATCCGGCACGCCGATCACCGCCGCCGCCGCCACGTCCGGGTGGGTCGCCAGCGCATCCTCCACCTCGCGCGGATAGACGTTGAAGCCGCCGGAGATGATCATGTCCTTGCGCCGGTCGACGATGTGCAGGTACCCGCCCTCGTCCTCGCGCGCGATATCGCCGGTGTGCAGCCAGCCGCCGCGCAGGGTCTCCTCCGTCTCCGTCGGCCGCTTCCAGTAGCCGCGCATGACCAGCCGGCCGCGCACGCAGATCTCGCCCGGCTCGCCGCGCGGCACGGGCGTGCCGTCCTCCGCCAGCAGCCGCACATCGACGCCGGCCATCGGCTGGCCGCAGGAGGAGAGCAGCGCCGGCCGCGCCGGGTCGTGCTCCGCCCGGCGCAGCAGGCAGACGGTGTTGGGCGCCTCCGTCTGGCCGTAGAGCTGCATGAACACGGGGCCGATCCGCTCCATCGCCTCCAGCAGCGTGGCGGGGGCGATGGGCGCCGCGCCGTAGATGAAGGTCTCCAGCCCGCGCGTGCGGGCGCGCGAGAGTCTGGGCTCGGCCAGCAGGGCGCGGATCATGGTGGGCACGCCGAAGCCGCAGTTGATGCCCTGCTCCCCGATGCGGCGGAGATAGGGTTCCGGCTCGAAGCCGCCCAGTACGTGCACGGTGCCGCCGCGCAGCAGCACCGGGATCACCAGCGAGCCCGCCGCGTGACTCAGCGGCGTCGCCAGCAGCATGCGCGGCACGGCGGGCCAGTCGTATTCGGCCAGCATCATCGTCGCGCATTGCACCAGGGCGCGGTGCGGCAGCATCACGCCCTTGGGCTGACCCGTGGTGCCGCCGGTATAGCTGAGCTGGCCGAGATCCTCGTCGTCGCCGACAGGGTCGAGATCATCGCCCGATTCTTCCGCCGCCGCCGCCTGCAGGTCGCGCCGCCGCCCCTCGCCGCCGCCGAGCGACAGCACCAGCGGGCATCCCGCCGCCTCCGTCGCCGCATGGGCGCGCTCCGCCTCCGCCGGGTCGTGCACCAGCAGGCGGATCTCGGCGTCGCGCAGGATATGGGCGAGGTCGGCCGGGCCGGCGAGGCGGTTCAGTGCCGTGTAGCGGCAGCCGATGAGCTGCGCGGCGGTGCGGACCATGAACACCTCCGGCCGGTTGGCCATCAGGGCCGAGACGCCGTCCCCCCGCCGCAGCCCGAGGCGCAGCAGGGCGCGGGCCATGGCGCTGATGCCGTCCGCCACGTGCCGGCGCGACCAGACCTGCCCATCCTGCGCGAAGGCCGGCCGTTCCAGATGGCGCCGCAGGCCCAGCAGGGCGAGATGGGCGATGGTGACACCGGCCTGCGCCATCGCGCCGCTCATTCGGGCTGGATCCCGGCGGCCTGGATCAGCCGCTGGTTCAGCGCGGCCTCGCGGGTCAGGCGGGTCATCAGCGCCTCCGGCCCCGGCGCGGCGGGCACCAGGCCGAGGCTGTCCAGCCGCGCGCGGGCCTCGGGCGCGGCGAAGGCCTCCACCGCCGCCTTCTCCAGGCTGGAGCGGATGCCGGGCGGCGTGCCCGCCGGCGCCGAGAGGGTGAACCAGCCGCTGCTGACGAAATCCTTCTGCCCCAGCTCCTCGAGGGTCGGCACCTCCGGCAGAACGGGGTTGCGCTGCGGCGAGGGGATGGCCAGCGCCCGCAGCCGGCCTGCCTCGACATGCGGCCGCGCCGGGGCGAAGGTGGAGAACATCAGATCGGCCCGGCCGGCGATGGTGTCGGTCAGCGCGGGCGGCGAGCCGCTGTAGGGCACGTGCAGCAACTCCGTGCCGGTGCGCGCCATCAGATCCACCATCATCAGATGCGCCGTGGTGCCCACGCCCCAGGTCGCGAAGGACAGCCGCCCCGGCCGCTGCCGCGCCGCCGCCAGCAGCTCCTCCAGGCTGGACCAGCGGGGATTGGCCACCAGCAGGAAGAGCGTGTCCGAGATCATCGTGATGTGGGCGAAGTCCTTCACCGCGTCGAAGCCCGGATCGCGCAGGGCGTAGGGCGCGGTCGTGAAGGTGACCACCGTGCCCATCAGCAGCGTATAGCCGTCCGGCCTGGCCCGCGCCGCCAGACGCGCGGCGAGGGTGGTGGAGGCGCCGGGCCTGTGGTCGAGCACGAAATTGCCGCCGAGCCGCCGGTGCAGGCCCTGCGTGAGCACCTGCCCCAGCACATCCGGCGCGCCGCCGGGCGCATAGGGCACCAGGATGCTGACCGGCTGGGTGCCGGGATAGTCGGCCGCCGCCCTGGCCGGGCGCGGTAGGGCGGGCGCCGCCAGCGCGCCGGCGAGGCCGGCCAGCAGGGGCCGCCGTCCAAGATTTGAAAGGGTCATCGTCCTTGTTCGCTCCCGCCAGTCCCTGTCCGAGCCCTCTTCGGGGCCGCCGCGGGGGAGCCTGCGATAGGCTCGGCCCTGGTGTCAATTTCGCTGTGCGATCCGGAAAGATTGCTGGGCGGACATTGACGGCTTCCCCCCGGATGCTCCAGGCTGGCCGCAAGCGGCAGGACAGCCGCGCGACGTCCATGAGGCAGGGGAGTGGTCCGAGGATGGCGCATCTGGCGCGATGGGCCGGGCAGCAGCCCGAGAAGGTGGCGGCATACTTCCCGGATGACGGCACCGCCCTGAGCTTCGCCGAGCTGGACCAGCGGTCCAACCGCATCGCGCAATGGCTGATCGGCCTCGGCCTGCGGCCGGGGGACGGCATCGCCCTGCTGCTGGAGAACGGCCCCGCCTTCCTGGAACTGGCCTATGCCGCGCGCCGCGCCGGCCTCTACTACACCCCGCTCAGCACCCATCTCCGCGTGCCGGAAGTGGCCTACATGCTGGCGGACAGCGACGCGAAGCTGCTCATCACCAGCCCGGCCATGGCGGAGCTGGCGCAGGCGCTGCAGTCGGAGGGCGCCCTGGGCGAGCGGCTGCGCTACGCGACCGGCACGGGGCTGGCGGGCTATGAAAGCCTGGAGGCGGCGCTCCTGGCCTATCCCGGCCCGGCGGCGCTGCCGGAGCGCCCCGTGGGGCGGGAGTTCCTCTATTCCTCGGGCACCACCGGCCTGCCCAAGGGCATCCGCCGCGACCTGCTGCCGCCGGAGCGGCGCGAGGCGCCCGACTGGACGCCCGGCTGGCTCGCCAGCTACGGCTTCGACCGCGACACCGTCTACCTCTCCCCCGCGCCGCTCTATCACGCGGCGCCGCATCGCTACACCACGCGCGCCATCGACCTCGGCGGCACCGCCGTGGTGATGCGGAAGTTCGATGCCGGGAAGGCCCTGGCACTGATCGAGCGGCACCGCGTCACCCATAGCCAGTGGGTGCCGACCATGTTCATCCGCCTGCTGGCCCTGCCGGAGGAGGTGCGGAACCGCCACGATCTCTCGAGCCATCGCGTCGCCATCCATGCCGCCGCGCCCTGCCCGCGCGATGTGAAGCAGGCGATGATCGCGTGGTGGGGCCCGATCCTGGTCGAGTACTACGCGGGCTCGGAGGGCATCGGCGGCACCGTCATCGACAGCCGGGACTGGCTGGCGCATCCGGGCTCGGTCGGGCGGCCGCTGGAATGCCGCCTGCACATCCTGGACGAGGCGGGGCGGGAATTGCCGCCCGGCGAGGTGGGTGGCATCTGGTTCTCGCCGCTCACCCCCGGCGCCCCGCGCTTCCACTACCACAACGCGCCGGAGAAGACCGCCGCGGCCTATGACGCGGAGGGGCGGGGCACCTATGGCGATGTGGGCTCCGTCGACGAGGAGGGCTTCCTCTATCTCAGCGACCGGCGGGCCGATCTCGTCCTCTCCGGCGGCGTGAACATCTATCCCTGGGAGATCGAGCAGGTGCTGGTGCAGCATCCGGCGGTGGCCGAGGCGGCGGTGATCGGCGTGCCGCATGCGGAGTTCGGCGAGACGGTGCGCGCCATCATCCGCGCGGCCGACGGCGTGGAGGCCGGGCCGGCCCTGGAGGAACGGATCATCGCCTTCTGCCGCGACCGGCTGGCCGGCCCGAAATGCCCGCGCCAAGTGGACTTCGTCGAGGAGTTGCCGCGCAGCGAGACCGGCAAGCTGCTGCGCCGCATCCTGAAGGAGCGCTACCGCGCCGCGCCCTGAACCCATACCGAGGAGACGACACCGCATGAGCCTGCCAGCGGGCCGCCCGCGCCCCGAACCGACACCCGAGACGCAGCACTTCTGGGAGGGCGCGCGCGCCGGCGAGCTGCGCCTGCAACGTTGCACCGCCTGCGAGAAGGTCTATTTCCCGCCGCGCCCCTTCTGCCCCGGCTGCGGCTCGCGCGAGGTCGCGGTCTTCGCCGCCAGCGGCCGCGCCACCCTGCACAGCTATGTCATCCATCACCGCAAGGTGCCGGGCTTCGAGCCGCCCTATGCCATCGCCGTGGTCGAGCTGGAGGAAGGGCCGCGCATGATGACCAATATCGTCGACTGCCCGCAGACGCCCGAGGCGCTGCAGCTCGACATGGAGCTGGAGGTGGCCTTCACCCCGATGGACGACGAGATCAGCCTGCCGCTGTTCCGCCCGGCCCAGGGGTCAGACAGGGGAGAGCGGGCATGAGCATCGCCCCGGGCTCCATCGCCATCGTCGGCGCGGCGGAAAGCACCCGCATCGGCGCCGTGCCCGAGATGTCGCAGATCATGCTGCACGCCGATGCGGCGCTGAACGCCCTGGCCGATGCCGGGCTGAAGCCCGCCGACATCGACGGCGTGGCCTGCACCGGCGCGATGATGACGCAACAGATCGCGCACTACCTCGGCATCACGCCGAAATGGGTGGACGGCACCAGCGTCGGCGGCTGCTCCTTCATGCTGCATGTCCGCCACGCCGCCGCCGCCATCGCCGCCGGCTATTGCCGGACGGTGCTGATCACCCATGGCGAGAGCGGCAAGTCGCGCATCAACGCCACGCCGCGCCCGCCGGAGCCGCAGAGCCTGAACGGCCAGTTCGAGGCGCCCTATGGCCCCTTCGGCCCGCCGACGCTCTTCCCCATTCCCGTGCTGCGCTACATGAAGACCTATGGCGTGACGCATGAGCAGCTCGCCATGGTCGCGGTCGTGCAGCGGGAATGGGCGGGGCGGAATCCGCGCGCGGCGCAGCGCGAGCCGATCACCGTGGATGACGTGCTGAACAGCCGCATGATCGCCTATCCCTTCCGGCTGCTGCAATGCTGCCTGGTGACGGATGGCGGCGGCGCGCTGATCCTGACCTCGGCCGACCGTGCGCGCGATTTCCCCCAGCCGCCGGCCTATCTCCTCGGCACGGGCGAGAGCGTCGAGACCAACATGATCAGCCAGATGGAGGACTTCACCTCCTCCCGCGCCTTCCGCGTCGCCGGGCCGACCGCCTTCCAGGCCGCCGGCATCCGCCACGCCGATGTCGATCACCTGATGATCTACGACGCCTTCGCCCATCTGCCGCTCTACGGGCTGGAGGATCTGGGCTTCGTCGGGCGAGGGGAGGCGGGGGCCTTCATCGAGGCCCGCCACACCGCGCCCGGCGGCAGGCTGCCCATGAACACCAATGGCGGCGGCCTCTCCTACACCCATACCGGCATGTACGGCATGTTCGCCCTGCAGGAGAGCGTGCGGCAGGTGCGCGGGCAGGCGCCGGCCCAGGTGCCGGACGTGAAGGTCTCCGTCTGTCACGGGGTGGGGGGCATGTTCTCGGCCAGCGGCACCGTGATCCTGGGGCGGGAGCGGCCCTGAGGATGGCGGGCGGCCAGGCGGCGATCGAGGCGGCCATCACGGGCCGCCGCAGCATCCGCGGCTTCCTGCCGCGCCCGGTGCCGACGGAGGTCCTGCGGCGCATCCTGGCGGTGGCCAGCCGGGCGCCGAGCGGCAGCAACATCCAGCCCTGGAAGCTGCACGCCGTGACCGGCGCCGCCCTGGCGCGGCTGACCGCGGCCATGGGCGCCGCCCATGCGGCGGGCGAGGCGAGCCGCCGGGAATATGAATACTACCCGGTCACCTGGCGCTCGCCCTACCTCGAGCGGCGCCGCAAGCTCGGCTGGCAACTCTATGAACTGACAGGGGTGAAGCGCGGCGATCACGAAGCCGGCGCGCGGCAGGTCGGGCGCAACTTCAGCTTCTTCGGCGCGCCGGTGGGGCTGGTCTTCACCATCGATGCCGATATGGAGCAGGGCAGCTGGCTCGACTACGGCATGTTCCTGCAGAACATCATGATCGCCGCCCGGGCGCACGGGCTGGAGACCTGCCCGCAGGCCGCCATCGCCAACTACCCGGACATCCTGCGGCGGGAGCTCGGCATCCCGGAGAGCGAGATCGTCGTCTGCGGCATGGCGCTGGGCTTCGAGGACCCTGCTGAACCGGCCAACCGGCTGCGCTCGGAGCGCGAGCCGGTGGACGGCTTCGTGACCTTCCACGATCGCTGAAAGGCGGGAGGGGAAGGCCTCTTCCCCTCCGCCCGCCGGCGCGCGGGCTCAGAAGGCGACCTTGTCGCCGCCCTTCAGCGCCAGGATCTCGCGCGCCTCGTCCGGCGAGGCCACCTCCAGTCCCAGCCCCTCGATGATCTGCCGGGCCAGCCGCACCTGTTCGGCATTGCTCTCGGCGAGGCGCCCCGGTCCGCCCCAGAGGCTGTCCTCCAGCCCGACGCGGACATTGCCCCCCATGGCCGCCGCCATGGCCGCGATCGGGAGCTGGTTCCGCCCGGCGCCGAGCACCGACCACTTGTAGTTGTCGCCGAACAGGCGGTCGGCCGTGCGCTTCATGTGCAGCACGTCCTCCTCATGCGCGCCGATGCCGCCCTGCAGGCCGAAGACGGTCTGGATGAACAGCGGACCGGTGACGATGCCCTGGTCGAAGAAGTATTTCAGGTTATAGAGATGCGCGGTGTCGTAGCATTCGAACTCGAAGCGCGTGCCGTTCTCGCGGCAGGTCGTCAGGATGTACTCGATGTCGGCGAAGCTGTTGCGGAAGATGATGCCCTTGTCGGAGAGGTAGTCCTTCTCCCACTGGTGCTTGAACTCCTTGAACCGGTTCAGCATCCCGAAGAGGCCGAAGTTCATGCTGCCCATGTTGAGGCTGGCGACCTCCGGCTTGTGCGTGGCGGCCGGGCGCACGCGCTCCTCGATGGTCATGGTCGGCGCGCCGCCGGTGGTGATGTTCACCACCGCGTCGGTGCGTTGCTTGATCACCTTGAGGAAGGGGGTGAAGCCTTCCGGCGTCTGGTCCGGCCGGCCATCCTCAGGGTTGCGCGCATGCAGGTGCACGATGGCCGCGCCCGCCTCGGCGGCCCCGATGGCGGCATCGGCGATCTGCTCGGCGGTGACCGGCAGGTGCGGCGACATGCTCGGGGTGTGGATGGCGCCCGTCACGGCGCAGGTGATGATGACTTTCCGCTTCGTCGCCATGGATCAGTTCTCCTCCTGGGTCCTCTTGTGCGCGCGCAGCGCGGCCAGCCGCTGGTCGCGCCAGCGCATCTTCGCCGGCAGGTCGCCCTCGGCCGGCCAGTGCGACAGGATGCGCGCCGTCGCCTCCTCGCCATAGACCTCGGGGCCCGCCGGCTCGGCTGCCAGCCGTTTGTAGAAGCCGGTGTAGCGGGCGCAATAGTCCGGGATGCCGCCCGGTGCGTTCAGCTCGATGGTCTCGAAGGGCCCCATGAAGGACCACCGCAGGCCGAGACCGTCCTTCACCGTGTGGTCCAGATCCTCCGGCGTGACATAGCCCCCGGAGACCAGACGGAAGGCCTCGGCCAGCAGCGCGCCCTGCAGGCGGTTGAGGATGAAGCCCTCCACCTCCTTCAGCACCGTGATGGGCACCTGGCCGATCCCGGCATAGATGGCGCGGGCCCGCAGGAGGGTCTCGGGGGCGGTCCATTCGGCGCCGGACAGTTCCACCAGCGGGATCAGGTGCGGCGGATTGACCGGATGGCCGATCAGGCAGCGCGACCGCCCCGCCAGCCCGGCGGCGAAGAGCGAGACGCGGATCGCCGAGGAGGAGGAGGCCAGGATGGCCTCGGGCGGCGCCAGCCGGTCCATTTCGGCGAAGAGCCGCTGCTTGACGGCGAGGTCCTCCGGCCCGTTCTCCTGCGCGAAGCTGGCCCCCTCCAGCGCCGCCGCGAGATCCGGGCTGGCCGTGATGCGCGCGGCGGCGCCGGCCGGATCGTCACAGAGGCCCTGCGCGGCGAGGTCCCGGAGGCCTTCCGCGCAAAGGCCAAGGGCGCTCCCGGCCACGCCCGGTGCGGGGTCGTGCAGGGCGATGCGCCAGCCGGCGCGGGCGAAGATCATCGCCCAGGCGCGGCCGATCAGGCCGGCGCCGATGATGGCGACCTTGCGGGTCTCGGATGTCATGCGGTGATCCTTGAGGGGCGCATCAGAGCCAGAGGACCTTGCGCCGCAGGTCCAGATCGTCCCGCAGCAGGCGGGATTCGCCGCGCCAGGTCACCGCGCCGCGCTCCAGCGCCACGGTGCTGTCCGACAGCGCCAGGGCGAGGTCGAGGTTGTGGTCGACGATGATGATGGAGATGTCCTTGCGCAGCCTGTCGAAGGCTTCGAACAGCTCCTCCGTGACGGCGGGGGAGAGCCCCTCGAAGGGCTCGTCGAGCAGCAGCAGGCGCGTGTCGCCGGACAGCGCGCGCGCGACCGCGACCATCTGCTGCTCGCCGCCGGACAGGGCGTCGGCCGGGGTGCGCCAGCGCTGCCTGAGGCGCGGGAAGGCTTCCAGCACCCGCTCCTCCGACCAGTGCTCGCCGGCGCCGGTCAGCCGCTTCAGCCGGCCGAGCGCCAGGTTCTCGGCCACCGACATGCCGGCGAAGAGGCCACGCCCCTGGGGCACGAAGCCGATGCCGCGCCGGGCGATGCGGTCGGCTGGCAGGCCCGCGATCTCCTCGCCGGCCAGGGTCATGCTGCCGCTGGCGGGCCGGGCGATGCCCATGATGCTCTTCAGCAGGGTGGACTTGCCGGCGCCGTTGCGGCCGAGGAGCGCCAGGATCTCGCCCTGCTTCACGGCGAGGTCCACGCCCTGCAGGATGTGGCTCTTGCCATAGAAGGTGTTGATGCCCTCGAGCCGCAGCAGATCCTCGGGCCGCGCCGAGGAGGTGCGCGGCCGCGCCGCGATGGCGCTGGTGCCGGAGCCGAGATAGACCGCCTGCACCCGCTGATCGGTGCGGGCATCCTCGACCGTGCCGTCCACCAGCACCTCGCCGTCGTTCATCACCGTCACGCGGTCGGCCAGGGCGAAGACGCGGTCGATGTCGTGCTCGACCAGCAGCACCGGGATATCGGCCGAGATGCGCTTGATCAGCTCGCCGACGCGGGCGCGCTCGGCGGTGGCCAGGCCGGCCAGCGGCTCGTCGAGCAGCAGCAGGCGCGGGCGGGTGGCGACGGCCACCGCCATGTCCACCAGCCGCTGCCCGCCATAGGAGAGGGCGCCGGCCTCGGCCTTCTCGATGCCGGCCAGGCCCATCCAGCGCAGCAGCGTCGCCGTGTCGTCGTTCATGTCGTCGTATTCGCGGGCATCGTGCCAGAGGCCGAAGCGGGCCGCGTGCCGCGCCTGGATGGCGAGGCGGAGATTCTCCTCGATGCTGAGGCCGGGGAAGAGGTTGGTGATCTGGAAGGAGCGGCCGATGCCGGCGCGGGTGATGCGCTGCGGCTCGAAGCCGGTGATGTCGCGCTGGTCCAGCATCACCCGGCCCTTGTCGGGCGGGAACATGCCGGAGATCAGGTTGAAGGCGGTGGTCTTGCCGGCGCCGTTCGGGCCGATCAGGGCATGCAGCGTGCGGTCGGCCATCTCGAAGCCGACGCCGCGCACGGCGTGGATGCGGCCGAAGCTCTTCTCCAGCCCCTCGACGCGCAGCACCGGCCCCTGCGCCACGCCGGGCCGGACGAACCGGTTCGGCACGGGGGAGGGATCGACGGTGCGCCGCGCCGACATGGCCGCGTCCTCGACCTCCTTGCGGCGGAAGGGCGCGAGGAGGCGCCGGCCGACACCGACCAGCCCGTTCGGCGAGAAGACGATGAAGCCGACGAAGAGCAGGCCGAAGACCAGCAGCCAGTTCGCCGTGTAGATCGAGAGGAACTCGCGGAACAGGATGTAGAAGAGGGCGCCCAGGGCGGGCCCGAGAAAGCTGCGCATGCCGCCGATGACGACCATGGCCAGCATCTCGCCCGAGAAGGCGATGGCGATGGGCTCGGCGGAGGCGAAGCGGTGGTTGAAGGCGGCGAGCACGCCGGCCAGGCCGGTGACGCTGGCCGAGAGGGTGAAGGCCAGCAGCTTGTAGCGGTCGGTATCGTAGCCCAGGAAGCGGGCCCGCTGCTCGTTCTCGCGGATGGCGACGAGCACGGTGCCGACCGGCGCGCTGTGGAAGCGCCAGAGGAGATAGACCACGCCGAGGCCGATGGCGGCGACGGCGGTGTAGTAGAGGGCCGCGCTGTCGAGCACGGCGTAGCGGGTGATGCCGCCGAAGCCGTTCTCGCCGCCGGTGAGCGAGGTCCAGCGGAAGGCGATGGTGAAGAGCATCGCCGTCAGCGCGAGGGTCAGCAGGGAGAAGTAGACGCCGCGGCGGCGCAGGATCAGCAGGCCGGCGAGGCAGGCCAGGGCGGCCACCACCAGCACGGCGCCGAGGCCGGGGAGCAGCATGTCGCCCGGGAAGAGGCTGCGCTGCAGGATGCCGGCCGCGTAGGCGCCGATGCCGAACCAGGCGCCATGGCCGAAGGAGACCAGGCCGGTATGGCCGACCAGGATGTTCAGCCCCATGGCCGCGATGGCGAAGATCGCCACATCGGTGGCCGAGACCAGGGTCAGGCCGAGCGCCGGCAGCAGGAAGGGCAGGATGATCAGCGCCGCGAGGGCGATCAGCAGCGGGCGGATGTCGCGGGTCATGATGCTCACTCGAACTTCGCGATGCGTTCGCCGAACAGGCCGCGCGGGCGCAGCAGCAGGACGAGCAGCATGAGGAGGTAGATCGAGGCCTCGGTGGCCGGCGGGAAGGCATAGGCGGCGATGCCGCGCACCACGCCGACGATGATGGCGGCGACCACCACGCCCCAGAAGGAACCGAGGCCGCCGATGACCACGACGACGAAGGCGAAGGTCAGCACCTCGGCGCCCATAGCCGGATGCACGCCGAGCACCGGCGCCAGCATGACGCCGGCCAGCGCCGCGAGCCCGACCGCGATCATCACCACGGCCGACATGTAGGGACGGAGCGAGATGCCGAGCGCGCCCACCATGTCGGGGTTCTGCACGCCGGCCCGCACCACGCGGCCGAAATGGGTCTTGCGTAGCAGCAGCCAGAGGCCGAGCACGCAGAGCGCCGCCACGCCCAGGATCATCAGCCGGTAGCGCGAATAGATGAAGTCGCCCACCTCCACCTGGCCGCGCAGCGCGGCCGGGATGGAGAAGGGGATCGGCGCCGCGCCGAAGACCATGCGCAGCGTCTGCTCCGCCACCATCGCCAGGCCGAAGGTGAGCAGCAGGGAGAGCACCGGGTCCGCCCGGTAGAAGCGCCGCAGGAGGAAGCGCTCGATCACCAGGCCCAGCAACGCCACGAGCACCGGCACGGCGATGAAGGCGCCGCCGAAGCCGAGGCTCGGCGCCAGCGCCACGGTCAGATAGGCGCCGATGGCGTAGAAGGCGCCATGCGCCAGGTTGACGATGCCGCCCAGGCTGAAGATCAGCGAGAGGCCGAGGGCGATCAGCAGGTAGTAGGCGCCGATCAGCAGGCCGTTGAGGACCTGCTCCAGCAGATCGAAGAATTCCAAGGGAAGGGCTCCTGCGACGCGACGGGGAACGGCGCCGGGAGGGCCCGGCGCCTCGGCATCAGCTGGGGAAGGTGCAGCTCGCCTCGTCCGGCGTGGAGGCGATCGCCTCCAGGCTCTCGCCCGGCCCCGGGATCGGCGGCGAGGAGGTGAAGATGTCGAAGCGGTCCTTCTGCTCGGCGGGGGGCAGGGCGGAGATCGCGTACATCTCCGTCATGATCTGGTTGTCGCGCGCGCGGAAGTAGCTCTCGCGGTCCTTCAGCACATTGAACCTGGCGCCCTTCTGCAGATGCTCGACGACCTTGGCGACGTCGTTGCTCTTCAGCTCGTTCATCGACTGCGCCAGGATCTTCACGGCGTTGTAGTCGCCCCAGGCCTGGTTCTCCGGTGGCCGGCCGAAGCGGCCGCGGAAGTCGGCGGTGAACTTCTTCGCCGCCGCGTTCTCCAGCCGGTGGTGCCACATGGTCGGCCAGGTGCCGAGGAAGTTGCCCGATCCCGCGCCCCAGGCCAGCGCCGTGTCGAAGCCGAAGCCGGCCACCGGCATGGCGAGGCCGAACTCGGAATACTGCTTCAGGAAGTTGGTGATCTGCGCGCCGGCGAGGTTCGCCACCACCACATCCGGCCGCGCCCGGCGCAGCTTCAGCAGGAAGGGCGAGAAGTCCGTCAGGTCGGTCGGGATCAGGTCCTCATTGGCGATGGTGCCACCATTCTCGCCGAGGAAGCGCTTGGCGACCTTCAGCAGGTCGTGGCCGAAGGCGTAGTCGGCGGTCAGGGCATAGGCCTTCTTGTCGCGGATCAGCCCCTTCTCCATCAGGGCGCGGCCGACCGCCTTCACGTACATCGAGTTCTGGCCCTCGATGTGGAACATGTTGCGGCGGCAGTCGGTGCTGCGGAGCGCGTCGGAATTGGCGCCGGTGTTGATGAACATGGCGCCTTCGCGCTGCACGACCTGGCCGATGGCGAGCGCCGAGGCGGAGTTGATCTCGCCCAGGATGTAGCGGATCCCGTCACGCTGGATGTAGCGCTCCGCCTTGGAATTGGCGGTCTGCGGATTGACGCTGTCCTCGAAGCTGATCTCCAGCTTGCGGCCGTTGATGCCGCCGCCGGCATTGACCTCGTCCATCGCCAGCGTCGCCGCCTGCACGGCGAACTCGCCAAGCGGCCCGAGGAAGCCGGTGCGCGGTGTCAGGTGGCCGAAGCGCAGCGTGTCGGACTGCGCCCGGGAGATGGCGGGGGCGCCCAGCAGGGCGGCGGCGCCGAGCAGGGCACCGCGCCGCGTCACGCGGGGGAGTTCGGTCATTCTCTCGGTTCCTCTCCGTGGCGGAATTCTGTGATCCCGCTTCTTGACCGATCACGGATCGTGATCTGTGATCACAGCAAGGCTTGCCCATCGCCGCCGGCTTGTCCAGAGAGAATCCGTGAACCACGCCATCGCCAGCCTGCCCGTGCTCGAGCGCCGTACCCTGGCGGAGGCCGCCTATGCGCATCTGCGCGAGCTGCTGATCTCAGGCCGGGTCGCGCCCGGCGAGCGGCTGTCGCTGCGCGACCTGTCGGAGGCGCTGGGCGTCTCGGTCATGCCGGTGCGGGAGGCGGTCAGCCGGTTGATCGCCGACCGGGCGCTGGAGGTGGCGCCGAACCGCGCCGTTCAGGTGCCGCGCCTGACGCGTGGCCAGTTCCAGGAGCTGGCCCAGGTGCGGGCCGGCATCGAGGGCTGGGCGGCGGGGTTGGCGGCGGAGCGGTGCGATGCGCGCGCCCTGGAGGCGATCACGGCGGCGGAGGCGGCGGCGCGGCTGGACCGCTCGGCGCCGGAGACCGGGCGGGTGGTGGCGCTGAACCGCGACTTCCACTTCGCCGTCTATGCCGCGGCAGGCCTGCCGACCCTTCTGGAGGTGATCGGCGGTCTGTGGCTCAAGGCGGGGCCGGTGATCAACCTCGACCTGCGCCACTCGCGCGACCGGCTGACCGCCGGTCATGCGGCGCGATGCCATGCCGAGGCGCTGGCGGCCATCCGGCGCGGCGATGCCGGGGCGGCGCGTGCCGCCATCGCCGAGGACATCGTCCGCGCCGCGGAGTTCATCATCGACAAGGGCGGCCTACCGCCCGGCTGAAGGAGGAACGGCATCATGGATCTGGGCATCGAGGGGCTGCGCGTGCTGGTCACGGCGGGGGCGGCGGGGATCGGCCGCGCCGTCGCCGAGGCCTTCGCGGAAGAGGGCGCGAAGGTCTTCACCTGCGACCTGGACGAGGCGGGGCTGGCGACGCTGCCGGCCGGCATCGGCCATCGCCGCGCCGATGTGGCCGACCGGCGCGAGGTGGCGGCGCTGTTCGAGGCGGCGCTGGCGCAGCTCGGCGGGCTCGACGTGCTGGTGAACAACGCCGGCATCGCCGGGCCGACCGGGCGGCTGGAGGAGATCAACCCGGAGGACTGGGACCGCTGCCTGGAGGTCTGCCTGACCAGCCAGTTCAATTGCGCCCGGCTGGCCATCCCGCATCTGCGCCGCTCGGGCAATGCCAGCATCGTCAACCTCTCCTCGGCCGCCGGCCGGCATGGCTTCGCGCTGCGCGCGCCCTACGCGGCCGCCAAATGGGGCGTGATCGGGCTGACCAAGTCGCTCGCCATCGAGCTGGGCGATGACGGCATCCGGGTGAACGCCATCCTGCCGGGGCTGGTCGCCGGGGACCGGCAACGGCGCGTGCTGGAGGCCAAGGCGCAGCAGAAGGGCATCAGCTTCGCGGAGATGGAGCGGCTTGCCTTCTCCTTCACCTCCATCAAGGACTATGTCACGCCGCGACAGCTGGCGGACCAGATCCTCTTCCTGGCCAGCCCGCGCGGGCGGACCATCTCCGGCCAGGCGATCAGCATCGACGGCGATACGCGCATGCTGTCCTGAAAAGGAATTTTACATAATATATCTTATGCAGCTTGTGGCCCGCTGCCTTGGCCTGGCGCCGGCGCGTCCCCTCAGGCCGCGCCCCCTCAGGCCATGTCGGTCCAGTAGGTCCCCTCCATAGGGACCGTGGCGAAGCGCTCGTTCAGCACGGCCTGGCTGGCCGCCGGATCAAGCGCCGCCGCGGCCTGCGGATGGAACCAGCGGGCCATGGCTTCCACGGCGATGACATGGGTCGGCGAATCATTGAAGCCGTGCCACAGCGCATGCGCCCGCCCACCCTGCACCGCCGGCAGGCTGCCCAGGTTCTGGCGGCGGATGACCTCCTCCAGGCTGGCGCGCGCCGCCGCCGCCTCGACGCCCACGCCGAGGCTGACCCCGCCGCGCCCCCCGAAGGGCCCGCCCGTGGCCACATAGACATCCGGATTGCGCGCCAGCACGGCTTCGAGGTTGAGCTGCCCGGTCTCCGCCGGCAGGGTCTCGGCGCCGATGTTCCGCCCGCCGGCCGCCTGGATCAGGTCGTCGAAGACCCCGCGCCCGGGCGAGTAGCAGCAATCCGTGCCGCCCGCATGGACGTGCATGAAAACCGAGGGCCGCGACGCGGCTCCGGCGAGCACGGTCCGGACCGCCTGCATGCGGCCGCGATGGAAGGCCAGCAGCGCCTGGGCCTGGGCCTCGCGGCCGATCAGCGTGCCGAGTGTCTCGAGGCTCGGCTCCGTGTCGCGCAGCGGCGCGATGAAGAAGTCGATGACGGCGGCCGGAATGCCGGCGGTTTCCAGACTCCGCAGCAGACCCTGCGCCCCGGCCTCGCCCAGTGCCATCAGGTTGCGGCGGCTCAGCAGCACGAGGTCCGGCCGCGCCGCCAGGATCATCTCCAGCGAGGCGCCGCCCAGGTTCTGGCCGAGGTTCGGCAACTGGTCGAGCGCGGGGAAGCGCTGCCGGTACTTGGCGTATTCTCGGGCCTCGCCACGCCGCATGTCCTCGCTCCAGGCGACGACCAGGCTGGCGGGATCGGGATGCAGGAGATTGAGCACCGCCAGGTGCCGCCCCTGCCCCAGCACCACCCGGCGCGCCGGGCGCGGCAGCGCCACTTCCCGCCCCAGCAGGTCGCGGGCCCGCACCGGCGCCTCGGCCCGCGCCAGCCGGGGCGTGGCCAGAAGCGGCGATGCCAGGAGGGGGATGGCCATGCCCGCCGCGCCGCTCAGCAGCCGGCGCCGCGACAATCCCGTCCCGCCCGCGCATCCAGCCGCCATACCCTGCCCTTCCATCATGTTCCTGCCCCGCGACCATAGCCGCGCGCCCGCGGCGCACAAGCCACGCCGCCGGTTTGACAGCCCCGCGTGGCGGGGGCGACGATGCCGGCCATTCAGATCGCCAGCGAAGACCGACGGACCCCCATGGACAATGCCCTGCTCGACGCGCTGAGGCGTCACGAAGCCGAATTCATCGCGCTGCGCCAGGACCTGCACCGCCATCCCGAACTCGGCTTCCAGGAGCATCGCACCGCCGGCATCGTCGCCGGCAGGCTGCGCGACTGGGGGTTCGAGGTGACGACCGGCCTGGCCGGCACCGGCATCGTCGGCACGCTGCGCGGCCGCCGGCCTGGGCAAGGCGCCATCGCGCTGCGGGCCGACATGGACGCCCTGCCGATCCACGAGGCCACCGGCCTGCCCTATGCCTCGGAGCGGGACGGGATGATGCATGCCTGCGGCCATGACGGGCACACCGCCATGCTGCTGGCGGCCGCCCGCCACCTGGCGGAGAATCCGGATTTCGGCGGCACGCTGCACGTCATCTTCCAGCCGGCCGAGGAGAATCTCGGCGGCGGCCGCGCCATGGTCGAGCAGGGTCTGTTCGACCGCTTTCCCTGCGACGCCGTCTTCGGCCTGCACAACGAGCCGGGCCTGCCGGTCGGGCATTTCGCCACGCGCGCGGGGCCGATGCTCGCCGCGATGGACAGCTGGGCGGTGGAGTTCCGGGGCACCGGCGGGCACGGCGCCATGCCGCACCGCGCGACCGACCCCACCCTGGCCCAGGCGCAGTTCCTGCTGACGCTGCAGGCCGCCATCGGGCGCAACATCCCGGCGCTGGAGGCGGCGGTGATCAGCGCCGGCTACATCTCGGCCGGCACGCCGGCGGCGCCGAACGTGATCCCCGCCAGCGTGGTGCTGGGCGGCACGGCGCGGACCTTCCGGTCAGAGGTGCGCGACATCCTGGAGCGCCGGCTGCGCGAACTGGCCGAGGCCGCCGCCCTGGCGCAGGGCTGCACCGCGACCATCCGCTTCGAGGCCGAGTATCCGGTGCTGGTCAATTCCGCGGCGGAAGCGGCGCGCGCCGCCGATGCCGCCGCCGCCCTGGCCGGGGAGGCCGCGGTGCGGCGCGAGGCGGCGCCGATCACCGCCGCCGAGGACTTCGCCTACATGCTGCAGCGCAGGCCCGGCGCCTTCATGATGACCGGCAACGGCACCAGCCCGGATGGCGTCCTGCGCCCCGTGCACACGCCGCTCTACGACTTCAACGACGCCGCCCTGATCCATGGCGCCGCCTATTGGGTGACGCTGGCGCGGCGGGAGCTGGCCTGAGCCCCCGCCGGCCCGCTCAGGCCGCGTTGCCGGCGCGGATCGCCTCGGTGAAGGAGGCGTCCAGCAGATCGGCCGCCGCGATGCGCCGCCGCACCAGCCGGGCGCGGGTGTAGAGGTCGATGTTGCGCTGCTCGTCCGCCGCCACGCTGTCGTCGATCGGCACGACGCGGGTGCGCGCGCGGGCGAACCAGTGCTCGGCCACCGGCTGCGGAATGTTCATCAGCGCCGACCAGGACCGGGCATAGGCCGGGATATTGGCATTGGCCCAGGCCCGGGCCTGCGCCAGGCGGCGGACGAACTCGGCCAGATCGTCGCGCCGCGCCGCGATGGCGTCGTCCCGCGCCGCCTGGAAGGACAGGCCCGGCGTCAGCTGGCCGCCATGCACCACGCGCCGGCCGCCGGCCAGCACCTCCTCCTGGCTGACATAGGGCTCCCAGGTGGACCAGGCATCGACGGCGCCACGCGCATAGGCCGCCTTGGCATCGGCCGGCAGCAGGAAGACCAGCTCCACCGCGTCGGTGCCAAGTCCGGCCTCCTCCAGCGCCGCCAGCACCAGCTGATGGCCGATGGAGCCGCGCCCCGTGGCGATCTTCCTGCCCTTCAGATCATCGAGGGAGCGGACCGGGCTGTCCTTCGGCACCACGATGGCCAACCCCTCGCGGTTCTCCCGCGTGGCGGCGATGGCCTTGGCCGGCACCCCGGCGGCGGCGCCGAAGGTGAAGGGGGCATCGCCCACCAGCCCGGTGTCGATGGCGCCGGCATTCAGCGCCTCGACCAGCGGAGCGGCGGCGGGGAACTCGCTCCAGGCGAAGCGCTCCTCGACGCCCTTCAGCACCCCCGCCGCTTCCATCACGGCGCGGGCATTGCCGCGCTGGTCGCCAACCCGCAGGGGCGTCTGCGCCCGCAGGAGGCGCGGCGCGCCCAGGCCCGTGGAAAGCCCCGCGCCCAGCGCGGCACCGGAAAGGATCAAGCTGCGGCGGCGGATCATTCGGCGGCCACGCCCTGCTGCTGGCGGGCCAGCCGCTCCGCGACCAGCCGGCGCGTGGCCGGCAGCAGGGAGCGGCCATACTCCACCGCGTCCTCCAGCGGGTCGAAGCCGCGGATCAGGAAGGTGGTCACGCCCAGCGCGTGGTATTCGAGGAAGGCCTCGGCCACCTGCTCGGGCGTGCCGACCAGGGCGGTGGTGTTGCCGCGCGCGCCGGTCTCCCGCGCGATGGCGGTGTAGAGCCGCCCCTCCGGCCGGTCGCCTAGAGCGGCCGCGGCCAGCAGGCGCTGCGAGCCGGCGTTCTGCGGCTGGCCGTTCGCCGGGCCCAGCGCCGCCGCGCCGCGCACCCGCCGCACCTCGGCCAGGATACGCTCCGCCTTGGCCCAGGCGGCCTCCTCCGTCTCCGCCAGGATCGGGCGGAAGGACAGGCTGAAGCGCACCTGCCGCCCATGCTTCGCCGCCTCGGCGCGCACCCGCGTCACGATCTCGCGCACCTGGGCCTGCGTCTCGCCCCAGAGCGCATAGACATCGGCATGCCGGCCGGCGACGCGCAGCGCCGCTTCCGAGGCACCGCCGAAATAGACCGGGATGTGCGGGCGGCGGACCGTCCGGACCTCGGGCGAGGCCCCCTTGATGCGATAATACGCGCCCTCGTGATCGACCGGCTGCCGTGCCGTCCAGATCGACTTCAGGATCGAGACGTACTCATCCGTGCGGGCGTAGCGGGAATCCTTGTCCAGCCAGTCGCCGTCGCGCGCCTGGTCGGCATCGTCGCCGCCGGAGATGACATGGATGGCGGCACGGCCGCCGCTGAGCTGGTCCAGGGTGGCGAAGGCGCGGGCGGCGGTGCTGGGCGCCTGGAAGCCGGGCCGGTGCGCCACCAGGAAGCCCACCTTCCGGGTCTGCGCCGCCAGCCAGGAGGCCAGTTCCAGCCCGTCCGGGCCGTTGCTGTACCAGCCGATCAGCATGCGGTCGAAGCCCGCCTCGTCATGCGCGCGCGCCGAGGCCAGGAGATAGGCGGGATCGATCGCCTCGCCCTGCGCCGGATGGATCTCCGACTGCTCGCGCGGCTGGATCATGCCGATGAATTCAAGGGCGCCCGTCGGGTTCGGGTCGGTCTGGGTCATGGCGGATCTCCTCTGTCAGGCCAGCCCGAGGGCGGCCCGCCCGGCGGCGAGCCAGGCACTGTCGGGTTGCGGCGTATGGATGCGGGCGCACAGCACATCACGCAGATGCCGCTCCAACGGGTTGGCACGGGCCAGCGCGTGATTGCCGCAGAGCGCCACGGCCTGCTGCACCACGGCGATGGCGTTCTCCGCCGCCAGGGTCTTGATCAGGCCGTAATCGGACACGGCCATGCTCTCGCGCCGGGCGGCATCGGCCACCAGCCGGTCATTGGCCAGCAGCAGCGCCTCGATCCGGCCGACCGCCTCCTGCATGCGGGGCAGCGTGGCGAGCGGCGCGCCCAGGCTGGCCGGCGCGCGCTGGCGCAGGAAGTCGAGCAGCCAGTCGCGCGCGGCCTGCGCCACGCCGGTATAGAGCGCCGCGATCAGCAGGGTGTTCCAGGCGACCTGCTCGGCATCCGGGCGGCCCCAGGCGGCGGGCGGACGGAAGTCGATGGCATGGTCGAGGGGCAGCAGCACCTCCTCGAAGACCACATCGTGGCTGCCGGAGGCCCGCAACCCCGCCTGATCCCAGCTCTCCTCGATGCGCAGCCCGGCGGCGCCGGCCGGAACCAGCGCGATGCCGGTGCGCGGCTCGGCCTCCTCGGTGCGGCACCAGACCAGCATCCAGGACAGCGCCGGCGCGCCGGTCGAGTAGATCTTGCGGCCGTTGAGCCGCCAGCCCTCGGGGGTGCGGCGCAGGGTGGTGGCGGGCAGGCCGCCGCGTGCCGGCGTGCCGAGCTCGGGCTCGACCCGCAGCGCATTGACCAGTTCGCCGCGCTCGACCGCGCCGCGCCCGAGCAGGACGCGCAGATGCTCCGGCCAGCCGGCACTGCGGGCGATCGCCTGATGCTGGATGAACTGCATGGCCAGCACCAGGGCCGTGGCCGGGCAGCCGCGACCGATGGCGCGCACCACCGCGACGGCACGCGGCAGCCCGGCGCCCTCGCCACCCTCCTGCGGACGGACGGTCATTCCCAGCAGGCCGGCCTTGTGGAGCGCGGCGAAGTTCTCGTGCGGAAAGCTGCCCTCCCGGTCATGCGCCGCCGCTCCCCTGGCGAAGGCCTGCGCCAGGGTCTCGAGGCTGTCGGGACGATAGGACAGGCCATCCATGCGAGCGGAACCTTCCGATAGGGCGGGGCGAGACGCGAGATCGGAAGGTAGGCGCGCTGTATTTACCGATAAATAGGCGCTATTTTCGAATTCTGCGGCGCAGGGAGATGATTATTCCCCGAAGGCGGCCCGCCGAGGAAATCTATCCCTCATCGCCGCCGCGCCGGCGGAAGGCACCGGCCTCCAGCGGCAGGGCGGTGGTGTGCTTGATCCGCTCCATGGCGAAGCGCGAGGTGACGTTGCGCAGCGGGACGCTGGCGATCAGGCGCTTGTAGAGCCTGTCGAAGGCGGCCATGTCGGGCACGGTCACCCGCAGCATGTAGTCGACCTCGCCGGCCATGCGGTAGACCTCCATGATCTCGGGGATCTGCCGCACCAGCGTGGCGAAGCGCTCCAGCCATTCCGGGGAGTGATCGCCCGCCTCGATGGCCACGAAGACCGAGAGGCCGAGGCCCACCTTGTCCGGCGCCACCAGGCCCACCCGCCCGGTCAGCACGCCCGCCGCCTCGAGTTTCTGGATGCGCTTCCAGCAGGGCGTCGGCGACAGGCCCACCCGGTCGGCCAGTTGCGCGATCGGCAGGGTGGCGTCCTGCTGCAGCAGCGCCAGGAGCTTCTGGTCGATTTCGTCCATCAACATCGGAGGATGGTCCTCAGCCCTGGGCCTGATGCCGTCGCAGCGCCGCCGGGGAGAGGTCCGGGCGCACCACGGCATTGGCCAGCAGGAGCAGGATGCAGGCCAGCGGCACGCAGGAGACGAAGCCGAGATGGCCGAAGCTGAGCGCCCCCGCCACCCCGCCGCCGAAGAAGCTGGCCAGCAGCCCCAGGAGCAGGCGCAGCTTGGCCCGGTCGGCGCGGATGAAGGGGCGGTCCGGCGTCCGGCGGTCGCGGTTCCAGTAGACCAGCTTGCCGAGCTCGATGCCGATATCGGTGACGATGCCGGTCACATGGGTGGTGCGGATGCGCGCGCCGGAGATCTTGGTGATGGTGGCGTTCTGCAGCCCCATCAGGAAGCAGAGCAACGGCACGGCGGGGATCGCCACGCGCTCGCTCTGCGCCCAGGCGCCCAGCAGGCCGAAGGCGGCGAGCAGCGCGACCTCCAGCAGCAGCGGCGCGGCGAAGGGATTGCGCCGGAAGCGGCGGCGGCCCCAGTTCACCAGCAGGGCCGCGGTGGCCGCGCCGCCGAGGAAGGCGAGCAGCGCCACGAGCCCGCCCAGCATCAGCGCCACGCCGCCCACCGCCAGATGGTCCGCCATGGCGGAGACATTGCCCGACATGTGCGAGGTGTACTGCCCGACCAGCATGAAGCCGCCGGCATTGATGGCGCCGGCGATGAAGGTGAGCGTCAGGCCGAACTGCGCCTCGCTCGCCTCGGCGATCAGCAGCCGCGGCCCGGGGCGCGCGGCGTGGCGCTCCTCCCCCCGCCCCGCCGCCATCACCCTGGGCCTGCCCCTTCGGCCCCGGCCTCCGCCATCCGCAGGGCCGCCAGGATGCGGTCCCGCGTCCCGGCATCGGCCGCGTCCAGCGCCGCACGCAGGCGGCGCATCTGGCGGCGGGCGCTGTAGAGCTGGTCCAGCAGGGAGAGCACGACCGGCATCGCCTCCTCATCCAGGGCCAGGCCCTGGCGAAGCTCGTGGATCAGCCGGGCGCGCGCCACGTCGATCTCGCGCAGGCGGTAGTGGCCGGGGCCGCCCTCGGCGCGCAGCCAAGCGCGGCCGATCCAGAGTTCCACCTCCTCGCCGCGCAGCCCCTGGATACTGTGGCAGAGAGTCTCGATGGTGATCATCGCCTAATCCACCATGCCCTGTCGCGGATTGAAGGGGTGTTCCGCACTCCACTCCCGCAGGAAGTCCTCCAGCCGCTGATCCACCTCGCCCCGGACGATGCGCAGGGAGACATAGGCATCGCCCGCCGGCCGCCCGCCGTGCGCCGGTACGCCGCGCCCGCGCAGCCGCAGCCGGGTGCCGCTGTCGGAGTGGCGGGGCACCGTGACGCTGACCGGCCCGCCCGGCGTCGGCACCGTGATCCTGCCGCCGAGCACGGCCTCGGAATAGGTCACCGGCACCTCCAGCTGGATGTCGTTGCCCTCGCGGCGGAAGATGGCGTGCGGACGGATGCCGATCTCGATCAGCGCGTCCCCCGCCTTGCCATCCGGCCCGGCGGCGCCGCCCTGGCCGCGCAGGCGCAGGATCTGCCCTTCCTCGATGCCGGCCGGCACCCGCACCTCCAGCGTCTTGCCGGTGGGCAGCGTCAGGCGCTGCGTGCCGCCGTTCACCGCGTCGAGGAAGTCCAGCTCCAGCCGGTAGTGCTCGTCGCGGCCCTGGCGGGGACCGGCGCCGCCCCGGCCCGGGCCTTGTCCCGGCCCCTGGCCTCTGCCGAACAGGTCGGCGAAGATGTCGCCCAGATCCTCGGGGTCGAAGCCGGCATAGGCGCCGGAGGCACCCGCGCCCGCCGCGCCGGGCCGGTAGCGCGGTCCCTGCCCGCCCTCGGCATAGCTGCGGTAGGAGGCGTGTTCCGGCTGCCGCTCCTGACCCGCCGCGTCGATCTCGCCACGATCGTAGCGGGCCCGCTGCTCCGCGTCGGACAGCAGCGCATGCGCGGCCGAGGCCTCCTTGAAGCGCTCCTCGGCCGCCTTGTCCCCGGGATTGAGATCGGGGTGGTGGCGCTTGGCCAGCTTGCGGTAGGCGGAGCGGATCTCGTCCTCACCCGCCGTCCGGGCCACGCCCAGCACCTGATAGGGATCCTTGGCCGCCATTCCTGTCTCAACTCCGTCGGCGGCCGCCGCGATGCCGCCCTGCCTCTCCTTCCAAGATAGGCGCGGTCACGCTGGAATGAACAGCGGTCGCGGCGCTGCAACATTCTGTGGCTGGACGGAAGCCCCGTTGGCCTTGCTACCCTGGCGTGCATGTCCTCCGCCGCTTCGCCTCTGCAAGCCGAGATCCGCTTCGGCCTGGGCCTCCGGCCGGATCGCCCTCCGCCGGCCGATCCCCTGGCCTGGCTCGACGCCCAGCTCGAGGCGCCGGACCGCGCGCCGCCGGCCCCGCCGGCCCCGCCGGGACGATCCACGCCCGGCGATCTCGCCGAGGGCTACCGCATCTGGGCGGAGCAGGATGCCATGCGGCCCTTCGAGCCGGGGCAGAAGCGGCCGCTCGAGCTCTACTTCGTCGATGAGGCGAGCACCGCGCTCGGCTGGCGCATCGACAGCGAGGCACCCTATCGCGAGCGCCTGGTGGCGTTCTGGACCAATCATTTCACCGTCAGCAAGCGCGGCGGCACGGGGGTCACGGCGGCGCTGCCCGACTTCGTGCGGCACGCCATCCGCCCGCATGTCACCGGCCGCTTCACGGAGATGCTGCTGGCGGTGGAGCGGCACCCGGCCATGCTGAGCTACCTCAACCAGAACTCCTCGGTCGGCCCGAACAGCCGCTTCGGCCGGCGCAGCGGGCGCGGGCTGAACGAGAACCTGGCGCGCGAGATCCTGGAACTGCACACCGTCAGCCCGGCGTCCGGCTATACCCAGGCGGATGTCACCGCCTTCGCCCGGCTGCTCACCGGCTGGGGCGTGCAGCGGAACCGCGAGCCCTTCGGCGCCGTGTTCCGCGTCGCCAACCACGAGCCGGGCGCCAAGACGCTGATGGGCCGGCGCTTCGAGGAGGGCGAGGCCGCCAGCGAGGCCGCGCTGCGCTTCCTGGCCGAGCATCCGGCGACGCACCGGCACCTCGCCGTCAAGCTCGCACGGCACTTCGTGGCCGACGACCCGCCGCCCGCCGCCGTGGCCCGCATCGAGGCGGTGCTGCGCGACACGGGGGGCGACCTGCTGGCCGTGTCCCGTGCCCTGCCCCGCCTGCCGGAGGCCTGGGCGCCGCCCCTGGGCAAGCTGCGGGCGCCGCAGGACTACATCGTCGCCGCCCTGCGTGCCTGCGGCGCCGAGGGCGAACGCCTGGCCCGCTTCGCCTTCGGCGCCTGCCACGCGCTGAACCAGCCGCTCTGGGTGGCGCCGCAACCCAATGGCTGGCCGGACCTGGCCTCGGCCTGGCTGGGACCCGAGCCGCTGCTGCGCCGGCTGGACTGGTCCTACGACCTGGCGGGCCGCTTCACCCGCGCCGAGCCCATGGCGCTGCTGGAGGCGGCACTCGGCCTCCTGGCCTCGGCCGAGACGCGCGCCGCGGTCCGGCGGGCCGGCGCCCCGCGCGATGCCATCGCCCTGCTTCTCGCCAGCCCGGAGTTCCAGCGCCGATGAGCCAGACGAATCCTCATCTGCCGCGCCTCGGCCGGCGTGGCCTTCTGCTCGGCCTCTCCGCCCTGGCCGTGGCGGGCAATGCCCGCCTGGCCCTGGCCTCCGGCGCCCCGCCGGCCAGCCATGCCGAGCACCGCCTCGTCGTGGTGCTGTTGCGCGGGGCGATGGACGGCATGGCCCTGCTCGCCCCCTATGGCGATCCCGACTACCGCGCGCTGCGCGGCGCCGTCGCCCTGCCCGAGCCGGGGCAGGAGGATGGCCTGCTGGAGTGCGGCGGCTTCTTCGGCCTGCATCCCCGGCTGGGCGGGATGCACCGCTGCTTCCGGGAAGGGTCTCTGCTGCCGATCCACGCCGTGGCCGGCCCCTACCGCAACCGCAGTCATTTCGAGGCGCAGGACATGATGGAGAGCGGCACCGACCACCGGCTCTCCTCCGGCTGGCTCAACCGCGCCCTGGCCGGCCTGCCCGCGCGGCCGGCCGGACGGCCCGAGGCGGCACTCGCCCTCGGCCTCGACCTGCCCCTGCTGATGCGCGGACCGCAGCCGGTGGGCATGTGGGCGCCCCCGCGCCGGCTGCGGCCGGATCCCGACCTCTACGCCCGGATGGCGGACCTGCTGCATGCCGATCCGCTGCTGGGTCCCTCCCTGCGGGAGGGGCTGCGCGGGCGCGGCTATGCCGAGGGCGTGCTGGGCGGGGCGCCGCCGGCCAAGGGCGGCTTCGCGGCGCTGGCCGGCACCGCCGGACGGTTGCTGGCGGCACCAGGCGGGCCGCGCGTCGCCGCGCTGGAGATGGGCGGCTGGGACACCCACGTCGACCAGACGCGGCGCATGGATCCCGTGCTCGGCCAGCTCGACGAGGGGCTGATGGCCTTGCGCGAAACGCTCGGCGAGGCGGCGTGGAACCAGACCGCCATCCTGGTGATGACCGAGTTCGGCCGCACCGCCCGCGCCAATGGCGACAAGGGCACCGATCATGGCACCGGCGGCGCGGCGCTGCTCGCCGGCGGCGCGATACGCGGTGGCCGGGTGCTGGCGGACTGGCCGGGCCTGGCGGAGTCCCAACTCTACGAGAAGCGCGACCTGCAGCCGACGCGGGATCTGCGGGCCATCGCCAAGGGCCTGTTGCGGGATCATCTCGGCCTCGATGCCAGGGCCATTGCCGCCGCCTTTCCGGACAGCGGCGAAGTGGCACCGGAGGCGGGCCTGCTGCGGGGCTGATCGCCTTTGGCTTCCAGCCTTAAAGGACCGTCATAAGCACCTGATCCTGAAGTATTTTCCGTGGATCAGGCAGCGGCGGCCTCCCGCCGCTCCGCCCGGGCCAGATCGGCCAGGGACCGGAGAGCCTGGCCGGACACCGCCCGGCTGAACTGCCGCCGCCCCAGCCGGTAGGCCGCCTCCGAACACTGCTGCCGGACCGTGGTGTCGGTCAGCAGCAGATGGAGCTCCGCCACGAAGTCGCGCCGCGAGCGGGCCAGGCGATAGGCGCCGGGCTCGCCCCCCTCGATGCCGTGCACCGCCTCCTGCGTCACCACCGCGGGCAGTCCGCGGCAGAGGTATTCCACGGTCTTGATCTTCAGGCCTCCGCCATAGAAGACCGGGTTGATGCCGATGTCGGCGGCATCGAGGAAGCGGTCGAGATCCGCCACGGCGCCATGCAGCACGACGCGGCCGGCCGTCGCGGCCGCCGCCCCGAGGGAGGCGCAGACCCCGCCGGCGACGTGGAGCTCGGCCTCATGGCCGTGGAAGCAGGGCCAGACCTGTTCCAGGAACCAGCGCAGCCCGTCGCGGTTCATCGGGCTGTCGCCGCCGACGAAGGCGACACGCCGCGCCGGCCGGCCGGCATCGTGCCGGCAGCGGTGCGGCAGGCTGTGCGGCAGGTAGAGGGCACGCCCCGGCAGGGCGTCGGCAAGGAAGCGATGCTCGGCGGCCTGGATGGCCAGGACCAGGGCGAAGCTGTCCATGATGGCCAGCTCCTCCTGCACCGAGATCTGCAGGTGATGGTCCAGCCCGAAATGGGCGAAGTTCTCCGCCCGCAGCGACATCACGTCATGCGTGTCGAGCACCGTGAGGCGGGGCAGGCCCCGCGCATGGCGCAGATAGCTCAGCCGGATGTATTCCAGGATCACCGCCTCGCAGGGATGCGCCGCCAGATGCGCCTCCAGCGCGGCGAAGAAGACGCGGGCGAAGTGGCGCCTCTCGAAACCCTTGAGCAGCGGAGACGACTCAATCCACGCGACACCCGGAAGGGCGTAGTCGCGGAAGGAGAAGACCCGGCCCCGGCCACCCACCACGCGCCGCGCCGCCGCCCGCTCCGCCGGGCTGAGGCTGCGCAGGACCAGCAGGTCGAAGTCGAGCCATTCCCGGCCGACACGCAGCATCTCGCAGATGCGCGCGTGGTTGCCGAGCTTCTCCTCCCAGAACGGCAGGTCCGTGACCAGCAGGACGCGCGGCCGGTCCAGGGCCAGGCGCAGCGCGGCGGGGGAGCGCAGGATGCCCATCTGCCGCCCGACGGTCGCGGCGTAGCGGTGGAACAGGCGCCGGCTGCCCTCGGCCACGCGCTCCCGGAAGGCGGGTTCGGCCAGGAAGCGATGCAGCGCCGGGGCCAGGGCGGCGGCATCGGCGGCGGCGTGGAACGGCTCCTCCGGCTCCAGCCCGAGCAGGGCGTCGGCGGTGCCGATCAGCGGGCAGCCATGCGCCAGCGCCTCGACCGACTTGATCTTGAGCCCGGTGCCGCCCTGGTGCGGATTGAGCGCCAGGTCGAGCCCGGCATAGAAGGGCGCCGCCTCGGCGACGGGCCCCGCCACCTCGAGCGGCCCCTCCAGCCCCGCCGTCGCCTGCCCCGCACCGCCGCCGATCCGGATCCTGCCGCCCTCCCGCGCCACGGCGTCCAGGTCGAGCGCCCGCAGGAAGGCCTTCAGCGCCGCCTGGTTGATCGGGTTGGCGCTGCCGAGATAGCCGGCCACCCCGCTCCCGCCGCCCTCCCGGCGCGGCGCCGCATCGGGAAGCGGATCGGGCACGAAGCCGAGCGTCACCACCGCGGCGCGGGTGATCTCCTCGAGCTGCGCCCTCTCCTCATCCTGGATGGCCAGGACCAGATCGGCGCGGTCCAGGCCACGTCCTTCCTCCGCCGGGGTGGTGTAGAAGAAGGCGGGCGGGAGGCCGAGGGCGCGCAGCCGCTCCTGCCGGCCCGAGAAGACGTCATGGCTGTCGATGACCTTCAGCGTCGTCTCGGGAAAATACTCCAAGGCCTTGCTGAGGAACACATATTCGACCAGGACCGCGTCGTAGTGCCGCTCGGCCGCCAGCTGCGCCAGGGCCGCGGCGGCCGGCGGCTGGAACCAGTCGTCGATGCCATACACCTCGCCCAGGCTGCGCCGCTCGGCGGCCCGGTCGTGCGGCAGCAGGATCACCTCATCCCAGGCGCCCCGCATCGCCGCCAGATCCTCCTCGGCGACGGCCTCGCGTGCGATGAAGCAGAAGTCGATGCCATGGCCGAAACGGCGCAGGCCGCGCAGCAGCGCCTGGATCCGTTGCCGGTTGCCGGCATTGGCGGGATGGCTCGGTGTCGGGGAGATGACCAGGAAACGCATGGAACGGTCAGCCATTTCCTCAACGAAGAGACGCGGAACCACGCGAAGTCGCGGCGTGGGGTTGTGACACTTCCTTAAGCTTCTAGTCCGTTCTAGGGTGCGGCGTCCATCTCCGCCAGCCAGGGACCGCCGCCCGACCCATGCGCCTCGCCCTGATCATGAGCCATGCCGACCGGTCGATGACCGGCGCCCTTCGGGAGCTGCATTTCCTGTCCCGCCTGCGTGGCATGGGTGTGGAAGCGGCCGCCTTCCGCATCCATGGCGGCCGCGCGATCGAACGGGAGAGCTTCCTGGACGGCGCGGTGGACACCATCTTCTGCCCGGAGGACCTGCCGGCCCCACCGATCCCGCATCGCAAGACCTCGGCGGCGATGCTGGAGACCCTGCGCGGCTTCGCACCCGACCTGCTGATCTTCAAGGGCCTGAGCTATGACATCAACGCCTTCCTCCTGCACGGGCTGGGGGCAGGGCAGCGGTACGGCTTCATCGTCGGCGGCAGCATCCGTGACCGCGTGCTGGACGGCGCGGAGTTCGTCTTCGGCGAATACGAGGAGCAGCTGGAGCGGCACTTCCCGGCCTTCGCCGCGCGGGGCCGGGGCTACGTCATGCCGAAGTACATCGACCTCGAGGCGACCCGCCCGGAGCCCGCCGCGCCGCTGCACGACATCGTCAATGTCGGCAACTTCCGCGAGGCGCGGAAGAACCAGGCGATGCTGCTGCCGCTCACGCGCGACTGGCGTGTCGCCCTGGTCGGCGGCGGCAACCCGTCCGAGGCGCTGCGCCAGGGCGCCCTCTCTCCAGGCCATCTCAGCCTTCCCGGCCAACTGTCCCATGCGCAGCTGTTCCCCCTGCTGAAGCGCTGCCGCCTGATGGTGCACTGCTCCACCATGGATGGCCTGCCGCGCGCCATGGTCGAGGGCATGGCCTGCGGTCTGCCCGTGATCGCCTGCCGCGACACGGTCTATGGCGGGCTGACCGACGGGACGGAGGGCCTGCTGGTCGAGCGGGAGGTCCTGCTGCCCGCGGTGGAGGCGCTGCTGCGCGACGAGCCGCGGCGGCGCCGCATGGGCGAGAGCGCGCGGGCCCTGGTCGAGCGCCGGCATGGCCCGCCCGCCATCAGCGCCGCCGCCGAGCGCTTCATGGCGGCCCTGGCGGCCAGGGCCTGAGGCGCGCATGGCCTCCCCCCTCCGGCACATCCCCCTCCGGCGCATCATCGTCACCGGGGACTTCCTGCGGCCCGTGGAGAAGGGCTTCAGGCCCTCGCAGACGGAGAACATCCGCTGGCTCTACCGGCTGCTGCGCCGGCATCTCGGCGAGGCCAGCCGACTGCCGGTCGACTGCCTGAGCTGGGGTGACGGCCTCGATGCCGCCGCCTTCTACGCCTGGTTCGGGGCCGAGCCCAGCGCGGCGGGCTGGGCCGGCTTCTTCGATGCCGGAACCGTGCCGGCCGCCGTGCTGGAGACCTGTGAGGCCACCTTCGGCGATGCCATCGTGGTCGGCTTCGAACTGGCAGAATGGTTCAAGCGGACCCTGTCGCATCTCGACATCCCCTATGTCGACCTCAACATCCATCCGGTCCGCTTCCTGCCGGACGTCTTCTTCGCCGTGCAGACCAATGACGCGGAGGTCTTCGCCGCGCTGTTGTCGCACCACACCGACCCCGAGGCCTTCCATGGCTGGGCCGACCTGGTCTCGGCCACGGCGCTGAAGCTGCGGCCTGACCTCGCGCTGGAGGCGCCCGCCCTGCTGGTGGGGCAGACCAGCCTGGACCGCTCGCTGGTCGATGGCGGCCGGGTCGTCAATCTTGAGGACCATGCCGGGGCGGTGCGCGCCCTGCTGCGGCGGGACGGCTGCGTCGCCTTCAAGCCGCACCCCTACAACAGCGGCGATTTCGGCCTCTTCCGCACCGGCATCCCCTTCCGGCAGGTGCGGATGGTGCGGGCCAATGCCTATGCCCTGCTGGCGCATCCGGGCCTGCGGGAGGTGGTGGGGGTGAGTTCGAGCCTGCTGGTCGAGGCGCCCTATTTCGATACCGCCGCGCGCATCCTTCACCGCTCGCCCTTCGACCTGGCGGGCGGCCGCGGCGCCGCGCGGCCCGGCCAGCATCTGAGCCTGGTGGACGGCCTGCTGGAGACCGATGTCTGGCGGAGCATCCTGGCCCCCCTCCTGCCCGTCACCCGGCCGGATGGCTGGCGCTTCCGCCTGCCGGCCAACAGCCTACGTCTCTCCCTGCGTAATTTCTGGGGATTCAATGAGTTGAGCACCGATTTTCTGGTGCAGCTTTACCAGGGCGGCCAGGCCAGGGCCGGCTGAGGGAGCGCCGCGCCCTCTCAGCCGGCGCGCCGCTCCAGGGTCAGGCCCACGAAACCCGGACCCAGGGCGCGGGAGTCGGATGGCGTCTCGCCCTCCGCAGCGGCCATGTGGTGCCGGGGTGCCATCAGCACCAGGGAAAGGCTGCCGGTGCCGCCATCCTCGGGCAGGTCGAACTCCGCGGCCAAACGCGGCGCGCGGTCCGTGGACCCCTCCTGCAGCCGGAGGTCCAGCGGTTGGCCATTGGCCAGCAGCGTCGCCGCCTCCAGGTCGAAGGTGGCTTGGAAAGGCATGGAGAGGTGCAGACCCAGGCGCAGGGCGCCCCCGCCGAGCGTCGGGACCAGAAGCGTGCTGTAGGGACCGTGCCGGCCGCCCCACCGCCAGGCGCCGCGGCTCGAGCGCTCCGCTTCATACCAGCCGGCGCCGTTGAAGGCGGCATCGTCGGCGGCGAGGTCGAAGCGGTCCGGCGGCAGCCCGGCCGGCCGGCCGCGCGAGCCGGGAATATAGCGCAGGGGATCCAGCCGGATGGCCGCCTCCCGCCCGCGTTGCGCGGCCTCCACCGCCTGGCGCGCCGCTTCCACCTCGGCGCCAAGCCGCGCCATTTCCTGCACGAGGAGATCCAGCGCCCCGCGCATGGCCGGATCGAGCCGCGCCAGCGCCGGCGCCAACCGGCCATCCAGGGCCTCGGCCCTGAGCCGCTGGGCCGCGCCCGCCACCAGGCGGTCCGCCTCGCCCAACCGTGTCAGATCCAGGCCGGACAGCAAAGCATCCTCGGTCATCGTGCCGGTCAAGCGAGCCTCTCCGTTCAGGCGATGATGCCGAGGCTAACACACGCCAGACGCAGGAGACAGCCTTCGGCAACCCGCGCGGGTGGACATGCGCTGTTATGCCACCATCCAAGGCCAGCGTCGTCCCGCCATGGGAGAGATGCCACAAATCCAATGGATTGAAGAGGGAGGCCGATCGGGCTTTCAGAAGCAGGCCAGACCGCGTGCCGAGGGTTGCTGCCACTCCACGAGCGTCTCCGGCGCCATGCTCCGCAGCTCGGCCAGCGTCAGGTCCCGCAGGATGACCACCAGCGCCTCCTCGCGCCCGATGGCGCCCGGCAAGGGGGCCAGGGGGCTGTAGACGGTCCCCACCCCCTGCACCAGCAGCGGCGGGCCGGAGGGAGGATGCAGCAGCCCCTTCACCCGGAGAAGGCGGTCGCCGCAGAAGGCCGCCAGATCCTCCAGCCAGTCGAGTCGCTCCTCCCAGCTCGCCGCCGGGGTGAAGCGCGCCAGGGCCAGGGTGATGCGGGGATGCGGCGCCGCCTGGGGCAGGCCGGCCACGGGGGCTGCCCCCCGCGTGGACAGGAAGGTGGTGCGCGCCCGGGCGGCACCGTCCGCCTCCGCCACCACCGGCGCCAGGGGATTGACCGCCCGCAGCGCCGCGATGGCGGGTTCGGGCGCCGCGCGGTCCAGCTTGCTGAGCACCAGCGTGCCGGCGGCGGCCACCTGTGCCGACCATTCCTCGAAATGCTCCGCCTGGCGCGGCGCCAGCACCGCGTCGCACAGCGTCACGACACGCACCTGCAGCCCCAGCGCCGCCAGCGGCATCAGCGATCGCAGGATCGGACCCGGCTTCGACAGGCCGCTGCATTCCAGCACGATGCGGCGGAACGGCGGCCCACCGTCCCGCTCGCGCGCCGCGACCAGCTCGCGGATGGTGAAGACCAGGTCGCTGGTCAACGTGCAGCAGACGCAGCCATTGGCCAGCATGGCCATGGGCAGCGTGCCGGACTCCGCGATGATGGCGCCGTCGATGTCGATCTCGCCCGCCTCGTTGACGATGACGGCGGTGTCCTCCGCCTCCGGCAGGGCCAGCCAGTCCAGCAGCAGCGAGGTCTTGCCGCTGCCGAGGAAGCCCGACAGCAGCACGAACTCGGTCGTGCCCCTGCTCACAGGGGGGCGCCCGCCGCTTCCTTCTCCTTCTCGGCCGCCACCATGCCGCGCAGGTCGGCCAGTAGCTCGGCCACGTCGAAGACCAGCCCGGCGCGGATGGTGTGGCGCAGGGCGCGGCGCCATTCCGGCCGGCCGGTCGCATCGTTCAGCCGCAGCGCGCCGGTGCCGTAGAGCAGCTTCCAGTCGTCCAGCGGGTTCTCGTCCAGCACCAGGAGATCGGCCGCCTTGCCGACCTCGATGCTGCCGGTCTCCTGGTCGATGCCGAGCAGCTCGGCGCCCTGGATGGTGGCGGAGCGCAAAACCTCCAGCGCGTTGAAGCCGGCCTCCTGCAGCAGCTCCAGCTCGCGGATGTAGCCGAAACCGAAGGTCTGGAAGATGAAGCCGGAATCGCTGCCGGTGCAGACCCGGCCGCCGCGGTTCTTGTAGGCGTTGAGGAAGGCCATCCAGAGGCGGTAGTGGTGCTTCCACTCCACCTCGTTGGTGACCGACCAGCGGTACCAGTAGGCGCCATGCCCGCCCCGCGCCGGCTGGAAGTAGCGCCACATGCTGGGCCAGGTGTAGTCGTCATGCCAGTCGGCGCGCCGGAACCGCATCAGGTCGCGGTTGGCGTCGTAGATCGTCATGGTGGGGACGAAGGTGAAGCCGATCTCCAGGAAGCGGTCGAGCACCGCGTTCCACTTCGCGCTGCCCGGCTCCGCCGCCTGCAGGAAGGTCTGGCCGGCGGCGGAGAAGCGGAAGTACTCGTCATTGTAGTTGTAGCCGGTGGGGTAGCTCTGCACCACACGGTCGTCATAGAGCGCCTCGGGCAGGCCGTAATAGTGCTCGGCGCTGGTCAGGCCCCATTCGGCGGTCGTCAGCGCGTTCATCCGCGTCACCGCCTGCTGCGCGTGGTGGCAGCCGGAGCGCAGGCCGAGCCTGGCGCATTCGTCGAGCGCCGCCTTCATGATGGCGGGCGGCGCGCCGAAGAACTTCACGCCATCCGCACCGCGCTCCTTCGCCCGGCGCAGCCAGGCCCTGCCCTCCTCCGGCGTGTGGATGGTCTTGAGCATGTCGTTGACGGCGGGGAAATAGGGGTGCGCCAGGATGCGTGGCGCGGCGATGGCGTTCTCCGCCGAGGCCTGCCGCTGCTGCGCCACCCAGCCGAGGCCGCTGAAGCAGCCCATCTCGCGTACCGTGGTCACGCCATGCGCCAGCCAGAGCTTATAGACATAGTCGGCCGAGGCGACCGAGCCGTGCAGCGCGTGATAGGGCACGCCGATATGGGTGTGGCAGTCGATCAGCCCGGGCGTCACGAACTTGCCGTGGCAGTCGATCTCATGCTCGCCGGGGGCCGGGCGGCGCGCCGGGTCGATCGGCTTGCCCGGCGTGCCCACGGCCTGGATGGCGGCGATGCGCCCCTGCTCGATGACGAGGTCGACCGGTCCCCAGGGCGGCGCCCCGGTGCCGTCGATCACCGTGGCGCCGCGCAGCACCAGCCGGCGGAACGGCCCCACGCCCCGGTCGCGCCCCTCCGCCGCCGGCACCGGCGGCATGCCCCGCGCGGCGTTGCGGGCGGTCATCTCCTCGCCGACCTCGGGCTTGTCCTGGTCTGTGGCCATGGCGGGTCCTCCGTTCCTCTCCGTCAGCGACGGTACTTGCGACCGATCAGGGCACTGCCGAGCACGGTCAGCACCAGGGTCACGGTGAGCAGGATGAAAGCGAGCGCGGCGCCGAAGGGCCAGTTGTTGCCGCGCACGAACTGATCGTACACGGCGGGCGCCATCATCTTGAACTGCGGGCCGCCCAGCAGCACCGCGCTGGCATAGGTGTTCATGCAGAGGATGAAGACCAGGACGCAACCCGCCATCACCCCCGGCAGCGCCAGCGGCAGCAGCACGCGGCGGAACACCGTCATCGGCCGCCCGCCCAGGTTGGCGGCCGCCTCCTCCGTCTGGCGCGGGATGCCCTCGATCACGGCGGCGAGCGTCAGGATCATGTAGGGCAGCACCACGGCGACGATGCCGACCACGACGGAGCCGGTGTTGTAGAGCAGCGGCAGCGGCGCCGAGATCAGGCCGAGCCCGATCAGCGCCGCGTTGATCGCGCCCTCATTGCCGAGCAGCGCCATCCAGCCCGCCGCGCGCACCACATTGCCCACCAGCAGCGGAAAGAGCGTGACGATGGTGGCCAGGCTCTTCCAGCGGCTCTCCATGCGCGCCAGCCAGTAGGCCGCCGGGAAGCCCATGACCAGCGTCACCAGGGTACAGCCGAGGGCGATGCCGAGCGTGGTCAGCAGCACCTGCTGGTAATACGGGTCCTGGACGGCCTGGAGATAGTTCTGCGCCGTCGTCGCCTCCACCATCAGCTCGGTCGGGCTGAAGCGGTTGAGCGAGATGCGGAACAGCAGCAGCATCGGCGCCACCAGCAACAGCACCACCAGCAGCCCGGCGGGGAGGACGAGCGCGGCCATGGCTCAGCCCTTGAACTGCTTGTTCCAGAAGTCGAGGATCCCGGCGTGGTTCTTCAGCAGATAGTCGTAGTCCGGCGCGCGCAGCCGCTGCTGCTCCGCCTCGCTCAGGCCGATCTGCTGCATGATCTCGGGCGGCAGCGCGGCGTCGGTCACGGTCGGCAGGTAGCCCATGCGGTCGGCGAAGGCGGTCTGGGCCCTGGCGTCGAGCGAGGCGTCGAGCCAGGTGTAGGCGTTGTCCTTGTTGCGTGCGTTCTTCGGCACGCCGCACTCGAAGACGATGGCATAGGCACCCTCCTGCGGCACCACATGCTTCACCGGGATGCCGGCCTTCTGCCACATGAAGCCGCGGGCCAGCCACATCGGCGTCATCCAGATCTCCTCCGACTTGAGCGCGGCGGCCACCGCCTCGTTGGAGGGATAGACCTTGGCATCGAGCCCGCGCAGGTCCATCAGCGACTTCTTCGCCGGTTCGTAATTGTCGAAGGCGCCGCCGGCCGCCATGGCGGCGGCGAAGGTGTTGGTGCTGTAGAGGATGTCGGAGAAGCCGACGCGGCCGCGGTACTTCGGGTCCAGCATGGCGGCGAAGCCCTCGGGCTTCGGCATCTTGTCCGGATTGTAGAGCAGCACAAGGGCCGAATAGATATGCGGCACGGCATAGGGCTTGCGCAGCGCCGGGATGATGGCGCCGTTGCGGCTGAGCTTCGCGGTGTCGATCGTGTCGAAGACGTTCTGCTGGCCGATCATGTGCATGTCGGTATCGGACAGGCAGGCCACGTCATAGGTGCCGCGCCGCGCCTGCCGCTCGGCCAGCAGCTTGGTCTTGCGCGGATCGGCGTTGGCGATGTCCTGCAGCACCTCGATGTCCTTGGGCCGCATCAGCGGCGCATCGATGTTCTGACGCAGCAGCTCGCCATAATCGCCGCCCCAGGTGCCGACGACGACCTGCCCGCCTTGCGCGCGGGCATGGCCGGGCAGGCCGGCGGTAATCGAGGCGAGGGCGGCGGCGCTGCCGGCGAGCGCCGCGCGGCGGGTGATGGTCATGGGCGCGTCTCCTGTCTCTCGGAATGCGATGGGCGGCAATTCAGGCGAAGGTTGCAGACGGCGGCTTCAGGCGGCGGCGGGCAGCAGCCGGGCGGCCGAGGCCTCCCAGACGAGGGTCACGGCGTCGCCCGCGGCCAGCCGCCGCAGCGGATCGGCGGCGGCGGGGGTGGCGCCGATCACCACCAGCCGCGTGGCGCCGAAGTCCACATGGTACTCCGTCTGCGCGCCAAGGTAAGTGAGAGCCGCGAGCCGCGCCGGACCCTCGCCGCCGGCCCGCAGCGCGATGCGCTCGGGCCGCAGCGCCAGGATGGCCTCGCCCGCGTCGCCGCCGGCCTGGCAGAGCAGGAGGTCGCCCGCGCGGGTGCGGAAGCGGCCCGGCGCCTCGACCCGCCCCTCCAGCAGGTTGCAGCGCCCGACGAAGCCGGCGACGAAGGGATCGGCCGGGTCCTCGTAGAGCTGCTCGGCGGTGCCGACCTGCCGCACCCGCCCCTTCTCCATCACCACCAGCCGGTCCGCCATGGTCAGCGCCTCCTCCTGGTCATGGGTGACGATCAGCGTGGTTAGGCCGAGGCGCTGCTGCAGGGCGCGGATCTCCATCCGCACCTCGCCGCGCAGCTTGGCGTCGAGATTGGAGAGCGGCTCGTCGAGCAGGAAGACGGCCGGGTTGACCACCAGCGCGCGGGCCAGCGCCACGCGCTGCTGCTGCCCGCCGGAGAGCTGGCGCGGCAGGCGGTCGGCCAGGTGGTCGAGCTGCACGAGGCGCAGCGCCTCCATCACCCGCGCATCCCGCTCGGCGCGGCCGACCTTGCGCATCTCCAGCCCGAAGGCGACGTTCTGCGCCACGCTCATATGCGGGAAGAGGGCGTAGGACTGGAAGACCATGCCGGTGTCGCGCGCGTAGGGCGGCATGCGCGTGACATCCCTGCCGCCGATCAGCACCCTGCCCTCGCTCGGGGTGATGAAGCCGGCGACCATGCGCAGCGTCGTCGTCTTGCCGCAGCCCGAGGGGCCGAGCAGCGCCACCATCTCGCCTTGCCGCACGTCGAGATCGACGCGCTCCACCGCGGTGGAGGCGCCATACCGCTTGACCAGCGCCTCCAGCACCAGACTTCCCATTCAGACTCCTCCAGCGGCTCGGCGGCGCATCAGACCACGCGCGACAGCTTAACGAAACGATCGGTGACCAGCATCAGCACCGCCACCAGCAGGATCTGCACCGTGGCCACGGCGGCCAGCGTCGGATCGACGCGGAATTCCAGGTAGCTCAGCATGGCGACCGGCAGGGTGGTGCGCCCAGGCCCCACCAGCAGCAGCGTCAGCTCCAGGTTCTCGAAGCTCTGGATGAAGGAGAACAGCGCCGCGGCGACGATGCCGGGCCGCATCATCGGCAGCGTGACGCGGCGGAAGACGGTGAGCGGCCGCGCGCCGAGATTGGCCGCCGCCTCTTCGGCCGAGACGTCGAGCCCGGCGAGGCTCGCCGAGACCAGGCGCACCGTCCAGGGGATGGTCAGCAGCACATGCGCCGCGACCAGCCCCTGCAGCGTCGCGGTGATGTCGCGATCGATCCAGAACTCCGCGCGCAGGTAGAACATGTAGAGGGCGGTACCCGCGACCACGCCCGGCACGGCGAGCGGGCCGAGCAGCAGGGTGTTCAGCGCCGCCTTGCCACGGATGCGGCTGCGCTGCAGGGCGAGGGCGGCGGCGGTGCCGAGCGGCACGCCGATCAGCGTGGCCAGGAGCGCGACCTGGAAGCTGGTGGCGAAGCCGCGGGCGAACTCCTGCCGCGCCCAGGCATTGACGTACCATTCCAGCGTGAAGCCGGCGGGCGGGAAGCTCACGATCTCCTGCCGGAAGACACTGATCACCATGACCATGACAACCGGCGCCAGGATCACCGCATAGGTGACGGCGATGCTGCCGTGCAGCAGCCAACGGCGGGTGTCGGCAGGTCTCATCGGCGATCCTTCCTTCGTCGCGGCCTCATCCCACGGCGTCCCTATGGGCGATGGCGCCGTTCGGCAACCCCTGTCGCCGCGCCCTCCACAGGCCCCGAGGCCATGACGATGCCGCCCGGAATCGGCGGCGGGGCCGGACGCACCCGCCCGGCCCCGCCCCATCCCGGACCCGTGCCGGACTTACCGGAAGGGGATGGCGTACATCAAGCCGCCCTTGCTCCACAAGCCGTTCAGCCCGCGCTCCAGCTTGAGCTGGCCGCCCTTCCCGACATTGCGCTCGAAGATCTCGCCGTAGTTGCCGACCGCCTTGACGGCGTTCAGCATCCAGCGGTTGTCCAGACCGAGCCGGCTGCCGAATTCGCCGGATGTGCCGAGCAGGCGCTGCGCCACGGGATTGGCGCCCTTGGCCTGCTCCTCCGCATTGGCCTGGGTGATGCCGGCCTCCTCCGCCTCGACCAGCCCGTGATGCAGCCAGGCGACGATCTTCGACCACTGCGCGTCACCGTTGCGGGTGAAGGGGCCAAGCGGTTCCTTCGAGATGGTCTCGGCGAGCACCACGTAGTCCTGCGGATTGGGCGCCACGCTGACCGCGCCGGCGAGCGCCGAGGCGTCCTGCGTCATGGCGTCGCAGCGGCCGGCGAAGAAGGCCTGGTACATGGTGTCCGGCCGCTCGAAGACGACGGGCTGGAACTTCAGGCCATGGGCGCGGGCATGGTCGCCCAGCGTCACCTCATGCGTGGTGCCCTGCGCCACGCAGATGGTGGCGCCGTCCAGCTCCGCCACCTTGCTGACACCCAGCTCGCGCTTCACCGCGAAGCCCTGGCCGTCATGGAAGTTCACCGGCCCCATCTGCAGCCCGATCGAGGCGTCGCGCAGGAAGGTCTGGGTGGAGTTGCGCATCAGCACATCCACCTCGCCCGATTGCAGGGCGGTGAAGCGGTTCTGCGCCGTCAGCCCGACGAAGCGGACCTTCGTGGCGTCGCCCAGCACGGCGGCGGCCAGCGCGCGGCAGTAATCGGTGTCGAGGCCGCGATAGACGCCCTGGCTGTCCGGCATGGAGAAGCCGGGAAAGCCGGTGCTGACACCGCAGATCAGCTGGCCGCGCTGCTTCACCGTGTCCAGCGTCTGCGCCATGGCGGGCGCGGTGGTGGCGGCGAGGGCGAGGCCGGCCGCGAGGAGAAGGGGCTTCATCATGCCGTGCGTGTCTCTCTTTCGGGAAGGTGCGGGATCAGGCGGGCAGGCCGCGCAGCGCGGCGTCCACGGCCTCGCCCAGCCGCTCGACGATCAACTCGATCTCGGCCGGGGTGACAATGTAGGGCGGCGCCAGCATCACATGGTCGCCGCCGCGGCCATCCACCGTGCCGCCGCCGGGGTAGCAGGCGAGGCCGCGGGCGAAGGCCTCCCGCTTGATCCGGGCATGGAGCTGCAGGGACGGGTCGAAGGGCGCGCGGCGGGCACGGTCGGCCACCAGCTCGACGGCGCGGAACAGGCCACGCCCGCGGATCTCGCCGAGATGCGCGTGGTTGCCGAGGCGCTCGGTCAGCCGCTGCTCCAGCAGCGCGCCCATGGCGCGGACCCTCTCCAGAAGCCCCTCCTCCCGGATCACCGTCTGCACCTCCAGGGCGGCGGCGCAGGCAATGGCATGGGCCAGGTAGGTGTGCCCGTGCTGGAAGGCGCCGGAACCCCGCTCGACGGCCTCCGCGATGCGACCCTGCAACAGCACCGCGCCGATCGGCTGATAGCCGCCGCCCAGTCCCTTGGCGATGGCCTGGATGTCCGGCGCCACGCCCTCCTGCTCCCAGGCGTGCAGCGTGCCGGTGCGGCCCATGCCGCACATCACCTCGTCCAGGATCAGCAGCGCGCCGTGCCGGTCGCAGATCTCGCGCACGGCGCGGAAATAGCCTTCCGGCGCGGGGACGCAGCCGGCCGTGGCGCCCACCACCGGCTCGGCGATGAAGGCCGCGACATTCTGCGGGCCGAGGCGCTGGAACTCCGCCTCCAGCTCGGCGGCGAGGCGCGCGGTGAAGCCCGTCTCGTCCTCCTCCGGCCGCTGCTCGTGATAGGCGAAGGCGGGCGCGACATGGCTGAAGGCCGGCGAGAGCAGCGGGGCATAGGGCGCCCGGCGCCAGGCGTTGCCGCCGGCCGAGAGCGCGCCCAGCGTGTTGCCGTGATAGCTCTGCCGCCGGGCGATGTAGCGCGTCCGCTCCGGCTGGCCGATCTCGAGGAAGTACTGCCGCGCCAGCTTGATGGCGGCCTCCACCGCCTCCGAGCCGCCGGCGACGAAATAGGCCTGTGCCAGGCCGCCCGGCTCATGGCCGACCAGCTCCTCCGCCAGCGCCTCGGCCGGCGCGTTGGTGAAGAAGCCGGTATGGGCGTAGCAGAGCCGGTCCGCCTGCCGCTTGATCGCCTCGACGATGCGCGGGTGCTGATGCCCCAGGCAGGAGACGGCGGCGCCGCCCGAGGCGTCGAGGATCTCGCGCCCGCCGGCCTCGACCAGCCAGGCGCCGTGGCCGCCCACCGCCATCGGCGGCGTGGCGCGGGAGGAGCGGTGCAGCACACGGCTGCGGCGGGCGGCGGGTTCGGCGTTCATGACGGGAGGTCCTGCTCGGGGGTATAGGCGGCGATGGCGGCCAGCCGCGCCTCGGTCTCGCGCAGGCGGACCAGGGACGCCTCGCCACCCAGGGCGAAGCAGGCGGCGGCGAGCGCCTGGGCCAGCGCCAGCGCGCCGGTCAGGCTGGGAAAGAAGCCGGGCGAGGTGGCGGCATCGAAGCGCAGCAGGTGGGCGGCGCCCTCGGCCATCGCCGCATGCGGCCGGTCGGCCAGGGCGATGGTGGTGCAGCCGCCCTCCCGCGCCGCGCGGGCGGCCAGGACGATGGCGCGCGAATAGGGCGCGAAGCTGATCAGCACCGCCGCGTCGCCGGGGCGCAGCGCGCCGAGGTCGAGATCCTCCGGGCCGGCGCCGCCGATCAGCCGCACGCTGTCGGGGCGGAACAGCCGGAGCTGGTAGTGCAGCAGCTGCGCCACGCCGCGACAGGAGCGGAAGCCCGCGATCCAGATCCGCGGCGCCTCGTGCAGGGCCCGCGCCGCCGCGGCCACCGGCGCCGGATCGAGGCGCGCCAGGGCCTCGGCATCGGCCGCCAGCATGGCGGCGGGGAGATCTCCGCCCGGGTTCCGCCGCGCCCGCGCCGAATAAGGCGCGCCGCCTGCGCCACGGCGGGCCTCGATCAGCGCCTCACGCAGGGCCTCCCATCCGGTATAGCCCAGGGCCTGGGCCAGACGAGTGAAGGTGGCGGGAGGGGCGCCGGCGGCGGCGGCGAGATCGCGCATGGAGCGCGTGGCGGCGTCGAAGTCGTGCTGCGCGACGTAGCGCCCGGCCGCCTGCAGGCGGGGCGGCAGCCCCGGCAGGGCCTGGCGCAGCAGGTCGATCGGCGAGGTCTCGCGCATGAAACATCTGTTGCATTACTCCATGGTGAATGCAACATCCGTTTCCGAACGCCGACGCCGAGGAGACCCCCCGATGCGCATCGCCCTGATCCACGCCCTGCGCCATTCGCCGCCGCCGATCGAGGCCGCCTTCGCGCGGCTCTGGCCGGAGGCGGGGCTGATGAACCTGCTCGACGACAGCCTCTCCGCTGATCTGGCCCGCGACGGCACCCTGACGCCCGCCATGACCGGCCGCTTTCTCGCCCTCGCCCGCTATGCGCTCGGCACCGGCGCCGACGGCATCCTCTTCACCTGCTCGGCCTTCGGCCCCTGCATCGAGGCGGTGCAGCGGGAGTTTCCCCGAATTCCCGTGCTGAAGCCGAACGAGGCGATGATCGAGGAGGCCGCCGCCGCCGGCGGGCGCATCGGGCTCCTGGCCAGCTTCGCCCCGACCCTCGCCTCCATGCCGCCGGAGTTCCCCGCCGGCCTCGCCCTGCGGCCACGCCTGGCGGAGGGCGCCCTGGCGGCGCTGGACCGGGGCGACGCGGCGGAGCACGACCGGCTGGCCGGCGAGGCGGCCCGCGATCTCGCCGGCTGCGATGTCATCGCCCTGGCCCAGTTCAGCCTGGCCTCGGCCGCGCCCCGGGTGGCCGAGATCACCGGCCGGCCGGTGCTGACCACCCCGGAGAGCGCGGTGCGCAAGTTGCGCCGGCTGCTCGGCGCCGGCTGAAGGGGGCGAGCCCGCTCCTCGCCATGGTTGCCCCCGCCCTCCCCGGCGCGCATCATTCCCGCGCCGCGCCGGCGCATCGCGCACCGGGGGCTCACCGGATATCCGACAGCATGCCCGCCCGTCGCCCCGGCCTCCACGTCGTCATCCTCGGTGGCAGCGGCTTCGTCGGCCTCAATATCGCCGAGGCCCTGCTGCGGCGGGGCCATGACGTCCTCTGTATCGACCGCGCACCCCTCCCCGCCGCCGCCAGCCTGGCCTTCCGCGCCCTGCCGGGCCGCCTCGAGACGGCGATCGCCGATGTGACCGAGCCGGCGCTCCTGCGGGCCATGCTCCCGCCCGGGGCCGATGCGCTGGTGGCGGGGGCGGCGATCACCCCCGGCCCGGCCCGCGAGGCCCGCGACCCGGAATCCCTCCTGGCGGTCAATCTTGGCGCCATGCCGGGCATCCTGCGCGCCGCCCGGGCGGCCGGCCTGCGCCGCGTCATCCATCTCAGCTCCGCCGCCGCCTATGGCGCCGCGCCGGAACGGGCGGTCCTGAGCGAGACGGACCCGGCGCGCCCGCAACGCATCTACGGCATCACCAAACTGGCCAGCGAATGGGCGGGCGAGCGGCTGGCGGAGCTCTGGGACCTCGATTTCCTCAGCCTGCGCCTGAGCACCGTCTTCGGTCCCTGGGAATATGCCACGGGCCTGCGCGACACGATGAGCCCCCCCTACCAGATCCTGCGGGCCGCGGCGCGCGGCGAGGCGGCGCTGCTGCCGCGCGCGGGCCTGCGCGACTGGCTCTACGCGCCGGATGCGGCGAGGGCCGTCTGCCACCTGCTGGAAGCGGGCACGGCGCGGCACAGCCTCTACAACCTCACCTTCCCCGGCCGCTGGTCGCTGCTCGAATGGGGTGAGGCCGTGGCGCGGTTGCGCGGCCAGGGCTTCGCCTGCCGCCTGGCGGCCCCCGGCGAGGCGCCGAATATCGACCTCTACGCCGTCTCCGACCGTGCGCCGCTCGACCCCGCCCGCCTGCGCGAGGAGTTCGGCTGGCAGGCCCGGCACGGACTGCGGGAGTCCGCCCGGCACCTGGAAGCCTGGTGGCGGCGCCATGGCGGGGCGATGCTGGACGCGGCCTGAGCGCCTCAGTCCACCCGCCGCAGGCCCTCGGCGCCACTCAACCGCGCGCCCAGCGTCAGGCTGCGCGCGCCGCGCCGCAGCTCGACCTCCTCCCCGGTGATGCGGACGACCTCCCAGCCATCCGGTGCTTCGCCCACCGCGACGCGCAGGCTGCGGCCATCGGCGAGGCGCAGCAGGGCCAGGGCCCGCCCCTCGCGCAGCACCACGCCGAGCGCGGCGGCGGGCGCCTCCGGCTCCGGCTCGCTGGCCTCGGCGACCGGTGCCGCCACCTCCGGCGGGCGGCGACCCGGGACGAAGAGCGGCCGCTCCACCTGCTCCGCCCAGGGGCCCGCCGGCGGCGGCGGCAGGGCGGGGATGACGGGGACCGCGCCCGCGGGAAGGACGGGCGCCGGCGGCGGGCCATCCTCCCCCCTCTCGGCGAGGCCCAGCCAGGCGAGGCCGCCCAGCGCCAGCAGCGGCAGGAGCAGGCGGATGCTCATCGCCGCGCCTCCCCGGCCCAGGGGCCGCGCAGCTCGAACTGGATCTCCAGCAGGCGGCGGCCGGCCGTGCCCATCGCCAGGGTCAGGCCCCGCACCTGCAGCGGCGCGCGGCCGCCCTCCAGCTCCGCGAGCAGGTCGCGCAGACCCTCCGCATCCGCCTGCAGGCGGCCCCGCAGCCCGATCATCCCATCGCCCGTCCGCTCCTCCGGCAACGTCTCCAGGCTGTGCACCGCGGCGCGGTGCCGTCGCGCCGCCTCGCGCAGCCGCCGCTGCCATTCGGCGCCGGCCAGGGCATGGCTGCCCGCCGCCGGAAGGTCGGCCACGCCCGACAGCGCCTGGCGCAGCGCCATGTTCTCGGCGCGCAGCGCCGGCTCGCGCGCCAGCAGGGCCAGGCCGCGGGCCCGGATCGTCTCGGCCGCCTCCAGCCGGGCCGCCTGCCTCGCCCGCGCCTCCAGCCAGGGCGCCAGGAGGAGACTCCAGAGCAGCAGCGGCGGCACGGCCAGCAGGGCGAGCGCGACCATCCGGCGCACGGTCGGGGAGAGCCCGGTCATGGCCGGCTCTCCGCCAGCCGCGCCGGCCCGGTGAGCGGGGCCTCGGCGGCCACGGCCCGCTCCGGCGCGACGAGCGTCAGCGCCACCTGGAAACGGTCCGCCGGGTCGCGCGGCCCGCGCGTCACTGGCGCGGCGAAGCGCGGGTTGCGGAAGCCGGGCGCCGCGTCGAGCTGCCCGAGCAGGGCGTCGGAGCGGGCGGCGAAGCCGGTCAGCAGCAGCTGGTCGCCGGCCAGCCGGAACTCGGTCAGCCAGGCATCGTCCGGCAGCAGGGCCGCCACCTGCTCCAGCACGGCGACCGCCGCCGGCCGCCCGCCGCGCAGGGCCGCCGCCGCCGACAGGCGCTCGCGCAGGGCCTGGTTCCCGGCCTCCAGGGCCAGGATGCGCTCGGCGCCGCGCCGGGCCGCCGCCGCCTCCGCCTCCGCCGCCAGGACGCGCTCCTCGCCCGCCCACAGGGCGGCGAGACCCAGATACAGCGCCAGCAACGGCACGGCGGCGGCGAGTCCCGCCTCGAGCGGCCCGCGCCAGCGCCGGGCGGGCGGCGCGAGCCCGTCCAGCGGGATGGCCGGCCAGGGCGCGGCCGGATCGCCGCGGGCCTCCAGCACGGCATGGGCAGCCCGCCCCCGCGCGGCCCGCGCGGCCTCCGCGATGGCGGCCCGCGGCAACACCGCCACCTCCACCTCGATCCGCTGCGCCTCGGCCAGGCGGCGCAGCACCCGCGCATCCCAAAGCACCTCGGCGGCGGCGAAGGGGACGTGCTGCTCGATCTCGAAGTCCAGCACCTCGCCCAGGCGGGCCTCGGCGGCCGCCGGCAAGGTCAGCACCCGGCGCAGGACCCAGGCCGGCGGCACCAGCAGGATCAGCCGGCGTGCCCGCCCCAGCGCGGCGGGGGCGCGGCCGGCCAGGGGCCCCATCGGCTGCACGCGCCCGCCCTGCAGGCGGGCCAGCCCGGGCGCGGCGCCCCGCAGGTCCACCACCAGGCGTCGCCGGCGGCCGCGCCATCGCGGGGGCAGCATGTCCCGCAGCTCGGCGCCCCACCAGCGCAGGAAGGCCTCCGCCCCCCGCCGCGCCCGCCCCACCGTCTCGCGCAGGCTCATCCCCCGGCCTCCCGTCTGTGCGCCAGCCGCGGCGCCACCACCAGCGGCGTCCAGCGGCGCGCATCCTCCGCGGCGAAGTCGAGGTTCAGCTCGATCGCCATCGGCAGCACGGCCGCCTCCGACCACGTATCCCGCCAGAGCGCCGCCTCGCCCGGACGGGGCGCGCCGAAGTAGCGCAGGCGGAGCGCTTCGACGCCTTCGAGCAGGCGCCGCCCGGAACGGCCTTCCGGCCCCCCCTTCCCCGCCTCGCCACCCGGCAGGGCGCGCCAGGAGAGCAGCAGGGCGCCCTGCTCGTGCCGCAGGCCGAGCAGCGCCGGACCGCCCAGGCCGAAACGCGGCGGCAGTTCGGCGACGAAGGCCAGGGCCTCCGGACGCCCCTCGAAGATCAGCGCCGCGGCGCCGCCGCTCCGGCCCTCTTCCGGGATGGGCAGGGCGGCCAGCAGCCGCAGCCGCAGCAGATCCTGCACCAGCCCAAGCTCGGTCCGGTCCGCCGCCGCCACCCGCCCGGCCCGCCCGACCAGCCCGAGGGCGCTCAGCGCCAGGCTCATCACCAGCCCGAGCAGCACCAGCCCGACCAGCGTCTCGACCAGCGTCAGGCCGGGAGCGGAGCGCCGGATCATGGCGCCCCCCCGGCCGGGCCCGGGCGCAGCGTCTCCAGCACCACCGCCCCCACCGTGACGCGCACCGGATGGAGCGCCAGCCCGGGCGCGCCGGCCTCGCCCGGCCCTGTCTCGACACGCCAGGGCCCCTCCGGCGCGCGCCCCTCCAGATGGCCGGGCCGGGCGGCGCCGGGCGGGGCATGGGCCTCCAGCAGCGACTGCGCCAGGGCCAGCGCGGCGAGATCCGCCTCGCGCCCCGCCTTGGCGCGCAGCGTGGCCGCCAGGGCCGGCAAAAGGGCGGCGAGCACGCCGCCGATCACCGCCAGCGCCACCAGGGCCTCCACCAGCGTGAAGCCGGGCGCCGTCCGCCGCCGGCGCGGCGCGTCACTCGAAGAGGCGGACATGGCCGGTCATCCAGTCGACCTCCACCGCGGCCGTCATGCCACCGCGCGACAGCCGGACGCGGCCGCCGGTCGAGCCGCCCTCGGCATCGAAGCGGATGGCGAGGCGCCCCGCCTCCCCGGCCTCCGCCAGCGGGGCCTCGACCGCCAGGGCCAGGCCGGGCGTGACGCCGAGGGCGGCGGCGCCCGGACGCTGGAGGCTGCCGCGCGCCGTGTCGAAGACCACCAGGGTCTCGCGCCCGCTCCGCCGCGCCTCGGCGCGTGCCTCGCGCAGCAGCGCCGCCGCCTGCCGGGCGGTGTCGCGCAGCAGCGCGCCCTGCCCGGCGCCCCACAGGCGCGGCACGGCGCTGGCCGCCAGGCCCAGGATCAGCAGCACCACCATCGTCTCCACCAGGGTGAAGCCGGGCGCGGCGGGGGCGGGGCGGGGCATGGCGCGCCCTACCAGCTCGTCACGTCGCGATCCTCGCCCTGGCCGCCGGCGCGGTCGTCGGCGCCCAGGGTGAAGAGATCGTAGGCCCCGTGCTCGCCAGGGGCGCGATAGCGGTAGGGGCGGCCCCAGGGGTCCATCAGGTGCTCCGCCTTGCGGACATAGGGTCCGTTCCATCGCTCCGAGCCGGAGGGCGCCTGCACCAGCGCTGCCAGCCCCTCCTCCCGGCTGGGGTAGCGGCCGGTGTCGAGGCGGAACAGGTCCACCGCCGTGGACAGGCCCTGGAGCTGCAACCGCGCCGCGTCGTGCCGGGCGCCGCCCAGGTAGCGCATCGCCTGCGGGGCGGCGATCGACGCCAGCAGGCCCAGGATGACCAGCACCACCAGCAGCTCGACCAGGGTGAAGCCGGGCCGGGCGGCCCGCCGGAGGCGCGCGGGAACGACCCGCCGGCGGCGCGCGGGGATCGGAAGGGGGGACGGGGTCATGGCAGGGCGTCCTTCATTCGCCGGTTCCGGGCGGGCGCCGGGCGCCGCCCTCGCCGTCGATCAGCAGCAGCAGCGGCTGCCGCGCCAGGCTTCCGGGCTGGCCGGGGCCGGCCAGGCGCAGCCGCGGCAGGGCGCCCGGCTCGAAGCCCTCCGGCGCCTCCAGCACCGCCGCCAGCCCCTCGCGGGTCAGGCGCTGGCCGCTGCGCCGCAGGGCCTCGACCATCACCTCGGCGGCGGCGTGGCCCAGGCGGCCGGCCAGCCCCGCCCGCGCCGCCGGGCTGGTGGCGTAGCGTTCCGCCGGGGCGCCGGCGCCCCCCTCGAGCGGAACGGCGAAGGCGGCCAGGACGGGGCGGCCGGCGGCCGCGGCGGCGGTCCGCAATGCCGTGATGCCGAGGGAGCCGGGCGCCAGCAGGGGCTGGTCCAGGGATTGGCCAATGCCGCCAAGGGCGGCCAGGAAGGCCGCGCCGGACCGGGCCGGCGGCAGGAGCAGGATGGCTTCCGCCTCGTCCAGCCCGGCCGGGCTCGTTCTCGCGTCGGCCAGGCGGGGCGGCGCCTCGCCCGCCCCCTCCAGCCGCCCGGTGATGGCCTCGGCAAGGCGTTGCGCGGCCGCGTCCCCGCCATGCAGGATGACGGCGCGCTCCGGCCGCGGCAGGCGGCGCAGCAGGGCGAGGGCCTCCTCGGCGGCGCCCGGCACCAGGGCATGGCGCTGCGGCGCCTCGGCCAGGGTGGCGCGGGCCGAGAGCACCGGCAGCCGCCCCGCCGCCGCCAGCAGGGGCGCGTTCACCGGCTCGGGCAGGGCCGAGACCAGGGCGAGCATCCCCTCCGGCCCCAGGGCGGCGAGCCGCGCCGCCGGATCGGTCGCGTCGGCGGCCAGCAGGGGGTGCCAGACGATGCGGCGGCCGAAGACCCCGTCCGGGGCGGCGGCGGCGAGCGCATCGGCGAAGGCGGCGCGGAAGGCCTCCCCGCCCGGGCCGGGCGGCAGCAGCAGGCCGAGATGCACCGCCGCCGCCTCGACGCCCGGCACCGTCCGCGCGTCCAGCGCGCGCAGATGCGCCAGCAGGGCGCGGCCGTCCTCCAGGCTCAGCGCATAGCGCGGCATGGCCGGATCCAGCGCCCGGCCGCCGGAATCGAAACCGAGGGCGATGGCGCGGAGCAGCAGCGCCTCGTCATAGGCGGGGCGCCCCGGCGCCGGGCGGGACAGGGCGGACCAGGCGAGCGCAGGCGGCCGGAGCCCGGCCTCGAGCCGGCCGCCCCCGCCATCCGCGCCGTGGCAGCCGGCACAGGGCATGGCGGTGGCCGGAAGGCTCATCCCCGCCCCGGCTGTCGCGCGGGGGGCCGGGGCGCCGGGGCGCGCGCCGCGGGTGAAAATCGCCTCCCCCTCCTCCGGGGCGCCCTCCTTCGGCGCCCCGGCGCTCGCCAGGGCCGCAGGCAGGGCCAGGACGGCCGCCAGCGCCAGCCGGGCGGGGCGAGAGCTCAGCCGGAACATGCCCTGGCATCCACCAGCGGCGCGGCGGCGGCCAGCTCGGCCAGTTGCAGGCCGGCGGCGGCGGGCGGCAGATCGGGCCGCAGCTTCGCCCAGCGCCGCGCCGCGACATGGCCGGCGAGCATCAAGGTGGTGTGGCGGTCGGGCCGGTCCTCGTCCACCGCCTGCCCCAGCCGCTGCGCCACGTGGCGGAGATCGGCCGGCGCGCCGGTCAGCAGCACCCAGTCGGGGTAGTCGCCGAAGCGGGCCGCCCAGGCCTTGAGCCGCGCCGGCTGGTCGCGCCGCGGATCGGTGGTCAGGTGCAGGATGCGCGGCCGCGCGCCGGCCTCCTGGGCGGCCTCGGCGATGGCGAGGCTGCGCGCCGCCAGCAGCGGGCAGGCATCGGGGCAGCTGGTGAAGATCCAGCCGATCAGCACCGAATGGCCGCGCAGGACGTCGTCGTAGAAGCGGCGGTCCCGCCCATCCTGGTCGACCAGCACGCGGTTGCCGAAATAGTCGCGCTCGCGCCCGTCGCATTCCGGCGTGGTGGCCATGGACGTGGCGGGGCGGAGCAGCAGGGCCGGGGCGGCCAGCAGCAGGCCGCGTCGCGGCAGGGCCGGCGGGGTATGGCTCATGCCGTCCTCCGCGCCGCCAACGCCGCTTCCACCGCGCCGAGGATGGCCTCGGGCGTGGGCAGTCCCAGCACGCGGCGCAGCGTGCCGCGGCGGGCATCCAGGACCACCACCATGGGAGCATGCTCGCTGCCCGCTTCCGGCCCGCCGAGCGCCCGCAGCGCCTGCTCCAGCGGCTGGAAGCCAAGGGCGACGAAATCCCAGCCCGGCCCGGCCTCGAAGCGTTCGGCGTAATGCGCCAGCTCCTCGGGGGTGGCGCGCAGCGGATCGAGGGCCAGGCTGAGCAGCCCGACCTCCCCGCCCAGCCGGTGGCCCAACAGGTCCTGCGCCCCGGCCATGGCGGCGGAGATCGCGGTGCAGAAGCCGCTGCAATCGGTCAGCACGAAGTCGATGGCGACGACGCGGCCGGCCAGCACCTGCGAGACCAGACGGCGGCGGCGGCCCTGCGCGTCCAGCGCCAGGGCGTCGGGCAGGCTGCCGCGCAGCCGGGGCACCCGCCCCGCCTCCGCCGCGCCGGCCTCCAGGCCCGTGGCGCCGGAGCCGGCGGGCAGGCCGGCGCAGAGGCCGAGGAGGCCGAGCAGGGCACGCCGCCCGGGCGGGCGGGGGAGAGAGTCCGTCATGGCGACACTGCCCTGAGCATGAGGGGAGGAAGCGTGCCGGCCTCCAGGCCGAGGGAGGGCGCCACGAGATGCAGCCGCAGCAGGCCTGGGCGCGGCGGCGTCACGCCCTCCGCCTCGTAGCGGCCATCGCCGACCGGCCGCAGCGGCAGGCGCTCCTGCCAGTGGCCGGAGAGCTGGGTCAGCAGCACGGAGGCGTCGGGGGCGCTGCGCCAGGCCGGGCTGTCCTCCGGCCCGCTGAGGCGCAGGCGCAGCGCCGAGGGAGTCCCGGCCGGCAGGGTGTCACCGGATTCGGGGGGCGCCACGGTGAGGCGGCGGGCGAGCGGCAGCGCCCTGTCCTCGCCCAGATCGGCCTCGAAGCAGTGCAGGAAGTCGCCGCCCTGCAGCATCACCGGCAGGATGTAGCGGCCGGGGCCAGGAAACACGGCGCGCGTCTCGTAGCGGCCAGGCGCCGTCTCGCGCAGCGCGTGGTCGATGGCGGCCAGGGCCAGCGGCCGGCCGCGCGGCGCGCGAAGCAGGCCCGAGGGCGCGGCCATGCCCTCCATGTAGACATGCACCACCCGCTGGTCCGGCTCGGCGATCAGCATGCCCTCCTGGCCCGGCGCCGCCACCACCAGCGGCCCCAGCGCCGCGCCGCCCTCGAGGGCGCCGGAGCCGGCGGCGATGCCGGTGAGCGCCGGGGTGCCGCCCTCCTCCAGGCTGCCGAGCGCGATCAGCGTCACGCTCGACCCCTCGCGGCTCTGGACATAGGCCTGGGTGCCGCTGAAGCCGAGGCGCAGCGGCCCGCCGGGCACCGGCACGCGGTGCGCCACGGCGCGGCGCGCCAGGTCGATCACCGTGACGCGGTCCTCCCCCGGTTCGGGGATGAAGAGCAGCCGGCCGGTGGGGTCGGGGAAGAGGCCGGCGGCGCCCGGCGCGACGGTCCACAGCCCGACGGGCTGCCCCGCCGCGTCGAGCGCCAGCACGCGGCCGGCCGCGGCGTCGAGCAGCAGGGAGAGCTGGGCCAGGGCGGAATGGGCCGCCTCGGTGAAGCCGCCGCCGAGGCCGGGGAGCGGCGAGGCCCCCTCCGCGCCCAGGCTGATCGCCCCGTCGGTGCCGACGGCCAGGGCGCGGCCGGGGCCGAGCGCCGCCAGGGCGTGCGGCCCGGGCCCGACCGGCAGGCGGGCCAGCACGGTGCCGGTGTCGAGCCCGAGCAGCGCCACCTCGGCGGTCGCCCCGGCCTCGCCATCCTGGCCCACCCAGAGCCTCTGCGTGGCGGCGTCCAGCGCCAGCCTCGCCGGCCGGCCCCCCACCGGGATGTGCCGCGCCACGACCCAGCGCAGGGTGTCGATCTCCACCACCTCCCCGAGGGACGGGACGCTGGCGAAGATCCGGTTGCCCGCCGCATCCGCCGCCCAGCCCCCGGCCTCGCCCCCGAGCGCCAGGGCCGCCAGCAGCCGCGTGCGGCTGGTGCCGCCGACAGGGTCGAGCACCTGCACGGCGCCGTTGTCGCCGAGATAGGCGAGGTGCCAGGCATTGAAGTTCACCTCGGCGCGGCGGCCGAGGCGGTTCTCCAGCAGGCCGCGCACGCGGTCGCGGCAGGCGATGCCGCCGCCGCCACGCTCGGCCCAGGCGGCGGGCCGGAGCCCGCGCAGCGGCCGGCCATCCTCGTCGGCCAGCTCCAGGCGCAGCAGCAGCGCCTGTCCCGCCTCCAGCGCCTCCCCCGGGGCGGGCCGGAGCTCCAGCCGGGCCACCGCACCGCCCATGGCGTGGCGGAGGCTGACCACGGGCTGCCCGGCGGCCCCGGACCGGACCGGATCCGTCTGGGTCGGTTCCGCCAGGGTCGGTTCCGCCAGGGCCGGGCCGGCCAGCAGCCCGAGCAGGGCCGCCCAGGGAAGCCGGCCCCGCATCAGCGGCTCACCCGCAGCAGGCCCCAGACGCCGCCGTCGAAGACATCCGGCATCTGGTTGCGGAAGAGGTAATCGCCCGGCACGCCGGCGGGACCGCCCGCCTGCTCCACCACGATGTTGTAGTGCAGCGTCGGCGCCAGCGCGTCGCGCGTGCCGGTCGCCGGCGAGGGCGCGTAGCCCGGCTTGCCGCGGACGCCCTCGATCCGCTGCGACGGCACCGTGCCGGCGGCATAGGGCAGCATCGACCAGTTGTGCCCGTGCAGGGTGAAGACGCCCGACCGCTCATGCCCGCCGGGCTGCAGCAGGCGGAAGCGCACCTCCTGCCCGGTCCGGGCGGTGAAGACCGGCGTGTTGGGGTTGCCGCCCACCTGGGCGTTGGACAGGGCATTGGCGTAGTTCAGGCGCCGGGTGATGCCCGGATTCTCGCCGGGCGCATGACCGACGCGCAGCCACATCGGCTCGGTGCGGTAGTTCACCGCGACATTGCCGGCATCGATCGAGTCGCTGAGGCCCTTGCATCCCATCGAGGTGATGCTCTCCGGCACCTCGTCCTCATCCTCCGGCCCCTGCGGCTCGGCGGCGCCCACGGGACAGACCGGCCGGCCGCTGGCGCGCAGGTTGAGGTCGTCCTGGAAGATCAGCGCGAAGTCGCGGAACTGCCGACCGCCCGGCATGGTGACCGTGGCGGCCAGGCGCGTCGTGCTGTCCACCACCCAGCTCGACCCCTGCGGCAGCACCACCATGCCGGCGACCAGCCCCTTGCTGCTGTGGCGCAGCTTGTCGGACGGCATCAGGTTCAGCGCGCCGAACTCGACGGGCGTCGCGATGATGTCGTTGGTGGCGGAGAGGGTCAGCAGGCCGGCATACCAGCGGTAGGTCGTGCTGTCCCCCGGCGCCACGGTCTGCTTGACGGGCCGCACCGCATTCGGGCGCGTCCGGTTGAGGCCGAGGTTCAGCCCGTCATTGCGGGTGACGTCGGTGGCCAGAAGCTGCGGGTTGAGGCCGACCTCCATCGAGGGCTTCAGCTGGTTGGCGTTGAAGCGCTCGACGACGAGGGGAAACATGTAGAAGCCCTGGTTGGCCGGGGCCACGACCTGGTCCGCCCAGTCGGCGGGCAGGCGGTTGGTCAGCGTCACCTCGACGCAGTCGCCGGCGGCGGCGCGCAGCAGCAGCGGCTCGACCGGCACGCCGGCCTTCAGCTTGCCGCCGCTGAGATCACTGTCGAGCACATAGAAGGCGCCGGTCGGATCGGTGATCGGGCCGCGCTGCCCGGCATAGTTGCCGGCCCGGCTGTTGTAGACGATGCCCTGGCTGCCGATCGCCTGGCTGGCGGCGACGGCGGAGACCGCGTAGCGCCGCATCGGCGCGCCGACCGGGCAGACGCCGTTGAAGTTCGGCAGGTTGTTGACCTGGCCGCTGACGCCGAGCTGCACCGTCTCGCCGTTGTTGAGGCGCTGGTTGCGCGGATTGGTCGGCGGCGTGTTGTTCGGCAGCGGCCGCAGGTCGCCGCGCCGGTACTCATAGGCGCGCAGCAGGCCCCAGGCGCCGTGCCAGTAGCCCTCCGCGCTGGCGGAGGCGCTGTAGAGATGGTCGGTGAAGGGACCGATATCGCCCTCGGGCGCGACCACCGGCACATCGAACTCGAAATGCTCCGAGATCGCCTGCAGATGCGCCGCGCGCCAGCCGGAGTTCGGGTCGTTGCTGTTCAGCAGCCAGCGCAGGCCGCTGAAATGGATGGCATGCGGCTCCTCATGCGCGCCGGCCATCATCCGCACCTGCACGCGGTCGCGGCGATAGGCGCGCAGCAGCGGGGTGAAGGGATCACCGGGCTGCACGTCGGCGGTGAGCGGCGGGATGCTGCCCGGCTGGCTGTTCATGTCCGGCATGGCGCGGACCACGTCCGAGCGGAAGGCATAGGAAGGGTCGCCGGCCCGGCCGCTGGCCTGCCCGCCACGCCCGCCATCGGCGCGCGGGGCATTGGGATCGTAGAGCCGGAGCGCCAGGGGTTCGTTGCGGTAGTTGACGGCGAAGGTGCCGGTGTCCTTGGCGGAGATCGCCTCCGGGCAGGGCGGCGCGCCGCCGCCGGGACAGACGCTGGGCCGCTCCTGGAGATAGGGCAGGCCAAGGCGCTGGCGATGCGGCGGATTGATGACGCGGCGCGGGTCGGCCACCGTGCGGCCCTGCGAGTCCAGACCGCCGTCCTTCTCGTAGGCGCTGACGAAGTCGGCGATCTGCAGAACGAACTCGCGATAGGAATCGGCCGGATCCGGCGTGATGACATTCGCCATCCAGCTGGTCGGGCCGCCATCCTGGCGCTGCCGCGCGTTCAGCCGCGTGTTGGTCTCCGGATGGCGCCACTCCGTGCCCTGGGGCGCCACCACCAGCGCGGCGTAGAGGCCGTTCTGCTGATGCGTGGAGGGGCCGAAATGGTCGTGCGTGAAGACGGTGCGGAGCGTGTTGTCCTTGCCGGACTGGTTGGTGATCGGATCGGCGAACCAGCGCTGCACCGTGGTCTGCGCGCCGAGCCAGGCATTGTTCGGCCCGGCGCCGAGCACCGGATGCGCGCGCGCCTTCGGGCAGTTGCCGACCTCGTCGGCATCGGCGCAGGCATAGTGGTGCCGGATGGCATGGACCCGTTCGCGCACCTCTGCGGGGGCCATGGTGCCATCCTCGTAGTTCCAGCCGTTGCCGGACCCGTCCGAGCTGGTGACGTCGAACTTCACCAGATGGATGTGTTGGCCCACGATGTCGGTCGGGGTGCGGACCTGGAAATCGTCCAGCTCGTTGACCGAGGGGATCAGGTTGGTGTGGTGCACCTCGATGCATTCATTCGTCGTCGCGCGCATCACCAGCGGCTCCGGCGCGCGGGTGCCATCGAGCGTGGCCTGCACGTCGTTCCAGAGCGCCAGCAGGCGGCCCTGCGGGAAGTGCCAGCCGGCGCGATTCAGGATCAGCCGCTTCTGCACGGCGGCCACCTTGTAGACGCGCAGATCCGCGGCACCCGGGGCGGGGCGGCCATCGTCCAGCACGCAGGGATCGGCATAGGGCGCGCCGCGCACGGCGGGGCGGCCATTGGTGACGAAGGCGCGCGGCGTGCCTTCCGGGGTCACGCTGGCATGGGCGCGGCGGGCGTGGAAGGCCATCGCCGCCCGCTCCGGCGCCTCGCCCGCCTCGTTCAGCCAGCGGATCTCGAGCGCCTCGCTGACCTTGTCGAGATCATGCCGGGTCAGCTGCGCGACCGCCTCGCCGCCGGTCACGATGTGGCGCCGGAGCCCACCATCGTCGATCACGTCCAGCGGCGGGCGCGGCGGGCGGTGCCCCGACTTGCCGGGGACGAAGAAGGGAAAGCCGGCATTGTCCGCCACCTCCGTGCCGGCCGGCAGCACCGCCTGACCGGCCGCGATATGCACCGGCGCGGGCAACGGCGCCAGCGCCATGGTCGGCAGGGGAATGATCGCCGGGATGGCCGTGCCGGCGGCGACCTCGCCATCCGGCAGGGCGCGGGAGAGCGGCGCGGCGCGGCCCTCGGAATCCAGCTCGGTGCCGGCCTCGAAGACATCGTGCACGCGCCACAGGCCCCACATGCCCTGGGCGAAGTGCGGATAGAGATGGCAGTGGAAGATGCTGTCGCCCACCGTCTGGTTCCGGTTGCCCGAGCCATTGAAGGCGATCTCGTAGGTATAGCCGGAGCCGGGGGCGATCAGCTGGCTGTCGAGATAGGCCGAGCCCGGCTGGTCCGGGTTGTAGAGCCACTGATGCGCATGCAGGTGGAAGATATGCGCCTCCTTGCCGAAGTGCAGGTTGCGCATGACGACGCGGTCGCCGAGGTAGCTGCTGAAGGTATTGGACGGATCGTCGGGATAGAGCGCGCGCGTCGAGCTCGGCGCGGCGGGGTTGCGGCGGTTGTCGGGACCGAGCTGCGCGTTGGCCGGCACATCAACCAGCAGGGCGGGATCGCCGCCGGCCCAGGAGGAGAGGAAGAACTCCTCGTACTTGCACTCCGCGCATTGCGCCGTCGGGCCGACGCCGAACCGGTTGGCCAGGATCTGCGAGCCGGCGCCGGTGATGCCGTAGTTGATGCCGAACGAATCCCGGACGCTGTGCAGCGTGTGGCCCAGCTCGGCCTGCTCGAACTCGGCGAAGGCCTGGATTGACTTCACCTCGTCATGGAAGTTCAGCACGAACTCGCGATAGGGCTCCCGCCGGTCGCGCGTGCCGGAGGAAAGGCCCTCCTCGGTCTGGCCCTGGGCGAGCGTCCTGTTCGGCTCCAGCACGGGATTGGCGGCGTAGGTCCCGGCGGGGAAGCGGCCGCGGCCCGGGCCGGTGATGATGGCGTTGGTGTCGCCATGCACGATCTTGTTGTTCTGCAGCATCGCCAGGATCGGGCGCCCGGCGAGGCGGTGCCCCTGCGGGTAGACGGCGGCATAGTCGATATCCGGGTGGCCGGTGGAGAGCCGGCCGGGCGCGCCCGCCGCGTCGCGCCGCGTCGCCAGTTCCAGCTCCTGCCGGGTGGTCTGGCTGCGATACCATTCGGCGCCTTTCGGCTGCACCGCCACGGCACCAAACATGCCGAGCGCGAAGGCGCCGATATTGCTCTCGCCGCTGACCATCACGGCCGGGTTGTAGAATCCGAAGATACCCTCCCGCGATGCCTGCAGCCGATAGACGGTGGAGCCGCCGGGCGGCACCAAGCTGGAGACGTTGGCGCCGACATTGGCCCCGTCATCCGCCATGCTGCGCATGTAGTTCAGCCCGGCGACATGCAGGCCCGCGGCACGGGTGGCGGGCTGATCCACCGATACGCCGGGCACGGAAAGCGGCGAGGCGTTCAGGAGGTTCTGGAAATTGATGGTCAGGCAATCGCCGAGATTGACGCGCAGCACCAGCGGACGGGGGCGCTTGTCCTCGCGCAGCATTACCCGGCCGGGGCTGAGGGACTGGCCGCCATCGCGGGCCTGCACGTCGCCCCGCAAGGCATAGATCATGTAGCCGGGATGATGTGCGCCGTAGCGGTTGAACTCGATGGCCTGGTCCAGCGCCACGACATCGGCGGTGATCTCCCGCTCGCAGGCGGCGGTCTGCGCCTGAACGCGGCCTGGCGACCAGGCCAGCAGTCCAAGCCCGGCCGCGAGAAGCCAGCGTGCATGGCCGAGGCCCCATCCCACATGGCAACCCATCCCACCCTCCATCGCAATTCGTTTCGAATAGTTATCTTTATCACCGGACCGTCTCGCCACGCACGCTGATCGCAAAATCGTGAGATTTCTGGGATATCATACAGCTTGGTGGCCGGATTCTAGGCCATCGATCCTATTTGCCTTTCGCCTTCATATCAAAAATGTTTCTTTCCCGCATTAGTTAAATTGCTCTTGCGGAACGATATCGCCGGCTTCATGCTGAGGCTGTTGATCGAATTCCGGCATCTCTCTCCCCAATGGGAATCGGTTGGCCGGCATTCGTGAACAGATTCCAGAATCCTGAGTAAAGATCCTGAAATTCCGTCCGACCGGCCCTTCGGCCAGAATAGAGTTTGCCGTCTCATCTATTCATGATGCGGGATTCTCTTCTGGCTCGTGGCCGCCCCCGATTTCGAGCCCGGAGATTTGAGACATGCCCGCTCCGACCCCCTGGGGCAGTACCTCGGAACAGCTGGTTGTCGGCATCGACATCAATCCGCCGACCTTCGGCTTCGGCTTCACCCATTCGCGACCGAGCGTGGCGGCCAATTCAGGCGAGAACTTCGGCGTCGCCTATCTGCAGACCACGACCGGGCCCAATCCGGTGACGCATGTCCGGCTGCAGGCCTTCGACCATGTGCTCGAGCCCCTGAACGAGATCCTGCCCGGCCCGGTCACGCTGGATGACGGCATCGGCACGATCCTCGGCGCCCCGGTCATCTCCGGCTGGGGCGATGGCTACGCCGTCGCCTGGCAGGAGCAGGCGGCGGGCGGCGGGCCGACGCTGCTGAAGGCCCGGGTCTCCGGTCCCGTGGGATTGCTGGGCGGTGAGTTCACCCTCGCCGCGCCGGCCGGCGCGGCGGCGGATCTCGTCCAGCACAGCCTGGTCCTGTCGCCCTACGCCAAGATCATCGGCGTCGACCCGACCGATCCCGACCGCCCGCTGGAGGCCGTCGGCTTCGCCGCCGCCTGGGTGGAGACCTCGGGCAACGTCTCGCGCATCCGGCTGCAGCGCTACGAGGTGGTCAACGACGCCGCGGGAGAGCCGGCGCATGTCGCCCCCGCCGGACAGGACGGCGAGGCCGGGATCGGCGCCGATCTCGCCCTGGATCTCGGGGAAGGGCGTTCCCCCGCCCTGGCCATGCTGCATGACGGCGAGCTGGCCGTGGCCTGGGTCGGTGAGGACGGGCGGCTGCACGGGCAGCTCCGCGACGCCGGCAATGGCGACGTCATCCCCCCTCCCGGCCTCGACCTCGACGCGGCGCTCGGAGCCTATGTCGTGGCTCCGGGGCAGGCCGTGCGCCTGGCGCCGCTGGGCGCCGGCAACTTCGGCGTCTTCTGGGTGGCGCCGGCCGACGACAACCCGGCCACCACCGATCTCGTCGTCAAGGGTGAGACCTTCCAGTTGCTGGACGGCGCGGCGACCTGGGTCGGAAGCGGGGTGCAGACCATCCTGGACCTGCCGGAAGGCGCCTTCAGCGGCGACTTCAACGTGGCCGGCCTCGGCGAGGCCAATGACGGCGGCGTCGTCACCTTCGGCACCCTCGATGGCCGGGTCATGGCGCAGAGCTTCGACGGCTTCGGTGTGCCGGCCGCCGGCCTGCCCTATGAGATGACGGACGGCGCCGGCGGAACGGGGGGCGGCGCCCACGGCGTGGCCGGTCTCGTCAGCGACCGCGCCGTGCTGGTGACGCAGGACGACTTCGGCGACATCGCCGCCCGGATCGTCGACACACGGGAGCCCGGCCAGCTGATCTCGGGCGACCGGGTGCGCCTCGACGACAACGGCCAGATCGAGCGGGTGGACGAACGCCCCGACCTGATCGTCGGCACCATCGGCGACGACACCATCATCGCCGATCGCGGCGACACCCGCCGCGGCGAGAGCGATGACGACGTGGTCCATGCCGCGCTCGGCAACGACATCATCTATGGCGGCGGCGGCAACGACATCCTGAAGGGGAACGAGGGCGACGACCTCGCCGCCTATCGCGGCGGCCGGCAGTTCTACTCGATGACGCTGAACGGCGACGGCAGCCTCACCGTCAAGGACATGCGGCTGCAGAACCGGGGCCGCGATCCGGGGCCGGACGGGCAGGACATCGTCGACGGCGTGGAGCGGCTGGCCTTCGGCGCCACCATCGGCACCGCCCTCGGCACGGGGGACCGCCTGAGCCTGGACGGCGCCACCACGGTCGGCACCGATCTCTTCGCCCTGGATCTGCCGGGCTCCGGGCCGGCCGGCACACCGATCCCCTGGGGCCTCTTCAGCGACACCTCCTTCACCGTCAACACCTCCGGCGGGGCGGCCGACCTCACCACCGGCGCGCAGACCGCGCCCGTGGCCGTGGCGCTGGAGAACGCCTTCGGCTTCGTCTGGCAGTCGGGCAACGACGTCTATCTCAAGGCCTATGACCCGCTGGGCCAGCCGGACGCCGCCTTCGGCGGAGGCGCCGTGCCGCAGGTGCTGCGCATCAGCCTCGATCCGGACGATGCCGTGACCGAGCAGGTCTCGGGGCTCACCGCCGGCATGGCGGGCGACCTCGGCATCGTCGCGGTGTGGCAGGAGACCGGCGCCGGCGCCCCCGTCATCAAGGGGCGGCACACCGCCTCCGTCAACGGCGTCACCGGCGCCGGCGAGTTCCAGGTGCAGGCCGCGGCCGGCGGCGCCGCGCAGCGCGACGCGGCGGTCAGCGGCTACGAGGTCGTCGACGCCAACAACGCCACGGTCGAGTTCGGCTTCCACGTGGCCTATACCGAAGCGGCCGGCGGCGGCGCGACCGGCCGCCTGCTCCTCAACCGCTTCGTCATCCCCTTCGCCGCCAACGGCAACGAGCAGGCGCCCGTCGCCACGCCGGTCCAGGCCGGCGGCCCGGCCACCTTCGTGATCAGCGAGAACGGCCGCAACGCCAGCCTGGCCTCGCTGCACGACAACGAGCTGGTCGTCACCTATGTCGAGGATGGGCAGATCCGCGTCACCATCCTGACGCCCAGCACGACCGGCGGCGTCACCACCTTCGGGCAGGTCGACGCCCTGCCGCCGCTGGCCGGCATTCCGCAGGGCAGCGTGCCGCAGGTGGCCGGGCTGATCACCAGCTTCGTCGTCGCCTGGACGGATGCCGCCGGCGATGTCCGGGCCAGCGTGGTCTCGGCCAGCGGCGAGAGCTGGGCGGCGGGGCCGGAACTCCTGCTGGCCGATCTCCCGGCCAATGCCACCGGCATCTTCCGCATCACGCCGACGGCGGAGGACGACCTGGGCAGCGGCTTCGCGCTCTTCTACGAGGTGAGCGGCGCGGCCGGTGCCAGCGGCGTCCGTGGCCAGGTCTACACGCATGCCGGCGCGCCGATCGGCGATGTCTTCGACGTGCTCTCCGACGGTGCCACCGGCACGCCCGGAGGCTTCAGCGCCGCCGGCATGGGCGATGGCCGCCTGGTCATTGCCACGTCCGGACAGGCGGTGGACGGGCTGGACAATGATGGCGGCATCGTCGCCCGTGTCTTCGACACCCGCCCCCCGGGCGAGCAGATCATCGGCCCCCGTGACGGCGCCCCGCCCGACCTGCTGGTCGGCACCACCGGCAATGACGTGCTGGACGGCCGCGAGGATGACGACGAGCTGCATGGCGCCGATGGCGACGACCTGGTGATCGGCGGCAGCGAGAACGACCTCCTCTTCGGCGAGGACGGCGACGACACACTGAGCGGCGGCAGCGAGAACGACACGCTGGATGGCGGCGCGGGCAATGATCTCCTGCTCGGCGGCTTCGGCGTCGACATCATCGCCGGCGGGGCGGGCACCGACACCCTGTCCTATCAGGGCGAGTTCGCCGATTTCATCATCGACATGGCCGCGGGTACGACGCGCAGCAACCGCGACCCCGCGACCGGCACCACCACCGGCTTCGCCGTCGAGGACACCTTCACCGGCATCGAGAACGTCACGGGCGGCGAGGCGAACGACCAGATCACCGGCGACGCCCTGGCCAATATCCTTGCTGGCGGCGGCGGCAATGACACACTCAACGGCGGCGGCGGCAACGACACCCTCGATGGCGGCGCCGGCAACGACACGCTGGCCGGCGGCGAGGGCGACGACTCGCTGGCGGGCGACGGCGGCAACGACACCATCGACGGCGGCGCCGGCGCGAATGACGAGATCCGCTTCGCCGGAACCCGGTCCAGCTACAATGTCACCTTCAACCGGCAGACCGGCGTCTTCACCGTCACGCACCTGCAGGGCGGGGAGGACGGCACCGACACCATCCGCGGCGTCGAGTGGTTCGCCTTCCAGGATCAGCGGATCTCGGCCACTCACCTCGGCAACAACCCCAACCCCCCGCCGCCGGTCGGCGGCCAGGCGATCCGCGGCACCAACCAGGCCGATGTCCTGGTCGGCACGGCCGGGAATGACGACATCCAGGGCTTCGGCGGCAACGACACGTTGCGCGGCCTGGGCGGCAACGATCTGCTCGATGGCGGCGCGGGGGCGGACCTGCTGGATGGCGGCGCCGGGGACGACCAGCTCTTCGGCGGCGCCGGGGCCGACACGCTGATCGGTGCCGGCGGCATCGACCGGCTGGAGGGCGGCAATGGCGCGGACCTGCTGCAGGGCGGCGCGGGCAGCGACACGCTGCTCGGCGAGGCCGGCGCCGACACGCTCGACGGCGGCGCGGGGGCCGATCTGCTGGATGGCGGCGCCGGCGCCGACAGCATGATCGGCGGCGAGGGCAACGATACCTATGTGGTCGATGCGGCGGGCGATACCGTCACCGAGCAGGCCAATGGCGGCACCGACACCGTGCGCGCCTCGCTCAGCTACAGTCTCACCGCGCAGGTGGAGAACCTGGAGCTGATCGGCGAGGGGCTGAACCTCGACGGCACCGGCAACAACCTGGCCAACCGCATCACCGGCACCAGCGGCGACAACACCCTGCGCGGCGGCGCCGGCGATGACACGCTGATCGGCGGCGCCGGGGCCGACATGCTGATCGGCGGCACCGGCGCCGATCGCATGGAGGGTGGCCTGGGCGACGACATCTACGTGGTGGACAATGTGCTGGACCAGGTGGTGGAGGCCCTCAGCCAGGGGACCGACACCGTGCGGGTGCAGGTGACCACGAGCGGGACCCTCTTCACCCTCGCCAACACGCTGGAGAACCTGACCCTGTTGGGCACCGCCGCCCTGAACGGCACCGGCAACGCGGAGGCGAACGTCCTGATCGGCAATGCCGGCGCCAATTCCCTCCTGGGCCTGGGCGGCGACGACCGGCTGGAGGGCGGCGGCGGCAATGACACGCTGGATGGCGGCAACGGCGCCGATACCCTTCTCGGCGGCGGCGGCGCCGATACGCTGATCGGCGGCGCCGGGGCCGATGTGCTGATCGGCGGCGCGGGGAGCGACACGCTGACCGGCGGCGCCGGCGCCGACATCTTCCGCTACACCGCCCTCACCGACAGCCGCCCCGGCGCCGCCGCGCGCGACCATATCCAGGACCTCCAGGCGATCGACCGGATCGACCTCTCCGCGATCGACGCCACGGCGGACACCATCGACGGCGGGGACGGCGCCTTCGTGCTGCTCGCGGGCGGGACCTTCCTGGGCGGCGGGCGCGGTTCCATCCTCTACGCCCAAAACACCGGCCTGCTGAGCATCGATTCCGGGGATGGCGGGGCGGCGGACATGGTCATCCATCTCGCCACCAACCCGACCTTCAACCTGGTCAGTAATATCCTGATCGCCTGAATCCTGATCGACCGACGGGGGCGGGGCGACCTCACTGGCCGCCCCCAACCGTCGCGACAATCGCCCGGACGGTTTTTCATTGTGAAGCGATGCGTCTGAGATATCCTTCCTTTCAGAATCGTAGTGATCACGGCACGCCGCATGCCCGCGCCCGCCTTTCCCGCCCTGAAGAAGGCCCGCCCTCCCGGGGCGAAGCGGATGCCGACCGCGCGGCCCCTCCCGGACAGCGCATCCTGCCTCCTCTGCGGCGCCGCGCTGGCCCCCCTGGCGCTTCTGCTCCCCCCTCCCGCCTGGCCCGCCGCCCTGGGCTTCGGCGGCCTGCTGCTGGGCCTGGCCTGGATGGATCTGCGGCATGGCCTGGTGCATGCCGCCCTCGTCCTGCCCCTGCTGCTGCTGGGCCTCCTCGTCGCGTCGGGCGGGGGAAGCGCCACCCTCGCCGCGGCCCTGGCCGGGGCCGGGCTCGGCTACCTGGCCTTCCGCGCGCTTGAGGCCGGCTATCGCCGCCTGCGCGGGCAGGACGGGCTGGGGCGGGGCGATGCCTGGGTGCTCGGCGCGGCCGGCGCCTGGACCGGGCCCGGCGGTCTGCCCCTGCTGGTGACGCTGGCCGCGGCCCTGGCCCTCCTCTGCGTCATGCTGCGCGACCGCGGCCTCGCCGCCGGCGCCTCCTTCCGCTTCGTGCCGGCCCTGGCCGTGGCGGCCTGGCTGGTCTGGATCCTCGGCGGGGGCCACCCGGCATGGATCCTGTCCTGAGCGACCCGCCGGCTGAGGAAGCCCGGCTGGTGGCGCATCTCGCCGAGGGCGGCCTGCTGGCCCCGGCCGCGCTGCGGCGCGCCGAGGAGGCGCGGCAGGCGGCGGGCGAGGCGCTGATCCCCGCCCTGCTGGCGCTTGGCCTGCTGGGCGAGGAGCCGCTGGCGGCGGCGGCGGCGGCGGCGCTCGGCCTGCCCCTGCTGCCGCGTGCCGCCCTGCCGCCGGACCCGCCCCTGGCCGAACGTCTGCCCCTGCGCTTCCTGCGCCGGATGCGGGCCTATCCGGTCCGGCTGGAGGAGGATGGCGCGCTGCTGCTCGCCATGGCCGATCCGCTGGACCCCTATGCGGTGCAGGCGGCCGCCCTGGCCACCGGCCGGGCGGTGCGGCGGGCGGTCGCCGCGCCCTCCGTCATCCTGGCCGGCCTGGCCCAGCTTGAGGCGGCGGCGGCGCCGCCCGAGGTGGCGCTGGCCGAGACGCGGCCCGGCGCACCCGAGGACGCCACCCGCCTGCGCGACCAGGCCAGCGAGGCGCCGGTGATCCGGCATGTCAACGCGCTGCTGCAGCAGGCGGTGGAGAGCGGCGCCTCCGACATCCACCTCGAATCGACGGAGAGCGGCCTGCGCGCGCGGCTGCGCGTCGACGGCGTGCTGCGCGAGGCGGGCCTGATCGCGTCCGGTCTGGGCACCGGCGTGCTGTCGCGCATCAAGATCATGGCGCGGCTCGACGTGGCCGAGCGCCGCCTGCCGCAGGACGGGCGTATGCGTGTCGCCGTGCGCGGGCGCGATGTCGACCTCCGGGTCTCCATCATTCCGGCGCTCGAGGGCGAGGGTGCGGTGCTGCGCATCCTGGACCGCGGCGCCGTGGCCCTCGACTTCGCCGCCCTGGGCTTCACGGCCGGGGAGATCGCCGCCCTGCACGCCATGCTGGCGCAGACCAGCCGCATGGTGCTGGTGACCGGCCCGACCGGCAGCGGCAAGACCACGACGCTCTACGCCGCGCTGAACGCCGTCGACCGGCAGCGGCTGAAGGTCTGCACCATCGAGGACCCCGTGGAATACCGCCTAGAGGGCGTCAGCCAGGTCCAGGTGCGGCCGCAGATCGGGCTGACCTTTCCCCAGGCCCTGCGCGCCATGCTGCGGCACGACCCGGATGTCATGCTGGTGGGCGAGATCCGCGACCCGGAAACCGCCCAGGTGGCGGTGCAGGCGGCGCTGACCGGGCATCTCGTCCTGGCCACCCTGCACACCAACGATGCGCCCTCGGCGGTGACGCGGCTGATGGACCTGGGCGTGCCGGACTATCTCATCGCCTCGGTGCTGCACGGTGCCCTGGCGCAGCGGCTGGTGCGGACCCTCTGCGCCGACTGCCGCGAGGCCTTCACGCCGGCGCCGGACCTCTCCGCGCGGCTCGGCCTGGCCCGCCTGGCCGCCGGCGCCCCGATCCGGCTGCACCGGCCGCGCGGCTGCGCGCATTGCGGCGGCAGCGGCTATCGCGGCCGCACCACCATCCTGCAGATCATGCTCGTCGACGAGGCGGTGCGCGCCCTGGTGCTGCGCCGCGCCGATGCCGGCGCCCTGGCCGCCGCTGCCATGCAGGCCGGCATGCCGAGCCTGCGCGAGACCGGGCTGCGCAAGGCCCTGGCCGGCGAGACCTCGGTCGAGGAAGTGCTGCGCGTGGCGGGCGGGGATTGAAGGCCATGCCGCCCAGCTTCGACTATGTCGCCATCGCCGCCGACGGCCGCACCCTGCGGGGCCGGCTCGAGGCGGCGGACCGGCGCGCCGCCGCCCACCGGCTGCAGGAAGGCGGCCACCTGCCGATGGAGCTGCGGCCGGCCGGCGAGGGCCGGGCGGCCGCGCGGCCCGCCGCCGGGGCGGGGCTGCGCCCGCGCGAGCAGGCGCGGCTGGCCCGCGGCCTCGGCCTGCTGCTCGCCGCCGGCCTGCCGATCGACATGGCGCTGGAGGCGCTGGCGGGCTCGGAGGGCTCGGCCCGGCCGCGCCGCCTGCTGCGCGGCCTGTTGCAGGCGGTGCGCGCCGGCACGCCCCTGTCCGCCGCGATGGCGGCGCAGCCCGGCGGCTTTCCCGGCTGGCAGGTCGCCGCCGTGGCCACCGCCGAGGGCACCGGGCAGTTGCCGTCGGTGCTGGAGCGGCTCGCCGCCGAGACGCTGCGTCTGGAGCGCGTGGCCGAGAGGCTGCGCGCCGGCATGGCCTATCCCATGGTGGTGCTGGCGCTCTCCCTGGCGGTGATCGCGGTGCTGGTCGCCGTGGTGCTGCCGGCCCTGGAGCCCCTGTTCTCGGCCGCCGGCGGGCGCCTGCCGGCCTCCACCCACGCCATGCTGGCCGTGGCGGAATGGCTGCGGGCCTGGGGAGCGCTGCTGCTGGCGGGGCTGCTGGCCGCCGGCCTGCTGCTGCGCCGCGGCCTGGGCGGCGCCGCGCGGCACCGGAGCCATCTCCGGCTGCTGCGCCTCCCGCTGCTCGGCTCCCTGCTCTGGCGCAGCGCCACGGCGCGCTTCGCCCGGCTGCTCGCCACCCTGCTCGGTGCCGGCGTTCCCTTGCCCCAGGCCATGGGGCATGCCGCCGCCGCCTCCGGCAATGCCGCCATCGCCGCCGGGCTGCGCCGCGCCGCCGATCGGCTGTCCGGCGGCGCGCGGCTGGCGGCCGCCCTGGCGGCCGAGGCGGCGCTGCCGCCGCTGGCCACCACGCTGATCGGCATCGGCGAGGAGGGCGGCCGGCTGCGGGAGATGCTGGAGGAGGTCGCGATCATCCATGAGGAGGAGGCCGAGCGTGCCACCGAACGCCTTCTGGTCCTGCTGGTGCCGGGCGTGACCCTGCTGCTGGGCGGGCTGGTCGCCGCCATCGTGCTCACCACGCTGAACGCCATCCTGGGCGCCAATGCCGCCGTCATGGGGGGGATGTGAGGCCCCGCGCCCGGCCCGCCCTGGCCCTGCTGTCCCTGGCCCTGCTGTCCCCGCTGGCGGCCTGCGGCGAGCCCGAGCTGCGCGGCCAGGCCGCCTTCGACCAGGCCATGCTCAGGCTGCAGGCGGCTGGGCAGCGGCCCCTGCCCTACCAGCCCGTCGCGGCGCCCGGCTTCATCGCGCCGCCTTCCGCCGCCACCACGCGCCGCCCGACGGTGATCGACCCCGCGGCCGAGCCGCGCGGCCTGCAGCGCGCCGCGCCCTCGGGCCTCGCCCCCGCGGGAACCGGCATGGTGACGCTGAACTTCGTCGAGGCCGGGCTGCCGCAGGTGGTGCAGACGGTGCTGGGCGATCTGCTGGGCGCCGACTACACCATCGACCCCCGTGTCAGTGGCAGCGTGACGCTGCAGACCCAGCGACCGGTGCCGGAGGAGGCCGCGCTCTCGCTGCTGGAATCGGCGCTGGAGGCGAATGGCGCCGCCCTGCTGCGCGGCGCCGGCGGCTACCGCGTCGTGCCGCTCGACAGCGCGCTGCAATCCGGCCCTCCGGTGACGCTGCGGATGCCGGGGGTGCGCGCCGGGCCCGGCTTCGCCATCCTGGCCCTGCCGCTGACCCATGCCCGCGCCGCCGACCTCCAGCGCGTGCTGCAGCCGCTGGCGCCGCGCGGCGGCTCCGTCACCGCGGACGAGACGCGCAACATCCTGCTGCTCGCCGGCACGGGTCCGCAGCTCGCCACCCTGGCGGAGGCGGCGCAGAGCTTCGACGTCGGCTGGATCCGCAACCAGTCGCTCGCCCTGCTGCCGCTCGATTCCGCGCCCGCCGCGCTGGTGGCGCAGGAGCTGAACACCCTCTTCGCCAGCGAGGGCGGCGGGCGCGAGGGGCTGCGCGTGGTGCCCGTGGCGCGGCTGAACGCGGTGCTGGTCATGGCGACGCAGCCGCAGCAGCTCGAGCGCGTGCGCCGCTGGGTGCGCTCGCTCGACGCCGCCGGCATGGGCAACGCGCCGCAGCTTTTCGTGCATCCGGTCCAGTATGTCCGCGCCAGCGAGCTGGCGGCGACGCTGCGGCAGTTGCTGCAGGGCGGCGGCGGGCGCGGCGAGGCCGGCGCGCTGCTGGCACCGGGGCAGACCGCCGCCCAGGCCCTGGCGGGCGGCGTCGCGCCGATCACCGACGCGCCACTGGGCGGTTCGGGCGGTCCGGGCGGGCCCCAGGGAGGAGGCCAGGGGGGGAGCCAGGGGGCGGGGAGCGTCGCGGCGCCCGGGCTGCCGGGAGGCCCCCCGCCGGGAACGTTGCCGGGCGGCGGGCCGGGGGCCGGCCTGCCCGCCTTCCCGCCCGGAGGGGGCGGCGGCGGCGATCTGGGCGGCCTCCCCGCCGCCCCGGTCCGCATCGTCGCCGACGAGGCGCAGAACGCGCTGATCGTCTATGCCAGCCAGACCGACTGGCGCCTGGTGGAGCGCGCCGTCATGGCGCTCGACCGCCCCCCGAGCCAAGTGGCGATCGACGCGGTGATCGCCGAGGTGACGCTGAACCAGGGGCTGGAATACGGCCTCTCCTGGTTCTTCCGAACCGGCCGCTTCAGCTTCGCCTTGGCGCAGACCGCGACCGGCGTGATCGCCCAGAGCTTCCCCGGCTTCAACCTGCTCTATTCCGGCGGCGCCGATGCCGGGGCGGTGCTGGAGGCGCTGGCCAGCGTCACCGAGGTACGGGTGATCTCCTCGCCGCAGGTGATGGTGCTGTCGAACCAGACCGCGCGGCTGCGCGTGGGCGATTCGGTGCCGATCGTCACCCAGCAGGCCACCGGCGGCGGCGTCACCGACACGCGGATCGTCAACTCGGTCTCGCTGCGCGACACCGGCGTCTCCCTCGATGTCACGCCGCGGGTGAATTCCGCCGGCGGCGTGCTGCTCGATGTCGACCAGGATGTCTCGGACGCGGTGGCCACCACCACCAGCGGCATCGACAGCCCGACCATCCAGCAGCGGCGGCTGCGCACCGTCGTCTCCGTGCCCTCGGGCGAGACCGTGGCGCTGGGCGGGCTGATCCGCGAGGCCGACAGCAGCTCGCGCTCCGGCCTGCCCTACCTGCTCGACATCCCGATCATCCGCGACCTGACCGGCACCCGCAGCCGCGACCGGCGCCGGACGGAGCTGCTGGTGCTGCTGACGCCGCGCGTGGTGCAGAGCGCGGAGGAGCTGCGCCGCGCCACGGAGGAGCTGCGGCTGCGCATGCTGAACATGGCACCGCGCGAGCCGCCCCTGCGCCAGACCCGCGGCCATGCCCTGCCCCGGCCCTAGCCGCCCGGGCTCGGCGCTGGTCCTCGCGCTCTGGATGGCGCTGCTCATCGGCACCGCCGGCAGCGCCGCGCTGCTGCTGGCCGGCGCGGGGGCCGGGGCGGCGCGCGGCGAGGCCGACCTCGCCCGCGCCCGCGCCGCCGCCGAGGGCGGCCTCTGGTCCGCCGCGCACCGCCTCGCCGCCACGCCGCCCGCGGCCCGCCCGCCGGGCGAGACCTACGACCTCGCCCTGGGCGGCGCGGCGGTGAGGGTGCGGCTGGCCGACGAGGATGGGCGGATCGACCTCAATACCGTCGCCGAACCGCTGCTGGCGGCGCTCTTCGGCGAGGCCGGCCTGGCCGAGCCCCAGGCCCGCCAGGCCGCCGCGCGGCTGCTCGCCTGGCGCGAGCAGAGCAGCGATCCCAGCGGCGGGCGGCGGCGGCTGCGCAGCCTGGGCGAAGCCTTGCCCGCCGCCGGCCTGCCGTTGGCGCTCGTGGAACGGCTGCGCGGCGCGGCGACCGTGCACAGCGGGCTGAGCCGCCCGGCCGAGGAGGCCGCCCCGCCCGCCGCCCTGGCCGTCCTGCGGCGTGATGCCGCCGCCCTCGCCCTGCCGGTCCTGATGCCGGGCCGCTACCGCACGCCGCAGCCGGGCGGGACGCAGGGGGGGCGGCGGCGCATCTGGCGGATCGAGGCGGAGGGGCGGTTCGGCGCCACCACGGCGCGCATGGCCATGGTGCTGGCGGTGGCTCCCGCGGCGGGCATGCCGGGCCAGGTGCTGGAATGGCTGCCCGTGGCCGCCGCGTCCGGTCCCTGAGGGACGACGGACGAGGCAGGCTTCCAGAACGCGAGCAATCCGGGCAGGCTGGGCCTTTCCGCCCACTCCGGCCGGGTATCCGCGGGCCGGACCAGAAAGAGGACATCCCGCCCATGCTGATCGCCGCGGACCCGCTTCGGGATTTCCTCGCCGAGGCCCTGGCCGCCGCCGGCAGCGGGGTCGAGGAAGCGGCGATCGTCGCCGATCATCTGGTGGAAGCGGCGCTGCGCGGCCATGACAGCCACGGGCCGGGCATGTTGCCGGCCTATCTGCGCAGCCGCGCCGCCGGCCGACTCCTTCCCGACCGCCATGCCGAGCGGATGGGTGGCCACGGCGCGCTCGCCGCCTTCGACGGCGGCATGGGCTATGGCCAGGTGGTGGCGCGCGAGGTCACGGATTGGGCCATCGGCGCCGCCCGCCAGCACGGCCTCGCCCTGGCCACGCTGCGCAATGTGCATCACATCGCCCGCGTCGGGCAGTATGGCGAGCAGGCGGCGGCGGCCGGCATGATCGGGCTGTTCTTCGTCAATGGCCTGTCCGGCGTGCCGCGCGTGGCGCCCTTCGGCGGCGCCGATGCCCGCACCTCGACCAACCCGATCTGTATCGCCGTACCCCAGGGGGAGACGCCGGTGGTGCTGGATTTCGCCACCAGCCGCATCGCCCTGGGGAAGGTGCGCGTCGCCTACAACGCCGGCAAGCCGGTGCCGGAGGGCGCGTTGATCGACGCCCACGGCCAGCCGACGCGCGATCCAGGCGTCATCTATGGCAAGGGGGGCGGCGCCATGCTGCCCTTCGGCGAGCACAAGGGCTCCGGCTTGGCGCTGATCTGCGAACTGCTGGGCGGCGTCCTGTCCGGGGGCCCCACCGCGCCAGGGACCGATGCCGCCGACCCGGCCATTATCAATGGCATGACCGCCATTCTGATCGAGCCCGGGCACCTGATCGACCCCGCCCTGTTCGACCAGGACGTGGTGGCGCTGCTGGACTACATACGCGCCTCACCCGCCGCCGATCCGTCGCATCCGGTGATGCTGGCCGGTGAGCCGGAACGCCGCAGCCGCGCGCGGCGCCTGGCGGAGGGCGTGCCGATCGATCCGGCGAGCTGGGCCGAGATCTGCCGGGCGGCGGAGAGTGTCGGCGTCATTCCGCCGCCGGGGTGAGGGCCTCCCGCGCGCCTTCCCGCTCCAGCAGCGCCCGCTTGCGCGGCGCCCCCCAGCGGTAGCCGGACAGGCCGCCATCACCGCGCACCACCCGGTGGCAGGGAATGGCCACCGCCAGGGCGTTGCCGGCGCAGGCGCGGGCCACGGCGCGGGCGGCGCCGGGCGCACCGATGCGCGCCGCCACCTCGGCATAGCTCTCGGTGCGGCCGGCCGGGATCTGCCGCAGGGCCTGCCAGACCCGCTGCTGGAAGGTGGTGCCGCGCAGGTCGAGCGGCAGGTCGTGCCCCAGGCCCGGCGCCTCGATCAGCGCCACCACCTGCGCGACCAGCGCGCCGAAGCCGGCCTCGCCCTCGCGCAGGGCGGCGCGCGGGAAGCGGCGGCCGAGATCCTCGCGCAGCGCCTCGGGCGCATCGCCCAGCAGGATGGCGCAGACGCCCCGGTCGCTGGCCGCGACCAGCAGGGCGCCGAGCGAACAGCGGGTCGTGGCGAAGCGGATCTCCGCCCCCGCCCCGCCGTCGCGGAAGGCGGCGGGCGTCATGCCCAGGGCGCCGTCCGCCGCGGCGTAGAAGTGCCCGCTGGAGCCGAAACCGGCGCCATAGAGCGCTCCGGTGACGCTCTCGCCCCCGGCTAGCTCGCGCCGCAGCCGCTCGGCCCGGCGCCCGGCGGCATAGCCGCGCGGCGTCAAGCCGGTGACGGACCGGAACAGGCGATGGAAATGATAGGGGCTCAGGCCGGCGGCGGCGGCCAGCTCCGCCAGGGGCGGCGCCGCCTCGGCCGCGTCGATCCGCCGGCAGCTCTCCGCGACGAGCCGGGCCTGGCGCTCCCGCAGCCCGGCCTCGTCCGGGCGGCAGCGCAGGCAGGGGCGGAAGCCGGCGGCGCGGGCGGCGGCGCCGTCCGGATGGAAGGCGACATTCTCCCGCCGTGGCCGGCGCGCCGGGCAGCTCGGGCGGCAATAGACGCCGGTGCTGCGAACGGCGAAGACGAAGCCGCCATCGGCCGCCGGGTCGCGGCGCAGCACGGCCTCCCAGCGCTCCTCCTCGGCCCGCTCTCCGGCCGGGAATACGGGGCTGATGGTCTGCGCGATCATGGTGCGGCCTCCTCCTGATACTGACGGATCTAGGCCTTGGGCCAGGATCGCGCACTCCGCGGCTTGCGGGCAAATCCAAAAGCCCGGAACCCCGCCCTGCCCCGGTGAGTCAGCAAATTCAAGGGGGTTTCAGCCGCCGCCCCATGCTGTATTGATGGGCGGCGATCCGCCCCGGCGGACCCCCCCTTCCAAGCGGAGACCCTTCATGAGCGAGACCTTGCAGTCCGGCACCGCCCCCTCGACGACGCCGAAGCTGCAGCCAGGCGTCGTCACCGGTCAGGACTACCTGACGCTGCTGGACGCCTGCCGCGAGGGTGGCTACGCCCTTCCCGCCGTGAACGTGGTCGGCACCAACAGCATCAACGCGGTGCTGGAAGCGGCGGCGAAGAACAAGTCCGACGTCATCATCCAGCTCTCCAATGGCGGCGCCCGCTTCTTCGCCGGCGAGGGCTGCCCGGACGCGGCCGCGGCGCGCGTGCTCGGCGCCGTCTCCGCCGCCCAGCACGTCCATGCCGTGGCCAAGGCCTATGGCATCTGCGTCGTGCTGCACACCGACCATGCCGACCGCTCGCTGCTGCCCTGGGTCAACGCCATGATCGACCATGGCGAGGAGCACATGAAGCGGACCGGCCGGCCGCTCTTCTCTTCGCACATGATCGATCTCTCGGCCGAACCGCTCGACGTCAATATCGAGGAATGCGCCAAGGTGCTGAAGCGCATGGCGCCGCTCGGCATGAGCCTGGAGATCGAGCTCGGCGTCACCGGCGGCGAGGAGGACGGCATCGGGCACGATGTCGAGGAGAGCGCCGAGAACGCGCATCTCTACACCCAGCCCGAGGATGTGCTGAAGGCCTGGGAGATCCTGTCGCCCATCGGCCATGTCACCGTCGCCGCCTCCTTCGGCAATGTCCATGGCGTCTATGCGCCGGGCAACGTCAAGCTGCGGCCGGAGATCCTGAAGGCCTCGCAGGCGGCGGTGTCGGAGAAGTTCGGCGGCGGCGACAAGCCGATGGCGCTGGTCTTCCACGGCGGCTCCGGCTCGGAGAAGGACAAGATCACCGAGGCGGTCTCCTACGGCGTGTTCAAGATGAACATCGACACCGACACGCAGTTCGCCTTCGCCGAGCCGGTGGGGGCCTATGTCGAGGCCAATGCCGTCGCCTTCAAGCATCAGATCGACCCCTCGAACGGCAAGCCGACCAAGAAGCTCTACGATCCGCGCAAGTGGCTGCGCGCCGGCGAGAAGGGCATCGTCAAGCGGCTGGACGAGGCTTTCGCCGATCTCGGCTCCGCGGGCCGCAGCCTGGCCGGCTGACGCGCGGGAGGGGGGCCGCGGCCCCCCCTTTTCTTTCCTGTCCCGGCCATGCCTTGATGCGCGCATGCGCGCGCCGCCGGCGCGACCGCCGGATCGGGGAATGCCGTGGCAGGCTTCAACTGGGACGATTTGCGCTTCCTCCTGGCGCTTGACCGGACGGGCACCCTGCTGGGCGCGGCCCGGCTGCTCGGCGTCAGCCACAGCACCGTGGCGCGTCGTCTGGCCGCCGCCGAGGAGGCCCTGCAGACCCGCCTCTTCCACCGACGCGGCCAGATGCTGTTGCGCAGCGAGGCGGCGGAGGAGGTGCTGGCCCATGCCGGGCGCATCGAGGAGGAGATCGCCGGCCTCGCCCGATCGGCCACCGGCGCCGATGCACGGCTGGAGGGCGAGGTGCGCGTCACCGCCCCGCTCGCCCTGCTGACGGATTTCCTCGTCCCGCACCTGCCGGCCTTTCAGCGCGCGCATCCAGGCATCCGCATCACGCTGTTCGGCGACCTCTCGCTGGAATCGCTGGTGCATGGGGAGATCGATCTCGGCCTGCGCATCAGCCGCCCCGTCTCGGACCGGCTGGACATCCGCCGCCTCGCCGAGTGCCGCTTCGCGCTCTACGCCGCGCCGGAGCTGGCCGAACAGGCCTGCAAGGCGGCGGAGCGGGGCATGCTGGCCGAGTTGCCGTACCTGCAGACCACCGGCCAGGAAGTCACCATGCCGGAAGCCCAGTGGATGACTGCCCTGTTTCCGGGCCGCCCGCCGGTGATGAGCGCGGCCACCATGCCCTTGCTGCTGGCCGCCGCGCGGGCGGGCCTCGGCATCACCGCCCTGCCCTGCTTCCTGGGCGACCATGAGCCCGGCCTGCGGCGCATCCCGGTGCGGCACGAGGGGCCTTGCGAGAAGCTCTATCTGGTGACGAAGCGCGAGCAGCGGGGCATCGCGCGGGTCCGGGCGCTGGTCGGCTTCATCGACCGCATGGCGCGGTCCGAGCGGGCGCGCTTCGACGGCGCGCCGCGGCCGGATGATCAGGCCATCGAGTTCTGGCGGTAGAAGGGCTGGTGCGTCCCGGGGTCGAAGTAGCCCTCGTAGAACTGCCTCACATGCGGCAGCAGGGCCTTCGACAGGCCGCGCCGCTCCACCTCATCCGTCGTCAGCGCCTTCGACAGATCCTCGTGCAGGGCCTTCAGCGCCGCGTCCTGGTCAACACGGGTGAACCGGCCGTCCTGGTAGAGCACCTCGCCCGCCACCATGGTGGCGCGCACCCCGCCCATCTTGGCCCGCTGCAGCACGGCATCCAGCACGGGCGTCGCCTCGTCCAGGAAGGGCCAGGCGACCTGCTGCCAGTCCAGCATCACCAGATCGGCCGCCTTGCCGACCTCCAGAGTGCCGATGCGGCCCTCGAAGGCGGTGGTGCGGGCGCCGCCGGCCGTCGCCATGCGCAGAACCTGCTGCATGGTCGGCACCTCGTCGCCGACGCCCGGTGTGCGATGCGCGCGCAGCACCATGCGCATCTCCTGCAGCATGTCGCGGTCGTCGTTGATGCCCGCCTCGTCGGTGCCGATGGCGGTGGTGACGCCACGCGCCTCCAACCGGTTCAGCGGCGCGATGCCGCTGCGCAGGCGGAAGTTGGAGGAGCAGTTGTGGCAGACGCAGGCGCCGACCTCGGCCAGCCGGTCGATATCCTTCTCGCTCAGCCAGACGCCGTGGCCGAGCGTCAGGTTCTTCGTCACCAGGCCGAAGCGGTCGATATACTCCACCGCCGTGCAGCCGCCGCGCCGTGCCGCGTACTCCTTCTGGAAGGCGGTCTCCAGGAGGTGCATGTGCATCGGCACGTCCTCGCCGGCGCTGACCTCGGCGAGCTTCGTCAACGCCGCGTCGGAGCACCAATGAAGATTGGCGGGCGCCAGCTGCACCCGGACGCGCTCCTTCCCCTCGTGCCGCGCCCGCAGGTGGCGGAACAGGTCGAAGTTGTCGTCGAGGCTCATGCGGAAGCGCGCGAAATGCCGCGCCATCGGACCCTGCAGCGCCTCCGGCAGGCTGGCGACGAAGTCCTGGTCCGCCTGATAGACAAGGCGGTTCTGATCGCGCAGCGCGAAGCAGTAGGAGACCCGCATGCCGATCTCCTCGTAGGCGCCGATCACCGCGTTGGAGGCGGCCTCCACGTCGTTCAGCGTGCCGGGGATCCAGCCATGGATATGCTGCACCGTGGTGACGCCGGAGGCCAGCATCTCGAAGGCGGAGTAGAGGGTGTCCAGCCGCAGATTGACGTTGCGGCAGAGCAGCCGGGTGATGAACCACAACTCGAGCGGCATGTCGGGGCTGCCGAGTTGCACCGGGGTGAGGCCGACATGGTGATGGCCGTTGACGAAGCCCGGCAGCACCACCTCCTGCCCGCTACCCAGCACGGTCATGTCCGGATAGCGGGCGCGGAGGTCATCCCAGGCGCCGATCGCGGTGACGATGCCGTCCTCCTGGATCAGCGCCGCGTCGTCGAACTGCTCGTGCGTGTGGCGGTCGAGCGTCCGGGTGATCAGGTGGCGGGCGCGCACCATCGTCGCGGTCATGGCGATTCTTCCTTGTCTCAGGCGATGTCGGTTCGGGAACAATGTCGGTTCGGGCGGCGTGATCAGGCCGGCGCCAGGGCTTCCTGCTCGGCAAAGGCGCGGTCCACCTCGTCGCGCAGCAGGCCGGTCAGCTCCTGGCGCAGCGCCTCGGCCTCGCGCGAGAAGGGGTCGCGCGGGCGGGGCAGGTTGATCGGAACGACGGCCTTGATGCGGCCCGGCCGGGCGGTGAAGACGACGACCCGGTCGGCCAGGGCCACGGCCTCATCGATGCCGTGCGTGACGAACAGCACGGAGGCGCCGGAGCTGCGCCAGACGTCGAGCAGGAAATCCTGCATCTTGGCGCGTGTCTGCACATCAAGCGCGGCGAAGGGCTCGTCCATCAGGAGCACGCGCGGCCGCATGGTCAGCGCACGGGCGACGGCGACGCGCTGCCGCATGCCGCCCGACAACTCGTCCGGCCGCTTCTCCATCGCGTCCGAGAGGCCGACGCGCGCCAGCGCCTCGCGCGCCGCCGCCCGCCGCGCCTCCGCCCCCTCGCCGCGCAGCGAGAGGCCGAAGGTCACGTTCTGCCAGACCGTCAGCCAGGGAAACAGCGAGGTCTGCTGGAAGATCAGGCTGCGGTCCGGCGAGGGTCCGGTGACCGGCGCACCGAAGGCGTCCAGGGTGCCGGAAGTGTGCTCCTCCAGCCCGGCGACCAGATAGAGCAGCGAGGACTTGCCGCAACCCGAGGGGCCGAGCAGGACGACGAACTCTCCCGGCTTCACCGCGAGGTCGATGTTGCGCAATGCCTCATGCGCGCGGATCGTGCCGGCGTTCCAGGTCTTGCCCAGGTTGCGGCACAGAACGGAATTCTCCTCAGACACCGGCGATCACCTTCGTCTCGGGCACCCAGTAGAGGATGCGGGCCTGGAGCTTGCGCAGAAGCCAGTCGAAGCCGAAGCCGAGCAGGCCGATCAACGCGATGGTGAAGAAGACAAGCGAGGGGTTGAAGGTATTGCGCGCCAGCATGATCACCTGCCCCAGCCCGTAGCCGACGCCGGTCGCCTCCGCCACCAGCACCACCATCCAGGCGCCGAACAGGTTGAGCCGCAGCACGACGAGGAGGCCAGGCAGGATCGCCGGAACCACGACGCGGGTATAGATCTGCCGCTTCGTCGCCCCCATGGTGCGCGCGACGTTGATGAAGTTGCGGTCCACGGCGTCGATCTGCGCGATGGTCGAGATGGTCATGGTGAAGAACAGCGCGATGAACACCATGAACACCGCCGGCCCGTTGCCGATGCCGAAGAGGAAGATGGCGACCGGCAGCCAGGCGATGGGCGAGACCGGTGCCAGCAGTGTCACCGTCGGCAGCACCAGCCGCTCCGCCCAGCGGGAGTAGCGGATGCCGACACCGACCAGGATGCTGGCCGCGCCCGCCAGCAGCAGGCCGGCGAAGACGCGCGCGGTGGAGGAGAGGATGGTGATGCCGACCGCCTCCCAGGGGGTCGGGCCGCCGCCGCCGGTGCCGATCTGCCAGCGCTGCGCCGTGTTGAAGTTGCGCGCCTGCTCGACGAAGTTGCCCATGAAGACGTGCGGCGGCGGCAGCAGCTTGGGGTCTGCCCAGCCGATCAGCCAGAGGAACTCCCAGAGCAGGGCGAAGCTCCCGACCGAGAGGAGCGACCAGCCGAGCCGCACGCCCCAGGCGCGCAGCGCCGCGCGGCGCTCGAGGGAGAGGGTCGGCACCGGCACCGCCGCGGCCCGGGCCAGCTGCGCGGTCATGCCGCCGACTTCCACTTCAGGCTCTCATAGAGCGGCTTGTTCTCGGCGATCACCTGCTCCAGCAGCGTCCAGTCCAGGATGGCCGGGTCGGGCTTCTTCTTGGCGTAGCCCATCTCGATCAGGCTCTGCACGCGGCCGAGGATGAACGCCGCCTGGCTTCGCGCATCGACCACGCTGGGCTGCTTGGTCGAGGCCATGCGGGCATTCTCCATCGAGGTCTTGTAGTAGGTGCCAACCAGCTTCGGTAGCACCGCCTCCGGGTCCTTCTCGAACATCGCCTGCGCCTGCATCATCGCCTTGATGACGGCCTTGACGCCCTGCGGGTTGTTCTGAATGACCTCGGTGCGGGCGGCGAGCACGCAATCGGTATAGCCGCGGCCATAGAGATCGGTGCCGTCGGACAGCTTCACCGCGCCCTTCACGTCGTTCAGCAGCGCCGTTCCATAGGGCTCGATGGTGGCGATCCAGTCGAGCGCGCCGGCACGGAAGGCCTCGGCCGCCTCGGGCGTCGAGCCCATGTAGCGCACCGTGACGTCCTTGAGCGCGACGCCCTTCGACTTCAGCCAGTCATAGGGCAGCACCTCCAGCGTATCGAGCTGGAAGGTGCCGAGTGTCTTGCCCTTCAGCTTCTCGGCGCTGTCGAGGCCCGGCTGCGCCACCAGCACGCATCCCTCGACGCCGCCGCCGCCGACGATCCTGACCGGCGCGCCGCCGTCGATAAGCGACAGCGCGCTGGTATAGGGGAGGACACCGATGTTCGACTGACCCATGCCCAGGAAAGTGACCTGCTCGGCGAAGGTCGGCGCGTTCACGAAGTCAAGCTGCACGCCATCCTGCTTCGAGAACTGCATGGCATGCGCCAGGAACAGGTTCAGGTTGCAGAACCCCGTGCCACGGCTCGAGATCATGCTCTTGCCCTGCGCGAGGGCCTGCTGCCCCGGGCCGAGGGCCATGGTCAGGCTCGTGGCCGCGGCGGCTTTCAGGAAGCCGCGCCGAGCCAGGCGCGGCCTGTGGAGGGAGGTGGTGCAGCCCCAGCGATCGCACATCGGCGAGAACCTCCTGTCGGATTGGGTGTGGAGGCCATCCTATCCGGGAGCCTTGCCCCTCCGCAGACCCATTTTTGTGCAATGCCGAGGCGCCTCGTTCATATCCGAACAGAAGGCGGGCTATTTGCCTGCGAATCGATCATAAGCGCCCTCGCTCCTCCTCTTGTTCCGCCATTCAAGTTCACTATATGTTCTTTGCGCCGGAGCCGGTGAGGCGGCGCCTGACCCCGCCTGACAGGGTGTTCCCCCCTCGCCGCCCCGGATGACCCATGTCGGAGTATTTCCCTGATCTCGCCTCGCGCGCGCTCTGGTATGCCCGCCGCGCCACCTTTCTCGACCTTCTCCAGCAGGCGCTGGACCCTCTGCCGGACGAGGGTCTGGAGCGGACGGTGATCCGCGACTGGGCGCTCTGGGCCCGGCTCGGCCGGCAGACCGCCGATGTGACCACCAGCGTGCCCTATAGTGGCTCGGAGGTCCTGGCGGTCCTGATGCGGCTGGGCCGCGAGACCGGCTTCGGTCCCGGCCAGCCGATCCTGGCCGAGGCCCGGCTCCGCTACCGGCCCGGCGAGGCGGAGCTCACCGCCGAGGGCCGGGCCACCGCCGAGGCCCTGGCGGCCAGGCTCGCGGCCCATCTGTCGGGCGCGGCGTCTCCCCCCGGCCGGACGGGGCGGGGGCGACGCGTCCGCCAGCCCTCGCGCCGCAGCCTGGCATTGCGGGCGGCCATGTCCGGTCCCGGCTGACGGGAGGGCCGCGACGCTCTCCGCAAAGGCTGGCCCTTTGCGGCACCGTGCGGCACACTGGGCGAGGATGAGGTTTCAGAACCGGAGGGACCGGATGATCCTGCGACGGCCCGGCTTGCGTGCCCTCGCCCTCCTGGCGCTGGTCGGGCTCGGTGCCTGCGCCGGCGCGGGCGGCCGGGATATGGCTTCCTCGGTGCCGACGGATGAGGAATATCGCCGCATCGGCGCGGACTACGCCGATGCGATCCTCTTCGGCATGGAGCGGACCCGCCTTCTGCGGGAGGGCCGCCTGCCTCACGCCGCGGCGGGGTGGCCCGACTAGGGGACCAGCCCGCGGTCAGGCCACCACGCCGGGGATGTCGAAGAAGTCCCGGAGCCCGTCCTGGTCCGTATCCCGCTGCAGGACATCCAGCACCCCATTGCGGTCCGCATCCTCGAGCGCCGTCAGGGCATGGGGGCGGACATTGGTGATGAGGAAGACCAGGTCGTTGTAGTCGTAGTTGGCGCCGCCAGGATAATCCTGCACGCCGATATAGCTGCCGGCGATGACCTGCCCGTCCCCGTCCCGCGCCTGGAAGAAGCGGATCAGATGGCCCTGATCCGCGCCCACCAGCGGGCTCAGGGCCGGGTCGAGCCGGTTGGCCTGCGGGTCCGACCAGGAGGCATAGGTCGGGCGCCCGTCCACCGTCACATGCAGGCCGAAGGGCGCGGCCGGGCTGAAGCTGGCGCGGGCCACCGAGGCGCCGGCCCCCGCCCCCGCGACCAGCGAATCCGGCAGCAGCGTCTGGCCCTGCTGGTCGTCATTGGCCAGCAGGTTCGTGGTCTGGCCGGAGGAGAGGGTGTGGGTGCCGAGCCGCGCCACGGCACCCTGGTTCAGCATGGCGGCGAGCTGGACGACCTCCACCGGCCTGCCGCCATCAAGCCGCTCCAGGTAGGGCATCAGCACCTCGTCGCCGATCGTCTCGACCCGGCCGCCGCCCGCCAGCGCCGCCTGCGCCACGTTGGTGTCGTAGCCGAAGGCCTCGACGATCTGCGCGACATTCGGCTCGGAATTGTTCTCGGAGAACTCCTGTGCCAGCCCGCTGAGGGCGATGACCTTCTGGCCCTGGGTGAAGTCGGTCGAATGGATCGTCAGGCTGGATTCGTGGAGCTGGGCGCCCGCCGCCGTCCCGGCATGGGTGCCGGTGAAGCGCAGCGTCAGGCTGACGCTGGCGCCCGGCGCGAGCGTCGCCGGCGCGGTGCCGATGAGCTGGAAGCCGTTGGGATCGTCCAGGGTCACGCCGGAGATGCCGAGCGCCGCCGAGCCGTCGTTGCGCAGCGTCAGCACGGCCTCGTCGCGGAAGGCCTGGCTGGCATTGGCCGGATTGTCGATGCGGGAGAAGACCAGGCGCTCATCCGCCGCGGCGTCATCGAGCCCGGCGACGACGAGCTGCTGCCCGAAGCCCACCGGCGTGATGCCCTCGATGACGGTCATGTTGTCGTTGTAGTCGTAGTTGATGCCCGTGTAGTCCATGACGCCGAGATAGACGTTCGGGATGACATCCCCGTCCTGATCGACCGCCTGGAAGATCCGGTGCGTGTAGCCGCGCGGGATGCCGGAGGTGCCGGCGGGTGGCGTGCCGCCGCCCGCCGGGTTGAGCCGGGGGTCGGTGGAGAGGCTGTCGATCGACATGCCGAAGACGTCGTTGCCGGCCCAGGCATCCGGGATGTCGGCGGCGGTGAAGCTGCGGCTCGAGAAGCCGCCATTGCCGAGCAGCGGCAGCAGCGTCTGGTTGTCGTTCCCGTCATGGGTCCAGAGCGTGCTCTGCTGGAACTTGTTGCCGGGATTGTGGATGGCGAAGCTGGCGCCGCCGTTGCCGTGATAGGCCGCGATATGCGTGGCCGTCGCCGCGGTATAGCCATCGGCGATGCGCCAGTAGGGCGAGAGCACCTCGGTGGCATCGGCGGAACGGTAGAGATCGAAGTCGTTCAGCACCGAGTTCTCGCCGCCGCCGCGCGTGCTCAGCCCCTCGATGACATTGCCGAAGCCGAAGACCTTCCAGACCTCGTTGACATTCGGCTCCTGCCCGCCCTCGTCACGCGCCTGCCAGAAGCCGGCGAGCTGCACCGTCGCCTGCGGCGCCGCGGGATCGCTGGTGTTGATCCGGAGATGGCCCTCGAAGGTGGTCGAGGTGAGATCGACATTGCTGGTCGGCGGCGTATAGAGCGCCCGGTTGAACAGCACCGTGACATCGACCGACTGGCCGGCCGCCAGGGACAGGTTGCTGAGCGCGGCCGGATTGGCCAGGCTGAAGGGGCCGTCCAGCGTCGCGCCGCTGATCGCCAGCGGCCCCTCGCCGGAATTGGTGACCCGCACCACGCCGCTGGACTTGAAGGCACGGTCGACCAGATCGGGCCGCTGGGCGTTGGGATCCTCCAGATAGCTGAACTGGAGCCGGTCGTCGAAGAAGGTGGCGTCGAGGGCCTGCACGGCGATCCGGCCGGCACCGGCCGGCGCCGGGCGCAGGTCGAGGTAGTCCAGCGCATTCGCGCCCGGCGCGTCGGAGACGACGCGGAGATGGTAGGACTGGCCCGCCGTCAGGGAGAGGCCCGTGCTGACCTCGCCTGCCGTGCCGCTTCCGGGGAAGGCCAGATCGGCCAGCAGCGTGTCGTTCAGGTAGAGGGTCAGGCCCTGCCCATTCGGCGCGCCGGCATTGGCGGCGAGGTCGAGCAGATAGGCGCCGCTCGCGGACGGGGTGAAGTAGAAGTCGACCGTCCGGGCATTGACGATGCGCGTCGCATGCGTCGCCGTCTGCTCCAGCTCGATCCGCGTCTCGCCCGAGATGGCGGCATAGTCCGGCTGGAAGGCGGGCTGCGCCGGGCTCGTCGCCACCCGCAGCTGGTCGACATTCGGGCCGACGGCGTTCGGCGCGGTCAGGCGGATCGTGTTGTCGCCCTGCTGCAGCTCGACGGTCGTGGTCTGGAACCGCCATTCGCTCTCGGCGGCATTGCTGAAGCCCGGGAAGCTGAGCGCGCCGAGCGGCGCCTCGTTCACCGCCAGAACCAGCGGGCGGTCGCCCTTGCCGGCGGCCAGGGCATAGCGGACACCGATCTCGTAGATCCCGGCCTGCGGCGCCTCCACCGTCCAGGTGATCGACTGGTCGGCGGTGCCGTCGTAATCGACGAAGGCGCCCGACTGGTTGCGGTTCTCGGTGACGACCCTGGCACCGACCAGCGCCGCCGCCTCCGCCTCCAGGAAGACGTAGGGCTCCTGCGGCTGCGGCGGCGCGGCGGGCGCCAGCACCTCGATCTGGTCGATGTTCGGGCCCGTGTTGGCGGTCGCGCGGAAGCTGACGGTGTTGGTCCCGGAGACCAGGTTGGCGGGCACCTCCAGGATCTGCCACGTGGCCCAGGCGGCGTCGCCGCTCTGGCCTGCGGGCGGGCCGAAGCCGCGCACTCCGGTGCTGACGCCGTTCACCAGCACGTCCAGCGGCCGGTCCGTCGCCCCACCATTGCCGTAGCGGACGCGGATCAGCCCACTGCCTGCCTGCGCCGCCGGCACGGCGAAGGTGAAGGTGACGAAATCCCCGGCGAGGGCGCCGAAATCGGCATAGCCGCCCGGGACGCCATCGGTGTTGACGGTGTTCCCGTCGAGACCGAAGGCGCCCGGCCGCAGGCCATTGACCAGCCCGCTGCCGCTCTCGGGATTGGCCGCCGTGCGGATCTGGATCTGCGCGCCGGCACCGGAGGACAGGCCGACCGCCGTGCCGTCGCCGGGCGTGTTGTCCTCGGCCTGGATGGTGACCAGGGAGACAAGCTGCGCGGGCTGCTGGGGCGGGGTGTAGAGCGTGCTGGCCGTCGCCCGGTTGCCGGCACCGTCGGTCACCTCCAGCTGGGCGGTGACCGCCGTGCCGGCAGCGACCGCCAGGCTGAACCGTCCCTGCGCGTCGGGCGTGACGCTCCGCGCGGCGCCGCCGCCGAGGCTGACGGTGAAGCCGACGAGATCGGCATCGGCGCCGCCGATCTGGAACAGGACCGACGCGGGATTGCCGCCATCGACCACGCTGAGTGTCAGGTCGCCGCCTTCGTCGGCGGTGACGTCGGAGACGACGGCACCCGGCACCGGGCTGAGCAGGACGAGCTGGCTGGCCCCGGTGCCGCGGTTCAGCGTCATCAGGTAGAGCTGCCCGGTCGCGGGGTCCTCGACGATGTCGAGCGGATCGATGTAGTCGTCGATCACCGAGCCGTCGGGCCGGCGCAGCACGTCGTCGCCGATGACGGCGCCCCCGGCGTCGAGGCGGACCATGCGGACATTGTCGCCGATCGAGAACTGGGCGACGAGGATGGCGCCCTTGAGGCTCTCGCCGAAGACATTGCTGCGGTACTCGATGGCGCCGTTGGGCGACTGGTTGTAGCCGAGGTCGTAGGTGCCGGCGAGGTCGTAGGCCGGATCGGGCAGCACGCCCACGTCATAACCATCCGTGCCGGGCGTCCCGTCCTTCTCGGCAACGACCTCGTTCGGATCCTCCCCGGCGGTGGGATTGCCGCCGTTCAGGATGTACTGGTCCCGCAGCACGTTCGGATGGCCGTAGTACTTCCCTTCCGAGATCGTGAAGAGATAGTCCTTCTGCTTCGGCCCGTAGTCGATCACCTGGTCGCCGGGCTGGGTCGGATCCTCCGGCGTGTGCGGCCCGACCGCGCTGCCGTTCGTCGGCGCGTAGAGATGGCCGTTGCTGTGCCAGACGAGATCGTAGGCGTTGCGGACGCCGCTGGCGTAGATGCTCAGCACCGCATCTGCCGCGTAGGGGTTGTAGAAGCCGGGATAGGTTCCGTCGGCATTGAAGCTGGAGGGCGGATTGCTGGTCGTCGGGTCCGTCACCGGCTCGGTGCGGACGTCGAAGCCGCCGGCGGGGGCGTCGCGGCTGGGGTCGATCTCCAGCACGGCGGCGTTGAGCAGGCGCTCGGGCCGGTTGCCCCAGGCATTGTCGGCGCTGCCGCCGGAGGAATTGGAGCCCTGGGTGACATAGAGCAGGTGGGCCGGCTCGCCCGCCTGCCCGGCATCGGGATTGGCGCGGAAGGCCAGGCTGTTGGTGACATGGTCGCCGCCGGAGCGCGGCAGGCCGGTGATATAGGCCTCCGCCGTCGCGCCGCTGAAGGAGCCGCCGGCACCGAGCTCGATCTTGCTGATCCTGCCGGAGAACTCCGGCGTGCTGAAGGCCTTGTTCTCGCGCGGGATCGGGTAGTTGTCCGACACCCAGATGACATCGGGGTTCGTCGGGTCGAAGACCATGCCGATGATGCCGCGCCGCCCCGCCGCGCCCTGGTCGAAGTGGCCGAGCGACAGCGTCTCCTGCGAGGCCTTGTCGAGGCTGCCATCGCCCAGCACCGACCAGCGGTGGATCTCGCCGGTGATGGTGGCGACGTAGAGCTTGCCGTCCGGTCCGAAGGTGATGGAGGTGAAGCCCGCCGCGCCGTCAATGAAGCCGTTGAGCAGCACCTGGGTGTTGAAGCCGACCTCGCGCGCCACGTTGACCGGCGTGGCGCCGGTGACGAAGCTGGTGGTGAGATCCTGCATCTGCCGCAGCGGCGCCGCGCCATCGGTGATGCTGCCGAGATCCAGGACATCCCTCACCATCAGCGTGTAGCCGGTGAAGGGCTTGAGGTCCTGGAGCGGGCGCAGCGTCAGCGAATCCGCCCCGCCGCTGATCTGGACATCCAGCGGCACCTCCAGGCCGGTCAGCGTCTCGACCAGGGTGACGCCGTCCGTGCGGGTCACGTTCGGTCCGCGGTGGCCAGGCGCCTGCAGGTTGACGCCGACGACGAAGCTGGAGAGCGGATTGATGCCGATCGGCAAAGCGCCGCCGGCGCCGATGGAGATCGGCACCTGCTCGTTCAGGTAGGCGGCGACGGGACCAACGAAGTACGAGTAGTCGCGATCGGCGCTGCGCCCGTCACTCGGCGTCAGGTCCGGCACGCGCTCGATCTCGAGATACTGCAGCTCGGTGTTGGTGCCACCGATGGAATCGATGGTGAGGCGGCCATCGGTCACCTGGACGATGCCGGTCTGCAGCGTCGAGCGGAAGCCGCCGCCGTCCTGCGCGCCATTGCCGCCGGGATTGGCGGGAACCCAGCTGCGGCCGAAGGCGAGCCCCTCGACATTGACGGCGTAGGTGCTGTCGAAGGGGCCGCCGCTGTCGCCGATGGACAGGCTGAGCTGATAGGTGCCGTTCTCCAGCGCGATCTCCCAGGCCCGCGCGCCCGCGGCGCCGGCCGCCGGCTGTTCCATCTGCGCCAGGGTCTTCTGAAGCGCGGTGGCGCCGGGCACGGTGTTGCGGTAGCTCAGCGCGCCCGTCGGCAACGCGGCGGCGATGGTGCCGTTGGCGGTGCCGTCCGCGACGCTCGCCTCCGTCACCCAGCCATAGCTGAAGCCGCCGCCCCGGCTGCCGAAGGCTGCGCCGGTGTCGGCCTCGTAGCCGGCCGGCGTGGCATAGCCGGCCGGCAGGCCGCCCGCGCCCGCCGCCGGCTCGAAGTTGACGCGGACGACCTCGCCGAAGACCTGCGGCAGGCCGGGCCCGCCGGGTTCGTCCTGAAGCTGGAGCGTCACCTGGTCGATGTTCGGACCCGAGTTGGCGCCCGCCGGAATGCTGAGGCGCAGCACATGGTCGCCCGCCCCCAGCGTGACCGGAAGCGTGACCTCGCCCCAGGCATTCCAGCCGGTCGCGCCGGTGCCGCTGCCGGCCGTGCCGGCGGGCGGAAAGTTCACCGTGATCGCGTTGCCGCCATCGACGGCGAGCAGCAGCGGCCGGTTGCCGGCGCCGCCATTGCCGTAGCGGAAGGTGACATCGTAGACGCCGGTCTGCGCCACACTGACGGCGACGCTGATGGCATCTCCCGCATTGCCACCGAAATCCATATAGGCGCCGCCGGCGGCGCCGGCGCGGACATTACCGCCGGAATCGGGATGCGCCGCGTCCACCACGCGGGTGAAATCGGCGCTCGCCGGGGAGCCGGTGTCCTGCACGGTGACGCGCGACGTGTCCTCCGCCTGGATGACGATGGCGGCCGCCGGATCGACCGCCGCGGCAATCTGCAGGCCGGCGGTGGCCGAGGCGACGTTGCCGACCTGATCGGTGACATAGACCGTGGCGGTCACGGCCCCGGGGGACAGATGGCTGGCGTCGAAGACGAAGTCGCCATCCGCATCCGGCCGGCCGGTGATGTCGGTGCGGGTGACGCCGCCATCGAAGCTGATCGCCAGAGCGACGATATCGGCATCGACGCCGCTGATGGTGAAGTTGACCGAGGCCAGGGCAGCCCCGGAGAGCAGCGCGTCCGGCGCGTCGAGGAAGAGGTTGCCATCGGCGTCGGCGCTGCTGTCGGCCGGGATCGGTCCGGTGCCGGCGGGGGTCAGCTCGATCCGATCGACATTCGGCCCGGTGGAGGCGCCCGCCGGAATGGCGAGGGTGACGGTATTGGTCCCCGCCGCCAGCGTCACGGTGCGGGTCAGGAAGCCCCAGACGTTGAAGCCCTGCTGTGCCGCCGCGCCACCCGCCGGGCCGGTGTCGGGGAAGGCCACGACACCCGGGCCGCCGGCATTCACCCCGATGTCGAGGCTGCGCGGCCCTGCGCCGAAGATCTGCGACGCATAGCGGATGTTGAGGTCGTATGATCCGGCCTCCGCCACATCCAGGTTGAAGCTGACCCGGTCGCCCGGCGTGTCGCCGAAGTCGAGATAGCCGGTGCCGGTGAAGCCCGGGCGCAGCGTGCCGCCACCCGGCACCGGTGAGGTTTCCGGGTGGGCGGCATCGCGGATGAGGGTGTCGTTGGTGTTGGCGTCCTGATCCAGGACCGTCAGATCGCCGCTTTCCACCTGGATGGAGAGTCGCGTGCTTCGCGAGGGAAGGGAGAATGTCGCCATGGGTTGTATCCGCCCGCCGGTGCACGGCCCAAAAGATTCAATTTCGATACAAGCTGAAGTTTTGTAAGCGGCCCGCACAAGAGACAATCTCTTTCCGCGACTTGAACTTGGTGTGACCAATCTTATTGAGACGCGTTGCGTTGCGGGATACGCCTTGGTGCGCGAGAATTTCGACGGCTCCCTGCATCGGCGCAGTGACCGGGGTCACATCGCGAAAAGGGCCGGATCCCTGCGGATCCGGCCCTTCCTCTCCCGATATGTCAGGACGATCAGACGCGCCGCATGTTCCACATGATGGCGAAGCCGGGAACACGGCCCTGGAGGTTCTTGTTGATCGCCGTCATCGACTTGTAGGCGCCGACCGGGATGTAGGGCAGCTCATCCATCGCCACGCGCTGCATCTCCTCGCCGATCCGCTTCTGCGCCGGGAGGTCGGTCGCGAGGAACCACTCGTCGCGGAGCTGCTCCAGGCGCGGCATGTCCGGCCAGCCGACCCAGGCGGCGGCACCGTTGCCGCGCAGCGGGAAATGCGCCGAGGGATCGGCGAAGTCGAAGGAGGAGAAGGAGGTGAGCAGCATGCTCCAGCCGCCCTTGTCCACCGGCTCGCGCGAGGTGCGGCGCTGCACCACCGTGCCCCAGTCGCCGAGTGCGATGTCGGCATTGAACTCGAGGCGCCGCACCAGATCCGCCGCCACCTGGGTCATCGCCGACGGCGCCAGGATGTCGGTGGGCCCGATCAGCCGCATGGGCTGGTTGCCGTAGCCGGCCTCGCGCAGCAGCGCCTTGGCGCGGTCGAGGCTGCGCTCGCCCTTCAGCGGCTCCAGCGCCACCTCGCTCGCCATCGGCGTGCCGGGCGTGAACACGCCCACATTGTCGAAGTAGAGCGACGGCTCGGGCCCGACCACGGCGCTCATGAAATCGGACTGGCTGATGGCGGGCAGCAGCGCCTGGCGGATCTTCTTGTCGTTGAACGGCGCGTGCAGGTGGTTGAAGCGCAGCACACCGACCAGCGGCAGCGGGTCGATCGCCTCGATCGAGATCTGCCGGTTGCGTGCCAGCAGCATCTGGATCTCCGGCGGCGGCTGCTCGAACCAGTCGATCTCGCCGGTCTGCAGCGCCGCCGCGGCGGTCGAGGCATCGGTGATGATGTGCCATTCGACGCGGTCGAAATGCGGCACCTTCGGCCCGGCCGTCAGGCTCGGCTGACCGTCCGGCGTCGGGCTGTACTCGGCGTTGCGCTCATAGACGACGAGGCTGCCCGAGTTGAACTCGTCCGCCTTGAAGCGGAACGGGCCGCAGCCCGTGGTGTCGCGGATCTGGGTGAAGGCGTCGGTCTGCGCCAGCCGGGCGGGGACGATGAAGGGCGGGCTGTTGCTCACCTGCGCCAGTGCCGCCTTCAGCATCGGGAAGCGCTGCTTCAGGCGGAAGCGGAAGCGGCGGTCATCCACGACCACCATCTCCTCGACGAACATGGCGAGCTTCTGCCCCATCGGGCTGCGCTTCATCCAGCGCTGCAGGCTCGGCACCGCATCCTGCGCGCGCACCTTCTCGCCGTCATGGAAGCGGGGCCCGTCGCGGAGCGTGACGGTGACGCTGCGGCCATCATCCTCCTCGACCATCCCTTCCGCCAGCTGTGGCCGGGGGGTGAAGCTGCTGTCCATGCCGTAGAGCGTGTCATGGATCATGTAGGCATGGTTGCGGGTGATGTTCGCCGTCGTCCAGACCGGATCAAGGCTGGTCAGGTTGGCCTGCGGCACGAGCTTCAGCAGGCGCTGCCGGGCCGGCTGGGCGATCGCGAAGCGGCCGGGCGCGGCGGCCACGCCGGCGGCGCCGGCGGCCGCCAGAAGAGTGCGGCGACTGAGCATATCCATCTCCGTTCAGGATCGACCGGCATGGAACAGGAGCGGGGCGGCCTCCGCAACCCCGCTCAGGCCAGCGGCAGCCCGGCCAGGGCCAGCAGCGGCGGCAGGGCCAGCAACCGCGGCGCATAGGGCATCAACAGGACCAGAAGGCCAGCGGCCAGGGTCAGCAGGCCACACCAGAGCACGCTGCCGATACCCCAGCCTGCCGCCAGGACGCAGGGCGGCAGGGACAGGCCGAGCAGCAGCCAGCCCGCCCAGCGCAGGCCGGCCGAGCGGCCCGCCGCCAGGCGGCGGCCGAAGAGGTCGCGCTGGTGGCGGTCCATGGCCAGGCAGAGGCCGGCGAAGCCGGCATAGGCCAGGGCGAAGCTCAGCGGAATCATTCCGCCGGCCTCGCCGCCGGCTTCGCCGCGCCCCGCGCCGCCCGGGGCAGCGGCGCCTTCCGCCGCGCCAGATAGACTGCGCCTCCGAGCATCAGGGCGCCCAGCGCGGCCACGGTCAGCTCCACCGCCGCGACCGTGGCCGGCCCCCGCGTCAGGCTGGCGCCCAGATGGCTCGGCACCGTCAGCGCGCTGGCCACCGGCAGCAGGAGGCCGAGCGCCCCGGCCAGGCTGAGCTGCTCGATCCAGCCGCGCAGACCGGGGCGGCAGAGAGCGTGCAGCAGGCAGAGGCCCCAGAGGATGAAGAACCCGTCCGTTTCCCAGCCCGAGCGTCCCGGCATTTCCGCCGGCAGCAGGCGGTTGAGCCAGAAGAAGCCGGCCATGGCCACCGGCAGCCCCGCCAGGGTGGCGAGGTTCAGCACCTCCACCAGCCGCAGGCCGGGGCCGACGCGGCCCGCCTTGCGGTGCTCCTGCCGCTCCTTGACGGCCCAGAGCAGCACGCCGGTGCCAACCATGGCGGTGCCGGCCAGGCCGGAGAGGAAGAACAGCCAGCGCAGCGCCCCCTCGGCGAAGCGCCCGACATGCAGGCTGTAGAAGGCTCCATGCGTCAGGGCCGTGCCGCTGTCGCGGTCATCCCGATCCAGCAGCGCACCGCTCACGCCATGGAAGACCAGGCTCTGGCGGCTGGCGGCCAGGCGGTCGTCATCGCCGCGATTGATGTCGATGCGCGCTTCCGCATCACCCGGGTTGCGGATGGTGACCCGCGCGACGCGCCCTCCCTCCCAGAGCCGCGCCGCCTCGGCCAGGATGGGGTCGATCGCCACCAGCGGCGCGGCCTGGCCGGAGCGGCGGACCGGCGGCTGGCTGCCGAAGACCTCGGCGGTGAAGGTGCGGGGATCGTCGCGATAGGCGGCCTGCACGCCCCAGGGCATGTAGAGCAGCATCAGCGTGATCAGCCCGGTATAGGTGATCATCAGGTGGTAGGGCAGCGCCAGCACGGCGGTCACGGCATGCGCGTCGAGCCAGGAGCGCTGGCCCTTGCGCGGGCGGAAGGTGAAGAAGTCCGAGAAGATGCGCCGGTGCGTGATGATGCCGCTGACGATGGCGACCAGCATGAACATGGAGCAGAGGCCGACGATCCAGCGCGCCCAGATCGGCGACATGTAGTGCAGGTCGAAATGCAGCCGGAAGAAGAAGTCGCCGCCGCGGGTCTCGCGCGCCTTCAGGGCCTCGCCGCCGACAGGGTCGAGCAGGGCGGTGCGGAAGCCCCGGCCGCTGGCCGTGGGGTCGCGCCAGAAGGCGGAGGCCAGGGACAGGCGGGGATTGGGCAGCGTCAACGTCAGGTCATTGCCGC
>NZ_RCVQ01000046.1 GCF_016107285.1 Roseomonas sp. KE0001 | reverse complement strand
GAAGACCGCCCGATCTTTCCTTGGCATCCTCTGTCTCGCCGCCTCCCTCGACTGGCTCAAGAGCTAACGGACCCTAGCTGTCGGATCGCAGAACATTGTTGGGATCCCGTTGGGCTGGCCGTTGTAGACTATGCCTATCGTTTCGAGCGCCTGAAGGGCGCTGTGCCGGGAGGAAGGTGAGCCATGCACCAGATCCACCCCAATGCCCGTACCACCCTCGCCGTCCGGGCCGAGATCGCCCGCTCTTCCGAGCCTTCGGGTGTCCTGGCCCGCCGCTTCGGGGTGAGCAGCGAAACCATCCGCGATTGGACACTTCGAAA
>NZ_RCVQ01000045.1 GCF_016107285.1 Roseomonas sp. KE0001 | reverse complement strand
CCAGAGGACGGACTGGAACTGATCCAGCTCGCACCCGACGGCATGCCGGTCGCCACGCACGAGGAAAGATCGGCAGCGGCTCTTGCCGCGGCGGAGCAGCTTAAGAGCGCAGTCCCTGCCCTCGCCAAGCAAGGCTACGGATTGCTGGTGATCGATACCCCGCCTTCTGCGGATCGCATTGTGCGCCTCGCCGTGGGAGCGGCCGACCTCGTGGTCGTTCCCGTCCGTCCGTCGCCGGACGACCTGGATGCGGTTGGCGAGACCGTCGACCTGATCGCAGGGCAGGGAAAGCCGATGGTGTTCGCTATCAATTCCGCTACGAAGCGGGCGCGCTTGACCGGAGATGCGGCCATCGCGCTCAGCCAGCATGGCACCGTGGTTCCCGCGACCCTGCACAGAAGCGATGCCTACGCCGCGTCGGCCCTGGACGGCCTCACCGTCACCGAGGCAGATC
>NZ_RCVQ01000044.1 GCF_016107285.1 Roseomonas sp. KE0001 | reverse complement strand
CTAGAGCGGTTTCCGGCCTGACTGAATCGCTTGTGATCCCCACGTCCGCCTGAAGCTGATTCAGTCGCCCTATGGCAAGAAGGGCGAAGGCATGTCGAGGGCGTTGTCGGTGGATCTGCGGGAACGGGTGGTCGCAGCGGTGACCTCCGGGTCATCCTGCCGGGCGGCAGCGGCCCGCTTTGGCGTCAGCGCGGCGAGCGCGGTCCGCTGGTGCGCGTTGGCGCGTCGGGTGGGTTCGGTTGCTCCAGGGCCTCTCGGTGGAGACCGCCGCTCGGGGCGCATCGAGGCCCGTGCGGCCTTCATCCTGAGCTTGGTGGAGCGGAAGTCCGACATCTCGCTGGTGGAGATCCGGGCCAGGTTGGCGGAGGCGGGAGTTTCGGTCGGCATCAGCACGCTGTGGCGGTTCTTCGACCGGCACCGCATCACGCGCAAAAAAAGTCGGCGCATGCCGCGGAGCAGGGCCGCCCGGACATCCTGAGGCGGCGTTGGGCCTGGTTCGAGAGCCAGCTCGACCTCGATCCTGCGAAACTCGTCTTCATTGATGAAACCTGGGCATCGACCAACATGGCCCGCACCCATGGCCGGGCACCCCGCGGCGAGCGGCTGCGGGCCCCCATCCCG
>NZ_RCVQ01000043.1 GCF_016107285.1 Roseomonas sp. KE0001 | reverse complement strand
GCCAGAACGGTGCCAAGTGGCGCGCCGTACCCGAAGAGTACGGCCCCTGGTGGATGGCGGCGCAAACCTTCATTCGTTGGGGCAGGCATGGCGTGTGGGAACGCTTGCTGCGCCTGGTACAGGAGCAAGGCGTGCGGCTGGGCATGGTCTTCCTCGACGGCAGCAATATCCGCGCACATCAGAAGGCCGCCGGTGCGGCCAAAAAGGGGGATCTGGAGCCCGACGCGATACGCGTGAGGCTCTTGGCCGATCGCGTGGCGGCTATGGTACCAAGGCCTGCGTGATCGCCGACGGCGGCGGACGCGCCGTCGCTTTCAGCTTGGCGCCGGGCCAAGCGCACGAGTTGCCAATGGCACGCGCGCTGCTCAGCCGTTTGCCAGAGACACCGGCCTGGGTCGTGGCCGACCGTGGCTACACCAGCCATGCCTTACGCGAGCATATCTGGGCCCTTGGTGCTCGGCCTGCCATTCCGCCGCAGCGCCATGAAGCGCCGGTCGCCTGCCCAGCCTGGATCTACAACAACCGCAATCAGGTTGAGCGGCTCTGGGCGCGGCTCAAGGAATGGCGGGCTGTCGCCACACGTTACGAGAAGACCGCCCGATCTTTCCTTGGCATCCTCTGTCTCGCCGCCTCCCTCGACTGGCTCAAGAGCTAACGGACCCTAG
>NZ_RCVQ01000042.1 GCF_016107285.1 Roseomonas sp. KE0001 | reverse complement strand
GGTTCCGTTGCAAAGTTCGCAGCAAGTCGCAAATGGCCGCGGTAGGTTTCGGATTAGGCGGCGACCTGGAACAACTCGGCCACACAGCTGGCTTGGGCCCGCATGTCTCGTCCGCCTACCTCGTGTACCTGCTCCTTTCTGAGCATCGCCATCGCCTCGTAGCCTGCCAGTGTTCGTCGCGCCGTATCGAAACCGCCGAAGCCAAGCCCTGGTCTGACCAAGCGTTTCATGCGCCGGTGATCTTGTTCCACAATGTTATTGAGAAACTTGCATTGTCGTAGCCGGGCGAAGCGCCACAGCTCGTCGTCTGCCTTCATCTCCGCCGTGGCGCACGGGTAAGCTGGGTTCTTGTCCACTGTGATCGTGCGCGGGTTTACCGTGTGCGGCTGCCGCAGCGCCTTGCGAAAGAAGCGCTTTGCAGCCTTCGCGTCGCGCTTGGCCGAGAGCAGGAAGTCGATGGTCTGACCACGGCTGTCGACCGCGCGATACAGGTACATCCAGCGGCCTTTCACCCGAACATAGGTCTCATCGACTCTCCACGACCCGTTGGACATACGCAGATAGGGCCGGAGCCGTCGCTCCAGTTCCGGTGCATAGGCCTGGACCCAGCGAAAGATGGTGGTGTGTGCGATGGCAACACCGCGGTCCTGCAGCATGAGCTCGAGGTCGCGGTAGCTGATCGGGAACATGAGGTACCAACGAACTGCCCAGAGGATCACCTCGGCGGTGAACTGCCGGCCTTTGAAGGTCAGATCCGCCCGAAGTGTCGCCAGTCGCCGTCTTGCCATGTCCCAGCATGGCTGCGATCGCCTCGACCCGCAAACGATGCAACAGAACC
>NZ_RCVQ01000041.1 GCF_016107285.1 Roseomonas sp. KE0001 | reverse complement strand
CTAAAAGTTTGGGACAAAACCTGCTGTGAGGCGTTGAGGGGGAATGGCGCTTCTCGTTCCCGACGACCTCTGGGCTGTGATCGAGCCGCTGCTACCGCCGGAGCGACCAAAGCCGAAGGGCGGCCGCCCGCGGGCCTCTGACCGCGTGGCCCTCGCCGGAATCCTGTTCGTGTTGCGGACGGGTATCCAATGGCACGAACTCCCATCCGAGTTGGGTTGCTGCGGCAAGACGTGCTGGCGGCGGCTGGGCGAGTGGCATGCGGCCGGGGTCTGGGCGGGCCTGCACCGGGTCTTGCTGGAGCGGCTCCAGGATGCCGGAGCCTTGGACTGGCGCCGGGCAGCACTCGACAGCGCTAGCCTGCCCGCCAAAAAGGGGGTGCGGAGGTCGGCCCGAACCCGACCGACCGCGGCAGGCCAGGCACGAAGCGGCATCTCGTCACGGATGCCCGCGGTACACCGCTCGGCGTGGTGCTGAGCGGGGCCAACCGCAACGACAGCCTCATGCTGGCTGCCACTCTGGATGCCGTGCCTGGCGTGCGTGCCTGGCACCGGGGCCGTCCGCGCCGCCGCCCCGCCAAGCTGCACGCCGACAAAGGCTACGATCACCGCCGTTGCCGCCAGGAGTGCCGGGCGCGCGGCATCGTCCCGCGGATCGCCCCACGCGGCATCGAGAGCAGCGCCCGCCTGGGCCGCCATCGCTGGGTCATCGAGCGCAGTTTCGCCTGGCTGAACCGCTTCCGGCGCCTGACTGTCCGCTACGAACGCCGTGCCGACCTGCACCTAGCCCTGACAACAATCGCCTGCTCCATCATCTGCCTACGGCAGATCCGCCGGTTTTGTCCTTAGCTTT
>NZ_RCVQ01000040.1 GCF_016107285.1 Roseomonas sp. KE0001 | reverse complement strand
TTCCGCTCCACATCATACTCCTCGGCGAAGCCGAAGCCGCCATGCGTCTGCACGCAGGCCTCGCCCGCCGCCCAGCTCGCCTCGGCGGCGAGCATCTTGCCCATGTTCGCCTCCTCGCCGGGATTGACCCCGGCCTCGAACTTGGCGAGACCCTTGTGCACGATGGCCTCCGCCGCGCGCATCTGCGCATAGGCCTTGGCGATCGGGAACTGCACGCCCTGGTTCTGCCCGATCGGCCGACCGAACAGCACCCGCTCCTTCGCGTAGCCCACGGCCTTCTCGATGAACCACTTGGCGTCGCCGATGCATTCGCTGGCGATCAGCAGCCGCTCCGCGTTCATCCCGTCCAGGATGTAGCGGAAGCCGCGGCCCTCGACACCCACCAGGTTCTCCGCCGGAACCTCCATGTTGTCGAAGAACACCTCGCAGGAATTGTGGTTCATCATCGTGCGGATCGGCCGGATGGTCAGACCCTTGCCCAGCACCGTCCGCATGTCGACGATGAAGGTCGACAGCCCCTCCGTCTTCTTCGCCACCTGATCGCGCGGCGTCGTGCGCGCCAGCAGCAGCATCAGGTCCGAATGCTCGGCCCGGCTGGTCCAGATCTTCTGGCCGTTGACGATGTATCTGTCACCCTCGCGCCGCGCGAAGGTGCGCAGCGCGGTGGTGTCGGTCCCGCTGGTCGGCTCGGTCACGCCGAAGGCCTGCAGCCGCAACTCGCCCGACGCGATCTTCGGCAGGTACTCCTGCTTCTGGCGGTCGTTGCCGTGCCGCAGGATGGTGCCCATGATGTACATCTGCGCGTGGCAGGCGGCACCGTTGCAGCCCTGCCGCTGCACCTCCTCGAGGATCGCCGCCGCCGCCGAGAGCGGCAGGCCCGAGCCGCCGAACTCCTCCGGGATCAGCGCGGCCAGCCAGCCCGCCTCCGTCAGCGCCTGCACGAACTCCGTCGGATAACCACGCACCTCGTCCAGCTTGCGCCAGTACTCCCCAGGAAAGCGCGCGCACAGCTTCGCCACCTCCTGCCGGATCTCAGCATG
>NZ_RCVQ01000004.1 GCF_016107285.1 Roseomonas sp. KE0001 | reverse complement strand
ATCTCTTAACGAGAGCTGTTCCAGCACTTTGCCCGGATAGATTGTAAGACTTGGTCGCCATCCGGGCCTCCGCGGAATGCCCGGATGGCGGGTCCCCTCACCCCATGATGCCGATCTGCCAGGGCACGAACTCGTGCTTGCCGACGCCGAGATCCTCGCTCTTGCTCCGTTCGCCGGAGGCGATGCGCAGGATGTGCTCGAAGATCCGCTGGCCCATCTCCTGCAGGCTGGCCGTGCCGTCGAGGATCTCGCCGCAATTGATGTCCATGTCCTCCTCCAGCCGGCGGTACATGGGCGTATTGGTGGCGAGCTTGATCGAGGGCGCCGGCTTGCAGCCGAACATCGAGCCGCGGCCGGTGGTGAAGCAGATGACGTTCGCCCCGCCCGCCACCTGACCGGTGGCCGAGACCGGGTCGAAGCCCGGGCTGTCCATGAAGACGAAGCCCGGCGTCGTCACCGGCTCGGCGTATTTGTAGACCTCCATCAGCGGGCCGGTGCCGCCCTTCATCGAGGAGCCGAGCGACTTCTCGAAGATATTGGCGAGGCCGCCGGCCTGGTTGCCGGGGCTGACCACGCCGTTGATCTGCGTGTCGCGCCCGGCGGCATACTCGTCCTTCCACCAGCGGATGCGCTCGATCAGCTTCTCGCCCACCGCCCGGCTGGCGGCGCGGCGTGTCAGCGTGTGCTCGACGCCATAGATCTCCGGCGTCTCGGACAGGATCGCCGTGCCGCCGTGCCGGGTCAGGATGTCCATGGCATGGCCGAGGGCCGGATTGGCGGTGATCGAGGAGAAGCCGTCCGAGCCGCCGCATTGCAGCCCGACCATGATGTGGCTCGCGGGCACCGTCTGCCGCGTCACGGCATTGGCCTCGGCCAGCATTTCGCGCACGGCGGCGATGCCGGCCTCGATGCTCTTCCGCGTGCCGCCGGTCTCCTGCATGGTGAAGTGGCGCAGCTTCGGCCCCGCCGACAGGCCGTGCTCCTGCATCAGCCCGGCGATCTGGTTGCGCTCGCAGCCGAGGCCGATGACCAGCACGGCGGCGATGTTCGGGTGGCGGATGTAGCCGGCGAGCGTCCGCCGCAGCAGCTGCATCGGCTCGCCCGAAAGCTCCATGCCGCAGCCGGTCTGGTGCGTGAAGGCGGCGACGCCGTCGACATTGGGGAACTCGGCCAGGCGCTCGGCGGTGAAGTGATCGGCGATGTTCTGCACCACGGTCGCCGAGCAGTTCACCGTCGAGACGATGCCGATGTAGTTCCGCGTGCCGACGCGCCCGTCCCCGCGGACAATGCCCTGGAAGGTAGCGCGCTCCGCCTCCGGCACCATGGCGAGCGGCGCGTAGTCCTCGCAGAAGGCGTAGTCGCGGTCGAACTCGGTGAAGGTGATGTTGTGGCCGTGCAGCATGGTGCCGGCCGGCATGTCCTCGGCGGCGAAGCCGATGGTCACGTTATACTTCAGGATCGGCTCGCCTTTGCGCAGATGGCGCGTGGCGATCTTGTAGCCGGCCTGGACCGCCTCGCGCGCCAGGACGTTCTCGCCGGGGATCGAGGTTCCCGCCTCCACCGGGATGCGGGCGACCACGACATTGTCGTTGGGATGGAGGCGGATGACGGGGCCGTTCAACCGCTTGGCGGAAAGGTCGATGATGGACATGGGCGGACGTCCCTGATCATTGGTGCTTGCGGGGGTGCTTGCGGGCGGCCCGTCCGCCGGCGGGACCGCCGGACGGGCCGCGGATACGGAAACTCAGGCCACGGGCTCCGGCAGGGCGACGCCGAGGCGCCCGGCATAGGGGCGGAGTGACTCCAGGATGCCCTCGGCCAGCGGCACCCCCTCGCGCAGCGCGGCCTCGCGCTGGGCCAGGCCCTTCTCGCCGGGCAGGCGCACCCTCTCCACACCCGGGCGCGGCGCCGCGGCGCGGCAGGCGGCGACCGTATGGCCGGTCTGGCGGGTGAAGGCGTCGAGCCCGGCGAAGGCCTCAGGATCGATCACCTGCAGGAAGACGCTGGCCAGCATGCCACCGGCCCCGTCGGCGCGGCCGAAGCCGGAGAGGCCCTGGGTCAGTGCCTCGGTCATCAGCGCCCAGCCATAGCCCTTCTGCCCGTGATCGAGGCCGCCGGCGGGCAGCACCGTGCCGCCCCGGCCGATTACCGCCGGATCGTCGGTGGCATGGCCCTCGGCATCCATCAACCATTTCTGCGGGAAGCGGCGGCCGAGCTTGGCCAGCCGCAGGCTCATGTTGTTGGTGGTGATGGAGGCGGAGATGTCGGTCACCACCGGCACGCCGCCGGTGGGAAAGCCGGCCGAGACCGGGTTGGGCGAGAGGACGCCCTGCCGGGCGCCGAAGGGCGCGACGCTGGCCGTCCCCGGGGCGCTGCTGTGCAGGATGCAGACCAGCCCCTCCGCCGCCGCCCGCGCGGAATAGACCGCGAGGCAGCCGATATGGTGGCTGTTGCCGATGGCGATGCTGACCGTGCCATGCTGCCGCGCCCGCTCCATGGCGAGGTCGAGCGCCGTCGTGGTCAGCCAGCCGCCCGGCAGGGCACGGCCGTTCCAGGCGAGGCACGCGCCGCGGTCGGAGAGCACCTCCGGCTCGCCATCGGGGCGCATCAGGCCGCTCTCGAGATCGTCCAGGTACTTCGGCACCAGGCCGAGACCATGCGTCACATGACCCATCAGGTCGGATTCGACGAGCACCCCGGCCATGACATCGGCCTTGGCGGCCGGCACGCCCGCCGCCTGGAACAGGGCCGAGGCGAAGGCGCGCAGCCCGGTGGCGTCGTAAAGCGTCGGCGCGCTCACGCCGCAGCTCTCCGCAGCCCCGCATGGCGCGGCGATGATGTCATGTCCGTTCTCCCGTCCCAGTCATCCGATGATCGCATGGCAACCCCGGCGCCGCAACGCGGAGGCGGCGGCGCGGTCAGCCGAAGACATCCTCCCAGGCCAGCCGCAGCGCCACGTCCACCTCGGCCATGCTGGGCGTGACGCCGAGCGCCCAGAGGCTGGTGACACCGTGCTGGCGGATGCCGCAGGGCACGATGCCGGCGAAGTGCGACAGGTCGGGATCGACATTGAGCGCGATGCCGTGCCAGCTCACCCAGCGGGTCACGCGCACGCCGATGGCGCCGATCTTGTCCTCCCGCCCGCGCGCCGGGTCCGCCACCCAGATGCCGACCCGCCCCTCACGCCGCTCCCCGCGCACGTTGAAACAGTCCAGGGCGCGGATCATCCACTCCTCCAGCCCGTGCACGAAGGCGCGCACGTCGCGCGCCGGCACGCGGCCGTGCGGCCGCGTGAGGTCCAGCATGACGTAGGCGGTGCGCTGGCCGGGGCCGTGATAGGTCCATTGCCCGCCCCGCCCGGCGGCGTAGGTCGGGAAGCGCGCCTCGACGAGGCCGTCCGGCGTGGCCGAGGTGCCGGCCGTATAGGCGGGGCTGTGCTCGACCAGCCAGACCCGCTCCGGCGCGCCGTCCTGGCGGATGGCGGCCGCATGCGCCTCCATGGCCGCCAGGGCCTCCGGATAGGCGGTCAGGCCGGGGGCGACGCGCCATTCGGGCGTGTCCGGGGCGGGAGCGGGAGCGGGGGCCGAAGAATTATCTTCCGCCGGCCCTCCGGGGGTTGTTGCTGTCTCCGAGATCATCGGCTATACGCCCGGCCCTGCCTGATACTTTCCCACGTGCGGTCGTGGCGGAATGGTAGACGCGTCAGCTTGAGGTGCTGGTGGGGGCAACCCCGTGGAAGTTCGAATCTTCTCGACCGCATATTTCCCTGAACCGTAATTCATCGCCCCGCCTGTCATCCGGCCCTGCTCCCTTGTGGCACTGTGCCGGCTCCGTCATCGTCCGGGGCACGGAGGTGCGCATGGACGATGATTTCCGCAAGGCGGCGCTGAACTACCACCAGCTGCCGCGCCCTGGAAAGCTCAGCGTCGAGCCGACCAAGCGGATGGCGACGCAGCGCGACCTGGCCCTGGCCTATTCCCCCGGCGTCGCCGCCGCCTGCGAGGCGATCGCGGCCGACCCCCGGGCCGCCTACGACATGACGGTGCGCGGCAACCTGGTCGCCGTGATAACCAACGGCACTGCCGTGCTCGGCCTCGGCGCCATCGGCGCCCTGGCCTCGAAGCCGGTGATGGAGGGCAAGGCCGTCCTCTTCAAGAAGTTCGCCGGCATCGATTCCATCGACCTCGAGGTGGACGAGCTCGACCCGGCGAAGTTCGTCGAGGCCGTGGCGGTGCTGGAGCCCAGCTTCGGCGCCATCAACCTCGAGGACATCAAGGCGCCGGAGTGCTTCGAGATCGAGCGCGCGCTCCGCGAGCGGATGAAGATCCCGGTCTTCCACGACGACCAGCACGGCACCGCCATCATCGTCGCCTCCGCCGTGCGCAACGGCCTGCTGCTGCAGGGCAAGCAGCTCGCCGAGGCGCGGATCGTCACCTCCGGCGGCGGCGCCGCCGCGCTGGCCTGCCTCGACCTGCTGGTGGCGATGGGCGCGAAGCGCGAGAACATCACCGTCACCGACATCAAGGGCGTGGTCTATGTCGGCCGCCCCGAGCTGATGGACCCCTACAAGGACCGCTACGCCCAGGCGACCACGGCGCGCACCCTCGAGGAGGTGCTGACCGGCGCCGATGTCTTCCTCGGCCTCTCGGCGCCGCGGGTCCTGAAGGCGGAATGGCTCCCCAAGCTGGCGCCGCGCCCGCTGGTGCTGGCCCTCGCCAATCCCGAGCCGGAGATCCTGCCCGAGGCGGTGCGCGCCGCCCGGCCGGACGCCATCGTCGCCACCGGCCGCTCGGACTATCCGAACCAGGTCAACAACGTCCTCTGCTTCCCCTTCATCTTCCGCGGCGCGCTGGATGCCGGGGCGACCACCATCAACGAGGCGATGAAGGTGGCCGCCGTCGAGGCCATCGCCCGCCTGGCGCGGATCGAGGCCTCCGAGGTGGTGGCCGCCGCCTATGGCGGGCAGGCGCCGATCTTCGGGCCGGACTACATCATCCCGAAGCCCTTCGACCCCCGGCTGATCCTGGAGATCGCGCCCGCCGTCGCGCGCGCGGCGATGGACAGCGGCGTCGCGACACGGCCGATCGCCGATTTCACCGCCTATCGCGAGACGCTGGAGCGCTTCGTCTACCGCTCGGGCGACCTGATGCGCCCGGTGGTCGAGGCGGCGCGCAAGCAGCCGCGCCGCGTCGCCTATTCCGAGGGCGAGGACGAGCGCGTGCTGCGCGCCGTGCAGTCGGTGCTGGATGACGGCGTGGCCGAGCCGGTGCTGATCGGCCGCCGCGCCGTGATCGCCGAGAAGGTCAGGACCATGGGCCTGCGCATGGATCTCGAGGAGAGCGTCCGTGTGCTCGACCCGGACGTCGATGACGAGATCTTCCTGCCGCTGATCGACATCTACCGGCAGAAGGTCGGCCGCCGCGGCGTGCCGCCGGATGCCTGCGAGCGTTTCGTCCGCACCCGCCCCTCGGTCGCCGCCTCCCTGCTGCTGGAGGGCGGCTATGTCGATGCCGCGCTGGTCGGCGGCCAGGGCGAATGGATGCGGATCTGGCACCAGGCGCATGACGTGATCGGCAAGCGCGAGGATGTCAGCCGCGTCTATGCGCTGACCGGCGTGATCCTGACGGCCGGCGTGCTGTTCTTCGTCGACACCCACCTGATCGTCGATCCGACGGCGGAGCAGGTGGCGGAGATGACGCTGCTCGCCTCCGAGCAGGTGCGCGCCTTCGGCCTGACGCCGCGCGTGGCCCTGCTCTCGCACTCCTCCTTCGGCGCCAGCGGCGCGCCCTCGGCGCGCAAGATGCGCGAGGCGCTGAAGCTGATCCAGGCCGCCGCGCCGGATCTGGAGGTGGATGGCGAGATGCACGCCGATGCGGCGCTGATCCCGGCGATCCGCGACCGGGCCGTGCATGCGTCCCCGCTGACCGAGACGGCCAACCTGCTGGTCATGCCGAACCTCGATGCCGCCAATATCGCCTACAATCTGGTGAAGGCGGCGGCGGACGGGTTGCAGGTCGGCCCCATCCTGCTGGGCATGCGCAAGCCGGTCCATGTCCTGGTGCCGAGCGTGACCGCGCGCGGCATCTCCAACATGACGGCGCTGGCCGTGACGCAGAGCTGAGGCTGGAGCGCTTTTCCGTCCGGCCGGGGCGGGGGGCGGTCTTTCACGGGCGGTCGGGCGAGGCCATCTTCGAAGGCATGGCGAATGTCCCTGCCCGCCCCGCCTCCGCCGCCGTCGCCGCCTTCCTGAAGCAGGCGGAGGGCCTCCCCGCCCTGCGCCCGGCGGTCCACCGTCCCGGGCGGCTGATCTTCGCCGTGGACGCGACGGCCAGCCGCCAGCCCGCCTGGGACCGCGCCAGCCATCTGCAGGGCGAGATGTTCCTGGCCGCGGCCGGTCATGGCGGCCTGGCGGTCCAGCTCGCCTATTACCGCGGCTTCGGCGAATTCGCCGCCACACCCTTCCTGGAGGATGGCGCGGAGCTGGCCCGGCGCATGTCCGGCGTCACCTGCCTCGGCGGCCAGACCCAGATCGGCGCGGTGCTCGCCCATGCCCTGGCGGAGACGGCGCGGGAGCGGGTGGCGGCGCTGGTCTTCGTCGGCGATGCCGTCGAGGAGGCGGCCGACCCGCTCTGCCACGCCGCCGGCCAGCTGGGCCTGCGCGGCACGCCCGCCTTCGTCTTCCAGGAGGGGGGAGATGCCCACGCCACGGCCATCCTGCGACAGATCGCCCGGCTCTCGGGCGGTGCTCATCATGCCCTCGACGCCGCCAGCCCCGCCACGCTGCGCGACCTGCTGCGCGCCGTCGCGGTCTTCGCCGCCGGCGGCCACGGGGCGCTGGCGCGGCTCGGCGGCGGCGCGGCGCGCGGCCTGATGGCGCAGCTTCCGGCCCCCCGCCGATGAGGCTGGCCAGCCGCGCCTGGATGGCGCCCCGCCCCCCTGTCCGGACCCGCACGCCTTGACCTGGATCCTCGCCGGGCTGGCGGTTCTGGTGCTGCTGGGCCTGACCGTGCACGGCTTCGCCACGGCCAGCGTGGCGCAGGTCCGGCGCGGCGGCGCCATCCTGCTGGCGGTCTTCGGCGCCGCCGCCTTCGGCCTGCTGGTCTACAGCGGACGGATGGCGCAGGCCGCGGCGGCGCTGCTGCCGATGGCGCCGCTGGCCCTGCAGCTCTGGCGCGGCTGGCGCCAGGCGCGCCGCTTCGGCGCCGCCCCCGCCTCCGCCGGCAACACGACGCAGGTGGAGACGGAGACGCTGCTGATGCGCCTCGACCTCGGCAGCGGGCAGCTGTCCGGCCGGGTCCGCAGCGGACCGCAGGCCGGGCGCGAGCTGGGGGAGATGGCGCTGCCGGAGTTGCTGGCCCTGCTGCGGCACTGCCGGGAGGAGGATGCCGAAAGCCTTCCCCTGCTGGAGAACTGGCTCGACCACGCGCATCCCGGGTGGCGCGCGGAAGCCGGCGGCGGCCCGCAGGGGGAGGCGGCCGGGCACGGCTGGGCCCTGGCGACGCTGGGGCTGACGGCCGGGGCGAGCCCGGCCGAGATCCGCGCGGCACACCGGCGGCTGATGCAGGAGGCCCACCCCGATCGCGGCGGCCCGCCGGACCGCGCGGCGGCCCTGAACCGGGCCCGCGACATTTTATTGTCGTGACATTTTATTGCGATAATGGATTCAACCAGTGCGTGCTGCCCGCGATTGCGGCAGGATCGGTGCCATGGCAAAGCTCTGCCATCGCAGCCTTAGTTCTGCCGTTTCCTGGCGGCAGAAGAGGTTCTGACCACAGCCTGAAGGATCAGCCGAGTGACGAAACCGCTGAAGAAGGCCGTGCTGCCCGTCGCGGGCCTGGGCACGCGCTTCCTGCCCGCCACGAAGGCCCTGGCCAAGGAGATGCTTCCGGTCGTTGACAAGCCTCTCATTCAGTACGCGGTGGAGGAGGCGCGGGCCGCCGGGATCGACCAGTTCTGCTTCGTCACCGGCCGTGGCAAGACCGCCATCGTCGAGCATTTCGACGTCGCCTACGAGCTTGAGCGCACGCTGCTGGAGCGCGGCAAGAACGAGCTTCTGGAGGAGCTGCGCCAGCAGGCCCAGCTGCCCGGCTCCATCACCACGGTGCGCCAGCAGGTTCCGATGGGCCTCGGCCATGCCATCTGGTGCGCCCGCTCCTTCATCGGGGACGATCCCTTCGCCATCCTGCTGCCCGACGACCTGATGCTCTGCGACACGTCCTGCACCAAGCAGCTCGCGGACGCCTATCTCGAGACGGGCGGCAATGTCGTCGCCATCGAGGAGGTCCCGATGGAGCGCGTCAACAAGTATGGCGTGCTGGACATCCAGGAGGACAAGGGCAGGCTGGTCTCGGTCAAGGGCCTGGTCGAGAAGCCCAAGGTCGAGGACGCCCCTTCCAACCTCACCGTCATCGGCCGCTACGTGCTGATGCCGGAGGTGCTGACGCACCTGTCCAAGATGGAGAAGGGGGCCGGCGGCGAGGTGCAGCTGACCGATGCCATGGCCAAGCTGATCGGCTCCCAGCCCTTCCATGGCCTGCGCTACGAGGGCCGCCGCTTCGACTGCGGCGACAAGGTGGGGTTCCTGGAGGCGCAGATCGCCTTCGCCCTGCAGCGGCCCGACATCGCCAAGGCGGTGCACGACTTCCTGCCGAAATACGTCTGATCGCGCCGGAGCCGGGAAACCCGCCCGCCCGCCGGGCGGTTTCCCGCTCCCGACCGCCTGCACCTGAAGAAGGCCAAGCTGGATGAGCAACTTCCGCCACGACTTCCACCCCACCTCCCTGCGCGAGTACGACATCCGCGGCATCGTCGGCAAAACCCTGTCCGGCGCGGATGCCTTCGCCATCGGCCGCTGCTTCGGCAGCATTGTCGCGCGGGGCGGCGGGAAGAAGGTGGCGGTGGGCTATGACGGCCGCCTCTCCTCCCCCGAGCTGGAGGAGCAGCTGGTCGCCGGGCTGGTCGCCTGCGGCCTCGAGGTGGCCCGCATCGGCTGCGGCCCGACGCCGATGCTCTACTACGCCGCCTATGCGCTGGGCGCCGACGGCGCCGCCATGGTCACCGGCAGCCACAACCCGCCGGACTACAACGGCTTCAAGATGATGCTCGGCAAGAAGCCCTTCTTCGGCCAGCAGATCCAGGAGATCGGCCGGATGGCGGCGGCGGGCGACGTGGTGCCCGAGGCCTCCGGCTCCTCCACCCAGGTCGATGTCTCCGAGGAGTACATCGCGCGCCTGCTGAAGGATTATGACGGCGGCGACCGCGCGCTGAAGGTGGTGTGGGACCCGGGCAACGGCTCCGGCGCCGAGATCACGCGGCGGCTGGTGGCGAAGCTGCCGGGCGAGCACATCGTCATCAACGGCGAGATCGACGGCCGCTTCCCGAACCACCATCCCGACCCGACCGTGCTCAAGAACCTGGCGCAGATCATCGCCAAGGTGCGCGAGACCGGGGCCGATCTCGGCATCGCCTTCGATGGCGACGCCGACCGCATCGGCGCCGTGGACGGCGAGGGCAACATGCTGTTCGGCGATCAGCTCCTGGTGGTGCTGGCGCGCGACGTGCTGAAGAACCATCCGGGCGGCACCATCATCGCCGACGTCAAAGCAAGCCAGGTGCTGTTCGACGAGGTCGCCAGGGCGGGCGGCACGCCGCTGATGTGGAAGACCGGCCACAGCCTGATCAAGGCCAAGATGGCCGAGACCCGCGCGCCGCTGGCCGGCGAGATGTCGGGCCACATCTTCTTCGCCGACAAGTGGTACGGCTTCGACGACGCGCCCTATTCGGCGGTGCGCCTGCTCGGCATCGTGGCGCGCGCCAGCGAATCCCTGGCGCAGATGCGCGACGCCCTGCCCAAGGTCATCAACACCCCGGAGCTGCGCTTCGATTGCCCGGATGAGCGCAAGTTCGGCGTCATCCAGGAGGTCAAGGACCGCCTGGCGAAGTCCGGCGCCCAGGTGAACGACGTGGACGGCGTCCGCGTGCTGACCGAGGATGGCTGGTGGCTGCTGCGGGCCTCCAACACCCAGGCGGTGCTGGTCGCGCGCGCCGAGGCCCGCTCGGAGGAAGGGCTGGAGCGGCTGAAGGCGCTGCTGGCCGAGCAGGTCGAGGCCTCGGGCCTCGCCGCGCCGGACTTCTCTGGAGAGAATGCCGGACACTGATCCGGTCTTCGTCCGCGGCACGCCGCCGGATGGCGGCGCGCCGCGGCCCGCGCCCGCTCATTGCGGGTGCAGCGGCGGCACGCGCCGCCAGCCCTTCGGCCGCCGCACCGTCTCGCGCATGTAGGTGAAGACGCCCGAGAGGATGATGATGGCGACGCCCAGCGCCATCACCGGCTCGAGCGGGTCGTCGAAGACCAGGTAGCCGAAGGCGATGGCCCAGAGCATCTGGCTGTACTGCGTGGGGGCCACCAGCGTCGCCGGAATCCGCGCCGAGGCCAGCATGACCAGGATGTTTCCCGCCGCCGCCAGCAGGCCATAGCCCAGCAGCCAGACCCACTGCGCCGGCGTCGGCCAGACGAACCCGGGGAGCATCAGCAAGCCGCCCGTGACGATCGGGCCCAGCAGCCCCGCGCCATAGAGCGACATCCGCTTCTCGCTCTGGCCATGGGCGCGCAGCATGACCACCGTGACCGCGCCTGAGAGGCCCCCCACCGCCGCGCCCAGATGGCCGATGCCGAGGTCACGGAAGCCCGGGCGCAGCACCACCAGCACGCCGACGAAGCCCATCAGCACCGCGCCCCAGCGGCGCCAGCCGACCGGCTCCTTCAGCAGGACGACGGAAAGCAGGGTCACGAAGGTCGGCATCAGGAACAGCAGCGAGAAGGCCTCGGCCATGGAGAGATGGGTGAAGGCGGTCACGCTGCCGAGGCTGCCGGTGGCGGCGGCGGCGGCGCGCACCCACCACATCAGCCGCCTGTTGGCATGGAAGACATCCCGCAGCCGCTCCCCTCGCCGGCGCAGCAGCGGCAGGGCGAGCAGGCCCGACACCGCGCCGAAGAAGACCGCCTCATAGGGGCTGAGCGCGCCCTCCAGCAGCTTCACCGAGGCATCGCTGGCGGCGTAGGCGGCATAGGCCAGGAAGGCGAGCAGGATGCCCGGCGCGGTGGATCGGTCCATGGACGGGCGGGGCTCCGGAGGGCACGCGATTCGCCGGCCTGGCCGGCACCGGCGCTATGTTGCACCGCGGCAGGCGCCATGACAGTGCCCCGGCAATGACAGTTCAGTGCCGCCCGGGCGGCATTCCCGCCCCCGACCCCCTGGCCTAGACTTCCGCCTCCCCTTCGCCGGAGTCCCGAAGCCATGCCGCAGATCCCGCCCGCCGAACCCGGCATGCGCGAGGAGGAGGTCGATACCCCCGCCCTGATCCTCGACCTCGACGCCTTCGAGGCCAATCTGGACGCCATGGCCGCCTTCCTCGCCCCGACCGGGGCGCGGCTCCGTGCCCATGCGAAGACGCACAAATGCCCCGTGGTCGCGCTGCAGCAGATCCGCCGCGGCGCGGTCGGGCAGTGCGTGCAGAAGGTGGCCGAGGCCGAGGCGCTGGCCTGGGGCGGTGTCGGCGACATCCTGGTCAGCAACGAGGTCGTGGCGCCGCGCAAGCTGGCGCGGCTGGCGGCGCTGTCGCGAATCAGCAAGGTGGCGCTCTGCGCCGATGACGCCGGGGCCGTGGAACGGATCGAGCAGGCCGCCGAGGCGGCCGGGACGCGCCTGCCCGTGCTGGTGGAGATCGATGTCGGCGCCGGCCGTTGCGGCGTCGCGCCGGGGCCCGAGGCCGTGGCCCTGGCGCAGCGCATCGCCGGCAGCCCGCACCTGATCTTCGGCGGCCTGCAGGCCTATCACGGCCGCGCCCAGCACATCCGCAGCCCGGCCGGCCGGGCCGAGGCGATCGGAGGCGCCATCGAGCGGACGCGACGCACCGTCGAGCAGCTCCGCCAGCAGGGGTTGGACTGCGCCATCATCGGCGGCGGTGGCACCGGCACCTTCCGCCACGAGGCCGGGAGCGGCGTCTTCAACGAGATCCAGGCCGGCTCCTATGCCTTCATGGACGCCGACTACGCCGCCAACGAGGAGGCGCCGCCGTTCCGCCAGTCGCTTTTCGTGCTGGCGCAGGTGATGAGCACGCCGAAGCCGGGCCTCGCCGTGGTCGATGCCGGCCACAAGGCGGTGCCGACCGATTCCGGCTTCCCGAAGGTCTGGGGGCGCGAGGGCCTGCGCTATGCCGGCGCCTCGGATGAGCACGGCAATATCGCCATCGAGGGCGGCGCCCGTCCCGCGCTGGGCGAGACGCTGCGGCTGGTGCCGGGCCACTGCGACCCGACCATCGACCGCTATGACTGGTTCGTGGGCGTGCGGGGTGGCCGGGTGGAGTGCCTCTGGCCGATCACGGCGCGGGGCGGCATGGCCTGAGGCCCGGCTCTCCGCCTGGGGGTCTGTGAGCGCGCGCACATCGGTTCGGTCCGGCACGGAGCCAACCTGGCCCTGCCGTCAGGATGACGGCCAGGAGCCGGTCCGGACCGCGCGGCGGCTCCCGCCCTTCGGCATCGGGAGACCCATCTCATGCGCTCACTGCGATCACGCCTGGCCACCTGCCTGCTCGGCGGTTGCCTCGCCCTGTCGGCTGCCGGCCAGGCCAAGGCGCTCGACGACCTCATCTTCTACGAGGGCAACGGCTGCACCCAGGATATCGTCTTCACCTACGATTCCCGCGTGGCGCGCAACGACAACTGCAAGCGCAGCGGACCCTGCGACGGCGACAACGACGAGGCCCGTTCGCTGCGGATCCTGAAGTCCGCGGCGATGAACACGCGCATCGTCGTCTTCGACAGCCCCGATGCCCGGCAGGACGACGACTTCACCGTCATCGACATCCTGCGGCCCGACTTCATGGAGGATCAGGGCTACTGCCTGCGGTCCTTCGAGCAGAACTTCGACACGCCGCGCGAGAACCAGGGCATCCTGGTCGACTACGTCCGCAAGAACGGGCTGGACGGGAAGATCTCCCGGGTGCGGGTGATCCCGAACGGCACCGGCGGCTGAACCCTCCCGGCGCGACCCCGCGCACGGGGCCGCGCCGCCGCCCGCCTCAGGCCTTCCGGGTCAGCAGGAACAGGGCCTGTTCCCCGAAGAGATTGGCCAGGCCGACGGAGCGCTTCCAGGGCGCCCGCAGCCCCCGCTCGTCCACCGCCAGCCAGTCCTCGACCGCGTAGCCGTCCTGCTCGCAGAGGTCGAAGAAGTCGAGGATGGTGCAGGGGTGGATGTTCGGCGTCTCGTACCAGGGCCGCCCCCAGGTCGAGGTCATCGGCATGCGGCCGGTCAGCAGCAGCTTCAGCCGCACCTCCCAATGGCCGAAGTTCGGGAAGGAGACGACGGCGTGCCGGCCGATGCGAAGCATCTGCCGCAGCACCTCGCGCGGCTTCTCCACCGCGTGGATGGTGCGGGAGAGGACGACGTAATCGAAGGCGTCGGCCGGATAGGAGGCCAGGTCGTTGTCGGCGTCGCCATGGATCACCGCCAGCCCCTGCGCCACGGCGGCGCTGGCCTGGGCCATGTCGATCTCGATGCCGCGCGCATCCGCGCCCTTCTCGCGCTCCAGATGCTCGAGCAGCGCCCCATCGCCGCAGCCGATGTCGAGGACCGTGCTGCCGGGCGCGATCATCTCCGCGATCAGCCGCAGGTCGAGCCGCATGTTCTTGGCGACGTAGCGGACCGGGGCGGCGGTATCGGACAAGGCGGGGTACCTGCGGGGCGGGAAACGGGCCGGATCGATACCCCCTGCCGCGCGGCAAGGCAAACCGGAGGCACGGAAACGACAAAGGGGCCCGAAGGCCCCTCGTCCCGCGGCGACCGGCGCGACCGGCCTCAGGCGGCGCGCAGCGCCCGCGGCAGGTCGGCCACGGCGTCGTCGATCAGCTTGGCGTCCTGCTTGGCATCCAGCGTCTCAGCGATGACCTCGCGCGCGGCGGCGGCGGCCACGGCGGCGGCGGCCTGGCGCACCTCGGCGAGGGCACCGGCCTCGGCGGCCTGGATGCGCTCTAGGGCCATGCGCTCGCGGCGCTTGGCGGTCGCCTCGGCCTCGGCGGCGGTGGCGGCGGACAGGCGCTCGGCCTCCGCCTTGGCGCGGGCGATCAGCGCCGTCGCCTCGCTCTGCGCGGCGGCACGGTCGGCCTCCGCCTGGCGGCGCATCGCCTCGGCCTCGCCGCGCAGGCGGGCGGCCTCGTCGAGATCGGCGCGGATCTTGGCGGCGCGGGCGTCCAGCGCCTCGGTCGCCTTGGTCCACATGGTGCGGCCGAGCAGCACCACGAAGATGATGAAGGAGACCGCGACCCAGAAGGTCGGGTTCAGCCAGAAATGCTCGTAATGATGCATCGCGCCCTCCTCAGGCCCGGCCCTGGGCCGCCAGCTCGCGCTGCACGGCGGCGGCGACGGCGGGCTCGTTCTTCAGGCCGGTCAGCCGCGTCACCAGCGCATTGGCGGTGTCGGTCGCGACCTCGCGCAGCGCGCCCATGGCGGTGTCACGGGCCGTGTTGATGCGGGCCTCGGCGGCCTCGATCTGCTGGTTCAGCCGGGCGTTCAGCTCGGCGCCCCTGGCCGCGGCCTCGGCCTGGGCGGACTGCGTCGCCTCGGCGATGGCGGCCTGGCTCTCGGCGCGGGCGCGGGCGGTGGCGGCGCGGTGCGCCTCCATGGCGGCGTCGGCCTCGGACTTGGCGGCCCGCGCGGCCTCGAGGTCGCCCTCGATGCGGTTGCGGCGCTCCTCCAGCACGGAAGCGACGCGCGGCAGGGCGATGCTCGACAGGACGTAGTAGAAGACGCCGAAGATGATCAGCAGCCAGACGATCTGGGCGAGCATCAGCGGATTGGCGAAGTCCAGCTGCGGCATGCCGCCGGAGGCTTCCGCCGCCGCCACCGACTGGGCCTCGAGGCCGCCGGGCACCGCCGTCGCCGCCAGCGCCATCTGGGCGCCGAGGCTGTAGAGCGCGGCCGTCACGCCGGCCAGGGTCATCCGCTTCATCATCTGCATCCCTGCAATTCGCGCACCGGTTCGGAGGGGCACGGCGCCATGGCCGCGCCCCTCCTTCACTTCACCCGGCGGATCAGGTGAACAGGATCAGGAAGGCGATCAGCAGCGCGAAGAGCGCCACGGCCTCCGTCAGGGCGAAGCCCAGGATGCCGATGGGGAACACGGTGTCGCGCGAGGCCGGGTTGCGGGCCACGGACGCGATCAGCGTCGAGAAGATGTTGCCGAGCGCGAGGCCGACGCCGAACAGGGCGAGGACGGCAATACCGGCGCCGATCGCCTTCGCAGCAAGCACGATTTCCATCAGAGGTATCCCTTCGCTGATCTGATGTTAGGTCCGCCGGACGCGGTCCCGCAGAGACGTGGTCCCTTTGTGAGGACTGACCCCGTCAGTGCAGGTGCACCGCGTCATGCAGATAGATGCTGGTCAGGATGGCGAACACATAGGCCTGCAGGAAGGCCACCAGGAGTTCGAACCCGATCAGGAGGACGTTCACCCCGAGCGGCAGCACCGCGACGAGGGGCCCGACGGCGCCCAGGCCGCCCAGCAGCACGACGAAGGTGGCGAACACCTTCAGCAGCACGTGGCCGGCGACCATGTTGGCGAACAGACGGACGGAGAGGCTGATCGGCCGCGAGAGGTAGGACACCACCTCGACCGGCACGATGATCGGGGCGAGCCAGAGCGGCGCGCCCTCGGGGAAGAAGTAGCCGAAGAACTTCTTGCCATGCAGCGCCAGCGCCACCAGCGTCGTCACCGCGAAGACCAGGAAGGCCAGGCCGAAGGTGACCGCGATGTGGCTGGTATAGGTGAAGGCGTAGGGGAAGAGCCCCAGCACATTGCCGAACAGCACGAACATGAAGAGCGCGAAGACGAAGGGGAAGTAGCGCTTCCCCTCGTGGCCCACCTGCCCGGCGACGAGGTTCTCGACGAATTCGTAGAAGGTCTCGGCCAGGGCCTGGAAACGGCCCGGCACCACCGCACGCGGCGCCATGCCGAGCGTCATGATCAGCACGATGATCACCGACGCGGCGAGCATATGGGCGTTGGACTGGGTGAAGTTCACCGCCGCGCCGATCGGCCCCAGGGCCGTATGCAGCTCGAACTGGCTCAGCGCGTCGATCGTCTTGCCTTCGGCGGCCACTGCGGCTCTCCCGTATCCCGGTGCTACTTGCGCGCGCCTGTCCGGGGGTTGAACAGCCGATAGACGTTCATCACCCCGGCGACACCACCCACCACGAAGAAGACCATGAAGAGCCAGGGCCAGGAACCGAGCCAGTGGTCGAGCAGCCAGCCCAGACCCGCGCCGGCGATCAACGCCGAAACGACCTCGACGCCCGCCCGCATGCCGATCTGAAACGCGTTGGGCGGAAGCCCGTCCGGATGGTCGTTGCCACCCTGGCCGGCATCCTTCTCCAGGCCCTGCTTCCGCCGGGCCTGCCTCAGTCGCGCCTCGAAATCGTTCTGCTCGTTCAACCCTTGCTCCCGCGGTCCCCCCGCCGGAAGGCTGGACGGCTCGTAAGGGGGCCTTCATGAGGTGTCAAGGGCGGGGGCGGCATCACGGCCGCAGGGCGGCGGCCCGGAACCGCGCCGCCAGCGCCGGGGCGGGCATCGGCCGGCCCAGCAGATAGCCCTGCACGGCGTCGCAGCCGAGCGCCGCCAGGGCGGCGAGCTGCGCCTCGGTCTCCACCCCCTCGGCCACGGCCTCGGCCCCCAGCGCCCGCGCCAGCGCCAGGATGGCGGCGACGATCGCCGTGCTGTCCGGCCGGCCGGAGCCGAGCGCCTGGATGAACACCCGGTCGATCTTCAGCGTGTCAAAGCGCAGGCTCTGCAGGTAGCCGAGCGCGGCATAGCCGGTGCCGAAATCGTCGAGCGCCACCCGCACGCCGAGCGCGCGCAGCCCGGCCAGCGTCTCCCGCGCCCGCTCGGCATCCCGGATGAAGATGCTCTCGGTCAGCTCGACCTCCAGCAGACGGTGCGGCAGGCCGCTCTCCGCCAGCGCCTCGCGCACCAGCTCCACCGCCTCGGTGGTGGCGAAGAGGGAGGCGGAGAGGTTGACCGCCACCGGCATCTCCTGCCCCTCCCGCCGCCAGGCGGCGGCCTGGCGGCAGGCGTGGCGCAGCACGTGGCGCGCGAGGGCGGCGGCATGTCCGGCCGCCTCGGCCAGCGGCACGAAGCGGCCGGGCGGCACCGCGCCGCGAACGGGGTGGTTCCAGCGCAGCAGCGCCTCGCAGCCGATGGGCTCGGCGCCGCCGATGCGGTACTTCGGCTGGAAGACCAGGAACAGCGCCTCCTGCCGCAGCGCGGCGACCACCTCGCTGGTCAGCAGCCGCTCGTCCAGCACCGCCTCCTCCATCTCGGGGCGGAACAGCACCGCCTGCCCCCGCCCCGCCGCCTTGGCCTCGTAGAGCGCCATGTCCGAGCGCCGCAGCAGCGTCTCGTCCCGCCAACCCTGCCCGGGCGCCAGGACGGTGCCGATGCTGGCGCCGATGCGGATCGGCAGGCCGCCGATGTGAAAGGGCTCCTGCGCCGCCGCGATCAGCCGGCCGGAGAGGGCCAGCGCCTCCGCCGCCCCCGCCACCCGCGCCTGGATCACCGCGAACTCGTCGCCGCCGATTCGCGCCAGCATGTCCTCCGGCGCCAGGCAGGCGGCCATCCGCGCCGCGACGGCGAGCAGCAGCTCATCGCCCACCGGGTGGCCGTGGCTGTCATTCACCGCCTTGAAGCCGTCGAGGTCGATCGAATGCAGCGCGAAGGGCCAGAACGCGCCCATCCCCTCCCCTCCGCGCTCCCCGTCGACCGGCGCCAGGGCGGCGCGCAGCCTCGTCTTGAACAGGGTGCGGTTCGGCAGGTCGGTCAGCGGGTCATGCTCGGCCAGGTGGCGGATGCGGTTCTCGGCCGCCTTGCGGTGGGTGATGTCGAAGGCGATGAAGACCACGCGCCGCCGCTCGCCGCCGGCGCCGGCCACCGAGACCGCAGTGCTCAGCAGCGTCCGCGACCGACCCCTGTGGTCGATCGCCGCGCCCTCGACGAAGGGCAGCGGCCCTTCCGCCGCCAGGGCGCGCATCAGCAGCCCGGCCTGCGGGCCGTCGCAGAGGTCGGGCCCCACCCGGCCGGGCTCCAGCCCGTGGAAGCCGGCATAGGCCTCGTTCACGAAGAGGCAGCGCCCGGCGGCGTCCGTGGCACAGATCAGCGCCGGCAGGTTGTCGATCAGGATGCGCAGCGTGCCCTCGGCCTGGCTGAGCTGCTCCGCGGCGGCGCGGGATTGCGCCAGCAGCCACCGGGCGCGCGCGCTTTCCGCCAGCAGCAGCAGGATCAGCAGCCCGGCCGAGACCATGAGGCCCAGGGTGCAGGCCAGGAAGACCGTCTGGCCGGTGCCGAGATTGGCCAGCGCCTGCTGCGCCAGGGCATTGCGCTGCTGGTGGATGCGGACATTGGCGTGCCGGAGCAGCAGCTTCATCTCGGCCAGGCGGCGATCGACCCGCCCACCCGCCGCCACGCTGCCGGCGAGCATGGCCTGCAGGTCCCGCTCGATCTCGTCCAGCTCCGCCATCAGCAGGGGGGCCTGGTCGCGCAGCCGGTCCATCTCATCCTGGGGAATCCGGTCGTCCGGTGGATCGATCGACTTCATCCGGCTGTAGAGGATCTCGAACTGCTGCCACATCCGTGCCGGCGATTCGGTGCCGAGCTGTACGCCGCGCAGCACGGCCTCGAACTCGCTCAGCTCCACCAGCATCTGGCTGGCGGTCCAGACGCTGGTGCGCTGCACCCGCGCCTCCAGCTCGGATTGTGTCGTCAGGTGCAGGCCGGACGCGGCGATGGAGAGGCAGAAGAGCAGCGCCGCGCCGCCAAGGCCGAGCTTGAAGAGCGCCCCGCGCCGGCCAGCGAGCAGAGCGCGCAGGCGGCGCGGTGTCACCTATCGCACCTCGAGCCGGCGCAACTGCCAGATGGCGCGCTCATGATAGGGGGGCTGGTCCAGCTCCGGCCGCAGTGACCAGGGATAGATCAGCCAGATCGGCCCCCGGTTGCGCAGCCGCAGCGGCTCCCCGTCCAGCCGCGTGGCGAGGAAGGCGCCATGCTTCTCCGCGTCCTCGGCCGGGATCGTGACATTGTAGTGGTTGAGCGCCGAGGCCACCATGTCGCCGGACACGCCGAGGCCGCGCAGCAGGCTGCGGAGCGGCACTCCGCCGAAGGCCTGCGGGCCGCGCGTCCAGGGCGTCGCCGTGCGCAGGGTCTCGAAGCCCAGGGCCTCGATCTGCTCGAGCGTGAGGTCGATGGTCTCGCCGCCGGCAACCTGACCGTCCACGGTCAGCACGACCGGTGCGGCATCGATCCCTTCCGCCTGGCCGCGTCGCCGGGGCGACAGCAGACCGAAGCTGAGAGCGGACAACCCAAGCACGCAACGACGTCGCATTCCATCACCCCGACGCTTGGCGGAGGAGTCGCTTCAACTTCCGGAACCCGCGACGAACCGCGGATCGCGCTCGGGTAATATCCTTACGACAGCGCTTCCACCATTTCCACCGCCTTTCCAAGATCCACCGAGAGCAGCCGGCTGACGCCCCGCTCCTGCATCGTCACGCCATAGAGCCGATGCATCCGCGCCATGGTCAGCGGGTGGTGCGTGACCACCAGGAAGCGCGTGCCGGCCTCCCCGGCCATCGCCTCCAGCAGGCCGCAGAGCCGTTCGACATTGGCGTCGTCCAGCGGTGCGTCCACCTCGTCGAGCACGCAGATCGGCGCCGGCTGGCAGCGGAAGACGGCGAAGATCAGCGACAGCGCCGTCAGCGCCTGCTCGCCGCCGGAGAGCAGCGAGAGGGTGGCGAGCTTCTTGCCCGGCGGCTCGGCGTAGATCTCGAGGCCGGCCTCCAGCGGATCGTCGCTGCCGACCAGCGCCAGATGCGCCCGCCCGCCCCCGAACAGGCGGCCGAACAGGGCGCGGAACTCGGCATCGACCCGGTTGAAGACCTCGCGCAGCCGCTCCCGCCCCTCGCGGTTCAGATGGCCGATCGAGCCCCGCAGCTTGGCGATGGCGGTGCCGATCTCGTCCCGGTCGCGGTCGATGGCGCCGATCCGCTCCTCCAGCTCGGCCATCTCCTGCTCGGCCCGCAGATTGACCGGCCCCATCTCCTCGCGCTCCCGCGCCAGCCGCTCGGCCTTGCGGCGCGCCCGTTCCTCCGCGGCCTCGGAGAGATCCTCGGGCGGGTCCGGCAGCGCCGGCTGCTCGCCCAGCCGCTCGGCCAGGCGCTGCGCCACGGCGGTGGCGGCGGCCTCAGCCTGCTGCAGCCCGGATTCGGCGCGGAGCTGCGCCTCGCGCGCGGCGGCGAAGGCGGCGTCGGCCTGGCGCCGCGCCTCCCCGGCCTCGCGCTCCTCGGTCTCGGCGGCGCGCAGCCGCCTGGCGGCCGCCTCATGCGCGGCCTCCGCCTCGGCCAGCTGCCGCGCCGCGGCGGCACGGCGGGCGGCCGCCTCGTCGGGCGCGCCGGCGGCGGCCTCGCGGGCGGCGGCGGCCTCGCGCTCGCGCCGCGCCAGGCTTTCCAGCCGCGCCACGGCACCCTCGCGGCGATCGCTCCAGGAGGCGCGCTCGGCGGCGATGGCGGGCAGGCGCGCGGTGGCGCGCGCGGCCTCGGCGGCAAGCGCGGCGTCGACGTCGCGTGCCGCGGCGGCCTCCGCCCGGCGTGCCGCCAGGGCTTGCCGCGCCACCTCGACGGCGGCGCGCGCCGCCTCGGGGTCCGCCCGGCCGGCGAAGGCCCGCTCCGCCTCGGCCCGCAGACGGTCCGCCTCGGCGGCCTCCTCGGCCACGCGGCTGAGCTGCGGCGCCAGGGCGGCCAGCCGGCCTTCCGCCTCGGCGGCACGGCTCGACAGCCGCGCCTCGGCGGCCCGCGCCTCCTCGAGCGCCGCCTCGGCGCGGCGGCGGGCCTCGCGGGCAGCGGTCTCCTCCGCCAGGGCGTCCGCCTCGGCCCTGGCCGCCTGGTCCCGCGCCGCGCGGACAGTGCCGGCATCCGGCAGCCCGTCCAGCACGGCCTGGGCGGCAGCGCGCGCCGCACCGCTCAGCGCCAGCTCGGCCTCCAGCCGCTCCAGCTGCGGCCCCAGGCCGGCGAGCCGGCTCTCGGCGCGCTCCAGCGCGGCTGCCAGGCGTTCCTCGGCCTGTCGGGCGAGGGTCAGGCGGGCCTCGGCCTCGTCCCGCGCCTGGCGGGCGGCGGCCTCGGCGGCGGTTGCCCCGGCCTCGGCCCGTTGCGCCGCGCCGGCGGCCTCGGCGGTCCGCGCGGCGAGGCCGGCGGCCTCAGCCAGGGCGGCCTCGGCGGCGCGCAGCCGGTTGCGCTGCGTCAGGCGCACCGCGCCGGGGCTCGGAGCGCCGGCGCGGATGCAGTGCCCGTCCCAGCGCCAGAGAGCACCTTCCCGCGACACCAGGCTCTGCCCCGCGGCCAGCCCGGCCTGCAGCGCGGCGCCGTCGCCCTCGATCACACCGATGCGGGACAGCGCGCGGGCCAGCTCGGCCGGCGCCTCGACCAGACGGTCCAGCGGCGTGGCGCCGTCCGGCAGGGCGGCGCCGGCGGGCAGCGGCGGCAGGGCGCGCCAGTGCCGGACGGCGACCGGATCGGCGGGACTTTCCAGCGCCTCCCCCAGCGCGACGCCCAGCACCGCCTCCAGTCCGGGCGGCACGGTGACGGCATCGAGGATCGGCGCCGCCGCACCGGCCTCGCGGGCCCCGAGGAGATCCGCCAGCCCCTGCCGCTCGGCCTCGGCGCGGGCCCGGCTCGCCTCGGCCCCGGCGGCGGCGGCCCGGGCCTCGGCATGGGCCAGGGCGGCGGCGGCGCGCTGGCGCTCCGCCTCCTCCAGCGCTGCCCGGCCGGTCCCGAGCGCCGCCTCGGCATCGGTCCATGCCGCGCGCGCCGCCGCCAGCGCCTCGGGCGCGGGGCGCTCGGCCAGGGCCGCGTCGCGCTCACGCTGCAACCGGTCGCGCTGATCCGTGGCCTGACGCGCGCGATGGGCGGCGGCGTCGCGCTCCGCCGTGGCGCGGGACCGCGCCGCATCGGCCTCCGTGGCGGCCCGCCGCGCGATGGCATGCGCCTCCTGCGCGGCGGCGCGGGCGGTCTCGCCCCGCTCCAGCCGCTCGCGCGCCGCCTCCAGCGCCGCGACCGCCGCCTCGCGCGCCGCCGCCGCCCTGGCCAGGGCGTCCGGCGGCACCAGCGCGGACTCCGCCGCGGCCTGCTGCCCGGCCAGGAGGCGGCGCTGCTCCTCCGCCCGCCCCGCCCGCTGCCGCGCGGCGGCGAGCTCACGCTCCAGCCGGGCCGCCTCGGCGCTCAGCTCGGCCGCGCGGCCGGCGGCGCGGTCCGCATCGGCCTCGGCGCCGGCGGCCGCGGCCTCGGCCGCTTCCCGCGCGGCCTCGGCGGCGGCGGCACGGGCGGGCAGATCGGCGAGGATGGCCTCCAGCGCCGCGGCCTCCTGCCCCAGCCGCGCCTCGGCGGCCCGCGCATCCTCGGCGAGGCGGCTGGCATGGCCGAGATCCTCGCGCATCTGGGCGAGCTGCGCCTCGGCGGCGGCCAGCGCCTCGCGGGCGCGGCGTTCCTCCGCCTCCAGCCCTTCCTGCTCGACACGCCGCCGCTCCAGGGCGGTGCGGGCCTCGGCCTCGCGGGCGCGCGGTTCCGGCAGGTCGCGATCGGCGGCGAAGGCCCGGGTGGCCGCGCCCGCGGCGGCCTGCTCGGCGGCGCGGGTGGCGGCGCGGGCGGCGTCGAAGCCGGCGCGGGCGGCCGTGAGGTGCTGCCCGGCGCGGGCCGTCAGCAGGGCGAAGTACTCGGCCTCGGCCTGCCGCGTCATGCCGGAGAGGTTGCGGTAGCGCGCCGCCTGCCGCGCCTGGCGCTGCAGCGACTGGCGCTGCACGTCGAGCTGGCCCTTGAGGTCGTCGGCGCGGGTCAGGTTGGCCTCGGCCTGGCGAAGCTTCAGCTCCGCCTCGTGCCGGCGGGCGCGCAGCCCGGCGATGCCGGCGGCCTCCTCCAGCACCTGCCGCCGCTCCTCCGGCTTCGCCGCGATCAGCGCCGCGACGCGGCCCTGGCTGACCATGGCCGAGGCGCGGGCGCCGCTGCCGATGTCGGCGAAGAGGGTCTGCACGTCGCGGCCGCGCACCTCGCGGCCGTTGATGCGGAAGCCCGTGCCCTCGCCGCGCACGATACGGCGGGTGATCTCGAGGTCGCTGGACTGCTGGTGGGGCGGCGGGGCGAGGCCGCCGGCCTCCTCGAGCAGCAGCGTCACCTCCGCCTGGTTGCGGCCGGCGCGGGTGGCGGTGCCGGCGAAGATGACATCATCCATCTCGCCGCCGCGCATGGCGCGGGCATTGGTCTCGCCCATCGCCCAGCGCAGCGCCTCGACCACGTTCGACTTGCCGCAGCCATTCGGCCCGACGATGCCGGTGAGGCCGGGCAGCACCTCGATCGTGGTCGGCTCGGCGAAGGACTTGAAGCCGGCGATCCGCAGGCGGGTGAGCACGGCGCGCAGGGCCGCCTCGCGCGCGGCGGCCAGGCTGGCCGCGTCCCGCGACGCCTCGGCCTCCTCCGCCGCCACCGCCGGGAGCGGCGGGCCGCCGCTCCCCTCCGCCCCGCCGCTCAAGCCGCGCCGGCGAGTTCGGCGAAGCGATCGAAGCTGATCGCGCCCGGCACGGTCTGGCTGCCGAAGACGAAGCTCGGCGTGGAACTGACCTTGTGCTCCTGCTCGCCCTTCAGCCGCCCCTCCAGGATGCCGCGGCGCAGCGCCTCGTCGGCGATGGCGGCGTCCACCTGCGCCCGGCCCATCCCGGCCAGGGCGGCGACCTTGGCGATCTCGCCGATATGGTCGGCGTCCCGGGCGAAGGCCCAGCGCTCCTGGCTCGCCAGCAGGGCCCCGATGAAGCCCTCATAGCGCTCGGCCGGCAGGGCGCGGGCCACCTGGGCGGCGGCGAGCGCCAGCTGGTCGAGCGGGAAGTCGCGCCAGACCAGGCGGACCTTGCCGGTCTCCACCAGGCTCTTCTTCACCTGCGGCCAGGTCTCCTTGTGGAAATGCGCGCAGTGCGAGCAGGTCAGGGAGAAGTACTCGATCACCGTCGCGCCGGCCTCCGGCTTGCCGGCGGCGCGCTCGCCGAGGCGCGGATCGGCCCCGCCCTGGGCGCGTGCCGCCCGTATCCCGGCGAGCGGCGCGAGAATGGCGGGCGCTAGCATCAGCGTGCGGCGGGACAGCGGCATGGAGGAATCTCCTGAGGATCGAGAGGCGGCGCGGGCCAGGCGCGGCCGTGCTTAGAGCAAACGCCGGCCGGATGGAATTCTCCGGACACTCCCTGGTCCGGAGCGGCTTCTCTCCGATCGGGCGCGCCGGACACGCTCCCGCCGCAGATGGCGTGGCGGGGCGGGGCTGTCCATCCGGCGTTGCATTTCGCCATCAGTGGTCCCGCCCCGGCGGCCTCAGGAGCCGGTCGCGCGCCGGTAGACGCCCCGCCCCAGCCGCGCCAGGGCGGCGCGCAGCTCCGGGTCCTCCACCAAATCCAGCGCCCGGTTGACCGGTTCGGGGAGGGCGGCGGGCGCCGGGCGGGGAGCGCGGCGCGGCGCGGCGGGCATGGCGGACTGCACGAACCGCAGCCGCTCCACCACGCGCTGGCCGAGCGCGCCATTCACCTTGGCGATCAGCTGCGGCCCGAGATGCTGCAACTCCATGGCGACCGGGCCCGAGCAGCCCAGCGTCAGCGTGCCGCCGACCAGCCGTTGCGGCATGGTCTGCGCCGCCAGCACGGGGCCCACGATCTGCGGCCAGTCGGACATCAGATGCGCCGCCGCCGGGCTGCGCCGCCGGAAGGCCGGGCGGGTCACGCGCGGCAGCAGGGCGGCGACGGGGCGCAGGCCGAGATCGGCCCGCCAGGGCGCCTCCGCGGCCGGGGGCGCGGCCGAGGGGGATGAGGCGGGGGGGGATGAGGCGGGGGCGCGGCCGAATCGGGCGCGGGGCCTGGCGGCGGCCTCGCCCGGCGCGTCGCCGCGGGGACTTTCATGGGGACTCCCATGGGGGCTTGCCTTGCGGCGCGCTTCGTCCTCTTCCTGCATCCGTGCTGCCCCCTGCCCCCGCCCTGCTCGCCTGGTACGACCGTCACCGCCGCGCCCTGCCCTGGCGCGAGGCGGCGCGCGATCCCTACCGCATCTGGCTCTCCGAAGTCATGCTGCAGCAGACCACCGTCGCCGCCGTGACGCCGCGCTGGCGCCGCTTCCTGGCGCGTTTCCCGAGCGTCGGGGCCCTCGCCGCCGCGCCCTGGGAGGCGGTGGCCGAGGAATGGGCCGGGCTCGGCTACTATGCCCGCGCCCGCAACCTGCATGCCTGTGCCCGGGCCGTGGCGGAGCGGGGCGGCTTCCCCGACACCGTGGAGGGGCTGCGCGCGCTGCCGGGCATCGGGGCCTATACCGCCGCCGCCATCGGCGCCATCGCCTTCGACCGGCCGGTGGTGCCGCTGGACGGCAATGTCGAACGCGTCACCGCCCGGCTGCTCGCCATCGAGGAGCCCCTGCCGGGCGCGCGCCCGCGCCTGGCCGCCCTGGCCCAGGGCTGGATGGAGCAGGCGGCGGCGCGCGAGCGGCCGGCGGATTTCGTGCAGGCGCTGTTCGACCTCGGCGCCACGATCTGCACGCCGCGCAACCCGGCCTGCGCCCTCTGCCCCTGGCGCGACTTCTGCCTCGGCCAGCGTGCCGGCATCGCCGCCGGCCTGCCGCGCAAGGCCCCCAGGGCGGCGCGGCCGCTGAAGCGCGGCGTGCACTTCCTGCTGACGGACGCCGCCGGGCGCATCCTGCTGCGCCGCCGCCCGCCCACCGGCCTGCTGGGCGGCATGCTCGGCCTGCCCGGCACCCCCTGGCGCGAGGAAGGCTGGACCGAGACCGAGGCGATGGCCTTCGCGCCCGCCGCCACGCCCAACTGGCGCCTGCTGCCGGGCGAGGCGCGGCATGGCTTCACCCATTTCGAGCTGCGCATGACCCTGCTGGCGGCCGAGGCGCCGCCCGGCCTCGTGGCGGAGGGCGAATGGCTTTCGCCGGACGCGGCCATCGCGGTGCTGCCGGGCGCCATGCAGCGGCTGCTGGCGCTTGCCGGGGAGGCGGGCATCGTGGCAAGCCCGGTGGATCAAGACGCCAGAACGGACCCTCCCCGATGACGATGATCCTGCCTTCCGCCCGGCGCGCCCGCACCGGTGCCCTGTATGCCGGCCTCGCCCTGCTGGGCTCTGCCGCGCTCGCCGCCTCGGCCCAGGTCAGCGTGCCGATGTGGCCGGTGCCGGCGACCCTGCAGACGCTGGTCGTGCTGCTGCTCGGCGCCCTGGGCGGCGCCCGCTTCGGCGCCGCCACCGTGCTGCTCTATCTGGCGGAAGGCGCCCTGGGCCTGCCGGTCTTCGCCGGCGGCACCGCCGGCCCGGCCGCGCTGATGGGCCCGACCGCCGGATACCTGCTGGGCTTCGCCGCCGCCGCCTGGCTGGCCGGCCACGCCCGGGGCGCGCTGCCGCGGCAGGCCGGGGTGCTGCTGGCCGCCCACCTGCTTCTCTTCATCCCCGGCGTGCTCTGGCTGGCCACCTTCACCGGCCTGGAGCAGGCCGTCATGGCCGGTTTCGTCCTCTTCATCCCCGGCACCCTGGTCAAGACGGGCCTGGCCCTGGCGGTGCTGCGCGCCACCGGGCGCCGCTGATCGCGCGGGGGTGGCGCAACCCGCGCCGCCCCCACGTCGTTTCCATCGGGAACAAGGCGCGAACAGGCGCCCGGAGGACCCGATGGCCAAACCCAAGGACGACACTCCCGCCGACACGGCGCCCAACAACACCGTCAAGGATCCCGACAACTGGACCACGGGCGAGGAGACCATGACCGGCGCCCAGGCCAGCTATCTGAGGACCCTGAGCGAGGAGGCCGGCGAGCCCTTCGAGGAAGGGCTGACCAAGGCCGAGGCCTCGAAGCGGATCGACGCGCTGCAGGCCAGGACCGGACGCGGGCGGGACCACTGAACCCTGTCCTCCTCTGGGCAAGGGAAATGCGGCCGCGCTAAGGGTGGGCCTGGGCCGCGAGGAAGGACCATGCCCGAACACCCGACCGTCCGGATCGTCGAAGCCGCCTCGCCCGAGGATATCGCGGCGATCCGCGGCCTCTTCGCTGAATATGCCCGGGGCCTCGGCATCGATCTCGCCTTCCAGCGCTTCGAGGCCGAGCTGGCCGGATTGCCCGGGGCCTATGCGCCGCCGCGCGGAATCCTCCTCCTGGCCCGCGGCAGAATGGCCAGGCCTCTCGGCTGCGTCGCCCTGCGCCCCATGGCCGCCGAGGGTGAGGCGGAGATGAAACGTCTCTATGTGCATCCCGAGGCGCGGGGCCACGACCTTGGCCGCCGCCTGGCCCGGTCGGTCCTCGACCACGCCGCCGCCATGGGCTACCGGCGCGTCCGGCTGGACACTCTCGCCTCCATGCAGGCGGCGCAGGCGCTCTACACCGGTCTCGGCTTCCGCCGCACGGAAGCCTATTATGCCAACCCCCTGCCGGGGACGATCTACATGGCGCTGGAGCTGGACCACGGCCCGGCCCTCCCTTCGGGCAGGTGAGCCGGATGGGAGACGTGGGATGACGGAATGCCGCCTGGTCCTGGCCCGGGCCTCGGCCGGAGCCGGCGCGCGGATCGGCGCCGTGCGGGAGGCGCATCTCGCCCTCATCCGCCCCATGGCCGAGGCCGGATCGCTGATCCTCGGCGTGCCGCTGCTGGAGGAGGACGGCGCCTATCGGGGATCGCTGATGCTGGTGGCGGAGGAAGCGCTCGAGCGCTACCTCGAGGCCGAGCCGTTCCGGCGCGAGGGAATCTGGGAGAGCCACACGGTGCAGCCCTTCCGCATCGCCCCGCTGCCCTACCGTCCGCTTCCAGCGGGGCCCGCGCCCGGCCGGCCCAGCCATGTCATCGCCCTCGCCCGCGATGGCCAGGACAGCGCCGCGCCGGCACGCCGGATGGCGGCGCGCGAGGCGCATCTCGCCCGTGTCCGTCCGGCGGCGGCGGAGGGCCTGCTCGCCGTGGGCGGGGCGCTGCTGGACAGCCCGGGCGGGCGCATGATCGGCTCCCTGGCCATCACCGCGCATCCGGCGCCCGAGGCGGCCCGCGCCTGGTGGGCGGCGGACCCCTATGTGACGGAGGGCGTCTGGCGGGACGTCGAATGGCACAGCACCCGCTTCGCGCCCCTGCCCTACCGTCCCCTGCCCCATTGCCCCCTGCCTGGCACGGCCTGAGCGGGGGCCGGCGGTCTCCGGCTCAGCGATCCAGCGCGCGCCAGCCGATGTCGCGGCGGCAGAAGCCGCCGGGCCAGCGCACGGCGTCCACCGCCGCATAGGCGGCGTCGCGCGCCGCCCGCAGGGACGCGCCACTGCCGGCGACGCCCAGGACGCGGCCGCCGGTGGCGATCAGCGACCCGTCCTCCGCCCGCGCCGTGCCGGCGTGGAAGATCTGGGCGCCGGGCACCTGCGCCGCCGCCTCCAGCCCCTCGATCACGCTGCCCTTGGCATAGGCGCCGGGATAGCCGCGCGCCGCCATGACCACGACCATCGCGGCCTCGCGCGACCAGCGCAGGGTGAAGCGGTCCAGCTCGCCGTCGCAGGCGGCCAGCAGCGCGGCCAGCAGGTCCGATTGCAGCCGCATCATCAGCACCTGGCATTCGGGATCGCCGAAGCGGACATTGAACTCGATCAGGCGTGGCCCCCCGTCCGTCAGCATCAGCCCGGCGAAGAGCACGCCGCAGAAGGGGGTGCCGCGCCGCGTCATCTCGGCCAGGGTCGGGCGGATGATGCGCGCCATCACCTCGGCCTCGATCTCGGGCGTGAAGGCAGGGGGCGGGGAATAGGCGCCCATGCCGCCGGTGTTCGGGCCGGTGTCGCCCTCGCCCACGCGCTTGTGGTCCTGCGCCGCCGCCATGGGCAGCGCGGTGGTGCCGTCGCACAACGCGAAGAAGGAGACCTCCTGCCCGACCAGGCATTCCTCGACCAGGATCTCGGCCCCGGCGGCGCCGTGGACGCGATCTTCCATGATCTCGGCGACGGCCCTCTCGGCCTCCTCGACGGAGGCCGCCACCACCACGCCCTTGCCGGCGGCCAGCCCGTCGGCCTTGACCACGATCGGCGCGCCCTTCTCCCGGATATAGGCGCGGGCGGCGGCGGGGTCGGTGAAGCGCGCCCATTCGGCGCCCGGCACGCCGGCGGCGGTGGCGACCTCGCGGGTGAAGGCCTTGCTGCCCTCGAGCCTCGCCGCCGCGGCGCTGGGGCCGAAGCAACGCAGCCCGGCGGCCGCGCAGGCATCGGCCAGGCCCAGCGTCAGCGGCGCCTCGGGGCCGACCACGACCAGATCGACCGCCTGCGCCGTCGCGAAGGCGACGAGGCCGGCGACATCCTCGGCGCCGATGGCGACGCATTCGGCGATCTCGGCGATGCCGGCATTGCCCGGCGCCACCCAGAGCCGGCTCAGCAGGCCGGAGCCCGAGAGCGCCCAGGCCAGGGCATGTTCGCGGCCGCCGCCGCCCACCAGGAGAACCTTCATCGCGCGCCTACCCCTCAAGCGGAACGGCGCCGCGCTAGCATGACGCGGGCGCCGCGTCAGCCCGCCCGCGCGCGGAGGCGGGACGCGTCGGAGTGGCGGCCCCGCCAGGCCCGGTAGGCGCCGACCGGCTCCGGGGTGGCGGTGGCCGCCGCGCCACCGCGCTCCGCCAGCACCTCGCGCGGGGCGCAGCCGTAGGCGCGGCGGAAGGCGCGGCTGAACTGCGCCTCGCCGGCGAAGCCGCAGGCGAAGGCGACGGCGCTGACCCGCCGCGGCGCCGCGGGATCGCCGAGCAGGGCATGGGCGCGCTCCAGCCGCAGCCGCTGCAGTTCGGCGGCGACCCCGCCCAGCAGCGCGAAGAGGCGGTACAGGCTGGAACGCGACAGGCCCAGCGCCAGTGCCAGCGCCTCCGGCCGGAACTGCGGCTCGTGCAGCCGCGCCCGCATCAGTCGCCGCGCGCGGTGCAGAAGCGCGGCCTCCGCCGGGGCGCGGGCCCGCTCCAGCCGCTCCCGCCCGGGCGAGAGGGCGGCGGCGAGCAGCTCGGCCGTGGCGCGCGCCAGGAAGGGCGCCTCGGCGGCCGTCACGGCGGGCAGCGCGCGGCGCAGGGCCAGGAGGTGATCGCGGAACAGGGTGCCGAGCGCCCCGTCGGGCTGCACCCCGTGCCATCCGGCGGCGGGCGGCGGCGGCAGCCCGTCGAGCAGGTCGCGCGGCAGGGAGAGGCTGGTGAAGCGGACCTCGCCCGAGCGCGAGGCGAAGGGGGCCGCCAGGTCCAGGACGCGGGCGGCGCTGGGCGTGCCCTCGCCGCGCATCCCGCCGAAATCGCCGCTCCAGGAGCCGTCGTGGAACAGCATGAGGGAATAGTGATCCGCCCCGTCCCGGCGGGCGGGGCGGTCGAACCGCATGGGCGAGGCGCGCAGCGTCATCAAGTCCAGCGGGCCGAGGCGCCAGTGGCTGGCCTCCGCGGCGACCGGCGCCTCATCCTCCGGCCGCACCTCGAAGGCCGGACCGACCAGCCCGCGCCAGACCTCCAGCCGGTCCGGCGGCGCCACCGCCTCGGTGCTGAAATGGAACACGGGGAGGCCGGGCGGATCGGGCGTCTCGGTCATGCTGGTGTGGGGTGGCTCCTGCGGAAGCGACAGCATTCCCCACGGCCTGACCGATTGGCAATGCCGTGGCGCAGCGCCCCGCGTCCTTCGCCGGAGCCGCCGTCAGAGCTGCCACTCCGGCTGGCCGTAGAGCAGATAGGCGGCGCCCGAGCCACCGCCCCGGTGGTCCGCCCCGGCGGCGCCGACCAGCAGGTCGGCCAGCCCGTCGCCGTCCATGTCGCCGGCATTGGCCAGGGCGAAGCCGGTGAAGCCGGGCGTCTGCGACACCTGCAGCCGCGTGACATGGGGCGGCAGCGCGGCGTTGAGCGCGATCGCCGCCTCGCCCGTGGCCGGCGCCGCGCGGCCGCGGATGATGTAGGCGCCATGGGAATCGGTTCCGGGGGTGCCGCTGTTGGCATCGCCCGAGGCGCCGATCAGCAGGTCCGCATAGCCATCGCCGTTGAAATCGCCCGCCGCCACGCTCTGGCCGAGCTGGCTGCCCGGCCGGGCGCCGAGGATGGCGAAGCCGCCCTTGCCGGCGGCGATGTCGGCGAGCCGCACCGGCGTGATCGGGTACTGCACCGCCGCCACCTCCAGCGTCACCGTCCCCGTGGCGGTGGAGCCGTCATGGTCGATCAGCGTGTAGTCGAAGCTGTCGGTGCCGTTCGCATGGGCCTTGGGCATGTAGAGGAAGCTGCCATTCGTCCGCATCAGCACGGTGCCGCCGAGCGCCGTGGCGAAGGTGCCCGCCACCGCCGCCTTGCCGCCATCCGGCGCCAGGTCGTTGGTCAGCACGCCCTGCTCGCCGGAGACGCTCAGCGCCCTGTTCTCCACCGCGGCGTAGCGGTCGGCCACCGCCGTCACCGGCTCGTCCAGATCGGTGATGGCGATCCGGAAGACACGGTCCAGGGTGAGCCCGCCGGTGTCGGTGGCGCGCACCGTCACGGACAGCTCGCGCGGGCCGGCCTCGTAGTCGAAGCTCCGGTTGGCGAGCAGTGTCACGCCATCCCCGGCCAGGCGGAAGGCACCGCCGGCATCGTCGAGCAGGGTGAAGGCGAGCGCGTCGCCCTCCGGGTCGGTCCCGGAGAGGCTGCCGATGGCATGGCCCGCGGGCAGGCTCTCCGCCAGGCTGGTGCCGCTCAGCGCGATCTCCGTGGGCGCGGTGTTGGCCGGCGGCCGGGCGAAGACGAACTGGCTCTCCGCCAAGTCGCGCGGATTGATCCAGCGGAGGGTCAGCACATCCGTCCCGCTCAGCCGGATCAGCGTGTCGCCGCCCCATTGCGCGGTGCCGGAGACGCGCCCGGCCGCCACCAGCCCGGCCAGGCTGTCGATGCCGCCGAGCAGCGGGGCCCAGGCGGTGAGATCGACGCGGTCGCCCTCCGCCCGGTTCAGGCCCTGGATCTCGTCCCGCCCGTCGCCGGGGCGATGGATGTAGGTGTCCGCCCCGGCGCCGCCGGAGAGGATGTCGCCATCCCCCGCGCCGCCGGACAGGGTGTCGTCGCCGGCGCCGCCATAGAGCGTGTCGCGTCCGGCGCCGCCCTCCAGCCAGTCGTCGCCCTCGTCGCCGGTGACGAAGTCGTCGCCGTCCCCGGCCAGGATCACGTCCCGCCCGGCGCCGCCATGGACGGAGTCGTTGCCGCCGCCGGCCTCGATACGGTCGTCGCCGCCACCACCGGTGAAGCTATCGCCCGCCGCCGTCCCCAGCAGCAGGTTGCGGCCCTGGCCGCCCCAGTAGCCGCCCCAGCGCGCCGCCTCCTGCACGCTGTCGAAGCTCTCGGCGCTCGGCCGCTCGGGGGGGTTGGGCATCGGGCAAACCTCGGGCGTGGCGGCGCGGCGCGCCACCGTGGCGGGGATCGGAACGGGGACGGAGGGCCGGCATCCCGCGCGGCGGCGGCGCGGGCCGGCTCCGGCGGCGAGAGTAGCCGGGCCGCGCGGCGCCTCAAGCGGCCCGGCGGCCGGTGGGACGGCGGGTCAAGACTCTGGGCCACGGGATCAAATCCGGCCGCCCTGCTTTGCCCCCGCCGCCGCCGCGCCTAGTCTGCGCCGCATGGATATCGACGCGCCGGACCCCGCCCCCCGCGGCAACACCCCCGAATTCACCGTCAGCGAGATCAGCGGTGCCATCAAGCGCACGCTGGAAGGCGAGTTCGGCCGCGTGCGGGTGCGTGGCGAGATCACCGAGATGAAGGCCTATCCCTCGGGCCACATCTACATGGCGCTGAAGGACGAGGGGGCGAAGATCCGCGCCATCATCTGGCGTTTCGCAGTGCCGCGCCTGACGCTGAGGCCCGAGAACGGCATCGAGGTGATCGCCACCGGCAAGGTCTCGGCCTATGGCGAGCGGTCGGACTATCAGCTCATCATCGACCGCCTTGAATTCGCCGGCGAGGGCGCGCTGCTCGCCCGCATCGAGCAGCTGCGCAAGAGGCTCGGCGCCGAGGGGCTGTTCGACGAGGCGCGCAAGCGGCCGCTGCCGCTGCTGCCGCGCGTGGTCGGCGTCGTCTCCTCCGAGAAGGGCGCGGTGATCCAGGATATCCGCACCACCATCGCCCGCCGCTTCCCGAGCCGGATCCTGCTCTGGCCGGTGCCGGTGCAGGGCCAGGGGGCGGCGGAGCAGATCGCCGCCGCCATCGCCGGCTTCTCGCGCCTGCCGGCGGGGATGCCCCGCCCCGATGTGCTGATCGTCGCGCGGGGCGGCGGCAGCCTCGAGGATCTCATGGCGTTCAACGAGGAGGCGGTGATCCGTGCCGCCGCGACCTGCCCGATCCCGCTGATCTCGGCGGTGGGACACGAGACCGACACGACGCTGATCGACTTCGCCGCCGACCGCCGCGCGCCGACGCCGACCGCCGCCGCCGAGCTGGCGGTGCCGGCGCGCGCCGAGCTGCTGGCGGCGCTGGGCCAGACCGCGGCCCGCCTTCTGCAGAGCGGCCAGGCGGCGCTGGACCGCGCGCGGCTGCGCCTCTCCCGTATCGAGGCGCGGATGCCGGACCTGCCCGGCATCCTGGGGGCGGCGCGGCAGCGGCTGGACGACCGGGCCGAGCGTCTGGTCCTGGCGCCCCTGGCGCTCATCCAGCGCAAGCGCGGCGCGCTCGGCGCCGTGGCGCCGCGCCTGCCGCATCCGCGCGAGGCGCTGGCCCTGCATCGCCACAGCCTGGCGCAGTTGGAGACCCGGGCCCGCGCGGCCCTGCTCCGCATGACCGATCAGCGCCACGCCCGGCTGGCGCGCATCGCCGATCCCGCCGCCGGCATGGCGGCCCGGCTGCGCGAGGCACGGCTCCAGCTCGACGGACTTTCGGCCCGTCTGCGGAGCGCGTCCTACGAGGGCGTGCTGGCGCGCGGCTTCGCCCTGTTGCGCGGCCCGGAGGGGGAGCCGCTGCTCGATGCCGCCGCCATCGGCCCGGGCGATCGCGTCACGGCCGTCCTGCGCGATGGCAGCGTCGCCCTGACCGCGGATGGCGAGGCCACCGGCCCGGCGCGGCCGCGCCGCCGCGCCCCTCCGACGCCCTCCCCCGGACAGGGTAGCCTGCTGTGACCCCCGCCTCCCGCCGCATGAGGACCGCCATGATCCACCGCCGGCTCGCCCTTGCCCTCCCCGGCCTGCTGCTGGGCCTGCCACTGACCGCCTGCGCCGGTCCCGAGGCCGCCCCGGACGGCGCCCCGCCTCCCTCCTCCGCCGGCGCGGGGCTGGAGCTGGCGACGGAGGGGCTGCGTCAGGGCGGCTTCGCCCTCGGGCGCGTGCCGCCGGGCAGCCGGGTGGCGCTGGATGGCCGGCCGGTGCAGGTCGGGCCGGATGGCCGCTTCGCCCTGGGCTTCGCGCGGGACGCGGCGCCGGAGGCGCGGCTCGCCGTCACCCTCCCGGACGGGCGCCCGCAGACCCGCCGGCTGGAGATCGGCCGGCGCGAATGGGACGTGCAGCGGATCAGCGGGCTGCCGCAGGCCATGGTCAGCCCCAATGCGCAGCAGCTCGCGCGGATCCGCAAGGAACGCGAGCGCCTCGCCGCCATCCGCAAGGTGGACAGCGACCTGCCCTTCTTCGCGGAAGGCTTCGTCTGGCCGGCGCGCGGGCGGATCAGCGGTGTCTTCGGCAGCCAGCGGATCCTGAACGGCGAGGCGCGGGCCGCGCATCTCGGCCTCGACATCGCCGCTCCCACTGGCACGCCCTGCGCCGCCATGGGCGGCGGCCGGGTGCTCCTGGCGGAGGATCTCTACTTCACCGGCCACACCGTGCTGCTCGACCATGGCCATGGCGTGGTGAGCCTCTACGCCCATCTCTCGCGCATCGACGTGCGGGAGGGCGAGATGCTGGCGCGCGGACAGGGGCTCGGCGCGATCGGTGCCACCGGCCGGGTCACCGGGCCGCATCTGCATCTCGGCCTGAACTGGCTGGCCACGGCGATCGACCCGCAGCCCCTGCTGCCGGCCTAGAGCAGCGGCCTCCATCCAGTTATTCCGGACAGGATATGGATAATGTGATCCGTTTAACCTAAGAGACGCATTGTCTTCATCAACCGGAAAGCAATAGCAGTGCATGGGCGCCGCATGTCCGACATCGCCCCTCTTATCGCCCATCGCCCCGCCCCTCCGGTCGAGACCGCCTTCGGCCCGGCCGGCCGGGAAGCGCCTCTTGTCGTCCTTTTCGCGGATGCCGCGGCCGCCGAGGGCGCCTTGCGGCGGGCCGGCGCGCGGCTGCTGCGTCATCGCTCCGGCGGGGTGGTGACGGTGGAGCCGTCCCCGGGCCTGCGCGAGCGGCTCTACGCCGCCGGCGCCCTGCTGGTGGTCAGCTAGGCGCCCGCCCCTCCCCGCGCCCCCCCTCCCCACGATAGTAGCGGGCGGGGAAACGGCGGTGCAGCCAGAGCCATTCCCCGGGCCGCTCCCGCACCCATTCGCCGATCCGCTCGTTCATCGCGCGGGTGATCGCGAGCAGCCTGGCGTGGCGGTCGCCCTCCCCCGGCATCGGCAGCGGCGGCTCCACCCGCAGGCGGAAGCGGCAGGGGCCGATGCGCAGGACCTGCACCAGCACCACCGGGCAGTCGAAGCGCAGGGCGAGTTCCGCGGCGGCGGGCGAGGTCATGGCGGGAATGCCGAGGAAGGGCACCTCGAGTCCCTCGTTCAGCTTCTGGTCGCCCAGCAGGCCCAGGACCCCGCCATCCGCCAGCAGCCGCAGGCCGAGCCGGGCGCCCTTGCTGCCCTTCGGGAAGAGCTGGATATCCGCCCCCTCCTGCCGCATCCGCCGCACGATCGCATCGACGAAGGGATTGTCCGGCGCGCGGTAGAAGCCGCCCATCCGGATGCCCGATTCGGCGGCCGCGCGCAGCAGGATCTCCCAGTTGGCCAGATGCGCCGATAACAGGATGCCTGCGCCCCGGCGTGGCAGATTCTCCTCCCCGGTGATCTCCCACCCCGGCCCTTCGGCGGAGCGCAGCAGCCGGGGGACATGCGGCATCTCCATGGCCGTGCGGCCGAGATTCTCCCAGGCGTCGCGCAGTACGGATTCGCGCCAGGCGGCCTCGCTGCCGGGGAAGGCCAGTTCCAGGTTGCGCCGCCCGATCCGCGAGACCGGCAGCCGGGGGCCCAGGGCCCGCGCCACCGCCCCGCCCAGGTTGGAGGCCCGCAGGGGCCCGAGCCACCCGGACAAGGCCAGCAAGCCGCGGACCAGCGCCGCTTCACATCGCCACCAGAAGCGCCGCACCCGATCCTCCCGCCGGTTTCCGCCCGCCTTCTGCGGTATCCGGCCCGGTTTGGCCAGCGCCGGCGCCCACGTCGGCACGTCGCCCATGGATTACGGCGCGGTAATGCCTATATTCGGGGGCGATGACCTTTCTTCGGAGGACGCCCTCAATGCGTGGAAGAGCCAGGCTCCTGGCCGCCCTTGCCGCTTTCGCCCTGGTGCTTGGCCCGGCCCTGGCCGAGGCCCGGCCCGGCGGCCGGACCAGCATGGGCAGCCGCGGCAGCCGCACCTATGCGCCACCTCCGGTGACGCGCACCGCGCCCGACGCGGCGCGGCCGATGGACCGCAGCATGACGCAGCCGACCCGACCGCAGAACACCGTGCCCGGCGCCACGGCGCCGCAGCGGGGCGGCATGTTCGGCGGCGGCTTCGGCGGCGCGCTGATGGGCGGCCTGATCGGCATGGGGCTGGGCGGGCTGCTCTTCGGCAATGGCCTCTTCGGCGGCTTCGGCGGCTTCGGCAGCATCCTCGGCCTGCTGCTGCAGATCGTGCTGATCGTCTTCCTGGTGCGCTTCGCGCTGCGCTTCTTCCGCAGCCGCCAGCAGCCGGCCATGGCGGGCGGCCCGAACCCGAACGGCATGCAGCGCCAGGCCCAGGGAACGCCCCCTGGCATGGCGCCGGGCGCCGGTGGCCGGGCGATGCCGGGCAGCATGGGCGCCTCCATGGCAGGCGCGGCGGCGCAGGCTCCGGTGCAGGTCGGCAACAGCGACTTCCAGGCCTTCGAGACCCTGCTGCGGGACGTGAACGCCGCCTGGTCGCGGCGGGACCTGCAGGGCCTCTCCCGCATCTCCACGCCCGAGATGATGAGCTACTTCGAGCAGGACCTGCGCGATCTCGACGCCCGTGGCTGGCGCAACGAGACCCGCGACCTGAAGCTCGAGCAGGGCGACCTGGCGGAGGCCTGGCGCGAGGGCGGCGCGGAATTCGCCACCGTGGCCATGCGCTTCAGCCTGGTGGACGTCACCTATGACGCCCAGGGCCAGGTGGTCGAGGGGCATCCGGAGCGGCGCGACACCGCCACCGAGCTCTGGACCTTCGTCCGGCAGCCCGCAGGGCCGTGGAAGCTCTCCGCCATCCAGCAGACCGGCTGACGCGGCCGGCCGCGCGTTCGGGCATGGCCGCGAGGCCATGCCTTTTTTTGCCTTCAGCTCAGGCACGCGCCGCCCAAACTTCCGGCGAACTGCCCATTCCGCTGACAGAATGGCAGGATTCTGCTCCCGATATCGCCAATGACCTGGGAAGTGGCGGGGAAAGGCGCTAAGCGCCGCGCCGCTCATCCTGTCCTGATCCGGGAGACCCGCCATGCAGCGCCGCGACATCCTCCGCTCCACCGCCGCCCTGGCCGGCGCCGGCCTGACCGGCGGCCTTTCCCTCCCCCGCCTGGCCCGCGCCCAGGATGCCCGCCTGCTGCGCTTCGTGCCTCAGGCCGACCTGCCGAACCTGGACGCCGTGGCCGGCACCCAGCTCGTCGTGCGCAATGCCAGCCTGCTGGTCTTCGACATGCTCTATGGCCTGGATTCCAGCCTGGAGCCGAAGCCGCAGATGTGCGAGGGCCATGACGTCACGCCGGACGGGCTGAGCTGGACCTTCCGCCTGCGCGAGGGCCTGAAATTCCACGACGGCGAGCCCGTGCGCGCCGCCGATGCCGTGGCCAGCATCCGCCGCTGGATGCCGCGCGACGGCATGGGGCAGATGATCCAGGCCCGGCTCGACGCGCTGGAGGCGGTGGATGACCTCACCTTCCGCTTCCGCCTGAAGCAGCCCTTCCCGAAGCTGCTCTATGCGCTGGGCAAGAGCAACACGCCGCTGCTGGTGATCATGCCGGAGCGGATCGCCGGCACCGATCCCTATACCCAGGTGAAGGAGTATGTCGGCTCCGGCCCGATGCGCTTCCGGCGTGACGAATGGATGGCCGGCTCGCGCGCCGTCTTCGAACGTTTCGAGGGCTACCGGCCGCGCGACGAGGCGGCCGACTGGCTGGCCGGCGGCAAACGGATGCTGGTGGACCGGGTCGAGTGGATCACCATGCCGGACCCCTCCACCGCCCTCGGCGCGCTGCAGAATGGCGAGGTGGACTGGTGGGAGAACCCGATCGCCGACCTGGTGCCGGTGCTGAAGCGCAACCGCCGCATCGAGGTCGGCATCGCCGATCCGCTCGGCAATATCGGCGCCATGCGGATCAACCACCTGATCCCGCCCTTCGACAACAGGCTGGTCCGCCAGGCGCTGCAATACGCGGTGAACCAGGAGGACTACATGCGCGCCATCGTCGGTGACGATGAATCGCTGTGGAAGCCGCTGCCCTCCTTCTTCACCCCCGGCACGCCGCTCTACACCGAGGCGGGCGCCGAGCGCCTGAAGGGGCCGCGCCGGTACGACAAGGCGAGGGACCTGCTGAAGCAGGCGGGCTACAACGGCGAGAAGGTGGTGATGCTGGTGGCCGCCGACGTGCCGGTCACCAAGGCGCAGGGCGACGTCACCGCCGACATGCTGGGCCGCATCGGCATGAACGTCGACTACCAGTCGCTCGACTGGGGCACGGTCGGCTCCCGGCGCACCAGCAAGAAGCCTGTCTCCGAGGGAGGCTGGAACATCTTCTTCAGCTGGCACAGCGGCGTCGATTGCATCAATCCGGCGCCCTACAAGGGCGTCTCCGCGAGCGGCGACAAGGCCTGGTTCGGCTGGCCGGACGACGCGCGCGTCGAGCGCCACATCGCCGAATGGTACGACGCGCCGGACCTGGCGGCGGAGAAGGCCGCGATCGAGGGCGTCAACAGCGCCGGGATGGATGCCGTGACCTATATCCCCACCGGCTTCTTCATGGGCCATACCGCCTGGCGCAAGGATGTCGCCGGCCTCGCCAAGGCCCCCTTCCCGCTGTTCTGGGGCGTGAAGAAGGGCTGAACCGCCGGAGGGGGGGCCGCGTCGCCCTCCGCTCCTCACGCCGGCACGGCGGTTGCTAGACTTTCAGGCCGCTGGGATGCGCCCGGCGCGACACTCCGGGAGATCCCTCATGTTCCCCACCCGCCGTGGCCTGACGCGGGGCGCCGCCGCCGGCCTGCTCGCCGCTCCTCGCCTGGCGCGCGGCCAGGCCGCGTTGACGCCGGTGAAGTTCTGCCTCGACTGGGCCTTCCAGGGACCGCAGGCGCCCTATGTCCTGGCGGCCGAGCGGGGCTTCTTCCGGGAGGAGGGGCTGAACGTCACGGTCGATCGCGGCTTCGGCTCGGGCGATACGCCGGTGAAGGTCGCCAGCGGCGCCTATGAATTCGGCATCGCCGATCTCTCCCCCGTCATCCGCCTGCGCCTGACCACGCCGGCGAGCGATGTCATCGCGCCCATGGTGGTGCAGCAGGGCAGCCCGCTGGCGGTGATGACGCTGAAGAAGACCGGCATCACCACGGCGAAGCAGCTCGAGGGCCGCAAGCTGGCGGCGCCGGAGAGCGATGCCGGGCGGCAGCTCTTCCCCGCCTTCGCCAGGGCCGCCGGCATCGACCCGGCGAGGATCGGCTGGGTGACGGTGACGCCGCAGCTGCGCGAGCCGATGCTGGCGCGCGGCGATGCCGATGCCATCACCGGCTTCGAGGTCTCCGGCGTGTTCAGCCTGCGCTCGCTGAACATCGCCCCGGACGACATCGTCTCGCTGCGCTACGCCGATGCGGGCGTCGCGCTGCTCTCCACCGCCCTGCTGGTGCGGCGCCCCTATGCCGAGGCCAATGCGCGGGTGGTCACCGGCATGATCCGCGCCATCGCCCGCGGCCATGACCTCGCCTGGAAGGAGCCGGATGCCGCTATCGCCGCCCTGGCCAAGCGCGACGCCACCGCGCCCCGGGATCTCGAGAAGGCGCGGATGCTGGCCAACTTCGCCTTCATCCGCACGCCGGAGGTGATGTCGGGCGGCTTCGGCAATCTCGGCACCGAGCGCGTGCAGGCGGCGATCGAGACCGTGCGCGGCGCCTTCGGCATCACCGCGGAGCTCAGGGCGGCCGATCTCTACGCGCCGCAGTTCCTGCCGCCGGCCGCGGCGTTGAAGTTCAGCGCCTGAGGCGCGGCGGCGGGGCGGGCTCGGCGCCCGTTCCCGCGCCCCTGCTTTCCCCCCCTGGGCAAGCCGCCCCCTCCGGGTCTATCCCCTGTCGCGGAACCAGCCCCGGAGAAGACCGCCATGTCCCGTCCGAAGCCCGTGATGTTCGTGATCCTCGACGGCTGGGGCTGGCGCGAGGAGGAAGCGGACAACGCGGTGCGGCAGGCGAGCACGCCCTGCTTCGACCGGCTCTGGTCCGGCTGCCCGCACAACTTCCTGCACACCTGCGGCGAGGATGTCGGCCTGCCGCATGGCCAGATGGGCAATTCCGAGGTCGGCCACCTCAACCTCGGCGCCGGGCGGGTGGTGATGCAGGAGCTGCCGCGCATCAGCAAGGCCGTGGCGGATGGCACGATCGGCGGCCTGCCCGCCGTCACCGGGCTGATCCGGGCGCTCAGGGCCAGCGGCGGCACGCTGCATCTGATGGGCCTGCTCTCTCCCGGCGGCGTGCACAGCCACCAGGATCATGGCCTGGCCCTGGCCAGGGTCTTCGCCGCCGCCGGCATCCCCGTCGCCGTGCATGCCTGGACGGACGGGCGGGACACCCCGCCCGAGGCTAGCCCGCAGTACCTGGCGCGGTTCGAGCCGGCGCTGCCCGCCGGGGCGCGCATCGCCACCGTGACCGGCCGCTACTTCGCCATGGACCGCGACCGGCGCTGGGAGCGGGTGCGGCAGGCCTATGACGCCATGGTGGAGGGCCACGGACAGGCCAGGGCGAAGAGCGCCGCCGCCGCCATCGCCGCCGCCCACGCGGCCGGCAAGACCGACGAGTTCATCCCCGCCACCGTGATCGGCGACTATGCCGGGATGAAGGACGGGGATGGCGTGCTCTGCTTCAACTTCCGCGCCGACCGGGTGCGGCAGATCATGGGCGCGCTGGTCGATCCCGCCTTCGACGGCTTCCTCCCGCCGCGCCGCCCGAAGCTCGCCGGCGCCGCCGCCATGACCGAGTATTCCGAGGTGCTGAACCCCCACCTCGCCGCCCTCTTCGGGCCCGAGACCCTGAAGGACATCCTGGGCGCCGTCGTCTCCGCCGCCGGCCTGACGCAGTTGCGGATGGCGGAGACGGAGAAGTACCCGCACGTCACCTACTTCTTCAACGGCGGCGAGGAGACCCCCTTCCCCGGCGAGGAGCGGATCATGGTCCCCTCCCCCAAGGTCGCGACCTACGACCTGCAGCCGGAGATGTCGGCGCCCGAGCTGGCGGAGAAGGCGGTGCAGGCGATCGGCTCCGGCCGTTTCGACCTGATCATCCTGAACTTCGCCAATGCCGACATGGTCGGTCATACCGGCAGCCTGCCCGCCGCCATCAAGGCCTGCGAGGCGGTGGATGCCGGGCTGTCGCGGATCGAGGCGGCGATCCGGGCGCAGGGCGGCGCCCTGCTCGTCACCGCCGATCATGGCAATGCCGAGTTGATGAAGGACCCGGCGACCGACGGCCCGCACACGGCCCACACCACCAACCCGGTGCCGGTCCTGCTGGTCGGCGGCCCCGCCGGGGCGCGGCTGGGCGAGGGCCGGCTGGCCGATGTGGCGCCGACGCTGCTGGACCTGCTGGGCCTGCCGCAACCCGCCGCGATGACCGGGCACAGCCTGATCCAGCGGGGCTGAGCCCGGTCATCGCATCCATCGCCTGCCTCGCGAGGACCTCCCACCTGCCGCTCCGCCTGCTTCTCGCGATACCCCTGTTGATGCTGGCGGCGGGCCCGGCCCGGCCGGAGCAGGCCAGCCCCGAGACCCTGCGCGAGGCGGAGCGCAGCGCGCACGAGGCGCACCGGGCGGCGGCGGCGGCGGCCGAGGCGGCGCGAGCCGCGGCGGCGGCCGAGGAGGCCTTGGCCCGCCAGCGCGCCGAGGCGGGGCGCCGCGCCGTGGCCGCCGATGCCGCCGCCGACGAGGCCGAGGCCCGCGCGCGCGAGGCCGCCCAGGTGCGCGACAATGCCCTGGTCGATCTGCGGCGGCGCGCCGATGCCCTGGCGCCGCTGCTGCCGCTCATGCGCCGCCTCGGCCAGTGGCCGTCCGAGACGCTGCTGGCCGTGCCGGTCGATCCCGAGACGGCGCTGCGCGGCGCGCTCGTGCTGCGCAGCCTGACGCGCCATCTCTCGGCCGAGGCGACGGCGCTGCGCGAGGCCCAGGCCGTGGCCGCGGAGGCCAGCCGCCAGGCCGAGGATGAGGCGGCACGGCTGGCCGGGGCCCGGGCCGAGGTCAGGGCCGCCGCCGCCGCCGTGGAGGAGGCGCTGCTCGCCGCGCAGGCGCAACGCGGCCGCGCCGAGCAGGAGGAGATGGAGGCGGCGGCCCGGGCCGCCGCCACGGCCGCCCGCGCCAGCGATCTGCGCGAGATGCTCGACCGCCTGGAACAGGCCCGCGCGAAGGCGGAGGCCGAGGCGCGGGCGAGAGCCGAGCGCGAGCGGCAGGCGGCGGAGCAGGCCGCCCGCCAGCGCGCCGAGCGCGAGGCGGAGGCCCTGGCCGCGCGGCAGCGCGCCGCGCGGGACGCCGAGGCCCGCGCCGCCCTGGAGCGCGAGCGCGAGGTGCTTCGGGAGCGCGAGCAGGCGCGGCGGGAGCAGGCCGCCCGCACCCCGCCGCCCTCCGCCCCCCGCCCCAGCGCCCCCCAACCTAGCGCCGGCCGCGCGCAGCCGGTGGCGGGACGCATCACGCGGGACTTCGGCGAAGGCGGCGCGGGCGGCCCGTCGCGTGGCCTGACCTATGCCGCGCCGGCTGGCGCGCGGGTGGTGAGCCCTTGCGGCGGCAGTATCGCCTTCGCCGGTCCGTTCCGCAGCTATGGCCAGCTGTTGATTGTCGATTGCGGCGGCGGCTACCATTTCGTGCTCGCCGGGATGGACCGGCTGGATGCCAGGCTCGGCGCCCGCGTGGTGGCGGGCGAGGCGGTGGGGCAGCTTGGCGCGGCGGAGGATTCGGGCCGGGCCAATCTGTATGTCGAGCTGCGCCGGAAGGGCCAGCCGGTCGATCCGAAGAGTTGGTACCGCGGGCGAGGGTGACCATGTCCATCTGACTGTTCAGAAAGGTTTCAGTTTGCCCCCGGCAGGTGGAATCGCGGTACTGTCCGCCCGGGTCCGGCAGGCTTTGCCCACGGCGGAGGCGGCGCGGCGGGACGGATGGAATGGGATGGCGCCGGGCCCGGAAGATCCTGGGAAGGATCTCTGGCCGGTGTCACCGGGTTGGCGCCACGGGTAACGGCCGCTATGGCCAGGCTGTAGGGCCGCGACGAAAGGATCGTTGACCGCATGAAGCGTCACCGCATGAAGTCGGGATTGCGCACGGTGGGTATGGTGGCGGCGGCCTTCGCCGCCGGTGCCGTGCTGGGGCCGGTGGTGGCGCCGCCGATCGTCTCCGCCATCGCGCAGGAGGCCGGCCGCAATGCCGAGACCTACCGGCTGCTCAACCTGTTCGGCGATGTCTTCGAGCGCGTCCGCGCCGAGTATGTCGAGCCGGTGAACGACCGCGATGTCATTGAATCCGCCATCAACGGAATGCTGCAGGGCCTCGACCCGCACAGCAGCTACATGAACGCCCGCTCCTTCCGCGACATGCAGGTGCAGACGCGGGGCGAGTTCGGCGGCCTCGGCATCGAGGTCAGCCAGGAGGGCGGCTACGTCAAGGTGATCAGCCCGATCGACGACACGCCGGCGGCCAAGGCCGGGGTCAAGCCGGGCGATCTGATCACGCATCTGAACGGCAATTCCGTGCAGGGTCTCAGCCTGCAGGAAGCGGTCGACCAGATGCGGGGCGAGCGCGGCAGCACCATCAAGATCACCATCCGCCGCCCCGGCACCGACGCGCCGCTCGAGCTGGCCATCACCCGCGACGTCATCCGCCCGCAGGTCGCGCGTTTCCGGATCGAGGGCGAGGATGTGGCCTATGTCCGCCTCTCCTCCTTCAACGAGCAGACGGACACGGCGCTGCGGCGCGCCCTCGGCACCATGAAGCAGCAGGCCGGCAACAACCTGAAGGGCGTCATCCTGGATCTGCGCAACAATCCGGGCGGCCTGCTGGATCAGGCGGTGCAGGTGGCGGACGACTTCCTGGACCGCGGCGAGATCGTCTCCACCCGCGCCCGCCGCCCGGAGGATGGCCAGCGCTGGAACGCCAAGCCGGGCGACATCGCCGAAGGCTTCAGGATCGTGGTGCTGGTCAATGGCGGCTCGGCCTCGGCCAGCGAGATCGTCGCCGGCGCCCTGCAGGACCACCGACGGGCGATCGTGCTGGGCACCAAGTCCTTCGGCAAGGGCAGCGTCCAGACCGTCATGCCGATCCCCGGCAATGGCGCCATCCGCCTGACCACGGCGCGCTACTACACGCCCTCCGGACGCTCGATCCAGGCGCTCGGCATCACCCCCGACATCGAGGTGCTGGCGACGCGGGAGGAGGGCAATGCGCCGCTGCGGGACCGCGAGGCGGATCTGCGCAAGGCGCTGCGCAACGACAATGACACCCACCCCACCGCCCCGCTGCCGCCGATGAACCTGCCCGGCGGCGTGGCCGAGAAGGTGCAGAAGATGCCGCCCGAGGGCGCGCCGTCCTTCGACCCGACCAAGCCGGAAACCGACTTCCAGTTGCAGCAGGCGGTGGGCCTGCTGCGCGCCTGGGCCGCGGCGGATCCGCAGCGGCGCGCGGCGCGCTGAGGCCACGGGGCGTCGGCGGGGGGCGCCATGTCCGGTCATGCCCGCCGGCCCGCCTTCCGGACAGGGATGGGCTGGCGGGCCCTGGGCGTGTTCTGGGCGCTGGTGGCGACGGCGGCGGCGGCAACGGCGCTGACGCTCCATCTCCTGGGCCCAGCCGAGCCGGCCCCGCCGCGCCAGGACAGGCGGGAGCCGGTCGCGCCAGCGCAAGGCGCCCCCGCGCCGGCGGTGCCGGAACCCGCGCCGGCCCTGTTGCCGTCACCCCCCGAAGCCGCCGAGGCGCCCTCGCCGCCGCATCCCCTGCCCCATCCCCTGCCCCATCCCCCGCCCTTCGGCGAGACCGTCAGCGAACCTGCTGTCGCACCGCCGGCGCCGCCCGGCCTGCCGGAAGCCCCCTCGCCACCGCCCCTGCCGCCGCGTGACGGCAGGGGCGGCGCGGCGGCCCCGATCCCCCCGCCCCTGGAGGACCTGCTCGAGACCGGCCCGGCCGGCGCGATCCCGCGCCGCGCCGGCGATGGGCGGGAGGCCAGGGAGGTCTATGCCCGCCCCTTCCTCGCCGGAGAAACCCGGCCGCGCATCGCGCTCGTCATCGGCATGGGATTCGTGGCCGAGCGGGCCGAGGCGGCGCTGCACCGCCTGCCGGCCGAGGTCACGCCCGCCTTCAGCCCGCGCCTGCCCCGCGCGCGGGCGTTGCAATCCCTGGCTCGCCAGCGCGGCATGGAGATGCTGCTGGCCCTGCCGCTCGATTCCCTCGGCATGCCCCCGGCCCCGGACCTGCTGCGCGCCAGCCTGTCGCCGGCCGAGAACCGCGAGCGGCTGCTGCGCGCGCTCGGCGCCATCGGCGGCTATGCCGGCGCCATCGGCGCCACCGGCGGCTGGCGCGGCGAGCGCTTCGCCGCCGAGGCGGCGCCGCTGGAGGCCCTCCAGGACAGCCTGGCCGAGCGTGGCCTCTACTATGTCGAGGCCCGGCCCGGCGCGCCGGAGCCGGCCGCCGCCTGGGGCGCCAGCGTGGACCTGGTGCTGGACGAGCCCCTGACCCGGGGCGAGGTGGATCGCCGGCTGGCCCTTCTGGAAGCCCTGGCCCACCGCCGGGGCCATGCCCTGGGCCTGGCGGCGGAGCCCGCGCCGCTGCTGGTCGATGCCATCGCCGGCTGGGCGGCGGGGCTTGCGGCGCGCGACTTGGTGCTGGCGCCGGTCAGCGCCCTGACCTATCCCCCAGGATCCTATCCTCCTGGCAGCACCCCCGCTTCGCGAGGCACCGACTAGCCGATGTCCGACCTTCCCTACCGCCGCAATGTCGGCGCCGTGCTGTTCAACCGCGACGGCCGCGTGCTGATCGCCCGCCGCGCCGACGTGGCGGCCGAGGCCTGGCAGTTGCCGCAGGGCGGGCTGGACGAGGGCGAGGATCCCCGCGCGGCGGTGCTGCGGGAACTGGCCGAGGAGATCGGCACCGGGAAGGCCGAGATCATCGGCGAGGTCGCGGACTGGCTGCGCTACGACCTGCCGCCGGAGCTGATCGGCAAGGCGCTGCGGGGCCGCTTCCGGGGGCAGGAGCAGAAATGGTTCGCCCTGCGCTTCCTGGGCGAGGAGTCCGAGATCCGCCTGGACCTCGACCCGCATCCCGAGTTCAACGCCTGGCGCTGGGCGCGGCTGGAGGACCTGCCGGGGATCGTCGTCGCGTTTCGCCGGCCGGTCTATGAGCGGCTGGTCCGGGAATTCCGCCACCTCGCCCAAAGCGGCGGGGAAGGCGCCGGGAAATAAGGCTCCCCGTGCCCCGGGCCCGGCACGGATTGTTAACCGCCAGCCCCTCTAATGCCGCCTCACGCACATCGTAAGTCACGGATAATGGTTTCTTTCCTGCAAGGGCTCAGCATCCGCAGCAAGGTGATCCTTGCCTTGGGGGCCATGCTGATCTGCGGCATCTGCAACAGCGGCTACAGCCTGCTGGAGCTGCGCCAGGTGAATGCCGGGCTGGTCGATATCCAGACCAACTGGATGCCCGCCGTCAAACGGCTGAGCCAGTTGCAATACGCCATCTCCCGCGAGCGGACCCGCACCGCCCGGCAGATCGCCAGCGAGGATCCGGCCGAGCGCCGCCAGATCGGCACCGAGGTCCGTGCCATGAGCGAGCAGGTCCATCAGATGATGGAGGACCTGCGGCCCCACCTGACCGAGGCCGAGGAGCGGCGCCTCTTCGAGATCTTCCGGCAGACCTACCGGCGCTATCAGACCGAGGTCGGCCTCATCCTCGACATGGAGGCGGAGCAGGGCCGGCAGGCCTTCAATACCTCGGCGCGCTCGGTCAACGAGGTCTTCAACAGCCTCGAGCCGCTGATCGCCTTCAATGAGCGTGGCGCCGCCACGGCGGCACAGGAGGCGGACCGGATCTTCACACGGGCGATCTGGGGCACCCTGATCGGCGCGCTGCTGGCGCTGGCCATCGGGATCGTCAGCCTGGGCTGGCTGGATCGTGACCTGGCGCGCAACGTCCTGTGCCTCTCCAAATCCCTGCGCCGCCTGGCGCGGCGCGACTATGGCTTCGAGCTGCCCGCCCTGCGGCGGCGCGACGAGATCGGCGACATGGCCCGGGCGCTCGACGAATGCCGCGCCGGGCTGCGCGAGGCCGATGCGCTCTCCGCCACGCAGGAGGCCGAACGCGCCGCCAAGGAGCGCCGCGCCGCCGCCCTGGGCGAGATGGTGGCCCGCTTCGAGGGCAAGGTGGGGGACATGGTGGGCATGCTCTCCTCCGCCTCGACCGAGCTGGAGGCCACCGCCCGCGCCATGACCGGCAATGCCGGCGATACCGGGCGCCAGGCGGGCACGGTGCTGGAGGCCGCGCGCCAGGCCAGCCACGGCGTCCAGACCGTGGCCACCGCCGCCGAGGAGCTGACCGCCTCGATCGGCGAGATCAGCCGGCAGGTCAGCCAGGCGACGGGCGTCACCGCCCGCGCGGTGCAGGACGCGCAGCGCACCGACGCCACGGTGCGGGCCCTGGCCGAGGGTGCGGCGCGGATCGGCGAGGTGGTGGGGCTGATCAGCACCATCGCCGGGCAGACCAACCTGCTGGCGCTGAACGCGACGATCGAGGCGGCGCGGGCCGGCGAGGCCGGCAAGGGCTTCGCGGTGGTGGCGAGCGAGGTGAAGTCGCTGGCCGCGCAGACCGCGAAGGCGACCGAGGAGATCGGCAGCCAGATCGCGCAGATCCAGGCGGCGACGCAGCAGGCGGTGAACGATATCCAGGCCATCACCGGCACCATCGACGCCGTGAGCAGCATCACCGTGGCCATCGCCTCGGCGGTCGAGCAGCAGGGCGCCGCGACGGCGGAGATCGCCCGCACCGTGACGGAGACGGCGCATGCCACCAATGCCGTCTCGGAGACCATCGCCGCCGTCAGCCATGGCGCCGAGAGCACGGGCGCCGCGGCCAGCCAGGTCCTGGCGGCCTCGGGCGAACTGTCGCGTCAGTCGGAGCGGCTGAGCGGCGAGGTGCGCGGCTTCATCTCCGAGGTCCGCGCGGCCTGACCGATGCGGGGCCGGGACGCCCTCCCGGCCCGGCCTCAGCTGCCCGCGACGGTCAGCCCCTCGACGCGCAGGGTCGGCGCGTCGGTTCCCCGGCGGAAGCGGAGGTCGCCGGCCGCCGCCATGTTGAGGAACATCTCCCTGAGATTGCCGGCGATGGTGATGCCGCTGACCGCCTCGGCCAGCTCTCCATCGCGGATCATGAAGCCGGAGGCGCCCCGGCTGTAGTCGCCGGTGACGCCGTTCACGCCGGAGCCGATCATCTCGGTGACGTAGAGGCCCTCCCCGATATCGGCCATCAGGGCCTCCGGCGTGCCGCTGCCGCCGTCCAGCCAAAGGTTCGTGGTGGAAGGCGCGGGGGGGCCGGAAATGCCCCGGCTGGCATGGCCGGTGGAGGCGAGGCCCAGTTGCCGGGCGCTGCGCCAGTCCAGCACCCAGCTCGCCAGGATCCCGTCCTCGACCAGCGCCAGGGCGGCGCCCGGCATCCCTTCCCCGTCGAAGGGACGGGAGCGCAGGCCGCGCCGGCGCAGCGGGTCGTCGCGCAGGCTGAGGCCGGCGGCCAGCACCCGCTGCCCCATGCTGTCGCGCAGGAAGGACGTGCCCCGCGCCACCGCCGCGCCGTTCAGTGCCCCGGCGAGATGGGCGGCCAGCGAGCCGGCCACGCGGGGATCATAGACCACCGTGCGCCGGGCCGTGCGCGGCCGGGCCGGGCGGAGCCGCCGCACCGCGCGCTCGCCGGCCGCGCGGCCCAGGCTGGCGGGGTCCTCAAGATCGGACAGGTGGACCGCGCTGCTGTAGTCGTAATCGCGCTCCATGCCCGTACCGCTGCCGGCCAGCGCCGTCACCGAGAGGGAATGGCCGCTGCGGGCATACTCGCCGGCGAAGCCGTCCGATGTCACGAGGGCGATGACGGTGCGGGAGAAACCGGCCTCGGCGCCCTCGCTGTTGCTCACGCCCGGGACGGCCAGCGCCGCCTCTTCCGCCGCGGCGGCACGCGCCAGCAGGGCGTCGGCATCAGGCTCGGCGGGATCGTCCAGCTCGAGGTCGAGCGGGCGGAAGGGGTGGTACGCGCCAAGCCCGGCGAAGCGGTCCTCCGGCACGGCCCGCGCCATGGCGACGGCCCGCTCGGCCAGGGCCTGGAAGCCACGCGGGTCGGGGTCGGTGGTGGAGACGATGGCCTGCCGCCCGCCGACCAGGACCCGGAGGCCCAGATCCAGCCCCTCGGAGCGTTCCAGGTGCTCGATCCGGCCGAGCCGCCGCTGCACCGAGAGGGCGGTGCCGCTGGCCAGCAGCGCGTCGGCGGCGCCGGCTCCGGCGAAGCGGGCGGCACGGACCAGATCCTGCAGCCGCTCCAGCCGGTTCATGCGGCTAGCTTCTCGGCGATGGCGGGCAGGCCGGGCACCTTGCCGGCGGGGCCGAGGGCGGCCAGCGTCGGCCGCGAGCGGAAGATCATCGCCGCCGCCTGCTGCACCTGCTCGACCGTGACCGCGGCGATCTTCGCCTTGGTCTCCTCGGCCGGGATGACGCGGCCATGCACCTGGATCTGCCGCGCCAGCTGCTCGCACCGGCTGCCGGTGGATTCCAGCGACATCAGCACCGAGGCGCGCAGCTGCGCCTTGGCCCGCGCCAGCTCCTCCTCCGTCACGTCGTGCTGGACGCGACGCAGTTCCTCCAGCGCCACCGGCACCAGCTCCGCCGCCTGCTCCTCGCCGGTGCCGGCGTAGAGGGCGAAGAGGCCGCCATCGCGGAACGGCTGGGCGAAGGAATAGATCGAGTAGACCAGCCCCCGCCGCTCGCGGATCTCCTGGAACAGGCGCGAGGACATGCCGCCGCCGAGCAGGGTGGAGAGCAGCATGGTCGGGTAGTGCATCGCCGTCGCCACGGCCGGCCCCTCGAAGCCGAGCACGACATGCACCTGGTCGAGCTCCCGCTCCTCGCGGAATTCGCCGCCGCCATAGCGCGCGACCTCGGAGGCGGTGGGCGTGACGACCGGCAGGTCGGCGAAGTGGCGCTCCACGAGGGAGACCAGGGCCTCGTGCTCCAGCGCTCCGGCGGCGGCGACCACCATGCGGCTCGGGCCGTAGTGGCGGCGCATATAGCCGGTCAGCACCTCGCGCGGCATGGCGCCGATCACCGCCTCGGTGCCCAGCGTCGGCCGGCCCATCGGCTGGTCGGGGAAGGCCGTGGCCTGGAAGTGGTCGAAGACGATGTCGTCCGGCGTGTCGTTGGCCTGGCCGATCTCCTGCAGGATGACGCCGCGCTCGCGCTCCAGCTCCTCCGGCACGAAGGTGGAATGGGTCAGGATGTCGCCGAGGATATCCGCCGCCAGCGGCAGGTCCTCCTTCAGCACCTTGGCGTAGTAGGCCGTCTGCTCGCGCGCCGTATAGGCGTTGAGATGGCCGCCGACATTCTCGATCTCGCGGGCGATGGAGGCGGCGTCGCGCCGGGCCGTGCCCTTGAAGGCCATGTGCTCCAGGAAGTGGGAGGCGCCGTTCTCGGCCGCCGTCTCGTCCCGCGTGCCGGCGTGGACATAGGCGCCGATCGAGACGGTCTCGACCCGCGGCATGGTCTCGGAGACGATGGTCAGCCCGTTGGGCAGGCGCGTCAGCCGCACCGGTTCAGACATAAGGAGGGTTCCTGTGATCGGCCCGCCGGGGGCGCCCGCCGGCGCGGCGGCCGAGGGGGCGTTCGATCGGATGGCAGGCGAAGAGGCGGTCATTACGCGCAATGTAATGCCGGCACCGCCGCGATGCGACCCTCATCATGACGCGCTGCGGGAGAGGGCGCCCGCCCCTCAGTCCGCGCGGTTGCGCCGCCCGTGCTGCCGCACCGCCTCCTCCACCGCCGCCAGGGCGTTGGGCAGGGTGGAAAGGCGCTCTTCCCGCTCGTAGAGATCGGCCATCCGCGCCGGCAGCGGCGGGCGGATGCCGGTGGCGCGCTCCACCGCGTCCGGGAACTTGGCCGGATGCGCCGTTGCGGCGACGATCACCGGGATGCCCTCGGGCGGCAGGTGCGCCCGCGCGGCGGCGGTGCCGATCGCCGTGTGCGGATCGGCCAGATAGCCGCTCTCGGCATGCAGGCGGCGGATCTCGCCCAGGGTGCCTTCATCGTCCAGCGCGAAGCCATGGAACAGGCCGGCCGCCTTGCGCCAGGCGGCGTCGGGCACCGGCATGCGGCCCTCGGCGCGGAAGCGGCGCATGATCCCGGCCGTGGCCGCCGCGTCGCGGCCCAGCAGCTCGAAGAGCAGCCGCTCGAAATTCGACGAGACCTGGATGTCCATGCTGGGCGAGAGGCTCGGCGCCACGCCCTGGATCGACATGTCGTTCGCCGCCAGGAAGCGGGCCAGGATGTCGTTGCGGTTGGCGCCGATGATCAGACGCTCGATCGGCAGGCCCATGCGGCGGGCCACCCAGGCGGCCAGCACATTGCCGAAATTGCCGGTGGGCACCGAGACCGCCACCGGGCGGTCCGGGGCGCCGAGCGCCAGGGCGGCATAGGCGTAATAGGGCACCTGCGCCGCGATGCGCGCCCAGTTGATGGAGTTCACCGCCGAGAGCCGCATCTCCTGGCGGAAGGGCGCGTCGTTGAACATCGCCTTCACCAGGTCCTGGCAGTCGTCGAAGCTGCCCTGGATGGCGATGTTGCGGATATTGGGCGAGAGCACGGTGGTCATCTGCCGCCGCTGCACCTCGGAGGTGCGGCCCTCGGGATGGAGGATGACCACGTCGATCGCGCGGCGGTCGCGGCAGGCCTCGATGGCGGCCGAGCCGGTATCGCCCGAGGTGGCGCCGATGATGGTCACGCGCTCGCCACGCTTCTCCAGCGCATGGTCGAAGAGCCGCCCCAGCAGCTGCATCGCCATGTCCTTGAAGGCGAGCGTCGGGCCATGGAACAGCTCGAGCGCGAAGAGGCGCGGCTCGATCTGCACCAGCGGGGCCGTGGCGGCGTGGCCGAAGCCGGAATAGGCGGCGCGGGTCAGGCGCAGCAGGGTCTCATGGTCCAGCGCGCCTTCGGCGAAGGGCGCCATGAGGTGCGCCGCCACCTCGGCATAGGGCCGGCCGCGCAGGCCGCGCCACTCGGCGGCGGAGAGCAGCGGCCAGGACTCCGGCATGAACAGCCCGCCATCCTCGGCGAGGCCGGCCAGCAGGACGCCTTCGAAATCGCGGGCTGGGGCCTCGCCCCGGGTGGAGATGTAGCGCATGACGGGGGAGATATTCCATCGCGGGCGGGCACGCCAGCCGGGAGGCCCCCGCTAGGGGTGGCCGCCGGGCGGGGGCGCTCCCGCCCGGCCCCCGCCGCCTCAGTCCAGGATGCGGATCACCGCCTCGATCTCGACCGGCACGTCCGAGGGCAGCGAACCCATTCCGACCGCCGAGCGGGCATGCCGGCCGCGCTCGCCCAGCACCTCGACCATCAGGTTCGAGCAGGTGTCGATCACCTTGGGCTGCTGGCCGAACTCCGGCGTGGCGTTCACCATGCCGAAGATCTTCAGCATCTCGACCTTCTCCAGCGAGCCCGCCGCCACCTTCGCGACCGCCAGAAGGTGCAGGCCGCAGAGGATCGCGGCCTTCTGCGCCTCCTCCACGCTCATCCCGGCCCCCACCTTGCCGGCGATCACCGTGCCATCGGCCAGGCGCGGCACCTGGCCGGAGAGGAAGGCGATGTCGCCGGCGCGGCGGAACGGCACGTAGTTGAACAGCGGCTTGCCGACGGTGGGCAGGGTGTGGCCCAGGGCGGCCAGGCGGTCTTCGGCGCTCATCGTGAACTCCTCTCGTGTCACTCGGGTCGTGTCACTGGCTGCGGCCGCGCGCCGCCACGTCCCAGAACTCCTGGAAGGCGCCGCCGCGCGTCACCGCGATCCGGTCGTGCAGGTTGCTGACCGGGCAGACATGGTTGGGAATGACCCGCAGGCGCTGGCCGATCTCGGGCTTCCGGTCGCAGCCGGAGAGATCCACCATGCCGTGCTCCTCGCTCATCTTCTCCAGCCGGGCGCCGGGATAGTCGGGGAAGTAGCCATGCCCCTCCTGCGGCCCCGCCGGCATGATGTCGGCGGCGAAGGTCTTGGAGCCGGCATCGATGATGGCGCGGTGCGGCTCGGGGCGGCTGATCACCGTGACATGCAGGGCGAAGGCGCAATCCTCCCAGCCGGCATGGCCGGCGGCGACCTGCATGCGGTCGTTGTAGATATAGGTGCCGACGCGAAGCTCGGTGACGGGCGCCATCTCGTGCGTGCGGAAGGCATTGGGCGTGCCGCCGCCGGAGATGATGGCGGGCTCCAGCCCCTCCGCCTTCAGCCGCGGCAGCAGATCGCGCAGGATCTCGCCGGTGCGCGGGCTGACCGGGTAGTTCATCAGCCCGTCATAGCGCAGCCCCGGGGTCTCGCGGATGCGCCGGGCCAGCTCCACCACGCCGTCGATGCTGGTGACGCCGGTGCGGCCATTGCCGGAATCGAACTCGACCAGCAGGCCGATCTCAGCCCCCTGCCGGGCCGCCTCCGCGGCGGTGGCGACGGCGACGGGATTGTCCACCGAGACCCGCATCCGCACGCGGCGGGACAGCGCCGCCAGCCGCTCCGCCTTGCCGGCGCCGAGCAGCGGATAGGAGATCAGGATATCGTCCAGCCCGGCCGCGGCCATGACCTCGGCCTCGCCCAGCTTCTGGCAGGTGATGCCACGCGCGCCAAGCTCCACCTGGTGCAGCGCCAGGCGCGGGATCTTGTGCGTCTTGATATGCGGCCGCAGCGCGATGCCATGGGCGTCGCAATAGGCCTGCATGCGCTTCAGATTGGCCTCGACGATATCGAGGTCGACGACCGGCACGGGGGTTTCGAGAGTGGCGAGGTCCATGGGCGCTCCAGCATCTGCGGCGCGCAGGAAACACCCGGCCGGCCGCCTTGTCTGCCCCCCGCGGCCCGCTTTCCGCCCTCACCCCCCCTGAAAGGCCCGCGCCAGGGCCTGCCACATGGGCTTGCGCCGCCATTCCTCGTCCAGCGGCAGGCCGCGATGGCTGCGATCCGGCCCCAGCGCCACCGCCGGCTCCTGCCGCAGCCAGGAATACCGATCGGACAGGCCCCAGGTCAGCACGCTGCGCGCGCCACCCTCCAACGCCGTGGAGACGAAGGCATAGGCCCGCTCGGCCACCAGCGCGTCGCGCGCCGGGAGGGAGGCCGGCGCGTCCGGCGCCTCGCGGATGTCCATCTCGGTGATCAGGACGGCCAGGCCCATGCGCCGCAGCTCGGCCAGGAAGGCGGCGAAGGGGGCCGGGCTGAAGGGGCGCCGCAGTTGCAGATGGGCCTGGATGCCCACCGCGTCGAGCGGCGCGCCGCGCTCCAGCAGGCCGCGCAGAAGGTCGAGCAGCCGCCGGCGCTTCTCGGCGGCGTCGGGCGTGTCCTCCTCGATGCCATACTCGTTGAGGGTGAGGCGCAGGGTCGCATCGCGCTCCCGCGCCATGCGCAGGGCGGTGTCGATATAGGCGGGCCCCAGGGCGCGCAGCCAGGGCGTGTCCCGCAGCGTGCCCTCGCCTGCCTGCGGTACGTCGCTGCCGGGAGGATTGGCGACGGGTTCGTTGACCACATCCCAGTCGCGGATCCGCAGCCGCGTGTGCCCTAGGACCTTGTCGAAATGCGCCGCCATCACCGACAGCGCGCGCTCGCGCCCCTCGGCCAGCGCCCGGCCGAGCCAATCGGGCATGGCGTTGTGCCAGACCAGCGCATGACCCCGGACGGGCATCGCCCGCTCCTGGGCCCAGGACAGCAGGCCATCCAGCGGCGCGGTGTCGAATCGGCCTTCCTCCGGCTGCAGATCGGCCCACTTGGCCTCCCATTCCGGAACGAGCAGGCCGGCTTCGGCGGCGAAGGCCGCGGCATAGGCGGCATAGGCGGCATCCCCGGTCAGCAGGCTGTGCTGGGCGGCGGCGCCGAAGGTGATGCCGCGGGCGCGGGCGATGGCGGCCAGCCCCCCGGCGGCGGGCGCCGCCAGGGCCGGAGCGGCCGCGGACAGGCCGAGAAGGCCCAGGCCGCGGCGGGTCACGGGGGCAGGCAAAGCCGGCTCCCTGTCTCGCTGGCTGTCTCGATCGTCATGCCGTCCACCCTAGCATCATGCCAGGGGAGCGCGAGGAGATTCCACGACCTTGGGTTGTGATCCTCTCCCTGCCCCGCGGACATGAAAACGCCGCCCGCTGGTGGCGGACGGCGCTGCCGGACCGGAAAGAGGGGCGCGGGCTCAGGCGGCCTCGGCGGCCGTCTCCATCTCGCGCGCGGCGAGGAGGCGATCCATCGCCGCCTCGCGCACTTCCGGCGCCTCGCCGGACGCCGCCTGGTTGTAGGCCGCCTCGGCCTCCCGCACGCGGGCCGAGGCCTCGGCGCGGGAGAGCTGGGCGACCGGCGTGGCCTCGTCGGCCAGTACCGTCACGCGGGCCGGCGTGATCTCCACGAAGCCGCCCATGACGAACAGCTTCTCGGTGATCTGGCCGTTCTCCTGCACCTGGATGACGCCGCCCCGAAGGGCCACGATCATCGGTGCCATGCCGGGCAGCACCCCCATCTCGCCCTCCGCCGCCGGGATGATGACCATCTCGACGGGGCGGGAGAGGAGGAGCTTCTCCGGGCTGACCAGTTCCAGGTTGAAGGTCGCCATGGGTCGGTTCCCCCTCGGATGCTCAGGCCGCGGCCTTGAGGCTCTCGCCCTTCTTCACCGCGTCCTCGATGGTGCCGACCATGTAGAAGGCGGCCTCGGGGAGGTGGTCGTACTCGCCCTTGCAGATGGCGGCGAAGGAGCGGACCGTGTCCTCGATCTTCACAAACACGCCCGGCGTGCCGGTGAAGACCTCGGCCACATGGAAGGGCTGCGACAGGAAGCGCTGGATCTTGCGCGCGCGCGCCACGATCAGCTTGTCGTCCTCGGACAGCTCGTCCATGCCCAGGATGGCGATGATGTCCTGCAGCGACTTGTAGGTCTGCAGGATCCTCTGCACCTCGCGGGCGGTGTTGTAGTGCTCGTCGCCGATGATGCGCGGGTCGAGGGCGCGGCTGGTGGAGTCCAGCGGGTCCACGGCCGGGAAGATCGCCTGCTCCGCGATGGAACGCGACAGAACCGTGGTCGCGTCCAGGTGGGCGAAGGAGGTGGCGGGCGCCGGGTCGGTCAGGTCGTCGGCGGGCACGTAGATGGCCTGCACCGAGGTGATCGAGCCCTTCTTGGTCGAGGTGATCCGCTCCTGCAGCGCGCCCATGTCGGTGGCCAGCGTCGGCTGGTAGCCCACCGCGGAGGGGATGCGGCCCAGCAGCGCCGAGACCTCGGCGCCCGCCTGGGTGAAGCGGAAGATGTTGTCGATGAAGAACAGGACGTCCTGGCCCTGCTCGTCACGGAAGTACTCCGCCATCGACAGGCCCGACAGCGCCACGCGCGCGCGGGCGCCCGGCGGCTCGTTCATCTGGCCATAGACCAGCGCCACCTTGGAACCCTCGGTGGTGTTCTCGCCCAGCTTGATGACGCCGGCGTCGATCATCTCGTGGTAGAGGTCGTTGCCCTCACGGGTGCGCTCGCCCACGCCGGCGAAGACCGACACGCCGCCATGGCCCTTGGCGATGTTGTTGATCAGCTCCTGGATGGTCACGGTCTTGCCGACGCCGGCGCCGCCGAAGAGGCCGATCTTGCCGCCCTTCAGGTAGGGGGCCAGGAGGTCGATGACCTTGATGCCCGTCACCAGGATCTCGGCCGCCGTCGCCTGCTCGTCGAAGGCCGGCGCCTCGCGGTGGATGGTGTAGACCTTGTCGTGCGGGACCGGGCCGCGCTCGTCGATCGGCTCGCCGATGACGTTCAGGATGCGGCCCAGCGTGCCCTCGCCCACCGGCACGGCGATGCCCTTGCCGGTGTCGACCACCTCGGTCCCGCGGACCAGGCCGTCGGTCGTGTCCATGGCGATGCAGCGCACGGTGCGCTCGCCGAGCTCCTGCGCCACTTCCAGCACCAGGGTGCGGTCGCCGATCTTGGTGGTCAGCGCGTTCATGATGAAGGGCAGTTCGGAGGGGAACTGCACGTCCACCACGGCGCCCAGGACCTGGGTGACCTTGCCAACGTTGTTCTTCATGGCAGTGCTCATTCCCCTCAGAGTGCCTCGGCCCCGGAGATGATCTCGATCAGCTCGCTGGTGATATTGGCCTGGCGGGTACGGTTGTAGGTCAGGGTCAGCTTGTTGATCATCTCGCCCGCGTTGCGCGTGGCGTTGTCCATCGCGTTCATCTGGCTGCCGTAGAAGCCGGCGGTGCTGTCCAGGATGGCACGGTAGATCTGGATGGCCAGGTTCTTGGGCAGGATCTGCGCCAGGATGGTGGCCTCGTCCGGCTCATACTCGTACCACGCGCCCACCTCGCCCGGGGCCTCCGCCGCCTCCTTCGCCGCCGGCAGCTCGGCCGGGATCAGCTGCTGCGCCGTCGGCACCTGGCTGATGACGTTGCGGAAGTGGTTGAAGACCAGCGTGCAGACATCGAACTCGCCCGCCTCGAGCATGGCGGTGACGCGGGTCGCGATCTCCTGCGCCTCCTCGAAGCCGACGCGCTTCTTGCCCTGGAAGGACACCTCGCCGACGATGCGGGAGGCGAATTCCCGCTTCAGGTAGGCGGCGCCCTTGCGGCCGACCGCCAGCACCTTGACGGTCTTGCCCTGGGCCTCGAGCTCGCGGATGCGGTTGCGCGCGAAGCGGCCGACATTGGTGTTGAAGGCGCCAGCCAGGCCACGCTCGCCGGACACCACGATCAGCAGGTGCGTCCTGTCGCCGCCGCTGCCGACCAGGAGCTTCGGCGCGTCCGGATTGCCGGCCACGGCTTGGCCGAGCGAGGCGAGCATGCGCGCCATCCGCTCGGCATAGGGCCGCGCCGCCTCGGCCTGCTGCTGGGCGCGGCGGAGCTTCGCCGCCGCGACCATCTTCATCGCCTGGGTGATCTTGCGGGTCGACTTGACGCTGTTGATGCGTCCCCGCAATTCCTTGAGGTTGGCCATGGATCGCTCCCTGGACCCGCCTTCAGGCCGAGAAGGACTTGGCGAAGTCGTCCATGAAGGACACCAGCTTCGCCTCGTTCTCCTTGGTGATCTCCTTCTTGTCGCGGATGCTCTCCAGGATCTCCGGCGCGTTCGCCTTGACCGAGGACAGCAGCTGGGACTCGAAGGCGCCGACCTTGGAGACCTCGATCCGGTCGAGGTAGCCGCGCACACCCGCGAAGAGGGACAGCACCTGCTCCTCGACCGGGACCGGCCTGTACTGCGGCTGCTTCAGCAGCTCGGTCAGGCGCGCGCCACGGGCCAGCAGGGCCTGGGTGGAAGCGTCGAGGTCGGAGGCGAACTGGGCGAAGGCCGCCATCTCGCGGTACTGCGCCAGCTCCAGCTTGATCTTGCCGGCCACCTGCTTCATCGCCTTGATCTGGGCGGCGGAGCCGACGCGGCTGACCGAGAGGCCGACGTTCACGGCCGGGCGGATGCCCTTGAAGAACAGCTCGGTCTCCAGGAAGATCTGCCCGTCCGTGATCGAGATCACGTTGGTCGGGATATAGGCGGAGACGTCGCCGGCCTGGGTCTCGATCACCGGCAGGGCGGTCAGCGAGCCGGCGCCGAAATCGTCGTTCATCTTCGCCGCGCGCTCGAGCAGGCGCGAGTGCAGGTAGAAGACGTCGCCCGGATAGGCCTCGCGGCCCGGCGGGCGGCGCAGCAGCAGCGACATCTGGCGGTAGGCCACGGCCTGCTTCGACAGGTCATCGTAGAAGATGACCGCATGCATGCCGTTGTCGCGGAAGAACTCGCCCATGGCGCAGCCGGTATAGGGCGCCAGGAACTGCATCGGCGCCGGGTCGGAGGCGGTGGCGGCGACGATGATCGAGTATTCGAGGGCGCCGTTCTCCTCCAGCGTGCGCACGAGCTGCGCGACGGTGGAGCGCTTCTGGCCGACGGCGACGTAGATCGTGTAGAGCTTCTTGGCCTCATCGCCCGAAGCGTTGATCGGCTTCTGGTTGATGATGGTGTCGATGATGACGGCCGTCTTGCCGGTCTGGCGGTCGCCGATGATCAGCTCGCGCTGGCCGCGGCCGATCGGGATCAGCGCGTCGATCGCCTTGATGCCGGTCTGCATCGGCTCGTGCACGGACTTGCGCGGGATGATGCCCGGCGCCTTCACCTCGACCAGCGCCTGCTTGACGTCCGTCAGCGGGCCCTTGCCGTCGATGGGATTGCCCAGGCCGTCGACCACGCGGCCGAGCAGGCCCTTGCCCACCGGCACGGAGACGATGTCGCCGGTGCGGGAGACGGTGTCGCCCTCGCGGACCTGGCGGTCGTCGCCGAAGATCACGACGCCGACATTGTCGGTCTCGAGGTTCAGCGCCATGCCCTTCAGGCCGGCTCCGGGGAACTCGACCAGCTCACCGGCCATGACATTCTGCAGGCCGTAGACGCGGGCGATGCCGTCGCCCACGCTCAGCACGGTGCCGACTTCGGCAACATTCGCATCGGCATCGAAGCCGGCGATCTGCTGCTTCAGGATCTCCGAGATCTCGGCGGGACGGATTTCCATCAGGCGGCCCCCTTCATGGCATATTGCAGGCGTTGCAGCTTGGACTTGATAGAGCTGTCGTAGAGGCGGGAGCCGAGGCGAACGACCAGGCCACCCAGCAGGGTGGGATCGACGCGCTCGACCAGCTTCACGTTGGAATAGCCGGCTTCCGTCAGCCGCGCCGCGAGCTGCGTGCGCTGGGTGTCGGTCAGCGGATGGGCGGTGGCCACCTCGGCGGTCTGCTGCCCGCGCTGCTCGGCGAGGAGCGCGCCGAAGGCGGCGATGACCGACGGCAGGGAGGGCAGGCGCCGGTTGGCGATCAGCACGCCGATCAGGTTGCGGACATCGCCGCCGATGCCGACCCGGTCGAGGACCGCGAAGGCGCCGCGCCGCTGGGCGCTGGCGTCCAGGCGCGGATCCTCGATGAAGGCGCGGAAGGGCGCGTCGTTCTGCCAGAGCTCCTGGAGGCGCTCCAGATCGGCGGCGACCGCGTCCACCGACTTCCTGTCCTTGGCAAGTTCCAGCAGCGCCAGCGCGTAGCGCTGGGACAGGCCGGAGGGATGATGCGTCGCGTTCGGCGAGACGTTGGTCGCTTCGGAGGCCACGGAGAATCCCGTTCTCTTGCTTTCCCGGCGTCCCCCCGCGCATCCGAGCGGCCCCTGCGGGCATCCCCTGACGGCGATTGGACATGAAATCGACGCGTCGGGCAGGCCCGTCGCGGCGCGCCGGCATTAACACGGCTTGTCGCAGGGCGGCAACGGGGGGTAGGACGGATTCGTTACCGCACGTTCACCGTGCGCACCTGTTTCCGCCCCTCCGTATCGCAGGGCGCGCAAGACTGTGGCGGAGAGCAACCGTCACAGGAAGCTTACGGGATCGACATCCACCTGCACGCGGACCGAGGCGGGGAGTGGCACCCGGGCCAGCCAGGCCCGCAGCAGCGGCTGCACCATCACCTCGCGCCGGGCCTTCAGCAGCAGCCGCCGCCGGTGCCGCCCGCGCAGCAGGGCGAGCGGCGCGGGGGCCGGGCCCAGCACCTCCACCCCCTCGGCGCGTGGCGCGGCAAGCCCGAGGTCGCGTGCCGCCCGGTCGGCCTCCCGCTCGTCCTCGGCGCTTATGATCAGCGCCGCCAGCCGGCCGAAGGGCGGCCAGTGCCCGGGCCGGCGCTGCTCCGCCTCGGTGGCCATGAAGGCGTCGAGGTCGTTGGCGACGAGGGCCTGCAGCACCGGGTGGTCCGGGTTCCAGCTCTGCAGCAGCACCCGCCCCGGCGCCTCGGCGCGCCCGGCGCGGCCCGCCACCTGGTGCAGCAGCTGCACCGTCCGCTCGGCGGCGCGCAGGTCGCCCCCGGCCAGGCCGAGATCGGCATCGACCACGCCGACGAGCGTCAGATGCGGGAAATGCCAGCCCTTGGCGACGATCTGCGTGCCGATGATCAGGTCCACCTCGCGCGCGGCGATGGATCGCGCGGCCTCGGCCGCCGCCAGCGGGCCGGGGATGGTGTCCGAGGCCATGACCAGCCGCCGCGCCTCGGGGAACAGCTCGGCCGCCTCCTCCTGCACCCGCTCCACGCCGGGGCCGAGCGGGGTCAGGCTGCCCTCGGCGCCGCATTCCGGGCAGGCGGGCGGGATCGGCTCGGCATGGCCGCAATGGTGGCATTGCAACCGGCGCTGCAGCCGGTGCTCGACCAGCCAGGCGGTGCAGTTGGGGCAGCGCAGGCGGTGGCCGCAGGCGCGGCAGAGGGTCAGGGGCGCGTAGCCGCGGCGGTTCAGGAACAGCATGGCCTGCTGCCCGGCGGCCAGCGTCTCGCGCACCGCGGCGACCAGGGCCGGGCTCAGGAAGCGCCCCCGCTCCGGCGGCGCCACGCGCTGGTCGATGACCACGACCTCGGGCAGCGCCGCGCCGCCATGCCGCGTCGGCAGGTGAAGGGCGGCGTAGCGGCCGCTCTCGGCGTTCACCAGCGTCTCGAGGCTGGGTGTCGCGGAGACCAGGGCGCAGGCGGCCCCGGCCAGCCGGGCACGCACCACCGCCATGTCGCGCGCCGAGTAGACGACGCCGTCCTCCTGCTTGAAGGCGGTCTCGTGCTCCTCGTCCACGACGATCAGGCCGAGCTGGGGATAGGGCAGGAAGAGCGCCGAGCGGGCGCCGACCAGGACCGCGACCTTCCCTTCCGCCACCGCCCGCCAGGTGTCGCGCCGCCGCCGGCTGCCGAGCTCCGAGTGCCAGAGCGCCGGCGGCACCCCGAAGCGGGCCTCGAACCGCTCCAGCCACTGGGTCGAGAGGGCGATCTCCGGCAGAAGCACCAGCGCCTGGCGGCCCTGCGCCACGCATTCGGCCACCGCCTCCAGATAGACCTCGGTCTTGCCCGAGCCGGTGACGCCGGTCAGCAGGGTCACGCCGAAGCCTCGCGCCGCGACGGCGGCGCGCAGCGCCGTGGCGGCCTCCGCCTGGGCCTCCCCCAGCGCCGGGCCGGGGCGCCGCGGATCCGGCGCCGGGAAGGCCTGGCCCGGCGGCAGCAGGGCGCTCTCCAGCAGCCCCGCATCGGCCATGCCGCGCACCACGCCGGGAGAGACGCCGGCCTCGGTGGCGACCTCCCCCGGTGGATAGACCTCGCCGGGCTCCATCACGTCCAGCACGCGGCGGCGGCCCTCGGTCAGCCGCGCCGCCGCCTCCCCGCGCTTGGCCCGCGCGCCCAGCGGCGAGAGGCGCCAGCCCGCCTTCGCCGCCGGCGGCTCCAGCGCCGAGGGCGCGCTCATCGCCATGCGGAGCACCGCGCCGGGCGGGCTCAGCGTATAGGCCGCCACCCAGTCGACGAAGCGGCGCAGGCTCTCTGTCATCGGCGGCACATCGAGCACCGACTGGATGTCGCGCAGCCGCTTCTCGGACAGGTCGGGATCGGCCTCGCCATCCCAGACCACGCCGATCATCAGCCGCCCGGACAGCGGCACGACGACGAAGCTGCCCCGTTCCGGCGGCACCATGCCGGCCGGCACGCGGTAGTCGTAGGCGCCGGCGAGCGGCAGGGGCAGCAGCACGGGCAGACGGGCCATCGCTCCCTTCTCCGCCGCGCCGGACTTTCGTTCAACACCCGGCATCCGCTATGCTGCCCCGCAGGAACGAAAACGCAACGGCGGCGGGACACCCGCGGCCCCCACGGGATTCCCAGCATGAAGTTCTTCGTCGACACCGCCGAGGTCTCCGAGATCCGCGCCCTCGCCGAGCTCGGCATGGTCGACGGCGTCACCACCAACCCCTCGCTGATCGCCAAGTCGGGGCGGCGGATGGCGGAGGTGATCGCCGAGATCTGCGAGATCACCCCCGGCCCGGTCTCGGCCGAGGTGACCGCGACGGATTACGAGGGCATGCTGGCCGAGGGCCGCTACCTGCGCGACATCGCCCGCAACGTCGCGGTCAAGGTGCCGCTGACCGAGGCCGGGCTGCGCACCTGCCGCGCCCTGTCCAACGAGGGCACGCCGGTCAACGTCACCCTCTGCTTCTCGGCCGCCCAGGCGCTGCTCGCGGCGAAGGCGGGGGCTGCCTACATCTCGCCCTTCGTCGGCCGGCTGGACGACATCGCCCAGGACGGCATGCAGCTGATCGCCGACATCGTGCAGATCTACCGCGCCTATCCGGCGCTGCGGACCGAGGTGCTGGTCGCCTCGGTGCGGCATCCGGTCCATCTGGTGCAGGCGGCCAAGCTGGGCGCCGAGGTGGCGACGCTGCCCCCCGCCGTGATCCGCCAGCTCATCCGCCACCCGCTGACCGATCGCGGCCTGGAGGCCTTCCTGGCCGACTGGAAGAAAACCGGGCAGAGCATCCTGTGAGGCGGGGCGCCTGACCCGGCCCGGCCCTGCCGCCGTGAACCCGGATGCCGTCGCCGCCTGGCTGCGCGACCATCCCGGCTTCCTGGCGGAACGGCCGGATCTCTACCGGATGCTGGCGCCGCCGCGCCGCGTCCATGGCGAGACGCTGACTGACCACATGGCGGCGATGCTGGCCGCCGAGCGCGCCGCGACGCGCGACATGGCCGATGCCCTGCGCGAGGGCGACGGCTTCGCCGCCCGCATCCGCGCCGCCATCCTGGCCCTGATCGCCAGCCATGAGCCGGCCGAGACGGTGCACCAGGAATGGCCCGCCCTGCTCGGCCTGGCGCATTGCGCCCTGGCCACGGAGGACTTGCCCTCGGCGCACCGGCTTTTCCTGCCGGCGGGCAGCGTCGCCCGGCTGATGCCGGCCGGCCGCGACGCGCTGTTGCGAACCACGCCGACCGACCTTTCCCTGCTGCATGCCGAGGCCGCCGGGCTGATCACCTCCGACGCGCTGGTCCGCGTTCCGCTGCCTGGCCCTCCCGCCCTGCTGGTGCTGGGCGCGCGCGGCGTGGCGGACCTGCCGGCGCGGGGCAGCGCGGCGCAGCTGCTCTTCCTCGCCCGCGCCCTGGCCACGGCGCTTTTGCGATGACGGAACCCGCGACCGGGCTGGCGGCGCGCGAGCAATGGCTGGACTGGCTGGCGCGCGAGCGGCGCGCCAGCCCGCACACCCTGGCCGCCTATGGCGCCGATCTGGCGGACTTCCTGGGCTTCCTCAGCCGGCATCTCGGCGGCGAGCCGGACCTTGCCGCGCTGGCAGCGCTCCGCCCCGCCGATCTGCGCGCCTTCCTGGCCGAGCGGGCGATGCGCGACGGTGTCGGCAATGCCACCCGGGCGCGGCAACTGGCGGCGATCCGGGGCTTCCTGCGCTTCCTGGCCCGGCGCCATGGAATGACGCCCGTGGCGCTGGCGGCGCTGCGCGGCCCCCGGGTGGTCCCCCCCGCGCCCAGGCCCTTGACCGCCGAGCAGGCGCGGGAGGTGGCGCGCGACGCCGGCAGCGTGGAGGCCGACCCCCTGCTGGCGGCGCGGGACCAGGCCCTCTTCACCCTGCTCTACGGCTGCGGCCTGCGGATCTCCGAGGCGCTGGGGCTGGATGTGCGGGACGCGCCACGGGCCGGCATCGGCCTGCGGATCCGCGGAAAGGGGCAGAAGGAGCGCGTCGTCCCGGTCCTGCCGGCCGTGGCGGAGGCCGTGGCGGCCTATCTGCGCCTGCGCGGCCATCCCTCAGCCGATCAGCCCCTGTTCCTCGGCGCGCGGGGCGGCAGGCTGGATGCGGCGGTGGCGCAACGGGCGCTGCGCCACTACCGGCGGCTGGCCGGCCTGCCGGAGAGCGCCACGCCGCATGCGCTGCGCCATTCCTTCGCCACCCATCTGCTGGGCGCCGGCGCGGATCTCCGCGCCATCCAGGAACTGCTGGGCCATGCCAGCCTTTCCACCACCCAGCGCTATACCGGCGTGGATGCCGCCCGGCTGCTGGACAGCTGGCGGAAGGCACATCCGCGGGCCGACTAGAGCAGATCCCGATCAGGTCGAAGGACCTGATCGGGTGAGGATGCTCGCAAGAACAAATGCTCTAGCTCATCCGCCATGCGCCTGGGGCGCGGTGGAGGAGCCGAGGCGCTCGCCCTTCGCCAGGGCGCCGGGCTGCGCCGACGCGGCCGCCGGGATGGTATCGTGGTGCTGCCCCCGCAGCCGGCGCCAGGGGGAGAGGAGGCGCCAGAGGCGCGAGGCCCGCATCGCCGCGAGTTCCGCCAGCACGGCCGCCTTCTCCTGCTGCAGCGCGGCGAGCTGAGGGGCCAGCTCGGCGCGCACCCGCTGCTCGGCCCGTTCCTCGCGTGCCCGCGCCAGGGCTTCATGCTCCGCCTCCCGCTCCGCCGGCGTGGGAGCCGCGACGGTCGCCGCCGCACGTGGTGGCAGGTCGGCGCAGGCCTCCCGCATGCGGCGCCAGCTCGCGGCGGCGGCGGCGGGGTCATCGCTGACCTCCATGGCCACGGTGAAGTCCACCTCGTCGGGCGCGGTGTCGAAGAACCGCTCGCAGCTGAACCGCACCAGGCCGAGCCCGGAGGCGCGCTCCATCAGCCCGGCGAAGGAGGCGGGGGTGAAGACCCAGCAATGCACGTCGTGATAGGTGCCGTTCTCCAGCACATCCCGCCCGATGCGCTGGGCCAGGCCGAGATCATGGATGCGCGGCAGGCTTTCCGGGTCCGGCGACGCCTGCCAGGCCTGCCGCGCATCGAGGGTGACGGCTTCCAGGATGTGATCCAGCAGCGCCGGCAGCTGCGGCACCCGCGCCTTCACGAGGCTGGCGTGGAGGGCGTCCGACAGGCGGCTCTCGCGCCGGAGATAGTCGAAGGTGAAGCGCCGGTCCGGCACCACCAGCCGCAGCTTGCCGCCGGGACGGAGCACCGAGCGCGCCTCCTCGAGCCAGCCCAGCAGGTCCGGCACATGCTCGATGAGGTGGGAGGCCAACAGGTAGTCGGCCGTCACGCCCTCCCCGACGGCCTCGCGCAGCGTCTTGTCGCCCCAGACCGCGTCAACCTCGACGATGTTCTCGACATCGATGCCGGGGCGCCCGGCGTACTTCGCGCGCAGGCCCGCCGTGTCGATGTGATCGACGTAGATGATCCGCCCCTCGGCGCGCGTCACCAGCGGCGAGGCCAGGGGGCCGACCTCGATGCCCAGGGAATTCCTCAGGTCCAAACCCGCCAGAACATGATCGCGGCAGCTCATCCGAGGTCCCCATATGGATAGTTGGCGCAGTTTCGAGGGGGAGATCGCGCCAAGTCAATGGCGGGTGGCGACAACTCCCCGAGGCGGCCCGGCCTCAACCCAGCCCCAGGCGGCGGCGCAGCCGGCCCCCGGTCTCGCGACACCACCGCAGCATCTTCGCCTCCACCGCGGCCAGGGAGTCCAGGCGTCCCGGCCAGCGGCGATCGCACCAGGCGAGGCAGCGCTGCGACCAGACATACTGCTCCCGCAGCACGAAAAGGCCCAGCAGCAGGAAGATCGTCCCGTTCAGCAGAGGCAGGATCAGGCCGATCACGCCCAGGAGAAGGAGGCTCCACCCGGCAAGCCGGCGTTTCCAGGACGGGCGGAGAGCGACCATGCTCCGCAGATGGCCCGTCCGGCCCGCCATCTCAAGCCGGAGGTCATGCGATCAGCGGGGCCGCTCGACCGCCCAGCGCCGCCAGGGCCGCGGCGGGATCGAGCCGGAGCTGCAGGCCGCGCTGCCCGCCATTGACGAAGATGTAGGGCTCGGAGAGCGCGGAGGCCTCGATGGCCACCGGCACGGCGCGCCGCTGGCCGAAGGGGCTGATGCCGCCGACGTGATAGCCGGTGATCCGCTCCGCCTCGGCCGGGCTGAGCATCCGCGCCTGGCGGCCGCCAAAGGCCGCGGCCAGCCGCTTCATGCTGGCCTCGCGGTCCGAAGGGATGACGACGCAGACCGGCCGGCCGTCCACCGCCGCCATCAACGTCTTGAGTACCCGCGCCGGCGGCTCGCCGATGGCGGCGGCGGCGTGGAGGCCGATGCTTGCGGCCTCCGGATCATAGGCATATTCACGGAGGGCGAAGGCGATCCCCGCCCTGTCGAGGGCCTGGGTGGCCCGGGTCACCCTGGACATGCCGCATCGCCTCCCGGGCGCGGGGGAGATCCCTCCCCTGCCCCGTCTCGGATGTCCCGCCTCAGATGTGCAGAGGCCGGCCGTCCACGGCGAGCGCCGCCTCCTTCACCGCTTCCGACAGCGTCGGGTGGGCATGGCAGGTGCGCGCCACATCCTCGGCGCTGGCGCCGAATTCCATGGCGATGGCGACCTCGGCGATCAGCGTGCCGGCATCCGGGCCCAGGATGTGGCAGCCGAGCACCCTGTCCGTCTCCTTGTCGGCCAGGATCTTCACGAAGCCGTCCGTGTCGCCCATGGCGCGGGCGCGGCCATTGGCCATGAAGGGGAACTTGCCGACCTTGTAGGCCTGTCCGCGCGCCTTCAGCTCCTCCTCGGTCTCGCCCACGCTGGCGATCTCGGGCCAAGTGTAGACGATGGCGGGAATCACGCCGTAGTTCACGTGCCCGGCCTGCCCGACCAGCCGCTCGGCCAGGGCGACGCCCTCATCCTCGGCCTTGTGCGCCAGCATCGGCCCGGCGATGACATCACCGATGGCGTAGACGCCCGGAACGTTGGTGGCGAAATGCCTGTCGGTCTTCACCCGGCCGCGCTCGTCCAGCTCGACGCCGGCCTCGGCCAGGCCCAGACCCTCGGTATAGGCGCGGCGGCCGATGGCCAGCAGCACCACATCGGCCTTGACCTCCTCGGCCCCGCCGCCGGCGGCGGGCTCGACGGTCAGCGTCACGCCATCGGCCGACTTCGCCGCGCCGGTCACCTTGGACTTCAGCCGGAACTTGATGCCCTGCTTGGTCAGGATCCGCTCGAACTGCTTGGCGGTCTCGGCGTCCATGCCGGGCACCAGGCGGTCGAGATATTCGATCACCGTGACCTCCGCGCCCAGGCGGCGCCAGACGCTGCCCAGCTCCAGCCCGATCACGCCGCCGCCGATGACCACGAAATGGCCCGGCACCTTCTCCAGCTCCAGCGCGCCGGTCGAGGTGACGATCTGCTTCTCGTCCACTTCGACGCCCTTCAGCGGCGCGCTGTCGGAGCCGGTGGCGATGACGATGTTCTTCGTCTCGTAGGTCTGGCCGGCGACCTCCACCTTGCCGGCGGCGAGGATCTTCCCCTTGCCTTTCAGCCAGGTGATCTTGTTCTTCTTGAACAGGAACTCAACGCCCTTGGTGTTGGCCGTCACGACCTCGCCCTTGCGCGCCTGCATGCGGGCGAGGTCGAGCTTCACGCCATCGACCAGGATGCCGTGCTCGGCGAACTTGTGCTTCGTCTCGTCGAAGCTTTCCGAGGATTGCAGCAGTGCCTTGGAGGGGATGCAGCCGACGTTGAGGCAGGTGCCGCCGAGCGTCTCGCGCTGCTCGACGCAGGCCACCTTCAGCCCGAGCTGCGCGGCCCGGATGGCGCAGACATAGCCGCCGGGGCCGGCACCGATGACAATGACGTCGAAGCTCTCGGACATGGGCAAGCACCCTTAGCTGACAGGAGGATGAGACGAAGCAGAACTGGCCGGCAAACTGGCCCGCCAGCGCCCGCGCGGCAAGGGGGTGGCGGCGACGCGCCGCCATTCGCAGGTGCCGGTGAAGGCGCGACTCCTCCTGTTGCGGCGCGGGCAAGGCTTCTGCCAATCTGGCGCGCAGAAGGAGGCGCCGTGAAGGCGCCCTGATGGGAGACGATCCATGCCGTATCACCCCTTGCGCGCCCTGTCGCGACGCAGGCTGCTCGCCCTGTCCGGCGTGACGCTCGGCGCCGCCTCGCTGAGCCGCCCGGCCCTGGCCCAGGGCCGCTTCCCCGACCGGCCGATCCGCCTGATCCTGCCCTGGCCCCCCGGCGGCTCCTCGGACGCGCAGATCCGTTCCCTGGCCGACCTCGCGACCCGCACCCTCGGCCAGCCCGTGCTGATCGAGAACCGCTCGGGCGCGCGCGGCCTGTTGGGGGCGCAGCAACTGCTGCAGGCAGCGCCCGATGGCTATACCCTGTCCCAGCACCATCTCTCGGTGCTGCGGCACCCTTTCCTCACCCGCGCCAAATCCTGGGACCCGGTGGAGGATTTCACCCCGGTCATCGGCCTCACCGGCTGGCTTTTCGGTGTCGTCGTCCGCGGCGACAGCCCCTACAAGGACTGGGCGAGCTTCGTCGCGGCGGCCAAGGCGAAGCCGGGCCTGCTGACCTACTCCACCAGCGGCATCGGCACGACGAACCACATCGCCATGGAGGATCTGTGCTCGCGGGCCGGCATCGAGCTCACCCATGTGCCCTTCCGGGGCACGACGGAGGGCGTCACCGCGCTGATGGGCCGGCAGATCGACAGCATCGCCGACAGTTCCGCCTGGATGCCGCAGGCCGAGGCCGGCACCTTCCGCGCCCTCTGCGTCTGGACCGCCGAGCGGGTAAGCCGCCTGCCGGACGTGCCGACATTGCGCGAGCTGGGCCACGACATGGTCGTGACCTCGCCCTACGGCATCGCCGGGCCGAAGGGGATGGACCCGGGCGTGGTCCGCGCGCTGCACGACGCCTTCCGCACCGCCCTCTTCTCGCCCGAGAACACCGCCATCCGCGACCGCTGGGACATGCCGCTCGCCTATCTCGACAGCGAGGCCTATCGCGACTTCGTGGTGCGCCGCGCCGCCTATGAGAAGGAGATGGTGGCGCGGCTCAATCTCAGCATCGATTCCTGAGGCCGGACAGCAAAACGGCCAGGACCGCGCGCGGCGATCCTGGCCGTGAGGGCAGGCCGGGGACAGCCCCGGCCACCACGCGGATCAGAGGTCGAGCAGCAGGCGCCGCGGATCCTCGATGCTTTCCTTGACGCGCACCAGGAAGGACACGGCCTCCTTCCCGTCGACGATGCGGTGGTCGTAGGACAGCGCCAGGTACATCATCGGGCGGATCTCGATCTTGCCGCCCACCACCATCGGGCGCTCCTGGATCTTGTGCATGCCCAGGATGCCCGACTGCGGCGGGTTCAGGATCGGCGTCGACATCAGCGAGCCATAGATGCCGCCATTGGTGATGGTGAAGGAGCCACCCGAAAGCTCCTCCAGCTTCAGCTGGCCGTCACGGGCGCGCTTGCCGAAGTTGGAGATGCTCTTCTCGATCTCGGCGAAGGACATCTGGTCGGCGTTCTTCAGCACCGGCACGACCAGGCCGGAGGGGCCGCCCACCGCGATGCCCATGTGCACGAAGTTCTTGTAGACCAGCTCGTCGCCGTCGATCTCGGCATTGACCGCCGGATAGTCCTTCAGCGCCGCCACGCAGGCCTTCACGAAGAAGGACATGAAGCCGAGCTTGGTGCCGAGCTTCTTCTCGAAGGCGTCCTTGTACTCCGACCGCAGCGCCATCACGGCCGTCATGTCCACCTCGTTGAAGGTGGTCAGCATGGCGGCGGTGTTCTGCGCCTCCTTCAGCCGGTTGGCGATGGTCTTGCGCAGGCGGGTCATCTTCACCCGCTCCTCGCCGCCCTCCAGGGGGCGCGGCGCCTTGGCGGCGGGCTTTGGCGCCTCGGGGGCGGGGCGGGAGAGGAAGGCCTGCACGTCGCCCTTGCTGACCCGGCCGTCCTTGGCGGTGCCGGTGCCGATCTGCTCGGCGGTGAGGCTGTTCTCCTCCATCATCTTGGCGGCGGCCGGCAGCGGCGCATGGCCGCTGCCCCCCGGGCGCGACACCGGGCCGCTCTCCTGGCGCGGCGCCTCCACCTTCGGAGCGGCGCCACCGGCGGGCTTGTCCGTGGGCTTCTCCGCCGGCTTCTCGGTCGCCTTGGGGGAAACCTTCCCGGCGCCCGCGCCGTCGCCCGCGGCGATGGTGCCGAGCAGCGCACCTGGCTCGACCTCGGCGCCCTCATCGGCGCTGATCGCCTCCAGCACCCCGGCGGCGGGGGCATTCACCTCCACCGTGACCTTGTCCGTCTCCAGCTCCACCAGCGGCTCATCGGCTGCCACCGCCTCGCCGGCCTTCTTCATCCAGCGCGCCACGGTGGCGCTGGTCACGCTCTCGCCCAGGGTCGGAACCAGGATCTCGGTCATGTATCGTCTCGCTTCTTTACCGGTGCGTGCTCGCAATAACGTCAGGACAGGCTGAGCGCTTCACGCACCAGGGCTTCCTGCTGCTGCTGATGAACCTTGGCCGAACCCGTCGCGGGGCTCGCCGCCTCCTCGCGGCCGACATAGACGGGGCGCGTCGCCTTGCCGCCCAGCGCCTTCAGCACCTTCTCGATCCGCCGGTCCACGAAGGTCCAGGCGCCCATGTTCTCGGGCTCCTCCTGGCACCACACGACCTCGGCATTCCTGTACTCGCCCAGAACGCGGGCCAAGCTGTTCTTCGGGAAGGGATACATCTGCTCCAGACGGACGATGGCCACGTCCTTCACGCCCTTGTCGCGCCGCTCCTGCAGCAGATCGTAATAGACCTTGCCGGTGCAGAGCACGACGCGCTTCACCTGGTCCGGCGCGGCGATGGCATCGGTCTCAGGGATCACGGTCTGGAACGTGCTGCCGGGCGCGAAATCGGCCAGGCTGCTCACCGCCAGCTTGTGGCGCAGCAACGACTTCGGCGTCATCACCACCAGCGGCTTGCGGTAGTTGCGCTTCAGCTGGCGGCGCAGGGCGTGATAGTAGTTGGCTGGGGTGGTGAAGTTGCAGACGGCCATGTTGCGCTCGGCGCACAGCTGCAGGTAGCGCTCCAGCCGGGCGGAGGAATGCTCCGGCCCCTGCCCCTCATAGCCGTGCGGCAGCAGCATCACGAGGCCCGACATCCGCAGCCACTTCGTCTCAGCGCTGGCGATGAACTGGTCGATCACCACCTGCGCGCCGTTGGCGAAGTCGCCGAACTGCGCCTCCCACAGCACCAGGGTCTGCGGATCGGCCAGGGTATAGCCGTAGTCGAAGCCCAGCACGCCCATCTCGGAGAGCAGCGAGTTGAAGGCCTCCATCCGCGCCTGACCGTCGCGGATGTTGTTCAGCGGCATGTACTCGGCCTGGTTGGTCTGATCGACCAGCACGCAGTGCCGGTGGCTGAAGGTGCCACGCTGCACGTCCTCGCCCGAGAGGCGGACGCGGTGTCCCTCGATCAGCAGCGAGCCGAAGGCCAGGGCCTCGCCGGTCGCCCAGTCGATCCCCTCGCCCGTCTCGATGGCGTTCCGCTTCGCCTCGAGCTGGCGGACGATCTTGGAATTGGCGTTGAAGCCCTCCGGCAGGCGCGCCAGCGCGGCGCCGATCTCGCGCAGCGTGTCGAGCGCCACGGCGGTGCCGTCCTCCTTCTCGGCATCCTCCGAACCGGCGGCCTTCAGCCCGGACCAATGCCCCTCCAGCCAGTCGGCCTTGTTGGGCTTGAAGGTCTGGGCCGCCTGGTAGGCCTCCTCCATCTGGACGTTGAAGGCATCCAGCATGGCCTTGCCGTCCTCGGCCGGCACGTCGCCGGACTTGGCCAGACGCTCGGCGTAGAGCGTGCGGGTGGTCTGCGTCTGCTTGATCCGGGCGTACATCAGCGGCTGCGTGAAGGCCGGCTCGTCCGTCTCGTTGTGGCCATGCCGGCGGTAGCAGACGATGTCCAGCACCACATCGGCGCCGAACTTCATCCGGTACTCCGCCGACATCCGGGCGCAGAACACCACCGCCTCGGGATCGTCGCCGTTGACGTGCAGGATCGGCGCCTGCACCGACTTGGCCACGTCCGTGCAATAAAGGCCGGAATAGGCATGCAGCGGCACGGTGGTGAAGCCGATCTGGTTGTTCACCACGACATGCACGGTGCCGCCGGTGCGGTAGCCAATGAGCTGGCTCATCGCCAGCGTCTCATAGACCACGCCCTGGCCGGCGAAGGCGGCGTCGCCATGCAGCAGGATGCCCATGACGCTGCGGCGGCCCTTGGTGTCGCCCGCCATGTCCTGGCGCGCGCGCACCTTGCCGACCACCACCGGATCGACGACCTCGAGATGCGAGGGGTTGGGCTGCAGCGAGAGATGGACCTGCCGGCCCTCGATCTCGATGTCGGTCGAGGTGCCGAGGTGATACTTCACGTCGCCCGAGCCCTGGACATCGTCCGGGTTGGCCATCACGCCCTTGAACTCGGCGAAGACCTGGGTGAAGGGCTTCTTCACCACGTTCACCAGGGTGTTCAACCGGCCGCGATGCGGCATGCCGATCGCGATCTCGTCCACACCCTCCTTCGCCGCGGCGGCGATGATGGTCTGCAGCGCGGGGATCGTCACCTCGCCGCCCTCGAGACCGAAGCGCTTGGTGCCGACATACTTGCGGGCGCAGAAGGCCTCGAAGCCCTCGGCCTCGGTCAACTGCTGCAGGATGGAGCGCTTGGCATCCGCGTCGAAGATCCGGGACCAGGGCGCGCCCTCGACCTTCTGCTGGATCCAGGCCTTCTGCTCCGGGTCCTGGATGTGCATGAACTCGACGCCGATCGGGCCGCAATAGGTGGCGCGGAGGATCTGCACGATCTCGCGCAGCGTCGCCGTCTCGCGTCCCAGCACCCGGTCAATGAAGATCGGCCGGTCCATGTCGGCTTCGGTGAAGCCGTAGGTCGCCGGATCCAGCTCCGGATGCGGCTTGGGCGTCTGCAGGTGCAGCGGGTCGAGCTTCGCTTCCAGATGCCCGCGCACGCGATAGGCGCGGATCAGCATCAGGGCGCGAAGCGAATCCTGCGCCTGCCGGCGGGCCGCGGCGGGATCGAGGCCGCCGGCCTTGCCCGCCGCCTTCGCATCCGCCTTGCCATCCGTCCGGGCAGCCTCGGGCTCGGGCGCGAAGCCGCCGCGCGGGCGGGGCGCCCATGAGGCGCCCGTGGCGTCGTGCAGCACCGCGCGGGCATCGTCATTGAGGGCCGCGAAGAGCTCCTGGAAGGAGGTGTCCACGCTGTCCGGATTTTCCACCCAGCGCGCATAGAGGTCGGCGAGGAAGGTGGCATTCGCCCCCGTCATCGCGCTTGCCAGGATGTCGATACCGGCCATCATCTCCTCCTCGCCCGCACCACCATCGGGCGGGGCGGTGTCTCACGGTCTCAGGTGCCACAAAAGGCAGCGCCGCCCCCGATATAGGGACGGCGCTCTGGAAGATAGTACATGGGCGCAGATTCTTGCAGAGGCGCATGCCGGACCCGCATGGCGGGCCCGTATCGCCGCAAGGATTGCTGCGCCGCAGCAAACATCAGCCGCGCAGGGCCTTCACCATGGTCGAGCCCAGGGCGGCGGGGCTTTCGGCCACATGGATGCCGGCCGTCCGCATGGCGTCCATCTTCGCCGCCGCCGTGTCCTTGCCGCCGGAGATGACGGCGCCGGCATGACCCATACGGCGGCCCGGAGGCGCCGTGGCGCCGGCGATGAAGCCGACCACCGGCTTGGCCTTCGGCCCCTTGTTCTCGCGCGCCAGGAACTCGGCCGCCTCGATCTCCGACTGGCCGCCGATCTCGCCGATCATGACGATCGACTGCGTCTCGGGATCGGCCAGGAACATCTCCAGCACCTCGGTGAAGTCGGTGCCCTTCACCGGGTCGCCGCCGATGCCCACGCAGGTGGACTGGCCGAGGCCCGCCGAGGTGGTCTGCGCCACCGCCTCATAGGTCAGCGTCCCCGAGCGGGAGACGATGCCGACCGAGCCGCGCTTGTGGATATGGCCCGGCATGATGCCGATCTTGCAGGCGTCCGGAGTGATCACGCCCGGGCAGTTGGGGCCGATCAGCCGCGACTTCGAGCCGGACAGCGCCCGCTTCACCTTCACCATGTCGAGCACCGGGATGCCCTCGGTGATGCAGACGATCAGCGGGATCTCGGCGTCGATCGCCTCCAGGATGGAATCGGCCGCGAAGGGCGGCGGCACGTAGATGACCGAGGCGGTGGCCCCGGTCCTCTCCGCACATTCGGCCACGGTGTTGAAGACCGGGAGGTTCAGGTGGGTCTGCCCGCCCTTGCCCGGCGTCACGCCGCCGACATACTTCGAGCCGTAGGCGATGCCCTGCTCGGCATGGAAGGTGCCCTGGGCTCCGGTGAAGCCCTGGGTCATGACCTTGGTGTTCGCGTCGACCAGGATGGCCATCTTACTTGGCTCCCTTCACGGCGGCGACCACCTTCTCGGCGGCGTCGGCCAGGTTGTCGGCCGGGATGATCTTCAGGCCGCTCTCGGCCAGGATCCGCTTGCCCAGCTCGACATTCGTGCCCTCGAGGCGCACGACCAGCGGCACCGACAGGGTCAGGTTCTTCGCCGCCTGCACCACGCCGGTCGCGATCATGTCGCACTTGGCGATGCCGCCGAAGATGTTGACGAGGATCGCCTTGACGTTGCTGTCCGAGGTGATGATGCGGAAGGCTTCCGTCACGCGGTCGGCCGTCGCCGTGCCGCCGACATCGAGGAAGTTCGCCGGCGAGGAGCCATAGAGCTTGATGATGTCCATCGTCGCCATGGCGAGGCCGGCGCCGTTCACCATGCAGCCGATCTCGCCGTCGAGCGCGACGTAGTTGAGGTCGTGCTTGACCGCGTCCAGCTCCTTCGGGTCCATCTCGCTGTCATCGCGCAGCGATTCCAGATCCTTGTGGCGGAACAGGGCGTTGTCGTCGAAGGAGACCTTGGCGTCGAGCGCCACCACGTCGCCCGCGCCGGTCACCACCAGCGGGTTGATCTCGACGATGGCGCAGTCGAGCTCGATGAAGGCCGTGTAGAGCGCCGTCACGAACTTGCCGAAGACGCCGACCTGCTTGCCCTCCAGGCCGAGCCCGAAGGCCAGCTTGCGAGCGTGCCAACCGGAGATGCCTGCGGCCGGATCGACCGTGACCTTCAGGATCTTCTCCGGGCTGTGCTCGGCGACCTCCTCGATCTCCATGCCGCCCTCGGTGGAGGCCATGATGATCACGCGCGAGGTCTCGCGGTCCACCAGCAGGGACAGATAGAGCTCCCGCTTGATGTCGCAGCCGTCCTCGACATAGACGCGGCTGACCAGCTTGCCGGCCTCGCCGGTCTGCTTGGTCACCAGCGTCTTGCCGATCATCGCCTCGGCGGCGGCCCGGACGTCCTCGACCGACTTGACGACGCGCACGCCGCCCTTGCCGTTCGGGTCCTCCTTGAAGCGCCCCGCGCCGCGCCCGCCGGCGTGGATCTGGCTCTTCACCACATAGACCGGGCCCGGCAGCTTCCCGGCCGCCTCGGCGGCCTCGTCCGCGGTCCAGGCGACATGGCCGTCGAGCACCGCGACGCCGTAGCGCCGCAGCAGCTCCTTGCCCTGATACTCATGGATGTTCATGCGCGGGGTCCTTCAGCCAACCAGCTTCTTGGAGGCATCCAGCAGCTCCTGCACCGCGGCGCAGGACTTCTTGAAGGCGGCGGCCTCGGCCTCGGTGAACTCCACCTCGACGATCCGCTCCACGCCCTTCTCACCGATCACGACCGGCACGCCGACATAGAGATCCTTCACGCCGTACTGGCCGGTCAGCCAGGCGGCGCAGGGCAGGACGCGCTTCTTGTCCTTCAGGTAGCTCTCCGCCATGGCGATGGCGGAGGCCGCCGGCGCGTAGAAGGCCGAGCCCTTCTCCAGCAGCTTGACGATCTCGCCGCCGCCATTGGCGGTGCGCGCCACGATGGCGTCGATCTTCTCCTGGGTGGACCAGCCCATCTTCACCAGGTCGGGCACCGGGATGCCGGCCACGGTGGAATAGCGGGTCAGCGGCACCATGGTGTCGCCATGGCCGCCGAGCACGAAGGCGGTCACGTCCTCGACCGAGACGTTGAACTCCTGCGCCAGGAACAGGCGGAAGCGGGCGCTGTCCAGCACGCCGGCCATGCCGACGACCTTCTCGGGCGGCAGGCCGGACTTCTGCTGCATCACCCAGACCATCGCGTCGAGCGGGTTGGTGATGACGATGACGAAGGCGTCCGGGCAGTGCTGCTTGATGCCCTCGGCCACCTGGGCGATGACGCCGGCGTTCTTGGCCACCAGGTCGTCGCGGCTCATGCCGGGCTGGCGCGGGAAGCCGGCGGTGACGATCACCACATCCGAGCCGGCGATGGCGGCATAGTCGCTGCCGCCGGACATGGCGCTGTCGAAGCCATCCACAGGGCCGGACTGCATGATGTCCAGGGCCTTGCCGGCCGCGACGCCGCCGAACACGTCGAACAGGACGACGTCGCCCAGTTCCTTGAGGCCGATCAGGTGGGCGAGCGTGCCACCGATGTTGCCGGCGCCGATCAGCGCAATCTTCTTGCGGGCCATACAGAGGCTCCTTCCCGAGCTGACGATGGGAGGCGAATTCCGGAGAACGTGCAGCGGCTACCTACTCCGCCCCACCGGGGCGGGCAAGGCGGGCCAGCGCCAAATAGCGTGGCTCCCGAGGCGGATCAGATCACGTCATCCGTCAGAGCGGAAGGCAGCGAACCACATCATCGTGACCGCGCGCCAGGGTGGAAATGGTCCCCACTGGACACTCGCGCTGCGTTCCGCTGGCCAGCGGCAGCCCGGCCTGCCAGGAGCCCGAGGCCATGACCTGCCGCCGCGCCGGCGCCTTGGCCTGCGGACGGAGCCGGGTGCCGGGGGCGATCAGCTGTCCCGGCCGCGCCACCACGGCCCGGTAGTTGCCGGCAGCCGGGCGGGACGCGCTGCGCGAGGCCGACGCGGTCTGCCGGGATGCCGAGCGGGCGGGATGGGCGGCCTTGGAGGATTTGCTGGCCGCGGCCTCGCGGCCGGCGGCCTCGGCCGGAGGCGCGGCCGCCGTCGCGATGGCGGCCGCCATCAGGCCGAGCAGGCAGAGCGGGATCAGGCGCATCGTCGGCTCCTTTTTTCCGCCCGCCGCAACCTCATGTGAGATGCGGCAGGCCGAGATAATCGTGGCTTTGCATTTCGACCAGGCGCGAGGCGGTCCGCTGGAACATCGCCGCGTTCTCGCCCTGCTCGTAGAGACGGTCCGGCACCGCGGCGGCGGAGGCCACCAGCTTGCAGCGGTGCTCGTAGAGCGTGTCGATCAGGGTGATGAAGCGCCGCGCCCGGTCGAAATTGTCCGGCCCCAGGCGCGGCACCCCGTCCAGCACCAGGGTGTGGTAGTGGGTCGCGAGGGCCAGGTAGTCGGCCGGTCCCAGCGGCTTGCCGCAGAGGTCGTCGAATTCGGCCCGCGCCACGCCGCCCACCGCCTGCGGGATCTCGACACGGCGGCCCAGCACGCTGATCACCTCGGGCTCGCCGCGCGGCCGGCCGGTCAGCTCCTTGAAGGCGGCGTCGAGCGCCCGCTCGGCCCGCCCGTCGGCGGGCACGTGCCAGGTCGGCAGGCCCTGGATGCGGTCGCGCCGGTAATCCTGCGCCGACTGCAGCTGCAGAACCGCTACGTGCTTCTTGATCAGGGCGATGAAGGGCAGGAACGCATCCCGCCCTGGCCGCCCCTTGAAGAGGTCGTCCGGCGCGGTGTTCGAGGTGGCGACGATGACGGTGCCGCGCGCGAAAAGGGCCTCGAAGAGCCGCCCCAGGATCATCGCATCGGCGATGTCATGGACCTGGAACTCGTCGAAGCAGAGCAGCGAGGCTTCGGCCAGGATCTGGTCGGCCAGCGGCGGGATCGGGTCGGCCGTGTCGCCATGCTGCCTCTTCCAGGCATGGATGCGCTGATGCGACTGCTGCATGAACTGGTGGAAGTGGATGCGCTTCTTCCGCGGCACGTCGGCGCAGGCGAAGAAGAGATCCATCAGCATGGACTTCCCGCGGCCGACCTCGCCCACCAGATAAAGGCCGCGCGGCGCGTCGCCCGGCGCCTCGTCCACCGGCTTGCGGCGGAAGAAGCGGCTCATGAAACCGCCACCCTCCTTGCCGGGCTCCTCATGCCGGGGCTCGTACCCGCGGGTGCGGCGCCAGAGGTCCTGCAGGGTCTCGGCGGCCAGGGCCTGGGCGGGGTCGGAACGCAGTTCGCCCGCCGCAACCTTCGCGCGATAGGCGGGAAGCGGTCCGTCGGCGGTGGATGGGGCGGTCGGCGCCGCCCCCGGCATCGTCGGGCCAAGCATCGCGTTGCGGCATAAAGGTTAATGCCCGGCTCGGCAAGACGGGATGTTAGCCGACGAAGCTCATACGGCACATGAGCCGTGAGAGTGATATCTATGTTTTCTTGGGCTTTTTAAGCATCCCTTCCTCGCGCCGTTCGTTAACGTGACGCGATCGAAGCAATGATTGAGGAGAGCCACAATGATCGACAAGTCCAAAATCACCGAACACGCCGAAATCCTGGGCTCCTGCGGCCGCCATGTTGGCACCGTGGACCATGTCGAGGGCGATTTCATCAAGCTGACCCGCTCGGATTCCGAGGACGGCCAGCACCATTACCTGCCGATCTCCGCCGTCGCCTCCGTGGAGGAGGGGAAGGTGACCACGACCATGAACCATCAGGCCGCGCGCTCCCTGCTGCAGGACAGTCCGGAGGCGGGGCTGGGGGCCGATCCGACCCTCGGCTGAAGCCGGCCGGAAAAAGGAAAGGCCTGCCGGTCTCCCGGCAGGCCTTGTCCGTCGTCGCCGGCGTCGCGGGCCTCAGCCCTGGCGCTCGATCATCAGCTCCTTGATCTTGCCGATGGCCTTGGCGGGGTTCAGCCCCTTCGGGCAGGTCGCGGTGCAGTTCATGATGGTGTGGCAGCGGTAGAGGCGGAACGGGTCCTCGAGATTGTCGAGGCGCTCGCCCGCATACTCGTCACGGGAATCCGCGATCCAACGATAGGCCTGCAGCAGCACGGCCGGGCCGAGGTAGCGGTCGCCGTTCCACCAGTAGGAGGGGCAGGCGGTGGAGCAGCAGAAGCACAGGATGCACTCCCACAGCCCGTCCAGCTTGGCGCGCTCCTCCTTGGACTGGCGGCGCTCCTCATCCGGCGGCGCCGGCGTGTCGGACTTCAGCCAGGGCTCGACCGAGCGGAGCTGCGCGTAGATATGCGTCAGGTCCGGCACCAGGTCCTTCACCACCGGCATGTGCGGCAGCGGCGTAACCCGCACGTCCTTCTTCACATCCTCGATCGGCTTCAGGCAGGCGAGGGTGTTCATCCCGTCGATGTTCATCGCGCAGGAGCCACAGATCCCCTCGCGGCAGGAGCGCCGGAAGGTCAGCGTGGTGTCCACCTCGTTCTTGATCTTGATCAGCGCGTCCAGCACCATCGGGCCGCACTTATCGAGATCGATCTCGTAGGTGTCGTAGCGCGGGTTCTCCCCCGTGTCGGGGTCGAACCGGTAGATCTTGAAGGACTTGACGTTCTTCGCGCCCGGCTCGGCCGCATAGGTCTTGCCGGTGCCGATGGTCGAGTTCTTGGGCAGGGTGAAAGTGGCCATGATCCCGCTCCTTCCTCAGTAGACGCGCGGCTTGGGCGGGAAGACCTGAACCTCGTTGGTGAGGGTCCGCATCTTCACGTCGCGGTAGTCGAGGGAAACCTCGTACTTCTCGTTCACGCGGGCGAGGGTGTGCTTCATCCAGTTCGCGTCGTCGCGCTCCGGATAGTCCTCATGCGCGTGGGCGCCACGGCTCTCGTGCCGTGCCTCGGCGCCGACCACCGTGGTCAGCGCGTTGCCGATCAGGTTGTCCAGCTCCAGCGCCTCGACCAGGTCACTGTTCCAGATCAGGCTGCGGTCGGCGATGCGGATATCGGCATAGCCGGCGGCGACCTTGTCCATCTTCTCCACGCCTTCCTTCAGCAGCTCGGCGGTGCGGAAGACGGCGGCATGGGTCTGCATGGTGCGCTGCATGTTGAGGCGCAGATCGGCGACCGAGGTATCGCCCTTGGCGTAGCGCACCCGGTCGAGCCGCTCGAGCGAGGCCTCGCCGGCCTTGGGCGGCAGCGGCGCCTGGGTCGCGCCCGGCTTGACGGTCTCGGCGGCGCGCAACGCGGCGGCGCGGCCGAAGACCACGAGATCGAGCAGCGAGTTGGTGCCGAGGCGGTTGGCGCCGTGCACCGAGACCGAGGCCGCCTCGCCCACCGCCATCAGCCCGGGCACCACCTTGTCCTGGTCGGTGCCGGTCGCGGCCAGCACCTCGCAGTGGATGTTCGTCGGGATGCCGCCCATGTTGTAGTGGACGGTGGGCAGCATCGGGATCGGCTCCTTGGTCACGTCCACGCCGGCGAAGATCTTCGCGGTCTCGGAAATGCCCGGCAGCCGCTCGTGCAGCAGGTCGGCGCCCAGGTGCTCCAGATGCAGGTGGATGTGGTCCTTGTGCGGGCCGACGCCCCGCCCCTCGCGGATCTCCATCGACATGGCGCGGGAGACGACGTCGCGGGACGCCAGGTCCTTCGCCGTCGGCGCGTAGCGCTCCATGAAGCGCTCACCCTCGGAATTGGTGAGGTAGCCGCCCTCGCCCCGCGCGCCCTCGGTGACGAGGCAGCCGGAGCCGTAGATGCCGGTCGGGTGGAACTGCACGAACTCGTTGTCCTGCAGCGGCAGGCCGGCGCGCAGCACCATGCCGCCGCCATCGCCCGTGCAGGTGTGCGCCGAGGTGCAGGAGAAATAGGCGCGGCCATAGCCGCCGGTGGCGAGCACCGTCGTCTGGGCGCGGAAGCGATGGATCGAGCCATCCTCCAGGCACCAGGCGATGACGCCGCGGCAGGCGCCCTCCTCCATGATCAGGTCGAGGGCGAAGTATTCGACGAAGAACTCGCAGTTGTGCTTCAGCGACTGCTGGTAGAGCGTGTGCAGGATGGCATGGCCGGTGCGGTCGGCGGCGGCGCAGGCGCGCATCGCCGGCGTCTTGCCGTAGTTCTGCATGTGGCCGCCGAAGGGCCGCTGGTAGATGCGGCCGTCCTCGGTGCGGCTGAAGGGCACGCCGAAGTGCTCCAGCTCGATGATCGCTGGCACCGCCTCGCGGCACATGTACTCGATGGCGTCCTGGTCGCCCAGCCAGTCCGACCCCTTCACGGTGTCGTACATGTGCCAGCGCCAGTCGTCCTCGCCCATGTTGCCGAGCGCCGCGCCGACGCCACCCTGCGCCGCCACGGTGTGGCTGCGGGTCGGGAAGACCTTGGTGATGCAGGCGGTTTTCAGCCCCGCGGCACCCATGCCGAAGGTCGCGCGCAACCCGGCGCCGCCCGCCCCCACGACCACCACGTCATAGGTGTGGTCCACGATGCGGTAGGCGCCTGAGGAAGGCATGGTGATCGCGTTCATCGTCCCGATCTTCCGTTACTGGCTCGGCGCGCGAAGGGGGCGCCCGATTGTGCAGAGAGCAATCGCCAGGGGCGCGCCCGGCCGGGCGGCCCCGGCGCTCAGATGGCGATCTTCAGCACCGCCACCGCCGAGAGCACGGCGAGCAGCAGGCAGGCGCCCTTGATCAGCAGGACCGCGGCGGTGCGCTTCCACTCGTCCGCGACATAGTCCTCGATGAGGACCTGCAGGCCGGAGGCGGTGTGATGGAAGGCGATGCCCACGGTCAGCAGCAGCAGCGCGGCGTTCAGCGGGTGGCCGATCCAGGCGATCGTCTCGACGTAGCTGATGCCGCCCATGGTGGCCACCGAGAGGGTGAACCACAGCATCAGCGGCAGCAGCGCGATGGAGGTCACGCGCTGGATCCACCAGTGATGCGAGCCCTGCTTGGCCGAGCCCATGCCGCGCACCCGGCCGAGCGGCGAGCGCATCTGCGCGATGTGAAGCTTCTTGTCGCTCATGTGCTCAGCCCCAGGCGATGATGACGATCAGCCAGGTCAGCACCGTCAGCACCCCGGTGCCGATCAGCACGGCACGGCCGGTGCGGTGGGTCGTCGGCAGGTCGTAGCCGTAGCCGGCATCCCACATCAGGTGCCGGATGCCCGCTAGGGTGTGGTACCAGGCGGCGGCGGAGAGGCCGAAGAGCATCAGCATGCCGAGGAAGGAGCTGAAGAACCACTGGGCGGTGGCGAAGGGGCCGGGCCCGGCGGCGGCGGCCACCAGCCACCAGACCATGAAGAGCAGTCCGCCGGCCCAGATGCTGCCGGTGATGCGGTGCGAGATGGACAGGCCGCTGGTGATCTGCAGCATGTCGTAGACCTGCAGATGCGGCGAGAGAGGGCGGCGGATGACCGTCCCGTCGGTGCGGCGACCCATCATGGTCGCATCGCGCGCGTTGTTCGTAAGGGCCATGGACCGATCCCGCTCCGCGAATGTCGAGGCGCCCAGAAGCCCGCCGGGGCAGCGGCGGGCCAGGGCCTTGTGCACGCACCTTTTATGGCGCGCTGCCACAAAGCGTCAACGCAGGGCAGCCATCTCCGGTGCCACGGCGGCGCGCGGCGAAGCGCCTCAATAGCCGTAGCCGCGACCCTGACGGTATCCTGCTCCCGGAGGCGGGCCGTAGCCGCCGCCGTAATAGGCCGGCGGCGGCCGCTCCGGCGTGGTCGCGGCACCGCCCACGGCGCCGAGCGCGCCACCGATCAGCGCGCCGGTGCCGGCATTGCCGCCGGTCAGCGCGCCCACCCCGGCCCCGGCGCCGGCGCCGAGCAGCCCGCCGCCGATGGCCCTCTGGCCCGGATTGTAGGGATCGGTGCAGCCGGCGAGCGCCAGGCCGAGGCCGGCGAGCAGTCCGAGATGCAACAGGGGCTTGCGCATGGGGTCATCCTCCAGCCGTGTTCACGCCCTGGAGGTTCTGCCGGGATCGCGGCCGGCCGGCGGCGGTACCGGGGCGCCGCCGCCGCAATCGGACACGCTTCCGTGAGCGGCTCAGCGCGCCAGCAGGCCCTGCCGCACCAGCTCCTCAGCGATCTGCACCGCGTTCAGCGCCGCGCCCTTGCGCAGATTGTCGGCGACGCACCAGAAGGCCAGGCCATTCGGCACGGTGGGATCGGCGCGGAGGCGGGAGACGAAGACCGGGTCCTCCCCGGCGATCTCGACCTGGGTCGCGTAGCCGCCATCCTCGCGGTGGTCGAGCACGGTGATGCCCGGCGCCTCGCGCAGCGCCTTCCAGGCCTGCTGCACCGTGATGGGCCGCTCGAACTCGGCATGCACCGCCTCGCCATGGCCGATGAAGACCGGCACGCGGACGCAGGAGGCCACCACCTGGATGTCGGGGTCGAGGATCTTGCGGGTCTCGACCGCCATCTTCCATTCCTCCTTGGTGAAGCCGTCCTCCATGAACCTGTCGATATGGGGGATGCAGTTGAAGGCGATGGGCTTGGTGAAGACCTCGGGCGAGGCCGCGTCATTGACGAAGACGCCGCGGGTCTGGGTGAAGAGCTCGTCCATCGCCTCCTTCCCGGCGCCGGAGACCGACTGGTAGGTGGCGACCACCACGCGCCGCAGCCGGGCCATCTCGTGCAGCGGCTTCAGCGCCACCACCATCTGGATGGTCGAGCAGTTCGGATTGGCGATGATGTTGCGCTTGCGGAAGCCCTTCAGCGCCTGCGGATTGACCTCGGGGACCACCAGGGGCACGTCCGGCTCCATGCGGAACTGGCTGGTGTTGTCGATCACCACGCAGCCCGCGGCGGCGGCGCGCGGCGCATGGATGGCGGAGACCGAGGCGCCCGGCGAGAAGAGGCCGATATCGACGCCCTCGAAATCGAAGGTCTCCAGGTTGCGCACCTTCAGCACGGCCCGCTCGCCGAAGGAGACTTCCTGCCCGGCGGAGCGGCCCGAGGCGAGGGCGATCACCTCGCTGACCGGGAATTCCCGTTCGGCGAGGGTCTTGAGGATCTCGCGCCCCACATTGCCGGTGGCGCCGACGACCGCAACCCGGTAGCCCATGCCGCGCATCTCCTTCTCGATGGTTCCCGATGGGCCCGGGTCCCCGGCGATCGCCAGCCGGACCGTCCGGGCAAAAAAGCGCGCTGGCTTAACGCCCGCCGGGCGGATGGCGCAACCGTTTTGAGGGGAGGCCGGTCCGGCCGCGCCGGGGCCCCGCCCTTGCGCCGGCGCCGGCGCGGCGTAGATCATGCGGCGTGCTGCATATCCTGAAGCTCTGCGTCGGCCCCCGCGACATCGCCGCCCTCCGCGCCGCCCAGGCGCGGCGCGTGGCGCTGGACCCGCCGCTGCGCCACCTGACCCGCATGGCGCCGAAGCGGGCGGAGGAGATCCTGGAGGGCGGCTCGCTCTACTGGGTGGTGGCGGGCTTCGTCAGCGTGCGCCAGCGCATCCTCGAGATCCGGCAGGAGCCGGGCGCCGACGGCACGCCGCACGCCGCCCTGGTGCTGGACCCCGTCCTGACGCCGGTGGCGGCGCGGCCGGTCAAGCCCTTCCAGGGCTGGCGCTACCTGGCCGCCGAGGTGGCGCCGCCCGACCTGGCCCCGGGCGCCACCCCGGCCGAGGGCCTTGCCGACCTGCCGGCGGCGCTGCGGCGCAGCCTGGAGGAGCTCTGCCTGCTCTGACCGGCCCGCTCCGATGGCCCGCTCCGATCGGCCCGTCTTACGGTTAATTCAGCGCCGGCCCATGCTGGCGAGAGAAGGCCGGCGGCAGAGTATCGGGGACGGACCGCAGGATCGCGGTTCCGCATCAGGATATCGCACAGCATGCTCCGCTCGCTCCGCCTCATGCTCGCCACCCTGGCCCTGGCTGCACCGCTCGCCCTCGCCGGCCACGCCACCCCGGCCGAGGCCCGCACCCCCGCCCGGGCGGAGCAGCAGGCCCAGCGCCCCCACGCGGCCAAGCGGCATCACGCTACGGCCCACAAGCGTCATCACCGTCAGCAGGCCCAGGCGCGCCGCGCACCCCGGGCGCCGCGCCCCGCCGCCGGCTGACACGGGTTCGGCGGCGGCCTTATTCCCGGCAGGTCGTCGTCCGACAGGCCGTTCCCGCAGGGAGCGGCCATTCGGGCCGGCTGGAGCGATCCGGCCGGCCCCTTTTCATGCGCCCGCCTGTCATACGCCCGCCCGGGCAGCCGTTCAGGCGTCCCGCTCCATGCGAGGGCCGGGGGCGCCGGCCTCATCAGGGGGCTCCGGCCCTTCCTCCGGTCCTTCCTCCAGCCTGGGCTCGGCCCTTGGCGGCGGGGCGGCGGGCGGCGGCTCCCGCTGTGCGCCGAGCAGGGCCAGCAGGCCTTCCAGCAGCAGGGTCGGACTCGGCGGGCAGCCGGGGATGACCAGATCGACCGGCAGCACCGCGTCCACCCCGTCCGCCACCGCGTAGCTGCCGGCGAAAAGCCCGCCGCCCAGGGCGCAATCGCCCACCGCCACCACCCATTTCGGCTCCGGCATGGCGGCATGGGTGCGCAGCAGCGCCTCGACCATGTTGCGGCTGGCCGGGCCGGTCGCCAGCAGCACGTCGGCGTGGCGTGGCGAGGCGACGAAGCGGAGCCCGAAGCGCTCGAGGTCGTAGACGGCGCCATGGAGCGCGTTCAGCTCCAGCTCGCAGCCGTTGCAGGAACCCGAATCGACATGCCGGATCGCCAGGCTGCGGCCCAGCCGGCGCCGCGCCGCCTGCTCCAGCCGCTCGGACAGGGCGGCGACGGTGGCCTCCGGCGCGGCCGGTGCCGGATCGGTCAGCGGCCGGCGCAGGCCGCGCAGCATGCGGGGCCAGAGCATCGCCATCAGCCGCGCCTCCGTGTCACAGGTCCACCCCGCTATAGGAGGCGTTGAAGGATTTGTTGCACAGCGGGAAGTCGGCCAGGATATTGCCCTCCATCGCCGCCTCCAGCAGCGGCCAGTGCAGCCAGGACGGGTCACGCGGGAAGAGGCCACGGATCAGCCCGGCCTCGTCCAGCGCCATCCAGCAGAAGACCTCGCCGCGGAAGCCCTCCACCAGCCCGATCCCCTCCCCGCCCTTCCCGGGCAGCGGCAGCAGGGTCTCGCCCGGCTCGAGCCGCGCCAGCAGGGTGCCCACCAGCTCCAGGCTCCGCGCCAGCTCCTCGATCCGCACCGCCAGCCGCGCCTCCACATCCCCCGCCGCGGCGCCGGCCACGGCGATCTCGAGGCCGGCATAGGGCGCATAGGGCAGATCCCGCCGGACGTCGAAGTCCCGTCCCGAGGCGCGGCCGACGAAGCCGCCGGCGGCATAGGCGGCGACAAGCTCCGGCCGCGCCACGCCGGTGCCCGCCAGCCGGTCCTGCAGGCTGGCATGCTCCTCGCAGATCCGGCGCAGCGCCGGCAGCTCCGCGCCCACCACGGCGAGCGCCGCCAGCAGCCGGTCCGGTCCGCTCGGCGCGATGTCGATGGAGACGCCGCCGGGCACCAGGCGGTCCATCATCAGCCGGTGGCCGAAGGCGGCGTCGCAGGCGCGCAGCACCCCCTCGCGCAGCGCGCCGAGGCGCGCCTGGGGCCAGAGGAAGGCGGCATCGCCGCAAAGCGCGGCCCAGTCGTTCAGGTGGTTGGCGATACGCTCCAGCTCCGCCATCACGCCGCGCAGCAGCAGGGCGCGCGGCGGCGGCACCAGGCTGGTGGCGGCCTCGGCGGCGGCGGCGAAGGCCCAGGCCAGCGCCACGGTGGAATCGCCCGAGATGCGCGCGGCGTAGCGGGCGGCGGCGCGCGGCGTCCTGCCCAGCATCAGGCCGATCAGGCCCCGATGCTTGTAGCCGAGCCGTGCTTCCAGCCGCACCACCGCCTCGCCCTGGACATGGAAGCGGAAATGGCCGGATTCGATGACCCCGGCGTGCACCGGCCCGACCGGCACCTGGTGCACCCCCTCCCCCTCGGCCGGCAGGAAGACCGGCTGCGGCCGCTCGCCACCCACGGGAAGGGCGGGGAGCGGCGCGGCGGCCGCCCCCCCGCCCTGCCCCTGGACGGCGAGCGGGCGCGCGGCGGCCCAGGCGCCGTGGTCGAGCCAGGGCCGGGCATCCACCGCCCCCTCGGCCCTGAGGCCCCAGAGATCGGCGATGGCGCGTTCGAACAGGATGGCGCCGGGGCGCGCGGGGGAGAGGGCGGGATAGGCGCCATCGGCGGCCGCCACGCTGGCCAGCAGCAGCTCGGGGCCCAGGCGGAAGGCGGCGTGCACGGTGCGCGCCTCGGCCCAGAGGGCGAGAAGTTCCAGCGCCGGCTCCTGCCGCAGCGCCGCCGGCAGGGCCGCCCAGCTCGCCGGGTCGAGCCACCAGCGCCAGGGGGTGAGCCGCTGCCCGGCGCGGATCAGGTCGGAGGCCGGCCCCGTCATCCCGCGATCCCCGCCGCCTCGGTCAGCAGCGCCAGCCCCGCCGCCGGGAGGGCGAGGCCGAGCAGCAGCGCCAGCAGCAGATGCAGGTGCAGCGGCAGCAGCGTCGCCCATTCCGCCGCCGGATGGCCGAGCCAGTGGCGCTGGTCCGGCGGCGGCACGCCGGCGCGGCCCGGCCCGAAGCAGAGCGCCTGCAGCACCTTCAGCAGCGCCAGCGCCGCCAGCAGCAGACCGAGGCCCAGCGGCAGGGCCAGCCAGGGCAGCCGCGTCACCATCTGCTGCATCAGCAGCACCTCGCTGGCGAAGAGGACGAAGGGCGGCAGCCCGGCGGCCGCCAGGATGGCGAGCGCCAGCGACCAGCCGAGCAGGGGATGCGATTCCGCCAGCCCGCCGATCGCGGCGATGCGCTGGCTGCCCTTGATCTGGATGGCGCGGCCGAGGCCGAAGAAGACCGCGCTCTTGACCAGCGAATGGCCCAGCAGGTGCAGCATGCCGGCCAGCGCCGCCGGGCCGCCCAGGCCGAAGGCCATGCTGGCCAGCCCCATGTGCTCGATGCTGCTCCAGGCGAAGAGCCGGCGCGCGTCGCGCCGCCGCCACAGCGCGAAGGCGGCCAGCAGCACCGAGGCCAGGCCCATGGCCAGCATCAGCGCCCCCGGCGGCAGCACCTCCGGATTGCCGGAAACCACCGCCCGGGCGCGCAGGATGGCGTGCAGCGCGGTGTTCAGCAGCAGGCCGGACAGCACGGCGGAAATCGCCATCGGGCCCTCGGCATGGGCATCGGGGAGCCAGGAATGCAGCGGTGCCAGCCCCGCCTTGGTGCCATAGCCGACCAGCAGGAAGACGAAGGCGAGGCTGAGCAGGCGCGGGTCCGCCTCGGGCGCCATCTGCCGCAGCACGCCGAAGGACAGCGCCGTGGCGCCCCCCTCGCCCAGCGGCTGCGCCGCCAGCGCCAGGGCGATGGTGCCGAACAGCGCCAGGGCGATGCCGGTGCCGCAGAGGACCAGGAACTTCCACGCCGCCTCGATCGAGGCCGGCGTGCGGTGCAGCGCCACCATCAGCACCGTGGCGACGGTCGCCGCCTCGACCGCCACCCACATCACGCCCAGATCCTCGGCCAGCAGCGCCAGGGCATTGGCGCCGAGGAAGACCTGGAAGGCGGCATGGTAGGCGCGCCCGGCGCGCGGGCCGAAGCCCTCGCCGCGGATCGTGGCGGCGGAGTAGAGCGCCGTGGTCACGCCGATCACGCCGGCCAGCAGCAGCAGGGGCAGGTTCAGCGCGTCGAGATGCAGCAGCGCCGCCTCGGGGCCGCGCCCGCGCGCCGCCAGCGCCAGGATCAGGCCGAGCTGCGCCGCCGCCAGGGCCAGGTTCAGCCGCGCCGCCAGCCGCTGGGCCGGCAGCAGCGCCAGCAGCGCCGCGCCCGCCAGCGGCAGCAGCGCCACCAGCCAGAGATGCGCGGCCCAAATGGGAATGGACGAGACCGCGTTCATTCGCGCTCCCCCCGGAAGCGGTGCAGCAGGGAGAGATCGAGGGGCGGATGCCCGCCCGGCAGGTCGTCGCGCAGGCGCAGCACGAAGAAGCCGGCCACGGCCGCCAGCACCAGCACCAGCGCCGCGGAGGACAGCTCCACCACGAGCGGCATGCCGCGCACCCCGGCCGCCGCCAGCACCAGCCCGTTCTCCAGGCTGAGCAGGCCGATGACCACGCTGATGGCGTTGCGCCGCGTCACCATCATCAGAAGGCCGAGCAGCACCACGGAGAGCGCCAGCGCCAGATCCTCCCGCGCCGCCGCCGCGACGGGCCCCGCCCCCGGCGGCACCACCGTCACCGCCAGCGTCACCAGGGCGAGCCCGGCGATCAGGCTGCCGCCGATGCCGAGAGGCGCGTCCACCTCCCGCCGCAGGCCGAGCCGCGCCACCATGCGGCGCAGCGCCAGCGGGATCAGCACGGCCTTGGCGGCGCCGGCCAGCAGGGCGGTGAGATAGAGGGCCGGCGCGCCCTGGGCATGCGCCTGCCAGGCGACGGCGAGCGCCAGCACCGCCCCCTGGGCGGCGAAGGCGGTGATCACGGCGGCGATGCGCCGCTGGTAAAGCAGCAGGAAGGAGAGCAGCAGCACGCCGCCGCCGAGCAGATGCGCCATGTCATAGGAGAGCTGGCCGAAGACCATGCGCCGCGCCTCAGGCCTGGCCGGTGGAAAGGAAGAGGTAGACCGCCGCCAGCATGGCCAGCAGCAGCGCGGCGCCGAGGAACTCCGGCACGCGGAAGACCCGCATCTTGGCGATGGCGCATTCGAAGGCCGCCAGCGCGCCACCCAGCACCGCCAGCTTCGCGCCCCAGGCCGCCAGGCCGAGCAGCCAGGCCAGTGGCCCGGCCCCGGCCGGCGCCGTGCCGAAGGGCAGGAAGATCGCCGCCAGCAGGGCGAGCCAGAGGGTCAGCTGCAGCGCTCCCTGCATCTCCCACAGCGCCAGGTGGCGGCCCGAGGATTCCAGCAGCATGGCCTCGTGCACCATGGTCAGTTCCAGATGCGTGGCGGGATTGTCCACCGGCAGCCGGGCATTCTCGGCCAGGGCCACCGCCATCAGCGCCGCGGCGGCGAGGCCGAGCGAGACACGCAGCCCCTGCCCGCCCTCCTGCAGCACGCCGCCGATCACCTCCGGGCTGGTGCTGCCGGCCAGCAGGGCGAGGCTGATCAGCGCCACCATCAGCGCCGGCTCGGCCAGGGCCGCGAAGCTGGCCGCCCGCGCCGCGCCCAGGCCGCCGAAGGCGGTGCCGGCATCCATCCCCTGCAGCACCAGGGCGCAGCGGGCCAGCGCCAGCAGGCCGGCGATCAGGATCAGGTCGGAGAGCGGCGCCAGCGCCATGCCGTGCGCGAAGCCCGGCACCAGGGCCGCCGCCACCAGCGTCGCCGCCAGGGCGAGATAGGGCGCGGCGCTGGAGACCGGCGAGGCGTTCTCCGCCAGCACCGGCTGCTTGCGGAGCAGGCGGGCGAGGTCGCGCCAGGGCTGCAGGGGCGAGGCGCCGCGATGGCCGGTCAGCCGCGCCTTCAGCCAGCGGACGCCGCCCGCCACCAGCGGCGCCAGCGCCAGCATCAGCACCAGGTGCAGGATCTGCGCCGGCAGGCCGGAGAGGGCGATCATGCCGCGCCCGCCAGGGAGGGCCAGAGGGAGGGCCAGAGGGAGGGCCAGAGGGAGGGCCAAAGGGCGAGCAGCGCCAGCAGGGCGACCAGGGTGCCGAGGGCCAGGCCGATGAACTGCCGGAGGCCGAGGTCGCGCAGCCGCTCCAGCACCGCCGCCACCCTGTCCCTGCCGCGCGCCAGGGGCGCCAGGAGCCAGCGGCCGGCGGGGTCCTCGAAGCGGCTCTCGAACCGGGCCGGCGCCGGGTCGCCCGGGGCGGCGGCGCGCAGATCCTCCTGTGCCGCGAGCAGCGTGGCGCCCAGCATGCGGTGCAGCGGCTGGGCGAAGCCGGCGGCGCTCGGCTGGGTGGCGGGATCGCCGAAGGGCAGATGCGCCGGCGGCGCGGTGAAGCCGCCATCCCAGGGCGGCGCCCGCCGCGAGGGCCAGGGCGAGAGGCGGCGCAGCAGCGCGGCAAGGCCGAGCCCGGCCAGGGCCAGCAGCAGCAGCACCGCCAGCGGCGCATAGTCGGCGGCCGGCGCCGAGGCACTGACCGAGAGCAGGGTGAACTCGGGCAGGCCGGCATGGCCGGTGATCCGCTGCAGGGCGGGCGCGGCGAGACCCAGCAGCGGACCGGGCAGCAGGCCCAGCAGCGCGGCGAGCCCGGCCAGTCCGGCCAGCACGCCGCGCGGCAGCGGCGCCGCCTCCTGCGCGCCCAGCGTGCGCGGGGTGCGCGGCCGGCCCAGGAAGGCCAGCCCCCAGAAGCGCAGCATGGCGGCCGCCCCCAGCGCCGCCCCCAGCGCCGCCGCCGCCAGCGCCGCCATGACCAGGATCTGGAAGCCCAGCGCCCCCACCCGCCACGCGGCCAGCAGGGCCTGGAACAGCAGCCACTCCCCGGCGAATCCGGCCAGCGGGGGCAGGGCCGCGGCGGCGGCCGCGCCGGCCAGCGCGCACCAGCCGACCAGCGGCATGGCGTGGATCAGCCCACCCATGCCGTCCAGCCGCCGCGCCCCGGCGCCATGCAGCATCTCCCCGGCCGCCAGGAACAGCAGCGCCTTGAAAACGGCATGGGCCAGCAGGTGAAACAGCGCGGCGCCGGCCGCCAGCGCCGCCAGCGGCCCGAGATCCGCCGCCCGCAGCGCCGCGGCGAGGCCGAGGCCGAGCGCCACCAGGCCGACATGCTCGATGGTCGAGCAGGCCAGCAGGCGCTTGGCGTCGGTCTCCTGCGTGGCGCGCAGTCCGCCCAGCACGGCGCTGGCCGCGCCCAGGACCATCAGCGGCAGGCCCCACCAGAGCGGCTGGGCCGGGCCGCCCAGGTCCAGCAGCAGCCGGGCCAGGACATAGAGCGCGACCTTGGTCATCGCCGCCGAGAGCAGCGCCGAGCCGGCGGCGGGCGCGGCCGCATGGGCCGGCGGCAGCCAGGGATGCAGCGGCACCAGCCCGGCCTTGGCCCCCGCCCCCGCCACCACCAGCAGCAGCACCGCCCCGGCGCGCCAGCCCTCGGGCGGCGCGGCCCGCAGGGCGGCGAAGGAGAAATCCCCGGCGAGGCCGGTCATCAGCCCGATGGCGGGGATCAGGCAGGCGGCGCCGAACAGCGCGAAGCCCAGATAGAGCCGGGCGGCCTCGCGCCGCTCCTCCTCCACATGGCCGGCGGCCAGCAGGGCCCAGGAGGCCAGCGACATCGCCTCGAAGCCGAGCAGCAGGGTGATGCCATCGGCGGCCAGGACGGTCAGCGCCATGCCGGCCAGGAACAGCGGATAGGGCACCAGGCGGCGCGGCATCGCGGCGGTCTCGCGCGCTGCGGCGTAGAGCATGGCCGCCAGCCCCACGAGGCCGAGCGGCACCAGGAAGAAGGCCGAAAGCCCGTCCAGTTCCAGGCTGAGCGGCGCCCAGGGCGGCCCGACCGGCAGCAGCAGCGGCGCCCCGCCCTCCAGCGCCAGCCCTGCCAGCCCCAGCCCCGCGAAGCCGGCGGAGACGGCGGCGCAGCCATACCGGACGAGTTGCGGCAGCCAGGGATGCCGCGTCGCAGCCAGGCCAGCCAGGGACAGCAGCAGGAGGCAGAGCAGCAGCAGGGCGAGCGCCGCGGTCACGGCAGGGCGGAAAGCTGTGTCACGACGGCAGGATAGGCAGGGCGGGCAGCCGCCGAAAGGCGGCAAATGGCCGGAGGCGGGACATTGCGCCCGCCGGCCGGTCACAGACGGTTCAGGGCCATGGCGCCGCGGGCGTAGCAGGCCATGCCATGCGCCTCACCGGATGACACATCGCCATCCGTCCAAAAAAGAGAGAAAGACCAAATACTGCCATTGTTTCATTTGAAGCCTTTCTTGCGCTATTCATGTCTCTCCGCAGCGCAGCACAGAGGATGCAGTGCATGATCAGCAGCGTGACCAAGCTCCGCGTCGACAACGAGGATTTTCTTGTTGCCTCGATGATCGAGCGCTGCCCACGCAGCATGATGATCCGGGAGTTGCTGCAGAACGCGCTGGAGGCGGCCGCCACCGCGCCGGAGGGACGACGCCGGGTGGAGTTCTCCGTCCTGCCCGTCGAGGGCACCCGCAAGCTGGCGATCTGGAACAGCGGCACCGGCCTGAGCGGCGAGGAGCTGTTCCGGATGTGCGACATCGCCTCCTCGATCCGCAAGGAAACCGGGCTCGACCGCAATTTCGGCATGGGCGCCAAGGTGGCCTCGCTGCCCTCCAACCAGCGGGGCCTGCGCTACCGCTCCGCCCGCCAGGGCGAGGTCGGCGAGGTGGTGATCGGCAAGTTCAACGGGGTCTATGGCCGCCTGCTGCGCCCGGGCGGGGACGGCCGCCCCGCGGAGGTCATCGACGCCGGCGAGGCCGCCCGCGCCGAGGGGCGCCGGACCGGGGAGGACTGGACGGAGGTCGTGCTGCTCGGCAACGCCGCCGCGCAGGACACGGTGAGCGATCCCTATAACGGGCGGCCGCGGGTCGGCCCGCGCTGGCTGGTCGATGCGATCGGCCAGCGGTTCTTCCGCTTCCCCGAGGGCGTCGAGATCCTGCTGCAACCCGGCATCGCCGGCCTGAAGGCGCCGCACCGGCTGACCAGCCTGGCCACGCGCCTCGCCCGGCTGGCGCGCTACGAGGCGGTGCACACGCCCGAGGGCATCACGATCCACTACGCCTACGATCCGGCGCACCCGACCCTGGCGGATGCCAATGCGAGCCAGGGCGGCGGGCCGGAGAGCGCCAGCAGCCTGGCGGCGCTGGTGCATCAGGACGAGATGTACGGCGTGCTGTCCGGCCAGGCCTGGCGCCGCGAGGCGCCAAGCTTCGGCATCCCCTTCGTGGCCCGGCATGTCACCATCCTGGTGGAGCTGCCGTCCGACTATCCGGTGCAGCCGGAGGCCTATCGCGAGTTCCTCCGCTACCGCTCCGAGACCCAGGCGCAGGTGAAGCTGCTCGACTTCGCGGGCCTGGTGACGCGGCACCAGCCGGGCTGGCTGGCCAAGCTGCTGGCCGACGCCTCCCCCGCCGCCGCCTATGCCGCGGAGGTGCAGGAGGAGCTGCGCCAGATGCTGGAGCAGATGGGCGTCGCGCGCCGCCGCCCACGCCAGTCGCCGCCCCTGCCGAAGGAGCCGCCGGCGCCACGGCAGGGCGAGCCGCGACCGCCGGCCGAGCCGAAGCCCGTCCCCCTCGAGAATGCGCCGGCCATCTTCCTGCTGCGCGATCCGGCCGAGCTCGCCGACCGCGACCTGCTGCACCGCGCCGCCTGCTACTACCCCGAGACCCACCAGCTGCATGTCAACCTGACCTATGGCGCGGTGGGCGAGATGGCCCGGATGCTGCTGGCCACCGCCCCCGAGGGAATGGACGCCGAGAGGGTGGCGGAGGCCGCGCAGCTCCAGGCCGAGCGCGGCATGGTGCTGCGAATCGCCCGTGGCCTGGCCTATGCCCTGGCCAAGCGGGGCCGGCCGCAGGAATGGAAGGAGCCGCATCTGCGCGCCGCCCTGTCGCCCGAGGTGCTGACGCTGATCGCCGACGACATTCGCACCGGCTGGGCCGAGGCGGAGGCCGGCCTGGCGCGGGCGCTGGGCGATGCGGAGGTCGGCCAGCCGGCGCCGGAGTTGCAGCCGGCCTGAGCCCGCGGCGGGGCCCGTACTGGCGACGGGCCCCGGAAGGCGGCCTGGACCGGGACGGGCCGGGCCGGGAGTGGCCTGGACCGGGCGGAACGTTACCCGGCGAGAAGCGGCAGGGACTCGTAGGCGCGGGCGATCCACCACGGGCTGTTGCCGAGTTCGATGCCGGTGCCGCGGATGCGCGCGGTGATCACCGCCGTCTCCCCCCGCGGCAGGTCCAGCGGGCGGGCGAACTTGAAGAGGAAGGCGGTGGCGGCCAGCGCCTTGTCCATCCGCTCCAGATCAGAGCGGCGCCGGTTCGCCACGACGAAGCCCTGCGACTGGCCATTGAGCAGGATCTCGACCTCCAGCGGCTGATCGGGGCAGTTCAGATTGGCGGCCCAGCCCCGCACCAGCGCCTCGTTGCAGCGATCCAGGGCGCCGGCCACGCGGCTGCGAACCGGCGCCGTCCCCAGCACACGGCGCCCCCCCTCGCCTTCGAGCGCCAGGGTCAGGGAGCCCCCCTCTTCCACCGCCGCGGCCTCCTCCACCGGGATGCGGAACGGCGCAGGCGCCTCCCCCCCGGGCGTGACGGGCGCGGCCAGGCGGCCGACCACCGTCTCCCCGGCCAGCAGCACCAGCGACCGGGCGCCGGGCAGGGCCGGGGCGGCGATCTCGCCGCTCACCTGGAAACGGTCGGCCGAGCCGAACCGGACCGCCAGCGCCGCGCCGGCATCCTTCGTCCCCACCTCCTCACGCATGCGCCAGCTCCTTCCGGCGGCCGATCTCCTCGGCCGCCCGCCGCAGCGGCGCAGGATTGGGCACGGTGGCCTCGGCCTTCCGCAGCGCCGCTTCCGCGCCGGCGAGGTCGTCCTGCCGCAGAAGCAGGTCGATCAGCTGGCGATTGGCCCAGCCATCGGCCGGGGCGGCTGCCACCGCCTGCTCCGCCCACTGGATCGCCAGGGGGACATCCTCGCGCCGCAGGGCGATGTCGGCGAGCCGCCGCAGCGCCGTGGCATGCCCGGGTGCGAGCCTCAGCACCGCCCGGGCGCAGGCCTCGGCCGCGTCCAGGTCGCCGGCCTGGAAGTGCAACTGGCCCAGCAGGGACATCGACCAGGCGTCGGCCGGGTCGGCGGCCACCGCGTCCCGCGCCCGCTCCAGCGCCGCCGCCGCATCGCCCCGCCGCGTCGCGATCTCGCTCAGCCGGCGCCACGCCGCGGCATGGCCGGGGGTCAGGTCCAGCGCCTCGCGCGCCAGGGCTTCCGCCAGCGCGAGATCGCCCATCGCCAGGCGCACCGTGCTGACCTGCAACCGCGCGCCTGGCTCATTGGGGTGGCCGGCCACGCCGCGCAGCGCCCAGTCCAGCGCCTCGGCATGCTCCTTGCGCCGCAGGGCGATGTCGGAGAGCCGTCGCAGCGCCGCCAGATTCTCGGGCTCCAGCTCCAGCATCCGCCGGGCGGCGTCCTCGGCCGCGTCGAGGTCCCCGGCGCTCATGTGCAGCGAGCCCAGCTGATGATGCGACCAGAGATCGCGCCCGTCCGCCTCCAGGGCGCGGCCCGCCCAGTCGAAGGCCGTGTCCATCTGCCCCAGCCGGGCGGAGATCTGCGCCAGGCGGCGAAGCGAGGGCGTGTGCCCCGGTTCCAGATCCAGGGTCTGGCGCGCCGCCACCATGGCGGGCTCCAGCGCAGCGACCGCCAGATGCACGGTCCCGAGCTGATACCGCGCGCCGGGATCGGAGGGCATGGCCGCCGCGGCGCGTTGCGCCCAGTCCAGCGCCGCCGCGTGGTCACCGCGCCGCAGGGCGATGTCGGAAAGCCGCCGGAAAGCCCCGGCCTGTCCCGGGACGATCTCCAGGATGCGGCGTGCCACCGCCTCGGCGGCGTCGTAGTCCCGTGCCTGGAAGTGCAGCGCGCCCAGGTGATGCAAGGGGCCGGCCTCGAGCGGATGCCGCTCCACCGCCTCGCGCGCCAGGGCCAGCGCCCGGTCCCGCTCGCCCCGCCGGTTGGCGAGATCGCTGAGGCGGCGCAGGGCGGGCAGCGAATCGGGGCGCAGTTCGAGGCAGCGCCGCGCCAGCGCCTCGGCCTCGGCCACCTCGCCCAGCGCCAGATGCACCGTGCCAAGCTGGTGCAGCACGCCAGGCTCCTCCGGATGCAACGCCGCCGCCGCGCGCGCCTGCGCCATCGCCTCCGGCAGCGCGCCGCGCCGCAGGGCGATGTCAATCCGCCGGCGCAGCGCCGCCGGATGCCCGGGCACGATCTCCAGCATCCGCTGCGCCGCCGTCTCCGCCGCCTCCAGATCGCCGGCCTGGAAGGCCACCGTGCCGCACTGATGATGCGACCAGGGATCGCGCGCGTTCAGCGCCACGGCGCGCGCCGCCCAGTCCCGCGCCGCCGCCCAGTCGCGGCGCGCGGCGGCGCATTGCGACAGGCGGCGCATACAGGCGGCATCCTCCGGCGCCTGATCCAGCGCGGCGCGCAGCAGCACCTCGGCCTGGTCGGGCCGCCCGGCCGCCATCTCCGCCGCCGCCCGCTGCTGCAAGTCGGCGAAGGAAGGCGGCGTGGGCGGCGCGGCGTCCTGCCGGCGCAGGCCGCCGCCTGAACGGGATTGGGACTTGCGCTTGCGCATGGCGTCAGGGTTCCGGTGCTTCAGTGAAGGGCAGGAGTGGTCGGAGACGATCATGGACGTGCCCCCAACGGGGCGATGGCGAGACGGCCGGCCTCGGTCAGGCCGCCGCAGCGCCAGATGCTGCGGGCGGATCGCCCGCTCCATTCGAAATAGTAGGATGCGGCCAGTTCACCGTGATCCGCCGCTTCCCGCAAAGCCGCGCGCGTTTCGCGCACCAGCCGGGCGCGGGCGTTATCATCGGAAGGGCAAGCTTGGGATGAATTGCTGATCCCCCATTCCGTGATCCAGCAGGCCTGCCTCGCATTCGGAATTCCGCACTCCGCAAGCGCCGCCTGCAGATGACGGCGTCGATCTTCCGGTGTGGCTGAAACGGCAGGGTAATAATGGATGGCGGCCGCATCGATATGGCGGGAAAGCCCACGCTGCTCCAGCAGTCGATAGGTAAGCCCTGCATCCAGGGCATCCGCACCCGTCTTCCTGGCGAAATCGGGCCTGATCCGCGCCAGGCCCGCGGAGAGGATCGTGGCGCTCCTGTTCACGGAGGAGGCGTCCCGGGCCGCGTGCACAAAGCGGACAACCGCGACGTAGTTGTCGAGACCTCGCTCGAATGCTGCAGCGTTGGGGAGATCCCTTAAGCTGTCGTAGACTTGCCCCTCGCCATGCATGCCGGAGCGAAGGTCTCCATTGAAACTCCAGTTGATCTCATTCCCGACCTGAAGCGCCTGCACATGAATGCCGCGTCGTTCAAGTTCCTGCCAGAAGGGCCCGAAGGCCTTCTCGAACAACGCCACGTCCAGTGTGGAAAGAGGATAGGAACGATCGACCTTTCCTTGATGGCGACGGCGCGTATCAGTCGCGAAGTAGGAGCGGATATTCAGCGAAATGTCGAGCACCACATCCAAGCGAGACAGCTGCGCCAGCCGCATGGCATCGATGACCGCACTAAAAGGCTCATGCAAGGTCATCCGTACCGACGCCACGCCCGCGGATGACAGTTGCTCGAGGAGCTGGGCCTGCTCCTCGGACTTCATCCAGGCCACTCCGGTGACATTGACACCTGTGACAGGCCGACCCTGGGCGAGAAGCGACGCCGAGAGCATCACGCACAGGCAAAGCGCAAGGGTGGCGGTCCGCACCATAGCTCGCACCGTCGTCACCGCGGCGGCCAAAGCTGCCCTCAATTCAACGTATGGGGAAGGCCGGCATCCTCGACATACGCCTTCAGACGCCGATACCTCTCCGGATAGGCCTTCAGGAATGGCCCGTAGTCCGCCACCTCGATGAAATCCTCCAGCCGATTCCACTCGAGGGCCTTATGCAACTCGACATGCGGAAGCTTCAGGAAGTCGCAGAGCTCGCGCGTCCGCTCATCGTGGACGAGCCAGAGAGCGGGGATGCCAGCCTGCAGAGCCATCATGTTCCCGTGGAAGCGACTTCCCATGCTGAAGCTGTACCTCTTCATATGCGCAAGCCAGGGATCGAGTTCGTTGAAGACGTGAAAGTGCTCCCGGCAATAGGCACGATACTGATCGGCCGTCATGCCCAGGAACATCAGCAGGCTCTGCATGCCGCTCGTCAGCTCGAAATCGAGGCCTTCGCGGGCATGCGCCTCGAAGCGCTCCAGCTGGCCAATCATGTCGTAGCCCTGCGAAACCGCGAACTGGATCAGGCGCTTCTCGACACGAGATGATGTGTAGTTGAACGAGATGGTCCCTGTCGCATCGACGGCATCCGTGATGGGGAAGGGAAACTCTCCTTCCCGGCTCAGGAAGCAACTCTGGCATCCGATGACTTCCGGATTATTGATTCCGAGACGCCGCAAGGCATCCGCGGTGAACTCGCCACGCACCGCGATACGACGCGAGCGCTCGCTGACGACCTTCAGCAAACGCAGGGTGCCGGGAGGCGCGGAGTACTGTGCATCCTGCATTGCAGCCGCCTGCGCTCCCAGCCCGAAGACGACCACGGGGCGCGTGGTTCGCTCGATGTTTCGGCGCATGATCTCGTGATGCGGCTCGAGGGCGCTTTCCTTCGCTCCCAATCGCACGGCATTGGCCATAATGATCACGATGTGCGAATGGCTTTCCACCCGCTCGAGTTCGTCATCGGTCCATTCGCGAGATGTCGGGAATTCCGTGTAGCGTTGCAGCAACCTGCGTCCCGCCACGGCGTGCAGTACATTTCCGACGTTATCGGTCCCCAAGGATCGATATTTGGATGTAGTCCCGATCACTGCAGGAAAAGCGCCCATAGTACTGTCTCCTTGATGCTATCGATGCACTTAATCGCGCTCGATGCGGATCCATTCTCTGACAATATCCATGCAAGCCTGCATCCTGGTCAAACCCAACGGATTGTGTAGCGTCTTCTCGTCTATGTAGAGATCGACAATAAACTGTCTCTCCAGATGCGTGCCGGATTTTCCCTTCGCGGAGAACTTTGCTTCCGCCATCAAGGGGAGAAGTTGATCTTCGTAATGATCTTCATCCAGAAAATTCTGGAGATAGTACAGCCGCGGCAACTTGGCGCCCTGTCTCAGAGCCTCAACATACGAGAGCCTTGCTCCATACCGCTTCGCGGCTTCCTCGCGATTCAGCCCGTGAAAGGCGACCTGGAGCAGCCTGGCCACGCCGCCCCTTCTGAACTTGAGCACGTTGGTCTGTGGATTGTTGACGAAGACCGCGGAATTCTCGAACTGGGTGGAAAGCATCAAGGAGCCAAAGCCGCCTGCCGAGGTACCGTAGAAGAGAATGTTGCTGTCTGCGATATCGAGCTGATCCCTGGCCCGGCGCACGACCTCGGCGATCTTGGGCATGATGTAGTTCTCATGCGTTCCCAGCAACCAACCCAATGTGACATCGTCTGCCAGAAAGAGCGTGGGATCATTGATGATCAGCATGTTCTCCGGAAAGGCAGGAGCCCAGTTCATGCGCTGGAAGCGCGGCAACTGAACCTGATCCCGGGCCACCATTCCCTGCCCGAAGACCATCAGGGGCGAACCAACCTGGGTGAATTTGCCGAAGAGATAGATCGGCAGCCCCTCCCCCTTGATGTGGTAGATGAATGTCCCCGGCCGCAACTTGAAATCGCTCACCTTGTCGAACTCAATCGTTCGCAAGGGGGACGACTCCGTACGAGCCTCGATCGTCTCAATGCTGGTCATGCGCCTTCCCTGATCTGATCAGCCGATTGGATCATCGATCCTACTGATACTTCCGCATGATGTTCCGAAGATGGACCACGCCACGCTGAACTTCCGGCAGGTGATCGGCCTGCCCCTCCAACGTGCTGAGCGCGAAGTGGGAGACGGAGCGATAGGCCTGCATGAGCAACTGCTTCTCGAACTCCAGCACCTTCTTCTCCTCTTCGAGCTTCTCGACCTGCCGGCGCAACGCGCCGGCCTCCCGGCTCAGGTTGCGCCGCGCGGAATCGGCGGAGGAGGCCTTCCAGAACAGTCCCTGCGACAACAGGACGAAGGGTTTCACCTCAGCCGGGGCGGACTCGAGATAGGCATTCGCCGCCCGCATCATCGCGCCGGCCCGGTCGCGCTTGCGCCATCCGGTGCCCCAGCTTGCCAGCGTCGTGCGGTACCAGAGCAGGGCTTCCGGCACCACGTCGACCTTCAGCCCCTTGGCCCAGGCCTTGGCGAAGAAGCGCCAGTCCTCCGCGTGGTTGAAGCAGCCATCGACAATGAAGCCGCCGATCTCCAGGAAACGGTCGCGCCGCGCGAAGCAGTTGAGATCGCCATAGCTGTTGTAGATCAGGCCGAGCGGCCCGAAATCGCCCATGACGATGTAGCGCTTGACCGCGTCCTCGTCCTTCTCCGGCGGAGCGTCCGTGACGAAGTGGTCATTGAAGCAGGTCAGGATATCGGCGCCGCCATTCTCGGCCGCCGTGCAGAACACCTCGACCTCGTTCGGCTTGGGCACGTTGTCGTCGTCCATGAACAGGACGTACTCGCCGCGCGCGGCATAGGCGCCGGCGTTGCGGGCCGCGGGCTCATAGACGTTCTCCCCCATGCGGAGGACACGCAGGTCGTCGCGTCCCTGTGCCTCCAACGCGTCGAGATAGGCCACGGCCTCCTCGGACCGGCTGCCATTGTCGACGACGAGGATCTCGAGATTGTCGTAGCTCTGCCGCTCCAGCGCCTCCAGCGCCTGGGCCAGACCGCCCGGCCGCTCGAAGTGCAGGATATTGACCGTGACGAGAGGGCGCCGTGCCTGGCGCCGCGGCCTGGCGCGCTCCAGGGCCACTTCGGCCTCCAGCTCGCGATGCAGCCGGAGAATGGCCTCCAGATTGGCCGGGAAATCCACATTGGAACGGGCGGGACCGAAGTCCTCCGCCGCCATGGTCCGCAGGATATGCTCGGCCATGCCGGCCGGCGTCGGTGGATAGAGGACCGCGTCGCGGCTTTCCGGAGCGATCAGCTCGGCGACACCGCCGACATCCGTCGAGATGAAGGGGATGCTGTGATAGATGCACTCCATCACCGTATAGGGCGAATTGTCATGCAGCGCGGCGAGAACCGCGATGCGCCCCTCGCCATGCAGGTAATCCACGGCCTGGAAGGTATCCAGCCCCGAGACGACCTGGACCTCGCGCTTCCACCGGGCCGTGCGGGCATCAAGCACGTCCTGCGGATATTCCTTCCCAAGCTTGCCTAGGAAGGTGATCTTCACATCCTCCGGCAGCAGCCTGTTGATACGGTCGATGGCGTCGCAGAAAATCAGCAGGCCCTTGCGCGGCTCGATGCGGCCGAAGAACACCAGCTCCTTCACAGGCCCCCTGTGCGCGCTCGGCACGTCCGGCGGCGCCCCCTGCATGCGGCTGGGCATGAGATTGGGCAGCATGATCTGCCGGGAGGGAAGCTTGAAGCCATTCTCCCGCAGCCAGCGCAGCATGTAGTGGCTGGGGCTGATGACCATGTCGGACAGCTCGATCAGGCGCCGCTCCATGCGGTCCCGCACCATGTACGAGATGTCATCCACCGGGGCGGAGTTGGTCAGGCGCGACCACAGCGTGGGCGAATGGGTGGTGACGGCGATGCGGGTGTTGTGCAGACAGAGTCCCTGCGACTTCGCCAGGGCCGTGTAGTAGCCCAGGCCGATATAGTCCACGAAGTGGATCAGGTCGAAATCGGTGTCGCGGAGCTGCTCATAGACGCGGTAGCTGCGCGCGAGATTGTCCTCGTCATAGACGGTGGTCGAGCGGTGCAGGGGTGGGTTCGAGGCCGGGCGGAAGCCGATCAGCTCGACATTCGAGCGCCGGTACATCCGCTGCCAGTATTCGAGATCGTGCATCTCGAAGTAGGTCGAGGTGTAGAAGAGCGTGACCTCGTGACCGGCCGCCGCCAGCCCCTGGGCCAGCGCCGTGCAGGCGGTTCCGACGCCACCGTTCTTGATCGGCCCGACGATGTCCGGCGAGGCAACGCAGATCTTCATTCTCTCACACCGCCCCTTGCTCGTGGGCCACTTCGGGACAGGGTCCGGCCAGGTTGCGTGTCATGCACACCGCCTGGCTGACCCTCCAGGGACTATGGGCCAGCTCGATATCCGTGTTGTGGACACGGACGGAGACCAGCGCATCAGCGCTCACCGGCAGATGGATCGGATTGGCGTAGCGGAAGCGGAAGCCCCCGTAGTCCGGGGAGAGGCCGAGCACTTCGAGATCCGGCCGCGGCTCCAGTGCCGGAACCGTCGCCTGGAAGACATCGTTGATGAAGACATCGACCAGTGCCGGGCGGCTCGGAAGAGCGGGGTTGCAGACGAAGCCGCTGACCATGCTCTCGTTGCAACGCTCCACGCCGCCGGCGAAGCGCGTCTTGAGAGTGGCCGACGCCAAGAGAGAACGCAGTCCACCCACTTCCAGCGCGAGATCAGCCTGCATGCCGTCACAGGCGAAGGCGCCGTCATCGATGTGAAGCAGAAACTCCAGTGACGGCATGAGGTGATCGGCGGTGACATCAGGAAGGGCGGCCCGTCCTGCTATCCTCCCGTCGATCAGGGCCACAAGCCTGGCTTCATTCCGGCCCTCGGGGCCGCACCAGCGCAGGTCCGGAAACCGTAGCGTTCCGACGATATGCATGAGATCGGCGCGAACAATCCTTCCGACAACCACGCTGGGATCCAGTCCGGCCGGATCATGAATTAACCGAACGCCGGACGTGAAGGTGAGACGCGCTTGTAGCATCTCCTGGATCCGGCGAGGGGAAATCGCGCTTCCTCCACCGATCAGTTCCACTCTCAGTTCGTTCTGCTCCTGCCTCAGACGCACGTGCATGTCCGCGGCCGTGACCGAGGGAGGGGCCGGAATATGGATCTCGCTGCCCCACTTGCCGCCGATGCGGTCGTTCAGCACCATGCGCTCGCGCTCCGGCAGCACCTTGATGTGCAGCAGGATGTCGTCGCCGTGCAGGAGGTCGATACGGGCCTGCCGGCGCGCCGCATCGGGGGTGATGACGAAATCCCAGCGCCCGGCGGGAAGGAAGTCGTCGGCGGCCAGGTCGGCGGTCTCGCCTGTCGAGTGGAGCATCATGTCCAGCCTGGTCTTCCCCTGATGGCAGACAGGTCCGCCGTAGAGCATCCGCCGGAGCGGCGAGCCGGAAAGGCCTAGGCGGTCTCACCTTCGAGTAACTAATACCGGCGCCCATACCACCACAGCAAGATATCTTTTGTGCAACGCGCAACTTATGGTTCGCATGATCCCTGGGCTGCACGCATGAAAAAGGGCGCCGCATGGCGCCCTTTTCCGTCTCCTGGACGATACAGGAACGTCAGGGCCGGCCGATCGAGGAATAGTTGAACCCAGCCTCGCGCATGGCGGCCGGTTCCCAGACATTCCGAAGATCGCAGATGACATCTCCCGCCATGGCCTTCCTGAGCTTCTCGGGGGAGAGAGCCCGGAACTCGTTCCACTCGGTGATGACGACCAGCGCATCCGCCCCCTGCACGGCGTCCATCGCAGTTTCGGTGAACTGGAGCGCGGCCGGCAGCATCTCCCGCGCATGCGCGGGCTGCGGGTCATAGACCTTCACGGTCGCCCCGGCATCGAGCAGCGCCGGAAGAATCACCAGCGAGGGCGCGTCGCGCATGTCGTCGGTCTCGGGCTTGAAGGTGACGCCCAGCACGCCGATCGTCTTGCCCTTCACCGAGCCGCCGCAGGCCGCGATGACCCGCTGCGCCATCTGCTCCTTGCGCGCATCGTTGGCGGCGATGGTCTGCTCCACGATCGTGACCGGCGCGCCAAGCTCCTGCGCGGTCCGCGCCAGGGCCAGGGTGTCCTTCGGGAAGCAGGAACCACCGTAGCCGGGGCCGGCATGCAGGAACTTGCGGCCGATCCGGCCATCGAGCCCCATGCCGCGCGCTACGTCATGCACATTGGCGCCGGCCTTCTCGCAAAGATCGGCCATCTGGTTGATGAAGGTGATCTTCACGGCGAGGAAGGCATTGGCCGCGTACTTGATCAACTCGGCCGTCTCGATCGAGGTGGCGACGACCGGCGTCTCGATCAGGTACAACGGGCGGTAGAGTCGCTTCAGCACCGCCAGCGCCCGCTCGGAATCGACACCGACCACGACGCGATCGGGCCGCATGAAGTCACCGATGGCATTGCCTTCACGCAGGAACTCAGGGTTCGACGCCACTTCGATCTCGAGATCGGGGCGCGCCGCGCGCACGATCTCCTTCACCCGGCGCCCGGTCCCGACCGGCACGGTGGACTTCGTCACCAGCACCAGCGGCCCCTCGGCCGCCAGCGCCACCTGCTCGGCGGCGGAGAAGACGTAGGTCAGATCGGCATGGCCGTCGCCGCGCCGCGTCGGGGTACCGACGGCGAGGAAGACGGCATCGGCGCCGTGCATGGCTTCCTTGAGATCGGTGGTGAAGCTCAGCCGGCCGTCGCGGGCATTCTCCTCCACCAGGCGATCGAGCCCGGGCTCGTAGATCGGGATCCGGCCCTGCCGCAGGGCCTCGATCTTGCGGGCCTCCGTGTCCACAATGCAGACATCGACGCCGAATTCGGCGAAACAGGCGCCAGAGACGAGACCGACATAGCCGGCCCCAATCATCGCTATCTTCATTGTGTCCTCAGCTCGCCTTTCAGAAGTGCCACCGGCGCCATAGGCCGCCCGTCATTGGTGAAACGCAACCACAAAAGCCCCGGTGGACATCAACAACCACGTCATGACATTGCCTCCATGACCGTCCTCCTTGCCTGGAGGATCGCGGGCTGTGGCAGCAGCGGTCTGGAACCGGTGCGGCATTTCTCGCGGAGGCCATTCGACCATCACGCGCATCTTCTTCCTTCTTTACTACAACACCATCGAAGCGGGAAGAACAGTTATCCGCGATGACGCGCCAGCATCACGAGGATGTCCCGCCCGCATCGGAATCGCGGCACTTGTCGCCGATAAGGCGGACGTGTCGCAAAATCCTCTCGCGCGCCTCCGCGTCGCCGGCGCCATCCCGCAGCAGGGCAGGCAGGATGCCGGAGAGCGCCGTATAATTTTTTCGAAGATTTTCGTTTTCCAGGCTTAGCCTTTCCTCTTTTGCGCGCAGCGTCGCGTTCTCCTGGCGCAGCCGCTCCAGCTCCGCCCCCCGCCGCCGCGTCTCGGCGGCTTCGCTCAGCGCCTTCCAGAACAAGCCCTGGGCGAGATGCAGGAAGGGACGTAGGCTCGCCGGCGCCACGGCGAGATAGGCCTCGGCGGCCCGCATCAACGCGCCGGGCCGGTCGCGCCGACGCCATCCCTCCTGCCCCGGCGGCGGCGCGCGGTACCAGAACAGCGCCTCCGGCACGACCTGGATGCGCAGGCCCTGCGCCCAGGCATGCGCGAAGAACCGCCAGTCCTCCGCATGGTTGAATCGCCGGTCCTGCACGAAGCCGCCGATCGCCAGGAAACGGTCGCGCCGGACGAAGCAGTTGAGATCGCCATAGGCGTTGAAGATCAGCCCCACGGGCCCCGCATCGCCGAGCGCCAGGAAGCGCTTCGCAGCGCCACTGTCCTCCTCCGGTGGCGCCGCTCCCTGGAAGTGATCGGCGAAGCAGGTCAGCACGTCGGCGCCGCCGGCCTGGGCGGCGCGGCAGAACAGCTCGACCTCCCGCGGCTTCGGCAGGTTGTCGTCATCCATGAACAGCAGGTACTCGCCCCGCGCCGCCCGGGCGCCGATATTGCGGGCCTCCGGCTCATAGAGGTTCTCCGGCAGGCGCAGCACCCGCGCGCGCCCCTCGGCTTCCAGGGCCACGAGGCAGGCCAGCGCGACCGGGTCGCGGCTGCCATTGTCCACCACCAGCAGTTCGAGCCGCGGGTGGCTTTGCCGCGCCAGGGCCACCAGCGCCTGTTCCAGCTCGGCCGGGCGCTCATGGTGAAGGATCACGACGCTGACCAGGGGCTGGCGCGGCGGCGGCGGTGGCAGGCGCGCCGCCTCCGCCGCCAGTTCCGCCGCCAGCTCCTCATGCAGCGCCAGCATCCGCTGCTCGGCCTGCTCCAGCCCCGGGCGCGGCAGGGCCGGGACGAAGGCGCCGGGGGCCGCCCCGAGGACGGTGACGAGGCGCTCGGCCAGCGCCGCAGGCACCGGATCGAACAGCACCTCGGCCTGGCTCTGCGGCGCCAGGAGTTCGGCGACGCCCCCGACGTCGGAGGCGATGAAGGGAATGCGGTGGTGCAGGCATTCCAGCACCGTGTAGGGCGAATTGTCGGACAGCGCGGCCAGCACCGCGAGCCGCCCCGGCTGCCGCAGATGATCCAGCGCCGCGAAGGTGTCGAGCCCGTCCAAGATCTGGAAGGGCAGGCCCCAGCGCGCCGCCCGCCGCTCCAGCACGGCACGGGGATAGTCCGGCCCCAGCTTGCCGAGCAGCGTGACGCTCGCGCCGGCGGGCAGCCGGCCCCGCAGGCGGTCCAGGGCGTCGAAGAAGACTAGCAGCCCCTTGCGGGGCTCGAGCCGGCCGAAGAAGACGATCTCGCGCAGCGGCGCGGCGCCCGCTTCCACCGGCTCCGCCAGGATGCCCGGCTCCGGCGCGCCCAGGCGGCGCGGCATCAGGTTGGGCAGGACGCGCTGGCGCTCGGGCAGGGCGAAGCCCTGGTCGCGCAGCCAGCGCAGCATGTACGCGCTCGGGCTTATCACCATGTCGCAGAGCGCGATCAGCCCGCGCTCCATGCGGTCGCGCAGCAGGGGGGAGATATCGTCCAGCACGCTGTTGTTGGACAGGCGCGACCACAGCGTCGGCGAATGCGCCGTCACCACCAGCCGGGTACGCGGCAGGCAGAGGCCCTGGGCCCGCGCCAGGGCGGTGAAGTAGCCGAGCCCGATGTAGTCCACGAAATGAATGACGTCGTAGTCGCTGTGCTTCAGCGCCTCGTAGACGTGATAGGCGCGGGCCAGGTTGTCCTCGTCCTGCACGGTCGGCGCGCGGTGCAGCGGCGGGCGCGGCGCGGGATCGAGATAGAGCAGCCGGATGCCCATCCGCGCGTAATCCGCGCGCCATCGCTCGCGGTCGCCCTGCTCGAAGTAGGTCGAGGTGTAGAACAGCGTCACGGCATGGCCCGCCGCCGCCAGCGCCTGCGCCAGGGCGGTGCAGGCGGTGCCGACGCCGCCGTTGCGCACCGGCCCGATGATGTCGGGCGTGGCGATGCAGATCCTCATTCCGCCGGCTCTCCGCCCAGCGCCGCCGCCGTGACCGGAACCGGGCGGGACAGCCACCAGGGGGAATGACGGAGCGCGAAGCGGGTGTCCTGGATGCGGGCCTCGAGGCGAAGCGGCACGCCCTCGCGCGGGAAGACGCGGCGCGGCAGGCGGAACAGGAAGCCGCTCCGGCCGAAGCCCGGGCCCAGCCGCGCCAGGTCGGGCCGCGGCCGGTCGGCGCGGGCCGCGCCCTGGAAGCGGCCGTCGAGATAGACATCGACCACCACGGGCTCCTCGGGCAGGGCGGGGTTGAGCGCCCATCCGTACAGGCCGGCCTCATCCGCCATCTCGATGGCGCCGCAGTAGCGTGAGGCGACGCGAGCCCGCGCCAGGCAGCGCGGCGGCTCCTCCCCCTCCAGCAACAGCTCGAGACGCATGCCCTCCAGCACCAGGCTGCCCGCGGCGTAGCGCAGCGTCGCGGCGCCCTCGGCGGGCGCGTCGCCGGCGGGCAGGGCGGCGCAGGGCAGACCGTCGGCGCGCAACGAGAGCGAGCGGCCCGGCGGCAGGTCCTGCAGCCGGCAGCGGAGATGATGGCGGTCGGCGAAGTCGATCCGCGCCGCCGGCGCGCCGGGCGATTCGGCCGGAAGCCGTTCCTGCACCCCGGGCGGCAGCCGCCAGCCGGAGCCGTCGCCGAGGCGAAGCGGGCGCGGAAAGCGGGCCGGCGCGGCCTCGCCGAGGCGGATGTCGAGCGTCTCCCCCTCCCCCTCCAGCACCACCGTGAGAGCCGCCGCCGCCGCGTCCGGCGGCAGGGGCAGACGGAACTCCGGGCCCCATCCCCCCGCCGCGTCCGGCGTGTTGACGACCAGCCAGCCGGCGGAGGGGCGCGGCTTCAGGTGCAGCAGGATGGCCTCCCCCGCCATCAGGTCGATGCCGCGCTCGCCGAGGACGGCCGGCGGCAGGATGCGCAGCTCCTGGCGGTGGCGCGTCACCCTTCCTCCCGCAGCGGCTCGAGGGGCGAGGCGCTGGCCCGGCCCAGCCGCCAGGGCGAGTTCCGCAGCTCGATCCCCGTCCCCGCGACGCGGACCGTCACGGCGCGGTCCTCGCCCGGAGGGATGTCCAGCGGCTCCGGGAAGTGGAAGAGGAAACCCCGCCGTGCGAGATCGGGGTCGGCGGCGGCGAGATCGGGGCGGGGCCGGTCGGCGCGGGCCTGGCCGAGCGGGCGGCCGTCCACCAGCACCTCCAGCCACAGGGGCGGCCCGCCCGGGGCATCGAGCGGCGCCGCCCAGCCCCGCGCGCCGCGCCGGCCGCAATGCTCCAATGCGCCGCGCAGCCGGCGGGCGAAGCGCGCCTCGCCCAGCGCCACCTCGTCCCCCTCCGTGCCGCGGCAGAGGAAGCGCAACGCTGCGCCGCCGGCCAGCCCCTCCGGCGCCGGGACGGCGAAGCGGCGGGGCCCAGGTCCGGGGGGAAGGGCCAGCCGCGCCACCTCTTCCTCCGCCACCCGCAGATGCAGGGTGGCGGACGCCTCGCCGAACCCGCCCACCCGGCCCCGGATGCCGCCCGGCGCATGACAGGCGTCGAGGCGCAGCCAGGGGCCGCCCGTCACCCGCGGCGGGCGGAGCCGGCTGAAGCCCGCCGTGCCGCGCAACCGCCGCGCCTCGCAAAGATCACCGCGCAGCGGGCCGTGCCGCAGCCGGCAGCCGGCCGCCTCGACCTCCACGGTGGCGCCGATCGTCAGCGCCACCTCCAGCCCGTTCAGCGCTCCGGCGGGCAGCGTCAGCCCGGTCTCGGTGCCCCAGCCTCCGTCGATCCGGTCATTGACAACGAGCCGCGCGGTCGCCGGACGGAGGCTCAGATGCAGGAGGATGTCGTCGCCGTCGAGATAGTCGAGGGTCTCCGGCCCCTCCCCCAGCACCGAGATGCGGAAGAGATGACGCTCGCCCGGCCGGAGAGGATCGGAAAGGGATTCCTGCATCTCCGCAACCATACGGCGAGCCATGACACCTTTCCACCCGCCTCCTTACCTTTCCGGGTAAATCTTCATGAAGCTTACAGCATTTCCAAAGGTTGCTTGCGCTTCGGCGGCGGGAAGGCACCGTCCAGCTCCGCCAAGTCCTCAGGCGTCAGCACCACCTTCCAGACCTCGGCGTTCTCCCGCAGATGCGCCTCCCCGGCGGCCTTCGGAATGCTGATGACGCCGCCATCGCGGAGCGACCAGGCCAGCGCCACCTGGGCCGGGGTCAGACCCTGCCGAGCCGCCACCCGACCCAGCACCGGATGCCGCAGCAGGGCGCCGCCCTGGCCGACGGGCGAATAGGCCATGACCGGCATCTTCAGCCGCGCGGCATAGGGCAACAGATCGAACTCCACGCCCCGTGCGCCGAGATTGTACAGCACCTGATCGGTGGCGCAGTTGGCGAGGCCGGGACCCAGCTCCTCAAGGTCGGCCACATCGAGGTTGGAGACGCCCCAGCGGCGGATCTTGCCCTGCGCCACCAGCGCCTCCATCGCCTCGACCGTCTCGGCCAGCGGCACGCTGCCGCGCCAGTGCAGCAGGTAGAGATCGAGCGCATCGGTCCGCAGCCGCCGCAGGCTCTGCTCGCAGGCCTGGGGCAGCCGCCGGCGGGAGGCGTTCTGCGGATAGGCCTTGCTGACCAGGAACACCTCCTGTCGCCGCCCGGCGATCGCCTCCGCCACCACCTCCTCCGCCCCGCCATCGGCATACATCTCGGCGGTGTCGATCAGCGTCAGCCCGAGGTCGAGCCCGAGCCGCAGCGTCCGCGCCTCGGCCGCCCGGTCGGCGCCGCGCTCGCCCAGCTTCCAGGTGCCCTGGCCAAGCCGCGGCACCGCGGTTCCGTCCGGCATGTCGATGGTGTTCATGGTAAGCTCCTTTCGGACATCCTATCTTCGACGCCATGCGCCGCCACGCCCTCCTGCTGCCCGCCCTCCTCGGCCTCGCCGGGGCGGCGCCGGCCCCGCCGCCCGCCACCCCCGGTCCGGTGCCGGCGGTGGAGCAGTTCGGCCCCTGGCTGCTGACCTGCAGCACCGATCCGATGACCGACCGCGCGCAGTGCCGCCTGACGCTCGACCGCCCCGTGGAACCGGCGCGGGAGGGACAGGGCCCGCTGGCGCTCGAGGTCGCCCCCCGCCGCGGGCGGATGGTGCCGGTGGTGACCGCGCGGGACCTAGCGCTGGACAACGCCATGCGCGGGCTCCTGGCGCTGACCGGCACGGTGCAGATGCGCTTCCCCCCGAACCCGTTCTTCGAGATGCCTTGCGGGCTGGAGGGACGCTCGGTGGTCTGCGCCCCGCGTCCCGAGGACGCCGCCCGCGCGGCGCAGGAGCTGGCGGCGGCGGACCGCGTGCTGGTGCGGGTGCTGGGCCTGGGCCGGGCCACGGCGGAGGGCACCCCGCATGAGCTATCGCTCGCGGGCACGGCGGCGGCGATCGCCGCCTTCCGGGCCCGGGTGCCCGCCGAGCAGACGGAAGAGCCTCCGCCGCCCTTCAACCTGCAGGACCTCCTGCAGCGGCTCCAGAGCTTCTTCCTCCCCCGCCCCTGATCCGACGCTGCCGCCGGGCGCGCCGCCTAGGCTTCACGGCCCCGTGGCCGGCGCGGCGGCGGCGCGGATGGCGCCGGCGCGCGACGGGGCGCCAGGGCGAGGGCCAGCACGGCATTGCCCGTCGTCCGGTCGCGCGTGGCACCCAGGAAGGGTCGCCGGGTCAGGAAGCCCGGCAGGCGGCGGTCGCTGCGGCTCATGGTCATCGGCCCGTCTCCATGGCGATGCATGATGCTGCAACAGCCGGCGCGTGCGGCGGTTGCGCCGGCCCTCAGCCGCGCAGCCAGCGCCGCAGCCGCTCCGGGGCCTCGGCCATCGCCGGCTCCGCCCCGCAATAGGACAGGCGCAGGAAGCGGTGGCCGCGCTCACGGTCGAAGTCCACGCCCGGCGTCGCGGCGATTCCCGCCTCGGCCAGCATGCGCGCGGCGAAGGCCACGCTGTCATTGCTGAGATGGCCGATATCGGCCCAGAGATAGAAGGCGCCGTCGGCCTCGGCCAGCCGGTCCAGCCCCGCCCCGGGCAGGCCGGCCAGCAGGACATCCCGGTTGCGGCGATAGACCGCCTTGTTGGCCTCCAGCTCCTCGGCGCAGTCGAAGGCGGCCTCGGCGGCGATCTGCGCGACATGGGGCGCGCTGATGAACAGGTTCTGCGCCAGGCACTCGACGGGCCGCAGCAGATCCTCCGGCAGCACCAGCCAGCCGATGCGCCAGCCGGTCATCGAGAAGTACTTGCTGAAGGAGTTCACCACCACCGCGCTCTCGCTGACGGCGGCGGCGGTGGCCTCCTTCATGCCATAGGAGAGCCCGTGATAGATCTCGTCCGAGACCAGGCGCACGCCATTCGCGTGGCACCAGCGGGCGATCGCCGCCAGCGCCTCCGGCGACAGCATGGTGCCGGCGGGATTGCAGGGCGAGGCGAGGATCAGCCCCTCCGGGCGTGGATCGAGCGCCTCCAGCATGGCGAGGGTGGGCTGGAACCGCGTGGTGGCGTCGCAGGGCAGCAGCTGCGGCACCATGCCGAGCGCGGTCAGGATATTGGCGTAGGGCGGGTAGAACGGCGCCGCCATGGCGACGCGGTCGCCGGGATCGAAGGCAGCGAGAAAGGCCAGCGGAAAGGCGCCGGAGGCGCCGACGGTGACGGCGATGCGCCCGGCCGGCACCACCGCCCCGTACTTGTCGGCATAGTGCCGCGCGATGCGCTCGCGCAGGGAGCGCAGGCCGAAGGCCTCCGTGTAGCCCATGGGCGCGCCGGCCCGCAGCGCGCGGATCGCCGCCTCGGCGGCGCCGCGCGGCGCGCCGGTGGAAGGCTGGCCCACCTCCATCCGCAGCACGCCGGGCGCGCCCGGCGGCAGGGCGGCGGCGCGCGCATTGGCGGCGGTGATGACATCCATCACCAGGAAGGGCGGCGCCTCCGCGCCACGTCCGGTCTTCAGCATGGCCCCACCGCGACGATCGCCCTCATGGCGTGCCCATCACCGCCAGCCCCGCGCCGCGCGGATCGGTGGCCGCCGCGCACTGCGCCGCGCTGCCGGGCAGGTAGCGGCCGCAGGCGATGGCATTGGCCCGCCCCGGCTCCGGCACGCTGGCCACGGCATCGGCCAGGGGCGTGCCGTTCAGCAGGTGGCGCGCCGCCGGCAGGGCGAGGGCGATGGGCGCCGCCGCCTGGCCCGAGGCCGCGCCGGCATAGCGGAAGGCCCGCAGGCTGGTGTTGTGCGCCAGCGCGGCGGCGAGCAGCGGCGGCTCCACCCGCCCGACATCCGGCGCCGCCGCGAGCAGGAAGCCCATCTGCGGCAGGACGCGACCGGTGCCGAAGAGGTTGTTCAGGCTGAAGGCGCAGGAGACCGCATTGCCCTCGCGGTCCAGCGTCACCAGGCTGGAGGAGGCCGGCAACTGCGGCGCGCCGAAGGCCGCGCCGGGCGCGCCCGCCAGCAGCGCCGCCGGATCGCCGCCCCGCTGGCGCCAGGCCATGGCGGTGGCGAGGCCCTGCTGCGCGGCGGCATCGACGCCGGCGCCGCCCTGCAGGGCGCGGAAGGCGGCGGCTCCCGCCAGGCCGCCATCGGCCGGGACCGGCAGGAAGGAGAGGACGTCGTTGCCGACGGTCATCTGCAGCGGCACGCCCATGGTCGGGATCGCCGGCCGCGTGTCCTCCAGGGTGAGCCCACCGCCGATGCGCGGCGAGACCTGCTCCAGCCGGCGCGCCAGGGCACCCTGATAGAGATCGCCCACCCCGGCCGTGCGCAGCGCCGCGAGCGTGCTGCCCAGGTCCGGCTGCACCAGCCGCTCGCCCTCGCGCAGCGGCTGGCCGCCGGGCCCGGCGAAGATCGCCCGCGCGCCGGGATCGGCCGAGAGCGGGCCCGCCACCGCCGCCAGGTCCTGCGCCAGGGCGCGCGAGGTGGTGGCGCCGAAGCGGGCGAGCTGCTCGGCCGGAGCCATCAGTTCCTCGAAGGGGCGCCGGGGATTTCGGGTGTGCAGGGCGAAGAGGCCGCGCGCCAGCATCGGCACCGCCGCCGGGCGGTCGCCCCGGGCCTGCGCCGGCCGAACGGCGGGGAACAGCACCGCCTCGGTCTGGTTGCGGCCCCGGTCATAGACCAGGCAGGCGCCGCCGGCACCGAGTCCGCTGCGCGAGGGGAGCGTCACCGCCATGGCGAAGCCGGCCGCCACCGCCGCATCCGCCGCGGTGCCGCCGGCCGAGAGCACATCCCGCGCGACCAGGGCGGCGCGCGGCTCATCCGCCACCGCCGCGCCGAGGAAGCCGCGCACGTGACCGGCCTCGCCCTCGGCCGGGCCGGCGGTGCCGACGAGGCCGCCCACCGTCTCCCCCAGGCCACAGCCGGACAGGGCCAGCAGGCCGAGGCCGAGAAGGCCGCTCCGGAAGGCCGGGATCCCCGCCGGGCCGGTGGAAGGACGGCTCGACCGGTTGCGCGCGCTGCTCTTCATGCTGGCCTGTTTCACTCCGGTGCTGTCGGGGCCCGCGCCACGGCGTGGGCCGGATGGGTCCGGCACGAGGGTCCGGTACGAAAATCCAGTACGAAAATCCAGTACGGGCCACGCCCGGCCAGGCCGGGTTGTCGCCCGGCCATAGACGCCTTCGGCGAGGGCGGCAACCGCCTCCGCGCGCCGGCCGATGCCGCGATCCTGACCGCCGCCGCGCGAGAGGGGGGGCAGGCAGCCGCCCGCCGGCGCGCTAGGCTGGCGCCATGTCGCGCATTCCGCCCCCCTCCGCCCGCCGCCCCCGGCGCCTCGCCGTCCCGCTGCTGCTCGCCGCCATCTCCCTGGCGGCCGCGCCCGGCCTCCCCGCCTCGCCCGCGGCGGCGCAGGCGCTGACGCCGGAGCAGCGGCGCGAGGTGGTCCAGGTGATGCGCGAGGCGCTGCGGCAGGACCCGAGCATCCTGCGCGATGCCTTCGCCGCGCTGGAGGAGGCGGCGCGGCAGCAGGCCAGCGAGGGCCGCGCCGGGGCGATCCGCGCCGAGGCCGGGGCGCTGTTCCGCGATCCCGCCGATCCGGTGAAGGGCAATCCGCGCGGCGATGTGACCCTCGTCGAGTTCTTCGATGCCCGCTGCGGCTACTGCAAGGCCCTGCACCCGACGCTGGAGGCGCTGCTGCGGGCCGATCCGGGCGTGCGCATCGTCATGAAGGACCTGCCGATCCTGGGCCCGGCCAGCGTGCTGGCCAGCCGCGCCCTGCTCGCGGCGCAGCGGCAGGACAGGTATGTCGAGTTGCAGGCCGCGCTGATGAAGCTGCGCGGCGAGCCGACCGAGGCGGCGCTGCAGGCGGAGGCGAAGAAGCTGGGCCTGGACTGGGCCCGGCTGCGGCGCGACATGGAGGACCCGGCCATCGAGCGGCGGCTCCAGGAGCATCTGCGCCTGGCCCGCGTCCTTTCCATCGAGGGCACGCCGGCGCTGGTGATCGGTGGGACGCTGGTCCCCGGCGCCGTCGATCTGCCGACGCTGCAGCGGCTGGTGGCCGAGGCCCGCAAGGGCTGAGCCCCCCGGTTGCCCATCCCGCGCCCGTCTATACACTCCGTCTGTAGTGCAGTGCGATGGGGCTGGAGAAGGCAGGCATGTCCAATGAGGCCGCGAAGCGGTGAACGGCATGGCGGGCCATGGCTTCCTGCCGCATTTCCCCGTCCTCCTGCCGGTGCCCGACCTGCGCCCATGGCAAGCCGGCAACCTGCTGCCGGGCGTGTGGAGCTTCGACTCCGGCCGGCCCGGCCCGCATGTGGCGCTCTCCTGCCTGGTGCATGGCAATGAGTTCGCCGGCGCCCTGTTGCTGGCCCGCTGGCTCTCTCAGGGGCTGCGCCCGCGACGCGGCCGGCTGACCTTCATCTTCGCCAATCTCGCCGCCTTCGCGCGCTTCAATCCGGCCGATCCGACGCTCAGCCGCTTCGTCGACGAGGACCTGAACCGGGTCTGGTGCGACCGCGTGCTGGACGGCCCGCGCGACAGCCTGGAGCTGCGCCGCGCGCGCGCGCTGCGGCCGCTGATCGCCACGGTGGACGTACTGCTCGACCTGCACAGCATGCTCTGGCCGTCCGACCCGCTGATCATCACCGGCGCCATGGCCCGGGCGCGTGATCTCGGCGCGCGGCTCGGCGTGCCGCCGCTGGTGGTGGCCGACCAGGGGCATGGCACCGGCCGGCGCCTGATCGACCACGCGACCTTCACCGCGCCGGAGGGCCACCGCCGCGCCATCCTGGTCGAGGGCGGCCAGCACTGGGAGCCGGAGACGCTGGCCACGCTCGAGGCCTGCGCCACCGCCCTGCTGCGCGAGACCGGGCTGATCGAGGCGCCGCCGCCGGCCGCGCCGGTCCCGCGCCCGGCCCCCAGCGTGGCGGAGGTGACCCGCACCGTCATCGCCGGCACGCACGGCTTCAGCTTCGTGAGGCCCTTCCGTGGCGGCACGGTGATCCGCGCGCGCAACACCCTGCTCGCCCTGGATGGCGAAGCCGAGATCCGCACGCCGCATGACGACTGCCTGCTGGTCATGCCGAGCCCCCGCACCATGCGCGGCCATACCGCCGTGCGGCTGGCGCGCTTCCTGCGGCCGGAGGATCTGGCGCCGCCCTGACCCTGTTCACGCGGCCCTCTCACCCGTTCTTCCGGCGCGCCCCGGATTGCCGACAGTGAACACTCCGTGCGAAGCTTGCCCTGACGTCTAGGAAGCCTATCCACCGGAGGAGTTTCGCATGATCCATGGCTGCAGCATCGTCCCCCCGCCCCGCCGGGCCGGCGACTGAGGCGCGGGCCATGGCCGTTCCCGTCTCGCAGATTCCCGCCGATCAGGTTCACCGGCAGATCCTGGCGGTGCTGACCGCCTGGGGCATGGCGGCGGACCTCGCCGCCACCACCGCCGAGGCCATGGTCGAGACCGACCTGATGGGCATCGATTCGCATGGCCTGTCCATGCTGATGATGTACGAGACCCTGCGCGACGAAGGGCAGCTCGACCTCGCCGCGCGGCCCCGCGTGGTGCGCCGCAACGCCGCCACCGCGCTGGTGGACGGCGCCGCCGGGCTCGGCCATCCGGTCGCCGCCCTGGGCATGGAGCTCGCCGTGGAACTGGCCCTCGGCGGCGGTGTCGGTGCCGTCGGCGTGTTCAACTCGCACCATTTCGGCGCTGCCGGATACTATGCCCGGCTGGCGGCGCGGCGCGGCGTCATCGGTCTGGTGATGACCTCGGCGCGCAGCGTGCTGGTGGTGCCGACGCGCGGCGGCGTTCCGATGCTGGGCACCAACCCCCTGGCCCTCGCCGCCCCCGCCGGCCGCGAGCCCGCCTTCGTGCTGGACATGTCGAGCAGCACCGTCGCCGGCAACAAGGTCAAGGTCTACGACCTGAACGGCAAGCCGATGCCCGAGGGCTGGGTGATCGATGGCGAGGGCCGCCCGGTGACCGACGCCGCCGAGGGCATGGCCTATCTGTTCCGCCGGGCCGAGGGCGGGCTGACCCCGCTCGGCGGCGACGAGAGCGGCGGCGGCCACAAGGGCTATGGCCTGGCGCTGATGGTGCAGATCCTGGCCGGAACGCTGACCGGCGGCGCCCTGTCCGTGCTGCGCGACCGCACGCGGAAGACCGGGGAGCCGGATAACATCGGACATTTCTTCCTCGCCATCGACCCCGCCGCCTTCCGCCCGGCCGAGGCCTTCGAGGAGGATCTCGGCACGCTGCTGGAGACCCTGCGCGCCACCCCGCCGGCCCGGCCGGATCGCCCGGTGCTGATCCCCGGCGACCCGGAGGCGGCCTCGCGGGCCGAGCGCCTGGCCGCCGGGATTCCGGTGCCGGAAACGCTGCGGGCGCTGGTGCGCGGCATCTGCGACCGCTGCGGCGCCGACTACCTGCTGGGCTGAGGGGGCGACGCCCCCGGCCGGACAGGGAACGACCCGATGCCGCTCCGGCGGGCGCGGCGCGGGTGGACGTGGACCGCGCGAAAAGACGGCCATGCATCACGCAAGACCGGGAGACCTTCGACAATGTCCAGGATGACGCGCCGCGCCCTCACGGCCGGCCTGCTCGCGGCGCCGGCGCTGCTCCGCGCCCACGGCGTGGCGGCGCAGGCGGGCGCCCAGGGCGGCTGGCAGCCCAGCCGCCGCATCGAGCTGATCGCCGGCTTCGCGCCGGGGGGCGGCAGCGACATCATCGCCCGCACCATCGCCGAGGCCTGTGCGCCGCTCTATCCGCAGCCCCTGGTGGTGGTGAACCGCCCGGGCGCCGGCGGGGCGCTGGCCGCGGAGGCGGTGGCTCGCACCGCGCCGGACGGCCACACCCTGCTGCTGGCCGGCGGCAGCGAAAGCACTTCCATCCCCGCCCATCGCGAGGTGCCCTACGACCCCAAGACCGCCTTCCGCGCCATCATCCGCCTGACCCGCAACGGGCATTTCATCTGCGTGCGCGGCAAGGGCGGGCGGTTCTCCGACATGCGGCAGGTGATGGCGGCGGCGAAGACGGAGCCGGGGCGCATCACCCATGGCTCGGCGGGGGCCGGCACCCTCTCCCACTCGCTCTTCCTGCTGCTGGAGCGGCGCGCCGATGTCGAGTTCCTGCATGTGCCCTACACGGGCGGCGGGCCGGTGGCCCAGGCGCTGCTGGCCGGCGAGATCGACCTCGGCGTGCAGGCCTCGGACGAGTTGGGAGGCCTGGCCGCCTCGGGCGACATCGTGCCGATCGCCCTCGCCTCGGCCGAGCGCTCGCCCGCCTGGCCGCAGGTGCCGACACTGCGCGAGCTGGGCTGGGACGTGCAGGCGGACAACCAGAAGGGCTGGGTCGGCCCCGCCGGCCTCACCGACGCCATGGTCGCCTACCACCACGACCGCTTCCGCGAGGGCATGAAGGCGCCATCCTGGACCCGCTTCATGGAGCGCATCCGGGAAACCGATGGCTATGCCAGCGGCCCCGACTTCCAGCGCGCCATGGACACCCTGCTGGACGATATCCGCGGCGCGCTGCGCCGGAGCTGAGGAGAAGCGCATGACCCCGATCACCCCGCCCGCCCCGCTCGCCTTCATCGGCCTCGGCGTCATGGGCGCGGCCATGGCGGCCAATCTGCGCCGCGCCGGCTTCGCCCTGACCGTCCACAACCGCAGCCGCGGCAAGGCGGCGCCGCTGGAGGAGGCCGGCGCCGCCTGGGCCGGGACCCCGGCCGAGGCCGCGCGCGGCGCCGCCTGCATCGGCCTCTGCCTGCCGGACACGCCGGATGTCGAGGCCGTGCTGTTCGGCCCCGGCGGCGTGGCCGAGGGAATCGCCCCCGGCACGCTGCTGATCGACTTCTCCTCCATCGCCGCCGCCCCCGCCGCCGGCTTCGCCGCCCGGCTGCTGGCGGAGCGGGGCGCGCATCTGCTGGACAGCCCGGTCTCGGGCGGGCCGGCGGGGGCGCGGGACGGCACGCTGACCTGCATGGTCGGCGGCGACGCGGCCGCCTTCGCCGCCGCCGCCGCCGTCTTCCAGGCCGTGGGGCGGAGCGCCACGCATCTCGGCCCCGCCGGCGCCGGGCAGGTCTGCAAATCCGCCAACCAGCTCATCATCACCGCCACCATGCAGGCGGTGTTCGAGGCGCTGGCGCTCGGCCGCAAGGCGGGGCTCGACCCGGAGGCGATGCGCCAGGCGCTGCTCGGCGGCTCGGCCCGGTCGGCGGTGCTGGAAGCCCATGCCAAGCGCTACCTCGACGGCGCCCTGCAGCCCGGCTTCCGGGCCGAGCTGATGCGCAAGGACATGCGGCTGGCGCTCGGCGCGGTGCGCGATCACGGCGTCTTCGCGCCCGCCACGGCGCTCGCCGCGCAGATGATGGAGGCGCTGGTGAACAGCGGCCGCGGAGGTCTGGATTCCGCGGCGCTGGGCGCGCTGGTGGCGGAGCTGTCGAAGGCCTGAGGGCAGCGCCCTCAGCCCGGCTCGCCCTGGATCGGCGTGTAGCCCAGGCCGGCGACGAAGCGGGTGATCTCCGCCGCCGCCGCCTCCACAGCCGCCGCATCGGTGCCCTTGGCCACCAGCGCCACGCCGTTCCCCTCCGGCCGGTAATAGGGGTAGGAGCCGATATCGAGATCCGGGAAGCGGCCCTGGATCTCGCCCAGGCCCTGGGCGATGGTTCCCTCCATCATGCCATGCGCGTGCACGGCGCGGGACTGCACGGGCACCCCGCCGGCCAGCGAGGGCGCCAGCCCTTCGAACATCGCCTGCATGATGCGCGGCACGCCGGCCATGACATGGACATTGCCGATGATGAAACCCGGCGCGATGGACACCGGATTGTCGATCAGCGCCGCGCCGCGCGGCATCGTCGCCATGCGCTGGCGGGCGGCGTTGAAATCGCCGGGCGGGTCCTGCCGGGCGTAATGCGCCGCCAGCCGCTCCCAGGCTACCGGATGCGGCTCCCACGGCACGCCGAAGGCGGCGGCGACGCATTCGGCCGTGATGTCGTCATGCGTCGGCCCGATGCCGCCGGTCGTGAAGACATAGGTGAACGCCGCCCGGACCTCGTTCACGGCGGCGACGATCGTCTCCCGCACATCGGGGATGATCCGCACCTCGCGCAAGGGGATGCCGATCTCGCCCAGCCGCGTCGCCAGGAAGCGGATATTGGCATCCTGGGTGCGGCCGGACAGGACCTCATTGCCGATGACGAGAAGACAGGCGGTGGGATTGCTCATGGCGGGCTCCGGGATTGGCGGCATCGGCATCATCCGCGCCCGCGCCGCCTCGTCCAGCCGGCCGTGGATCGCGGCGGGCCGGGGATGGCCGGGCTCCGCTCCCGAGGGTAGGCCAGATCGCGGCCGTAGTCGAAGCCCGGGCGACCGCCGTGCCGGCCCTCAGAGGAAATCCCGCAGCAGCGCGACCAGCGGCCTGTCCGCCGGCGGCATGGCGTAGTCGCCGAGCTTGTTCGGCCGGACCCAGGCCAGGGCCTGCCCTTCCCGCGCCACCAGGCTGCCCTCCCAGCGGCGGCAGAGATAGAGCGGCATCAGCAGGTGGAAGCGGCCGGCATCGTGGCTGGCGAAGGTGAAGGGCGCGAGGCAGGCGGCGGAGACATCGATGCCGAGCTCCTCCTTCAGCTCGCGGATCAGCGCCTCCTCCGGCGTCTCGCCCGGGTCGAGCTTGCCGCCGGGGAATTCCCAGAGGCCCGCCATCGGCTTGCCCTCGGGGCGGCGGGCCAGCAGCACCCGGCCATCCGCATCCACCAGGGCGCAGGCGGCGACCAGCAGCATCGGCTTGGCGCCGGGCGGCAGTTCCTCGGCCGCCAGCGGCTCCGGCACCGGAACCGGCGCGGTCAGATCCTCGCGCCCGGCCTCGAAGAGGATGACCGGCAGCACCCGGTCCAGCGCGCGCATGTAGCTCTCGGACCGCCCCTTCTCGACCAGGCCGATGCGCCGCAGCACCTTGCAGGAGCCCGCGTTCTCCTCCGTCACCTTGGCGGTGATCCGGTCGAGGTCGAGATGCGCCAGCGCCCAGCGCGCCAGCCGCCCGGCCGCCTCGGTGGCCACGCCATGGCCCCAGAAGCGCCGCCCCACCCAGTAGCCCAGCTCCGCCTCGCGGGCCTCGCCCTTGCGGGTCAGGCCGACGCAGCCGACCAGCACCTCGGTATCGCCATCCTGCCCGACGATGGCCAGGTGCCAGGCGGAGCCCTCGGCGATCTGCCGGTGGGTGGAGAGGATCCACTCATCGGCCAGCTCGCGCGGATAGGGGAAGGGCAGGCGGCTGAGGTTGCGCACCGTCTCCCAGTCATTGACCAGCCGGTGCAGCGCCGCCGCATCCTCGGCGCGCAGCGGACGCAGGGTCAGCCGCTCGGTCCGCAGCGGTTCGAAGTTCACGATGTCCATCACGCAGCCAGGCAGGAAGAAGAAGCCGGGGCCGCGGCGCGAGCCACGGCCCCGGAGGGCATCAACGCTTCCACCAGCCGCGCTTCTTCGGCGCGTCCGGCGAGGCGTCCACCAGCACGGGCTGGACCGGCGGGGCGGCCTGCGGCTCGGCCGCCCCGGCCTCCGTCACGGAGGGGTCCTCCACCGGGGCAGGCTCGGCCGGCTGGAGCGGGGCGGCCGCCACCTCGGCCACCGCCGGCTCAGCAACCGGCACCTCAGCGACCGGCGTCTCCGCCGGCGCCTCGGCCTTGCGACGGCTGCGGCGCGGCTTCGGCGCGGGCGCCTCGGCCTGCTCCGCCGCCTCCGCGACGCCGGCGGGCGCCACCTCGGCCTTCTTGCGGCTGCTACGGCGCGGCTTCGGCGGCGCCGCAGCCTCCGTGGGCTCGGCCAGGGGCGCGGCCGGAGTCTCAGCCGGGGTGACGTCAGCCTTCTTGCGACTGCGTGGCGCGCGGCGCGGCTTGGCGGCGACCGGAGCCTCCTCCCCCGCCTTCTCCCCGGCCGCATCCGCGGCGGCCGGCACCGGCTCGACACCGATCGGCGCGACCGCGGCGGGCGTCACCTCCGCGGCCACCGCCGGCACGTCGGGCGCGGCGGCGGGAGGCGACACGGGCTCCGGCGGCACCGGAACGACCGGCGCGACCTCGGCCGTCACCGCCTCCATCGCCGGGGCGGGACCACGCTCGGCGGCCTCCTCGGCGGCGGCCATGGCGTCGAAGATGTCGTCCAGCGTGCCGGCGAAGGGATCGGCCGGCGTCGGCCCGGCATAGCGGGCCTGCACCTGCGCCTCGCCCTCGGCACCGCCGCGCGGCCGGTTGCTGCGACGGCCACGGCGGCGCAGCCGGCGCTCCGTCTCGTCCGGCTCGGCCGGCGTCGCGGGCTGCGGCTCGGCGGCCTGCTCAGCCTCCGCCCCGACCTCCTCGGACTCGTCCTCCTCCTCGCCGCCCTCGCCGTTCTCATCGGCGCCCTGCAGCGGCTGGCCGTCCTCGCGGCGTCCGCCACGCCGGCGGCGGCGGCGGCGGCGGCGGCGGCCCTCGCCGTTCTGGCCTTCACCGTTGCGGTCCTCGGGGGGGGGCCCGGCCGTCTCGCCAGCGGCCGGCGCCTCGCCCGAGACCTCGGCCCTGGCGGCCGGCGTCGCCTCGGGCGCGGTCACGGCCGGCATCTCGGCCTCTTCCTCCGGCGCGTAGTCCATGCGGAGCGCCGCCGGGGCGCTGGGCGGCTCGACCACCGTCTGCGCCCGCAGCGTCTCGATCCGGATCGCCGGCGGCAGCAGGGAGGCATCCGGCTGGAAGAACACCGACATCCCGTAGCGCGCCTCGATCTCGGCCAGGCGGTCGCGGCGGCGGTTCAGGATGTGCATCGCCAGGTCGGGGGCGATGTGCACGGCGATCTCGGCGGCGCGGCGGCGGCCACCCTCCTCCTCGATCTGCCGCAGCACCTGCAGCGCGCTGCTCTCCGGCGTGCGGACGATGCCGAGGCCCTGGCAATGCGGACAGGTGACGAAGGAATGCTCGGTCACGCTGGGGCGCAGCCGCTGCCGGCTCATCTCCAGCAGGCCGAAATGGCTGATCCGGCCGACCTGGATGCGGGCGCGGTCGTGGCGCAGCGCCTCCTTCAGCCGGCGCTCGACCTGGGCATCGTTGCGCGAGGACTCCATGTCGATGAAGTCGATCACGATCAGCCCGGCGAGGTCGCGCAGGCGCAACTGGCGCGCCACCTCGTCGGCGGCCTCCAGGTTGGTGCGCAGCGCCGTGTCCTCGATGTGCCGGTCCCGCGTGGCGCGGCCCGAGTTCACGTCGATCGAGACCAGCGCCTCGGTCTGGTTGATGACCAGGTAGCCGCCCGACTTCAGCCGCACGGTGGGCGACATCATCGCGTCGAGCTGGGCATCGACGCCATGGCGCGCGAAGAGCGGGACGGTCGGGTCCTTGTACAGCCGGATCTTGCGGTCGTTGTGCGGCATCAGCATCCGCATGAACTCGCGCGCCTGGCGGTAGGCGTCCTCGCCCTCGATCTGGATCTCCTCGATGTCGCGGCCGAAGACGTCGCGGATCGAGCGCTTGATGAGGTCGGCCTCCTCATAGATCAGCGCGGGGGCGACCGAGTCCAGCGTGCGCTCGCGGATATCGTCCCACAGCCGCAGCAGGTACTCGCAGTCGCGTCGGATCTCGGGCTTGGGCCGGCCGGCGCCGGCGGTGCGGACGATCAGGCTCATGCCGCGCGGCATGCCGAGTTCCTGGATCACCTCGCGCAGCCGCTTGCGGTCGGCGACCGAGGTGATCTTGCGGGAGATGCCGCCGCCGCGCGGGCTGTTCGGCATCAGCACGGAGAAGCGGCCGGCCAGGCTGATGTAGGTGGTCAGCGCCGCGCCCTTGTTGCCGCGCTCCTCCTTGACGACCTGCACCAGCATGATCTGCCGGCGGCGGATCACCTCCTGGATCTTGTAGTGGCGCAGGAAGCGCGGCGGGATGCGGCGCTCGGCCCGGCCCTCGTCGGAATCGCCGTTGCGGCTCTCGCCCTGGTCCCGGCCACCCAGCGTCTCGGGCGCGGCCTCGGGCTCATCCTCGCCGCCCTCCTCGTCGGCCTCGGCCAGCAGGGCCTCCGGCTCGGCGCTGCGGTGCTCGGCCGTCGTCATGGGCTGGGCGCGCGGCGTGCCGGGCCGGCCGGCCTCGTCGTCGCCGCCCTCGGCCTCTCCCGAGGTCCCGTTGCCCTCGGCGGGGGCGTCATCCCGGCGCGGCGCGCCGGCGTCGTCGGCGAACCGCTCGATGGCGGCGGCCATGGCCTCCGCCTCGTTCTCACCGAGGGGCTCGTCGTCCTCATCCTCCTCGTCCTCGGCCGCCTCGGCGGCCTGCAGGGCGAGCAGGCGCTCGCGGTCGGCGACGGGGAGCTGGTAGTAGTCGGGGTGGATCTCGCCGAAGGCCAGGAAGCCATGGCGGTTGCCGCCATACTCGACGAAGGCGGCCTGCAGGCTGGGCTCCACCCGGACCACCTTGGCCAGGTAGATATTGCCCTTCAGGGGCCGCTTGTTCTCGGTCTCGATGTCGAATTCGTCGAGCCGGTTGCCGTCCAGCACCACCACGCGAGTCTCGTCGCTGTGGGATGCATCGATCAGCATGCGCTTGGTCATGAACCGGGATGCTCCGTGCCGCCGGCGCAGTCGCGCGGCCGACGGCGGCAATAGGTGGGCAGGCCCGAGGCTACGGGGTCGCGCAGGCGGCGTGGCGGCTTGGGTGCCATGCGGCTCTGGTTCCGACCTCTCGTCTCGGCGGGCCGCGCCCCTGGAAAGAGGGGGGGGCCCTGATGTTGAGCGCGCCGCGCGCAGGCCCCGGGACCGCGCCCCTGGATCGCGCGACGCGATACCCTTCGGCACGAACGGGCCAGCGGCTGGCGGGTCCAGGACAGCCGGCCATCGGCCGCGCCACCCTTCCACGCCATTGGATTCCGCGCCGGTGGAGTGGACAGCGGGATGCCGGCGCGCTGAAAGGCCGGAACCCCGCAACACGGGGGCAGCCTCCTGCCGGATCCTTCGCGCCGCGCCGGTTTCGGCCCCGCCGGATGAGGCGGGAGCGGAAAAAGGCCGGGCGGCCGCGCCCGGAACCTCCACCGGCGGCGTCTGCCGCCGGGGCAAGGCACCATAGGCCCCCCCCTCGCCTTCCACAAGGCATTGCAAGGCTCAGATGTTACATGAAGTAATGCCGTGATCCCGCGAGACTGCCGTGTTAGAGGCGGGGCGATCCTGCCGGCGGCTTCTCGCCCTGGCGGCGCGTGGCGGCTTTTCCGGCCAGCCCGCGCCCGGCGCGAGGCAGGACAGCATGGCGGTGGATCGGGGGGCGATCCCGGCATGTGGCGGCGGCAGGGCCTGGATTGGGGGAACCATGCCATGACCTTCTTGAGCGGCCGACGGGATCTGCTGGGCCTGGCGCTCGGCCTCATCGGCCTTCCCGGCCTGGCCATCGCGGCGGTGACCGAGGCGCGGCTGGAAAGCGCGGGACGCGGGCGCGCCCGCCTGACCGTCAGCGCCAACACCGCGACCGCCTGGAAGCTGACCGCCACGGCGCGGCCGGCGCGCCTCATCCTCTCGCTTCCCGGCAGCACCTGGCGCGCGCCCGCGCGGCTGCGCGGCAGCGGGCCGGTGGACGCCGCCCGCTGGGACAGCGCCGGCCGGCGGCTGCTGATCGACCTCACGGGCCCGGTCTCGGTCTCCCGCAGCGCGAGCGGCAGCCGGCTGGTGATCGACATCGCCCCGGGCACCCAGACCAGCCATGCCCTGCTCGTGCGCAATGGCGGCGGCCAGGGAACCATCGGCGGGGCCGGCGGCGGAACCGGCGGCGGCCGCGGGACAACGATGGCATCGGGCCTGCCGCTGATCGTGCTGGACCCGGGCCATGGCGGCAAGGACCCCGGCACCATCGGCGTCGCCGGCACCTATGAGAAGCGCATCACCCTCGCCGCCGCCCAGGAGTTGAAGAAGCAGCTCGAGGCAAGCGGGCGCTGCCGGGTGGCGATGACCCGCTCGCGCGATGTCTTCGTGCCGCTGGATGGGCGCGTGGAATTCGCCCGCAAGCGCGAGGCGGCGCTGTTCATCTCGCTGCACGCCGATTCCGCGCCCGGCGCGCGGGGCGCCAGCGTCTACACCCTGTCCGACCGCGCCTCGGACGGGCTCTCGGCCCGGCTGGCGCAGAGCCAGAACGCCGCCGACGCCGCCGGGGGGCTGCGCCTGCCCCCGGTCTCACCCGAGATCGAGCGCATCCTCTATTCGCTGGTGCGGCAGGAGACCAAGATCGGCTCCGCGCGCATGGCGCGCTTCGCGGTCGAAGGTCTGGGCCGCTCTGTCACGCTGCTGCCCAACACCCATCGCCAGGCTTCCTTCGCCGTGCTCAAGGCGCCGGAGGTGCCGAGCATCCTGGTCGAGATGGGCTTCCTGAGCGACCGGCGCGACGAGGCGGCGCTGAACCGGCCGGCCCACCGCAGGCAGCTGGCCGTCGCGCTGTCGGGCGCGGTGCAGGGCTGGCTGGCCCAGCACCACGCCGGGCTTGTCAGCACCGGCTAGGTGGCGGGCGCCGGCCGTCTCAGCCGGCGCGGCCGTGGCAGTGCTTGTACTTCCGGCCCGAACCGCAGGGGCAGGCCGCGTTGCGCGGCGTGCGATACCATGTGGCGGGATCCTGCGGATCGACGCCCTCCGGCGCGCGCGACGGGGCGGGCGCGAAGGCGGCACCCGCGGGCGCATGCTCCCAGCCGGCCGCGCCACCGGCCGCACCGGCCACCTCCAGCCCCGCCATGTCCGGCTCGGGGTGGCGCATGTCGGTCACCATCACCGGCTCCGGCATCGGCGGCGGCGCGTTCGGCGCCATCTCGATGCGCAGGAGCAGCGAGGTCACCCGCTCACGCAGGTCCTGCAGCATGCTGGTGAAGAGATTGAAGGCCTCGCTCTTGTACTCGTTCAGCGGATCGCGCTGGCCATAGGCGCGCAGCCCGATTCCCTGGCGCAGGTGGTCGAGGTTGAGCAGGTGCTCCTTCCAGACCGCGTCGAAGACCTGCAGCAGCACGCTCTTCTCGACCATCCGCATCAGGTCCGGGCCGATGTTGGCGGCGCGCGCCGCGGCAGCCTGGTCGGTCGCCTGCTCCAGCCGCTCCCGCACCGCGACCTCGTCGATGCCCTCCTCGCGGCCCCATTCCTCCACCGGCAGGTCGAGGCCGAGCTGCTCGCGCACCTGCGCCTGCAAGCCGGCCAGATCCCACTGCTCGGGATAGGCATTCTCCGGGATGGCGCGGGCGACCATGGCGGCGACGGTCTCGCGCCGCATCTCCTCCACCGTCTCCGACACGTCCTGCGCCTGCATGAAGGCGCGCCGCTGGGCATAGACCTCCTTGCGCTGGTCGTTCATGACGTCGTCGTATTTCAGCAGGTTCTTGCGCGTGTCGAAGTTGCGCGCCTCGACCTTCTTCTGCGCCTTCTCCAGCGCCCGGTTGATCCAGGGATGGATGATGGCCTCGCCTTCCTTGAGGCCGAGCTTCTGCAGCATGCCGCCCATGCGGTCGCTGCCGAAGATCCGCATCAGGTCGTCTTCCAGGCTGAGGAAGAAGCGGCTGGCGCCCGGATCGCCCTGGCGGCCGGAGCGGCCGCGGAGCTGGTTGTCGATGCGCCGCGATTCATGCCGCTCGGTGCCGATGACGAAGAGGCCGCCGGCCTGCTTCACCGTCTGCTCGTCCTGCCGGACCTCGGCGCGGAAGCGCTCCAGCGCCGCCTCGTACTCCGGCCCCTCGTGCACGCCGCCGAGGCTCTGCTGCGCCAGCATCTCGGCATTGCCGCCGAGCTTGATGTCGGTGCCGCGCCCGGCCATGTTCGTCGCGATGGTGACGGCGCCCGGCCGGCCGGCCTGGGCGATGATGCCGGCCTCCTGCTCGTGGTAGCGCGCGTTCAGCACCTTGTGCGGCACGCCCTCCTTCTTCAGCAGCTCGCTGATCAGCTCGGACTTCTCGATCGAGGTGGTGCCGACCAGCACCGGCTGGCGGCGCGCCTGCGCCTCCTTCACCAGCGCGGCGACGGCGGCGTACTTCTCGCCGGCCGAGCGGTAGACCTCGTCATCGCCATCCTGGCGGATGACGGGCACGTTGGTCGGGATCTCGACCACCTCGAGCTTGTAGATCTCGGCGAACTCATCGGCCTCGGTCGCCGCCGTGCCGGTCATGCCAGACAGCTTCGGATAGAGGCGGAAGTAGTTCTGGAAGGTGATCGAGGCGAGCGTCTGGTTCTCCGGCTGGACCTCAACGCCCTCCTTCGCCTCCAGCGCCTGGTGCAGGCCCTCGGAGTAGCGGCGGCCCTCCATCATGCGGCCGGTGAACTCATCGATGATGATGAGCTTGCCCTCGCGGTTGACGATGTAGTCCACGTCGCGGGCGAAGAGCACATGGGCGCGCAGGCTCTGGTTGACGTGATGCACCAGCGTCACGTTCTGGAAGTCGTAGAGATTGCCCTCGGTCAGCAGCCCGGCCTGGGTCAGCATCTCCTCGACCCGCGCCGTGCCCGCCTCGGTCAGGTTGGCCGCGCGCTGCTTCTCGTCCTTGTCATAGGTCTCCTTGTCCTTGACCAGCTCGCGCACCACCGCGTCGACATTGCGGTAGAGGTCCGAGCTGTCCTCGGCGGGACCGGAGATGATCAGCGGCGTGCGCGCCTCATCGACCAGGATGCTGTCCACCTCGTCGACGATGGCATAGTTGAAGTCGCGCTGGACCATGTCCTCCAGCCGGTACTTCATGTTGTCGCGCAGGTAGTCGAAGCCGAACTCGTTGTTGGTGCCGTAGGTGATGTCGCAGGCATAGGCCGCGCGCCGCTCCTCGTCGGTCAGCCCATGGACGATAACGCCGCAGGACAGGCCGAGGAAATCGTAGAGCCGGCCCATATGCTCGGAATCGCGCGTGGCCAGGTAGTCGTTCACCGTGACGACATGCACGCCCTTGCCGGCCAGCGCGTTCAGATAGACCGCCAGCGTCGCCACCAGGGTCTTGCCCTCGCCGGTCTTCATCTCGGCGATGCGGCCGGAATGCAGCACCATGCCGCCGATCATCTGCACGTCGAAATGCCGCATGCCGAGCACGCGCTTCGAGGCCTCGCGCGCCGTGGCGAAGGCCTCCGGCAGCAGGTCGTCCAGACTCTCCCCCGCGGCCAGGCGCTGCTTCAGCTTCGGCGTCTGGGCCTGCAGCGCCTCGTCCGAGAGCGCGGCGAGCTGAGGCTCGAAGGCCGTGATGGCGGGCAGCCGGGCGCTGAACTGCTTCAGCATGCGGTCGTTGGCTGAGCCGAAGACGGCGCGGGCGAGGCGGGCGAACATGGGGCTGCGAAAATCTCCGAGGGCCGCCCTTGCCCCCGCCCGGCCCGCCGGTGGCGGGCGGCCGAGGGCGCGCCGGGGTCTGTCCGGAAGGCGGGACCGGACCCATGGCGGGCAACAGGCTGCTTTGGGGTGAACAGATAGGCGGCGACCGGACCAGGGTCAACGAAAGGAGGAATGACAGCCCGGAAAGTCATCCTCGCGCGGGAGCGGAGGGCACCGCCCCTGGTGCCCCTTCCCCTGGTGCCGCCTCCCCTGGCGCGCCGGCCTCAGGCCGCGGCGGGCAGGCCGCGACGCAGCTCGGCCGCCAGATACGCGGCGAGCGCGCCCGGGCCGGAGCCCGGCGTGCCGGTCAGGCCGGCCGCCTGCTCGGCCGCCTCATTGTAGTTGGTGTTGGTGTTCACGTCGTAGACCAGGGTGCGGCCGGCCGGGTCGCGGATGAACTCGATGCCGGCGACGTCCACGCCCGCCTGGGCCAGGAAGCCCTCCAGCCGCGCCCGGAGCGGCGCCTCGATGCCGTCCCGCAGCACGGTGAAGCGCGGCGCCGCCGGGGCCGGCACGGCGGCCGGCGCCTCGCCGGCGGGGCAGAAGGCATCGCCCACGGCGCAGACATCCGCCGGGCAGAGTTCGAAGCCCGCCGTGGTGTCGACCTCCACCGCATAGACGAAGCGGCCGCCGACGAACTCGGCCCGGGTGATCACCGGGCGGGCGGCGCGCACATAGTCTTGCAGCAGCCAGAGGCCGTCCACCGGCGCCTCGTCGGACGGCGCGGTATCGAGATGGGCGGCCAGCGCCTCCACCGAGGGGAAGAGCCGCACGCCCAGCCCCTTGCCGCCGCGGTTCGGCTTCAGGATCAGCGGGCCGGGCGCGAAGTGGCGGCGGGCAGCGGCGATGAGCGCCTCCGGCGCGTCATGCACCAGGACGGTGCGCGGCACCTCGAGGCCGGCCGTCTCCAGCGCCGCGTACTGTCGCGCCTTGCTGATTTCGAGATCGAGCGCGCGGGGCCCGTTCACCACCCGCCGGCCGTATCGCGTCAGCCAGGCCAGCACCGCCGCGGTCAGCTCGGCCGAGTAGCGATGGCCGCGCGTGTGGGACGAGGCGCTCATGCGGTTGTAGTAGACCCCCTCCGGCGGCGGGGCGGAGAGGTCGAAGCTGCCGCGCGAGAGATCCATCTCGGCCCAGGGAAGGCCGGCGCGGTCGAACGCGGCGGCCAGCGGCGGCAGCCAGGCCGGGTTCTCATGGATGACATGGATCTTGGACATGCCTCAGCTCCGATCGTGATTCTCGGGATTAACGAATTGATTTCGCAAATACAGGGGAATGCCGTCCGCTTCAAGCGGATCACGCCGCGGAACCCGGTCCCGCCCTGGCCTCCTGGCCATTCCGGGCGCAACAAGGCCGCGATTGTGGCGGCGGCACGCTTCCGGCATCTTGAAGCCTCTCTTCGCGAAGGCACATGCGGTTGATGCGTTTGACCCGACTGACCCGACCTCTTCTCCTGCTTCCCTTCCTGCTCAGCCCCGCCCTGGCCCAGGCTCCGGCGAGCCCGCCGCCCGGCGCCCCCACGCCGCAGCCGCCCGCGCCCCAGTCCACGGCCCCGGGCTCCACCCTCCCGGCCGAGGGCAATCCGGTCGTCGCCCGCGTCGATGGCGAGGAGCTTCACCTGGCCGATGTCCAGGCCGCCATCGCCGAGCTGCCGGAGCAGCTGCGGGGCGCGCCGGGTCCGATGCTCTTTCCCCTGGTGGTCGATCAACTGATCGCGCAGAAGGCCCTCGTCGCCGCCGCCCGGGCGCAGAAGCTCGACCAGGAGCCGGCCGTGCAGCGCGCCATCCGCCGGGCCGAGGAGGAGCAGTTGCAGCAGGCCCTGCTGCGGCGCGAGATCGCCCCGGCCCTGACGCCCGAGGCGCTGCGCGAGCGCTACCAGAAGGAGATCGCCTCCAAGCCGGGCGAGGAGGAGGTGCATGCCCGCCACATCCTCGTCAGCTCCGAGGAGGAGGCGCGCAAGGTGCTGGCCGAGCTGCGCAAGCCCAACGCCGATTTCGCCGCCGTGGCGAAGAAGTTCTCGAGCGACCGCAGCGGCCAGGAAGGCGGCGACCTCGGCTTCTTCAAGAAGAGCGACATGGTGCCGGAATTCGCCAATGCCGCCTTCGCGCTGAAGAAGGGCGAGACGAGCCGGGAGCCGGTGCGCAGCGCCTTCGGCTGGCACATCATCAAGCTCGAGGATCGCCGCACCGCCGCGGTGCCCAGCTTCGAGGAGAGCGCCGAGACGCTGCGCCAGGCGGCTTTCGAGGAAGCGGTGAACGAGGCGGTGGAGCGGGTGCAGGCCGCCGCCACGATCGAGCGCTTCAACATGGACGGTTCGCCCCGCGCGCCGCAGCCGGCGCCTTCCCTGCTGGACGGCGCCGCGCCGCCGCCGAGGAAGTAGGGCGGGCATCGCGGAGGCCTTTCGGACGGGGCGCGATGGGGCCGGGCGCGGGAAATCACCGCGCCCGGCCTTTTTCATTGGCCAAAGCCAGGGTAACGCTGCCGCGCGCATTGATGAGGACGGACGCGCCCATGGCCAAGGATCTCCCCGTTTCCCCCCTCGCGGTCCCGCTGCCGCCCCTGCCGCCCATCGCCGGGGTCCGGCTAGGCGTGGCGGCCGCCGGCATCCGCTACCAGGGCCGCAACGACCTCACCCTGATGGAGTTCGCGCCCGGCACCACGGTGGCCGGCGTCTTCACGCGCAACAAGTGCCCCGGCGCGCCGGTGGACTGGTGCCGCGCGGCGCTGAAGAGCGGCAAGGCGCGGGCGCTGGTGGTCAATGCCGGCAATGCCAATGTCTTCACCGGCCAGGCGGGGCGCGACGCGGTGCAGGCCAGCGCCGAGGCGGCCGCGGCGCTCGCCGGCTGCAAGTCGCGGGAGGTGTTCCTGGCCTCCACCGGCGTGATCGGCGAGACGCTGCCGCATGCGAAGCTGACCGCCGCCCTGCCCGCCCTGCACGCGGCCCTGTCGGAGGATGCCTGGGCCGACGCCGCGCGCGGCATCATGACCACGGACACCTTCCCCAAGGGCAGCGTCCGCAAGGCGATGATCGGCGGGGCCGAGGTCACCATCGCCGGCATCGCCAAGGGCAGCGGCATGGTGGCGCCCGACATGGCGACGATGCTCTGCTTCATCGCGACCGACGCGAAGATCCCGGCCGCCGCGCTGCAGGCGGTGCTGAGGAAGGGCGTGGACGCCAGCTTCAACCGCACCACGGTCGATTCCGACACCTCGACCAGCGACACGGTGCTGGTCTTCGCCACCGGCCAGGCGAAGCACCCGCGCGTGCTGGCGGAAGGCGGTGCCGTGCTGAAGGATTTCGCCCGCGCCCTGCACGAGCTGCTGCTCGACCTGGCGTTGCAGGTGGTGCGCGACGGTGAGGGCGCGCAGAAGTTCATCCGCATCGACGTGACCGGCGCGACCACCGCGCGCTCGGCGCAGCGCATCGCCATGGCCATCGCCAATTCCCCGCTGGTCAAGACCGCCATCGCCGGCGAGGACGCCAACTGGGGCCGCATCGTCATGGCCGTGGGCAAGGCCGGCGAGCCGGCCGACCGCGACCGGCTGTCGGTGGCCGTCGGCGGCACCTGGATGGCGCGGGAGGGCGGCGTGGTGCCGGGCTATGACGAGGCGCCCGTCGTCGCCCACATGAAGGGGCGCGAGATCGAGATCGCCGTCGATCTCGGCCTCGGCCGCGGCAAGGCCACCGCCTGGACCTGTGACCTGACGCACGGCTACATCGACATCAACGGCTCCTACCGCTCCTGAGCGGCGGGGCGCGCGGTGGGCGCGGCCGCGCGCCACAGCCGCCTTACTTGGTCGTGTAGCCGCCGTTCACCAGGATGGTCTGGCCGGTCATCCACCAGCCTTCCGAGACCAGGAAGCGGATGAAGGGGACGATGTCCTCGATATCGGTCAGGCCGGTCCGGGAGAAGCGCGACAGGGCCGCCGCCGTGCGGTGATAGGCCACGGCGTCCTCGCCCTCGGCCGGGTAGAAGAAGGGCGTGTCCATCGGGCCGGGGCCGATGGCGGTGACGGAGATGCCCCGCTCGCCGAATTCCTTCGCGGCCGCGCGGGTGAAATGCTCCACCGGCGCCTTGGTGCCGGCATAGCTGGCGTAGAAGGGCGTGAAGGCGCCGAGCAGCGAGGTGACGACCGTGACCACCTTGCCCTGGTCGCGCAGGTTCCGCCCCGCCTCCTGGAGGAAGAAGAAGGCGGCCTTGGCGTTCACGGCGCTCATCTCGTCGTACTCGGCCTCGGTGATCTCGACGATCGGCTTCTTCAGCACCTTGCCGACCGTGTTGATGGCGATGTCCGGCGCGCCGAAGGCCTTCCGGGCGGCGTCGAAGAGGGCCTTCATGCCGCCGGCCGTCGTCAGGTCGCTCTGGAAGGCCGCCGCCTGGGCCCCGGCCGCCTTCACCGCCGCCAGCGTGGCCTCGGCCTCCGCCCGCGAGGCGGTGCTGTTGTAATGGATGAACACCGCCTTCGCGCCCCGCGCGGCGAGATCGCGGGCGACGAGGCCGCCCAGATTCTTCGCCCCGCCCGCGATGAGGATGGTCTTATCCCGGATTTCATGATCGGCCATGGTGCCTGCTCCTCGTCTTTCCCGATGACCGGAACAGGCTAAGATCCGAGGACGCCGCATAAAGCCGCGAGTTCTGCCAGAACCTGTCAGCCAGGGCGAACAATCAGGCCAGGCCCATGGATCGTATCGAGCTCTACCGCATCTTCGCCAAGGTCGTGGACTGCGCCAGCTTCACCCGCGCGGCCGACATGCTGGGCCTGCCGCGCTCCTCGGTCTCGGCGGCGGTGCAGGAGCTCGAGGGCCGGCTGGGGACACGGCTGCTGAACAGGACCACGCGGAAGGTGGCGCCCACCAGCGACGGGGCGGCCTTCCACCTGCGCTGCCTCCGTCTGATCGCCGATGTGGAGGAGGCCGAGGGGCTGTTCCGCCAGACGGCCACGAGCCTCGCCGGCACGCTGCGGGTCGATGTGCCGGGCCGCGTCGGCCGCCTGATCGTGGCGCCGGCCCTGCCCGACTTCCTGGAACGCCACCCGGGCCTGCAGATCGAACTCGGCGTCACGGACCGTGCGGTGAACCTCGTCGAGGACAGCCTGGATTGCGCGCTGCGCGTCGGGCCTCTGGCGCAATCCAGCCTGATCGCGCGCCCGCTCGGCGCCCTGCCGCTGATCAATGTGGCCAGCCCCGCCTACCTCGCCCGGCATGGCACGCCGCGCGGCCCGGAGGAGCTCGGCGCGCACTGGGCGGTGAACTACATCTCGCCCACCAGCGGCCGGACCGAGCCCTGGGAATGGCAGGAGGGAGGGCGCCTGCGCGATTGTCCGATGCGAAGCCGCGTCGCCGTCAACAGCGCCGAGGCCTACATCGCCTGCTGCCTGGCGGGGCTCGGCATGATCCAGATCCCCGCCTATGACGTCCGGGCGGAACTCGGAAGCGGCGCCCTTACCGAGATCCTGCCGGAGCACCGCGCCGCGCCGATGCCTCTGACCCTGCTCTATCCGCACCGCCGGCACCTGTCGCGCCGCGTGCAGGCCTTCGCCGGCTGGCTCGCCGGGCTGATGCAGCGGGAGGCGCTGCTTGAAGCGGGCGGCGGCGCCTGATGCCCCGCCGCCCGCGTCGTCGCGCCCCGGGCCCTCTCAGTCCGCGAGCCCGAGCAGCCCCAGCGCCTCGCGCCGCAACGCGACCAGATGCGGGTCGTCGCGGTGGCGCGGATAGGGCCGGTCCACCACCAGCTCGGCGGTGATCCGCGCCGGGCGGGGCGAGAAGACGATGACCCGCTGCGCCAGGACCAGCGCCTCCTCCACGTCATGCGTCACCAGCAGCGCGGTCAGGCCGCTGCGCTGCCAGAGCCGCACCAGCTCGGCCTGCATCGACAGCCGCGTCAGGCTGTCGAGCTTGCCCAACGGCTCGTCCAGCAGCAGCAGGCGCGGATCGTTCACCAGGGCGCGGGCCAGCGCCACGCGCTGCGACATGCCGCCCGAGAGCTGGTGCGGATAGGCGGTCTCGAAGCCGGTCAGCCCGACCAGGTCGATCGCCTCCTGGATGCGGTGGCCGTGGCTGCGCAGCAGGCCGCGCGCCTCCAGCCCGAGCGCGACATTCGCCCGCACCGTGCGCCAGGGGTAGAGCGTCGGGTCCTGGAAGACCAGCACCCGGGAGGGGTCGGGCGCGGTGATCGGCGCGCCATCGCCCAGCACCCGCCCGGCCACCGGCGCGTCGAGCCCGGCCAGCAGCCGCAGCAGGGTGGACTTGCCGCAGCCCGAGGGGCCAAGCAGGGCGACGAACTCGCCCGGCCGCACCGTGAGGCTGACATCGTCCAGCACCGGCAGCGGCCGGCCCTCCAGTTGGAAGGCCTGGCTGGCGCCCTCGATCTCCAGCGCCATGCCGGCGGCGGAAAGCTCCTGCCGCGAGGTCGCGCCTACCACCGCACCGTCCCCTTCTGCCAGGCGAGCAGGCGGTCGCGCGACTTGAACAGCAGCGTCGTCAGCCCGGAGCACATCAGCGCCATGACGATCAGCGCCGCGTACATGTTGCCATAGGCGGCCCAACCCTGGGCCCATTGCAGGTACCAGCCGAGCCCGGCCTTGACCCCCAGCATCTCGGCCACCACCAGCACGGAGAAGGAGGCGCCGAGGCCCATGAAGAGGCCGACGAAGACCTGCGGCAGGGCCGCCGGCACCGCCACCTTCAGCACCAGGAAGGCCTGGCTGGCGCCGAGCGTCCGGGCGATGTCGTAATAGGCCTTGTTGACGCCGGCGACGCCGGACCAGGTCAGCACCGTGACCGGGAACCAGGCGGCCAGGGCGACGAGGAAGGTGCTGGCGCTGCCGCTCGACGGGAAGACGAAGAAGGCGACCGGCAGCCAGGCGGTAGCCGGGAGGGGGCCGATCAGCCGCAGCACCGGATGCACCCAGTAGCCGATGGCGCGCGACCAGCCGAGCGCCACCCCCGCGACGAAGCCCGCCGCGGCGCCGAGGGCATAGCCGGTGGCGAGCAGCCAGAGCGAGCGCAGCACGCTCTCGCCGAGCCGCGGCCAGTCCTCCAGATAGACCTCCAGCAGCCCCTGCGGCGAAGCGAAGAAGGGCAGCGGCAGCAGGGCGAACTTGGCGGTCAGCAGCTCCCAGCCGATGAGGCCGAGGCCAAGCACGGCGAGCCAGGGCCCGAGCGGACGCAGGCGCTCGCCCGCCCGGCCGGACCAGGCCGCCGCCAGCCCGGCCAGCAGCAGCAGCCCGCCCAGCAGTGCCGCCAGCAGCGCCAGCTCCTGGGTACGGCCGACCTCGATCCGATCCTCCGGCAGGGCGATCACCGCCGCCGCCGCCAGCCAGACCAGCCCGGCCGCGAGGCCACCGAGCCACAGGCCGGGACGCGCCGCGCCCCGCGCCGTGGCGAGATCCCCGGATGCATCCCTGGCGGCATCCCCTCGGGATCTCAGGGCAACTCCCGAGGCGCTCATCACACGCTCAGCACGTCGGCGGTGACGCGCTCGGCGAAGCGCTTCGGATCGGTGCGCGGGCGCATGACGCCGACCTCCTTCAGTTCGCTGGCGTAGAACTCGATCTCGCGCCGGATGTCGCCGCCGACCGGGCTGTGCCCATGGGTGTGGGTCTGGAGGATGGCCAGGAGGTCGTCGCGATTGACGCGGCCGGGGGCGTATTCGAGGAAGGCCTCGACCGCCAGCTCGGGCCGTTCGGCGGTCAGGTGCTGCGCCTCGATCAGCGCCCGGGTCAGGGCGGCGGCCGTCTGCGGCTCCTCCTTCACCAGCCCGCCCGAGACGCCCAGGATGCAGCAGGCCTTGTCGGCCCAGACGCCGCTCAGATTGGTCGCCACCTCGACCAGGTTGTTGTCGCGCCGCAATGTCCAGGCCACCGGGTCGCCCAGCGTGTAGGCGTCGGCCTCGCGCCGCTGCAGCGCCAGGCCGAAGACATGCGCCGGGAAGACGCGCCAGGTCACGTCCTTCTCCGGGTCGATGCCGGCGCGCTTCAGCACCATGGCGAAGAAGTTCTTGTCGGCCGCCGCCATGTCGGTCACGGCGATGGTCTTGCCGCGCAGCGAGTCGAGGTCGGTGGTGATGCCGGCCGCGGGGTCGCCCACCAGCCGCATGCAGCCGCCATGGGTGCCGGCGGTGATCTTGACGTCGAAGCCCATCTCCAGCGGCTTCAGCCAGCGCAGCGCCATGCCGACGCCGGCATCGGCCTTACGCGTGGCGATGGCCTCCAGCAGTGCCTCGGTCGAGCCGCCGAAATTGATCAGCTCCACCTCCAGCCCGTGCCGGGCCAGGATGCCGTGCTTGCGCGCCACCTCGATCGGTGAGGTGCAGATGGAGGTGGCGTTCCAGGCGATGGTCAGCTTGCGCGTCGCGCCGCCCGCGCCGGCCGCGGGCAGGGGCGTGAGGCAGCGGGAGCGCGCCAGCATCGCCTCGAAGGCGCGGCGGTCGGCGCCCATGGGCGCGAAGCCGGCCAGTGGCAGGGCGAGGCCGGCGGTGCCGAGGGCGGCCAGCACCCCGCGGCGCGGCAGGCTCGGAGCTTGCGGCATATCCAGTCTCCCATCATGAATCACGATTCAGAATCGCGATAAGGACGGGATATTCAGAATTTAACTATTCATATGAGTCAATGTGATTTTGTAACAGCACAAATTCTGGGGAAATATCGTGCTCTGCAGCCGTTTCCTTCCCTTTTTTGCGATCGCCACAGGGAGATTCCACTCCGGCACCCGCTCAGGCCGGCAAGGCATCCGGCAACGTCGCCAGGAAGCGGCCGGCGGCCTCCCGCCAGAGCCCGGCTTCCGCCCCGAGCCCGGCCTGCCGCGCCGCCTCGTCGGCGATGGGCGGCAGCAGGTCCAGCAGCACGGCGAGCAGGGCCGCGTCGCGCGGATGCGACAAGGCCCCCGCCAGCCGCCCGACCTCCGCCGGCCGCAGCCGCATCACCGGGCCGAACCGGTCGCTCTCCCGCCCTGGCCATTCGACGAAGGCCTCCGGCCAGTCCCGGGCGCGGCGGAACTCCAGCAGGGGGGTGTCGTTGTTCCGCGCCAGCTTGAAGCGCAGGCCCGGCCAGTGCTGCCCGCCGCCCGCCAGATCGCGGAGGCCGATGTCGAGATGCTCGTAGCCCGGGCGGCCCCGCAGGTGCTGGTGCAGTTCCACCGCCCCCACCACCGGCACGCCGGCCTCGGCGAGCGGCTCCGGCGCGCGCTCCGCCTCGGCCCGTGCCCGCGTGGCGAGCAGGCGCTCCGGCGCCCGGCCCGGCAGCAGGCTCAGGGCGCTCAGCTCGACCTGGAGATCGCCGCCCTCGGCGCCGCGCAGCAGGATCAGCGCCTGCGCCTGCCAGCCAAGGCCGAGCGGCAGCGTCATGGTCAGGCTGCCGGCGGCCAGATCGCGCCAGCCGGAGAAGCAGCCCAGCGCCAGGGCGGCCGCCGGCCCGCGCACCACCGCGTCCCGGTCCAGCAGGCAGAGGCCGATCCCGGCCCCCTCCGCCTCGCCCAGGCGCAGCGACCAGTCGAGGCGCAGCACGTCATGCCCGGCGAGCGTGAGGCGCGGCAGCAGCAGCGCCGCCTCCTCCGCGCCGCGCAGCCGGGCGGACAGGCGCGGCGCCTCGCCGCCGATGGCGACCCGCCCCCATTGCCCCGCCACCCGCCGCGCCGCATGCCAGGTCCCGGGCGCGATGGCCTGCGGCACGCCCTCCAGCGGCAGGCTGGCCCCCGCCTCGTCCCAGTTCCAGTGTTCCGGCACGATGAAGCGCTCGCCCGGCCCGGCGGTCCAGAGGCGCAGGGCGAGGGCGCGCGCCTCCGGCTCGGCGGCGGGTGGCAGGCCGGCGACGGCGCAGGCCAGGTGGGCCGGCACCCAGCCCTCTTCCAGCGACAGCACCAGCCCCGCCGCGAGCCCGCCCTCCGCCACCAGTTCCAGCGCCGCGCTCTCCCGCTCCGGGCCCAGCGGACAGGGCAGGTCCAGCGTCAGCCAGCCCGGCGCCAGGGCTCCGGCGGGGAGCGTCCAGGCGGCGAAGATCCGGCCGCTCTCCTCGCCGCGCAGCCGCAGCCGCATGGCTCCGGCCGGCTCCGAAGCCGTTTCCCCGCTCTCTCCTCCAGGCAGCGCGGCGACATGCAGCGCCAGGGCGGCGATCCCCTGCAGGCGCAGGCCGAGCGGCTGGCACAGCGCCAGGCGCGCCTCCCCCGCGGGGCGCCGCAGGCGCCCGGGCCCCGGTTCCAGCGCCAGGGCGAGGCTCAACGGCGATGGCGGACGATGGCCAAGGCGGCGGGACAGCGCGGCCACCACCTCGCGCGTGTCCTCATAGTCCCGCCGGGTCTGCACCAGGCTGCGCTCGAGCGCGACGGCGCGGGCCTGCGCGCCTTGCAGCGCGTCCAGCAACCGCGCCGCCACCGCCGCCCCGGCCGCGGCGGCATCCGCCGCCTCGATCAGCGGCGGCGGCAGGCCGGCGGCTGCCTGCCACCAGGCGGCCAGCGCCGCCGCGGCCGCGGCCTTCTCCGGCAGGATCACCGCCAGCGCGCCGGCCGGCGGCAGGGCCAGGGCCTCCCAGCCCTCCTCCTCCGGCCGGGCCTCCTCCGGCACCAGGCGAAAGGCGTCGCCCGCCGCCACCAGCCGCCACAGCGCCAGGCCGGGCCGCCGCAGGGACTGCCAACCGGGCAGCGTCTCCGCCACCAGGATGGCCGGCGCGCCGGACATCAGCGCCGGCAGGTCCGCGGCGCGGGCCAGCAGGCCGCTCATGCCGCCGGCCCCGGCGGGATTTCCAGCGGGAGTTCCAGCGGGAGTTCGAGCGGGAGTTCGAGCCGCGCCAGCCATTCCGCCATGTTCCTTTCCCAGTTCGCCGCCGAGACGCGGGCCGTGGCCGCCTCGCCCACCGCGCGGCGCAGCGCCGGCGCCGCCGCCAGACGCTCGAGCAGGGCCACCGCATCCTCCACCACCGCCGCCTCGCCCCGGTCCGTCCGGAGCAGGAAGCCGTCCCGGCCGTCCTCGATGATCTCGGGCACGGCGCCGACATCGGTGGCGACGACGACGCAGCCGAAGCGCTGCGCCTCCAGCACCGTCAGCGGCACGCCCTCGAAGCGCGAGGGCAGCAGCACGACGTCGGCCCAGGCATAGAGGGCATCCAGCCCCGCCGCGTCCATGGCGGGCGGCTCCACGGCGATGCCGGTCTGCCCGAGGTCCAGGGCCGAATCGCCCAGCACCGCCTGCCCGGCGAGGCGCCAGGCGAAGCGCGGCCCGCGCGTCCGCAGGATGATGTCGCGCAGCCGCTCAAGCCCCTTCTGCGCGTCCAGCCGGCCGAGGTAGAGCAGCCGCAGCGGCGCCTCCGCCGGCCGCGCCGCGCGGGCCGCCATGGCCTCCGCCGGGCGGCCCGGCACAGGCTCGTAGGACGGCGCGTTGAGCACGCGGACGATCTTCCCCGCCGGCATCGCCTGGCCGACGCACCAGTCGCGCAGCTGGTCCGAGATGACCACAACGCCGTCATAGGCGCCCTCATAGGCCAGGGCGATGTGCGGGTTGCCGAGCGGCTGGCCGAAGGGGCCGCGCTCCACCAGATGCAGGCCGAGCCAGGTGCGCACCCCCTGGCCGCGCAGCGCCTGCATCAGCCCATGCCCGCCCAGCGCATGGGTGTTCACCACCACATCCATCCCGGCCAGCAGGCCGACGGCGTCGCGCGTGTCCTTCCATAGCGCGAAGCCCGAGACGCAGGCGCCGAGATGCAGCCGATCGTAGTCGCCGCCCTCGATGCTCTCGCCGGGAAAGAAGTTCAGGCTCTCGAAGACGGCGGCGTGCCCCGGCATCGGCTGGATGCGGCGCGCCCCGGTGATGAAGAGATGCGGCCGCCAGCCGCGCCGCCGCAGCACGGCGGCATAGTTGAACACTACCTTCTCGACACCGCCGAAGGCGAAGAGCGGCAGCAGGAAGGCGATGTCCCGGCCATCCTCCGGCGCCAGATAGGGCAGCGGCGGGCCGCAGCCCGCCAGTTCCGGATAGGCCTCCAGCGCCTGCGCGCGCGGCCGCCGCCATTCGGCGCGCCAGTCCGCCGGCATCGCCGAGCGGCGGCGGACGAGGTCGCGCAAGCCGGCGGCGGCGGCGCGCAGCAGCGGCAGGGCCGGCGGCGGCGCCTCTCCACCTCCCGTCACCGGTTCCGGCAGCCCGACGCGGAAGCCGGCCATCCCCGCCGGGGCCGCCTCCAGGGCACGCTCCAGCCCGTCCGGCTCGGGATCGAGCGCCCAGTCCTCCAGCAGCCGGCTGCGCGCGAAGAGCAGCGGCGCCGCCTCGGCCCCCGGCGCGGCGGCGGCCAGGGCCAGTCCCCCGTCCGGCTCGGCCTCCAGGCTCACCGTCACCAGCGCGGCCTCGCGCAGCGCCAGCATCGCATGGTGAAAGACCGTGCGGAGCAGGCCCGCCTCCGCCAGCCGCGCCAGCGTGCCGGCCTCGGCGAAGACGCAGACGGGCGGCGCGTGCACGGCCTGCGGGCTGCGGAAGCTCTCCGCCAGACGGGCATGCGCCCTCGGCCAGTCCAGCCGCTCGGCCGGCTCCGCCGCCGGATCGAGCAGGAAGGCGACCGCCTCCTCCCCGGCGAGGTGCAGGGCGAAACGCGGCGCCTCGGCCGCCTCCAGCCGGAGGAGCGCGCGCGCCCGCTGCGCCGCGCCATAGCGCCCGCGCATGGTGGCGAGCAGGGCCGCCCGGCGCCGCTCGGAGCCGGCCAGCATGCTCTCGGCGCGCTTGCGGTAGAGGAAGCCGGCCCGTGGCAGGTGCCGGCCCCGGAAGCCCCGGTGGCCCGCACGCAGCCAGAAGTCCCAGTCCTCGAAGCCGTCGCGCATCGTCTCGTCATAGCGCAGCCCGGCCTCGAAGACGGCGCGGCGGATCAGGCTGCCGGCCTCGCAGTGGTTCTCCAGCTGATGCAGCAGGGCGCTGTAGGCGCCCCGCGCCGAATAGTTCTCGGCGAAGCCAAAGAAGTCGAAGTCCGGATAGACCCAGCCCACCTCCGCCGGGCTCTCCTCCAGCAGCGCCAGGGCGCGGGCCAGGAAATCCGGGTGCAGCCGGTTGTCGGCGTCGAGCGGATAGAGGGCGCGGCAGCCCGGCCAGGCGCGCAGCACGAAGTCGATGCCGGTGTTGCGCGCGGCGCTGAGCCCGCCATTGGCGCGGCGCAGGTAGAAGATCCGGTCCGGGTGGCGCCGGGCGAAGGCCAGGCCGGTCTCGCGCGTCTGCGCGAAGGGGCAGCCATCATCCACCACCACGGCGGCCAGACGCGGCGCCCCGCCCCCGGGCGCGCGCTGCGACAGCACAGCCTCCAGCGCCTCCGCCAGGAAGCCGGGCTGGCGATGGGCCGGGATGACGATGCCGATCTCGATCCCGCCGGGGCGGCTGTCCTGCGGCGCCGGCCACGATCCGGCTGCGATGTCCATGCGGCACGTCTCTCCGATCCGCTGCGGCTCGCCTCCGACACTCGATTGTCGGGATGGCGATGATCGCTACCATGAAGAATGGTAAAGAGAAACTCCACAACCTTTGCGCAGGCCGCGCCGGAGCGCCTCGAGGCATGCCCGAACCCGTCCCGCCGACCCCCGACGCCGCGCTGCCGCCGGCCCGCCGGCTGCGCCGCACGCTGATGCTCCTGCCGAGCCGCGGCTTCGGCGGCACCGAGCGGCACAGCCTGGCCCTGATGGCAGCCCTGATGGAGGCGGGCTGCGCCGTCGCCTGCGCCGCCGCCCCGGAGCTTCATCCGGCGCTGCTGGCCGCCTGGCCGGGGCGGGAACCGCCGGACCTGCGCCCTGCCGACCTCGCCTGGCATCCAGGCCGCACGGCGGAAAGCCACGCCGCCCAGCACCACGCCACGCGGGCGCTGCTCGCCGACGGGACGCCGGATGTCGCCGTCCTGCCGCTGCCCTGGCCGGAGGCCGGGCTCGGCTGCCTGCGGGCCCTGGCCGAGACCGGGCAGCCCAGCCTCGCCATCGGCCATCTGGCGCCTCGGCAACGCGCCTTCCTGCCGCTGGACGATGCCGGCCAGCGCGACGCGGCGCGGCTTGTCGGCGGCTGGGTGGCGGTGTCCGCGCCGGTGCGCGCGGGGCTGGCCTGGCGCTTCGCCCTCCCGGAGGCGACCATCGCCCTGGTGCCGAACGGCGCCCGGCCGCCCGCCGGCGGCGACCGCGCCGGGCGGCGGGCCAGGGTGCGGCAGGATCTCGGCCTGGCGCCGGGCACCCGCCTCGCGCTCTTCCTGGGCCGGCTCGATCCCGCCAAGGGCGCCGATCTGCTACCGGACATCGCCCGGCGCCTGGCAGCCGGCCCGCCGGCGGTGCTCGCCGTGGCCGGCGCCGGGGCGCCACCGACACTGGAGGCCGCCCTCCGGCGCGCCGCCCGTGGCGACAACCCCCCGCTGCGGCTGCTCGGCTTCCGCCAGGATGCCGGCGCGCTGCTGGAGGCGGCGGATGCGCTGCTGCTGCCCTCGCGGCTGGAGGGCTATCCCCTCGCCTTCCTCGAGGCGGCGCTGCGGCGCTGCCCGGTGGTGGCGAGCGAGGCGGCGCTGGAGGGGCTGGGCGAGGAGGCCGCGGAGGTTGCCTGCCTGGTCCCCACCGGCGACGCGGCGGCCCTGGCCACGGCCCTGGCCACGGTGCTGCGAGGCGGGGCGGAGGTGGCACGGCGGCAGGCGGCGGCCGAGGCCCTGGCGCTGCGGCAGGACGAGGCGGCGATGTGCGCGCGCTACCTCGGCCTGCTGCGCGGGGTGCTGCTCGGCTCCACGGGGGCGGCCCGCTGAATCCGGGCCCGTGACCGCTGGAGAAGGCCTGTGCGGCAGGCCTTCTCAGACGACGCCGTGGCGGCCCATCTCGAGGAACTTCTCGCGCCGCCGCGCCTTCAGCCGCCCGCCATCCAGCGCCAGCAGCGGCTCCAGGCATTCCCACATCCGCGCGCCGAGGGCGGACATCGCCGCCGCCGGGTCGCGGTGCGCGCCGCCCAGCGGCTCGGGCACCACCTGGTCGATCAGCCCGAGGCGGGAGAGGTCCTGGGCGGTCAGCTTCAGCGCATCGGCCGCGGTGCTGGCCTGGGCGGCATCGCGCCACAGGATGCTGGCGCAGCCCTCGGGGCTGATCACCGAATAGATCGAGTGCTCCAGCATCAGCACCCGGTCGGCGGCGGCGAGCGCGATGGCGCCGCCCGAGCCGCCCTCGCCGATGATCGCCGAGACCACCGGCACCGGCGCGTCCAGGCAGGCCTCGATCGAGCGGGCGATGGCCTCGGCCTGGCCGCGCGCCTCGGCCTCGATGCCGGGAAAGGCCCCGGCGGTGTCGACGAAGCTCAGCACCGGCAGGCCGAAGCGCCCGGCCAGCTCGATCAGCCGCCGCGCCTTGCGGTAGCCCTCCGGCCGGGCCATGCCGAAATTGTGCTTCACCCGGCTCTCGGTATCGGTGCCCTTCTCGGTGCCCAGCACCATCACGGCGCGGCCGTGGAAGCGCCCCATGCCGCCCACCACCGCCGCGTCATCGGCGAAGGCGCGATCTCCGGCCAGCGGCACGAAATCCTCGATCAGCGCCGCGACATAGGCCAGCGCCTTGGGCCGGTCGGGGTGGCGGGCGACCTGGGTCTTCTGCCAGGGGGTCAGCTTGGCATAGGTCGCCGAAAGCAGCTTCGCGGCCTTGTCGGACAGCTTGCCGACCTCCTCCGCCACGTCGATGCCGCCGGCATCCGTGGTGCGCCGCAGTTCCTCGATCTTGCCTTCCAGCTCGGCCAGCGGCTTCTCGAAATCCAGAAAATGGCGCATCGCGATCCCGTGTCCAGGCGGCGCCCGGTTCAGCCCCCGGGCGCGGAAGAGGGGGTGGCCTAGCGCAGACGGAACGGCAAGGCCAGGGGGGAGGGCCGCGTGCGCGACCGCCTCAGCCTGGATAGCGCTCGAACGCCGGCAGGCCATCGAGCGCGGCCATCCAGGGCAGCCGCTCCGCGACCTGGATCTGCGCCCCCGGCGGCAGGGCCGCGGGATCGTCCAGCGTGCCGGTCTGGATATCGACCAGGCCGGGCAGGTTCTCCTCGTTGGCATAGAACAGGCCGGTACCGCAGTCCGGGCAGAAGCTGCGGCGGCCCCGCGCGGAGGAGGCATAGACCTTCGGGCTGCCGTGGACGACGAGACTCTCCGCCGGCACCATGGCCCAGCCGACCATCGGCGCGCCGGCATGGCGGCGGCAATCCCCGCAATGACAGAGGGCGTGATGCAGCACCGCCTCCCGCGGCACCGCGTAGCGGATGGCCCGGCAGTGGCAGCGTCCGGTCAGCATGGCCTCGACTCCCTCCTAGGTTGGACCGACGAGCCTGTCACGACGGGCCGGTCGAGGCCAGCGGGTGGTGGGTCTCCACCAGCAGGCGCAGCCGCTCCTCGAGCACCCGGGTGTAGATCTGCGTCGTCGCGATATCGGCGTGGCCGAGCAGCATCTGCAGCGCCCGCAGATCGGCGCCGCCCTCCAGCAGATGCGTGGCGAAGGAATGGCGCAGCACGTGCGGGCTGACGCGGGCGGGATCGAGCCCCGCCGTTAGCGCGGCCTGCTTGGTCAGCAGCACCAGGCTCTGCCGTGTCAGATGGCCGGAGGCGCCGTAGGACGGGAAGAGCCAGCGCCCCGGCCCTCCGCCTTCGCGCAGCGCCAGGACCGCGGCGCGGGCCCGGGCCGAGACCGGCACCAGCCGCTCCTTTCCGCCCTTGCCCCGCACCAGGATCAGCGGGCTCTCCTCGGAGAGGGCGTTGCCCGGCAGGCCGACCAGCTCGCTGGCGCGCAGCCCCGAGGCATAGAGCATCTCCAGGAGCGCGACGGCGAGCGGGCCGCGGCGGCCCGGCAGGCCGGCGGCCGCCTCGAGCAGGGCCGTGACCTCCCCGACCCGCAGCGCCTTCGGCACCGGCTGCGGCTGGCGCGGGCGGTCGAGCAGCTCGGTCGGGTCGTCCGGCCGGACGCCCTCCCGCGCCAGGAAGCGGAAGAACTGCCGCAGCGCCGAGAGCCGCCGCGCGGCGGTGCGCGGCGAGAGGCCGGAATCGGTCAGCCCGGCGAGATAGGCGCGCAGCGGCGCCTCCCCGGCGGCCGCCAGGGCGGTGCCGTGGCGGCGGCGCAGGACACCGGCCGCCTCCTCCAGATCGGCGCGATAGGCGGCGAGGGTGTTGCGCGCCGCCCCCCGCTCGGCGGCCAGCATCTCCAGAAAGGCTTCCAGGTGGCGGTCCATGCGCGGCGCCTCAGCGGGGCCGGCGGCCGGAACGAGCCGGCGGTGCCGGGCGATGGAGGGGTCTCAACGGATCGCGTCCTCCCTGGCCGGTGAACGGCGCCCGGCGCGGGCCGCCGGATACCTGGCTCACCAGGGCGCCTGGCTCACCGCGTGCCGAAGCGCTCGTTGGGCAGGGTGCGCTCGACCGCCTGCGGCGTCACCGCCGGCGGAAAGGCGGCCATCACCAGCAGGCCGCCCAGCAGGGCGACCACGAGGACCAGGACAAGGAGCAGAATCGGACGGCGGAACATGGCAGCCGGGGGTATCCTCGCGCGCGGAGCGTGATGTGCTACCTTCCGCCACCGTGTCACGCAACCTCAGCCTCGCCATCGTTCCGCCCGCCGCACCGCCGGCTCCCGGTCCCGCCCCCGCGCCGGCCGCCACCGCGGTCCCCGCCCCGGCCGCCGCGCGCGCCGTGGTGCTGATCGGCATGCCCGGCGCCGGCAAGTCCTCCATCGGCAAGCGCCTGGCGCAGCGCCTGGGCCTGCCCTTCCGTGACGCCGATACCGAGATCGAGGCCGCCGCCGGCCAGCCCATCACCGAGATCTTCGCCCGCTACGGCGAGCCGCATTTCCGCGAGGGCGAGCGCCGCGTCATCAGCCGCCTGCTCGCCGGCCCGCCGGTGGTGCTGGCCACCGGCGGCGGCGCCTATGCCGATGCCGAGACCCGCCGCGCCATCCGCGAGGCCGGCGCCGTCGCCGTCTGGCTGCGCTGCGCCCTGCCGGTGCTGCTGCCGCGCGTCTCCGGCCGGGCGACCCGGCCGATGTTCCTGAACCAGGACCCGGTCGAGGTCCTGCGGCGGCTGATGGCCGCCCGTCACCACCTCTATGCCGAGGCCGATCTGATCGTGGACTGTCTGGACGAGAACCCCGAAGCGACCACCGACCGCGTCCAGGGCGCCCTGGACGGCTTCTCCCCGCCGGCCCGCCTGCCGGTCGGCCTCGGCGCGCGGGGCTATGACGTCGTGGTGGGCGAAGGGCTGCTGGCCCGCGCCGGTGCCTTGCTCGCCCCCGCCCTGCCGGCGCGCCGGCTGGCCATCCTGAGCGATGCCTCCGTCGCCGCGCTGCACCTGCCGGCGCTCCGCGCCGGGCTGGAGGAGGCGGGCATCGAGATCCGCGCCAGCCTCACCGTGCCGCCCGGCGAGGCCAGCAAGGGCCTCGCCACCTACGGCTCAGTCCTGGAGGACATGCTGGCCGCCGGCATCGACCGCGGCACGGCGGTGCTGGCGCTGGGCGGCGGCGTCGTCGGCGACCTGGCGGGCTTCGTCGCCGCCACGGCGCTGCGCGGCCTGCCCTTCGTGCAGGTGCCCACCACCCTGCTGGCCCAGGTCGATTCCTCGGTCGGCGGCAAGACCGGCATCAACCTGCACGCCGGCAAGAACCTGGCCGGCGCCTTCCACCAGCCGCGCATCGTGCTGGCCGATACCGGCGTGCTCGCCACCCTGCCGCCCCGCGAACTGCGCGCCGGCTATGCCGAGGTGGCCAAGCACGGGCTGCTGCAGGGCCCGCTCTGGACGTGGTGCGAGGCCGAGGGGGCGAAGGCGGTGGCCGGCGATCCCGCCGCGCTGCGCCATGCCGTTATGGAGAGCTGCCGCCTGAAATCCGCCGTGGTCGCCGCCGACGAGCGGGAGGAGAGCGCCGAGGGGGGGCGCGCCCTGCTCAACCTCGGCCATACCTTCGGCCACGCCATCGAGGCCGAGTGCGGCTATGACGGCAGCCTGCTGCATGGGGAAGGCGTCGCCATCGGCCTCGGCCTGGCGGCGCGGCTCTCCGGCCTGCTGGGCCTGTGCGATCCGGACCTGCCGGGGCGGGTCGAGGCGCATCTGCGGGCTGTCGGCCTGCCGGCGCGGCTCGGCGACCTGCCGCGCCGGTTCGCGCTGGAGGCGCTGATGCGCCGGATGCGGAAGGACAAGAAGGTGCGCGACGGCCATCTGCGCTTCGTGCTGCTGCGCGGCCCCGGCGAGGCCCTGACCCAGGAGGGCGTCGATCCGCAGATCGTGGAGGCGCTGCTGCGCGCCGAGGGCGCCCTCGGCTGAGAACCTTTGGGCTGAGGCGCCGCCCCGCGCGGCGGGGCGGTCGCCGTCCGCCGGCGGTGTCCCGCCGTCCGCGGGGTCAGGCGCGGGTCGTCGTCTTGACGTCCACGCTGGCCTTGATGGCGTTGGAATAGGGGCAGATGTCGTGCGTCGTCTCGACGAGCCGGCGCGCCTCTTCCTCCGGCAGGCCGGGCAGATAGACGTCGAGTTCGGCGGTGATGCCGAAGCCGCCCTCCGAGCGCGGGCCGATGCCGATCGTCGCCGTCACCGTGGAACCCTCGGGCAGCTTGATCTTGGTCTGGCCGGAGGCGACGCGCATGGCGCCGAGGAAGCAGGCGGAGTAGCCCAGCGCGAAGAGCTTCTCGGGATTGGCGCCGTCGCCGCCCGGACCGCCAAGCTCCTTGGGCACGGCGAGTTGCAGCGCCATGCTGCCATCGGCCAGGGCGGTCTTGCCGTCGCGGCCGCCGCCGGTGGCCGTGGCGGTGGTCTTGTACTTCGCTTCAACGGGCATGCTCTGCTCCTGCTCTCGAATGGAAGGACGCGCAGCGGCGCCGCGCGCAGGCTACCGGAGGGAAGGCCGGATGTCGCCAGGCCGCCATCCGCTCCACGGGCTCGCGTTTAACCGGAGGCGGCGCGGAGCGTTGCAGCGCCACCGCTGCTTCTCCTCGGCGCCTCTCTCCTGGCGCCTTTCCCTGACCGCGTGCCCTGTGCCATAGGGAAAAGGACCTTCTGTTGCGACGCATCAAAGCCGGGAGCCTGCCATGCCCCTCTCCCCGCCCGCCGCGCGCAAGCCCCTGCATCGCCGCCAGATCGACATGCACGGCTTCGAGCGCGAGGACGGCCTCTTCGATATCGAGGGCCACCTGACCGATACCAAGAGCTTCCCCTTCGACTCGCTGGACCGCCGCGTGGAGCCGGGCGAGGCGCTGCACGGGATGTGGATCCGGCTCACCATCGATGCCGAGATGGTCATCCAGTCCTGCGAGGCGGCGACGGATTTCAGCCCCTACGCCATCTGCCCGCAGGCGGCGCCGAACTTCGCCCGGCTCGCCGGCCTGAGGATCGGGCCGGGCTTCAACCGGGCGGTGCAGGAACGGGTCGGCGGCACGGTGGGCTGCACGCATCTGCGGGAGATGCTGGCGCAGATGGCCACCGTCGCCTTCCAGACCAGCTACGCGCGGCGCCGCGCCGCCCGCCAGGAGGCCGGACGCGACGGCCGCAAGCCGGCGCAGATCGGCACCTGCCTCGCCTATGCGGAGGACAGCCCGGTGGTGGCCCGGCACTGGCCGGCCTATGTGGCGGGGCGGAAGGCGGCGGAATAGACCAGCTGCCTCAATAGGCCTCGTCACGGCTGAAGAAGGCGGTGACCCAGCGGCGCAGGCGCGAGGGGGTTGGCCCCACCTCCGGCATGGGCGCGGCACTGGGCGGGCCGAGGCGCTTGGCGATGGCCTGCACCTTGGCATCCCGCGGCAGCCGCGCGGCGGCCTCGGCGGCGGTGCGGCGCGCCGCCTCGAGCCGACCGGTCCGCTCCAGCGCCCGGGCCAGGCCGATGGCGGCGGGGCCGCTGTCCGGCGCGCCGGCCAGGGCGTCGCGGAACACCGGCTCGGCCTCCGCCGGCTCGCCGATGAAGAGCAGCAGCTGGCCGAGCCAGAGGAAGGCCTGCGGATCGGTGTTGCCCTCGGCGATCAGCTGGCGCGCCACATGGATCGCCTCCTCGCGGTCGCCCCGGGCCGCCAGGGTGTGGCTCAGGCCCAGCAGGGCCTGCGAATTGTCGCCCGAGCCGTTCGGCCCGGCCTCAGACAGCCCGGCCTGGGACAGCACGGCGCGGAACTGCGCCTCGGCCTCGTCCACCTTGCCGTTGTTGAGCAGCAGATGGCCGAAATGCACCTGCAGCTTGGCGTCGCCCGGCGCCTCCTTCACGCCGCGGCGGCAGAGCGTGATGGCTTCCGCCATGCGCCCCTGGGCGCCCAGCACCAGGGAGAGGCCCTGATAGATGTGCCCGACATCGCCGCGCAGCTTCAGCGCGGCGCGGAACGGCGCCTCGGCGGCCTCGGCCTCGCTCATGCCGAGCAGGGCGTGGCCGGCCTGGGCCTGGGAGGCGAAGTCCTCCGGCCGCAGCGCCGCCTGCTGCAGGGCGACATCGCGCGCGGCCTCGCGCCGGCCGGCATCGCGCAGCCGCCGCATCCGCTCGCGCAGCAGCCGGCCCAGATCCTGTTCCGTGACGCCGGGCGGCAGGCCGAGCGCCAGCGCCTTCCGCCACAGCCGGTTGGCCATGGCGACATGGCCGCGGCGGAAGGCGGCATTGCCGGCATGGCGGAACCAGTGCGGGCTGGCATGGCGCCGGGCCCGCAGCAGGCCGGTCAGCCCCTCCAGGTCGGAGGCCAGGAGCCGTTCCAGCACCTGTCTCAGGAAGCCGCTCTCGACCAGCAGCCAGATCGCCGCATGGTCCATGAAAGGGGTCCGCAGCCAGTGGACCCCTGCCTCGTCGCGCAGGCGGGCGGCATGGCGCCGGTCCTCCGGCATGTAGGGATCGGCCAGCAGCACGGCGAAGGCGCCGGCCTCGCCGGGCGCCACCGACATGCCGGCATGCAGCACGGGGTGGTGGAAGCGGTGGAAGCGGGCGTCCCACGGCACCTCGCCCGGCGCGATCGAGCTTTGCGGGCAGACCGCCAGGGCATGGCCGGCGCCGACCAGGGCGGCGTACTTCAGCGCCGCGTAGCCGCCCATGCTGTAGCCATAGGTAGCGACCCGGCCGCGCAGGGCGGCGCGCACCGCCGGCGCCGCGGCGGCGACGGAGGCGGCGGGGAACCAGTTCTCCCGCCGCGCCACGAAGCCGATGGTGTTGCAGCCGAGCTTGCCCGCCACCTCCTGGCCCCAGACCTTGTCGCCATTGGGGCGGAAGGTGAGATCGGCGAAGGTGACGAGGGTGAGCGCCGCCGCGGCCTCTCCGGCGCCGGGCCGGTGGATCACCACCAGGTGCTCGTCCTCGTACAGCGTGGTGTTGGCGAGGGTGGCCTGGGACATGGCCGGACCGGGCGCGGCGGCTCAGGCCGCCTGCCCCGCCTCCTCGGGCGTCAGCAGGCGGAGCGAGAGGGCGTGCAGCCCGCTGCCGAACTCGGCGGCCAGAGCATCGTGCACGGCGCGCGAGCGCGCCACACGGCTCATCCCGCGGAAGTCGGGCGTGACGAGTTGCACGGTATAATGGGTCTGGCCGCCGGGCGCGGCGCCGGCATGCCCGGCATGCCGGTGGCTGTCATCGGCGATCTCCAGTTCGGCCTCCTGGAAGGTCCGGAGCAGGAGGTTTCGCATGCGTTCGGCACGTGTGCTCATAGGTTGTGCTTTTCCACGACAACTCGCCTGACGCCAAGCAAAAGGTTTGCAATCTGGCGGCTTGCGGCCATCACGATACGCGACCATAAACCTTCAAATGGCCCGCCGCGGCGAACGTCCCAGATCCGACAGCCCCACCCCGACCCAACTGTGCGAAGCGCCCGGTTGCGAGGCAGCCGGGGAATTCCGCGCGCCCCGCGACCGCTCGCGGCTGCGCGATTATTATCATTTCTGCCTCGAACACGTCCGTGCCTATAATCAGGCCTGGGACTACTACAAGGGCATGAAGCCCGAGGAGATCGAGCAGAACCTGCGCGAGGACAGTGGCTGGCAGCGCCCGACCTGGCCGCTGGGCCGCCTTGGCAACACGCGCATCAATGCCGATCTGTTCAGGGATCCGCTGGGTCTCTTCGGTCAGGCGCCGCCGACCCCGCGCAAGAGCGCCCGCGAGGCGCCGCCCGAATTGCGCGCCGCGCTTGATATGCTGGGCCTGGGCTGGCCGCTGGAGCAGGCGGCGTTGCGGGCTCGTTACAAGGAACTCGCCAAGCGCTACCATCCGGACACCAACGGTGGCGACAAGGCGGCCGAGGAACGGCTGAAGGACATCAACCGGGCCTATAGCCTGCTGCGCCGGAGGCTGGCCGACACGGCGGCCGAACACCCGCCCGAGGCGCGGCCTGGCGAGGAGAGGCCCGGCCGGGCCCGCGCCGCCAGCCGCGCCGCCTGATGCAGCACAACCCGAGCAGAGACCGATCGCACCACGACCGATCCCGCCGCCCGTAATACGAGAGCCGAGAGCGAAGAGAGCCCTATGAACAAGGTCGCTACCCTTTCCGACGCCCGCCCCACCTCCGCCATCAACCTGCCGGACATCACCGTCAAGGCGCGCGAGGTGTTCGGCATCGACAGCGACCTGGAGGTGCCCGCCTTCTCGGTTCGCACCGAGCACGTGCCGGAGGTCGACCCCACCTACCAGTTCGACCGCGACACCACCCTGGCCATCCTGGCGGGCTTCGCCTTCAACCGCCGCGTCATGGTCCAGGGCTATCACGGCACCGGCAAGTCGACGCATATCGAGCAGGTGGCGGCGCGGCTGAACTGGCCCTGCATCCGCGTCAACCTCGACAGCCACATCAGCCGCATCGACCTGATCGGTAAGGACGCCATCGTCCTGAAGGACGGCAAGCAGGTCACCGAGTTCCGCGAGGGCATCCTGCCCTGGGCCCTGCAGCACCCCTGCGCCATGGTCTTCGACGAGTACGACGCCGGCCGCCCGGACGTGATGTTCGTCATCCAGCGCGTGCTGGAGGTCGAGGGCAAGCTGACGCTGCTCGACCAGAACCGCGTCATCCATCCGCATCCGGCCTTCCGCCTCTTCGCCACGGCGAACACGGTGGGCCTGGGCGACACCACCGGCCTCTATCACGGCACCCAGCAGATCAATCAGGGCCAGATGGACCGCTGGAACATCGTGGCCACGCTGAACTACCTGCCGCATGCGCAGGAGAGCGCCATCGTCGCCGCCAAGCTCGGCATCGACCCGAAGGATGCCGCGGCGAAGAAGCGCATCGACGCCATGGTGGCGCTGGCCGACCTGACGCGGGCGGGCTTCATCGCCGGCGACATCTCCACCGTCATGTCGCCGCGCACCGTCATCACCTGGGCCGAGAACACCCGCATCTTCGGCGATGTCGGCTTCGCCTTCCGCCTCTCCTTCCTCAACAAGTGCGACGAGGCGGAGCGCTCGACGGTCGCCGAGTACTACCAGCGCTGCTTCAACGAGGAAGTGCCGACCGGCCTGCTGGTCCGCAAGGGCTGAGGGCCGGCCCGGGGAGGCCTGCCCTCCCGGGGCCTTCGGGGCGACCGGCCCCGTGTGATCGTTGAAGGGGCGAGCACGATGAGCGGCAGCAGCAAGGACCTGACGCGTCAGGAAGAATTCAAGCGGGCCACCGCCGGCGCGCTGCGCGCCATGGCGCGCAATGCCGAGGTGCAGGTGGCCTACCAGCCCGGCCCCTCCGGCCTCGCCGGCAAGCGGGCCCGCCTGCCCCTGCCGACCCGCGCCCTGCCGCCCTCGGAGATGGCGCGGCTGCGCGGCGCGGCGGATGCCATCGCGCTGCGGCTGCGCCACCATGACGAGGCCGCCCACGCCGCCCGCACGCCGCAACGCCGCGAGGCGCGTGAGGTGTTCGACGCGCTGGAGCAGGCGCGCGTCGAGGTCGTCGGCAGCCGCAGCATGCCCGGCGTCGCCGCCAACCTGCAGGCCCGGCTGAACGAGACCTGCGAGGCCGAGGGCTACGACCGCATGACCCGCAAGGACCAGCTGCCGCTGCCGGCGGCGCTGTCCCTGCTGGCGCGCGAGCGCCTCTCCGGCGAGGTCGCGCCGCAGGCCGCGCAGCGCATCCTGGAGCTCTGGCGCGGCACGCTGGGCGAGCAGGCGGACGCGGCCCTCGAGGAGATGGCCCGCTTCGGCGAGGACCAGGACCGCTTCGCCCGCGCCGCCCGCAGGCTGCTCTCCGCCCTCGACCTCGCCGAGGCCGAGGTGGAGGCCGAGGCGGAGGAGGACGAGGCCGGCGAGGAAGGTACCGAGACCGCCTCCGAGCAGGAGAACTCGGCCGAGGGCGAGGCGCAGAGCCAGGATTCCGATCCCATGATGGGAGCCGAGCCCGAGACCATGCAGGGCGAGGGCGCCGAGGAGGATGGCGAGGCGGAGGAGGAGGACGGCGTGGCGGCCGAGGGCGAGGACCGCCCCGGCGGCCCGCAGCAGCGCAAGGAGGTCGCCCCCTCCGACGATTCCTCCGCCTACCGCGCCTTCACCCGGAAGTTCGACGAGGAGATCTCCGCCGAGGATCTCTGCGACGCCGAGGAGCTGGCGCGGTTGCGCCAGCAGCTCGACCAGCAGCTCAGCCACCTGCAGGGCGTGGTCTCCAAGCTGGCCAACCGGCTGCAGCGCCGGCTGCTCGCGCAGCAGCAGCGCGCCTGGGAGTTCGACCTGGAGGAGGGCACGCTGGACGCGGCGCGCCTCGCCCGGATCGTCGCCAACCCCATGCTCTCGCTCTCCTACAAGCGCGAGCGCGAGGCGGATTTCCGCGACACCGTCGTCACCCTGCTGATCGACAATTCCGGCTCGATGCGCGGCCGGCCGATCTCGGTCGCCGCCATGTGCTCCGACATCCTGGCCCGCACGCTGGAGCGCTGCTCGGTCAAGGTCGAGATCCTGGGCTTCACCACCCGCGCCTGGAAGGGCGGGCAGAGCCGGGAGCGCTGGGTTCAGGAGGGCAAGCCGCGCAATCCCGGCCGCCTGAACGACCTGCGCCACGTCATCTACAAGGGCGCCGATTCGCCCTGGCGGCGGGCGCGCAAGAATCTCGGCCTGATGCTGCGCGAGGGGCTGCTCAAGGAGAACATCGACGGCGAGGCGCTGGAATGGGCCTATCGCCGCCTGCTCGCCCGCCCCGAGCGGCGCCGCATCCTGATGGTGATCTCGGACGGCGCGCCGGTCGATGACAGCACCCTCTCGGTCAATCCCGGCAACTACCTGGAGCGGCACCTGCGCAAGGTGATCCACGACATCGAGCAGCGCGACATCGTCGAGCTGATCGCCATCGGCATCGGCCACGATGTCACGCGCTACTATCGCCGCGCCGTCACCATCGTGGATGCCGAGGAGCTGGGCGGCACGATGATGAAGAAGCTGGCCGAGCTGTTCGACGAGGATGCCGCCGCCGCCTTCCAGCGCGCCGCCACCGAACGGTCCCCCCTGGTCGCGTGATCCTGTTGAACCGCCGCAGCCTCCTCCTCGGGGCGGCGGCGGCGGCCGGGCTGGGGGCCTGCGCCACGCTGCGGCTGGCCGGGGCGCCCGCCACCCCCCTGCCCCCGCTTCCGCTGCCCGAGGACGCTCCCCTGATCTCCCAGGGCGGCCTGCTGCTGAACCGGCATGTCATCGGCTTCGGCGGCATCTCGGCCCTGCATGTCGATGATGCGCTGACCCTGACCGCCATCAGCGATCTTGGCCACTGGATGCAGGCCGGGCTGGAGATCGACGCCGGGGGCCGTCCGCGGGGGCTGCAGGCGCTGCGCACGGGCCGGCTCGATACCGGCTTCCCCCTCCACCTGCCCGGCGTCTCGCGTGATGCCGAATCCCTCGCCCGCACGCCCGAGGGCGGCTGGCTGGTGGGCTTCGAGCGCTGGCACCGCATCGTCGCCTATGACCGGCTGGATGGGCCGGGGCGGCTGGTGGAGAAGGCGCCGCCGGGCCTCGGCGCGCAGCCGAACAACGCCGGCCTCGAAAGCCTCGCGGTGCTGGCCGACGGGCGCTGGTGGGCGGTGAGCGAGGGCCTCTGGCAGGATGAGGGCACGCTGCGCGCCTGGCTGGGCCGGCCCGGCGGCTGGACCCTGCTGCGCTACCGCCCGGCGCGCGGCTTCGTGCCCACCGACGCCGCCCCCCTGCCGGACGGCGGCGTGCTGATGGTGGAGCGCCGCTTCAGCCTGAGGACACCCGGCTTCAGTGGCCTGCTGCGCCGCATCCCGGCCGCGCAGCTGGCCTCCGCGACGGCGGAGAGCGTGATCGAGCCGGAAACCCTGCTGCCCGCAGCGGCTCTGCCGCACGAGAACTGGGAAGGGGTCAGCGCCTTCCACCATGCCGGCCGGCCGTGGATCGCCATGGTGGCGGACGACAACGAGATGTTCTTCCAGAAGGGCCTGCTGCACCTCTTCACCCTGCGGGCCGCACCGGAGGCCCTCAGCGGCCGGAGGACGGCACCAGGCGCTGCTTCGGCAGGGTGAGCCAGGCCCGGGCGCCGATGCCCCGCACCGCCTCCAGCCGCAACTCGCCGCCATGCGCCTGCAGGAGCTGCCGTGCCACCGCCAGGCCGAGCCCCAGGCCGCGCGTCCCCTCGCCCCGCGCCGCCGGGCCCAGATCGGCGGCGGCAAGGCCGGACCCCTCATCCTCCACCACGATGGCGAGCACAGCCTCGGACCGGACCAGGCGAAGGCCGATCGGGTCGCCCTCCCGGCTGTGGCGCACGGCGCGGGTCAGGACCTGCATCACCGCGCCGCGCAGCGCCCGGTGATCCGCCCGCACGGCGACCTCCTCGAACTCCGGCGCGATCTCCCAGTGCCGCCGGCCGGGCGCCAGGGCCAGGGAGACCTGCTCCACCGCGTCCCTCAGCAGGGCCGCCAGGGACAGCGTCTCCTCGCGGAGCGCCCGCGGGCCGGCGGCGGCGGCGGCACAGTCATGCGCGTCGGCGGCCAGGCAGAGCAGGGCGCGCGCCTGCCCGTCCGGCGGCAGGTCGCCGCCGGTGCCGGCCCGCCCCAGCAGCGCCAGGGCCCGGCCATGCAGCTCCTGCGCGAAGAGGTCGAGCATGCGGCTGCGCAGCGCCAGGTCCCGCGCCAGGGCGTCCGCGCGGGCCTCGGCCCTGCGGCGCAGGCGCCATTGCGCCAGACCGCTGGCCAGGAGGGCGAGCAGGCAGAGGATGAGCAGCAGGTCGGTCAGGTGCGGCGGCATGCGCTCATCCTGCGCGACAACCGCTAAGGAATCACAAAAGGCGCGCCCGCCAGCGGCAGGACACGCCTTCGTGACAGCATGAGGGCCCCGTCAGGGCCCTCCGCCTCAGGCTGCGGAAGCGGCCGCCTTCTTTTCCTGGGCGCGCTGGATGCGGCGCTTCAGGGTCAGGGCCTCGCCCGGCAGCTTACGGTCGGCGGTGCCGAGCAGGAAGCTGTCCAGGCCGCCATTGTGCTCCACGGTGCGGATGCCGTTGGTGGAGAGGCGGAGCTGGATCGAGGTGCCCAGCACGTCGGAGAAGAACGAGGTCTCCTGCAGGTTCGGGAGGAACCGGCGACGCGACTTGTTGTTGGCGTGGCTGACGTTGTTGCCCGTCAGCACGCCCTTGCCGGTGATGCCGCAACGGCGAGCCATGGCGCTAACCCTTCAAACGACTTCAGGGTCGCGGCAGTGGCCACGCACCCGAGATGAGAACAGAGGGGGGCGTATGGCCCGCCCCCCGGTCGGAGTCAAGGATTCGGGAGGGGATTCGGGCCGGAGCGGTTCAGAACTCCTGCCCGCCGGGCGGGGTGCCACGCATCTCCTGCAGTTCCCCCGCCTCGACAGAGGCCAGCGCGCTGCGCAGCACGTTGGCGATGGCGCGGTCCTCCATGCTGCGGGCCATCAGCCCGAGCGCGCCGCCCAGCAGGGCGGACGCCACCGAGATCGGCGCGATCTTCTGCTCGATCATGTATTCGATCGCCTTGTCCACCACGGAACCGGCATGGCTGAGATCTTCCGGGGCCACCCCCTGCGGATCGAGTTGCATCTGGTGCCTCCTGGATACTCCGCCGTCACATAGTCAGGCCGGCGGCCGAGCGAAAGGGTCAGCGGGCGGGGGTCGGCTCTGCGCCGCGCGGGGCGGGGCGCCCGCCGTTCGGCTTGTGCCCGATACTGTCCCGGTCGCCCTCCCCGGCGCCATCCTGCGGGCGGTGCGCCGGGCCGGCATCGGGATCGACGCCGCTGGCCGCGGCCTTGGCCGCCGCCGCCGCCGCCGCCTCGGCCGCCGCCACCGCCTCGGACTGGCGCCGCCACATCTGGGCGTAGAGCCCATCCTCGGCCAGCAGCACGGCGTGGCTGCCCCGCTCGGCGACGCGGCCCTCCTGCAGCACGATGATCTCGTCGGCCTCCACCACGGTCGAGAGGCGGTGCGCGATGACCAGGGTGGTCCGCCCGCGCGCGACGCCGCGCAGCGCCGCCTGGATCTCCTGTTCGGTGCGGGTGTCGAGGGCGCTGGTCGCCTCGTCCAGGATCAGCACGCGGGGGTCCTTCAGGATGGTCCGCGCGATGGCGACGCGCTGCTTCTCGCCGCCCGAGAGCTTGAGGCCGCGCTCGCCGACGCGGGTGTCGTAGCCCTCCGGCAGGCGCATCACGAAATCATGCACCTGGGCGAGCCGCGCCGCCGCCTCCACCTCCGCCTCCGAGGCGCCGGGGCGGCCATAGGCGATGTTGTAGCGGATGGTGTCGTTGAACAGCACGGTGTCCTGCGGCACGACGCCGATGGCGGCGCGCAGGCTCTCCTGCGTCACCTGGCGGATGTCCTGCCCGTCCAGCAGGATGCGGCCGGATTGTAGGTCGTAGAATCGGAACAGCAGGCGGGAGATGGTGGACTTGCCCGCCCCCGTCGGCCCGACGATGGCCAGCATCCGCCCCGCCGGCACATGGAAGGACACGCCCTTCAGGATGGTGCGGTCCGGCCGGTAGCCGAAGCGGACCTCCTCGAAGACCAGCTCGCCCGGCCCGGCGGCCAGCGGCCGCGCATCCGGCGCGTCCGCCACCTCCTGCTTCTCGCGCATCAGGGTGAACATCGCCTCCATGTCCACCAGCCCCTGCTTCAGCTCGCGATAGACGAAGCCCAGGAAGTTGAGCGGCAGGTAGAGCTGGATCAGGTAGGTGTTCACCAGCACGAAATCGCCGACCGTCATGCTGCCGTTCGAGACGCCGCGCGCCGCCATCAGCATGACGACGGTCAGCCCGATGGCGATGATCCCGGCCTGGCCCATGTTGAGGTAGTTCAGCGTCACTTCCGAGCGGGTATAGGCCTTCTCGTAGCGCGCCAGTGTGGCGTCGTAGCGGGCCGCCTCATGCTTCTCGTTGCCGAAGTACTTGACGGTCTCGTAGTTCAGCAGGCTGTCGATGGCCTTGGTGTTGGCCTCCTGGTCCATCTCGTTCATCGCCCGGCGGAAGCGCAGCCGCCAATCGGTGAAGACCAGCGTGAAGGCGATGTAGAGCCCGATCGTCACCAGCGTCACGGCGGCGAAGGAGAAGTCGAACATCCCCCAGAGGATCCCCGCCACGAGCAGGATCTCGATCAGCGTGGGGACGATGTTGAACAGCATGAAGTCGAGGACGAAGTTGATCCCCCGCGTGCCGCGCTCGATGACGCGGGACATGCCGCCGGTCTGCCGGTCGAGGTGGAAGCGGAGCGAGAGCGCGTGCAGGTGGCGGAAGACATTCAGCGCGATGACGCGCCCGGCCCGCGCCTGCACCTTGGTGAAGATGGCGTCGCGCAGCTCGGCGAAGGCGGAGCTGGCCATCCGCAGCAGGCCATAGCCCACCACCAGCGCCACCGGGATGGCGACCATCGCCGCCGCCCCCTCCCGCGGGCCCAGCGCGTCGACGGCGCGGGCATAGGCGATCGGCACCAGCACATTGGCGCCCTTGGCCAGCACCATCAGCACCAGGGCGATCACCACGCGGGTGCGCAGCCCGGTCTCGTTCTTCGGCCAGAGATAGGGCGCGAGGGTCAGCAGCGTCCGGCCATGGCCGCGTGGAGAGGAGGAAGCAGGCAAAACGGGATGTCTCCGGTCGGGTCGGCGGTTACATGGCGGCCGGGGCGCCGGGCGGCAATGCGGGGCTGCTGCGCGCCAGGGTGGCGGCAGGCGGCGGCTCCCTTGGAAGCGCGGCCGCGGGCCTGGCCTCAGGCGCGGCTCAGGGCCGGATCGTCGAAGCGCCGGCCGATGCCGCGCCCGCCCTGCTTCGCCGCGTAGAGCGCGGCATCGGCCCGCAGGCGCGCCTCCTCCAGCGTCGCCGCATCCTCCGGGATGCAGGCCCAGCCCAGGCTGACGCCCACGCGCAGCAGCATCCCCTCGACATCGTAGGGCCGGTCCGCGATGGCGGAGACCAGGCGTTCCGCCACCTGCTGCACCGCCTCGGGCTCCATGTCGCGGATCACGACGACGAACTCGTCACCCCCGGTCCGGGCCACGAGGTCGGCCGGGCGGAGATTGCGCGACAGCCGTGCCGCCACCTCGACCAGCAGCTTGTCGCCCACGTCATGGCCATGGGTGTCGTTGATCGGCTTGAAGCCGTCCAGATCGAGGTAGAGCGTGGCCAGCCGGCTGGCGCCGTCCATCCGCGCGCCGAAGGCAGCCTCCAGGCCGAAGCGGTTCAGCAGCCCGGTCAGCCGGTCGTGCTGCGCCAGATGGCTGCTGCGGGCCTCCGCCGCGAGCGAGCCCACCAGCGTGTGCTGGAAGGTCCAGATGATCTGCCAAGTACCGAGGAAGAAGGGCACGGCCATGACCGGCAGCAGCAGCAGCCAGGGATCGCCGGACAGCGCCGCCCCGGTGACGAAGGGCAGCACGCAGAGCGCCACGAGGAGCATCGCCAGGCGCGGAGCGGAGAAGTTGCGCGCGCAGACCGAGCCGACCACCGCCATGATCAGGCTGGCGGAGAGGATCATCAGCGTGGCATCGCCACTGCGCATGGCGGCGAAGGACATGCTGCCCTGCAGGGCGCACCAGAGCAGCGAGAGCAGGATCGCGCCCTCGATGCGCGGCCGCAACCCGGCCGCCCGGCTGCGCTGGATGCCGCGGATCACCGTCAGCCGGCCGAACAGGATCAGCAGCTCCAGCGCCAGGAACAGGCTGAAGAGGGGGACCTCCTGACGCAGCAGGCAGACGCCGGCGACGACGACGCCGTTGAACGCGCCCATCACCACCGCCATCGGCGACGAGACGAGCTGGCCGAGCAGCAGGGGCCGGGCACCCTCCGGCACGGCGCAGGCCGGATCGGTCAGCCAGGACAGGGCGGGGCAGCGCCAGATGATGCGGGCGGTCGAAGGGTGACCCATCATGTCTCGGACTCTGTCCCCCGCGCGGACATGGCCTGCGCCTATCCTCCTGCTCGGCGGATCGGCCAGGAGACCGGGATCAGGTTCTAGGCCCGGATATACACTCTATGGTTGCATATCCTCCTCGATATCGCAAGATGCGCGGTGTATCGCTCCGTTATCCACGCATTGCGGAGATGGCCGCTCCCGTCGCTCAGGCGGCGCAGAGGGTGAGCAGGCGATCGATCTCGTCCTCGGTATTGTAGTAGTGCGGCGAGGCGCGGAGGACGCTGCCGAGGCCCCGCCTCTCGGCGTCGATGCGCGTGCTGGTGGGCTCCGAGGCGCCGATCACGATCCCCGCCCGCGCCGCCTCGGCGACCATGTCGCGCGCCGCCCGCCCCGCCAGGGTGAAGCTGACGATGGCCGAGGGGCTCCGGCCGAGATCCCGCACCACGGCGCCGGGGATGCGCGCCAGGCCCTCGCGAAGCCGGGCCGAGAGCGCCTGGCATCGCGCCTGGATCGCCTCCAGCCCGAGGCCCAGCGCATAGTCCACCGCCACGCCGAGCCCGGCGCGGGCGGCGTAGTTGTTCTCCCAGGTCTCGAAGCGGCGCGCGTCGTCGCGCAGCCGGTATTCCTCCCGCGCCACCCAGGGCGCGGCGAAATGGTCAATCATCGGCGGCTCCAGGCGCTGCAGGAGGCCGCGCCGGACATAGAGGAAGCCCGTGCCGCGTGGCCCGCGCAGGAACTTCCGCCCCGTGGCCGAGAGCATGTCGCAGCCGATGGCCTCGACATCCACCGGCATCTGCCCCACCGCCTGGCAGGCATCGAGCAGGTAGGGGATGCCGTGCCGCCGGGCGATGCGGCCGATCGCGGCGGCCGGATTGGTCAGCCCGCCATTGGTCGGCACCCAGGTGATGGCGATGAGCTTCACCCGCGCGTCGATCATCGCCTCCAGCGCCGCGGTGTCGAGCTCGCCCGTGGCGTCGCTCGGCACCACGGCGATCTCGGCACCGATCCGCCGCGCCACCTGCAGGAAGGCGACGTAGTTGGCGGCGTACTCGGCCTCGGCGGTCAGGATGCGGTCGCCGGGGGCGAAGCGCAGGGAATAGAAGGCCATCTGCCAGGCGACGGTGGCGTTCTCCACCAGGGCGATCTCCTCGCGCCCGGCGTTCAGCAGCCGCGCGACCGAGTCGTAGACCCCCTCCAGCCGCCCCGCCTCGGCCGCCGCCGCGGCATAGCCGCCCAGCTCGGCCTCCAGCTCCAGATGGCGCACCTGCGCCGCCAGCACCGGCGCCGGCATCAGCGCCGCCCCGGCATTGTGCAGATAGGCGCGGCGCGCGGCGGCGGGCGTCTCGGCCCGGATGCGGTCGAGGTCGATCATGGGGCCACAGCCTTGCCGGGATGCCGCGCAGGGCGCAAGAGAGCCGCATGAACGGCTTCGCCCGGCATATCGCCGCCTGCAACAACCTCCCCTCCCCGGCCGGCCTGGTGCCCTTCCGCATCGGCGCCGAGCAGGTCGGCTGGCTGGAGCCCGATCTCGCCCGCTGGCTGGCCTTCCACCCGCGCGACTTCCATTTCGACGGGCAGGGCGTCGCCCTGCCGGCGCGGCTGCGCGGCGCCGCGGCGCGCGAGGCGGTGCTGGCCGACGCGGCGCGCGGCCTGGCGCGGGATGGCTATCTGCGCCTCCGCGGCGAGCCCTTCGACGTGCGCGCCACGCCGGAGGGGCCGGTGCTGGCGCGGCTCGATCGCGGCGCCATCCCGGCCTTCGGCATCCTGGCGCAGGGGGTGCACCTGAACGGGCTGGTGCGCCGCCCGGAGGGCCCCGGGGGCGGGCTGCACCTCTGGCTCGGCAAGCGCTCGGCCACCAAGGCGGTGGCGCCGGGGCAGTGGGACAACATCGTCGCCGGCGGCACGCCCGCCGGGCTGGACGCCATGGCGACGCTGGTGAAGGAGGCGGAGGAGGAGGCCGGCCTGCCGCGCGACCTCGCCCTCCGGGCCCGTCCGGTCAGCCGGATCTCCTACATCATGAAGCAGGAGCACGGCCTCCGCCGCGACATCCTGCATGCCTTCGACCTGGAGCTGCCGGAGGACTTCCGCCCCGCTCCGCATGACGACGAGGTGGAGCATTTCGAGCTCTGGCCGGCGCGGCGCGTGCTGGAGGCGGTGCGCGACACGGACGACTTCAAGTTCAACGTCAACCTAGTGCTGATCGACCTCTTCCTGCGCGAGGGGCTGATCGACCCGCGCGGCGAGGAAGGCCGCCGGCTGGCGGCGGGGCTGCGCGCCGGGGACTGACCTCCCGCCGCCCGGCCGGCGCCGGCCCGTCAGGGCAGCGGCTGCGCCTGCACCCCGCCGCCCTGGTAGCCGGGCGGCGCCTGGTAGGGCTGCTGCTGCGGCTGCTGGTAGCCGGGCTGGGCGGGCGGCTGCGGCGGCTGGCTGGCGGGGGCGGTGCCGAAACGCATCAGCGCGCCGCGCAGCGGATCAGCGCCGGGATTGTGCGCGGCCATGTCTACCACGATCTGCCGGGCGCCGAAGCTCTGCCCGTAATAGGTGCGGTTGCGCTCGCTGTTGGCGCTGAGCAGGGAGCCGTCCAGCGAGATGCCGGCATAGAGGCCGCGCGTCTTGGCGAAGGTGACGATGTCCGCGCCGACCGCCGCCGTGGTCGATCCCCCGATGCCGCCGCCGATCACCGCGACGGCGATGGAGGCATCGGCGCCGATCTTGAACTGGCTGTCCATCAGGGCGCTGAGGCCCCGGTCGGTCAGGATCATCATCATGACCATGGCATCCTGCACGCCGATCTGCAGGCCGATGCTGCCGCTGCCGATGCCGTAGAAGGCCGGCGAGGACCAGGAGCCGGCCCCGTCGCGCGCCAGCAGCACGCAGGAGCCCCCCTGCCCGCCGAAGATGAAGCCGGCCCGGAAGACCCGCGGGCAGATCATCACCGCCCGGGCGCGGCGCAACAGGCTGATGGCGTCGTTGAAATGCGCCGCGTTCCGGTCGCTCCCGGCGCCGAGCATCTCCTGCACCGCGAGGGTCGATTGATCGACGAGGTTCTGCTCCTCGGCCTGCGCCAGGGCCGCGCGCGGCTGCCCGGCCAGCCCCGCCAGGGCCAGCAGCCCGGCCGCGAGAAGCATCCTCGGAGAGATGGAGCGCCGCATGAAAATCCTCCGACAAGCCTTTGCGAAGACATGACCTCTCGGCTCAGGCGTGGCAAGCCCAACTTGCGGGTCAGGGCGCCGCGAGGGGCGGCTCCTCGTTCACGGAGGCGACCCGCCAATGGCCGGCATGATGCTCCAGCCGGGTCAGCGACAGGTTGCGCACCGAGAACTGGAAGGCCTGGTGCGGATCGAGGCCCATGGCATGGGCCACGGCGGCGCGGATCGAGCCGCCATGCGCCACGATCACCACATCCCGCTCGCGCAGCTCCCGCGCCATCTCGTCCAGCGCCGGGCCGACGCGGCCGATCACGTCGCGCAGGCTTTCGCCGCCGGGCGGCTTCTCCTCCGCCGCATGCGGCCAGAAGGGATGTGGCGGCGCCGAGAGGCGCTCGGCGAAGGCCTCGTGCGAGACGCCCTGCCATTCGCCCAGGTGCTGCTCGCGGAAGCGCGGCTCGACGCGCATCTCCGCCTCGGGGTAGCCGGCGGCGAAGATGGCGGCGGCGGTGGCGCCGGTGCGGGAGAGCGGGGTGCGGACCCAGAGGGCGCCCGGCGGCAGGCGGCCTGCCAGCCAGGCATAGGCGGCGCTCTCCTGCGCCAGCGCGACGGTGCAAAGGGCGACATCCATGTCGCCGTACATGGTCACCCGGGCGGAAGGCTCGACGATGGCGTGGCGGATGAGGAAGAAACGGGTCGTGCTCACCCGCATTCTCTAGAGCAGATCCCGATCCGATGGAAATCCCGGATCGGCCGGACGAGGCCGTCCGGGCCTCCTTCAGGCTTTGTTCAGGGCTGCCGGGGATAATGCCGCCGCCGCCCCAGAACCGGGCGCGCAGGAGAGCACAAGATGTCCCCCGTCCATCCCCCCGTCCCGCCACCGGTCGTGCCGCAGATCCCCGATCTGGCCGGGCAGGCCGGCAGGCTCGACTTCACCTACCGCCTGCCCGGCTGGCCCGGTGGCGCGGCGCCGGATGCCATCCTGGCGAGCGCCGAGGCCATGCGCCTGGACCTGGCCGGCATTCCGCTGCAATCCCCGACCCAATCCCCGTCCCCTTGCGGCCTGGCCGGCCTGCTGGAGGCGATGACGCGGAGCGGCATGACGGGCAGCCTCACCCGGCTGGGCGTCCCCTAGGCCGGGAAGCCATAGAGACGGGCCGGGTTCTCCACCAGCACGCGGTGGCGGAGGGCCGCCTCCGGCGCCCAGTCGGCCAGGAGGTCCAGCAGGTCGCCGACATTGGGCATCACCCCCCAATTGGCGACATGCGGCCAGTCGGAGCCCCAGACGCAGCGCTCCGGCGCGGCCTCCAGCAGGGCGCGGGCCATCGGCGTCGTCTCCGGGTAGGCGGGCGCATCGTCGCTCAGCCGGTAGGCGCCGGAGAGCTTGACCCAGGCACCGTCGCGCACCAGCGAGACGAGCGTCCGGAATCCCGGCTCCTCCAGCGCGCCGGCGGCCGGCATATGCCCCATATGGTCGATGACAAAGGGCACCGGCAGCTTCGCCAGGCGTGGTGCCAGCTCCGGCAGTTGCCGCGCGTCCAGCAGCAGTTGCAGGTGCCAGCCCATCTCGCGGCAGAGCGCCCCGTAGGATTCCAGCCCGTCCAGGCTGACGCCGCCGCCGAACAGCACATTGAGCCGCAGGCCGACGACGCCGGCCGCCTTCAGCACGCCATACTCCGCCTCCGACCGGCCGAGGCCGACCACGCCGATGCCGCGCAGCCGGTCCGGATGCGCGCGCAGCACGCTCTCCATCAGCCGGTTGTCCGTGCCGTGCACGCTCACCTGCACCAGCACGCCATGGGTCATGCCGGTGGCGTCCAGCATGGCGAGGTAGGCGGAGGGACCGGCCTCGGGCGGGGTGTAGCTGCGGTTCGCCACCAGCGGCCAGCGGGGCGGCAGGCCGATGACATGCGCGTGGGTGTCCACCGCGCCGGACGGCACGGCGAAACGGCGCGGCCCGCGCGGATCGGGATCGGGGCCGGGGCAGAGGGCCTCGGGGGCGCGGGGGCCGGCGGAGAGATCGGTCATCGGCGTCGAGCACCTTGCCTCGGGTTTCGGGCAGCGGCAGGGCCGCGATGAGCATCAGCCCATAGGCCAGCACGGCGAAGATGGCGATGGCCCTGGCCGGCGTCACGCTGGCCGGAGCCGCGCAGCCGCATCGGCAAGAGTTCCGAGAAGGCTTCGTCGTGCGGGATATCACGCGTGTTCCCGTGAAGTATGCCTGTCGCCGGCCCCGACGCGCGACAGAAAACGCAAACGCCCCGCGCCTCAGGTGCGCGGGGCGGAAGATGACGGCCGTTTCACGAAAGTGGGCGCGCGCTGGCGCCCACCGGGAAATCAGGCAATCACCGGATCATAGGCGCCCTGCCGGCCTTCCTCGTAGCCGTAGGTCACGAAGTGCCAGGCCAGCTGGTCGTTGGTGATCACGCCGGCCAGGGCGAGATCGGGATTGAGCAGGGCGTACTGCGTCTCGTTGAACAGGTCGACCTGCCGCCCCTCGTTGAAGCCGAACTGCACGTAATGCTCGGTGCCGGCGCCGTCGATCGCGTTGGCGACGCCGGAGGCGCCGAAGGCCGTGATCAGGTCGCCATGGCTCGCCACATAGGACAGGCCGTCGAAATCGGTCTCACGCCCCTCGGCACGGCCGAAGCGGAGATAGTGAAGGGCGCCGCCCTCATCGGCATTGGCGCCGAAATCGGCATTGACGAGGACATCGGTGTTGGCGGCGAGATAGCTGTTGCCGTCAAAGAGGATGCTGCGGCCCTCGAGGGCGCCATGATCCCGGAAGTGCGACCAGGCCGCGTCCCGGTCCTCGCCGAAGGCGTTGCCGAGATCCTCGTAGGACGCCAGATAGGCGTAGCCGAGGAACTGACCGACATCGCCGAACTCGCGCGTGCCGTTGAGATCGGTGGCGATCGCCTCGACGTCGAGCAGCGTGTCGACCCCCTCGGGGCCGCGGATCACGCCCTCATCCTCCCAGCGGTAGATCTGGTAGTCGTCGAGATTGCCGCCCAGCAGCACCGTGTCCCGCCCGTCGCCGCCTTCCAGCCGGTCATTGCCGGGGCCGGGGATGAGCAGGTCGTCACCGCCCCGCGCCTCGATGCGGTCATCGCCGGCCAGGCCGTTGATGCTGTCATTCGAGACGGATTCGGGCGAGACGAGGTTGTCATTCCCCTCAGTGCCGAGAATCGCGACCATCTGACTGTCTCCTCTGTGGTTCCCGCGTCAGGAACAACCGAGGCGCCGGTCAGTTTCGTCGCGTGAGATCACGAATCTTTCGAAGTCGGCGCTCCTTCGGATGAGACGATTCCGTATCGGTCACGCCTCCGCATCGAAGGGCAGGCCGACATAGTTCTCGGCCAGCGACACCGCCGCGGCGCGGGTGTCGCGGATCAGCGCCAGCTCGGCCTCGCGCACCTGCGCGTCGAACAGCGTCTCCGCCGGATCGCGGTGCAGCAGACGCGTCATGAACCAGGAGAAGCGTTGCGCCTTCCACACGCGGCGCAGGCAGGTCTCGCTGTAGCGCTGCAACCGTCCGCTGTCGCCCGCGCGGGCCTCGGCCTCGAAGGCGCGCGACAGGACCAGCGCATCGGCGACGGCGAGGTTCAGCCCCTTGGCGCCGGTCGGCGGCACGATATGCGCGGCGTCGCCGGCGAGGAACAGTCGGCCGTGCTGCATCGGGGCGCAGACGAAGCTGCGCAGCGGGATGATGCCCTTCTGGAAGATCTCGCCCTCGTCGAGCGTCCAGCCGTCATCCGTCGCCAGGCGCGCGCGCAACTGGTCCCAGATGCGCGCCTCCGGCCATTGCGTCAGATCCTCGGCGGGGTCGCATTGCAGGTAGAGGCGCTGGATCTCCGGCGTCCGCGTCGAGAGCAGGGCGAAGCCCTCGCCCTGGCTGGCATAGATCAGTTCCGGCCAGGACTGGCGCGCATGCACCAGGATGCCGAGCCAGGCGAAGGGATAGAGGCGGTGCGCCTCCTGCCGCAGGCTGGCGGGAATCGCCTGACGCGAGGGGCCGTGATAGCCGTCGGCGCCGACGATGAACTCGCAGTCGAGGCGGCTCTCCCGCTCCGCCCCGGCCTCGCGGTAGGTGATGAAGGGGCTCTCGCCGTCGATCCCGTGCAGCCGCGCGCCGGAGATGCCGAAGCGGATCTCGCCGCCGCGCGCCAGCAGCGCGCCGATCAGGTCGCGCAACACCTCGTGCTGCGGATAGACGGTGACGTGCCGGCCGTCCGTGAGCCCGGCGATGTCGAGATGGAAGCGCCGGCGGTGCGATTGCAGGGTGATGCCGTCATGCACATGCCCCTCCCGGTCCAGCCGTTCGCCGAGGCCGAGCTCGCGCATCAGCTCCGTCACCCAGTGCTCCAGCACCCCGGCGCGGATGGTGCCCTCGACGGCGGCGCGGTCGCGGCTTTCGAGCACGACGCTGTCGATGCCGGCGCGCCGCAGCAGCAGGGCGAGGAAGAGGCCGGCGGGCCCGGCGCCGAGAATTCCGATCCGGGTCCGCATGGCCCTTCCCCCTCCCCGCTCAGCCGCGCATCCGGCCGGGATTGAGGATGCCCGAGGGGTCCATCGCCGCCTTGACCCGCGCGCCGATGGCGGCCAGCGGCGGCGGCTCCTCCGGCAACACCGGCACGGCGGCCCGCAGGGCATCGGGCGCGCGGAACAGCGTGAAGGTGCCGCGCGACGCCCGGGCCGCCGTCATCACCGCGCGATGCGCCGCATCGCTGGCCGGCCCGGCGACCCAGACCAGCCCGCCGCCCCAGTCGAGCAGCAGCCGCGCGCCGAAGGCCTCGCGCAGGGCCCGCGCCGCCGCCGGCGCCGCCGAGGGCCGCAGGGAGAGGCGCCAGATGGCCTCGCCCGGCAGGGCGCCGAGCGCCGCCGCATCGCGCACGGTGCGCCACAGGGCCAGGCTAGCCTCGCCCTCCAGCAGCCCGGTCTCGCCATGTCCGGCCAGCGCCGCGCGGAGGCCGGCCGAGCGATGCGCCAGGAACTCGGCGAAATCCTCCAGCCGCAGCAGCGCCACCGCCCCGTCCAGCCCGAGCGGCGGATAGCCTTCCGGCAGGAGCGCGGCGCCGCTGACGCCATAGGGGCTGCCGAGCCCGGCGGAGAGCGCCGCGACACCGTGCCGCAGATCGGGCACGCGCACGGCGACCGTCAGGCTGGCCTCGGGGCGCGGCAGCAGCTTCAGCGTGATCTCGGTCAGCACGCCGAGCGTGCCGTGGCTGCCCGCCAGCAGCTTGCAGAGATCGAGCCCGGTGACATTCTTGTGGACCCGCCCGCCGGAGCGGATCAGCTCGGCATGGCCGGTGACGGCGCGCACGCCCAGGACCTGGTCGCGCAGCGCCCCGGCCGGCCCGATGCGGCGCGGCCCCGAGAGATTGGCCGCCACCATGCCGCCCAGTGTCGAAGGCTGGTCATGGCCGAAGAGCGCCGAGAAGTCGGGTGGCTCGGCGGTGATCATCTGCCGCCGCGCGTCCAGCGCCGCCTCGATCTCCGGCAGCGGCGTGCCGGCGCGGGCCGAGAGCACCAGCTCCTCCGGCCGGTAGAGGGTGATGCCGGTCAGCGCCCGGGTGGAGAGGGTGCGCGCCGCCTGCACCGGGCGCAGCATCGCCCGCTTGCCGCCCAGCCCCTCGATGGCCAGCGGCTCGCCGGCGGCGGCGGCGCGGCGCACCACGCCGAGCAGCGCCTCCTCGGTCTGCGGCGCCAGGAGGTCGCTCATGCCGCGGCGGTCGCCGGCGGGTGGACCAGCGGATTGCCCTCCAGCGGGAAGACCTTGGCCGGGTTCAGCAGCCATTGCGGGTCGAAGGCGCTCTTGATGCGCCGCTGCTGCGCCAGCTCGGCCGGGTTGAACTGCACCGTCATCAGGTCCCGCTTCTCGACGCCGACACCATGCTCCCCGGTCAGGCAGCCACCGACCTCGACGCAGAGCTTCAGGATATCGGCGCCGAAGGCCTCGGCGCGGCGGAAGCTCTCCGGGTCGTTGGCGTCGAACATGATCAGCGGGTGCAGGTTGCCGTCGCCGGCATGGAAGATGTTCGCCACCTTTAGCCCGTAATCGTCGGACATCTCCTGCATCCGGCGCAGCACCCGCGGCAGCTCGCCCACCGGGATGGTGCCGTCCATGCAGAGATAGTCGGGGCTGATACGGCCGATGGCGCCGAAGGCGCCCTTGCGGCCCTTCCAGATGGCGAGGCTCTCCTCTGCCGTCTCGGCGACGCGTAGCGAGATCGGGTCGAAGCGGCCGCAGATCTCCTTCAGCCGCGCCAGCAGCGCGTCCTGCTCCTCGGCATTGCCCTCGACCTCAATGATCAGCATGGCCTCGGCGTCGAGCGGATAGCCGGCCTGGGCGAAGGCCTCGCAGGCATGGATCGCCGGGCGGTCCATGAACTCCAATGCGACGGGGATGATGCCGCTGCCGATGATGGCGTCCACCACCTGCCCAGCCACCTCGTTGGCACGGAAGGCCGCCAGCATCGCCCGCGCGCCTTCCGCCGCCCGCAGGATCCGCACCGTGACCTCGGTGACCAGGCCGAGCTGGCCCTCGCTGCCGGTGATCAGCCCGAGCCAGTCATAGCCCGCGGCGTCGAGATGCGCGCCGCCGATCTCGATCACCTCGCCCTCGATGGTGACGAACTTCACGCCCAGCAGGTTGCCCGCGGTGACGCCGTACTTCAGGCAATGCGCGCCGCCCGAGTTCATCATGACGTTGCCGCCGATCATGCAGGCGAGCTGGCTGGAGGGGTCGGGCGCGTAGAAGAAGCCCTCGGCGGCGACGGCCTGGGTGATGCCGATATTGGTGACGCCGGCCTGCACCACGGCCAGCCGGTCGGCATAGTCCACCTCGAGGATGCGGTTCATCCGCATAAGGCCGATCACCACCGCATCGGCCAACGGCAGCGCGCCGCCGGAGAGGCTGGTCCCGGCGCCGCGCGGCACCACGCGGATGCCGTTGCGGTGGCAGTAGCGCAGCACGGCGGCGACCTCCTCGGTCGTGGTCGGCAGCACCACGGCCAGCGGCGGCTGGCGGTAGGCCGAGAGGCCGTCCGTCTCATAGGCGCGGAGCCGCTCGGGGTCGCCGATCACCGCCTGCCCGCCGGGGCGCGCCGGGCCGGGGTCGGGCAGCAGGTCGCGCAGATCGGCCAGGATGCGGTCGCGCCGGGCCAGCACGGCGGCATCCGGTTCCGGCAAGGCGATCATGCGGCATCCTCCACGAGCTTTGCCGCCGAGGATGGGGTGCGCCACGCCCGCCGGCAAGAGCACGCAGAAACGCCGCCGCGGGCGGGCCGCGGCGGCGTTTTCAGACAGGAAGCGGATCGCCGACCGGGAGCACCCGGCGGCGCCCGGAGGTCAGCCCTGGCGGGCCTTCATCCGGGGGTTCTTCTTGTTGAGCACATAGAGACGGCCACGACGGCGAACCATCACGCAGTTCTTGTCGCGCGTCTTGGCGCTCTTCAGGCTGTTACGGATCTTCATTGGCTGAACCCCTTCGAGCGGGCGCGTTTAGGGGGCGGTGGCCAGCTTGTCAACCGAAAGGCCGGCCTCCGGGGCCTCCCTTGGGGCCTTCCCCGGACCCGCCGCCGCGATGGCCGCGGCCACCGCCGGGGCCAGCCCGCGGAACTCCGCGGCACGGGGCGAGCGTGCGCGCCAGGCAAGGCCCAGCCCCCGCCCCTGCGGCACTTCCAGCGGCCTCAGCACCAGGCTGGCGCCGTTCAGCACCCCGCCCGCCACGGCCAGGCGCGGCAGCAGCGTCACGCCAAGCCCGCCGGAAACCATCTGCACCAGGGTATGCAGGCTGGTGGCGGCGAACCCCTCGCCGCCGGCGCCGGGCAGGCCGCAGGCGGCGAGGGCATGGTCGCGCAGGCAATGCCCGTCCTCCAGCAGCAGCAGCCGCTCGCCGCCCAGCGCTTCCATCGAGACCGCCGCCTGCTCCGCCAGCCGGTGCCCGGCCGGCAGGGCGACGACGAAGGGGTCCTCGGCGATACGCAGGGTCTCGACTTCCGGCAGCGCCACCGGCAGGGCGAGCAGCAGCAGGTCGAGCCGGCCGGCGAGCAGCTCCTCCGCCAGATCCTGGGTCAGGCCCTCGCGCAGCCAGAGCTGCAGCCGGGGGAAGCCCTGCCGCAGGGCCGGCATCAGATGCGGCAGCAGGAAAGGGCCGATGGTCGGGATGACGCCGAGGCGGAGCGGGCCGGAGAGCGGGTCGCGCGCCGCCGCCGCCGTCTCCGCCACCGCCGCCAGGGCGGCCAGTGCGACCCGCGCGCGCGCCACCAGCTCCAGGCCCAGGGGAGTGAAGACCGGGCGCTTTCCCGGGCCGCGCTCCAGGACGGCGGCGTCGAGATGCCGCTCGAGCGCGATGATGCCGGCCGAGAGGGTGGATTGCGTGACCGCGCAGGCGGCCGCGGCGCGGCCGAAATGACCGAGGTCGGCGAGCGAGACCAGATAGCGGAGCTGTTGGGGGCTGGGCAGCGGCGTCATCGATTCAGGCGATCATTCCTTCGAAAACTATTCATTGGCATGTGTGCATTGCAGCATCCATAAAGGTTGTGCAGCGCGGAATGGCGCCCGCCAAGGGCGCCTTCCGCCGAAATCGCACATCATGGGGATCCATCACGCATGCTGACCGTCGGTGACAAGCTTCCCGCCTTCAACCTGACCGCCGTGAAGGGCGGCCCCGAGGGGCTCGAGGGCCCGGGCAAGTCCTTCACCCAGATTTCCAACGAGTCCGATGCCGGCAAGTGGAAGGTGATCTTCTTCTGGCCGAAGGACTTCACCTTCATCTGCCCGACCGAGATCGCCGCCTTCGGCAAGCTGAACGAGGAGTTCGCCGATCGTGACGCCGTGCTCTACGGCGCCTCGACCGACAGCGAGTTCGTGCACCTGAACTGGCGCGTGCACAACAACGACATCCGCGACCTGCCGATCCCGATGCTGGCCGATACCCGGCGCGAGCTCGCCTCCGCGCTCGGCATCCTGGACAAGGCCGAGGGCGTGGCGCTGCGCGCGACCTTCATCGTCGACCCCGAGGGCACCATCCAGTGGGCCTCGGTGAACGGGCTGAACGTCGGCCGCAATCCGCAGGAGGTGATCCGCGTGCTGGACGCCCTGCAGACCGACGAGCTCTGCCCCTGCAACTGGAACAAGGGTGGCGACACGCTGAAGCCGCAGGAGCTGTTCAAGGCCGCCTGATCCGGCGTGGAACCGGCGCGGGCCAGGCGGCCCGCGCCCCTTCTTCTCCCGGCGCCCGCCCTCCGGCCGGCTGCCATTCCGGGGCATTCCCCTCGGAGCATCCCGCGGGATCTCCCCCGCCCTCTCCCGCCTCTTCATCCGCCACCACCAGACCGGAGGAGCCCTTCGCATGTCTCTCGAAGCCCTGCGCGCCCGCCTGCCCGACTATGCCCGCGACCTCAAGCTCAACCTGGGCAGCCTGGCCACCGAGCCGGCGCTGACCGAGCAGCAACGGGCGGGCACCTTCGTGGCCAGCGCGCTGGCCAGCCGCAACCCCGAGGTGACGCGCGCCATCCTGGCCGAGTTCGGCCCCCGGCTCTCGCCCGAGGCGCTGACGGCGGCCAAGGCGGCGGCGGCGATCATGGGCATGAACAATGTCTACTACCGTTTCGTGCATCTGGTCGGCGGTGAGTACGGCACCATGCCGGCCAAGCTGCGGATGAACGTCATCGGCAAGCCCGGGGTGGAGAAGGTGGATTTCGAGCTGTGGTCGCTGGCGGTCTCGGCCGTGAACGGCTGCGGCATGTGCATGGAAAGCCATGAGAAGGTGGTGCTGCATGGCGGGCTGGGGCGCGAGGCGGTGCAGGCCGCGATCCGCATCGCCGCCGTGGTGCACGGCGTGGCCGCCGTGATCGATGGCGAGGACGCCCTCGCCGGCTGACACGCAAGCGTGACCATTGAGACCTGAACCGCCGGAAACCCCGCCTCGCGCGGGGTTTTCTGCCTGTGGAAGCGGCAGGATCCGGTCGCCATGCAGAAATTGCATGGGGGCCCGCTCAGCAGACAGGCATTTTTCGTGTTGCACCGCGAAAAATCACTTGCGTGCGAATGATCTCCGGCCTATCTTCCATCTCGCAGCAGCACAGTTCGCTGTGTTGTTGTCTTTCTTGGACGTTTCCTCCCTAAACTCGGCGGTGCTTCGGCACCGCCTTTTTTTTGCCCGCGCTTCCGCCAGGAGGCTCAGCGGCGCAGCACGCTCCAGTCCATCTCCGCCAGTGTGGCCAGCAGGGTGGTCAGGTCCCGTTGCAGCCGGGTCATGCCGGGCAGGCGCTCGATCGCCGTCTCGTCCATGTAGAGCGCACGGGCGATCTCGATCTGCAGCACATGCACCGCCTCGCGCGGGCGCCCGTAATGGCGGGTGACGTAGCCACCCGCATAGGGATCGTTGCGCCGCACGCGATAGCCCATCGACCAGAGCTGCTCCTCCACCCGCCGCACCGCGCGCGGCGCGCAGGCCGTGCCATGCGCGTCGCCCAGCACCATGTCCGGCGGGCTGTGGGTCTGCCCCGGATGCGCCGGCATGGAATGGCAGTCCAGCACCAGGCAGGCCCCGAAGGCCTCCTTGGTCTCGGCGATCAGCTGGCCAAGCGCGGCATGATAGGGCTGCCAGCAGCGCCGTATCCGCTCCTCCGCCTCGCGGAAGGGCAGCCGCCGGCGGTAGACCGGCTCGCCGCTGGCGACGATGCGCGCGATGGTGCCGAGGCCCGCGCCGACCCGGGGGCTGGCGCTGTTCACCCAGGCCGGCAGCGGCCCGTCGAACATGGAAGGGTCAAGCTCCCAGGGCTCGCGGTTGGCGTCGCAGTAGACGCGGGGAAAGGTGGCGGCCAGCAGCGGAATGCCCTGCGCCGGCGCGGCGGCGAAAAGCTCGTCGACGAAACTGTCCTCCGAGCGCCGGACCGACAAGGCATCCAGCCTCGATTCGGCCAGGAAGGCGGCGGGGTAGTCGCGCCCGGAATGGGGCGAGGCAACGACCAGCGGCACGCGCTGCCTCGGAGGGCGCGAGAGGTGGTAGGCGTCGCCGGGACTTTCGTCAGCGACTATCGGCAGAGGCAGGTCCATGATCCGGCAGGATCAAGCCATAGCCGGAAGGCGCTGTCACGAGTCGCCATGCGGCCGACCTCGGGTTGGGGGTTGGGGGCTCGATGATTCGCCGCCGTCGCGCAGGATCCCCCTTGCCCCGCCCGCGCCGCCGGGATAAAGACCCGCCCCGACCGGATGGGCGCGTAGCTCAGCGGGAGAGCGTCCCCCTGACACGGGGAAGGTCACAGGTTCAATCCCTGTCGCGCCCACCATCCGGACCTCCCTCTTTTCTCGACATCGCCCCGCCCAGCCCCGGCGGGGTTTTTGCCGTGCGTCGCGCGTTCACCTCCGTGACGCGCCCCGCTGCCGCAAGTTGCGTCGTAGACGGGGGATTTGAAACAAACATGCCAGGGTAGTGGCATCCGCTTGCCGGAAGCTGTTGACCCCTGGACGGTCCGGCAGCAAAGAGCAGCCGCGCCCGGCAGCAGCCGGTGCCGAAGCAACCGGGAACGGGGAAACGCCCATGCAACGCCGCAACCTGCTTCTGGCCGCCTCCGGCCTGGCTCTGCCCTTGGCCCAGCCCTGCCTGGCGCGCGCCCAGGGCGCCGCGGTCACCATGCGGCTCTCGCACCAGTATCCGCCGAGCCATCAGAACGCCCGCATCATCGCGAGCTTCGCCGAGCGGGTGAAGGAGCGGAGCCAGGGCGCGATCGATGTGCAGGTCTTCCCGGCCGAGCAGCTCGCCAAGGCGGGCGAGAACTTCCCGGGCGTCGCGCGCGGCGCCTTCGAGGCGGCGGCGGCGGTGAACTTCCAGTGGGGCAACACGCTCCCGGAGATGAACGCGCCCACCCTGCCCTATCTCTTCACCGATCTGGAGAAGATCAAGGCCTTTCCCGGCTCGGAGGCGGCGAGGTTCCTGGAGGGGCTGCTGCAGAAGCGCGCGGTGCGCAACCTGATGTGGCTCTACACCACCCGCCAGGCGATCTTCACCAGCAATGCCAAGCCGATCGTCACCCCGCAGGACTTCAAGGGGCTGAAGATCCGCGGCCTCAACGCGCTGACCGACCATGCCCTGACCGCCGTAGGCGCCGCGCCCTCCTCCATGCCGGGGCCGGAGGTGCCGCAGGCCCTGCAGTCCGGCGTGCTGGATGCCGGGCTCACCGACGTCTCCGCCGCCGTCTCGCGCCGCTTCTACGAGTTCCAGAAGTTCGGCACCGTGACGCCGTGGTTCTGCGTCTTCACCCATGTCTACGTGAACCCGCGCTGGTTCGACGGGCTGAGGCCCGAGCACCGCGCCATCATCGAGGCGGCGGCTGGCGAGGCCGAGCAGGCGCAGATCCCGCTGACCGAAGAGGTTGCCACCAAGGCGGTGCAGGAGCTGCGCGAGCGCGGCATGACGCTGCACATGCAGGGCGAGGCGGAGCGCGCCGCCTGGAGCGCCGCCATGCAGAAGCCGGTGATCGACGCCTTCCTGAAGCTGGCGCCGGAGAACGGCCAGCGCGCCATCGACCTGCTGCGCGCGCTGTGAACCGGCCGCCGAACGACCCCACGGGCAGGGCGGGGGGCGGCGCGGCGGGAGCGATCGAAGGCTTCGCCCGCCTGCTCTCGCGCGCGGGCGCCGCCCTGGGCGGCTGCGCCACCCTCTGCTGCCTGGTGCTGGTCACCTGGTCGGTGGTGGCGCGCTATGTCTTCGGCCAGCCGCAGCCCTGGATCGACAAGACCGCTGGCTGGCTGGTGGTGGCGCTGGTGCTGCTGGCGGCGCCCGAGGCGCAGCGCCGCTTCGAGCATATCGGCGTCGATGTGCTGACCGGGCGGCTGCGCGGACGCTGGGCGCGCGGGGCGCAGGTCGTCAGCACGGCCTCGGTCGCGCTGGTCGCCGGCATCCTGTTGCAGTCCGGGCTGGAGATGGTCGCCTTCAGCCGCATGATCGGCATCATGACCGAGATCGATGGCGTGCCGGTGTGGTGGGTGCAGGCGCTGCTGCCGGCCGGCGCGGCGTTGCTGCTGCTGGTGTCGCTGGTGCAATGCGCCCTGCTGCTGCTCGGCCGGGAGCCCGAATACCTCCCCGACGGCCATGACGAGCTGCCGCGCGACACCCTCGCGCGCGGCGAGTGACACCAGCGCGGAAGACGACGCACCGATGACCTTCCTGGCCCTGCTCGCGGCGCTCTTCGTGCTGCTCTACCTCGGCGTCCCGATGTTCGTGGCGCTGTTCCTGCTGCCGCTTGGCGTGCTGCTCTGGGTCGAGGGCGGCGTGCCGGCCCTGGGCGAGCTGGTGATGGGCCAGCTCGACGGCTATCTGCTGGTCGCCATTCCGCTCTTCATGCTGATGGCGCATGTCATGGTGCGCGGCCGGGTGGTGGATGACCTCTACGCCGCCGCCTTCCGCCTGCTGCGCGGCGTGCGCGGCGGCGTCGGCATCGCGACGGTCGCGGCCTGCACCATCTTCGCGGCCATCTCCGGCTCCTCCGTCGCCACCGCGCTCACCGTGGGCAAGATCGCCATCCCGCAGATGCTGCGCTACGGCATGAGCCGGCGCGGCGCCTTCGGCGTGGTGGCGGGCGGCGGCACGCTCGGCATCCTGATCCCGCCCTCGGCGCCCATGGTGCTCTACGCCTATGTCACCGAGACGAGCGTCGGCGCGCTGTTCCTGGCCGGCGTCGTTCCCGGCGTGATGATGGCATCGTTCTTCGCGCTCTACTGCTTCCTCACCGAAGGAAAGGCGGTGGCGCCGCCCGAGGCCGAAATCGGCGGCACCTCGCCGGAGAGCTTCTCCCTCGCCCGCGCCGGATGGAGCCTGTCGCTGCCGCTCTTCGTGCTGGGCGGCATCTACATGGGCGTCTTCACCGCCACCGAGGCGGCCGGCACCGGCTCGCTCTACGCCATCCTGATCGCGGCGCTGATCTATCGCAGCCTGACCTGGCGCGACCTGCTGGACGGCGTGCAGGAGGCGACGCGCACCAGCGCCATGCTGCTGATGATCATCGCCGGCGCCGCCATCTACGGCTACATGCTGACCAAGCTGCGCGTGCCGCAGGAGCTCACCATGCTGGTCACCGAATGGGGCCTGTCGCGCACCGGCTTCCTGGTCGCCATGATGGTGCTGCTCTTTCTGCTCGGCCTGGTGCTGGAGAGCTTCTCGATCATCCTGCTGACCATGCCGGCGATCCTGCCGCTGCTGGCGCAGCTCGACATCGACAAGGTCTGGTACGGCATCCTGCTGACACTGAGCCTGGAGATGGCGCTGATCTCGCCGCCCGTGGCGATGAACCTCGTCGTCATCAAGGCGATCACCGGCGCGCCGCTGGCCGAGGTCAACCGCTCCATCATCCCCTACATGCTGATGCTGGCCTTCGGCACCGGGCTGATCATCGCCTTCCCCGACATCGCCCTCTGGCTGCCGCGCCTCGCGGGCTACGGGGTCTGAGGGATCGGGGCGCGCGGGCCGGGCTTGCCCGCGGTCCGCACCGGGGGCAGGGTCGCGCCATGCGAGACCGCCCGCGCCTCCCGCTTCTCCCCTTGCTTCTCCCGTTGCTTCTCCCCCTGGCCGCCTGCGCCGCTCCGGCCCCCGCTTCGGGCCCGGCCATGCCGGCCAACGCGGAGCCCGTCCGCGCCAGCGGCAACGAGCCGTTCTGGAGCCTGCGCATCGGCGCGGGGCAGATGCGCCTGAGCCGCCCCGGCCTGCCCGACCGCACCGCCCCCGCGCCCGCCGCCGAGAACCTGCCGGAGGGCCGCCGCTACGAGGCCGCCGGCCTCGCCCTCACGCTGCGGCCCGGCCCCTGCGAGGACAGCATGAGCGGCGCCCGCTTCGCCGAACGGGCCGTGCTGGAGATCAACGGGGAACGGCTGGAAGGCTGCGGCGGCGAAGAACTGCCGCCCGGGCGGCTGGAGGACACCCGCTGGGTGGTGACGCGGATCGCCGGCCGGCCGGTCGCGGCGGAGCAGCCGCCTACGCTGGAGATCGACGAGAAGGGTCACATCGCCGGCTTCGACGGCTGCAACCGCTATGCCGGCGGGCTGCGGCTCGCGCCCGATGGCGGCATCCGGCGCGACGGCCACCAGGGCATCGGCACGCTGATGGCCTGCCGTCCGGCGGTGGAGGAGATCAGCCGGGCCTTCCAGGCGGCGCGCGACGGGGCCACGCAGTGGCGCTTCGCGGGGAGCGAGTTGCAGCTGCTGGCGCGGGGCGCCGAGAGCCTGCGCCTGCGCCGGCTCTACTGACGCTCAGGCCGCCTGGGCCGCCGGCAGCACGGCGCCCAGCGCCCGCACCAGGGCCGCGATCATCGCGTCGTCATGATGCGGCGTGGCGCAGAGGCGCAGCCGCTCGGTGCCGCGTGGCACGGTGGGATAGTTGATCGGCGTGACGTAGAGGCCGAATTCCTCCAGCAGCCGGCGCGCCACGGCGCGGCAGCGCCCGGCGCCGGGCACCGGGACCGGCACGATATGGCTGGCGCTGTCGAGCCGCGGCAGCCCGGCCGCGTCCAGCGCCGCCTTCAACGCCACGGCGCGCTCGGCCAGCCGGCGGCGGAGCGCGGCATCGCCCTGGACGTGGCGGATGCTGGCGATCGCCGCCGCCGCCGTCGCCGGCGGCATGGAGGTGGTGAAGATCAGCCCGCCGGCGGTGGAGCGGATATAGTCCACCAGACTGGCCTCGCCGGTGACATAGCCGCCGACCACGCCGATGCCCTTGGCCAGCGTGCCCTGGATGATGTCGATCCGCGACGCGGCGCCGTCGCGTTCGGCGATGCCGGCCCCGGTCGGGCCATAGAGGCCGACGGCATGCACCTCGTCGAGATAGGTGAGCGCGCCGTAGCGCTCCGCCAGGTCGCAGATGGCATGCAGCGGGGCGACGTCGCCTTCCATCGAATAGACGCTCTCGAAGGCGATGACCTTGGGCGCCGCCGGGTCGGCGGCGGCGAGCAGGCTCTCCAGATGGCCGAGGTCGTTGTGGCGCCAGATGTGGCGCCGCGCCGGGCTGCGCCGCATGCCGTCGATCATCGAGGCATGGTTCATCGCGTCCGAGAAGACCTCCATCCCCGGCAGGGCGGCGAGCAGGGCCGAGAGGGCGGCCTGGTTGGCGGTGTAGCCGCTGCCGAAGATCAGCCCGGCCGCCTTGCCGTTCCAGGCGGCGAGCAGCGCCTCCAGCTCGGCATGCAGCGGCGAGGTGCCGGAGATGTTGCGCGTGCCGCCGGCGCCGACGCCCATCCGCGCCACCGCCCCGGCCGCCGCCGCCAGCACCGCCGGATGCGTGCCCATGCCGAGATAGTCGTTGGCGGACCAGACGGTGATCTCCCGCGCGCCGCCCGCCCTGTGCCAGCGATAGACCGGGAAGCGGCCGGCGATCTTCTCCAGCGGAGCGAAGTCCCGGTAGCGCCCCTCGGCGCGCAGGGTGTCGAGATGGCCGGCGCAATGCGCCAACAAGGTCTGCCGCGTGTCCATCGCGGCGGAATAAGGCAGGGGCCGGCGCTTTGCACGCGCTTTGCGCGCGGCCCGGGACCGCCTCAGCCGCCGCCCTCGTTCCCCGCCGCGCCCCTCTCCGCGGCCAGGATCGCCGCCAGCCCCTCGCGATAGGTCGGGTGGCGCCAGCGCAGGCCGAGCATCGCCTGGGTGGCACCGCTGGCGACGCGCCGGTTCTCCGCCCAGAAGCTGCGGCCCATCGGCGACATGGCGGCCAGCGCCTGCTCCAGCGGCACCAGGGGCGGCGGCGGCAGGCCGAGCAGCCGGGCGGCCTCCTCCATGACCTCGGCGCCGGTGGAGGGCAGGTCGTCGGCCAGATGCAGCACGCGCGGCATCTCCGGGGCGGCCGGGCGGAGGGCGGCGGCGAGGACGGCGGCGGCGATGTCGTCGCGGTGGATGCGGGAGAAGCGGTGCCGCGGCGCGTCCACCCGCCGCGCCCGGCCGGCGCGCAGCTCGTCGAGGGCGCTGCGACCGGGGCCGTAGATCCCGCCCGTGCGGAAGAGGTCCAGCGCCACGCCCCGCCCGGCGAGCGCCGCCGCCCAATCCTGTTCGGCCCGAAGGCGGCGGCGGCCCCGCTCCTGCCCGGGCGCGGGCGGCGTGGTCTCCTCCACCCAGCCGCCGTCGCGGTCGCCATAGACGCCCGTGGTCGAGAGATAGCCGACCCAGCGCAGGCCCGCCGCCCGCGCGAGCGCGGCGCGATGCGCCTCCAGCACCGGATCGCCCGCCTCGCCCGGCGCGGCGGTGATGACCAGGTGGCTGGCCGCGGCGATGGCCTCGCCCGCCGCCGCGAAGGGCAGGAGGGCGACGCCGGGCGGCGCCTCCTCCGGGCCGGGCGCGCGCCGCGTGCCGGCGACCTCGAAGCCCGCCCGCCGCGCCGCGCGCGCGATCGCGGCCCCGGCATAGCCCAGGCCCAGGATGACCATCCGCCGCTCGCCCATCACCTTTCCCGCCCCCTCCTGTTTCCGGCCGCCTGCGTCCTGACACCGGCATGCCGCCCTGGCCAGCGCCGATCGGATGATCCCATCCGGCCGGAGTTTGCTCTAGACTGCCGGCCGATGCGCCTTCTCCGCCCCACCCTCGCCGCCGCCTGCGCCACGCTGCTGCTGGCCGCCCTCGCCGCCGCGAGCCTGCCGCACCGGGATTCCGTCGCCGCCGAGCGGCGCGCCGCTCCCGGGGCCGCGTTGCCGTTGCCGCCAGAAGCTCCTCCCGGGGCTCCCCCCTCCGCGACTTCCCCCTCCCGCGCTCCTTCCCCGGGCGCGGTCCCCGCGGCGCCCTCTCCCGAGGCCGAGGGGCCGCGCCTGGCCGAGGGGCCGGATTACGACGCCTGCCTGGCCCGCCTCCGCACCGATCCGGAAGGCGCCGTGGCCCGCGCCAGCCGCTGGGAGGAGGAGGGCGGCGGCGAGGCCGCCCGCCACTGCCTGGCGCTCGGCCTGCTGGCCCTGGGCGAGCCGGAGCGCGCCGCGCCGCGCCTGGAGCGGCTGGCCGCCGGCTCCGGCGCCCCGGCCGCCGTCCGCGCCGCCGTCTATGCCCAGGCGGCGCAGGCCTGGATGCTGGCGGGCGACGTGAACCGCGCCTATGGCGCCAGCACCCTGGCCCTCAGCCTCTCGCCCGAGGACGCGGCCCTGCTGGTCGATCGCGCCGTCGCCGCCGGCATGCTCGGCCGCTACGGCGAGGCGTTGCAGGATCTCGACCACGCGATCCGCCGCGATGGCGGCCGCGCCGATGCCTGGGTGTTCCGCGCCGCGGCGCTGCGCCAGCTCGACCGCGCGGCCGAGGCGCTGACCGCCGTGCAGACGGCGCTGAAGCTCGACCCCGACAATCCCGAGGGCCTGCTGGAACGCGGCATCCTGTCGCAGCTCAAGGGCGATACCGCCGGGGCGCGGCGGGACTGGCAGCGCGTCATCGCCGTGGCGCCCACCAGCGCGGCCGCCGAGCTGGCGCAGCAGAACCTCGCGCTCAACGAGGCGGGGCCGCGCCGGCGCTAGGGCAGGCGCAGGTCCGGCCGCGTGCAGAGGTCGAGGCCCCGCCGTTCCATCGGCATGCCATCGAAGAAGACCACCTTCACGTCATAGCCGCATTCCCCGGGCGGCAGGGCGAGGCGGAACTGCGCGCCCGGCGGCAGCGGGCTGACCGTCAGGCGGTTCATCCCCCAGTCCGGCTGGCCGGAGGGCGAGACGAAGACCTGGGAGACCGGCCGGCGCTCCTCGTTGCGCAGGAAGAGATAGGGCGCGCGCTGAGCCGCCGCGTCGGCGCCGCCGAGCCGCACCAGATGCCGGGCGCAGGTGTCGAGGCCGCGCAGATCCTGCACGGCGCCGCCGACATAGACCACCCGCACATCCTGCCGGCAGCCGCCGGCGGGATCGAGGCGGATCAGCCGGCGCCCGCCCGGCGGCACCGGCTCGGCCAGCCGGTCATGGCCCCAGTCGCGGATCACCGGCGGATTGGCGAAGAGATGCTCCACCGGGCGGTCGGTGTCGTTGACCACCGTGAAGGACGGGTCGGCCCCGGCGGGCCGGCGCTGCGCCGCCGCCGGAGCGGCGAGCGCGGCGGCGAGGATCGGGGCCATCAGGGCCAGGGCGAGGGCGCGGCGGGACATGCTGCGGTCTCCAGGCTGGTGGGGTTCTGTCCGCCGCGCCGGTGGCGGGACGGCAGAACAGCAATGGGCGCGGGCCGGACGGGTTGCAACCGGCCCGGCTCACACCGCCGCCCAGGTCTCACCGGCCTCGCGCACCAGCTCCTCCGCCCGCAGCTTCAGCAGATGCGCCAGCAGGCTGCGCCCGGCGGCCGCGACCAGCCGCGGGTCGATCGGACTGTAGAGCCGCTCCACCAGCGCCGGCACCGTCGCCGGCCCGCTCTCCCGCAGCGCCGCCAGCAGCGCCGCCTCGCGCGCGCCGCGGTGCGCCAGCAGGGCGCGGGCGAAGCGGATGGGCTCGGCCAGCGGCGCGCCATGGCCGGGCAGGTAGAGACTGTCGCCACGGGCGATCAGCCGCTCCAGCGCCGCCATGTAGGCCGCCATCTCGCCATCCGGCGGGCTGACCACGCTGGTCGACCAGCTCATCACATGATCCGCCGAGAAGAGCACGCCCGTGCCCTCGAGCGCGAAGCAGAGATGGTTGGCGCAATGGCCGGGGGTGTGGAGCGCCGTCAGCCGCCAGCCCTCGCCCTCCACCGCCTCGCCATCGGCCAGGCGGCGGTCGGGGCGGAAGTCATGGTCGCCGCCCTCCCCGCCCGCGCCCGGCGGCGTCATGTGCGGGCCGAAGCCGAGGCACGGCGCGCCGGTCGCGGCCCGCAGGGCGGCGGCGCCCGGGGAATGGTCGCGATGCGTGTGGCTGACCAGGATATGGCTCACCGTCTCGCCGCCGAGCGCCGTCAGGATCGCCGCGCGGTGCGCCGCGTCCTCGGGCCCCGGATCCAGCACCGCCACCCGCCCCTCGCCGATCAGGTAGGTGTTGGTGCCGAGGAAGGTGAAGGGGCCGGGATTGCCGCAGCGCAGCCGGCGCAGCCGCACGCCGCCCGGCCGGCCGAGGTCCTCCACCACGCCGGTGGGAAGGGGGTCATCCTTGATGAAGGGGATGCTCACGCGCGCCTCCTGCGCAGTTCGCGGTGGAGGATATAGAGCCCGGCGGCGACGATCAGCCCCGCGCCGGCCAGCATCGGCAGGGTCGGGACCTCGCCCCAGGCGATCCAGCCGAGCAGGATCGCCCAGACCAGGGCAGTGTAGGAATAGGGGCCGAGGGAGGAGACCTGGGCGCTGGCATAGGCCTCGGTCAGCAGCACCTGCGCCAGCCCGCCCAGCAGGCCGATGCCGAGCAGCAGCGGCAGGTCGGCGGGCGAGGGCGTCACCCAGACGAAGGGCAGCAGCACCGCGCTCATCGCCGTCATCAGGATGGACTGCCAGAGCACGATGGTGGCGCTGGCCTCGGTGCCCGAGAGCTGCCGCACCAGCATGGTGGTCAGGCCGGAGAAGAGGCCATGCACCGAGGCGGCGGCGAAGCCGGCCCAGAGCAGCCAGGGCGCGGCGCCCGCCGGCACCGGCCGCTCGCCCCCGAAGGCCCCCTGGCCGATGGCGATCACCAGGATGCCGAGGAAGCCCGCGATCACCGCGCCCCAGCGGTGGATGCCCGGCCGCTCGCCCAGGAAGGGGATGGACAGGATGGTGACGAAGAGCGGCGTCGAATAGGTCAGCGCCGTCTGCTCGGCCAGCGGCAGCACGGTGAGCGCGAAGAAGGAGCAGCCCATCGCCAGCATGCCGGTGACGGCGCGCGCGACATGGCCGCCGAGCCGCCGGGTCCTGAGCGTCACCTTGCGGCGCAGGCCGATGGCCAGCACCACCGGCAGGGCCAGGGCGTTGCGGAAGAACATCAGCTCGGGGAAGGGAATGCGGTCGCCCAGCGCTTTCACCAGGGCGCCCATCAGGGTGAAGAGCGCGGTGGCGCCGAGCATCATCAGCGCCCCGCGCCGCACGTCATGGCGCATCACCATCAGCCGCCCCCCGCGAGGGGCATCCCGCGCGCCAGCGCCTGGCGCTTGTCGCGCGCCCGCATCCGCTCCCGGTGCAGGTTGTAGAGCCCGGCGGCGATGACGATGCCGGCACCGGCGAGCGTCGCGCCGGCCGGGAACTCACCCCAGATGGCCAGGCCGAGCAGCAGCCCCCAGACCAGAGTGGAATACTCGAAGGGCGCGAGCGCCGAGACCGGCGCCAGGGCGAAGGCGCGGGCGAAGAGGAAATGCGCCACGCCATTGGCGCAGCCGAGCAGCGCCACCACCGCCATGGTGGCCGGGTCGGGGAACAGGACGGGCGGCGGGAACAGGGGCAGCAGCAGCAGGCCCACGGGCACATGCGCCAGCAGCAGCCAGAAGGCGATGGTGGCCGGCGTGTCGCTGCGCGAGAGCAGCCGCGTCCAGATCCGCGTCAGCGCCATCAGGCCGACGCCGCAGAGCAGCATCCCGGCCTCCCAGCGCCAGAGCGCGCCACCGGGCTGCAGCATCACCAGCACGCCGCCGAAACCCGCCAGGGTGCTGAGCCAGCGCCGCCAGCCCACCTGCTCGCCAAGCAGCGGAATCGCCAGCAGCGTCATCAGCAGGGGCGCCGCCGAGGCCACGGCATAGGTGTCGGCGAGCGGCAGGGCGGAGGCCCAGGCAACGTAGTAGGCGACGGTGACGACGCAGTGCAGCAGGCTGCGCCCGGCGATCAGCCGGAGATTGACCGGCCGCAGCGAGGCGCCGCGCGCCAGCACGGCGATGGCCAGCGCGCCGAACAGGCCGCGCCAGATCATCGCCGCCGCCGGCCCGAGTTGCGGCATCGCCCATTTCATCGCCGCGTCCGCGCAGGCGATGACCGCGTAGCCGGCGGCGACGAAGCCGATGCCCCGCACTGTCTCGTCCAGCAGCGCGGCCCTGGCGGCCGGCCGGGGCGGCACCCCGGCCAGCGGTTTTCGATCAGACAAGCTCGGCCTCGGCGACCTGGCAGGTGGCGCCGCTGTCGTCCCGCGTCTCCAGGCGGATGCGGCCAGCCTCCTGACCGCCCTCCCATTGGCCCAGCAGCGTCAGGGCATGGCCGCCGATCGCCGGGCGCTGGCCACGATAGGTGAAGCGGGCGAGGCGCCGTCCCTCCCCCGCCATGTCGAGCGCGTGCTGCGCCAGCCAGGTGGCCTGCAGGGGGCCGTGCACCACCAGGCCGGGATAGCCCTCGACCGTGGTCACGTAGGGGAAGTCGTAGTGGATGCGGTGGCCATTGCCGGTCAGCGCCGAATAGCGGAACAGCAGCACGCTGTCCGGCATCACCGTCGCACGGCTGGCCTCCGGCCAGTCCGGCGCCGGATCGGCCGCCTTGATCGCGGCCCCGCCGGCGCCGCGATAGACGATGTCCTGCTCCTCCTCCAGCACCGGGCCGCGCGGGCCGGCCAGCGTGTGGCGGACGGTGACGAAGACCAGCTCGCCGCTGCCGCCGGTCTTGCCGCTGACTTTCAGGATCGTGCTGGTGCGCTCCACCGCGTCGCCGCCGCGAAGCTCGCCCCGGAAGGTGACGCGGCCACCGGCCCACATCCGCCGCTCCAGGTGGTGCACCGGCGGCAGGAAGCCGCCGCGCTTCGGATGGCCGTCCGGCCCCAGCCCCTCGGCCGGCTTCCAGTCCTGGAACAGCATCCAGTGCCAGAGCGGCGGCAGCCCGCCGGCCGGCACGGGGCGGGACAGCGTGGCGGCCAGCCCCTCGACGAGGCGCTCATCCACCCGGTCCCGCCGTGTCTCGCTGCGGCCGACATAATCCTGATACGGCATCAGTTCCTCCCCTCGGCCCTGCCCCGGGCCTCCCACTGGTACAGGCGGTATCCGTCGATCTCGTGCCGCAGCCTGTAGCCTGCCCAGGCCTCGGCAAAGAGCGGATGACGGCTGAAATAGGCGATGAAGTCAAAATCCCCGCCGCACCAGGGAATGCCGGCATGGCGCGCGACCAGGACCGCCGCCGGGCGCTCCCGCGCCAGGCGCTCCGCCACGGTGTCGAAGAGGGCCCGCTCGGCCGGTCCCATCGCCGCCGGCGCGTGATAGCGCGCGGCCGGGTCGGGGCCGTCCTGGGGGCAGTCCTGGTAGACCGCCTGCAGCAGCCAGGTGCTCATGTAGGGCAGCAGCAGCCGCGAGCCGGCATAGACCACCGCCGGATAGACCGTGGGAATGTCCGGCGAGAGCACCAGCAGGGGCCGGCCCGGCGCCTCCCGCTGCAGCCAGGCGGCGATGCGGGCGCCGGCGCTGCCGGGATAGGCCAGTTGCACCCAGGGCGATTCGCCGCCGCGCAGGGTGAAGAGGCCGAAGCCGAAGGCCGCCAGGACGGCCAGCCAGGGTGCCGCGCCGGCGGCCCGCGGCGGAGCGAGCGCGCGGTCCGCCAACCGCCCGGACAGGGCCCCCGCGGCCAGCCCGCCCCAGATCCAGACCGGCACGAGGTGGTAGCTCCACCCCTTGTGCTGGACCAGCGCCGCGGCCAGCCCCCCCAGCATGGCGGCGACGGCGAGGCGCGGCAGCCAGCCCGCGCCACGCGGCGCTAGTCCGACCAGCACGGCGAGGCCGAGGGTCGTGGCGATGCCGCTGCCCAGCACCTCGGTCAGCGCCACGCGCCACCAGGGCACGCCGCCGAGCCCGACATACCAGTCCCAGACCAGCGGCACGACATGGCCGAAATAGCCGGGGAAGAAGGCCGGGATGGCGGCGAGGTAGAGCGCCCAGAGCGCCGCCATGGCCCAGGGGAAGGGGTCGCGCAGTGCCGCCCGGCCCCGCGCCAGCAGGACCAGCGCCTCCACCAGCGCCGGGGCGGCCAGGAAATGCGGCTTCAGCGCGAAGCCGGCGGCGGCCAGCAGCAGCGTGGCGAGCCAAGCGCCGGGCGGGGTCCGCAATCCCAGGATGCGCCGCTCGGCCAGCAGCAGGTAAGGCAGCGCGGCCACCGCCATGAGCTGTTCGCGCTGGCCGAAATCATAGCCGGCACAGACCAGCAGCAGCGGCAGCAGCGCCGTCATCACGGCCCGCTCCACCGGACCTTCTCCGCGCCCCCGGCGCAGCCCGGCGCAGAGCCACAGCACGCCGCCGCAGTGCGCCAGCAGACAGAGCAGCAACGCCTGGCCGGCCTCCAGCGGCAGCCAGCCGGCGAGCCAGGCCGCGGGCTGGTTCAGCAGGAAGATCAGCGGCGGGTTGACGTCGATCAGGTCGCGATACAGCGCCTCTCCCGCCCGCATGCGGAGGGCGAAGTCGAGCACCGCCGCCACATCGTGGTTGAGCGGCGGCGCCAGGACCATGGCCAGGAAGGCGGCGGCCGGCAGCAGCGCCAGCGCGGCGAGCAGGCGGCGCCGCCCGGCCGGCGGCGCGCCGGCCCGTCGGGAGGCGGGGCCGGGTCCGGGCCTCCGGTCAGCGGGGGAACTGGGGTTCGGCGTCATCGCGGGTGGCGGGCATCCTTCCCCCCGGAAGGGGATCGCGCAATGGCGCGGCCCGCGGGGCAGCCCCTCCTTGCGCCGGCATTGCGGCAGGCCGCGGGCACTGGCACAATTTCCCGTGATGGACCCCGCCGAATACGCCCTGATGGACGCCGCCGAGGACGGCATGTGGTGGTACCGCGCGCTGCGCGCCCGCCTCGCCGGGGCCCTGCGGTCGGCACCGCCGGGCGCGCTGCTCGATATCGGCTGCGGCACCGGCGGGCTGCTGCGGCATCTCGCGCGGGAGGCGCCCGGGCGGCCGCTCTACGGCCTCGAGTACCATCCCGCCGCCGCCGCCCGCGCCGCCGCCAAGTCGGGCGCCGCCATCGTCTCCGGGGACGCCGCCCGCCTGCCCTTCGCGGATGCCGCCTTCGCCGCCGTGGCCAGCGCCGACGTGCTCTGCCACGCGGCGGTGGACGAGACGCGCGCGCTGGCCGAGATGCGCCGCGTGCTGACACCGGGCGGGCTGCTGGTGCTGAACCTGCCGGCTTTCGAATGGCTGCACTCGGCGCATGACCGGCGGGTGCACAACGCCCGCCGCTACACCGCCGGCGGCGCCCGCGCCCTGCTGCGCCGCGCGGGCTTCGGCGCCGTGCGCGCCCGCTACTGGAACGCCCTGCTCCTGCCGTTGATGGTGGCGCAGCGCAAGCTGCTGGCGCGCGGCGAGTCGGATGCCAGCGACGTCGCCCCCTTCCCGCCATGGTTGGATGCCAGCCTGCATGCCGCCACCGTCGCGGAAGCCGCGCTGACCCGCCTCGGCCTGCGCTGGCCGGCCGGCGGCTCGGTGCTGCTCACCGCCACGGCCGGCGCCGCCTGATCCCCTCAGCCCCCCGAGACCGCCGCCATGAACCCTTCTCCCGCCGCCATCGGCCTGTCGATCGTGGTGCCGGTCTATCGCGGCGCCGACACGGTGGGGCGCCTCGTCGCCGCGCTCTCTGCGCTGGAGCCCGAAGGCGGCATCGAGATCGTGCTGGTCAACGACGGCAGCCCGGACAACAGCGGCGAGGTCTGCCGCCGGCTCGCCGCCACGGCGACGGTGCCGCTCACCTTCATCGAGCATGCCCGCAACTTCGGCGAGCACAACGCTGTCATGACCGGGCTGCGCCACGCCCGCGGCGCCTATGTCATCACCATGGATGACGACCTGCAGAACCCGCCCGAGGAGGTGCTGCGGCTCTACGACCACGCGCGGCTGGGCGGCTGGGACGTCGTCTACACCCGCTATGCCGAGAAGAAGCACGAGGGCTGGCGCAACCTCGGCAGCCGCTTCGCCAACTGGGTGGCCGACCAGCTCATGGACAAGCCGAAGGGGCTCTACCTCTCCTCCTTCCGCTGCATGTCGGCGCTCGTGACGCGCGAGGTGACGCGCTACACCGGCCCCTATCCCTATATCGACGGGCTGGTCATGCAGGTGACGCAGCGCATCGACAGCATCGAGGTGATGCACCTGGCCCGCGCCGAGGGGCGCAGCAACTACACCATGCGCCGGCTGATCCGGCTCTGGCTGAACCTCGCCACCAACTTCTCGCTGATGCCGCTGCGGCTCGCCATGTTCGCCGGCCTCGGCATGGGCCTGCTCGGCATGATCGGCGCCGTCTTCACCATGATCGAGGCGATGACCAAGGACACGCCCTCCGGCTGGGCCTCGGTGATGACGGTGACGCTGCTGATCGCCGGCGTGCAGTTCCTCATCCTCGGCGTGATGGGCGAGTATCTCGGCCGCGCCTTCCTCTCGGCCAACGGCAAGCCGCAGGGGGTGGTGCGGGAGGTGATCCCGGCACGGGCGCCGGCCGCCGTGCCCGCCGCGCGCGAGACGGCGGGGGCGTGATGCTGCACTGGCTGGTGCTGGCGGCGGCGATCGGCACCTCGCTGGTCGGGCAGGTGCTGCTGAAGGCGGGCACGCTGGGCGGCGGCGCCTTCCTGGCGCAGCTCTTCCGCTGGCAGACGATCATCGGCCTCGGCTTCTACGGCGGCGCCGCGATGCTCTACATCGTCGCGCTGCGCAAGCTGCCGATGAGCGTCGCCCTGCCCTGCACCGCCGCCTCCTATGTCCTCGTCGCGCTGATCGGCCACTTCGCCTTCGGCGAGACCCTGGGGGCGCAGAAGATCGCGGCGATCGGGCTGATCTCGCTCGGCGTCGCGCTGCTGGCCACGGCCTGAGGCGACATGGCCGGCCCCGTCCTCGCCCGCCTCTGGAACGCCCCGGTCCTGCTGCTCGCCCTGGCCTCGCTCTTCTGGGCCGGCAACCTGGTCATCGGCCGGGCGATGCACGCGTCGGCCTCGCCCTTCTTCCTGTCCTTCTGGCGCTGGAGCCTGGCGCTGGCGCTGCTGCTGCCCTTCGCCTGGCCGCATCTGCGGCGCGACTGGCCGGTGCTGCGGCGGAGCCTGCCGGTGCTGATGCTGCTCGCGCTGCTGGGCATCATGAGCTTCAGCACCCTGGTCTATCTCGGCCTGCGCTCGACCCCGGCGGTGAACGGCCTGCTGCTGCAGTCGGTCATTCCACTCGCCATCCTGACATGCAGCTTCCTGCTCTTCGGCGAGCGGGCGCGGCCACGGCAATGGCTCGGCGTGCTGGTCTCGATCGGCGGCGTCATCGCCATCGCCAGCCATGGCGCGCTGGACGACCTGCTGCACCTGCGGCTGCACCCGGGCGATCTCTGGGTGCTGGCGGCGGTGCTGTCCTACGCGCTCTATTCCGCCTGCCTGCGGCTGCGGCCGCGCCTGCATCCGCTGAGCTTCCTCGCCGCCAGCATCGCGCTCTCCCTGGCGGCGCTCGGCCCGGCCTATGCCATCGAGCGGGCGAGCCTCGCCCCCTCCGCCGCCTTCGACGCCGCGCTGCTGCCGGTGATCCTCTACCTGGCGGTCTTTCCCTCGCTGCTCTCCTACCTGTTCTTCAATCGTGGCGTGGAGTTGATCGGCGCCAACCGGGCGGGGCTGTTCATCCATCTGATCCCGGCCTTCGGCACCGTGATGGCGGTCGCGCTTCTGGGCGAGAGGCTGCACGGCTTCCACCTGGCCGGGCTGGCGCTGATCGGCCTGGGGCTGTCGCTGGCGCTGCGGCGCTGAAGGCCGCGCGCTTTTTTCACGGCCCGCGCCGGGACCTGCTCTAGGATCGCGCCCGCGCGGCGGCCGGCGGGGCACGGAGGGGTGGTGCCGATGGATGACGATCCGCTGCGACTCTTCACCGAGGATGGGCTCACCGGCGGCCCGGTCTTCGGCCTGTTGCGCCAGGGCCGCTACCTGCGTTCCGACACGATGACCGCGCGGGAGATCGCCATCCTGCTCGGCGCCCGCGCCGGCCCCGCCGGCGGAGAGCCGCCGATCACCTATTGGGAGGCCGTGCAGCGGGAGTTCCGCGCCTTCCTCTGCGGCGGCGACGGCAGCTACGACGACCTGCGGCAGGCCCTGTTCTCGGCGCGGGGCGAGACCCAGGCGGCCCTGGTCAGCATCATCGCCGCCGCCATCGGCGCGCAGATCGGCGCAGCGGCCACCGTGGTGGCGCCGCTGGTCACGCTGCTGCTGCTGGTCGCGCTGCGCATTGGGCGGCAGGCCTTCTGCCGCCTGCGCACGGCGGACGCGGTCCGGCCCTTCGGGCGCGACCCGGAATCGGGCGCGCCTTAAGCCTCGGCCTACCCTGGGCCTCAGCGCGCCGCCACCGCCGCCGACCAGGGCGTCATGACATCGCTGATGCCGGTGAAACCCTCGCCATCCCGCGCGATCAGGTTGGGGCAGGCGAAGTTCACCGGCAGCACGGCGTGCTCGACCGCCAGCACCCCGCCATCCTCCTTCCCCTGGGCCTTCCCCTGGGCCTCCCCCTGGGCCTCCAGCGCCGCCAGCACCTCGGCGGGCAGGCGGCGGTCGGCGGTGATGCCGGAGGGGCCGGAGACGTCGATGCGCGGATGATGCGCGGCCGCCGCCGGGTCCATGCCGAAATCCAGGCTGAAGGCCAACATCTGATAGACCGCCGCCAGGATGCGCCGCCCGCCCGAGGCGCCGAGCGCCAGCACCGGCCCGCTGCCGTCCGAGACCGTCACCGGGCACATGTTGCAGAGCGGCCGCGCGCCGGGGCGGATGGCATTGGCCGAGCCCGGCTCCGGGTCGAACCACATCATGCCGTTGTTCATCAGCACGCCGCTGCCCGGCAGCACCACGCGGCTCCCCATGGAGGAGAGCAGCGTCGTGGTCATCGCGACCATGTTGCCCTCGGCATCGACCACCGTGAGATGCGTGGTGCAGGTCTCGGGGCTTTCCGGCGGGGTGGCGGCCGCGCCCAGCCCTTCCAGCCGCTCGGCATAGGCGGCCTGCATGGCGCGGGCGAGCGCGCTGAACCAGGCGGCGTCCGGCGCCGCGCCGGGGGTGAGGCGGCCCATCTCCCGCACCAGCCGGGCGAGGGTCGGCGCCGCGGTCAGCCCGCCGGCGCCCTGCAGGGTGAGGCCGTCCCGCCAGGGGATGTCGAGCGCCGGACGCACCACGGCGCGGCAGCCGGCGAGGTCGGCGGCCGAGAGGCGGCCCCCCAGGTCGCGCACATCGGCCAGGATCGAGGCGGCGATCTCGCCCTCATAGAAGTCGCGCCAGCCGGCGCCGGCCAGCCGCTCCAGCGTCTCCGGCAGGCGGCCGAGGCGGAAGAAGCCCGGCGCGCCCTGATAGGGGGCCACCGGCGGCAGCCCGTCCGGCAGGTAGATCCGCGCGCTCTCGGGGTAGAGCCGCAGCACCCGGGCCGAGTTCGCGATCTTCAGCGTGGTGTACCAGTCCTGCGGCAGGCCGCGGCGCGCCAGCGCGATGGCCGGGCCGAGCAGCTCGGCCAGCGGCATGCCGCTGCCGAAACGCTCCACCAGCGTCGCATAGCCCGCCACGGAGGAGGGGGTGACGAAGGAGAGCGGGCCATGGATGTTGCGGTCCCCCTCCACCTCCGGCCAGGCGAAGAGGTCCTGCTTCATCCGCCCGGTCAGCGGATAATCGGCCGGATCGGCGGCGGCGGGGGCGACGGGGCCGAAGTCGAGCAGCTCGGCGCGCGGCTGGCCGGCCCGGTGGACCAGGGCGAAGCCGATGCCGCCCAGGCCAGAGTTCCAGGGCTCCATGGCCGCCAGGGCGAAGGCCGTGGCGGCGGCGGCGTCGGCGGCGTTGCCGCCCGCCTCCAGCACGGCGACCCCGGCCTCGGCGGCGGCGCGGCTCTGGCTCGCGACCATGCCCCGCCGCCCGTGGGCGGCCGGCTTGGTCACCTGCCAGTGCTGGGTGGTGAAGGGCGGCAGGGCGGTGGAGACGGGCATGGCGGACGATCCTCCGGATTTGCGTCCCGCCCAGGCTCCGCCCGCCGCCGCGGCACCGCAAGCCCCCGCCGCCCACCCCTGCCGCTCGCCCCTATCCCACCAGCCGCGATGCGGGTTAACTGCGACCGAGACACCGAGCCAAGAAGGGAAGGATCGCATGGCGGAACAGGTTCGCATCGGCGCGCTGGCGGTGGATCCGGCGCTCAAGGCTTTCATCGAGACGGAGGCCCTGCCGGGCACCGGCGTGGCGCCGGAGGCCTTCTGGTCCGCCTATGACGCCATCCTGGCCGATCTCGCGCCGCGCAACGCCGAATTGCTGGCCGAGCGCGACCGGCTGCAATCGCAGATCGATGCCTGGTACAAGGCGAATCCGCGCCGCCCGGTCGATCTGGCGGCGCAGCGCGCCTTCCTGACCGAGATCGGCTATCTCCAGCCCGATCCCGGCCCGGTCAGCGTCGGCACCGCGAATGTCGATGACGAGATCGCGCGGATCGCCGGGCCGCAGCTCGTCGTGCCGGTGAACAATGCCCGCTACGCGCTGAATGCCGGCAATGCCCGCTGGGGCAGCCTCTATGACGCGCTCTACGGCACCGACGCCATCCCGCAGGAGGGGGCGCTGGCGGCCGGAAAGGGCTTCAACCGCGCGCGTGGCGAGAAGGTGATCGCCCGCGCCCGCGCCGTGCTCGATCAGGCGGCGCCGCTGCTCGGTGGCTCCTGGGCCGATGTCGCCGGCCTCTCGGTGGTGGGCGGCGTGCTGGTGGTCGGGCTGGCCGACGGCGGCGCCACGGCGCTGAAGGATGGCGATCGCTTCGCGGGCTATGCGGGCGAGGCCGCGGCGCCCTCCGCCATCCTGCTGCGCAACCACGGCCTCCATATCGAGGTGCGGATCGACAGGGCGCATCCGATCGGCCGGGACGACCCGGCCGGCATCTCCGACGTGGTGCTGGAATCCGCCGTCTCGACCATCATGGATTGCGAGGATTCCGTCGCCGCCGTCGATGCCGAGGACAAGATCCTCGTCTACCGCAACTGGCTCGGCCTGATGCGGGGCGATCTCGCCGCCAGCTTCGAGAAGGACGGCCGGACCCTCACCCGCCGCCTCAACCCCGACCGCGAGTACACCGCGCCGGACGGCCGCGGCCGGCTCACCCTGCATGGCCGCTCGATGATGCTGGTGCGCAATGTCGGCCACCACATGATGACCGACGTGGTGACGCGCGAGGGGAAGGAGACACCCGAGACCATCCTGGACGCGCTGGTCACCACCGCCATCGCGCTGCACGACCTCAAGGGCCGGCGGATGAACAGCCGCGCCGGCTCCATCTACATCGTCAAGCCGAAGATGCACGGGCCGAAGGAAGTGGCCTGGGCGAACGAGCTGTTCGGCCGGGTGGAGCAGGCGCTCGGCCTGCCCGCCAACACGATGAAGATGGGCATCATGGACGAGGAGCGGCGCACCACCGTCAACCTCAAGGCCTGCATCGCGGCGGCGAAGGACCGGGTCGCCTTCATCAACACCGGCTTCCTCGACCGCACCGGCGACGAGATCCACACCGCCATGGAGGCCGGCGCCGTGCTGCGCAAGGGCGACATGAAGGGCGCGGCCTGGATCAAGGCCTATGAGGACTGGAACGTCGATACCGGCCTGGCCTGCGGGCTGCGCGGGAAGTCGCAGATCGGCAAGGGCATGTGGGCGGCGCCGGACAAGATGGCCGACATGCTGGCGCAGAAGGGCGGCCATCCGAAGGCCGGCGCCAACACCGCCTGGGTGCCCTCCCCCACCGCCGCCACGCTGCACGCGCTGCACTACCACGAGACCGATGTCGCGGCGCGGCAGGAGGAGATCGCCCGCGGGGGCACGCGGGCGCGGCTCGATGACATCCTCACCATCCCGCTCTCCGACAGCAACTGGTCGCCGCAGGACGTGCAGGCCGAGCTCGACAACAACGCCCAGGGCATCCTCGGCTATGTCGTGCGCTGGATCGACCAGGGCGTCGGCTGCTCCAAGGTGCCGGACATCAACGATGTCGGACTGATGGAAGACCGCGCGACGCTGCGCATCTCCGCCCAGCACATCGCCAACTGGCTGCGCCACGGCGTGGTCAGCGAGGCCCAGGTGGAGGAGACGCTGCGCCGCATGGCCGGCGTCGTCGACCAGCAGAACGCCGGCGACCCCGCCTACCGCCCGATGGCGCCCGGCTATGACGGCCCGGCCTTCCAGGCGGCGCGCGACCTGGTCTTCCAGGGCCGGACGCAGCCGAACGGCTATACGGAGTTCATCCTCCACGCCCGCCGGCGCGAGGCCAAGGCGGCGGGCTGACGCCCCCGCGGCGGCCCGCTCAGTGCGGCGGGCCGTCGCTGATCAGCTTCACCATCAGCACCAGGTCGAGCCAGCGCCCGAACTTGCAGCCGACCTGGGGCATCAGCGCCGCCCGCTCGAAGCCCAGCGATTCGTGCATGGCGATGGAGCGGTGATTCTCGGCATCGACCGAGGCGACCATGGCGTGCTTGCGGCGCATCACCGCCTCGGCGATCAGCCGGCTGACCAGCAGCGGACCCAGCCCGCGCCCGCGGGCATCGGCCCGGATGTGCACGGAATGCTCCACCGTATGGCGGAAGCCCGGCCAGCTCGGGCGAAAGTCGGCGAAGCTGGCGAAGCCGAGAACCTCGTTCTCCTCCGCCCCCAGCGCGACCAGGACCGGATAGCCCATGGCGCGGCGCTGGGCGAACCATTGCTGCCGCTGCTCCAGGTTGTCGGGCTGTTCGGTATAGACCGCCGTGCTGGTGGCCACGATGTCGTTGAAGACCGTGATGATCCCGGGCAGGTGCGCCTCGGTGGCCGGCGCGATGACCGTGGCCGGAAAGCGGCTGAGGGTGCTGGGCATGCCCGGCTAGCGACAACAGGTTGGACAGGCGGGGCACGCGGCCTCCCGGGGTGAGGATGAGGGGGCCTTCGGCAGGGGCGTGTCCTGGCGCATCATCGATCCGCGGGTTGCAGCGGGCGGAGTTTCGCACCCCAGGGTCGCGCGCGAAAGCGAATTGCAGAACCTGCACGATAATGCTTTCTGCCTGGGATCGTGGCCGCCGGCCCGCGGGGGCTTGGCGCGGCGGGCGCGCGACCCCATAAGCCGGCCATGAAGCGTTTCTGGGACAAGGCCGAGGCGATGCCGGCCGGGGCGGGCTTCGCGGTGCTGCTGGATGGGCGGCCGCTGCGATTGCCGGGCAGCGGCCCTCTGCATCTGCCCCGCCGCCGGCTGGCCAAGGCCGTGGCCGAGGAGTGGCAGCGGGCCGGCGGCGCCAGGGACGGCGAGATGAGCATGGAGGAGGTGCCGCTGACCCGCGTGGTGGCCACCGCCCTGGAGCGGATGGCCCCCGACCCGGCCCCCAGCGCCGCCGCCCTGGCGCAGTACGGCATGAGCGACCTGCTCTGCTACCGTGCCGGGGAGCCGCGCCTGGCCGAGCGGCAGGCGCGGGACTGGCAGCCGCTGCTCGACTGGGCGGCGCTGCAGCTTGATGCGCCCCTCGCCGTCACCACGGGGCTGATGCCCGTGGCGCAGCCGCCGGCCTCGCTCGCCGCGTTGCGCCGGCGCCTGGATGCCCTGCCGGTGCTGGAGCTCGCCGCGCTTGGCGTCGCCGTGCCGGCGCTCGGCAGCCTGGTGCTCGGCCTCGCCCTGGCGCAGGACCGCCTGGATGCCGCCGAGGCCTGCCGGCTCGCCTTCCTCGACGAGACCTTCCAGCAGGAGTTGTGGGGACAGGATGCCGAGGCCATGCTGCGGCAGGAGGGCGTCATCCGCGACGTCGGCCTGGCGGCGCGGCTGCTCCGGCTGGCCCGGGAGTGAGGCGCGGAGCGGGGATCGGCCCGGCGGGGCAACGGAGGCTGCCATGATCAGCAAGCGGGTGCGCATCCGCGGCCGGGTGCAGGGTGTCGGCTACCGCGACTGGATGATCGGCACCGCCAACCGGCTCGGCGTGCAGGGATGGGTCCGCAACCGTGCCGATGGCAGTGTCGAGGCGCTGGTGAGCGGTGAGGCGGCGGCGGTCAACGCCCTGCTGGCCGAATGCCGCGCCGGCCCCGCCCTGGCGCGGGTCGACTCCATCGCCGAGGATTTCGCCGAGCCACCAGAGGAGCCGGGCTTCCAGCGTCTGCCCGGCCTTTGACGCACCGCCTTTGACGCGCCGCCTCAGAGGCGGGCCAGCAGCTCCGCCTTCTTCGCGCTGAACTCGGCATCCGTCAGGATGCCCTGGAGATGCAGCGCCGCGAGTCTCTCGATCAGGACGGGGATGTCGCTGTCGCCGCCCCCGGCCTGCGGCCGCGGCGGCGGTTCCACGACCGGCAGGCTGTCCAGCGGCACCGGCCCGCCGGCGCCGGAGAGGCTGAGGGGCAGGCCGCCGCCGCCCTGCTGCTGCCCGAAGCCGCTGAGTTGCAGATCGCCGGTATCGTAGAGCGTGACCCGCCCCTCCCGCTCCACCGCAAGCCGGCGCTCGGCCGGGAAATGGGCATAGCGCATGCCGTCCTGCGCGCCCTGGGAGGAGGGCCGGCCCAGCGCCGCCGGCCACCAGGCCGCGCCCCCCCCGCCGGCCCGCTCAGCCTCGGTGAAGAGACCGCCCCGCGCCATCGTCTCCGACATCGTCTCCACCAGGGCGTCGCAAAGGGCCGCCACCCGCGCCTTGAGCCCGTTGTTGAACATGTCGCCGATCATCAGCATGCCACCGGCCGACCACTGCCCCATGCCACCGAGCTCAGGATGGCTGAACTGGGCCTGCCTGCCGCCGCCCCGGCGCAGCGCCCGCGCCAGCACGGCGACGGCCTCCGGGCTGAAGCCCTGCTGCCGCGCCAGCGCCGCCAGCCTCGCCTGGCCCTCCACCGTGAAATCCTGCATCCGAGATCCTCCCGCCGCGGCCCCATGGCCGGCCCTCACGCCGCAGATGGGAGCGGCCCGCCGGCCGGACAACGGCTGGCCCGCCGCCGGCGGGGATGGCACAATGCCGCATGGCACGGCCCCGGCCTGGCCGCCCTGAGCCCTCCCGCCCCGATACCGGCCGCCCCTTCCCCACCGCCCGGCCCGCCTGGATCTGACATGCCCGTCTGGCTACCCCTGCTGCTCGGCTTCCTGACCGCCATCGGTCCCCTCTCGACCGACATGTACCTGCCGGCCTTCCCGGCCATCGAAACCGGCTTCGGCGTGCCGCACGGCTCCGCCGAGCTGACCCTCGCCACCTGGTTCCTCGGCCTGGCGGTGGGGCAGCTCGTGCAGGGCACGCTGGCCGACCGGCTGGGGCGCCGCCGGCCGCTGATCCTGGGCCTGGCCGTCTTCATCGCCGGCTCCGTCGGCTGCGCCCTGGCGACCGACATCGCCTCGCTCGCCGCCTTCCGCTGCCTCGCCGCCTTCGGCGGTTCCGCCAGCATGGTGCTGCCGCGCGCCGTGGTGCGCGACATGGCGGACGGGCACGAGGCGGCGCGGCTGATGTCGCGGCTGATGCTGGTGATGGGCGCGGCGCCGATCCTGGCGCCCGGCCTCGGCGGGCTTCTGCTCGGCCTCGGCGGGTGGCGGCCGATCTTCTGGTTCAGCGCCGCCTACGGGCTGATCTCGATGCTGCTGGTCTGGCGCCTGCTGCCGGAAACGCTGGCGGCGGAGCGCCGGCTGCGCCTCGGCCCGGGGGCGCAGCTGCTGCGCTACGTCCAGATCCTGCGCGAACCGGGCTTCCGCGCGCATGTCGCGCTGGGCTGCGCCGCCATGTTCCTGATGTTCACCTATGTCGGCGGATCGCCCGCGGTCTTCGTCGGCCTGTTCCGGATGGAGCCCACCAGCTTCGGCCTGCTCTTCGGCCTCAACGCCTCGGCCTTCATCCTGGCCTCGCAGTTCAACCCGGCCCTGCTGCTCCGCCTCGGGCCGGGGCGGCTCGTGCGCTGGGCCAGCTGGGCCATCCTCGCCGCCATGCTCGCCCTCGCCGCCATCGCCATGGCCGGCCCGACCCATCCGCTGCAGGTGCTGGCGCCGATCACCGTCGCGATGGCCTGCAGCGCCCTGGTCATGCCGAACGCCGCCGTCGGCGCGCTCAGCCGCCACGCCAGCCAGGCCGGCTCGGCCTCGGCGCTGATGGGCACGCTGCAGTTCACGGTGGCGGGCAGCAGCGGCCTGCTGCTCGGCTGGCTGGCCGATGGCTCGGCGCGGCCGATGGCGCTGCTGATGCTAGCGGGCGCCGCGGCGATGGTGGTGGCGGAACGGCTCCGGCCTCAGCGCTGAGGCCGCGCTCCCGTCACTCCCACTCGATGGTCAATAGGCTTGGCTTCGCATTGTAGTTGTTGGGCTTTCCGCTCATGCTCCAAACTCATACCAACTGCGATACCACCAAGCCAAGGGGCGAGATTCGCGGATTCTATATGACGGTCCTCCCCGCAATATACGGCGCGCATCATAAACGAGGTCCGCGAGAATGCAGATCAAAAGAGCCTGAGTTTCGGAGGATGACGCCTCCCTTCGCCTTCTCGCTGAACCAGGCCCGTTAGGGGTGGCCAAATACGAACAGCGTGAGACGAGCTTCCTTAAATATACCTAGCGTAATCCGAGCTTACTTTCTCATCGCTGACATATTTCAAGACTTCACCCACCGCGCGCGCTGCCCTGATGGGGATGGGAAGTTTCTGGTTCATTTGCGTCGAATTCCAGTTGATTTTGGTGAGAGCCAAAACCTCACTAGCGATCTGAGCGATCGTGCTGTCACTGCCTTTGTACGGGCAAAGCAGCAGCGGCCTCGGATCGTACATTCCGGGGTAAGTGCCGTAATAGGGTATGCTTCCATTCGTGTAGAGCAGTCCCTTTCCGTCAAGCTCAACGAATGTCCCCCTCATTACGGGATAATTGCCATCCCGAAGAACCTTCACGGCGTACGACTCCTGAACCCAAACGAGGTCGCGAAGCTCGGTTCCGGCCTCTTCCAGAGCCTCAAGAATGCCAGCCGCTTCTTCTTCCCGGAATTGCGATGTCTTAAGGACAATGACACGCGCCGGGTAATTCTTGTGATGGTTCTTATACGCAGTGAGCGCATCCGATATGAGCTGGCGCGCATCAGCCTGCGTCATGTAGGGATGGCGGCCACGGCTTTCCGTATGGGCGCGCTTGCCTTTGAGAATAAACCCGCGCCCTCGTTCGTCAAACATCTGAGCGGCGCTGGTGAAGAGCTGCTGCCCGCCGACCTCACGATAGAAGCTGACACCGATATAGCAGGCGGTAAACTCGCCGTCGTGAGGCATCTTGCGCCAAGGAATACGCCCGGTTCCCTTGTAATAGAGAGTTGTCAGGAGATTCCATGTCCGCCCTGCCTGATCCTGAATTTTTCGGACGCGGCTCTCTTTCACCTTGCGCGGGATGCTCGCCGACTCGTCAAAGACATCCTCCCAAACGATCTGGATCGGGAAGCTCAGGCCCATTGCTTTTGCCTTAAGCATCCCGCGGAAGTCAGGAGCGTCCGATCCGCCACTGTCATCCTTTTCGGTCGTCGCCTTGGAATCGACCTTCGCGTTCCAGACCCTCTCGATCAGGCTCACGGGCAAGGCCACAATTGCGACATCCGGGCGGTGACTGCCTTCATCGAGCATCTGGAGCTGCTGCACGATTTCATCGACCGCCATTTCCACGGCCTTGCCGTGATGCGGCTCTTTGCGAATCTTGTCGATTTTCGATTGTGCGATGGCCGCCGTCGCTCCATCCGATATCTCGAACTTGCACCGGAATGGGTTCTGGTTGCCCAGTCCCGGAAAATCCGGATGAAGATTGGGGTGCTTCTCGCTCTTTCCTGAGAAACCGCTGGCAGCTTCGGCGAAAAATTCCTTCGCATCCTCAATGGTCTTGGAATCGCCGACGACAGCGATTTTGACGACATCGCCTAACGGGGTCTGGAGCGGGCCGGCCTCGAAGAGGCCCAGCCGCGGATCGGGATGGTGATGCTTGTCACCGAATTCCAGATGCGGCTCGTCGAATATTTTCGTTGCGAATTTCATCCGAACAGCCGCTCCTGTATCTCCTCTGTTTCCGCTGGCTTCTTCTGGGAACCCCAGACATCCTCCGGGACGCGGGTGGCCAGCTCTACCGTAGGCGGCTCGCCAAACTTCAAGCGCGGCACGGACGAGGCTTCACTGAACAGGCCCCCTTCCTCTCGATCGGACCGGCTCAGAAAGCGATGCCACATGACAACCTGTCCCCGGAGGGATGCACTGTTGTCGAGGCGCTTTTTTCCGGCGAGCAGCGCGGCCGGATAAGAGTGCGGGATGAACCCGTTCGTCGTGAAAAAGTAAGTCGGGTTGATGACCAGATACCATTGGTCGTAAAGACGCTCGAACCGCGGAACGAAAGCGTGATGGCGAACGAACTCGATGCGCGTCTTGTCGGCCTTGTTTACGGCGACATTGACGACCTCGGTAGACGCCTTTTTCTTGGACGCTTCGTAGGTGAATGAACGCGGCGTATTCACGGCTGCCGCTCTGAAATAATACAGCTTGCGCTCTTTGCTCCACGCGAGGTCTGCACGCACCTGATGGTCGAGCGCCTTGCGCAAGAGAAAGGCAAAATTGTTCAACTCGTCCCGATCCTCATGAAAGGCGATCTCTGACGTGTCGATCGCTTCGACCTGATCGAGGTCAACGATATGCTCGCATACCGTCGCGCTCGGATCGCTGAACGACCAGAAGGTGCCTCCCTTGATCGTCCAATCGAAACGGGCAGGCTCGTCGCCATCGAGCAGAATGGAAACCGCCTTCTTTGCGGTGTGGGACGTTGAAGCGACGAATATTTCTGCGGGCAGCGTTACGGGCAGAATATTAACCAACGCTTCTTCGCCGCCGCCCAGCGGGGGGACATAATAACCGAATCCGGCCTTGGGAACTGTCAGGGCCGCAAGGCGATCAACAGCGTTCTGTTCGAGAACATCACGGCTCTTGTCGAACTGGAGCTTGCGGCCCTCCCGTTCGATGTCTGTGCCAATCTCTTTCCAGAAGTATGATTCATCAGACTTGCGGTACAGAACAAGGATGACAGGAAGGTTCGACCCGCGCCAATAGGTCAGGTCGTCCGGGCGCAGGAGATAGCTGAATCCGTTGTCGTCTTCGGATGTGTAACGGGAGGATTCCCTTGCCTTGACCTGTACCGCGATCATGCGGGCAAGAGGCTTCCCGTTGTCCATTACTTCCGCGATGCCATCGACGCCCGCCTCGAGCCGGGAGCGGCCATCGAACTGGAACCCCATGTTGAGAAAGCGAAGGCGTACCGCCGCCTCGCCTATCTCACCCAATAGTTGGTTGCTCGTGATAGTTTTGGACATTCGGCCATAATAGAACAAGACAGGAACGTCCGTAAGAGTTTTTCTACGGAAATCCGCAGGATTCTCACGAAGGATGCCGGGGCGCCGCGAATAAGGCCGCCCAAAGGCGTGGCCGAACGTCCCGACAAGCCCTGCGGCTCATATCGCCACCTCTGTTAGCGAGGTGACGACATCGAAATTCACGCCGATGGTTTCAAAGTGTCTGCGGCCGCAGGCGATCTTCTGATTCTCCTTGGTGCGGCGCTCTTCAGAATCCAACGTACTCTTGGTTTCACGCACGAAATAGAGCTTTTCCTCGCGCTCGGTCACGAAAGCCCAGTCGGGGTTGTAGGAACCGATGGGGGTATCGATCTTGAACCATGAGGGCAGTTTGACGAAGAGCTTGACGGCTTCATTGTGGTCCAGATCGCGGGCGAACTGCTTCTCGACTTCGGATTCGTATTCAATGGCGTCGAACAGTGATTTCTCACGGTTCTGAACCTCGTACAGATTGCTCAAATACCGGACGATGCCCTCCTCGGCGTCCTGTTCGATACGACTTTGCTCCCAATAGGCCCCGGCCACCTTCTCGTACTTGATGCCTTCCAGCATGAGGTCGTGCAGAGCGCGGGAGATTTCCTTGGCGATCGCCGCCATGAACGCCTGCGGGTTGATCTTGAACTCAGCAAGGCGGCCGGAGCGTTTCAATATCTCGGCGAGCGTATGCCGGGTCAACTCGGTTTCTTTTTGCAAGAAGGCGAGAATGTCGGGCAATACCTTGATCGGCTGCGCGTCGCGCACACGCGTTGCGATCTGCTTATCCGCCGATACGCCCGCGTCGGTGATATCCACCTCCACCACGGTCGTAGCGACGCGCGGCGCATTGATCGGCTCGATCTGCTTTATGCGGGCAAGGGCGCGGTCGATTAGGTCCGCTGTTTTGAAGGTCACGCGATATCGCGTGCGATGCTTGATCTTCGCCCACAACGCTTGGAAGTCCGTGCCCAGATGGACTTCCTTGCGGAATTTCAACTCGCGCCGATCGCGGGCATTGACGATGCGGTTCTTGAAGATCTTGCTGTTGATCTCATCGGTGATCGCGGCGCGCAGGTCCTCATAGCCTTCCGGCACCTTCAACTCGAAGTGCGGGTTCTTCGGATCGAATTTGGCGAGAATGTCACCGGCGGCGCTGATGTAGCCGCCCTCGACGAGGCTCGCCCATATTTTCGCCGACTCGTCCTGCCCGATCTCAACTTCGGTTCCATCCTTGGCACGGCGCACAAGCTTGGCGAAGGCAATCTTCTCGATCTTGCCAAACCGGATACCGAAATCTTCCTCGAATTCGGTCTGTAGGGTGCGGGCGAAATCCTCATAGGACTCGTTGGCGATGACAGTCAGGCGGTTGACAGTTTCATCATGCACGCGTTCGCCCGCCGCATTGACGGGCAGACGCAGACCGCGCCCGATCTCCTGCCGCTTTTTGTCGGCGGATTGCGTTTCATTGAGGGTGCAAATCTGGAAGACGTTGGGATTGTCCCATCCCTCCCGCAACGCGGAATGGGAGAAGATAAAGCGCAGCGGCACAGCGGGGTCCAAGAGCCGTTCCTTGTCCCGCATGATGAGGTTGTAGGTATCTTCGTCGTCGGCGGTGTTGCCGCGCGTGTCCTTGGCGTGCCCCTGTTTGTCTTGCGAGAAATAGCCGTTGTGTACTTCAGCAACGTCGAAGGGGATCAGGCCTTTGTAAATCGGCTTGGCGGTCAGTTCACGATAGGCTTCCTCGAACCATTGGCCGATCTTGCCGAGGCCCGTCGTACCGTCTTCATTGTAGATGCGGTAGTTGGCAACGCGGTCGATAAAGAAGAGCGAGAGAACCTTGATGCCCTTACCTTTGAGCGCACGCTCCTTCTTGAGGTGCTGCTCGACGGTTTCATAGACCTGCGCCTTCATGATGTCGTCGGCTTGGCCCCCGGCTTCCTGCCCCAGCTCAAGGAACCGCCCCTGATTGAACTCGACATATTCCGAGCTGGGCGTGCAGTCGATGTTCTGCACGATATAGCCATTGCGGTACGCCTCGCGCTCGTCGGACTTCACGAACAGATCGTCGCCCTGCTTGACCCATATCTTCGTCGGCTTCGGCCCAGCCTTGCCCTCTTTGTGAATCTCAACGCGGGCGCGGATGCCGTTTGTGTTGTCCGTGGCGATCAACTTGACATAGGCGTCGTTGAAATTCTCATCCGAGCGGACGGATGCGACCTCGATACGTTTCACAAGGCGCAGGTCGTAAGCCTTGATGGGGTCGAGCTTGTAAACGAGATTGTACGGATTCTTGTGCGTGGCGCTGTAGCGCAACGTCACCATCGGATTGAGATTGCCGATGGCCCTGCGGGATTTCTCGGTCGTATCGACGCTCTGCGGCTCATCGACGATGACTATGGGGTTGGCGGCCTGAATGAATTCGATGGGCCGCCGGCCCGACATGCGGTCATTCTCGCGGTTGATGACGTTGAGCTTCTTCAGCTCGTCCTCGGTCATCTCCGCCAAATCCTTGTCGGCAACATCCTTCTGAAAGGACTGGATGTTGATGACCATGATCTGAATCTGGTTGCTGGCGGCGAACTGCCGAACCTTGCCAAGGCGCTTGCTGTCATAGACGAAGTGATCGAACGGCGCCTTGTCGTAGAGCGTTTGGAAATGCTCCTTCATTATGTCGATGCTTTTGAGGACGCCCTCACGGATAGCAACGCTCGGCACCACGATAATGAATTTCTTGAAGCCGTAGGTTTTGTTCAGCTCGAAAATGGTCCGTAGGTACACATAGGTCTTGCCGGTGCCGGTTTCCATTTCGACGGAAAACTCGCGGCCCGCAAGCTCCGCGATCTTCTCGATCCCGTTCGCTTCCTGAATCCGGTGGACGTTCTTCAGCAATTCGTCATCCGGCAGGCTGAGTTGGTTGCCCATGCCAAGCTCTGTCTGGAACAGCCCGCCGATCTGGATCGACTGGAACCCCATTGCCCCATTCTGTACGAAAGGCTGGCCGTCGAACACACCGACGACGGCGTTGATCGCGTCGTGCTGGTACTGAAGCGAGGGGTCAAATTTGAGCTTCACGCCGCGCCTCCTCAAACCGTCTTGAAGACGATTTCGGATTCTTCCGCCTCGGCTCTCGCCCTGAACGTCTGAACCGCGTTGGCCTTGAGCTGGTCGTTTCCCTTGAATCCTTCGTCCAGACAAATGACCTGCAACGGATTCGCCTCCGCCAGCGCGTCGATCAACTCCGGCGTGATCTCCTTCTCAAGGCAAATGAGCATCGCGCCGTCTTCGACGGAGAACACTTCCTGGCCCGCAAGTTTGATGGTCTTAACGTTGGTGGTCAGCGGGAAACCCGCCTTGAGCAGCAATTCATAGAGAATGTCTTCGGCGCTGCTGGCAGCCGAAAGGTGATCCATGTGTAACTCTAACTGTTGCGCGAGTTCGTCGGCATCGGCCGCACCGTTTCCGTTCCACAGTTTGAAATTGGAGCGGTCGAGGCTCAGCACCTTGAAGCCGAGGTCCGTGTGCTTTCTGCGCTCCAGGTCGAACATGCCCGCCGGTTGTTCCTGCCACTTCTTGATAACCCGACGAATCCTCTCCTTGCCGATCTCCGCTATGGTACGAAAGCCTGCTTTCGCGGCGTTCGACGTTTCGTCGGTCGGCTCCGGCAGTTGCACGACGATGAATCTCCGGCTGCCGCCGTCCTCGATGTTCTGCTCGATCACCGCCTGCGCTGTGGCGCAGGAGCCTGCGAAGAAATCCAGCACGATGTCGCCGGGGCCATTGCAGGCGTGGTCAATCACCCTGCGGATCAGCTGAACGGGCTTGGGATTGTTGAACACCTTGCCGGGGATCAACGTGTCAAGGTCTCGCGTCCCCTCGTCGGTGTGGCCGGCATAGTCATGCGCCCAGAAGTTGATGGGCGTGAGCCCCCTTGCTTCTGAAAGGAACATCTTGATGGACGGGACAGCCGCCTTCCCATCCGGCCCCCAGTAGAGCCGATTGTCGGCCAGCAACTCATGAAAGGCTTCTTCCGAACGGCGCCAGGCATTTGTGGTTGGGTGAACGACGCCGCCGGTGTTCGGATTCTTGAGCGGATAGCAGAGGTTCGGACGGTCCTGCGGGGACGCAGGATTGAGGAATGAAGCGCCCTTCCAAACGCCGCGCGGGTCGTTGTCGGGGTTTGTGTAGCGCGCGTCCGCCTCCTCGGTGCGCGGCAGCAGGCTGACCTCGAACGCCTCCGACTTGGCGTAGACTAAGAGATGCTCAACGACGGTCGTGAAATCGACCGTGTTGTTGCTGCGCGTGTATCGCTTCTGCCAGGCAATGTCGGCCTTGAAGTTCTCCTCGCCGAAAATCTGGTCGCACAACTCTCGCAAACGACTCAATTCGTGGTCGTCGATCGAGATGAAGATAACGCCGTCGTCGCGAAGGAGATTCCGCGCAAGGTAGAGGCGCGGGTACATCATATTAAGCCAGTTGGAATGGTATCGCCCAACCGTATCCGTGTTGGTGGAGAAGCGGCGTCCCTCGGCATCAGCCTGACCGGTGTAGGCGAGATACGTCTCCAGAGTTTCTGCATATTTGTCCGGATAGATAAACTCTTGCCCGGTATTGTAGGGCGGGTCGATATAGATCAGCTTGACCCTGCCAAAGTATGCCTTCTGCAAAAGTTTCAGGACTTCCAGATTGTCCCCCTCGATGAAGACATTGCCGGTGGCGTCAAACTCCACCGAGTCGGTGCGCTTTGGTTTCAGGGTCGCCACGCTCGGCTGCTGAATGATCTTCATGCATTGGGCTTTGCCCGGCCAAGACAGGCCAAATCGCTCCTGGCCGGCTTCAATCCAATCGCCCAGGGCTCGCCTCAACAGCTCAAAGTCGATCTGCCCCTCGCTGAGGCATTCTGGCAGCGTCTGCGCGAGGAAATTGCGCAGGAGGGTGCGTTTGCGGGCCGCAACATCATCGGAGGTCAGAGTGAGCCTCGTCGGGCTGCTCGATTCCATGCCAGCGAACGGTGCTTCGTTGTCTTCCACAGTCATCAGTACCAGCCATACAATCTCGTGGGCGTGCGGCCCCACGTACCAAGCGCGAGCGAACGATCTACAACGTCCATGAGAGGCTGCCCGGGTTTCAATATCTCGAACGAAATGACGCCCACTTCGTCGTGCTCGACGTAGGCGATGCCCGCCTTATTTGCACGCGCCCAATCGACCAATGGCGCTGCATTGGGGACATTCAGGCGAAACATGCCATTGTCTTCGTAGAACCTGAACTTGAAGGTGCGAGTGATCCCGTCGGCGCAAAGTATGTCGATGGAGCCATCTTTGGATGGCTTGCCAAAAACTCTGCGGAGCACAAGCCCGGCCTCTTTGGGAAACTCGACCTGCAAGTTATACTCGCCGGTGAAGGACTGAAGTCCAGCCCAAGCAACAGAAGCAGCCGTCTCCGATATGGCCTTCTCGGCCGTTTTGGGCGGTGTTGCATTCTTTGGCGGAGCGCCAGCGGCAGTGGTCTTGGGAGCACTGTCCGCAACCCCGAGCGTCACGAGGTCTTCAGGTCTGCGATGGCGATTCCGAAGCGCGAAATATTTCTCGTAGTCTTTCAGTTTCGTCTTGGTCAGGGGCACACCGAGTTGCCAGCAATCAAGCCAAGCCTGAGCGGCAGAGTCTCGGCTGTGAGGCGCTACGCTCCAGAACGCGCATTCGCCATTCCTGGAGAACGCACCGAGGCTGAGATTCTGTGATCCTGCAATGACAAGCGAGAGACCATCGACGCCCTTGGTCTCATTGAAGCTGTCGGCGCCAACGTACAGTTTGGGATGGAAGGTGCCGGGCAGACTGTCAACGACGCGAATCCCCCATCCGCTGTCCATGGCAGTCTGAAGCGCCTTCGGATGAGTCACACCGTCTTTCGTGTCGGTAACCAGCCTGACTTCATCGACACCTCCTTCATCAAGGATGCTCTTCACGAGATTGAACCCCGACGCGGACACGTATGCCACGGCGAGGCCGACGACGGACGGCTTGGTGTGCAGGATGTGTTTCCTAAGAAGCGTCTTGTACGTATTGCCCCTAATGCCCGTTGTGACGATTGAACTTGTCATTCCGCGCGCCCCCTCACACGATCTCGAACCTAATGGCGAACAGCTCTTCGTCGGACACGTTCTGCCCGAGACGCTCTTCGACCTGATCCAGAAGGCGCTCCTTCTGAACCTCAATATCCTTCGCGGCGGCGTCATAGGCGCGCCATGCCTCGTCGCGCTTTGTCTCAAGGGCGCGGGCCTGCCGTTGCAGGGCAAGCTTGTCCGGCAGATTGCCGGTCTGGCGGATTTCTTTCTTGAGCGCCTTGATCTGCTCGTCCAGCTCCTTGAGGTCCGCCTTTAGCCCGGCGCGCTTGTCCTCCGCCCAGTTGTCGAGCTTTTCCATTTCGTCGTCGAACCATGCCGATTGCCGCGCGGCCATGTCGTCGAGGATCGCCGTGTGCTCGCTTTCCACGACCTGCCTGACCGGATCGGGCAAGGTCAAATCCGCCGTACCGTCGATGCGGGCGGGAAGCTCGAATAAACGCATCGCGGCCTTCCGTCCATTTCTGAGCGAGGACGAGTCCGGCCTCGATGGTCTTTCCAAGGCCCACCTCGTCGGCGAGGATCGCGCCCTTGGATAGCGGCGACTTGAAGGCGAACAGCGCGGCTTCTACCTGATGGGGGTTGAGATCAACCTGAGCGTCCATGAGCGCGCCAGCCAGCTTCTCGGCATCCGCAACGGAGTGCCGCCTGCTCAACTCGTGAGCGAATAGCTTGGCATGGTACTCAGTGATCACCGCCGTTATCCCTTTGTTGCTCCTCAACCTTGCGCTTTATCCAGTTTGCTATCTCCCGGCGCTCGAAGCGCCACGATCCGCCGACCTTGAAGCCCGGCAGCTTGCCCGCAGCCGCGAGCTTGTAAGCCGTCTTCTCATTGATCTTGAGAAGCTCCGCCACCTCCCGGATCGTGAGGATTTCGTCGCTCATACGCCAATCGTGAATCACGTTTGGCGAAGTGTATAGAAGATTGGAGAAAATTAGAGAAGATGGCGTGACCATCCATCCCGTTAGGAGGCGAGGGACGAGGTCGCTGCCGCATCATATTGAAGAATCCGCCCTATACGCGGATTTTTAAGGATGATTCGATCAATGAATCATATTGATATTTCCGCGCTGAAAGCGGATAATGTGGTATGATCCGAGTTGAGCGGTCAGCCTTATCTTCCTACGTTTCCGGCTTGCTTGCTACGGGCCGGGGGGTCTTTTCTGCGGATGAAGCGCAGAAGGAGATCGGCGTCAGCCGGGGCGCGTTCCTCGACGCCGCCGAGCGTTTGCAGCAGCGCGGCCAGCTTCTCCGACCCCGGCGCGGCTTCTATGTGGTCGTGCCGCCCCAGCATTCCACGGTGGGGGCGCCGCCGCCCGAGTGGTATATCGACGCCTTGATGCACCACGAACAGCGTCCGTATTATGTGGGGCTGCTGACGGCGGCCGCAACCCACGGCGCTTCACATCAAGCCGTGATGGAGTTTCAGGTCGTCACGAACAAGCTCCTGCCCGACATCGAAGCCGGGCGGACGCGGATCGTATTTTCCTACCGCAAGGACATGGCGACGGTGGCGGCGGGGATCGAGGATCGTAAGACGCCATCGGGCTATATGAAGCTGTCCTCACCGGAGCTGACGGCGCTCGACCTGGTGCGCTATCCACAGTCCGGCGCGGGTCTGGACAACATCGCGACGGTGCTTTCCGAACTGGCCGAGCGGCTGCAACCCAAAAAGCTCGCCTCCTTGTCGGGCGCTTTCGAGAAGGCGGTCGTGCAGCGCCTCGGGCATCTGCTCGGAAGGTTGGGGCATCCGCAGATCGCGGAGGCGATGTCCGTGGCGCTGTCGGCGCGCGGGCCGCTGCCCTGGATCGAACTCGATCCCAAGCAGGCGGGCGATCCGGATTTGTCACCGCCGCCATCTGAACGCGATGCACGCTGGCGCGTGATCGTCCGCCGGCCGCCGGAGATCGACCAATGATCCCGCAGGACTACATCACCGCCTGGAGCCGTGTCGCGCCGTGGGCAAGCCAGCGGCAGGTCGAGCAAGACCTCATCATCAGCCGCGCGCTTATCACCATCTTCTCCGATCCATTCCTTCGCGGCGAACTGCGCTTCCGGGGCGGCACGGCGCTCAACAAGCTGCATTTCCCCGCACCGCTGCGCTACTCAGAAGACATCGACCTCGTGCGAACGAGCGCCGGCCCGATTGGGTCAGTCCTCGATGGTGTTCGCGCCGTGCTGGAACCGTGGCTTGGCAAGGCAAAGGTTCACCGGCAAGGCCGCAATCCCGACATTCTCGCGGGAGGAAATGCTGGCGACCAAGTTGCGGGCCTTGCTTCAGCGCAACAAGGGCCGCGACCTGTTCGACCTCGATCACGCGCTCACCGTGTTCGATGGGCTGGACACCGCCAGGATCATCGCATGTTTCCGCCTCTATCTCGAAAAGGCGGAGACTACGATTTCGCGGGCCGAGGCGCAGCAGCGCATGTTCCAAAAACTTGCCAATCCTACCTTCTTCACCGACATGCGCCCGTTGCTTGCAACGGATCGCGCCAAGACCCTGACCGACGAAACCCTCAAGACCACGTTTGTCCGGGTGATGAAGGAACTGATCGACCGAATACCCGGCGACGAATGGGCGAAGGCCAGAGAAATGCGGGAGCGGTTCGGAGTTTAGGCATCCTCGGCGATTCTGTGGCGCTCAAACTCGAACGCCTCTTTTCCCATTGCCGACCAGAGCGCCAATGCCTTCTCGTGCTCATCCCTTTGAAGCTTGTCAGCCATCCCAGAGCGTTGCGCCGTGATGGCTTTCCTGCCGTTCCATTTTGCTTGTGTGTCTTTGCGCGGCGTTGCCGCGCGATGGCGGGTGGCGCTGCGATATTTGGGGTCTCCGCGCCACCCGCCATCAATCACGCCCGATTCGGCTGCGACTGCACCCTGTCGTTTGGGTCCGCCGAACGCTCCATCTCGAACGCCACCTTTCCCAGCTTTGCCCAGACACCGCGCGCATGTTCGCCGTCCTCGTTTTTGAGTTTTTCGGCGATCCAGATCATCGCGCCATAGATCACGGTGCGGTCGTCGCCGGTGAGTTCGACGATGCCTGCCTTGACGACGAGACCGCCGAGTTCGATCAGGTGTCGCGTTCGCTTGCGTCTCTCGACCTGCCAGCTTCGCATGTCATGTCGCGCCTGTTGCGCCTGATGCCGGTTGCGCGCCGCCCGGTTGCGCCGAAGTGCTGCCTGCGTCGCGGTCAGATGCCGGAGCAGATCGCCGCGACCGGCCCTGAAAGAACGCCGCCCCTCGCTTCGCCCATGCCTCCCTCTTTCCGGCGTCCTTGGTTTCCGCCAATGCCACCAGCGCGCCCGCCAGTTCCTGGGCGGTGAGGCTGTCCGCCCCGGTGGCGATCACCAATTCGCCGAGTTGCTGCACCTTGCGGGTTTTGAGTTCCCGCGCTTTATCTTCAAGCGTCTTCAATTCCGTATCGAAGTCCCGTGGCTTACGCACTGCATCCTCCATAAGCTGTTGATGGAGCGATGGTAGTTGAGCGCGTGGCCGATTGCTTCTATGTTGCTGGGATGGTGCGGGACCGGCTGGTCCATCCCGAGATTTTTTCGAGGGAGGGCGCGCTTATACGTCGTTCCGACGTGCGCTTGACCGTGCCAATGCTTGATGGCGATGGCGATCTATCATCTTCACGTCAAGGTCATTGGCCGCAAGGCCGGGTCGAGCGCGGTAGCCTCTGCCGCCTACCGCTCGGCCTCACGGATGCGCGATGAGCGGCTGGACCGCGTGCAGGACTTTTCCGCCAAGCGTGGCGTCGTCCATTCCGAGGTGCTGTTGCCGGAGAACGCGCCCGAGCAGTGGAGCGATCGCGAACGGCTCTGGAACGATGTCGAGGCGTTCGAGGTGCGCAAGGACGCCCAGCTTGCCCGCGAGGTCGAATTTGCAATCCCTCGCGAGATGACGGAACGCCAAGGCATCGAGCTTGCCCGCGATTTTGCGCAGGCTGAATTTATCGATCACGGCATGATCGCTGATCTGAATGTGCATTGGGACATCGGCGAGGACGGGATGCCGAAGCCCCATGCCCATGTCATGCTCACCATGCGCGAGGTCGATAAGGACGGGTTCGGCAAAAAGGTCCGCGACTGGAACCGGACGGAGATGGTGGGACGGTGGCGCGAACGCTGGGCCGATCATGTTAACGAACGACTGGCCGAACTCGACATCGACGCCCGCATCGACCATCGCAGCCTTGCGGCGCAGGGCATCGGACTTGAGCCGCAAAGCCAGATCGGCGCACCCGCGCAGCGGATCGAAGGCGAAGGCATTGAAGCCGCCGACCGGGCGGACATGCACCGCGAGATCGCCCGCAACAACGGCGAGCGTATCATCGCCGATCCATCGGTGGCGCTGGACGCGATCACGCATCAGCAATCGACGTTCACGCGGCGCGACATGGCGATGTTCGCGCATCGCCACAGCGACGGCATCGACCAGTTCAACGAGGTTATGGGCGCAATGCGGGGTTCGCCTGATCTGGTCGAGCTTGGGCAAGACGGACGCGGCGAGGATCGGTTCACCACCCGAGACATGATCGAGACCGAACAGCGCCTGCGCCGCTCGGCTGAGATGATGGCCGAGAGGGAACGGCACGAAGTCAACGACCGGGACCGCGAAGCTGCTTTGGCCAGTGCCGAACAGCGCGGCCTTGTCCTGTCCGGCGAGCAGGCCGACGCGCTTGCGCATGTCACGGACGGGCGCGACCTTGGCATTGTCGTTGGCTATGCCGGGACGGGAAAGAGCGCGATGCTCGGCGTTGCGCGCGAGGCTTGGGAAGCGGCGGGCTACGAGGTGCGCGGCGTGGCGCTGTCCGGCATCGCGGCCGAGAATCTGGAAAGCGGATCGGGCATTGCGTCCCGCACCATCGCGAGCATGGAACATGGCTGGAAGAACGGGCGCGACATGCTGACCAACCGCGACGTGCTTGTCATTGACGAGGCGGGCATGGTCGGCACGCGGCAGTTGGAGCGCGTGCTTTCTCATGCCGCCGACGTAGGCGCAAAGGTCGTGCTGGTCGGCGATCCGCAGCAGCTTCAATCTATCGAGGCGGGCGCAGCCTTCCGATCTATCCACGAGCGTCATGGCGGCGTGGAAATCCATGAAGTGCGCCGCCAGCGTGAGGACTGGCAGCGCGATGCCACCCGCGATCTGGCCACCGGCAGGACTAGCCATGCGATCCATGCCTATGACGCGCACGACATGGTGCATGAGGCTCAGACGCGCGGGCAGGCGCGTGACGATCTGATCGACCGCTGGGACCGCGACCGGCAGGCATCGCCCGACAGCAGCCGCATCATCCTTACCCATACCAATGCCGAGGTGCGGGAACTCAACGAGGCCGCCCGCGACAGGATGCGGGAGGCGGGCGATCTTGGCGAGGATGTGCGCGTCACGGTCGAGCGCGGCGCTAGAAACTTCGCCGCCTGTGATCGCATCATGTTCTTGCAAAACGAGCGCGGGCTTGGCGTGAAGAACGGCACCCTCGGCACGATTGAGGCAGTCAGCCCGCAATCCATGTCGGTTCGCACCGATGACGGGCGCGGCATCAGCTTTGACCTCAAGGACTACGACCGCATCGACCATGGCTATGCGGCGACCATCCATAAGGCGCAGGGCATGACCGTGGACCGGACGTATGTGCTGGCAACGCCCGGCATGGACGCCCACGGCAGCTATGTCGCGCTATCGCGTCACCGCGACAGCATGGACCTGCATTATGGCCGCGACGATTTTTCGAGTCAGGATAAGCTCATCAACACCCTGTCGCGCGACCGGGCCAAGGACATGGCATCGGACTACGACCCGGCACAGGACTATGCCGAGCGGCGCGGTATTGCCTCCCATGCCCGTGATGCCGCCGTTGAACAGGTACGTGTGCCGGACAATGCCCTCGACCGGATCGACGACATTATCTTCAGCGTGCGCGAACTCCGCGACGGCGCAGAAGGGCCGGAAAGGGAGACGACCGGCAGCGGGATAAAGCAGGAGATCGAGGCGGTGGCGCGGGACGCCGGAATAGATTCGGAGGATGCCTTGCGCCACGCCCGCAGAATGGCGCTCATCCGCCATGCCCATGCCGTTGGCCAGGTCTTCAACGCCGAGGATGCCGGGAGCAAGGCAAGCCCCGAACAATGGGAAGAACTGGTCGATTCCCGTAAGGCGTTCGATGGGGTGCGCCCCTTTGGCTGGCAGGACGCCGAAGCGGCCTATGCCAAGGATGAGAGCCTTGCCCATGAGGCGGGATCGGGCAAGGTCAATCGCGCCATCCGCGCCCTCCAGCTCGAAACCGAGATTCGCACCAGCCCGGAGCGCCGCGCGGATCGCTTCGTGGAACGGTTCCGGGAACTCAAACAGACCGGCGAGCGCCAATATGCGGCGGGCAACTATTCCGGCTACAGGTCAGCGCGGGCGGAGATGGGCAATATGGCGATGAGCCTTCAACGTGATCCGCAGATGGAATCCCTGCTCGAATGCCGCAAGAAGCAACTCGGCATCAGCATGGATTTCGACTCAGGGATGAGGCTTGGCCGGCAACTTGCCCTCAGTCACGGCCTTGGCAGAGGAAGAGGCATCGGATTGTAGCAGACGCCGATTTGCTGCTGTCTGGCCTACGCTCTCAACAGAACAACATCCAGAGCCTCAAGGTCCGACACCAAAGGCCGCGCAAGGCCGAATTTACCATGCAATTCTGTGACCTGCGCGCGATAGGTTGCCGCCAGAAGGCGCAGCGCCGACATGATGGCGTCAGCCGCGCATGGGCCATAGGACGCTTTGAGAACATCGAGAACGGCGCTGCTTCCGCGTCTGTCGAACTTTGCTATCACAGCCGTTTCCGGGGTCCGATCATTTAGCCAGTCGTCGGCCTGCATTATGTGCTGGCGCAACTCGTCCAACAGCGACAGGGCATAGAACAGCTCACCACGCCGCGCGCGCCGGTAGCTTTCATGCGCGGCCGCCAAGCCCTTGCTGATCGAAAAATCTAGGTCGTCTTCGGAAACCGTGAATGGGAATCCCTGTGAACGTTTTACGAGGTCCGCAACGATTCCCTTGGGGTCATGCAAAATCCGGATTGGCAGACGATACCAAGGGGACGGAGCAAGCGCAGCGGCATCGTAGTAAAAGATGTCGATCTTTCCGAATGGACGAAAGTGAGAAACGCAATGTTGCGCGCCGGGCACCCACTCGTTGAACAGAAAACCCGGCCATTGCCTTGGCAGTTCGCGACGCTGACTGACATAGTAGTCATGCCGATCCGTCGTCACCACGACGCGGAGGTCAATATCGGAATAAGCATCAGCGCTACCAGCCGCGAGCGATCCCCCCAGAAATATCCCCATGACAGCAGGGTCAGCGGAGAAGAACCGCACGGCTGTTTCAAGAAGCCGATCTCGCGCGGCAGTCAGTGACCTTTCATCGAAACTCAATGTTCCATGCTCCCACGTTTTGGAACGAATTTACATCACTGATCTGCCATTGGAACGCCTATAGTGCCGACATATTGTTCGAATCAGGCCGCAATCTTGGCAGACAAATCGCCTTCATACCCGGCATTGACATTGGCAGGAGCTAAGGTGTCCGACCGTAAGTTCTTCCTTTTTACCGCCGATTCTACGCCACAGCACTACGCCATCTAAATATCTATTGCACAACGATAATTCGTTGCTCTCACTGGTCTCTGCAATCGTCAGAAACAACCAGCAGGAGGCAGCGCAGCCATGCGTGAACCAGACCGTATCGTCCGCCTGAAAACCGTCCTCGCCCGCACGGGCCTATCCCGGTCCACCATCTACCGCAAGATCGCCGAAGGCACGTTCCCGCCCCAGCTCAGGATCAGCATCAACGGCGCAGGCTGGCATGAATCAGACATCGACCGCTGGATCGCCGATCCGGCCGGCTGGCGGCCACCAATGACAACAACTGACAAAATGGACGCGGGCCGCATGTAGTTCAGAGATCATCGTCCAATTCGTCGTCGTGGACCTCGGCGGCACGTCGCTTCGCGTCGGCGATCAGGTTTCTTGCGGATTCGCCCTTCACCCAGGCGTCGAGCATATCAGCCCAGCATTGAAGCATGATCTTCCGCTCGGCGAGGTAGCGGTTCACGTTGTAAATGGCCGCGATCCGGTTCCGGGGCGCATGGGCCAAGCTCATCTCGATCCAACGATCATCGAACTTGGCGCGATTCAGGCCGGTCGAGAGCGTGCGGCGCAGATCGTGAACACCGAAGCTCTGAAAGTCAGGATCAGTCTCCCGGATGCGTTCTACGACCGTGTCGATCACGCGGTTGAGTGTGGCGTTGCTGATGGGCGCATCGCCGTCGTATCGGCCGGGATGGAGGTATCGGCTGTTGCCGAACATGGTGCGGAAAGCCGTCAGAATGTCGAGCGCCTGATCGCTCAGCGGGACAACGTGCGCTTTGCCGGCCTTCATGCGCTCGGCCGGGATCGTCCAGCGCGCGGCGGTGAAGTCGATTTCCTTCCATGTGGCGTCGATGAACTCCGATTTGCGAACGCCGGTTAGTAGGACAAACTTCACCGCCAAGCGCAGCGTGGGTGCCGCCGACACATGATCCAGAGCCGCTAGGACCGCGCGAACCTCGGACGGCGACAGCGCGCGGTCGCGCGGTTCAAACGTGGCGATGGCGCTGGTGCGGATCGACTCGGCCGGGTTGCTCACATCAACCCCACTTCCTTGGGCATGGCGGAACACCAGCAACACGACCTCGCGGACATGCACGGCGACGGCCGGCCCGCGCTTCTCCTTGACCTCGTCGCACAGACGTTTGAGGCGTTGCGGCGTCACCTCTCCCAGCTTGACTTTCGACAGCTCTCCCGCGATGGCGCGATCATAGACGGATCGGCGCATCGCCAAGGTGCTGTCGGCCAGTTTCTCGGCCCCCGACTTGGGATCGGCTTTGTGTTTAAAATAGGCTTCAGCCCACCCGCCGAATGTGACCGCTGCTGCTGACGCCGTGCGCTTTTCCACCTTGGCTTTCGACGGCGACTCGCCCCGCTCGACCTGACGCCTAGCGCGCGCCAGGAGCGCTCTAGCCTCCGCAAGCGATACTTCCATTCCGTATTCCAGCGCGTCGGGTGCCCGTGTCAGCTTGCGCGCCGCGTCGGCGCTATACCGGCCGATAGTCAAGACCTCCTGCCGCCCGTTCACCCGGTACTGATACCGGAACGAGATGACCCCGGTTGGGGTGACAGCCGCGTACATCCCGTCGCGGTCCGCCACCTTATAGAGCTTGGCCCTTGGCTTCAGATTTTTCAGTTGTTTATCAGTGAGTTCGCTCATAGATCCGCATCCGGTCAGGGGGCGACCGGATACCATCAACAGGCGCTGTTGGTATCGGAAGCCCGTTTCTTGACCATCCTGCGCCATACCATCATCGATACCAACAAAGTGGCTCGGCTGGGGTGACATGCAGTGATACGGAGTAGGAAGAAAAATCCTTGCCAGTCAAATGGTTGGTGCGGTTTTCGGCACGGAGCGAGACGGTCTGAAACGACCCTAATTCACTCCCACTCGATGGTTCCGGGTGGCTTCGAGGTGATGTCGTAGGTCACGCGGTTGATGCCGCGCACCTCGTTGACGATGCGCCCCGCCACCCGCGTCAGGAATTCCATGGTGAAGGGGTAGACATCGGCCGTCATGCCATCCGTGCTGGTGACGGCGCGCAGCGCGCAGACGCTGTCATAGGTGCGGCCATCGCCCATCACGCCCACCGTCCTGACCGGCAGCAGCACGGCGAAGGCCTGCCAGATGGCATCGTACAGGCCGGCGGCGCGGATCTCCTCAAGGTAGATGGCATCGGCCTTCTGCAGGATCTGCACCTTCTCCCGCGTCACCGCGCCGGGAATGCGGATGGCAAGCCCCGGCCCCGGGAAGGGATGCCGGCCGACGATCTCCTCCGGCAGACCCAGCTCGCGGCCCAGCGCGCGCACCTCGTCCTTGAACAGGTCGCGCAGCGGCTCGACCAGCTGCATCCGCATGTCCTCGGGCAGCCCGCCGACATTGTGGTGCGACTTGATGGTGACGGAGGGGCCGCCGGTGGCCGAGACGCTCTCGATCACGTCCGGATAGAGCGTGCCCTGGGCCAGGAAGTCGGCGCCGCCGATCTTGGCCTGCTCCTCCTCGAAGACCTCGATGAACAACCGGCCGATGGTCTTGCGCTTCACCTCCGGATCGGTGACGCCCTCGAGCGCGCCGAGGAAGAGGTCCGACGCATCGCGGTGCACCAGCCGGATGTTGAAGCGGTCGCGGAAGGTGGCGACGACCTGCTCGGTCTCGCCGGCGCGCATCACGCCGTGATCGACGTAGATGCAGGTGAGCTGGTCGCCGATCGCCTCGTGGATCAGCACCGCCGCGACGGAGGAATCGACGCCGCCCGAGAGGCCGCAGATCACCCGGCCGCCGCCGACCTGGGCGCGGATGCGCCCGATGGCCTCGGCGCGGAAGGCCGCCATGGTCCAGTCGCCCCGGCAGCCGCAGACGCCGTGGGTGAAGTTCCGCAGGAGCTGCGCGCCATGCGGGGTGTGCACCACCTCGGGGTGGAACTGCAGGCCGTAGAAGTGGCGCGCGTCGTCGGCGATCATCGCATAGGGCGCGCCGTCGCTGACGGCGACGATGCGGAAGCCCTCGGGCAGGGCCGTGACGCGGTCGCCATGGCTCATCCAGACCTGCTCGCGCGCGCCGGGCGCCCAGACATCCTGCGTCAGGGCACAGGCCTCGCGCACCTCGACATAGGCGCGGCCGTACTCCCGGTGGTCGCTGCCGGCGACATCGCCGCCGAGCTGCAGGCACATGGTCTGCTGGCCGTAGCAGATGCCGAGCACCGGCACGCCCAGCGTGAAGACCGCCTGCGGGGCGCGCGGGCTGCCCTCCTCCGTCGTGCTCGCCGGGCTGCCGGAGAGGATGATGCCGCGGGGCGCGAAGGCGCGGATGCGCTCCTCGCCGGCCGTGAACGGCCAGACCTCGCAATAGACGCCGGATTCCCGCACCCGGCGCGCGATGAGCTGCGTCACCTGGCTGCCGAAATCGAGGATCAGGACGCGGTCGTGATGGGAGCTGGGGGAGGAGAGGTCGGCCATGGGCCAGCTTGCACCACAACGCCGCTGTCAAGGCAAGACTTTCGCGCCGCCCCCGCCGGCTCCGGCTTCCCCTTGATCCGCCGGACCGTCAGCGCCACCGTGGAGCGCAGCAAGATACCGAGGACAACGCGGCAATGACCTGGTCGATCGTGGCGCATGACGCCGAGAGCGGCGCCTTCGCGGTGGCCGTCACCACCTGCGCCTTCGCCGTCGGCGCCTCCTGCCCGCATGTGCGGGCCGGGGTGGGCGCCGTCTCCACCCAGTCCTTCACCAACCGCTACCTGGCGCCCGCCGTGCTGGACGGGCTGGCGCGTGGCCTGACGCCCTCGGCCGCCATCGAGGGCGCGCTGGTGGGCGATGACGGAAAGGCGCTGCGGCAGATCCACGCCGTGGACCGGCATGGCCGCGCCGCCGCCTGGACCGGCCAGAGCTGCGTCGAATGGGCGGGCAGCCAGCAGGGGCAGGGCTTCAGCGTGGCCGGCAACATGCTGGCCAATCCGGCGGTGGTGGGCGAAACGGCGGCGACCTTCCGCTCCGGCACCGGCCTGCAGCTGCCTGAACGGCTGATGCTGGCGCTCGATGCCGGGCAGGCGGCAGGAGGCGACCGGCGGGGGCGGCAGTCGGCGGCGATGAAGCTGATCACCACCGAGGACTTCCCGGACCTTGACCTGCGCGTGGACGACCATCCCGAGCCGCTGACGGAGCTGCGCCGGCTGCTCGGCATCTGGCGCCGCGAGCGGGCGCCCTCGCTGGCCTTCTCGCCGCGCAAGGCCGATCCCGCCGGGCTGATCGACAAGGCGGTGATCGAGGCGGGATGGCGGGCGCGCGGCCTCGATCTGCGATTTCCGGGGCGCTAGGGGGGGCGGCGGCCCCGGGGATCCCACGAAAAAGGCCGGAGCGCGACACGCCCCGGCCTTTTCATCCGGTCTGGCGGGCAGGGCCCGGCCGCCGGCGGATTATTTGGGCGCCAGTACCATGATCATCTGGCGGTTCTCCAGACGCGGCATCTGCTCGACCTTGGCCAGCTCGACCAGTTCGGTGCGGATGCGCTCGAGAACCTTCACGCCGAGATCCTGGTGCGCCATCTCACGGCCACGGAAGCGCAGGGTGACCTTCACCTTGTCGCCTTCCTCGAGGAAGCCCTTCGCCGCGCGCATCTTCACGTCGTAGTCGTGGTCATCAATGTTCGGGCGAACCTTGATTTCCTTGATCTCGACGATCTTCTGCTTCTTGCGGGCCTCGTTGGCCTTCTTCTGCTGCTCGTACTTGAACTTGCCGTAGTCGGTGATCTTGCACACCGGGGGGACGGCATTCGGGCTGATCTCCAGCAGATCCATGCCCGCGTCATAGGCGCGGAGCAGGGCCTCGCGCGCGCTCATGACGCCGAGCATCTCGCCATCCTGGTCGATCAGGCGAACCTGCGGGACGCGGATATCCTCATTGACCCGCGGACCGTCGCGGGTTGGCAGCTGGTTCGGGATTGGGCCTCGGGCCAGAGTCGGCTCCTGTTGCTGTGGGGGACGAAGCGGAGTGTCTTATGGTGCAGTGGTCACGCAACCGCAACCTCTGTCGGCGCCCTTAGATCGGGCGCCAGCGCCTCCGATGCAAGGGTCTCGACCGCCTCGGCCAGGCTCATGGCCACCTGCTCACGGCCCGGCAGGCGGCGCAGCACCACCCGCCCCTCCTCCGCCTCGCGCCGGCCGATCACGGCGAGCACCGGAATGCGCTGCTCGATATGGTCGACGACCTTGCGGTTGATCTTCTCGTTCCGCACGTCCAGTTCCACCGCCAGCCCGGCCTTGCGGAAGGCGGCCGCCACCTCGCGGGCATAGGGGGCCGCCTCGTCCACGATGGTCGCCACCGCCACCTGCGCCGGCGCCAGCCAGAGCGGGAAGCGCCCGGCATGCTCCTCGATCAGGATGCCGAGGAAACGCTCGAAGGAGCCGAGGATGGCGCGGTGCAGCATCACGGGCCGGTGCCGGTTGCCATCCTCGCCGACATAGACGGCGTCCAGCCGCTCGGGCAGTACGAAATCCACCTGCAGGGTGCCGCACTGCCAGTCACGGCCGATGGCGTCGCGCAGCACGAATTCCAGCTTGGGGCCATAGAAGGCGCCCTCGCCCGGGTTCATCTCGTACTCGACGCCGGCGATGCGGCAGGCCTCGTGCAGCGCGCCCTCGGCATGGTCCCAGACCTCGTCCGTGCCGGAGCGCTTCTCCGGCCGGTCGGAGAATTTCACCCGGAAGCTCTCGAAGCCGAAATCGCGATAGACGCGCGAAAGCAGGCTGACGAATTCAACCGTCTCCTGGGCGATCTGCGCCTCGGTGCAGAAGATATGCGCGTCGTCCTGGGTGAAGGAACGGACCCGCATGATGCCGTGCAGCGCGCCCGAGGGCTCGTAGCGGTGGCAGGCGCCGAATTCGGCCATGCGCATCGGCAGCTCGCGATAGGAGCGCAGGCCATGGTTGAAGATCTGCACATGGCAGGGGCAGTTCATCGGCTTCAGCGCCAGGATGCGGTCCTTCTCGGACTCGTCATCCACCGTCGCCAGGAACATGTTCTCCCGATACTTCTCCCAATGCCCCGAGGCCTCCCACAGCTTGCGGTCCACGAGCTGCGGGGTCCGCACCTCCTGGTAGCGCTCGGCATCCAGCCGCCGGCGCATGTAGTCCTGCACCGTGGTGTAGAGGCGCCAGCCCTTGGGGTGCCAGAAGATGCTGCCCGCCGCCTCCTCCTGGAGGTGGAACAGCCCCATCTCCTTGCCGATCTTGCGGTGGTCGCGCTTCTCGGCCTCCTCCAGCTGGTGGAGATGGGCGTCGAGCTCCTTCTGGTCGCGCCAGGCGGTCGCGTAGATGCGGGAGAGCATGGCGTTGCGATGATCGCCCCGCCAATAGGCGCCGGCCACCTTCATCAGCTTGAAGGCGGAGCCGATGTCGCCCGTGCTCCGCATGTGCGGGCCGCGGCACAGGTCCAGCCATTCGCCCTGGCGGTAGATCGAGATCACCTCGCTCTCCGGCAGGTCGCGGATCAGCTCGGCCTTGTACCGCTCGCCCCGCTTCTCGAAGAACGCGATGGCCTCGGCGCGCGGCCATTCCTCTCGCTCGAAGCTCGCGTTGCGCGCGATGATCTCGCGCATCTTCGCCTCGATCGCCGGGAAGTCCTCCGGGGTGAAGGGCTCGTTGCGCGCGAAGTCGTAGTAGAAGCCGTTCTCGATCGCCGGGCCGATGGTCACCTGGGTGCCGGGGAACAGCTCCTGCACCGCCTCGGCCAGCACATGCGCGGCGTCATGCCGGATCATCTCCAGCGCCTCGGGGTCGCGGCGGGTGATGAAGCGGATCTCGGCATCCTGGTCGATGCGCGCCGAGAGGTCGCGCAGCTGGCCGTCCACCCGCATGGCCAGCGCCGCCTTGGCGAGGCCGGGGCCGATGGCGGCGGCCACGGTCGTGCCGGTCACAGCCCCGTCGAACTGGCGGACGGACTGGTCGGGCAGCGTGATCGCAGGCATCGGAAGGGTCATCCCAGGGTTGAAATCGGGGGGTTGAAAATCGGGCCCGAAATCGGGCGGGGGACCATGCGGCGGCGCCCCCGCCCCGTCAACGAGAAAAGGCCCGCCAAGGGCTGGCAGGAGGGATGCGCGCGCCGCCTGCCGGCCAGCCGCCGCGGGCCCGGCCACGCCTCAGCCGCCGCCGGGCAGGATCCTCTGCATGAAGAGCAGGTCGAGCCAGCGATCGAACTTGCGGCCGACCTGTCGCAGCACCCCCGCCTCCTCGAAGCCCATGGCCCGGTGCAGGGCGATGGAGGGGGCGTTGGCCGCCTCGATCGCCGCCACCAGGACATGGAGCCCGAGCGCCTCGGCCCGGACCAGCAGCGCCGCCAGGAGGGCCTTGCCGAGGCCGCGCCCCTGCGCCGCCGGCGCCACGTAGAGCGAATGCTCGGCCGTCAGGGCATAGCCGGCGAAGGGGCGGAAGTCGCCGAAGCTGGCGAAACCCAGCACCTCCCCCCCGGAGACCGCCACCAGCACCGGGAGGCCCCGGCCCTGGCGCTCGTGCAGCCAGGCGCGACGGGCCTCCAGCGTCGCCTCGGCGGTGTGCCAGATCGCGGTGGTCTCGCGGATCGCCTGGTTCAGGATGGCGAGGATGGCCGGCAGGTCGGCCTCGGTGGCATCGCGGATCTCGGGCATGGCGGCGGGCGTGTCCATCATGATGGAAATATATCTATCGCATAAGCCGTTAACATGTCACGCCCGTTGACCCCCGGCCGGGGGCGCCTCAGTTTGCCCCGCATCGCGCAGCAGACAAAGGACGACAGCATGCGGCAGGACATCCTTGAGGCGATCAGGGCCTATGAGCCCGAGCTGGTCGAGATCCGGCGGGACATCCACCGCCATCCCGAGACCCGCTTCGAGGAGGTGCGCACCGCCGGGCTGGTGGCCGGCAAGCTGCGGGAATGGGGGTTGGAGGTCGCCGAGGGCATCGGCGGCACCGGCGTCGTCGGTACGCTGAAGGGGCGGCGGCCCGGCCAGCGGGCCATCGGGCTGCGCGCCGACATGGATGCGCTCTTCATCCAGGAGGAGAACGACTTCGCCCATGCCTCCACCGTGCCGGGCAAGATGCACGCCTGCGGCCATGACGGCCACACCACCATGCTGCTTGGCGCCGCCCGCTACCTGGCCGGCAATCCGGACTTCGCCGGCACCGTCCATTTCATCTTCCAGCCCGCCGAGGAGGCCGGCACCGGCGCCCCCGCCATGATCCGCGACGGGCTCTTCGAGCGCTTCCCGGTGGACAGCGTCTGGGGCATGCACAACACGCCGGGCCTGCCGGTCGGGCAGTTCGCGACGCGCCCCGGCCCGATGCTGGCCGGCGCCGATTTCTGGGGCGTCACCTTCCACGGCACCGGCGGCCATGGCGGCGCGGCGCCGCATCTCGCCACCGACGCCACGGTCGTGCTCGGCCACTTCCTGCTGGCCGTGCAGACCATCCTGCCGCGCAACCTGCGCCCCATCGAGAGCGCGGCCCTCTCGGTCGGCCATGTCCAGGGCGGCAGCTTCGGCTCGCCCAACGTCATGCCGGCCAAGGTCGTGGTGCGCGGCACCGCGCGGTATTTCGAGCCCGCCGCCCAGGCCGTCATCCGGCGCCGGCTGCAGGAGCTGGCCGAGACCCTGGCGGCGGCGCATGGCTGCACCGCCGAGCTGAGCTACGAGGCGCTCTGCCCGCCCACCGTCAACGCGGCCGAGAAGGTGCCGGTGGCCACGGCCGCCGCCGCCGCCCTGGTGGGCGCGGAGAAGGTGGGCGAGATCCCGCTCAGCACCGGTGGCGAGGACTTCGCCTTCATGCTGCGCGAGAAGCCCGGCGTCTTCATGCGCATCGGCAACGGCGTGAACCCGGACGGCAGCTTCCACAACGTCCATACGCCGCTCTACGACTTCAACGACGAGATCCTGGCGCTCGGCGCGGCCTACTGGGCCAGCCTGGTCGGCCAGGAGCTTGGCTGGACCGAGGGGGAGGCGGCATGACCTCCCCCATCCCCTCCTCCTCCACGCGGAAGACCGCCATGCGTATCACATCCAGCCTCAAGGCCGCGTTGCTGGGCACCGCCCTGCTCGCGGCCCCCCCCGTTCTGACCCCCGCGCTGACGTCCGCCCTGGGCCAGACCCTCTCCATGGGCATCTCGGCGCCGCCGGCCAGCATCGACCCGCAGTATTACACGCTGACGCCGAGCATCCAGCTCTCCTCCCATATGTTCGAGGGGCTCACCCGGCGCGACGGCAATTCCCGCGTCATCCCGGGCCTGGCGGAATCCTGGAAGCTGGTGGACGACACCACCTGGGAATTCAGGCTCCGCCCCGGCGTCACCTTCCACAACGGCGCGCCGCTCACCGCCGAGGACGTGGCCTATTCCGTCCGCCGGCCGCCCACGGTGCAGAGCCCGAGCTCCTTCGCCGTCTATACCCGCGCCATCACCGACATCACGGTGGTCGACGATCGCACCATCCGCTTCCGCACCAACGGCGTCTATCCGCTGCTGCCGAACGACCTGACGCAGATCTTCATCATCCCGCGCTCGCTCGGCGAGGTCGCCTCCTCGGAGTTCAACAGCGGCCGCGCGGCGATCGGCACCGGCCCCTTCCGCTTCGTCTCCTACAGCCCGAACGACCGGGTGGAGATGGCGCGCAACGACGCCTACTGGGGCGACAAGCCGGAATGGGCCAAGGTCGACTACCGCATCCTGACCAATTCCGGGGCCCGCGTGGCGGCGCTGCTCTCGGGCGATGTGCAGATGATCGACAACCTGCCCACCAACGACCTGACGCGGCTGCGCAAGGACGAGCGGGTGAAGGTGGTCGAGAACACCAGCCTGCGGCTGATCTTCCTCGGCCTCGATGTCTACCGGGACGGCGCCACGCCCGACGTGACCGGCCCGAATGGCGAGACGCTGGACAGGAACCCGCTGCAGGACCGGCGCGTGCGCGAGGCGCTCTCCATCGCCATCAACCGCCCCGCCATCGTCAGCCGCGTGATGGAGGGGGCGGCGGTGCCGGCCGGGCAGTTCATGCCGCCCGGCGCCTTCGGCTACAGCCCCGCCATCGCCGTGCCGAAGTATGATGTCGAGCGGGCCAGGGCGCTGCTGGCCGAGGCCGGCTATCCGAACGGCCTGACCGTCACGCTGCGCGGCCCGAACGACCGCTACGTGAACGACGCGCAGATCCTGCAGGTGGTGGCGCAGATGTGGACGCGCATCGGCGTGAAGACCAATGTGGACGCGCAGCCGCTGGCGACGCTGATCGGCCGGCTGAACCGCTTCGAGGCCTCGGCCTACCTGCTGGGCTGGAGCAACAGCCTGGGCGAGCCCTCCACCTCGCTCCGCGCCGTCCTGGGCTCGCGCGGCACGGCGGGGACGGGCCTGTCCAACTACGGCCGCTACTCCAACCCGCGCGTCGACGAGCTGACGCTGCAGGGCCTGCAGAGCCTGGACGAGGCGAAGCGCGAGGCGCTGCACCAGGAGGCGATGAAGGTGGCGATGGAGGATGTCGCCATCATCCCGCTGCACACCCAGAAGAGCGTCTGGGCGCTGCGGCGCGGCCTCGACTACCGGCCGCGCGTCGACGAGCAGACCCAGGCGACCGAGGTCTTCACCACGCGCTGAGCCTCACCGGGGAGGGGGCCGCCCCCCTCCCCGCGCCAGGATGGTCAGGCCTCGGGCGGTCAGGCCGCGACGGGCAGCCGCACCGCACTGGTCCAGCCATGCGGGTCCGGCGCCCGGCCGTACTGGATGGCGATGATGGCCTCGTAGAGCTTGCGCGTCAGCGCGCCCGTCTCGCCGCCACCGATGGTGATGGTCTCGCCCTTGTACTGGAGCTGCCCCACCGGGGAGACCACGGCCGCGGTGCCGGTGCCCCACATCTCGGCCAGCGTGCCGTCACGCCCGGCCTGCATCACCTCCTGGATGTCGATGCGCCGCTCGGAGACGCCGAGGCCCCAGTCGCGCATCAGCGTCAGGATGGAGTTGCGGGTCACGCCGTCCAGGATGGTGCCGGCCAGCGGCGGGGTGACGATCTCGTCGCCGATCCGCATCATGATGTTCATGGTGCCGACCTCGTCGATGAAGCGGCGCTCCACGCCGTCCAGCCACAGCACCTGGGTGAAGCCGAGCTTCTCCGCCTCCTGCTGCGCCGAGAGGGAGGCGGCGTAGTTGGCCGCCGTCTTGGCCTCGCCGAGGCCGCCCTGCACGGCGCGGACATGGGTGTCGGTGGCCAGGATGCGAACCGGCTTCACCCCTTCCTTGTAGTAAGCCCCGACCGGCGAGCAGATGACGAAGTAGGTGTAGCTGTGCGCCGGATGCACGCCGAGCATCACGTCGCGGGCGATGACGGTCGGGCGGATGTAGAGCGAGGTTCCGGCGGCGCGCGGCACCCAGTCATGATCGGCGGCGACGATGGCCTCGAAGGAGGCCCGGATCAGCGCCGGATCCATCTCCGGGATGCAGAGGGCGCGGCAGGAGCGGTTGAGCCGCTCCGCGTGGCGCTGGGCGCGGAACAGGCGGATGCTGCCATCCTCGCCGCGGAAGGCCTTCAGCCCGTCGAACACCGCCTGGCCGTAGTGCAGCACCGAGGTGGCGGGATCCAGGCTGAAGGGGCCATAGGGCACCACGCGCGGATCGTGCCAGCCCTTCCCCTCCTCATAATCCATCAGGAACATGTGGTCGGTCATGACCTTGCCGAAGCTGAGCGAGGCATCCTCGGGCCTGGGCCGCGGCTGCGTGGTCCGGGTGAAACGGATGGAAGGATCGTTGAAGGGGCTCATCGCGCCGGTTCCCGCACATATGTTTCCTGGCTTGTCATCATAGCGCAATTCTGCTGCGCGACGAGCCTCCACCCCCGGCAGATCACCCATGCGGCGAGGTTCTGTGCCGGTGGCCACCGCTGGCGCACTTCCCGCTTGCGGGGCCGCATCCTTCTGCGGCAGGAACGAGGCCAGACGGACAAGGCGCGGGCCATGTCTCCGCGCCGCCGAGCCAGGAGAGGACCGCCATGACCACGCCGCTGCCCCGCCGCACCCTGCTGGGCCATTCCCTGGGCGCCGCCGCCCTGTCCATGCTGCCCGCGGCGGGCCCTGCCATGGCCCAGGGAAGCACGACCCCGGGAAGCGCGACCCCTGGAAGCGCGGCCCCGGCCGCCAACTGGCCCACCCGGCCGGTGCGCTTCATCGTCCCCTTCACGCCCGCCGGCACCACCGACATCGCCGCCCGCGTCATCGCGCCCCGGCTGCAGGAACGGCTGGGCCAGCCCTTCCCCATCGAGAACCGCGCCGGGGCGGGCGGCAACATCGGCTCCGACGCCGTCGCCAAGGCCGAGCCGGACGGCTACACCATCCTGATGCAGACCGTCTCCTCGGGCGCCATCAACTACGCGCTCTACGGCAGCGAAATGGGCTACAAGCCGCAGGATCTCGCCAGTGTCGGGCTGGTGATCAAGGTGCCGAACGTCATCTTCGTCACCCCCGCCCTGCCGGTGAAGACCCTGGCGGAGCTGGTGGCACTGGCCAAGAAGGAGCCCGGCAAGCTCAATATCGGCTCCTCGGGCGCCGGCACCTCGCTGCACATGACGGGTGAGCTGCTGAAGCTCGAGGCCGGCATCAACCTCACCCATGTGCCCTTCCGCGGCGCCGGGCCGATGCTGGCCGAGATCATGTCCGGCCGCATCGAGGTCGGCGTGGACAACCTCCCCTCCGCCATCGGCCATATCCGCGACGGCCGGCTGCGGCCGCTGGCGGTCACCACGCCGGTGCGCAGCGAAGCCCTGCCCGATGTGCCGACCACCGCCGAGGCGGGATTCCCCGGTGTCGAGGCCACCGGCTGGTTCGGCGTGCAGGCCCCGGCGAGGACGCCGAGGCCGATCGTCGAGAAGCTCGGCGCGGCCATCGACGCCATCATCGCCGAGCCGGAGACCTGGGCCCGGCTGGCCGATCTCGGCGGCATGAAGCCGGGGCTGACGCCCAATGGCGGCACCAGCCCCGCGGCCTTCGAGGTCTTCGTCGCCGCCGAGGTGACGAAATGGGGCGAGGTGGTGCGCCGCTCGGGGGCCAGGGTGGAGTAGCGGCCGGGGCCGGGGGAGGTGCGGGAAAGGCCAGGCTGCCGCTTGCAGAATGGGGCCCCAGCGTCTAGCACGCGCGCAGAAAACGTTCTCGAAAGGTCGCGCAATGACGCTCTCGCGCCGCCACCTGCTGGCCGCCAGCAGCCTTCTGGCCGCCCCCGCCCTCCTCCCCGCCAGCCTGCGCGCGGAGGCCGCCTATCCCAGCCGGCCGATCCGCCTCGTCGTGCCCTTCCCCGGCGGCGGCGCCACCGACGTGACCGCCCGCGTCATCGCCGAGCGGCTCTCCCAGATGCTGGGCCAGCCCATGGTGGTGGACAACCGCCCCGGCGCCGGCGGCATGCTGGGCAGCGACATGGTCGCGAAGTCGGAGCCGGATGGCTACACGCTGCTGATGTGCACCATCGGCACGGCCAGCATCAACCAGTTCCTCTACACCAAGATGCCCTATGCGCCGAAGGACCTGACGAGCCTCGCGCTGGTCAATTCCCTGGCCAATGTCATCACCGTCCCGGCCAACAGCCCGATCAAGAGCTTCGCCGACCTGCTGAAGCAGGCCAAGGAGAAGCCCGGCGACCTCAGCTACGGCACGCCCGGCAACGGCACCTCCGGCCATATGTGCGGCGAGCTGCTCAAGCACCGTACCGGCACGGACATCTTCCATGTGCCCTATCGCGGCAGCGCCTCAGTGATCCCCGACCTGCTGGGCGACCGGCTCAACATCGCCATCGACAACCTGCCGCCCTACCTGCCGCATATCCAGGAAGGCCGTCTGCGCGCCCTGGCGGTGACCAGCAAGGCGCGCTGGTTCGCCCTGCCGGACGTGCCCTCGGTGGCCGAGAGCGGCGTCGAGGGCTTCGAGGCCGAGGCCTGGTTCGGCGTGCAGGCGCCGAGCAGGACGCCGAAGCCGATCATCGAGCGCGTCTCGGGGCTGATCCTGGAGATCCTGAAGGAGCCCGCCGCCCTGGCCAAGCTGCGCGACATCGGCAGTGAGCCGCGGCCGATGGGACCGGCCGAATTCGACGCCTTCATTGCGCGCGAGGACGCCAAGTGGAAGGACGTCGTCCGCGTCTCCGGCGCGCGGCTCGACTGAACGGGGCGGCGGCCGGGGGATCGCCCCCGGCCCTGCCCTCAGACGTGGAAGCTCTCGCCGCAGCCGCAGCGGCCCTTCTCGTTCGGATTGGTGAAGGTGAAGCCGGCCGACATGGCCTTCACCTCGTAGTCCATGGTGGTGCCGATCAGGAACAGCGTCGCCTTACGGTCCACCAGCACGGTCACGCCCCTGTCCGAAACCACCTCGTCGCCCGGGCCGGGCGCATCGGCCCAGCTCAGGTCGTAGGCCATGCCGGAGCAGCCCTTGGTCTTGACCGCGATCCGCAGCAGCCGCCCTTCCTGTCCGCCGGCATAGAGGGCGCGCAGGCGTTCGGCCGCCGCCTCCGAGACCTGCATGAGGGGCGGCAGCGCGCGAGCGGGACGGGGCGTGGTGGCGGTGGTGCTCATCTCAACCTCAAGATGGCCAGCGGTCAGTACATGTTCAACGCCAGCCGGGCATCCTCGCTCATGCGCGAGGGGTCCCAGGGCGGGTCCCAGACGATCTCGACCGTGACATCGGTGACCCCGGGCACGGCGCGGACCATCTCCTCCACCTGTCCCGGAAGCTCCTGGGCGGAGGGGCAGGACGGGGTGGTCAGCGTCATCTCGACCTTCACCACGCCGTCATCGCCGATCTCGACGGCATAGATCAGCCCGAGCTCGTAGATGTTCACCGGGATCTCGGGATCATAGACATTGGCGATGGCGCCGATCACCGCGTCCTCGGAGATGCGCGGCGGCGTCTCGCCCTCCGGTGTCCAGCTTCCGTGCCGCTCCTGGGTGGCGGGGCTCCCGTCACTCACTGCTCGCCTCCTTCCCGCTGTTCTCCAGCGCCTCGTTCAGCGTGTGCCAGGCCAGGGTCGCGCATTTCACCCGGCTCGGGAACTCGGAGACGCCGCCCAGGGCCTGCAGGCGCTCCATCTCCTCCGCCAGCCCGGCGCCGCAATCGGGGCAGGCGCCGGTCATCGCCAGCTCGCGGAAGCAGTCGGACAGGTGCCGCGCCTCCTGCTGCGTCTTGCCGCGCACGGTCTCGGTCATCAGGCTGGCCGAGGCCATGGAAATGGCGCAGCCCTTGCCCTGGAAGGCGAGATCGTCCAGCCGCCCGTCCGGCGCCAGCTTCACCCAGAGCTGCATGCGATCGCCGCACATCGGGTTGTCGCCGCGGCCTTCGCGATCGAACGTCTCCAGCCGGCGGAAATTGCGCGGCTTGCGCCCGTGGTCGAGGATGACCTCCTGGTAGAGGTCCCGCAGATCGTCGAACATCAGCCGAAGAACTCCCGCGCCTTGCCGAGCGCCTCCGCCAGGTAATCGATCTCCGCCTCGGTCGTGTAGAGGCCGAAGGAGGCGCGGCAGGTGCTCTCCACTCCAAATCGGGCGTGCAGCGGCTCGGCGCAATGGCGGCCGGACCGGACCGCGATGCCGACGCGGTCCAGCAATGTCGCCAGATCATGGGAATGCGCGTTGTCGAGCGCGAAGGCGAAGACCCCGCCGCGATCCTGTGCCCGGCCGAGCAGCGAGAGCCCCTCGATCGGCGCCAGCCGCGCCATGGCGTGATCGACCAGATGCCGCTCATGCGCCTCGATGGCCGGCATGCCGATGGCCTGGACGTAGTCGATGGCCGCGTGCAGCCCGACCGCCTCGACGATGGGCGGCGTGCCAGCCTCGAACTTCGCCGGCACGGGCGCGGGCAGGAAGCCCTCCAGCGTCACCTCGCTGATCATGTCGCCGCCACCGAGGAAGGGCGGCATGGCCTCCAGCAGCGCCATCCGGCCCCAGAGCACGCCGATGCCGGTCGGGCCATAGAGCTTGTGGCCGGTGAAGACGTAGAAATCGCAGTCCAGGGCCTGGACGTCGACCTGGCGGTGGACCGCCGCCTGCGAGCCGTCGAGCAGCAGCTTCGCGCCATGCGCATGCGCCAGCGCCGCCAGCCGCCCGGCCGGCGTCACCGTGCCCAGCACGTTGGACATATGCGTGACGGCGAGGAGGCCCACCCGGCCATCGGCCAGCTTGGCCTCGACATCGGCGAGGTCCAGCTCCCCGGCATCGGTCACGCGGGCGACGCGCAGCTCGATCCCGCGCTCGGCCTTCAGCATCTGCCAGGGCACCAGATTGGCATGGTGCTCCATCTCGGAGATCAGCACCGCCTGCCCCGGCCTCAGCACGCCACGCCCGTAGCTGTGCGCCACGAGGTTGATGGCGGCGGTGGAGGAGGCGGTGAAGACGATCTCGCGCTCGCTGCCCGCGTTCAGGAAGCCGGCGACGGCGCGCCGCGCCGCCTCATAGGCCTCGGTGGCGGCCTCGGAGAGATGGTAGGCGCCCCGGTGCACATTGGCATAGGCGGTCTCCATCATCCGCGTCATCGCCCGGATGACCTGGCGCGGCTTCTGGGCGGAGGCGCCGGAATCGAGGAAGACGAGATCCTTGCCGCGCACCTTCTCCGCCAGGATGGGGAAATCCCGGCGGATGCGGGCGAGATCGAAGCCGGCCGCGACCGCCCCCTCCATCACGCCGCCATCCTTTCCCACCAGCCGGCCACCGCCTCGGCCAGCGCGGCCCGCGCCGCCTCCTCGGTGACGCCCTCGACCGCCTCCTGCAGGAAGGCCTCGATCAGCATCGAGCGCGCCTGGGCGGCGGGAATGCCACGCGAGCGCAGGTAGAAGACCTGCTCCTCGTCCAGCTCGCCTACCGTGGCGCCGTGGCTGCACTTGACGTCGTCGGCGTAGATCTCCAGCTGCGGCTTGCTGTCGATCTCGGCCTGGTCCGACAGCAGCAGCGCCTGGTTCATCTGGTAGCCATCCGTGCGCTGGGCGACCTGATGGACATGGATCTTGCCCTGGAAGACGCCGCGCGACCTGCCGGCCAGCACCGTCTTGACCGTCTGGCGGCTCGGGCAGTCCGGCGCCGCGTGGTCGAGGAAGGTGGTGCAATCGCCATGCTGGCCATCGCCCAGCAGCTGCGCGCCGTTCAGATGCGCCGCCGCGCGCGGCCCGGCCAGCCGCACATGCGCCTCGCTGCGCGACAGCTTGGCGCCGGCATGCAGCAGGAAGCTGTCATAGGTGCCGCGCGCCGCGACCTCGGCGAAGACGGTGGAAAGGTGGATCGCCCCCTTCCCCTCTTGCTGCATCCGGGCGTGGGTGACATGCGCGTCCTCGCCCACCTCGACCTCGAAGACCGGGCTGTGCAGGTAGCGCCCCTCGCCATGGCCCCAGCTGCGCTCGATCAGCACGAGCTTCGCTCCGGCGCCCAGCCGGATCAGGTGGCGCGGATGCGAGGCGACCGGCCGGTCGGCACGGGTGACGGAGAGCAGCTCGATCACGCCACCATCCTCGCCCGGCGCGAGATCGATCAGCACGCCATCCTCGAAGAGGGCGGTGTTCAGCGCCACCAGCGGCAGGTCCTCGACCCGCGCCAGGGCGCCGAGGCGGCCCTCCAGCTCCGGAAGGTGCCGCGCCAGGCTGCGCACCGGCGCGTCGGGGTCGGACAGGTCCTGGCTGAACCGGCCATCGACCAGCACGACACGCCGTGGCGCCGCCGGGCGGGGCAGCGGCAGCGCGCTCTCCACCGGGGTCAGGGGCTCGCCGAAGCCGGCCTGGGTCAGGGGCGCGAGGTCGGTGTACTTCCAGGCCTCCACCCTGCGGCTGGGGAAGCCCTGGGCGCGGAAGCTCTCGGCGGCGGCCTCGCGCCGCTCCACCAGCCAGGGCAGGCCGCGGCCCGGCAGGCGGGCGCGCAGCCCCTCGAAGCGATGCAGGAAGCCGGCGGCGCCGGCCTCGGTCACGGCAGGTTCGCTCACCGCGTTCATGCCGCCCGCACCGAGCCGTAGCCGCTCGCCTCCAGCTGCTGCGCCAGCTCCGGCCCGCCGGACTGCACGATGCGGCCGCCCATCAGCACGTGCACGCGGTCGGGCACGATGTAGTCCAGCAGGCGCTGGTAGTGGGTGATGACCAGCGCCGAGAAGTCCGGGCCGCGCATGGCGTTGACGCCATCGGCCACGATCTTTAGCGCGTCGATGTCGAGGCCGGAATCGGTCTCGTCCAGGATGGCGATGCGCGGCTTCAGCAGCGCCATCTGCAGCACCTCGTTGCGCTTCTTCTCACCGCCGGAGAAGCCGACATTGACGCCGCGCTTCAGCATGTCCTCGGGCATCGACAGGGCGCGCATCCGCTCCCGCGCCAGCTTGAGGAACTGCATGGCGTCCAGCTCGGCCTCGCCCTTGGCACGCCGCTGCGCGTTCAGCGCGGTGCGCAGGAAGTTGGCATTGCCGACACCGGGCAGCTCGACCGGATACTGGAAGGCGAGGAACAGGCCAGCCGCGGCGCGCTCCTCCGGCTCCATGGCCAGCAGGTCCTGGCCCTCGAAGCTCGCGGCGCCGCCGGTGATCTCATAGCCCTCGCGCCCGGAGAGCACGTAGGACAAGGTGGACTTGCCCGAGCCGTTCGGCCCCATGATGGCGTGGATCTCGCCGGTGGGCACCTCGAGGTCGATCCCCTTCAGGATCTCCTTGCCATCAATCTCGGCGGTCAGCCCTTCGATCTTCAGCATCGCTTCCACTTCCGTCCTTGCGGCGCGCGCCCGACAGGATGGCGCCGCCCTTCATCTCGCATCTCAGTTCCGCACCGGCGTGCCGCGACGCCGGGAAAGGCCTCAGCCGACCGAGCCCTCGAGGCTGATCTGCAGCAGCTTCTGCGCCTCGACGGCGAACTCCATCGGCAGCTCCTTCAGCACCTCGCGGCAGAAGCCGTTGACGATCAGCCCGACCGCATCCTCCTCCGACAGGCCGCGCTGGCGGCAGTAGAAGAGCTGGTCCTCGGCGATGCGGCTGGTCGTCGCCTCGTGCTCGACCTTGGCGGTCATGCAGCGGTTCTCGATATAGGGCACGGTGTGCGCGCCGCACTGGTCGCCGATCAGCAGGGAGTCGCACTGGGTGAAGTTGCGCGCGCCCGACGCCTTGGGCTGGATCTTCACCAGGCCGCGATAGGTGTTCTGGCCCTTCCCGGCGCTGATCCCCTTGGAGATGATGGTCGAGCGCGTGTTGCGCCCGAGATGGATCATCTTCGTGCCGGTATCGGCCTGCTGGTGGTTGTTGGTGATGGCCACCGAGTAGAACTCACCCACGCTCTCATCGCCCTGCAGGATGCAGGAGGGGTACTTCCAGGTGATCGCGGACCCCGTCTCGACCTGGGTCCAGGAGATCTTGGAGCGCCGGCCGCGGCAGGCGCCGCGCTTGGTGACGAAGTTGTAGATGCCGCCCTTGCCGTCCTCGTCGCCCGGATACCAGTTCTGCACCGTGCTGTACTTGATCGAGGCATCGTCCAGCGCCACCAGCTCCACCACCGCGGCGTGCAGCTGGTTCTCGTCGCGCATCGGCGCCGTGCAGCCCTCGAGATAGGACACGGTCGCGCCCTCATCGGCGATGATCAGCGTGCGCTCGAACTGGCCGGTGCTCTTGGCGTTGATGCGGAAATAGGTGGACAGCTCCATCGGGCAGCGCACGCCCTTCGGAATGTAGACGAAGCTGCCATCGGTGAAGACGGCGCTGTTCAGCGCGGCGAAGAAGTTGTCCGCCTGCGGCACCACGCTGCCGAGATACTGGCGCACCAGCTCGGGGTGGTGCTGCACCGCCTCGGAGATGGAGCAGAAGATGATGCCCTCCTTCTCCAGCCGGCCCTTGAAGGTGGTGGCCACCGAGACGCTGTCGAACACGGCGTCCACCGCCACCGGCATGCGGCCCTCGGCCGGGCTCTCCCCCGCGCCCTCGACGCCGGCCAGGATGGCCTGCTCGCGCAGCGGGATGCCGAGCTTCTCATAGGTGCGCAGCAGCTCGGGATCGACCTCGTCGAGCGACTTCGGCCCCGGCTTCTTCACCGGCGCGGCGTAGTAGTAGGCATCCTGATAGTCGATGGGGGGATACTTCACCGCCGGCCAGCGCGGCTCCTCCATCGTCCGCCACAGCGCGAAGGCCTTCAGCCGCCAGGCGAGCAGCCATTCCGGCTCGTTCTTCCGCGCGGAGATGAAGCGGACGATGTCCTCGTTCAGCCCCTTGGGGGCGAACTCCATCTCGATCTCGGTCTCGAAGCCGTACTTGTAGGTGCCCGAGGTGACGGAGGCGACGGTATCGATGGTTTCGGTGACGGCGGGCATGGCGTGTTCCCTACTCGGCGGCGGGCGAATGGGCGGGCAGGCGGGCCGGCTGCGCCGGCGAATAAGAGCGGGCCGGCTCCGCCGGCGGGCGCGGACGGGCGGGCGGCGCGGCGGAGCATGCGGCGCGGGGCACCGCCAGATCGGCCAGGGTGATGGAGGAGAGCGCGGCGCGGATCGCCTCGTTCACCGGGTCCCAGCGGCCGCGGACGGGGCAGACCGCCTCGGCCTCACAGCCGCCGCTGGCGCCATCGACGCAGGCGGTGAGCGCGATCGGGCCGTCGATGGCGACGATGACCTCGGACAGCGGCATGGCGGAGAGCGGCCGCGCCAGGCGATAGCCGCCGCGCGCGCCGCGCAGCCCCTCGACCAGCCCGGAATGCCCCAGCGTCTTGAGCACCTTGGCCACCGTCGGCTCGGCGATGCCGGTGGCCGCGGCGAGGCCCGGCGCGGTCTGCACCCCGCCCTCGGCCTCGAGCCGCGACAGCACCACCACGGCATAATCCGTCAGTTTCGACAGCCGCAACACGCGGGCCCCTCTTCCTTGAGAATGGTTCTCAGCTAAAACGGACCTGATTCGTCCGCTTTCCGGCAGATGCGCTCGCGTCGTTGCAATGTCAAGAACTTGGCCCCTTTTCGGGCACCGCGCATGGTGCGAGCCTGTGCGCCATGTCCGAGATCGCCCCCGCCGGCCACCCGGCCGCTCCCGCCGCCCGCCCGGCCTTTCCGCGCCACGCCGCCACCCTGATCCTTTGGCGCCGCAACCATGCCGGGGTGGTGGAGGTGCTGATGGGGATGCGCGCCGCCGGGCACCGCTTCATGCCCAACCGGCTGGTCTTTCCGGGCGGCCGGGTGGATCTGGCGGACCGCGCCGCCGCCGCCGCCACCGAGCTGCGCTCCGCCACCCGCGCCGCGCTCGAGCACCGCGCGCCGCCGCGGCTGGCGCGCGCGCTCGCCATCGCCGCCGCGCGGGAGCTGGAGGAGGAGACGGGGCTGACGCTCGGCGGCGCGGTGCCGCGGCTGGACGGGCTGGAGTATCTCTGCCGCGCGGTGACGCCGCCGACCAGCCCGATCCGCTTCAACGCCCGCTTCCTGATCGCCCCGGCCGAGGCGGCGGAGGGGCGGCTCGCCGGCTCGGGCGAGCTGGAGGGGCTGGGTTACATGCCGCTCGACACCCTGCTCGACCTGCCGGTGGCGCCGATCACCGGCAAGGTGCTGGCCGAGTTCCGCGACTGGCTCGCCATGAGCCCGGAGCAGCGCGAGCGGCGGGCGCTGATCTGGTTCCGCGGCCGCGACAACCGGCGGGTGGACCGGCCGGAGGCGCCGGGCTAAGGGGCCCGGCGCCCGGCAGGCCCGTCAGAGCGCCGCCAGGACCGCCTGGCCGCTCGACACCTCGAAGGCGCCCGGCGCCTCGACCGCGACATGCGTCACCTTGCCATCCTTCGCCACCAGGACGAAGCGCTGGCAGCGCAGGCCGAGGCCGCGCGCCGTCAGGTCCAGCTCCAGGCCGAGCGCCCTGGTGAAGTCGGCGGCGCCGTCGGCCAGCATCACTACCTCATCCGCCACGCCCTGGTCCTTGGCCCAGGCGCGCAGCACGAAGGCGTCGTTCACCGCCATGCAGGCGATGGTGTCGACGCCCTTGGCCTTCAGCGCCCCCGCGGTCTCGAGGAAGCTGGGCAGGTGCTTGGCGGAGCAGGTGGGGGTGAAGGCGCCTGGCACGCCGAAGAGCACCACGGTCTTGCCGCCGAAGACCGCCTCGGTCGAGGTCTCGCGCGGGCCCTCCGCCGTGGCCTCGGTCAGCTTCCGCGACGGAATGGTCTCGCCGGTCTGAATGGTCATTAGGCGTTCTCCTCTTTGTGGCGCGCCTGCCGCGCCGCCAGGCCCTGCCGGCTTTTCACAGCCCGGCCCGCACTGTCAACGCGCGATCCGCCGCCGCGCCCCACACCCCGCCGCGCCGGACGGCCGGCATGGCGCTTGCGCGGGCCGGCCGCCGCCGCCATGTTGACAGAGTAATGGCAAGACGCGCACGCGAGGATGAGTTGCCCGACGCCTTCCGCAATGCCCAGGGGAAGCCCCTCGGGTCCGCGGCGGGCCAGGCCACCGGAAGCAGCCTGCAGGCCGGCTACCTGAACGGCCAGCTGCTGGTGGCCATGCCCGGCATGCAGGACCCCCGCTTCGCCCGGTCCGTCATCTGCCTCTGCGCCCATTCGGCGGACGGGGCGATGGGGATCGTGCTCAACAAGCCGCTCGACAGCCTCTCCTTCGAGGATCTGCTGAAGCAGCTCGAGGTGGAGCCGGCGCCGCCCCAGCGGCAAATCCGCCTGCTCGCCGGCGGGCCGGTCGAAGGCGGCCGGGGCTTCGTGCTGCACACCACCGACTGGTCGAGCGAGGGCAGCCTGAGGGTGACGGGCGATTTCGCGCTCACCGCCAGCGTCGATATCCTGAAGGCCATCGCCGGCGGCGGCGGGCCGCGCCAGGGCCTGCTGGCGCTCGGCTATGCCGGCTGGGGGCCGGGCCAGCTGGAGGAGGAGATCCAGCGCAACGCCTGGCTCAACGTCTCGGCGGACGAGGCCCTGCTGTTCGAGGGCACGGCCGAGGAGAAGTGGCGGCAGGCCCTGGCCAAGCTGCGGATCGATCCGCTGCTGCTCTCGGGTGTCGCCGGCCACGCCTGAGCCCGCCCGGCGGTCCGCCCCGCCCTGCGATCAGCCCCTCAGGCGGCTGTTTTACGTGAGCGCCCGGCCCACGCCTTGCCAATTTCCGCGATGCCGGGTCCGCTCTAGGATGTCCGAACCCCTGGAGGACAACGAACCATGGACGCCCCGGCCGAGACACCCTTCATCCGCCTGCATCCCGAGGACAGCGTGCTGATCGCCCGCCGCGCCGCGGCCGAGGGCACGCCCGTCGGACCCAATGTCCTGACCCGCGCCCGCATTCCGCCCGGCCACAAGGTGGCGGTCCGCGCCCATGCGCCGGGCGAGGCGGTGAAGCGCTACGGGCAGATCATCGGCTTCGCCACGCAGCCCATCGCGCCCGGGGACTGGGTGCACGTGCAGAATTGCGGCATGGGCGATTTCGACAAGGATTATGCCTGGGGCGTCGATGCCAGGCCGACGCTCTACGTACCCGAGCCCGCCACCTTCCAGGGCATCCTCCGCCCCGATGGCCGCGTGGCCACGCGCAACTACATCGGCATCGTCACCAGCGTGAACTGCTCGGCGCATGTCGCCGCGATGATCGCCGATGCCTTCAAGCGCAACCCCTTCACCGGCAACGACCCGCTGGCCGAGTTCCCCAATGTCGACGGCGTCGTCGCGCTGACGCACAAGACCGGCTGCGGCATGGGCGACAATGACGGCCTGCGCATCCTGCGCCGCACGCTGGCGGGCTATGCGCGGCACGTCAATTTCAGCCATGTCATCGCCATCGGCCTGGGCTGCGAGGTCAACCAGATCTCCGGGCTGCTGGAGGAGCAGAACCTCGCCGGCCGGCTGCGCAACATGGACATTCAGTCCATGGGCGGCACCCGCAAGACGGTGGAGGCCGGCATCGCCTTCGTGCGCGAGGTGCTGACCGAGGCCAACCAGGTGCACCGGCAGGCCGTGCCGGCCAGCCACCTGACCATCGCCCTGCAATGCGGCGGGTCGGACGGCTATTCCGGCATCACCGCCAACCCGGCGCTGGGCCATGCCTCGGACCTGCTGGTGCGGCATGGCGGCACCGTCATCCTCTCCGAGACGCCGGAAACCTATGGCGCCGAGCACCTGCTGACGCGCCGCGCCACCTCCCGCGCGGTGGGGGAGAAGCTGGTCGGGCTGATGCGCTGGTGGGAGGAGTACGCGGCGCGCGGCCAGGCGGAGCTGAACAGCAACCCCTCCCCCGGCAACAAGGCGGGCGGGCTGACCACCATCCTGGAGAAGTCGCTCGGCGCCATGGCCAAGGCCGGCACCACCAACCTCACCGCCGTCTACGACTACGCCGAGCCGGTGACGGAGAAGGGCTTCGTCTTCATGGACACGCCGGGCTACGACCCGGTGGCGGCGACCGGCCAGGTGGCGGGCGGCGCCAACATGGTCTGCTTCACCACTGGCCGGGGTAGCGTCTTCGGCTGCAAGCCGGCGCCCTCGATCAAGCTCGCCACGAATTCCGCCATGTACGAGCGCATGGAGGAGGATATGGACGTCAATTGCGGCACCATCCTCTCCGGCCGCGAGACGGTGGAGGCGTGCGGCGAGCGGATCTTCCAGCTCATCCTGCGCGTCGCCTCGGGCGAGCGCACCAAGAGCGAGAGCTACGACTTCGGCGCGGCGGAGTTCGCGCCCTGGCCGATCGGCGCCACGATGTGACGCGGCCGCCCGCGCGGATGTGAGGCCGGCGCCGCAACATCCGCGCGGCGCCGCCGTTGCAGGCGGAGGCCCTTCGGGAGAACCTCCGCCATGAAACGGTTGCAACAATCCCCGCTGCCCCGCCGCGCCGTCCTGACCGCCGCCGCCCCGGCCCTCGCCGCCTGCGCCTGCGGCCATGCCCTGGCCCAGCCGGTGCAGCATCACCAGGGCAGCCCCGCCGCCGGCGCCGAACCCTCCACCCGCAGCCAGGTGCTTGGCACGGGCGCGGCGCTGCTGCAGTCCAAGGCGCCGCTGAACGCCATGGACCTCTACCTCAACGGCTTCCATTTCTATGCCGATGACATGGGGCGGCCCGTCGAGGCGCATCACTACTGCACGCATCTCACCGAGGACCTGCATCAGTGCACGATCTTCGACGGCAACCACGCCCAGGCGCGGCTGATCGGCATCGAATACATCGTCTCGGAGCGGTTGTTCCGCGACCTGCCGGAGGAGGAGAAGCCGCTCTGGCACAGCCATCACTATGAAACCACCTCCGGCCTGCTGGTCATGCCCGGCCTGCCGCAGGTGGCGGAGAAGGCCGCGATGCGCGACCTCTCCACCACCTACGGCAAGACCTGGCACACCTGGCAGGTGGACCGCGGCGACACGCTGCCGCTCGGCCCGCCGCGGCTGATGATGGGCTACACGGCAGACGGCCAGCTTGACCCCGCCGCCGTGGCGGAGCGCGACCGCAGGCTCGGCCTCTCGACGCAGGAGCGGCGCGAGGGGCGGGCCGACCTTCCCGTGCCGGCCGTGGCCGAGGGCGCCAATGCCTGGCAATCCGGCCAGACGCCACAGCTGAGGCTGGAGACCGTGCCGGTGCGCAACCGGCGCTAAGGCCCGTTAAACGGTCAGCAGCCGGCGCACCGCCTCCTCGTCCAGCGTGCCGGATGCCCCCGCCAGCGCCACCTCGCCGCGCACCAGGATCGCGAGCTGGTCACCCAGCTCGCGGGCGAACTCGTAATACTGCTCGACCAGCACCACCGCCATGTTGCGGCTCCGGGCCAGCAGCGCGATCACGCGGGCGATGTCCTTGATGACATTCGGCTGGATGCCCTCCGTCGGCTCGTCGAGGATCAGCAGGCGCGGCCGCGCGGTGAGAGCGCGCGCGATGGCGAGCTGCTGCTGCTGCCCGCCGGAGAGATCGCCGCCGCGCCGGCGCAGGAACTGCTTCAGGATCGGGAAAAGCTCGAAGACATCCTCCGGCACCCGGCTGCCGCGCGGCGCGGCGGCGAGCGCGGTCTCGAGGTTCTCCCGCACCGTGAGGAAGGGAAAGATCTCGCGCCCCTGCGGCACGTAGCCGATGCCGGCGCGGGCGCGGTCGGCGGGAGAGAGGGCGGAGATGTCCCTCCCCTCCCAGACGACGCGGCCCCCGCGGATGCGCTCGAGGCCCACGATGGCGCGCATCAGCGAGGACTTGCCGACGCCGTTGCGCCCCAGCACACAGGTGACGCGACCGGGATCAGCGGCCAGCGAGACACCGCGCAGCGCCCGGCTGGCGCCATAGAAGAGATCGATACCCTCGACACGCAGCATGCTCAGCGCCCCAGATAGACTTCGATCACGCGCGGATCGTTCTGGACATGGTCGATCGACCCCTCGGACAGCACGCTGCCCTCGCAGAGCACCGTGACCTTGCTGCCCAGCGCCCGGACGAACTCCAGGTCGTGCTCCACGACGACCACCGAGCGCCGCCCGGCGATGCCGCGCAGCAGGGCGGCGGTGCTCTCCGTCTCCTGATCCGTCATGCCGGCGACCGGCTCGTCGACCAGCAGCAGCCGCGGCTCCTGGATCAGCAGCATGCCGATCTCGAGCCATTGCCGCTGCCCGTGCGACAGGATGGCGGCGCGGTCCCGCGCGCGTTCGGTGAGGCCGATTTCCTCCATCACCGTCTCGATCCGGCGGCGCGCGCCCTCGGCCAGCCGCCAGCGCAGGCAGGACCAGGGATCGCGCGGCGCCTTCAGCGCCAGCTCCAGGTTCTCGAACACCGTCAGGGCATCGAAGACCGTGGGCTTCTGGAACTTCCGGCCGATGCCAAGATTGGCGATCTCAGCCTCGTCCATCCGCGTCAGGTCATGCTCGCCGAAGCTGACCGTGCCGGCGGTCGGGCGGGTCTTGCCGGTGATGATGTCCATCATCGTCGTCTTGCCCGCGCCGTTCGGCCCGATGATGGCCCGCAACTCCCCCGGCTCGATGATCAGCGACAGCGCGTTCAGCGCACGGAAGCCGTCGAAGACCACGGAGACGCCATCGAGGTAGAGCCGGCCCTCGACACCGCCGATCATCGCCCCTCCTCCCTGCGGAACAGGCCTGCCAGACCGCGCGGCAGGAGCAGCGTGACGGCGACGAAGAGGCCACCCAGCACGAAGAGCCAGAGATCCGGCGCGAAGGAGGTGAGCCAGGTCTTGAGGGCATTGACCGAGAAGGCCCCAAGCAGCGCGCCCACCAGCGTGCCGCGCCCCCCGACGGCGACCCAGACCACCGCCTCGATCGAGTTGCCCGGGCTGAACTCGCCGGGATTGATGATGCCGACCAGCGGCACGTAGAGCGCCCCGGCCAGCCCCGCGATCATCGCCGAGAGCACGAACACGCTGAGCTTCACGGCGGTGGTGTCATAGCCCAGGAAGCGCAGGCGGCTCTCCGCGTCGCGCACCGCCACCAGCACCCGGCCGAGCTTGGAGCGGGCGATGTGGCGGCAGAGCAGCAGCGCGGCGCCGAGCGCCAGCAGCGCGGCATAGAACAGCGCCGCGCGGGCGCCGGAGGTATTGAGCGGCATGCCGAGCAGCTCCTTGAAGTCGGTGAAGCCGTTGTTGCCGCCGAAGCCCATGTCGTTCCGGAAGAAGGCCAGCATCAGCGCATAGGTCATGGCCTGGGTGATGATGCTGAGATAGACGCCGGTGATGCGGCTGCGGAAGGCCAGCCAGCCGACCAGCCCGGCGAGCAGCCCCGGCACCGCCAGCGCCATCAGCAGGGCGAAGGGGAAGTGCTGGAAGCCCCACCAGTACCAGGGCAGCTCAGTCCAGCCGAGGAAGACCATGAAGTCCGGCAGCACCGGATGGCCATAGACGCCGCGCGGCCCGATCAGCCGCATCAGGTGCATGCCCATGGCGTAGCCGCCCAGGGCGAAGAAGGCGCCATGGCCGAGCGAGAGGATGCCCGCATAGCCCCAGGCCAGGTCGATGGCCAGGGCCAGGATGGCGTAGCAGATCCACTTGCCCGACACCGCGACCACGAAGTCCGAGACGTGCAGCGCGGAGTCCTGCGGCAGCTGGTTCAGCACCGGCAGCAGCGCCAGGATGGCGAGGCCGCCGAGGAGGAGCCCGCGCAGCACCAGGCCCGGGCGGAGCGCGGTGCGGACCGGCGGGTGGGCGGTCGTCGCGCTCATTGTTCGGCCGCCCTGCCGCGGAGCGCGAAGAGGCCCTTCGGCCGGCGCTGGATGAACAGCATGATGCCGACCAGCACGGCGATCTTGGCCAACACCGCGCCCGCCCATGGCTCCAGCATCTTGTTGACGAGGCCCAGGGTGAAGGCGCCGATCATGGTGCCGGCCAGCGAGCCGACGCCGCCGAAGACGACGACCATGAAGCTGTCGATGATGTAGCCGGTGCCGAGATTGGGCGAGACGTTGTCGATCTGGCTCACCGCCACCCCGGCCATGCCGGCGATGCCGGAGCCGAAGGCGAAGGTCATGGCGTCGACGCGGCCGGTGCGGATGCCCATCGTGGCGGCGATGCGGCGGTTCTGCACCACGGCGCGCATCTCGAGGCCGAAGCGGGTGAAGCGGATGGCGGCGACGGTCAGGCCGAGCACCACCAGGGCGAAGAGAATGATCCAGAGCCGGTTCTGCGTCACGGTGACATCGCCCGGCAGGGTCAGCGTGCCCTGCATCCAGGCCGGGCTGACCACCTCGCGGTTCTGCGCGCCGAAGATCAGCCGCACCGCCTGCTGCAGGATCATGCCGACGCCGAAGGTCATCAGCAGCGTCTCCAGCGGCCGGCCGTAGAGGTGCCGGATCAGCCCGCGCTCCAGCGCCACCCCCACCGCTGCCGTGACCAGGAAGGCCGCCGGCACCGAGAGCGGCAAGGACCAGGCGGCCAGCCAGGGAATGCCGCGAAGCGCCTCCTGCACCATCACCGTGGTATAGGCGCCCAGCATCACCATCTCGCCATGCGCCATGTTGATCACGCCCATGACACCGAAGGTGACGGCGAGGCCGAGCGCGGCCAGCAGCAGGATCGAGCCGAGGGAGAGGCCCTGGAACGCCGTCTCGGCCATCTGGCGCAGCTTCAGCCGCCCGTCGATGGCCGCGATGGCCGCGTCGATCCCGTCCGCGGTCTCGGCCCCCGCGGCGCGCGCCTCCAGCAGCAATCCGCGCGCCTCGGCGGAGCTGCTGGCACCGAGCGTCGCGATGCCGGCGCGCCGTGTCGCCACGTCCCCCGACATCAGCCGCGCGGCGGCGAGCGCCATTTCCATGCGGCGGCCCACCGCCGGCACGGTCTCGCGCGCCAGCGCCTGCTCCAGCAGCGGGATGTTCTCCGCGCTGCGGCTGCGGAACAGCCCCTCCGCGGCGGCGGCGCGCACCGCCTCCTCAGGCGACATCAGTTGCAGGCGGCCCAGCGCGCCGCGCAGCGCCGCGCGCACGCGGTTGTTGATGCGCACCACCTCGCCCGGCCCGGCGGCCGGGGCGCCCGAAAGCGCCTCGCGCACCGCGCCATTCTGGGCGATCAGAAGCGTGCCATCGGCCTGCTTCTGCAAGCGGCCTTCGGCCAGGGCCTGGAGCAGCGGCAGGGCGCGCGGATCACCCAGCGCGCCGAGCCTCTCCACCGCCTCGGCCTGGGCCGTGAAGCTTCCGGCCAGGGGCGCGGCGGTGGCCTCGAAACTCTCCTGCGCCTGCGAGGCAGCCGGGATCAGCAGGAGCGAGGCCAGCAGGCACAGGAGGCGGAACATCAGCCGGCCTTGGCGCGGTTGGCGTTCTCGGGGATGAAGGGCGACCAGTTCTCGGCCTTGATCGCCGTCGGCGTCTTGTAGACCACGTTGAACTGGCCGTTCTCCATGATCTCGCCGATCATCACCGGCTTGGAGAGGTGGTGATTCTCGAACATCTGCTCGGTGTAGCCGCAGGGGGCCTCCACCTTCTGGCCGTACATGGCGCTCCGCACGGCATCGACGGCGGTCGTCTTGGCCTGGCCCACCGCTTGGGTCCACATCCTGAAGCCGGTGTAGGTGGCTTCCATCGGGTCGTTGGTGACGCGCTTCGGGTTCTTGATGTAGGACGCCCACATCTTCTTGAACTCGGTGTTCACCGGGCTGTCGACCGACATGAAGTAGTTCCAGGCGGCCAGGTGGCCGACCAGCGGCTTGGTGTCGATGCCGGCCAGCTCCTCCTCGCCCACCGAGAAGGCGACGGAGGGAATGTCCTCGGCCTTGATGCCCTGGTTGCCCAGCTCGCGGTAGAACGGCACGTTGGCGTCGCCGTTGATGGTGGAGACGATCGCCGTCTTCTTGCCCTGGCTGGCGAACTGCTTGACGCGGCTGACGATGCCCTGCCAGTCGGAATGTCCGAAGGGGGTATATTCCTCCAGGATGTCGGCATCGGCGATGCCCTTGCTGTTCAGGAAGGCGCGCAGGATGCGGTTGGTGGTGCGGGGATAGACATAGTCGGTGCCCAGCAGCGCGATGCGCCTGGCGCCGCCGCCATCCTCGCTCATCAGGTATTCGACGGCCGGGATCGCCTGCTGGTTCGGCGCGGCGCCGGTGTAGAACACGTTCTTCGACTGCTCCTCGCCCTCGTACTGCACCGGATAGAACAGCAGGCCGTTGAGCTCCTCGAAGACCGGCAGCACCGACTTGCGGGAGACCGAGGTCCAGCAGCCGAAGGTGACGTCCACCTTGTGCACCTGCAGCAGCTCACGCGCCTTCTCGGCGAAGAGCGGCCAGTTGGAGGCCGGGTCGACCACCACCGCCTCCAGCTTGCGGCCCAGCACGCCGCCCTTCCGGTTCTGGTCCTCGACCATCATCAGCACGGTGTCGCGCAGCGCCGTCTCGCTGATCGCCATCGTGCCGGAGAGGGAGTGCAGCACGCCGACCTTGATCGGGCCGCTCCCCTGCGCGAGGGCGGGGCGGATGGCCGGCATGGCCAGGGCGCCGGCCGCCGCGCCGAGCAGCGCGCGCCGGGAGACGGGGAAGCGGACGGTCATGGGATCGGGTCTCCTGCAAGCGGCGGCCGGTGGAGGCCCGGCCTCATCGCGGCGCGCAGTCTCGCGGCGATCCTCCCACCGGCGTTATACGTCAAATGACGTAGCCCCGGCCGTCTTGACCCGTCCGGCGCCCCGGCCCCAGTCTGTGGCGCGCCGCCATCCCTCCCGCCCGGCGGCGCGAGGACGGGCCCCCGCATGGCGACACGCCAGCGCATCATGCGCATCCGGCGCGACTACAACCGCTGGGTCGCCGACGAGACGATGGAGGATTACGCCCTCCGCTTCACCGCCGAGAGCGCCCGGAAATGGTCCGCCTTCCGCGTCGCCAACACGGCGCTGGGCTCGATCTCCTTCCTCGCCCTGGAGGCCATCGGCGGCGCGCTGACGGTCGCCCATGGCTTCGTCAACAGCGTCTCCGCCATCCTCTTCGTCTCGGTGGTGATCTTCCTGGCCAGCCTGCCGATCTGCCTGCACGCCGCCCGCGCCGGGGTGGACATCGACCTGCTGACCCGCGGCGCCGGCTTCGGCTATATCGGCTCCACCATCACCTCGCTGATCTACGCCAGCTTCACCTTCATCTTCTTCGGCATCGAGGCGGTGATCCTGGCGGACATGCTGGACAGCTTCTTCGGCGTGCCGCTCTGGCTCGGCTACCTGCTCTGCGCCGCCGTCGTGGTGCCCCTCGTCACCCACGGCATCACCTTCATCAGCCGGGTGCAAACCTGGACCCAGCCGGTCTGGCTGGTGCTCAACATCCTGCCGCTGATCGCGCTGATCCTGGCGCATCCCGACTGGCTCGCGGGCTGGACGGCCTATGCCGGGGAGAACGGCCGCGCCGGCTTCGACCTGCTGGCCTTCGGCGCCGCCGCCTCGGTGCTCTTCGCGCTGATCACCCAGACCGGCGAACAGGTGGACTACATCCGCTTCCTCCCCCCGCGCGCAACGCAGCGGCGCTGGGTCTGGTGGGGCGCGCTGCTGGCCGGCGGCCCGGGCTGGATCGCCTTCGATGTGCTGAAGCTGCTGGCCGGCTCCTTCCTGGCCTATGCCGCGCTGCGCTCGGGCCTCTCCGCCGCGCAGGCGGTGCAGCCGGCCGAGATGTACCGCCTCGCCTTCGGCGTGCTGATCGCCTCGCCGACCCTGGTGCTGGCGGTGACCGCCATCTTCGTCGCGCTGTCGCAGATCAAGATCAACGTCACCAACGCCTATGCCGGCTCGCTGGCGTGGTCCAACTTCTTCTCGCGGCTGACGCACAGCCATCCCGGCCGCGTGGTCTGGCTGGTGTTCAACATCGCCGTCGCCCTGCTGCTGATGGAGCTTGGCGTCTACAACACCATCGAGCAGGTGCTCTTCGTCTATTCCAACGTCGCCGCCGCCTGGATGGGGGCGCTGGTCGCGGACCTCGCGATCAACAAGCCGCTCGGCCTCAGCCCGCCCGGCATCGAGTTCAAGCGCGCCCATCTCTACGACGTGAACCCCGTCGGCGTCGGCGCCATGCTGCTCTCGGTCCTGGCCTCCTTCCTCGCCTATTACGGTTTCCTGGGCGCGCTGGCGCAGGCGATGTCCACCTTCATCGCCTTCGGCGTGGCCTTCGCCGCCGCCCCCGCCATCGCCTGGGCCACGGGCGGGCGCTTCTACCTGGCGCGCCGGCCCCGCGCCGCCTGGGCGGCGCGCCCGATGCTGACCTGCGTCATCTGCGAGCATGACTTCGAGCCCCGCGACATGGCCTATTGCCCGGTCTACACAGGGCCGATCTGCTCCCTCTGCTGCTCGCTCGACGCCCGCTGCGGCGATGGCTGCAAGCCGCATGCGCGGCTTTCCTCGCAGATCATGACGCCGCTGCGCGCCCTGCTTCCGGCGCCGCTCCTGCGCGGCCTGGCGACGCCGGTCGGCGCCTTCATGGTGGTCTTCCTGCTCTTCGTTGCCACCATCAGCCTGGTCTTCCTCGGCATCCGGCTGCAGTCGCGGCCCAGCGCCGACCTCGACGCCGCCTTCTGGAAGGCCTTCTTCGTCCTCGTCGTCATCGGCGGCATCGTCGCCTGGACGCTGGTGCTGGCGCATGGGAGCCGCAAGGTGGCGCAGGAGGAGACGCGGCGGCAGACCAGCCTGCTGATGAGCGAGATCCGCGCCCACCAGCGCACCGACGCGGCGCTTCAGGAGGCGAAGGAGGCGGCCGAGGCGGCGAACCTGGCCAAGAGCCGCTATGTCATCGGCATCTCCCACGAGCTGCGCTCGCCGCTCAACGCCATCCTGGGCTATGCGCAGCTGCTGGAGCGCGACGCCGCCATCCCCGAGCGGCGGCGCGACGGGGTGCGCACCATCCGCCGCTCGGGCGAGCACCTGGCGGCGCTGATCGAGGGGCTGCTCGACATCTCCAAGATCGAGGCCGGGCGTATCGAGCTCTACCGCGACGCCGTGCGCCTGCCGGAGTTCCTCGACCAGATCGTGCAGATGCTGCGCCTCCAGGCCGAGGCCAAGAGCATCGCCTTCACCTTCGACGCGCCGCCGCGCCTGCCGGACATCGTGCACACCGATGAGCGGCGGCTGCGGCAGATCCTGATCAACCTGCTCTCCAACGCCATCAAGTTCACCCGCCAGGGCGGCGTCACCTTCCGGCTGCGCTTCCGCTCCGAGGTAGCCGAGTTCGAGGTGATCGACACCGGCATCGGCATCGCGCCCGGGGATCTGTCGCGCATCTTCGAACCCTTCCAGCGCGGCGGCAATTCACACGCGCCCTCGACACCCGGTGTCGGCCTCGGCCTCACCATCACCAAGACGCTGACCGAGGTGATGGGCGGCGAGGTCTCCGTCACCAGCCGGCTCGGCGAGGGCAGCCGCTTCCGCGTGCGCCTGCTGCTCTCGGGCAAAAGCGCCCTGCCCTCCGAGGTGGAACGGCCCGTCACCGGCCGCGCCGATGCGGCGACACGGCCGCTCCGCGTGCTGGTGGCCGATGACGATGCCGCGCACCGCGCCCTGATCTCCGACCTGCTGCAACCGCTCGGCTTCCAGCTCCGCCTCGCCGCGGACGGGGCCGAGGCGCTGGCCCTGGCGGAGGAGGAGGCGCCGGATCTCTTCCTGCTGGATATCGCCATGCCGGGCATGACCGGCTGGGAGCTGGCCCGCCGGCTGCGCGAGGCGCAGGGGCGGCGCGCGCCGATCGTCATGATCTCGGCCAATGCGCTGGAGCTGGGCCCCGGCGGCGAGGGCCGGCACCATGACGACGTGCTGCCCAAGCCGGTCTCCCTCACCGCCCTGCTGGAGAAGATCGGCCTGCTGCTCGGCATCACCTGGACCTTCGCCGACACGCCGCCGCCGCGCCCCGCCGCCGCCGGCGCGCGGCTCACCCCGGCCCAGGCGGCCAGCCTGCGCCAGCTCGCCGCCATCGGCTATGTCGGTGGCCTGCGCGAACGGCTGGACGCGCTGGAGGCCGAGGCGCCCGAGGCGGCGCCGGCCATCGCCGAGCTGCGCGGCTACATCTCGGAGTACCGGCTCGACGCCTTCCTGGCGGCCCTGCCGGAGGAGGAGGCATGATCGAGCGCCGCGACATCGTGCTGGTCGTGGATGACGCGCCCGGCACGCTCGGCCTGCTGAACGACACGCTGGAGGGTGCCGGCTACATGGTGCTGGTGGCGCAATCCGCCGCCGCCGCCCTGGCCGTGACCGAGCGCATCACCCCCGACATCGTGCTGATGGACGCGATGATGCCCGGCATGGACGGTTTCGAGGCCTGCCGCCGCCTGAAGCGCCGGCCGAGCCTGATCTCCGTGCCGGTCATCTTCATGACCGGACTGACCGAGAGCGAGGACGTGGTGCGCGGCTTCGATGCCGGCGGCATCGACTACGTGATCAAGCCCGTGGTGCCGGACGAGGTCCTCGCGCGGATCAGCGCGCACCTGGCCAATGCCCGGCTGACGCGCAGCGCGCATGCCGCGCTCGATGTCGCCGGCCGCTTCCTGCTGGCGGTGGACCGCGAGGGGCTGGTGCTCTGGGCCACGCCGCAGGCCACCGCCCTGCTGCGTGCCGCCCTGCCGCCGGAAGAGGCCGGCGCCGGGGACATCGCCCCCGGCCCGGCGGGCCCCCGCCTCCCCGGTTGGCCGCCGCTGGCCGAGGGCGAGGCGCCGCGCCTCGGCCCGGTGGCGCTGGCCGACGGGCGGCGGCTGGAGTTCCACCATGTCGGACAGATCGCCCCGGACGAGTTGCTGCTGCGCGTCACCGCGACCGATCCGGGCCGCGCCGAATCGGTGCTGCGCGAGCGGCTCGGCCTGACCGCGCGGGAGGCCGAGGTGCTGCTCTGGCTCGGCCGCGGCAAGTCGAACCGCGACATCGCCGAGATCCTGGTGATGAGCCCGCGCACGGTGAACAAGCACCTGGAGGGGATCTTCGCCAAGCTCGGCGTCGAGAACCGCGCCTCGGCCACGGCGCTGGCGGTGCGGGTGCTCGACGGGGGGTGACCGCCCGCCGGGCCTTGTGGCAGGCTGCGCCGCCATGCCGACCTCCAGCCCCTTCACCAGCGCGCCCACCGACCTGCTGCTTGTCGTCGACGTGCAGCCGGACTTCATGCCCGGCGGGGCGCTGCCCGTGCCGGAGGGCGACGCGGTGCTGCCGGTCATCAACCGGCTGATGCCGCGCTTCGGCAATATCGTCGCGACCCAGGACTGGCACCCGGCCGACCATGCCTCCTTCGCCAGCCAGCACCCCGGAAAGGCCCCCTTCGAGACCGTCACCCTCTCCTACGGGGAGCAGGTGCTCTGGCCCGATCACTGCGTCCAGGGCACGCCCGGCGCCGCGCTGCATCCGGCGCTGGAGACGCGCGGCATCCAGATGATCCTGCGCAAGGGCGTCCGGCGCGCCATCGACAGCTATTCGGCGTTCCGCGAGAACGACCGACGCACGGCAACGGGGCTGCACGGCTATCTCCAGGCCCGTGGCATCACGCGCCTCTTCATCGCCGGGCTGGCGCGGGGCTACTGCACCGACTTCAGCGCCGAGGACGCGGCGGAGCTGGGCTACGCGGTGGTGCTGATCGAGGATGCCTGCCGCGGCATCACGCCGGAGGCGACGGCGGAAGGGACGCGGCGGCTGCGCGCGAAGGGTGTGCGCTTCCTGCGAAGCGACGCGCTCGCCGGTTAGCGGAGGGGGGAGGCCCCCCTCCCGCCGTCAGCCCGCCACCGTCTTCTGGTTCTGCTCGCCCAGCCCCTCGATGCCGAGGCGGATCCTCTGCCCCGCCTTCAGGAAGACCGGCGGCTTCTGCCCCATGCCGACGCCCGGCGGCGTGCCGGTGGTAATGACATCGCCCGGGTGCAGCGTGATGAAGTGCGACACGTAGGAGACCAGCTTGGCCACGCCGAAGATCATCGTGCGCGTCGAGCCGTCCTGGTAGCGGTGCCCGTCGATCTCGCAGAACATGGCGAGGTTCTGCGCGTCCGGCACCGCGTCCTTGGTCACCAGCCAGGGGCCGAGCGGGCCGAAGGTGTCGGCGCCCTTGCCCTTGTCCCAGGTGCCGCCGCGCTCGGTCTGCCATTCGCGCTCGGAGACATCGTTGCAGATGGTGTAGCCGGCGACGAAATCCATCGCCTCCGCCTCGGAGACGTTCTTCGCCTTCTCCCCGATGATGACGGCCAGCTCGACCTCCCAGTCGGTCTTCACGCTGTCCTTCGGGATGACGACGTCGTCATCGGGCCCCTGGAGCGCGCCGAGCGACTTCAGGAAGATGATCGGCTCCTTCGGAATGGCGGCGCCGGTCTCCGCCGCGTGGTCGGCGTAGTTCAGGCCGATGCAGACGAAGTTCTTCATCCCCGCGACCGGCGGCCCGAGGCGGGTCGATCCGGACACGGCCGGCAGGGCCGAGACATCAAGCGACGCCAGCCTGGCCAGGCCCGCGGCCGAAAGCGCCTCGCCCGCCAGGTCGGGAATCTCGGCGGAGAGGTCGCGGATCGTCCCGGCATCGTCGAGCAGGCCGGGCTTCTCCTGGCCGGGCGGGCCATAGCGCAACAGCTTCATGGTGCAGCGTTCCCCTTGACTGCGCCCGCGAACGGCGGGGCGCACGATCAGACAAGACCAGTTCAGTTCGTCCAGCCACCGTCGATGACGATGGCCTGCGCGGTGACGAAAGCCGATTCGGGCGCCGAGAGATAGAGCACCAGCTCGGCGATCTCCTCCGGCGTCGAGAGCCGGCCCATCGCCTGGCGCGCGACGAAGGCCGCGCGCGCCGCGTCCAGCCCGCCCGCCGCCGTGGCGTTGGCGGCGATGCGCTCGCCGAGCGAGGGCGTGTCCACCGTGCCGGGGCAGACGCAGTTGCAGCGGATGCCTCTGGCGACGTAATCGGCGGCGACGCTCTTGGTCAGCCCCACCACCGCCGCCTTGGTCGTGCCATAGACGAAGCGATTGGCGACGCCCTTCACCGAGCCGGCGGCGGAGGCCATGTTGACGATGGCCCCGCCCCCCTTCTCCAGCATGCCGGGCAGCGCCGCCCGGATCACCTTCCACTGCGCCCGGACGTTGAGCGCGAAGGCGAAGTCCCATTCGGCGTCGGTGCAGCTCAGCACGTCGTTCTGGTGCACGAAGCCCGCGCAGTTGAACACCACGTCGAAAGGGCCGTTCGCCAGGATGGTGGCCTCCACGGCGGAATCGTCGAGCACGTCGAGCGCGAGCGCGGTGATGCCGTGCGCCGCCAGCCCCTCGAGCTTGGCGGCGTCGCGGTCCGTGGCGACCACCGCGGCGCCCTCGCGCGCATAGGCGAGCGCCGCGCAGCGTCCGATCCCCTGCCCCGCCGCCGTGACGAAGCAGCGCCTGCCCTGCAGCCTTCCGGCCATCCTTCCTCCTCCCCGCCGCGTTTCAACGCCTGCCGCGCTTCAATGATTGTGCCGGCTCTCGCCGCGCGTCTCCAGGATGTTGAGATAGAGCGTCGCCGGCTCCAGGCAGCCGCCGGTGCCGAGCTGCCCGACCATGGAACGGTAGATCTCCTCCCATGGCGTCTTGTGCTGCAGCTTCGGCGGCGTCCAGGCGGCGCGGCGGGCCTCCAGCTCCTCGGCCGGGATGAGCACGTCCACCTTGCGGGTCTTCAGGTCGATGCGGATCGGGTCGCCCGACTTCAGCAGCGCGAGGCCGCCGCCGACGGCCGCTTCCGGCGAGACGTTGAGGATGGAGGGCGATGCGGAGGTGCCGCTCTGCCGCCCGTCGCCCATGGTCGGCAGGCTCTGCAGCCCCGCCTTGATCATGGCGCCGGGGGGCTGCATGTTCACCACCTCGGCGCTGCCCGGATAGCCCACGGGGCCGCAGTTGCGGATCACCAGCACGGTGCGCTCGTCCACGCCGAGATCGGGGTCCTCGATGCGGTCGTGGTAGTCCTCCGGCCCCTCGAAGACGATCACCTTGCCCTCGAACACGTCCTCCGGGTTGGAGAGGAAGCGCTTGCGGAACTCGGCGTCGATGACGCTGACCTTCATCACCGCGCTGTCGAAGAGATTGCCCGAGAGCACGACGAAGCCGGCCTGCTCCTTCAGCGGCTCGGCATAGGGGCGGATGACCTCGCGGTCGGGCAGCGGAGCGCGCTTCAGGTCCTCCGCCAGCGTCTGCCCGGTGACGGTCTTCACGCCGGTATGCAGCTTGCCGGCATCGGCCAGCTCCTTCATCACCGACTGCACGCCGCCGCCGCGATAGAACATCTCGCCCAGGAAGCGACCGGCGGGCTGGCAATCCACCAGCAGCGGGACCTCGGCGCCGATGGTCTGCCAGTCTTCCGTGGTCAGCGCCACGCCCATGTGGCGCGCGATGGCGACGAGGTGCGGCGGGCAGTTCGAGGAGGCACCGATGGCGCTGGCCAGCACGATGGTGTTCTCGAAGGCCTCGCGCGTCATGATGTCGGAGGGGCGCAGGTTCTCGCGCACCATGTCGACGATGCGCATCCCCGTCGCATGCGCCATCTGCCCGCGTTCGCGATAGGCGGCGGGGATGGAGGCGCAGCCCGGCAGCGACATGCCGAGCGCCTCGGCCAGCGAGTTCATGGACAGCGCCGTGCCCATGGTGTTGCAGTGGCCGACCGAGGTGGCCGAGGAGGCCACCATCTGCATGAAGCCGTCATAGTTGATCTCGCCGGCGGCGAGCAGCTTGCGCGCCTCCCAGACGATGGTGCCGGAACCGGAGAGCCGCCCCTTCCAGTGCCCGTCCAGCATCGGCCCGCCGGAGAGGACAATGGCGGGGATGTTCACCGTCGCCGCGCCCATCAGGCAGGCGGGGGTGGTCTTGTCGCAGCCCGTGGTCAGCACGACGCCATCCAGAGGATAGCCGTGCAGGATCTCGACCAGCGACAGATAGGCCAGGTTGCGGTCGAGCGCCGCCGTCGGGCGCTTGCCGGTTTCCTGGATCGGGTGGATGGGGAATTCCAGCGGGATGCCGCCAGCGTCGCGGATACCGGCCTTCACCCGCTCCGCCAGCGCGAGGTGGTGGCGGTTGCAGGGGGCGATGTCGCTGCCGGTCTGGGCGATGCCGATGATCGGCTTGCCCGACTGAAGCTCGCCGCGCGTCAGGCCGAAATTCAGGAAGCGCTCGATGTAGAGCGCCGTCATGCCCGGATCCTCCGGGTCATCGAACCAGCGCTGGCTGCGCAGCTTGAAAGGCTTCTTGGTCTGATCCATGGCGTCCGGTTCCGCTTCTCCCGCTGGGGTGAAGCGTCCGTCGCGGCCCTCGCTATGTCAATCGTGGGCTGGAGGGGCGTGGGCTGGAGGCGGAATCAGCGCCGGGGCGGCTTGGCGGGCTTGGGCTGCGGCGAGCGCTGCAGCGTCGCGATCACCGGCCGGGGCAGGCCCGAGGCCTTGGAGATCTCCTCGTCCTGCGCCTCGATGTAGCGGCGCGCCGGCAGGTCGCCGTCCAGGCCGCCAAGCAGCTCCGTCGGGACCTTGCGGTTGGAGCGCCGGCTGCCATCCTCGTACTGGACGTCGAAAAAGACGTAGGTGCCGTTCTGCTTCGCCATGCCGCGATATCCTGCCATGCCACGGGCCATCATGGCCCCGGCCAGGGCCTATCGCTCCTCGCGGCCGGAGGTTTCATCCTCCGCGTCGAGTGTGACGGGTTCGCCGAGATCGGGGTCCAGCCCGGCGTCGATCGCGGCCTGGCGACGGGCGCGCTCGGCCTCGCGCCGCTGCGCCTTGGCCTCGGCCTTGTCCTGCTTCGAGCGGTTCCGGTCAGCCCGGGCAAGGCCGTAATTGGGGGTGCGTGCCATGGTCGCGTCTCCGCTTTGGCGCCCGGTATCCTGACGGCACCATGACGCGGCCGGAAACCGGCCCGCGGGGGCGACGCGACGATCCGGGAAGAGGTACGCCCAGGGGTGGATGCCACCCGCGCGGGGCGGAAGAGAACCGGCCACGCCACCGGTCGGCGGCGGGCCGGAGGGTCGGGCCGGGCCAGCTCTGCCCCGGCCCCTTCCAGGCTCAGACCTGCTTCAGATTGCCGGCCGAGAGGCGGCCCTCACGGCCCCGCTGCATCTCGAACTCCACCCGCTCGCCCTCGTTCAGGCCCTGCAGGCCGGCGCGCTGGACGTCGGAGATGTGCACGAACACATCCTTCGAGCCGTCTTCCGGCTGAATGAAACCAAAACCCTTGGTCGGGTTGAACCACTTCACGGTACCGATGGGCATCGCGGTGCTCCGTCAGAATGCGTTGCCACCGCGCAACATGCACGGCGGATCAACTTCGAATGGGAACGGGCACCAGGCACGCAGTGCCCCACCCCGAGGGGCGGGGATAGGCGAGCTGGGACAGCAAGCCGAACCAAAACAGTCGACACCTGCAATGTAGGGGCGCCCGGGGCGATCCACAAGACAATTCCCGCCCCTCTATCCGGGCCCGGCCTCCTCCAGGAACAGCTGCACCGCCTGGAACAGGGCGCCGCGGTTGCGCTCCAGCATGATGCCGTGCGTCCCCTCGCCCAGCAGGACGAGCCGCTTGCCCGGGCTGCGCGTCAGCAGGGGAAACAGCGCCAGGGCCATGGAGGGGGGCGTGTCGCGGTCCCATTCCGCCAGCACGATCAGGGTGGGGGCGGTGATGGCGGCGGGGTCGTACCAGGGCCGGCCGGCCTGCCAGAAGGCCCGGGAATCCGCCAGCACGCCGTTCGGCGCGCGCAGCACCGAGGGCACCTCCCGCATGCCCTCCGGATCGGTCGCGAAGGTCGCGTCCGCCCAGTGCTCGTACCAGCCCGCGGGGAACAGGGCACCGCGCCGCGCCTCAGGCACGCCGTTCAGCCACCGCTCGCGCGCCTGCGCCCGGGTGACGCGACGATAGGCGCCCAGGGCCTCCGCCGCCCCCGCCGCCGCCGCCGGACTCGGCCCCTCGCGCAGCCATTGCGGCGCGTAGAGCACGAGCCGCTCGACCAGCGCCGGATTCTCCGCCGTGAAGCGCGCCATCAGCGAACTGCCCCAGGACCAGCCGAGATGCACCAGCTTCGGCACGCCTCGCCTTTCGCGGATGAAGGCCGCGGCGGCGGCGATGTCGCGCAGCGCCACCTCGCCCGGGGTCAGCGGCGCGGCGCCCTCCGCCGGCTGGGCCATCGCCGCCTCGCGCGTCGAGCGGCCATAGTTCCGCAGGTCCAGGCACCAGACGTCGAAGCCGCGCGCGGCCATGTAGTCCATCCAGGAGAGGCCGCCGAGCGGCAGGTCGAAGCCGGTGCTGGCCGGATAGGTGGCCCCGTGCACGCAGAGCACGGTGCGGTCCGGCCGCGCCGGTGCCGAGGCCCCGCGCTTGTTGCGCAGATAGAGCTGGATGCCCGGATCGCCGCCCGGGACCAGCATCTCCTCGAAGGTGACGCCGGCCGGCTGCGCGGCGGCGGGATGCGGGCCGCGCAGCGACGGCGCGGCCAGGAGCGCGGGGGCGGCAAGCACGGTACGGCGAAGCATGGCACAGACCTCCCGAATCGGCCGCCTCTCCGGGGGCGGTCGTGTGGCGCAGGCTAGAGCATCGCCGGCGGGACCGGGGAGCCCCGACGCGGCGCGGGTGCCTCAGGACTGCTCGTAGCGCGTGTCGAGCCAGGTATGGATGGCCTGATAGGCCTCCGCCCTGCGGGGGAAGCGCCCGGCGTCATAGAGGCAGACCAACAGCCCGCGCGAGAGATGCTTGATCGGCACCTCCTCCAGCCGGACGGGGTTGCCGGCCTCGCGCAGCGCGTCCTGCAGGGCGCCGCAATGCCCCGCCACATGCGCGCCGGGCGGGACGAAGTCATGCTCGTCGGTCAGGAAGCCGGTCCGCGCCAACTCGTCGCCCGCGGCCCTGAGGAAATCCTTCGTCAGCAGTTCGCTCTCGGTCATGTTCGGTGTCTCCTTCTGGCCGTCGGGGAAGCCCGCGATCACAGGCTAACGCCGCAGGCACGACAGGGGCTGCCTTCGCCATGGACACGGGAACGTCGCGAGCCTTCGCCTCAATCCTGTGCTACTCGCCCACGCATTATGCAGACGACTCCGAAGCCCCCCCGCCCGCGCGACAGCTGGGCGGGAGAGGCCCGCGCCATGCTGGCGCTGGCCTGGCCCCTGGCGCTGACCAACCTGTCGCAGATCGCGCTGGTGCTCACCGACACCTTCTTCCTGGGCCAGCTGGGCGAGATCCCGCTCGCTGCGGCCACGCTCGGCGGCAACCTCTACTTCATCGCCATGTCGCTGCCCTTCGGCCTCGCCTTCGCCGCCTCGGCCATGCTGGCGCAGGAGCGCGGTCGGGTGACGCGGCATATGCGGGAGATGCGGCGCACCGTCCGTCAGGCCTTCTGGCTGATCGTGCCGATCTTCGTCCTGCTTGGCTTCGGCCTCTGGCACACGGGCGCCATCCTGCTGGCCAGCGGACAGGACCCGGACCTGGCCGCCGCGGCCCAGATCTACAACCGCGCCTTCCTCTGGGGCATGCCCTTCTTCTTCGGCTTCATGCTGCTGCGCGGCTTCCTGGCGGCGCTGCAGCGGCCGGCGCCGGCGCTCTGGATCTCCGGTGCCGCGATCCTGCTCAACGGCCTGCTCGACTACGGGCTGGTCGCCGGCGGCCTCGGCATGCCGGCGCTCGGCGTGCTCGGCGCCGGCATCGCCTCGGCCACCGCCAATGCCAGCATGTTCCTGGGCCTGGCGCTCTGGATCGGCCTGGACCGGCGGCTGTCGCGCTTCCGCCTCGCGGGCCGCTTCTGGCGCGCCGACTGGCGACGCATGCGCGAGATCGTGCTGGTCGGCCTGCCCATCGCCGGCTCGATGCTGCTCGAGATCGGCATCTTCAGCGCCACCGCGCTGGTGATGGGCTGGTTCAGCCCGCGCGCCGTGGCGGCGCATGCCGTGGCGCTGCAGGTGGCCAGCGCCTGCTTCATGGTGCCGATGGGCATCGGGCAGGCCGCCACGGCCCGCGTCGGCCTCGCCACCGGGGCCGGCGACGCCGCGGGGGCCTGGCGCGCCGGCTGGACCGCCATCGGCCTCGGCGCCGGCTTCATGGTGCTGACGGCGCTGCTGCTGCTGACGTTGCCGGAGGCCATCGCCGGCCTCTTCCTCGCCGCCGATCTGGCGGAGACGCGCGCCCTCGCCGTCACCCTGCTGATGATGGCCGGCCTGTTCCAGCTGGCCGACGGGGTGCAGGCCGTGGCCGCCGGAGCCCTGCGCGGGCTGAAGGACACCCGCATGCCGATGCTCTTCGCCGCCCTCGGCTACTGGGGGCTGGGCCTGCCGATCGGCCTCGGCCTCGGCTTCCCCGCCGGCTGGGGGCCGCTCGGCGTCTGGATCGGCCTGGCCTCGGGGCTGGCGATGGTGGCGGTGCTGATGACGCTGCGCTGGTCCCGCATGGCGCGGCGGGGCGGCCTGCGGGCCCGCCACCTGGCACCGCGCCCGGCCTGACGCCCTCTTCCGGCCCCGCCCCGTCCGGCCTACAGCTTGGCTCTGTCTCCGCAGCCAGGATGCCGGATATGACCGCTACCGCCCCCAAGCCCAAGGTCGCCTTCATCGGCACCGGCGGAACCATGGCCTCGCTCGGCCGCGATCCGCTGGACATCCAGGACTACGGCGTGCTCGGCAAGGTCATGGAGGCGGAGGAGATCCTGGCGCGGGTGCCGGAACTCGCCATGGTCGCCGAGGTGGTGGCCCGCCCCTTCAGCGCCCTGATCTCCAGCCGGATCGGCTTCCGCAAGTGGCAGGGCATGGCGCGGGAATGCGCCCGCGCCGTGGCCGAGATCCCGGACCTCGCCGGCATCGTCATCGGCCATGGCACCTCCTCGCTGGAGGAGACCGCCTATGCCCTCTCCCTCGGCCTCCGGGTCGCGGTGCCGGTGGTCATGGTCGGCGCGCAACGCCCGGCCTCCGGCCTCTCCACCGACATGCCGATGAACCTGCTGAACGCCGTCCGCACCGCGGCCAGCCCGGAGGCGCGCGGCCTCGGCGTGCTGACCCTGCTGAACGACGAGATCCACGCCGCGCGCGACGTCTCCAAGACCTCGACCTGGCGGATGCAGACCTTCCGCACCCCGGATTTCGGCGCCCTCGGCCAGGCGGATGGCGACCGGGTGGTGTTCTACCGCAAGCCGCTGCGCCGCGCCGCGCCGGACACCGAATTCGACCTGGCGGGCCTGGCCGCCCTGCCGCGGGTGGACATCGCCTATTCCCACGCCGATGCCGACGGCACGGCGATCCGCGCCTTCGTGGCGGCCGGCGCCCGGGGCATCGTCAGCGCCGGCTTCGCGCCGGGCGCGCCCACCCCGGCCGAGGCCGAGGCGCTGGCCGAGGCGGTGAAGGAGGGCGTGGCCGTGGTGCAATCCACCCGTGTCGGCAGCGGCCGCGTGGTGCGCGGCCACAGGATGCGCGAGGGCGGCATCCTGGCGGCCGACAACCTGACGCCGCAGAAGGCGCGTATCCTGCTGGCCTATGCGCTGACCGTGACGCGCGACCCGGCGGAGATCGAGCGGATCTTCGCGACCTACTGAAGGCGCCGGGGTGTCGGGGGCTCCCCGGCGCCGGACCTCAGCAGGCGGCCGGCACCGGGTCCAGGCTCTGCATCAGCGCGTCCACGGCGAAGTCGCCGAAATCCATCTTCATCTCGTCGGCCACGCCATTGGCGAAGTAGCGCAGCCCGACCTCGTATTCCGGCGCGCTGGCGCCTGCCGCCGCCTCGCGGGAGAAGAAGGCGATGCGCATCCGGGCGCTGTCCTGGCCCTTCAGCAGGGCGAAGCGCGGCTCGGCGAGCGGCTTCGTCCAGGGCGAGAGCAGGGTGGTGCTGTCCTGCGCGCCGTCCTCGCTGGTGCCATCGAAGAGCGGCGCCACCAGCATCCGCTGGCCCGAGCGCGCCATCTCGAGCGCCCGGATGGTGTGCGACATGGGCAGCAGCGTGCCGGGGGGCAGCGCCACCTGCTGCGCGGCCGGCGATTCGTAGCGGGCGGTGCCCCCCTTCTCGCCGTCCAGCTCGGCCTCGCCGGAAATGCGCTGCGTCACCGCCCCCTGCGCCGACTGCGTCAGGGTGTAGCGCAGGCGCCGGCCATCCTTGCTCTCCCAGGTGGAGTAGTCGGAGGCGGTCTCCACCGTCTGGCCGGCGCGGTCGATCACCGTGAGCTGCAGGCGCTGGCGCGTGGTCCAGCCGTCGCAGGCGTCCAGCACCTCGAAGAGCATGGCGCCATCGGCCTGCACCACCTCCCTCCCCTGCCGCGCCCTGTCGAGCGACAGGCGGTAGGCGGCACGGTGCGGCGCCATGGCCTCACTGCCGGGCAGAGCGGCGGCGGCGGCCGCCACGGCCGGTGGCTGCGCCGCCGCGGGGGCCGCGGGCAGGGCCGCCAGCGCCAGGGCCAGCAAGGCCGGGGCGGAGACGGGGGCGGAGAGGAAGGTGGCCCCGGCCAGGGCGTCGCTCAGCCGCATCTGCAAGTCCTTCTCGGGCTGGCCCGGCGGGGGTGCCGCCGGGCATCGTCAGGCAGGCCACGCGGCGGGTGCCGCGCGGGCGTCATGCAGAGTTAGGAAGCCTTCGGCACCGCGGCACCCTTGGCCGGCGGCAGATCGAGCTTGATGGACAGTTCTTTAAGCCGCGCCGGCTCGACCGGCGAGGGCGCGCCCATCATCAGGTCCTGCCCCTGCTGGTTCAGCGGAAACAGGATGACCTCGCGGATGTTCGGCTCGTCGGCCAGCAGCATCACCATGCGGTCGATGCCGGGGGCCGAGCCGCCATGCGGCGGCGCCCCGTAGCGGAAGGCGTTCAGCATGCCGCCGAAGCGGGCCTCGACATCGGCCGCCGTGTAGCCGGCGATCTCGAAGGCGCGGACCATGATGTCGGGGCGGTGGTTGCGGATGGCGCCGGAGGAGAGCTCGATGCCGTTGCAGACGATGTCGTACTGGAAGGCCTTGATCTCCAGCGGGTCCATCGTGTTCAGCGCCTCCAGCCCGCCCTGCGGCATGGAGAAGGGGTTGTGGCTGAAATCGACCCGCCCGGTTTCCTCGTTCAGCTCGTACATCGGGAAGTCGACGATCCAGCAGAAGCGGAACTCGCCCTCCTCGATCAGCTTCAGCTCCTCGCCCAGCTTCGTCCGCACCTTGCCGGCGAATTTCGGCGTCTCGTCCGCCTTGCCGGCGGCGAAGAAGACGGCATCGCCCGGCTTCAGGCCGCAGGCGCTCCGGATCGCCTCGACGCGGTCGGCTTCCAGGTTCTTGGCGATCGGGCCCTTCGGCCCGTCCTCGGCGAACTGGATGTAGCCGAGGCCGCCGGCGCCCTCGGCGCGCGCCCACTCGTTCAGCTTGTCGAAGAAGCCGCGCGGGTTGGCGGCGGCGCCCGGGGCCGGAATGGCGCGGACGATGCCGCCCGAGGCCACCACCCTGGCGAAGAGGCCGAAGCCGGATTCGCGGAAGCTCTCGGTGACGTCGGTGATCTTCAGCGGGTTGCGCAGGTCGGGCTTGTCGGAGCCATAATCCAGCATGGCGGTGTCATAGGCGATGCGCGGAAACGGCGCCTGCGTCACCTTGCGCCCGCCGCCGAACTCCTCGAACACGCCCTGCATCACCGGCTCGATCGCCGCGAAGACGTCCTCCTGGGTGACGAAGCTCATCTCGAAGTCGAGCTGGTAGAACTCGCCCGGGCTGCGGTCGGCGCGGGAGGCCTCGTCGCGGAAGCAGGGCGCGATCTGGAAGTAGCGGTCGAAGCCCGCCACCATCGCCAGCTGCTTGAACTGCTGCGGCGCCTGCGGCAGGGCGTAGAAGGTGCCGGGGTGGTTCCGCGAAGGCACCAGGAAGTCGCGCGCGCCCTCCGGGCTGCTGGCGGTCAGGATCGGCGTCTGGAACTCGGTGAAGCCCTGCTCGATCATCCGCCGCCGGATCGAGGCGATGACGCCCGCCCGCAGCATCATGTTGCGGTGCTGCTTCTCCCGCCGCAGGTCGAGGAAGCGGTACTTCAGCCGCAGCTCCTCGGGGAACTCCTGCTCGCCCGCCACCTGGATCGGCAGCACCTCGGCCGGGCTCTGCACCTCCAGCGCCTTCACCCGCAGCTCGATGGCGCCGGTCGGCAGCCTGTCGTTCACCGTGCCCGCCTCGCGCGCCACCACCTCGCCGGTGACGGTGATCACGCTCTCGGGCCGCACCGCGTCGGCCGCCGCGAAGACCTCCGAGCCGGAGGGAAAGACGCACTGGGTCATGCCGTAATGGTCGCGCAGGTCGATGAACAGCAGCCCGCCATGGTCGCGCTTGCGGTGCACCCAGCCGGAAAGGCGGGCGGTCTGCCCCGCGTCGCTGGCGCGCAGCGCGCCGCAGGTGTGGGTGCGGTAGGCGTGCATCGGTCGGTAAACCCCAGGCTGGATAAGGACGCGGCGTCAGTCGGAAAGGGCCGCAGAAGGGGCGCCGGGCGGCCCCCTGTCAAGGGCGAGTTGCGCCGCCTGGCGAATCGGTCCGGCCAGGGCCGGACTTTGCGCCGCCCGCGCGCTTCGCTAGAACGCTGACAATGAGCCGACGCAGCCAGGCCCAGGACGCCGACCCCGTCCTGATCACCCGTACCGAGGACCTCGCCGCGCTCTGCGCGCGCCTGCGCGAGGAGCCCTTCGTCACGGTCGACACCGAATTCATGCGGGAGAAGACCTATTGGCCGGAGCTCTGCGTCGTGCAGCTCGGCGGCGCCCGGGATGTCGCCGTGATCGACGCCCAGGCCGAGGGGCTGGACCTCGCCCCCCTCGGCGAGCTCCTGGCCGATCCGAAGGTCACGAAAGTGTTCCACGCGGCGCGGCAGGATGTGGAGATCTGCATCCTCCGCTTCGGCGCCCCGCCCCGCCCCCTCTTCGACACGCAGATCGCCGCCATGGTGGCCGGCTTCGGCGACCAGGCGAGCTATGACAGCCTGGTGCGCGGCCTCGCCAATGCCTCGATCGACAAGGCGCACCGCTTCTCCGACTGGTCGGCGCGCCCCCTCTCCGCCGCGCAGATCGCCTATGCGGCGGCCGATGTCACCCACCTCCGCCGGGTCTATACGGCGCTGGTCGAGCGCCTGACCGAGGAGGGCCGGCTCTCCTGGGTGGCCGAGGAGATGGCGGAGCTGACCGACCCCGCCACCTACCGCCAGGACCCGGAGAGCGCCTGGGAACGGCTGAAGCCCCGCAGCGGCAACCGCCGCTTCCTCGCCGCCGTGCGCGCCGCCGCCGCCTGGCGCGAGCGGGAGGCCCAGCGGGTGAACATCCCGCGCCAGCGGCTGGTGCGGGACGAGACCTTGCTGGAGATCGCCGCCACCAGCCCCGCCTCCCCCGCCGAACTGTCCCGCGCGCGGGGCATCAGCAAGGGCTTCGCCGACGGCAAGGCCGGGGCCGGTCTGCTGGCCGCGCTGGCCGCGGCCCGCGATTTGCCGGAGGCCCAACTGCCCGAGGCGCAGCGCGACAACCGCCAGGGTCCGCCGGCCTCGCCGGCGCTGATCGCGCTGCTCAAGGTCCTGCTGGCGGCCAAGGCCGAGGAGCATCATGTCGCCCCGCGCCTGATCGCCAGCAGCGACGAGCTGGAGCGGCTGGCCACCGAGGCGGAGCCGCAGATCCCCGCCCTGCATGGCTGGCGGCGCCAGATCTTCGGCCAGGCGGCGGTGTCGCTGAAGAGCGGGCGGCTGGCCCTGGGCGTCGAGGGCCGCAAGGTCAAGCTGATCCCGAGCTAGAGCGGAACCCGATCCGGTGGAATCACCGGATCGGGTGAGGACGCTCGAGAAAAACAGACGCTCCAGGCCGGGACTGCCGCGGGGCCTCGGCCGTGAGGGGGGGATCCGTCAGGCCGCCGGCGGCGCCGGCTCCAGAGGGTCGGGCCCATAGCGGTTGGGGCCGCGCTGGCCATCGCGGCAACACAGGCTGACGAAGACCCAGATCCAGCCCAGCACCGGTACCAGCAACAGCAGGCTCCACCAGCCGCTGGCGCCACGGTCGTGCCAGCGCTTCGTCATGCCGGCGAAGCCGGGCACCAGCAAGACCCACCACCAGAGACCCGAGAGGGGTCCTTGCAGCGTCAGCGTGGTGGCGTGGAGCCGATAGGTCCCCTCCAGCGCCGCACGGGCCGTCGGCACGATCTCCGGCCCCAGGCTCCGCGCGTTCCAGCCGAACAGCAGGATATCGGCCAGGATGGCGGCGAGCTGGAGCGCGGTCAGGGGCAGCACATAGGTCAGCCAGTAGCGGCCGAGCGGGATCCGGCCCCGGAAGCTGATCCAGTCTCCGAGCGCCCCTCCGAGCCCCCGGCCGATCCGCGCCATCATGACGCCCTCCGCCCGCGCCTCAGGCCGCCAGTTCCACCACCGCGGTCAGGCCGAGCGCCGCCGCCAGGGCCTCGACGCGGCGTTGCACACTGTCCCCGGCGAAGACGCCACCCCCCTGCACCAGCCGCAGGCGAAGCTCCTCGCCGGTCATCTCCAGCCGCGCCTCGCCCAGCAGCGCCGGCGTGCCGCCCGAAAGCGTATAGGCGAGGCGCAGCGCCGCCCCCAGCACCTCCGCCCGGCGCAGCGTCACGCTGTCCAGCAGGATGCGCGCCGTGGCCAGCCAGGGGGCGGCCAGCTCGGGCTCGTAGCGCAGCGCCACCACCAGGGCGAGAAAGGCGCGCTCGTGGTGGTCGAGGCCGATGCCCGGCTGGCGCAGCACGCGCAGGAAGGACTGCTCGGCGCGATAGTCCGGATGGTCGTGGCTGCCGATGTCGGACAGCCAGCAGGCGGCCTCGCGCAGCGCCGCCTCGGCCGGGCGCTCCTCGGGGAAGAGCGGCGCGGTCCAGGCGGCGAGCGCGAGGGGCAGGGCCGTGTCGCGCCCGTAGCGCGCCGCCATCTCGCGCCCGGCGGCCAGCAGCGGGTCCTCACGCCGCACCTCGGGCGCCAGGTGGCGGGCATACCAGCCTTCCCGCAGCCCGTTGGCGCTGAAGACGACGCGGCAGGCGCCGGTGGCGCGCAGCAGACGGCGCAGCGCCACGGCGGCGAAGGGCAGGTCCTGGAGCCGCTTGGAGGGAACCCCGGGCAGCTTCTCGAGGGTCCGCCGCGTCGCCGCCGCCACCAGGCCGCAGAGGTCGCGCGCCTCCTCCCGCCGCAGCACGTAGTGATGCACGATGGACAGCGGATAGGAGGTCTGCGCGATGTGGATCTTGGCCAGCGCGCGCCAGGCGCCGCCCACCAGGTAAAGGTCGCGGTCCTTGCCATGCGCCAGCCAGGGCAGCCGGCCCAGCTCGGCCTCGGCGATGCCGCGCGCCCGGCCGACATCGCCGCCGGCGCGGTCGGAGAGGCGGATGGCGCCGAGCGGCAGGGACTCGCTGGCCCCGGCGCGGCCCTGGGTCAGTTCCACCACCTCCAGCGAGCCGCCGCCGAGATCGCCCAGGATGCCGTCTGCCTGGGGAAAGCCCAGCAGCACCCCCTCGGCGGAATAGGCCGCCTCCTCCTGCCCGTTCAGGATCTTGACCGGCACGCCCGGCATCCGCTCGGCCAGGGCGGCGGCGAAGGCGGGACCGTTCTCGGCATCGCGCACCGCGGCGGTGGCCAGCACCTCCAGCGGCGCCGCCCCCATGGCGCGGGCCACGGCGTGGTAACGCTCCAGCACCATCAGCGCCTGCGGCACCGCCTCCTCGTTCAGCCGCCCCGTGGTCTGCAACCCCCGGCCGAGACCCAGGACCGCCTTCTCGTTGAAGATGGCGGCCGGGTTCCGCCCGCGCCCCTCGAAGACCACCAGACGCACGGAATTCGAGCCAAGGTCGACGATGCCGCAGCGGGCATCCGGCCCCATTCCCACGGCGGCGGCGATATGCGGCAGATCCAAACGCGGGCTTCCTTCTGTGGAGTCAGTCCTGGGAGACACGGTCCTGCCGCCGGCGCGCGCGGGCGGCGGTCCGCTGCAGGGCGCTGCCCCGGCCGGACAGCGACGGGTTGGTCATGAAATACTCGTGGGCGGACACCGGTTGCGCCCCCGGATGCAGGCGCCGCCAGGAACCGTCCGGCCTCAGCTGCCAGGATTGCTCGGTGTCCCGCAGATTGGTCACCATGATCTGATCGAGGATCTGCGCATGCACGGTCGCGTTCTCGACCGGCACCATGGTCTCGACCCGCCAGTCCATGTTGCGCGCCATCCAGTCGGCCGAGGAGATGAAGACCCGCGCCCGGCGCGAGGGCAGCCGGTGGCCATTGCCGAAGACCAGGATGCGCGAATGCTCCAGGAAGCGGCCGACGATCGACTTCACCCGGATATTGGTGGAGAGGCCCGGCACGCCGGGGCGCAGGCAGCAGATGCCGCGCACCACGCAGTCGATCCTGACCCCCGCCTGGCTGGCGCGGTAGAGCGCGTCGATCAGCTGCTGGTCGACCAGGGAGTTCATCTTGAGCCAGATCTGCGCCGCCTTGCCCTCCCGCGCGAAGGCGATCTCCTGCTCGATCAAACCGAGGATCGAGGGGCGGATGGTCAGCGGCGAGAAGGCCAGCTTCTCCATCGTCTCGGGGCGGGCGTAGCCGGTCATGTAGTTGAACAGCTTCTGCGCGTCCCGCGTCAGCGCCGGGTCGGCGGTGAAGTAGCTGAGGTCGGTGTAGATGCGCGCCGTGACGGGGTGGTAGTTGCCGGTGCCGAAATGCGCGTAGGAGCGTAGCGAGCCGCCCTCGCGCCGCACCACCAGGCTGACCTTGGCATGGGTCTTGAGATCGACGAAGCCATAGACGACCTGCACCCCGGCCGCCTCCAGCTCGCGCGCCAGCGCGATGTTGCGCTCCTCGTCGAAGCGGGCCTTCAGCTCCACCATGGCGGTGACGGACTTGCCCATCTCGGCCGCCTCGATCAACGCGCGGGCGATCGGGCTGACGCGGCTGGTGCGGTAGAGCGTCTGCTTGATGGCCACGACATTTGGGTCGCGCGCCGCCTGCCGCAGGAACTGCACCACCACATCGAAGGATTCGTAGGGGTGGTGGACGACGATGTCCTTGGCGCGGATCGCCGCGAAGCAGTCGCCGCCGAAATCCAGGATGCGCTCGGGGAAGCGCGGCGTATAGGGCGTGAACAGCAGATCGGGCCGGTCGTCGACGATCAGCTGCTTGAGGTCGGCCATGCCGAGCAGCCCGTCGACGACGAAGATCTCGGCGCGCGGCGCGTCCAGCTCCTCGACCACGAAATCCACCAGATCGGCCGGCATGCCGGCATCGACCGAGAGCTGGATGGCGCGGCCGCGCCGGCGCCGCTTCAGCGCGCTCTCATAGGAGCGGACCAGATCCTCCGCCTCCTCCTCGAATTCCACGTCGGTGTCACGGATCAGCCGGAACAGCCCCTGCTCGGCATTGATGAAGCCGGGGAAGAGGCGCGGCAGGAAGAGGGTGATCAGGTCCTCGAGCACGACGAAGCGGATCGGCCCGGTGCCGGGGGTGATCTGCGGCGCGTCATCGGCCGGCGGCAGGCGGACGAAGCGCTCGATCTGCGGCGGCAGCGGCAGCAGGGCGCGCATGGTGCCGCCATCCTCCTCCCGCACCAGCTTCAGCACCATGCAGAGCGCCAGGTTGCTGATGAAGGGAAAGGGATGCGCCGGATCGACGGCCAGCGGCGTCAGCACCGGGAAGACGCGCTCCAGGAACCAGCTCTCGAGCCAGGCGCGGTCCGCCTCCGACAGCTCCTCGATGCCGGCGACGCTGATGCCCGCCTCGCGGATGCGGGCGCGCAGCTCGCGCCAGGTCGCCTGCTGCTCGTCGATCAGCGCCGCGGCGCGGGCATGGATGGCGACCAGCTGCTGGCCCGGCGTCAGCCCGTCCGGGGAGGCCGGCAGGATGCCCGAGCGCTCCTGCCCAACCAGCCCGGCGACGCGCACCGAATAGAACTCGTCCAGGTTCGAGGCCGAGATGGCGACGAAGCGCAGCCGTTCCAGCAGCGGGTGCTGCGGATTGGCCGCCTCCTCCAGCACCCGGGCGTTGAAGTCCAGCCAGGAGAGCTCGCGGTTGATGAACCGCTCGGGCGAGGTGGCGATGGCGGCGGCCTCGGCGGGCGGTTCCGCATCGGCGGGGAGGGTGGCGTCTGGAGCGTCCATGGAGCGAGACTACAACAGCGCCGGCGTGTCGAGGGAGCCGGCCTCGCCGGATTCCATGGAAACGTCATCGAGAGGCTCGAAGCCGGGCCAGTCGGCGAGCGCGGCGCGGGCCAGGGCCCGGGTCACGGCGCCCCCGGCGGCCAGGGCGGCGCGGTCCAGCCGGGCGGCGGCGGCGGCGATGGCCGCGGCCTCGCGCGGCAGGCGGGCCAGCAGCCAGTCCTGCACCGCCTCGGGCACGCGCAGCTGGCGCTCGGCGAAATGCCGCGCCAGCAGGGTCGCCAGCAGGGCGTCCGACGGCTCGCCGATGCCGGCCGCGGTGGTGGCGCGCAGCCGCGAGCGCAGGTCGGGCAGCGCCACCGGCCAGCGGGCCGGCGGCGCACGGCCGGCCAGCAGCAGCGGCAGGCCCTGCGCCGCGCAGGCGTTGATCAGATGGAACAGCGCCGTCTCCTCGGCCACGCAGTCGGCATCGTCCAGCACGCTGGGCGCCGGCTCGGGCACGCCGCGCAGCAGCGGGCCCTGCAGCAGCCGCCAGCCGCGCTCCGCCGCCACCCGCCGCAGCAGGTGCGACTTGCCCACCCCCTCGGGCCCGAAGACCGCCAGCCGCCCGGCCGGCCAGGCCTCGTGGCGCGCCAGCCAGGCGCGCGCCGTGGCATTGGAGGGATCGGCCAGCAGCTCGCCGCGGAAGGCCTGCGGCAGATCCAGCGGCAGGGCCAGCTGGCGGGTCGGGGTATGGCCGGGGGCGGACATCACGGGCCGGTGCGGGGCGGGTCCAGGTAGAGCGGACTTTCCAGATACCGCCGCAGCCAGTAGCGCGCCAGCACGCCGAGCGTCGCCGCCATCGGCACCGCCAGGAGCACGCCCAGGAAGCCGAAGGCGACGCCGCCGGCGAAAAGGGCGAAGATCACCCAGACCGCGTGCAGCTCCACCCGGTCGCCCAGCAGCCTGGGATAGATGATATAGCCCTCGACGATCTGCCCGGTGACGAAGACCGCCGCCACCAGGCCGACCCCGTTCCAGGTGCCGAACTGGCCGACCGCCAGCAGCAGCGCGGCGGCCAGGCCGGTCATCGAGCCGACATAGGGGATGAAGGTCAGGAAGCCCGCCGCCAGCCCGACCATCAGCCCGAGCTCCAGCCCGACGGCGGAGAGCGCCATGGCGTAGTAGGCGGCGAGCAGGGCGCAGCAGATCAGCTGCCCGCGCAGCCAGGCGGAGAGCACGCGGTCGGTGTCCATGGCCAGCTGGCGCAGGGTGGCGGCGGAGCGGCGCGGCAGCCAGCTCTCGAGACGCAGCATGATGCGCGGCCAGTCGCGCAGCAGGTAGAAGGCGACCACCGGCGTCACCACCACCAGGGTGAAGACATTGACCAGGGCATAGCCGCCGCCGATCAGCCGCGTCGCCGCCGTGCCGAGATAGGAGAGGATGGCGCCGAGCTGGCTGACCGCGAGGTCGCGCAGCCGGGCGTCGAAGACCTCCGGCCCGAACCGCGTCTCCAGCGCCGTCATCGCCTCCTGCGCCGCGGCGCCGACGCCGGCGATGTAGCTCGGCAGCCGCGCCAGCAGGGTGCCGACCTGGCCGATGATCAGCGGATAGAGTAGCAGCAGGCCGAGCAGCGCCAGGGCCATCAGCCCGGCGATGAGCAGCAGCGAGGCGAAGCCGCGCGGCAGGCCGAGGCGCGCCATGCGCGTCGCCACCGGGTCCAGGAAATAGGCGATGCAGCCGGCCAGGACGAACGGCGTCAGGATGGCCGAGAACAGCCAGAGCAGGAACAGCCCCGCCGCCAGCAGGCCCAGCACCAGGCCGAGGCGCTGGTTGCGCGTGGCGCTGCGTGGCCCCGCCGGCGCCGGCGGGGGCGTCGTCAGGCGCGGCGGCTGCCGCAGGTCTGGGGGCGAGATGGGGGGCGCGGCGGGCGGCAGCTTCACGGCGACGGCCTCGCGGTGACACTCTGAGGCGGCACTCTCACGGGGGCGCTCCGGGTCGCAGGGCGTTGAGGAGATAGGCGATGCCGGAGGCGAGCGTCAGCCCGGCCACCAGCCAGCACGCGACCAGCAGCAGGCCCGGCGCCGGCAGGCCGAAGCCATGCAGGAAAAGGGCCAGCCCGGCGAGCAGGATCTGCCCCAGGGTATTGACCTTCGAGATCAGCAACGGCCGGATCGCCGGCGGCGGGCCGAGCAGGCTGAGCAGGGCGACGCCGCCCAGGATCAGCACGTCGCGGAACACCACCAGGATGGCCAGCCAGTCCGGCAGCACGCCGATGACGGCCAGGGTGACATAGGTGCAGACCAGCAGGGCCTTGTCGGCCACCGGATCGAGCATGGCGCCGAGTGCCGAGCGGCTGTTCGTGCGCCGCGCCAGCCAGCCGTCGATGCCGTCCGACAGGCCGGCGGCGGCGAAGACGTAGAAGGCGATGTCCAGCCGCGCGTGCAGGATCAGCCAGACGGCGGCCGGCACGGCGCAGAGCCGCGCCAGGGTGATGGCGTTGGGAAGAGTGAGGGCGCCGGCGTCCCGGGGCGGAGCAGCCCCTTCCCCGGGCCCGCCGCGGCCCGTCTCCGCCGGCGGGAGCGGCTCCGGCTCAGGCGCCGCCGGCAAGGCCGATGTGCCACATCCCCGCCGCGCCGCCCGCGGTAGCGCCGGGCGCCGCCGGGACGGGCAGCGCCGCCCCGCCGATCGGCACCGGGGGGGCCAGCATCCCGGCGGGCCGCGCCGGCATGGTGACGGCTGGGGGCACCAGCGCCAGGCCGGTGGCGTTCAGCGCCTGCTGCGCCTGCTCGGCCCCCTGCCGCAGGCCGATGCGCAGCCGGGCGCCATCCACCGCGATGGCCTGGATCTGCACCGAGGCGATCTCCGGGCTGGCGGCCAGCCGGCGGCGCAGCTCCAGCCATTCGCTCAGGCCGAGGAAGCGGGCCCGGGCCTCGATATGGCTGGCGGCCGGGCCGCTGTGCGGCATGACCGGCGGCGCCGCGTCGCTCGGGGCCGCGCCGGCGGTGCCGCCGCTGGCGAGGCTGCGGCCCGGGCCGCCCGCCCGGTTGGGATTGAAGTTGACCGTCAGCCGGCCGGTATAGCCGGTGCGGGTGGTCCGCTCCTGCTCCACCACGATGCTGCTGACCATGCTTTCGATCTGCGAATCGCTGACGCCGCGCGGCAGGCCGAGCTCGCTGGCCATCCGCTCATAGGCCAGGCGCTGCGCCGAGGCGATGGCGCGGGTGCGGGCCACCACGGCGTTCTCCGCCGTGGCCTCCGCCGGAACGCCGCGCTGGGTGTAGGCGGCCATCGGGTCGGCCATCGGCGCGGCGCCGGCCGCCGCCGTGTCCGCCGGCAGGGGAGAAGGCGGATTGGGCAGCTGGGCGCCCGCCGGGGCAGCACCGATCCCCGCGCCGATCAGGGTTCCCAGGACAATGGTTGCGGCGAGACGCCGAAAGTGTTGCATTCCGCCCCCTTGGATGGCCCGGCATAGCGGTCTGACTGCGCCCGGGTCTTTTGCGCATAGCCGATCGGGCCCCCTGATGACCAGTCTGACCTACCGTGATGCCGGCGTGGATATCGAAACCGGCGATGCCCTCGTGGACGCCATCAAGCCGCTGGCCCGCTCCACCGACCGCAGCGGCACGATGGGGGGCCTCGGCGGCTTCGGCGCGCTCTTCGACCTGAAGGCGGCGGGCTTCGCCGATCCGGTCCTGGTCTCCTCGACCGACGGCGTCGGCACCAAGCTGCGCCTCGCCATCGACGCCGGGCTGCACGACACGGTGGGCATCGACCTCGTCGCCATGTGCGTCAACGACCTCGTCGTGCAGGGTGCCGAGCCGCTGTTCTTCCTCGACTACTTCGCCACCGGCAAGCTGCGGCTGGAGCAGGCCAGCGCCGTGGTGTCCGGCATCGCCGAGGGGTGCCGCCAGGCCGGCTGCGCGCTCGTCGGCGGCGAGACGGCCGAGATGCCCGGCATGTACGCCAAGGACGACTACGACCTCGCCGGCTTCTCGGTCGGCGCCGCCGAGCGCGGCGCGCTGCTGCCGAAGCCGGATGTCGGCCCCGGCGACGTGGTGCTGGGGCTGGCCGCCTCCGGCGTGCATTCCAACGGCTTCTCGCTGGTCCGCCGGGTGCTGGCCGGGACCAACCAGGGCATCGACACCCCCGCCCCCTTCGCCGCCGGCCAGACCGTCGGCCAGGCGCTGCTGGCGCCGACGCGCATCTATGTGAAGTCGGTCCTCGCGCTGCACCGCGCCGGGCTGCTGAAGGCGGCGGCGCATATCACCGGCGGCGGCCTGCCCGGCAACCTGCCGCGCGTGCTGCCCCGCGGCACGGTCGCGGTGCTGGATGCCGGCGCCTGGACGGTGCCGCCGGTCTTCGCCTGGCTGGCGCGCCAGGGCCATGTCGCGCCCGAGGAGATGCTGCGCGTCTTCAACTGCGGCATCGGCATGTGCCTCGTGGTGCGCGAGGCCGATGCGGCGGCGGCGACCGAGCTGCTGGCCGGGGCCGGCGAGACGGTGTTCCGCCTCGGTGCCATCGCCGCCGGTGCGGCGGACGCGGCGCCCGAGGTGCGGATCGACAACCTGCCGGCCGGCTGGCCCCTCCCCCGGTCCACCCCGTGACCGGCGGCGCCCCCGCGCGGCGCCGCACCGCGATCCTGATCTCGGGCCGGGGCAGCAACATGGCCGCCCTGCTCGCCGCCGCCGCCGACCCGACCTATCCGGCCACCATCGCCCTGGTGCTGTCGAACCGCGCCGACGCCGCCGGCCTGGCCCGCGCCGCCGAGGCCGGCATCCCGGTGGCGGTGGTGGAATCCCGCCCCTTCGGCCGCGACCGCGCCGGCTTCGAGGCGGCGATGGAGGCGGTGCTGGCGGAGCACGGCGTGGAGCTGATCGCCCTGGCCGGCTTCATGCGCGTGCTGACCGAGGGTTTCACCGCCCGGTGGGAGGGCCGGTTGCTGAACATCCACCCCTCCCTGCTGCCCGCCTTCCCGGGCCTCGACACCCATGCGCGGGCCCTCGCCGCGGGCGTCCGCCTGCATGGCTGCACGGTGCATCTGGTGACGCCGGGCGTGGATGAGGGGCCGATCCTGGCCCAGGCCGCCGTGCCGGTTCTGCCCGGCGACGGCGAGGCCGAGCTCGCCGCCCGCGTCCTGGCCGAGGAGCACCGCCTCTACCCCGCCGCCCTGGCCTGGCTGGCGGCGGGCCGGGTGCGGCTGGAGGGCGGCCTCGCCCGGCTGGAGGCGGCGCCGGCGCCGAGTGCCGTGGCGCTGCGCAACCCCGGCTGAGCCGCGCCCGTCCCGGAAGGCCCTGAGCGGCGGCCCCCGGCGGCGAATGCCAGCTATCCGTTGCCTCCCCGTCGGAAATGCCCTAATGGCCCGCGCTGCGCTGGCACCCCTGGAGGCCGGCGCAACTGTTTTCGGGCATGGGTCCGGGAGCGGTGGGCGGGGCGCCCCGGTGCGAGCCGGCGCGGTGCCCGACGAGCCCGAGAGACAAGCGGAGCACGGACAGATGGTCCAGACGATTCGGATCGAGGCCGAGGCGCGCGAGTTGGCCGGTAAGGGGGCGGCGCGCGCGACTCGGAGGGCGGGGCTGGTTCCCGCCGTCATCTACGGCGCGAAGGAGGAGGCGACGCTGATCGCCCTCGACCCGCGCGACGTGATGAAGGAGCTGCACAAGGGCGGCTGGCAGTCGCACCTCTACGAGGTGGCGGTGAAGAACGGCCCGACCGTGCGCACGCTGATGCGCGACGTGCAGTTCCACCCGGTGAAGGACAGCCCGCTGCATGTGGACTTCCAGCGCCTGGCGCCGGGCCAGCTGATCCGCGTCAAGGTGCCGGTCGTGTTCCTCAACGAGGAGACCGCGCCGGGCATCAAGGAAGGCGGCGTGCTGAACGTCGTCCGCCGCGAGCTCGAGGTGCTGTCCGATCCCGACCAGGTGCCGGACCAGTTCGAGATCGACATGGGCGCCGCCGCCATCGGCGACAGCCTCCGCTGGTCCAACGTGCTGGACCACAAGGGCACCAAGCCGGTGATCGTCGGCCGTGACTTCGTCGTGGCGACCATCGCGCCCCCGACGGTCGAGGAAGAGGTCATCGTCCAGGCCCCCGCCGCGCCGGCCCCCGAGGCCAAGGGCAAGGGCAAGGGCAAGAAGTAAGGAGGCCGCGCGGTGCTGCTCTGGGTCGGCCTCGGCAATCCGGAGCCGGGCCAGGCGCGGCACCGGCACAATATCGGCTTCATGGCGCTCGACGCCATCGCGCGGCGCCATGGCTTCCCGCCATGGCGCAGCCGCTTCAAGGGGCTGGTATCGGATGGCGTCATCGCCGGGCGGAAACTGCTGCTGCTGAAGCCGCAGACCTACATGAACCTCTCGGGCGAGGCGGTGCAGCCGGCCGCCGCCTTCCACAAGATCCCCGTCTCCGACATCACCGCCTTCCATGACGAGCTCGACCTCGCCCCCGGCCGCATCCGGGTGAAGCAGGGCGGCGGCGCCGCCGGCCATAACGGCCTGCGCGACATGGATCGCAGGCTCGGCACGCCGGACTACTGGCGCGTCCGCCTCGGCATCGGCCATCCGGGGATGAAGGAGAAGGTCACCGGCCATGTCCTCGGCAACTTCGCCAAGGTGGACACCTGGCTGGAACCGATGCTGGATGCGGTGGCGGAGGCCGCGCCGCTCCTGGTCCGGGGCGAGCGGGAGGCCTTCATGACCCGCGTGGCCTTGCTGACCCAGGAGAGTTGATACCATGGCGATCGAAGACGCCGCCGCCGATCTGGCGGCCGAGTTCGGCGGCCCCGGCCCCGAGGATCTGGCGAACGGCGCCGCGGCGCTCGCCGCCGCCCTGCTGGCCCAGGCGCAGACCCTGGCCAGCACCGCCGCCGCCCTGGAAGCCAGCGACACCGGGCATGGCGGGGCGATCGAGGCCGCCGCCGCCCGCGCCGCGCTGGCGCTGGCCATCGCCCAGGCGGTGTCGGAGGCCAAGGGCCCGGCCCGGGCCGGGCTGATCCGCGCCGCCGCCGGGACGCTGGATGTCTCGCAGGCCGGCGCCGTGACGCAGCTCCGCGCCGCCGCCCTCAGCCTGCCCACCGACGACGCGGCCGCCCGCATCGCCGCCGCGCAGATCGCCCAGGACATCGCGGCCGCCCTGGCCGGCGAGGGCTAGCGTCCCACCGAGCTCCACCACTGGCCGGGCGACAGCCGCGCCCGGCCGGCTTCTCCTGCCGTTCCGAGGACTGTCATGGGTTTCAACTGCGGTATCGTCGGGCTGCCGAATGTCGGCAAGTCCACCCTGTTCAACGCGCTGACCCAGACAGCCGCCGCCCAGGCCGCGAACTACCCCTTCTGCACCATCGAGCCGAATGTCGGCCGCGTGGCGGTGCCGGACCCTCGTCTCAACGAGATCGCCCGCATTGGCAAGAGCCAGAAGATCGTGCCGACCAGCCTGGAATTCGTCGACATCGCGGGCCTGGTGCGCGGCGCCAGCCGGGGCGAGGGCCTGGGCAACCAGTTCCTGGGCAACATCCGCGAATGCGACGCCATCGTTCATGTGCTGCGCTGCTTCGAGGATGGCGACGTCACCCATGTCGAGGGCAGCGTCGATCCGATCCGCGATGCCGAGACGATCGAGACCGAGCTGATGCTGGCCGACCTCGACAGCCTGGAGAAGCGGCAGACGGGCCTGCAGAAGCGGGCGCGCGGCGGGGACAAGGAGGCGGCGGCGCAGATGGCGCTGATCGAGCCGATCCTGGCCGGGCTGCGCGAGGGCCGGCCCGCCCGCGCCTCGATCCCGAAGGGCGAGGAGGAGGCGGTCCGCCGGCTCCAGCTGCTGACCTCGAAGCCGGTGCTCTACGTCTGCAACGTGGAGGAGGAGAACGCTGCCAGCGGCAACGCGCACAGCGAGAAGGTCTTCGCCCGCGCGGCGCTGGAGGGCGCCAAGGCGGTGGTGGTCTCCGCCGCCATCGAGGCCGAGATCAGCCAGATGGACGAGGCGGACCGGGGCGAGTTCCTGGAAGGGCTGGGCCTGGCCGATTCCGGTCTCGACCGCGTCATTGCCGCCGGCTACGGGCTGCTCGGCCTGATCACCTATTTCACCGTGGGACCGAAGGAGGCCCGCGCCTGGACCATCGTCAAAGGCATGAAGGCCCCCCAGGCCGCCGGCGTGATTCATGGCGATTTCGAGCGCGGCTTCATCGCCGCCGAGACCATCGCCTATGAGGACTATATCGCGCTGGGCGGGGAGCAGGGCGCTAAGGAAGCCGGCCGGATGCGCGTCGAGGGGAAGGAGTACCTCGTCAAGGACGGCGATATCATGCTTTTTCGATTCAACGTTTGATTGCATTCAACCTGTCATTGCAATTTACGGTGCCGATTCTCGCTCTTTCCTCTAGTTGAGAGCGGCACCGCCACGTAGAATGGCCGCTTCGGAAAAGGGTTCCGGAACACAGCGGGAAACCGGGCGGCCAGCACATCCGTGGCGTTGGACAGTAAAACACTTCTGCTCCTCAGCACGCTGATCTGCCTCGCCCTGGGCATCGGCTGCATGTTGCTGTCGCGCGCGCGCAACCACGTCGAGGGCTACGGGGAATGGGGCGCGGCGCTGATCGCGCTGGGTCTCGGCAGCGCCCTGGCCGGGCTGCGCGGCTTGCTGAGCGACGCCCTTTCCATCTCGCTGGCCAATGCGCTGGTGCTCGGCGGCTGCGGCCTTTGCTGGGTCGGCGCCCGCCGCTTCAGCGGCCGCACGGCGCGGCTCTGGATCGTGCTTCCGGCGCCGCTGCTCTGGCTCACGCTGCGGCAGTTCCCCGGGGCGATGGACACGGTCGAGGCGCGGGTGATCCTGGCCTCCCTGCTGTGCGGCCTGCTCCTGCTGGCGGCCGGCCTGGCCTTCTGGCGGGCGGCCGGCATCCGCTGGGGCCTGCGCCTGTTCCTCTCCCTCTCCTTCACCTTGCACGGCCTGCTGGTGCTGGGCCGCGTGCCCTTCGCCCTCCTCCGCCCGCAATGGCAGGCGGGCAGCCAGCTGCCCAGCGACATGGCGGTGCAGCTGGTCATGCTGCTGACGGCGCTGCAGGGCATCGTCACCACCATGGCGCTGCTCCTCGCCACCCGCGAGCGGCAGGATGAGGAGATCCGCCTCGCCCTGGCCACGGCCCGCGACGCCGCGCAACAGGCCAATGCCGCGAAATCGCGCTTCCTCGCCCGCATGTCGCACGAGCTGCGCACGCCCCTGAACGGCGTGCTGGGGCTGTCGCAGGCGCTGCGCGAGAACGGCGCGCTGCTGCCCGCCGCCCGCGAGCAGGCGGCGGTGATCGGCCGCGCCGGGCAGCACATGCTCTCCCTGGTCAACGATGTGCTGGACATCGCCCTGGTCGAGGCCGGCCGCCTGACCCTGCGCGAGGAGGCGGTCGCGGTGCGGCCGCTGCTCGAGGAGGCGCTGGAGCTGCTGCGGCCGGAGATCCAGCGCAAGACCCTCACCGTCGAGACCGAGGTCACGGCGGAGGCCGCGCCTTCGGTGCGGGCGGATCATCGCCGGCTGCGCCAGATCCTGCTCAACCTGCTCGGCAACGCGGTGAAGTACACGCCGCCCCGCGGCCAGGTTCGCCTGGTGGTTAGGCCGCTCGCACCACAGGGCCTTCGCATCAGCATCATCGACAGTGGCCCCGGCATCCCGCCCGACCAGCAGGCTCGGCTCTTCGCCGAGTTCAGCCGGCTCGACAGCGCGGAAAGCCTTACCGCCTCGCAGGAGGGACATGGCCTCGGCCTGGCGATCTGCGCCGGCCTGACCCAGGCGATGGGCGGGCGGATCGGCGTCGCCGCCGGCGTGGCCGGGCTGGGCAGCCACTTCTGGGTGGAGCTGCCGCTTCAGCCGTCCACGCCGCCCCGCACCGCCGCCGCCCAGCCGCCGCCGTCGGTCATGAACGGCCTGTGCAGTGTGCTCGTGGTGGACGACGTGGCGGTGAACCGCATGGTCGCCCAGGCGCTGCTGCAGGCCGCGGGACATGTCGTGTGGCAGGCGGCGAGCGGCGAGGCGGCGCTGGCCCTGCTGGCGCGGGAGCCCGTCGACCTGGTGTTGATGGACGTGCAGATGCCGGGAATGAGCGGCCTCGAGGCCACCCGCCACATCCGCGCGGCGGAACGGGCGGACCCGTCCCGGCGCCGGATCGGCATCCTGGCCCTGACCGGCGAACTGGAGCAGGAGAATGTCGATGCCTGTCTGGCAGCGGGCATGGACGGCCATCTCGCCAAGCCGGTGGACCGGCAGAGCCTGCTCGCCGCCGTGCAGCGCTGGCCGGCCGCCGGATCGCCGGCGATGCCGCACGACCTCGCCCAGCCGGAGCCTCAGCGCGCCTGAGGTGGCCGGCCGGGAGGCGCGGGCTCCGCGTCGGTCTCGCCGGGCGGGTCCTCCGCGCGGCGGGCCCCGTCGAGCAGCGCCTGGCGGCGCGCCTCCTCGGCCCTGTCGCGCTCCTTCTCCGCCTTGCTGCGCCCGTGGCTGGCGCGATTGACGGCGGCCTGCCGCTCCGCCGCGCCACGAACCGCGGCTTTCCGGTGCTTGTTCAGATTGATGATCTCTGCCATGCGCCGAGGATAGGATGAAACGGGCCCCGGGGAGAATCCCGCCGCCCTGTTCCAGGGAAGCCGCCATGCAGATCGAACTCGCCGCCGCCGATGGCCACCGCCTCTCCGCCTGGCGGGACGGGCCGGAGGAGGCCAGCCGGGCGCTCGTCGTGGTGCAGGAGATCTTCGGCGTGAACCGTCATATGCGGCATGTCTGCGAGGGCTTCGCGCGGCGCGGCTATGCCGTCATCGCCCCCGCCCTGTTCGACCGCGCCGAGCCAGGGGTGGAGCTGGGCTACACGCCGGATGAGGTGAAGCTCGGCCAGGCGCTGCGCGCCCGCATCGACCCGGCCGATACGCTGCTCGACATCGAGGCCGCCGCGGCCGCCCTGCCCATGGCGGCGCGGCGCGGCATCATCGGCTACTGCTGGGGCGGCACCGTCGCCTGGCATGGCGCGACGCGCAGCCAGAGCTTCGCCGCGGCGGTGGGCTATTATGGCGGCGGCATCGCGGCGGCGCGCGAGGAGGTGCCCAACTGCCCGGTGCAGCTGCATTTCGGCGAAACCGACCACGGCATCCCGATGGACGACGTGGCGGCGATCCGCGCGGCGCGGCCGGAGGTGGAGATCCACACCTATCCCGGCGCCGGCCACGGCTTCGCCTGCGAGGAGCGGGCCGCCTATGATGCCGCGGCGGACGCGCTGGCGCTGCGGCGCAGCCTCGACTTCCTGGCCCGGGCGCTGGGCTGAGCGGCGCCGATGCTCACCTACATCGCCCTCGCCGCCGCCATCCTGGCCCTGCTGGCCTGGCTGCCGCAGCTCTATGCCGAAGGCTTCGGCGCGCCGCCCATCCTGGTCTGGCTGCTGCTGGCGCTCGCCGCCCTGGTCATGGTCTTCCGCGGGCGGCGGCGCGGCGAGGACTGAGCGGCCGCCCTCACTCGGCCGGGGCGGGCGCCGCCGCCGGCCACAGCTCGGGCCGCAGCTCCTCTTGACGGTCGGGGAAGAACAGGGCGCAGACCAGGGTCACGCTGCCGAAGCCGGACAGCACCAGGATGGTCAGGGTCAGGTTTCCCGTCGCCTGGTGCAGCAGGCCGACCAGCGGCGAGGCCGCGGCGGCGCCGAGGAAGCCCACGAAGAAGCGGATGGAGTAGAGCTTCACCCGCAGCGGCGGCGCGATGTAGCGGGCGGTCATGGTCTCGTTCACCGTCACCTGCCCGAAGATCGAGGCGGCCAGGATCGCCGCCAGCGGCAGCACCATCCAGCCCTGCACCACCGAGAGCGCCAGCATGGCCGGCAACTGGATCAGCGCCATCGGCAGGAAAACGCGCCTCAGCGTGGTGCGGTCGATCATCCGCCCCACGGTGAACTGCGTCAGCCCGCCGCAGAGCGTCACCAGGAAGGCCAGCAGGCCGATCACCGGCAGCAGGTCGGGGCTGCCCGCCAGCCGCTCCTGCATCAGCTTCGGCAGCAGCAGGGTGAAGGCGTTGAAGACGAAGCCCGAGGCGGCGGCGATGGAGAGCAGCACGATCACCGCCCGCCGCACCACGGGGCGGGGAATGGCCGGGAAGGACCGCGCCGCGCCGCGCGCCGTGGCCATGTCGATCGGCGGCTCGCGCCAGTAGAGCAGGCCGGCCAGCACGGTCAGCACGCCCGGCACCAGGAAGGCCCAGCGCCAGCCGAGCGTGATGGCGAGGAAGGCGGTCAGCACCGGCGCCGTGGCCACGCCGAGATTGCCGAACACGCCGTTCAGCCCGACGGCGCGTCCCACCTTGTCGCCCGCCGCCTCGACCAGCATGGCGGTGCCGACGGGATGGTAGATGGCGGAGAAGGCGCCCATCCCGGCCAGCGCCAGGGCCAGGCCGAGCGGGGACTGCATCAGCCCCGCCAGCGCCATGCATCCCCCGGTGCCGAGGAAGAAGGCCAGCATCAGGTTGCGCCGCCCGAAGCGCGCGGCGAGCCAGCCCATGGGCAGCGAGCCGACGCCGTAGAGGACGAACATGGCGGTGCCGAGCGCCAGGATCGGCCCGTATTCCACGCCGAAGGTGCCGGTCTCCTGCCGCACCATGCTCAGCACCGCGGTGGCCAGGATCAGCAGGCTGAAATGGGTGATGCCGTGCGCGGTGTTGATGAAGGCGATCTGCCGTGTGGCGGGATGCAGGGCCATGGCCGGGTCTCGGTGCTTGCTGTTGCTTGCCGGCGAGGATAGCCTGTCCGCTTATCGACGTTCGGCCAGATTATGTCGCCATCGCGCCAAGTCGTGCCCATCCGGCAGGATCTGCCGCAGGACGAGGTGGACCGGCCCCTGGCCGGCTTCCGCCGCGACTACGCGGATGGCGACACCACCATCGTCCATGCCCATCGCCGCGCTCAGCTCATCTACGCGACCCATGGCGTGATGCGCATCGCCACCGACAACACCGCCTATGTGGTGCCGCCCGGCCGCGCGCTCTGGGTGCCGGGCGGCACGCCGCACAGCGTGGCGATGCAGGGCGAGGTCGCCATGCGGGCGCTGTTCCTGCGCGGCGACGCCGCCCGCGCCGGGCCGCCCGCCGTGGCCGTGCTGGTGGTGCCGCCGCTGCTGCGCGAGCTGATCCTGGCCGCCTGCGACGAGCCGCCGGACTGGGACCCGCGCGGACGGGGCGGCCATCTGGCGGCGCTGATCCTGGACGAGATCGCCCATGCCCCCACCCTGCCGCTCGGCGTGCCGCAGCCGCGCGACCCCCGCCTGCTGCGTCTGGCCGAGGCGCTGCGGGCCGATCCCGCGCGCGACCTCTCCCTGGAGGGCTGGGCCGAGGCGGTGGGCGCCAGCCCACGCACCCTCTCCCGCCTGTTCCGCGCCGAGACCGGCATGAGCTTCGCCCAGTGGCGGCAGCAATGGCGGCTGGCCGAGGCGGCCGCCCTGCTGGCCCGCGGCCTGGCGCCGGCGCAGGCGGCGGCGGCGGTCGGCTATGCCAGCGCCCCGGCCTTCGGCGCCGCCTATCGCGCCGCCTTCGGCCTCACCCCGGGCGCGGCGCGGCGCAAGGGCCTGGCGCCCGGATAGCGTGCCCCGGACAGCGCCATGGGGGGCCATGCCGAATCGGCGCATCTGGCGCGCAAGGCCTCGTCTGGACGCCGCCCGGGCGGGCTGGTCTGCTTCCCGGCGTGATGCAGACCCAGACGCCCTCGCGGGCCCCCATGCCGGTCACGCCCGCGCCCCTGCTGCGCCGGGACGGCTATGTCCTGCTGCCCTCGGCCCTGGCCCGGGCCGGCTTCGATGCCTCGGGCGAGGCCCTGCAGGGGCCCGGCTGGGCGCGGTTCGCCGCCTCCTGGGAGGATCTCCGGCCGGACGAGCACATGGCCGATCGCGGCCGCTACCGGCTGCGCCGCCATGCGGTCTACACCCTGGAGCATGGCCATGCCGGCATCACCCGCGCGCCGCACCGGCCGCATTTCCAGAGCCTCGACTTCAATCCGCTGAATGGTGGCCGGGAGCGCTGGTTCGCGCCGGTCGAGGCAGCGGTCGGCGAGGGGCCGGCGATGACCGCCCTGCTGAACGGCGCCCGCGCCGTCTTCGACGTCATGCGCCCGCGCAGCGACTGGCTGGTGGAGGCGCACCAGTTCCGCATCCAGGCCCGCCCCGAGGAGGCCGGCCGGCCCACTCCCGAGGGCATGCACCGCGATGGCGTCGACTATGTCCTCGTGACGCTGATCGGCCGGGAGAATGTCGAGGGTGGCGTCACCGGCATCCGCGTCGACGGGCAGGAGGGCGAGGCCGCCAGCTTCGCCCTGCGCGACCCGATGGACAGCGTGCTGCTCGATGACCGGCGCGTCTGGCACGGGGTGACGCCGGTGGTGCCGCTGGACCCCGCGCGCCCCGGCCACCGCGACGTGCTGGTGCTGACCTTCCGGGCCGGCGGGTAGAAGCCGGCGGGGAGGTGGCGCCGCTTGCCTTCCGCCGCCGCCGCGCCCTAGCCTCCGGGACGCGGGACAGGACGGTGGGCGTGGCACAGGCCGGGCGGGAGATGTGGCGGCAGACGGGGCGGGACTTCATCGCCGCCCTGCTGCTGCTCGCGCTCCTGCTGCAGGGCCCGCCCGTCGCCAGGGCGACCCTGGCCGGCCCCGCCGCCTTCGACCCGATGTCCGCGCTCTGCGCCTTCCCGGCGCATGACACGGCGCCGCTCCCGGACGCGCCGGCGGGCGAGCCGCAGCACGCGCTCTGCTGCCAGCTCGCCTGTCAGGCCGGCCTGGCCCTGCCGGCCCTGCCCGCGGGCGCGCCGCATCTCCTGCCGCCGCCGCGCGCCGGGCCGGCCGCCGCCGCCTTCCGCCCCACCCCGCCTCCGCCTGCCGCGCGGCCGCCGCGATACGCCCGCGCCCCTCCCGCCCTGGCCTGATCCCCGCGCCCCCAACCCGCTTTCCGCCATCCGGCCGGCGAGGCGGCGCCGCCTGTCGCGCGCCCCCGCCGTCCCCTGGGAGCCAGGCCTTCCATGAGCCTTTCGCACACCGCCCCGCGCCGCGCGGCCGCGCGCGCCGCCGCCGGGCCCTCCGACCTCTACCGCGCCGTCTGGCGCTGGCATTTCTATGCCGGCCTGCTGGTGCTGCCCTTCCTGATCCTGCTGGCCGTGACGGGCGGGGTCTATCTGTTCCGCGCCCAGCTCGACCCGCTGATCCATGCCGATCTCATGCGGGTGGAGGCGCGCGCCACGCCGTCCCGCCCGCCCTCCGAGCAGGTGGCGGCGGCGCTGGCCGCCAGCCCCGGCACGGCCTTCCGCTACATCCCGCCCGCCGCGCCCGATGCCGCCGCCGAGGTGGGGATCAAGGCGCCGGACGGGGCCCGCACCGTCGTCTATGTCGATCCCCACGAGGCCCGGGTGCTCGGCAGCCTCTCCGACAAGGGCACCGCCATGGGCTTCGTCCGCCGGCTGCACAGCCTGGCGGTGGCCGGCCCGCTGGCCAATGCGCTGATCGAGGTCGCCGCCGGCTGGACCATCCTGCTGGTGCTGACCGGCTTCTATCTCTGGTGGCCGCGGCGCGCCGGAACCGGCGGCGTCGTCACCCTGCGCGGCCGGCCGCGCGAACGCGTCTTCTGGCGCGACCTGCATGCCGTGACCGGTGCCGCCATCGGCGGCGTGCTGCTGTTCCTGGCGATCACCGGCATGCCCTGGTCGTCGGTCTGGGGCCGCTACGCCAATGAATGGGCCAACGGACACAATTTCGGCTACCCGGCGGGGCTGCGCGTGGCGCTGCCGATGTCGGACGAGCACCTGGCCCATGCCGGCCCGACCAGCTGGAGCCTGGAACAGGCGCGCCTGCCGCTCTCGGCCGGCGAGGGCCAGCCGATCGGCCTGGACGCCGCCGTGGCGCGTTTCGACGCGCTGGGCCTGGCGCCGGGCTACGCGGTGGCCCTGCCGGGCGGCCCGCAGGGCGTCTTCACCGGCTCGGTCTATCCGGCGGAGCTGGAGCGCCAGAGGGTGATCCACCTCGACCAGTATTCCGGCCAGCCGCTGCTCGACATGAGCTACGCCGATTACGGGCCGCTCGGGCGGCTGCTGGAATGGGGCATCAACATCCATCTCGGCCAGCAATGGGGGCTGGCCAACCAGCTCGTGCTGCTCGCCGTCTGCCTCGCCACGGTAGCCTTCTGCGTCGCGGCGGCGGTGATGTGGTGGAAGCGCCGCCCGGCCGGGCGCCTCGGCGTGCCGCCCCCGCCGCAGGAGGCCGGGGTGCTGCGGGGCGTGGTGGCGCTGCTGGCCCTGGGGGGCGTGCTCTTCCCCCTGGTCGGGCTGTCGCTGCTGGTGATGCTGGGGGCCGACCTCCTGCTGACCCGGCGCCGCCGGCCGCGCGCCGCGCGGGCCTGAACGCCGTGGAGACGCGGCGCCTCAGCCGGCGAGGCGGCGCAGCGTCTCCGGGCAGCCCTGGCCGCCGAAGAACTGCTCCAGCGCGGCGCGGAACTCCGCCTCCGGCCGCGCCGCGTCGAACAGCGTCATGCAGGAGCGGAACTTCAGGTCGTCCGGGCTGCCGAAGATCTCGTGCGCCGTGCGGGCCCGCTCGACATTCACCAGGGCGGTGCAGTCCTGCAGGCGCGGCCCCAGCACCGGATGCGCCAGATAGGCCCGCGCCTCGTCGAGCGAGGCGATGGCGTAGTGCTGCGCCATCTCGCTGCGCCCGAGGCCGGCCAGCTGCGGAAAGACGAACCACATCCAGTGCGTGCGCTTGCGCCCCTCGGACAGTTCGCGCAGCACCTGGGGCATGACCGGGGCCTGCGCCTCGAGGAAGCGGGCGAGGCCGAAGGGGTCCACCGTCCCGGTCGCGGGGCCGGTCATGGCGCCGGCTCCAGCCGCAGGACGCGGCCGCGCGATTCATCGGTCAGCAGGTAGAGCAGGCCATCCGGGCCGGCCACCACATGGCGCAGCCGCGTCTGGCCCCAGAGCAGGCGCTCCTGCCCGGTGATGCGGTCGCCCTCCAGCGTCAGCCGCATCAGCCCGGCGCTGCTCAGCGTCGCCAGGAAGAGGTTGCTGCGCCAGCCAGGGAAGGCCGCGCCCTCGTAGAAGGCGGCGCCGGAGGGGCTGATGGAGGGCGTCCAGTGCACCAGCGGGTCCTGCATGTCCGGCCGCGAGCTGCCCTCATGGATCGGCAGGCCGCTGTAGGCCCGGCCATGGCCGACCACGGGCCAGCCGAAATTGGCGCCGGGGCGGACGATATTGACCTCATCGCCGCCACGCGGCCCCATCTCGATCTCGAACAGCGTGCCGGTGGCCGGGTTGAAGACCAGGCCCTGCGGGCTGCGGATACCATAGGCGTAGATCTCGGGCCGCACGCCCGCGCGGCCCTGGAAGGGATTGCCGGCGGCCGGGCGGCCGTCGCGCTCCAGCCGCAGCAGCTTGCCGGCGAGGTCGTCCAGGCGCTGGGCCCGCTCCGGCTCCGACTGGCGGTCGCCGCTGGTCAGGAACACCTTGCCATCCGGCGCGAAGGCGATGCGGCAGCCGTAATGCCCGTTGCCGGACTGCGCCGGCGTGGCGTCGAGGAGGGGCTGGACGGTGTCCAGCGCCCGGCCGTCGGCGGCGAGCCGCGCCCGCGTCAGGCGCATGACGTTGCCGCCCTGGATCCGCGCCGCCTGGCAGAGATAGATCTCGCGGGTTGTGGCGAAGTCCGGGGCCACCTGCACATCCAGCAGCCCGCCCTGCCCGGCGGCCGCCACCGCCGGCAGGCCGGAGAGCGGTGGCGAGACGGCGCCGTCGCGCCCGATCAGCCGCAGCCGGCCCGGCCGCTCGGTGACCAGGAGCCGGCCATCCGGCAGGAAGGCGGCCCCCCACGGGTGTTCCAGCCCGGCGGCGAAGGTGGTGACGCGGAAGCGCGCGGCCTCGCTCTCCACCACCTCGCCGCCACCGCGCAGACCCTCGGCGCAGGCCGGGGTGGCCAGCAGGGCCGCCAGCGCCCCGGCGAGGACCAAGGCACCGCGGCGACGAAGGCCCCGGGCGGCCGTCAAGGCACTACTTGCCCAGCGCGCCGGCGAGCCAGTCCTTCAGCGCGCTCTTGGGCAGGGCGCCGACCTTGGTGTCCACCGGCTTGCCATCCTTGAACAGGATCATCGTGGGAATGCCGCGCACCGCGTACTCGTTCGGGGTGCCGGGGTTCTCATCGATATTGACCTTGGCGATGGTCAGCTCGCCTTCGTAGTCCCGGGCGATCTCGTCCAGGATCGGCGCCACCATGCGGCAGGGGCCGCACCATTCGGCCCAGAAATCAACCAGAACGGGGCCGGAGGCCTCCAGGACGTCCTGCTTGAAGCTCTCGTCGCTGACGGCCTTGGTGAGTTCGCTCATCGATGGATTCCTATCGCAGCCCCGAGGGAGCATCCTCCGGGGCGCCCGCAGGCGGCGGGCGCGGTCCCGCTACAAATCGTGTCGGCCGGGCATCCGGTCAAGCGGGTCGCCGCCAAGCAGGTCGCCGCTCAGCGGGTCGCCGCTCAGGGGCGGAAGCCGCCGATGTCGCGGCGCAGCGCATCCGCCCGCCCCGCCCGCGTCACCTCCCAAAGGGGATTGTCCACCGCCAGGCGCTGGCCGCCGTCCCGCTGCACCGGGCGGATCACGGCCCCGCCCACGGCCCGGCTGCGGCGGCCGAAAAGCTCCAGCGGTACGCGGATGTAGAGGCCCTTGTCGAAGGAGCCCTCGCCGAAGCGCGCGGCGGAGACGTTGGTCAGGGTGAAGAAGCCGCCGATCTCGATGCCGCTGTCGAAGCGGCGCCCCACCTCCACCGTGCCGCCCCAGTCGCCGGCCAGGTAGCGGCCGGCGCGCAGCACGCCATAGAGGTTCCACCAGGGAAGGTCGGCATAGAGCGAGGCGTGGCCGGTGGCGACGCTGTAGCCGAGGAAGCCGAGCTTCTGGTCATATGCCCGCTGCGCCACCCAGTTCAGGTCGAGGCCGAGGGCGAGGCCGTGCTCCTGCGGCCGCCACAGCACCTCGCCCGACAGGCCGCCGAACATCGGCTCCAGATAGCCTGCCGAGGCGCGGGCGAAGACATCCGGCGCCAGGTTCCAGATCCGCTCGCCATAGAGGGCGGTGATCGCCGTTTGGCCTTCCCGGGCATAGTGCGCGTAGTCGCTGCGGACATGCGGCAGGCGGCTGTCGGACGGCAGGCCGCCGGAGAGATTGCCGAGCAGGGCCTGCTGCACCCCGCCGGCCAGCGCGAAGCCGGCGCCGAGGGAGAGGCGCGCGCCCGCCCCGATGCCGGCCTGCCAGCGCAGCGTCCGGCTGGGATCGCCCAGCTGCAGCGCGAGCGTCGGCGCGACGGTCCAGTCCAGGGCCGGGCTGGCCAGGGAGGGACCGGCGGGATGCAGGGTGCCGGGCGGCAGCGCGGCGTCCGGCGGCAGGAGGCGGCTGGCCAGCCAGGCCTCCTCCGGGCTGCCGGCGGGGCCGCGCGCCGCCTCCAGCGCCGCCCGCGGCACTTCCAGCACGGCGATCTCGACGCCCATCTGCCACCAGCGCAGGCGCAGCAGCGCGACCTCCGGCGGCAGGGCGGCCTGCACCGCGCCGAGCGCCAGCGCCGCCATCTGCGCCGGGGTGCGGGCATCGCCGCCTTCCAGCGCGATCTCGGCCAGCATCCCCTCCCGGCGGAAGGCGAGCGGGCGGAACCCGGCCTGATCCAGCCCGGCGAAGACCGCGGCCGCGACCTCCGCCTCGCCGGCGGGCGCCGCGCCGAGGGCGGCGCCCCGCGCCGGCAGCGGCGGCATGGGCGGCGGCGGCAGGCGCGGAGGGTCGGCCGGGTTCATCCGCAGCGACAGGCGGAAGAGCAGGTCCGTGCCGTGCACCCAGTGCAGCCCGGCATCCATCCAGCCGTTCGACCATTGCAGGCCGAGGTTGACGCGGGAGGCCGCCTCCCCCCGCGAATCCACCCGCCGCGCCGGCCAGCCGCCGCGCTCGTCGCGCAGGGCGTCGCCGTTCCATTCGGCCTTGGCACGCAGCCCCGCCACCGGGCCCCAGGGCGTCGGCAACGGCGGCACCGACCATTCGAGGCCGAGGAAGGGCGCCATCTCCTCGCCGCGGAACCAGTTGCGCTGCACCGTGCCGCCGCGCCCGACATCGCGCGGCCGGTCCCGGAAATGGCCGCTCAGCGAGGCCAGCGGACTGTTCCATTCGCCGCCCGTGCCGAGCCGCCCCCAACCCAGCCCGGCGGTCAGGTCCAGCCCGTGCCACCGCTTCGAGGCGACGAGGTATTCGCCGGCGTAGAGGCCGGTGCCGATGAAGTCCTGCAGGCCGACCGCGACGGCCGGTAGCCATTCGCTCTCCTCGACCAACCGCAGCTTCAGGTCGAAGGAGCGGTCGGTGGTCATGCCCTGGCCGGTGGTGGCGTTCAGCCGCTCGCTGACCCGGAAGGTGGTCTCCAGGAAGGGCAGCGCCTGGAAATTGACGAACCAGAAGCGGCGCTGGTGACGCAGCGCGCCGCCCAGTTCGACGGTGCCATCGTCGCGCATCCGCGCGTTGCGGGTCTCGATCAGCCCCACCCCGCCCCAGTCGCCGCCGCTGGGCGGCACCTCCTCGGCCCGGACTGGCCCGACCCTGGCCGGGGCGGCGGCGGCGGCCAGCAGGAGCCCCGCCAGGCACAGGCGATGAGTCATCTTCACGATGGCGTGATTCTAGCCTGGGTTGCATCGCCCCGCCATCGGAAAGCCCATCGGGACGCCGCCTGGGACGCCATCGCTTGCGCGTGGATGGACAAGCCGGGGGGCCGCCCCAAGAATGCCGCCCATGACCTTCTCGCTTCTCGGTCGCTGCGCCCGCAGCGGCCAGTTCGGCGCCGTCGCCACCACCTCGGGCCTTGCCATCGGCGCCCGTGTGCCTTTCCTGGCGCCGGGGCTCGGCGGCGTACTGACCCAGCATCGCACCGACCCCCGCCTCGGCCCGCGCGGCCTCGACCTGCTGCGCAGCGGCTGCGATGCCGGGCAGACGGCCGCCGCGCTGGAGGCCAGCACGCCGGATTTCGGCTGGCGGCAGATCGCCGTGATCGACGCCGCCGGCCGCACCGCCCACCGCGACGGCGCCCGGGTGAAGCCCGCCCGCGGCGCCGCGCATGGCCCGGATTGCGTCGCCATCGGCAATATCCTGGCCGATGAGGGGGTGCCCGCCGCCATGGTCGCGGCCTTCCTGGCCTCGCCCGAATCGCCGCTGGGCGACCGGCTGGTGGCGGCGCTCCGGGCCGGCGAGGCGGCGGGTGGCGAGGGCCGCCCGCTGCTCTCCGCCGCGCTGCTGATCGTCGGGCGCGAGAGCTTCCCCTACGCCGACCTGCGCGTGGACCGCGATGCCGATCCGATCGGCGTCCTCGCCAGCCTCTGGCACGACTACGCCCCGCAGGCCGACGACTATGTCCTGCGCGCCGTCGATCCCATGACCTTCAGCCCGACCTGACCGGGGACCCTCCTGCCATGCCGATCCCGAACCGTATCGCTGACTTCGTGCCCGAGATGACCGCTTGGCGGCACGACTTCCACGCCCATCCCGAACTCGGCTTCCAGGAGACGCGCACCAGCGAGGCCGTCGCCCGACTGCTGGAGGGGTGGGGGATCGAGGTGCATCGCGGCCTCGGCCAGACCGGCCTCGTCGGCGTGCTGAAGGGCCGCCAGGCGGGGGGCGGCAGCATCGGGCTGCGCGCCGACATGGACGCGCTGCCCATGCCGGAGATCAACGACTTCGCCCACCGCAGCACCAACCCCGGCGCCATGCACGCCTGCGGCCATGACGGCCACACCGCCATGCTGCTCGGCGCCGCCAAGTACCTGGCCGAGACGCGCAACTTCGCCGGCACGGTGCACTTCATCTTCCAGCCCGCCGAGGAGGGGCTGGCCGGCGCCCGCGCCATGATCGAGGACGGGCTGTTCGACCGCTTCCCCTGCGATGCGGTCTACGGCATCCACAACGACCCGACCATGCCGCTCGGCCAGGTCCGCGCCGTCGCCGGCGTGGTCATGGCGGCCTCGGATTCCTTCGGCCTGACCGTCCGCGGCCGCGGCGGGCATGGCGCCATGCCGCATCTCGCCATCGACCCGGTGCTGATCGGCGCGCAGATCGTCGGCGGGCTGCAGGCCATCGCCAGCCGCCGCGCCGATCCGCTGGCCAGCGTCGTCGTCTCGGTCACGCAGTTCCACGCCGGCAGCGCCGACAACGTGATCCCCGACGAGGCCGAGATCCGCGGCACGGTGCGCACGCTGACGCCGGAGATGCGCGACATGGCCGAGCGGCTGATCGGCGAGATCGCCACCGGCACCGCCGCGGCGCACGGCGCCGTGGCCGAGCTGCGCTACAACCGCCGCTACCCGCCGACCGCGAACCATGCCGAGCAGACCGAGCGCGCGGCCGCGGCGGCGGCCGAGGTGGTGGGCGCGCGGAACCTGCTGCGCGAGGCGCCGCCGGTGATGGGCGGCGAGGACTTCTCCTTCATGCTGGAGAAGCGGCCAGGCGCCTTCCTCTTCGTCGGTCAGGCGGAGGGCGCGAAGGGCGCCACCTCGGTGCACCACCCGGCCTATGACTTCAACGACAACCTGCTGCCGATCGGCGCCGGCTACTTCGCCCGCCTGGTGGAGCGGGAGCTGGCGGGCTGAGCCGCCGCCGGGAGGGGGCGGGCCCCCTCCCGCGCCGCCCTGGAGCATCTTCCGTTCGCACGGGCTCACGGCAAACGCTCCGGCCATTTGTTCTTGCGAGCATCTTCACCCGATCCAGTGATGCCACCGGATCGGGATCTGCTCTATCGCCCGACGGCCTCCCGGACGATCGCCGGCACGTCCCGCTGCGCCGCCGCGCGGGCCTCGGGATGACCGCCGACATGCGGGCCGAGCACCACGCAGTCGTCGGTATAGGCGAAGGGCCGCCCGGTCGCGGTGTTGATCAGCACGCCCGGCCGGCGCTCCTCGATGCTGCAATCCCGCACCGACTGCGACCGCGCGGCGCGGCTGTGCGTGTCGGAGAGCGGCGTGTCGAAGCCGTGATGCGCGCCGGGATAGCTGGTGATGGTGACATCCGCGCCGGCCGCGCGCAGCCGCTTCACCTGGGCGGCGCAGCTGCGGAGCGGGTTGTAGTCGTCCGCCTCGCCATGGATCAGCCGCACCGGCCGCGCCACCAGCTTCGTGTCGTCGATGTAGCGCGTGGCGCAATCCGGGTAGAAGGGGATGTAGGCGGCGAACTGCGCGCCGCTGTGGTTCCACAGGCGGTGGAAGCGCTCCATCGCCGCGTAGAAGGCGGCCTGCCCGCCGCGCGAGAAGCCGATCAGGATGATGCGCTCGGGATCGACGCGTGGGTGTCTGGCCAGGATGTCGAGCGCGCCATAGATGTCGAGGATCAGGTTCAGCCGGCCGAGCCTCGCCTGGTCGGCGCTGGTGCTGACCAGGCCGCGCCCGGTGAAGCCATCGATCGCGAAGGTCGAGACGCCCTGGGCGTTCAGCAGCCGCGACCACATCTCGATATTCGGCCCGATGCCGCCCGAGCCGTGCATCAGCACCGCGACCGGCCGCCGCCCTTCCCCCTGGCTCTCCCCCTGGCTCTCCCCCTGGGCGATGCGGAACTCGCCCGCCACCGTGACGGGCGTGCCGGCCCGCGCGGCGCCGCGCAGGAAGTCGGCGTCGCTCATCGTGCGGGAGGCGTAGGGGTGCAGTTCGACACGGGCGGCGATGGCGGCCCGGTCGTCGGGCGCCGCCGCCGCGGTGGCGTCGGTCACGGGAGCGGGCGCCTGACAGGCCGTCAGGAGCAGGGTCGCGAGCGGCAGCAGGGCCAGGGCCATGCGGCGGGCGGGTCTGGGCATCGTCATCCTCCTGGATCATCCTTTGGGCCGGCGCGGTCCGTGCCGCCATGTCCGGCCAGCTCCATGAGAACGGCCAGGCCCTAGCCTGGCAAGCCGCGCCCGACCCTCAGGCCGCGCGCCGCCGCGCCGCCAGTGCCCAGAGCTTCGGCCCGACCAGCCCGATCAGCGCCAGGATCAGGATGCAGAGCGAGACCGGACGGGTCAGGAAGGTGGTCCAGTCGCCCTGGCTGATGGTCAGCGCCTGGCGCATCGCCTGCTCGGCCATGGGCCCCAGGATCATGCCGATCACCACCGGCGCTGTGGGAAAGTCGAAGCGCCGCATGAACATGGCGATGATGCCGATGCCGTAGAGCAGCATCAGGTCGACCACGCTGTTGCTGATGCCATAGGTGCCGATGGTGGCGAAGACCAGGATGCCGGCGTAGAGCTGCGGCGTCGGGATCTTCAGGATGCGGGCCCAGAGCCCGACCAGCGGCAGGTTCAGCACCACGAGCATGATGTTGGCGATGTAGAGCGAGGCGATCAGCGTCCAGACCAGCTCGCCCTGCGTGGTGAAGAGCATGGGCCCCGGCTGGATGCCGTAGGACTGGAAGGCGGAGAGCATGATCGCCGCCGTGGCCGAGGTCGGCAGGCCGAGGGTGAGCATCGGCACCAGGATGCCGGCGGCGGCGGCGTTGTTGGCGGCCTCCGGCCCGGCCACGCCCTCGATGGCGCCCGTGGTGCCGAACTCGTGCCGGTGCTCGGGCTTCACCAGCTTCCTCTCGGCGTAGTAGCTCAGCATGGTCGGCATCTCGCTGCCGCCGGTCGGCATCACGCCGAAGGGAAAGCCGAGGCCGGCACCGCGCAGCCAGGGGCCGATGCTGCGCTTCCAGTCCTCCTTCGACATCATCAGCCGCCCGACCTCGCGCACCTCCTGCCGGCCCTCGACATGGCGCCAGGCGAGGTAGAGCGTCTCGCCCACCGCGAAGAGCGCGACCGCGACCAGCACGACATCGACGCCGTCCAGAAGCTCGGGGATGCCGAAAGTCAGGCGCGGCTGGCCGGTCTGCAGGTCGATGCCGATCAGCCCGATGGTCAGGCCGAGGCCGAGCGAGGCCAGGCCGCGCAGCGCCGAGCCGCCCAGCACCGCCGAGACGGTGACGAAGCAGAGGATCATCAGCGCGAAGTACTCGGCCGGGCCGAGCTGCAGGGCCAGCTCGACGACGATCGGGCCGAGGAAGGAGATGCCCAGCGTGCCGATGGTGCCGGCGACGAAGCTGCCGATGGCGGCGGTGACCAGCGCCGGCCCGGCACGGCCGTTCCGCGCCATCTTGGCGCCTTCCAGCGCGGTGATGATGGAGCCGCTCTCGCCCGGCGTGTTGAGCAGGATCGAGGTGGTCGAGCCGCCGTACATGGCGCCGTAGAACACGCCGCAGAACAGGATGAAGGCGCCGGTGGCCGAGACCTGGAAGGTGATCGGCAGCAGCAGGGCGATGGTCAGCGCCGGGCCGATGCCCGGCAGCACGCCGATCGCGGTGCCGAGGAAGCAGCCGAGCAGCGCCCAGCCGAGATTGGTCAGCGTCAGCGCGTTGCCGAAGCCGAAGGCCAGTCCGCTCCAGACGTCCATGGCTTAGAGGATCCCGTCGAGGATGCCGGCGCCGATGTTCACGCCGAGCAGCTTGTCGAAGGCCAGGAAGGCGCCGAGCGTCACGGCGAGGCCGATGGCGAGGTCGCGCAGCGGATGGCGGCTGCCGAAGCCCATGGCGACCAGCACGAACTGCGCCGTGGCGGCGAAGACGAAGCCCAGCGTGTCGATCAGCGCCAGGTTGGCCACCAGCCCGGCGCCGACCAGCCCGAGGGCGCGCCAGTTGACCGGCGGCGCCTCCCGCACCTCCTCCAGCGAGGCGGACCAGCCGCCGCGCAACGCGGTCCCGACCAGCCCGAGGCCGACCAGCGTGACCAGCCCGCCGATCAGGTAGGGCATGAACTTCGGCCCGACCTGGGCATAGAGCGGCGTGACCGGGATGGCCCAGGCCTGCCAGATGCAGAGCAGGCCGAGCAGCGTCACGAAGAGGCTGGCGGCGAGGTCAGCGCCGCGCTCCGCTGTCCCGCTGGAGGGTGCCATGGTCAGATCAGCCCGATCTCGCGCAGCACCTCGGCGGTGGCGGCCTCGTCCCGCTTCAGGAAGGCGTCGAAGTCGTCGCCGGAGAGGAAGGCGTCGTCCCAGCCCTGGCGCTGCAGCATCTCCTTCCAGGCCGGCAGCGCATGCAGATCCGTGACGAACTTCACCAGCCCCTCGCGCGCCTCGGGCTTGATGCCGGGCGGGCCGAAGACGCCGCGCCAGTTGCCCATGACGATATCGACGCCGCTCTCCTTCAGCGTCGGCACGCCCTCGAGGCTGCGCGTCTCGCCGGTGGTGGCCAGGGCCCGCATCCGCCCGGCCTTGATCTGCTCGGCGAACTCCGAGATGCCCGAGATGCCGGCCTTCACCTGCGCGCCGAGGATCGCCGCCTGGGCCGGGCCGCCGCCGGCGAAGGCGACGTAGGAGGCCTCCTTGGCCGAACGGCCCTGCGACTTCAGCAGCAGGCCCAGGATGATGTGGTCCATGCCGCCGGCGCTGCCGCCGGCCACCGAGGTGCCGCCCGGATTGCTCTTCAGCGCCGCCAGGAAGGCGGGCAGGTCCTTCAGGTCGCTGCTCGCCGGCACGACGATGACGGCGGGCTCGGTGGTCATGCGCGCGATCGGCGTCACGTCCCTAAGGCCGACCGGCGACTTGTTGGCCAGCACCGAGCCGACCATGACGCCGCCGGACACCATGATGCTGCCTTCGCGGCCGCGGCGCTGCGAGACGAAGCGCGGCAGGCCCACCGTGCCGCCGGCGCCGCCGACATTCTCGAACTGGAAGTTGCCGACCATGCCGGCCTGGCGCGCCACCTGCTCGATGGCGCGGCCGAGTCCGTCCCAGCCGCCGCCCGGGCCGCCGGGGATGAAGATGTGCATCGAGGCGTAGCGCTGGGCGGATTGCGCCAGGGCAGATTGCACCAGGGCCGGCGCGCCCCGGGAGGCGCCGAGCCAGGGCAGGACGGCGCCGGCGGCGGCGAGGGTCAGGAGATCACGGCGCAACATGGCTCTTCCTCAGGACGATTTCTTGGCGTTCGAAGTTGCGCGATAACCACACTTCCGGCAAAGCGCAAAATGCGTTTTGGAAACCGCCGGTTGCGGCTTGCGCCACCCCTCCCCGCCCCGCATTCTCCGCCGCGCGGTCTGGGGGTGTGTGCTGAATGCGGCTTTGTCTGGGAATGGTGCTGGCGCTGCTGGCCGCACCCTTGCCGCAACCGGCCGGGCACGGTTTTCCCGGCAGCGTCCTTCCCTGGAGCCTTCCCGCCTTCCGCCCCGCCCTGGCGCAGCGCCCGGCACAGCCGCCCGCCCGGCCACCGGCGCGCCCGGATGCCGTGACGGAGGCGGTGATCGCCAATGAGCTGGGCCTGGCGCTGAGCGAGCTGTACGTCGTGCCGGCCGGCAGCACCGAGCAGGGCGAGGACCGGCTGGGCGCCTCCGACACCCTGCCCTCCGGCGCCAGCCTGCGCGTGCCGCTCGGCCGCGCGCGGCTCTGCCTCCACGACGTGCGCGGCGTGCTGGCCGATGGCAGCGTCGAGGAACGGCGTGGCGTCGATCTCTGCCGCAACCCGCGGCTGACGCTGGGAGATCCCTCGGCGCCCCTGCGCGAAGCCGATGTGGTGAACGACACCGACCTGGCGCTCCGTGAATTCTATGCCATGCCGGCCGGCGCGGGGGCACGGGGCCCCGACCGGCTGGGCGCCGAGATCGTGGCCCCCGAGGCCACCTTCCGGCTGCGCCTGGGGCGCGCCCGGCAGTGCCTCTACGACCTGACCGCGGTCTTCGAGGACGATTCGGTCGAGGAGAAGCGGCGTGTCGATCTCTGCCGCCGCAGCCGGGTGAGCTTCGGCGACGCCGCCATCCCCTGGCGCCAGGCGGAGGTCGAGAACGCCAGCGGGCGCGCCATGCGCAATCTCTACGCCGTGGGCCGCGGCACCGCGCCCGAGGGCGCGCCGGAGGGGGCGCGAGAGGGCGGCGGGCCACGCTGGGGCCCCGACCGGCTGGGCGCCACCCTGCTCGACTCCGGCGAGAGCCTGCGCCTGCGGCTGCGCAGCCGGAGCTGCCTCGCCGACCTGCGCGCCGTCTATGAGGACGACGCGGCCGAGGAGAAGAGCGGCGTCGATCTCTGCGATGGCGGCGCCATCCGCTTCGACGGCGGCGGCATCCCGCGCGCGCCCGAGCGCGCCGTCACCCTGGTCAACCGCCACGGCGCCGCGGTGCAGGAGATCTACGCCTCGCCGGTCAATGACAGCGACTGGGGCGAGGACCGGCTGGAGGGGCGGCCGATGGAGCGCGGTGCGCGCACCGAGCTGGTGCTGCGCAGCGCCTGCGAGGCGGATCTGCGCATCGTCTTCGCCAATGGCGGCGCCGAGGAGCGGCGCGGCCTCGACATCTGCGAGAACAGCCTGATCGTGCTGCGCCCGGGCTGGACCCTGGCGGAGCGGCTCGGCCAGGGCGCCGGGCCGGTGGAGCAGGGGCCGCCGCGCGAGGGCAGCGTGCGCTTCCGCAACACCGGCGGCGTGCCGCTGGTCGAGCTCTATGCCGATGCGCCGGGGGCGCCCCGCGGGCCGGACCGGCTGGGCGCCACGGTGCTCGGCCGCGGCGAGACCCTGGACTTCGCCCCGCCCGGCGGGCTGGGCTGCACCGTCCACCTGCGCGGGGTGTTCCGCGACGGGCGGCTGCTGGACCGGCCGGATTTCGACCTCTGCGCCGGCACCGAGGTGAACCTGCCATGATCCGCGCTCGTCTCCCCATCCTGCTTGGCCCCCTCCTGCTCGGCCTTTGCCTCGCCGGCCTCGTCCCGCCCCAGGGTGCCCGGGGGCAGCCGGCCGCGCCCGCCGCCGAGGCGCCGCCGCTGGCCACCCCGGCGGGGCTGCGCGGGGCCTGGTTCGCCGGCGACTGCGCCGCCCCCGGCGCCATGCTCCAGGTCACCGCCCGCGCCGTGGCCCGCCTGCCGGCCGATGGCCCGGCCCGGCTGGTGCGCTTCACCGGCATGCGGCAGGCGGAGGGCTGGAGCATCGGCACCGGCCGGGGGGCGGAGGCGCCGCGGATGATGCTGCGCGGCGATCCCGCCAGCCTCGAGAGCGCCGAGCCGGACGCCAAGCTGCGCGATGACCGGTTGCCGGGCGAGACCCCGATCCGCAGCTGGCGGCGCTGCCCCATCCCGCCACCGGCTTTCGCCGCCCGCCATGGCGAGGGTCTGGCCGTGCTCTCCAGCCTGGAGGTGCTGGAGGCGGCCTGCGGCGGTCCGGCCGCCTCCATGGCGGGCTGCATCGCCGCGCTGATGGGCGAGGCGGACGTCTCGGGGGACCGGCTGCTCTCCCCGGCCGAGATCTCGCGCCTGGTGCGCGGCATGGCCTGGGTCCTGGCCGCCGCCGAGGACGCGGCGCCGGAGGCGCTCGTGGCGGCCGGAGGCGGCGGCGTGATCGCCGGCATGGCCGTCGCCCGGCTGACGCTGGAGAGCCTGGACTATGACGGCGACGGCAAGCTCTCCGCCACCGAGCTGGCGCAGGACCGCAGCAGCTTCAGCCGCGCCACCGGCAGCGAGGCCGGGCGGCCGCTGCGGCTGGAAGGGGTGCAGGAGGGCATGAGCCTGATGCGCAGCCTTCTGGACAGCCTGTTGCTTGAAGATTAACTTTCTGGCGATTCGTTTCGCGGTGCATCATAAATGATGCGCGGCCGGCCCGATCTGCGATAGGAGGGTTGGTTTCGGGAGGCGCAACTCTCACGCCCCCATCGCGACGATGGAGCCCGCGCAGCATGTCCCCGCCCCCAGCCCCTCCCGGGCGCTGCGCCGTCCTGTTGCAGACGCACTTCTACAACCCCTCGCTCGCCCGCGTGTTCCGCAAGCTGAAGGCCGAGTGCCCGCCCGGCTATGACGCCTTCGTGCTGCTGCACACGCCGAGCCGCAAGGGCATCCCGGCCCGGCTGGAGCGGGAGCGGCATCATGTGGCGCTGACCGCCGAGTGCCGCCTGCCCGCCTATGGGCGCAAGGCCGGCATCGACGCCGAAGGCCGGATGGTGCCCGGCTGGAGCGTGCGCGACGACGGCCACTCTGACCTGATGCCGCTGCATTTCCACGCCCGGCATCCGGAATACGATTACTACTGGATCATCGAGTACGACGTCCGCATCTCCGGCTCCTGGACCCGCTTCCTGCAGCATTTCGAGAGTTCGGCCGCGGATCTGCTGACCACCACGGTGCGCAGCGGCGCGGAGCACCCGAACTGGCTCTACTGGGACACGCTGCGCACGCCGCCGGCCGTGCCGCCCCTGGCGCCGGAGGACCGCCTGTGCTGCTTCCTGCCGGTCTACCGGCTCAGCCGCTCCGCCATGCAGGCGATCGACCTCGCCTATCGCCAGGGCTGGGCCGGCCATGCCGAGGTCACCCTGCCGACCATCCTGCGCCAGGCCGGGCTGGCGGTGGAGGATCTGGGCAGCGACGGCCACTTCGTGCGGGCCGACAACCGGGGCCGCTGGTACAGCAACGCGCCCCAGGACCTCGCCGGCACCGCCGGCAGCTTCGTCGCCGCGCCGCCGCGCTTCGTCATCGGCCGCCAGCCGGACATGCTGTGGCATCCGGTCAAGCCGCTCGGCCCCATGCTGATGGACAAGCTGCGCAAGATCCCCGCCCGGCTGCGCGGCCTGCTCCCCCGCCTCGGCGTCGGGCGCCGCCGGGCGCTCGCCGCGGGGCAACCGAAGCTCCCCGGCTGAGGCCGGCGCTCAGCCATCCGGCCGGGGCAGCGCCGGCGCCACGCCGGACCCCAGCATCAGCGCGCCGGTGACGGGGCCGAAGCCCATGGCGCCGCGGGCGAAGAACCGCTTCAGCGGCGGCATCCGCTCCACGGCGGCGAGGCCGAGGCGGCGCGCCAGGCGGAGCGGCGGCAGGCTGTTGCCGAACAGCCGCTCCAGCGCATGGGTCGCGCCCAGCATCAGCATGGCATCCGGCCGCCGTGCCGCCTGATAGCGGGCCAGCAGCCCGGGGGCGCCCGGGTCCCCGCCCAGCCGCACCGCCTCGATCACCATCTCGGCCAGGGCGGCGACGTCGCGGAAGCCGAGGTTCAGCCCCTGACCGGCGATCGGATGGATGCCATGCGCCGCGTCCCCCACCAGGGCAAGGCGGGTATCGGCATAGCGCGCCGCCTGCATGGCGGTCAGCGGATAGGACCAGCGGCGGCCGATCGGCGTGACGCGGCCGAGGTGATCCCCCATGCGGCGCTGGATCTCGTGCCCGTAGGCGGCATCCGGCAGCGCCAGGAAGCGCTCGGCCAGATGGCGCTTCTCGGACCAGACGATGGCCGAGGCGTTCGGGTGCTCGGGCGTCGGCGCCAGCGGCAACTGGGCGAAGGGGCCGTTCGGCAGGAACTGCTCCAGCGCCGTGCCCCCGTGCGGCCGCTCATGCGCGATGGCGCCGACGATCCCGGTCTGGTGGTAGTCGAAGCTGGCGGCACCGATGCCGGCCTGCCGGCGCAGGGGCGAGCGCCGCCCCTCGGCCGCCACGACCAGCCGGGCGCGCAGCCGCTGCCCCGTCGAGAGGCGGATCTCCACCCCGGCCGGCCCGCGTGACACCTCCGCCCGCGCCGGGGCGAGGACCGTCAGATGCGCCAGCGCCGCCATGCGGGCATTCAGCGCCATGCGCAGCGCCCGCGCCTCGACCATCCAGCCGAAGGGCCCCTCCCCCGTCTCGGCGGCGTCGAAATGCAGCGCCATCCGGCTCGCGCTCTCCCCCGGCCGGCCATCGGCGCAACGGATGCGCTCGATCGGCCCCGGCGCCCAGGGCAGCAGCGGCCAGACCCCAGCCGCCTCCAGCAGGTTGCGGCTGGTGAGCGCGATGGCATAGGCGCGGCCATCGAAATCCGGCAGTTCCATGGGCGGCAGCGGCGCGCTGTCCACCACCGCGGCCGTCACGCCATGCGAGGCCAGCACGGTGGCCAGCGTGGCGCCGACCGGCCCGGCGCCGATGATGCAGACATCCACCGCGCGCGGCGGGGCCTCGGGGGATGCGGGGTCGCTCTGGGTCATGGCCCATGATGCCGCCTCGGACCCGGCGCCGGAAGGCCGGGGCGGGAACAAGGGCCGGCGAGCGCGACAAGCAGGCGCATCTGCCTAAATTCCGGGCATTCGGAGGTACCTGGCTTGGCCTTGAGGGTCCTGGCGCCTGTTACGCAGTGTGGCACGCCGCTCGCATTGGCGGCTTCGGCTACGCGGATAACAGAGGGGGCCGCAGCGCATGAAGCTGGTGATGGCAGTCATCAAGCCCTTCAAGCTGGACGAGGTGCGCGAGGCGCTCACCCCGCTCGGCGTGCAGGGGCTGACCGTGACCGAGGTGAAGGGCTTCGGCCGGCAGAAGGGTCAGACCGAGATCTACCGGGGCGCGGAGTACCACGTGTCCTTCCTGCCGAAGCTGAAGATCGAGGTGGCGGTGCCCGACGACATGGTGGACGCGGTGGTCGAGGCCATCGCCAACACCGCCCGCACCGGCAAGATCGGTGATGGCAAGGTCTTCGTCCTCGATGTGGAGCGCGCGCTCCGCATCCGCACCGGCGAGACCGACGATTCGGCGCTGTGACCGCGCGCCCCGAGACCCAGAAGCCCGAGAAGCAGAAGAAAGTGGAACCGAGGATCATGCGAATCCTGGCACGCGGCGCATCCGCGTCCCTCGCCGTCCTGCTGCTGGCCGCGCCGGCCTTCGCGCAGGAGGAGGCCACGGTCAACGCCGGCGACACCGCCTGGATGCTGACCAGCACCGCCCTGGTGCTGATGATGACCATCCCGGGCCTGGCGCTCTTCTACGCGGGCATGGTCCGCAAGAAGAACGTGCTGGCCACCATGATGCAGTCCTTCTTCCTGGCGGCGCTGTGCAGCGTCATCTGGATGGTGGCCGGCTACAGCATCGCCTTCGGTGAGGGCGGCGCCTATATCGGCGACCTGTCGAAGGTCTTCCTCTCGGGCGTCGCGGCGAACTGGGACCAGCCCTTCACCCTGGGCAGCGGCGACGGCGCGGTGGCCTTCACCGTGCCCGAGACCGTCTTCATCATGTTCCAGATGACCTTCGCCATCATCACCCCGGCGCTGGCCACGGGCGCCTGGGCGGACCGCGCCAAGTTCTCGGCCGTGGTGGTCTTCACCATCCTCTGGTCGCTGCTGATCTACAGCCCGGTCGCGCACTGGGTCTGGCATCCGAACGGCTGGATCTTCGGCCTCGGCGCGCTCGACTTCGCCGGCGGCACGGTGGTGCACATCAATGCCGGCGTGGCGGGCCTGGTCGGCGCCGTGGTGCTCGGCAAGCGCATCGGCCTCGGCACCGAGAACATGTCGCCCTACAACCTGTCCCTGGCCGTGATCGGCGCTGCCCTGCTGTGGGTGGGCTGGTTCGGCTTCAACGCCGGCTCCGCCGCGGCGGCCGGCGGACGCGCCGGCATGGCCATGCTGGTGACGCAGATCGCCGCCGCCGCCGCCACCCTCGCCTGGGTGTTCGCCGAGTGGATGCTGAAGGGCAAGCCCTCGGTGCTGGGCGCCATCTCGGGCGCGGTGGCGGGCCTCGTCGCCATCACCCCGGCCGCCGGCTTCGTGCTGCCCTTCCCGGCGCTGATCATCGGCGTCGTCGCCGGCCTCGCCGGCTTCTGGGGCGCCACGGCGCTGAAGCACTGGTGCGGCTATGACGACAGCCTGGACGCCTTCGGCGTGCACGGCATCTGCGGCATCGTCGGCGCGCTGCTGACCGGCATCTTCGCCTATGGCCCACTCTCGGCCACGCCGGGCCTGCCGGAAGGCATCGCCGGCTCCTTCGCGCAGTTCATGCTGCAGCTCTACGCGGTGGTCGCGACCTTCATCTTCACCGCCATCGGCACCTGGATCCTTCTCAAGGTGGTCGATGTGGTGATCGGGTTGCGCGTCACCGAGGAGGAGGAGCGCGAGGGCCTCGACGTCTCGCTGCACGGCGAACGCCTCGGTTGAGGCCACCGCCCAGGACCGCAACAGGCGCCGGGGGGAGACCTCCGGCGCCTTCTCCATGACCGCCCGCCGATCTCGCGACGACGCCCCGGACGCCGTGCTCTCAGCGCAGGCGCCGGACATTGCCGGCCACCGTCCGGCGGACCGGGCGCAGCGAGGCCTCCGCCACGCCGAGGCCCGCCGTGACGCAGGCGGTGCCGAAGCCGGCGGCCCGGCCCATCGCCCCCGCCGCCCATTCCATCTGCGCCATCGACCATCCCAGCGGCGAGCGGCTGGCGGCGGCGCGCAGCATGGCGCGGTGGGCCGCCTCCATCTCCGTCAGGGAGTATTCCAGCGCGCGCCGGGACAGATCCGCCCCGCCCTGCGCAAGGGCCATGCCGCCGGCCGAGAAGGCCAGCATCTTCTCCGGCACCATCCGCGCCGCCTCGAGGCCGTTGGCGAGCGGCGTGCGGCCCTGCGCCGCCTCGGCGGACAGCCGCGCCTGCACCACCCGGCGCGCCTGATCGAGCGTCGTGACGACGGCACCGGCGTGGCGGAGGGCGCGGGGACCGCTCCTGGGATCGAAGGTCATCGGCGGCCTTTCCGGAAATGCGCGAAGTAACAATCGTAACGCGCCGGCCGCCGCCGGGTTGTGCGCCCGCGCTCAGCCCGGCTCGCGCAGCTGCGGATTGTCGAAGACCGGCGAGCGGTAGGCGGCAAGCGCCGCGCCGAGGGCATCGGCCAGGTCCCGCTGCTCGGGCTCGGAGAGGTAGCGGCCGATCGCCACCCGGCGGCCGCGCTGCCGAAGTGCCAGCCCCTCCCGCTCGCTCCATTCCACCCGGCTCCAGTAGGGGTCGAGCTCCGCCACCTCCAGCCGGCCCCGCCCATCGGTGCGGCGCACCACCAGCCGGCCGGCGCCGAGCGAGACCACCTCCCGCGCCCGGGCCGACCAGCGGTGGTGCAGCAGGACCAGGACCAGGACCAGCAGGGTCTCGACGCCGAGGAAGGGCACCACCGGCCAGGCGCCCAGCACCAGGAAGACGACGCTGCCGATCAGGGCCCAGCCCAGGCACATCGCCGCCAGCAGGGCGAGCGCCAGGGGCCGCAGGCTGCGGTGCGGCACGCTGATCGCCTCGAAGATCAAGGGTTCGGGACTTGCCGTCATCGCCAGGAAACATAGGCTGCTCCGGCACCGCGGCCAGATGGCGGCGGGGCCTTTCTTCTCCCTTGCCGCCCCGCCCGGCGGAGCTCCGCGAGTGCCATGACCGCCAACCCCTCCCGCCGCCGCCGGGCCGCTCCCGCCGGCGCCGCCTCTCCCCCCGCCATGGCCCCGCCCCAGGCGGCACCGGAAGTCACGGCACCGGAAGTCACGGCGCCCGAGATCACGGCGCCGCCCGCTACCCGCGCCACCCCGCGCGCCAGGCCAGCGCGCGCCACTCCGACGGCCTCGCGGCATGGCTCGGCCGAGGCGCCGCGCCGCGCCCGGAAGATGTCCGCCGCTCAGGCCGCCGCCTTCGTCCGCACCCTCGCCGCCCACAACCCGGCGCCGCGAACCGAACTGAACTACACCTCCCCCTACACGCTGCTGGTCGCGGTGGCGCTGTCCGCCCAGGCGACCGATGTCTCGGTCAACAAGGCCACGGCCACGCTCTTCCCGCTGGCCGACACGCCGCAGAAGATGGTGGCGCTGGGCGAGGCGGGGCTGGCCGAGCACATCCGCCGCATCGGACTGTGGAAGGCCAAGGCGCGCAATGTCATCGCCCTGTCGCGCCTGCTGATCGAGCGGCACGGGGGCGAGGTCCCGGCGGACCGGGCGGCGCTGGAGGCCCTCCCGGGGGTCGGCCGCAAGACCGCCAATGTCGTCCTGAACGTCGCCTTCGGCGAGGAGGCCATGGCGGTGGACACGCATATCTTCCGCCTGGGCAACCGCACCGGCCTCGCCCCCGGCCGGACGCCCCGCGCGGTGGAGGACGCGCTGATGAAGCGCGTCCCGCCCGAGCTGCTGCGCGACGCGCATCACTGGCTGATCCTGCACGGGCGCTACATCTGCAAGGCGCGGCTGCCGGAATGCTGGCACTGCGTGGTGCGCGACCTGTGCAACTACGGCGACAAGGTGCTGTGGCCGCCGCCCCGCGCGGCGTGAGCGCCATGCGCCGCAAGCGGAACGATCTCGCCCGCGGCCACGCGGCGGCTTCCCCGCGGGCGCGGGAAATGTCATCACGCCCGCGCCTGCCGCGCATCCGGCCCTGGCTTTGCGCGGTTGCCCCACCGCACCCCGAACCCTTATGTGACCGCCATGACCCGGCTCCTCCCTCTGCTGATGCTGCTCGGCGCGCCGCTCGCCGTGGTGGCCTCCCCGTCCTCCGCCCAGGCCCAGCAGCCGCGCCCGCAGGCGCTCGGCAGCTTCCAGGACTGGACCGCCGCGACCCTCGGCTCGGGCGCGCAGAAGGTCTGCTACGCCTTCTCCCGGGCCAGCAAGAGCGAGGGCGCCGGCAGCCGGCAGAACGTCATGCTGACGGTGACGCACCGCCCGCAGGGCCGCGACCAGGTGGCGCTGCGCCCGGGCTACAGCTACGCTCCCAAGGCCGAGGTGGAGGTCGCGGTCGGCGGCACCGCGCTCGATTTCTACACCGCCCAGGAGAACGCCTTCGCCCGCGAGGGCTCGCGGGCCGTGTCCGCCTTCCGGGGCGGCGCGACGGCGGTTGCCAAGGGCCCCGGCCCCGGCGGCCGCGGCACCGCGACCGACACCTTCTCCCTCTCCGGCTTCACCGCGGCCTATGAGGCCATCAGCAAGGAGTGTCCGGCGGGCCGCCGGTAAAGTCCGAATGAGCATCTCCGCCCCCGCCGGACCCCTCCACGCCGCGACGGCCACGCCCGACCTCACCGAGGCGGAGCGCGCCCGCATCCTGGCCAAGGCCGCGCTCTTCGCGCCGCCCGCGGCCACGCTGCCGGACGGCCGCCGCGACCTGGTCGGCCTGTCGCGCGAGGAGCTGGCGGCGGAGATGCTCGCGATCGGCGAGAAGCCGTTCCGCGCCAAACAGCTCTGGCACTGGATCTACCACCAGGGCGAGACCGACTTCGCCCGCATGCCGAGCATCGCCAGGACCCTGCAGGAAAGGCTCGCCGAGCGCTTCGTCGTCGGCCGCCCCGGCCTCGACACCCAGCAGACCAGCGAGGACGGCACCCGCAAGTTCCTCTTCCGGTTCCGCGACGACCAGAAGGTCGAGACGGTCTATATCCCCGGCCTGCAGGAGGACCGCGGCGCCGTCTGCGTCTCGACCCAGGTGGGCTGCACCCTGTCCTGCCGCTTCTGCCACACCGGCACGCAGAAGCTGGTGCGCAATCTCGGCGCCGCCGAGATCGTCGGGCAGTTCATGGCGGCGCGCGATTCCTATGGCGAGTGGCCAAGCCCGACCGACGGCACGCCGCGGCTGCTCTCCACCATCGTCATCATGGGCATGGGCGAGCCGCTCTATAACTACGAGAACGTCGCCAAGGCGATGAAGGTCATCATGGACGGCGAGGGCATCGCCCTGTCGCGCCGGCGCATCACCCTCTCCACCTCCGGCGTGGTGCCGATGATGGACCGCTGCGGCGAGGAGCTCGGCATCGGCCTGGCCGTCTCGCTGCACGCGGTGCGCAACGACATCCGCGACGAGATCGTGCCGCTGAACCGCAAGTACCCGATCGAGGAGCTGATGGCGGCCTGCCGCCGCTATCCCGGCGCCTCCAACGCCCGGCGCATCACCTTCGAATACGTCATGCTGAAGGGCGTGAACGATTCGGAGGCCGACGCGCGCGAGCTGGTGCGGCTGCTGAAGGGCATCCCGGCCAAGGTGAACCTGATCCCCTTCAACCCCTGGCCCGGCAGCCCCTACGAGACCTCGTCGAACAACGCCATCCACCGCTTCGGCCGGATCGTCATGGAGGCGGGCTATTCCTCGCCGATCCGCACCCCGCGCGGGCGCGACATCCTGGCCGCCTGCGGCCAGCTGAAGACCGAGAGCGAGCGGGCCCGCCGCGCCCAGGCGCCGAAGGCCGACGCGGCGTGAGCGCCGCGGCCGGGGGCGGCGCTCCGCGACCCGGTGGAGCCCCTGCCCGGCCTCCTCTCGCCATCCTGCCGCTGCTGGCCGCCGCCGGCTTCGCGACCGGCGCCGGCATGCGGATGCTGGACCCCGTGCTGCCCATGGTCGCCCGCGATCTCGGCGTGACGGTGGCCGAGATCGCGGTGCTGATCACCGCCTTCGCCCTGCCCTACGGCCTCTGCCAGATCCTGCTCGGGCCGCTCGGCGACCGCTTCGGCAAGCTGCGCGTGCTGACCCTGGGCCTGCTGCTCTACGGGCTGGCCATGGCGGCCTGCGCCCTGGCCGGCTCGCTCGGGCAGTTGCTGGCGCTGCGGGCGCTGACCGGGGCCATGGGCGGCGCCATCATCCCGCTGGCCATGGCCTGGATCGGCGACAACGTGCCCTATGAGGAACGGCAGGCGACGCTCGGCCGCTTCCTCACCGGCATGGTCATGGCGCAGCTCCTGACCGGGCCGGTCTCCGGCACCATCGCCCATGGCTTCGGCTGGCGCGCCGTCTTCGTCACGGTGGGCGGGGTGGCGCTCTCGGTCGCGCTCGGCATCCTGCTGGCGCTCGGGCCGGGCCTCTGGCGCCGCGCGCCCGGCGCCCCCCCGGCGGGCTTCGGCTTCGGCAGCTACGCGGCGCTGCTGCGGCGCCCGGCGGCCCGCCTGCTGCTGCTCGCCGCCTTCCTGGACGGGCTGCTGCTCTTCGGCGGCGCCCTGCCCTTCATCGGTTCTTACCTGATCCAGGACTTCCACCTGGAGCCCTGGCATGCCGGGCTGGTCGCCGCCGGCTTCGGGTTCGGCGCCCTGGCCTATACCCGCATGGCGGCGCGGCTGGTGCGCCGCCTGGGCGAGGCGCGGCTGCTGCTCACCGGCGGGCTGATGCTGGCCGCGGCCCTGGCCCTGCTCGCCCTGGCGCCGAGCTGGGGGGCGGTGGCGCTGCTGCAGGCGGCGATGGGCCTGTTCTTCTTCATGTTCCACGGCGTGCTGCAGGCGCGCAGCACCGAGGCCCTGCCCGAGGCCCGCGCCACCGCCGTCTCCGGCTTCGCCATGGCGCTGTTCCTCGGCCAGGGACTGGGCTCGATCGGCTTCGGCGCCATCCTGGCGCGCGGCGGCTATTCCGCCGCCTTCCTCACCGCCGCCGCCGGCATGGTGGCGCTCACCTTCTGGACCCGCGCGACGGTGACGCGGCCCGGCTGATCAGGCCAGGAACACGTCGTCGAAGCTGGCATGGTTGCCGGTGCCGAGCTGCACCGCGTTGTGCAGGCGCCTGTCCATCACGGTCGGGTAATTGACTTCGACCACCCAGAGCAGCGGCATGTCCTCGACCAGGATCTTCTGCACCTCGGAGAAGGCGGCGCGCCGCTCCGCCTCGCTGGCGGCGCTGCGGCCGCGGGCGAAAAGCTCGTCCACCCGCGGGTTGGAATAGCCGGCGGTGTTGGTGAACAGGATCTTCTGGATGTTGGACGACACGTAGGAGCGCTCCACGCCGAGCGTCGGGTCGCCGAACTGGTAGAGCACGTTGGAGGTCGCCTCGTAGTCCCAGTTGGCGATGCGCGAGGCCCAGGTGCCGGCATCGGTCGATTCCAGCGTCACCTCCATGCCGATCTGCCGCATGGCCTGGCGGAAATACTCGCCCATGCGGGTCCAGATCTCGCCATAGGGCGGCACGACGTAGCGGAAGGCAGCCCGGATGCCCTGCGCGTTCGGACGCAGCCCGGCCTCGTCCAGCAGCGCGCGGGCCTTCGCCACGTCGAAGGGCGCCACCTTCGCCTCCGGCTCGTGGAAGCGCGTGGTCGAGGCCACCGGGCCGGTGGCCGGCTTGCCGAGGCCGAACCACAGCCGGTTGACGATGAAGTTGCGGTCCAGCGCCATGCTCATCGCCTGCCGCACCCGCCGGTCGTCGAAGGGCTTCACGCGCAGGTTCAACTCGAACCAGAAGAGCGGCGAGAAGTACTCCCAGCCCTTGGTCGTGACCTGGAGATTCGGCGCCTGACGCAGCGCGGGGATGTCGAAGGGCTCGATGTCGGTGGCGGTGCTCATCTGCACCTGGCCGCCCTCGATCGCCAGCCGGCGGCTCTGCCCGTCGGGGATGACGCGCCAGAGAATGCCGTCGAGGTAGGGCTGGCCCGGCTTCCAGTACCCCTCGAAGCGCTCCATGCGGATGAAGTTGCCGCGCTGCCATTCGACGAAGCGGAACGGCCCGGTGCCGATCGGCCTGGCATTGGCCGGATTGGTGCGGAAATCGGTGCCGCCATAGATGTGCTTCGCCACGATCGGCAGGGCGGTGGCGTCGAAGCACAGCAGGAAGGGCTGGAAGGGCTGCTTCAGCACGAAGCGCACGGTCAGCGGATCGGGCGCCGTGGCCTCGGCGATGCCGGAGAGCACGCCGCGCAGGCGGGGCGCGATCTCGCGGTTGAACTGCATCACGGAGAAGATGACGTCCTCCGCCGTGAAGGGCCGGCCGTCATGCCACGTCACGTTCTCCTGCAGCCGGAAGACGTATTCGAGCCCGTCCGGGCTGACGCTCCAGCTCTTCGCCAGTTCCGGCATGGGCTCGAGGCCGGGGGTGAACTTCAGCAGGCCCTGCGTGATCTTGGTGCCGCTGATCAGCGTCGGCGTCTGGTTGTTGACGCCGATCTGCAGGACCGGCGGCTCCGGGTTCAGGATGACGTTCAGCATGCCGCCGCGCTTCGGCTGGATTCCCTGCGCCAGGGCCTCCGTTGCGCTCATCAGGAGCGGCGTGGCGCCAAGGCCGGCGATCAGGTGACGACGCGTCAGGCTCATGCGGGCTTCTCCGGAGTTTCGCGCCACGGGACGAGGCGTGGCGAGAGGCTAGGCTGGATCGGCCGGAGCCGAAAGGCCGCGCTTCGGAGCGCCCCCGGCGGTTCAACTCATCCGGCGCGCCACCTTCCAGCCTTCCCCGGGCGGGTTCTGCGCGGATCGCAGCAGCCAGGACTTGGCGGCGATGCGGTGCCCCCGCATGGTGCGATAGGCGGCGATGGCGAGGTGCATCTCCTCCGCCCCCGGCATGGACAACGCGCCGGAGGCGCCGGCGCCGTCGGAGAACTCGATCAGGCAGGGCCGCGCGGCGAAGGGCGGCGGCGGCAGCGTCCCGGCACTGGCGCGGCAGCCCGGATAGGCGTGCGAATCGTGCAGCCGCAGCAGCAGGGGGACGAGATCGGCCATCGAGGCACCCTGCCCCGCTCTTGGCCGCGCCGGAAGCCCCTTCCCAATCACCTCCTCGGGGCCAATGATATCCCCGGGACGATCAGGAAAGCGGATCACGACATGGCCAAGTTCGGCTTCAGCCAGCCCATGCGGCGGATCGAGGATCCCCGGCTGCTCAAGGGGCAGGGGCGCTACACGGACGATATCGGCGCGGCGGGGCAGCTGCACGCCCTGGTGCTGCGCAGCCCGCACGCGCATGCGCGCATCCTCTCCATCGACACCGCCGCCGCCACCGCCCTGCCCGGCGTGAAGGCGGTGCTGACGGGGGCGGACTGGAAGGCCGACGGCCTCGGCGAGATCCCCTGCCTGATCCCGCTGAAGAACCGCGACGGCAGCCCGCGCGCCGAGACGCCGCGCTACGGCCTGGCCATCGACGTGGTGCGCCATGTCGGCGATGGCGTCGCCTTCATCGTCGCCGAGACGCCCCAGGCGGCGCGCGACGCGGCCGAGGCGGTGATGGTCGATTACGAGGTGCTGCCGGCCGCGGTGGATCTGGCGACGGCCTTCCAGCCCGGCCAGCCGCAGGTCTGGGACAGCGCGCCTGGCAATATCTGCTTCGACTGGTCGGCCGGCGACGAGGCGGCGACCGAGGCGCTCTTTGCCCGCGCCGCGCATGTCACCAGGCTGACGGTGGTGAACAACCGCATCGTCGTGAACAGCATGGAGGGCCGCGCCGCGCTCGCCGAGTATGACGCGGCCAGCGGCAGGTTCACGCTGTATGCCGGCACCCAGGGCTCCTGGCTGGTGAAGAACATCCTGGCCGATGCCGTCTTCCACCTGCCGAAGGAGAACTTCCGCGTCGTCACCCCCGATGTCGGCGGCGGCTTCGGCATGAAGCTCTACATGTATGCCGAATACGCGCTGTGTTGCTGGGCGGCGCGCCGGCTGGGCCGGCCGGTGAAATGGGCCTCGGAGCGGATGGAGGCCTTCCAGTCCGACACCCAGGGGCGCGCCAACCTGACGGAGGGCGAGCTGGCGCTGGATGAGGACGGCAGGTTCCTGGCGCTGCGGACCAGGAACTACGCCGACATGGGCGGCTATCTCTCGACCTTCGCGCCCTTCATCCCCTGCGGCGCGGGCACCAAGGTGCTGGCCAGCGTCTATGGCTTCCAGGCGATCTACGCCAACGTCCTCGGCGTGCTGACCAACACCGTGCCGGTCGATGCCTATCGTGGCGCCGGGCGGCCGGAGAGCAACTACCTGGTGGAGCGGCTGATCGACGCCGCCGCGGCCGAGGTCGGCATCGACCGCGTCGAGCTGCGCCGCCGCAACATGGTCCCGCCCTCGGCCATGCCGCACAAGACCCCGGTCGGGCAGACCTACGATTCGGGCGATTTCAACAAGGTGCTCGACGTGGCGCTGGAGAAGTCCGGCTGGGCCGGCTTCGCCGAGCGGCGGGCCGAGGCGGCGCGGCGCGGCAAGCGGCGCGGCATCGGCATGGCCTATTACCTGGAGGCCACGGGCGGCGATGCCTCCGAGCGGGCCGAGATGCGCTTCGCCGAGGACGGCTTCGTCGAAGTGCTGGTCGGCACGCAATCCACCGGCCAGGGCCACGAGACCGCCTATGCCATGATCACCGCGCATGAGCTCGGCATCCCGGTCGAGAGGATCCGCGTGGTGCAGGGGGATTCCGACGCCATCCCGACCGGCGGCGGCACGGGCGGCGCGCGGAGCCTCTATTCCGAGGGCACCGCCCTGCTGGCCGCCGCCACCAGCGTGATCGAGAAGGGCAAGCAGGCGGCGGGCGAGGCGCTGGAGGCCGCGCCGGCCGATATCGAGTTCGCGCAGGGCCGGTTCACCATCGCCGGCACCGACCGCGCCATCGGCATCCTGGAGCTGGCCGCGACGCAGCGCGCCCGCGCGGCGAAGGGCGAGACGGTGACGCTGCTGGATGCCGCCGAGATCGCCGCCATCCCGGCGCACACCTTCCCGAATGGCTGCCACATCGCCGAGGTGGAGGTGGACCCCGAGACCGGGCATACCGAGATCGCCCGCTACATCGTGGTGGATGATGTCGGCTTCGCGCTGAACCCGATGATCGTCCGCGGCCAGGTGCATGGCGGCGTGGCGCAGGGCATCGGCCAGGCGGTGATGGAGCGCACCGCCTACGATCCCGAGAGCGGCCAGCTGCTCTCGGCCAGCCTGAACGATTATGCCCTGCCGCGCGCCATCGACCTGCCGGACATCGAGGTCGAGCTGGTCGAGATCCCCTGCGAGACCAATCCGCTGGGTGTGAAGGGTGCCGGCGAGGCCGGGGCGGTCGGCTCGCCGCCGGCGGTGATGAACGCCCTGATCGACGCGCTGCGCGAGGATGGCGTCACCCGGCTCGACATGCCGGCGACGCCGGAGGTGGTCTGGAAGGCGCTGTCGCGCGCCGCCTGACCCCCTGGTCCGGCCGGCCGGGAAGGCGGCGCCTGGAGGGCGCCTCCCTCCGGGTCCGGCCGGCTCAGATGATGGCGAAGTTGGCGGCCGCCAGCGCGGCGGGCGCGAGCCCCTCGAAATGCAGCGCGCCGCCGCCGATCGCCAGCAGGCTGCCGCCGGCACCGTCGCTCTCCAGCGCGGCCAGCACCGCGGCGACGCTGGCATAGCCGGTGGTGCCGTCGTCGAGCGCCACCACGCCGCCCCGGCCGGCGCCGAAATCCAGGATGCTGCCGGAGAAGTCGTAGAGGGTGTTGCTGTAGGAGATGTCGATTCGCGTGGCCTCGCCGCCATCGACGATCCGTCCGCCGATCAGCGTGTCGAGCTGCAGCCGGTTGTCCGCTCCGGCCAGGACGATCTCCGCGGCCACGCCGAAGATATCGTACTGCGCCCGGCCACCCGCCGAGGCGATGTGCCCTTCCACCAGGGTCTGGCTGGTGACGCTGTTGCCCTCGCCGCCCAGCCGCAGATCCACGTCATTGGCCGTGAAGCCCAGCAGCTCGACGCGCGTGCCGCCCGTGCCGCCCTGCACCTCGAGATGTCCGGCGGCGCCGCTGATGCGGTCGCCATACCCCTCCAGGGTGATGGAGACCTCCCCGGCGGCGGCGCCGCGCCCGCTGGGCGGAAAACTCACCAGGCTATCGCCCGCCCCCGGCTGGATGGCATAGTCGCCAAGGCCCAGGAAGATCCGGTTGCCGGTGCCTCCGGTGTCGAGCGAGGCGGTGCCGAGGCCGCCGAGGTCGAAGCTGCCCTGCCCCGCTCCGCCCTCGATACGAAGATTCACGGTCGGCGGCGGCGCGAAGGCGGATTCCGCCAGGCTGAAGCTGTTGCCGGTGCCGGCGAAGCGGACCCAGGTCTCGCCGGCGCTGCCGGGGTAGAGCCCGCCGTCGAGCAGGACGCTGTTGCCGCCGCAATGGAACAGGATGTCGTTGTCGCCGAAGCCGGTGCTGACGCTGTTGTGGCGGCCCCAGAACTCCAGCCGGTTGTCGCCGTTGCCCAGGCTGACGGTGTTGCCGCCGCCCCAGGAGAGCAGGTCCAGCCCGGCATCGCCGGCAATGACGCCGTTGCCCTTCCCCGCCAGCAGCACGGTGTCACGCCCCGAATCGCCATCGCCCGGCTCGCCGAGCCGCACCGTGTCCATGCCGCGCCAGCTGGTGATGACGTCATCCTCGCCACCGCCGCCGATGATGAGGTTCCCGCCGCCCCGCGCGACAAGAACGTCATTCGCTCCGGTGCCGGCGAGGGTGGCGCCGCCGGCGGCGGGACCCATGATGAATGCCATTGTGATGTCTCCCCATCCCCGGGAGCGGGACAGCCGCCCGGCGCGGAATCGCGCGCGGCGGGCCTGTTTTCCCAGGGGCGGGCGAGCATGGGCGTGGAGCCGCCCGCCATGCCATCAAAACCGGCGAATGGGCGCGAAACGCAAGGGTGTTTCCGGCCTCAGAGCTTGAGGCCGAGGCGCTGGATCATCGCCTTCTCCTCCGCGTCGGTCTTCGCGGCGAAGGCGGCGTAATCCTCCGGCCCCATGTAGATCACCGGCATGTCGTAGCGCTCCAGGATGGAGACATGCTGCGGGTCGTTGACCGCCTTGCGGAAGGCCTCGTCCAGAACCTTCACCACCGCCGGCTCCATGCCGCGCGGGCCGGCCACGCCATAGGGCGAGGTGGAGACGATGTCGATGCCCCCTTCGCGCAGCGTCGGCACGTCGGGGAAGCGCTTCACCCGCTCCGGCGTCCAGACGGTGAGCAGGCGCAGGCGTCCCTCCAGCACCATCTCGGCCCAGCCCGAGCTGTCGGCCAGGGCGTCGGTCTGCCCGCCGAGGAGGGCGGTAAGGTTGTCGGCCACGCCGCGGAAGGGCACGTGCACCCAGTCGATGCCGCGCTCCCCGGCGATCCGCTCCATCGTCAGGTGCAGCGAGGTTCCGACGCCGGGCGAGCCGTAGGTCACCTTGCCGGGGTTCTTCTTGGCATGGTCGAGGAATTCCGCGAAGGTCTTCCAGGGCGCGTCGGCCCGCACCACCACGCCGAAGGTATAGCCGGTCAGGTGGCTGACCCAGGTGAAGTCGCGCAGGACATCGAAGGGCGGCTTGGGCGCCATGTGCGGGTAGCGGAAGACGCTGATCGGCATCTGGCTGAGGGTGTAGCCGTCCGGCCTCTCGTTCAGCAGCGCCTGCGGGCCGAGGATGCCGCCCGCGCCCGCGCGGTTCTCCACGATCACGGGCTGGCCGAGATGGCGGGAGGCGGCATCGCAGAAGGCGCGCATCTGCACGTCCGTCGTGCCGCCCGGCGACCATGGCACCAGCATGCGGACCGGCCGGCTGGGGAAGCTGGCCTGGGCCAGGGCCGGGCGGGCCAGAAGGGACGCTCCCGGCACAGCCAGGGCCGGGGCGCCGAACAGCGCCAGGGTCGCGCGACGGGATAGCTTGGTCATTCCGTTCCTCCATGTGCCGGCCTCGTGCGGGCCAGCCTTCCCGGCCATTTGACGGGAGGGAGCTGCGGGTCGCAAGGGTCGGGTGATCGCTTTCGCCGCCGCCCGTGCCCCTCCTCCCGACCCCCGCGGGTGACCAGATGCCTGACCGGCACGGACCGCTTCCCCGCCCTTCCGCCATCCGCGCCGGGGTGGCGCCACCCGCCGCGCAGGCCCAAAAGGAGACATGATGACACGCCCTTCCCGGCCCCGGCATGACGGGCTCCGCTGGTTCCTCCGCCAGGGCACCCAGGCCCTGCACGACCGGGCCGATGCCCTGGGCGGCCGCTATGCGCTGGCGACGGCGCCGGGCTATCGCGCCTTCCTGCGCGCCCATGCCCGCGCCCTGCCGGCGCTGGAGGCCGCCTGCGACCGGCAGGGCCTGGAGCGGGTGGTGCCGGACTGGTCCGCGCGCCGGCGCACCGCGGCCCTGGCCGGCGACATGGCGGCGCTGGCCGAGCCGATGCCGCCGCCCCTGCCGCTTCCCGCCGGCGCCCTCGCCAGCCTGCCGGCGGCGCTCGGCGCCGCCTATGTCCTGGAGGGCTCCCGCCTGGGCAACGCAATGCTCCTGCGCGGCGTTATCCGGGATGCGGCGGGGCGGGTGGCCACCGCCTATCTGTCGCATGCTCCCGCCGCGGGCGGTTGGCCAGCCTTCATCGCCATGCTGGAGCAGGCCCTGCCGGAGCCTGATGCCTGGCCCGAGGCGCTGGCCGGCGCCTGTGCCGCCTTCAACCAGTTCCTGGCCGCCCTGCAGGGCGAGGACACCGAGGAAGCCTTGCTGAATGCCTGACCTGACCGGCGCCGTCGATCTGACCAACTGCGATCGCGAGCCGATTCATCTCCTGGGTGGCATCCAGCCCACCGGCTTCCTCGTCGCCACCAGCGCCGACTGGCTCATCCAGCGCGCCTCGGCCAACCTCGCCGCGCATCTCGGGCTCGACCCCGAGGCGGCGCGCGGCGAATCCCTGGCCGGGCTGCTGACGCGCGAGGCCATGCACCAGATCGGCGGCCGGCTGCATCTGCTGCGCGGGGTGGACGCCGTGGAGCGCCTGTTCGGCGTGCCGCTGCGCGAGGGCGGGCCGCCCTACGACCTCGCCGTGCATCAGAGCGGGCCGCTGATCGTCGTCGAGGGCGAGCCGTCCGACCTGCAGGATGCGCTGGAGGCCGGCACCACGGTGCGCGGCATGATCGCCCGGCTGCACCACGCCGACAGCTTCGAGGCGCTCTGCCGCGAGGCGGTGCGGCAGATCCGCGGCCTGACCGGCTTCCACCGCGTCATGCTCTACCGTTTCGACCATGACGGCGCCGGCGAGGTGATCGCGGAATCGGCGGCAAGCTTCCTCTCCTCCTTCATGGGCCTGCATTTCCCGGCCAGCGACATCCCGCGCCAGGCGCGCCGCCTCTATGAGCGCAACTGGCTGCGGCTGATCGGCGACACCGAGGCGCCCTCGGTGCCGGTGCTGCCCCTGCTCGACAGCCGGGGCGCGCCGCTGGACCTCTCGCTCAGCCTGCTGCGCAGCGTCTCGCCGATCCATGTCGAGTATCTCCGCAACATGGGGGTGCGCGCCTCGATGTCGGTCTCGGTGCTGCGCAAGGGCCGGCTCTGGGGACTGATCGCCTGCCACCACAACGAGCCGCTGCGCGTACCCTTCGAGCGGCGCACCGCCGCCGAGCTGTTCGGCCAGATCTTCTCGCTGCTGCTGGAGAGCTGCGAGCGCGAGCAGGACCAGGCGCGCGACGCCCAGGCCAATGCGATGCACCAGCGGCTGATGGCCGCGCTCGGCGCCATGCGTCCCGGCAGCCGGTCGCTCGCCGAGTTCCTCGAGCCGCTCTCCGAGGTCATCCCCTGCGACGGCATCGGCCTCTGGAGCGCCGACGGCACGGCGTTGCGCGGTCACACGCCGACGGCGGAGGAGTTGGTCGGCATCGCGCGCTTCCTGCACCGCTCGGCCTCCGGCAGCGTCTGGTCCACCCATCAGCTGGGCGAGCTGCACCCGCCGGCGCGCGACTATGCCCATCGCGCCTCCGGCCTGCTCGCCATCCCCCTCTCCCGCGCCCCGCGCGACTACCTCATGTTCTTCCGGCGCGGTGTCACCCAGTCGGTGACCTGGGCCGGCGAGCCGGCCAAGACGATGAGCTACGGCCCGAACGGTCCGCGCCTCTCGCCGCGCAAGAGCTTCGCCGCCTGGCGCGAATCGGTGGAGGGGCACAGCCAGCCCTGGAGCGAGAGCGACCTCACCATGGCCGAGCGGCTGCGGGTGACGCTGCTCGAGGTGGTGCTGCAGCTGACCGATCTCGCCGAGCGCGAGCGCAAGGTGGCGCAGGAGCGGCAGGAGATCCTGATCGCCGAGCTGAACCACCGGGTGCGCAACATCCTCGGCCTGATCCGCGGCCTGGTCGGGCAGAGCCGCAGCTACGCCAGCACGGTGGACGAGTTCGCCGCCATGGTCGGCGGCCGCATCCAGGCGCTGGCCCGCGCGCATGACCAGATTACCACCGACCGTTGGCAGCCCGCGCCGCTCGCCGAGCTGATCCAGGCCGAGGCCGAGGCCTATCTGCAGGAGAAGTCGGAGCGGCTGCACCTGCGCGGCCCCGGCGTGCTGCTGCAGCCGGCGGCCTATACGACCCTGGCGCTGGTCATGCACGAGCTGGTCACCAATGCCGCCAAGTACGGCGCGCTCTGCGACCGCCATGGCGAGGTGGACGTATGCTGGGATTTCACGCCCTGCGGCGGGCTCGAACTGCTCTGGCGCGAGCGCGGCGGGCCGCCGGTGCGCCCGCCGCGCCGCCAGGGCTTCGGCACCACCATCCTGGAGCGCGCCGTGCCGCACGACCTCGGCGGCGAGGCGGATCTGCGCTACCGGCTGGAGGGGATCGAGGCCCGCTTCCTGCTGCCGGCCGATTGCGTGCAGCGCGCCGAGGGGGCGCCGCCGCCCGCCGCGCCGGCGCGCCCGGCGCGCGAGCCGGCGGCGGAATTCACGCTCTCCGGCCGGGTGCTGCTGGTCGAGGACAATCTGCTGATCGCCATGGATGCCGAGGACCAGCTTCGGCGCCTGGGCGCGGCCGAGGTGGATGTGGCGGCCGGCGTGCAGACGGCGCTGCGCCTGCTGGAACAGGCGCCGCCCGCCTTCGCCCTGCTCGACGTCAACCTGGGACGCGAGAGCAGCTTCCCGGTGGCCGACGCCCTGCTGGCGCGCGGCATCCCCTTCCTCTTCGCCACCGGCTATGGCGAGGCGGATGCCTTCCCCGACCGGCTGCGCGGCGTGGCGGTGATCAGCAAGCCCTATTCGTCGACCGAGCTGCGCGCGGCGCTGCAGGCGCGCCTGGGCTGAGGCGGCCGGGCGCGGCCCCGGCCGTCACGCCGTCAGGCTGGCGGCGACCTCGGCGCGCAGCTCGTCCAGCAGGCGCAGCGTGCCGTCGCGCCGCTCGACATGCCAGAACAGCCAGCCGTTGCAGGAGGGCGCCTCCTGCACCGCCGCGCCGACCTGATGGATCGAGCCCTGCGCCTTGCCGCATCGCAGCGAGCCATCCGCCGCCACTTCGGCGACGAAGCGGCGGTGCCGGTCGGTGAGCTTCGCGCCGGCCGCCACCAGCCCGCGCTCGACCAGCGTGCCGAAGGGCACGCGTGGCTGCTCGCGCTTCGTCGGCGTGACCAGCATGGCGCTTTCCGACAGCGGCGCGATGGCGGCGATGCGCGCGCGCGCGGCGGCGGCATAGCCCGGATCGCGCTCGATGCCGATCCAGCGCCGGCCCAGGCGGCGCGCCACGGCGGCGGTGGTGCCGGAGCCGAGGAAGGGGTCGAGCACCACATCGCCCGGCGCGGTGCAGGAGAGGATCACCCGGTGCAGCAGCGCCTCCGGCTTCTGCGTCGGATGCACCTTCTTCCCCTCCGCGTCGCGCAGCCGCTCGGCGCCGGTGCAGAGCGGGATGAACCAGTCCGAGCGCATCTGCACGTCGTCGTTCAGCGACTTCATGGCGGTGTAATTGAACTTGTAGCGGCTCTCCTGCCCGCGCGCCGCCCAGATCATGGTCTCGTGCGCGTTGGTGAAGCGGCGGCCGCGGAAGTTCGGCATCGGGTTGGCCTTCCGCCAGATCACGTCGTTCAGGATCCAGAAGTCGAGATCCTGCAGCGCGGCGCCGAGGCGGTAGACGTTGTGATAGGAGCCGATGACCCAGATGGTGCCGTCCTTGCGCAGCACCCGCCGCGCCTCGGACAGCCAGGCGCGGGTGAAGGCGTCGTAGGCCGCGAGGTCGGAGAAGCGGTCCCAGTCGTCGTCCACGCCGTCGACCACGCTCTCGTCGGGACGGCGGAGCTGGCCCCGGAGCTGCAGGTTGTAGGGCGGATCGGCGAAGATGGCATGCACCGAGGCCGGGGGCAGTGCCCGCAGCATCTCGATGCAATCCCCTTCCAGAATGCAATCCACCGGCAGATCCAGCCCCGTCCCCACGCCCACGAAACCCCCTGCCGTCCTCAGCGACTCGAAGCGGGACAATGCGTTGGGCGGAGTCGTGCCGTCAAGGAAGGGCCGAGGCGGCGCTCCGGCGCGCCTCAGGCGACCGCCTCGCGGAATAGCAGGAGCTGATCCACCGGCGCGAAGCCGCGGCGGTGATGCGGGCAGGGTCCGAGCCTGGCCAGGGCCGCGCGGTGCGCCGCGGTGGGATAGCCGGCGTGGCGGGCGAAGCCATAGCCCGGCCAGCGCCCGTCCAGTCGCGCCATGGCGCGGTCCCGTGTCACCTTGGCCAGGATCGAGGCGGCGGCGATGGAAAGGCTGAGCCCGTCCCCCTTCACCACGCAGCGCACCGGGCAGGGCAGCGGCGGCGCCGCGTTGCCGTCCACCAGGGCGGTGTCGGGGGCCAGGGGCAGGCGCGCGATGGCCCGGCACATGGCGAGCTGCGTGGCGCGCAGGATGTTCAGCCGGCCGATCTCGGCCGTGCTGGCGGCGGCCACGGCGCAATCCAGCAGGCCCCCGGCGCGGGCCGCCAGCAGGGCGTCATGCGCCGCCTCCCGCCGCGCCGCGTCGAGCTTCTTGCTGTCGTCCAGCAGGGTGGCCAGCCAGGCCGGCGGCTCGGCGCGGAACATAACCGCCGCCGCCATGACCGGGCCGGCGAGCGGGCCGCGCCCGGCCTCGTCCACCCCCGCCACGCGGCCCCCCGCCGCCCGTTCCAGCGCGTAGTCCGGCATTCATCCCAGGCCCTTGCTCTCCAGCCGGTCGCCCGCTTCCAGCAGGCCGGGCATTCCCGCCCGCAGCGCCCGCCGCGCCGCCGCATCGCCCAGCCATAGGCCGCGCAGGAAGGCCAGGGCAAGGCCGGCCACGCGCGGGTGGAAGCCGGCCTCCTCCCAACGGCCGCCCGCCCCCGGCTCACCGGCGAAGCTGCCATGCGCGGCGCCCTCCAGGATCGCCAGCGCCCCCGGCGCGGCGATGGCGTCGAAGGGCTGGCGGCGGTCCCCGGGCAGGGTGCCGCCGATCCAGCCGCGATCCTCGGTGCCGGTGACGTGCAGGATCGGCGCGGTGACGCGGGCGAAGGCCAGGCGCTGCGGCAGGCCCTCGGCCGGCATGGGCGAGAGGGCGATGCCGGCGCCGAGCCGGGGGTCGGGCAGCGCCAGGCCGCGATCGCCGCCGGGCAGGCGCTGGCCCAGCATGTGCTGCACCAGCCAGGCGCCGTAGGAGTGCCCGGCGATGGCGATGCGCGCCGCGTCCAGCCGCCCGGCCAGCTCCGTCCGGCGGGGCAGTTCGTCCAGCACGAAGGCCACGTCGCGCAGCCGGTCCAGCGCGCGCCCGGCATCGCTGGCGGCGGCGGCGAAGGCCAGGCGCCGGTCGGCCGCGCCGCGCCAGAGCCCGTCATCGGTGCCGGGATGCTGCAGATGCAGCACCAGGAAGCCCGCCTCCGCCAGCGCCTCGCCCAGATAGGCCAGGCCGTGCCGCGTGCCGCCGAGACCGGGCGAGACCAGCACCAGCGGCGCCGGCCCCGTCCCGCCGGGCAGGCGGAGCAGCAGCGGCAGGTCGCGGCCCCGGGCGGCGTCGGTCCAGCTCAGCGCGCGCGGCGCGGGGCGGGCGCCGGCGGGGCGGCTCCGGGCCGGCAGGAGGGCGGCGGGAAGGGCCAGCAGGGCGCGGCGCGGGGTCCTCATGCCCCGGATGTGGCCCTGGCGGCGGCGCGTGGAAGGCCCCTGCCCGCGTTGACCGGCACCGACACACGTGCCAAGCGCTGGGCCGCGGCACACCGCTCCGGGAGGGAGACCGCCATGACCACCGCCTGTCCCGTCGCCATCGGCCGTGTCGTGCTCACGGTGCGCGATCTCGTCCGCGTGGGCGATTTCTATCAGCGGGTCATCGGCCTGCACCGGCTGGCGGGCGGCGAGGCCGGCCTGAGCCTCGGCGTGGGGTCCCGGCCGCTGCTGGAGCTGCGCCGCGACGCCGCCGCACGGGTGCGGAGCCCGCGCGAGGCCGGGCTGTTCCACACCGCCTTCCTGCTGCCCGGCCGCGCCGATCTCGGCCGCTGGCTGCGGCAGGCGGCGGCGGCCGGCGTGCCGCTGAGCGGCGCCGCCGACCATGCCGTCAGCGAGGCGCTCTACCTCGCGGACCCCGAGGGGAACGGCATCGAGGTCTATGCCGACCGTCCGGCCTCGGCCTGGCGCTGGCGGGAGGGGCAGGTCGAGATGATCAACGCGCCGCTCGACCTGGAGGCGCTGGCCCGCGCCGGCGGCGATGCCGAATGGCAGGGAATGCCGGAGGGGGGCGGCATCGGCCATGTCCACCTGCAGGTCGGCGCCCTGGCCCCGGCCGAGGCCTTCTATGCCGGCCGGCTCGGCCTCGACGTCACCTGCCGCTATCCGGGCGCCAGCTTCTTCGCCGCCGGCGGCTACCATCACCACCTGGCGGCGAATACCTGGAACAGCCGGGGCGCCCTGCCGCGCGACCTGCCCTCGACCGGCCTCGCCGAGGTGGAACTGCGCTGCGACCCCGCCTTCCTGGCGGCCGCCTCGCCGCGGGGCACGGCGACGCTGGCCGACCCCTGGGGCACGCCCATCCTGCTGGCGCCGCGCTGAGGCGTCCGGCCGCCCACCGGAACGGCGGAGGTCAGGCGCCGGGGCGGGACCCGGGCGCGCCCGGCGGCCGCCCCACCCCCGCCGCCGCCAGATGCGGCCCGAGCCGACCGCCCAGCCAGAGGCCGAGCATGCGGAAGTCGCTCCAGAGCGACCAGAGCGGATGGCCGAAGGTCTGCGGCCGGTTGCCCTCCAGCCCGAAATGCGCCGCCCAGGCGAAGCCGTAGCCGATCAGGGGCGCGGCGATCAGCCAGCGCCAGTCCGGCGAGAGCAGCCCGGTCAGCAGGGCCGCCAGGGCCAGCAGGCTGCCGCAGTAGTGCAGCGCCCGCGTCTGCGGCCGCGCATGGGCCCGCAGGTAGATCGGCCAGAACTCGGCATAGGTCATGCGCGCCTCCCCCCTTCCGGGCATGCTGTTCCGGGCATGCTGCCACGCGGGCCGGGCGGGGTGGAATGCCCGGCACCGGGAAGCGCCGGGCTGGCGGATCACAGCTTCCGGCGGATCACAGCTTGATGTCGTAGGTCTTCCAGGGGGTGAGCTGCGCCACCCGGTCATAGACCGCGCGGCCGCGGTAGTTGTCCTCCGCCGTGATCCAGCGGATGACGCTCCAGCCCTTCTCCCGCCCGATCGCCGCCACCGCGCCGATCAGCGCATCCGCCACGCGCTGCCCGCGCGCCGCCGGATCGACGAAGAGATCGTCGAGGAAGCCGCCGGTGCTGGCGGAGAGCGGCCGGGCGAAGGGCCGGTAATGCGCCAGGCCAAGACCGCGCCCGCCGGCATCCAGCGCCACCAGCCCCTTCACCTCATGCGCCGGGTCCTGGATCCAGCTCCAGACGCGGGCCCGCATCTCGGCTGTCTGCGTGACGCGGTAGAAGGCGGCGTAGCCCGCATAGAGCCGCTCCCAGTCGGCGCGGTGCGCCTCGGCCACGGGCACGATCTGCGGCGGCGATGTGGCGGTCATGATGTCTCCTCCTGCCGGCGCGGAACCGGAAGCGGCGGCCGCGCGTTTCGCCATCATGCTGCAACAGGCCAGCGTTCCGGTCGAGGCGGCCCCGGCGTCGCCCCGCGCGACACCTCCGCCGGAGGCCGCCGAGGCGCGCGCCATCGGCCTGCGCTATGTCTCCGACGCGACGCCGGGCATCACCCGCCGGCGCAGCGGCACGGGCTGGAGCTATCGCGATGCGCGCGGCGCCACGGTGCGCGACAAGGCGGTGCTGGCGCGGCTGCGCGCCCTCGCCGTGCCGCCGGCCTGGCGCGAGGTCTGGCTCTGCCCGCAGGCGAACGGCCATATCCAGGCCACCGGCCGCGACGCCAAGGGGCGCAAGCAGTACCGCTACCACCCCGACTGGCGCGCCGCGCGGGACGAGACGAAGTACGGGCATGTGCTGGAATTCGCGCGCATCCTGCCGCGGCTCCGCGCCCGCGTGGCGGAGGACATGGCGCGGCCCGGCCTGGGGCGGGAGAAGGTGCTGGCCAGTGTCGTCCATCTGCTCGACACCACGCTGATCCGCGTCGGCAACGAGGACTATGCCGAGAGCAACGGCAGCTATGGGCTGACCACGCTGCGCAACCGCCATGTCGCGGTCCGGGGCACCGAGCTGCGCTTCACCTTTCGTGGCAAGAGCGGAAAGGAGTGGAGGCTGGCGCTGCGCGACCGCCGCGTGGCGAAGGTCGTGCGGGCGTGCCAGGAGCTGCCGGGGCAGGCGCTGTTCCAGTACATCGACGGGGAGGGCGAGCGGCGGGGCATCGATTCCGCCGACGTGAACGCCTATCTGCGCGCGATCTCCGGCCACGACATCACCGCCAAGGACTTCCGTACCTGGGCCGGCACGGTGCTCGCCGCCATGGCGCTGAGCGAGTTCGAGCGCGCCGACACCGAGGCCGCCGCCCGGCGCAACGTCAGACAGGCGATCGAGCGCGCAGCGGCCCGGCTCGGCAACACGCCGACCATCTGCCGCACCTGCTATGTCCATCCCGAGGTGCTGGAGGGCTACATGTCCGGCGCGCTGCTGCTGCAGGTGAAGCGCCAGGTGGAGGCGGAGCTGAGCGGGGCGCTCCCCGCGCTGCGGCCAGAGGAGGCGGCGGTGCTCGCCTTCCTGCACGGACGGCTGCGGCGGGCGGCGGGCTGAGGGTCGGCGGGCGGGGGCGACTCCGCTTTGTGCGTCCAGACACATTCTTACATTTCCCATCCTGCGAAGTTCCGCCCCGCAGAGATCCTCCTCTGCGCGACAAGACCCAGGACGTGTCATGACAATCCTCATCACCGCACGCGCCCGCTGCCTGATCTCCGCCGGGATCGCCGCCGGGATCGCCGCCTGCGGTCCGGCCATCGCCCAGCAGGCGGGACTTTCCGTGCTCAGCGAGGGCGAGAACTTCACCGTCCTCTACGGGCAGGACCACCGCCTCAACATGGTGGGCGGCGGCGCCGTGCTCTCGGTGACGGGCGGCGAGAACGGCGCCATCACCTACCGGGACGCCGCCGCCGAGCAGCCTCCCATGCTGGCGCAGACCGTGAGCGAGGGGGAAGGCCTGCAGATCCTCTACTCCGCCCCCCAGCCGCGGCGCGGCGCCCTTGCCGGTATGGACCTGCCTCCGGATGGCCAGGGGCCGCGGCGCTGATGCCAGGCGCCTGGCACGAACCGCGCGGCGGCCGCATGGCCCGCCGCGCGGCGGGACCCGCACCGCGCCTCAGGGCCGCAGCCGCAGATCGAGCCGCCCGGCCGCCGAGAGCGCCAGCAGCAGCGCCGAGACATGCATCACCTGCGGCAGCAGCCCCTCCCCCAGCCGCGCCAGCACCTCGGGCAGCGGCCAGAGCTCGACGGTGATGTCCTCGCCCGCCTCATGCGCCGTCGGGTGCCGCAACTCGGCGCCGAGCGCCAGCACGGCGTGGCAGCGGTTGCGGTGCGTCACCGTGTTGGGGCTGAGGGTCGAGACCAGCCGGCAGCCGGGCGCGGCATAACCGGTCTCCTCGCGCAGCTCCCGCGCGCCGGCCACGGCCGGGTCGTCCTCCCCCGCATCCATGGCGCCGGCCGGCAGCTCCAGCACCCGTCCCCGCCAGCCGTGCCGGTACTGCCGCACCAGCACCAGCTCGTCGCGCGGAGTGATGGCGACGACATTCACCCAGTCCGGATAGGCGAAGGTGTAGAAGTCCTCGAGGATATTGCCGCGCGCGTCGCGGCAGCGGTCGGCGGTGATGTCGATCCAGCGGTCGCGCAGCACGCTGCGGCTGCCGAGCACCGTCCAGTCGGGAATCGCGTCGTCGTCCATCGCGCCGGCTCCAGGCCCTTCCCCCGCGCAACCGCCGGAGCATTCCCTCCCATGGCCCAGCTGCCATGCCGGGCGCAAGCGGCGCCGCGCCGGGAGGGAATACTCCCCGGTCAGGATGCCGCCGGGGAGGGGGGAACGGCGGAATGCCGCCTATCCCGTGGTCGGGAACGGAAGGCCGTTGCAGCGGCTGGAGGTGGCCCCCCCGGGGGGAGGTGGACGGGGATGGCTAGCCCGCCGCCTCGTCCGCCGGGGCGCGGGCGCGCGACAGCACGCCGCGGCGCAGCTGGTCCTCCTCGATGCTCTCGAACAGGGCGCGGAAACTGCCCTCGCCGAAGCCGTCATCGCCCTTGCGCTCGATGAACTCGAAGAAGACCGGGCCGATCACGTTGGCGGAGAAGATCTGCAGCAGCAGCCGCGCCTTGCGGTCGATGAAGTAGAGCAGGCTGCCGCCGATGCCCTTGATCGCCGGCGCGGCCATCACCGGCGTGCCCGGCACGGCCTCGGCCGGCTCGGCGCCGAGCGCAAGGGCGCGGCGCCATGCCTGCTCCGCATCGACCACGCGAAAGGCCATGGACGGCACCGAGGGGCCGTGCGCGGCGGCGAAGCGCATCGCCTGGCTGCCCGGCTCCTCGTTCAGCAGGTCGTCGATGTCGCCCTGTCGGTAGAGCGTGACGGCCTTGCCGCGATGCCGCGCCACGGCGGTGAAGCCCATCTGCCGGAACAGCGCATGCAGCCGCTCCGGCTCGGGCGAGGCGTATTCGACGAAGGCGAAGCCATCCGTCCCCATCGGGTTCCGCGCGCTGATGGCGGCGCGCGGCGCGTCATGCGGGAACGGTCCCATCGGAGGCCTCCTTGCGGCGTTTCTCATTCACAAGGCTAGCCCTCCGCCCGGGCAAGGGGCGTGCATAGCGGCGGCCGATCCGGTCCAGGATGCGGGAAAGACGCGGGGAAGGAGCGGCCCATGCACGAAAGCTTCGAGATCGACCGGCTCGACCTGCGCCTGCTGGCGGCGCTGCAGGCCGATGCGCGGCTGACCAACCAGCAGCTCGGCGAGCGCATCGGCCTCTCCGCCTCGCAATGCTCGCGCCGGCGCGCGGCGCTCGAGGCCGCCGGGCTGATCCGCGGCTACCGCGCCGGACTCGACGCCGCGGCCCTTGGCCTGCACGTCCAGGCCTTCATCCAGGTCACGCTCAAGGCGCACAGCGGCGACAATGCGCGCCGCTTCCGCGATCTCCTGGCCTGCGTCGACGCCATCCAGGAGGCCTATGCGCCGACCGGCGACACCGACTACGTGCTGAAGGCCATCGTGCCCGATCTCGCCGGCCTGTCGCGGCTGGTGAACGAGGAGCTGCTGGCGCATGAGAGCGTCGCCCGGCTGCGCTCCTCGATCGTGCTCGACCGGCTGAAGGACCGGAGCCGCCTCCCCCTGCCGCCCGGCTGAGGGGACGCGCCCCCGGCCGGGCATGGCGGCTCACTCGGCCGCCTGGGCGTAATCCTCCAGCGGCGCGCAGGTGCAGACCAGGTTGCGGTCGCCATACACGTTGTCCACCCGCTTGACCGGCGGCCAGTACTTGTTCGCCGCCACGAAGGGCAGCGGATAGGCCGCCTGCTCGCGGCTGTAGGGATGCGCCCAGTCGGCGGCGGCGATCTCGGTGGCGGTGTGCGGCGCGTTCTTCAGCGGGTTGTCGAGCTTGTCCATGCGGCCCTGCTCCACCGCGCGGATCTCGGCACGGATGGCGATCATGGCGTCGCAGAACCGGTCCAGCTCGGCCTTGGGCTCGCTCTCGGTCGGCTCCACCATCAGCGTTCCGCTGACCGGCCAGGACATGGTCGGCGCGTGGAAGCCGTAATCCTGCAGGCGCTTGGCGATGTCCTCGACCAGCACGCCGCCGCCCTGCTGGAAGCCGCGGCAGTCCAGGATGCACTCGTGCGCCACCATGCCGCGCGCGCCCTTGTAGAGCACGGGGAAGTGCCCCTCGAGGCGGCGGGCGATGTAGTTGGCGTTGAGGATGGCGACCTGCGTCGCGCGCGTCAGCGCCTCGGCTCCCATCATGCGGATATAGGCGTAGCTGATCGGCAGGATCGAGGCGCTGCCGAAGGGCGCCGCCGAGACCGGCCCATAGCCCGTCGCCGGCCCGGCCTCCTTCAGCAGCGGGTGGTTCGGCAGGTGCGGCAGCAGGTGCTTCGCCACGCCGATCGGCCCGACGCCAGGGCCCCCGCCGCCATGCGGGATGCAGAAGGTCTTGTGCAGGTTGAGGTGACAGACATCGGCGCCGATGCGGCCGGGGGCGGTGAGGCCCACCTGCGCGTTCATGTTGGCGCCGTCCATGTAGACCTGGCCACCCGCCGCGTGCACCGCGTCGCAGATGCGGATGATCTCCTCCTCGAACACGCCATGCGTCGAGGGATAGGTGATCATCAGCGCCGCGAGCTTCCCGGCATGCTGCGCGATCCTGGCCTCCAGATCGGCCAGATCGACATTGCCGTCCTTGTCGCAGCCGACGACGACGACGCGCATCCCCGCCATCACCGCCGAGGCCGGGTTGGTGCCATGCGCCGAGGAGGGGATCAGGCAAATGTCGCGCTCGCCCTGGCCATTGGCCCGGTGCCAGGCGCGGATGGCGAGCAGCCCGGCATACTCGCCCTGGCTGCCGGCATTGGGCTGCAGCGAGACGCCCGCGAAGCCGGTGATGGTGGCGAGCCAGCTCTCCAGCCGCCGCACCAGCGCGATATAGCCCGCCGCCTGATCGACCGGCGCGAAGGGGTGGATGCTGCCGAAGCCCGGAAAGGTGACCGGGATCATCTCCGCCGTCGCGTTCAGCTTCATCGTGCAGGACCCCAGCGGGATCATGCTGCGGTTCAGCGCGACGTCCTTGTCCTCGAGCGACTTGAGGTAGCGGAGCATGGCGTGCTCCGAATGGTGCGTGTTGAACACGGCGGCCGTCAGGAAGGCCGAGTGGCGTGCCAGCGCATCCGGGATGCCGCCCTGCCCCTCGAGCTCCGCCATCGCCGGCTTCGCCCCGCCCACGGCGCCAAGCAGCGCCACCAGCGTCTCCAGCTCGCGCCGCGTCACCGTCTCGTCCAGCGCGATGCCGACGCCCGTGGCGTCGATGCGGCGCAGGTTGAAGCCGTCGGCCAGGGCGCCCGCCATCAGCGCATCGGCGCGGTCACCGGCCTCGATGGCGATGGTGTCGAAGAAGGCGTCGTGGCGGAGCGTGAAGCCCGCGCGGCGCGCCGCATCGGCCAGCAGCCGCGCCTGCAGGGCCACGCGCCGCGCGATGCGCGTCAGCCCCTCGCGCCCGTGCCACACGGCGTACATCCCGGCCATCACCGCCAGCAGCACCTGCGCGGTGCAGATGTTCGAGGTCGCCTTCTCGCGGCGGATATGCTGCTCGCGCGTCTGCAGGGCGAGGCGCATGGCCGGCCGCCCCGCGGCATCGACCGAGACGCCGACAAGGCGCCCGGGCATCAGCCGCTTGTAGGCATCCTTCACCGCCATATAGGCGGCATGCGGCCCGCCATAGCCCATCGGCACGCCGAAGCGCTGGCTGGAGCCGATGACGACATCGGCGCCCATCTCGCCCGGCGGCGTCAGCAGCGTGAGCGACAGCGGATCGGCCGCGACGATGGCGAGCCCGCCCACCTGCTGCGCGGCGGCGATCTCGGGCGCGATGTCGCGCACCGCGCCGGTCGTGCCGGGATATTGCAGCACCAGGGCGAAGGGCTTCCGCGCCCCGCAGGCGGCGGCGAGCCCGCTCACCGGCACGACCTCGACCGTGAGCCCCAGCGGCTCGGCGCGGGTGCGGATCACCGCCAGCGTCTGCGGGTGCACGTCATCGGCGACCAGCAGGGTGTGCGAGCGGCCGCGCGTGGCGGCGAGCGCCAGCGCCATCGCCTCGGCCGCCGCCGTCGCCTCGTCCAGCAGCGAAGCATTGGCGACCGGCAGGCCGGTGAGGTCGCAGACCATGGTCTGGAAGTTGACCAGCGCCTCCAGCCGCCCCTGGGCGATCTCCGCCTGATAGGGCGTGTAGGCCGTGTACCAGCCGGGGTTCTCCAGCACGTTGCGCAGGATCACCGGCGGCACATGCGTCCCGTGATAGCCCATGCCGATCAGCGAGCGCAGCGGCGTGTTCATCTCCGACAGGCCACGCAGCTCGGCGATGACCTCCGCCTCCGACACCGGAGGAGGCAACTGAGAAAAATCCTGGCCGCGGATGGCGGCGGGCACGGTCCGCTCGGCCAGCGCCTCGAGACTCTCGGCGCCCACCAGCTTCAGCATCTCCGCCACCTCGGCCGCGGAGGGCCCGATATGGCGGCTGCCGAAGGCCGCATGGTCCTCAAGCCGGTTCAGCTCGTCAATGGCGCTGCTCATGCCCGCTCCCCTTCCGCGTCCGCTCAGGCTTCGCTGTCGACGAAGGCCTGGTAGGCCTCGGCATCCATCAGCGCATCCAGCTCGGAGGGGTCGGCCACCTCCATCCTGAAGAACCAGCCCTCCGACTGCGCGGCGCTGTTCACCATGGCCGGGTCGTCGGCCAGCGCGGCGTTGCTCTCGGTGATGGTGCCGCCGACCGGGGCATAGACGTCGGACGCCGCCTTCACGCTCTCCACCACGGCGACGGCGTCGCCCGCCGCCACCTGCCGCCCGGCCTCGGGCAGGTCGACGAAGACCACATCGCCCAGCGCGGTCTGCGCGTGGTCGGTGATGCCGATGGTAGCGATATTGCCGTCCAGCCGGACCCATTCGTGGTCGCGGGAGAATTTCAGCTCGGCCATGGTGGCGGTCCTTATCGGGCGTAACGGTGAGGGATGAAGGGGGTGGCGGCGACCCGGGCGGGAATCGCCCTGCCGCGCACCATCAGTTCGAGCGCCGTGCCGTCGGCGGCATGGCCGCGCGCCACATAGCCCATGGCGCAGGGGCCGTTCAGCGAGGGGCCGAAGGTGCCGCTCGTCACCTCGCCCACCGTCTCGCCGCCAACCGCGATGGCGGTGTGGGCGCGGGCCGGCTGGCGGCCCTCGGGCAGGATGCCGACGCGCAGCCGCGCCGGACCGTTCTCCAGTTCCTCGCGAACGCGCGCGGCGCCGGGGAAGTTCCACTCCGTGCGGCGGCGCTTGCCGATGGTCCAGGTCAGGCCGGCCTCGACCGGGCTGGTCGTCTCGTCGATGTCGTTGCCGTAGAGGCAGAGCCCGGCCTCCAGCCGCAGCGAATCCCGCGCGCCCAGCCCGGCCGGGGCGGCTCCCGTCAGGGCCAGCAGGGCGCGGGCCAGGATCTCGGCCCGGTCGCCGGCAACGCTGATCTCGACGCCGTCCTCGCCGGTATAGCCGCTGCGGCTGACCAGGACGGGGATGTCGCCGATGCGGGTGGCGGCCACGCCCATGAAGGGCAACGCCGCCACATCCGGCGCCAGCGCCGCCAGGGCGGGCACCGCCGCCGGCCCCTGGAAGGCCAGCAGGGCACGGTCCGGCAGGCGGTTCAGCGTGACGCCGGCGGGCAGCGCGGCCTCGATGGCGGCGCAGTCCACATCCTTGCGGCTGGCGTTGAGCACCAGGAACAGCCGGTCCCCGAGATTGGCGACCATGAAATCGTCGAGGATGCCGCCGGCCTCGGTGGTCAGCAGGCCGTACTTCTGCCGCCCCGGCTTCAGGATCCGCACATCGGCGGGCGTCAGCCGCTCCAGCGCCTCCGCCGCGCCCTCGCCCCGGAGCTCCGCCTGGCCCATATGCGAGACATCGAACAGCGTGGCGCCGCGCCGCGTCGCCAGATGCTCGGCCAGGATGCCCGCCGGGTACTGCACCGGCATGGCATAGCCGGCGAAGGGCACCATCCGGGCGCCGAGCTCACGGTGAAGGGACGCCAGGGGCGTTTCAAGCAGGGTCTCGGCCACGGAACCTCCAGCGCCGCGCTCGCGCGTGGCGGGTCAGGGTTGTGGCCCCCCTCTGTCCGATGACCTGAGAGATTCAGCGCGGGCGTTGCGCGCCTTACTCCGTCGGTGCCATTGCCTGTCGCCAGGCGCCGGGCTTTCCAGAGGCCCCTTCCCCACGCGGCCCTTTGTGCCTGAGCGTTTCCGGGGGCCGGTTGCGCCTTCGGCGATGGCATGCGCCACTCTCTCCCGCGTGGGATCAGCGGGTCAGGCCCTCATGCCCGAGCGCGGAGCGCCGCGCAAGCGGGATCGCGCGGCACGGCGGCCCGCGCCGCCCTCCGGCCACGCCCGGCCCCCGCCACACCTGCCCCCCCCGCCACGCTTGACCCGGGTGCGCGCCGCGAGGCATCTGCTGGCCATGCGCCTCCTGCCGCTCCTGCTGGCCCCGTTGCTCTGCCTCGCTTTCAGCGCCGGCCCGGCCCGGGCGCAGCGCGCCGCCGCGGACTGGCAGCTTTGCCGCCAGGCGATCGCGGCGGAGGAGCCGGGCTCCGGCCTGCCGCCCGGCCTGCTCGGCGCCATCGCCCTGGTGGAAAGCGGCGGCACCGACCCTTCCGGCCGCCCGGCCTCCTGGCCCTGGACCTGGAACGCCGCCGGTGAGGGCTTCACCGCGCCGAGCAAGAACAGCGCCATCGCCGCCGTCGCCGCGCGGCTGGCCGGGGGCACCCGCTCGATCGACATCGGCTGCATGCAGGTGAACCTGATGCACCACCCCCAGGCCTTCGCCAGCCTGGAGGAGGGTTTCGAGCCGCGCGCCAATGTCCGCTACGCCATCCGCTTCCTGCGCAGCCTCTATGCCGCGCATGGCGACTGGGGCCGGGCCATCGCGCGCTACCATTCGGGCGAGGCGGAGCGCGGCCTGGCCTATAGCCGCCGGGTCGCCATGGCGCGGCTCGGCGCCGGTTGGGGCCGCGGCGGGCAGGTGCCGCTGCCGGCGCGGCTGGGCCAGGGGCTTTGCGCGCCCGGCCTGCGCCCGGCCCTCGCGCTGCCGAAGCGGCTGGCGCCGAACCAGCCGCTGCGCCAGCCCAGGCTGGTCTGCCGCCGAGGCGGGTAAGGCCGGCTCCCGCTTGAAAATGATTATCATTATCGTATAGGCACACCGTGCCATCCGGCGCCGGAGGACCCATCATGCCGCAGCCTTCCCACCCGTTCCCGCTGACCCGCCGCCACGCCCTCGGGCTGGGCGCGGCCGGCCTGCTGGCCCCGCTGCTGGGTGCGCGCCCGGCCCTGGCGCAGCGCCTGGCCACCCGGCAGGAGCTGGCCCCGCATCTCTACGAGCTGGCCTACAGCCCGCGCCAGCGCGCCCTCTTCGTCGCCTCGGCCGGCGGCTTCAGCGAGGGCGCCCCGCCGAGCCGCGTCTTCCGCCTGGACCCGCAGACGCTGGCGGTGCAGGCCGAGATCCCGCTGCCGCTGAAGGGCTTCGGCGTGATCCTCGACGACGCGGCCGGCCGGCTCTATGTCAGCCACGCGATCGACGGCGCGGTCAGCGCCATCGACGTCGCGGCGAACAGCGTGGTCGGCACGCTGACCCTGGCGCCGAAGGTGCGCGGCGAGGACGGCAAGGAGGAGGCCCCCTATGGCCTGCGCCGCCTGGCGCTCGACCCGGCCCGCGGCCGCCTCTACCTCGCCGGCCTGTCGCTCAAGGAGGGCGTGCTCTACGTCGTGGACACCAGGGCGCTGCGCCTGACCAGGACCGTCTCCGGCATCGGGCCCGGCGCCAGCGGCATCGCCCTCCATCCCTCGGGCGACCGCGTCTTCGTCTCCACTCTGGCGGGCCAGCTCGTCACCGTGAACACCGAGAGCCTGGCGGTGGTGAAGCAGTTCGCCGCCGGCGGCGCCGAGCAGCCGCTGAACCTCGCCTGGGACGCGCCGCGTCAGCGGCTGCTGGCGGTCGACCAGGGCCTCGAGGGCATCCGCAAGATGCAGGAGAAGAACGTGCCGGGCTTCACCTCGCGCAATCCGGGCAACCGGGTGGTGGCGCTGGACCCGGAGACCGGCAAGCTGCTGGCCGAGGGGCCGGTGCCCGAGGGGCCGGTGGCGCTTCTGGCGGATGCCGGGCGCAACCAGCTCTATGTCAGCAGCCGCGCCGGCGGGGCGGTGACCGTGCTGGCGCTGGACAGCCTCGAGCGGCGCGCCAGCGTCCCGCTGCCGGTGCACCCCAACAGCCTGGCGCTGGACGAGCAGGGCAAGGCGCTCTTCGCCACCGTGAAGGCGGCGCCGAAGCGCGGCTCGCTGGACCTGGAGAGCGTGGCGCGCATCGCACTCTGAGCCGGGCGACGGGGAAGTGACCGGCGCGGCGCAACCCTGCCCGCGCCCGGGCGCTTCCCGTCCGGCGGCGTCGGGCCGGGTCCCGGGGCGCCGCGACAGGAGGTCCCGTGCCGAATCCCTGGATGAAGAAGAACCCGCTGCTGAGCCTGATGCTGAGCGGCGCCAATGCCTGGACCGGCGCGGCGCGCGGCATCATGGCCGGCCAGGCCGGGCGGCAGCGGGCCCAGGCGGCGCGGACCGCCGCGCAGGCGATGACCGCCTTCTGGACCGGCGGCGCGGCCGGCGGCCCCAAGGGCAAGGCCCCGTCCCGCAAGCGCGGCAAGCGGAGCTAGAGCGGATCCCGATCAGGCGGAAGCACCGGATCGGGTGAAGCTGCTCCGGCACCGGCCCCGGGCGGCTGCGGTTCCGCTCAGGCCCCGCCGCTCTGCCGCGCCGCCGTGGCCAGCCGGTCGGCGCGTTCGTTCATCACATCCCCCGCATGGCCGCGCACCCAGCGCCATTCCACCCGGTGCGGCCTGGCCGCCGCCAGCAGGCGCTGCCACAGCTCCATGTTCGCCACCGGGTCGCGCGAGGCGTTGCGCCAGTTGTTGCGCACCCAGCCGTTGATCCATCGGCTGATGCCGTTGCGGACGTATTCGCTGTCGGTGTGCAGCAGCACGGTGCAGGGCCGCTTCAGGCTCTCCAGCGCCATGATGGCGGCGGTGAGTTCCATGCGGTTGTTGGTGGTCGCGGGATCGTGGCCGGAGAGTTCCTTCTCGGCCTCGCCATAGCGCAGGATGGCGGCCCAGCCACCGGGGCCGGGGTTGGGCTTGCAGCCGCCGTCGGTCCAGATCTCGACCATGCGGCCGGCGGCCTCGGAAGGGGCTTCCGCGAAGACGTCAGAGGCCATAGGCGGCGGCATCCCGGGCCTCGGCGTGGAAGCGCAGGCGGCGCAGATATTCCAGCGGGTCCTTGCGCGTCACCAGCGCGCCGGGCGGCGTGTGCGTCCAGTCGTAGAGCCGGGTCAGCAGGAAGCGGATGGCGGCGCCGCGGCAGAGCACCGGCAGCGCCTCCAGCTCGGCCGCACCCAGCGGCCGCAGCGCCCGGTAGGCGCCGAGCAGCGCCCGCGCCTTGGTCACGTTGAAGGACAGGTCCGGCTCGAAGCACCAGGCATTGAGGCAGATCGCCAGGTCATAGGCCAGGAAGTCGGTGCAGGCGAAGTAGAAGTCGATCAGGCCGGAGACACGCGGCGTGCCGCGCTCCTCCTCCAAGAAGAAGACGTTGTCGGGAAAGAGATCGGCGTGGATGTGGCCGCGCGGCAGGTCGTGCGGCCAGTCGCGCTGGATGCCGGCCAGATGCCCGTCGAGCTCGGCGATCAGGCCGGCCTGCACCGTGTCACCGGCCTCGCGGCAGCGGTCGAGCAGCGGTGCCCAGGCGCGGGGGCCGAGACCGTTCGGGCGCTCGGCGCGGAAGCCCTCCCCCGCCGCGTGCAGCAGCGCCAGGGCGGCGCCCAGCGGCGCGCAGTGCTGCTGCCGCACCCGGCGCGGCCAGGTGCCAGGGAGGAAGGTGCAGATCGCCGCCGGCCGCCCGGCCAGGTCGCGCAGCGCGACCCCGTCCCGCGCCGCCACCGGCAGCGGGCAGGACACCCCGCGCGAGGCCAGATGGCGCATCAGCCCGAGGAACCAGGGCAGCTCGGCCGCGTCGACGCGCTTCTCGTAGAGCGTCAGGATGAAGTCGCCATGGCTGGTCTTCACCGCGTAGTTGCTGTTCTCCACACCCTCCGCGATGCCGCGGAAGGCGAGCAGCTCGCCCAGTGCATAATCGGCCAGGAAGGCGCGCAGCGCCTCGTCCGTGACCTCGGTATAGACCGCCATCCGCGCCCCATGCTGGTTGCCCCGGCGCGGGGTCCGCACCGCGCCGCAGGTGTCAGTACGCAGGAAGCGGCTATTTGACCAGGGCGGGCGGCAGCTTGAAGGTGATGGTCTCCTCGGCCACCACCACCTCCTCGGTGGTCACGGCGAAGTGCTCGCGCAGCCGGTCCAGCACCTCCTCCACCAGCACCTCCGGCGCGCTGGCGCCGGCGCTGATGCCGATGGTGGAGAGGCCGCGGGCCAGTCCGGGGTCCAGCTCGGCGCCCCGCTGCACCATGATGGCGCGCGGGCAGCCGGCCCGCTCCGCCACCTCGCGCAGCCGGACGCTGTTGGAGGAATTGGGCGCGCCCACCACCACCATCAGCTCGGACCGGGCGGCGATCGCCTTGACCGCCGCCTGGCGGTTGGTGGTGGCGTAGCAGATGCTGTCCTTGGTCGGCTCGGCCATGTCGGGAAAGCGCCGGCGCAGCGCCGCCACGATCCCCTCCGTATCCTCGACCGAGAGCGTGGTCTGGGTGGTGTAGGTCAGCGGCAGGTCGGGCACCGGCTTGGCCTCGGCATCCTCCACCGATTCGATCAGGGTGAAGGCGCCCTCCGGCAGCTGGCCCATGGTGCCGACCACCTCCGGATGGCCCTCATGGCCGATCAGCAGGATATGACGCCCGGCCGCCGCCTGGTGCTCGGCGGCGCGGTGCACCTTGCTGACCAGCGGGCAGGTCGCGTCCAGGTAGATCATCTGCCGCCGCCGCGCCTCGGCCGGCACCGCCTTGGGCACGCCATGGGCGCTGAACACCACGGGCGCGTCCTCCGGGACCTCGTCCAGCTCCTCGACGAAAATGGCGCCCTGGGCCTCCAGGTTCTCCACCACGAACTTGTTGTGCACGATCTCGTGGCGCACATAGACCGGCGCGCCGAAGCGGCGGATCGATTCCTCGACGATCCGGATGGCGCGGTCCACGCCGGCGCAGAAGCCGCGCGGGCCGGCGAGCAGGACGTGGAGGGCGGGCTTGACGGTCATGCGAGCCTGTTCGATGGGGGCGTGGTCATTCATGCGGCGAGGGTCGGCCGGAAAGCCGGGCGGCGATTCAACGGCACTAAGGGGAAGACAGGCGGCATGGTCAAGGCATGGAAGCTCCGGGGTGGCGTGGCGGCGGCGGGAGGCGCGCTGTTGTTGCTGGCGGGGTGCGGCGGCAGCCCGGCGCCACTGCTGGCGGAGGCCACCGCCCCCTGCCCGCATGTGGCCGTGCTGGCCGACGCGGCGGACCTGACGCGGTTCCGCCCGGGCGGCGGGCGCGATCTGACGGCCATGACGCTGAATGCCTCCCTCGCGGGTTTCCAGGCGAAATGCGACTACGCCCCGAAGCATGCCGGGCTGGACGTCACCCTGACGCCGGCCTTCACCGCCGAGCGCGGGCCGGCGGCCCAGGGCCGCACCGCCCAGATCCCCTATATGGTGGCCGTGGCCGAGGGTGAAAGCATCCGCGACCGCGCGGCCTATGTGCTGCAGGTCGAGTTCCCGCCCAATGTCGCGCGGGTGCGGAGCGAGGGCGAGGAACTGCTGATCCGCCTGCCCGGCAATCCGCAGGAGGCGGCGGGCAAGACCATCTGGCTCGGCTTCGTGCTGACGCCGGAGGAGCTGGCGCTCAACCGCGAGCGCGGGCCGCGCTGAGGCGCCGCGCTACTCCTCCGGGACGATCGTCTCGAGACGGGGCCCGGGGCCCCGCCGCGCACCGCCCCCCCGACAGGCACGCCTGACACAGGGGGCCGCCCCTGCCGGCCTCAGGCGCCGTAGTCGCGCTTCGCCGCCTCCTCGCTGACCAGCCCGTCCGCGACATCGGCGGCGACGAGGGCACGGTCGCGCTCCAGCGCGCTGCCCATGCCGCCGCCACCGGGCAGCTTCAGCAACAGGCGCCGCCCTTTCGGAATGACCTGGTAGCCCTTGGTGCGCAGCACCGTGCCATCCGCCAGCCCGACCCAGCCCGGCGCGCCCTCGCCGCCGCCCTCGCGGCCCTTCGGCGGGTTGGCCACGCGGTCGAAGATGGCGTTCACGGCGAATTCGGCCTCGCCCTTGGTGCCGATCTCCATCACCTGCCCGAAGCCGCCGCGGGTGCGGCCCGGCCCGGCGGAATCCGGCCGCAGCTCCTTCTTCCAGAAGATCACCGGCGCCACGTTCTCGGTCGCCTCCACCGGCATGGTGCGCACGCCGGAGGGGAAGGCGGTGCCGTCCAGCCCGTCGAAGCCGCGCCGCGCGCCGGTGCCACCGGAGTTGAAGGTGATGATCTCGAAGTCCGGCAACTCGGCCTCGCCGCCCGAGACCTGGGCGCCGCCGCGCAGCGGCGGGTTCCACAGGCAGGAGGAGCCCTCCGCCACCACCCGATCGGGCACCGCCTGGTGCAGGCAGCCCATCATCAGGTCCGGCAGGAGCTGGCCCACCACATGCCGGACCGAGACCGGGAAGGGCCGCGGCGCGTTCAGGATGCACCCTTCGGGGATCTGCATCTGGAACGGGGCGAGGCTCGCCCAGTTGTTCGGGATCTCGGGCGCGACGACGCATTTGATGCCGAAGCAGGCATAGGCGCGCGTATAGGCCGGCGGCACGTTGATGCCGCGCCCCGAGAGGCCCGAGGTGCCGGCATAGTCCACCACGATGCGATCGCCATGGATGGTCATCGCCGCCTTCAGCGTCACCGGCGCCTCATAGCCGTCGGAGGCGATCTCGGCGCGGTAGGTGCCGCCGGGCAGCTTCGCGATCTCGGCCAGCGTCGCCTTCAGCGAACTGTCGAAGATGTAGCCGGCCAGCGGGTCGATGCTGTCCATGCCGAACTCGTCCAGCATCTCGACCAGCCGCTTGATGCCGGCGTCATTGCAGGCGCAGAGCGAATAGACATCGCCCTCCAGCTCGACCGGGGTGCGGCTGCCGGCGCGGATGAAGTCGAAGAAGGTCTCGTTGGCGACGCCCTGATCGAAGCACTTGACGATGGGGATGTACATCCCCTCCTCGAAGACGCTGCGCCCCTCCGGCCCCATGCCGAGGCCGCCGACATCGATGACATGCGCGGTGTTGGCGAAGAGGCCGACGATCTTCCCGTCCCGGAAGGCGGGCGAGACCACGGTCAGGTCATGCAGGTGACCGGTGCCGAGCCAGGGGTCGTTGGTGATGTAGTGATCCCCCGGCTTCATCGTCTCCGCCGGGAACTTGACGAGGAAGTGGCCGACGGATTCCATCATCGAATTGACGTGGCCCGGCGTGCCGGTGACGGCCTGGGCCAGCATGCGCCCCTGGAGGTCGAAGATGCCGGCCGAGAGATCGCCCGCCTCGCGCACCGTGGTCGAGAAGGCGGTGCGGATCATGGTCTGCGCCTGTTCCTCGACCACCGCGATCAGGCGGTTCCACTGGATCTGGCGCTGGATGGTCTCGAGGGCGTCCATCACGCGGCCTCCTTCGTCAGCTCGAGGTAACCGAGGGAATCCATCCGGCAGGTCCAGCCGGGGCCGACCAGGGTGCTGGTCTCCGCCTCCGCGACGATGCAGGGGCCGGAGAGCCGGGCGCCGGGCGAGATCTCCTCGCGGTCATAGACCGGCCATTCGGCCACGGCGCCGCTGCTGGTGTCGCGCACGGCCTGGGTGCGGACCGGGGCCGGCGCCTCGGCCGGCGCGGCCCCGGCGGCGGGCGCCACCTCCGGCAGCACGGTCTGCACCGTCACGGCGAAGGAGAGGATCTCGACATCGCTGCCCGGCACCGGGCGGTCGTAGAAACGGGCGTATTCCGTGTCATAGGCCTCGCGGATGGCGGCGATATCGGCGCCCTCCAGGTCCCGCGTCGGCAGGCGGACGGCGATCTCGTGCCCCTGCCCGACATAGCGCATATAGGCGATGCGGCTCTCCTCCAGCGCCGCGCCGAAGCTGCCCCGCTCGACCACGCCGCGCGCCTCGGCCGACATGGCGGCGAGCAGCGCGTTCACCGCCACGGCGTCGAAGCTGCGGAAGCGCTGATAGAGGCTCTTGACCACCTCGTAGCCCACCGGCGCGCGCAGGAAACCGATGGCGCTGCCGACGCCGGCGCCGGAGGGCACCAGCATCCGCGACACGCCGATCTTCTCGGCCACGCGGTAGCCATGCACCGGCCCGCCGCCGCCGAAGGCGATCACGGCACGGCCCTCATAGCCCTTGCCGCTCTCGATGGCATGGACGCGCGCGGCATTGGCCATGTTCTCGTCGACCATCTCGACCACGCCGAGCGCCGCCATCTCCGGCGAGAGGCCGAGCGCCTCGCCGATATGCGCCGCGAGCGCCGCCTTCGCCGGCTCCGTCCGCAGCGGGAACTGCCCGCCGGCGAAGAGCGCCGGCTCGTAGCGGCCGAGCGCCAGATTGGCGTCGGTCACCGCCGGCCTGGTGCCCCCGCGGCCGTAGCAGGCCGGGCCGGGATCGGCGCCGGCGCTCTCGGGGCCGACCTGGATGCGGCCCAGCGCGTCGAGCTGCGCGATCGAGCCGCCACCGGCGCCGATCTCCACCATCTCGATCACCGGGATGCGCAGCGGCAGACCGGAGCCCTTCTTGAAGCGGCCGACGCGGGCCACCTCGAAGGTGCGGCTGGCCTGCGGCGCGAAGTCGTCGATCAGGCAGACCTTGGCGGTGGTGCCGCCCATGTCGAAGGAGAGCACCTTGTCGAGGCCCCGCTGCCGCGCGACATGGGCCGAGAAGATGGCGCCGCCCGCCGGGCCGGATTCCACCAGCCGGATCGGGAAGCGCGCGGCGGTGTCGAGCGTGGTCAGCCCGCCGCCGGAGAGCATCAGGAAGAGCGGGCAGGCGAAGCCCGCCTCCTTCACCCCGTCGCGCAGCCGGTGCAGGTAGCTGGCCATCAGCGGCTGCACATAGGCATTGGCGACGGTGGTGGAGAAACGCTCCCACTCCCGCATCTCGGGCGAGACCTCGGAGGAGAGCGAGACCGGCACCTCCGGCCATGCCTCGGCCAGGATCTCGGCGGCGCGCCGCTCATGCGCCGGATTGACGAAGGCATGCAGGAAGCCGATGGCCAGGCTCTCCACCCCCTCGGACTTCAGGAAGGCGATCCGCTCGCGCAGCGCCGCCTCGTCCAGCGCCAGCAGGACGCGGCCCTCATTGTCCAGCCGCTCCGGCACGGCGACGCGCCAGCGGCGCGGCACCAGCGGACGGGGGAGCTGGATGTTGAGGTCATACTGGTCGTAGCGGGACTCGTTGCCGAGCGCGAGGACGTCGCGGAAGCCCTCGGTGGTCAGCAGGGCCGTCCGGGCGCCCTTGCGCTCGATCACCGCATTGGTGGCGAGCGTCGTGCCATGGATGAAGATCTCGACATCGGCGGGCGTCATCCCCGCCTTCTCCAGCACCACGCGGATGCCTTCCAGCACCCCCCGCTCCGGCGCCGCCGGCGTGGTCAGCACCTTGGCGGTCCAGCGCTCCGCCCCGCGCTCCAGCGCCAGGTCGGTGAAGGTGCCGCCGATATCGGCGGCGAGACGTGCGGAAGGCATCAGCGTGTCGTGCTCCTTGTCGGTCTCAGAAGACGGAAAGGCGGGAGTTCAGCAGGTCGGTCACCAGCATATGGCCGGGTGCATGCGTGATGCAAAACTCGGGCCGCGAGGCCCGCACCACCGTCTGCGGCGTCACGCCGCAGCCCCAGAACAGCGGAATCTCGTCCGGCATCACCTCGGTCGGATGGCCGTCATCGACCTTCGCCAGGTCCTGGATGCCGATCTGCTCCGGATGGCCCAGATGCACCGGCGCGCCGTGCACAGCCGGGAACCGCGAGGTGATCTGGATGGCGCGGATCGCGTCAGCCGGCCGGAAGGGCCGCATCGAGACCGCCATCGGCCCGTGGAAGACCCCCGAGGGCACGCACGGGATCGAGGAGTAGTAGACCGAGACGGGATGGCCGCGCTCGATGTGGCGCAGGCGCAGCCCGTCGGCCAGCATCGGTTCCTCGAAGGAATGCGAGCAGCCGATGGCGAAGGTCACCAGATCGTCGCGCCACAGGGCGGAGATGTCCTCCACCTCCTCGACCAGCTCGCCGGCGCGCCAGACCCGGTAGCGCGGCACGTCGGTGCGGATGTCGATGTCGCGGCCGAGGCCCGGCAGCGCGGGGTCGCCCGGCTCGGAGCTCGCCAGCAGCGGGCAGGGCTTGGGGTTCAGCGCGCAGAAGCGCTGGAAGTCGGGCGCCAGGGCCCGCGGCAGGATGGCCAGGTTGGCCTGGACATAGCCGGGGGCCAGGCCCTCCGTGGTGCGGGTCCAGGCGCTGCGCCGGATGCGCTGGCGCAGGTCATAGCCGGTCTCGCGCAGCGGTGGGGTGTGGTCCATGCCGGAAGCCCTCCATATCGCCGGATGATCGCCGCATCGCACTCCAGCCATGGCGCCTTGTCGAATTGTCATTTTGGATCGGACTGATCCGGAATTCTTATCGGAGCCGGCCTTCACCCCTCGTCGGGCAGCGGCTCCCCCGCCACCTCATGCGCCAGCCGCGCCGCGGCGGCGGCGAGGTGGCTGTCGGGCCGCCGCAGATAGGCCACGTGGAACCCGACCCTCGGCAGGGTGACATCCGCGACCGTGAGCGGCCGCAGCGTCCCCGCCGCGAGCTCCCGCCGCACCAGCACCTCCTGCATGACCGAGACGCCGATCCCCTGCTCGGCCAGCCGCGCCATGGCGGTGATCGAGGCACTGCCCCAGAGGCGCAGCCCGGGCGCCGGGGCGGCGGCGAAGGCGCGGCGCAGGTCGGCCGAGACATTGGTGCCGTGCGAGAAGCTCAGGATCGGCCAGCGCGTCAGCTCGGCCAGGCGCAGCGGCCCCTCCGGCAGGCCGAGGCGCGGACTCGCCACCCAGCAGAGCGGATAGTCGCAGAGCGGCTCGCTCACCCCCTGCCCCGGCTCCACCGTGCCGGCCATCATGGCGATGTCGATCTGCCCCGCCAGCAGCCCGGCGCGCAGCGTCGGCGTGATGTCCACCACCATGTCGAGCACGATGGCCGGATAGGCCGCGCCGATCCGCTCCACCAGGCGCGGCAGCAGGGTGTGCACCAGCGTCTCCGACAGGCCCATGCGCAGCGTGCCGCGCATGGTCGCGGGGCTGGCCACGGCGCGCAGCATCTCGGCCCGCTTCTCCAGCATCTGCTCGGCATGGTCGAGCAGCACCGCCCCCTCCGGCGTCAGCCCGATCGGCCGCTGCCCGCGATGGAACAGCGTCACGCCGAGATCCCGCTCCAGCTGATCGATGCGGGCGGAGATGGCGGGCTGGGTGGTGTTCAGCCGCGCCGAGGCGGCCCGGAAGCCACCGAGCCGCGCCACCCAGACGAAGGTTTCGAGAGTCCGCAGGTCGCGCATGAGGCGGCGAAGTCTCGGCGGCGGGGGCGCGCCTGTCCAGCGGGGATGGGCCGCCGCGCGCCGCGCCCGATCGGGGCCGGAGGCGATCCCCGCTCCGGCGACGGCAGGTTCAGGGGAAGGTGCCGCACCGCGGCGGGGTGCTCGTCCCCCGCCGGACGTGGCGGCGGGCGGCCGGTCGGGGCCGCCAGGGCGGCTAGCGCCAGATCTGCCAGAGGGTCCCGGCCAGCCCCGCCGCGATCAGGACCAGGCCGCACCCCCGATAATACCTCAGGGACGCGCGATGAAGCCTTCGTTCCTCCCGGAGCGCGGCCTCCCCCCTGGGCGAGGCGCCGCGCATGCGGGATTCGAACATGGCGCGGCTCCAGGTCGGCACCGCTTCGGCGAGCTCGGCGCGCACGCAGATCAGGGTCGTCAGCAGTCCAAGGAGAAGAACGCCGGGGAAACCCAGGATCGAGACCAGGACAGCCGCCAGGCCGATCAGCAGGAGGATGCCGAGCCAGGCGATGCCGTTGGCCGCATCCCGTGGCGTCAGGCGCATCATGCCCTCCCTGCTGTCCCCGCATCGGTGGCCGGGATGGGCCGGAGGCATTCGCCCCGGCCCATCCCCGGCCCTAGTGCTGCAACGCCTGCACGATCTGCTGCGTCACCTTCTTCGCGTCCCCGAACAGCATCATGGTGTTGTCGCGGAAGAACAGTTCGTTCTCGACGCCGGCATAGCCCGAGGACATGCCGCGCTTGACGAAGAACACCGTCTTGGCCCGCTCCACATCGAGGATCGGCATGCCGTAGATCGGCGAGGCCTTGTCGGTCTTGGCCGCCGGATTGGTCACGTCGTTGGCGCCGATGACATAGGCCACGTCGGCCTCGGCGAATTCGGGATTGATCTCCTCCAGCTCCTTCACCTCGTCATAGGGGACATTGGCCTCGGCCAGCAGCACGTTCATGTGGCCCGGCATGCGGCCGGCGACGGGGTGGATGGCGTATTCCACCGTGGCGCCCTCCTTCTTCAGGAGGTCCGCCATCTCGCGCAGCACCTGCTGCGCCTGCGCCACCGCCATGCCGTAGCCCGGCACGATGATGATCTTCTGCGCGTTCCGCATGATGTAGGCGGCGTCCTCCGGGCTGCCGGACTTCACCGGCCGCGCCGGCTGCGCGGCGCCGCCGCCCGCCGCCGCGCCGCCAGCCTCAGAACCGAAGCCGCCCAGCAGCACGTTGACGATGCTGCGGTTCATCCCCTTGCACATGATGTAGGACAGGATGGCGCCCGAGGCGCCGACCAGCGCGCCGGTGACCACCAGCAGGAGGTTCTGCAGCGTGAAGCCGATGCCCGCCGCCGCCCAGCCGGAGTAGGAGTTCAGCATCGAGACCACGACCGGCATGTCGGCGCCGCCGATCGGGATGATCAGCAGGAAGCCGAGCGCCAGCGCCAGCAGCACGATCAGCCAGAACAGCACGCCGCTGCCGGTGGCGACGAAGGCCACGACCAGCACCACCAGCAGGATGCCGAGGCCGAGATTGAGCCAGTGCTGGAAGCGGAAGGTGATCGGCGCGCCCGACATCAGCGCCTGCAGCTTGGCGAAGGCGATGACGGAACCCGAGAAGGTGATGGCGCCGATCGCGGCACCGAGCGACATCTCGACCAGCGAGCCGCCATGGATGTGGCCGGGGTGGCCGATGCCGAAGCTCTCGGGATTGTAGAAGGCGGCGGCCGCGACGAAGACGGCGGCCAGGCCCACCAGCGAGTGGAAGGCCGCGACGAGCTGCGGCAGCGCCGTCATGTCGATCCGCCGCGCCAGCACCGTGCCGATGCCGCCGCCGATGACGAGGCCGACCAGCACGATGACGATGCCGGAGAACTCCATCCCCGGCCGCAGCAGCGTGGCGAGGATGGCGATCGCCATGCCGACCATGCCGAAGAGATTGCCCCGCCGGCTCGTCGTCGGATGCGACAGGCCGCGCAGCGCCAGGATGAACAGGACGGAGGCGACCAGGTAGGCCAGGGTCGAGAGGGTCTGCGCCATCGGCTCAGCCCTTCTTCTTGCCGGCGAACATGGCGAGCATGCGCCGTGTCACCAGGAAGCCGCCGAAGATGTTCACCGCCGCCAGCGTCGCCGCCAGGAAGCCGAAGACCTTGGCGATCCAGCTGTCACCCAGGCCGGTGGCCAGGATGGCGCCGACGATGATGACCGAGGAGATGGCGTTGGTGACGCCCATCAGCGGCGAATGCAGCGCCGGCGTCACGTTCCAGACGACGTAGTAGCCGACGAAGCAGGCCAGCAGGAAGATCGTCAGCAGCATCAGGAAGGGCTCGGCGGCGGCGGCGACCGGCGCGGCCTGGACCAGCCCGGCCTCGGCGGCGGCGCGGGCCTGCGCGGCCAGCGCCAGGGCACGCTCGGCGGTGGCCTGCGCCTGGATGGCGAGTTCGGTGGGGTTCATCGGTCGGGTCCGTTTCCTCAGGCAGCCTGGGCCGGGGCGAGCTGCGGATGCACCACCGCCCCGCCGCGCGTCAGCGTCACGCCGCGGACGATCTCGTCCTCCTGCGGCAGCTTCGGCGCCGCCGCCTCCTTGTCCCAGAAGGTGGTCAGGAAGGTCAGCAGGTTGCGGGCATAGAGCGCGCTGGCGGCGCCGGCGATGCGGCCCGGCCAGTTGCGGTGGCCCAGGATCCGCACCCCGTTCTCCGTCACGATGCTCTCGCCCGGCCGGGTCAGGGCGCAGTTGCCACCCGCATCGGCGGCGATGTCGGCGATGACGCTGCCGGGCTTCATGCTCGCCACCATCTCGGCGGTGACCAGCGTCGGCGCGCGGCGGCCCTGCACCAGCGCCGTGGTCACCACCACGTCCTGCTTGGCGATATGCCCGGCCACCACCTCGGCCTGCTTGCGGTAGAACTCGGCGGAGAGCTGCTTGGCATAGCCGCCCGCCGTCTGCGCGGCCTGGCTCTCCTCGTCCTCATAGCCCACGAAGCTGGCGCCGAGCGAACGGATCTCCTCCTTCGCCGCCGGGCGGACATCGGTGGCCGAGACGCGACCGCCCAGCCGCCGCGCCGTCGCGATGGCCTGCAGCCCGGCGACGCCCGCGCCCATGATGAAGACATTGGCCGCCGGGATGGTGCCCGCCGCCGTCATCAGCATGGGGAAACCCTTGTCGAAGGCGACCGCGGCCTCGATCACGGCGCGGTACCCGGCGAGATTGGCCTGGGAGGAGAGCACGTCCATGCTCTGCGCGCGCGTGATGCGCGGCAGCAGCTCCATCGAGCAGGCATCCAGCCCGAGTTCGGCATAGGTCCGCGCCCGCTGCGGATCGCCCAGCGCCTCCAGCACGCCGATCAGCAGCGCGCCGCGCGGGATCAGGGAGAGCTCGTCCACCTCCCCCTCGCCGGTGCCGAGCGGCGCCCGCACCTTGAGCACGATTCCGGCGCCGGACAGCGCCGCGGCGGCATCGGGCGCGACCTCGGCACCCGCCTCGCGATAGGCGCCGTCGGTCAGGCCGGCGGCCAGGCCGGCGCCGCTCTCCACCACGACCTCCAACCCGAGCGCCTTGAACTTCTTCACCGTTTCCGGCGTGGCGGCGACACGGCTTTCGCCGCCACGCCGTTCCTTGAGCACCGCGAGGCGCATCCGGGACCCTCCGAGACTGTTCTTGGAGGGGAACCATGCCGGGGCGGCCGCGGCGCCGCAAGGCGCCGGGCCGCGCCGCGCCTCAGTTCTCCAGACGGTAACGCGCGTAGATCAGCCCGCGCGCCTCGCTCCAGTCGGCCGAGCGGTCGTAGCGCAGCGCCGCGCCGAGGCGCAGCACCGGCGTCACCTGGTACTCGGCATCGGCCCGCAGCCCGCCCGTGAAGCCGGTCTGGGACTGGCCGGGGTAGTAGGCGCTGACCTGGCTGTCCGCCCGGGCGCGCGCCTCCATATAGGCCTGCGCCCCCGCCTCGGTCGGGAAGATCGGCGCGCGATCCTCCCGCCAGGAGGCGAAGCCGACCGTGCCGCCCAGGCGATAGGAGAGCGCGCCGGAACGGGCGCGGTAATCCAGGGGGATGGTCGCCGCCATGTAGGATTGCGGGCTGTAGTAGCCGCCATGGCCGATGCTGAAGAAGCGCAGGTTCTTGTCGTAGGACTGGTAGAGCAGGTCGAGCCCGGTCACCAGCTCCTCGTCCGGGCGGCGGAACAGGGCGTGGCTGAGGCCGGCGCCCGCCTCGACCCGGCTGTTGTCCGCCACGCCATCGCCCTCGATCGTCGAATAGCCGCCGCCGACATAGAAGTTCGTGTCGCCGGAGCCGAACTCCACCTGCCCGCGCGCGGTGTTGCGCACCACGCCACCCCAGACGCGGCCCGTGGTCGCGTCGCGCATCCCGGCCCAGGACAGCATCGAATCGGTCATCGCCCGGCGCTCGCCGGTGACGCGCAGCCGCGCCCCGCCGCCCAGCGCCGGGGCGAACTCCACGCCACCCACGACATTCTGTTTGCGGAAACCGAGCGGCGTGCTGCCGACATCGGCCGAGAGATTGTCCCGTGTATAGGCGAGGCCGACCGACACGCCCGAGGCCGAGGTGTCGCGCGGCAGGAACTGCCGGGCCTGGCTGGCCGGCAGGGCATTGGTCGAATCCCGCGGCAGCCCGGCGTTGAGCAGGACCTCGCCCGCGGCGGCCTCGGTCAGCGCGTTGCTGCCGAAGCGCTTCAGGCTGCCGGTGTCGAGCGCGAGGTCGCCCGCGTCGATGGTGGTCGGCCGAGCCCGCAGCGCGATGCGCCCGCCGATGCCGCCCACCGCGGTCGAGACCTCGGCCTCGCCGCTGAACTCGGTCAGCCGGTCGAGGCCGGCCGAGCCGGTGCGGCTGCGGATCACCGGCCCGGCGGTGATGCGGGTGCCCGCCTCCTCCCTGGCCACCGCCAGCTCACGGTCGATCTGCTCCAGCAGCGGATCGGTGGCCGGCATGGTGTAGCCGCCGCCGGCCACGGAAAGGCCGGCCCCGGCCAGGGCCACGCGGCGGAACGGGTTCTCCGCGCCGGAGGGCATGGCGGGCGCCGCGGCGGCCGGCGCGACCGCCCCGGCCATGCCGCCGCCCAGCTGCGCCCGGCGCTGCTCGGCGGCCAGCTCGAGCGCCCGGCGGGCGCGGCGGGCATCGCCCGAGGCGCGGGCCAGCCGGGCCTCCATCATCGCGGTGCGCGGATCGTTCGGGGCGAGGGAACGGGCCTCGGCCAGCAGGGTCTCGGCGCGGCGGCGGTCGCCCAGCGCGATGGCGGCATCCAGCGCCCCGGCCCTGGCCTCGGCGTTGCCCGGGTCGCGGCGGAGCACCGCCTCGGCGATGCGCAGCGCCTCGCGCGGCTCGCGCGCGCCCTGGTAGAGCCGGGCCAGGGCCAGGTTGGCGCCGGGATCCTGCGGGTTCTCGCGCAGCGCCGGAACCAGCTGGTCATAGGCGGCGGCCTGATCGCCGGCCTCGTTCAGACGGTCGCTGGCGCGCACGGCGAGGCCGCCCCGCAGGCCGGCGACCCGGCGCCGCTCGTCGGCGGTCAGGCGGCTGTCCTGCGCCAGGTCGGCGACGACCAGCCCGGCCTCCTGCTCCAGCCCGGCGGTGAGCAGGGCCTCGCCCAGCGCCAGCCGCCCGGCCGGCGGGGCGCCGCGATTGACGGCGCGCGCCACCCGCGCCGCCTCGGCCGCGGCGGCCCGATCGCCCAGCCCGGCCAGCGCCTCGACCACCAGCCCGGCCGTCTCGCCCGAGGGGTCGGGGCGCGCGGCGAGGCTCATCAGGCGGCGCCGCGCCTCGTCCGGCCGGCCGTAGCGCGCCGGCTCGGCGGCGGCCGCGACCTGCTCCTGCAGGCGGACGCGCTGCAACAGCCGGTTCTGGTCGGCGCTGCGCAGCCGCGCGGGGATGCGCTCGATCCAGCCGGCGGCGTCCTGCGAACGCCCCTCCTCGCTGGCGAACAGGGCCGCGGCGTGCACCGCCTCCGGCTTGCCGGTGGCGGCCAGCTGGTCAACCAGGGCGCGGCCCTCATAGGCGGAGCCCTGCCGCGCCAGCAGCCTGGCCAGATCCAGGCGAATCCAGGGATTGTCGGGATCGGCCTGCGCGGCCGCGTGCAGCAGGGCGACGGCGGAGGCCGGATCGCCGGCGCGGCTTGCCTCGGCGCGCAGCCCCTCGGCCCGCTGGGTGGCGAGACTGGCGGCGAAGCGGCCGCCGCGCTGCTGCGCCAGCTGCTCCGCCTCGGCGAAGCGGCCCTGACGTTGCAGCGCCTCGTAGAGACCGGCCAGGGCCGGCGCCAGCTCGGGGCGGCGCGACAGCGCGGCGCGGTAGCGCTGCTCGGCGCCCGCCGGATCGTCGCGACGTAGCGCCAGATCGCCCAGCAGCACCTCGGCATCCGGCCGGTCGCCCCCCTCGCGGCGGGCCATGCGCTGCAGCAGCGCCTCGGCCTCCTCGACCTGGCCCCGCTGGATCAACGCCCGCGCCTGGGCCATCTCGACCCCGGCGCTGGCGCCATCCAGGGCACGGCCCCATTTCCGCCGGCCCTCCGCGGGATCGGCGGCGATGGCCTCGGCCAGCAGGCGCCGCGCATCCGCCGTCCGGCCCTGGCGCTGCCGGACCAGGCCCAGCCCGCCGGTGGCATCGGCATCGCCGGGACGCTCCGCCAGCACCGCCTCGAACGCCTGCGCCGCCTCGGCCAGCCGGCCGGCATTCAGCGCCGCGAAGCCGCGCACCCGCGCCGCCCCCACCTCGTCCACCGAGCCGGGGGGCGGGTTGCGTGCCTCCTCCAGCCGCTGCCGCACGGCGGCATCGTTGGGGTTGCGCCGGAGATACTCCTCCAGCGCCGGCACCGCCTCCGGGTTAGGCCCCTCCCAGAGCAGGGCGTCGCGCAGCGCCGCATTGGCGGCGGTGGCGCTCTCCGGCCGCTGCGCGAGGTTGCGCAGGCGGCGCTCTCCCTCGGCGCGGGAGGCCTCGCGATAGGTCAGGATCTGCGCATAGGCGAGGGCCAGGCGCGTGTCGTTGGGCCGCTCCTGCGTCAGCCGCTCCATGGCCTGGCGCGCCTCGGCATAGCCATCCGGCGTGCCGGCCAGCGTCTGATAGTACTCGATCGCGTAGGAATCCGGCGGCACGGTGCCGCCGAAGATCTGACGGTAGCGCGCCAGGGCCTGCGCGGCCTGGCCCGACTGGGCCAGGCGCCGCGCCTCGGCCACGGCGGCCGGGTCGGCCATGGCGCCGCGCACCTGGCGCGAGGCGGCGGACAGGCGCGGATCGGAGGGCGCCAGCTGCCGCAGCCGGGCGAGGTAGCGGTTCGCCCCGGCGCTGTCTCCCGCCCCGGCGGCGGCCTCGGCGGCCAGGGTCAGCGCGTCGATATTGTCCGGGTCGGCCTGCAGCAGCCGCTCCAGCGCCTGCAGCGCCCGGTCCGACTGGTTCTGGCTGCGCCAGTAGCGCGCCTGCTCCAGTAGGACGGCGAGGGCATTGCCGCCCTCCTGCGCCGCGGCGGGCCCGGGCGGCAGCAGGGGCAGCAGCGTGGCCGACAGGGCAGTCGCCAGCAGGCGGGCGCGGAGGCGGCTCATTGGGTCCGGGTCCTGAGGCGAAGCGCGGCGCGGCGGCGCAGCAGCCAGTAGGTGGGCATGGCGACCAGCACGGCCGCCACCAGGGCCAGCAGCAGCAGCATGTCCGGCCGGCTGCCCAGCCAGTACTGCGGCCAGAGATAGGGCGGCAGGTGGCCGAGGGTGTAGGTGGCGCCGATCTTGTAGGAGGTGACGCGGCCGCCGCTCGCCAGCGCCAGGTCGCCCTGGATCGCGGAGAGCTGCTGCGGATCGCGCAGCGCCGCCAGCATGGCCTCCATGCCTTGCGGATTGGTGCCGCTCAGCGCCACCACGGAGCGTCCGGCGCTGAGCGGGCTCTCGAAGCCGATCAGCATGCCGGTGCCCTCGCCCGGCGAGGCCAGGCTGGCCTCCAGCCGTTCCCGCTCGGCCGGGCGGCTGTCGCCCAGGAAGAGGTTGCGGAAGTTCTCCAGCGCCGTCGGCAGCGAGACGGCGATGCGGTTGCCCTCCACCTGCAGCGGGCTCCGCCCGCCGAGCAGCGAGGACAGGGCCGGCTGCCGCCCCAGGGCGCCGATCACCAGCAGGTCACGCCCGCTCACCTGGCTCAGCGCGCCCGGCCGCACCACCTCGATCCGGGTCGCGGCATGGCCCACATTGGCGGCCATCTTGCCGAGCAGCGTCAGGAAGGAGGAGATCTCCAGCGTGTTCGGCCGGTCGGGCAGCACCGCGGCGGTCGAGGAGAAGTCCGCCATGGTGCTGAAGGGAAAGCCCGAACCGGCGAAGAAGGCAAGGTTCGGCATGGCCGCGAAGCGGTGCGCGCGGCCCAGGTCGATGGTGCTGTCCGGATCGATGCCGGCACGCACGTCGCTCGGGATGGCGACGCAGTCGCCCCGGTTGAGCGGGCGCATGTCGAAGCGCATCTGCAGCTCGTTCTGGCCGAAGATCAGGTAGGGCGGCAGGCCGACCTGCCCCTCCCCCACCTCGGCCGGCTGGCCGAGGCCGGTCTGGCGCGCGAGCCAGCTCCAGGGCCAGGTCGGCTCCGCCTCGCGCAGCGGGATCGAGCGCAGGTAATTGCCGTTCAGCGCGGTGTCGAGGCGAGAGACCGAGACGTCGGTGATCGGGCCCGGCGGCGCGCGGAAGCGCAGCTGCACCGGCAACGGCCGGTCGCGCCAGGTGTAGATGTCGGGCGCGGTGCGGAAGGGCACGGCGATGGTGCCGCCGGAGAAGCCGTAGCTCTGCAGCTCGGAGGGATCGACCAGTTCGCCGAAGCGCATCGGACGGTCGTCGCGGATCCAGCGCGGCGCGTCATAGGGCTTGCGCGGGGCGAGCTGCGGCGGCTCGACGCGGGCGATCTCGCCGGCCAGCCCCTCCTGCCCGACGGTCAGGCCCTGGGCGGCGGCCACCGCCTCGGCCGGGGTACGGCCGCCGACCACCAGCAGCACGGCATCCGGATCGGCCGGGTTCGGCACGATGGCGAGCGTCGGCCCGTCCAGCCGGGGCAGGGCGAGGCCGGGAATGCCCTCCGGCCCCGCCACCAGTACCATGGCGTTCCCGCGCGGCGGCACGGCGCTGCTGACCGGGAAGTTCGCGCCCCGGTAATCGGCCTGCACGGCGAACCAGGAGCTGGCGATGGCGGCGGCGCGCAGCAGCTCGTTGCCGGCGCCCTCCGGCAGTACCACAGGCAGGTTCAGCGCCTGGTTGCGCAGCCGCGCGTCGAAGAAGGGTTCCGGCAGGCGGGCGAGATCCCGCCGCAGCGGCAGTTGCTCGATCGTCAGGTGCAGCGCCGAAAGGTCGGAGATATTTGCCCAGAGCAGACCCGAGAGCGGGTCGTTGCACTCCACCGCGTAACGGCCGGTGAAGCGGAAGTTCAGCCGGTTGGCATCGGTGAAGAACACCGGATTGATGGGAAATTCGAGCGGGCCGAAGCTCGGCCGCGCCCGATCCGGGGTGACGGCGGCGACGAACTGCTCGTTCAGCGTGATGGCGATCTGACTGAGCTCGGGGATCAGCGCCGGGCTGCTGGCGCCCTGCAGCACCAGCTTGGCGCCGGTCACCACCTCGTTGGCGCGCAGGCCGAAGAGCACGCCCTGCAGGTCGTTGGTGCCGCGCAGCTGCATCGGCCCGGTCAGGCCGAGCTGGCGCAGCGTCCGCGTCTCGACCCGGGCCTCGCTGCCCGTCGCGGCCAGGGCCGGCGGGCTGGCGGGCGCCAGGGCGGGCTCGGCGACCGTCTCGGGGGCCGACTGGAGCGCGGCCGGGGATTGGAGCAGGGATTGGGGGGCGGGCTCGGGAGCGGCCGCGGCCGGGGGCGCGGGTGGCGCCCGGCGTTGCGCGGCGGCGGGGAGCGGCGCCAGGCCAAGGCCGAGGCCCAGGCCCAGCAGCCAGGCCACCGCGGCGATGCGGCGCGCCTTGCCGGTGGGCGGCGGCACCAGCCGCTCCGCCGGGCGCGCGGCGGCCACGGGCGCGGCCTTGGCGATGGCGGAGGCGGCGCGGGCCCGGGCGCGGCGCTCACGCCGCCCGCGAAGCGAGATCTGGCTGTCGCCGCGGAACAGGCCGGTGATGCTCACCGCCACCTCGAACATCGCGCGCATCGGCCGGTCCCGGCGCACATGGTCCCAGTCCAGCCAGGCATCCGCGCGGCCAAGCACCGTGCGGACGATATTGCCCTCGTCCATCAGATCCCTCGGGGTGAAGCGCAGCTGCAGCCGGCCGGCATCCCAGCGCAGCGTCGCGGCCGGAATGGCGACGCGGTCGGCGCCCAGTTCGAACTCGATGTCCAGCGGCCCGGCGGGCACGCCATCCTCCGGCAGAGGCACCGCCAGCGCGGCGCCGCCGAGCGAGAGGTTCTCGCTGCGGCCGGCGACGCGGCGGCCATCCGGCAGCACCACCACCACCGGCACCACCGCATGCACGCGGGCGCGCTCGCGCACCTGCCGCCGCTCGCGCCCGACGGCGATGCCGGCGGCCACCGTGACCAGCGACAGCACCACCCAGATCGAGTTCAGCGCGTTGGCCTGGAACTCCAGGCTGCCCCATGGATTGGTGAGCATGCCATAGGCGCCGGACAGCAGCCCGAGCATCAGCACCAGGGCGAGGATGAAGTTGGCCGAGACGGCGCGGAAGTCGAAATAGCCTTCCTGCAGCGTGCCGCCCTTGTCGGTGACGTTGAACTTGCCCTTCTTCGGGTCGAACAGCGTGGTCAGCACGACGGGCAGCAGGTAGAGCGCCAGCACCGTCTCATAGATCTCCGACCAGAAGCTGTGCCGCACCTTGCCCTGCAGGCGGCTGTTGGTGCCGACCGAATGCACGATATGCGGCCCCGCATAGGCCAAGATGGCGAGCGGCGACGCGGCGATGATGCTCTGCCCGAAGAGCAGGAAGGCCAGCGGCGCGGTGAGGAAGACGAAGCGCGGCAGCGGGAAGAGGAAGTGCCACTGGGCGTTCAGGTAGCAGAGCCGCTGGTAGAGCTTCAGCCCGGGGCCTAGCAGCGGGTTGTCGACGCGGAAGATCTGCACCATGCCGCGCGCCCAGCGCATGCGCTGGCCGATGTGCGAGAGCAGGCGGTCGGTCGCCAGGCCGGCCGCCATGGGAAGGCGCAGATAGGCGGTGCGCCAGCCCAGCCGCTGCATCTTCAGCGAGCAGTGGCAGTCCTCCGTCACCGTCTCGGTCGGCACGCCGCCCACCTGCAGCAGCGCGGTGCGGCGCAGCACGGCGCAGGAGCCGCAGAAGAAGGTGGCGTTCCAGAGATCGTTGCCCTGCTGCACCAGCCCGTAGAAGAGCAGCCCCTCGTTGGGGATGCGCTTGCCGGAGGCGAGGTTCCGCTCGAACGGGTCCGAGGAGTAGAAGTGGTGCGGCGTCTGCAGCATGCCGATGCCGCGGTCGCGCATCATCCAGCCGATCGAGAGCTGCAGGAAGGACCGCGTCGCGACGTGGTCGCAGTCGAAGATGACGATGTACTCGCCCGAGGTCTTGGTCAGGGCGTGGTTGATGTTGCCGGCCTTGGCGCCCTTGTTGTCGGGGCGGATCATGTAGCCGCAGCCGATCTCCTCGGCGAACTTGCGGAAATCCTCCCGCCGCCCGTCATCGAGGATGTAGACGTTCATCTTCTCCGGCGGCCAGTCCATCGACAGCGCGCCGAAGACCGCGGGCTTCACCACCTCGAGCGGCTCGTTGTAGCTCGGGATGAAGACGTCGATGGTGGGCCATTGCTCCGGGTTGGCCGGCAGCGGCACCGGCTTGCGCTCCAGCGGCCAGAGCTGCTGGAAGTAGGACAGCAGCAGGGCGATCACGGCATACATCTCGGCCAGCAGCAGGCCGGTGCCGAGGAAGGTGCCGATATAGCCGGAATAGTCGAGCGTCTCGGTCAGGCGCCAGTAGACGTAGCGCATCGAGACCAGGCACGAGAGCGCGACCAGGACGAAGAGCGCCCCCCGGCCGCGCGCCCGGCCGATGATGAGGAAGGCCAGGAAGCCGGCCAGGGCCAGCCAGGCCTGCTGCTCGGGCTCGAGCGGCGCGACGATGAAGATCAGCCCCAGGAGGCCGCCGAGGGAGGCCAGCAGGATGCCGAGCGCGGGCGAGCGCGCCAGCGTGCTCCGGAAGAAGTATTTCATGCCCGCCACCCGGCCCAGGCCGGCGCCTGCGGGGCCGCCTGGTGCGGCGCGGGCGGCTGCGGACCATAGGGCTGGGCCGGAAGGGCATGTCCCGGCGGTGCCTCATGGGGCGGCGGCGCGGGATAGGGCGGACCGCCATAGGGTGGCGGCGCCGGCTGGGGCTGGGCGAAGGAGGGTGGCGTGAAGGGGGGCTGCGCGAAGGGGGGCTGCGGGAAGGCGGCGGCGGGATGGACCGCCGGCTCGGCCACCGGCCCCTGCGACAGCACCGCCAGCGCCTGCGCGATATGCTGCAGGTCCCGCGCGGCAGCGGAGGCCGGGGCCACCTCGCGCAGCGGGCGCATCTGCGCCAGCGCCTCGGCCAGGCTCTCATCCTGACTCACCGCGCCCAGCAGGCGCGGCCCCAGATGCTGCGCCACGGCCTCGGCGGCGGTGCGTGACAGGCGGGACTGCATGGCGACGCCGTTCAGGACGAAGTGCAGGCGGTTGGCGAAGAGCGCGGTGACGGTGCCATGCCCCAGGAAGCGCCCGCTCTCCACCTCGCCCAGCATGGCGGCGCTGATCGCCTCGCTGCGCAGCACGGTCACGATGACGGCGGCCAGCGGCGCGGTCAGGGCCAGCACCTGGCTCGGCCCCGGCGGCAGGTCGGCGATCACCGTCAGGTTGGGATCCGCCAGCATCTCGCGCAGCGGCTGGTGCAGCAGGCCGGGATCCTGCTCGAGCATCAGGGCCTGCTCGAGCGAGGCGCGCAGCGGCATCGCCCCATGCGGCAGCAGCATCAGGCCGTTCGGCATGCGCCAGATCATCTGCCGCCAGTCGGGGCGCCGCGCCAGCGCCGCCATGAAGCCGCCCGGCTCCGCCAGGGGCAGGCCGAAATGCAGCCGCGCGGCATTCTGCGGATCGAGGTCGAGCAGCAGCACGGGACGGCCCGACTGCGCCAGCATGTCGGCCAGGTTCGCCGCCAGCGTGGTCTTGCCGACGCCGCCCTTGGGGGATGCGAAGATGATCAGAGGCATGTTCTGTCCTCAGGCCTGGCCGGGCTGGCGCAGCCCGCGGAGCAGTTCGAGTGTACCGTTGGGCATGGCGCGGGGCGGTGCCGGCACCGCCGTCTCGGGCGGCGCCGGGATGGCATGACCCGTGCCGAGCGCCGCCAGCAGGCCGCCCTGCGCCGGCGGCGGGGAGGCATGGAGCTGCGCCAGCAGGGCCGGGCCGCCGGCGGGGGCGCGGCGGTGCTCGGTCGGGGCCGTCGGCGGGGCGCTCAGTGCCGCCAGACCCTGGCGGATCAGCAGCGGCAGGGCCGCGGGCGGGGACACGGCCTGGGAGGCGGGCGGAGGAAGCGGAACGGCAGGCGGCACCGCCTGCAGATACGGCGGCGGACCGCCGGCGGGCGGTCTCGCGGGGACAGGCGCCAGTTGCGCCATCAGCGGAGGCGTCTCGGCGGTGGCGGCGGCGAGAGGAAGGGAAGCCGCCGGGGCCGGGGGCTCCGGAGCCGGTGTCCCGGCGGGCGGCACCTGCGCATCCGGAAGGGGCGCGGGCGAGAGAGACCGCCGCACCGGCAGATTGCCATAGGAACGGTAGCGCCAGAACGGCATATGCAACATCGACGCGATTCGATCCACATCCGCGTCCTGTTTCGCGCTCATAAGCCCCTCTAACACAGCCGTTGCGGGAATGTATTGTGATGAACCCTAGGAGGGCTAGAGTTTTCGTGCGAATTTCCAGCATCATTCAACCAGACGGTGAATCCGCAGCGGCCAGCAGGACCATCACCCGCAGGATTTCCGGGTAGTACTGGTAGGGCCTTTCCGCCTTGAGCGGGGGGCCGCCGCCGGAGCCCTGCCCGGTGCGGACCGCCACGAAGCGCGTCACCGCCTGCAGGCCGGGCGGCGCCGGATAGGGCGAGACGGCATCGCTGGTCAGGTCGGCCCAGACCGGGACATGCCGGTGGGCGGGATCGGTCCAGAAGCGGGCCGCCGCGCGGCAGACCGGCTCCTCCGCCAGCCCCGCCCAGCAGAGATAGAAGGGAACCCGCAGGGCATCGTAGGAGAAGCGGGGCGGCCAGCGTCCGGGCAGGCAGAGCGCGCCGCTGCGCCGGTCGATCTGCAGCCAGTCGGGCGCCAGGTTCCAGCGGCCGAATCGCGCCTGCCGCAACAGTTCCAGCCCGTCCGCCGCCAGCCGCAGCCAGAGCGGGTCCGGCACCGCGCGGGCCAGCACGCCGAGCAGCGGGAAGGCGTAGTAGGAGGGGTTGACGATGATGCTCTCGGCTTCCTCGAAGCCGTGCAGGCCGGGCAGCAGCAGCACCCGACCGGCGACCTGCCGCACCAGCAGCCGCAGCACGTCCTGCGCCATGGCGCCACCGGCCTCGGCATAGCGTGGCTCGGCCCAGCGCTGCGCGGCCAGCAGCAGGGCGGCGGCGGCGAAGATGTCGCCGTCCGTGGCGTTGTTGCGGTCGGCCACCGGCTGCGGCGCGCCCGGCTGGAAGCGCCAGGCCAGCAGCCGGTCGTTCGGCCGTGCCAGGGTGCGGCGCGTCCAGTCCCACAGCCGGTCGAAGCTGGCGCGGTCGTCGCAGCGCTCGGCGCAGAACATCGCCCAGCCCTGCCCCTCGGAATGCGAGATGCCCTGGTTGCCGGTGTCCACCACCCGGCCCTCGGGCCGCAGCAGCGCCTGGCGGAACTGCCCCCAGGCGGCGAGCCCTTCCGGCGGCGCCGCCGTGCCGGCGCGGGGCATCCCCGGCGTGGCCCGGGCCGGCTCCGGCAGCGCGGCCAGCGTCAGTCCACTCAGCAAATGCCGTCGTGTGGGGGTCGGGACCATGCCGGCAGGCTAGGCCGGCCGCCTTTCAAGACCATGAATCGGCGGGGGCCCGCCGCCTCAGCCCAGCTGCTTCAGCCCGGCCGCCTCAGCCCAGCAGCCAGTCGCGCAGCAGGGCGGTGCTCTCGGCCGGCCGCTCCATGGTGGGCAGGTGGCCGGCCCCCGGCAGGCGGGCCAGCCGGGCGCCCAGAATGCCCGCGGCCATCTCCTCGGCCAGCTCGGGCGGCGTCAGCACGTCCTGTTCGCCCACCGCCACCAGCGTCGGCACGCCGATGCCGGGCAGCATGGGCCGCGAATCCGGCCGGTGCAGGATGGCGAGCTGCTGGCGCAGGAAGGCGTCGCGCCCGACGCGGTCGGCCATCGCCCGCACCTCCGCGCCGAGCGGTCCGGCGACGTGGTCGGGATGCAGCAGGCTGGGCAGCAGGCGTGGCGTCACGCCCCTGAACTGGCCGGTGCGGGTCAGCGCCATCAGGCCACGCCGGCGGCGCGAGGCCTCCTCGGTGTCCGGGCGGGCCGAGGTGTCGAACAGCGCCAGCCGCGTCACCCGCTCCGGCGCCTGGCGCAGGATCTCGAAGGCGACATAGCCGCCCATCGACAGGCCGGCCAGGGCGAAGCGGGGCGGCGCGGCGGCCAGCGCCCGTGCCGCCATGCCGTGCAGCGTGTCGTCGCGCGTCAGGTCCGCCACCTGGCAGGCGGCGAGGCCGGCCAGGCCGGCGACCTGGTCGCGCCAGAGGCGCCCGTCGCAGAGCAGGCCGGGCAGCAGGAGGAGATCGTGTCGCGCGGGCATCACCCTCCTCCGCTACCCCGCCCTCCGCGCGGCCGCAAGCCGTCGAGAACCTTGCCAAGCCGGGCCGGTCGGCGCATATCCCCGTGACCATTGCCGGAGAGAGGGCTGCGCGGGCTCCGCGCGGTCGCCGGCACGCATCCCGCCGCATGTCCGGCGAAGGAACCGACTGCCCTTGAGCGATCAGCCCGATGCGGCCGCGCACCGCGTGGCCGAAGATGAGTATTCCGACGCCCTGACCACCCCGGCCCCGGTTGCCCCGGCGCCGGCGGATGCCGCCGCGCCGCACCCGGACGGGTCCGTGGCCGTGGCCGCCGCCGAGCCGCCCGACCCGGAGGATGGACCGGGAGAGGAGCCAGGGGAGACGCCGGAGGCCGGCCCGCGCGCCGTCTTCGCCGATCTCGGCCTGTCCGAGGCGCTGCTGCGCGGCGTGGCCGAGGCGGGCTATGTGCACCCGACCCCGATCCAGGAGCAGGCCATCCCGGTCGTGCTGATGGGCCGTGACGTGCTCGGCTGCGCCCAGACCGGCACCGGCAAGACCGCCAGCTTCGTGCTGCCGATGATGGACATCCTGGCCGGCTCCCGCGCCAAGGCCCGCATGCCGCGCAGCCTGATCCTGGAGCCGACGCGCGAGCTGGCGCTCCAGGTGGCCGAGAACTTCGTCAAGTACGGGCAGCACATGAAGCTGACCCATGCCCTGCTGATCGGCGGCGAGAGCATGTCCGACCAGCGCGACGTGCTCGACAAGGGCGTGGACGTGCTGATCGCGACGCCGGGCCGGCTGCTCGACCTGTTCGAGCGCGGCCGCGTCATGCTGGCCGATTGCAAGGTGCTGGTGATCGACGAGGCCGACCGCATGCTGGACATGGGGTTCATCCCCGATGTCGAGCGCATCGTCTCGCTGCTGCCGCCGCTGCGCCAGACGCTGTTCTTCTCGGCCACCATGGCGCCCGAGATCCGCAAGCTGGCCGACGCCTTCCTGCAGAACCCGAAGACCATCACCGTGTCGGCCCCCGCCTCGGTGGCGACGACCATCACCGCCGGCCTCGCCTTCGTGCAGCCGCACGACAAGCGCGAGGCGCTGCGGCGGCTGATCCGCTCGCAGGACGTGCAGAACGCCCTGATCTTCTGCAATCGCAAGCGCGATGTGGACGTGCTCTACAAGAGCCTGTCGAAGCATGGCTTCGCCGTCGGCGCGCTGCATGGCGACCTGCCGCAGTCGGTGCGCTTCGCCACGCTGGAGAAGTTCAAGGCCGGCGAGCTGCGCCTGCTGGTCTGCTCCGACGTCGCGGCGCGCGGCATCGACATCGGCGGCCTCAGCCATGTCTTCAACTTCGACGTGCCGTTCCGCGACGAGGACTATGTCCACCGCATCGGCCGCACCGGCCGGGCGGGGCGGGAGGGCCATGCCTTCACCCTCGCCACGGCGGATGACGTGAAGCTCGTCGCCGCCATCGAGGCGCTGACCGGTAAGCCGATCCCGCGCATCGAGATCGAGGGGCTGGACACCGTCTCCGCCGAGGAGCTGGCCGAGGCGGCGAGCGCGCCGCGCGGTGGCCGGGGCCGGGGCCGCAGCACCGGCAAGGGCCGCGGCGGTGACAGCCGGGCCGGCGAGGGCCGCGGCGGGGATCGCCCCCGGCGCGAGGCCGGCCGAGGCGAGACGGGCCGGAGCGAGACGGGCCGAGGCGAGATGGGCCGCGACGAGGTGCAGCGGCGTGGCCAGCGCCGCCCCGGCCGCGGCGAGGCGCCGCCGCCGGTGGCGGCCGAGGAGGCCGCGCCGCCGCCACGGCCCGAGCGGGCGCCCCGCGAGGAATGGCGCGCCCCGCGCGAGGATGGCCGCCAGGACCGCCGCCGCGACCATGCGCGCCGCGACCGGGACGATCTGGGCCCGGCCGTGAAGGGCTTCGGCGATGCGGTGCCGGCCTTCATGCTGATCCCCATCCCCCGCCCGCAGCGCGATACCGGCGCCGACTCCGGCGGGGGCCAGGAGGCCGCTGCCTGAGACCCTTCCCGGGGAGAGATCCCCGGGGGGTTCCCTGGAGAGGGCGGCCGTGCCGCCGCGCGCTCCGCCGCCCGATTGCCGAGGCGCGCGAAGGGCGCCAGATTGCGCGTGATCGGATCTCGGAACGGTCCCGCAGACCCCATTCGGAGGAGGCGCCCTTCCGCTGGCCGGAGCGGGCGCCGCCTCCCGCCGACCCCAGCCGCTGGAGAGAAACGCTATGAACGCCGTGACCCCATCCGCCCGCCCCGCCTTCGTGTGGGACGACGCCCTCCTGCTGGAGGACCAGCTCACCGAGGATGAGCGGATGATCCGCGACGCGGCGCGCGACTACTGCCAGGGCAAGCTCTTCCCGCGCGTGCTGGAGGCCAACCGGCACGAGGTCTTCCACCGCGAGATCATGAACGAGTTCGGCGAGATGGGCTTCCTCGGCGCCACGCTCGACAGCCATGGCTGCGCCGGCGTCAACTACGTCTCCTACGGGCTGATCGCGCGCGAGGTGGAGCGCGTCGACAGCGGCTACCGCTCGGCCTTCTCGGTGCAGTCCTCGCTCGCCATGTTCCCGATCTGGGCCTATGGCACCGACGCGCTGAAGGACCGCGTGTTGCCGGGGATGCAGAAGGGCGAGCTGGTCGGCTGCTTCGGCCTGACCGAGCCCGATGCCGGCTCCGACCCCGGCTCGATGCGGACGCGGGCGAAGAAGGTCGATGGCGGCTACCTGCTCTCCGGCTCCAAGACCTGGATCACCAATTCCCCGATCGCCGACGTCTTCGTCGTCTGGGCCAAGGACGAGGCCGGCGACGTGCGCGGCTTCGTGCTGGAGAAGGGTGCCAAGGGCCTCTCCGCGCCCAAGATCGAGGGCAAGTTCTCGCTGCGCGCCTCCACCACCGGCATGATCATGATGGAGGAGGTGTTCTGCGCGGAGGAGAACAAGCTGGACGTGAAGGGGCTGAAGGGCCCGTTCTCCTGCCTCAACCGCGCCCGCTACGGCATCGCCTGGGGCGCGCTGGGCGCCGCCGAGTTCTGCTGGCACGCCGCGCGCGACTACACCATGGAGCGCAAGATGTTCGGCCGCCCGCTGGCCAACACCCAGCTCATCCAGAAGAAGCTGGCCGACATGCAGACCGAGATCACCCTCGGCCTGCAGAGCGTGCTGCGCCTCGGCCGGCTGTTCGACGAGCACCGCGTGGCGCCGGAGATGATCTCCCTCTGCAAGCGCAATTCCTGTGGCAAGGCGCTCGACATCGCCCGCGTCGCCCGTGACATGCACGGCGGCAACGGCATCGCCGATGAGTACCACGTGATCCGCCACGTCATGAACCTCGAGGCGGTGAACACCTACGAGGGCACGCATGACGTGCATGCCCTGATCCTCGGCCGCGCCCAGACCGGGCTGAACGCCTTCGGGGCCTGAGCGCCCGGACCCGGCGGTGGCGGCCTCCCCCGCCCTCCGCCGGGTCCGCTCCTCTCCGGTCCGGCCTCCCGGCCCCTGCCCCGTCCCTGCCCGGACCCATGACCAGCACCGATCTCGACATCACCGGCCTCGGCGCCGGCGGCGACGGCCTCGCCCGCCTGCCGGACGGCACGCCCTGCTTCATCCCCGGCGCCCTGCCGGGCGAGCGCGTCCGCGCCGCGCCTGGCGCCCGCCGCGGCGAGGGGGTGGCGGCGCGGCTGGAGACGCTGCTCGCCGCCTCGCCCGACCGCGTCGTGCCCCCCTGCCCGCATTTCGATCCGCGCGGCGAGGCCTGTGGCGGCTGCCAGATCCAGCACTGGGCCGGCGCGCCCTATGCGGCCTGGAAGCGGGCCCGGCTGGTGGAGGCCCTGTCCCGCGCCGGCTTCGCGGAACCCGCCGTGGCGGAGCCGGCGGTCACGCCGCCGGCGACGCGGCGGCGCGCCGACCTGGCCCTGCGCCGCGGAGCGGATGGCGCGGTGACGCTCGGCTTCCACCGGCGCGGCGCCGCCGCCATCGAGGATCTCTCGACCTGCGCCGTGCTCGACCCGGCGCTGGTGGCGCTGTTCGATCCGCTGCGGGCGATGCTGCGCGGCCTCGGCGCCTTCCGCCGCGAGGGCTCGGCCCTGCTGAACCTGCTCGACACCGGCCCCGATCTGCTGCTCCGCCTGGACGGCCGGCCGGGCACCGCCGACCGCGCCACGCTGGCCGCCTTCGCCGCCGCCCAGGGGGTGCCGCGCATCGCCGCCGGGCCGCTGAAGGGATCGGCGCAGGAGACCATGGCGCAGCTTGGCCCGGTCTCCATCGGCTTCGCGGGGGTGGCGGTGGCGCCGCCGCCGGGCGCCTTCCTGCAGGCGACGCCGCAGGGGGAAGCGGCCATCGTCGCCGCCGTGCTGGAGGGGCTGCCGAAGCTCGCCGGCCGCGCGCGCATCGCCGAGCTGCATGCCGGGCTCGGCACGCTGAGCTTTCCCCTCGCCGCGCGCGCCCGCGTCACCGCCTATGAGGGCGCGCCGGAGGCGGTGGCGGCGCTGGACGCGGCGGCGCGCCGGAGCGGTGGCCGTGTCACCGCGGTCCGGCGCGACCTGGCGCGGCAGCCGCTCTCGGCCAGGGAGCTGGAGGGCTTCGCCGCCCTGGTGCTGGACCCGCCCTTCGCCGGCGCCGCCGAGCAGATGCCGGCGCTGGCCCGTAGCGGCCTGGCCCGCATCGTCTATGTCTCCTGCAACCCGGCGGCGCTGACGCGCGATGCCCGGCTGCTGGCGGCGGCCGGCTGGCGGCTGGAACGGGCGGTGCCGATCGACCAGTTCCTCTGGTCCGGCCAGCTGGAGGCCGTCGTCACCTTCGCGCGCGGCCGCCCGGGATGAGGCACGCCCAAGCGGGCGGATGGAAGCCGGCGGCGAGGGCCCGGCAGGGGCTGGCCGCCTTCTAGAAGGGGTTCGCCGAGCCGGGATCGGCGGCCGGTCCCGCCCCGGTGTCGCGCAGGTCCCGCAACAGGGCGGCGACCTCGGGCGTGTCGCGGCGATCCACCAGGCCGAAGCTCGGCTGCCGCGCCCAGATCACGAAAAGCGCGTTGGCGAAGACCGGCGTCGCGGTGGCGGCGAGGTTGCGCAGAAAGGCTCCGCCCAGGGCCGGCAGCCGCTCCTTGCTCACCACCACCCAGTCCCACGCCTCGGCGCCATCGCCCGGCGGTCGCGCATAGGGGATGATGTCCGGCAGCCGGGCGGCGAAGAGGGCGGGGGCGAGAATCCGGTCGCGCGGCAGCACCCGCTCGAGGAGGAAGCCGGCGGCATCCTCCCAGAGCGGATCGCCGGCGGGGAAGTCGGGCGGGTCGGCCCGGTCCTCGCCGCGCCGCAGACGCAGCCGGCGGCGCGCCTCGGTCAGGGCGGCGGCCTGGGGCGGCGGCAGGCTGCCCTCATCAAGGCCGTCCAGCAGGGCCTCCGCCGCCGCCTCCGACGCCTCGTCGAGCAGCCGGTGCGCCCGCTCGATCCGCAGGCCGGGCGCGGTGTTCCCCGCCTCGATCGCCTGGCGCACCAGCCGCGCGGCGGCCGCCTCCCCCCGCCGGCGACGCAGCGCGGCGGCGAGGTTCTCCACGTAGTCGGCCGAGAGCAGGCGGCCCTGGCGCAGCCCGTGGCGCAGCGCGGCGATGTCCACCGGCCCCTCCAGCGCGGCCCGCAGCAGCGGCGCCAGGGCGCCGGCCTGCAGCACGAAGCGCAGGGAATCATGGTTGGCGAAGGGCGTCGGCACCGTGACGACCGGGCCGGCGGCGCGGATCAGCGCGGCGTGCCGGGCATCCTCGGGAAAGAGCGGATCGTGGAACAGCAGCGCCTGGCCGCGCAGATCGCCGGGCCGCAGGCGCATGCCGGTGTGCAGCGCGGCCTGGAAGAAGGCCTGGCTGCGGCGCGGATCGAAGGCGCCGACATCGGCGGGGCTGATGGAGTACTGCGGCGCGAAGGCCAGCACCACATCCGCCCGCAGCCGGGCGGCGTGCTTGAGCGCGGCGTAGGCGCCCATGCTGAAGCCATAGAGCACCACGCGGCGGTGCGCCGCCAGCAGGGGCTCCAGCCGCGGCGACAGCAGCGCCATGTCCTCCTCGGGGAACCAGCTGTCCCGGTGGTCCACCAGGCCCAGCAGCGAGGCGCCGAGCCGGGCCAGGAAGGCACGGCCCCAGATGGCGCGCTCGGCCTGGCGCGGCGCGAGGGAGACGATCAGCCCCTCGCCGCCCGGCTGGTAGAGCGCGGCGACGCGGCCGGTGTCGTGCAGCAGGGTCGCGGTCGGCGATGCGGACAGAAGCAAGCGAGGATCCCCGGGGCACAGGCAACCAATGAGAGCAGGACCTGGATTCAATGCCCAAAGGATTATCATGTTTTCATACGGTACCACCGCTCATTCACGCCCCGGCCCGCCCTTGATCCCATGCCCCCGGGTGCCGACCTGCTTTGCGCCAGCACAGGGAGAGGTGGCATGCCGATCGGACGGAAGGATCTTCTGATGGGAGCCGGGGCGGCGGCGCTGGCCGCCGGGGTGGGCCCGGCGGCCATGGCCCAGGGGCAGGGACAGGCGCGGGCCCAGGGGCAGGCCGAGGACGGCGCCGCTCCGGCCCAGGCGCCCGGCTTCTACCGCTTCCGCCTCGGCAGCCGCGTCGTCACCCTGCTGCATGACGGGGCCGGCCGCCGCCCCAACCCGACCCAGGGCTTCGTCCGCAACGCCTCGCCCGAGCAGGTGGCGGCGGCACTGCAGGCCGAGCTGATGCCCACCGAGCATCTCGACATCGTCTATACGCTGACGGCGCTGGAGACGCCGGAGGGCGTGGTGCTCTTCGACACCGGCACGGGTGGGCAGCTCGGCGCCACGGCGGGCCAGGCCCCGGCCAATCTCCGCGCCGCCGGCCACGACCCCGCCCAGGTGCGGATGGTGGTGATGACGCATTTCCACGGCGACCATATCAGCGGCCTGACCGACGCGGAGAACCGGCCGCTCTTTCCGCAGGCCACGATCGTGGTGCCGAAGGCGGAATGGGACTTCTGGATGGATGACGGCCAGGCCGGCCGCGCGCCGGAGGCGATGCGCAACGCCTTCGCCCTGGTGCGGCGCAAGTTCGAGCCCTATCGCGAGCGCATCCGCCAGATCGACGGCGCCGCGGAGGTCGCGCCCGGCATCCGGGCCGTGCCGACGCCCGGCCACACGCCGGGCCACACCAGCTACCTGCTGACCGATGGCGGCGCGCAGGCGATGGTGCTCGGCGATGTCACCAACCGGCCCGAGCTGAACCTGCGCAACCCCGGCTGGCACCTGGTCTTCGACATGGATGCGGAACAGGCCGAGGCGACGCGGCGCCGCATCCTGGACCGGGTGGCGTCCGACCGCATCCGCTGCATCGGCTATCACTTCCCCTTCCCCGCCAATGGCTATGTCGCGAAGGAGGGCGAAGGCTACCGCTACATCCCCGCGCTGTGGCGGGGCACGCTGGAGGCGTGAGCGCGTTGCCCCCGGAGGCCTTCTTCCTTCAGGGGCGGGCGGTCAGCCGCCGAGCAGCAGCCGCGTCAGCGCCGGGCTGAGCCCGCCGGTGGCGCGGCCCTGCGGCGCCGCCAGGCTGCCGGCGCGCGGCTTCGGGGGCGCGAGGGCCACCAGCGCCTCGGCCAGCTTCACGCCGCAGGCCATGCCGTCGAGCAGCGGCACCGGGGCGCGGGGCGCGAGGCGCGCCGCCATGCCGGCGAGCGCCGCGCCGCCCAGCACCACCGCGTCGGCCCCGCCCTCGACCAGCCGCAGCGCGCCCCGCAGCACCGCCTCCTCGGCGGCGGCGGGCTCGGCCACCGCCTGCTGCGGCGTCATCGCCACCCCCTCCAGCCCGGAGAGGCGGCCGGCGAGGCCGTGGCGGCCGATCAGCTCCCGATAGGTCTCGGTGCCGCCCAGCGTCACCAGGCCGAAGCGGGCGCCGAGCAGGCAGGCGGTCAGGCAGGCGGCCTCGGTCATGCCCACCACCGGGCAGGGCATCAGCTGCCGCGCCGCCTCCAGCGCCGTGTCGTGGCTGACCGCGAGGATGGCGGCGTCGATCTGTCCGGCATGCTCGGCCAGCAGCTCCAGCAGGGCATGGCCGGCGATGGCGTTCTCGGCCCGGGTCGAGATCACCGCGACGCCGAAGCGCGGCGTGGCGGCCAGGATCTCCGTCCCCGGCGCCGCGGCGGCCCGCGCCGCGTCGGCGCAGAGCGCGGTGATGGCCTCCGTCGTGTTGGCATTGGCCACCAGGATGCGCATCACCCCGCCTCCCCGCGCAGTGCCGCGAAAGCGCCCTCGGAGAGGCGCGAATTCTCCGTCATCACCGCCAGCGCCTCGAGCTGGGGCCGCCGCGTCGCCCAGACCAGGAAGGGGTTCACGCAGAGCAGATCCCCCGGATGCAGCATCAGGCGCAGCGCCATGCCGGGCGCCTGCGCCGCCCGCTCCAGCGCCGACCAGGCCGGGCCGCAGAGCGCCGGATCGCTGCTCATCCGCTCGCAGCGCGCGGCGAAGACGCCGCTGGTCACGGCGAAGACCGGCAGGCCCGTCTCCGGCCCGGTCGGCAGGGCGCCGTAGAGCACCTCCAGCGCCGGGCGGTCGGTCTTCAGCACTTCGTTGTGCAGCGCGGCGGCGGAGAACAGCGCCACCTCGACACCCTCGCGGCAGAGCAGCAGCAGGGCGTCGCAGGGCTCCGTGTGGTACTTGCCGCCGGGCGCGGGGTCCGGCGCCTCCGCCGGCCCCTGCGGCAGCGGCCGGCCCAGCCGGCGGCCGATCTGCGACAGCCGCTCCGCCGGCGCCTCCGGCAGCTTCATGCCGCGCAGCAGGCAGAAGCCGAGGCCATGCGCCAGCCGCTCGGCCACCTGGCCCAGCAACGGGTCGAGCCGCGGCAGCGGCGTCGCGGTCTCGCCGGCGCTGGCGATCTCGGCGGTCACCTCGCCGCCGAGCGGCAGCATCCAGTCGGCCGGGGTGAGGGCCGTGCCGGTCCAGAGGTTGTCGCCGGTCTGCGGCGCGATGCGCCGCGGGGGAGTGTATTCGCTCATCGGGGAGGAGGTTTAGCAGGCTGCCCCCCCTCCCCGTCACCTCTTGACAGATCTCCCTCTTGTCCTGCCGCCGCCATGGCCGCAGGCTGCGCCGCCGGATGCGCCCAGACGCGGGGGATGGGCCGGAACCGGACGGGCCGGGCATGCCAGGCCGGACGTGCCAGAAGGGAGAGATGCGAATGCAGAAGGCGGAGAGGCTGCCCCAGGATCAGGCGGAGGCCCAGCGCGCCCTGGCCCTGCCCTTCGAGGCCGAGGCGCTGCTCGCCGGGCTGCGCCCCTGGGTCGAGTGCGAGAGCCCGACCTTCGACGCCGAGGCGGTCAACCGCATGATGTCGCTGGCGGCGCGGGACCTCGCCATCCTCGGCGCGCGGATCGAGCGCATTCCCGGCCGCATGGGCTATGGCGACTGCGTCCGTGCCCGCTTCCCGCATCCCGATGGCGAGATGGAGGGCGGCATCCTGGTGCTGGCGCATCTCGATACCGTGCACCCGGTCGGCACGCTCGGCGCCCTGCCCTGGCGGGTCGAGGGCGAGCGCGCCTACGGCCCCGGCATCTGCGACATGAAGGGCGGCACCTTCCTCGCCCTGCAGGCCATGGCGGCGATGCAGCAGGCCGGCATCTGCACCCGCCGCCCCGTCAGCTTCCTGCTCACCAGCGACGAGGAGGTGGGCAGCCCCTCGACCCGCGACGTGATCGAGGCCGAGGCGGCGCGGCACGAGGTGGTGCTGGTGCCCGAGCCGGCGCGGCCGGATGGCGGCGTGGTGACCGGCCGCTACGCCATCGCCCGCTTCAACCTGCGCACCACGGGCCGGCCGAGCCATGCCGGCGCCGCGCTCTCGGACGGGCGCAGCGCCATCCGCGAGATGTGCCGGCAGATCCTGGCGATCGAGGCGATGACCACCGAGGCCGCCACCTTCTCGGTGGGCGTCCTGCAGGGCGGGCGATGGGTCAATTGCGTCGCCACCCATTGCGACGCCGAGGCGCTCTCCATGGCCAAGCGGCAGGAGGATCTGGACCATGCGGTGGGGCGGATGCTGGCCCTGCAATCCGGTGCCGGCGACGTGACGCTCGAGGTCCGGCGCGGCGTCACCCGCCCGGTCTGGGAGCCGGATGGCGGCACCATGGGCCTCTACCGCACGGCGCAACGCCTGGCCTCGCAGCTCGGCTTCGAGATCGGCCATGAGAGCGCCGGCGGCGGCTCGGACGGCAACTTCACCGGCGCCATGGGCGTGCCCACCCTGGACGGGCTCGGCGTGCGGGGCGGCGGCATCCACACCCTGCAGGAGCATCTGCTGATCGACAGCCTGGTGCCCCGCGCGCGGCTCTTCGCCGGCCTGCTGGCCAGCGTCTGAGCGCGGCATCCGGCTGCCGGGCGGGAGGGGGGATGGACCCTCCCGCTCAGGCCCGCGACTGGGCGGCCAGCGGCCCCGCGGCCTGCCGCCGGCGCCCGCGCAGCAGCGCCAGGGCCGGCGCCTTGCAGAGGCGCAGCGTCAGCCAGGCGAGGATGGCGCCGAGCTGGAACAACCCGCCCAGGCTGGCGAAGGGCGCGCTGCTGGCCAGCAGCGCGGCGCCGATGCCGAACAGCATGAAGCGCAGATTGTCCTTGCGGATCTCGTTGTGCGAGCCGCCGTAGCGATAGGTGATGTAGATGACCCACATCATCGCCACCTGGCTGAAGGCCAGGACCACGCCGAACTTCGTGGGCTCCATCAGGAAGAAGATCGGCCCAAACTTGATCGCGTTCAGCACCGGATAGAGCAGGATGCGCGAGCCCGGCGGCCGGCGGTTGTAGACGTAGAAGACCGCCCGCAGCACCAGCAGCATGGCGACCCAGCCCAGCGCGCCCCCGGCCAGGCCGATGCTGCCCAGCATCCCGGCCCAATGCGCCCCGGCCAGCCCCAGCGCGCCCGTCGCCAGGGACCAGAGCCAGGCATCGGGCTCGATGGGGAAGTCGCGGTAGCGCGCCGCCGCCGGCTTCAGCGTCGGCGCCGCCTCCCGCCGCGCCGCCACCATGTCGTTCTCGTAGTAGCCGATCTCGTAGACGCCCATCAGCGAGATCGTCAGGAAGGGCACGAAGCCCAGCGCGGCCAGCAGCTCGCCCGGTGTCACGCTGATGCTGAGCGCCACCAGCAGGATGTCGACCAGCAGGATCTGATCCAGCACATAGGAGCGTGTGTACTTGGCGGCGGCGGTATAGCGCAGGGGCAGGTAGAGCCGCTCCCGCGCCGAGATGGCCGGTCCCTGCGGGGCGATCAGCTCGCCCCGCCCCGCCGCCTGCAGCAGGTCGGCATCATCGCGGGAATCGGTGATGAAGTCGGCATGGGCGATCTCGGCGGCGCTGAAATGCCCCTCGACCAGATGCAGCTTGCCGGCCCGGAAGCGCCCGAGGGCCGGCAGCAGCGGGGTGGCGATCAGCCGGCAATCCTGCCAGGCGCTGCCGCGCAGCATCGCCCGGATGACGAAGGCCATCCCGAAGGAGACGATGACCACCCGTCCGGCCCCGGCCCGCCGCAACCGCTCCGCCACCATCCGGCTCTCCAGCCGCGCGAAGAGCCCGGGCGCGACGCGCCGCCAGATCAGCAGGTTCCACGGCATCAGCAGGATAAGGCAGAGGCAGCAGGCATAGTCCCGCAGCCGGAACCATTGGGGCAATCCGGTCCAGCGCCAGGGGATGCAGCGGCGCACCAGCAGTTCCACCAGCGCCGCCAGAAAGGAGGGCTTGCAGGCGGCGATGAACAGCTCCGTGCTGTTGCCGGCCAGCAGCGTGTGATCGAAATCCGCGAAATACGGGCTCCGGGCCGGGGGCGTCTGCGCGGCTCGCATCGAATGGCGGGTCCTTCCTGCTCAGTGCGGTCAAAAAATCCAGGAGATCAGGACAGGAGAGGCCATTCACCCGCGGAACCGGGCCGCCCGCCGGAATTCGTGCCGATTCCGGCATGAAATCCCCGGCACAGGCCTGAATTCCAGACACACGCACCAGGCTCTTTTACTGGACGTTCATTGTGGCGGAATTGGGGCCGGACGCGCCTTCCTTCCTTTCCACTCCGCCGCGTTCCGGAATACCTGCCCTCTCCAGGCCTGTGTCAGCGCCAGCCGAGCGCCGGCGCGACATGCGTCAGCACGGCCTCGATGGCATGCACGCAGTAATCGACGCCGAGCTGGTTGGGCACCGTCAGCAGCAGGGTGTCGGCCTCGGCGATGGCTTCGTCCTGCCGCAGCGCCTCGACCAGCGCCTCCGGCTCGGCGGCATAGCCGCGGCCGAAGATCGCCCGCGTCTTCTCGTCGATGAGGCCGATCCGGTCCTGTTCCTTGCCGCGGCCGAAATAGGCGCGGTCCCGGTCATCCATCAGGGCGAAGATGCTGCGGCTGACCGAGACGCGGGGCGTGCGCGCATGGCCGGCCTCGGCCCAGGCGGCACGATAGGCGCGGATCTGCCGGGCCTGCTGGATGTGGAAGGCCTCGCCGGTCTCGTCGTCCTTCAGCGTCGAGCTCTGCAGGTTCATCCCCAGCTTCGCCGCCCAGACCGCCGTGGCGTCCGAACCGGACCCCCACCAGATGCGCTCGCGCAGCCCCTCGGAATGCGGCTCCGGCCGCAGCAGGCCGGGCGGGTTGGGGAACATCGGCTGCGGGTTCGGCCGGGCGAAGCCCTCGCCGCGCAGCACGTCGAGCAGCACCTCGGTGTGGCGGCGGGCCATGTCGGCCTCGCTCTCGCCCTCGGCCGGGCGGTAGCCGAAGTAGCGCCAGCCATCGATCACCTGCTCCGGCGAGCCCCGGCTGAGGCCGAGCTGCAGCCGCCCGCCCGCGATCAGGTCGGCCGCCCCGGCATCCTCGGCCATGTAGAGCGGGTTCTCGTAGCGCATGTCGATGACCGCCGTGCCGATCTCGATGCGCTTCGTCCGCGCGCCCACGGCGGCGAGCAGCGGGAAGGGCGAGGCGAGCTGGCGGGCGAAGTGATGGACGCGGAAATAGGCCCCGTCCACGCCCAGCGCCTCGGCGGCGACGGCCAGATCGATAGATTGCAGCAGCGCGTCGGCCGCCGAACGGGTCTGCGACTGGGGCGAGGGCGTCCAGTGTCCGAAGGAGAGAAAGCCGATCGTCTTCACGCGGGGGTGCTCCATGCTGCGGCTCCGCATGTGGGGCGGCGGCGGCGCGGATGGGAGGCGCGCCCCGCGGGAGGCACCCCTGCTCCCGGGAGTGGCCTACCGCGCCAGGCTCGCCTCGCCGAGGTCGATCTCGTGCACCAGCTCCTGCAGCGTCTCGTCGCTGATACTGCGCTGGCGGCGCAGGCGGTAAAGCTCGTCGCGCTCGGCGCGCAGCCCGGCCAGGCGCAGCTCCCGCTCGATCGCCAGGATGCGCCGGCCCCGCGCGGCGGCCGCCTCGTCCTCCTGCGTCCCGACCGCGCCGAGGCGATAGGGCTCCATGCTGCGCGCCGCCGCCTCGGCATAGAGATCGGCCTCCGCCCTTCCCTCGGCCAGCCGGTGCTGCGCCCGCTCGATGGCGCGCATGGCGGCGTCGGTGGCGAACCGCCGGGCGCGGTCCAGCTCGGCGTCGTGCGCGTCCTCGGGCGGCAGCGAGAGGCCCTGCAGCACCGGCGGCAGCAGCAGGCTGGCCCCCACCAGCGACACCAGGATCACCCCCATGGCGAGGAAGATGGCGAGGTCGCGCGCCGGAAAGGGCGTGCCGTCCGGCAGCGCCAGCGGCAGGGTCAGCACGCCGGCCAGCGTGATGGCGCCGCGCACGCCGGCCAGCGAGGTGGCGACCAGCACGCGCCAGCCGACGCGCGGCCGCGCCTGGCCGGCGCGGCGGGCGCGGTAGAGGGTGAACTGCAGCGAGGCCCAGACCCAGCCGAGCCGCAGCAGGCCGAGTGCGACGGCGATGGCCAGGACATAGACCGGCAGCCACCAGGCGTCGTGGTGCCCGGTCTGCCGCACCGTCTCGGCCGCGCCCATCAGGATGGCGGGAAGCTGCTCGCCCAGCAGGACGAAGATCACGCCATTGGCGGCGAACTGCACGGTATCCCAGACCGCCGTGCGGCGGATGCGGGTCGCCGCCAGGGCGCGCCCGGAATTCTCCGTGTAGCTCATGGTGATGCCGGCCGAGACGGCGGCCAGGATGCCGGAGACATGCACATGCTCGGCCGCCAGATAGGCGCCGAAGGGAATCAGCAGGCTGATCAGCACCTGCGCGCCGGGGTCCTCGCCGATGCGCCGCACCAGGGCGCGCTGCGCCCGCATCACGCCCCAGGTGACGGCGACGCCGAGGGCGATGCCACCCAGGGCGAGCTGGGCGAAGGTCAGCGCCGCCTCGGAGAGCGAGAAGGCGCCGGTCATCGCGGCGGCGATGGCGAAGCGCAGGCAGACCAGGCCGGAGGCGTCGTTCAGCAGCGACTCGCCTTCCAGGATGTGCATCAGCCGGTGCGGGATCGGCACCCGCGCCGCCACCGCCGAGACGGCGATCGGGTCGGTCGGCGAGAGCACGGCGGCGAGGGCGAAGGCGACGGCCAGCGGCATGGCCGGGATCATCCAGTGGATGAACAGGCCGATGCCGAGCACGGTGAAGAGCACCAGGCCGAGCGCCAGCTCGACGATGGCGGCGGCGTCGCGGAACAGGCCGCGCTTGGGGATGCGCCAGCCATCGAGGAAGAGCAGCGGCGGCAGGAAGAGCAGGAAGAACAGCTCGGGATCGAGCGTGATGCCGAGGCCGAGCCAGGCGGCCAGCAGCGCGCCCAGGCCGATCTGCAGGATCGGCAGCGGCAGGGGGACGGGCGAGAGCCGCACCAGGAAGCCGCTCGTCACCACCGCGAGCAGCAGGACCAGGACGGTGGTGACGGCTTCCATGCTGCGCTCCCTCGGGCTCCGGCCGCCTCCGGGTTAGCTGGCCGCCTCGCCCTCCGCCACCCCGTGCTGCTCGCGGAGCGACAGGAAGCGCAGCCCGGGCCATTCCTCCTCGGCCCGGCGGCGGCCCCAGTCGGAGGTGAAGAAGGCCACCGGCTCGCCGTCATGGTCCTCGGCCATCTGGCTCGGCGCGCCGCGCAGGAAGCGCTCCAGCGCCGCGCGCTCCTCCTCCGCCTTCGGTGCCACCCAGCGCATGGTGGACCAGGAGGTGGGCTCGAAGGTGATGGTCACGCCGTATTCGGCGGTCATGCGGCTGGCCAGCACGTCGAGCTGCAGCTGGCCGACCACGCCGACCACGGGCGGGCTGCCGTCGAGCGGGCGGAACACCTGCACCACGCCCTCATCGGCCAGCTGGTCCAGCGCCTTGCGCAGCTTCTTGGCCAGCATCGGGTCGTCGAGCCGCACCCGGCGCAGGATCTCGGGCGCGAAGCTCGGCACGCCGCGGAAGTTCAGCGCCTCGCCATCGGTCAGCGTGTCGCCGATGCGGAGCGTGCCGTGGTTGGCGATGCCCACGACATCGCCCGGCCAGGCCTCCTCGGCCACCTGCCGCTCCTTGGCGAAGAAGAACAGCGGCGCGTTGACCGGTATGCTCTTGCCGGTGCGCACCTGCCGCAGCCGCGCGCCCTTCCGCAGCCGGCCGGAGCAGATGCGCAGGAAGGCCACGCGGTCGCGGTGGTTGAGGTCGGTGTTGGCCTGGATCTTGAAGACGAAGCCGGTGAGCTTCTCCTCCTCCGGCTCCACCACCCGCGCATCGGCCCGCCGCGCGGAGGGGGGCGGGGCGAACTGCGCCAGCCCGTCCAGCAGGTGCCGCACCCCGAAGCCACGCAGCGCCGAGCCGAAATAGACCGGTGTCAGATGCCCCTCGCGGAAGCTCGCCAGATCGAATTCGGGATAGACCGAGGCCAGCTCCATCCCCTCGCGCAGCACGTCGCCCTGGCCGTGGCGCAGCAGCCCGTCGATCCGCGCATCCTCGGGGCCCTCCAGCTTCTCCTCCCGCTCGCCGCCCTCGGCGATCAGCCGCAGGCTGTTGTCGTGCCGGTCGTAGACCCCGGCGAACTGCTGGCCGGAGCCGATCGGCCAGGTGGCCGGCGTCACGTCGAGCGCGAGCGTCTTCTCGATCTCGTCCAGCAGTTCCAGCGGCTCGCGCGCCTCGCGGTCCATCTTGTTGATGAAGGTGACGATCGGGATATCGCGCAGGCGGCAGACCTCGAACAGCTTGCGGGTCTGCGCCTCGATGCCCTTGGCGGCGTCGATCACCATCACCGCGGCATCGACGGCCGAGAGGGTGCGGTAGGTGTCCTCGGAGAAGTCCTCATGGCCCGGCGTGTCGAGCAGGTTGAAGATCTGCCCGCCGTACTCGAAGGTCATGACGCTGGTCGCGACCGAGATGCCGCGATCCTGCTCGATCTTCATCCAGTCCGAGCGCGTCCGCCGCCGCTCGCCCTTGGCGCGCACGGCGCCGGCGATCTGGATGGCGCCGCCCAGCAGCAGCAACTGCTCCGTCAGCGTCGTCTTGCCGGCGTCCGGGTGGGCGATGATGGCGAAGGTGCGCCGGCGATGCGCCTCGGCCGCGGTCTCGCTGGCGGGCGGCTGGTTGTGGCCGGCCGCCGGGGCCTCGGCCGGGGTTCCAGGGGGCGTCTCAAGGTTCTGCACGATCGCGACAACTCCGGCCGGGGGGATCTCCTGCGCGGCCCGGGTATAGCGCGGCAGGGGCGGCACCGGGAGGGGCGCGCCGTTCAGGCCTCCGCCTCCGCCTCCGCCTCCGTCTCCACTGCCGCTCCGGCCGGCAGCAGCAGCGCCAGCGCCAGCGCCGCGCCCACCGGCGCCGCCAGGGCCAGGAAGGCGCCGCTCCAGCCGAACCAGCCGGCCAGGGTGCCGCCGAAGGCATGGGAGAGCTGCCCGCCCACGCCCTGCATCGCATAGACCGTGCCCAGCGCCGTCTGCGTCCGCCCCGTTCCCGCGCTGGCATTGGCCACCACCACGGGCACCGCGACGCCGATCAGGCCGGAACCGAGCCCATCCAGCACCTGGACCGGGACCAGCCAGAACGGATCGGCGATCCAGGCGGAGAGCAGGGCGCGGGCGAGCAACGCCGCGCAGGCCACGACCAGCAGCGGCTTGCCGCCGCCGCGCTCGGCCAGCCGCCCGCCCCAGAGCGCGACCGGGATCATGGTCAGCTGCGCCGCCACCACATAGCCGGCGGTCCAGGCGGTGGCGCTGCCGCCCTCCGCCGCCACGCGCTGGCCGATCAGCGACAGCATGACGCCATTGCCCAGCGAGAACAGCGCCAGCACCAGTGCCAGCATCAGCAGGCGCCGGTCGGTCAGCACGGCCCGCAGCGGGCTGACCTCCTCCCGGCCGGCGCCCCCGCCGGAGCCGCCCCGCCCCGCCCCACCCGCCTTGCCATCCTCCTCGCCCTCATCTTCCCCCTGGGCGCGCCCCGCATCCCAGGCGTCGCCCGGGGTGGTCACGGTGGCCAGGATGGCGCCCACCGCCATGCCGGCCATGACGAACAGGGCCGCATCCGGCCCGATCAGCACGGAGCCGCCGGCGATCATCAGCGCCGAGGCCAGGATTCCGGCATGGTTGAAGGCCTCGTTGCGGCCGTGCTGCCGCGGGAAGGCCTTCCGGCCGACGATGCCGAGGGTCAGCGCCGTCGCCGCCGGCAGCACCAGGATGCCGCCCAGCGTCGCCGTGCCGTGCGCGGCGACCACCCCCGGCACGCCATCGGCCAGGAACAGCAGCGCCGTGCCGCCGAAGATGGCCGCGCAGGCCAGGCCGAGCAGCAGGCGCGGCAGCTTCAGCCGGTCCACCAGCGCCCCGGCCGGGCCGTTCAGCAGCAGGGCGGCCAGCCCGACCAGGGTGTTGATCCAGCCGATCCGCTCCGGCGTCCAGGCCTTGGTCTGCGCCAGCCAGGTGGCGAGGAAGGGGCCGAGGCCGCCCTGGATGTTGCCCGTGAAGAAATAGACGATCGAGAGATGGCGGGTCGGGGACACGAGTGGCGGAACCTCCCTGGATGGCCGGCCTCACACGGCCGGGGGCCGCCGGCCCAGCCCCCGCTGGCCGACAACGCGCGAAGGTGGGCCAAGCGTTGCCTCGGCCGGCGGATTTCCGCGCGGCGGCACGGGCGTTCCGCCCGCGAGGTTCGGGCCGGACGCTAATCCGGCGCCCGGCCACCCTCCCCATGCCCGAAATCGAACGCGGCCTGGTGCGCGGCGAAGGGGTCCTCGGCCCGCCGGGCCTCGTCCCGGTTCAGCCCCAGCGCGTCGAGCTGCTCGCCGGAGATCGGGCTGAACGCCACCCCGGCCTCCCGCATCATCTCGATGGCCAGCAGCCCCACCTCGTCCCAATGGCTCGCCGTGCCGCGTCGCGGCGCCGCGGCGATCACCCGCCGCACGCCGGACTGGATCAGCAGGGTGGCGCAGACGTTGCAGACCGGCTTGCCCACCACATAGGCATCGCAGCCGCGCGCGCCGTGCCCGGCATTCAGCAGCGCGTTCTGCTCGGCGTGCAGGATCATCCGCAGCTTGGTCGCCTTGTGCTCCAGCCGCGCGGCGCTGTCCTCGACATTGGAGGGGAAGCCGTTGAAGCCGGTGGCGACGATGCGCGCCTGCCCCTGGTTGACCAGCACCGCGCCCACCTTGGCGCGCGGATCCTTCGACCACTGGGCGATGTGGTGCGCGAGGCCGATGTAGCGCGTGTCCCACTTCGCCTGCTTCTCGGGCCGTCCCTCGAAGGTATTGATATCGGTCATGTTCCAATTCTAGCGCCGAATGCCGGCCGCCAGGCAAGCCTTCCGCTCACGGCCGTTGACCGGCGCCCCGCGGGCAGGCATGGATCGCGGGATGCGCTGCCGGCACAAGGCAGCCATGCAGGGACTGCCGGCTTCATCATCCCGTCTCGGAGGCACCGACTTGAAACCCACCGCCCCCCATGCGCGCCGTCGCGCCCGGTTCGCCGCCCCGGTCGCCGCGGCGATCGGCGGCCTGCTGCCCGCCGCCCTTCCGCCCGCCGTCTCGGCGCAGAGCCTGAGCCTGGCCGTCGCCGCGCCGCCGACCTCGCTCGACCCGCACTACCACACGCTCTCGCCCAACAACATGATGGCCGAGCACTTCTTCGACAAGCTGGTCAGCCGGACCGCGCAGGCGCAGCTGAAGCCCGGCCTCGCGGAATCCTGGCGGATGGTCGATGACACCACCTGGGAGTTCAAGCTCCGCAAGGGCGTGAAGTTCAGCGACGGCAGCGAGTTCACGGCGGAGGACGTGATCACGACGCTGAAGCGCGTGCCGAACGTGGTGAACAGCCCGGGCTCCTTCAGCATCTACACCCGCGCCGTCATCGGCACCGAGGTGCCCGATCCGCACACCATCCGGTTCAAGACCAGCGGCGTCTATCCGCTGATGCCCTACGACATGAACAACATCTTCATCATCTCGCACAAGGTCGGCGAGAATGTCGCGACGGCCGACTTCAACAACGGCAAGGCCCTCATCGGCACCGGCGCCTACCGCCTCTCCTCCTTCACGCCGGACGACCGGGTGGTGATGACACGGAACGAGGACTACTGGGACGAGAAGCCGGACTGGAAGCAGGCGACCTACCGCTTCATCTCGAACGACGGCGTGCGCGTCGCGGCGCTGCTCTCGGGCGACGTGCAGATGATCGACGTGGTGCCGCCGGCCGACATTCCGCGCCTGCGCTCGACCCAGGGCATCTCCTTCTCCGAGACGCCGTCGCTGCGCGCCATTTACCTGAAGCTCGATGTGGCGCATGACAGCTCGCCCTACATCACCGATTCCGGCGGCAGGAAGCTCGCCACCAACCCGCTGCGCGACCTGCGCGTGCGCCAGGCCCTAACCATGGCGATCAACCGCCAGGGCATCGTCGACCGCGTGATGCAGGGCGCCGCGCTGCCGACCGGGCAGATGATGCCGCCCGGCGCCAACGGCTACGTGCCGGACCTGCCGCCACCGGCCTACGACCCGAACCGCGCCAAGGCGTTGCTGACCGAGGCGGGCTATCCGGACGGCTTCAACATCTCGCTGCTCGGCCCCAACAACCGCTACGTGAACGACGCGCAGATCATCCAGGCGATCGGCCAGATGTGGCAGCGGATCGGCGTCCGCACGACGGTCGATGCCGTGCCCTTCTCCGTCCTGGCGCAGCGCCAGGCGCGGAACGACATGTCGGCCATGCTGATCGGCTGGGCCACCTCGGGCGAGCCCTCGACGGCGCTGCGCGGCGTGCTGACCACGCGGATTCCCGAGAAGGGCTTCGGCACCACCAACTTCAGCGGCTACAGCAACAAGCAGCTCGACGCGCTGGTGGAGGAAGGGCTGCGCACCGCCGACGACGCGAAGCGCGAGCAGATCTTCCAGCAGGCGATGCGGGTCGGCATGGGGGATGTCGGGCTGGTCATGCTGCACATGCAGAAGAACATCTGGGCCCTGCGCGGCGGTCTGACCTACGAGGCCCGGGCCGATGAGTACACCACCGTGATGGGCGTCGGCGCGGCGAAGTAGCGCCGCCGGGCGTGGCCCCCGGCGGGGCCGCGCCACCCTCGGGAGAAGGCCAAGCATGCCGAAGAAGATCCTCGCCTCCGACCGCGTCGGCCGCAGCCGCCTGCCCTTCGCCCAGGCCACCCTGGCCGGCGGCTTCCTGTTCGTCTGCTGCATGGGCAACGACCGGCAGGGGCGCTACGCCCTGGGCGACGCCCGGGCGCAGACGCAGCAGGCGATCGACAATATCCGCGCCCTGATCGAGGAGGCCGGCGGCACGCTGGCCGATGTCGTGAAGTGCACGGTCTATGTCACCGACCGCGCCTGGTGGGAGCCGATGAACGAGGTCTATTCCGCGAACTTCGCGGAGGACCCGCCGCACCGCGTCTCCTGCATCGTGCAGGGGCTGGGCTCGCCGGACGCGCTGGTGGAGATCGACGCCACCGCCTATCTGGGCGAGGGCGCCGGCTGAGGCGGGCCTGCCGCGCGCTCACTCCTCGAAATGGCCGAAGATGCCGTGCATCCGCCCGAGGAAGTTCTTCAGCCGCTCGCTCTCCGGCCGGCCGAAGACCTCGCGCGGCGGCCCTGCCTGGGCCACCTTGCCCTGGTCCATGAAGACGACGTGGTTCGCCACATCGCGCACGAAGAGCATCTCGTGGCTGACCAGCAGCATGGTCATGCCGCTCTCGGCCAGCGATTGCATCACCCCCAGCACCTCGGCCACCAGCTCGGGATCGAGCGCGCTGGTCACCTCGTCGAAGAGCAGCAGGCGCGGCTGCATCGCCACAGCGCGGGCGATGGCGACGCGCTGCTGCTGCCCGCCGGAGAGCTGGTATGGGTAGTGCCCGCGCCGCTCGGCCAGCCCGACGCGGTTCAGCCAGTGCCCGGCGGTCTCGCGCGCCTCGGCGCGGTCCTTGCCCAGCACCTTGGTCAGGCCGAGCATCACGTTCTCCTCCGCCGTCAGGTGCGGGAAGAGGTTGAACTGCTGGAAGACCATGCCGATGCGCGCACGCTGCGCCGAAACCCTAGCCTCGCTCAGCCGCCGCCGCGCGGCCCCCTCGCCGCGATAGCCGACCGGCTCGCCATCGAGCAGGATCTCGCCGCCGTCGTGCTCCTCCAGGAGGTTGACGCAGCGCAGGAAGGTGGTCTTGCCGGAACCCGAGGCGCCGATCAGCGCGACCACCTGTCCCTGCCGCACCGTCAGGTCGATCCCCTTCAGCACCTCGACCTGGCCGAAGCTCTTGCGCACGCCTCGCGCGCGCAGCAGCGGCGTATCCGTCATCCCTTGGGCTCCGATCTCGCCGGCATCCATCCGTGGCGCAGGCATGGCTTCAATACCGCAGGTAGGAGAAGCGCCGCTCCAGCAGCCCGCCAAGCTGCGCGAGGGCGAAGTTGATGATGAGGTACATCACCGTGGCCAGGAGGTAGAAGTCGATGATCATGTAGTTGCGCGCCATGATCTGCTGCGAGGCCAGCAGCAGCTCGACCACGCCGATCACGGAGAGCAGCGTCGTGCCCTTGACGATCTCGAGGCCGGTGTTCACCCAGGGCGGCAGCATGCGCCGGAAGGCCTGCGGCAGGATGACGTACCAGAGCCGCTTCGGGAAGGTCAGGCCGATCGCCTTGGCCGCCTCCATCTGCCCGGCCGGCACGGACTGCACGGCGCCGCGCAGGTTCTCGGCCACATGCGCGGTGGCGAAGGCCGAAAGCGCGATGATGCCGGCCCAGAAGGCCGAGACATCGATGCCGAACAGCGCCAGCCCGTAATAGGTGAAGAGGATCAGCACCAGCACCGGAATGCCGCGCATGACATCGACATAGAGCCGCGCCGGCAGCCGCAGCCACCACCAGCCATAGGCCAGCGCCACGCCCATCAGCGTGCCGCAGACGGTGGCGATGACGATGCTCCAGAGCGAGCTCAGCATCGTCACGCCGAGCCCGTTCAGCAGCGACCAGCGCGCCTGCCAGGCCTCGAAGAGGAAGGTTCCGGGCTGCATCGAGAGATCCATCATGTCCCCCTCCCTCAGCGGATCGTAGCGTAGCGGCGCTCGAGCAGCCGCAGCAGGGTGGCGATGAGATAGGTCGCGACGAGGTACATGGCGCTCACCGTCAGCCAGACCTCCATGACCCGGAACGTATCGGCATTGATGCGGCGGGCGACGAAGGTCAGCTCCGGCACCGCGATGGCGGCGGCGAGCGAGGTGTCCTTGAACAGCGAGATCAGGTTGTTGCTGATGGAGGGCAGGGTGATGCGGAACATCACCGGCAGCACGACATAGCGCTGCCGCTGCCACGGCCGCATGCCGATCGCCTTGGCCGCCTCGACATACTGCTTCGGGATCGAGGCCAGTCCGGCGCGGAACACCTCGGACATGTAGGCGCCGGCATAGAGCGAGAGCGTCAGCACGAAGCTCTGCGTCTTGTCGAGGAAGGTGATGTCGAACTCGGGCAGGCCGAAGTAGATGAAGAAGATCAGCAGCAGCAGCGGCGTGCAGCGGATGAACTCGACATAGGCCCAGACCGGCGCGGCCAGCCAGCGCCGCCCGGAGAGCCGCGCATAGGCGGCGGCCAGGCCGATGACGCAGCCGATGGCCAGCGAGATCACCGCCAGCTCCAGCCCGAGCAGCAGCGCGCCGAGCAGTGAATCCCAGTTCCGCGCGATGACGGACCAGTCGAAATGATAGTCGATCATGGGTCCTCGGAGAAACGGCCGGCGGGGCGTCGCCGCGCGGCCGGACCAGGCTGGCCCGGCCGCCCCGGCATCAGGCGAACTCGTTCGGGAAGCCCACCTTGGGCACCGCGAGGTCGATGCCGAACCACTTCTTGTAGCTGGCGGCGAAATAGTCGAAGTCGACGCCCGTCATCGCCTCGCGATAGACGGTGTTGATCCAGTTCAACCAGATCGGGTCGCCCGGCTTCACGGCGGAGGCGTAGGAATTCGGCATCCAGCCATAGCCGGCGTCGACGAAGCGGCCCGGCGCCTGCTGCATCAGCCAGCGCATGGCCGACTGGTCCTGCATCGAGGCATCGATGCGCCGCGCGTTCAGCGCCTGCATCGCCGCGTCCGGGCTCTCGAAGGCGTCGACCTTGGCCTGCGGCAGCGCCTTGTGGATCCACTCCTCCAAAAAGACGTTCTGCATGCCGCCGATGGTGACGGCGGCGCCGGCCGCCTTCAGCTCCTCGAAATTCTTGTACTTGCCGCCGCGCGCCAGCATCAGCAGCCCGACGCCTTCGCGGTAGTAGGGGATGGTGAACTCCACCTGCTGCGCGCGGCCCGGCGTGATGGTCATCCATTGCACGACGATGTCGACCTTGTCGGTCACCAGGCTGGGGATGCGGGCATCCGAGCCCTGCAGCACGAACTCGACCTTGGTGGGGTCGTCGAACAGGCTCTTGGCCAGGAGGCGGGCCAGGTCGATGTCCATGCCGACGAGCTGGCCGGAGGCATCGTTGAAGTGCCAGGGCGGGTTGGTCGAGCCGGTACCGACGATCAGCTTGCCCCGCTCCTTGACGGTGTGGAGCTTGCTCCTGGCCACGGTCTGGGCCTGGGCTGCCCGCGGCGCGAGCAGACCGGCCGCGCCGCCCAGCGCCGCCCCCGCCGCGCCGATGCCGAAGAGGCCGCGCCGTTCCATGCTCATGGCCTTGTCGTCCTTGCTGTCCATGACGGAAATCCCCGAATCCCCCGGCGGCCCGGACGGCCGCCGCCGGAAGACAGGAGAGCAAGATTCCGGCCAGCCGTCACCTTGCGGTGCCGCAAGGATCGTCAGGCCTCGGCCAGCGCCGCCTCGCAGAGCCGCGCCACCGCCGGCAGATCCCCCGGATCGGCCACGCGGTGGGTGCGCGCCGGCATCTCCTCATAGGCCTTGCCGTCCTTGAAGCCGTGGCCGGTGACCAGCAGCACGCAGCGTGCCGCCGCCGGCAGGCGCCCCTCGCCATGCAGCCGGGCCAGGGCGGCCAGCGGGCTGGCCCCGGTCGGCTCGGCATAGACGCCCTCCAGCCGCGCCAGGTCCTGCATCGCCCGGCGCAGCGCCGCGTCGCTCACCGCGACGGCGAGGCCGCCGCTGGCCCGCACCAGCCGCAGCGTGTGGGTACCGTCGCGCTCATAGCCGATCAGCGGATCGCTGATGCCGGAGGCGATGGTGCGGGGTTCCCCCCAGGCCGAGACCGCCTCCGCCCCCGCCTCGAAGGCGCGAACGATCGGGGCGCAGCCCTCGGCCTGCACCGCGACCAGCCGCGCGCCGGGCAGGCCGCGCGCCACGCCCTGCACCAGCGGCCCGCTGCCGGTCGGGATCAGCACGAGGTCGGGCACGCCGATCCGGGCGCCGATCTCATGGCCCACCGCATCGAGCGCCGCCACGCCCCAGGGATTGAGGAAGGTGGTGGTCAGATTGGCGAAGCCGTGCCGCTCCAGCCCGCGCGCCAGATCGTAGGCGCGCGAGTAGTGCCCCTCGACCAGCAGCAGCAGCGCGCCATGCGCCGCGATCTGCGTCACCTTGCCCGGCGGCGTGTGCGCCGGCACGACGATCACCGCCGGCACCCCGGCCCGCGCCGCATAGGCCGCGGTCGCCGCGCCGGCATTGCCCGAGGAGGCGCAGACCACGCCGCGCGCGCCGAGCGCCACGGCCCGCGCCAGGGCGGCGCCGACCAGCCGGTCCTTGAAGGAGCCGCTCGGGTTGCGCGTCTCGTCCTTCAGCCAGATCTGTCCGGCGAAGCCCGGCAGCGACGCCTCCAGCCGCGGCGCGCGCAGCAGCGGCGTCTCGCCCTGGCCGAGATCGACCGGCGGCAGCCCGTCATCGCCCCGCAGTTCCAGGATGCCGCCGCAGGCCGGGCAATCGTAGAGCAGCGCCGGCGGATGCGCCCGCCCGCAGTCGACGCACCGCAGTTCCATCCCCGCCTCTGGCATCGCGCCCGCTCCCCTGTTCCGACAGCTCTTCTCGCGCCGAATCGAGGTGCCGGAAAGGGGCGCCGCCGGTGGCGCGGCCTCAACCCAGCCGGGCCAGGATCTCCCGGAACCGCTCGCGCACGCGCGGCGGCAGGCCGTCCGGGATCCGCGCCGGCGTCACCTCCCCCTCCCCCACCTGGATCAGCATCACCATCCCCATGGCGTAGTGCGGGATGCACTGGATGCCGTAGAGCCCCGGCACGTCGAACCGGACCTCGATCTCCTCGTTGATGCGACCCTTGAAGGGCGTGGCGCCCTCTGGAAGCATGGCGGGGATGGTCGCGGCGTTGTGCGTCACATGGGTGGCCAGGAACTTCACCCGCTCCCCGGGCGCGAGGCGCAGGAAGTCCGGCTCGTAGACCATGCCGCCGGTGGCGTTGCGGTTCAGCATTTTCACCTCGCGCGGTGCTCCGGCGCGGGCCGGAGGGGCGAGGCCACCCGACAGGACGAGAAGGGGCAGCGCCACGAGCGCCCGCCGTCCCGGAAGCGGTTTCATGCAGGGGGTATCCTTCGGCTGATGTCGCGGAAGCGGAGGATGCGGCCGCCATCCTCGGGGTCGGTCAGGGTGGTGACGGCGACGCCGAAGACCGCGCGCAGCAGCGCGGGCGCCAGCACCTCGGCGGGCGTGCCGAGCGCCACCAGCCGCCCGGCCTGCAGCACGCCGACGCGGTCGCAGCCCATCGCCTGGTTGAGGTCGTGCAGCGCGATCACCGTCGTCACCGGCAGCGCGGCGACCAGGCCGAGGATCGCCAGCTGGTGGTGGATGTCGAGATGGTTGGTCGGCTCGTCCAGCAACAGGATGCGCGGCTGCTGGGCCAGCGCGCGGGCGATGTGCACGCGCTGCCGCTCGCCGCCCGAAAGCGTCGCCCAGTCGCGCGCCGCGAAGCCCTCCATCTCCACCGCCGCCAGCGCGCCGTCGACGATGGCATCGTCCGCCGCAGACCAGGGCCGCGTCAGCGAAAGGAAGGGCGTGCGGCCGAGTTCGACCGCGTCGCGCACCGTGATGCGCTCGGCCGTCTCGGCCTGCTGCTCGACGAAGGCCAGCTGCTGCGCCACGGCCCGCCGGCCGAGCCGCGCCAGCCGCTCGCCGCCGAGCCGCACCACCCCGCGCGAGGGCGCCAGCACCCCGGCCAGCAGCCGCATCAGCGTCGACTTGCCCGAGCCGTTCGGGCCGATCAGCCCGAGCGTCTCGCCGGCGCGCACGGCGAGACTGACGCCGCGCAGGATCTCGCCGCCGCGCGGGGCCCAGGCGAGGTCCTCCGCCTCCAGGACGGGCGCGCTCATCGGGCGGCCCTCGCGCGGATCAGGATCAGCGCGAAGACCGGCGCGCCGACGAGGGCGGTGATGACGCCGATCGGCAGCACCTGCCCCGGCACCAGGGTGCGCGAGAGCACGTCGGCGGCGATCAGGAAGACCGCGCCGATGAGCGCCGCCGCCGGCAGCAGCCGCCCGTGCCGCACGCCCACCAGGAAGCGCGCCGCATGCGGGATCACCAGGCCGACGAAGCCGATGGCGCCGACGATGCTCACCATCACGGCGGTGGCCGTGGCGGCGCAGAGGATCAGCGTGGCCTGCACGCGCCGTACCGGCACGCCGAGGCTGGCGGCGGAATCGGCGCCGAAGGTGAAGGCATCGAGCGCGCGGGCGTGCCAGAGGCAGACCAGCGTCACGGCCAGCGCCACCGGCACGGCGCGCGCCGTGTCGTCCCAGCGCACGCCGCTGAGATTGCCGAGCAGCCAGAACATGATGCCCCGCGCCTGCTCGGCGCTGGCCGAGCGGGTGATCAGGAAGGCGGTCAGCGCGTTGAACAGCTGCGAGCCTGCGATGCCGGCCAGCACGATCTGCCCGGCGCCGCGCGGCCCCGCCCCGCCGCCGGCCGCCCGCGCCAGCACCGCCACCAGCAGGAAGGCGGTGAGCGCCCCGGCCAGCGCCCCGGCCGAGAGCGAGACCGCGCCGGCGCCGATGCCCACCACCGTCACCAGCACCGCGCCGGTCGAGGCGCCGGCGGAGATGCCGAGCAGGTAGGGATCGGCCAGGGCGTTGCGCAGCAGCGCCTGCAGCACCACGCCCGAGACGGCGAGGCCGGCGCCGCAGCAGGCGGCGAGGATGGCGCGCGTCAGCCGGTAGTTCCAGACGATGCCCTGGTCGATCCGGTCGATCTCGTAGGCGGCGCCGAACAGCTTGTTGGCCAGCGTCCTCAGCACCGTCGCGGGCGGGATCGCCGTCTCGCCGATGCAGATGCCGGCGAGCAGCGCCAGCGCCAGCACCAGCGCGATGCCGAAGCTGACCAGCGCGGCCCGGCCGAGCCGCGGCCACAGCGCGGGCGGCGCCGCCACGAAGCTCACTTCTCCAGCTTCGCCATCGCCTCGGTCAGCGTCTCCAGCCCGCCGATCAGCCGGATGGTGGCCTGCATGGCATGCGCGTCGAGGATGACGATGCGGCCGCGCCGCACCGCCTCCATCTGGCTCGTCACCGGATCGCTGCGGAGGAACTCCAGCTTCTTCTCGTAGTCATCAGCCGGGAAGCGGCGCCGGTCCATGCGGGCGATGACCAGCACCGAGGGATTGGCCCGCGCGATGGTCTCCCAGCCGACCGTCGGCCACTCCTCGTCCGACTGCACCACGTTCCGCAGGCCGAGGGTGCGCATCATGTAGCCGGGGATGCCCTTCTGCCCGGCCATGTAGGGGTCGAGGTCGAGATCGGCGCTGGAGAACCAGAAGGCGGCCGATGCGTCCTTCAGCCCGAGCCCCTTCGCCTGCTCCACCGCCCGCGCCTCGCGCGCGCGAAGATCGGCGACGAGCGCTGCGCCCCTGGCCTGCCGGTCGAAGATCGCGGCGAGCTGGCCGATGCCCTTGTAGAGACTCTCGGTCGAGAAGGCGGCGGTGCGGGTGCCGTCGGCGCCGACCAGGTTGTTCTTGCCCTCGCAATCGGCGGGCATGATGTAGGTCGGGATGCCGAGCTCGTGGAACTGCGGCCGGGTGCCGACCACGCCCTGCGGCCCGATCATCCACTCGAACTGCGTCGCCACCAGGCCGGGCCGCTTGGCGATCACCGATTCGAAGCTCGGCGCGTTGTTGTCGAGGCGCGGCACCTTGTCGTTCTGCGCGCTGAACTCGGGCAGCACGTTGTTGAACCAGAGCGCGGTGCCGGCCATGCGCTCGCCCACGCCCAGCGCGTAGAGGATCTCGGTGGCGGACTGCCCGATGGTGACGGCGCGGTCCGGCGGGCCGGCGAAGGTCAGCCGCTCGCCGCAATTCTCCACCGTCAGCGGATAGGCGGTGGCCTGCGGCGTGGCCGGCTGGGCGAGAGCGGGGGCGAGGGGCAGCAGCAGGTGCAGGCCGAGGCCCGCCGCCACGGCCTGGAGGGACGCAAACCTCATGACTCAGATCTCCGGTCAGGATGGCGCCGAAGCGCAGGGCCAGGCGGGGCATCCCGGAGAGGCGGCACGCGGGCGCGGGCCGCGCTGGAGGTCGCGTTGCAGCACGTTCATCGGCATCCCTGCCCGGACAACCCCGCCCGGCTGGTGGTCACACGTGCCGGCAGGTCTCCTGACTGGCGGGTCAATGCCCGATCCCGCCTTCCCGGGCGGCCTCCCTTCGGACGCGTCCCAGTGGCCTGCCGGGATCCGGCTCACCGCCTACAGTTGCGGGGGCAGTCCCGTTTCATGGCGCGCGGCCATGGCGGGTTCCCTGTTAGGTCCTCTCGGACACCGACGCGGCACCGGTAATGGAAGGCCGCCGGGCTGGCAAGACAAAAGCCCGGCCGCCGCCGCGGAGCGCCCATGCCGCGGCCCAGCTTGCAACCGGAGCGTGCCCGGCCCTAGCTTCGCGCCCGTAATGTAAGATTCTGCCAGGAGTGACGGCGGTCCATGTGTGAGAAATGCGGCAGCCTCCTGGCCTGCCTTGCCGCCCCGCCGGCGGGCGACACCGCCACCACGGCCCTCGCCGGTACGCGGGAGGCCCAGGAGGCCCCGGTGCGGATGGCCACCGCCTCCGGCAACGCGGCGGTGGATGCCCTGATCTCCGGCCCCGCCTGGGGCGGCCCGGTGCGCTTCGGATTCCCGCAATCCGCCGGTGCCTATGGCGGCGGCTCCAGCGAGGCGCTCACCGGCTTCCTGCCGGTCTCCTCGGCGCAGCAGGCCGTGGCGCGCGCCGCGCTGGTCGGCACCGCCTCGGGCGAGACCGCGCTGCTGCACGCCTTCCCGGTCACCGGCTTCACCCTGCTGCAGGTCAGCGAGGCGGCCGCCAGCCAGGCCGAGATCCGCTTCGCCCAGTCCTCGCAGCCCCCCACCGCCTGGGCCTATTCCCCGGGCAGCAGCGACAAGGCGGGGGATGTCTGGTTCGGCGACCGCTACGACTACCGCCATCCGGCGCTCGGCGATTACGCCTACGAATCCCTGCTGCACGAGCTGGGCCACGCGCTCGGCCTCAAGCATCCGCACGAGGCCACCGGCATCACCGGACAGGCGATGGAGACCGCCTGGGACAACAGCGAATTCACGGTGATGAGCTACCGCAGCCATTCCGGCGGCGCGCTCGGCCAGCTCACCGCCGGGCCGTGGGACCTGCCGCAGACCTACATGATGCTCGACATCGCCGCGCTGCAGACGCTCTACGGCGCCGATTACGGCCTGCGGGACGGCGACACGCGCTACAGCTGGAACCCCGCGACCGGCGAGATGTCGATCGACGACGCGGCGCAGGGCCGGCCGGGGGCGAATCGCGTCTTCATGACCGTCTGGGACGGCGGCGGCAACGACACCTACGATCTCTCCGGCTATGCCGGCGGCGTGGTGGTGGACCTCGCCCCGGGCGGCGCCTCCATCACCTCCGAGGCGCAGCGGGCCTGGCTCGACCAGGAGCACGGCATCCGCGCCAGCGGCACGGTCTACAACGCGCTGCTGCACGAGGGCGACACGCGCTCGCTGATCGAGAACGCCATCGGCGGCGCCGGCAACGACCGGATCTCCGGCAACCAGGCCGCCAATACCCTGCGCGGCGGCGCCGGCGACGACCATCTGCTCGGCCTCGCCGGCGCCGACAGGCTGTTCGGGGAGGCGGGCGACGACATCCTCGAGGGCGGCGCCGGGAACGATCTGCTGGATGGCGGCGCCGGCTTCGACATCGGCGTCTTCGATGCCGCCTTCCTGCCCGGCAGGGCGCGCGAGGCGGCCGTCTCGGCCATTCCGGGCGGCTGGACGGTGGCGATCAGCGCGGTCTCGGGCGGCCGGCGCGGCACGGTGGAGACCGACACCGCCCGGGCGCTGGAGGAACTCCGCTTCACCGACGGCAGCATCCGCCTCGACGGCGACGCGCTGCTGGACCCGGTCTGGTATGCCCGCCACTACGCCGATGTCTACCGGGCCGGCATCGGCGCCGCCTCGCACTACGCCACGCATGGCTGGCAGGAGGGGCGCGACCCCTCCGCCGACTTCAGCACCGCCGCCTATCTCTCCGCCCATCCCGGCGTCGGCGACCCGCTGGCGCACTGGCGCGCGCTCGGCTGGCAGGCCGGGCTGGACGCGCGGGCGGACTTCGACACCGGCACCTACCTCGCCCGCAACGCCGATGTCGCCGCCGCCGGCATCGACCCGCTGGCGCACTGGCTGGCGCATGGCCAGGCCGAGGGCCGCGCCGCCACGCCGGCCATCGGCGCCGCGGTGCGGGACGGCTTCGATGCCGAGTACTACCTGCTGGCCAATCCGGATGTCGGGCGCGCCGGGGCCGATCCGGGGGCGCATTACGCGGCCCATGGCTGGCACGAGGGCCGCGACCCGGATGGCTGGTTCGACACGGCGGGCTATCTGGCGCGCTACGCCGATGTCGCCGCCGCCGGCATCGAGCCGCTGGCGCACTACATCCAGTTCGGCTGGCGCGAGGGGCGCGACCCGTCCGCCCTCTTCGACACGCGCGGCTACCTGGCGGCGAATCCGGACGTCGCGGCGGCCGGCATCAACCCGCTGCAGCATTTCCTGACGGCCGGCGCTCTGGAGGGCCGCGCCGCGGCGGGGGACGGGGTCTGGGCCTGAGCGGGGTTCAGGAGCGCGGCCGGCGGGCGGAAGCCCGGCGGCGCCACCCGGACGGCAGCTTCCCCTTGCCGGCTCGCGGGCCGCTGCCTATTGCTGGGCGCTCAGGCTGGCACGACAGAGGAAACCCCATGGCCGAGGCGACGCAGCAGATCGATTTCGTTCCGGTGAAGGCCGAGGACATCCTGGCCGAGCGCACCCGGGGCTGGGACATGTTCGTCCTGGCCACCAAATGGGGCATCGGCGTCGTGATCGTGATCCTGGTCGGGCTCTGGCTCTTCGCCGGCTGAGGCCGGCGCGCCGGAAGGCGCCGCCCCGGTGGAGACAGGGCGGCGCCCCCCGCACGGGAGGCGCCGCCCTGCGCGTCCGCGCCGCGGCGGCGGGATCGCCCCGCCGCCACGGGGTTCAGCCGACGATCTCGGTACCGGCGAAGAAGAAGGACACCTCGCGCGCGGCGGCTTCGGCGCCGTCCGAGCCATGCACCGAATTCGCCTCGATGCTCTCGGCGAATTCCTTGCGGATGGTGCCCTCGGCCGCGTTGGCCGGGTTGGTCGCGCCCATGATCTCGCGGTTGGCGGCGATCGCGTTCTCGCCCTCCAGCACCTGCACCACCACCGGGCCCGAGGTCATGAAGGAGACCAGGTCCTTGTAGAACGGCCGCGCCTTGTGCTCGGCGTAGAAGGCGCCGGCCTGGGCCTCGGAGAGATGGATGCGCTTCTGCGCGACGATGCGCAGGCCCTTCTCCTCGAACTTGGCGTTGATCCGGCCGGTCAGGTTGCGGCGGGTGGCATCCGGCTTGATGATGGACAGGGTGCGCTCGACGGCCATGGGGTGACTCCCTTTGATGGCGTGCAGATGCGCCGCCCGATAGGCGGCCCGGCGCCGCAAGGCAAGGGGCGATGGCATGACAGCCCCGCACCCCGCCGGGCAACCCCGGCTCCGCCCCAGCTTTAATCGCCCGCCGGCCCGGGAGGGCTTGAGGAGAAACCATGACGCGCCGAACCACCTCGCTGATCGTCCTGGGCGGGCTGCTGCTGCTGCTTCTCTGGCTGGTGCCGGAGGTGCCGCTGCTGATCTTCGCCGCAGCGCTGATCGCCATCTTCCTCCATGCCGGGGCGCAGCTGCTGCGGCGGGTGGTGCCGGTGCTGCCGCACGGGCCCGGCGTGCTGATCTTCATCCTGCTGCTGCTGCTGGTCGGGGCGGGGCTCGGCATGCTTGCGGCCCAGCCCATCGCCGACCAGCTCAACCAGCTCTGGCAGGAGGTGCCGGCGGCCGCGGACCGCCTGGCCGCGACGCTGCGCCGCTACAGCTGGGGGCAGGAGCTGCTCACCCGCCTGCAGCCGGAGAACATGAGCCTGCCCTCCGGCGGCGGCAGTTCCGCCTTCTCGGCGCTGAACACCACCTTCGGCGCCCTGGCCAATATCGTGCTGGTGCTCTTCCTCGGGCTGTACTTCGCCCTCGACCCGGCGCTCTACCGGCGCGGCATCGAGCTGATGGTCACCCCCTCGCTCCGCCCGAAGGCCCGCAGCGTCGCCGAGGAGGCGGCCGTGACGCTGCGCAACTGGCTGGGCGCGCAGATGATCTCGATGGCGGTGGTGGGCGTGCTGACCGGCCTCGGCCTCTGGTTCATCGGCGTGCCGCTGGCCCCGGTGCTGGGGCTGATCGCGGCAGTGCTCGCCTTCATCCCGACGGTCGGGCCGGTGCTGGCGGCGATCCCGGCGGTGCTGCTCGGCTTCGCCGACGGGTTCAGCGGCGTGCTCAGCGTCATCGCCGTCTATCTCGTCGTGCAGTCGGTCGAGAGCTACCTGGTCACGCCCTATGTCCAGAAGACCCATGTCAACCTGCCGGAGGCGGCGACCATCATCGCCCTCTTCGCCTTCGGCCTGCTCTACGGCTTCCTCGGCATGATGCTGGCGACGCCGATGGCGGCGGTGCTGCTGATGCTGGTCCGTCGCCTCTATGTCGAGGACTATCTGGAGCACGAGCCCCCGGAGGAGGCGCCCATCGCCCAGCCGGTGCTGATCCGCCGCCCCTGAGGCCGCCCTACCCGGCCAGCGCCAGCGGCTCCGCCATCGCCACGGTGCCGCTCGGCCCATCCGGCCCCAGCAGGGCATAGCGCCGCGCCAGCTCGGCCGTGGCGCGCAGCCCCGCCGGCCCCGGCAGCGACACCGGCCGGATGCCGTTGACCTTGACGCCCAGCCCCTTCAGCCGGGCCGCCTCGGCCCGCGTCAGGGCCTCCAGCGCCGCCTTGGAGGCCAGGTAGGCGGGCGCCCCGCCGCCCGGCGTGGCCAGCAAGTTGACGACACAGGGTGCTTCGGAACGGGTCAGCAGGGGCAGCATCGCCTCCGTCACCGCCGCCGCGCCGGTGGCGTTGACGGCGAAGCTCCGCTCGAAGCGCTCGCGCGGCAGCAGGTCGTCACGCGCGTCCAGCGCCACCTCGGCGGCATTCACCAGGATGTCCAGCCGGCCGTATTCCCGCCGCACCAGCTCGCGCAGCGCGGCGATCGACCAGTCGTCCGTGACATCGAGATGCACCGGCTCCATCCAGGCCCCCTCCGGCCGCGCCGCCGCCGCGGCGTGGCCGCGCTCGCGGCTGCGGCAGCCGAGCAGGATCTGCACCCCGGCCTGGGCCAGCGCGCTGGCAATGGCCAGGCCAGGGCCGCGATGGGCCCCGGTGACGAGGGCGAGGCGCCTGTCCTGACACGTCCTGTCCTGGCGCGTCCTGTCCTGTCGCATGCGATTCTCGGGCTCCGCTTCCGGCTCCCGCCGCCGGAGCGCGGCGCGGAGGGCCCGCGCCGGCGGGCCGGCTCCCGAGATAGGACCTCAACCCAGGTTGAGGTCAAGGGCACGTCCGGCCGGCTTCAGCCTCCCCGCGTTCCCGGGGCCTTGCCCTCCCGCCGGCTGCCGCGCAGCACCAGATAGCCGGCGGTGCCCGCCACCAGCGAGCCGGCCAGGATGCCGAACTTCACCCGGTCCTGCAGCGCCGGATCCTCGAAGGCCAGCAGGCCGATGAACAGGCTCATGGTGAAGCCGATGCCGCAAAGCAGCGCGGTGCCGAGCATCTGCCCCCAGCTCGCCGCCGCCGGCAGGTCCGCCAGGCGCAGCCGCACCATCAGCACCACGGCGCCGAACACGCCGACCAGCTTGCCCAGCACCAGCCCGCCGGCCACGCCCAGCGTCAGCGGCTCCCAGAGCACGGACAGTTCCACCCCCGCGAAGGAGACGCCGGCATTGGCGAAGCCGAAGATCGGCACGATGACGAAGGCGACCGGCCGCTGCAGCACATGCTCCAGCCGGTGCAGCGGCGAGGCCGCCGGGGCCGCTTCCGGCGTGCCGGGGGTCAGGCGGATCGGGATGGTCAGCGCCAGCAGCACGCCGGCCACCGTGGCGTGCACGCCGGAGCGCAGCACCAGCAGCCAGAGCAGCGCGCCGAGAAGCAGATAGGGCAGAAGCCGCAGCACGCCGGCGCGGTTCATCAGCACCAGGGCCGCCAGCACCGCCGCCGCCCCCAGCAGGTCGGGCAGCGAGACATCGCCGGTGTAGAACAGCGCGATCACCAGCACGGCGCCGAGATCGTCGATGATGGCGAGTGCCGCCAGGAAGACCTTCAGCGAGATCGGCACGCGCGGGCCGAGCAGCGAGAGCACGCCGAGGGCGAAGGCGATGTCCGTCGCGGTCGGGACGGCCCAGCCGTGCAGCGCCTGCGGATCGGCATGGTTGAAGGCCACGTAGATCAGCGCCGGCACCACCATGCCGCCCAGCGCGGCGACGCCCGGCAGGATGCGACGGCTCCAGGTCGAGAGCTGGCCGTCCAGCATCTCGCGCTTGATCTCCAGCCCGACCATCAGGAAGAAGACGGCCATCAGCGCGTCGTTGATCCAGTGCAGCAGGCTGAGCGGCCCGAGATAGCTGTGCAGCGCGGTGAAGTAGGCGCCGGCCAGCGGCGAGTTGGCGGTGGCGATGGCGAGCAAAGCCACCACCATCAGCACCAGCCCGCCCGAGGCCTCGCTATCGAGAAAGCTGCGGAAGGCGGTGTTGATGCGTCCCGTGAAACCGGTCGAAGCCATGCGGAAACGTCCTCCTGGCAGGGTGTTTGTCAGGTCTCCGTTCCGTGCTGATCCCAGGCCGCACGCAGCACACGGCAAGGGAAGAGGAGGGTGTGTACATCTCTCGCCGCGAACAGGCCAGGGGGCGTCCTAGCCTGTTGATTCCCGCGCCTCTTCGCTCTCCCGCCCGATTTCCCCCGGCCGGGTTCCGCTCTAAGCTGCCCGGCGGATGGCAGCAGGGATGGATGCGCGATGACACTGGCGATGAGCTGGGAGGAATGGGCTGGCCAGGACGGGCTCGGCCTGGCGGCGCTGGTGCGCCAGGGGAAGCTGACCCCCGCCGAACTGGCGGCCCAGGCCGCGGCTGGCATCGCCCGCGTCGATCCCGCCCTCTCCGGCGTGGTCGAGGTGTTCGAGGATGCGGTGGCCGACCCGCTGCGGGACGGCACCGACCCCGACGGCCCCTTCGCCGGCCTGCCCTGGCTGATGAAGGATCTCGGCCCGACGGTGAAGGGCCGCCTTCAGGAGATGGGCTCGCGGCTGATGCGCGGCCACCGCGCCACGGCCGATGCCTGGCTGACGCAGAAGATCCGCGCCGCCGGGCTCAACGTCATCGGCCGCACCACCACGCCCGAATTCGGCTGCTGCTCCTCGGCCGAGAACCCGGCCGTCTACGTCACCCGCAACCCCTGGGACACGGGCTTCACCACCAACGGCTCCTCCGCCGGCACGGCGGCCATGGTGGCCGCCGGGGTGCTGCCGCTGAGCCACGCGACCGATGGCGGCGGCTCGATCCGCATCCCGGCCGGGGCCTGCGGCAACCTCGGGCTGAAGGTCTCGCGCGGGGTCTTCTCCATCGCCCCCGGCGCCTCGGATCTCACGGGCCTGGTCTCCATCCAGGGCTGCCAGAGCCGCACGGTGCGCGACACGGCGGCCTTCGTCGATGCCTGCCGCGGCGGCGCGCCCGGCGAGTTCATGCCGTACTGGACGCCGGACGAGGCCTATACGACCCTCATCCGGCGTGACCCGCGGCAGCTGCGCATCGCCCTCTCGCACGAATGGGGCGACTACCGCGCGGCCCCGCATTTCGTCGCCGAGCTGGAGCGCGCGGGGCGGCTGCTGGAGAGCCTCGGCCACCATGTCGAATGGGCGCTGCCGACGATCGACTTCCGCGCCGCCTTCGCCGCGCAGACCGATTGCTACATCAGCAATTTCGCGCAGACGGTGAACAACCTGATCGCGCCGCTGGGCCATGCCCGCCCGCCGGCGGATCTGGTGGAGCCGATGAACATCCGCATCTGGGAGGCCGGACTCGGCTTCTCCTTCACCGAGCGGGCGCGGATGCAGGCGGTCTTCAACGCCACCTCGCGCGGCTTCGGCGCCTTCTTCGAGGACTGGGACATCCTGCTGACCCCGGTGACCGCCCTGCCGACACCCGTGATCGGCACGACGGAGTACCTGACGCTCAGCGACAATCCGGACGTGCGCGACTGGTTCGCCAACCTCTGGCGCAACTTTGCCTATACGCCGCTTTGCAACCTGGCCGGCATTCCCGCCCTCTCCATGCCGCTCGGCTGGCAGGAGAGCGGCCTGCCGCTTGGCATCCAGGCCATCGGCGGCCAGGCGAAGGACGGGCTGCTGCTGCAACTCGCGGCGCAGATCGAGCGCGCTCTCGGGGGCCGGTGGAACGATGGCCGCCGCCCGGCCGTGCATGTGGCGGCGGGATAGGGCGCCGCCCCGCCAGTTCCACCGCAAGCCGCGGAGTGCGGCGCGCCCCGCTCCGCCCCAGTCTGCCGGCTCCTCTCCATGGAGCCGGCCCGATGCCCGAACCCCTGCCCGCCGCCTTCCGCCGTCTCGCCGCCTCCAACCTCGCCGCCCAGGCGGCCGAGCAGGTCGCCCTCGCCGCCGCGCCGCTGCTGGCCGTGCTGGCGCTGGGCGCCGGGGCGGCCGGGGCGGGCTGGCTGCAGGCGGCGCAGACCCTGCCCTTCCTGCTGCTCTCCCTGCCCGCCGGCCTGCTGGCCGACAGCACCTCCCGCCGCCGGCTGATGCTGGGCGCCGAGCTGCTGCGCGCGGCCAGCCTGCTGGGGATCCTGGCCCTGCTGCTCGGCGGCGGGCTGTCCCTGCCCTGGCTGGCGGCGCTGGGCTTCCTCGGCGCCACCGGCACCGTGGCCTACAGCGTCGCCGCGCCGGCCCTGCTGCCGGCGCTGGTCGCGCGCGGGCGTTTGGCCGAGGCCAACCGCTGGCTGGAGCTGGCGCGCAGCACGGCCTTCGCCGCCGGGCCGGCCCTGGGCGGGGCGCTGCTCGGCGGCCTCGGCGGCGCGGCGGCCTTCGCCCTCGCCGCCGGCCTGTCGCTGCTGGCGGCGAGGGCGAAGGCCGGCCTGCCCGACCCCGCCCCTGCCCCCGCCCCGCGCCGCACCGCGCTCGCCGGGCTGCGGGAGGGGGCGGGCTTCGTCCTCGGCCATCCCCTGCTGCGCCCCGTGCTGGTCACGGCGGTGGTCTTCAACACCGCCTGGTTCCTGCTGCTGGCCGTCTATGCCGCCTATGCGGTGGAGCGCCTCGGCCTCTCGGCGGCCGGCACCGGCGTCACGCTGGGCCTCTACGGCGCCGGGATGGTGGCCGGGGCGGCGCTGGCGCCGCCGCTGCTGCGCCGCCTGCCCTTCGGCCGGCTGGTCGCGGTCGGCCCCTGCGCCGGGCTGCTGGCGGCGCTGCTGATGCTGGCGAGCCTCGGCGCGCCGCACGGCGCGCCAGGGGCCGCGCTGGCCGGGGCCAGCCTCTTCCTCTTCGGCGCCGGGCCGATCCTCTGGACCATCGCCACCACCACGTTGCGCCAGGCGGTGACGCCGGACCGGCTGCTCGGCCGCGTCTCGGCGGTGGTGATGACCGCGACCTTCGGGGCCAGGCCGCTGGGCGCGGCGCTCGGGGCCCTGCTCGCGGCGCGCCTCGGCGTCGAGGCCTGCCTGGCCGCCGCCGCCCTGGGCTTCCTGGTCCAGGCCCTGGTCATCGCCGCCTCGCCGGTGCCCCGCCTGACGCGCCTGCCCGCCGCCACCACGGGCTGAGGGGGCAGCCTGACCGCTGCGGGATCAGAAGCGAGTGTATGGTTTCGTATTGCTACTAAAAGTTGAGTCTCCTATCATTTCAGCAATCATTCTTCGATTCCGGAAGTCCGCCCGGCGGGCGCCCGGGCCTGGCCCGTCGTGAAGGACACAGCCCATGACATTCAACCCGCTTGAGGCGCTGGACTGGGGCATCAAGGCGCCGGGAAGCTGGATCACCTACAGCTTCACGGCCGGCGGCCAGCCCGCCTCCGCGGACAATCCGTCGCAGCTGACCGTCGCCTGGAACGACTACGAGAAGGGTCAGGTGCGGCAGGCCCTCGAGACCTTCTCCCGCATCACCAACCTGCGCTTCGGCGAGATCGCGCTGGATGAGGACGGCGAGCCCGAGGCCGAGCCCATGCTGGTGCTCAACCTCCTGGACATGAACGACCCGGCCCTGCTCGGCTCCTGCGGGCCGCTGGGGCGGCCGGAGCCGGCGCAGGCGCGGTTCAACGTCGGGGGCGACAGCTGGTCGCGCGGGCCCGGCGGCGACCTCGATGCCGGCGGCGACGGCTTCCAGACGCTGATCCACGAGTTCGGCCACGGGCTGGGCCTGTCCCACCCGCACGACACCGGCCTGAACGGCGATTCCCCGATCTTTCCCGGCGTCGTCGATCCCTTCGGCCGGCGCGGCTATGGCGAGCACGCGCTGAACCAGGGCGTCTGGACCATGATGTCCTACGTCGCCGGCTGGCCGACAGGGCCCGACGGCACCTCGGGGACCAGCGCCTGGGGCGAGGCGATGGCGCCGATGGCCTTCGACATCGCCGTGCTGCAGGCGAAGTACGGCGCCAACCTCGCCTGGGCCACGGGCGACGATGTCTACGAACTGGCCGACGCGGATGGCCCCGGCACCGGCTATGCCGCGATCTGGGATGCCGGCGGGGTGGACACGATCCGCTACGGCGGCGCGCGCGACGCCGTGATCGACCTCAACGCGGCCACGCTGCTCTGGGCGCCGGGCGGCGCCGGCCAGGTCTCCTATGTCGCGGGCGTCCATGGCGGCCTGACCATCGCCCATGGCGTCGTCATCGAGAACGCGGCGGGCGGCGCGGGCGACGACATCCTGCGCGGCAACGCGGCGGACAACATCCTCGCCGGCGGTCTGGGCGACGACGTGCTGGAGGGCGGCGCCGGGCGCGACACCGCCGCCTACGGCGTCACCCTCGCCGCGCAGAGCCTGGCCTGGGGGATGGAGGGCGGCGCCCATGTCCTGGCCGGCGCGGAGGGGCGGGACGTGCTGCGCGGCATCGAGGTCTTCGCCTTCGCCGACGGCAGCCTGGCCCTCGACGACGGCACGATCCTGGTCGATGACCTGCTCTACGCCATCGCCAATCCCGATGTCTGGGCGGCGGGGCTGGATGCCGAGGCGCATTACGGCGCCGCCGGCTGGCGCGAGGGGCGCGACCCCAACCTCCTCTTCTCGACGCGCGGCTACCTGGCGGCCAATCCGGATGTCGACGCCGCCGGCGTGAACCCGCTGGAGCACTACGCCGAGCAGGGCTGGCGCGAGGGCCGCGCCACGGGGCCGCAGTTCGACGGCGCCCTCTATCTCGCGCGCAACGCCGATGTGCGGGCGGCCGGGGTGAACCCGCTGGAGCACTACCTCGCCCATGGCGCGGCCGAGGGGCGGGCGATCTTCGCCGCCGTCGGCGCCGACATCGAGGCGGGCTTCGACGCCACCTTCTACCTCCTCGCCAATCCGGACGTGGCGGCCGCCGGCATGGCGGCGCGGGCGCACTGGCAGGGCTTCGGCGCGCGGGAGGGGCGCGACCCGAACGGCTGGTTCGACACCGGCGCCTATCTCGCGGCGAATGCGGATGTGGCGCTGGCCGGCCTCGACCCCCTGGCCCATTACCACGACTGGGGCTGGCGCGAGGGCCGCGCCGCCGGGCCGCGCTTCGACACGGCGGCCTATCTGGCGGCCCATGCCGATGTCGCCGCGGCCGGCATCGACCCGCTGCAGCACTTCCTCGCCTTCGGCATCCATGAGGGGCGCGACGCCCCGCCGGTCGCATGAGGCCGCCGCCCGGCCCCGGTCACGCCCCCGGCCCCGCCCGCTTCATCGCCCGCTCGGGGGGCCGGTCCCGGCCGCTGCGCTGCCTGCACACGGACCCGGACGGGCTCTCGATCGTCATGTTCCACGAGGGCGCCTTCCTGCAGTGGCCCGGCCTGCTGCGCAGCGGCCTGCTCGACAGCCGCACGCATCTTCTCTTCACCTTCTCCTGGAACCAGGGCGCCGGGCAGTTGCGGACCCTGCGCGGGCGGCTGGAGCAGGCGGTGGCCGGGGCGGGGGCCGATCCCGCCCTGGCGCGCGACCAGGTCACGCTGCTGATGAATTCCGAGCGGGAGGTCGCCGATGCGCGCGCCGCCTTCCCGGGCTTCCGCGTCCTGCATTTCAACAACGCCGCCCTGCTGGACGAGGAGAGCATCCGCATCCTGCCCACGCCGCGGCTCTACCGCGCCGTGCTCAACAGCAAGCCACTGGCCTTCAAGCGACATCACCTGTCGCGCCTGGTCGGCGGCACGCTCTTCATCACCTATGACGTGAACGAGCCGGACCACGGCCGCACCGCCCGCGTCGTCCTGGAGGATTGCGGGCCGGCCGGAAGCGTCCGCAACCAGCCGCCGGAGCGGGTGGTGGCGTTGCTGAACAGCAGCGAGGTGGGGCTGATCCTCTCCGCCGCGGAGGGCGCCTGCTACGCCTCGCTGGAGTATCTCCTCTGCGGCCTGCCGGTGGTCAGCACCCCCTCCCTCGGCGGGCGCGACGCCTTCTACGACGCGGCCAACGCGATCATCGTCGAGCCGAAGGCGGAGGCGGTGCGCGACGGGGTGGCGCTGGCGCTGCGCCGGCTGCGCGAGGGGGAGATGGACCGCGAGGCGATCCGCCAGGAGGCGGTGGCGCGGATGGCCGGCTTCCGCCGCGTCCTCGCCGGCGAGGTGGCGCGCATCCTGGAGGGGCATGGCCGGCGGGTGCCGGACGGCATGGCCTGGCTGACCGACCTGCTGCGCCGGGACAGCAAGCTGCGCGAGCACCGCAATTTCTGGGTGCAGGAGGTCGAGGCGGCCTGACGCCCGGCGGGATCCGTCATCCGCCTGTCACATCGCCATGGTAAGGCAGGCGCCCCTGGGGCCGCGCCTGGCGGCCCCATCCCCCGACCCGCTCCGGCGGACAGGAGCATGGCATGGCGGAACAGCGCCCGAAACTCGCCCGCACGGTGATCGACCCCAGCGTCCGGCTGCGCGAGGCCGGGATCGGTCGCTGCTGCGAGATCCTGCGGGACAGCCAGATCGAATACGCCACCCTCGGCGACTACAGCTATCTCGGCGAGGATTGCATGGTGTCGGATGCGGCCATCGGGCGCTTCTGCGCCATCGCCGCCCGGGTGCGGATCGGCGCGCCGAACCACCCGATGGACCGGCCCTCGCTGCACCGCTTCACCTATTGCCCGGAATACTACGACGCCGGCGCGGCGCGGGACCGCGCCTTCTTCGCCGACCGCCGCGCCGCCCGCGTCACCATCGGCCACGATGTCTGGATCGGCCATGGCGTGACGGTGCTGCCCGGCGTCACGGTGGGGGATGGCGCGGTGCTGGCGGCGGGCGCCGTGGTCAGCCGGGACGTGGCGCCCTATTCGGTGGTCGGCGGCGTGCCGGCGCGGCGCATCCGCGACCGCTTCCCCGCCGGGATCGCCGCCCGGCTGCGCCGCATCGCCTGGTGGGACTGGCCTTTCGAGACCATCCTGGCGCGCCTGCCGGAGTTCCAGAGCGGCGACATCGCCGCCTTCTGCGACCGCTGGGACCCCGCTCCCGCCTCCACCCCCGCCGCCGCCCTGGCCGCCGGCGGTTGAACCCGGGCGCGGCGGCGCCTCAGCCGCCGAACTGCCGCTCCATGCCGCGCTCGACCTTCTCCAGATCCACGCTCCACTCGTGGGTGATCGGGTTGATGCGCTCCAGATGCAGGGCATGCGCGTGGCCGCGCAGGCGCGAGATGCGGGCGAAGTTGTAGCGCAACGACATGCTGCCGGCGCTCGCCGGCACCAGCTCCAGCACGGTACAGGTGTCCGGCTTGGCCAGCAGATGCGACAGGCCGGCGCCATGCGGCGCGACGATGCGCCGCGCCCCGGCGAAGAGCGCGACCTGCGCGGCGAGGCTCATGCCGGAGAGCTCGACGGCGGTGAACCCCGCCCGTTCCACCCGTTCGATCAGCGCCGCCTCGTTCAGCAGCCGACGCCGCCCGGCATCGCGGCGGGAGATGTAGAAGTCGGCGGGCGTCTCCCCGGGCATCTCCCGCCGGGCGGCTACGTTGATGCGCCGGAAGCCCGCCTCGTAGGCCCCCCAGTGGCGATAATTCAGCATCCGCCGGTCGCCGACATGCAGCCGCCCGACCCGCAGGGCGTCCCCCACCCGCAACCGCGGCGCCTCGCTGCCCAGCAGCGCCAGGGAAGCCTCGTGATAGGATGGCGCCAAGTCGCTCAGCAGCAGGGACGGGGCTTCCGCCGCATCCCCGAGCGTCCAGAACAGGGAGGGCAGCCATTCGCAGAGCCAGTGGAACAGCCCGGATTCCTCCATGGCCAGCACGCCGCTCCCGACCTCCGGCGCCTGCCGCGCCGCCGCCAGGCTGGCCTCGGGAAGGGGGCGATTGCCGGAGAGGATCACCTCGCCTCCCTCGCGCCAGACCTGGCCATGCCGGTTCACCAGCACATCCTCGTGCACCGCCACCTGCGGCCGGATGTCGCGCCGCAGGGCGGCCTCGAAGGCGTCCCGCACCGCTTCCAGTTCGGCCAGCGCGGCAGGCGGGGCAGACTCGTGGTGCAGCAGCGGCGGTGGCCCGGGCTCGGGCATGCGCGGTGGCGCGCCTCCCGTGTCCCAGGTCAGCACCCGGTCCGGCCCCGCCGAGAGCGCCGCACCGGCCAGGCGCCGCCGCAGGATGCCGGCTGCCAGGCGCAGGCCGCGCTCCCGCGCGCTCGCCTCGATCAGTGCCAGGACCTGCGCCAGCCCGCTCCGGTGCGGCGCGGAGTCCAGGAGCGCCCGGCAGGAGAGCAGCAGCCCCCAGGCCGCTCCCGCCTCGCCCGACATGGCAAGATGCCGGCCGATGGCCAGGGCGATATGCGGCGGCAGCTCCACCCCCACCGAGCGCCGCAGCACCTCGTCCAGCAGCGCCCCGGAGTGGGCTTCGGTCGCGGTGACGGCGGCATAGAGCACCGTCCGCGGCCGCCAGGGCCGATCCGTGGTGGCGAGGAGGGCGATCCGCAATTCCTCCCAGCCGCCGGCCTCGGCCAACACCTTCGCCCGGCGCTCGAAAGCCAGGGGGTCGAAGCTGGAGGCTCCCGTGGCCTTCTCAACCAGTCCTGGCGATTCTGCGTTCAACTTCGCCTCCACCTTGCATGACGCCATGCTACCTCGAATTGCACCGGCAGCCAGCGGGACGAGTTTCTAGCGATAGGTCAGAACGTAGTGGATGGTGAAATTGAAGGTGGTGCTGTCGCCTTCCATCTCGGGCGTGAAGCGCGGTGCCTGGCCGTCGCGGAAGATCGCCGTGGCACCCATGTCGAGCCAGCGTGAGCCGGAGCGGCTGATCATCCTGAGGCCGGTCACGCGGCCATCCCGCGCCACCGTCACCTGCAGCGTCACCGGGCCGGATTCCCCGGCCATCGCGGCCTGCGGCGGATAGAAGCCACGGCTGCGGACCCAGGCCAGCAGTTCCTGCTGCCAGTTGCGGCTGGCCCGCGTGCCGGCGACATGGCTCACCGTGGCGTTGTTGGTGGCCAGCGGCCCGGCCGGGCCCAGCGGCCGCTGCGGCACCGGCCCGATCGCCGTGTCGATGGCCCCCGGCCGCCCTGGCGGCTGGGCCCGGCGCGGCGCCAGGGCGGGCGGGCGGCCGAGCATCACCGTGCCCTGGAAGGGCGAGGCCGGGGCCTGCGGCGGGCGTTGCGGCGGCGCCTGGGGCGAGGGGGGCGGCGGCGGCCGCAGGGTGAAGGGCGTCGGCCGTGCCAGCAGCGCCTCCGGGCGCAGTTCCGGCGGCAGGTCGAGCGGCGGCGCGGGCCGCGCCTGCGCCACCGGGGGCGCGGGCTCGGGCGGCGCCTCCTGGGCCGGCGGTTCGGGCGGCGCGGGCTCGGGGGGCACCTCGGCCACCGGGGGGGAGGGCGGCGGCGGCGGCGCGGGCTCGGCCTCGGCTGCCGGGGCGGGCGGCTCGGGAGGCAGCACCTCCACCGCCTGCGGGTCGGGGGGGGCCAGGGGCGTTGGCACGGCCGGGGGAGGCTCGGCGGGGGCGCTCGGCTGCTCCGCCACGGTCTCGCCGGGCGGCGGCTCGCCCGGCACCGGCTCGAAGACCACCGCGACCTCCTGCTCCGGTGCCGGGGGCGGCAGTTCCTCGCGCTCCAGGCCGAACAGCAGGACGGCGACCAGCCCGGCATGCAGCAGCAGCGAGACCAGCAGGCCCGGCCCCAGGCGAGGCAGACCACGCCGGGGCAGACCGCGCCGGCGCGGTCCGGCGGGCGGGCGGGTGGCGGTCAGCTCCATGCGCGGGGATCGGGGAGGAACGGCAGCAGCAGCAAGGGGTCGGGCGATCCTGTCAGCCACGCCGGCACCGGGCGCGCGGGCGGACCCTAGAGCAAATCCGGCCGGGCCGGAACGCCCGGGTCCGGGCCGCGGCCGGACTGAAACACGGCGTCACGCGGGCAGGGGCCGCCGTGGCCGGTCGGGTGGCGGGCCCCGGGTCCAATGCCATGGCGGTTGCGGCCCATCCATGGCTAAGCTGCCCGGGTCAATCAGGGGCGTGCCGATGCAGCCGCCCCGGACCTGGGAGAACCACCGAGAATGACGCGACGTCCGATGCTGGCGGCGCTGCTGGGCCTCTGCGCCCTGGCCGCGCCCCTCCACCCCGCCCTGGCCTTCCCGGACCGGCCGATCAGCCTCGTCACCGGCTATGCCCCCGGCGGCTCCACCGATATCGCGGCCCGCCTGCTGGCCGACCGGCTCGGCCACACCCTGGCCGGCCCCTCGGGCGAGCCGGCGCGCGTGGTGGTGGAGAACCGCCCCGGCGCCGCCGGCGTCGTCGCCAGCGAATGGCTCCGCCGGCAGTCGCCGGACGGCTACACCATCATGCTGGTCGAATCCGGCTCGCACGGCATCGCCCCCTCCGCCCTGGTCGGCGGCACGCGCTACGACCCGGTGAAGGACTTCACCCAGCTCGCCGTGCTCGGCACCGGGCCGCTCGTCGTCATCGCCAACAACGACTTCCCGCCGCGCGACGCGAAAAGCCTGCTCGCCACCCTGCGCGAGGCGAAGCCCGAGAGCATCACCTACGCCTCCTCCGGCGTCGGCACGCCGAACCACCTGACCTCGGAGATGCTGGCGATCACCCTCGGCACGCGCTTCGTCCACGTGCCCTACCGCAGCGGCGGGCAGCAGGTGCAGGCGATCCACCAGGGCCAGGGGCAATGGGGCGTCGCGGTGCTGGCCTCGGCCGCCGGGCAGATCCGCGGCGGGCTGGTGCGGCCGCTGGCGCTGACCTCGCCGGAGCGCTTCCCCACCTTCCCCGAGATCCCGACGCTCGCCGAGAGCGGCCTGCCGGGCTTCGACCTGCAGACCTGGAACGTCATCCTCGGCCCGCCCGACATGCCGGCGGCGGTGGCCGGGCGGCTGAACCAGGCCATCAACGCCGCGCTGGCGGAGGAGGAGTTCCGCAACCGCCTGATCGACAACGGCGTCGCGCCCTGGCGGCAGGCGAACGGCCTGGCCGAGGCCCGCGCCTTCCTGGTGCGGGAGGTGGCGAAGTTCCAGGAGGTGGTGAAGCGGACCGGCGTCCGGCTGGAGCAATAGGGTCCGGCGCTCCCCTGGCGTTGTCCCCTGGTGTCTCCCCTGGCGTCTCCCCTGGCGTCTCCCCTGGCCCCCTCGCCCGGAGGCAGCCATGCGGCGGGCGGGGGAACAGCCCGCTTCCGCCGCCCGGCCCCGATGCTCTAAACCCGCCGCATGACCGTCCTCGCCATCCGTGACCTGACCATCCGCATCGCCGGCCGCCCGCTGCTGGAGGGCGCCGGGCTGATGGTCGATCCCGGCCGCAAGATCGGCCTGGTCGGCCGCAACGGCGCCGGCAAGTCCACGCTGCTGCGCGCCATCACCGGCGAGCTGCAGCCCGATGGCGGCGAGATCCGCCTCGCCGCCCGGGCCCGCATGACGCATGTGGCGCAGGAGGCGCCGGGCGGGTCGCGGAGCCTGCTGGAGACCGTGCTCGCCGCCGACACCGAGCGCGCGGACCTGCTCGCGGCCCTGGAGAACGAGGCGGACGGCGCCCGGCTGGCCGAGATCCATGAGCGGCTGATCGCCATCCGCGCCGACAGCGCGCCCTCGCGCGCCGCCATCGTGCTCTCCGGCCTCGGCTTCGACGCCGCCGCCCAGGCGCGCGCCGTGGGCGAGTTCTCGGGCGGCTGGCGGATGCGCGTGGCGCTGGCCCAGGCGCTGTTCCTGGAGCCCGACCTGCTGCTGCTGGACGAGCCGACCAACCACCTCGACCTCGAGGCCACGATCTGGCTGGAGGGGTGGCTGGCGCGCTTCCCCGGCGCCGCCATCGTCGTCAGCCACGACCGCGGCCTGTTGCAGCGCTGCGTCGATTCCATCGCCCATCTCGACCGGCAGACGATCACCCTCTACCCCGGCGGCTTCGACAACTTCGTCCGCATCCGCACCGAGCGCGCCGCGCAGCTCGCCGCCCAGGCCGAGAAGGTGGCGGCGCAGCGCGCCCACATGCAGTCCTTCGTCGACCGCTTCCGCGCCAAGGCCACCAAGGCCCGCCAGGCGCAGTCGCGCCTCAAGGCGCTGGAGAAGCTGCCCGCGATCGAGACGGTGGTGGAGGACGCGCCCACCCGCTTCGCCTTCCCCGAGCCCTCCGAGCTGTCGCCGCCGATCCTCGGCCTCGAGGGCGTCGCCATCGGCTATGACGGCCGGCCGGTGCTGCGCGGGCTGAACCTGCGGCTCGACCAGGAGGACCGGGTGGCGCTGCTCGGCGCCAATGGCAACGGCAAGTCCACGCTCGCCAAGCTGCTGGCCGGCCGGCTGGCGCCGATCGCGGGCGAGGTGCGGCGCGACCGGCGCCTGAAGGTCGGCTACTTCGCCCAGCACCAGTCGGAGGAGCTGGACCTCGCCGGCACGCCGCTCAGCCACATGCAGGCGGCGCTGGGGATGCAGGCGAGCGAGACCCAGTGCCGCGCCCAGCTCGCCCGCTTCGGCCTCGATGCCGAGCGGGCGACGACCCGGATCGGCGCGCTCTCCGGCGGCGAGAAGGCGCGGCTGCTGCTGGCGCTCTGCACCCGCGAGGCGCCGCACCTGCTGATCCTCGACGAGCCGACCAACCACCTCGACATCGACGCGCGCGACGCGCTGGTGAAGGCGCTGGCCGGCTTCGGCGGCGCCGTGGTGCTGATCACCCACGACCCGGACATGGTGACGCTGGCGGCCGACCGGCTCTGGCTGGTGGCCGATGGCGGCGTCGCGCCCTTCGAGGGCGACCTCGACGACTACCGCGCGCATCTGGCGGAGCAGGCCCGCGCCGCGCGCCAGGGCGGCGCCGCCGAGCCCGCCGCCACGCGGCGCGACGAGCGGCGCGAGCGGGCCGAGAACCGCCAGGCCCTGGCGCCGCTGCGCCAGCGTGTCACCCGGATCGAGGCGGAGATGGCGAAGCTGCAGAAGGAGGCGGCGCTGCTGGAGAAGAAGCTCGGCGACCCCGCCACCTATGCCCGCTTCAGGGCCGAGGACATCGCCTGGGCCACGCAGCGCCAGGGCGCCATCGCCAAGCAGGTCGCGGCGATGGAGGAGGAGTGGCTGGAGTTGCAGGAGAAGCTGGAGGCGGCGTGACGGCGTGCCTCAGTCCGCCTTCCGCAATTCGCCCAGGCGCACCGGCCCGTCCTCGCCGCTGAACACCGGCTCGCCGCCGGAGGCCTGCTGCACGCCGCTGATGCGCCGCCCGCCCGTGTCGTAGGCCTCGACGCGTCCCGCGCGCTCGATGAGCAGGCGCTTCCGGTCGGGGAAGACCGCATAGCGCAGCCCGTCCTGGCCGCCGCTGCTCGCGGGCTGCCCCAGCGCCTCGGGCCACCAGGCCTCGCTCCGCATGGGCTTCATCGGCTCCATCGGCTTCATGGGTTCCATCGGCTTCATCGGCTTCATCGGTTCCATGACCGGCCTCCTCTCGGGTGTGTTCGGGCTCGCCGGGTCAACGCGCGGAGTGGCGGAAGGTCACGGGCTTGACGCCGGGCGCGCGGCGCGCGACCTCGGGGGCAAGAGCGCAACCGGAACGTCCTGCCATGCAACGCCGCCATCTCCTCGCCCTCGGCCCCGCCGCCCTCGCCCTGCCGCCCGGCGCCGCCCGCGCCCAGGGGGCCGCCACCGGCCTGGCCAGCCGGCCAGCCCCGGGCAGTCCGCTGCGCATCATCGTGCCGGCCCCGCCGGGCGGCTCCACCGACATCCTGGCCCGCGCGCTGGTGGACAAGGCGCAGGCCACGCTGAACCGGCCCGTCGTGGTGGAGAACCGCGCCGGGGCCGGCGGCATCATCGGCACCGAGGCCGCCGCCCGCGCGGCGCCGGATGGCGACACGATCGTGCTCGGCCACAACCAGACCCATGCCGGCAACCAGGCGATGATGGCCCGCCTGCCCTATCACGTGGTCGACAGCTTCACGACCGTCTGCAAGCTGGCCACCGTGCACCACGCCCTGGTGGTGCCGGCCGGCGCGCCCGACCAGGACCTGGCCGGGCTCATCGCCCGCGGCCGGCGCGGGCGCCTGACCTACGCCTCCTCCCAGGCGGGCTCGGCCAGCCATGTCATCGCCGAGACGCTGGTGCGGCGCGAGGGCATGGAGGCGACCCACGTCCCCTATCGCGGCGCCGCCCCGGCGGCGACCGACACCGTCGCCGGCATCGTGGATTTCTACGTCGCCACCTTTCCCTCGGTCTCCGGCCTGGTGCGGGACGGGCGGCTGCGGGCGCTGGAGATCGGCGCCCCCGCCCGGCTGGCCGACTTCCCCGATGTGCCGACCGCGGCCGAGGCCGGCGCGCCCTTCCTCGCCGTCGATGCCTGGTTCGGCTTCTTCGCTCCCGCCGGGACGCCGGGCGAGGCGGTCGGCAGCATCGCCCGCGCCATGCTGGCCGCCCTGGCCGAGCCCGAGGTGGAGGCCCGGCTGCAGACGGCGGGCTTCACCGCCGACCCGCTGCTGCCCGCCCCCTTCGCCGAGTTCCAGCACGCCGAGGTGAAGCGATGGGCCGAGATGATCCGCCTGACCGGCGTGACCATGGAGGGCTGAGCCGCGGCTCCTTCCCGCCGGGGCGGTGGCGGCGGGCGCCACCCCCTGCTATAGGCGGGCCTTTCACCGCCAGCCCCCCGACCGGCGGATTAGAGGATTCCCGTGACCATGGCGCGACGCCGGCAACTCTATGAAGGTAAGGCCAAGGTCCTGTTCGAGGGCCCGGAGCCCGGCACGCTGGTGCAGTACTTCAAGGACGACGCCACCTCCGGCAACGGTACCAAGAAGGGCGTCATCACCGGCAAGGGCGTGCTGAACAACCGCATCAGCGAATACCTGATGACCCGGCTGGGCGAGATCGGCGTGCCGACCCACTTCATCCGCCGCCTGAACATGCGCGAGCAGCTGATCCGCGAGGTCGAGATGATCCCGCTGGAGGTGGTGGTGCGCAATGTCGCCGCCGGCAGCCTGTCGCAGCGCCTCGGCCTGCAGGAGGGCACCCGCCTGCCGCGCTCGATCATCGAGTACTATTACAAGAGCGAGGGGCTGAACCGCCCCATGGTGTCCGAGGAACACATCACCTGCTTCGGCTGGGCCGCCACCCAGGACCTCGACGACATGGTCGCGCTGACGCTGCGCATCAACGATTTCCTCTCCGGCCTCTTCCTCGGCACCGGCATCGCCCTGATCGACCTCAAGCTGGAATTCGGCCGGCTCTACGAGAATGACGAGCTGCGCATCGTGCTCGCCGACGAGATCAGCCCCGACAACTGCCGCCTGTGGGACGCCCGCACCGGCGAGAAGATGGACAAGGACCGCTTCCGCCGCGATCTCGGCAAGGTCGAGGAAGGCTATCAGGAAGTGGCCCGCCGCCTCGGCATCCTGCCCGAGGCGGGCGTGCGCGACATGAAGGGACCGGAGGTCATGCAGTGAAGGCGATCGTGACAGTCATGCCCAGGGCCGGCGTGCTCGACCCCGAGGGCAAGGCCATCGGCCACGCCCTCGGCACGCTGGGCTTCGGCGGCGTGGGCGAGGTGCGCACCGGCAAGATCATCGAGCTCGACCTGAGCGAGACCGACCCCGCCCGCGCCCGGGCCCAGGCCGAGGACATGGCCCGCCGCCTGCTGGCCAATACCGTCATCGAGAGCTTCCGCGTCGAGCTCGCCTGAGCCGGCGGGAGCGGCGCACCGATGATCAAGGCCTCCCTGCTGCTGATGCTGCTGCTCACCGTGCTGATCGGCATGGGGCTGCGCTGGCGGCAGGCCCGGGCCCCGCAGGTCGCCGCCGGGCAGGCCCGCCACGGCCGCCGCCGCGACCCTGGCCTGCTGGCCCGCTCCAAGGCCCGCATCGACCTCTGGGTGACCGCCGCGGCCATCGCCTCCGGCGTCACCATCCTGATCATGGGCGGGCTGCACTGGATCCGCGTCGCCCTGCAGTAGCCCGCCCCCGCAACCCCGCCCCCTCCCGCTCAAGGCCGCCGCCATGAACGCCGTCATCCTCCTCTTCCCCGGCACCAACCGCGAGCGCGACATGGCCATCGCGCTGGAGAAGGCCACGGGCCGCCGGCCCACCATCCTCTTCCACGCCGAGACCAGCCTGCCCGCCGGCACCGACCTCGTCGTGCTTCCCGGCGGCTTCTCCCACGGCGATTATCTGCGCTGCGGCGCCATGGCCGCCCGCTCCCCCATCATGCCCGCCGTCGCCGCCTTCGCCGCCCAGGGCGGCCATATCCTAGGCGTCTGCAACGGCTTCCAGATCCTGACCGAGGCGCAGCTCCTGCCCGGCGCGCTGCTGCGCAACGCCGCGCTCCGCTTCCTCTCGATGGACTGCACGCTCCGCGTCGAGACCAGCGCCAGCCCCTTCACCGGCCGCTGGCAGAAGGGCGCCACCTTCCGCGCCCCGATGGCGCATGGCGACGGCAACTACTTCGCCGATGACGCCACCCTTGAGGCGCTGGAGAAGGAGGACCGCGTCGCCTTCCGCTACGTGGACGAGGCCGGCGCGCCGACCGAGGCCGCCAACCGCAACGGCGCTCGCAACAACATCGCCGGCATCCTCAGCGAGAACCGGCGCATCCTCGGCATGATGCCGCATCCCGAGGACCTGGTGGACCCGCTGATGGGCGGCATTGATGGCCTGCCGCTCTTCGAGAGCATCGCGGACGCCTTCGCGCGGGCCTGAACTCCGGGGCCCTGGCCGGCGGCACCCCCCTGCCGCCGGCCCGCCCCCCTACTCCTCCTCGCCCACCGCGTCATCCTCCCGCGCCATCACCTCGAAGGCGGCGACCACGTGGCGCAGGTTCACCGTGGCCAGCGGCCGCCCCGGCGGCCCCGTCACATACGGTCCGGGCATCGCGACATCCGGCGCCGGCCCCTCCACCAGCTCCACATCCAGCAACGCCTCCCCGGCCCGCGCCGCCAGATGCACCGCATCGATCCTGCGGATCAGCATGGTCTGCCCGGTCGTCAGCAGCAGCCCGAAGATCCAGGCATCGGCCATCATGCGCCCGGCGAACCAGGCCGGCATGACCTCGCCCAGGCGAAGGTCGTCCGGACTGTCAATGGTTGTCCAGCTATAGGTCATGAACAACCTTAACGGGCAGTTTCCAGCGAAACAATCCTTCCCTTCGTCGAGGACGCGGACAGGGACGTCCAACCTCCGCCGCCGCCCGGCGTTTCCGCCAGAGCCCACTCTCGCGGAGCCGCCCGATGACCGATACGCCCCCCGCCTCCCGCCGCGACCTCGTCCGCGGCCTCGCCGCCACCGGCCTGGCCGCCGGCACCCTGGCCGCCGCGCCGGCCCGCGCCCAGGCGCCGCCGGCGACCACCCCCGCCCCGACCGGCCCCGCCCTTCTGGCCGACCCGCGCGGGCGCTTCCCGAAGCCGCCCTTCAAGGTGCAGTCCCAACCCTGGCCGGCCCTGCAATCGAGGATGGACCCGATCCCCGATTGCGGCGAAACCTCCTACCGTGGCAGCAACCGCCTCGCCGGCCGCCGCGCCCTGATCACCGGCGGCGATTCCGGTATCGGCCGCGCCGCCGCCATCGCCTATGCCCGCGAGGGCGCCGATGTCGCCATCAACTATCTCGACGCCGAGCAGTCGGACGCCGAGGATGTCGCCCGCCACATCCGCGAGGCCGGGCGCAAGGCCGTGCTGATCCCCGGCGACCTGCGCGAGCAGGCCTTCTGCGCCCGCCTGGTGGATCAGGCCCGGGAGCAGCTCGGCGGCCTCGACATCCTGGTCAGCAACGCCGCCTATCAGCACGCGCAGACCAGGCTGGCCGATATCTCCGCCGAGCAGCTCGACCAGACGATGAAGACCAATGTCTATGCCATGTTCTGGCTGACCCAGGCGGCCCTGCCGCATCTGCCGCCCGGCGCCGCCATCATCGTCACCAGCTCGGTGAACGCCGACCGCCCCTCGGAGAACATCATCGACTATGCCTGCACCAAGGCCGCCAACGAGGCCTTCGTCCGGGCCCTGGCGAAGCAGGTCATCGCCCAGGGCATCCGCGTCAACGGCGTCGCCCCCGGCCCCTTCTGGACCCCGCTCCAGGTCGGCGGCGGCCAGACGGAGGAGGGCCTGCGGACCTTCGGCACCACGACGCCCCTGGGCCGCCCCGGTCAGCCGGTGGAACTGGCCTCGGTCTATGTCGAGCTGGCGGCGGCCACATCGAGCTACACGACGGGGCAGATCTATGGGCAGACAGGCGGGGTGGGGTGGCCGTGAGCGAACGGCCCCGGAAGGGTAGTGGCGACGACCCCGGAGGACTGCGGGCGCGCCGGCACCGCGCGGCCTGCAGCGCGGTGCCGGCCTCCTTGATCTGAGCGGCCATGCGCCGGGCCTCCTCGCGGATGAAGGCCGCGAACTCCTGACGCGTCTCCGCCCGGGACCGCGCGCCAAGCCGGGTGAACCGCTCGACGATGGCGGGGTCGGACAGGACGGTGGAGAGGCTCTCGCTCTGCCGGCCCAGGATCGGGCCGGGCATGCCGGCCGGCGCGAAGATGCCCTGCCACTCCTGACTGGAATAGCCCTGCACCATGCCGCCGATGGGCGGGATGCCGGACAGCATCTCGATCGGCTCGGTTCCGCCGTGGGCGATGACGCGCAGGCCGTTCTGCCGGTGCAGCGGAATGGCGGTGGTCGCCGTGGCGAATGTCATGACGATGCGGCCTGAGCGCAGATCGTTCCGCGATGCCGGCGCGTCCTTGTACGGAACATGGCCGATGCGGGTTCCGGCCATCCTGTCGAGGATCCCAAGTGCGAGATGCTGGGACGAGCCGACGCCGGTGCTGGAGCAATCGAGGTCGCCCGGATCGGTCAGGATCGGGCCTCTACAGGTCGGTCCCGTGACCATGTGCGAGAATTCGATGACGCGCTCGCCACGGAGCGGCAGGGTCCTGTCCACGCGCGGATCTCCCGCGCGCCGGCGGTGCGTCCCGTGGCCTCCGGCGGCTCGCGCCCGTCGGCGCAGCGGAAGCCCTTCTCGGTGCCGACATCGGGCAAATGGCCGTGGATCGGCTCCCCCTCCCGACTCGGAGCGGCCTACGGCGGCGGCGACGCTCTCGCCGGCGTCCGGGCGGCCGGCCACGCCATCTCGCTCGGCGCGTGTGACCCGGAGGCCGCCGCCGTCATGGAGGCCGCTGCGGCACTGACCAGAACCCTTGGCGGGCGCCAGCCGCCGGCCGGGACCGGACACCATCCAGGGAGAACGAACGTTGAAGCATGACAGCCCGCCCCGGTGCGTCGAGACGCGCGTCTGAGGGCCATGCCTCGATGCCGCCGGCAATCTGCACCTCGTGGACGTGCCGCATGAAGGATCTTCCGCATGACGCCGCAGAAGAAGTGCTCGGTCATCGTCGAACATGACAGCGGACCCAATGGCCTCGCCCTGCACCCGGATGGCGACCGGCTGATCATCACCGAAGACTAGCAGGGCCTGCTCAGCCTCGATCTGCGCGGGGGCAGACCTCGAGCATGTCGCGTCCGTGATGGCCGGCACCGTGGTGCTGCAGGCGGTCCGGCTGCTCACCCGCCCGCTCTGTCACCTCCTGCCGGACATGAACCGACCCGCGGGCGTCGTCCAAGGCGTGGCGGGCGGGAAGCCGCCCTCCGTCAGCCAGGGTGGCGAGAGAACCTTACTCCGCCGCTCGCGCATCATGCCGGTCGTTCCGCTCAGGCCACGAAGTCCCGCCGGATGGCTTCGCCTTGCTCGTCAAGCCCCGGCACGCGCCCCGCCTTCTCGACGCGCAGCATGGGTGAGGTCGGCATGGAGCAGCTTTGCCCATTGCCCAGATCGACCTCCAACCGCGTCAGAGCCTGATGGTTTACGAAATCGGACACCGAGGAGCCCTGCGCCCAGGCCAGTTGATGCCCTTCCAGCCGCGACACCATCTCGGCGCGCGTCTGGGCAGCGAAGATCCGGGCGATCTCGGCGGTCAGCGCCTCGCGGTTGATCACGCGGGAGGGGTTGTCCGCGAAGCGCGGGTCGGCGATCAGATCCGGCCGTTGGATCACGCCAGCACAGAACCGGCGCCACTCCGCAGCCGGACCGTGGCGCCAGGCGCGAGGTTCTGCACAAAGACATCCGCCTTCGCGATCATGCGCTCCGCCAGCGCAAGATCGTCCTTGCCCTTCAGATCGAGGGCGATGCTCTCCTTGCCGCGGTTCAGCCAGGCGAAGTAGGCACTGACACCTTTGGCGGCCTTGTCGTAGTGGCGCGCCGTGTCGCCTTCCTCGCGTTCGATCTTGATGACGCGCGCGCCGGCATTGGCGAGACGCATGGTGCGCATGGGGGCCGCGACGGCCTGCTCCAGCGCGACGACCAGAAGCTCTCCCAATGGAGCAGGCATGGATCCGCCCCCATCGCCATCGCCGTGCGCAGCTGCTCCTGCGCCTGCGCCGGTCCCACGGAGACCGCGACGATCTCCGTCACCGCGCCCTTCTCCCTGAGACGCACCGCCTCCTCGACCGCAATCTCGTCGAAGGAGTTCATCGACATCTTCACGTTCGCCGTCTCGACGCCCGTGCCGTCCGCCTTCACGCGGACCTTCACATTGTAATCCACCACCCGCTTGACGGGGACGAGGAGCTTCATCGCCTGACCGTGTCCTCTACCGGCACGACGCTCGGCCGCGTGCCACACGCGACATCGCGCCGGCCTGTCACTGTGTTTCCCGTTCTGGAAAGAACCGACGCCACAAGCCGCCGGCTCTCCTTCCGGCGTCAGTAGCTCCTGGGCATGCCGAGGACATGCTCGCCGAGATAGGAGAGGATGAGGTTGGTGCTGATCGGCGCCACCTGATAGAGCCGCGTCTCGCGGAAT
>NZ_RCVQ01000039.1 GCF_016107285.1 Roseomonas sp. KE0001 | reverse complement strand
CTAGAGCATTTTCCATCTACTCCGGCTCATATCCGGCGGCGGTGAAGTAGTTGGCGCATTCTGCTGGTGTGAAGGCATCGAGGAGTTGGCCGATGGTGGCCCAGAGCCCGTCCAGGGTGCGCTCCGCCGCCTTGCGCAGGAGCGCCTTCAGCTTGGAGAAGGCATTCTCGATTGGATTGAAGTCCGGCGAGTAGGGCGGAAGGAACAGCAGGGACGCACCCGTGGCCTCGATAGCCCGGCGGGCCTCGTGGCGCTTATGCGCAGCCAGGTTGTCCAGGATGACGGTGTCGCCGGCGCACAGGGTTGGACAGAGGACCTTCTCGACATAGGCCTGGAAGGCCTGCGCGGTCATGGGCCCATCGAGCAGCATAGGCGCGGTCAGGCCTGTGAGGCGGAGACCGGCGACGAAGGTGGTGGTCTTCCAATGTCCGTGCGGCACGCCTGCACGCAGGCGCTCGCCACGTGGGGCACGGCCCCGCAGTCGCGCCATCTTGGTGCTGGCACCGGTTTCATCGATGAACACCAGGCGATCAGGATGAAAGTCAGGCTGCCGATCGAACCAGGCTTCGCGGGCCGCGGCGATGTCCGGCCGGTCCTGCTCGGCGGCGTGCGCGGTTTTTTTTGAAGGTGATCGCCCGTGCCGCGAAGAAGCGCCAGAGCGTGCCAATCCCCGCCGAGAGGCCGCGCTCGTCATGCAGCCGCTGCTGCATCTCGCGGAGGGTAATGAGGGGCCTGACGGCGACCAGGTCGAGCAGGAAATCGGCCTGCCCATCAAGCTTGGAGCCTCTGGGCTGCCCCTGGCGGCGTGCCGCCGTCTCACCCTCATCCCGCGCTCGCCGTACCCACACAACGGCTGTTGCCACACCCACTCCGAAATGGGCTGCGGCCTGCCGTGCCGACATCCCGCGTGCCGTTGCGTCGAGCACACGCGTCCGGAGATCCTGGCTGTAGGCTCGGGCCATCCTGTCCTCCCTCGCAGGAGGAAAAGCGAATCACATCCCGCCGCAGAAGGGAATCCTCTTCTGAATCGGTGAACGCGGAAACTGCTCTA
>NZ_RCVQ01000038.1 GCF_016107285.1 Roseomonas sp. KE0001 | reverse complement strand
TAGGCGGCGTGGACAAATTCCTGCGTAATCATGTTTGCCGGTAGGCGTTGTGGTGTATGGTCCGCGTATGGCGGGATGGCAGGATCTGATCCGAAGGGCGTGGCGCTGGTTCGTGACACCGCCAACAACGGCCATGCTCTGAAAGAGAACGGCGGTGGCGCTTTGGCTGACGCCGTCCATAATGCTGCTTCCGCTGCTCCTCTCGCTGCTTGAGCCGTCCACGCTGCCAGCGATGTTGGCTGAATATCGGCTGGTGTATGCGCTGTTCTTCGGCCTCCCCATCGCATTGGGGGCATTTTGCTGGCGACGCGCGATCCACGCAGCACGGGGGTGATTGACCCAGCAGAAGAGGATTGATTCAAGGCTGTCTTTTGGAGGCAGGCTTGAGCCGGGGCGATCTCACCGAGGCGGAATGGCGCATCCTGAAGGATTTGCTGCCGATCGAGCACAAAAACCGGGGCCGGGGCAGGCCTCCCGAACAGAACCGCTCTATCATCAACGGCATACTCTGGCGGCTTCGGTGCGGGGCGCCGTGGCGCGATGTGCCGCTCAAATACGGGATCTGGAACACGATCTACCGCCGGTTCCGACGATGGAGCGAGGCCGGGGTCTGGGAGATCGTGGCGGTGACGCTGGCCGAGCTCATGGCGGACACCGGCCACTACAGCATCGACAGCACCACGGTCCGCGCCCACGTCTCGGCAGCGGGCGGAAAAGGGGGGCTTATCGACGCGCTCTTGGCCGCTCGCGGGGCGGGTTCACCAGTAAGCTTCACTGCCTGGCTGATGCCCTCGGGCGACCGCTCGCCTTTCACCTGACGGGTGGCGAAGCGGCAGACTGCAAGGCGTATGATGCCTTGATCGTCTTACCAGAACGCACGCCGGATGCGCTGCTTGCCGACAAGGGCTACGATGCTGACACCATCCGTGCCGACCTTGCGAGGCGCAACATCAAGCCCGTCATCCCCGGCCGCTCAAACCGCCGGGTGCAGATCGACCATGACCGGACGCTCTACAAGCAACGCAACCGCATCGAGCGCATGTTCGGCCACCTCAAGATCAACCGAGCCATCGCCACCCGTTACGACCAGCTGGCCAGCAGCTTCCTCGGCATGGTCCACCTCGCCACCGCAAGATACTGGCTCAAATTTGTCCACGCCGCCTA
>NZ_RCVQ01000037.1 GCF_016107285.1 Roseomonas sp. KE0001 | reverse complement strand
GGCCCTGCTATCGTTGCCGTTGATGGGAGTGGCGGGTCCGGCGCTGGGCCAGAGCCTGCAGGAGGCGCTGGCGCAGGCCTATGCGAACAACCCGGCGCTGCAGACGGCGCGGGCGCAGTTGCGCGTGGTGGACGAGAACGTGCCGCAGGCGCTGGCGGGGTGGCGTCCGAGCGTGGTGGTGGCGGGGAATGTCGGCTACATCGACGCGCAGGCGCGCTCACGCGGGATCTACGCGGATGTGGACCGCCAGACGCTGGGCACCACGGCGACGCTGACGCAGCCGCTGTACCAGGGCGGCCGGACGATGGCCGCGACCAAGCGGGCGGAGAACCAGGTGCTGGCGCAGCGGGCGCGGCTGCTGGCGGCGGAGCAGCAGGTGCTGGCCGATGTGGTGGCGGCCTATGTGGCGGTGATCCGCGACCAGGAGACGCTGCGGCTGAACGTGAACAACGTGCAGGTGCTGCAGCGTCAGCTGGACGCGACGAACGAGCGCTTCCGGGTGGGCGAGATCACGCGCACCGACGTGGCGCAGGCGGAGAGCCGGCTGGCCGGGGCGCGCTCGGCGCGGGCCAATGCCGAGGGCACGCTGCAGATCAGCCGGGCGACCTTCCGGCGGGTGGTGGGGCTGGCGCCGGAGCGGCTGGTGGCGCCGCAGCCGTTGTCGGTGCCGGTGCGCGCCGGGGGCGAGGCGGCGGAGCTGGCGATGCGCAACAACCCCGCGGTGGTGGCCTCGCTGTTCGACGAGGCGGCGGCGCGCGACGCGGTGGATGTGCAGATGGCGGCGCTGCTGCCGCAGCTGAGCCTGCAGGCGCAGGCCTTCCGGCAGGACAACAGCCAGCAGCCGCACAGCCGGGTGACCGGGCAGCAGATCACCGCCAACCTGTCGGTGCCGCTGTACCAGGGCGGCGCCGAGCACGCGGCGGTGCGGCAGGCGCGGCAGGACGCGGTGCGGCTGCGCCAGGTGGTGGACGACCAGCGGCGGCAGGCGATGCAGCAGGCGACGCAGGCCTGGGAGCAGCTGCAATCGGCGCGCGCCCAGGTGGAGAGCGTGCGCTCGCAGATCCGCGCCGCCGAGATCGCCCTCGACGGCGTGCAGCGCGAGGCGGTGGTCGGCAGCCGCACCACGCTCGACGTGCTGAACGCCGAGCAGGAACTGCTCAACGCCCGCGTCAGCCTGGTCCAGGCGCTCTCCAGCGTGGTCACCGCCAGCTACACCGTCGCCGCCTCCCTCGG
>NZ_RCVQ01000036.1 GCF_016107285.1 Roseomonas sp. KE0001 | reverse complement strand
GGTCGTGTCCCAACGCGTGGTGTAGGAGCGCCAAGGACGGTTCTCCTGAGCGGGGCTGGTCCGCGTGTCAGGGTGCCGCGGGCGGCAGGCTGACGGTGTCAGTATCGCTCAACGGCGCGAGCGTCTCCAGGCTCATGTAGCGGCGCTGGATGCTCCACTCGTCGTGCTGCTCCAGCAGTATGGCGCCGACCAGGCGAGTGACCGCCGCCTCATTCGGGAAGATGCCCACGGTGTCGGTGCGGCGCTTGATCTCGCCGTTGAGGCGCTCAAGCGGGTTGTTGGAGTGGATCTTGGGCCGGTGCGGGGTCGGGAACCCCATGTAGGCCAGCACGTCGGCCTCGGCGTCGTCCATCAGGGCTGCGAGCCGGGGCACCCGGGGGCGGAGCTGATCGGCGACCTGGCGCCACTGCGCACGGGCCCGGGGTGCGTCGGCCTCAGCGAACGCGGTGCCGATCCAGGCGGAGACGATGCGGCGCTGGGTCTTGCCCGCATGGGCGGCGGCGTTGCGCATGAAGTGCACCCGGCACCGCTGCCAGGTGGCGCCCAGCACCTTGCTGATGGCAGCCTTGAGGCCCTCGTGCGCGTCCGAGATCACCAGCTTGACGCCGCGCAGGCCACGGCGGGCCAGGGAACGCAGGAACTCGGTCCAGAACGGCTCGGCCTCGCTGTTGCCGATGGTCATGCCGAGCACCTCGCGGCGGCCGTCCGTGTTGGCGCCCACCGCGATGATCACCGCCACGGACACGATGTGCCCGTCACGCCTGGCCTTCACGTAGGTCGCGTCCAGCCAGACGTAGGGCCAGTCGCCCTCGATCGGGCGGGTCAGGAAGGCGCCGACGCGCTCGTCGATTTCGGCGCACAACCGCGACACCTGGCTCTTGCTGATGCCGTCCATCCCCATGGCCCGCACCAGCTCGTCCACCGACCGGGTGGATACGCCCTGCACGTAGGCCTCCTGGATCACGGCCGTCAGCGCCTTCTCTGCCGTTCGACGCGGCTCCAGGAAGCCCGGGAAGTAGGAACCCTTGCGCAGCCGCGGAATGCGCAGCTCCACCGTGCCCGCACGGGTGTGCCAGTCCCGCTCCCGGTAGCCGTTCCGCTGCACCCGGCGCTCCGGGCTGCGCTCGCCGTGCGCGGCCCCTGTCAGGCTCTCGGTCTCCAGCTCCATCAGCCGCTGGGCAGCAAAGCCAATCATCTCGCGCAGGAACGTCGCGTCCGAGCCTTTCGCCAGCAAATCGCGCAGGGCAGTCTCATGGTCGGTCATCGTGGGGTCCTTGGGTCAGAGTTGCGCCTCGCAACCCAACCCTACCCAGGTTCACCGCGGTGACCGCCTCCTACACCACGACCAGGGACACGACCC
>NZ_RCVQ01000035.1 GCF_016107285.1 Roseomonas sp. KE0001 | reverse complement strand
CGATGCGGAAAGTCTACCCGGATGCCAAGGCCGCGCTGGAAGGCGTGCTGCGCGACGGCATGTTGATCCATGCCGGCGGCTTCGGCCTCTGCGGCATCCCCGCCCTGCTGATCGAGGCGATCCGCGATTCCGGGGTGAAGGACCTGACGGTGGTCTCCAACAACGCGGGCATCGACGATGCGGGCCTCGGCCTGCTGCTGAAGACGCGGCAGATCCGCAAGATGATCTCCTCCTATGTCGGCGAGAACAAAACCTTCGCCGAGCAGTACCTGGCGGGCGAGCTGGAGATCGAGTTCAACCCGCAGGGCACGCTGGCCGAGCGTATCCGCGCCGGCGGCGCCGGCATTCCCGCCTTCTTCACCAGGACCGGCGTCGGCACGCAGGTCGCGGAAGGCAAGGAGACGCGCGAGTTCGACGGCGAGACCTATGTGATGGAGCGCGGGATCTTCGCCGACCTCGCCATCGTGCACGCCTGGAAGGCCGATACCGAGGGCAACCTCGTCTTCCGCAAGACCGCGCGCAACTTCAACCCGATGATGGCGACGGCGGCGAAGGTCACCGTCGTGCAGGTCGAGCACCTGGTGCAGCCGGGCGAGATCGACCCCGACCAGATCCACACCCCCGGCATCTACGTGAAGCGTATCGTCAAGCTGCCGGAGGGCTACGAGAAGCGAATCGAGCAGCGCACGGTCCGCAAGCGCGTGACCGACCTCAACCCCGCCAACAGCAACGTCGCCTGAGGAGCAGCAGCCATGGCCTGGACCCGCGACGACATGGCCGCCCGCGCCGCGCGCGAGCTGGAGGACGGCTTCTACGTCAACCTCGGCATCGGCATCCCGACGCTGGTGGCGAACCACATCCCGGACGGCATCAGCGTCCAGCTGCAATCCGAGAACGGCATGCTCGGCATGGGCCCCTTCCCCTATGAGGGGGACGAGGACGCCGACCTGATCAACGCCGGCAAGCAGACCGTGACGGCGCTGCCCACCACCAGCTTCTTCTCCTCCGCCGACAGCTTCGCCATGATCCGTGGCGGGCATATCGACATCTCCATCCTGGGCGCGCTGCAGGTGGCGCAGAACGGCGACCTCGCCAACTGGATGATCCCGGGCAAGATGGTGAAGGGCATGGGCGGGGCCATGGACCTCGTCGCCGGCGTCAAGAAGGTGGTGGTGCTGATGGAGCACACCGCCGGCGGCAAGCCCAAGCTGCTGCGCGAATGCACCCTGCCGCTGACCGGCAAGGGCGTGGTGGACATGGTCGTCACCGAGCTCGCCGTCTTCACCATCGACCGCCAGGGCGGCGGCATGGTGCTGGCCGAGCTGGCGCCGGGCGTGACGCTCGACGAGGTGCGCGAGAAGACCGAGGCCGAATTCGCCA
>NZ_RCVQ01000034.1 GCF_016107285.1 Roseomonas sp. KE0001 | reverse complement strand
CACGGGCACTGGAAGACCACCACCTTCGTCGCCGGGCTGCGCAACAGCGGCATGGTCGCGCCGATGGTCCTGGACGGGCCAATCAACGGCGAACTCTTCCTCACTTACGTCGAGCAGGTGCTGGTGCCGGAACTGCGCCCTGGGGACATCGTCATCATGGACAATCTCGGCAGCCACAAGGGTGTGGGCGTCCAGGCTGCCATCGAGGCCGCGGGCGCGAGCCTGCGCTATCTCCCGCCCTACAGCCCCGACTTCAATCCGATTGAGAACGCCTTCGCCAAGCTGAAGGCCAGCCTCCGCAAGGCCGCCGAGCGCAGCGTCGAAGGCCTCTGGAGCACCATCGGACGCATCACCGAGACCTTCACGCCCGCCGAGTGCGCCAACTACTTCGCCGCCGCTGGGTACGATGCAAACTGATCGGAAACCGCTCTAAATGAGACTCGAAGAACGAATCAAGAACAAAGAGGTGGTTGACAGCGCAAGCTCGGCTGGAACGCGCGGGTTGATCGGAAAGGGATGGGACGGCCGCTTCGCTGAAGCACAGCACCTTCAACGGCTTTGCGCGTTGTGCTGCGACCGGGAGGAAGGCAGCGCGCCATGTGCAACTTGTACAGCATGACCTCGAGCCAGCAGGCGATTCGCGCGCTGATGCGGGTGGTGGATGACCGCACCGGCAACCTGCCGCCGCTGCCCGCCATCTACCCCGACAGCCTGGCGCCGGTGGTGCGTCAGGCGGAGAAGGGCGGGCGGGAGCTGGCCATGCTGCGCTGGGGCATGCCGGGGCCGGCGCAGTTCGGTGGGCATCCTGTCACCAACATCCGCAACACCCGGAGCCCGTATTGGCGCCGCTGGCTGGGGCCCCCACATCGCTGCCTGGTGCCGGTGACCGCCTTCTGCGAATGGCAGGACACCAAGCCGAAGAAGACGCCGGTGTGGTTCGCCCTCGATGAACAGCGGCCGCTGTTTGCCTTTGCCGGGATCTGGACCCGCTGGACCGGCATGCGCGGCAGCAAGGCCAACCCAGTGGAGGGCGAGCACCAGCTTTATGGCTTCCTGACCACCGAGGCCAACGACGTGGTGGGTCCGATCCACCCCAAGGCCATGCCGGTGCTGCTGACCACGCCAGACGAGATGAACACTTGGCTAGAGGCGCCGTGGGAGATTGCGAGGGAACTGCAGCGGCCATTGCCGGACGGGCAGATGCAAATCGTGGCCAAGGGCGAGCGGAAGGATGGGGAGGAACAATAAGTTTGGTTCCTGTTTCCCGCGGCCAACGTGGCATGGAACCCGATCGGGGCGACCCTGCTGGTGGATAGGGTCAAAGGCAGACACGGCCAGAGGGCTGCGCCAACCCATGCAGGAGCATGCATGACGCAGATCGTTACCGCCTCAACCAGAAGCTTGGTCATGTGTTGCTGTTGAAGTGAAGGAGGAAGACCCGATGGGCACCACCCAGACCGATCCGGAAGCAACCGGCTTTGCTGAGTTTGATCATACGGCCCAGCAGATATCCGACCGGGCTTCTGACAACATGAGGCGCGCGCCCGGGCAGCCGCGATTTGCGACATCGACTTTGGCCAATATTCACCAGCATCCCTTCGCCAGCCTCCTGGCTGCTGGTGCACTCGGCTGGGTGCTGGGTCTGCTCGCTGGTCGCCGCTGATAAAGCCAGGAGGCATCCTGTGCAGCGCTGGCCGGTCCTTCTCTCGCAGCGCGGCACCTGCCGCCCGTGGCCAGAGTTGAGGCCGGGTGCCGCCGCTTTACGGCAGCGGCTCCTGGCCGGCGCTCACTTCACGTGGCGGGCAAGGTGCTTGTTCATCTCGAACATGCTCACCTTGTCCTTGCCAAACACCGCACGCAGCTTGTCGTCGGCCAGGATCTCGCGGCGATCATCCGGGTTCTGCCGATTGCCCGCCTTGATGTATTCCCAAACCTTGCTGACCACTTCGCCACGAGTGAGCTTTCCGTCGCCCACAACCGCGGCAAGTTCGGGCGACGGCTGCAGAGGCTGCTGAAGGGCATTTGGCTTCTTGGCAGGAGCTTTCGTGGACTTGCCCTCAGCTTTTTCGGATGTGGCAGCCTTCCCGGTTTTGGCAGGCTTCTTTTCGGTGGTTTTGACGGGCATTTCCACACTCCACTGCAAGATCATCCAGGATGTCTGGCGCCAGGGCTGATCCACCATGCGAGCCATGGCAGCTAAAAACTGCTCCACTGACTAGCAGG
>NZ_RCVQ01000033.1 GCF_016107285.1 Roseomonas sp. KE0001 | reverse complement strand
AAGGCCAGCCCGAGCACGTAGGCGGAGAGCGGCGTGCCACCGCTGAGGGTCGGCATGAAGCGGAGGTCGCGTTGCAGCGGCATCAGCCGCAGGACGCCCGCGGTCATGAGGCCGAACAGGATGACCACCACGCCGCCCACGATCCCGGCCTCGTAGCGGTAGCGCAGCAGGGCTTGGCTCAGCGCCGAGGCGCCCGCGCCCATCGCCACGAAGACGGTCGCGAACCCCAGGACGAAGCAGAGGCCGAGGCCGACCGTGGCGAGGCGACCGGGCGCCGCGCGTTCGGCGGCGACCGAGCGACCGGCGACGTAGGAGACGTAGCCGGGCACCAGCGGCAGCACGCAGGGCGAGAGGAACGAGACCATCCCGGCCAGGAAGGCTGTCAGGAGGCCGGACATCTGGAGGAGCGGGTTCACGGCGGTCCCGCCCTCAGGGTCGCGCCGCGGAGGTCGGCGCGCCCGCCGGTTCGCGCCTCCCGCCGACGAGGAGCAGGAGCGCGACGCCGACGAAGATCGCGGTGTCGGCAAGGTTGAAGGCGGGCCAGTGGTAGCCAGCCACGTGGAAGTCCAGGAAGTCCGTCACGGCGCCGTGCCGCAGCCGGTCGACGACGTTGCCCAGGGCGCCTCCGGCGATGAACCCGACCGAGGCCGCCATCCCCGGCCGCCGGTCGCGCGTCGTCCAGACGACGAGGCCCACGACGACGGCGAGCGCGAGGGAGGACAGGAGCCAGGGCGTCGCGGGGTGGTCCGCCGACAGCAGACCGAAGCTGACGCCCCGGTTCCATCCCAGCACCAGGTTGAAGAACGGGGTGATGGGGATGACGCGGGGCGGATCCATGAGATGGGCCAGCACCCACCACTTCGTCGCTTGGTCCAGCGCGAAGGCCAGCGCGGCCGTCGCCGCGCTCCAGGTCCAGGCGAGGCGCGCCCTAGGCAGGACCTCAGTCATGCGCCACGCCCTTGAAGCGGTATCCGAGCAGGCGCAGGGCGTTGAGGGTCACCAGCACCGTGGCGCCGGTGTCGGCCAGCACGGCGGGCCAGAGGCCGGTGACGCCGACCACCGTCGTCACCAGGAAGACCGCCTTCAGACCGAGGGCGATGGCCACGTTCTGGTGGATATTGGAGAGCGTCGCGCGCGACAGCCCGACCAGGGCGGCCACATCCACGACGCGGCTGTTCAGCAGCGCCGCGTCGGCCGTCTCCAGGGCCACGTCGGTCCCGCCGCCCATGGCGATGCCGACTGAAGCGGCCGCGAGCGCGGGCGCGTCGTTGATGCCGTCGCCGACCATGGCCACGGGCGCCTTTTCCTTGAGGGCGCCGATCTCGCGCAGCTTGTCCTCGGGCAGCAGGCCCGCCTTCACCTTCAGGCCGAGCGCCCCGGCGATGGCCTGCCCGGTGCGGACGTTGTCGCCGGTGAGCATGACGGCCTCGACGCCCAGGGCGTCGAGCGCCCGGATGCCCGCGGCTGCGTCCGGCCGGGGCTCGTCGCGCACCGCGATCAGGCCGGTGTGGGCACCGTCCACGGAGACGACGACCACCGTCTTTCCTTGGTTCTCCCACTCGGCGACCGTCCGCGCCGCGTCGGCCGGAAGCGGTGCCCGTCCGGCGGCATGGGAGGGCGAGCCGACGGCCACCCGCTTGCCGGTGACAACCGCCTCGACGGCCTTGCCCGGGATGGCCCGCGAGTCCTTGGCGGGGCGGAGCGGGATGCCATCGGCGTCCGCCCGCTCCAGGATGGCGCGGCCGAGCGGGTGGCTGGAGCCGTTCTCCACCGCGGCGGCGAGGCCGAGCATGATGCGCTCCGGGCCGGACAAGGCGAGGACGTCCGTCACGCGGGGCCGCCCCTCGGTCAGGGTGCCGGTCTTGTCGAAGGCGACGGTGCGGATCCGGCCGATGGCCTCCAGGGCGCCGCCGCCTTTCACCAGCAGGCCGCGTCGGGTGCCGACGGCGAGGCCGGAGGCGATGGCCGCGGGCGTCGAGAGGACGAGGGCGCAGGGGCAGGCGACCAGCAGCAGCGCCAGGCCTCGATAGATCCAGGTGTCCCAGTCGGCACCGAGGAAAAGCGGCGGCACCACAGCCACCAGAGCCGCGACGGCGACCGCGATCGGTGTGTAGACGGCCGAGAACCGCTCGATGAAGCGGGCGGTGGGCGCCTTGGCGTCCTGCGCCTCCTCCACCAGGCGGATGATGCGGGCGATGGTGTTGTCGGAGGCGGGCTTCGTCACCCGGACCTGCAGCGCGCCAGAGGCGTTGATGCTGCCCGCGAAGACGGAGGCGCCCTCGGCTTTGGGGACGGGGACGGACTCGCCGGTCACCGGGCTCTCGTC
>NZ_RCVQ01000032.1 GCF_016107285.1 Roseomonas sp. KE0001 | reverse complement strand
CACGCGGGGCGCCAGCACAAGATGTTGCTGCACTCTGGACCTATATTGCGAAGAAAGCAGGTTTGCTAACAGGTGAGCCAGCTAACAAGTTAACAGCGAAGCCGACCACTAGAGTGGTTGGCGCCCGTGCGAGGAAGCCGCGCTGATGAGCAAGTCGCCGACAAGGCTGTCCACTTTCGAGATTCCACGCGATCAGTCTTCGCGACATGATGAGCAACCCGCTCGGGAGCCATCCATCGATCCGCTGACCAAGCCCACAGTGCCGGTAGCTCCTCCGCCTGCCGTTCAGCAAACCGGCACGGTGATCCCCCAGCCTGCTCCGCCGCCTGCTGAGGAACCACGCCGCCAAATCGGCGCCAGGGTTCCGCTCTCGATCGCGGAGAGACTGCGGACCTACATGTATGTGTCGCGGGAGCCGCAGCAGGATGTCGTTGAAGCTGCGCTTCACGCGTACCTGACATCCAAGGGGTTCTGAACCCAGCGTGAAATGGGGACTTTGGTGAGGCCTTACCGGACCGGAACGAGGCGAGGGGCCACGGGTGGCCGGGACGGCTTCAGGATCAGGCCTTCTTCCGTCACCTCGACCTCGGCATCAGGGTAGACCGCTGTCGCCATTGACAGGACTGCTGGGAACTTGGCCTTGAAGTGGTAGAGCTTGCTGAAGCCCTGCCCATGCTGGGCCTTCAGAGCCGCCCAGGTGACGAGGCGGGGGCGCTCCAGGCTGTGGAGGCGATAGGCTAGCCATACATAGCAATCCAACGCGGCCGAGTTGTTCGACAGGGCTTTGATCGCGCCTTCTTCCAGGGGGATCGGATGGCGCTGGAGCTGCTCATAGAAGGGTGCGCTGAGGCGAGCAGTCTCCAGCGTCAGGCGGCCCTGGCGATCGTTGTCGGGCGTGTCGAGGAACAGGGCGCGATCGACAATCTGCTGATTGACCAGGCCAGCCTGGCCCTGCCCGACCAAGTGGAACGTTAGCCGGCATCGGCTCAAAAGCTCGGCCTGTTCCCGCACCCCCCGACCGCTCTTGCCGCCCCACGGAACTCCGATCCGGGTCATCCAGTCGCGCCAGCTGCGGCCGAGTTCGACCTCGGGGCTCTTGGTCTTCAGGGCCTCGGTTTGCAGGTAGAGCAGGATCAGCCTGGCATAGGAGCCGAAGGGCACACCGACATGCTCGAGGGGGCCGGAGCCGTCGATACCTGAAGGGCGACGGCCGGGCTCGACCACTAGGCGCATCCGCTCCGAAGCGACCTCCCAGACCTCGCCAGGAGCAACCCGGCGATGCGGTAGCGCGCACTGCGCCCAGCCCGAGTAAGCGAAGGCTAATGCGTTGTCTTCGTCGCTAAGGTATTTGGCTGCAGTCTCGATGACGTCCCGTGGCGCGGCATCCATATCGATCGCGCCTTGCCTGCCATGCTCTTTCAGCAGCCGATGAACCTTGCCCATCACATACGCCCCCAATGCATTCAAATTGCCCTGGAATGCCGCTGACGTCGATGGGGACTTTGGCGAGCCACTACTAGGAAGCTATTAGAGATTCTATTATTAGTTTGCTCGCCAGAGTCCCCGGAATAACTCTGAAAATCGCTGGATTTCCGGCGTTCCGCCTCACCATAGTCCCCGCCGGGCTCACTAAAGCCCCCACTCCGCTGTGGATATCCGCGTTATAGAGGGGCGGGCGAGCATACGAGTCGCGCTCACCATAGTCCCCAGCCTGGCCTGCACTGCAGAACGCCTTCATCAGGAGCTCATGACCAGCCCCCATTAGGTGATCCGAGCAAAATGTCAGTGTACGGGCGGCCTGGGTGGGGCTGAACCGGCAGGACTTGGCGCCCCCGGCAGCATGGCTGGTAACGTCAGTGTCACCTCCGGCGCGGGTGGCCGGTAGCGTAGCGCGGAGTGCAGGCGTACCGTGTTGTAGTGCTTGCGCCACTGCTCGATCAGCACGCGGGCTTCAGCCAAGCTGTTGAACACCTCGGCGTTGAGCAGCTCGTCCCGGAGCTTGCCGTTGAATGACTCAACATACCCGTTCTCCCACGGGCTGCCCGGCTCGATATAAGCCGTCCCGGCACCCACCCCGGTGATCCAGCCCTTCACCGCGGTGGCCACGAACTCCGGTCCGTTGTCCGAGCGGATGTGCTCAGGGATCCCGCGCATGATGAACAGGTCCGTCAGCACGTCGATAACATCGAGGGAGTTCAGCTTGCGCGCCACCCGGATCGCCAGGCATTCGCGGGTGAACTCGTCCACCACGTTCAGCATCCGCAGCTTGCGCCCGTCCCGGGTGCGGTCCTCTACGAAGTCGTAAGCCCATACGTGGTTGGGTCGCTCTGGGCGCAGCCGCACGCAGGATCCGTCATTCAGCCAAAGCCGTCCGCGTTTCGGCTGCCGCGGCGGCACCTTCAGCCCCTCGGCTCGCCAGATCCGCTCCACCCGCTTGTGGTTGCAGGCCCAGCCCTCAGCGTGCAGCAGGGCGGTGATCCGCCAGTAACCGTAGCGGCCATACTGCTTGGCCAACGCAATTACGGCCTGGGTCAGCGCTGCCTCGTCGTCGACCGTCCGACGCCGCTTGCGCTGCGTCGAGCGGTTCTGGCCCAGCACCCGGCAGGCCAGCCGCTGAGGCACATCCAGCACCGCCGTGACGTGGTTCACAGCAGCCCGGCGACGCGCAGCGCTCAGAAGTTTCCCGACGCGGCTTCCTTGAGGATCAGCTTTTCCAGCGTCAGATCCGACACCGCTCGCCGCAACCGGCTGTTCTCCTGCTCGAGCTGCTTGAGCCGACGCACCTGGTCCAGCTTCAGGCCGCCATACTCCGCACGCCAGCGA
>NZ_RCVQ01000031.1 GCF_016107285.1 Roseomonas sp. KE0001 | reverse complement strand
AAGCCGCCTCGGTGCCTCAGGCATCGGTTAGAACCATGAGGAGGCCGCGGCGCCGTCAGAGCATCCTTGTTCCGGCGCCTTTTCATGCCCGCTCCGAGTAGCGGTCCCGGGCGGTGATCCGCTGCATCGGCAACTCCACCGCGCGGCCATAGATCTCCTCCCGCAGGAAGGTGAGCTCCGCCTCCTGTTCGGCCTCGGCCACATCGCGGTACCAGGCGCGCGGCTGCCGTTCTGTTGCCTCGCCGTTCCAGCGATAGCCGCGCGCTTTGAGCCGGTCCTTCCGCTCGAAGGGCGCCTCCACCGCCCAGATCCGCCAGGAGGCCTGCCGGGCGCTGTCCAGCAAGGCGGCGAGGCCAGTGACATTGGAGCGTGGCAGCGGCCGCGCCAGGATCGCCAGCGTCGCCTGGCAGTCATGCACCGCCCGGTGCCCGCCAAAGAACAGTCCGCAGCGCATGGCGAGATAGCCGAGCCTTGTGCCCTCGAAGCCCTCCGCCGCCCAGTTCACCCCCTCCATCGAGCAGGCCCAGGGCTTGCCGGCGAAGCCGGCCCAGAACCGCTCGGCGAAGCGCCGGTCGAAGCGGGCATTGTGCGCGATCACCAGCGCCGCCGGCGCGGCGAAGGCCGCCACCTCCTCCGGGTCGACCCGCTGCCCGGCCACCATCTCGTCGGTGATGCCGGTCAGCTCGGTGACCGCCGGCGGGATCGGCCGGGAGGGCTGGCGCAGCCGGCTGAACGCGTCGCCGACGCCGTAGAGCGTGCCATCCAGCCCATAGGTGAAGGGCAGCATGGCCCATTCGATGATCTCGTCCTGCGCCGGGTCGAGCCCGGTGGTTTCCAGATCCAGCAGCAGGCCGCGGCGGGTGGGGGTGCCGGGTGGCGGCTCCACGGAGGGGCACGGCTCGACCCGCCGCAGCACCCGGTAGCGGCCGCTGGCCTCCAGGGTGGCGGCCATGGCTTCCAGATCGGCGTCAGCGGCATCGTGGGACAGCATGCCGCCCCTCATGCCCTGCCCCAGGCTGCTGATCCAGGGCTGGGCGGCTCCTGAAGCCGGTTCCGTTTTTCCCTGCCGCTTTAACCGGCCGTTCACCAGCGCCTGCTACAAGGATCGTACTGCGGCGGCGTGGTGAACGCTCCAAGCGACGACGGACCCTAATTGCATCGCCACGGGCCTTCGGGCCGGTGTAGAGGGGGGCAAGCAGAACCCATCCGCCCGGCCGGAGCCATCCGCCGGGCGGTTTGTGTTCTGGTGCTGTCACTGTGGATCCTGTCTGCCGCCATGCCTGTTTCGCGCCTGCTGCTCGCCCCTGCCCTTCTTCTCCTGCTGCTCTCCTTCCCGGCTCTGGCCGCGAAGCTGCGCGGCGAGGTGGTGGGCATCAGCGATGGCGACACCCTGACCCTGCTGACGCCGGACAAGCGGCAGGTCCGGGTGCGGCTGGCGGAGATCGACGCCCCGGAAAGCCGCCAGCCCTGGGGCAGCCGGGCGCAGCAGGCGCTGTCCACCCTGGTGTTCCGCCAGGCGGTGGTGGTGACGGTGCAGGACACCGACCGTTATGGCCGCACGGTGGGTACGGTGTGGGTCGACCGGCTGAACGCCAATGCCGAGATGGTCCGCCAGGGCCAGGCCTGGGTGTACCGGCAGTATCTGCGCGACCGCTCCCTGCTGGCGCTGGAGGAGGAGGCCAAGCAGGCCAAACGCGGCCTCTGGGCGCTGCCGGAGGGGGAGCGGGTGCCGCCCTGGCAGTGGCGCCGGCAGGGGCAATCCAGTCAGCCGGCGCCTGCGCCCCTGCCCCGGGCTTCGGCAGCCACCGGATCAGCGGCCTTCACTTGCGGCGGCAAGCGCCTGTACCGCGAGATGTCGAGCTGCGCCGAGGCGCGGTTTCACCTGCAGCAATGCGGGCTGAGCCGGCTGGATGGCGATCGCGACGGCGTACCCTGCGAGAGCCTCTGCCGGTAGGGCTGCAGACATGGCCACTGGCTTGGCAGGCACCACGGCCCGTGGCGATACTCGGCTGATGTCCTGGTATGACGCGCAGGCCAATCCTGGTGCCGCGCTATGAGGCGGTGCGGCCTGAGGTGCTGCATAGCTGGTGGCGCGACCTGCTCCCACAGCCTCCGCCCCCCTGCTCACAACGGTGCCGGCAGCGGCCACGACGCGGCTTGGCTCACCTCGCTCGGCCACGCGGTGGTGACCGCCGAACCTTCTTCCGCCACGCGCCAGCAGGGCCAGCGCCTTCCGGAACACATGCCACTGCGGCTTGTCGCGCCGCTGTAATCAACTAGAGTTTCCTACATCTGGAAGGATAGGTTTGATGCTGCTGACACGCCGCGCCTGGCTGGCACTTTGCGCCAGCACATTTGCCATGCCTGGGAACCAGTCAGCGTTGGCGCAGACCCCCGCCGGCGTGCTGGTCGTCGCCAAGCAGATCAGCGATCTCACCAGTGTGGATCCAGGCGAGAGCTTCGAATGGAGTGGCGCGGAGATCTGCGGCAACGTTTATCAGAAGCTGGTGACCTCGCCGAACAACGATCCCGCCAAGCTGACCGGCGAATTGGCCGAACGCTGGGACGTATCGGAGGATGGCCGCACCGTGACCTTCCGCATCAAGGAAGGCCCGCGCTTCGCCTCCGGCAACCCGGTGACGGCGGAGGATGCCGCATGGTCGCTGCGCCGTGCCGTGATCCTCAACAAATCTCCCGCCTTCATCATCAACCAGTTCGGCTTCACCCGCGACAATGTGGCGGAACGGATCCGCGCCACTGACCCGCGCACACTGGTGCTGCAACTGGCTGAGCCGACAGCGCCGAGCTTCCTGCTGTTCTGCCTTTCCGCCGTGGTTGGCAGCGTCATCGAGAAGGCCGCGGCCATGGCGAACGCCCAGGGGGATGACCTGGGCAATGCATGGCTGAAGGCCAACACCGCTGGCTCCGGTCCCTACATGCTGCGCGCCTGGCGTGCCAATGAGAGCATCATGATGGACGCGAACCCGCACGCAGCCGAGCCACCTGCGACACGCCGCGTTGTCATCCGGCACATGGCCGATCCCTCCGTGCAGCTCCTAGGGTTGCAGCGCGGCGACGTGGACATCGCTCGGAACCTGGGTCCGGAGCAAATCCGCCAAGTCGCAAAGGATGCCCGCTTCAAGGTGCACGCGCAGCGACGGGCCAGCGTCATGTACCTGTCCCTGAACCAGAAGCTGCCACAACTGGCCCTGCCGGAAGTTCGCCAGGCCATCAAGCTGGCGGTGGATTACGAGGGCATCCAGCGGAACGTCGTTCCCACCACTTACGCCATCAACCAGAGCATCCTGCCGCAGGGCCTTCCTGGAGCGCTGACCGACACGCCGTTCCGACAGGATCTGGAGGCCGCAAGAGCGCTGATGGCCAAGGCAGGACTGGCCGAGGGTTTCGAGGCAAGCTTCGACTACACCGCTGAGGCACCCTTTGCCGACATCGCCCAGGCCATTCAGGCGAACCTGGCGCAGATCGGGATCCGCCTGCGCATGAATCCAGGCGATAGCCGGCAGGTGGTCAGCCG
>NZ_RCVQ01000030.1 GCF_016107285.1 Roseomonas sp. KE0001 | reverse complement strand
AAGCTACCCATGCCGCACGACGATGGCTGCAACTCAGATAACGGGCGAAGATAGACAAGGCTGAGGCTGTTCAACTGCGAGACTTCCACAAGGCCGCCCCTGGCCAGCTCCAACCCCGCCACAAAGGTGCAAGCTAGCGCCGCACGAGCCTTCAACTGCCGGGCCGGGTCCTCGGATGGGAGTTTAGGCAGGAACAGCGCCAGGTCGCCGCCCTGAGGATGGCGTCCCAACACGGCGCGGATGTGCTCCAGGGCATCCGGGACGCGCCAAAGGTCCGGAGCCGCGGGGCGATAGGCCGGCGGTGCCTCATCCCCTTGCCCTTCCCTCCCCTCCAGCATGACGAGGGTCGCCTCAAGGAAGGCGACATAGAGCTCCGCCTGCGGCTTCGGCGCCGGCCGCTCCTGATTGCCGCGCGCGAACATGTCCCACCCGAGCTGTGGCCGAGCCGCGAGCCAAGCGGCCGCCGCCTTCATCGCCGCAAGCTCTTCCAACTGGCCGAGCCGCCGGTCCGCCTCTGACGCCGCCTCTTCCGCGGCCTGCGGGCTGGCAGGAGCAAGCAGCTGTGCCCGGAGCCGCAGGAGCTCGCTCGCCATCACCAGCCAGTCGGCCCGGCGCTCCAGCCGTGCGAGACCCCCCTCCAGCGCCGCCACCAGCTGGTCTGTCAGAGGGATGATCGACAGCCGGCCGAGGTCGAGCTGGTGCCGGCGCACCATCTCTAACAGGAAGTCGAGCGGCCCCTCGAAACCCTCCACACTGAGGTGAGGCATATCCGCCGGCCGGGGTCGCCCATCGGCGGCTGTCTCTTCCTGCCACCGATCATCAACGGCGGCTGCGGCGCTGGTGTCAGCCACGACGCGTCCTGGCCGAACGGGCTGGTTTGTCCCGGTTGTGCTTCTTGTCCGGATTGCCCTGCTTGTGCTGGGTGGGTGCGATGAGTCCGCTCGTGGGCTCTTCGCCCTCGCCCTCCGCGTAGTCCGGCTGCAGGGCGAAGCTCAGGGCCGGCCAATCCCGGCGGAGTCGGCGCAGTGCCTGCCACGGCGACCAGTCCGCCGACCAGAACTCCACCCTCAACTCGGCCATCCGCCGCTTCCGGCCGTCGAGGGTGGGCTCCAGCTCCCGTACATGCCGTAGCGGTCGCGTCGTGCCCCAATGTGTCCAGAGCCAGGTGCGGCTATCCGGATCGTCGGGACCCAAGCGCAGCATGCCGGGCGGGACCGGCAGCAGGCGGTGCAGGTCGAAGGGGCAGTGGCGGTCCGTGCCGATGCGGGCGATCGCCCGCTGGTGGTTGGCGGCCGCGGCGTCCCGCAGCCGCCGGGCCAGGATCCGCGCGCCCTGCAGGCTGATCGCCCGCTCACCCTCGGCTGGCGCCACGAGCGACAGGAACCAGTCCTCCTCCATGCCTTCGAAGTCCAGCACCCAGGGGATCACCCCTGCCCCGGCGGCTGCCGCCCGGAAGCGACCCATCTCCCCCGTCGGCCCGGTCACCACCAGCACATTGCGCAGCCAGTCGGTGTGCGCCGGCGCCGGGAGCGCCGTCAGGTCCGGCGCGTCGTGGGCGGTCGGGGCAAGAGGGGCGGGCATCCCCCCTGCCCTACAGGTCGAGCAGTCGGGCCGGGCTGTCCTGGGTGATCTTGGCCCGGCGGCGATAGCCTTGGGTGGTGGCGATGCTCTTCTGCCGGGTGTGGTGCATCACCTGCTCGTCCAGTGCGCCCTTGAGGTACGCCTCGGTGATGAAGCCGGCGCGCAGCCCGTGCGGGGACAGGCGCTCGCTCTCATCCACCGTCAGCCCGGCGAGCTCGGCCCGCTTGCGCAGGATCCGCCAAATGCTCTTGGTGTCGAGCCGGCCCTCGAGCACCCCGCGCCCGCTGAGGCCGCGGAACACCGCCCCGTACTCGATCCGCGCCCGCCGCAGCCACTCCTCCATGGCGCGGACCGGGCAGGTCAGGGGATTGAGGCCGCGCGGAATACCGACGGTGGCTCCCTCCCCTTCCTGGTCGCGCTTGGAGCGCAGGATGCGGAGGGTCATGCCTTCCGTCGTGAAGCGCAGCGCCTCGCGGTCGAGGGCCACCAGCTCGGAGCGTCGCAGCGCCCCCGCGAAGCCGGTCAGCAGCAGTGCCTTGTCTCGCAAGCCCGGCATGTCGGTGCCGCAGCTGGCGAGCAGCCGCTTCACCTCGGCCGAGGTCAGCGCGGCGGCGGGCCGGGTCGGCTTGCCGTGGCTGGCGAGGATGCCGCGCAGGGTCATGCGGATGGCGGGATGCCCGGGCTCGACCGGGTGACCGGTGCGCCGGTGCATCTCGGCGATCGCGGCCAGCCGGCGGCGCAGCCCCGACCGGCCAAGCTGCCCGGCGAGGCTCGCCAGATACCCCGCGATCACCAGCGGCTCGGCGGGCAGCGGCGACACGCCACCCGCCTCGCACCAGGTCGAGAACAGGCTCCAGTCGGTCGCGTAGGCGCGGCGGGTGTTTTCGGACAGCGCCTTGCCGGCATAACCGGACGCTTTGGCGACGGCTTCGCCGACCGGGCCGGAGAGCAGCGCCAGCACGGCTGCCGGGCTCTGGCCGGAGGCGGCGCGCAGCAGCGGCGTGGCCAGCGCCGGGCGGTGCTCCGGCGGCAGCACCTCGCCTTCACGGGCCGACAACCTCGAATCCGCCGAACCCTCGGGCGGGGCGGCTTTATGGCCCCGGTTCAAGACCCGCCTGCCTCGGTCCTGGCGAACTGGCTGAACCCGAACACGCCGAAGAACAGCGGCGCCTGTGCCGCCAGCCATTCCGCCGGCGCCTCGCCCAGCCTGCCGGCAATGACGGAGCGGTCGAGCGTCGCCAGCTTGTCGAAGCGCACCACGGACGGGACCTTCAGGCCGGTGCCCGCACCGGCCGCGAGCGGCGCCATGTCCGGTCCGCTGCGCGGCACCGAGGTGATGAAGCACACCACCAGGTCGGTGCGCCGGTCGTTGTCGCGCGACACCACCAGGGCCGGGCGCCGCTTGTCGCCGGACAGGTCGGTGAACGGGAAGCGGGTCAGGACGATGCTGCCGAAGGCGAACATCTAACGCCCGGGCTTGGCCAGGTCGTTGTCGGTGTAGAGGTCGGGCTCGTCCTCGAGCCAGTCGAGCGCCCTGCCATCCTGGGCGATCCTGGCCATGGGCAGGCTCCCGGTGTCGGCGAGTTCCACCACGACGTGGACGCGGGTGCTTGCCGAGATGCCGTGTCGCGCGAGCTCAGCCGGAATGTCGCCGGCTTGGGCGTCGAGAACAATCTGCTGCACGGGTCACCTCCTTGCTGGCCAACACCCGGCCACCACGGTCCGGACCGCCTTCTTAACACGGCCGGGGCAGCGCCGGTCATTGCACGCCCAGTCTACTGCGGGTCGCCGAAATGGGGCAACCGGCATTCTCTCACCACAACGCCCGATAATGAGAAGTTATCGGGCGCTAGCGGGCGGTAAGCCGTTGAACTGTTGGGTCGTGTGCCCACAGGAACTGCCTTGTCTGGTAGCCAAGGCACGGTGGGCCGTCCTTTGGGGGCTATCGACACTTGGCTGTATGCCGACCGCCTACCATTCACGGCGCCCCAGTGAGCCGGCCTTCGCCTTCCGGGGCATCCGTCGCGTAGGATGCCGAGCCGCCCAATTCCTGGGCCACGTGGGCCTCAAGCTGAGCCGATGCTTGCTCATCGCGCTGGGCACCTCGAGATAGCGGATCCCGGCTCTGGGAAGCATGGTGCGCTTCACAGCATTCCGCTCCTCGGCCTTGCCACGGTGGCGCCCTGTCTCCCGATACTCGATCACCGCCAGGGGCCAAGCGTCCGCGGCCACAAAGAGGCAGGCTGCCGGCTTGCTGTTGATCCAGCGGAATGCCTCTCTGGCGCCGTCGGTG
>NZ_RCVQ01000003.1 GCF_016107285.1 Roseomonas sp. KE0001 | reverse complement strand
GCTGATCGCGGATCTCGGCGGGGAGCGGGTGCTCACGCCAAGCTGTTGTCGATGGTTGTAAAGGCGGTGTGGCGCATCAGCGACCATCCAAACAAAGGCCTGATCACAGCATCTTGCTAAAACGGGTGGATAATATTCAGCCCCTCATGCGTTTCAAAACAGCAACATGATCAAAGTCGGCGCGGTGATGAGTTAGCTTCGCCGCAGGCTGGGGCTGCCAGGCCTTTAGGAACAGAGATGGTTATCAGCCATGAATGAGGAGCCAGAAAGTAGTAAGCCCTTTGGGCTAACATGCCCGAACTGTGGCGGAGTTCTGAAGAGGGTAGATGATCCGCTCGCCTTCATTTGCCATCTCGGACATGGCTACTCTGCGAGCGAGATGAGCTTGGCGCAGATGGATTTGATTGATCAGGCATTGGCGTCGGTCCGGCGCCTGATCAACGAGAGAGCGTTGCTTAGCGAGGTGTTTTCCTCTGAGGCCTTCGGTCGGGGAGACAAAGTACTTGGCAGCAGGTGGGCAGAGCTGCGCCGAGAGATGGAGCTGAAGTCAGAGATCCTACGAAGGCTCCTGGAGCATGGGTGGGGATAATCGGCCGGTAGGTCGACAGCGTGCGCGGCGCCAGCCGGCGGACGAGCCGCAATCAGATGGTCAACCTCGAGAGGCTGGTGGATATCGCTAAGCGCGTGGCGCCCCAAGGGATGCAGATCTGCCTCGTGTCGCCCGATAGAGATCAGTCAGCGCAGCGGGCAGAGCATCAAGGTCCGTGGTCATGGGCTGCTCCTCCCAGGCGGTGCCGCAACCAAAAACAATCTGGCCAGTTGATCTATCGCGCCGCACAATTCCTCCCCGCAGCGCATTGCCTATTGCCTTCTGCGTGTGAAATTGGCCCAGCCCGTGCTGGGCTTCTTTTTGCCTAGGCGTCGTCGGGCTTGAGCCGGTCGAGGGCGGCGCCGATGGTGATGGCGAAGTCGGGCCGATCTGGCTGCTCTGCCGCGGGCTCGGTCCGGACAAACCTAGTCCCCGCCCCGCCCCAGGCCTCCGCGATGAACTTGACCCCAGCCACCTCCAAGGCAGCGCGGATTGCAGCGATCATTCGCCGTTGATACGATAGCAGCGCCTGCTTGAGGGTATCGAGCCCAGACAATCGCCGCGCGTCTGGCTTCTGATCAACGCGACGCTCTGCGGCATCCCGCGCCATATCGGCGCCGATGCTGGAGCACGTCTAAATGAGAAATACTCAGTTCCTTGGCTATGACCGGATGCGTGGTGGCCACGCGCCTCACGCTCTCCGTAGAGAGTTTCTTGACGCGATCGACATCTACTCTGGGCTATCTGAGACGGACCCTCTCCCTGTGGCCCAAATGCAGGGTCGCGAGTTTTCGCTGAGCCAGCTCTGCGGCCTACTTTGGAACTGCACCGATTACCTGCCGAACGTGGAAATCTATGGCCTGGTGTTGATCGGGATCGAAGGGTGCAGGACTTATTCTCAAGCCGCCCGCGCCATCAAGGCAGAACTCCGCGAGTAGCTTGACCTAGGGAGCGGGGTTGCGAAGCCTCACCCCCGCCCCTCCCCCGTTCTCCGCGATGAACTCGACCCCGGCCGCCTCCAGGGCGGCGCGGATAGCAGTGATCGTAGTTACCCGAGGCTGCACCTCTCTACCTTCGAAGCGCATGATCGTCCGCTTCGGCACTCCGGCCGCTAGCGCGAGTTGATCGCGGCTCCAGTCCAGCAGCCCACGCGCTGCCCTAGACTGCTCTGGAGTAATGTCGCTTAAAGAGACTTTAGCGCTTGCGGCCATAGCTGCACAGTGTCACTAATGGCGACGTTCCACAAGGAACTGCGGCCGAGCGGGTGTTACCAGCACCGTCGCCCGGCCTGACCGCAACCCGCTCGTGAACGGAGCTGGCTATGGCTGAACGCGCCCATACCCCCGACGCCCTTATTGCGTCCAGCAGAAGAAGAGCCGTCCTCCGACCGTGGGCGGCCGCCTACCTCCTGGAGAAGCGCCGGCTCCAAGACGAGATCGAGCACCTCCTCGACCAGGTGGAGCTCCTGCTGGCCCAGGCCGATGCCCTGGACGGCGATCCCGACCTGGAGCCGGACGCCGATGGCGAGGCTGAGGCCGACGAAGCCTCGCTGCAGCCGGCGCAGCATCCGGCGGTGAACAATGTCATCCGGCTTCCCGGGCCGCGGCGGGCCCGCGCTAACTTCAGCAAGCCCGCACCGCTGGAGGCCGGCCGATGATCCGCCCCAGCCGCGCCCAGATGGCGCTCGCCTATGTTGCCAATGGCGACCTTCCGCCGCTTTCCATCCTCCACCGTCCGGCTGATCCCGTGCCGGCCGGTGACCGCGGCCTCCGCATCTTTGCCTACGCCATGGCGGCCCTCGCCGCCGGCCTCGGCACTTGGGCGGGGGCCATCTGATGGACTCGATCGGAAGAAGACACACCATGATCGCCGCCGGCCTGCTGGCATCCGCCCGGCCTGCGGCCTCAGCCGCCAGTATGGGGAATTCCCATATTTCCCCCAGCTCTGGTGAAAACATGCCAAGCGGGCACATTTACGCGCCGCGGGGCGAGAACCCGGACGTTGAGCTGATTGCCCTCTGCCGCCGCTACATGGTGATGGAGGAGGCCTACAACCGCTGCTTTGAGGAGATGCTGGCTGCCGAAGAGCGCGGCGACCAGGCGGCCGAGGACGCTTTCAGCAAAGAACAAGACATCCGCGCTCCCGTGATGCGAGACCTGCTCTTCGACATCATGGACATCCCGGCCCGAACGGCCGAAGGCGCCAAGGCGAAAGCCACCGCCGCGCTGACGAGGGTTCAGCGTGATCGCGACGGGTATCCCTACGGGTTGGAGGATGCCGTGATGGACTCGCTGGCTAGCGACATCTTGTATCCCGCTTTCGCTCTCTCGACGGATTCCCCGTTTGCCCTGCTGTTGGAAGAGCTGAGCACTGTCACGGCCCGATACCTGACGGCTTGGGATACCTGCGGGAAGCTGCTCCATCAGGAGGGAACCCCCGAACTCGTGGAGGCCAAAGCCGCCGAGGTCGAGTATGAGGCAATGCTGTCGCGCATTGCGGCCCTGCCTGCCCGCGATCCCCTCGGCATGGTGCTGAAGGCAGCCATTATCCTTCGCGAGCTGGAGAATTTTGATCTCAACAGGCCCGAGGGAGAGGTGGCCCGCTCCCTGCGCGCCGACTTGGCCCGCAACTTTCCGCAGATCCACCAGGTGGTGTGGTGATGCCGATCAGCCTTGGCCTTCCTGTTAACGGTGACCAGGTAGCGCAGCGCCTGCGCGCCGAAGGCCGCCCACCATCCCTCGGTTTGTAGGAGGGCGCCATGGGCCCGGCGCAGGAGGGGATAGTGGGATGGCGCCGGGCCCTGGCCCCGGCCGCTCTGGCTGGGCTAGGCTGCCTGCCAGGCGCGGCTAGGACTGGCCGCCGAAAGCCGGCTCCTCATGGCCGGCCCGCCGCGCCGTCTTGCCATCATGGGGCAGCCGGCATGAGGTGGCGATGAGCATCATCAGGCTTCCACCTGTCGCTGTGCCTGTGCTGGTGCGGCGGCAAAGTCATCCGGACGTGAATGTCGTGGGCGCGCCCGTTCTCTTCGTGCGCGGGAACGATACCGGCACGACAAAGCCCACCATCGATGTCGTCATCAAAGATCCGTGGGACCAAAGTATCGCCTGGCTGATCAGCTCAGGCGGGAGCTTTCTGGAAAGCCAGCTCATAGAACGGCTGCACTTCGACCTGCCGGGCCAGCTCGGCCAGCCCCTCAGCTCCGCAGCCATAGACTATCAGGAATCGGACTTTCTCGACCGTCTGCTTCATAATGCCGGCCAGCCATTGACCAGTCGTCAGATTGCCGAACTTCTGATGCCCATTCTGCATGGGATCCGTCGTGGCAGCCTGGTCCTGGCCAGCTTGGCGTGGCCGCCAACGCCAAGGCCGATGTACGTCGCATTCGCTCCTGAGACCATTGGCCTATGGGATCTGCGCCTTGGTGAAGATCGCGCCGAACTGCGTGACGGATCTGGTGATCCGCGTCACTCCTTACGCGTCTTCACGAGCTCCGAGTGGCAGACAATGGCACGCCTGTCTTATCGACTCCCGCTACCCTCCTCCGTCGGCTCGGATGCTGAGATGGCAAGCATCATTCCAAACGGCTTTCGCTTACTCCGGCTGAGGGGCGGGCAGATTCTGACGTTCGACCGGCCCGATCTGCTGGAGATGGATAGGCGGCTCCTGAATGGTCCGAAGAAGAACGCGAAGCCGGAGCAGATTCTTGAGTTCCTTGCCCCTCACATGGAGAAGCATGCGAAGGCTGGCTTGCCGGTGAAAGAGGCTGATGCGCTGAAAGCGACGGAGGAATGGATTGAGCGAAGCTTCGATGGCCGGCTGATAGTTCGTCAGCGGCCATGGAGAGTCGCGTGGGGCAAGATTGATAAGGCGCACATAGTGCCGGTCGGCGGGCTACCGACGAAAGCCGTCAAAACAGATAAGTCGGAATAGTAGACCGACGCATTTAACGCATCTGGCGAACTCCAACCGCACTGAGCGAACTTTAGTCCTGCCGAGGCCACAAGGGGCGCAGGCAGTAACTGGAGGAGATAATGCGGAAGCCGAGTGAGACGTCGCGCCGCTGGCACCGTCGCCGCGGAGCAGCTGAGTATGCTGGCTGCAGCGAGCGGACCTTGGAGAACTTGGCGATCAAGGGCGGAGGCCCTGCCTTCGCCAAGGTGGGCCGGATGGTCTTCTATGCCGAAGACGAGCTTGATTCCTGGCTGACCTCGCGCCTGGTCCGCAGCACCAGCGAGCGCTGATCCAGCCAACTAATAATTCGAGGAACCGAAATGATGACGAAACCACTTCGCCGGGCTCCGGCGGGGAACAGCGGCCCCTTGCCGGTGATGAACCGCCGTATGGCGGCCACGCTCGGCCTCTGCGCGCCGCCGCTCGATAGCAGGGACGGCCTGAAGCTGTTCGAGGTGAACCGGAAGTCCAGGCAGTTGAAGTCGGCGTTGAAGAAGCGTTTGAAGCAAGCTTTGCTCAAGCCCAAGGCCTCGGCCGCGGGTGCCCCGGTGTGCCGCTTTGCGCACCTCGCGAACGTCCAGCTTCCTCGCCTTGCGAGCAAGGTCGAGCCGCCCCATCAGGCGCTGCAGGAGGCATCCTGGCCGCAGCATGCCGTGATGAATGGCGGCGGCGGCTTCAGGGCTGACAGCACCCGCTATCCCAGCGCCGAGGCCGCGGCGGACGCCGTCCTGCGCGCGACCGCGAAGGGCCGCGGGAGGGGTGGCTAACGTGGCGCAGAGTGTCTTCCAGACATCCGAGGCCTACGAACCGGACAAGCTGATCGCCGGCCTCACCCAGATCGCGACCTGGAACGGCGTGCTGATCGCCGGCCAGAACCTCAAGCGCGGTGCGGTGGTCGGCCGGATCACGGCGTCCGGCAAGGTCACGTTGAGCGCCTCGGCAAGCTCGGACGGCAGTCAGGTGCCCTTCGGCATCATCGCCGACGACTATGACGCCAGCGCCGTCGACCTCGGCAATGTCGGCGTCTACGTCAAGGGTGAGTTCAACGAGAACGCCGTCATCCTTGGCGCCGGCCACAACCTGGCCTCCGTCCGCGATCCTCTGCGCGATGCCGGGATCGTCCTGAAGGGGAGTATCGCGGCGTGACGACGGACAGCATTGATGTAGTTGACGAAAGCGACGCCACGGAGATCGACATCCGGGCGCTCCAACCTGCTGACGAGACGGCGGCCTCGCTGGCGGCGGCCGTCGCCTCGGCCAAGCGGGCTTCGGAGAAGCTGACCTTGCAGCTCGATGCCCTACGCGGCCGACGCGCCGACATGCTGCTGCACGCGGCGCATGCCGACATCCTGGCGATCGATGCGCGGATTGCAAGTGCGGGGCTGGCGAGTGAGCGGGTGAACACTCTCCTGAATGACCTGGCCCAGCGATACGCCGCGGCTTCGCAGCGCGAGGGCACGGGCAGGATGCTGGCCGAAATCGAGGCGCTCCACGCTTCGGCCGTGATGGCCATCGAGGCGCTGGAAAGCTGGGCGGCGGACTATGAGGAAATCCGGAACCTTATCGGGAAAGGACTGCGGCTTCATGATCAGGCCGAGCGCGCGCGGGTGGAACTGATGGAGGCGGTCGAGGCCGCCTACCAGGATCCGACCATCCGCGCGCGGGGCGCCCTGTCGCTGAAGCAGCCGGTGATGCCGGATCTTCTGCCGCGCGCCGTCTTTCCGACCTGGAGGATCACGTGATGCAGAACGATGACAGCATCCGTGTCACGGTCGCGCCGGGCGCGCGCGTACGCCTCCATCCGCATCCCTCCGGATGGACCGGCCTGTCGGATCTTTTGCTAGATGCAGGAGAGTCACTCCAGGTGACCCGCGCCGAAGCGGCGCTGCTCTATGAGCGGCGGCAGATCCTGCATCCCGACACCGGCGCGGTGAAGCCGGTGCTGCCGACGCCGGATGGCGCCACGATCAGCATCGGTGGCCGGCCGGCCGTTCCGCTGTCCGCCAATGGAGTATGGGGAATGCAGTTGGCCTCGGATGAACGCCGGCTCCTCAATGAGCATGCGGAGCGCAAGGCATTGGAGGCAAAGACGCTGCGGGAGGCCGATCCGCATATCCGGCCGAGGGTGACTATTGAGGAGCAGTTGCTGCTGGCGCCGCTCCAGTTCCGCGACACCGATATCTGATTGAAGGAAGCAATAGATGAGCAGCACGAACCGGCCGGGCGCCTTTACCCTGGCATCGCCCATCGCCGCACCGACCGGCGTCGCGGTGTCGGAGACCGACCTGTCTTGGCGGCGCGAGCGCGAGCGCATCAGCCGTGAGGCGGACGCGATGGACCGCGCGCGTGCCGCCGCGCCGCGCATCACGCTGGTCGCCATCACCGGCTTTACCATCGTGGATGATCTGCATCCCGACGGCCGCATCGTCGAGGCTGGCGATGAGTTCACGATCGCCGATGTCGACCTGCCGCTGTACGCCGCACGCGGCAGGCTGAAGTCGATGTTTCCGACGCGCGAGTAATTGACGGGAGCCTCGCAGCAGCGTGGCTCCCATTTCCTTATTGTAGAAGCGAGGCATCGCAATGCCCTCCCGAAGGACCGAGGCCCTCTTCATCGCCGCAATCGGAACTGACGGGGTCCGCTTCGTCGCCAGCCCGACGCCTCACCCGGACATGCCGTATGTCGTGCTCAGCGATGTTCTGGCCGTTCTCGGCTTCGAAGCAGCCGACCGGATGGCTCTTGTTCGTCGCCTTCGGTCCGGCGCAATTCACGAGGTCTGCCGTGTCTATCTGGACGATGAAATTGCGCTGACTGTCCCGACGTGGATAGCGCGCTCCATAGCGCGCGGCATTGCAGGCCATCGTCGTGGCGTGAGCAGTCTGTTGCTCCGCCTGGATCTTGCCGCCCGCGACGCGCTTGCGGAGCGGGTCAGGCTTCTTCCGCCGTCTGCCCGGATCCGTTGGGTTGAGGCGGCGCTTCGCCAGTCCGATTGGTCAGACGCTCCCGCGCATGGCGGTATGGCGTGACGCGGGGGCCCGGCGCGCACGAAGTATCGCGGATGCTGGCGGCGCGCGCGCCCGAACTGGCGCGTGAGCTGCTTCCTAATGGCCGGCGTGAGGGGCATGAATGGCGATGCGGAAGCCTTCAAGGTGAGAAAGGGCAATCGCTGGCGGTCAGGCTCCACGGCGAACGCGCAGGCGTGTGGAGCGACTTCAGCTCGGGGGAGCGCGGTGACGCGCTGGATCTGGTCGCCGGAGTTCTGTTCGGTGGAAACAAGGGTGACGCCCTTCGCTGGGCGTCCCGATGGCTCGGCCTGAGCAACGGAATCGCTCCCGCTGCAAGACCAAGACAAGTCGGAAGAGCGCTGTCTGATAGGGAGCCCGACAAGGAGCTGATGCGACGTCGTCGCCAGGCGCTTGGCCTGTTCCTCGCCGGTCAACGACAGATCCTGGGGACGCCGGCGGAGGACTATCTGGCCGGGCGAGGGATTCAGCTTCGCGACCTGGGCCGGCAGCCGGCCGCGCTCCGTTTCCATGAAGCGATCTGGTGCAGCGAGGCAGGACATCCTCTTCCCGCATTGCTCGCCGCGATCTGCGAGCCCGGCGGGCGTCACATCGCCACCCACCGGACCTATCTCGCCCAGGATGGCGCCGGCATCTGGCGCAAGGCTGCGCTTCGGCACCCGAAGAAGGTCTATGGATCGTATGGCGGCGGCGTCGTTCCGCTCTGGCGCGGCAGCAGTGGGCTGCCCCTTAAGATGGCGCCACCCGGTGAGCAGATCGTCATCGCCGAGGGGCTGGAGGCCGCGCTTTCCATCGTCGTGTCGGTGCCGGAGCAGCGCGTGGTGTGCGCTGTCTCGCTGGGGAATCTCGGGTCGATCAGCCTGCCGCCCGCCATCACCACCGTGATCGTCGCCGCCGACAACGACGGCGACAACCCGGCCGCTGCGCAAGCCCTGCAGCGTGCCATTGATCGCTTCACCGCCGAGGGTCGCGAAGTGCGCATCGCCCGTTCGCCGGTTGGCAAGGATTTCAACGACTGCATTGTTTCGCGCTGAGGCGCGCCGGAGACGCCATGTCCACTGACGATAAACCTGGAAAGCGCCGAATTAAGGCAGCCATCGCTGAAGCGAAGCCCGCCTCCATTACCCCCAGCTCTTCCAATGTCGTGGAATGGCATGGCCTCGGTCGCTTCTTCAAAGTCGATGCTGACGGAATCTGGCGGGACACTGAAAAGAGCCCAATCTGGGTCTGCGGGCCGATGCGGCTGCTGGCGGAAACTCGCTCCAGCGATGGGAATGGATGGGGTCTTCTGGTCGAGTTCCGCGACAGCGACGGCAAGCAGAAGCAGCTGGTGATCCCCCGCCGAGCCCTGGCAGGCGATGGCGCGATGGTGCGCGAGATGCTCGCTGATGGTGGCTTGCGCCTCGGCGTCAGTCCGCCCGCGCGCCAAGCGCTTCTTGAGCTGCTGGGCCAGGCACGCTCACCTACACGGGCAACCGCCGTTCCGCGGGTCGGGTGGCACCGTGTTGGCGGAAAGCTCGTCTTCGCCTTGCCTGGCCACGCGATTGGCGCCGGTGACGAGGGTGTCTTCATCGAGCAGGAGACGCGCCCACCCAACGCCTTCGCGCAGCACGGGGAGTTAGCGGATTGGAAAGCCAAGGTCGGCCAGCTCTGCATAGGAAACTCCCGGCTCGCCCTGGGCGTGGCGGCCGCCTTCGCCGCGCCGCTCCTGTATCTAGTCGGTGCCGAGGGCGGCGGGGTCCACTTCAGGGGGTCATCGCGAACTGGCAAGACCTCCGCGCTGTTGATGGCCTGCAGCGTCTGGGGCGGCGAGGCAGGCGGGGGTGCGGCTGGGTATCTGCGTTCCTGGAAAACCACGGCGAACGCCTTGGAGGGGACGGCTGCCGGCCATTCCGACGCGCTGCTGCCGCTCGACGAAATCGGGCTGGTCGACAGTCGGGAACTCGGCGAGGCCGCTTACGTCTTGATGGGTGGCCGCGGGAAGATCAGGGCCAGCCGCAGTGGCATGGTTCGGCCTGAACTACGATGGCGCGTGCTGGTCTTGTCTTCCGGCGAGGTCGGCGTGGTTGAAAAGAACGCGGAGGCCGGCAAGCAAACTCGTGCAGGGCAGTTGATTCGGCTCGTGGAGGTCAACGCAGATGCCGGAGCTGGCCATGGTCTCTTCGAACAGCTGCACGGTCATGCGAGTGGCGCCGCCTTCTCCGATCACATCCGTGCCGTCACCTCCGTGCATTTCGGCACGGCGGCGATGGCCTGGCTCGCGTGGCTGGCGCAACGCCTTGCGGCGGACGAGGGCGGGTTCCGAGCTGAGCTGGCGCGGCGCCGGGACGCGCTGGCGCGTCAGCTCTTGCCGCCCGGTGCGACGGGTCAGGTGACGAGCGTCGCATCTCTTTTTGCGGTGGTCGCGTTGGCTGGAGAACTGGCCGTCGAGGCTGGCATTCTCGACTGGCCTGACGACGAAGCTGCCGATGCCGCCCGGCAGTGCTTCGAGGCCTGGATCGGAGAGCGCGGGACGGTTGGCGCGCAGGAAGACCAGCAGGCCGAGACCCAACTCCGTCGCTTCATCCAACTTCACGGGCCCGGCCGATTTCAGCTCTGGGGCAGGGCGCCGGATGAGGTGCAAGACGATGCGGATACGCGTCCCGATCAGCCACCGCATGAACGTTTTCGCACTGTCAATCGTGCTGGATTTCGTCGCTGGGAGCCCGTCCAGGAGGGCAAGGGAACCCGTTGGCGATGGGTCTATTATGCAACCAGCACGGGCATGAACGAAGCATTGGCCGGCCTCCAGTTTCGCCAATCAGTTGCGTCTTTGACTGAGCGCGGGTTCCTGGTCAGCGATCAGAACGGCCGCAGTTCGCAGTCCTTGAGGCCAACCGGGGAGCCGAAGCAGAGGCTCTATGTCATCGCCGACAAGCTGTTTTCGGAGGACGAAGCCGACCTTTGACCCCGGTTTGTGTGCCAAAAAGCCTCGATTTGGAACACGAAGAAAACCCTGTGTTCCGTACAAGCCATTGATAATAAACGGTTGGAACACGGGAACACTGGAACACGGATTTCTGGATAGATAAAGGAAGAAAGGTGGGAGAATGAAAGAGGAATTTGGGTCCGATCCGGGGCAATTGGCCTCACGCTGAACACACTAAATAGTTGAGGATTAGGGCTAATCCCAGGGTCAGGGATTTCTCTCTTAGGTTGTATATCGACCGTCGTGCATTGTCGCTGGCGGCCATCATGGAAAGCTCAGGAGGCTTCCGAATGTTCGACATCAAGGCGGATTTTCGCCCTCTTATCCGCACGCTGAATGATCTGGAGAAACGGCAGATTCCATTCGCCACGGCGCTGGCGCTGACTAGGTCGGCGCAGGCTGGTCAGAGGGCCGTCGCACGGGAGATGCCCAGCATCTTCGACAAGCCGACGCCCTTCACCATGCGGAGCAATTACGTCAAGCCAGCGACCAGAACGGATCTGGTCGCGGCGGTACATCTGCGCGACAGGGCGTCAAACGGCGCGGCCACCAGTCGGTATCTGGCGCCGAACATCATCGGAGGGCCGCGGGCTCTCAAGAAATCGGAGCTCATCCTCCGCGCCGCGGGCATCCTGGCGCCGGGAAAGTTCCTGATGCCGGGGCTGGCTGCGGAACTCGATGCTTACCGCAACATCAACAAAGGGCAACTCACGAAGGTCCTGTCGGTCGTCAAGGCATTGGACGGCACAAGCGCATTCCGACGTCGCGGACAGGGAAAGCGTCGCAATGAAAAGTATTTCGCGATCCGTCCCGGCACCAATCGTGGCGGGCTGAAGCCGGCTGTCTACGAGCGGATCGGCCGGAACGTGGTGCCCGTCTACGGTTTCGGATCGCAGCCGCGCTACGAACCGATCTTCGACCTCTACGGCATCGTGCGCGAGGCTGCTGAAGCTGCGCTGACCGACGAGTTCCGCAAGGCGCTGCGCCATGCTCTGGCGACGGCCAGGAGGCGGTAGGCCACGGATGGCAGGCGATCTGCCTGCCTCCCCCACCCCCCCCAACGGGTCCTTCCAAAGGGGGTCCTGGACCGGGGGGTAATTCGCGCCCGGTTTCAGACTCCGTCTGATATAGAAAGACAGACCCTAAGTTGTGGACTGCGTCGATGATTGGAGGATCTGGAATGCTGGTCAATAAATCTGAGCTGGCGACGATACTGTCTGTCTCTTTGTCTACGCTGCACGAATGGATCCGCAAGGACCCTGCTTTTCCTGTTCATACGCGCGGAAGTTATGGCGTCGAGTGGCAGTTCGATGCGGACCAGGTGATGGCGCACCTGCAGCACAAAGAGGAAGCCGAGCTGGAGGCACAGCGGGAGCGAAGGGAGCGGTTGGAGCAGTACCGATTGCCGCTTACCGGCCAGGAAGGCGCCGCCGCTGATGACACCGACTTCACGCCGCAGCAGGCCCTGGCGCTGGTCCGTAAGCGCCGTCTGGAGCTGGAGATGGCCCGGGAGGCCGGCTTCCTCGTGCAAGCCTCGGAGGTGCGGGAAGCTCTAGGCGCGGCCTTCTCAAACCTCGGCAAGGCACTCCAGAGCCTTCCTGGTCAAATCGGCCGCACGCATGGGCTACCCGAGCCTGTTGTGCGCTCGATCCGCGGCTCAGTGGACACGTTTCAGAGGAACTTGGTCCGCGACCTTCAGCACCTGATGTCAGGTATGGAGCAGCCCCGGCCAGCCGGCGATACGATGGAGAAGAGTGAGCTGCCGCTGAGTCCGCAGTGAGTCCGCAGAAGAGGCTGCCCGCATTTGGCCACTCTTCTAAATCACTCTAAGTCATTGAAGGCGTTGGTGGGCGCACTAGGGCTCGAACCTAGGACCCGCTGATTAAGAGTCAGCTGCTCTACCAACTGAGCTATGCGCCCCACCCGGATCTCGGCGGTGATGGCCGCCGTTCCGTGGGGGCGGCTTTTACCGCATCCGCCCGGCTTGGCAACCCCCTAATCGCCGCCCGCGCCAAATTCCGTGTCCCGATGCACATGGACGGAGGCCAGCAGGCCGAAGCCCACCATGCTGGTCAGCATGGCCGAGCCGCCATGGCTGATCAGCGGCAGCGGAACACCGCCCACCGGAATGCTGCCGGTGACCATGGCGATGTTCACGAAGACATAGAGGAAGTAGTTCACCCCAAGCCCCAGGGCGACCAGCCGCCCGTACTGGCTGCGGCAGCGCAGCGCCGTCAGCAGCGCGAAGATCACCACCAGCGCCAGCAGGGCCAGCACGGCCAGCGAGCCGACCAGGCCGAACTCCTCGGCCCACATCGTGAAGATGAAGTCGGTCTGCTTCTCCGGCAGGAAGTTCAGGTGCCCCTGCGTCCCCTGCAGGAAGCCCTTGCCCCAGAGCCCGCCCGAGCCCAGCGCGATCTTCGACTGGATGATGTTGTAGCCGGATCCGAGCGGATCGCTCTCCGGATCGAGGAAGACCAGGATGCGGGCCTTCTGGTAGTCGCGCAGGCGCTCATAGGCCAGGGGCGCGATGGCCAGGGCCGCGCCGCCCACCAGGGCGAACTTCCACCACCGCACCCCGGCCGCCCAGAACACGGCGCCGCCGACCATCAGCGTGATCAGGCCGGTGCCCAGGTTGGGCTGCTTCAGGATCAGCCCGACCGGCAGCAGCACGGCCAGCAGCGGCGGGACGAGGAACAGCGGCTGCCCGATCCGCTCCTCGCCGGCGCGGTGGAACCACGCCGCCAGGGCCAGGACCAGCAGGATCTTCATCAGCTCGGAAGGCTGCAGCTGGAAGGGACCCAGCTCGATCCAGCGCTGCGCCCCCTTCCCCACCTGGCCGTGCAGCGCGACGAGGACCAGCAGCCCCACGCCCAGCGCATAGCCTGCCCAGGACAGCCGCGCGACCAGCCGCAGATCGGTCATGGCCAGGCCCAGCATCAGCACCAGGCCGAAGCCGAAGCGCAGGGCATGGCGGCCGGCATAAGGCTCGGGCGAGCCGCCGCCGGCGGAATAGAGCGCGACATAGCCGACAGCGGCGATGGCGCAGAGCAGCAGCACGAAGCCCCAGGGGATCAGCCAGAACTTCTCCAGCAGGCCGGGGCCGCGGTTGCGCGTCAGCAGGCGGCGCTCGAAGACCGTCACGGCCGGCCTCTCGCCGGCGGCGGCGCCTCCGCGAGCCGCCCCGCCTCCGCGGCGCCTCCGGCCTGCGGCGCGGCGGGCGGCCGCAGCCGGGTCATCACCTCCACCATCACCTCCCGCGCCAGCGGCGCCGCCGCGCCCGAGCCGCTGGTGCCGTGCTCGACCACCACCGAGATGGCGTAGCGCGGATCGTCATAGGGCGCGAAGGCCACGAAGAGGGCGTGCGGCCGCCATTCGCGTGGCTGGCTCTCGACCCGGAAGCCCCGCTCCCGCTGCTCCCGGCTGACGCGCCGCACCTGGGTGGTGCCGGTCTTGCCGGCCAGCGCGCCGAGGCCCGGCGGCAGCTGCGCCACCCGCGCGGTGCCCCCGGCCTCGTTCACCACCGCCCACATCGCCTCCCGGACCAGCTTCAGGTCACGCTCGGCCAGGCCGAGGGAGGGCCAGTCCTCCGCCCGGGCGCCCATGACCGGCCGGCCGCCGATGGCCTGGGTCAGGTGCGGCTGCACCGCCCGCCCGCTGGCCAGCCGCGCCGCCATGGTGGCGAGCGAGAGCGGGGTGAGCTGATAGAAGCCCTGGCCGATGCCGTGCACCACCGTGTCGCCCAGGTTCCAGGGCTTGCCCTGCCGGGTGCGCCATTCCCGCGTCGGCACGAAGCCGGGGCGGGTTCCAGGCAGTTCGATCTCCAGCTCGACGCCGAGGCCCAGCCGCTTCGCCATGGCGGCGATGCGGTCGATGCCGAGCCGCCGCGCCACCTCGTAGAAGTAGACGTCGCAGGATTGCTTCAGCGCCCCGCGCAGGTCCAGCGCGCCGTGGCCGCGCCGGTTCCAGCAGTGGAAGCGGCTGTCGCCCAGGTCGTAATGCCCCGGGCAGGTCAGGCGGTCGGTGGGCGTGACGACCCTGGCCTCCAGTGCCGCCAGGCCGACCACCATCTTGAAGGTGGAGCCGGGCGCGTAGAGGCCATTGGTGGTCTTGTTGATCAGCGGCGTGGCGCGGCTGCGCGTCCATTCCCGCCATTGCGCCGCCGAGATGCCGGAGCTGAACAGGTTGGGATCGAAGCCCGGCTGGCTGGCCATGGCCAGCACCTCGCCGTTCCGCGCATCCATCACGACGACGCTGGTGCCCTCCTCGATGCGGTCGCGCACCGCCTTCTGCAGCCCGGCATCGACCGAGATCCGCACCTCCCGCCCCGCCACGCCCTCCCGCCGGTCCAGTTCGCGGATGACGCGGCCCACCGCGTTCACCTCCATCTGCACCGTGCCGGCGCGGCCCCGCAGCACGCGCTCGTGATGCCGCTCGATGCCGGCGCGGCCGACGCGGATGCCGGGCAGGCTGAGCAGCGGGTCGCCATCCATGTCGGCTTCCGCCGGAGGGGCGACATAGCCCACGACATGCGCCAGATGCTCGGCCAGCGGATAGGTCCGCGTGGTGCCGACATCGACGCTGATGCCGGGAAGGTCGGGGGCATTGGCCTCGATGCGAGCCATCTCCTCCCAGCTCAGGAACTCCTGCACCACCACCGGCACGAAGCGGCGGCGGCGGCGGATGTCGCGCTCGATCCGCGCCACCTCGCCCTCGGCCAGGGGCAGCAGCCGGCTAAGGGTCGCGAGCGTGGCGCCGACATCCTCCGCCTGCTCGGCGGTCAGCAGCACGCGCCAGTTCAGCGCGTTGGCGGCGACCACGCGGCCGGCGCGGTCCAGGATGCGGCCGCGCGGCGGTGCCAGCAGCCGGGTGGAGATGCGGTTCTCCTCGGCCAGGGTGGCATAGCGCTCGCCCTCCTCCAGCTGCAGCTTCTGCAGCCGGTAACCCAGGAAGCCGAGCAGGCCGAGCTGCCCGGCGCCGAGCAGCAGGGCGCGGCGGGTGAAGAGGGCGCGACGCCGCTCCTCCTCACGCCGGCTCACCCGGCCGTCTCCTCGGCCCGGCGCATCGCCCGGTGCAGCGCGGTGAGTGGCGCCGCGAGGGCGGGATAGAGGCCAAGGCTGAGGGCGCCCTGCACCAGCGCCGGAACCGGCGAGGGCAGCCGCCAGCCCAGCAGCGCCGTGAGCAGCCAGCCGAGCCCCGCCGCGGCCAGGGCGAAGCCCGAGAAGGCCAGCCAGACCAGCGCGAAGGGCTGCCGGGCCAGCAGGCGGCGCAGGCGCAGCACCGTGCCATGGGTGAGCAGCAGGGTCAGCACGCCGATGCCGAGCGGCGCGAAGCCCAGCAGGTCCTGCAGCAGGCCCAGGGCGAAGCAGGCGGGCGGCGGCATGACGGCGGGGCGGAACAGGGACCAGAAGAAGACGCAGCCGAGCGCCACGGCCGGCACCGCCGAGGGCAGGCCGGTGGGCGCGGAGAGCAGCACCATCAGCAGGGCCGTGCCGGCCGCCGGGCAGGCGGCGCGCGCCAGGGCATCGAGCCGCGTCAGCAGCCCCGGGGGCGATTGCCGGCCGCCGCTCAGCACCATGCCCGCCCGCCCCGGCTCAAGGACGGCCGCGCGCTTCGGGCCGGGCGACCGCCTCGGGCGGCAGGATGCCGGACAGCCCGAAATCGAAGATCCGCAGCAGGTCCAGCCGCTCCAGACGGGCGAACAGCTCCACCTCGGGCGCCCCGCCCTCCGGCCAGCGGACCACGCCCACCGGCAGGCCGGCGGGAAAGATGCCGGCCTCGGCGCTGGTCACCACCCGCTCGCCCTCGCGCGGGGGGCTGCCCTCCGGCCAGTGCTGCAGGCGCGGCCGGGCGCCGTTGGTGCCGGCCAGGATGGCGCGGGACCGGCTGTCCTCCAGCGCCACGGGGAGGCGGCTGTTCATGTCGGTGAGCAGCAGGACGCGGGCCGAGCGGCTGCCGACCTCGGTGACGCGCCCGGCGAGCCCGTTCTCGTCCAGCGCCACCTGCCCCTTGCGCAGCGTGACGCCCGGCGGCGTGGCCAGCAGCACCGCCCGGGCGTAGGTGCCACCGGCATCGGCGACGACACGGGCGGTCTGGAAGGCCGCGGGCGGATCGGGGATGAAGCGGAGCTGGCGGCGCAGCAGGGCGTTCTCCGTCTCCAGCGCCAGGGCGGCGGCCTGCCAGCGGTGCAGCCGCCCGTTCTCCTCCCGCAGGCGCCGGTTCTCGGCCTGGATCTCGGAAATCTGCCGCAGCTCCTGCAGGGCGCCGCGCACCGCCCCGGCCGGCCGGGTCAGCAGGACGTAGAAGGGGGTGAGGGCGTCGGCCAGGGCCATGCGCCCGCGCTCGACCAGCGCCGGATCGGCCTTGCCGAGCAGCACCAGGCCCAGCGCCACCGCCAGGAGCATCGGCAGGAACAGGCGGGACAGGGCCTGGCGCAGCGGTATGCTGAGACGGATCAAGCGGCCTCCAGAAACCCGCCTTGGGCGGGCCCGGCGCCTTTATACCTCAGTACATGGTGGAGAGGACGTGGCGCAGTCGCTTCATCTCATCGAGCGCCCGCCCTGTGCCCAGCGCGACACAGGCCAGCGGGTCCTCCGCCACCGACACCGGCAGGCCGGTCGATTCGCGCAGCACCTGGTCCAGCCGCTGCAGCAGCGCGCCGCCGCCGGTCAGCACGATGCCCTTGTCCACGATATCGGCGGCAAGCTCCGGCGGCGTGTTCTCCAGCGCCACCTTCACCGCCTCGACGATCTGCGTCACGGGCTCGGCGATGGCCTCGGCGATCTGGCGCTGGCTGATGACGATCTCGCGCGGCACCCCGTTCATCAGATCGCGGCCCCGGACCTCGGTCATTGGCCCCTCGCCGCCATAGTCCGGATAGGCGGCGGCGCCGATCTCGAGCTTGATCCGCTCCGCCGTGCTCTCGCCGATCAGCAGGTTGAAGTGGCGGCGGATGTGGGAAATGATCGCCTCGTCCAGCTTGTCGCCGCCGACGCGCACGCTGCGGGCATAGACGATGCCGCCCAGCGAGATCACCGCCACCTCGGTGGTGCCGCCGCCGATATCGACGATCATCGAACCGGAGGGCTCGGTCACCGGCAGGCCGGCGCCGATCGCGGCCGCCATGGGCTCCTCGATCAGCAGCACCTTGCGCGCCCCGGCCGATTCGGCGCTCTCCTGGATGGCGCGGCGCTCGACGGTGGTGGAGCCGGAGGGCACGCAGACGATGATCAGCGGCGAGGCGAAGCCCCGGCGATTGTGCACCTTGCGGATGAAGTGCTTGATCATCTCCTCCGCCACCTCGAAATCGGCGATGACGCCGTCGCGCAGCGGCCGGATGGCAGCGATGTTCCCGGGCGTGCGGCCCAGCATCATCTTCGCCTCCTCGCCCACCGCCAGCACCTGCTTGCGGCCCCGGATCTCGGCGATGGCGACGACGGAGGGCTCGTTCAGCACGATGCCCCGCCCCTTCACGTAGACCAGCGTGTTCGCAGTGCCGAGATCGATGGCCATGTCGGCGGAGAGGAAGCCGAACAAGCGGGAGAGCATGCAGCGCACCTTCCTGGTATCAGCCGCCCTGGGATCAGCCGCCCCCGGGCCGGGACACAGCGAAAGGGCGCAGAGGCTTACCCTTCGGCACCGCCGGCCTCAAGCCGCAATCGTGAGCCATGCCGTGCCAAGAATGACACCTCGGCAACCTTCAACCCAGGAGCGCGTTACACAGCCGCAAGTTCCTGCAGACAAAGGAAGCACAGCGAATGCGGAAAGCCCCTCTCCTGCTCCTGGCCCTGGCCGGCCTCGGCCTCTCGGCCTGCGGCTACAGCACCGGTGATCGCGCCGCCTCGGGCGGCCTGCTGGGCGCCGGCACGGGTGCCGCCATCGGCTCCCTCTCCGGCAATGCCGGCACGGGTGCGCTGATCGGCGGTGGCGTCGGTGCCCTGGGCGGTGCCGCCACCAGCTCGGACCAGGTCAATCTGGGCCGGCCGGCCTGGCGCTGAGCCCCGGGCGCTGAGCGCGCACCCGGCCACCAGGGACGGAACAGGCCGGGGAGGGCGACTTCCCCGGCCTTTTCTTGTCTCGGCGCGCCGGATCAGGCGCTGCGCATGATCTCCGGCGGCGCGGTGCGGGCGCGCTTGGCCAGCAGCTTGTTGAGGGCGTGCACATAGGCCCGGGCCGAGGCGATGATGGTATCGGTATCCGCCCCCTGCCCGTCCACGAGCTTGCCGTCCTCCTCCAGCCGCACGGTGACACGGGCCTGGGCATCGGTGCCGCCGGTGACGGACTGCACGGCATAGAGCTTCAGCTCGGCGCGGTGCGGCACCACTTGTTGCAGGGCGTTGAAGGTGGCATCCACCGCGCCGTCGCCGCCGGCCACGCCGTCGCACTGCTCGCCATCCACCTCCAGCGCGACGCTCGCGGTCGGCCGCGTGCCGATGCCGGTGGCGACGGTGAGCGCCAGCAGCTTCACCCGGTCCTTGATGCGCACCACCTCGTCATCGACCAGGGCGATGATGTCCTCGTCGAACACCGTCTTCTTGCGGTCGGCCAGGTCCTTGAAGCGCCGGAAGGCATCGTTCAGCTGATTGTCGCCCAGCGTGTAGCCGAGCCCGGCCAGCTTGTCGCGGAAGGCGGCGCGGCCGGAATGCTTGCCGAGCACGATGGAGTTGGTCGTCCAGCCGACGCTCTCGGGCGTCATGATCTCATAGGTGGACTTGTCCTTGAGCACGCCGTCCTGGTGGATGCCGCTCTCGTGCGCGAAGGCGTTGCGGCCGACGATCGCCTTGTTCGGCTGCACGTCGAAGCCGGTGATGGTGGCCAGCAGCTTGCTGGTGCGGAGGATGTTCTGGGTGACGATGTTGGTCCGGTAGGGCAGCGCGTCATGGCGCGTGCGCAGCGCCATCGCCACCTCCTCCAGGCTGGCATTGCCGGCCCGCTCGCCGATGCCGTTGATCGTGCTCTCGATCTGCCGCGCGCCGGCCTGGATGGCGGCGATGGTATTGGCCACCGCCATGCCGAGGTCGTTGTGATTGTGCGCCGAGAGGATCACCTGATCCGCGCCCGGCACCCGCTCGCGCAGCGCCCGGAAGATCGCCGCCATGTCCTCCGGCATGGAGTAGCCGACGGTGTCGGGGATGTTGATGGTGGTCGCGCCCGCCTTGATGGCGGTCTCGACGCAGCGGCAGAGGAAGTCGATGTCGCTGCGGCTGCCATCCTCGGCGCTCCACTCGACATCCTCGGCATGGTTGCGGCCGAGCGTCACGCTGCTGTGGATCAGCTCCAGCACCTCCTCGCGCGACATGCGCAGCTTGACGCGCATGTGCAGGTCGGAGGTGGCGAGGACGATGTGGATGCGGCCCCGCGCGGCAGGCTTCACCGCCTCGGCCGAGCGCAGGATGTCGGCCTGGGCGGCGCGGCTCAGGCTGGCCACCACCGGCCCGTCCTTGGCGAAGCGGGTGGCGATGGAATGCACGCTGTCGAAATCGCCCGGCGAGGCGATGGCGAAGCCGGCCTCCATGACGTCGACGCCCAGCTCGGACAGGGCCTCGGCCATGCGCAGCTTCTCCTCCAGGTTCATGGAGAAGCCGGGCGACTGCTCGCCGTCGCGCAGCGTGGTGTCGAAGAAGATGATGCGGTCGTCGTCCAGCTTGCCGAAGCTGGGATGATGGATGGCCATGGAGAGCGTCCCTCGATAATTCCTGCCGCGATTCTGGGCCCTGGCGGGCGCGGCCGTGACGGTGCCGGTGGGGCGCGCGAAGGCGCCCGGGTCTCCCCTGAGGGGACTTCCCCTGAGCGATGCCGGCCGGTCAGCCGGGCGTCACGCCCAGGGGCGGCTAAGTCGAAGGAGGAGGCCGGCCAGCGGACGCGCACCGAGGACGGCGGTGAGGCCGTGCTGCAGCTCGAAGGCGCGCGGGGTCGGGATCATGGCCGGAACGATAGGCAGAGCCGCGGCGGGATGCAAGCCGCGGCCGCCGGGCGGAGGCGGAAATCGGTTTCGATGAAGCTTTTCTGACGGGCTGCCGGATGACTGGCGGCCCCCCGCCGGGCCCCGCTATCCTGGTGGCGTGCGGCGCCAGGGCGCGCCGCGCCGACAAGGGCCGCCGCAGGCGGTCTCCGTCACAACAGCAAGGTGCCTTGTGCGCCCCCGAACTATCGAGCTCCGCGCGATGCGGAGCGATGTCGAGCGGACCCGCTACCACGCCATCCGCGAAACTTGCATTTTCGAGCTGTATCACCATGCGGACGGGCCCTATCCCTGCCGCTACGACCCCGGACATCCGGATGAGTCCGCGCCGGGGCACCACCCCCTGGTGCTGTGCCTCGATGGCGCGGTGGCGGGCACCATCCGCATCGACATGAAGCCGGATGGCCGCGCCGTGCTGCGCCTGATCGCCATCGCGCCGGAATACCGCGGCGAGGGGCTGGGTGGGGCGCTGCTGGCCGAGGCCGAGGCCTTCGCGCGCCGCGCCGGCGCCACCCGGCTCTGCGTCAACGCGCGGCGGCCGGCGCTCGGCTTCTACAGCCGGTCCGGCTTCCAGCCCGGCCACTGGGATGGCTGCACCACCTGCCCCGAGGGCGTGCCGCTGGTGAAGCCGCTCGCGGCCAGCCTGGACGGACGGGCCACCACCCGCCGCGCCCCGGCCGCCGCGGTGCGACAGGCCGCGTGACGAAGAGGCCGGGGGCCCAAGGCCCCCGGTTTCAGCTCCCCGCCCTCAGGGGCCTGGCGGATGCACCGCCATCCAGTGCCGGGCGATCTCCTCCCGCGTCGCCACCCAGACATCCTTCTGCGCCACGACGTGGTCCAGGAAACGCTCCAGCGCCGCCGCGCGCGCCGGCCGGCCGACCAGCCGGCAATGCAGCCCGACGCTCATCATCTTCGGCGCCGTCGCCCCCTCCCGCCGCAGGAAGTCGAAGGCATCCGTCAGATGCTGGGTGAAGCCGTCATTGGCCGAGAAGCCGGGCGGCACCGCGAACTTCATGTCGTTGTTGTCGAGCGTGTAGGGGATGATCAGAAGCGGCCGACCGGCGACGGTGACGTAGTAGGGCAGGTCGTCGTCATAGGCATCGCTGTCGTAGAGGAAGCCGCCATGCTCGGCGACGAGCCGGCGCGTGCGCGGGCTGATGCGGCCGGTGTACCAGCCCACGGGCTTCTTCCCGACAAGCGTCTCGATGGTCTCGACGCATCGCGCGATATGCGCGCGCTCCGTCGCCTCATCCACCGCCTGGTAGTTGATCCAGCGCCAGCCATGGCTGGCCACCTCGTGCCCCGCCTCGGCGAAGGCGCGGCCGATCGCGGGGTTCAGCTCCAGCGCGCGGCCGACGCCATAGACGGTCAGCCTCAGCCCGCGCTCGGCGAAGAGCCGCAGCACGCGCCAGACCCCGGCGCGGGCGCCATAATCGAACTGGCTTTCCTTGCCGATGTCGCGGGCGCCCATGACCGGATCGCCGCCCGGCGTCTCGTTCAGATAGATCTCGCCGCCCGGGTCGCCGTTCAGCACGCTGTTCTCGCCGCCCTCCTCGTAGTTCAGCACGAAGGACAGGGCGAGCCGCGCGCCGCCGGGCCAGCGCGGGTCCGGCGGGTTGCGGCCGTAGCCGGTGAAGTCGCGGGGATAGGGGCTGTCGGGTGCGAGGATGGTCATGGCGGCCCCAGCCTGGATCGGCCGGGGCCCGCGGGTCAATCGCTCCCGGTCATGCCGCCACCGGCACCGCCTCGGCCTGGGCCCCGGGCAGCTCGCCATGCACGAGGGACTGGATGAAGGCCAGCTTCGCCACTACCGCCGGCGAGAGCACGAAGGGATAGAGATCCGGCGTGCCCATGCAGCGGTTAAGGCTGTTCACCGCCGCGGTCAGCGGCACCCAGGCCTCCATCAGCGGTTCGATGCGGGTCTCACGGTAGGGGTCAAAATCCACCTCGGCGGTCAGCGTGCCGGACTTGTCGGCATGCGGGTCGATGCCGAGGCCGAAGGCGCGCGCCATCTCCAGGGTGTCGACGATGTGCAGATAGTGCGCCCAGGTTTCGGCGAAGTCCTCCCAGGGATGCGCGGTGGCGTAGGTGGAGACGTAGTTCTCCTGCCAGTCGGCCGGCGGCCCCTCGTTGTAGTGGCGCTGCAGGGCGGCACCGTAATCCTGGCTGTCGTCGCCGAAGACGGCACGGCACTGCTCCAGCCGGCCGCCATCCCGCACCAGCCGATCCCAGAAGTAATGCCCGGATTCATGGCGGAAATGGCCGAGCAGCGTGCGGTAGGGCTCGCCCATCGCCTCGCGCCGGCGCACCCGCTCGGCGTCGTCAGCCTCGGCGAGCGCCAGGGTGATGAGGCCGTTGTCATGCCCGGTCATCACATTCGGGCCGCCATCCGGCATATCCGCCAGGAAGTCGAAGACCAGGCCGTTCTGCGGATCGTCGACCCGGTTGGGCAGCGGCAGGTCCAGGCGGATGAAGCCGTAGAAGGCGCGCCGCTTCGCCTCCTCGATCTTCTGCCAGCGCGCCAGGTTCAGCGGATCGGAGATATCGGGGATGGTGCGGTTGTGCCGGCAGGCCAGGCAGAAGCGCTCGGGGGAATCGTCCGGCACCAGCCAGTTGCAGGCATCCTGCGCGGCATTCTCGCAGAAACGGTGGAGCCTGTCCGGATCGGCCCGCGGCCGCCAGAGCTGGCGGGGGGGTGCCGAGGCCGTCCCCGCCTGCTCGCCGTCGAGGTCGCCCGCCGCCTGCTTGTCAGCCTCCTCCGGCGAGACCTCCTGCGGGATGCCCTCCTCCGGCTCTATCGGGTCCAGCGCCGAGAGGCGGTTCCGCCCGGGCAGATAGCCGAGCGTCGCGCCGCACTTCATGCACTGGGTGTTCTCGAAATAGAGCAGCTGGCCGCAGACTTCACAGTTGAACAGACGCATGGGGGGTCCTCCGGCGCGGGTCCTGGCTGGAACGGCACCATGGGCGGGTGGTTGCGATGCCGCAATCGCGCATCTCCTCCTCGCTGAACGCAAAAGGGGCGCCGAAGCGCCCCTCCCCTGTCCGAACCTGATCGCGGGCTCAGTTCCGCGTCTTGTCGACCAGCGCGCCCTTGGTGATCCAGGGCATCATGCCACGCAGCTTGGTGCCGACCTCCTCGATGGAGTGCTCGGCCAGGCGGCGGCGGGTCGCCTTGAAGGAGGCCTGGTTGACCTTGTTCTCCAGCATCCAGTCGCGGGTGAACTTGCCGGACTGGATATCGTTCAGCACGCGCTTCATCTCCGCCTTGGTCTCGGCGGTGATGATGCGCGGGCCGGTGACGTACTCGCCATACTCCGCGGTGTTGGAGATGGAGTAGTTCATGTTGGCGATGCCACCCTCATAGATGAGGTCGACGATCAGCTTCACCTCGTGCAGGCACTCGAAATAGGCCATCTCGGGCGCGTAGCCGGCTTCCACCAGCGTCTCGTAGCCCGCCTTGATCAGCTCGACGAGGCCACCGCAGAGGACGACCTGCTCGCCGAACAGGTCGGTCTCGCACTCTTCCTTGAAGGTGGTCTCGATGATGCCGGAGCGGCCGCCGCCGACGGCGGAGGCGTAGGAGAGCGCGATCTCCAGCGCGTTGCCCGAGGGGTTCTGGTGCACGGCCACGAGGCAGGGCACGCCGCCGCCTTTCTGGTACTCGCCGCGCACGGTGTGGCCGGGGCCCTTCGGCGCGATCATGAACACGTCGATATCGGCACGCGGCTCGATCAGGTTGAAGTGCACGTTCAGGCCATGCGCGAAGGCGAGCGCCGCGCCTTCCTTCATGTTCTCGTGCAGATGGTCGCGGTACAGGTCGCCCTGGCCCTCATCGGGCGTCAGCACCATCACCACATCGGCCCACTTCGCCGCCTCGGCCGGGGAGAGCACCTTGAAGCCGGCGGCCTCGGCCTTCCTCGCGGAGGCGCCGGGGCGCAGGCCGATGACCACCTCGGAGACGCCCGAGTCCCGCATGTTCATGGCATGGGCATGGCCCTGGCTGCCGAAGCCGATGACCGCGACCTTCTTGGCCTTGATCAGGTTCACATCCGCATCGCGGTCGTAGTAGACGCGCATCTCGCGCACTCCCAGTGGGTTGGCTGAAAAGGAAGGTCAGGCCTGCAGCGCGGCGGTGCCCCGGGCGATCGCCACCGCGCCGGTGCGGCTGACCTCCACGAGGCCGAGCGGCCGCATCAGGTTGATGAAGGCATCGAGCTTCTCGCCGCTGCCCGTCATCTCGAAGACGAAGCTCTCGATGGTGGCATCGACGACGCGGGCGCGGAAGGCGTCGGCCAGGCGCAGCGCCTCCTGCCGCGCCGAGCCGGAGCCCGCGACCTTGACGAGCGCCAGCTCGCGGTTGAGATGCGGCCCCTCCAGCGTCAGGTCGGCCACCTTGTGCACCGGCACCAGCCGGTCGAGCTGCGCCTTGATCTGCTCGATCACCATCTCGGTGCCGGAGGTGACGACGGTGATGCGCGACAGGCGGCCCTCGGCATCGACCGGCGCCACGGTCAGGCTGTCGATGTTGTAGCCGCGGCCGGAGAACAGGCCGATGACGCGCGCCAGCACGCCGGCCTCATTCTCCACCAGCACCGCGATGGTCGCGGCCCGGAAGCTGTTGTCGGTGGGATCGGGCATGGTTCGTCCAGTCGGGGATCGGGGGCGCGGAGCGAAAGGGGGGATGGCGGCGCGGCGTCAGACCAGCGCCGTCCCCTCATCCGTGACGCCCGCCCCCGCGGCGATCTGCCCCGGCGCCAGCAGCATCTCGTTGTGCGCGGCACCGGAGGGGATCATCGGGAAGACGTTCTCCTTCTCGTCGACCGCGACATCGACGATCACCGGCCGGTCGATGGCGATCATCTCGCGGATGACGCGGTCGAGGTCGTCCATGCCGGTGGCGCGCAGGCCCACGCCGTGGAAGCTCTCGGCCAGCTTGACGAAATCGGGCAGCGCCTCGCTGTAGCTCTCGGAATAGCGGCCGCCATGCAGCAGCTCCTGCCACTGCCGCACCATGCCCATGTACTGGTTGTTCAGGATGAAGACCTTCACCGGCAGGCGATACTGCGCCAGCGTCGACATCTCCTGGATGTTCATCAGGATCGAGGCCTCGCCGGCGATGTCGATCACCAGCGCATCCGGATGCGCGACCTGCACGCCCATCGCCGCCGGCAGGCCGTAGCCCATGGTGCCGAGCCCGCCCGAGGTCATCCAGCGGTTCGGCTTCTCGAAGCCGAAGTACTGCGCCGCCCACATCTGGTGCTGGCCGACCTCGGTGGTGATGAAGGTCTCGCGCCCGCTCTCCCGCGTCAGCTCGTAGAGCCGCTTCACCGCGTGCTGCGGCTTGATGATCCGGCCTTCCTGCACGTAGCGCAGGCAGTCCCGGCCGCGCCACTGATCGATCTGCCGCCACCAGCCGGCCAGCGCCCCGCGGTCCTGCGGCGCGCCATCGGCCTCCCAGGCGGCGATCAGCGCGCGCAGCACGGCGGCGGCGTCGCCCACGATCGGCACCTCGACCTTGACGTTCTTGTTGATCGAGGAGGGATCGATATCGGCGTGGATCTTCACAGACCCTGGCGCGAAGGCGTTCAGCCGCCCCGTCACGCGGTCGTCGAAGCGGGCGCCGATGTTGAACATCACGTCGCACCCGTGCATGGCGAGATTCGCCTCGTAGGTGCCGTGCATGCCCAGCATGCCGAGGAACTGCGGGTCGCTGGCGGGATAGCAGCCGAGGCCCATCAGCGTGTTGGTGCAGGGCAGGCCCGCCATGCGGACGAACTTCGTCAGCAGCTCCGAGGCCTCGGGGCCGGCATTGATCACGCCGCCGCCGGCATAGACCACCGGCCGCTTCGCCCCCTTCAGCAGCGCCACCGCCTTGCGGATCTGCGCCGCGTCGGGCTCGAACTGCGGGCGGTAGGAGCGGTGCTCGGTGGTGGGCGGCGGGGTGTAGCGGCCCTTGCCGATCAGGATGTCCTTCGGCAGGTCGATCACCACCGGGCCGGGGCGGCCGGAGCGCGCCACGTAGAAGGCCTCGTGCACCGTGCTGGCCAGCTTGTCCATCTGCTTGACCAGATAGTTGTGCTTGGTCGCGGGCCGGGTGATGCCGGTGGTGTCGGCCTCCTGGAAGGCGTCGTTGCCGATCAGGTGCGTCGGCACCTGACCGGTGAGGCAGACGATCGGGATGCTGTCCAGCAGCGCGTCCACCAGCCCGGTCACGGCATTGGTGGCGCCGGGGCCGGAGGTGACGAGCACGCAGCCCACCTTGCCGGTGGAGCGGGCATAGCCCTCGGCCGCGTGCACCGCCGCCTGCTCGTGCCGCACCAGGATGTGGCGGATGGCGTTCTGGTTGAAGATCGCGTCATAGATCGGCAGCACGGCGCCGCCCGGATAGCCGAAGATGACCTCTACGCCCTGATCCTTCAGCGCGCGGAGGACGATCTCGGCACCCGTCATCGACTGGGCCTCGGATCCGGCGGGAAGGGTGGCGGAGGACATGATGGGTACTGGCTTTCCTTGGTTCGGCCCGGCGGCAGCCGTGCCGGGGGCCCCGATCTAAGCCCCCTGCCCCGTCGCGTCAACGCGTCGTCGAACAAACGAGAAAATTTCCTCACTTTCTCTTTCCGAAAATTGCTCAATATCCGTCACTCGCGCATGGATCGTATGCGTTTCGCTGGGGTCGGCCAGCGCCTGATGGCGGAACCAGGTGGCCTGCCGCTTGGTGTACTGGCCGATGGCGAGGCAGGCGCGCCGCCCCGCCTCCTCCAGCCCGGCCTCCCCACGCAGCACGGCCGAGAGTTCCGGCACGCCATGCGCCCGCATGGCCGGCAGGGCGGGATCGAGCCGCCGCGCGAGCAGGGCGCGCACCTCCTCCATCGCCCCCGCCGCCAGCATCGCCTGCCAGCGTCGCCCGATCGCCGCGCGCAGCGCGTCGCGCGGCGGGTCGAGCCGCAGGGCGGCGAAGCGCCAGGATGCAGCGTCCCCGGCCAGCCCCTCCCCGGCCGCCGCCTGCCAGGCCGCGAGCCCGCGCCCGGTACCCTGCCGGACCTCCCAGGCGCGGGCGATCCGCTGGCTGTCCGTCGGCCGCAGCCGCGCCGCCGTCTCCGGGTCCGCCGCCGTCAGCCGGGCATGCAGCGCGGCGGGGCCGATCTCGGCCAGCAGCGCCCGTGCCGCCGCCCGCGCCTCGGGCGGGATGGGCGGGATGTCCACGATGCCCTCGATCAGCCCGCGCAGGTAGAGGCCGGTGCCGCCGCAGAGGATGGGCAGGCGGCCGGCGTCGCGCGCCGCCGCCATCTCGGCCAGCGCCAGGCCGCGCCATTCGGCGAGGTTGCCGGCCAGCGCCGGGTCGCGCACGCCGTAGAGCCGGTGCGACGCGCGCGCCCTCTCCTGCGGCGCGGGCTGCGCCGTCAGCACCGCCAGCCCGGCATAGAGCTGCATGCTGTCGGCGTTGATCACCACGCCGCCGAGGCGCTCCGCCAGGGCCAGGGCGAGCGCCGATTTGCCGCTCGCCGTCGGTCCCGCCACCAGCACCGCCAAAGCGTCACGCATCGCCTGTTGATCCCGTCCCGTCCGGGCGGCATGGTCCGCCGCGCATGCAGAATGTTCTGACCCTGATCGCGCCCGCAGGCCAGCTGCCGGCGCCCCTCGCCGCGCGGGTCCGCTCCGCGCTGATGGCGCTCGGCGCCGATACCGGCACGCCGGACTGGCTCTCGGAGGCCGAGGCGCTGGACCTTCCCTTCGACGGGCTGGCGCCGGAGCAGGCCGTCGCCGCCGCCCGCGGCGCGCTGGACGGCGCCCCCGCCGATGCCATCGCCCAGCCGGCGGCGGGGCGCCGCAAGCGGCTGCTGATCGCCGACATGGACAGCACGATCGTGCAGAGCGAGACGCTCGACGAACTCTCGGCCTATGCGGGGGTGAAGGAGCGGGTGGCCGAGATCACGCGCCGCAGCATGAACGGCGAGATCGACTTCGCCGCCGCGCTCCGCCAGCGCGTAGCCATGCTGAAGGGGCTCGACCTCTCCGCGCTGGAGGCCACCTGGCGGCAGACCCACCCGATGCCCGGCGCCGCCGAGCTGGTCGGCACGATGGTCGCGCACGGCGCGCATTGCGCCCTCGCCTCCGGCGGCTTCACCTGGTTCACCGGCCGCGTGGCGGCGCAGCTCGGCTTCACCAGCCACCACGCCAATATCCTGCTGGATGACGGCCAGGCCCTGACCGGCGGCGTCGAGGAGCCGGTCTTCGACCGCGAATCCAAGCTCGCCACGCTGAAGCGCCTCGCGGCCGATCTCGGCCTGCCGCTCTCCGACACCCTGGCGGTGGGCGATGGCGCCAACGACCTCGCCATGCTGGGCGCGGCGGGCCTCGGCATCGCCTTCCGCGCCAAGCCGGTGGTGGCGGCGGCGGCGCGGGCGCGGGTGGATCACGCGGATCTGCGCGCCCTGCTCTTCGTCCAGGGCTACCGCGCCGCCGAGTTCGTTACGGCGGGCTCCGGGCAGCGCTGACGCAGGGTCCCGGCCCCGCGGAGAAGGCGGCCGGGAAGAGGCTTGGTCCCTTCCCGGCCCGCATCGTCAGCCCGGGCTGCCGGGCTCCCGGCCCAGGCGCAGCGGCACGAAACGCTGGCCCTGCCCGTTCTCGATCAGCATCAGCGCGCTCGGCCGGTTCTGCCGGCGCAGGCGGGTGAGCTGCTCCTGCACCTCCTGCGGAGTGGTGACGCGGTTCTGCTGCACTTCCACGATCAGGTCGCCGGCGTTGAGGCCGCGCTCGGCGGCGCTGCTGTTCGGCGCCACCTCGGTGATGACCACCCCCTTCGCCTCCTCGCCGAGGCTGAAGCGCTCGCGCGTCTCGGGCGAGAGCGGCGCCACCTTGAGGCCCAGGCCCGACAGCTCGACCGCGCCGCTGCCGGGCCGTGCCTGCTGCGGACTGCCGGCGGAGGCCTGCTGCTCGGCGGGAAGCTCGGTGACGGTGACCTCGACGGTCTGCCGGTTGCCGCCGCGCCAGAGCTCGACGGGCACCTTGCTGCCGACCTTGGTCTCGGCGACGACGCGCGGCAGCTGCCGCATCTCGCGCACATCCTGCCCGTTGAAGCGCAGGATCACGTCACCGTTGCGGATGCCGGCCTTCGCGGCCGGGCCATCCTCCTGCGCGCGCGCCACCAGGGCGCCCTGCGCGCCGCCCGGCAGGGCCAGGCTCTCGGCGATCTCCTCGGTCACCTGCTGGATGTTCACACCCAGCCAGCCGCGCCGCACCCGGCCGTCGTCGCGCAGCTGCGCGACGATGTTCTTCGCCAGATTGGAGGGAATGGCGAAGCCGATGCCGATCGAGCCGCCGGAGGGCGAGACGATGGCGGTGTTGATGCCGATCACCTCGCCCTGAACGTTGAACAGCGGGCCGCCGGAATTGCCGCGGTTGATGGCGGCGTCGGTCTGGATGAAGTCGTCGTATGGACCGGCGTTGATGTTGCGGCCGCGCGCCGAGACGATGCCCGAGGTCACGCTACCGCCGAAGCCCAGCGGATTGCCGATCGCCAGCACCCAGTCGCCCACCTCGGCCTTGTCGGAATCGCCGAAGGGCACGACGGGAAGCGGCTTCTCCGGCTTGACGCGCAGCACGGCGATGTCGGTGCGCGGGTCGACGCCGACCAGCTCGGCCCGCAGGGTGGTGTTGTCCTGCAGCACCACATTGATCTCGTCGGCGCCGTCGATGACGTGGTTGTTCGTCACGATGATGCCGGAGGCGTCGACGACGAAGCCCGAGCCCTGGCTCTGCGCGCGGCGCGGCGGCTGGCCGGGACGCGCGCCCGGGCCGCCGGGGCGGTTGCGCTCGAAGAAGTCGCGGAACAGCTCCTCGAAGGGGCTGCCCGGCGGGGCCTGGGGCATCTCCGGCGCGTCCGGCCGCCCGGCGCGGGCCTGCAGCGTCTGGCTGGTCTGGATGTTGACCACGGCCGGCAGCAGCTTGCGCGCCAGCGGGGCGAAGCTCTCCGGCGTGGTGGCCACCGGGCCCGGCGCGCTGGGCGCGTTCGGCGCCACGGTGGCGGGCTGCGCCAGGACGGAGGGCGAGAGGGCGAGAGGCGCCGCGGCAACCGTGGCACTCAGGAGAAGGGTGGCGAGACGCATCGGCATTCCTCGCTGTGCGGCGAAAGGACGGTGTCCGGGCGGCTGCCCGGCATGACCTGGAGAATGGGGCGCCGGAGAGAGATCAGGAAGGTGGCAGGCCACCCCAAAGGCGGGAAAAGCTGTTACAAAGAGCGTCCCCCGCCGCACCGGGGTAACGAAGCACCAGTAAGGCCGGTCCGTGTAACGGATCGGTTATCCGCCGACCAGGAAGCTGGCCAGTGCGACGCCGGCCACGGCCACCAGCAGGCCGGTCATCCGTAGCCGCTCGGGCGGCACGGCCAGGATGCCCGCCAGGGCGCGGCGCATGGCGTCCGGAAAGGCCGCGTAGAGCAGCCCCTCCAGCGCCACGACCACCGCGACCCCGGCGATCAGCTCGGTCAGCGTCATGCCGCTGGCCGGCTCAGTCGGCCGGCGCGGGCTGCGCCCCCAGAGTCTCCGGCCGGGTCAGGCCGGGTGTCGGCATGCCGGGCTGGCTCTGCCGGAAGTAGCGGAAGAACTCCGAATCCGGGGTCAGCACCAGCCGCGCCTCACCCTCCGAGAAGGCGTCCCGGTAGGCCTGCATGGTGCGGTAGAAGCCATAGAACTCCGGATCCCGCTGGAACGCGCCGGCGAAGATGCGGATCGCCTCCTCGTCGCCCTGGCCGCGCAGCGTGTCCGCCTGGGCCTGGCTCTCGGCCAGGATGACGGTGCGCTCGCGGTCGGCGCCGGCGCGCACCCGCGCCGCCACCTCCGCACCCTCGGCGCGCGCCTCGCGCGCCACCCGCTCGCGCTCCGACTTCATGCGCGACAGGATCGCCTGGGTGTTCTCCTCCGGCAGGTCGGCGCGGCGGATGCGGACATCCTCCACGGCCACGCCGAAGCGGCGCGCCTCCTCGTTCACCTGCCGCTGGATCTCGCTCATGATCCGCGCGCGGTCGGAGGAGAGCACGGCGAGCAGCGGCTCGTTGCCCAGCACCCGGCGCAGCGACGAGACCACGATCGAGGAGAGCCGGCCGCGGATGCCCGCCTCCTGCGCGCCCGAGGTCTGGAAGAAGACCAGCGGATCGGTGATGCGGAAGCGGGTGAAGCTGTCCACGATCAGGCGCCGCTGGTCCCCGAGGATGACCTCCTCGCCCGGTGCGTCGAAGTCCAGCAGGCGGCGGTCGAAGCTGATCACCGACTGGATGAAGGGCAGCTTGGCGTGCAGGCCGGGCTTCTCGATGACCCGGATCGGCTCGCCGAACTGGGTGATCAGCACCTGCTCGGTCTGGTGCACGGTGAACAGCGCCGAGGCGGCGGCGGCCAGGCCGACGACGACGACGCCGCCGAGCAGCATCATGCGGTTCATCGGGCGCCTCCCTGCGGGCGGGCCTGCGGCACGCTGAGCGCCGAGGGCGGAGCGGGCGGCGTCTGCTGCTGGCGCGGCGCGGCCGGGGTCGAGCCGTCCAGCGGCAGGTAGGGCACCACGCCCTGCAGGCGGTCATCCACCACCAGCGTCGGATTGCGGCGCAGGATCTCCTCCATGGTCTCCAGGTACAGCCGGCGGATGGTGACATCCTTGGCGGTCTGATAGGCGCTCAGCACGCTGACGAAGCGCGCCGCCTCACCGCGCGCCCGGGCCACCTGGCTCTCCCGGTAGCCCTCGGCCTCCTGGATCATGCGCTGCCCCTCGCCGCGGGCGCGGGGGATGATGTCGTTGCGGTAGGCCTCGGCCTCGTTGCGCATCCGCTCGCGGTCGGCATTGGCGCGCTGCACGTCGCGGAAGGTGTCGATGACCTCGGACGGCGGCTCGACCTTGAGGAGCTGGATCTGCGTCAGCTCGATGCCGGAGCCGTACTGGTCCAGGATGAACTGCGTGCCGGTGCGGACCGCCTGCTCGATCTGCGCCCGCGCCTCGGTCAGGGCGGGCTGGATCGGGGTGCGGCCGACAACCTCGCGCATCACGCTCTCCGCCGCCAGCTTGACCGTCTGGTCGGGGTTGCGGGTGTTGAAGAGGTATTCCCCCGCATCGCGGATGCGCCAGAACACCGCGAAGTCGATGTCGATGATGTTCTCGTCACCGGTCAGCATCAGGCTCTCCTCCAGCACGTCGCGGGCGGAGACGGGACGGGTCAGGGGCGAGTCGTTGGCGGCGCGGAAGCCGACGTCGATGCGGTTGATGCGGGTCACGCGCGGCGTGGTGACGCTCTCGACGGGCCAGGGGATGCGGTAGTTCAGGCCCGGAGCGGTGGTGCGGTTGAAAGCGCCGAAGCGCATGACCACGCCCTGTTCGTCCGGCTGCACCCGGTAGAGCCCGCTCGCCGCCCAGACCGCCAGCAGCGCGGCCAGGCCGATCCCGATCCACTTGCCGCTGCCACGGCCGCCGCGCGGCAGAATGCGGCGCAGCGCCTCCTGCGCCTGGCGGATGGCCTCGTCCAGATCGGGCCCGCCGCCAGGGCCCCGGCCACCGGAGCCACCGCCCTGGGGCGGCTGACCCCAGGGACCGCCGGGGCGAGGATTGCCCCAGGGACTGCCGCCCTGGCCGGATCCGCCGCTACTGTTCCATGGCATAAACTGGCTCTACTCCCTCAGCATCCGTGTCCTGGCGCCCGGTACTTGCGCACGGCGGATGCATGCGCGACAGGGCCGGCCCATATGTCGCCCTGTCCGGGCCATGGCGCAATGCATGAACATCACGTAATGGCGAGGGCCGGGCCGATATTGTCCGCAGAAGAGGGGTTTTCAAGCAATGCCTGACGCCGTCGCGACTCCCGCGGCAGATCCTTCGGAACCTCCCCTGGCGCGGGCGGTACGGGCGGCGCTCCGCGTGGTGCACGATCCGGAGACGGGGCAGGACGTGGTGGCCTCGGGCATGCTGCAGGGCCTCTCGGCGCGGGACGGGATGGTGCAGTTCACGCTGACGGTGCCGCGGGAGCGGGCGCGGCAGATGGAGCCTCTCCGCGCCGCCGCCGAGCGGGTCGCCGCGGCGGTGCCCGGCGTCCTTTCGGCCACCTGCGTGCTGACCGCGCATCGCGACGCGCCGACGCCGGGCCGCGGTCGGGAGGGGGGCCAGGAGGCAGGCCAGGGCGTTCCGCCGCGCCCGGCGGCCGCCCCCGCCGGCCCGGCGCGCTCCAGCCGCCCGCCCCCCGGACAGGGGCAGATGCTGTTGCCGGATGTCCGCGCCATCGTCGCCATCGCCTCGGGCAAGGGCGGCGTCGGCAAGTCCACGACGGCGGTTAACCTGGCCGTCGCCCTGGCCGCCGACGGCAAGCGGGTCGGCCTGCTGGACGCCGATATCTACGGCCCCTCCCTGCCGCAGATGCTGGGCCTGCGGGAGAGGCCCCGCGCCGCGGCCGGCCGGCTGGAGCCGGTGGAGCGCTGGGGGCTCCGGGCCATGTCGATCGGCCTGCTGGTCGAGCCGGAGACGGCGATGATCTGGCGTGGCCCGATGGTGATGGGCGCGCTGGAGCAGATGCTGGGCCAGGTGGACTGGGGGCCGCTCGACGTGCTGGTGGTGGACATGCCGCCCGGCACCGGCGACGCCCAGCTCACCATGAGCCAGCGCGTGCCGCTGGCCGGCGCCGTGATCGTCTCGACGCCGCAGGACGTGGCGCTGATCGATGCCCGCCGCGGCGTCCGCATGTTCCAGAAGGTGAACGTGCCGGTGCTCGGGCTGATCGAGAACATGTCCTACTACTGCTGCCCGCAATGCGGCCACCGCGCCGATCTCTTCGGCCATGGCGGGGCGCGGGCGGAGGCGGAGCGGATGGGCGTCGAGTTCCTCGGCGAGCTGCCGCTCAAGCTGGAGATCCGCCAGCTCGCCGATGCCGGCACGCCCATCGTCATGGCGCGCCCCGAGAGCCACGAGGCGGAGAGCTACCGCGCCATCGCCCGGCGGCTGTCGGCCAAGCTGACCGCCGCGCCCGCCGGGCCGCGCATCATCGTGGAGTGACGGCGGCGCCGCGCGGCTCAGTGGCCGCGCGGCAGTCTCCCGTCCCGGGGGACCCCATCCTGCCGCCGGCGGCCGTAGCGGTAGCCGATGAACAGCGCCGCCACGATCAGCAGCGCCGTGGCCGGATCGTGGAAGAGGAAGGTCAGCACCGCCCAGACCAGGCCCAGCACCGCCCAGACCAGCCAGAGGCTGAGCGACAGCGCGGCGAAGACCAGCATCAGCGGGAAGCCGATCAGCAGCAGCAAGAGCACCACCCAACCCATCGGGTTCTCCTTCTCGTCAAAGCGGCGTCAGGCACGGCCGCGCGGCTTGCGGGCCGGGGGCGACGGCCGCCGCGCGGTGGCCCGGCCGAGAGCGAAGCCCCCCAGCCCGGTCAGCAGCAGCAGGGCCCCGAGATCGCCCACCAGGGCATGCGCCAGCGGCACGCCGATCAGCAGCACGCCCACGCAGATGAGCACGGCCATCCAGCGGCGCCAGGGAAAATCGCGCAGGAAGCCGGAGAGGGCGGCGAAGGGCGCCCGCAGGCGGCGCGCCCCGCGCCGGGCCGGCGCCGTCCGGGGGCGGCCAGAGGGGCGGCCCGGGACGCGGCGCGGCGTGGAGGCACCACCGGTGCCGTTGCGCGGGGCGGGTGCCATGGCGGCGGATCAGGCGGGACGGCCCAGTTGCTCCATCAGCTCCCGCCATTCCCGCTTCGAGAGCCCGCTGCCGCCCTGCTCCACCGCCTCGCCCGCCAGCAGTCGCCGCACCACCGCCAGCATCTGCGCCGACAGCGTCACCGCGCCGAGCCGGTAGTCGCGGAAGGCCTCGGCCACCGCCGGCACCCAGGCCTCCAGCGAGCGCATCATCGCCTCGGCATAGGCCCGGATCTCGTACTGGGCATGGGCATCGGCGCGCAGGCTCAGGAAATGCAGCAGGTTGTGCAGGTCCGTCTTCCAGTACCACTGGGTATAGGTGTTGAGCGTCAGGTTCATCCGCGCCAGCTCGCGCGCCAGCCCCTGGCGGGCGGGGTCGGCCGGCTGACCGGCCTCGTCCTCGTTCAGCATCTCGGCATAGTGATCGTAGGTCGTCATGGCGTCCTGCCGCAGCAGGCGCAGCACATGCTCGGCCTCGGCGCCCTGCAGCACCGTGCCGCGGCCCTGGCGGTTGCTGGCCGACTGCGCGGCGAGCTGCTCCGGCGCCGGCAGGTAGAACTCCCGGTCCAGGATCGAGTAGCGCGCCGAATACTCGTTCACATTGGCGGTGCGATGGCGGATCCACTGCCGCGCGATGAAGATCGGCAGCTTCACGTGATACTTGATCTCGCACATCTCGAAGGGGGTCGAGTGGCGGTGCCGCATCAGGTAGCGGATCAGCCCCCGGTCCTCATTCGCCGCCCGCGTCCCGCGCCCGTAGGAGACGCGCGCCGCCTGCACCACCGCCGCGTCGTCGCCCATGTAGTCGATGACGCGGACGAAGCCGTGGTCGAGCACCGGCACGGGCTCGAAGAGCATGGCCTCCAGCGCCGGCACGGTGGGGCGGCGGGTCTCGGCGCGGAAGGCCTTGGCCTCGGCGAGGTCCTGAAGCTGGGATGGGGTGAGCGCCATGGAACCGCCTTGCTGAGCCAGGGTGTGGCGGGCCGGCGGACCGGCCCGGCGCCTGCCCATAGCCCGTCGGGCGCCCCAAGGGAACAGAGCATGCCCGGGAACAGGGCACCGGCGGAGGCGCCACCCCTCTCGCAATCGGCAGAGGAATGTCCTATATGCGCTTTGCTCACCTTCGGGTGGCTATGGCGATAAACGGCATGTGGAATAAGCGTTGCGGACCCGGGGGCAGTGCCCGGCGCCTCCACCATAGGGGGGCGAAACAGGCTCGACGCGCGTGGTAAAGCCATGTCTTTTGCCCGGCATTGTACCGCCGTTATCGGGCTATATCACAAGTGCCAACGATAATGGTCGCGAGACCATGGCGCTCGCTGCCTAACCATAGGTAAGCGCGGTCCGGGGGGAACCGGGCAACAGAATCCCCCCACTTCCGCGCAGACGAGGCAACCCCGCCCGGGTCCTCTCGATTCCTGTCAGGCGATTCTTGCCGGGGGCCCACTTCCCGGCCGCCCGAGACTTCCGGTATGGGGGTCTACCTTGAAGCGTCTGCCGGGATATGACCGATGACCGAAGAGACGAGGCAGACCGAGAGTCTGCTCCCCTATGACAGCTGGACCGAGGACGCGATGCGCGAGGTCGCGCTGCGCGCGCTCGACCATGCGAGCGAGCACGGCCTACCCGGCGAGCATCACTTCTACCTGACCTTCCGCACCGATCTTCCCGGTGTCTCCATCCCCGCGCATCTCAAGGCCCGCTATCCGGAGGAGATGACCATCGTCCTCCAGCACCAGTTCTGGGACCTGAAGGTGGACCGGAGCCAGGGCTTCGTCACCGCCGGCCTGTCCTTCGGCGGTGTGCCGGCCACGCTGGTCATCCCGATCGCGGCGCTCACCGCCTTCTGGGATCCCCATGTCCGGGTCGGGCTTCGCTTCCCCTCGGCGGAGTCCAGCGCGCGGGAGCCGGCGCAGGCGGCGCAGCCCGCCCCCATGGCCGAGCAGGCCGAGGAGCTGCCCGCCGCCGCCCCGGCCGAGGAGGCCGAGAGTCCCGCCCAGGTGGTCAGCCTGGACGCCTTCCGCCGCCGCCCGGGACGCGACGGCGCCTGAGCGCCGGAAGGCCCGCCCGCGACGGCGGCGGGCCTCAGCGCTTGCTGATCGATCCCAGGATGCCGCGTACCAGGGCACGTCCGATCTGGCCGCCGACCTGGGATCCCACACTGCGCGCCACCGACTTGGCCAGGGCGCCGACCGGGCTGTCGCGCCGCCCGCCGCCGCTGCCGAAGAGGATGTCCTGCAACAACCCGCCGCCGGCGCCCTGCGGCGGCGCGGCTTGGGCCGGCGCCCGCCGGCCGGAAGGGCGCGGCGCGGGCCCCGGGGCCGGCGTGCCGGCGCCACGGCCCCAGGCCTCCGGGCTCCAGCCGCCGGCCTGGCCCTCCCCGCCCGCCTCCGCCGCGCCGCCTGCCTGACCATTGCCCCAGGCGCTGCCGCCCCGCACCGGCGCCGGCCCGCCCCAGGGAGAGGCGTGCGGCCCGGCCTCCTCCGGCACGGTGGCGGCCCGCTGCTGCAGCAGCTCATAGGCCGAGGCGCGGTCCACCGGCGTGTCGTACTTGCCGCCCAGCGGGCTGTGCCCGATCAGGGCCTGCCGCTCCTCCGGCGTGATGGTGCCCATGCGGGACTGCGGCGGGCGGATCCTCGTCCGCTGCACCGGCCCGGGCGCGCCGCCCGGCTGCAGGGTGGAGAGCAGCGCCTCGCCGACGCCGAGCTCGGTGATCGCCGCCTCGGTGTCGAATCCGGGATTGGCGCGGAAGGTCTGGGCGGCGGCGCGCACCGCCTTCTGGTCGGCCGGCGTGAAGGCGCGCAGCGCGTGCTGCACCCGGTTGCCGAGCTGGCCCAGCACGCCCTGCGGCACGTCGAGCGGGTTCTGCGTGACGAAATAGACGCCGACGCCCTTGGAGCGGATCAGCCGCACCACCTGCTCCACCTTCTCCAGAAGCGCCCGGGGCGCGTCCTTGAACAGCAGGTGCGCCTCGTCGAAGAAGAAGACCAGCTTTGGCTTCTCCAGGTCGCCCACCTCCGGCAGCTCCTCGAACAGCTCGGAGAGCAGCCAGAGCAGGAAGGTGGCGTAGAGGCGCGGCCGCTGCACCAGCTCGTCCGCCGCCAGCACGTTGACCGCGCCGCGCCCGTCCGGGGCCAGCAGCATCAGGTCGGTCAGCGCCAGGGCCGGCTCGCCGAAGAAATGCTCGGCGCCCTGCTGCTCCAGCACCAGCAGGCGGCGCTGGATGGTGCCGATGGTCGCCTTGCTGACATTGCCGTACTCGGCGGAAAGCTCCGCGGCGCGCTCCGCCACATGGCCCAGGATGGCGCGCAGATCCTTGAAGTCGAGCAGCAGCAGGCCGTCATCGTCGGCCAGGGCGAAGGCGATGTTGAGCACGCCCTCCTGGGTGTCGTTCAGCTCCAGCAGGCGGGCGAGCAGGAGCGGCCCCATCTCCGCCACCGTGGCGCGGATCGGGTGGCCCTGGCGGCCGAAGACGTCCCAGAAGACGACGGGCGCGCCCTCATAGGCGAAGTCGGCGACGCCGGTCGCCGCCGCCCGCTGCTCCACCTTGGGGTTCGGCCGGCCGGGCTGGCTGATGCCCGAGAGGTCGCCCTTGATGTCGGCGCAGAAGACCGGGACGCCGGCGCGCGAGAAGGCCTCGGCCATGACCTGGAGCGTGATGGTCTTGCCGGTTCCGGTGGCGCCGGCCACCAGCCCGTGCCGGTTGGCGAGCGCCAGGTGCAGCCATTGCGGCGTGTCGCTGGCGCCCAGGAGAATCGCTTGGTCCATCGGTCGTCTCTCGCTCGGGCGGGCCGGGGACGTCCATGCAGCCATGCGCCGTGCCGCCTGTCCAGCGAAGCCGCGCCCTCCCGCCCCTCCGCCGCGCGGTCCGGGCCGCGGCCCGGGGGCTCGCCTGTTGGCTTGCCCGCCCGGCTGCGCTACCTCCAGCCCGGAGTCCACCACCCGCCGGTGGCGCCCGGGACCCTGCCCGGCCCACCGGTCTCCCCCCCGCCCTCCTGCCGGAGCGCCGTCATGCCCCCTGCCGATCCCGCCGCCCCCCTCGCGGACACGCCGATCAAGGACACCGATGCCGGGATGCCGGTCTCGCAGCGCCCGGAGAGCTTCCGCTACAGCCCGATGCTGCCGCTGGGCGAGGACAGGACCGCCTACCGCAAGCTGCCGATCGAGGGCGTGCGGGTCATCGAGGTCGAGGGCCGCAAGGTCCTGAAGGTGAGCCCGCAGGCGCTGGAGGAACTGGCCTTCACCGCCTGCAGGGAAGTCAGCCACTTCCTCCGCCCCGGCCACCTGGAGCAGCTGGCGCGGATCCTGAAGGATCCCGAGGCCAGCGCCAATGACCGCTTCGTGGCGCTCGACCTGCTGAAGAACGCCTCGATCGCGGCCGGTGGCGTGCTGCCGATGTGCCAGGACACCGGCACCGCGATCGTCTTCGGCAAGAAGGGCCAGCGGGTCTGGATCGAGGGTGACGAGGAGGAGGCGCTCTCCTACGGCGTGCACCGCACCTATACCGAGACCAACCTGCGCTACTCGCAGATGGCGCCGCTCTCGATGTTCGAGGAGGTGAACACCGGCAACAACCTCCCCGTCCAGTTCGACATCTACGCCTCCCCCGGTGACCACCATGCGGACGAGTTCCACATGATGTTCGTGCTGAAGGGCGGCGGATCGGCCAACAAGACCTTCCTCTACCAGCAGACCCGCGCGGTGCTGAACAAGCCGAAGCTGCTGGCCTTCCTGGAGGAGAAGATCAAGACGCTCGGCACCTCGGCCTGCCCGCCCTACCACCTGGCCATCGTCATCGGCGGCACCTCGGCCGAGACGACGCTGAAGACCGTCAAGCTCGCCTCCACCCGCTACCTCGACGCGCTGCCGACCACGGGCGACAGGTCCGGCCACGGCCTGCGCGACCCCGAGCTCGAGGCGGAGGTGCACAAGCTGACGCAGAACCTCGGCATCGGCGCGCAGTTCGGCGGCAAGTACTTCTGCCACGACGTCCGCGTCATCCGGCTGCCGCGCCACGGCGCGTCCCTGCCCATCGGCATCGGCGTCTCCTGCTCGGCGGACCGGCAGATCAAGGCCAAGATCACGCCGGAGGGCGTGTTCCTGGAGGCGCTGGAGCACGATCCGGCCCGCTTCCTGCCGGAGGCGACCGACGAGATCCTGGGCGGGGAAGTGGTCCGCATCGACCTCAACCGGCCGATGGACGAGATCCGCGCCGAGCTGAGCCGCCACCCGGTCAAGACCCGCGTCTCGCTGACCGGCACCATCGTGGTGGCGCGCGACATCGCCCATGCCAAGCTGCAGGAGCGGCTGGACCGTGGCGAAGGCCTGCCGCAGTACATCAAGGACCACCCCGTCTACTACGCCGGCCCGGCCAAGACGCCGCAGGGCCTGCCCACCGGCTCCTTCGGCCCGACCACGGCCGGCCGCATGGACAGCTATGTCGCCGGCTTCCAGGCCGCCGGCGGCTCGCTGGTGATGCTGGCCAAGGGCAACCGCTCCAAGGCGGTGACCCGGTCCTGCCAGGAGCATGGCGGCTTCTACCTGGGCTCGGTCGGCGGTCCCGCCGCCCGGCTGGCGCAGGACTGCATCCGCAAGGTCGAGGTGCTGGAATATCCGGAGCTCGGCATGGAGGCGATCTGGAAGATCGAGGTGGAGGACTTCCCGGCCTTCATCGTCGTGGACGACAAGGGCAACGACTTCTACGACGGGCTGGAATAGGCCCATGCCACGCCGCCTGATCTCCTCCGGCAGCCGCTTCGAGGAGGACATCGGCTATTCCCGCGCCGTGGTCGTGGGCGATACCGTCTATGTCTCCGGCACCACCGGCTACGACTACGCGACCATGACCATCGCGGAGGGCGTGGTGGAGCAGGCCGAGCAGTGCTTCCGCAACATCCAGGCGGCGCTGGCCGAGGCCGGCTCCAGCCTGGACGAAGTGGTGCGCGCCACCTTCATCGTGCCGCGGCGCGAGGATTGGGAGCCCTGCTGGCCGGTGACGCGGAAGTGGCTCGGCCGGGCGCGCCCCGCCTCCACCCTGCTCCATGCCGGGCTGCAGACGGATGCGATGCGGATCGAGATCGAGGTCATGGCGCGGATCGGCAGCGCCCTGCCGCCAGGAAAGGAAGGCTGATGCGTTTCTCGGTGGACCGGCTGGACCATCTGGTCATCACCTGCCGCGACGTGGAGGTCAGCGCCTCCTGGTACCAGCGCGTGCTGGGCATGGACCGCGAGGCCTTCGGCGAGGAGCGGCGGACGGCGCTGCGCTTCGGCGGGCAGAAGCTCAACCTGCGCCCGGAGACGGCGACGCAGGAGGCCTGGTTCAGCGGCGAGGCCGCGGCACCGGGGACGCAGGATCTCTGCTTCGTCGTGGCGGTGACGGCGCAGGACGTGGTCGCGCATCTGCACGAATGCGGCGTCACCATCGAGAAGGGGCCGGTGCCCAAGGCCGGAGCGCTGGGGCCGATCACCTCGGTCTATTGCCGCGACCCGGACCGCAACCTGATCGAGATCGCCACCTACGGCCCGCGCGCCTGAGCGGCTGCGGAAACATTCCTTTACCGGGCCTGCCACAATCTGGCTCGGATCCGGGATAGAATGGCCGCTGTCCAAGCCCTGGAGGGCGTCATGAAGTCCCGTTTCCGCACCCTGGCCCTGGCCGCCGCCGCCGGCTCCGCCCTGCTCCTCGCCACCCCGCCGGCGGAGGCCGGGGACTGGCACCGGCGCGGCCCCGGCGGTGGCGCCGTCGCCGCCGGCATCATCGGCGGGCTGGCCGTCGGCGCGCTGATCGGCGGCGCCGTCGCCGCCCCTCCGGCGGTGGTCTATCGCGAGCCGCCGCCGGCCTATTACGCGCCACCGCCGGTCGCCTACTACGCGCCGCCCCCGGCCTATTACGCCCCGCCCCCGGTCGCCTACTATGCACCGCCGCCGACCTATTACGCCCCGCCGCCGGTCGCCTATTACGCGCCGCCGCCGCGCCCCTATCGCGGCTGGTAGGGGCGCGGTCACTTTCCGGACCGGCCCCCTTGTCACGGCGTCAGACGGGACCAATTGAGAACTACTCTCAATTAGGAGCGCCGCCGTGGCCGAGACCCGCACCGAGACCGCCCGCCCGGAAACCGTCCGCACGGAAACCGACAGCCTGGGCACCATCGAGATCGAGGCCGGCCGCTACTGGGGCCCGCAGACGGAGCGGGCGCGGCGGCTCTTCCGGATCGGCACCGAGCGTTTCCCGCGCGGCCTGATCCGCGCCGTCGGCCTGCAGAAGCAGGCTTCCGCCGAGGCCAACAAGGCGCTGGGCGAATTGCCGGCCGAGATCGCCGATCCGATCATCGCCGCCGCCGCCGAGATCGCCGAGGGCCGGCGCGACGCCGACTTTCCCCTGCCCGTCTGGCAGACCGGCTCCGGCACCCAGACCAACATGAACGCCAACGAGGTCATCTCGAACCGCGCCAACGAGATGCTGGGCCAGCCGCTCGGCACCCGCAAGCCGGTGCATCCGAACGACCACGTCAACCGCGGCCAGTCCTCCAACGACAGCTTCCCGACCATGATGCACATCGCCGCCGCCGAGGCGGTGGAGCAGCGCCTGATCCCGGCGCTCGGCGTGCTGCGGGCGGCGCTGGAGAAGCGCGCTGGGGAATGGGGCGACATCGTCAAGGTCGGCCGCACCCACCTGATGGACGCCGTGCCGGTGACGCTGGGGCAGGAATTCGCCGCCTGGGCGGCGCAGGTGGCGCATGGCCAGGACCGGCTGCGGGGCGCCATGCCGCGCCTGCTGCTGCTGCCGCAGGGCGGCACCGCCGTCGGCACCGGGCTGAACCGCCACAAGGATTTCGACACGGTCTTCTGCGAGCGGGCGCGGGCGCTGACCGGGCTCGACTTCCAGCCCAACCCCAACAAGTTCGAGGGCATGGGGGCGGAGGATGCCTTCGTCGAGTTGTCAGGCGTGCTGAACACCCTGGCCGTCTCGCTGAACAAGATCGCCAACGACATCCGGCTGCTCGGCAGCGGCCCGCGCTCGGGTTTCTCCGAGCTGTTCATCCCGGCCGACGGCCTCTCCTCCTCCATCATGCCGGGCAAGACCAACCCGACCCAGTCGGAGGCGATGACCATGGTCGCCGCCCAGGTCATGGGCAACCACGTCACCATCACCGTGGGCGGCGCACAGGGGCATCTGGAGCTGAACGTCTTCAAGCCGGTGATCATCAACGCCACCCTGCAGTCGGTCGCGCTGCTGGCCGATGTCGCCGAGAGCTTCGCCCACAACATGGTGGACAAGCTGGAGCCCAACCGTCCCCGCATCGCCGAGAACCTGGCCAAGTCGCTGATGCTGGTGACGGTGCTGAACCCCCGCATCGGCTATGACAAGGCGGTGCAGATCGGCAAGAAGGCCCTGGCCGAGAACCTGACGCTGCGCGACGCCGCGGAGCAGCTCGGCTATGTGAAGCCCGAGGATTTCGACGCCTGGGTGAAGCCGGAGCTGATGGTCTCCCCCGGCGCCTCGCTGGACGGGGCGGGCTGAGGCGGCGGGGATGACGGGGCGCCATCTGCTGAAGCGGTCCTTCACCCTGGCCGGCCACCGCACCAGCGTGGCCCTGGAGGCGCCCTTCTGGACGGCGCTGGAGCTGATCGCCGCCCGCCGGGCCCAGACCCTCTCGGCCCTGGTCCAGGGCGTGGATGCCGGGCGCGCCGACCCGGACCTGCCGCTGGCGAGCGCGCTGCGCGTGCATGCGCTGCAGCAGGTCATCGGGCCGGAGGCGGAGGCGGCGGAGGCGGCCCCCGGCGAGGGGGAGGTCATGCTGCCGGCCCGCTGAGCCGGGCGAAGGCCGGGGCTCAGCGCGTGGCGCGCCAGCGCAGCCAGTCGGCCAGTTCCGGCACGCGCCGCAACTGGTTCAGCGGACCGGTCAGCCGCAGGCCGAAGCCTGGCCCGCCCGGGGATCCACCCGGCGGATCGGCCGGCCGGGTGGCCAGCAGCAGTTCCATGCCGCCGCGCGCCGGATCGAACTCGCCCGACAGGGTCGCCGCCAGCGCGGCTCCGCCCGGCACCGCCTCGGCGGCATCGCCCACCGCCAGCCGGCCATCCTGCAGAAGGATGCGGCCGGCTTCCAGCCGTACCCCGGCCTCCAGCGCCTCGAAGGCGGTGGCGCCGCCGAGCAGCGCGGCCCGGAGGCCCGCCTCGGCCTGATCCAGCGCCGGAAGCTCGGCCGCCATCGCCGCGGCCCGCAGGTCGGCGCCGCGGAGGACGCCATCGCGCACCGCCACCTGCCCCTCCCCCGACAAGGTCGCCAGCATCGCCGCCGGGCTGTGGCCGGTGGCGTGGAGCCGCAGCCCGGCCTCCATCTGCCCGGCCGTGAGATCGATGGGCAGGCCGGTGAGCGGTCCGGTCAGCGCCAGGTCGGAGACGTCCAGCCGCAGGTCCAGCGCCCGGGGCATCGCGGCGGCGTTCAGCTCCAGCGCCCCGGCCAGCCGGCCGCCGGTCAGCAGCGCCTGCATCTCCTCGAGCCGCAGCACGCGGTCGCGCAGCAGCAGCCGGGCCGAGGCCTGTTCCAGCGGCGGCAGCGTGGCGGGCTCCAGCCTTTGCGCCGAGAGGGCCAGCTCGGCATCCAGCCATCCCAGCATCTCGAGCGGCAGCGGCTCGCGCGAGCGCCAGTCGGGATCGGGCAGCGGCAGGCGCTCGGCGGCCAGGCGGCCGGTCAGCAGGGGTCGCAGCGCCGCCAGGTCGAGCCCCAGCTGGCCACCGAGGCGCAGCCCGGCCGCGACGACGTCGAGGCCTTCGGCCCGCAGCTCCCGCGGCGCGGCGGCGAGATTGGCGATCAGCGAGAAGGAGCCCTGGCCCAGCCAGGCGGGGGCGGACAGGCCCATCTCCTCGAGCAGGCGCGGCGCGCCCGGATGGCGCAGGGTGAGCGCGCCGGCATAGCGCGGCTGGCGGAGGTCCAGCGTACCATTCACCTCGCCCCGCAGGTCGCCGAGTTCCAGGTTGCCCCGCACGGCCAGCGCCTCGAAGGCCCCGCTGGCAGCGAGGCGGAGCGCCAGCGCGCCCTGGCCCAGCGCCACCCCGTCGGGCCACGGGCCGGGCAGCAGCGCCATCAACGGCGCGGCGCGCGGCGCGGTGACCTCGAAGGCCAGATCGGTGAAGCGGGGCGCCTCGCCAAGCTGGACCACGCCGGAGAGCGCCAGGTCGCTTTCCGCCATCCGGGCGCCGATGCGCCGCGCCGTCAGCCGGCCGTTCTCCAGCGAGGCGTCGGCGCTGAGCCCCTCCAGCACCAGGGCGCCGTAGCGGGCATGCTCGGCGTTGAGGCGCAGGTTGAGGTCGATCGCGGCGAGCCGCTGACGCGCGCCGGCCCAGCCGGCGCCCTCCGGCCACCAGCCGTCCAGCCGCAGATCCTCGAAGGTCAGTCCGAGGCCGAGCGCCGGGCGGCCGCCGAAGCGCCAGACGCCCGCCCCGGACACCCGGCCGCCATCCAGCGTCCCGGTGAAATCGGAGACCGCCAGCTGCGCCTCGTCGAGCAGCAGCTTCAGCTGGCCCTCCCCCTCGCGCAGGCGGGCCGGGTCGGTCCCCTCCAGCGGCAGGCCGAGCGCCAGCAGCGTGGTGCGCAGGGCGGTGCCCTGGAACCGCAGCCACCCCTCCAGCCGCGCCGGGCGCCCGGGGCCCGGCCGCGTGGTGGTGGCGCCGTTCAGCGACACCTCGGTGTCGCCGGGCAGCAGGGCGCCGACATCGCGCAGCGTCAGCCGGTCGTTCTCCAGCAGGGCGGCGCCCCGCAGGCGACGCAGGGTCAGGCCGCGGTAGCTGGCAGCCTCGGCCGACAGATCGACGCCGAAGGGCAGCGGCAGCGGCCCGGCGCTCCGCAGGGCCGCGATCCAGGGGTCGAGGTCGACCCGCCCGGTCGCCAGGGCGAGATCGAGGCGTGGCGAGGGCGCCAGGCGCAGTGTCGCCGCGCCGCGCGCCGGGCTGCCGCCGATGTCGAGGTTGAGCTCGTCGGCGGTGAGCAGCTCGGCGGTCAGGCTGAGCCGGCCGCGCAGGCGGAAGCTGCCGGGGGGCGCGGGCAGCAGGGCGGCGAGGTCGCTGCCGCCCCCCTGCGCCACCCCTTCGAAGCCGCCCTCCGGCAGCAGCACGCCGCTGGCGGACAGCGAGGCCTTGGCGCCGCTGAGCGTCAGGTTCAGCGGCGCCACCCCGTCCGGCCCGGCGCGGCCGAGTACCGTCTCGAAGTCGAACTCGGTCTGGCGGAAGCGGAAATGCCCGCGCAGGCCGAGCGCGTCGGACGGGCCGGCGGCGACCAGGCTGGCCTGCACCTGCTCCAGCGTGATGCCGCCCAGCATGACGCGGGAATCCTGGATGCGGCCCTGCAGCTCGGTCAGCCAGGGTGGCGGGCGGAAGGCCTGGCCCGGCGCCGGCGGCCAGGGCAGGCGGATCTCGGCGCCGACCAGCGCGACCTCGCGCGGCTCCAGCCGCAGGCCGAGCAGGGCCAGCCAGTCGAGCCGCAGGCGCAGCGCGCGCGCGGTGACCGAGATCTGCGCGTCCGGCCCGCCCACCGTCACGCCGCCGGCCTCCAGCATCGGCTGCGGCAGCAGGGTCAGGCTGACCGGCCCCGCCAGCGCCACCGGCTGGCCCAGCCGCCCGGCCGCCAGGATGGCCAGCCGGTCGCGGTGCTGGTCCCAGTTGGTCAGGCGCGGGCCGAACCAGGCGGCGGCCAGCACCAGCAGGGGCAGCAACGCGAGGGCGATCCAGCCGGTCCGGCGAAGGCGGGGCCATTGTCGCATCAGGGGGCGGGCCGTCCCCAGCCGCCACCGCCCGGCGTCTCCAGGCCGAGCACCTCGCCCGCCACCAGCTCGGCGCTGTCACGGCCGCCGAGCGGCTCGATGCTGCCATCGACCCGCTCCACCCATTGCCGGCCGGGCGCGCCATCGGCACCGCCGTGCAGCCCGTGCGGCGGCACCTCGCGCCGCGAGGCGACGATGATGGCCTGCATCGGCCGCAGGAAGCGGATGCGCCGCCGCGCGCCGTCGCCGCCCCGCCATTGCCCGGCGCCGCCCGAGCCGCGCCGGATCGAGAACTCCTCCAGCCGGACGGGGTAGCGCAGTTCCAGGATCTCGGGGTCGGTCATGCGCGTGTTGGTCATGTGCGTCTGCACCGCCGAGGCGCCGTCGAAGCCCGGGCCGGCGCCGACGCCGCCGCAGACCGTCTCGTAGTACTGGTAGGTGTCGTCGCCGAAGAGCAGGTTGTTCATCGTCGCCTGGGCGGAGGCGCAGGCATCCAGCGCCGCCAGCAGGGCGTTGCAGACGGCCTGCGACACCTCGGTATTGCCGGCGACCACGGCGGCGCCGGGGCGCGGCGAGAGGAAGGTGCCCTCCGGCAGGACGATGGTGAGCGGCACCAGGCAGCCGTCGTTCAGCGGGATGTCGCCGCCCGCGAGACAGCGGAAGCAGTACAGCACCACGGAATGCAGCACCTGCGGCGGCGCGTTGAAGTTGCCGGGGCTCTGCTCGCCGGTGCCGGTGAAGTCGATGACGGCGGACCGCTCGGCCCGGTTCACCCGCACCGCGATATGCAGCGGCCTGCCGTCGTCCATGGTGTAGTGGAACGCGCCATCGGACAGACGGTCGATGGCGGCGCGGACGCTGGCCTCGGCATTGTCCATGACGTGGCGCATATAGGCCCGCACCGTCTCCAGCCCGAAGGCGCGGACGGCGCGGCGCATCTCCTGCGCGCCGGTCTCGTTGGCGGCGACCTGGGCCTTCACATCCGCCACGTTCACATCCGGGCTGCGGGCGGGATACCTCGCGCCGCCCAGCAGGGCGCGGAACTCGGCCTCGCGGAAATGCCCGCCATCGACCAGCAGGAAGTCGTCGATGACGACGCCCTCCTCCTCCAGGGTGCGGGATTGCGGCGGCGTCGAGCCGGGGGTCAGCCCGCCGATATCGGCGTGATGCCCGCGCGAGCCGGTGAAGAACAGGATCTCCCGTCCCGCCTCGTCGAAGACGGGGGTGATGACGGTGATGTCCGGCAGGTGGTTGCCGCCGTTGGAGGGATTGTTCAGCGCCACCACGTCGCCCGGCTTCAGCGTCCGGCCGCGGCTGCGGATGACGGTGCGCACGCTCTCGCCCATGGCGCCCAGATGCACGGGCACATGCGGCGCATTGGCCACCAGCCGGCCCTGCGCGTCGAAGATGGCGCAGGAGAAGTCGAGCCGTTCCTTGATGTTGACGCTGAGCGAGGTGTTCTGCAGCACCGTGCCGGTCTGCTCGGCGATGCTCATGAACAGGTTGTTGAACAGCTCCAGCAGCACCGGGTCCGGCCGCGCCGCCTCGCCCTCCGCCGGCGCGGCGCCGGCCGCCGCCCGCGCCTCGGAGCGGCGCAGGATCATGTGGTTGGCCGCCGTCACCTCGGCCGTCCAGCCGGGCTCGACCACCGTGGTCGCGGTGCTCTCGCGGATCAGCGCCGGGCCCGGCAGGCGGTCCCCGGCGCGCAGCGCCTCGCGGTCGAAGACCGGCGCGGCCTGCTCGGCGCCAGCGGTGAAGAGGCTGATCGTGTCGATCGGCGCCGGCCCCCGGCCCGCCGCGCGCGGCGGCAGGGCCGGCTCGTCGATCGCCTCGCCCGGCGCGATGCTTTCCACCACGCAGGCCTCGACCAGCACCGGCCGCTCCGGGGTGGCGAAGCCGAAGCGGCGGCGATGCGCCTCCGTGAAGGCCTCCAGCACCGTCTCGTGGTCATCGAGGGGAACGGGCAGGAAGCTGTCGGTGCCGGCATAGCGCAGGTGCAGGCGCGGCTCGGAGCGCAGCCGCGCGGGATCGGCGCCCTGCGCCGCCAGGGCGGCACGGCCCTTCCCGCCCAGCGCCTCCGCCGTGGCGACCAGATCCGCCATGCCCTCGGGCGAGAGCGGCGCCTCGACCGCCGCCTCCTCGATCACGCTCTGGTCGGCGAGGCCCATGCCATAGGCCGAGAGCACGCCGGCGAAGGGGTGGAGGAAGACCGTGTCCATGCCCAGCGCGTCGGCCACCAGGCAGGCGTGCTGGCCGCCGGCGCCGCCGAAGCAGGTCAGGACATGGCGGGCGGCGTCATGCCCCTTCTGGATCGAGACCTGCTTGATGGCCTGCGCCATGTTGGCGACGGCGATGCGCAGGAAGCCCTCGGCCACCGCGCGCGGGTCCTGCTCCGGCTGGCCGGTGGCGGCGGCGATCTCGCGCGCCAGGGCCACGAACTTCTCGCGCACCACCGCGGCATCCAGCGGCGCATTCCCCTCCGGCCCGAAGATCGGCGGGAAATGCGCCGGCTGGATCTTGCCGGTCATGACATTGGCGTCGGTCACGGTCAGCGGCCCGCCGCGGCGGTAGCAGGCCGGGCCCGGCACGGCGCCGGCGCTCTCCGGGCCGACGCGCAGCCGGGCGCCGTCGAAGGCCAGGATCGAGCCACCACCGGCCGCCACCGTGTTGATCGCCATCATCGGCGCCCGCATCCGGACGCCGGCCACCACCGTCTCGAAGGCGCGCTCGAACTGCCCGGCATAGAGGGCGACATCGGTCGAGGTGCCGCCCATGTCGAAGCCGATGATCCGGTCGAAGCCAGCCATGCCGGCGGTGCGGGCGGCGCCGACGATGCCGCCCGCCGGGCCGGAGAGGATGGCGTCCTTGCCCTGGAACCGCTCGGCCAGGATCAGCCCGCCGGAGGATTGCATGAAGTAGAGCGGCACGCCGGGAAGCTGCCCGGCCACCTGCTCCACGTAGCGGCGCAGGATGGGAGAGAGGTAGGCATCGACCACGGTGGTGTCGCCGCGCGGCACGATGCGCGGCAGCGGCGAGGCCTGGTGGCTCAGGCTGACCTGCGTATAGCCCATCCCGCGCGCCATCGCGCCCAGGCGCAGCTCGTGCTCCGGGTTGGTCCAGGCATGCATCAGCACGATGGCGACGGCCCGGAAGCCCTCCGCGAGGCCCGCCTCCAGCGCGGCGCGCGCGGCCGCCTCGTCGAGCGCCTCGATCTCCTGGCCGTCGGCGGCGATGCGGCCGCCGACCTCGACCGCGCGCTCATGCAGCAGCTCGGGCAGGCGGATGTCGAGGTCGAACAGGCGCGGCCGGGCCTGGTTGCCGATGCGGAGCGCGTCGGCGAAGCCGCGATTGACCAGCAGCAGGACCCGCTCGCCCTTGCGCTCCAGCAGGGCGTTGGTGGCGACGGTGGTGCCCATCCGGACGGCGGCGACGGTGCCGGGCGGCACCGGCTGGCCTTCCTCGAGGCCCAGGCAGGCGCGGATGCCGGCCACGGCGGCGTCGCGGTAGCGGCCCGGATTCTCCGAAAGCAGCTTGCGGGTGGAGAGCCGCCCCGCCGGATCGCGCGCCACGATGTCGGTGAAGGTGCCGCCCCGGTCGATCCAGAACTCCCAGCCCGCTCCGCTCATCCCTGCTCCTTCCCGGCGGCCAGCGCATCGACGCCCGCGCCGCCCACCCGCCCGTTTCCGCCTGTCCTGTGCCGCCGTCCCGCCGCGCATGCAAGCCCGTTCGCCACCACCCCGTTCGCCACCACATGGCATGGCAGCCTCGCCCGACGCATGGTAGGGGAAGGACAGGGCATGGAGGCAGACCAGTCTTGAGTTTGTGGGGGAAGATCCTCGGCGGCATGACCGGCTTCGCCATGGGCGGGCCGTTCGGCGCCGTCGTCGGCGCGGCGCTCGGCCATGCCGCGGACGAGGGCACGCGGGACGAGCTGGATGCCCGCCCGGAATCCCTGTCCCGCCTGACCAACCGCGACCAGATCTTCTCGGTCAGCGTCATCGTGCTCTCCGCCAAGCTGGCCAAGGCCGACGGGCCGGTGAAGCGGGAGGAGATCGACGCCTTCAAGCGCGTCTTCCGCATCCCGCCCGAGAACCAGCGGCAGGTCGGCCTGCTCTTCGACAAGGCACGCGACGAGGCCGGCGGCTACGAGCCCTTCGCCCGGCGGCTCGGCGAGGTCTTCGCCGACAACCCGACCGTGCTCGAGGAAGTGCTGACCGCGCTGCACCATATCGCCCGCGCCGATGGGCCGATGACGCGGGGGGAGGCGATCTTCCTCGCCCGCGTGCGCCAGTCCTTCCGGCTGAACGATGCCGCCGGCAGCTTCCGCACCGGCTACGACCGGTCCACCCTGGCGCCGCCCCCGGTCACCGACGCCTATGCCGTGCTCGGCGTCTCCGCCACGGCGAGCGACCGGGAGGTGCGCCTCGCCTGGCGCCGGCTGATGCAGGAGCACCACCCGGACAGCCTGGCGGCGCGCGGCGTCCCGGCCGAGGGGGTGCGGCAGGCCTCCCAGCGCGTGGCCGAGATCAATGCCGCCTGGGACAAGGTGAAGCGGGAACGCGGCTTGTGAGGCAGGCGGCGGAGACCGCCCTGCCCTGCCGCGACCGGCCCAGCCCCAACCACGACGAGCGGCCCGGTGGCGCGCCGGTCGATATGCTGGTGCTGCACTACACCGGCATGCCGACGGGCCGCGCGGCGCTGGACCGCCTCTGCGACCCGGCACCCCCGGCCCCGCTGCCGCGCGTCTCCTGCCACTATCTGGTGGAGGAGGATGGCGCGATCTGGCGCCTGGTGCCCGAATCGCGCCGCGCCTGGCATGCCGGCCTGTCCTTCTGGCGCGGCCGCAGCCTGCTGAACGCCACCAGCATCGGCATCGAGATCGTCAATCCGGGCCATGAATGGGGCTATCGGCCCTTCCCCGCGCTGCAGATGGCGGCCGTGGCCGAGCTTTGCCTCGACATCCTGTCCCGGCATCCGATCCCGCCCGGACACGTGGTGGCGCACAGCGACATCGCGCCGGACCGCAAGCAGGACCCCGGCGAGCTGTTCGACTGGCGCGGCCTGGCGGCCAATGGCATCGGCCTGTGGCCCGATGCGGCCGGGGATGACACCGGGGATGGAAGCGGCGAGGACCTGGTGGCGGCCGCCACGCTGCTGCGGCGGATCGGCTATGCCGTCGATCCCGCCGCGCCGCACCTGGCGCTCACCGCCTTCCAGCGCCACTGGTACCCGGAAGGGGTGGATGGCCGGGCCGGCAGCGGAACGCTGCGTCGCCTGGAATCGCTTGCCGCCCTGATGGAAGAACCCGGCAACGCCACACCTTATAATATATAGCTTCCAGGCATTCGCGGCTGTCGCGGGTAGAAGCGTAGCAATAATACACCTTATTCCAGAAAAGCGTTCCACCGGCGGGCGCGGGGCACCGGGCGCATTGACACCCGCCGGGCCCCGGCGCACATGCACACCGCGTCAGACGGCCGGGCGGCCGCTGGTCCCGGACAGGTTCCGGGGCTGGAGGAAAGTCCGGGCTCCACGGGAATACGGTGCCGGTCAACGGCCGGCGGGGGCGACCCCAGGGACAGTGCCACAGAAATCAAACCGCCGGGCCGGCTTGCCGCCCCGGCAAGGGTGAAACGGTGCGGTAAGAGCGCACCGCGCCCCTGGCAACAGGGGCGGCAGGGTAAACCCCACCGGGAGCAAGGCCGAATAGGGGTGGCCGGCGGGAGATCCGCGAGGGTCTCGGCCGCAGGGGCATTCCCGCCCCGCCACCCGGGTTGGCCGCGAGAGGCATGCCGCGAGGCATGTCCCAGAGGAATGGTCGCCCCAGGGTCAGGCTTGCGCCAGGCTCTGGACAGAACCCGGCTTACAGGCCGTCTGACGCTCTTGACTCCCACCCATCACGTTTATTTACCGATTCACGTCGATTCGGCGCTGCGCCGTCTAAGCGCATGTTTTCCGTAATTTTATACAAGCACCGACGCGGGTTTTAAGCTTGCTGCCCAGAGTTAACCCATGATAATCCAGATTATCCCATGAACGGCTCGGAGCTCGGGGGGGCGAGGGGCCGATGAAGGGGATGGTCGGGTAGCTGGCGGGGTCGGGGGGCCCCGCCAGCCGCTTCCCCGGCCGGTCAGGCTTACCGCCGCAGGGGGACAGGGCGGCTTCATGACCCGCTTCATGGGGATGCACACGAATCGGCTGGACAAGAAGGGACGGGTCTCCGTCCCGGCGCCGTTTCGTGCCGTCCTGACCCAGCTGCAGAGCGAGGACCTGATCCTCCGCCCGTCGCACCAGCACAGCTGCCTGGAGGGCTGGCCGGCCACCGTCTTCGACGAGCTGGCGGACCGGCTGGAAGGCTTCGATGTCTTCTCCGAGGACCAGGACGACCTCTCCGCCGCGCTCTATGCCGAGGCATGCCCGCTTCGCCCCGACGCCGATGGCCGGATCATGCTGCCCGAACACCTCATCGCCTTCGCCGGCCTGCAGGAGAACATCGTCTTCATGGGCCGCGGCCGCATCTTCGAGATCTGGGAGCCGGAAGGCGCGAAGCAGCGTGTCGCCCAGAGCCGACTCCAGGCGCGCGAGCGCGGCCTGACCCTGCCGCCGCGCGGCCCGCGCGCGCCGGAGGGCACGGCATGAGCGGGCATCGTCCGGTGATGCTGACCGAGGTCCTGGACAGCCTCGCCCCGCGCGACGGCGCCACCTACCTCGACGGCACCTTCGGCGGCGGCGGCTACGCGCGCGCCATCCTGGAGCGCGCCGCCTGCACCCTCTACGCCATCGACCGCGACCCGGACGCCATCGCCCGTGGCGCCAGCCTGCTCGCCGCCTTCCCCGAGCGGCTGAAGCTGGTCGAGGGCCGCTTCGGCGACATGCTGGAGCTGATGGCCGGCCACGGCGTGGCGGCGCTCGACGGCGTGGTGCTCGACCTCGGCGTCTCCTCCTTCCAGCTCGACCAGGCGGAGCGCGGCTTCTCCTTCCGCGGCGACGGCCCGCTCGACATGCGGATGGAGAAGAGCGGCCCCTCGGCGGCCGATCTGGTGAACCGCCTGCCCGAGGCGGAGCTGGCCGACATCCTCTGGCAGCTCGGCGAGGAGCGGCATTCCCGCCGCATCGCCCGCGCCATCCTGGCCGCCCGCCGCGAATCGCCGATCGAGACCACCGGCCAGCTGGTGCGCATCATCCATTCGGTGATGCCGCGCGATCCCTCCGGGATCGACAGCGCGACGCGCTCCTTCCAGGCGCTGCGGCTGAAGGTGAACGACGAGCTGGGCGAGGTGGAGCGTGGCCTCGCCGCCGCCGCCAGGCTGCTCGCGCCCGGCGGGCGGCTGGTGGTGGTGGCCTTCCACTCGCTGGAGGACCGCATCGTCAAGCGTTTCATGCAGAGCGCCGCGGGCCGCGCCCCAGGCGCTTCGCGCCATGCGCCCTCCGCCATGCTGGCGGCCGGGCGCCGGCCGGAGTTCCGGCTCGTCACCAACAATGCCCTGCGTCCCGGGGAAGCCGAGGTCTCGGCTAATCCGCGCGCCCGTTCCGCCCGCCTGCGGGCTCTCGAGAAGCTGGAGGAGGCCTGATGTTCCGCCCCCTGACCGTGGTTGCCATCCTCGCCTTCAGCGCCGTGGGCTGGCACGTCTACCGCGCGGAGGAGGCGGCGGCGCAGCTCGACCGCGAGCTGCGTGACGTCAGCAGGCGCATCGAGGCGGCGCGCGAGCGCAGCCAGGTGCTGCGCGCCGAATGGGCCCTGCTGAACCAGCCGGAGCGGCTGCGCCAGGTGGCGCAGAAGCATCTGGCGCTGGACACCATGACGCCGTCCCAGTTCGTCCGCATGACCGAGCTGGAGCGCCGCCTGCCGGTGGCCGTGGCCTTCGCCGGCCCGGTGAGCCTGTTCGGGCCGGCGCCGGAGACCGCCCTCGCCGAGGCGGCGCTGCCGGTGCCGCCCGAGCCGCCGGCGGAGGCCCCCGCCCTGGCCGAGGCGCCGCGCCCGGCGCCGATCACCGTCGCCGCCGCGGCGGCGCGGATGCCGGAGGCCCGCCCGGCCCGTGCCGAGTCCCGGCCGCAGGACAGCCGCGCCGCCGAGCCCGCCCCGCGTCCCGCGCCCCGCGCCGTGGAGACCGTCCGGGAGGCGCCGCACGCCGCCAGCCAGCTCGCCGCCGCCCGCGCCGCGCCGGCGCCGCGCCGCCCGGTGCCGGCGGTGGACAGCGCCCGCGAGGCCCCGGCGGCCGTCGTGGCGGCGCCGGCCGTCCGCGCCGTCCCGCGCGGCCCGCTGGTCGCCGACACCCGCCCGGCGCCGCGCCCCGACCTGCTGCGGACCGCCGCCCATGTCTCCGCCGCCCGCGCCGTCGCCGCACCCGGCAATGCCGCGCCGGGCGGTTCCTCGCTCGGCATGGTCGGCGGCAGCAGCCTGGCCCCGCCGGTGCCGATGGCCGCGCCGGTCCCCGTTCGCCCCGGCACCTGGCAGTAGGCCGCCATGATGCCCATCCAGCCGCCCTCGCCCGATTCCCCGCCACTGCGCCGCCCGGTCCTGTCCGCCACCGGCGACGGGCCGGCGCCGCATGAGGAGTCGCTGCCCGGCGTGACCGTGCGCGTCACCGGCCCGGACCTGCAGCGCCGGGCCCAGCTGGAGCGGAGTCGCGGGCGGCTGGTGGTGGCGGCGCTGGGCTTCGGCGCGCTCTTCCTCGCGGTGGCGATGAAGGCCACCTGGTCCACCGTGATCGCCCCGGCCGAGCCGAAGCGGCTGAACGCCGCCGTGCGCGCCCTGCAGCCGCCCTCGCTGCATGTCGCGAGCCGCGCGCCGATCACCGACCGCAACGGCGAGATGCTGGCCATCTCCCTCCCCGTCACGGCGCTGATCGCCAATCCGCGCGTCATCCACAATCCGACCGAAGTGGCCGACCGCCTGCGCACGGTGATGCCGCAGCTGGAACGCGAGCGCCTGATCGAGCGGCTCTCCGGCGACCGCGGCTTCGTCTACATCTCCCGCGCCCTGACCCCGCGCGAGCAGCAGGGCGTCATCAACCTCGGCATCGCCGGGCTCGACTTCGAGGAGGCGGAGCGCCGCTACTATCCGCAGGGCCGCGCCGCCGTGCACGTGCTCGGCAATGTCGATGTCGATGGCAAGGGCGTCTCCGGCATCGAGCGGCGCTTCGACGAGCGCCTCTCCACCGACCGCGAGACGCCGCTGCGGCTGTCGATCGACGTGCGCGTGCAGCTCGCGCTGCGCGACGCGGTGAGCAAGGCCATCGCCGACTTCAACGGCATCGGCGGCGCGGGGGTGGTGCTCGACATCAACACCGGCGAGGTGATCTCGATGGTCAGCCTGCCGGACTACGATGCCGGCGACATCGGCGGCGCGACACCCGACGAGCGTTTCAACCGCGTCACCGTCGGCGTCTACGAGCCGGGCTCGACCTTCAAGCTGCTGACCGCCGCCGCCGCCCTCGAATACGGCACCGCCAACGTCAACACCTCGAGCTTCGACGCCTCGCGCCCGATCCGCTTCGGCCGCTTCACCATCAGTGACTACAAGGGCAAGAACCGCTGGATCACCTTCCCTGAGGTCCTGGCCTATTCGTCCAACCTCGGCGCCGCGCACATGGCGCAGACCTTCGGTCCGCAGCGCCAGCGCGAGTTCATGAAGGCCGCCGGCATGTTGGCGCGGCAGCAGATCGAGCTGCCCGAGGCCGCGCTGCCGCTCGCCCCGCCGGCCAACAGCTGGCGCGACATCAACATGTTCACCATCGCCTTCGGCCACGGCATCAGCGTGACGCCGCTGCATGTGGTGACCGGTGTCTCGGCGATCGCCAATGGCGGCATCCTGCGCCAGCCGACGCTGCTGGCGCAGCCGCCCGGCGCGCAGCGCGAGGGCGTGCGGCTGATCGGCGAGCGCACCAGCGAGACGATGCGCCGGCTGATGCGCCTGGTCGTCACCGACGGCTCGGGCAAGAACGCCGATGTCGCGGGCTATTTCGTCGGCGGCAAGACGGGCACGGCGCAGAAGACCGGCCCGCGCGGCGGCTACCTGATGAACAAGCGCATCGCCGCCTTCGTCGGCGCCTTCCCGATGAACGCGCCGCGCTACGCGCTCTATGTCATGGTCGACGAGCCGAAGCCGAACGCCAAGAGCTACGGCTACGCCACCGCCGGCTGGGTGGCGGCGCCGGCGGCGGGCTCGGTGATCGCGCGCATCGCGCCGATCCTCGGCCTGGTGCCCGAGGATCCGGGCAATCCCCAGATCGTCGCCGCCACCTCCATCCCGCTGCAGCCGGGTCGGCCGCGCGCCTCGGTGGCGGCCGGCGCCGCCACCCCGGCCGCCAGCCGCGCCGCCGAGCCGCCCCGCGCGGCGGCGCCCCGCCCCGCCGCCACGCCGCGCGATGACGCCGCGCCGCCCGTGCTGCCGCGCGCCGTGCCGATGCCGACCCTGCCCGGCCGCGCCGCGCCGGGGGCGCTGCCGCCGCCTGTGCCGCTGCGCCTCACCTCCAACCAGGGAGCGGGCCTTGCGGCTCGGTGACCTGATGCGGCAGGCGGTTCCGGCATCCACCCAGGGCTGGCCCGGCGGCAATGCCGAGATCCTCGGCCTGACCGCCGACAGCCGCGCCGTCCGCCCCGGCTATCTCTTCGCCGCCCTGCCCGGCGCGCGGGCCGATGGCCGTGCCTTCATCGAGGAGGCGGTGGCCCGTGGCGCCGGCGCGGTGCTGGCGCCGGAGGGAACCGAATGGCCCGCCGGGGTGCCGCCGCGGCCGCTGCTGGCGGTGGCCGACCCGCGGCGCGCCCTGGCCCGCCTGGCCGCAAGCTTCTTCGGCCAGCAGCCGGCGAAGGTCGTCGCCGTCACCGGCACCAACGGCAAGACCAGCACGGTCGATTTCCTGCGACAGATCTGGACCCTGGCCGGCAGCAAGGCGGCCTCGCTCGGCACGCTCGGCCTGCGCGCGCCCGGCTTTCCCGAGACGCCGTCGCTGACCACGCCCGATCCGGTGGTGCTGCACCAGACCCTGGCCGGGCTGGCCCGCGCCGGCGTGCAGCACGCCGCGCTCGAGGCCTCCTCGCACGGGCTGGAGCAGCGGCGGCTGGACGGGCTGATGCTGACCGCCGCCGGCTTCAGCAACCTGACGCGGGACCATCTCGACTATCACGGCGACATGGCCGCCTATGCCGCGGCCAAGCTGCGCCTCTTCGACACCCTGCTGGACCAGGGCGACCACGCGGTCGCCAATGCCGACATGGCGCCTGAGCTGCTGGAGGCGCTGCGCCGCATCGCCCGGCGGCGGCACCTGAAGTTCCACACCGTGGGCGAGGCCGGCGAGCAGATCCGCCTGCTGCGCCACGCGCCGCGCCCCGAGGGGCAGGAGATCGCGCTGGACGCCTTCGGCCGCCGCGCCGATCTGATCCTGGCGCTGCCCGGCCGCTTCCAGGCCGACAACGTGATGCTCGCCGCCGGCCTGGCCGTCGCCTGCGGCCTGCCGGCCGACCGGGTGCTCGCCCTGCTGCCGCGCCTCGTCGGCGTGCGCGGGCGGATGGAGCTGGCGGCGCGGCTGTCCCACGGCGCCGCCGTCTATGTCGACTACGCCCATACGCCGGACGCGCTGGAGCGGCTGCTCACCGCGCTGCGTCCGCATGCGCTTGGCCGGTTGCACGTGGTCTTCGGCGCCGGCGGCGACCGCGACCCGGGCAAGCGGCCGCTGATGGGCGCGGTCTGCGCCCGGCTGGCCGACCACGCCATCCTGACCGATGACAATCCGCGCACCGAGGACCCGGCGGCGATCCGCGCCGCCGTGCGCGCCGGCATGACGGGCGAGGCCGAGGTGACCGAGATCGGCGACCGCGCCGCCGCCATCGCCGCCGGCCTGGCCGCGCTGGGGCCGGGGGATGTGCTGGCCATCGCCGGCAAGGGGCACGAATCCGGCCAGACCATCGGCACCGAGACCCTGCCCTTCGACGATGCCGGGACGGTGCGCCGCCTCGCCGGCGGCGGCGCATGAGCCCGCTCTGGACCTCTGGCGAGCTGCGCGAGGCGACCGGCGGGACGGCGCCCGACGGGCTCGACATCCGCGGCATCGGCATCGACAGTCGCGCGGCCGGCCCGGGCGAGCTTTTCGTCGCGCTGCGCGACGCGCGGGACGGGCACGACTTCGTGGCCGATGCGCTGGCGCGCGGCGCCGCCGGCGCCATGGTGGACCGGGATCCGCCGGGCGTGGCGGCGGGCGCGCCGCTGCTTCGCGTGCGCGAGACGCTGGCCGGCCTCACCGCCCTCGGCGCCGCCGGCCGCGCGCGCAGCCAGGCCCGCATCGCCGCCATCACCGGCAGCGTCGGCAAGACGACGACCAAGGAGATGCTGCGCCACGGCCTCTCCGCCCTGGCGCCGACCCATGCCGCCGTCGCCAGCTACAACAACCAGTGGGGCGTGCCGCTGACCCTGGCGCGCATGCCGCGCGGGGCGGCCTACGGCGTCATCGAGATCGGCATGAACCACCGGGGCGAGATCGCCCCCCTCGCCCGGCTGGCGCGGCCGCATGTGGCGGCGATCACCACGGTGGAGGCGGCGCATATCGGCCATCTCGGCTCCCTCGAGGAGATCGCCGAGGAGAAGGCCGATATCATGGAAGGGCTGGCGCCCGGCGCGCCGGTCGTCCTGCCGCGCGATTCCGCGATGTACCCGCTGCTGGCCCGGCGCGCCGCCCGCGCGGGCCTCGCCGTGACCGGCTTCGGTCTGGATGCGGCGGCCGAGGCGCGGCTGCTCGACTATCACGGCGGCGCCGAATCGGGCGAGGCCGCGATCGCCTTCCGCGGCACCCGCCACCACCTCCCGCTCGCCGCCCCCGGCCGCCACCTCGCCCTCAACGCCCTGGCCGCGCTGGCCACGGCGGCGGCGCTCGGCGCCGATCCGGCCGACTTCCTGGCGGCGCTGGCGGGCTTCCGCCCCGGCGCCGGACGTGGTGGCCGCGCCACCCTGGTCCTGGCCGGCGGCACCGCCCTGCTGATCGACGACAGCTACAACGGCCAGCCGCCGGCCATGCGCGCCGGGCTCGGCGTGCTGGCCGCCCAGGCGGGGCGGCGCATCGCCGTGCTGGGCGACATGCGGGAGCTGGGCGAGCACGGACCCGCATTGCACGCATCCCTGCTGCCGGATGTTCTGGCCGCCGCCGATCTGGTATTTTGCTGCGGTGCACTGATGCGCGGCCTGTACGACGCCCTGCCGGCCTGCCGGCGCGGCGCGCATCGGGAGAGCAGCGAAGAACTGGCCCCGCTGGTCGTGGGGGCCGTGCGTCCGGGCGATGTCATTCTGGTGAAGGGGTCCCTCGGCAGCCGCATGGCGGCGGTCGTGAAGGCCCTGACATCCGCGCGCGGGGAAGCGCGCGAAGGGGCGCATTCATGATTTTCAATCTCCTGTCCCCCCTCGGGGACGGGCTCATCCTCTTCAACCTGTTTCGCTACGTCACCTTCCGGGCCGGCGCGGCCTGCATGACGGCGCTGTTCATCTGCCTGTTCCTGGGGCCCTGGGTGATCGGCTGGCTGCGCAGCTTCCAGAACGGCGGCCAGCCGATCCGCACCGACGGGCCGGAGGGCCATCTGCTGACCAAGAAGGGCACGCCCACCATGGGCGGCGTGCTGATCCTGCTCGGCCTGGTCTCCTCCACCCTGCTCTGGGCCGATCTGCGCAACGGCCTGGTCTGGGCGGTGCTGCTGGTCACGCTGGGCTATGGCCTGCTGGGCTTCTGGGACGACTGGCTGAAGGTCACCAAGCGCAACACCAAGGGCGTCTCGGGCCGGATGAAGCTGGTGGTGCAGGCGGGCGTCGGCCTGCTCACCGCCATCTGGATCACCCTGCTGATGCCGGCCGAGCTGTCGACGCACCTGACCATGCCCTTCTTCAAGGAGGCCATGATCAACTTCGGCATCTTCTTCCCCGTGCTGGCGATGCTGGTGATGATGGGTGCCTCCAACGCGGTGAACCTGACCGACGGGCTGGACGGGCTGGCCACCGTGCCGGTGATGCTGGCCGCCGCCGTCTTCGCGCTCATCGCCTATCTCGTCGGCAACCGCGTCTTCGCCGACTACCTGCAGCTCAACGGCGTTCCCGGCACCTCCGAGCTGGCGGTGTTCTGCTCGGCGCTGATCGGCGCCGGCCTCGGCTTCCTGTGGTTCAACGCCCCGCCGGCCAAGGTCTTCATGGGCGACACCGGCAGCCTCGCCCTCGGCGGCGCGCTCGGCGCGGTGGCGGTGGCGACGAAGCACGAGATCGTGCTGGCCATCGTCGGCGGCCTGTTCGTGGTGGAGACGGTCTCGGTCATCATCCAGGTCTTCTGGTACAAGCGCACCGGCCGCCGCGTCTTCCTGATGGCGCCCCTGCACCACCACTTCGAGAAGAAGGGCTGGGCCGAGCCGACCATCGTCATCCGCTTCTGGATCATCGCCATGATCCTGGCCCTCGTCGGCCTCAGCACGCTGAAGATCCGCTGATGACCGCGCCCCTCGCCCTCGCCGAACGCACGGATTTCGCGCCCTTCGCCGGGCAGCGCATCGCCGTGGTCGGGCTCGGCCGCGCCGGCCTGCCGGCGGCGCTGCGGCTGCGGGGCTGGGGCGCCGGGCTGCTGTGCTGGGACGACCAGCCGGCCGGCCGCGCGGCGGCCGAGGCCGAGGGCCTGCCCGTGGGCGACCCCGCCGCACGGCCGGGCTTTCCCTTCGACGCGCTGCTGCTCTCGCCCGGCATCCCGCACCGCCTGCCGCGGGCGCATCCCGCCGCCGCGGCGGCCGCGGCCGCCGGCGTGCCCGTGCTCTGCGACGCCGAGCTGCTCCATCGCGCCCTGCGCACCGCGGGCAGCACGGCGCGCCTTGTCGGCATCACCGGCACCAACGGAAAGTCCACCACCACCGCGCTGATCCACCACCTGCTGCGGCAGGCCGGGCGGATCTCGGCCGTGGGTGGCAATCTCGGCCCGGCCGCCCTCGGCCTGCCGCTGCTGCCGGGGGACGGCACCTACGTGCTGGAGATGTCGAGCTACATGCTGGAGCGCGTCGAGACGCTGCGCTTCGACGTGGCCGTGCAGCTGAACCTGACGCCCGACCATCTCGACCGCCATGGCGGCATGGAGGGCTACGCGGCCGCCAAGGCGCGCATCTTCAACCGCCAGGGCGAGGGCGATGCCGCGGTGATCGGCATGGACGATGCCAGCGGCCCGCGCTTCGCCCACGCCACCGCCGCGCGCGTGATCCCCGTCTCGGGCGGCACGCCGCAGCCGGGCGGCGTCTGGGCCGAGGGTCGCCTGCTGCGCGACGACGGCGGCATCCTGGCCGATCTCGACGAGGCCGCCGCCCTGCCCGGCCGCCACAACGCGCAGAATGCCGCCGCCGCCGCCGCCACGGCGCTCGCCCTCGGCCTGCCGCGCGAGGGCCTCGCCGCCGGCCTCGCCAGCTTTCCCGGCCTGCCGCACCGGCAGGAGCGCGTCGGCGCGCGCGACGGCGTCGTCTTCATCAACGACAGCAAGGCGACCAATGCCGACAGCGCGGAGCGGGCCCTGGCCAGCTACGACCGCGTCGTCTGGATCGCCGGCGGCGTGCCGAAGGCGGGCGGCATCGACAGCCTGGCGCCGTGTTTCCCGCGTATCGCCCGCGCCCTGCTGATCGGCCAGAGCGCGGCGGACTTCGCCGCCACCCTCTCCGCCGCCGGCGTGCCGGTGGAGATCGCCGGCACGCTGGAGGCGGCGGTGCCGGCGGCGCTGGCCGCCGCGCGCGCGCTCGGCGCCGGCGTGGTGCTGCTCTCGCCGGCCTGCGCCAGTTTCGATCAGTTCAGCGGCTTCGACGCGCGGGGCGACGCCTTCCGCGCCCTCGTCGCCGCCTTGCCGGAGACCGTGTGATGGCCCTCTCCCGTGCCGATACCTCCGTCGTCGGGCGCTGGTGGTGGACGGTGGACCGCTGGACGCTCGCGGCCCTGCTGATGCTGGTAGGCTTCGGCTATGTCATGCTGCTGGCGGCGAGCCCGGGCGTGGCGCAGCGCATCGGCGCCTCCTCGCGCGACATCTTCATCCTGAAGCAGGTCTTCTTCCTGGCCGCCGCCACCGGCGTCATGGTCGCCATCTCGCTCATGTCGGTGAAGCAGGTGCGGCGCGTGGCGCTGCTGGGCTTCCTGGGCGCGCTGCTGCTGACCGCCGCGACGCTGTCGATCGGCGTCGAGATCAAGGGCGCGCGGCGCTGGATCCATCTTCCCGGCATGACCATCCAGCCCTCCGAGTTCCTGAAGCCCTGCTTCGCCGTGGTCGCCGCCTGGCTGCTGGCCGAGGCCAGGACGCTGGGACGCTGGGCGCCGGCGGCCGCCATCGTGATGTTCCTGATGGTGGTGGCGGTGCTGGCCAAGCAGCCGGACATCGGCATGCTGCTGGTCGTCGCCTCGGTGTTCTGCGCGCAGCTCTTCATCGTCGGCATCAACATGATGCTGGTGGGCGTCTGCGGCGTGGCCGGCGTGCTGGGCGCCATCGCCGCCTATTTCACCCTGCCGCACTTCCAGTCACGCATCGACCGCTTCCTCGATCCCGCCTCGGGCGACACCTACCAGGTGACCATCGCCATGGAGGCTTTCGGTCATGGCGGGCTGCTCGGCGTCGGCCCCGGCGAGGGCCGGCTCAAGGGCCTGCTGCCCGACGCGCATGCCGACTTCGTCTATGCCGTCGCCGGCGAGGAGTTCGGCCTGGTCATCCTGCTGCTGATCCTCGGCGTCTTCGGCTTCATCGTGCTGCGCGGCCTGCTGCGGCTGCTGGGCGAGAAGGACATGTTCATCATCCTGGCCGCCACCGGGCTGCTGACGCAGTTCGGCCTGCAGGCCTTCATCAACATGGGCTCGGCGCTGCACCTGATCCCGACCAAGGGCATGACCCTGCCCTTCATCTCCTACGGCGGCTCCTCCGTCGTCGCGGTGGCCGCCGGCATGGGCATGCTGCTGGCCCTGACGCGGCGGCGCATCGCCCGCATGGCGGAGGGCGCGTGAGCGCTCCCATCGTCATCGCCGCCGGCGGAACCGGCGGACACTTCTTCCCCGCCGAGGCGCTGGCGGCGGAGTTGCTGCGGCGCGGCCACCGCATCGCGCTGATGACCGATGCGCGCAGCGCCGATTACGTCACCCCCTCCTTCGCGCAGGGCGAGCGCTACGTGCTGAAGGGCGCGGGCCTCGCGGGCCGCGGCCTCCGGCGCGCCGCGGCCGGGGCCGTGGCGATGGCGGCCGGCATGGTGCAGGCGCGGCGGCTGCTGCAGGGCCTGCGCCCCAGCGCCGTCGTAGGCTTCGGCGGCTACCCCTGCGTGCCGCCGCTGCTGGCCGCGCGCAGCCTGGGGGGCGCCCGCCGCCCGGCCACCATCCTGCACGAGCAGAATGCCGTGCTCGGCCGCGCCAACCGCCTGCTCTCCGCCGGGGTCGACGCGCTGGCCCTGTCCTTCGAGGCGACGAGCCGGGTGCCGCGCGGCGCCCGCACCGCGGTGGTCGGCAATCCGGTGCGCCCGGCCCTGGCCGCGCTGGCCGGGCGGGAGTTCCACCCGCCACAGGGTCCGGTGCGGCTGCTGGTGCTGGGCGGCAGCCTGGGCGCGCGCGTCTTCTCCGACATCGTGCCCGCCGCCGTCGCGCTGCTGCCGCCGGCGCTGCGCGCGCGCCTCGCCGTGGTGCAGCAGACGCGCACCGAGGACCTGCCGCGCGTCCGCGCCGCCTACGAGGAGATGGGCGTGCCGGCCGAGCTCGCGCCGTTCTTCGGCGATGTCGCGCGGCTCTACGACACGGCGCATCTCGTGGTGGCGCGGTCCGGCGCCTCGACCATCGCGGAGCTCGCCTGCGCCGGGCGCGGCGCCATCCTGGTGCCGCTGCCGCACGCGATCGACGACCACCAGACCGCCAATGCGCGCGCCCTGGCCGCCGCCGGCGGCGCCACGGTGATGCCGCAGCCGGGCTTCACGCCCGCGGCGCTGGCCGCCGAGCTGACGCGGCTGATCGAAGCGCCGGGCGGCCTGGCCGCGGCCGCCGCCGCCGCCGCGCGGCTGGCCGCCCCGGACGCGGCCGCCCGCCTCGCCGATCTCGTTCTCTCCCGCGCGGATGCGCGCCAGTCCCAGGATGCTTCGTGATGCGCGCCCTGCCGCTCAATATCGGTCCCATTCATTTCGTCGGCATCGGCGGCATCGGCATGTCGGGCATCGCCGAGGTGCTGCACAATCTCGGCTACCAGGTGCAGGGCAGCGACATCGCCGAGGGCTACAATGTCGAGCGGCTGCGCGCCGCCGGCATCTCGGTCATGGTCGGGCATGACGTGGCCAATCTGGGCGCCGCCCAGGTCGTCGTCACCTCGACGGCGGTGAAGCGCGACAACCCCGAGGTGGTGGCGGCGCGCCAGCGGCTGATCCCGGTGGTGCGCCGGGCCGAGATGCTGGCCGAGCTGATGCGGCTGAAATGGGGCATCGCCATCGGCGGCACGCACGGCAAGACGACGACGACCTCGCTGGTCGCGACCGTGCTGGAGGCGGCCAGGCTCGACCCCACCGTGATCAATGGCGGCATCATCAACGCCTACGGCACCAACACCCGCCTCGGCGAGGGCGACTGGATGGTGGTGGAGGCGGATGAGAGCGACGGCTCCTTCCTGCGCCTGCCCGCCGTCGCCGCCGTGGTCACCAACATGGACCCGGAGCACCTCGACCACTGGGGCACCGAGGAGGCGATGAAGCAGGGCTATGCCCAGTTCGTCGGCAACATCCCCTTCTACGGCTTCGCGGTGCTGTGCGCCGACCACCCAAACGTGCAGGCGATGATCCCGCAGATCGACCGCCGCCTGATCACCTACGGCTTCTCGCCACAGGCCGATGTGCGGGCCGAACGGCTGATCACCGACCGCATGGGCGCCACCTTCGAGGTCACGGTGCAGGACCGCGCGACGGGCCGCAGCCGCAGCCTGAAGCCGATGCGCCTGCCGATGCTCGGCCAGCACAATGTGCAGAACGCGCTGGCCGCCATCGCCGTCGGCATGGAGATGGACATCGATGAGGGCACCATCCGCTCGGCCCTGGCCGGCTTCAAGGGGGTGAAGCGGCGCTTCACCCGCGTCGGCGAGGCCAACGGCATCCAGATCATCGACGATTACGGCCATCACCCGGTCGAGATCGCCGCCGTGCTGAAGGCGGCGCGGCAGGCCGGGGCGCGCGACGTCATCGCCGTGGTGCAGCCGCACCGCTACAGCCGCCTGCAGGCGCTGTTCGAGGACTTCTGCCAGTGCATGAACGATGCCGGCACCGTCATCGTGGCCGACGTCTATGCCGCCGGCGAGGCGCCGATCCCGGGCTTCGACCGTGATGCGCTGGTGGACGGGCTGCGCGCCCACGGCCACCGCAGCGTCGTCCCCCTGCCCGGCCCCGACAGCCTGCCGGAGATGGTGAACGCCATCGCCAAGCCGGGCGACTACGTGATCTGCCTCGGCGCCGGCAATATCACCGGCTGGGCGCATGGCCTGCCGGAGCAGCTGGCCGCGCTGCAGCCGCGCGGTCCGCGCCTGGCCGGAGGCAGCCGGTGAGCCGCGCCATGCCGCAGGACACCCTCCCCGCCCTGCCGCCGCTGCGCGGCCGCGTGCAGGAGGCGGCGCCGCTCGCGCCGCTGACGTGGTTCCGCACCGGCGGCCCGGCGCAATGGCTGGTCCGCCCCGCCGACGCGGAGGACCTTCTGCTGCTGCTGCGCGACCGCCCGCGGGATTGCCCGGTCACGGCGATCGGCGCCGCCTCCAACCTCCTGGTGCGCGACGGCGGCGTGCGCGGCATCGTCGTCAAGCTGGCGCGCGGCTTCTCGGAGGTCGCCGTCGAGGCGGACGGCCTCGTCGCCGGCGCCGCCGCGCTGGACGTGACCGTGGCCGAGCATGCCGCGGCGGCGGGCCTCGCCGGCCTCGAATTCCTTTGCGGCATTCCGGGCACCATCGGCGGCGCGGTGGCGATGAACGCCGGCGCCTACGGCGCGGAGGTGAAGGACGTGCTGGACTGGGCCGAGGTCGCGACACCCTCCGGCCTGCTGCGCCTCACCGCCGCCGAGCTCGGTTTCGCCTATCGCCGGGCCGTCCTGCCCGAGGGCGGCATCGTCACCCGCGCCCGGTTCCGCGCCGCGCCGGGAGAGGCCGGCGCCATCGCCGCGCGGATGCACGAGATCCGCGCGGCGCGCGAGGCGGCGCAGCCGGTCCGCGCGCGCACCGGCGGCTCGACCTTCAAGAACCCCGAGGGGCACAAGGCCTGGGCGCTGATCGACGCCGCCGGCTGCCGCGGGCTGCGGCGGGGCGATGCCCAGGTTTCGGAGAAGCATTGCAATTTCCTGCTCAACCTCGGTGCCGCCACGGCCGCCGATCTTGAGGATCTCGGCGAAGAGGTGCGCGCGCGCGTCGCCGCGCGGTCCGGCATGGCGCTGGACTGGGAGATCCGCCGCATCGGGGAGGTCTCGGCATGAACCACATCGCCGTTCTGTTCGGCGGCATCTCGGCGGAGCGCGAGGTTTCGCTCTCGACGGGGGCGCAGGTGGTCGCGGCGCTGCGCGAGGCGGGCTTCGCCGTCACGCCCATCGAGGTGACGCGGGACCTGCCGGGCCTGATCGCGGCGCTGCAGGCGGCGCGGCCCGACGCGGTGTTCAACGCGCTGCACGGGCGCTTCGGCGAGGATGGCTGCGTGCAGGGGGTGCTGGACTGGCTCGGCCTGCCCTACACGCATTCCGGCGTGCGCGCCTCGTCGGTCGCCATGGACAAGGCGGCGTCCAAGGCGGTCTTCGCCGCGCACGGGCTGCCGCTGGCCGAACACCGCGTGGTGACGCCGGCCGAGCTGGAATCGGCCGATCCGATGCCGCGCCCCTATGTCGCGAAGCCGGTGAACGAGGGCTCCTCGGTCGGCGTGCACATCCTGCGCGAGGGCGACAACCGCCGCGCCGAGATCGCGCGCGGCTGGCGCTTCGGCCCGGCCATCATGGTCGAGGAATACATCCCCGGCCGCGAGCTGACCGTCGCCGTCATGGGCGGCCGCGCGCTGGCCGTCACCGAGATCGACACCGGCCGTGTCTTCTACGACTACGACGCCAAGTATGCCGAGGGCGGCAGCCGCCACCGCATCCCCGCCGAGGTGCCGGACGCCATCGCCACGGCGGCGAAGTCGGTCGCGCTCCGCGCCCATGAGGCGCTGGGCTGCCGCGGCATCAGCCGCTCCGACTTCCGCTACGACGATGCCACCGGCCGGCTGGTCCTGCTCGAGGTGAACACCCAGCCGGGCATGACGCCGACCAGCCTGGTGCCGGAGCAGGCGGCGCATTGCGGCATCAGCTTCCCCGAGCTCTGCGCCTGGCTGGTGCGGGAGGCGCGCCATGGCCCATAGCCCGACCCGCCTGCGCACCGAGGACCGCGCCCGGCTGGCGGCGGAGGGCCGCGCCCAGGCGACGTCGCGGCGGCCGAGCGGCGTGCGCCTCTGGCTGCGCCGCCGCCGGCCGATGCTGCGGCCGGCGTTCTACGTCGCGCTCGGCCTCGGGCTGCTGGGCGGCGGGGCCGTGCTGGTCTCGGCCCTGGACCCCGCCGGGCGCTTCTCCTGGCTGTCCGAGAACCTGGCCGAGGCCACCGGCGGGGCCGGCATGGTGGTGGGCGAGATCATCGTGCGCGGCCAGCAGAACACGCCGCGCGAGCTGATCCGCGCCGCCATCGGCACGCGCGTCGGCGATCCGCTGCTGGGCTTCTCGCCCGAGCAGGCCAAGGCCCGGCTGGAGAGCATCGCCTGGATCGAGAGCGCCGAGGTGCAGCGCCTGCTCAACGGCAGCATCGTCATCGAGATCCATGAGCGCCGGCCCTTCGCGATCTGGCAGCACCAGGGCGAGTTCGCCGTGGTCGACCGTGACGGCCGCGTGGTCTCGGCCGACACGCTGGATGCCTTCGGCCCGCTGCCGCTGCTGGTCGGCGAGGGCGCGCACCACCGCGGCGCGGCGCTCTACGACGCGCTCTCCACCGAGCCCGAGGTGCGCCGCCGCACCCAGGCGCTGGTGCTGGTCAGCGAGCGGCGCTGGAACCTCAGGCTGCACAACGGCACCGACGTGCTGCTGCCGGAATCCCACGAGGCCGCCGCGATCCACCGCCTCGGCGAGTTGCAGCGGAGCAGCGCGCTGATGGACCGGCCGCTGGTCGCCATCGACATGCGCCTGCCCGACCGGCTCGTCGTGCGGCAGAACCCGCAGCCCGAACCGATCGCCGAACCGCCCAAGGGGCGAAGGAGCGGACGCGGATGAGCCGGATGGCCCGCATCATCGGCCCGGGCGAGCCGCCCGCCCCGCCGCCCAAGCGGCGCCGCGCGCGCGGCGGCCCCTATGGCGTGATCGATATCGGCAGCAGCAAGATCGTCTGCCTGATCGCCCGCGTCGAAGGCGACGGCCATGCCCGCGTCCTGGGCTGCGGATGGCAGCGCGCGCGCGGCATCAAGGGCGGCAACATCGTCGATCTGCAGGAAGCCGAGCTCTGCATCCGCGCCGCGGTCGCCCAGGCCGAGGAGGCGGCGGAGATCAAGCTGTCCGGCGCCATCGTCAACCTCTCCTGCGGCCAGCCGAGTTCGCGGCTGATGAGCATTCAATGGCCGATCGGCGGCCGCGCCGTGACCGAGGCGGATCTGCGCGCCGTGCTGGGCGAGGGCCGCCGCCGCGCCGCCGATGAGGGGCGCGAGACGGTGCACGCCACCACACTCGGCTTCACCATCGACGCCACGCCCGGCGTCGAGGATCCGCGCGGCATGGTGTGCGAGACGCTGGCCGCGCAATTGCACCTTGTCGACGCGGCCTCCGCCTCGCTGCGCAATCTTGGCGTCTGCCTCGCCGGTTGCGACCTGGAGGTGGAGGAGCTTGTTTCGGCGCCCTTCGCATCCGCTCTTTCTGTCCTGGTGGAGGATGAGCGTCAGCTGGGCGCGACCGTGGTGGACATGGGCGGCGGCACCACCAGCCTCGCCGTCTATGGCGAGGGTCATCTGCTGCACACCGCGCAGATCCCGGTCGGTGGCTGGCAGGTGACCAACGACATCGCCCGCGGTCTGGCGACGCCCATCGCGCATGCCGAGCGCATCAAGATCCTGGAGGGCAGCGCGCTCGACAGCGCCGACGACGCCAAGGCGATGATCGGCGTCTCGCGCGTCGGCGAGGACGAGGATCATCTGGTGCAGATCCCGCGCAGCCAGCTCGGCAGCATCATCCGCCCGCGAATCGAGGAGACGCTGGAGCTGGTGCGCGACCGTCTCGACGCCGCCGCGCTCGGCCGCGACGCCGGTTCGCGCGTCGTTCTCACCGGCGGCGCGAGTCAGCTGGTCGGCGTGCGCGAGATGGCGGCGAGAATCCTGGATCGCCCGGTGCGCATCGGGCGGCCGCAACCGATGCGCGGCGTTCCAGAATCCGCGCAAGGACCCGACTTTGCCACAACTTTGGGACTAGTCGCATGGGGCACCGGAGAGGGCCGTCCGCTCCTGGATATCGACCCCGGTCCCGAGCGTGGAAACGGTCGATTTATTCGTCTCGTCAACTGGCTTCGCGAGCGCGTCTGATGCAATCTGTACGCGGTCACGATTCGCTTCATCCGTCACGCCACACGCCCGCTACCCGAGGAGATTCGCTGCAATGACGCTGAACCTGACGATCCCGCGCCAGCAGCACACGGACTTCAGTCCGCGCATCACCGTCGTCGGTGTCGGCGGTGCCGGCTGCAACGCCGTGAACAACATGATCGCGATGGGTCTCGACGGCGTCGAGTTCCTCGTGGCCAACACGGACGCGCAGGCGCTGGTGAACAGCCGCGCCGAGCGCCGCGTGCAGCTCGGCCCGCACCTGACCCAGGGCCTGGGCGCCGGTGCCAAGCCGGAGATCGGCCGCGCGGCGGCGGAAGAGGCGACGGAGGATCTGGCGCGCCATCTCGAAGGCATGCACATGGTCTTCATCACCGCCGGCATGGGCGGCGGCACGGGCACCGGCGCGGCGCCGGTCATCGCGCGCATGGCGCGCGAGCGTGGCATCCTGACGGTCGGCGTCGTGACCCGGCCCTTCGACTTCGAGGGACCGAAGCGGCGGCGCGCGGCGGAGGCGGGGCTCGACGAACTGCAGACCTATGTCGACACGCTGATCGTCATCCCGAACCAGAATCTCTTCCGCAAGGCGAATGAGCGCACGACCTTCGCCGAGGCCTTCAAGATGGCCGACGACGTGCTGCACATGGGCGTGCGCGGCGTCACCGACCTGATGGTCAATCCCGGCCTGGTGAATCTCGATTTCGCCGATATCCGCACCGTCATGGCGGAGATGGGCAAGGCGATGATGGGCACCGGCGAGGCCGAGGGCGAGGACCGGGCGGTGAAGGCCGCCGAGGCCGCCATCAGCAACCCGCTGCTCGAGGACACCTCGATGCTCGGCGCGCGCGGCGTGCTGATCAACATCACCGGCGGCTACGACATGACGCTGTTCGAGGTCGACGAGGCCGCGAACCGCATCCGCCGCGAGGTGGACGAGGAAGCGAACATCATCTTCGGCTCCTCCGTCGACGAGGAGATGAATGGCCGCCTGCGGGTCTCCGTCGTCGCCACCGGCATCGATGCGGTGAAGGACGTTGCGGCGGAGAAGCCGGTGAAGGTCGTCGCCATCGGCGGCGGCGCGCCGGTCGCCGCGGTCGGCACCGCCACGGTGCCGCCGGTCTCGCGCGGTGTGATCGGGGCGCCGACCGCGCCGCGCCCGGCCATGCCGCAGGCGGCCGCGCCGGTCCGCGTCGGCCCGCCCGGCGCGCCGCTGCAGGCCGCGCCCACCTTCGGCGCGCCGCGCCGCCCGGCCGGCATGGCGACACCGGCGACCGTGACCCCCGCCGTGGCGCCGCAGCCGACGGCCTATGAGGCCCCGGCGGTGCCGGTCGAGGCCCCCTCGCCCGAGGAGATGCCGGCCGCCGTGGGTCAGCCGGAGCAGGGCCGCGCGATGCAGCCGCGCATGGCGCCGACGCCGGTCTCGGCTCCGCCGGCGGGTGGCGGCTTCAATCTCTTCCGCAAGGCCACCGGGCTGATGCGCCGCAACCTGGTTGGGGATGCCGAAGTGCCGCCTGCGCCCCGCCCGGTCGCCCCGCAGCCGATGGCGCCCCAGCCGCAGGCGCCGCAGCCTGCCGCGCCGCGCGCCGCCCAGCCGGCCGAGGAGATGGGGCTCGACATCCCGACCTTCCTTCGTCGCCAGAGCAACTGACGCCGGCGCGACGGACAGGCGCCAGCCTGACCGTTCCTGACGTAACAAGAGGGCCTCGCATCCTGGATGCGGGGCTCTTTTTGCATCGCAAAAACCGATTAGAAACAAAAGCTTCCCTGCGTAACCTCGACAGAAATATACGGAAACAAGGGTTTATTCGCCCGTGACGCGTCCCGGTGCCATCTAGACACTCAGGCAGGCAGCTTCTCGGGCTTGCCCGACGTGACCAGTGACCCCTTCGTGACCCTTGTATCGACCGAGTGACCCAGAGGCAGTGATGGACGGATTCTTCGTGGCAGGCATGGGACGGCGCAGGACGCTCAAGGCGTCCATCGGCTGCGTCGGCATTGGCCTGCACTCCGGACGTCGCGCCTCGATGACGCTGCACCCGGCCGCGGCCGGCGAAGGCATCGTCTTCCGCCGCACCGATCTCGGCCTCGAGATCCCGGCGCGCTACGACCTCGTCTTCGACACCCGCCTCTGCACCGCCATCGCCCTGCCCGGCCAGCCGCATGCGCGCATCGGCACCATCGAGCATGTCATGGCCGCCCTCTCCGCCTGCGGCATCGACGATGCCGTGATCGAGGTGGACGGGCCGGAGGTGCCGATCCTCGACGGTTCCGCCGCGCCCTTCGTCTTCCTGATCGACTGCGCCGGCACCGTGACCAGCCTGATGCCCCGCCATGGCATCGAGGTGCTCAAGACCATCCGCGTGCAGGAGGGCGAGGGCCCCGGCGCCGCCTGGGCCATGCTCGAGCCCTCCGCCACCCCCGGTTTCGAGGCCGCCCTTGAGATCGACTTTCCCTCCACCGCCATCGGCCGCCAGAGCCTCTCCCTGCGCGTGACCGAGTCGAGCTTCCGCCAGCTTCTGGCCGATGCCCGCACCTTCACCCTGGCCGAGGATGTCGCCCGCCTGCGGGCCGCCGGCCTGGCCCAGGGCGGCAGCCTCGCCAATGCCGTGGTGGTGGACGGGCCGCTGGTGCTGAACCCGGGCGGCCTGCGCCATGCCGATGAATGCGTGCGGCACAAGCTGCTGGACGTGGTGGGCGATCTGGCCCTGGCGGGCGCGCCGCTGTCCGGCCGCTTCTCCGGCAGCCGCTCCGGCCATGCGCTGAACAACCGCCTGCTGCGCGCCCTCTTCGCCGACGAGCAGGCCTGGCGCTGGCAGCAGGATGGCGCCCTGGCGCCGTCCTACGCGGAGCCGGTGGCGGCCTGAGGGCGGCCACCGACCTGCCCCCCATCGCCTTCATCGGGCAGGCGTGGTATGGAGCGAGCGCCATGCGCAGCCGCCTGAACCGGACCCTCCGCCTCTCTCTCCTGCTGGCCACGCCGCTCCTCGCGGTCGGGTGCAGCTCCTGGGACGGCCGCAGCTCCTCGCTGCAGGCCCGTGCCAATCTCGCCGCGGAAACGCCGGAGGCCCTCTATGCCGCCGGCATCGACGCGCTGCGGCAGGAGCGCTACCAGCAGGCCCAGGAATTCTTCGACGCGGTGGAGCGGGAACACCCCTATTCCACCTGGTCCACCAGCGCGCGGCTGATGTCGGCCTATTCCGACTACATGCGCAACCGCTACACCGAGGCGATCGGCGCGCTGGACCGCTTCATCCAGCTCCACCCCGCGCATCGCGACATCGCCTATGCCTACTACCTGCGCTCGCTCTGCTACTACGAACAGATCGTCGACGCGCAGCGCGACCAGCAGACCACCGAGACCGCCCTGGCCCAGTTGCAGGAGGTGGTGAACCGCTTCCCCGACACCGCCTATGCCCGCGACGCGCGGCTCAAGATGGATCTGGCGCGTGACCATCTGGCCGGGCGCGAGATGAACATCGGCCGCTTCTACCAGTCGCGCGGGCTCTACGCGGCGGCCATCGGCCGCTTCCGCCGCGTGGTGGACGAGTTCCAGACCACCAACCACGTGCCCGAGGCGCTGCACCGGCTGACCGAGATCTACCTCTCCCTCGGCCTGACCGACGAGGCGCGCAAGACCGCCAGCGTGCTCGGCCACAACTACCCCGGCAGCCGCTGGTACCAGGATTCCTACGCCCTCCTGGTGGAAGGCGCCCCCGCGGCGGATGCCGAGCGTCCGGGCCTGCTGAGCCGCGCCTGGAACTCTGTCTTCTGAGCCGCGTTGCCGGGGCGGCCCATGCTGACCTCCCTCGCCATCCGTGATGTGGTGCTGATCGAGCGACTCGACCTGTCGCTCGGTGCCGGCCTGACCGTGCTGACCGGCGAGACCGGCGCCGGCAAGTCCATCCTGCTCGACAGCCTGGGCCTCGCCCTGGGCCAGCGCGCCGAGGCCGGCATGGTGCGCGCCGGCCAGCCGCACGCCTCCGTCGCCGCCTGCTTCCATCTCGCCGCCGAGCACCCGGCCCAGCTCCTGCTCGCCGAGCAGGGCATCGAGGCGGAGGAGGATCTGGTGCTGCGCCGCGTGGTGCAGGCCGATGGCCGCTCGCGCGCCTTCGTCAACGACGAGCCGGTCGGCGTCGGCCTGCTGCGCCGGCTCGGCGCCCTGCTGGTCGAGGTGCAGGGCCAGCACGATCAGGTGGGCCTCGCCGATCCGGCCACCCATGCCGGCCTGCTCGATGCCTTCGGCGGGCTGGAGGGCCGGCGCGAGGCGGTCGGCGCCGCCTGGCGCGCCTGGCGCGGCGCCGAGCGGGTGCTGGCCGAGGCGCGCGAGGCCATCGCCCAGGCGCAGCGCGACGAGGAATGGCTGCGCCACGCCGTGGAGGAGCTGTCGGGCCTGGCCCCGGTCGAAGGCGAGGAGGATGTCCTGGCCGATGAGCGCCAGGCCATGCAGCAGGGCGAGCGCCGGGCCGAGGCGGTCTCCTCCGCCCTCTCGGAGTTGCAGCCGCGCGACCGGCGCGGCGGCACCGGCCCGGCCGCGGCGCTGCGCAACGCCGCGCGCGCCCTGGAGCGCCTGCCGCCGCCCAACGAGGAGGCGGCGCCGGTGCTGGCGGCCATCGGCCAGGCGCAGGACGCGCTGGCCGAGGCGGAGGCCCTGCTGGAGCGGCTGGGCGCCGATCTCGGCCCCGATCCGCGCCGGCTCGAGCAGGTGGAGGAGCGGCTCTTCGCGCTGCGCGCCGCCGCCCGCAAGCATGCCGTGGCCGTGGTGGAGCTGCCCGGCCTGTTGCAGGACCTCAGCGCCCGGCTGGCCGCGCTGGATGCCGGGGCGGAGCGCGCCGCCGCGCTGGAGGCCGCCGCCGGCGCCGCCCGCGCCGCCTATGCCGAGGCCGCCGGCGCGCTGTCCGCCGCGCGCGCCGCCGCCGCCCGGCGGCTGGAGAAGGCCGTGGCGCAGGAGCTGGCGCCGCTGAAGCTCGACCGCGCCCGGCTGCATATCGAGCTGGCCCCGCGCGAGGAGCGCGCCTGGGCCGCCGACGGGCAGGATCGCGTCACCTTCCTGGTCACCACCAATCCGGGCCAGAAGCCGGGCCAGCTGGAGAAGATCGCCTCGGGCGGCGAGCTGTCGCGGCTGATGCTGGCGCTGAAGGTGGTGCTGGCCCGCGGCTCGCCGGTGCCGACCCTGGTCTTCGACGAGGTGGACAGCGGCATCGGCGGCGCCACGGCGGCGGCGGTGGGCGAGCGCCTCGCCCGCGTGGCCGAGCGGCTGCAGGTGCTGGTGGTGACGCACAGCCCGCAGGTGGCGGCGCGCGGCGACCAGCACTGGCGGGTGTCCAAGGGCGTGCGCGCCGACCGCGCCGAGACGCGGGTGGAACCGCTGGACGTCGCCGCCCGGCGCGAGGAGCTGGCGCGGATGCTGGCCGGCGAGACGGTGACGGAGGCGGCGCGGGCGGCGGCGGATTCGCTGCTGGGCGGGCCGGCCTGACGGACGGCAAGGGCGCCGGAGGCCTCGGCGCGCCCGCCGGCTTCCCGCCGGGGCCGGGCTGGGTTAGCAGGGCAGCATGACCCCGTCGCCCCGCGCCATCGCCGTCGAGGATCTCACCGAGGCCCAGGCCGCCGCCGATCTGGCCGCGCTGGCCGCCGAGATCGCCGCCGCCGACATCGCCTACCACCAGAACGACGCGCCCGAGATCACGGACGCCGAATACGATGCGCTGCGCCGCCGCAACGCCGCCATCGAGGCGCGCTTCCCGGCGCTGAAGCGCGCCGACAGCCCGAGCGAGGCGGCGCCGGGGGCGGCCCCGGCCGCGGGCTTCGCCAAGGCCCGCCACGGCACGCCGATGCTGAGCCTGGACAATGCCTTCGGCGCCGGCGACTTCACCGAGTTCGCCAGGACCGTCCGCCGCTTCCTGCGGCTCGACGAGGCCGAGGTGCTGCGCTTCGTGGGCGAGCCCAAGATCGACGGGCTCTCGGTCAACCTGACCTATGAGAAGGGGGTGCTGACGCGGGGCGCGACGCGCGGCGACGGCACGCTGGGCGAGGACATCACCCGCAACCTGCTGACCCTGCCCGAGGCCGAGCTGCCCCGCAGCCTGGGCCCCGGGGCGCCGGAGCAGATCGAGATCCGCGGCGAGGTCTTCATGACCAAGGCCGACTTCCTGGCCTTCCGCGAGGAGCAGGCGCGGCTGGCCGAGGAGCGGGAGCAGCGCCGCGAGCGGGGCGAGAAGGTGGGGCCCGAGATCCGCATCCCCGCCAATCCGCGCAATGCCGCCGCCGGCTCGCTGCGGCAGCTCGACCCGGAGGTGACGGCGCGGCGGCCGCTGAAGCTCTTCGCCTATGCCCAGGGCGCTTCCAGCAGCCCGGTGGCGGAGACGCACTGGGACTATCTGCGGGCGCTGACGCGCTGGGGCTTCCGCGTGAACCCGCTCTCGGCGCTGCTGCCGGACGAGCGGGCGGCGGAAGCCTTCCAGGCCCGCATGGCCGAGGGCCGCGCCGGGCTGGACTACGACATCGACGGCGTCGTCTACAAGCTGGACCGGCTGGACTGGCAGAGCCGGCTCGGCTTCGTCGGCCGCACGCCGCGCTGGGCCATCGCCTGGAAGTTCCCCGCCGAGCGGGCCGAGACGGTGCTGCTGGAGATCCAGATCCAGGTCGGCCGCACCGGGGCGCTGACGCCGCGCGCGGTGATGCAGCCGGTCAATGTCGGCGGCGTCATGGTGCAGCACGCGACGCTGCACAACGAGGACGAGATCGCGCGCAAGGATGTGCGGGTGGGCGACACCGTCATCCTGCAGCGCGCCGGGGACGTCATCCCGCAGATCGTCGGCATCGTGCCGGAGAGGCGGCCGGCGGACAGCGCGCCCTGGCAGCCGCTGACGCATTGCCCCGCCTGCGGCAGCCATGCCGTGCGGCCGGAGGGCGAGGTGGTGCGCCGCTGCACCGGCGGCCTGGTCTGCCCGGCGCAGACGGTGGAGCGGCTGAAGCACTTCGTCGGCCGCACCGCGCTCGACATCGAGGGGCTGGGCGAGGAGAACATCATCGCCCTGCACGAGGCGGGGCTGGTGAGGAGCCCGGCCGACATCTTCCGCCTGAAGGACCATGCCGCGGCGATCCGGCAATGGGAGGGCTGGGGCAAGGCGTCGAAGCGGGATTCGAAGAAGCTGGCCAATCTGCTGGCCGCCATCGAGGAGCGCCGCCGCCCGGCCCTGGAGCGCTTCATCTTCGCCCTCGGCATCCGCCGCATCGGCGCGCAGAACGCCAAGCTGCTGGCGCGGCACTACCACGACGTCGATCACTGGCGCGCCCGGATGCGGGAGGCGACCGTCATCGGTTCCGAGGCGCGGGAGGAGCTGGGCTCGATCCAGGGCGTCGGCCCCGCCATCGCCAGCGAGCTCGCCGAGTTCTTCAAGGAGCCGCGCAACATGGCCGCGCTGGACGACCTGCTCGGCGAGGTCTCGCCCGCCCCGGTGGAAAGCCTCGGCGGCGGCGACAGCCCCTTCGCCGGCAAGGTCGTGGTCTTCACCGGCACGCTGGAGCGCACCTCGCGCGATGAGGCGGAGGCGGTGGCCGAGCGGCTCGGCGCCAAGGTGACGAAGAGCGTCTCGAAGAAGACCGACTTCGTCATCATCGGCGCCGATGCCGGCTCGAAGGCGAAGAAGGCCGCGGAGCTCGGCGTCAGGACGCTGACGGAGGCGGAGTGGCGGGCGATGGCCCATCCGGACGCAGCGGAGACGCCATCCGCCGGCTGAGCAGCAGGCCGAGCCCCTGGCGCAGGATGCCGATGGGGTCGCGCCCCCTGCCCTGCGAGACCGAGACGCGGTGGCCGCCGGTCACCACGCGGTGCATGGCACCAGGCAGCAGGGCGGAGGCGACGGAGACCAGCCCGTCATTCGGCCCCGCCCCCTGCCGCTCCATCCAGCGCACCATGGGCAGGTAGCGCCGGTCCGGCCCGGTGATCCCGGCGGAGAGCCGGGCGGCGACGCAGAGCACCGGCATGGCGGCGGTGATCTCGGCCACCCGCGCCGCGTGCTCGCGCATCCAGGCCGCGCGGCCGGGGGTGGAAAGATCGGGCAGGCCGGCGCCACCGCCCATGCGCAGCGCCCGCACCAGCGCCGCCAGGCTGCGGTGCAGCCGCGGCCGGGCCAGCAGGGCATCGGCCACCGGCGACCCGAAGAAGGGCGACTGCAGTGCCAGCAGCCCCGTGCAGCGCGCCGCGACGGCGGGATCGAGCAGCGCCGCCAGCGCCTCCAGCCCCCCCTTGCTGTGCGCCACGATCAGGCAGGGCGCGGGCGAGGCCAGGATCGCCTCGGCCAGCAGGGCGGCGTTGGGGGCGATGGGCGCCGTGGTCGGCAGCTTGACCACCTGCGCCACCGCGCCCTGCGCCAGCAGCCAGCGCAGCTGCGTGCCCATGTAGTCCATGCCGAGGGGGGCCAGCCGCGCCGCGCCCTCCCCCAGCAGCCCATAGACCAGCAGCACCCGCCGCCCCGCCAGATCCAGCGGCCGCACCGGCGGCGCGGCGGGGATGGTGGGGCGGCGGAAGCGGCGCAGCCGGGCCTTCAGAGCGTGGCGCAGGCCCAAGACAGCCATTCCGCCACGGGGGCCTCCAGCTCGCCGCCGAGCTCGGCCAGCACGCGGGCATGATAGGCATCGACCCAGGCCCGCTCCCCGGGCGTCAGCAGGGCAGGATCGATCAGCCGGCGCTCATAGGGGGCGAGGGTCAGGGTCTCGAACTCCAGGAAGGGCTTCACCTGCCCCGGCCGCTCCGGCGCGGGCCGGACCAGCAGCAGGTTCTCGATGCGGATGCCATAGGCGCCCGGCAGATAAAAGCCCGGCTCGTCTGAAAGGATCATCCCGGCCTCGATCGGCACCGGCTTCGCCGCCCGGCTGATACTGACCGGCCCCTCATGCACCGAGAGGAAGCTGCCGATGCCATGGCCGGTGCCGTGGTCGAAGTCGAGCCCCGCCGCCCAGAGGGGCGCGCGGGCCACGGCGTCGATATGCGCGCCGCCGACGCCCTGCGGGAAGCGCAGTCCGGCCAGGGCGATATGCCCCTTCAGCACGCGCGTGTAGCGCTCGACCAGATCGGCGGGCGGGGTGCCGGGGCCGGTCCAGAGGGTGCGGGTGACATCCGTGGTGCCATCGGTGAACTGGCCACCGCTGTCGATCAGATAGGCCTCATTGGCGTGGATCGGCCGGTTGGTCGCCTCGGTCGCGCGGTAATGCACGATGGCGCCGTTCTCGCCCGCGCCGGAAATGGCCGGAAAGCTCTCGGCGCGGAACAGCGGCAGGTCGCGGCGGAAGGCCAGGAGCCGGGCGGCGGCGCTCATCTCCGTCTCCCCTCCCTGCGGCGCCGACACCGAGAACCAGTGCAGGAAGCGGGCGAGCGCCAGGGCGTCGCGATGATGCGCCGCGCGGCTGCCCCGCTGCTCCACCGGATTCTTGCGCGCGCGGGGCAGGCGCACCGGGTCCTCGCCCGTCCGCAGCGTGGCGCCGGCGTCCCGCAGGCTGGCGGCGAACCAGGCGGGGGTGATGTCGGGGTCGATCCGCACCACCTGCCCGGCCATTCCGGCCAGCGTCGCGGGCAGGGCGGCGGGCGGCAGGCAGGTCACGGCATTGCCGAGATGCGCGCGCACCGGCTCGCCGAGCTTGGCCGGCTCCATGAACAGGTCGACGCTGCCATCGGCGCGCAGCAGGGCGAAGCCCAGGGCCAGCGGCGTGTGCTCCAGGTCGCCGCCGCGGATGTTGAGCAGCCACGCGACCGAATGCGGGTCGGTCAGGACCACGGCATCCTCGCCCGCCTCGCGCAGCCGCTCCGCCGCCGCCGCCCGCTTCGAGGCCGCGTCCTGCCCGGCATACTCGGCCGGCTGCGGCACCGCCGGGGCGCGCGGCGGCGCGGGGCGGTCGCGCCAGATGGCGTCCAGCGGATTGACCGCCAGCGGCACCAGGGTGAGGCCGGCGGCGGCGAGACGCTCCACCGCCGCCTGCGGATGCAGCCAGGGATCATAACCCAGCCTTGCGTCAGGCGCATGGCTGGACAGGTATTCATGAGGTGGCTGCTCGGTGATGTGCAGCAGAGTCCAGCACGACGGATCGGTCTGCGCCCGGGCCTGGGTGGTGTAGCGCCCGTCGGTGAAGAGCAGCGCGCGATCCGGCAGCACCACCGCGAGCCCGGCGCTGCCGGTGAAGCCGCTGATCCAGGCCAGCCGCTCGCCGCTGGGCGGCACGTATTCCCCCAGATATTCGTCGCCCCGCGGGATCAGGAAACCGTCCACCCCGAGGCGGGCGAGCTCGGCGCGGAGGGCGGCCAGGCGATCAGCTTGTTTCACTTTGATGAGCATCCCATTAAGAACATGTTTCCTCACGTATCGATGCGCGAACCGCATATCTCAGCTTCAGCACCAGCACTCCTCTTCGCGCCCGCACAATATTACATCATGGCCACGCAGTTGGAGCGGGCGGTTGACGGCAGGAGCCGATCCCGCGGACCGCCCCCGCGCAAGAGACGGAACGCTAGACAATGAACGCCCGCATCTCCAAGCCGCAGCTCGACGCCGACGCCCTGCTTCCCGCCATGAAGCTGAACGAGGCCCAGGCCATTGCCCTCGCCGCCATGAAGAAGCGCGACGAGGCGGTCGGCAGCTGGATCCGCAACGCCGTGGTCGCCGCCTTCCGCGCCGTGGCCGACTATCCGGCCCGCCGCCGCGCCCATGACGAGCTGACCAGCCTCACCGACCGTGAGCTGGCCGATATCGGCCTGACCCGCGCCGATATCCCCCGCGTGCTGCGCGGCGAGGCTGTGAGCCGCGGCGAGGCCCCGGTGGCGGCGATGGCCCCCGCCATGACCGTCCGCCCGGCGGCCAATTCCAACACCCAGGCGCAGGACCGCCTGGCCGCCTGAGCGGAGAATATGTCCTGAAAAACCGGAGCCGGCCCGCAACCACGCCGCCGGACCTTCGTTAGACAGGGCAGAGACCAACGATCCGGTTCCTCCCCCCCTCCCCCCGCCGGATCGAGCCAGGCCGCCCCGCATCCCCCCAGATGCGGGGCGGTTTCGCATTCAGCGCCGACGCAGCACCAGGGCCGACCAGGCGCCCTGGTCGATGCGGCGCTCCAGCACCATCCCGGCGCGGCGGTGCGCCGCCAGCACCATCCGCACCTGCGTGCCTAGCAGGCCGGCCAGGATCGCCGTGCCGCCGGGCGCCAGATGGTCCGACAGGCTCTTCGCCATGGCGCAGAGCGGGCGGGCGAGGATATTGGCGAAGACGAGGTCATACCGCCCGGCGCGCACCGCCCGGTGGCGCCAGCCATCGGCCAGGCGGGAGCGGACCCGGTTGCGCAGCCCGTTCATCCGCGCGTTCTCCTCGGTGATCCGCACGCTCCAGGGCTCGATATCGGTGGCCAGCACCGGCCGCCGCAGCCGCTTCGCCGCCGCCATGGCCAGGATGCCTGAGCCGGTGCCGAGATCGAGGATGCGGCGCGGCCGACGGTGGGCCATGCGCTCGAAGCCGATCAGGCAGCCGCGCGTCGAGCCGTGCTCGCCGGAGCCGAAGGCCAGACCGGCGTCAAGCCGCAGCACGATGCGGCCATAGGTCGGCGGGTTGGGCAGGTGCGTCGGCCGGATCAGCACCCGGGCGCCGATCTCCTGCTCGGGGAAGGATTGCAGCGTGCGCGCCAGCCAGCCCTCCGCCTCGACCGGGGCGCGCTGCAGTTCGGGCGGCTCGATGCCGGAGAGCGCCGCGGCCAGGACCAGGGCCGGCAGCAGCTCGTCATCCCCCGATCCCGTCTCGCGCACCGCCTCGAGCCGCCAGGTGTCGGTGGCGTCGTCCTTGAAGTAGCCGACGCTGGGGCAGACCGTCTGCAGGGCCGCCTCGAAGGCCGGCACCGCCTCCTCCGGCAGGCCGTCCAGGGTCAGGGTCTCGAGCGTCGGAGGGTGACGGTTCACGGTCAGGCCTTTTCCACGAAGGTATCGAGCACGCGCTTGCGGCCGGCCTTGTCGAACTCGACATCGAGCTTGTTGTCCTCGGCCGCCACCACGCGGCCATAGCCGAATTTCTGGTGGAAGACCCGCTGCCCCGCCGGAATGGCCGCCGCGCGCGCCGGGCGCTCCGCCACCTCCCAGGCGCCGGCCTCGATGACGCGGGGGCGCCGCGCCACCAGCGGGAACTGGCCGGAGAAGGCCGAGGGCTGCGCGGCCATGCGGGCGCGGGCGCCGCCGGCGGCCCCCTCCTGCTCGATCTGGTCGGGCGGCAGCTCGTCGAGGAAGCGGCTCGGGATGGCGCTGGTCCAGTTGGCGTAGATGCGCCGGTTGGCGGCATGGCTGATGACGCAGTGCCGCCGGGCGCGGGTGATGCCGACATAGGCGAGGCGCCGCTCCTCCTCGAGCCCCTTGTCGCCGCCCTCGTCCAGCGCGCGCTGGTGCGGGAACAGCCCCTCCTCCCAGCCCGGCAGGAAGACGCTGTCGAACTCCAGCCCCTTGGCGGCATGCAGGGTCATCAGATTGACCCGGCCATCCTCCGACTGCTCGTCATTCTCCATCACCAGCGCGACATGCTCCAGGAAGCCGGCCAGGCTCTCGAACTCGCCGAGCGCGCGCAGCAGCTCCTTCAGGTTGTCGAGCCGCCCCGGCGCCTCCGGCGACTTGTCCTGCTTCCACATCTCCGTGTAGCCGCTCTCGTCGAGCAGGGTGGCGGCGACCACCACATGGCCCTCGCGCGGCAGCATCTCGCGCCAGCGGGCGAAGCCCTCCAGCAGCTCGCGCAGCGCCTGGCGCGGCTTGGGCCGCAGCGCCCCGGTCTCGATCAGCCGCCAGGCGGCGACCACCAGGGGCCGCCCCTCCGCCCGGGCCAGGTCATGCATGGCGCGCAGCGCCGTGTCGCCCAGGCCGCGCTTGGGCGTGTTGACGATCCGCTCGAAGGCGAGGTCGTCGGCCGGCTGGCTCAGCACCCGTAGATAGGCCATGGCGTCGCGGATCTCGGCGCGCTCATAGAACTTCTGCCCGCCGACGACGCGGTAGGGGATGCCGAGGGTGATCAGCCGCTCCTCGAAGGCGCGGGTCTGGAAGCCGGCGCGGACCAGGATGGCGATCTCGGAGAGGTCGTGGCCGCCCCGCCGCGCCGCCTCGATGCGGGAGCCCACCATCCGCGCCTCCTCCTCCGAATCCCAGAGCGAGACGACGCGCACCTTCTCCCCCGCCGCGTCGTCGCGGCCCGGGCGCAGGGTCTTGCCGAGGCGGCCGCTGTTCCGGGCGATCAGCCCGGCGGCGGCGGCCAGGATCGGCGCGGTGGAGCGGTAGTTGGATTCCAGGCGCACGATGGTGGCACCGGGGAAATCCTTCTCGAAGCGGAGGATGTTCTCGATCTCGGCGCCGCGCCAGGAATAGATCGACTGGTCGTCGTCGCCGACGCAGCAGATGTTGCGCTCGGCCGGGTTCTCCCGCTGCGCCAGCAGCCGCAGCCACAGGTACTGCACCGTATTGGTATCCTGGTACTCGTCGACCAGGATGTAGCGGAAGCGGCGGTGGTAGTCGGCCAGCACGTCCGGCTGGGTGCGCAGGATCTCCGTGACGTGCAGCAGCAGGTCGCCGAAGTCGCAGGCGTTGAGCTGGCGCAGCCGCTCCTGGTAGGCGGCATAGAGGCCGCGGCCGCGGCCGCCGGCATAGTCGGTGTCCTCGGCGGCGGTGATGCGCGCCGGCATCAGCCCGCGATCCTTCCAGCGCTGGATGATGGCCATCATCCCCTGCGCCGGCCAGCGCTTGAGGTCGATGCCGGCCGCCTCCATCACCTGCTTGAGCAGACGCATCTGGTCGTCGGTGTCGAGGATGGTGAAGCTGCTCTCCAGCCCGACCAGCCCGGCATGGCGGCGCAGCATGCGCGCGCAGAGGGCATGGAAGGTGCCGAGCCAGAGGCCCTCGGCCGGCTGGCCCAGCATGGCGGCGACACGCTCGCGCATCTCCCGCGCCGCCTTGTTGGTGAAGGTGACGGCCAGCACCTGGTTGGGGAAGGCACGGCGGGTCATCAGGATATGCGCGAAGCGGGTGGTCAGCACCCGGGTCTTGCCGGTGCCGGCGCCGGCGAGCACCAGCAGCGGCCCATCCACCGTCTCGACGGCGGCGCGCTGCTCGGGGTTGAGGCGGCTCAGATAACCGGCGTCGCTCATCGCTGGCAGGACCCCACGGAGGCCGCGGCGCAACGGGTCTCCCCGTCGACCCAGAGGGCGCCGCCGAGTCGGGCGGTGGAGAGATCGGCGCCGGCGATGATGGCGCCGGTCAGGTCGGCCTCGCTGAGATCGGCGCGGAAGAAGCGGGCGCCGCGCAGGTCGGCCTGGCGCAGGACGGCGCGGCTCAGGTCGGCGCGGGTGAAGTCGGCGCCGCGCAGCACCGCCCCGGCCAGGCTCGCCCCGCTCATCTCGGCCGAGGTGAAGCGGGCATCGGGCGCCTCCGCCCGGTCCAGCACGGCATCCTGCAGGCGGCCGCGGGCGAAGCTGGCGTCGCGCAGCACGGCCCCGCTGAGATCGGCGCCGCGCAGGTCCTTGCCGTCCTGCAGGCAGCGGCGCCAGTCCACCCCCGGCGCCGCCGCGTCGGAACAGGCCGCCTGGGCGGGCGTGCCGAGGAGCGGAAGGGTCAGCAGGACCGGGAGAATGCGGCGGAGGGGAAGCGGGATTGGCCTGGGCACGCCCTGGATATAGAACGGGGAGCGAACGCGGCCAACCACCGGCCGCCCGCAGCCGGAGCGCTTTCCATCGCCAGCCTGATTCGTGCCCTGGAATGGTCCGCGCGCCAGGGGGGGCCGCTGCTCGCCCTGGCCATCTTCGCGGGCCTCTTCCTGCCGCCGCTCGCCAGCGCCGCGCGGCCGCTGCTCACCCCCTCGGTCGTGGTGCTGATGACGCTGGTGCTGCTGCGGGTCGATCCGGCGCAGGTGCTGGCCTATCTGCGCCGCCCGCTGCTGGTCGCCGCCCTGCTGGCCTGGCTGCTCCTGGCCTGCCCGCTGGTCACCTACGCGGTGGTGCGGACGGCCGGGCTGGAGGCGGGATTCGGCGCCGGCATGGTGGTGATGGCGACCGGCTGCGCCGCGACCTCCTCCCCCGCCTTCGCCCGCCTGGTCGGGCTGGATGGCGAGATCGCGCTGGTGGTGGCCCTGCTCTCCACCCTGCTGCTGCCCTTCACCGCGCCGCCGCTGGCGCTCGGCCTGCTCGGCATCGACCTGGCGCTGACGGTCGGCGGGCTGACGGCCCGCCTGCTGCTGGTGGTGGGGCTGCCGCTGCTGGTCTCGCTCGCCATCCGCGCCCTGGCCGGGCCGGCGCGGCTGGCCCGCTGGGGCCGGGCGGTGGATGGCGCCTCGGTGCTGCTGGTGGTGGTCTACGGCTTCGGGGTGATGGACGGCATGCTGGGGCGGATGCTGCAGGCGCCGGCGATGATGCTGGGCGGGCTGCTGCTGGCCTTCGCCACCTGCTTCGGACTGAACGCCCTGACCGCCCTGGCCTTCCGCCCGGCCGGATGGCGGCTCGGCCTGTCGGCCGGGCTGCTCTCCGGCAACCGCAACATGGCGCTCTACCTCGCGGTGCTGCCGGCGACGGCGGATGCGCGCATCCTGATCTTCTGCGCGCTCTGCCAGTTCCCGCTCTTCCTCAGCCCCTTCCTGCTGCGCCCGGTCTATCGCCGGCTGGCGCCGGAGAGCCCGGCGCGGCCGGCCTAGGCCGGGTCGGCCGGCGCCTGCCGCATCGGCCGGGCGCCCAGGATATGGGCGATGGCATAGGTCAGGTCGGCGCGGTTCAGGGTGTAGAAGTGGAACTCGTCCACCCCGTTGGCCTGCAGCAGCCGCACCTGCTCGGCGGCGAGGGCGGCCGCCACCATGCGGCGGGTCTCGGGATCATCGTCCAGCCCCTCGAACAGGCGGCCCATCCAGGCCGGCACGCTGGCGCCGCACATGGCCGAGAACTTGGCCACCTGGGTGAAGTTGGAGACCGGCAGGATGCCCGGCACGATCGGCACGGTGATGCCGGCGGCGTGCGCCCGGTCGAGGAAGCGCAGATAGACCTCGGTGTCGAAGAAGTACTGGGTGATGGCGCGGGTCGCCCCGGCATCGATCTTGCGCTTGAGGTTGTCGAGGTCCTCCTGCGCCGACCGGGCGGAGGGATGCGTCTCGGGATAGGCGGCGACCGAGATCTCGAATTCGCCCGCGCGCCGCAGCCCGGCCACCAGGTCGGCGGCATAGGCATAGCCCTGCGGGTGCGGCACATAGCTCTCCTGCCCGGCCGGCGCGTCGCCGCGCAGGGCGACGATATGGCGCACGCCCGCCGCCCAGTAGCGGTGCGCCACCTCGTCCACCTCGGCCCGGCTGGCACCGACGCAGGTCAGGTGCGCCGCCGGGGTCAGCGAGGTCTCCCGCACGAGCCGCGCCACCGTGGCATGGGTGCGCTCCTGCGTGGTGCCGCCCGCGCCGTAGGTGACGGAGACGAAGCGCGGCGCCAGCGGCTCGAGCCGCCGCACGCAGGCCCAGAGCTGCTGCTCCAGGCTCTCGGTGCGCGGCGGGAAGAACTCGAAGGAGAGCGCCGGCGGCGGCAGCTCGGTCGGCAGGGGCAGGCCGGCGACCCGGGGTCCCGTCAGCCAGCGTTGCAGGGTCCCGGGACTCGCGCCGGCGGAGAGATCCGCGGCGGCAGGGGCAACATTGGCGTGGTCGGGGAGATGGCTCATGCCTCCTCTCTACCGCAGACCCGGGAGAAATTGAACGTCCAGGGAAAATGGAACATCCGGGAGAAATTGCGTCCCCGCGGCCGGGAGAATGCTATCCCTCGTCGTCGCGGAACGTTGTTCACTGAGACTTGGCCATAGCCTGTTCCATACATCCATCCGCGGATGTATGTACCCGTAGCCAGCGCCGTGCCGCGCGCCGTCAGGAACCCTGCCCACCATGCCCGTCCGCCGCCCGCTTCTCCTGCTGCTCGGCCTGCTCGCCCTGTCCGCCTGCGCCACGCGGCCGCCGGCCAGCGATCCCGAGGCGCTGGCGGAGTTCGAGCAGAACAACGACCCGCTGGAGCCCTTCAACCGCGGCATGTACGCGGTGCACGAGGGCATCGATACCGTCGTGCTGGAGCCCGCGGCGCGGGTCTACCGCTTCGTCCTGCCGCAGCCGGTGCGGGGCGGCGTGCGCAATGTGCTGACCAACCTGCGCAGCCCGGTGATCTTCATGAACGACGTGCTGCAGGGCAGCGTGGAGCGCAGCGCCACCACCCTGGCCCGCTTCCTGATGAACAGCAGCTTCGGCATCGGCGGGTTGTTCGACGTGGCGAAGGAGGTCGGCCTGCCCGGCCATGGCGAGGATTTCGGTCAGACCCTCGCCGTCTGGGGCCTGGGCGAAGGCCCCTATCTGTTCATCCCCGTGCTCGGCCCCAGCAACCCGCGCGACCTTGTGGGGTTTGGAGTCGACATCGCCGCCAACCCGATCACCTGGGTGGTGGCCAATGGGGACAACACGGCGGAGACACTGGGTTGGGTGCAGACCGGGCTGACCATCCTGGATACGCGTGAGGGGCTGCTGGACACCATCGCGGACGTCAGGGCGACCAGTCTCGACCCCTACAGCACCATCCGCAGCGCCTACCGCCAGGGCCGCAATTACGAGATCCGCAACGGAGGCGGCACCGCGCCGGAGGCCCGGGCCACCGGCTTCGGCATCGGCGGGCCGCTGGACACGCGCCCCTCCCCCGCTCCGCTCGGCAAGGAATGAGATCGAACCGGATGAACCGCCGCCTTCTCCTGGCCAGCGCGCTGGCCCTTCCCTTCACCGCGCAGTTCCTGGCCGCCGGCGCCGCGCGCGCGCAGGTCGATATCGGCCGGGCCGGCAGCTTCATCGAGACCACCGGCCGGGATCTCGTGAGCGCGATCAACGCGCAACAGGACATCGCCACGCGGCGCCAGCAGGTGGCCGCGATCCTGCGCCGCGCCGTGGATGTCGAGGGCGTGGGCCGCTTCGTGCTCGGCCGGTGGTGGCGCGTGGCCACGCCCGCCGAGCAGCAGGAATACATGCGGCTCTTCGAGGAGACCCTGATCCGCAACCTCTCGGCGCGCTTCGGCGAGTATCAGGGGGTGCGCTTCAGCCTGGGCCGCAGCCAGCAGCGCACGGAGGATGACGCGCTGGTGAACACCGTGATCGAGCGACCCAACAGCGCCCCCTTCAGCCTCGACTGGCGGGTCAGCGAGGTCGGCGGCCAGCCGCGCGTGGTGGACGTGATCGCCGAGGGCACGTCGCTCCGCCTGACCCAGCGCAGCGAGTACTCGGCGGTGATCAGCCGCAATGGCGGGCAGGTCTCCGCCCTGCTCGACGCCATGCGGCGGCAGATCGCCGCCCTGGCGGCGCGCGAAGGGCGCTGATCCTCAGCGCCGCCGGCGCTCCGCCACCGCATAGACCAGCCGGCCTTCCGGGCTGCTGAAGGCGCGGCAGGTCGTGAGCTGGGCCGGCGGCAGCACCGCGAAAGCCGCCAGCAGGTCCTGCGTTGTGCGCCAGGCCGGGCGCCAGTGCAGGAAGGCCTCCATCCAGGCCGCTTCCGGCGCCGGACCGGCGGGACTGCCGATCAGCAGCATCCCGCCGGGCTTGAGCGCCGCGAAGGCGGCATCGGCCAGGTTCCGCAGCCCGTTGGCATCCAGCGCATCCGGCAGCAGGGGCAGCAGGATGAGGTCGAAGCAGCCGCGCATGTAGGGCCGGCGCACGAAGCCGCCGAGGCTGCAGCGCAGGCTCCGCACCGGCAGACCAGACGGCAGGCTGTCCCGCATCCGCGTCAGGACGTCCTGCTCCGTGGCCTGCGCCACCCAGCGGCCGATGGCGCCGCGCTGCCGCACCAGGGCGGCCTCGCGCAGATGGCCCGCGCCGAGCGTGAGGATTTCCGCCCCCGGCTGCCGCTCCAGCATCCCCTCGACCACGCTGGCCAGGAAGGCGGCCTGGCCCCTCAACCCGGCTGGCAGGCCGATCTGCGAGGAGACCGCGAAAAGATCCCGCCCGGCCCGCGAGGCCTGCTCCAGCATCCGCGGCCCTTCGCCCAGGCCCAGCAGCAGGTCGCGCAGGAGGGGATGGCCGGCCGTGTCGCCAGGATGCTCCAGCGCCAGCCGGGCCAGCGGGTCCTCCATCACCAGGCGGCGCACGGGATGCTCCCGCAGGCTGTGCCGAAGCATCGCCCATTTCTCGGGATCGGTCCCCTCGCGCAGCGCTCCGCAGAACTGGACCAGGCGCACCAGGGCGGCGGGCGCCCAGCCGGGATGCCAGGCTGCGTCCACCACCGCATTCAGCGTCGGCACCAAACAGGCCATGTCCGCCAGGGACGGGCAGGTCCCGCAGATCGTGGAGGTGGTGTCCGGCATGAAGGTCCTTTGTCCTGTCCTTCCAGATTAAGAGACACAAGTCCTCCTCGCATCCTCAGAATGAAGGAGGTGCCCAGGAGGCCGGCAGAGCCCCGGCCGGTGGCGGGAGCATCTGCCTTCATCCTGGGCAATCCGCCCTTCCGACCGTGGTGCCGATCGCCGGCGCGCCGGCGGGCGTCACCCTGGTGCGGCGCTTGCATGGGGGCGGCGGATGGCAGGAGGAGGACGGGCTTGCGGCCGGATGTGGAGCTGATCGGCGTCACCAAGCGTTATGGCGCCACCGTCGCGGTGGACGGCCTCTCCCTCCTGATCCCCGGCGGCAGCTACTGCTGCCTGCTCGGCCCCTCCGGCTGCGGCAAGACCAGCACCCTGCGGATGATCGCCGGCCATGAGAGCATCAGCGCGGGAGACATCCTCCTGGCCGGGCGCAACGTCACGGACCTGAAGCCGGCCGAGCGCGGCACGGCGATGATGTTCCAGAGCTACGCCCTGTTCCCGCACCTCTCGGCGCTCGAGAACATCGCCTTCGGGCCGCGCATGCGCGGGGTGGGCAAGGCGGAGCGCCTGGCGCGGGCGCGGGAGTTCCTCCGCCTGGTGCAGCTCGAGACGATGGCGGACCGTCTGCCCGCGCAGCTCTCCGGCGGCCAGCAGCAGCGCGTCGCCCTGGCCCGCGCCCTGATCACCCGCCCCAAGGTGCTGCTGCTCGACGAACCGCTCTCCGCCCTCGACCCCTTCCTGCGCGGCCAGATGCGCGAGGAGCTGAAGCGGCTGCAGCGCGAGCTCGGCATCACCTTCATCCATGTCACGCACGGGCAGGAGGAGGCCATGGCGCTCTCCGACCTCGCCGTGGTGATGGATCATGGCCGCATTGCCCAGGCCGCGCCGCCGCGCGAGATCTTCGAGCGCCCGGCCAGCGCCTTCGTCGCCCGCTTCATCGGCGGCCACAACGTGCTGGAGTTGCCGCAGGGCCGCTTCGCCATCCGCACGGACCGCACGCGCCTCGCCCCGGCCGCCGCCGGGCCTGACCTCGCCGGGCCTGACCGCGCCGGGCTCAACCTCGCCGGACAGGTCACCGCCGTCGAGTACCAGGGCAGCGCGGTGCGCGTCGTGCTCCGCGCGGCGGACGGGCAGACGGCCGAGGCGCTGCTGCCCGATGCCAGCTTCCACGCCGCCCCGGTCGCGCCCGGGGAGGCCGCCACCCTCGGCTGGTCTGCGCAGGACGCGCATGCCCTGCCCCCCGCCTGACAGGAGCGCCTGACGATGCACGAGACGAAGACCGCCCTCACCCGCCGCGGCGCCCTGGCGCTGGCCGGCGCCGCGCTGGGCAGCGGCGCCATCACCGGATTCCCGACGATCTGGGCGCAGAACATCAAGGATGTGACGCTGCGCCAGATCGGCACCGGCGTGTCCGGGCTGAACCCGATCGCCGAGCAGGTGAAGAAGGATCTCGGCTTCACCCTGCAGCTCACCGTGACCGACACGGATGCCGTGGCGCAGCGCGCCGCCACCCAGGCGCGCAGCTTCGACATCGCCGACATCGAGTACTTCTCGATCAAGAAGGTCTATCCGACCGGCGCGGTGCAGCCGATCGACACGACGCGGATCAAGCTGATCGACAAGCTCGTGCCGATCTTCACCACGGGGAAGCTGACGCCGGACAGCCAGATGGGCCAGGGCACCTCGCCCTTCTCCGTCGGCTTCGTGGACAGCAGGGATGCCAAGAGCTTCGCCGGCAAGCGCACCGAGCTGATGACGCTGCTGCCCACCATCTACAACGCCGACACGCTCGGCATCCGCCCCGATCTGGTCGGCCGGCCGATCAGCCACTGGAAGGACCTGATGGACCCGGCCTTCAAGGGCCGCGCCTCGATCCTCAACATCCCTGGCATCGGCATCATGGACGCCGCCATGGTGGCCGAGAGCGCCGGCGTCGTGAAATACGGCGACAAGGGCAACATGACGCGCGAGGAGATCGACAAGACCATCGCCTTCCTGATCGAGGCCAAGCGCGCCGGGCAGTTCCGCGCCTTCTGGAAGACCTTCGACGAGAGCGTCAACCTGATGGCCTCGGGCGAGGTGGTCATCCAGTCCATGTGGTCGCCCGCCGTCGCCGCGGTCCGCTCGCGCGGCATCCCCTGCACCTACCAGCCGCTGGCGGAGGGCTACCGCGCCTGGGGCTCGGGCCTCGGCGTCATGCGCCACGTCTCGGGGCTGCAGCTCGACGCCGCCTATGAATACCTCAACTGGTATCTCTCCGGCTGGGCCGGCGCCTTCCTCAACCGCCAGGGCTACTATTCGGCGGTGCTGGAGACGGCGAAGCAGAACATGAGCGAGAATGAGTGGGGCTACTGGATGGAGGGCAAGCCCGCCACCGCCCCGATCCTCTCGCCCGATGGCCGCGAGATGGAGAAGGCGGGCGCGGTGCGCGACGGCGGCGCCTTCGCCGAGCGCATGGGCCGGGTGGTCTGCTGGAACTCGGTGATGGATCAGGACCGCTACATGGTCCAGAAGTGGAACGAGTTCATCGCCGCCTGAGGCTTCCCGCGCGGCCTGTCCCGCGCGACACCATCCCGGGGGGCCGCGCGCCCTCCCGGGCTTCCGGCCCGGAGTGATGCCCTTCATGTCCCGATGGATGCCCTGGCTGCAGGCCGCGCCGCTGGCTCTGGTGCTGGCCGTGTTCCTCGTCGTGCCGATGGCGATGCTGGTGGTCGTCAGCTTCTACGATTACGACAGCTTCAGCCTGATCCCCGACTTCGTGCTGACCAACTACCGGGAGGTGTTCTCCTCCTGGGTCACGTGGCAGACCTATCTCAAGACCCTCTGGTTCGCCGGCCTGACCTGGGCGATCACGCTGCTGCTCGGCTTCTGGCTGGCCTATTTCCTGGCCTTCGTGGTGCGGGACCCGACCTGGCGCATGCTGCTCTTCGTGCTGACCACGGTGCCGTTCTGGACCTCCAACCTGATCCGCATGATCGCCTGGATCCCCTTCCTCGGGCGCAACGGCATCCTGAACAACACGCTGATCGGGCTCGGCGCCATCGACCGGCCGCTGGAGTTCCTGCTGTTCTCCGACTTCGCCGTCATCCTCGCCTTCGTGCATCTCTACACGCTGTTCATGGTGGTGCCGGTCTTCAACACCATGATGCGCATCGACCACCGGCTGCTGGAGGCGGCGCGCGATGCGGGAGCCGGCTTCTGGCAGACGCTCTGGTGCGTCATCCTGCCGCTCTGCAAGCCGGGCATCGGCATCGGCTCGATCTTCGTCGTCGTGCTGGTGATGGGCGACTTCGCCACCGTGCGGCTGATGAGCGGCGGGCAGAGCGCCTCGGTCGGGCTGATGATCTCGAACCAGATCGGGCTGATGCAGTATCCCGCCGCCGCGGCCAATGCGGTGGTGCTGCTGGCCATGGTGCTGCTGCTGGTCGCCGCCATGCTGCGCGCCATCGATATCCGCAAGGAGCTCTGAGATGCCCGGCCGTGCCGCGCGCCTGCTGCTTGGCGCGCTCTTCGCCGCCTTCCTGCTGTTCCTATACGGCCCGACCATCACCATCGCCATCCTCTCCTTCCAGGGGCCGGATGGCGGGCTGACCTTCCCGATGAACGGTGTCAGCACGGTCTGGTTCACGCGGCTGTTCCAGCCCCAGGCGGTGGGCGACCTCGGCGCCGCCATGCGCCGCACCCTGGCCCTGGCGGCAATGGTCACGGCCTGCACGGTGGTCGTCTCGCTCGCCGCCGGCATGGCCTTCCGCCGCCGCTTCGCCGGCAGCGGCGCGTTGTTCTACCTGACGCTGGCCAGCCTGATCGTGCCCTCGATCCTGGTCTCCCTCGGCATCGGGCTGCTGTTCACGCTGATGGAATGGGAGCCGGCCTGGTATTCCTCGGCCTTCGGCGCGCAGCTCACCTGGACGCTGCCCTTCGGCCTGCTGATCATCTTCGCCGTGTTCAACCGCTTCGACCGCAGCTGGGAGGAGGCGGCGCGCGACCTCGGCGCCACGCCGTGGCAGGGCTTCCGGCACGTCGTGCTGCCGATCATCGCGCCCGGCGTGGTCGGCATCGCCCTGTTCGGCTTCACCCTGTCCTTCGACGAATTCGCCCGCACCCTGCTCACGGCCGGCAGCGGCAACACCCTGCCGCTAGAGATCCTGGGCATGACCACAACGGTGACGACGCCGGTGCTCTACGCGCTCGGCACCGTCTCCACCGCCCTGTCCTTCCTGGTGATCGGCGGCGCCCTGCTCGGGGTGCGGCTGCTGCGCCGGCGGCGCGGCGCCTGAGGCTTCAGGCCCCGCGCAGGATGTCGGCCGCGCGGTGCCCCTCCTCCACCCCGTCGATCAGGAAGACCTCTCCCTTCGCATGGCGCTGGCGGAAGGGCAGGATGGCCCGGTAGGCTGGCGAGGCGTACCAGGCGCGGGCCGCCGCCCGGTCGGGAAAGGCGATGACGATCAGGTCGCGGTCGCACTGCCCTTCCAGCGCCTCCCGCGGCCCGCCATGGATCAGGAAGCGGCCGCCGAAGGGCGCCAGCGTGGCGTCGATCCCTTCGAGGTAGGCCACGATCTCCGGGCCCATCTCCACCGCGTGCAGCAGACCGACGGCATGGCAGGTCATGGCCCGATCCTCCGCGCGCATCAGACCGCCACCGACGGGGCGCGCCCGGCCGTGGCCTCCAGCCAGGCCATGATGCCGACGAAGCCCGCCTGGCCCAGCAGGAAGGCCCAGCCCGCCGCGTTGGGGGAGACCAGCCCCAGCAACGGCAGCAGCAGGCTCGCCGCCACCCAGAGCAGGTTGCCGGCCACCACCAGGCGCAGCCCCCAGCGCGGCACGCCGGGCCCGCGCGCCAGCCAGGCCATGAAGGCCGCCACGGACAGCAGCGCCAGCCCCGCCCCGCTCAGCAGCGCCGGCGGCAATGCCATCCAGCCGCCCAGCGCGGAGGGGGCCGCCAGCAGCACGGCGCCCATGCCGGCGCAGCTCAGCGCATCGAGCCCCAGTAGGGCGCGGAGGGAGGGAATAGGCGTGGTCATGGCAAGCTCCTCGGTCGCTCGCGGCGCCACGGGATGCGGTGCCGGCGGGCCGATGCTGGGCCGGGAGGCGGGAGCGGCGCGATAACCTCGGAGGTCATTGTCGGGCGGCGGGAGGGCTGGCTAGGTTCGGCGCATGATGAGCACGGAGCGTCCCACCGCCGGCGCGCTGCTGCGCCACTGGCGGCAGCAGCGGCGGCTGAGCCAGATGGCGCTGGCGCTGGAGGCCGAGATCTCGCAGCGGCACCTGAGCTACCTGGAAGCCGGCCGCGCCATGCCCAGCCGCGCGATGGTGCTGCACCTGACGGAGCAGCTCCGCGTGCCGCTGCGCGAGCGCAACGCCATCCTGGCCGCGGCGGGCTTCGCGCCGGCCTATGGCGAGCGGCCGTTGCAGGCGCCGGAGCTGGCGGCGGCGCGGCAGGCCGTGGAGCGCATCCTGCATGGCCACATGCCGCATCCGGCCCTGGCGGTGGACCGGTACTGGACCCTGCTCTCGGCCAATGCCGCCGTGTTCCGGCTGCTGGGCGGCGTGTCCGGCCCTCTGATGCAGCCGCCGGTGAACGTGCTGCGCCTCAGCCTGCACCCGGAAGGGCTGGCGCCGCGCATCCTGAACTTCGCCGAGTGGCGCGCGCACCTGCTGGCGCGGCTGGCGCACGAGGTGCAGGCCTCATCGGACGCCGCGCTGCTGCGGCTGCTGGAGGAGCTGAAGGGTTATCCACCGCCGCCGCAGGCGAGAGGCGCCCGGGCGGCGCCGGTGGAGGAGGGCGGCATCGCCGTGCCGCTGCGGCTGGCAGGCGTGGCCGGGCCGCTCAGCTTCCTCAGCACCACGACCGTGTTCGGCACGGCGGTGGATGTGACGCTGTCGGAAGTGACGATCGAGGCCTTCTTCCCGGCCGACGACGCCACCGCCACCGCGATGGCCCGGCTGGCCGCCGCCGGCTGAGGCGCCGGCTCAGAACACCAGGCGCAACCGGGCGAGGCCCAGGAGCGGGCGGCGCTCCTCCCCCGCGGGCGGCTCCGCCCCCGCCGAGATCAGCCCGTCGAGCGACAGCCGGGCGCCGCCGATCTCGGCCAGGCCGAGGCCGGCACCGAGCACGTATTGCGGCCGGGCGTCGAAGACCGGCCGGACCAGGCCGGAGAGCGGCAGGGTGCTGGCCAGGGAGAGGCGGCGGCCGGCGGCGGGACCGGCCAGCGTCGCCACCACGAAGGATTCCCGCCGGGCATAGGGCATGGCGCCTCCGAAAGCGGCGCGCAGCGTGAAGCCGGCCTCGGCCGGAGACAGCGGCTCCACCGACTGGGCGCGAAGGGGCGGGCTGGCGCCCAGCGCCAGGAGGCCGACGAAAAGACCGGTCAGGATGCTGCGGAACGACGACATCAGGCCCCCTCAGGCGCTGGTCCGTTTGCTCCCCGGCCTCCTTATCTTTTGTGCGACGCAGCGACACAAGTGAAAATAAGGCGGGACCGCCTTATTTCATCCAAGCGAAACCTTACATCTTGATCATAATCAATTGAAAAAACTCGATAATCTCGATGGAAGGAATTGTGGCGGGATTGTGTTCATCGCGGGCTGTGACCGCGTCGCCACAATCCTCCCCTTCTCCTCAGCCCCCCTGCTGCGCCAGGGGCGGCGGGGCGCGCAGGCTCTCGAACACCATCATCGGATGGCCCTGGTGCATGAAGCGGCCGCAGGCCCGCAGGCCAAGATCCCCCAGCACCCCGCGGGAGGCCAGGTTGCTCTCCCGCGCCACCGCGATGATGCGCGGCAGCCCGGCGCGATGACCGAAGTCCAGCGCCGCACGGGCCGCCTCCCGCGCATAGCCACGCCCGCGCGACCAGGGCCAGAGGGCGAAGCGCAGCGCCACCCCCCGCCCGTCCGGCCGCTCCATCAGGCCGACGATGCCCAGGAAGGCCTCGTCCTCGCCACGGTGCACCGCCCAGGTGCCGTAGCCCCGCACCGACCAGAACTCGATGTCGTCGCGCAACTCCTCCGCTGCCCGCTCGGGCGTGCGGAGGCCGTGCAGCATCAGGCCGAAGGCCGCCTCGTCCCCCTTCAGGGCGACAAGATCGGCCAGATGCCGCGGCTCGACGGGGCGCAGCACCAGGCGGGCGGTGCGCACCGTGTGCGGGGATTCCACCCGCGCCGGCATGTCCACCGGCTTACCGGGTGAGCGGCCGGTACTTGATCCGGTGCGGCTGATCGGCCGCCGCGCCAAGACGTCGACGTCGGTCGGCCTCGTAGGCCTGGTAGTTGCCCTCGAACCATTCGACGTGGCTGTCGCCCTCGAAGGACATGATGTGCGTGGCCAGCCGGTCGAGGAACCAGCGGTCGTGGCTGATGATCACGGCGCAGCCGGCGAAGTCCTGCAAGGCCTCCTCCAGCGCGCGGAGCGTGTCCACGTCGAGGTCGTTGGTCGGCTCGTCGAGCAGGATGACGTTGTGCGGCTCCTTCAGCATCTTCGCCAGATGCACCCGGTTCCGCTCGCCGCCCGAGAGCACGCCCACCGGCTTCTGCTGGTCGGAGCCCTTGAAGTTGAAGGCGGCGGCATAGGCGCGCGAGGGCACGCTGCGCTTGCCCATGGTGATCAGGTCCTGCCCGTCGGAGATCTCCTGCCAGACGGTCCGCTTGTCATCCAGCGTGTCGCGCGACTGGTCGACATAGCCGAGGGAGACGGTCTCGCCGATCCGCAGCGTGCCGCCATCCGGCTTCTCCTTGCCGGTGATCATCTTGAACAGGGTGGACTTGCCGGCGCCGTTCGGGCCGATGACGCCGACGATGCCGCCGGGCGGCAGCTTGAAGGACAGGCCGTCGATCAGCAGGTTGTTGCCGAAGCCCTTGCGCAGATCCTCGGCCTCGATGACCGTGTTGCCCAGCCGCGGGGCGGGCGGGATCTGGATCTCGGTGGGGTCGGGCGCGCGCTCCTGGCTCTTGGCCAGCAGCTCCTCATAGGCCTGGATGCGCGCCTTACTCTTGGCCTGGCGGGCGGCGGGGCTGCGGCCGATCCACTCCTGCTCCTCGGCGAGCTGGCGCTGGCGGGTGCTCTCCTCCTTCTCCTCCTGCTGCAGCCGCTTGCGCTTGGCGGCGAGATAGGCGGAGTAGTTGCCCTCATACGGGATGCCGCGGCCGCGATCGACCTCGAGGATCCAGTTGGTGACGTTGTCGAGGAAGTAGCGGTCGTGGGTGACGATCAGCACCGCGCCCTGGTACTCGCGCAGCGTCTTCTCCAGCCAGGACACGCTCTCGGCGTCGAGGTGGTTGGTCGGCTCGTCGAGCAGCAGGAGGTCGGGCTTCTCCAGCAGCAGCTTGCAGAGCGCGACGCGGCGCCGCTCGCCGCCCGAGAGGTTGGTCACCGGGCTGTCGGCGGGCGGGCAGCGCAGCGCATCGAGGGCGATGTCGATGGTGCGGTCCAGATCCCAGCCATTGGCGGCGTCGATCCGCTCCTGCAGCTCGGCCTGCTCGGCGAGGAGGGTGTTCATCTCCTCCTCGCTCATCTCCTCGGCGAACTTCATCGAGATCTCGTTGAAGCGCTCCAGATCCGCCGCCAGCGAACCGAAGGCGTCGCGGACGTTCTCGCCCACCGTCTTGTCCGGGTCGAGATGCGGCTCCTGCGGCAGGTAGCCGACCTTGACGCCCTCGGCCGCCCAGGCCTCGCCGCCGAACTCGCGGTCCATGCCCGCCATGATCCGCATCAGCGTGGACTTGCCGGCGCCGTTCGGGCCGAGCACGCCGATCTTGGCGGTGGGCAGGAAGGAGAGGGTGATGCCTTTGAAGATCTCGCGCCCGCCCGGGTAGGACTTGGTGAGATCCTTCATCACGTAGACGTACTGGTGAGCGGCCATGGTCGGACATATCCCGGGGCAGAGGTTCGGCCCCGGTTCTAGCCAGCATGGCGCCGCGCGCCAAGCGTAAGGGTTTCCCCGCGCCCTTCCCTGCCCCCTCCCCTGCGCCCGGCAGGACTCGAACCCGCAACCAAGCCGTTATGAGCGGCCCGCTCTGACCATTGAGCTACGGGCGCGCCGGGAGGGCGGGGGCGGCGAATCGCGCCCCTTCCGGCCAAGAGCTAGACCGGCGGCGCTCAGGCGGCAAGGAAGCCGCGAATGGCCTCTCCCGCCTGGGCGATGTTGGCCACGCCCTCCAGATGCCCGAGCCCGCCCGAAAGCTCGGCCTCCTGCACCGCCTGGCCGGCGGCGCGCAGCCCGGCCACCAGCTCGCGGCTGTATTCGAGGGGGAAGACCCGGTCGCCCCGGCTGGGCACGACCAGCCAGCGCGCCCGGCTGCGCGCCAGGGCCTCCGCCGTGCTGCCGTACTCGCTCAGGAAGAGCTGGTTGGCGCGCACCAGGTAGAGGAAGGAATTGGCGTCCGAGAGCCGCGCCCGCGCCGCCGCCGCGCCCTCCAGCCAGGTCTCGATGGCGTAGCGGTCCTGGATGCGCCGCGCCGGGTCCTGCCCCTCGGCGGGGCGGCGGCCGAACTGCGCCGCCGCCCAGCCGCGGTCGCGCGAATGCAGCGTCACGAGCTTCAGCGCCTCGGTCAGGCCGCGGATCGGCGGGTCGCGCCCCTGGGTGTAGTAGTCGCCGCCCCGCCAGTTCGGATCGGTGCGGATCGGCGCCGCCCAGAGGTCGAGCCAGCCCAGCATCCAGGCATCCATCTCCCCGGTGCCGATCACCGGCATGGCGCGCTCGACCATCTCGGGATAGGCCGCCGCCCATTCGATGACCTGCAGCGACCCCATGCTCGGCCCGGCGACCAGGGCCAGCCGCCTCACGCCCAGATGCTCCAGCAGCCGCTTCTGCACCTCGACGAAGTCGCGGATCGAGACCACCGGGAAGCTCATGCCCCAGGGCCGGCCGGTCGAGGGGTTCACCGAGGCGGGGCCGGTGGTCACGGTGTAGCGGTCGGGGGCGTTGAGGTTCACCAGGCTGTCCGCGGCGACGACGAAGTAGCGGTCGGTGTCGATCGGGCGGCCGGGGCCGATGACGGCGTCCCACCAGCCGAGCGGCCCGTCCGGGTCGTTACGGCCGAAGGCCTGGCCGTTGCCGCTGAAGAAATGCGTGATCAGCACGGCGTTGTCGCCGGCGGCGTTGAGCCTGCCGGCGGTCTGGTAGCCGGTGCGGATGGCCGGCAGGGTGGCGCCACCGCGCGTCGTGTAGCCCTGGACGGTGAAGTCGCGGCGCGGCACCGGTGGCGCGGCCTCCTGCGCCCCGGCGCTCCGCCCCGGCCCGGCAGCGGCCAGGGCGAGACCCAGGGGAAGACCCAGGGGAAGACCCAGGCTGGTGGCCAGCAGGCGGCGGCGGGTGGTCATGCTCGTATCCTCCGGCCGCCATGCTGCGCGACCGGCCGGGGGCCCGGCAAGGGCCCAGACGCCCAGGCATCCCAACCCGGCCTCCCGCATGGACGCCGCCGCCGGCCCCTGCTAACAGCCGTGGCTCCGACGCCAGATGATGGATGGCCCCTTATGGACGTGACCAAGCTCTCCACCGGCAAGAACCCGCCGCACGACATCAACGTCGTGATCGAGATCCCGCAGGGCAGCTCGGTGAAGTACGAGGTGGACAAGGAGAGCGGCGCCGTCATCGTCGATCGCTTCCTGTTCACCCCGATGGCCTATCCGGCCGCCTATGGCTTCGTCCCCGGCACCCTGGCCGATGACGGCGACCCGTCCGACGCCCTGGTCCTGGTGCCCGCCCAGGTGGTGCCCGGCGCGGTGATCCGCGCCCGGCCGATCGGCGTGCTGTTCATGGAGGATGAGAGCGGCCAGGACGAGAAGCTCATCTGCGTGCCGCACGACAAGATCTCCCTCGTCTTCACCGAGGTGAAGGAGATGGACGACCTGCCGAAGATCACCCGCGACATGATCGAGCACTTCTTCACCCGCTATAAGGACCTGGAGCCTGGCAAGTGGGTGAAGGTGAAGGGCTGGGGCGACGCCGCCCAGGCGGCCGAGATCCTGACCCGGCAGATCACCGCGGCGAAGTAACGGGCCCCGGCCGGGCGGGGGGATGACGGCGGTGCCTCTCCCCACCGGCCAGGGGGCGAGGCCGGGTCAGGCCAGCAGCCGCTCCGGCACCTTCAGGCCGAGGCGCAGCGGCACCGGCCAGACCTCCCGCACCGTCCGCAGCCGCGTGAAGCCCGCCGCCAGGTAGTTCGGCAGGGCGCGGGCATGGTCGGCGGTGCAGGTGTTGACCGTGACCAGCGCGCCGCCCTCGGCCCAGGCGGCATCCACCGCCGCGCGCAGGAAGGCCTTGCCGAGCCCGCGGCCCACCGCATGCGGCAGCAGCCCGAAATAGGCGATGTTGGTCTGGCCTGCGGCGGCGCGGTGCTCCAGCTCGAAGAAGCCCGCCGGCTCGCCGCCCTCGTAGAGCACATGGATGGAGACGCCCGGATCGGCCAGGATGGCGGCGATCTCGGCGTCGCTGGCGGCCCGGCGCAGCCACCAGACGTAATCCTGCCCCACGGTGTTGTAGAGGTAGCGGTAGAAGGCCACGCTGCACCGCGCCAGGCGCTCCAGCCGCAGCCCGGCCGGCAGGGCGGGCGCCGCTTCCCGGGGCGGGGCGGCCATGCGCAGGAAGGTGACATCCACCACCACCCGCTGCGCCGGCTCGACCAGGGACAGGGCCATCCTCAGCTGTCCAGGAAGGAGCGCAGCTTCCGGCTGCGGCTCGGGTGCTTGAGCTTGCGCAGCGCCTTGGCCTCGATCTGGCGGATGCGCTCGCGCGTCACGTTGAACTGCTGCCCGACCTCCTCCAGCGTGTGGTCGGTGTTCATGCCGATGCCGAAGCGCATCCGCAGCACGCGCTCCTCACGCGGCGTCAGGCTCGACAGGACGCGGGTGGTGGCCTCGCGCAGGTTCGACTGGATGGCGGCATCGAGCGGGATGATGGCCGCCTTGTCCTCGATGAAGTCGCCGAGGTGGCTGTCCTCCTCGTCGCCGATCGGCGTCTCGAGGCTGATCGGCTCCTTGGCGATCTTGAGGACCTTGCGGACCTTCTCCAGCGGCATGCCGAGCTTCTCGGCCAACTCCTCCGGCTGCGGCTCGCGGCCGATCTCGTGCAGCATCTGGCGGCTGGTCCGCACCAGCTTGTTGATCGTCTCGATCATGTGCACGGGGATGCGGATGGTGCGCGCCTGGTCGGCGATGGAGCGGGTGATCGCCTGGCGGATCCACCACGTCGCATAGGTGCTGAACTTGTAGCCGCGGCGGTACTCGAACTTGTCCACCGCCTTCATCAGGCCGATGTTGCCCTCCTGGATCAGGTCCAGGAACTGCAGGCCGCGATTGGTGTACTTCTTGGCGATGGAGATCACGAGGCGCAGGTTGGCCTCGATCATCTCCTTCTTCGCCTGGGTCATGTCGCGCTCGCCGCGGCTGACCGTGGCATAGACCCGCTTGAACTCGCCGACCGGCAGGCCGGTCAGCGCCGCGGTCTGGCCGATCTGGCCGCGGATCTGCTCCGCCTCGGCGCGCGAGCGCTCGACGAAATTCTTCCAGGATTTCTGCGGCAGGGCCGCGATGCGCTCGAACCAGGCCGGGTCGATCTCCGCGCCGCGCCAGTGGTCCAGGAAGTCGTCCCGCTTGACCTTGCTGGCCTCGGCCAGGCGCAGCACCTGCCCCTCCAGCCCGGTGATGCGGCGGTTCAGCCCCTTGAGCTGGTCCACCAGCTCCTCGATCCGGTTGTTGTGCAGCTGCACCCGCTGCACCAGCGCGACCAGCTCCTGGCGCTGCCGCTCATAGGTCTTCTCGGTGCGGGCGGCGAACTCCTCGCCGGCCGTATAGGCCTCCATCCGCTTCGACTGCAGCTTCTGCAGCTTGGTGTAGAGGTCCTCGATGGCCTCGAAGGTCGCCAGCGCCTCGGGCTTCAGCTTCTCTTCCAGGGCGGAGAGGGAGAGGCCCATGCCCTCGCCTTCCTCGCCCTCCTCGAACTCCTCCGCCTCGGCGGCGGGCGGCACGTCGGGGCTGTCGGCGGCGTTGGTCGCCTCGAGGTCGATCACGTCGCGCAGCAGCATGCGGCCGTCCTTGACCGCCTCGTGCCAGGTGAGGATGGCCTGGAAGGTGAGCGGGCTCTCGCAGAGCCCGCCGATCATCGCGTCCCGCCCCGCCTCGATGCGCTTGGCGATGGCGATCTCGCCCTCGCGGGAGAGCAGCTCGACGCTGCCCATCTCGCGCAGGTACATGCGGACGGGATCGTCGGTCCGGCCGAGGCTTTCCTCGTTGACGTTGCCGGAGCTGTCCTCCTCCTCCTCTTCCTCCTCGCCCTCCGCCTTGGCGGCGGGCTTGGCGGCGGCGGTCTCGGTGTCCTCGGGCTCCTCGGCCTCCACCACATTGACGCCGAGATCGCTCAGCATCGCCATGGTGTCCTCGATGAATTCGGAGGAGACCTGGCTGTCCGGCAGCGCCTGGTTGAACTCGTCATAGGTGACGTAGCCGCGCTCCTTGCCGCGCACGACCAGCTTCTTGACCGCCGCCGCGACCGTGTCGAGGAGCGCCCCCTCGACGGCCTCATCGCGGTTCTCGACCGTGTCGGTGCTGTTCGCGACCTTGCTCGCCATGCCGATCCGCTCCGTCTGACGCTGTCCGGCAGCCCGCGAGGACAACCGGAACTCTCGTCTGGGTCCCAGGGCCCCGCCGTGGCGGGGGCCGAATACCGCGCCGGGTTGCACCCCCGATCGCCGCCTCCATCCGGGGCCATAACGCCCCCGCACCCCGCAGCACAAGAGCACCCCGGAGATTGCCACGCCCCCGTTCAGCCGCCCTCGCCGGCGGTCTCGTCCTCCATCTCGCCGCGCCGCTGCGCCGCCAGCAATTCGTTCAGACGGATCAGGCGCCGTTGCGCCGCCGCATCGCCCGAGGCGGCGAAGTCGCGGGCCGCCTCCTGCCGCTCCTGCAGCAGCGCGGCCTCGCCCCGGAAGCGGCCGAAGAAGTGCCACCAGGCCTCGGCCACCGCCTTGGGCAGGGCATCGGCCGCGGCGGCGGCCGGCATGCCGTCGAAGCGCCGCACCCAGTCGAGCCCCTCCGGCTCGGCCTGCCGCAGGTGCCCGGCCAGGGCCTCGGGGTCCGGCGCCTCCGCCCCGCCATGCCAGGCGAGAAGGACGCCGCGCAGCCGGTCCGGCAGGCCGGAGGGCAGGTCGAGCTGCCCCAGCGCCTCCTCCACCTCGGCCAGCAGCCAGGGATGGGCCACGACCAGCGCCAGCAGGCAGCGCGCCTGCTCCAGCCGCACCCGGGCGGGGTCGATGTCCGGGCGGGGCAGGTTGAGCGGCGGCGGGGCGCCCCAGCCCTGGCGCCCGCCCGCCCGCCCCATCTCCCGACCGGCCGCGCGGGAGACAGGCCGGGCGGGCGCGGCGCGGCGGCCCTCCTCGAAGAAGCGGTCGAGCAGCTGCCGGCGGTACTCGGCGCCGAGGATCTTGTCCGGGATGCTCCCGGCGGCGGCGACCAGCCGGTGCCGCAGCGCCGCCCGCGCCTCGGGCGAGGCGCCGGGGGATTGCGCCGCCAGCATGTCGTAGAGCACCGAGGAGAGCGGCCGTGCCGCGTCCAGCACGGCCTGGAAGGCGCGCGCGCCCCCCTTCCCCACCAGCGTGTCCGGATCCTCCCCCGCCGGCAGGGTGACGAAGCCCAGCCGGCGCTCGGGGCTGTCGAGCATCGGCAGGGCCAGCTCGATGGCGGTGCGGGCGGCGGCCCGGGCGCCGGCGGCGTCGCCGTCGAAGCAGAGCACGGGCTGCGGCGTCAGGCGCCACAGCGTGGTGAGCTGTTCCTCCGTGAGCGCCGTGCCGAGCGGGGCGACGGCGCCGCCGAAGCCCGCCTGGTGCAGGGCGATGACATCCATGTAGCCCTCCACCACCACCACCGGCGCGCCGCGGAAGGCGGCGTCGCGCGCCAGGTCGATGCCGTAGAGGTTGCGCCGCTTGGAGAACAGCCCGGTCTCCGGCCCGTTGACGTATTTCGGCTGCCCGTCGCCCAGCAGGCGGCCGCCGAAGGAGACGATGCGGCCGCGCCGGTCGCGGATCGGGAACATCACCCGGTTGAAGAACAGGTCGGTGGGCGCCGCCTCGTCCTCGCCGGCCCGCATCAGCCCGGCCTCGACGAGCTGGCGCGGCTCGATGCCCTGCGGCTTCAGGTCCGCCGCCAGGGCGCCGCGCCCGCCGCCGGACCAGCCGAGGCCGAACCGGCGGATGGTCTCCTCGGTCAGCCCCCGGCGCCGCAGGTAGTCGAGCCCGGCGCGGCCCTCCGGCAGGCGCAGCCGGCGCTGGAAGGCCTCCGCGGCGGCCTCCATGACGGCATGCAGGTCGCGCTGCCGCGCCTCCCGCCGGGCCTGTTGCGGGGTCGCCTTCGGCACCTCCATCCCGGCCTCGGAGGCCAGCCGCTCCACCGCCTCGGGAAAGCTCGCGCCCTGGCTCTGCATGACATAGGCGATGGCATCGCCATGCGCGCCGCAGCCGAAGCAGTGGTAGTGGTCGTCATAGACGTAGAAGGAGGGGGTCTTCTCGCCGTGGAAGGGGCAGCAGCCGCGCCAGTTCCGCCCGGCCCGGGTCAGCCGGACATTGCGCCCGATCAGTCCCGGGAGCGGCGTGCGGAGGCGGAGCTCCTCCAGGAAATCGGGCGGAAGCGACATGGCGGTCCACCCTTAATGGGTTCACCGCCCCGATGCACGGCCTCAGCCGCCCAGCGCCGCCTTCACCATCGGCCCCGCCTTGGCCATGTCCATCGTCGCGGCGTGCCGCGCCTTCAGCGCCGCCATCACCTTGCCCATGTCCTTCACCGAGGCGGCGCCGGTCTCGGCCACGGTGGCGGCCACCGCCTCGCGCATCGCCGCCTCGTCCATCTGCTGCGGCAGGAAGCCCTCGATCACCGCGATCTCGGCCGCCTCCTTCTCCGCCAGCTCGGGACGGTTGCCCTGGCGGTACATCGCCTCGCTCTCGCGCCGGCTCTTCACCATGCCGCGCAGCATGGCGACGATCTGCTCCTCCGGCACCTGCTCCACCCCGGCCGGACGCGCGGCGATGTCGGTGTCCTTCAGCTTCGCCAGGATCATGCGGATAGCGGAGGTCCGCGCCGCGTCCTTGGCCAGCATGGCGGCCTTCAGGCTCTCGGTGAAGCGCGCGCGCAGGCTCATCGGTCTTCTCCTTCTCGCGGCCGGCTCGCCGGGAGGTGAGGCCGGCCGGCCCTGATGCGGGGCTATAAAGCCCGCCCGCCCCGGCAGGACAATGGTGAAGGGGCGACACACAGCCTCGTCGCCTGGGAAAATTCTTCCCAGAAATTTTTCCCCTATCTGCCTGACGGACGAAGAATCATCGAATGGCGTCAAGGAATCCTTGTTTTGGGAAATTTTTTCCCAGATAACCGTCCCATGCGGACCGTGGAAGACATCCTTGCCCTGATGGGTGGCGCCGAGGCGGTGGCCAAGGCCTGTGGCGTCGGCACCGAGGCCGTGCGCAAGTGGCGACAGGCCCGCGCCATCCCGCCCAAGCACTGGGCCGCCCTCAGCGCCGCCTCGGGCCTGCCGCTGGCCGTCCTGGCCGCCACCAGCCAGGACATGCCCCCCGCCCCGCAACCCGACCCGAGCCCGGAGACGACGAGCATGGCCGCTGCGACCCCGACCCCCGACGCGTCCGGCACCCCGCCGGGCCAGCCGCCGGCGGGCGCCACCGCGGTCCTGGTGCTGGCCGATGGCAGCGTCTTCTGGGGCGTGGGTTTCGGCGCGCGGACGGCGAGCGTCGGGGAGATCTGCTTCAACACCGGCATGACGGGCTATCAGGAAACCCTGACCGATCCCTCCTATGCCGGGCAGATCATCACCTTCACCTTCCCGCATATCGGCAATGTCGGCGCCAATGCGGAGGACAGCGAGAGCATCACCCCCGCCGCGCGCGGCCTGGTGGTCAAGCTCGACCTGACCGAGCCGGCCAATTACCGCGCCACCCGCCACCTGGACGACTGGCTGAAGAGCCACGGCATCCCCGGCATCGCCGGGGTGGACACGCGGGCGCTGACCACCCGCATCCGCGACGGCGGCGCGCCGAACGGCGTGCTGGCCTATCCGGCGGATGGCCGCTTCGACCTCGCGGCCCTGAAGGCGCAGGCCGCCGGCTGGCCCGGGCTCGAGGGCATGGACCTGGCGCGCGAGGTCTCCTGCCGCCAGCCCTATGCCTGGGAGGAGGGCCTCTGGTCCTGGGGCCAGGGCTTCGAGAAGAACCCGGTGCGCAGGCATAAGGTGGTCGCCGTGGATTACGGCGCCAAGCGCAACATCCTGCGCTGCCTGGCCGATGCCGGCTGCGCCGTGACGGTGCTGCCCGCCACCGCCACCGCGGAGGAGATCCTGCGCCATCAGCCGGACGGCGTCTTCCTCTCCAACGGCCCGGGCGACCCGGCGGCGACCGGCGCCTATGCCGTGCCGGCCATCCGCGGCGTGCTGGAGGCCGGCACCCCGGTCTTCGGCATCTGCCTCGGCCACCAGCTCCTGGCGCTGGCGCTGGGCGCCCGGACCTACAAGCTGGAGCGCGGCCATCGCGGCGCCAACCAGCCGGTCAAGGACCTGGCGACGGGCAAGGTGGAGATCACCAGCCAGAACCACGGCTTCGCGGTGGACGAAAAGTCCCTCCCCTCCGGGGTGCGGGTGACGCATGTCAGCCTCTTCGACGGCTCGAACGAGGGCATCGCCGCGAGCGACCGCCCGGCCTTCTCCGTGCAGTATCACCCCGAGGCCAGCCCGGGCCCGAGCGACAGTCACTATCTCTTCCACCGCTTTGTCGAGATGATCGAGAAGCACAAGGCGGCCTGAAGCGCGAGGCCGCCGCGAGAGGGAGAGCAGGAATGTCTGGGATGTTCGATCTGACCGGGCGCGTCGCCCTGGTCACGGGCGGCAATGGCGGCATCGGGCTCGGCATGGCGCGCGGCCTCGCCGCGGCCGGGGCGCGGGTCATCGTGGTCGGCCGCAATCCGGACAAGAACGCCGCGGCCGTGGCGGAGCTGGGCCAGGGCGCCTTCGCGCTCGAGGCCGATCTCAGCCGGTCCGGCGAGCCGGCGCGGGTCATGCAGGCCGCGCTGGCCGAGACCAGCGGGCAGCTCGACATCCTGGTGAACAACGCCGGCACCAACATCCGCCGCCTGCCGCAGGACGTGACCGACGAGGACTGGGCGGCGGTGATCGACATCAACCTGACCAGCGCCATGCGCCTGACGCGCGAGGCCTATCCGGCGTTGAAGGCCAGCGGCCATGGCCGCGTCCTCTGCATCGGCTCGATGATGTCGATCTTCGGCCTGCCGCTCTCCCCGGCCTATGGCGCCAGCAAGGGCGGCATCGTGCAGTACACGCGCTCCCTCGCGGTCGCCTGGGGGCCGGACGGCATCACCGCCAACGCCATCCTGCCCGGCTGGATCGAGACCGATCTGACCGCCGGCGCCAAGCGCGACATCCCGACGCTGAACGACAGCGTGCTCGCCCGCACACCGCAGAAGCGCTGGGGCAGGCCCGGCGACTTCGGCGGCATCGCCGCCTTCCTGGCGAGCGACGCCGCCGCCTTCATCACCGGCACCGCCATCCCCGTGGATGGCGGAATGTCCGTCCACGGCTGATCCCGGCCCCCGGCCGGCACTTTCGCAGATAGGGTCCCCCCGATGCCGAAGCGTACCGACATCAAGTCCATCCTGATCATCGGGGCCGGCCCCATCGTCATCGGCCAGGCCTGCGAGTTCGACTATTCCGGCGCGCAGGCCTGCAAGGCGCTGCGGGCGGAGGGCTACCGGGTGGTCCTGGTGAACTCCAACCCCGCCACCATCATGACCGACCCTGGCCTGGCGGACGCGACCTATATCGAGCCGATCACGGTCGAGATGGTCGAGAAGATCATCGCCAAGGAGCGCCCCGATGCGCTGCTGCCCACCATGGGCGGGCAGACCGCGCTGAACACCGCGCTGAAGCTGGCCGAGGCCGGGGTGCTGGAGAAGTACGGCTGCGAGCTGATCGGCGCCAAGGCCGAGGTGATCGACAAGGCCGAGGACCGGCTGAAGTTCCGCGATGCCATGACCAAGATCGGCATCGAGAGCCCGCGCTCGGCCATCGCGCACACGATGGAGGAGGCGCGCGCCGGGCTGGAGGAGGTCAAGCTCCCCTGCGTCATCCGCCCCTCCTTCACGCTGGGCGGCACGGGCGGCGGCATCGCCTACAACCGCGAGGAGTTCGAACAGATCGTCTCCGCCGGCCTCAGCGCCTCCATGACCAGCGAGGTGCTGATCGAGGAAAGCGTGCTGGGCTGGAAGGAGTACGAGATGGAGGTGGTCCGCGACAGCGCGGACAACTGCATCATCGTCTGCTCCATCGAGAACCTGGACCCGATGGGCGTGCACACGGGCGATTCCGTGACCGTCGCCCCGGCGCTGACGCTGACCGACAAGGAATACCAGCGCATGCGCGATGCCTCCATCGCCTGCCTGCGCGAGATCGGCGTCGATACCGGCGGCTCCAACGTGCAGTTCGGTGTGAACCCCGCCGATGGCCGCATGGTGGTCATCGAGATGAACCCGCGCGTCTCGCGCTCCTCCGCGCTCGCCTCCAAGGCCACCGGCTTCCCGATCGCCAAGATCGCCGCCAAGCTCGCCGTCGGCTACACGCTGGACGAGCTGAAGAACGACATCACCATGGTGACGCCGGCGAGCTTCGAGCCGACCATCGACTATGTCGTCATCAAGATCCCCCGCTTCACCTTCGAGAAGTTCCCCGGCACGCCGGCGACGCTGACAACCTCGATGAAGTCGGTGGGCGAGGCGATGGCCATCGGCCGCTCCTTCAACGAGGCGCTGCAGAAGGGGCTGCGCTCGCTGGAGACCGGCCTCTCCGGTCTCGACGACATCGGCAATCCCGGCGACGGCTCGAAGGAGGCGCATATCGCCTCGCTGGCCACGCCGAAGCCCGACCGCGTGCTGGACGTGGCGCAGGCCTTCCGCGCCGGCCTGACGGTCGAGGAGATCCACCAGGCCTGCAAGTTCGAGCCCTGGTTCCTGCGCGAGATCGAGAAGATCGTCCGCGCCGAGGAGGCGGTGCGCGCCGATGGCCTGCCGCGGGACGCGACCGGGCTGCGCCGCCTGAAGGCCATGGGTTTCTCCGACCGGCGCCTCGCCGTGCTGTCGGGCCAGGCCGAGGCGGCGGTGCAGGCGCTGCGCGAGCGGCTCGGCGTGCTGCCGGTCTACAAGCGCATCGACACCTGCGCGGCCGAGTTCGCCTCCGACACGCCCTATATGTACTCGACCTACGAGGGCGGCTTCGGCACGCCGGTCTGCGAAAGCCGGCCGACGGAGAGGAAGAAGATCATCATCCTGGGCGGCGGTCCCAACCGCATCGGCCAGGGCATCGAGTTCGACTATTGCTGCGTCCATGCCTGCTACGCGCTGCGCGACGCGGGCTTCGAGACCATCATGGTCAACTGCAACCCCGAGACAGTCTCCACCGACTACGACACCTCCGACCGCCTGTATTTCGAGCCGCTCACCGCCGAGGACGTGATCAGCCTGATCCGCCGCGAGCAGGAGAAGGGCGAGGTGCTGGGCTGCATCGTGCAGTATGGCGGCCAGACGCCGCTGAAGCTCTCCCAGGCGCTGCACAAGGCGGGCATCCCCATCCTCGGCACCTCGGCCGAGGCGATCGACATCGCCGAGGACCGCGAGCGCTTCCAGCAGCTGCTGAAGGGTCTCGGCCTGAAGCAGCCGCAGAACGGCATCGTCCGCACGCTGGACGAGTCGGTGGAGGAGGCCGAGCGCATCGGCTACCCCGTCGTCGTCCGCCCCTCCTACGTGCTCGGCGGCCGCGCGATGGAGATCGCCTACAACAAGGAGCAGCTGCTGCGCTTCGGGCAGGAGGCGGTGAAGGTCTCGGGCGAGAACCCGATCCTGATCGACCAGTACCTGCAGGACGCCATCGAGGTCGATGTGGACTGCATCGCCGACGAGGCGGGCGAGGTCTATGTCGCGGGCGTCATGGAGCATATCGAGGAGGCCGGCATCCATTCCGGCGACAGCGCCTGCTCCCTGCCGCCCTATTCCCTCTCGCCGGCCATCATCACCGAGCTGAAGGCGGAGACCGAGGCGATGGCCAAGGCCCTCAAGGTCAAGGGCCTGATGAACGTGCAGTACGCGGTGAAGGACAACGAGATCTATGTGCTCGAGGTCAATCCCCGCGCCTCGCGCACCGTGCCTTTCGTCGCCAAGGCCACGGGCGTGCCGGTGGCCAAGATCGGCGCCCGCGTCATGGCCGGCGCGAGGCTCGCCGAATTCACGCTGGATGACGAGGCGATCAGCCGCCACGTCGCGGTGAAGGAGGCCGTGTTCCCCTTCAACCGCTTCCCCAATGTCGATGTCATCCTCGGCCCCGAGATGAAGTCCACCGGCGAGGTGATGGGCCTCGACGCCTCCTTCGAGCGCGCCTTCGCCAAGTCCCAGCTCGGCGCCGGGGTGAAGCTGCCCGAGGCCGGCACCGCCTTCCTCTCGGTCAAGGACAGCGACAAGAAGTCGGTCATCTCGCTCGCCCGCCGGCTGAACGAGATGGGCTTCCAGGTGATGGCGACGCGCGGCACCGCGGCGGCGCTGCGCGAGGCCGGGCTCGGCGTCTCGGTGGTGAACAAGGTGATGGAGGGGCGGCCGCATTGCGTGGACGCCATCCGCAACGGCGAGATCCAGCTCGTCATCAACACCACCGGCTCCGGCCGCGCGGTGGCCGACAGCTTCGACATCCGCCGCGGCGCCCTGACCCAGGGCGTGCCGCACTACACCACCATGGCGGGCGCCCGCGCGGCGGTGCACGCCATCGCCGCGCTCCGGGCCGGAACCCTTGATGTGGCGCCGCTCCAGGCCTATTTTCCTCCTTCGTTCTGAAACAGAACGATCATTCGCGGGGCGGGGGCGGGTCCGGGTCGGACCCGGGCTCCGCCCGCTCTGTCTTTCCGTCGTGGGCGCCGGCAGTCGTGGAGACTGGCAAGGGCGCCGCACAACCGCCGGACATCTTGCCCGGCGGTCACTGCTGCGTATGAAGGAAGGGACTGCCGTGCAGAAGTTCCCGATGACCGCCGAGGGGCTCAACCGGCTTGAGGGAGAGCTGCGGCACCTGAAGTCCGAGGAGCGCCCCGCCGTGATCCGGGCGATCGCCGAGGCGCGCGCCCATGGCGACCTCTCGGAGAACGCCGAGTATCATGCCGCCCGCGAGCGGCAGTCCTTCATCGAGGGCCGCATCGCCGAACTCGAGAGCGTCATTCCCTCGGTCGAGGTGATCGACGTCTCCAAGCTCTCCGGCGACCAGGTCCGCTTCGGTGCGACGGTGACGATCATCGACGACGAGTCGGAGGAGGAGAAGACCTACCGCATCGTCGGCCAGCACGAGGCGGACACCAAGCAGGGCTCGATCTCGCTCTCCTCGCCGCTGGCCAAGGCGCTGCTCGGCAAGTCGGTGGGCGACACGGTCGAGGTGCCGGCGCCGGGCGGCGCCCGCGCCTACGAGATCACCAAGGTCCGTTTCCGCTGACCGCCATGCCGGGACGCAGCCTGCCGGGAGCCCTGGCCGAAGCCCCCCTCGACACCGCCGTGACCCTGGCCGAGGTGCGGGAGGCCGCCGCGCGCATCCGGGGCGCGGTGTCGCGCACCCCCCTGGTGCGCGCCCCGGCCATCGACCGGGTGGCCGGCTGCGAGGTCTGGCTCAAGCTCGACAATCTCCAGGCCACCGGCGCCTTCAAGGAGCGCGGGGCTGCCAATCGGCTGGCCCTGCTGACGGCGCGCGAGCGGGCCACCGGGGTCATCGCCATGTCCGCCGGCAACCATGCCCAGGCAGTGGCGCGCCACGCCAGCCTGCTCGGCATCGCCGCCACCATCGTCATGCCGCGGTTCACCCCCTCCACCAAGGTGGTCCGCACCGAGGGCTGGGGCGCGACGGTGGTGCTGCATGGCGAGACCCTGGCCGAGGCGGCGGCGCATGCGCATGCCCTGGCGCTGCGGGAGGGGCTGACCTTCATCCATCCCTATGACGATCCGGGGATCATCGCCGGCCAGGGCACCATGGCGATCGAGATGATCGAGGAGGCGCCGGGGCTGGACACGCTGGTCTTCCCGGTGGGCGGCGGCGGGCTGCTGGCCGGCTGCGCCGTGGCGGCCCTGGAGACGAACCCGGCCCTGAAGGTCTACGGCGTCGAGGTCGAGGGCTATCCGGCCATGGCGCAGCGCCTGGCCGGCCAGGCGGTGGCCGTGGGCGGCCCCACCATCGCCGAGGGCATCGCGGTACGCGATGTCGGCGAGACGCCCTATGCCCTGCTGAGGCGCCTGGGCATCGAGATGCTGGTGGTGCCGGAGCGCGCGGTGGAGCAGGGGATCGCCCTGCTGGCCGAGGGCGCCAAGGTGGTGGCCGAAGGCGCCGGGGCGGCCGGCGTCGCGGCGCTGCTGGCGCATCCGGCCCGCTTCGCCGGCCGGCGCGTCGGCACGCCGGTCTGCGGCGGCAATATCGATGCCCGGGCGCTGTCCAACGTGCTGCTGCGCCAGTTGCTGCGGGACGGGCGGATCATGCGGCTGCATTTCGACATCCCCGACCGGCCCGGCGTGCTGGCCGATATCTCGAAGCGCATCTCGGATGCCGGCGGCAATGTCATCGAGGTGAAGCATCAGCAGCTCTTCGGCGCGCCCACCGTGCAGTCGACCGAGCTGGAGCTGATGATCGAGGTGCGCGACGCCGTTCAGGGCCAGGCGATCGTCTCGGCCATGATGGCGGCGGGCTACGCCGTGCGCCGCGCGCAATAGGCCGCCCGGCCGGGATCACCGCTCCAGCGGCACGCCCGGCACCTCCTTGGCCGTGTGGATGGTCTGCAGCGTCGTCACCCGGCCGACATGCGCCGCCGCGGTCAGCCGGTTGGTGAGCTGGTTCTCATGCGCCGTGTCGCGCGCCACCAGCCGCAGCAGGAAGTCCCCGCCGCCCCGGATCATGTGGCATTCCCGCACCTCCGGCCAGGTGGTCACATCCGCCTCGAAGCCGGCCAGGATGGCGTGCTTCTGGCTCTCCAGCCCGACCAGGGCGAAGAAGGTGATCTCCCAGCCCAGCGCCACCGGGTCGATATCGGCGTGATAGCCGCGGATGATCCCCGCCTCCTCCAGCCGCCGCACCCGCCGCAGGCAGGGCGGCGCGGAGAGGTCCACGCGCCGCGCCAGCTCCACATTGGTCATCCGACCGTCATTCTGCAGCTCGGCCAGGATCTGCCGATCCACGGTATCAAGATTGTCGGTCGTCTCGGGCTTCATCGGAACCGTTTCATTGCTCACGCGGCGTTCGAGGCGCAATATCCTTGCACGCGCCCCTGTATTCAAGGCATCGGGTTGCGGCAGGCGCCTATCTTTCCGATATCCTGCGTCACCAGAGCGATTCCCAGGACCATAAGCCTTGCCCGAACTGCACCGCACCCGCCTCCTGATCCTCGGTGCCGGCCCCGCCGGATACACGGCGGCGATCTACGCCGCCCGCGCCGGGCTGTCGCCCCTGGTGGTCGCGGGCATGCAGCCGGGCGGCCAGCTGACCATCACCACCGAGGTCGAGAACTACCCGGGTTTCGCGCAGCCGGTGCAGGGCCCCTGGTTGATGGAGCAGATGCGCGAGCAGGCCGAGCATGTCGGCGCCGCCATCCGCCATGACCTGATCACCGCGGTCGATCTCTCCGTCCGCCCCTTCCGCTGCACCGGCGATTCCGGGGACATCTACGAGGCCGAGTCGCTGATCATCGCCACCGGCGCCCAGGCCAAGTGGCTGGGCATTCCGGGGGAGAAGGAGCTGTCCGGCTTCGGCGTCTCGGCCTGCGCGACCTGCGATGGCTTCTTCTACCGCGGCAAGGATGTGGCGGTGATCGGCGGCGGCAATTCGGCGGTGGAGGAGGCGCTCTACCTCTCCAACCTGGCGAGGTCGGTGACGCTGATCCACCGCCGCGACTCGCTGCGCGCCGAGCGTATCCTGCAGAAGCGCCTCTTCGCCCGGCCGAATGTCACCATCCACTGGGACACGGCGGTCGAGGAGGTGCTGGCCGAGACCGGCGGGCGCACGCCCGTCGCCCGCGGCCTGCGGCTGCGGCAGAAGGATGGCACGCGGCGGGAGCTGGCGGTGGATGGCGTCTTCGTCGCCATCGGCCATGCGCCGGCCACCGCCTTGTTCAGGGGGCAGCTCGAGATGGATGCGGAGGGCTATGTGGTGACGGCGCCTGATTCGACGCGCACCAGCCGGGACGGCGTCTTCGCCGCCGGCGACGTGCAGGACCGCGTCTTCCGCCAGGCGGTGACCGCCGCCGGCACCGGCTGCATGGCCGCGCTGGAGGCGGAGAAGTTCCTCGCCCTCGGCGAGGATGCCGCCCAGGCCGAAGCCGCCTGACGCCATGCCGCTGGATTGGGACAAGCTCCGGGTCTTCCACGCGGTCGCCGAGGCAGGCAGCTTCACCCATGCGGGTGAATCGCTCAACCTCAGCCAATCGGCCGTCTCCCGCCAGATCCAGGCGCTGGAGGAGGCCCTCCAGGTGCCGCTCTTCCACCGCCATGCGCGCGGCCTCATCCTCACCGAACAGGGCGAGACGCTGAACCGCACGGTGCGCGAGGTCTTCGCCAAGCTGGCGATGACCGAGGCGTTGCTGACGGAGAGCCGCGAGCGCGCCGCCGGGCGCCTCAAGGTCACCACCACCACCGGCTTCGGCGCCACCTGGCTGGCGCCGCGCCTGCGCAAGTTCATGTCGCAGCATCCGGACGTGACGGTGACGCTGCTGCTCGACGACGCCGATCTCGACCTCGCCATGCGCGAGGCCGATGTCGCCATCCGCATGCATCCGCCGAAGCAGCCCGATCTGATCCAGCGCCATGTGGCGACCTTCGGCTGGCGCATCGTCGGCTCGGCGGACTACCTGAAGCAGGCCGGCGCGCCGCAGCGCGCCGAGGATCTCGATGCCCACCGGCTGATCGTCTATGGCGACTACCGGCCGCCGGTGGAGAGCATCAACTGGCTGCTGGAGGCCGGGCGGCGTCCGGGCAGCCCGCGCCGCGCCGCGGTCGAGGTGAACAGCCTGCCGGCGATGCTGCATGCGGTGCGCTCGGGCCTCGGCCTGGCGGCCATGCCCGATTACATGGGGGAGGAGCTCAGCGACCTGGTCCCCGTGCTGACCGACCTGAAGTCGCCGCGCGTCGATTCCTACTTCGTCTATCCCGAGGAGATGCGGCACTCCAAGCGCGTCGGCGTGTTCCGCGATTTCCTGGTGTCGGAGCTGGCGAATCTGCAGTCCTGAGGCTTCCATGCCCTGAGCGCATGGCGGGACGGCAATAATCGGGCTGGGAGCATGGCGCCGCCATGCCTAAGTTGCCGGTGTCCGGCGATTTTGGCCGGGGGGTCCCAGGACCCTACGTCTCCCAGACGTGAAGCCTCCCTGTATGACTTGGCCGCCACCCGCGAGGGTTGGCGGCCTTCTTTTTGGGCGCTCAGCCCGGATCGATGCGTACCTCGACCCGGCGGCTCTCGATCGAGGACATGGCCGGCGTGGTGGCGCCCCGCCATTCGGTGCGGATGCGCGCGGCCTCGACGCCCTGCGCCTTGAGTTCATCCGCGACCACGGTGGCGCGCAGCCGGGAGAGCTGGGTATTGGCCTCGGGCGTCCCGGCCGGATCGGCGAAACCCACCACCAGCAGCGGAACCTGCGGATACGCCCGGGCCAGCGCCGCCGCCTGCCGCAGCCCTTCCCGCGCCGGCGCATCCAGTGCGCCCGACCAGGCCTCGAAATAGACCGGATAGGCCTTGCGCGTGGTTTCGACGGCCTGGGTCGTCGCGGGCCCTTCGCCCGGCGGCGCGCAGCCGGCGAGCAGGCAGGTCAGGATCATGGCCTTCGCCAAGCGATTCATGGTCATCCTCCTGCGGTCGCCGGAGTGGCGCCGCGGGACGCAGGCTAGCAAACAGCCCAGCCCCGGTCAGGCATTCCGGTCAGGCATTCCGGTCGTCCTCGGGTCCGGTGCCGCCCTAGCGGCAGCCGTCGCCCCGTCGATCGAAGTTCAGCACGCGACTGTCGCGCACCTCGAAGGTCACGGCGCAGAACTCAGGTACCGAACTTCCGCCAAAACCGAAGCCCAGGCCGAGGCCACCGCCGACGCCGCTACCCCAGCGCCCGCTGCCGCCGCCAAAGCCGATTCCGAGGCTGGGGCTCACGGTGCTGGCCGGCGCCGAGGCCGTCTGGAACTGGAGAAAGCGCCGGCCTTCCGTCTCATAGACGCGCTGCGGAACGCCGAGATCCTCGATCAGGCGCGACTCCGGTCCACCGACATAGGTCGCCATGCGCTGATCGAAGGTGCCCGCATCGGGTCCCGCGCAGGCCGCAAGGGTCAGGAGGGCAACACAGGCCATCCGAGAGGCAGAAGAGGAGAACATGGCGCGCGCCTTCCACGAGATCGGTCCGGAGGGACAATGTCTCGTCGGGCATCGCGTTTCCAGAAGGGCTTCGGCAGGCCGCGCGGGGCGGCGGAAGAAGAGCCCGGAACGACAGGCGGCCGCCACCTCACATGATGGTGGCGAGCCACCCGCCGGACAGCGCGGCAATCACCATCGACAGGAAAGCTATGATCCAGGTCTCGCTCATCCCGAACCTCCAAACGCGAAGCCTCTCTAGCATAGCTACCTATAGTTGCAATTGATTCCTTAATAAAACCGTAGCGGCGGGTGCGCCTCCTATCCTCTCTGAAGGGCCATGCCGCCGCACCGAGGCTTCTTGCAAACGCCTCTCATCCTCATCATTGTCCCGTCGGCCGAGCCCGGAGACCGCCTTGCAGAGTGAGCCTTTCGATTTCCTGCGGGGCGCCGCCGGCCGGGCGGGCCGGCGCCTGGTGCCGCCCCGGAGGCAGGACGAGGCGGCGGCGGAGGCGGTGCCGCTGCGCGCGCTGATGGCGCCGGGGGGCATGCGCCGCAGCCTTGACCTTTGCTCCGGCCATGCCGGCAGCGACCCTCGCGCCCTGCTCTCCCTCTGGAGCCGCCACTACTTCCACACCCTGATCCCGCCCGTGGTGGTGACCAGCCTGCTGGCCTTCCGGCGGCTTCCGCTGGCCGTCGCCGGGGCCGCGGTGCAACTCGATCCGCAGGGCTTTCCGGTCGCCGTGGTGCTGCCCCATGGCGGGCGGCCGGCACCCGCCCCCGAGGATCCCTTCCGGCGTTTCGCCGCGCTGGCCGATCAGCATCTGGCCCCGCTGATCGCGGCCTGGGCGGCGGAGCTGCGGGTCGCGCCCCGTCTGCTCTGGGCCAATGCCGCCGGCTACTTCGCCTGGGCCGTGCGGGAGGCGGCGGCGGAGGATGCCGAAGCCGCCCGGCCCGGCCTCGCGATCCTGGCGGCGGACCACCGCCCCGACGGGACGCCGAACCCGCTGCGCGAGCCGTTGCGGCTGGTCGAGGGGCCGCACGGCCCGGAGCCGCGCCGGACCGTCTGCTGCCTGCTCTACCGCCTGCCCGGCCGTGGGGAGTGCGGCCACTGCCCCCTCTCCCGCGCCGCGCCGCGATCCGGCCGGCCGGGCGGCGGCGGGCATGGCCCGACATGACGGCTTGGCAATCCGGCGCGGCCAAGCTACCGCGACGGTCATGGATCCCTTCCTGCCTGCCCTGATGCTGCTCTCCGGCGGCGCCTTCATCCACAGCCGCGCCAGCGTGCCGGAACTGCGCCCCGCCTCGGACGGCGCCGACGCCGCCTGGCGCCTGCTGGCGCGCTTCGCCTTCTTCCTCTGGATCGGCCTGCTGGTCTGGGGGCTCTACATGCGGCCGCTGCTGGTGGTCGGCCTCGGCTTCGCGCTCTCCCTGCTGTTCAACCTGCTGCTGGCCCTGCGCGGCCCGCGGCCGGTCTGGCCCGGCCTGTCCATGGTGCTTTGCGTGCTGGGCCTGGGCTGCGGCCTCTATACCGTGCTTGGCTGACATCGCGTCGCGGCCCTCTCACGGGCGGAGGAAAGGAAGACCATGCTCTTCGAAGGCTTCACGCTGGAGGAACGCGACATCGCCGGGCAGCGGCTGCGCCTGCGGCATGGCGGCAAGGGACCGCCGCTGCTGCTGCTGCACGGCAATCCGCAGACCCATCTGATGTGGCACAGGCTGGCCCCGGCCCTGGCGCGACGCTTCACGGTGATCTGCCCCGACCTGCGCGGCTACGGCTTCTCCGGCAAGCCGCCGGTCAGCGATGACCACGCCGCCTATTCCAAGCGGGCCATGGCCGTCGACATGCTGGGGCTGATGCGCGGCCTGGGCCATGCGCGCTTCCAGGTGATGGCGCACGACCGCGGCGCCCGCGTGGCGCACCGCCTGGCGCTGGACGCGCCGGAGGCCGTCCATCGCCTGGCGGTGCTCGACATCGTGCCGACCCTCGAGCATTTCGAGCGGACCGACATGGCCTTCGCCCTGGGCTATTATCACTGGTTCTTCCTGGCCCAGCGGCACGACCTGCCGGAGCGCATGATCCTGCGCGACGTCGAGGACTGGTTCGACCTGCAGACCTCGCGCGAGCCCAAGGACCGGAGCTTCTTCCACCCCGAGGCGCGCGCCGACTATCTCGCCGCGCTGCGGCAGCCCGGCACCGTCGCCGCCATCTGCGAGGACTATCGCGCCGCGGCCGGGATCGACCTGGAGCACGACCGCGCCAGCCGTGCCGCCGGGGAGAGGATCCGCTGCCCCCTGCTGGCGCTCTGGGGCGCCAGGGGCCGGATCGGCCAGTGGTATGCCCCGCTCGACATCTGGCGCGCCTATGCCGCCGGCCCCGTCTCCGGCGGGCCGGTGCCGAGCGGCCATTACATGGCGGAGGAGGCGCCGGAGGCGGTGCTGGCCGCGCTCGACGGCTTCCTCGACCCCGCCGCCTGACCCCGCCCCACACGGACAACACTTGACACCGGACGGAGGATCATGATCCGCCCTGCCCTGCCCTGGCTGCTCCTGCCGCTTCTCGCCGGCTGCGCGCCGGCCCTGTACCAGCCCCCCGCCATCTCGGCCGCCGAGCAGCAGGCGGTCCTCGCCGAGATCGGCCAGGGCCAGGCGCCGGTCCGGCGCGAGCTGGGCGATGCCGAATCCCGCCTGGCCATCGCCCGCGTGGCGCGCCGCCTGGCGCCCGCCGGCAGCGCCGTCTGCCAGGAGCTCGGGCGGAGCTGCCAGTGGCGCTTCATCTACGATCCGAGCCGCGAGCTGAACGCCGCCGCGACCGGCGAGGGCGATATCGTCGTCCAGCGCGGCGTCGCCGAATATGCCCGCACGGATGGCGAGCTGGCCTTCGTCATCGCTCACGAGATGGCGCACCACGCCGCCAACCACGTCCAGAGCACGACGCAGCGCGCCCAGCTCGGCGCCGCGCTGGGCGGCATCCTGGCCTCCCTCGCCGGCGCCTATGCGGGCGTCGCCACGGACGGGCTGGCCCAGGGGGCGGCGGGAATCGGCTCGCAGCTCGCCGTGATCTCCTACAGCAAGGCGCAGGAGCGCGAGGCCGATGCGCTCGGCGCCGCCATCCTGCGGCGCGCCGGCTACGACGTGGCCGAGGCCCGCAGCATGCTCCTGGCCATGGCGCGCCTGTCCGGCCGCAGCGAGACCGGCCTGCTCTCGACCCATCCGGCCGGTCCGGAGCGCATCGCCTCCTTCGACGCGGCGATCGCCGGGATGCAGGCCGCCGGCTGGCGGGTCGGCGCCGCCCGGCCCTGAGCGGGGCGGCGCCGATCGGGGTCCGGGGCGCTTGGCGCGGGGCGACGGCGGGCCTAGGCTGCATCCCCTCGCTGACATGTCGGAGTTCATCCCGCTGATGCCTGCCCTCGCCGGTCGCCTGAAGGACATCGCCGTTTCCGCCTCGGTCGTCATGGGCGTGCGCGCCCGCGCGCTCGCCGCCGAGGGCCACAAAGTCATCAGCCTGGCGAGCGGCGAGCCCGACTTCGCGACGCCGGACCACGCCATCGAGGCGGCGCACCAGGCGGCGCTGCGCGGCGACACCAAGTATCCGCCGACCGACGGCACGCCCGCCCTGAAGAAGGCGGTGCAGATGAAGTTCCGCCGCGACAACGGCCTCGACTACGCGCTGGACGAGATCCTGGTCGCCAATGGCGGCAAGCAGATCATCATGGACGCGCTGCTGGCCACCTGCGACCCCGGCGACGAGGTGCTGATCCCGGCGCCCTACTGGGTCAGCTACGCCGACATGGCGAAGCTCGCCACCGGCACGCCGACCTTCGTCAGCTGCCCGCAGAACAACGGCTTCAAGCTGCGGCCGGAGGATCTGGAGGCGGCGATCACGCCCAGGACCAAGTGGCTGATCCTGAACTTCCCGAACAACCCGACCGGCGCCGCCTGCTCGCGCGCCGAGATGCAGGCCATCGCCGAGGTGCTGCTGCGGCATCCGCATGTCTGGATCATGACCGACGACATGTATGAGCACCTGGTCTATGACGGGCTGGAGTTCTGCACCATCGCCGAGGTCGAGCCGCGGCTGAAGGAGCGGGTGCTGACCGTCAACGGCACTTCCAAGACCTATGCCATGACCGGCTGGCGCGTCGGCTTCGCCGGCGGGCCGAAGCCGCTGATCAAGGCGATGGCGAACATGCAGGGCCAGCTCACCAGCGGCATCAGCACGATCAGCCAGGCCGCCGCCGTGGCCGCGCTGGAAGGGCCGCAGGATCTCATCGCCGAGCGCGCCGCGATCTACCGCGAGCGCCGCGACCTGGTCTGCGGGCTGCTGGCCGAGGCGCCGGGCCTGTCCTGCCACAAGCCCGAGGGCGCCTTCTACGTCTATCCGAACATCGCCGGCTGCCTCGGCAAGTCCAGCAAGGGCGGGCGCGCGATCGGCAACGACACCGACTTCGCCCTGGCGCTGCTGGAGGAGAAGCACGTGGCGACGGTGCAGGGCGCGGCCTATGGCATGAGCCCCTATATCCGCGTCTCCTACGCCACCGATACAGAGAGCCTGCGCGAGGCCTGCCGCCGCATCGTGGAGTTCTGCCGGGAGCTGTCGTGACCGCCGTCTCGCCCGCGACCCGTCCCCTCTCCATCCGGCCGGGCCGCGACGAGGATGCCGAGGGCTACATCCGGCTGATCGGCACGGCCTGGGCCGAGTACCCCAACTGCGTGCTGGACGTGGATGGCGAGGTGCCGGAGCTGCGCGCGCTGGCCACCTATTTCGCCACGGCGGGCGGCGCCGTCTGGGTGGCGGAGACGGGCGGGCGGATCGTCGGCATGGTCGCCACCCGCCCGCTCGGCTCCGACCGCGCCTGGGAGATCTGCAAGATGTATGTCGAGGCGTCGCAGCGCGGCAGCGGCCTCGCGCATACCCTGCTGGGCGGCGCCGAGGCGCATGCCCAGGCAGAGGGCGCCGAGCGGCTGGTGCTCTGGACCGACACCCGCTTCGAGGCGGCGCACCGCTTCTACGAGAAGCGCGGCTATGTCCGGGCCGGCTCGATCCGCATCCTCGACGACATCTCGAAATCGCTGGAGTTCCGCTACGCCAAGCCGGCGCGGGGCCTGGTGGTGGAGGCGCTGGACGCCGCCGCCGCCGCCAGCGCCGAGCGCAACCTGGCCGAGATGCTGGTCACCTGCGTGGCCGACGGCGCCTGCCTCGACTATCGCGCGCCGCTGGCGCCCGAGGTGGCGCGCGCCGCCTGGCGCCGCGTCTCGGCCGAGGTGGCGATGGGCTCGCGCCTGCTGCTGGTGGCCTGGAAGGAAGGGCGGATGGCCGGCTCCGTGCAGCTCGACCTAGGCACCCCCCAGACCCAGCCGCACCGCGCCGTGGTGGCGCAGCTGCTGGTGCATCCCGACTTCCGCCGCCAGGGCGTCGGCCGGGCGCTGCTGCAGCGGGCCGAGCAGGCGGCGCGCGGCATCGGCCGCAGCCTGCTGACGCTGGACGGCCGCGCCGGCGATGCCGCCGAGCGGCTCTATCGCGCGCTGGGCTGGGTGGAGGCCGGGCGCATCCCGGGCTTCGTGCGCAATCCGGATGGCAGCCTGGGCGACCAGCTGTTCTTCTACAAGGCGCTCTGACGTCCCCTGACCGTTTCCGCCGTGGCGGTTGCCGTGCGGCCACCGCCACCCAGCCCTGTCCGCATCGGGTGGCGGTCGCGGAACCCGGCCGGGGGGAACGCCGTTTCCCTCGCGACCCCAGACCGCGAAGGAGGCTCACCATGCCCGATATCAAGCAGGCGAAGATCCTGATCCTGGCCACCGACGGCTTCGAGGAATCGGAGCTGACCGTGCCGCTGGAGAAGCTCCGCGCCCAGGGCGCCGAGGTGCATGTCGCGGCGCCCGAGGGCACGCGCGAGCCGGGCCGCATCCGCGGCTGGGACGGGTCCAGGACGCCGCCCGACTGGGGCCAGGCCGTTCCGGTGGACCGCGGGCTCGCCGAGGTGCAGGCCGCGGACTATGACGCCATCGTGTTGCCGGGGGGCCAGATGAACCCCGACAAGCTGCGGGCCGAGCCCGCGGTGCTGGATCTCGTCCGGGCCTTCGCCAGCGGCGGCAAGGTGGTGGCGGCGATCTGCCACGCGCCCTGGATCCTGGTCGAGGCCGGGCTGGCGAAGGGGCGCAAGATGACCTCCTTCGCCTCGATCCGCACCGATGTGGTCAATGCCGGCGCCGAGTGGAGCGACCAGCCCGTGGTGACCGACAAGGGCATCGTCACCAGCCGCAATCCCGGCGACCTGGAAGCCTTCGTGGCGAAGATCGTCGAGGAGGTGAAGGAAGGCAGCCACGGCGACCGCCGCGCCGCCTGAGTGCGACGATGGGAACAAGGGGGGACGGGGCGGAAATGCGCCCCGTCCCCGTTCCCGCCTACTTCAGGCCGGCGCAGAAGCGCCGGATGCGCGCGCAGGCCTCGGTGAGCGAGGCATCGTCGGTCGCGTAGCTGATGCGGAAGTGGCCCGGAAACATGAAGGCCGAGCCGTGCACGGCGGCGACGCCCTCATCCTCCAGCAGCGCGGTGACGAAATCCTCATCCGTCTCGATCCGCTTGCCCGAGGCGGTGGTCTTGCCGAGGCAGCCATGCACCGAGGGGAAGACGTAGAAGGCGCCCTCGGGCGTCAGGCAGTGGATGCCGGGCGCCTGGTTCAGCAGCCCCACCACCAGATCGCGCCGCCGCTCGTAGACCTTGCGCATCGCCTCCACCGAATCCTGCGGCCCGGTCAGCGCCTCGATGGCGGCGGCCTGGGAGATCGAGGAGGTGTTGGAGGTGGACTGGCCCTGCAGCTTGTCCATGGCCTTGATCAGCGCCAGCGGCGCGCCGGCGAAGCCGATGCGCCAGCCGGTCATGGCATAGGCCTTCGAGCAGCCGTTCATGGTCACGGTGCGGTCCTTGAGCCGCGGCTCGACGGCGACCAGCGTGCTGGCCTTGAAGCCGCCATAGACCAGCTTCTCGTAGATGTCGTCGGTGAAGACCCAGACATCCGGGTGGCGCAGCAGGACCTCGGCCAGCGCCTTCAGCTCGGCGGGCGCGTAGGCGGCGCCGGTCGGGTTGGAGGGGTTGTTCAGGATCAGCCACTTGGTCTTCGGCGTGATCGCGGCCTCGAGCTGCTCGGGCGTGATCTTGAAGCCCTGGTTCTGGCCCGCGGGCACGATCACCGGCTTGCCGCCGGCCAGCGAGACGATGTCCGGATAGCTGACCCAGCAGGGGGCGGGGATGACGGCCTCGTCGCCATCGTCGATGGTCGCCAGCAGCGCGTTGAAGATCACCTGCTTGCCGCCGGTGGAGACGACAATCTCCTCCGGCTTGTAGTCGACGCCGTGCTCGCGCCGGAAGTAGGTGGCGCAGGCCTCGCGCAGCGCGCGGGTGCCGGAGACGTCCGTGTAGCGCGTCTCGCCCTTCTGGATCGCCGCGATCGCCGCGTCCTTGATGTTCTGCGGCGTGTCGAAGTCCGGCTCGCCGGAGGACAGGCCGATGACGTTCTTGCCCTCCGCCTTCAGCGCCCGCGCCTTGGCGGTGATGGCGATGGTCTGCGAGGGAGCGATGCGGTCGAGCCGCTCGGCGGTCAGCTTCATGGTGGGGACGGATCCAGGACGAAAAGACGCCGGACCCTACCCCTCTCCGGGCGGCGGCGGCAACCCGCGCCAGGGCCGGAGCGCCCTCCCCGCCGCCGCATGGCGGCCCCGGCCGGACGACTCGGCCGGCCGCTCAGTCGGCCACCACGCGGCGATAGAGGTGCCAGGTGGCGTGGCCCAGCACCGGCAGCACGACGGCGAGGCCGACGAAGAGCGGCAGGCTGCCCAGCGCCAGAAGGCCCGCCACGATCAGGCCCCAGAGCAGCATCGGCCCCGGATTGGCGCGCACCGCCCGGAGCGAGGTGCGGATCGCGGTCCCCGCATCCACCGCGCGGCCCTCCGCCGCCCGGTCGAGCAGCAGCGGGAAGGAGACGACCGTCAGCGCCAGCACCGCCAGGGCGAAGACCCCGCCCACCAGGTTGCCCAGCACGATCAGCCGCCAGCCCTCGGGGGTGCGGAACAGCTGCTGGACGAACTCCGCCACCGACAGGGCCGGCGGCAGCGCCCCCATCGTCATGCCATGGATCAGCCGGGCGGCGAGCAGCCAGAGCAGGAAGAGGCCGAGCAGCATCAGCCCGAGCCCGAGGATCGACAGGATGGCCGGCGAATGGCGCACGTCGAAGGCATTCGACCAGCTCACCGGCAGGCCGCGCTCGCGCCGCCGGCTGAGTTCGTAGATGCCGAGCGCCGCCACCGGCCCGATCAGCGCGAAGCCGGAAAGCATCGGCCAGAAGAGCGGCATGACCGACCGCCCGGCCATGGCCTGGGCGGCGATCAGCCCGATCACCGGGTAGATCACCGCCAGGAAGACGAGCTGGGTCGGGTTGGCCTTGAAGTCACGCCAGCCGGCGGCCAGCGCCTCCCGCACATCGGCCACGCCGATGCGGCGGATGGCCGGCACGCTCGGCGCCCCGCCGCGCTCCAGGATCAAGGTGGTCGCCATGGTCAGCCTCCCCTCGCGCCGCGTCATGGCGCGGCGGCGTTGTGCCTCGCTGCGGAGGGCCCGATGGAGGTCTGACCGCCGCGCCGTCAGCCCGGCCGGGTCGTCCACATTTCTGGCATCTGGGTCGTGCCGCGGCCGATACAAGCGGCGGCGCGGCGCGGCCTCACCGCCGCCGCAGGAGGCGCAGCGCCAGCAGCCCGAGGCCGCCCGCCAGCCCGGCCAGCCCCAGGATCACCACGGCCAGGGCGTTCACCTCCGGCGTCAGGCCGAGGCGCAGCATGGAGAAGATCACCATCGGCAGGGTGGTCCCCGCCGGGCCGGAGACGAAACTCGCCACCACGACGTCATCGAGCGACAGGGTGAAGGCGAGGAGCCAGCCGGCCAGCAGGCTCGGCGCCATCAGCGGCAGGGTGACGGTCAGGAAGGCGGTGGCCGGGCCGGCGCCGAGGTCGCGCGCGGCATCCTCGAGCTCCGGCTCCATCTCGGCCAGCCGCGCCTGCGCCAGCACCGCGGCATAGGCGGCGCCGATGGTGGCGTGCGCCAGCAGGATGGTGAGCGCGCCGCGCTCGGCCGGCCAGCCGGTGGCCCCCTCCAGCAGCACGAAGAGCAGCAGCAGCGAAAGGCCGATCACCACGTCCGGCAGCACCAGCGGCGCCCCCGCCAGCCCGCCGAGGATCGCCCGGCCGCGGAACGGGCCATGCCGCGCCAGCACCCAGCCGAGGGCGCCGCCCAGCAGCGTGGCCAGGCTGGCGGCGCCGAGGGCCACCCGCAGCGACAACCAGGCCGCCTCCAGCAGCCGCCCGTTCGCCGCCAGGGCCTCGAACCAGCGCAGCGAGAAGCCGCCCCACTGGAACGGGATGCGGTCGGCGCTGAAGGCGTAGACCACCAGCAGCACGACCGGCAGCCAGAGGAAGGCGAGGCCGCAGCCGAGGCCGATCCAGGCCCAGGGCAGGGACAGGGGCCGGCGCCTCACCGCCGCGCCTCCAGCCGCTGGAACAGCAGGATCGGCAGCAGCAGGGCGAGCAGCAGCAGCACCGCCAGGGCGGCCGCCACCGGCCAGTCGCGGTTCTGGAAGAACTCCTGCCACAGCACCCGCCCGACCATCTGCGCCCCCGGCGGGCCGAGCAGCTCGGGGATGACGTACTCCCCGGCGGCGGGGATGAAGACCAGCAGGAAGGCAGCCGCCGCGCCGGGCGCCACCAGCGGTAGGGTCACGGTGGCGAAGGCGGTCCAGCGGCCGGCGCCGAGATCCGCCGCCGCCTCCTCCAGCGCCGGGTCGAGGCGGGAGAGGCTGGCGTAGAGGGGCAGCACCGCAAAGGGCAGGTAGGCGTGCAGCATGCCGAGCAGCAGCGCCGGGGTGGAGTAGAGCAGCGGCAGCGGCGCCTCGATCAGCCCTAGGGAGAGCAGCACGCCGTTGATCCAGCCCTCGTCGCGCAGGATGCCGATCCAGGCGCCGAGGCGGGGCAGGAAGCCGGTCCAGAAGGGCAGCAGCATGGCGAGCAGCAGCGGCCCGCGCCAGGCGGGGCCGGCGCGGACGATGCCGAGCGCCATGGGGAAGCCGAGCAGCAGGCAGAGCGCCGCCGTGGCGCCGGCGGCCTGGACCGAGCCCAGGAAGGCGCCGCCGTAGAAGCCGTCGCCCAGGATCAGCGCGAAGGCCTCCGGATTGGCGCCCCGCCCCTCGCTCCCCTGCCCCCCGCTCCAGGGCAGGGTGAAGGGCGGCACGCCGTCGGCCGGCCAGGACAGCGCGATGGCCAGCACCAGCAGCAGCGGCGCCGCGACCAGCGCGAGCAGCCAGGCGGCCGGCAGCAGCCGCGTCAGCAGCGCGGCGGGCGTCGCCCTCACGCGGCCAGCGGCACCAGCGCGGCCGCCTCCCAGCCCAGGCGCAGCACGGCCCCGCGCGGCGGCGGCGGGCCGTCCTCCTCGGCATGGCCGACGCGCAGCAGGGCGCCGCCGCCGGCGCGCACCAGCAGCAGGCTGTCATCGCCGCGGAAGGCCACCTCCTCCACCACGCCCTCCACCGTGTTCTCGCCCGCGGCCGTGGCGCGGGCGATGCGCTCCGGCCGCAGCGCCAGGGCCGTGGTCGCCGCCGGCAGCGCCGCCGGGCGCAGCGCGACGCCGAGGGCAGGGCAGTCGAAGCCGCCGCGCCCGTCCGGCCGCCCCTCCAGCACATTGGCGCCGCCGAGGAAGCCGGCCACGAAGCGCGTCGCCGGGCGCTCGTAGACGGCGCGCGGCGGGCCCTGCTGCACCAGCCGCCCGGCCTCCAGCACGGCCACGCGGTCGGCCAGCGACAGCGCCTCCTGCTGGTCGTGCGTCACCATGATGAAGGCGGCGCCGGTCGCCCGCTGCAGGGCGCGCAGCTCGAAGCCGGTGCGCTCGCGCAGATGCGCGTCCAGCGCGCCCAGCGGCTCGTCCAGCAGCAGCAGGCGGGGCCGCTTGACCAGGGCGCGGGCCAGGGCGACGCGCTGCCGCTGGCCGCCCGAGAGGCGCTGCGGCATGCGGCCCTCCAGCCCCTCCAGCCCGACCAGGGCGAGCGCCCCGGCCACGCGGCGCTCGCGCTCGGCCCGCGGCACGCCGTCGCGCCGCAGGCCATAGGCGATATTGGCCGCGACGCTCAGATGCGGGAACAGCGCGTAGGACTGGAACATCATGTTCAGCGGCCGCGCATGCGGCGGCAGCGGCGCGAGGTCCTGCCCCGCGAGGTCGAGCCGGCCGGCATCGGCCGTCTCGAAGCCGGCGATGACGCGCAGCAGCGTGGACTTGCCCGAGCCCGAGCCGCCGAGCAGCGTCAGGAACTCGCCGGGCGCGACGTCGAGGTCGAGCCCGTCTAGCGCCAGATGGTCGCCGAAGCGCTTGACCAGGCCACGCAGCGAGAGCAGCGGCGGGATGGCCGGCAAGGCTCAGCGCCCGGCCTTGATGCGGTTCCAGCTGCGGCTGCGCCCCCGCTCCACCGCCGGCGCCAGGGTGGTGGCGATGAAGGTCCGCTGCAGCATCTCGGTCGTCGGATAGACATTCGGGTCCTGCCGCACGGCGGGATCGACCAGCGCCGTCGCCGCCGGGACGGCGTTGGGGTAGCGCACCTGGTTGGTGATGCCGGCCATCACCGCGGGCCGCAGCAGGAAGTCGATGAAGGCATGCGCCGCCGCGGGGTTCGGCGCATCGGCCGGGATGGCCAGCATGTCGAACCAGAGCTGCGCGCCTTCCCTCGGCTGCACGTAGCCGATCTCGACGCCGCGCCCGGCGGCCTGGGCGCGCGCCCGCGCCTGGATGACATCGCCGGAATAGGTCAGGGCGACGCAGTACTCGCCGGTGGCCAGTGCGTCCATGATGTTGCCGCTGGCGGTGATGGCGCGGACATAGGGGCGGATCGCCAGCAGCGCCTCCTCGGCGGCGCGCTGCGAGGCGGCGTCGGTGGCGTTCGGGTCGCGGCCCAGCCAGCGCAGCACCGAGGGGAAGACATCCGTCGCGCTGTCCATCACCGCGATGCCGCAGCGGGCGAGGCGCTGCGCGTTCTCCGGCTTCATCAGCAGGTCCAGGCTGTCGAGCGGCGCGCCGGGCAGGAGCTCGCGCACGCGGTCGAGCCGGATGCCGAGGCCCACCGTGCCATAGAGGTAGATGGCGCCATGGCGGTTGCCCGGGTCGCTCGCCTCCACCTGGCGCAGCAGGAGGGGATCCTGGTTGCCCCAGTTCGGGATCCGGTCGCGGTCGAGCGGCAGCAGCGCGCCGGCGCGCACCAGCCGGGCGAAGGTCGGCTCGCTCGTCGGCACGATGATGTCGTAGCCCGAGCGCCCCGCGGAGAGCTTGCCCTCCAGCGTCTCCAGGCTGTCGAAGACATCGTAGCGGATGCGGATGCCGGTCTCCTGCTGGAAGCGCGCCACCGCGTAGGGATCGATGTAGTCGGACCAGTTGTAGACGTTCAGCACCGGCGGCTGCTGCGCCGCCACCGGACCTGGCGCCCCCAGGGCCAGAAGGACGGGCAAGGTCAGGGCGAGGAAGCGTCGGAGCATGCGGCGGTGATCCTGCGGCGTTGCGGAGCGCGCCCAGGCTAGTGGCGGTCGCGGCGCGGGTCCACGCCGGAAGGGCCGGGCCGGAAAGAAAATGTACCCATCAATCTAGGATTATTTTCTTGACATCCCCTCCCCCCCTCCGCTAACTCCGCTGCATCAACGGCCGAGTTGCGCCCACCGCCCGCGCCCCGGCCCGCCCCCCGAGGTCTTCGAGCCCCGTCCCTCCCGCCCCGCGCGCCCCCCCGGCGCCGGGGCTTTTTTCGTGCCGGTCGCCGCGCCCGCACCAGGAGATGCGCATGCCCTTCGATCCCCGCGGATTGTCGCCGCTGAGCAGCACCGGCAGCTTCACGCTCTGGCTCTACGTCACCACCGACACCCGCGCCGCCATCCTGGCGCAGGGCTATTTCGCCAGCGCGGCGGACCGGCTGCTGCCCGGCCACATCCTCGTGGCGCAGGCGGCGGATTCGCTGAACTTCCTGCCGGTGCAGAGCAGCGGCCGGGTCGGCAACGGCGTGGTGCTGGATGCCTCGGCGGCGCCGCTGCGGCTGGCCGCCTCCTCCGCCCTCGGCCTCGCCTTCAGCCTGCCGCCGGTCGATGCGGCGACGCGCAGCGTGGCGCTCGATGCGGTGCCGGCCGGCCTCTACATCGGCCGGGGCTTCGCCGTCAGCGCGCGCGTCGGCGGGCCGATCGCGGCGCTCGAGTTCAGCATCCTCGATGCCGGCGGCGGCGTGGTGGCCGGGCCCGTGACCAGCAGCGTCGCCAATGGCGCGGCCTCGGCCAGCTTCACCGCCCCCGCGCCCGGCACCGGCTACCGCATCCGCGTCCGCGACCCGCTGGAGCCGCTGGCGACGCACACCTCCGCCAGCTTCGTCGTCACCGAGCCCTTCGCCCTGCTGACCGAGACGGGGGCGAGCATCTCCGGAGAGAGCGGCGGCGAACTCCTGCTCTGACCCGGCACGCCCTTCCCGCCCCTCCCCCCAAGGATCTCCCGATGTCCGACAAGAAGATCAGCGAACTGCCCGCCGCCGCCACCCTCAGCGACGCCGATCTGACGCCCGTGGTGCAGGGCGCGGCCACGCTGGCCGAGACGCGCGGCGCCAGCATCGCGCAGCTGCGCGGGGGCATCCTGGTGGAACGCGCCCGCCATGTGCGCGACTACGGCGCCGTGGGCGACGGCCTCACCGACGACACGGCGGCGATCCAGGCCGCGCTCGATGCCGCGGCCGCGGCGGGCGGCGGCGCCGTCCTGCTCGGCCCGCGCCGCTACCGGGTGGCCGCGGCAGAGCTGGAGGTGAAGGACGGCGTCTTCCTGCAGGGCCGCCCGGGCAGCGGCGGCTGGCGCCAGGACGGCGACTTCACCACCCTCGGCTACGCGATCCTGCTCAGCCCCGCGCGGACCATCCGCATCCGCCGCAACGCTGGGCTGCAGGGCATCGCCGTGCTGCGCGAGGGGCTGACGGCGCCGCGGACGCTGCGCGAGGGCTTCGCCGCCGCCGCCGCCTTCACCGGGACGGCGATCACCGTGGGCGACGGCGGCAGCGGCAACTCCGCCGGCAACGGCGCCGACGCGCTGCTCTCGCGGCTGCTCATCCTCGGCTTCGACTGGGGCATCCGCAGCGACGGCAACGCGCGCCTGCGCGTCGAGCAGGTGCTCGGGGACTGCACCAACGGCCTCTACCTCGGCCGCTCCTACGATGTCTCGCGCATCAGCGAGGTGAACTGGCACCCGCTGGTCACCGCCTCGCGCGGCTGGTCGGCGCAGCGCGTCCCCGTCGCCGGCGTCGCGGCCGGCCCGGCGGGGCTGTTCCGCGTGACCACCGCCACGGCGCACGGGCTGGCGACCGGCGACCTCGTCAACATCGCCGAGGTCGGCGCCTCCGGCGCGCCCTCGCTCTGGGGCCGCTGGACCGTGACGGCGGTGGACGCCACCACCCTCGACCTGCAGGGCAGCAGCTTCACCGCGGGCTGGACCTCGGGCGGCGCGGTCTACTTCACGGCGAACCGCCGCCCCGGCATCGCCTACCAGGCCTATGACTGCGACATGGCCAGCTTCGAGAACTGCTTCGAGTACGGCCACGACATCGGCTTCGACATCGGCGACGAGGTGCATTCCTGCAGCTTCATCAACACCGGCACCGATGCCTGGGTGGACATGGCCGACCCGCAGACGATCGGCATCCGCATTCGCGGCACCGCGCTGCGCAACAAGTGGATGGGCGGCTTCATCTCCTCCAAGGGCTGCTCGCTGCAGGTGATGACCACCGGCTCTGAGCAGCATGAGGTGATCGGCGTCAATGTCACCGGCGGCGCGCGCCGCGTCGCCGAGGTGCTGTCCGGCCAGGTCTCGCTGATCGGCTGCGACTTCACCGGCCCTCCCGGCACCAGCAACGTGACCGGCAGCACCATCCATCTCGGCGCCTCGGCCGGGCCGGTGATCGTCGCCGGCTGCGACACCGGCGCCGTCACCTTCACCGCCGACAGCGCGGCGGCGATGCGCCGGTTGCAGCTGCTCGGCAACCGCGGCGCGGTGCAGACCACGCAGCGCATCGCCGCCGGGCGCGTCGAGCTCGCCTCTGTCAGCGCGACCGGCGCCATCGAGACGCGGCTCTCGGCCGATACCGACGGCGCCGTCAACCTGCACCAGCGCGGCACCTCCGCCGGCGCCCAGCTGCGGCTGTACAAGGCGGGCGCCGCCACCGCGGCGGTGACGGTGGCGAGCATCGCCGTCAGCGGCAACGACTGCGTCTTCGCCGGCGACAGCGGAAACCTTAACCCGTCCTTCATCTTCGGCGGCAGCGGCATGACCGCGGCACAGACCCTGCGCCTGCGCCGCCTCTCCACCACGCCGGCGGCGAACGACCGCCTCGCCGTGCTGGAGGCCAGCGGCAACAACAGCGGCGGCAGCGAGCAGGTCTTCGGCCGGCTGGTCGCGGTCGCCGAGACGGTGGCGGCGGGCAGCGAATCGGGCGCGCTGGTGCTGGAGACGCGCTCCGGCGGCAGCGTGGCGGAGCGCCTGCGGCTGGCCGGCAACGGCACGCTGACGGTCGCCGGCCCGGTGGTCCTGCCGGCCGACCCGACATCGGCGCTGCAGGCCGCCACCAAGCAGTATGTCGACAGCCAGTTCACCGCGCGGCGCATGACCACCCTGGCGCTGGCCACGACCACCGTGCTGACCCATGCCGCGCATAACGGGCGGATGCTGATCGCCAATCCCGGCGCCGCCCTGTCGCTGAGCTGGGCGAACACCGGCGACGGCTTCAGCTGCAGCGTCATCAACCGCACCGGCGCGGACCTGGCGCTGAGCCTCGCGGGCTTCACCGGCAACACCGCGCCCACCAACAGCGACGGCTACACGCGCATCCGCGCCGGCGGCGTCGCCACGCTGATGACCTATTCCCCGGACGGAGGCACCACCCGGATCTGCCACCTGGCCGGGGCGGGGGCGCCCTGATGACGCCGGGGATGGTCATGCCGGGCCTGCTCGGCGGGCCGGGCGGGCTGCGCCTGCTCGGGCCCGGCTATGCCGGCCGGCTCGCCACGCTGCGCGCCGGCGGCGCGCTGGCGGCGGATGCCTCCGGCGCCTTCCGGTCCGTCGCGGCGAACCAGCCGCGCTTCCAGGGGCCCGCCGGGCGCCTGCTGGTCGAGGCGGCGGGCGGCAACGCCATCCGCAACCCACGGATGGAGGGCGCGGCGGTGGGCAGCCAGCTCGGCGCCGGCGCCAGCCTGCCCAGCTTCTGGGCCACCGTCATCTCGCTCGGCCTGCGGATCGGGGTGATGGATGTCGGCAGCGAGGACGGCCTGCCCTGCATGGACCTCCGCCTCTACGGCACCCCCACCGCCACCGGCGCCGTGCGGCTGTCGATGGAAGCCGCCAACGTGGCGGCGGCGCAGGGGCAGGGCTGGACGCTCTCCTGCTTCCTGCGGCTGCTCGCCGGCAATCTCGGCACCTCCGTCGCCCGCACGCAGATCGTCGAGCGCAGCGGCGGCGGCGGCTTCCTCACCAGCACGACGGGGCCGGCCATGGCACCCGGCCCCGGCGCGCTGGCCGGGCAGCGGTCGGTGCATCAGCACAGCGTCGCCCTCGCCGCCACCACGCAGGTGACGCCGGAATTCACCCTGTCGGTGGAGGCGGGCGTGGCGCTCGACGTGACGCTGCGCCTGGGCGCGCCGCAGCTCGAGGCGGGCGGGCGCGCCACCACGCCGGTCCTGCCGCCGGCCGGCCAGCCCGGCGTCGCCGCGCGCGCTGCCGACCAGCCCTCCTGGACGCCGCAGGGCGGGCTCGGCGGCGCCGGCACGGTGCTGCTGCGCGCCCTGCTGCCGGCCACGAACGCCCTGGCGGATCAGGGGCTGCTGCAGCTCGACGACGGCACCGATGGCAACCGCCTCGCCCTGCTCAACCCCGCCGGCGGCACCGCGCTGCGCGCCCTGGCGCAGGCGGGCGGCGCCACGCTCGCCAGCCTGGCCCTGGGCGAGATGACGCCGGGCGTGCCGTTCCGGCTGGGCCTCGCCTGGTCGGCCACGGGCCTCGCCGCCTGCCTGAACGGCGGCGTCGTCGCCGGCGCCACGGCGGCCTTGCCGGGCGGCCTCGGCCGCCTGCTCGCCGGCCATGCCGCCGCCGCCCTCGACCGGGCGGCGAATGGCGAGATCGAGGCCATCGAGCACCGGCCGGTGCGCCTGCCTGACGCCGCGCTCCAGGCCCTGACCGCCGCGGCCTGAGCGCGGCCTCCCGTCCCCCCTCTCCCGACAAGGACCGAGACCCATGCCCACCCTGACCGACTATGCCCGCAACATGCTGGCGCGCGCGCTCTGCGCCCGTTCGCCCAGCCTGCCCTCGACGGTCTATCTGGCGCTCGGCACCGGCGCCACCGCCGCCGGCCTGAGCGGCGAGCCCGTGGGCAACGGCTATGCCCGCCAGCGCGTGACCTTCACCGGCACCGGGCTGCAGCGCAACGCCGACGTCATCCGCTTCGTCTTCAATGCCAGCTTCACCGTGAACGGCGTGGCGACGACGCTCAACCTGACGCATCTCTGCCTCTACGACGCCCTCTCGGGCGGCAACCCCCTCGCCTATGGCAGCCTGGCGCAGCCGGCCGCGATCACCGGCCCCGGCACCGTCACGGTCGCCGCCAACGCCCTGACCATCGACAGCCTCTGACCCTCCGCCCTTCCAGCAGGAGCGCCTTCCCCATGAGCGCATGGATCCGCAACCAGATCGCCCAGCCCAGCACCTGGCGGGGCCTGTTCCTCATCATGGCCTCGGGCTTCGGCATCACCCTCTCGCCGGAGCTGCAGAGCGCGCTGCCGAACTTCGCCGTCGCGGCGCTGGGTCTCTACGAGGCGCTGCGCCGGGAGGTGACGGCGCGCCGGGCCGGGCCGGACGCCGGCGGCTAGCCGGCAGGCACTCCGGCGCGGCGGCGCCCTGCCGCGCCGGCCTTTTCAGGATGCACCCGATTGACGCCTCGCCCGCGGACCGGAAGGATCGTCTCCAGACAAAAACAACGAGGCTTCCGATGTCCCTGCGATCCCTCCGCGCCGGCCTGCTCGCCGCCGCGGCGCTGCTCGGCCTGTCCGCCCTGCCCGGGGCCGCCCGCGCCGGCGCGACCTTCGATGCCATCAAGGCGCGCGGCACCCTGAACTGCGGCGTGAACGTCGGCAGCGCCGGCTTCTCGCAGCCCGACAGCCAGGGCGTCTGGCGCGGGCTCGACGCCGATCTCTGCCGCTTCGTCGCCACCGCCCTGTTCGGCGATCCGGCCAAGGTGCGCTTCCTGCCGCTGACGGCGCAGCAGCGCTTCACCGCCGCCCAGGCCGGCGAGGTGGACGTGCTGATCCGCCAGACCACCCTGACCCTGTCGCGCGACACCACCCTCGGCCTGCGGATGGTGCATCCCTACCTCTATGACGGCCACGGCTTCATGGTGAGGAAGGCGGCCAACCTCGGCGGCATCGCGGAACTCGGCGGCGCCACCGTCTGCCTGCTGCAGGGCACCACGAACGAGGTGGTCACGGCCGACTGGGCGCGCACCGCCGGGGTGCAGATCCAGCCGGTGCTGTTCGACCGCATCGACGTCGCGGCCCAGGCCTTCTTCTCCGGCCGCTGCGACGCCATCGGCACCGATGCGACGCAGCTCGCCTCCGCCCGCTCCACCGCCCCCAACCCGGGCGACTACGTCATCCTGCCCGAGCGGATCTCCAAGGAACCCTATGGCCCCGTGGTCCGCCGCGACGACCCGGAATGGTTCGACGTCATCCGCTGGGTCACCATGGCGGTGGTGCAGGCGGAGGAGCTGGGCGTGAACAGCACCAACGCGGAGAAGATGCGGGCCGAGAGCAGCAATCCCGAGGTGCGCCGCCTGCTGGGCGTCACCCCCGACACCGGGCAGAACCTGAAGCTGCCGCAGAACTGGGCCTATGACGCCATCCGCAAGGTCGGCAACTACGGCGAGATCTACGACCGCAACATCGGCCCGAAGACGCCGCTCGGGCTGGAGCGGGGCATGAACGCCCTCTGGACCGAGGGCGGCCTGCTCTACGCCTGGCCGATGCGCTGAGACGGGCCGGCCGCGCGGCGCGGGATTCCGCCGCCGCGCGGCACAAAGGGGCTTGCGCGGGGCCGCGCATCCTCCTAGGAACCGCCTCGCTTTCCCGGCGCCCGCTGCTGTAGCTCAGTGGTAGAGCACTCCCTTGGTAAGGGAGAGGTCGACAGTTCAATCCTGTCCAGCAGCACCAGCCGCCCCTTCCCCGGCCGTTTTCCCCGCACCCGACGATGACCGAGTCCCCCGGCAAGCCGCCTTCTCCCGCCGAGCAGGCACGGGCCGAGCGCGAGGCCCGCCTGGCCGCCGCGCTGCGCGAGAACCTCCGCCGCCGTAAGGCGCAGAGCCGCGGCCGCGCCGACCCCCCGCCCCCCGCCGAGCCGGCCCCGCCCAAGCCGCAGGACTGACGCGGCGGCCCTCGGTTGCCGAGGCCAGCCCGCTGCGCTATCCCGGCCCGCCTTTGCCGCCCGCCCCCGTTGCCGCCCGCCCTTGTGCCAGGACGCCGCCGCCATGCCCATCATGCCCGACAGCTGGATCCGCCGCATGGCGACGGGGCACGGCATGATCGAGCCCTTCGTCGAGAACCAGCGGCGCGAGGGGGTGATCTCCTTCGGCCTCTCCTCCTATGGCTACGACGCGCGTCTGGCCGACGAGTTCAAGGTCTTCACCAACGTCGACAACGCCCTGGTGGACCCGAAGAAGTTCGCCGAGGACAGCTTCGTCACCCGCCGCGGCCCGACCTGCATCATCCCGCCCAACTCCTTCGCGCTGGCGCATACGGTCGAGTATTTCCGCATCCCGCGCGACGTGCTGGTGATCTGCCTCGGCAAGTCCACCTATGCCCGCTGCGGCCTGATCGTGAACGTCACGCCGCTGGAGCCCGAATGGGAGGGGCAGGTGACGATCGAGATCTCCAACACCACCCCGCTGCCGGCCCGCATCTACGCCAATGAGGGGATCTGCCAGTTCCTCTTCCTGCAGGGGGCCGGGGCGCCGGAGGTGTCCTATGCCGACCGCCGCGGCAAGTACATGGGCCAGCGCGGCGTCGCGCTGCCGCGCCTCTGAGCGGCGCAAGGAAGTAAGGGAGTAAGGCGCATGGACCGCATCCGCATCCGCGGCGGCCGCACCCTCAGGGGCAGCCTCGCCATCGGCGGCGCCAAGAACGCCGCCCTGCCGCTGATGGCGGCGGCGCTGCTGACCGATCAGCCGCTGGTGCTGACCAACGCGCCGGCGCTGGCCGATGTCACCACCATGCGCCAGCTGCTCGCCCAGCACGGGCCGCGCGTCGAGCACGACACCGCCGGCCGCCGCCTGCTGCTGGAGGGCGCCGCCACGCAGTTCGAGGCGCCCTACGACCTGGTCCGCAAGATGCGCGCCTCGATCCTGGTGCTCGGCCCGCTGCTCGCCCGCTACGGCCAGGCGCGGGTGTCGCTGCCCGGCGGCTGCTCGATCGGCACCCGGCCGGTGGACCTGCACCTCAAGGGGCTGGAGGCCATGGGCGCCAGCATCGACCTCGAGGGCGGCTATATCGACGCCCGCGCGCCCGAGGGGGGGCTGCGCGGCGCCCGCATCCTCTTCCCGCAGGTCTCGGTCGGCGCGACCGAGAACCTGCTGATGGCCGCGACGCTGGCGCGCGGCACCACCACGCTGGTCAACGCGGCGCGCGAGCCCGAGATCTGCGACCTCGCCCGCTGCCTGACCGCCATGGGCGCGCGGATCGACGGCATCGGCACCGACCGGCTGGTGATCGAGGGGGTGGAGAGCCTCGGCGGCGCCACCCATCCGATCCTGCCCGACCGCATCGAGGCCGGCACCTTCGCCTGCGCCGCCGCCATCACCGGGGGCGAGGTGCTGCTGGAGGGGGTGCGACTCGAGATCTTCGGTGCCGTCTCGGCCAATCTGCGCGAGGCCGGGGTGGAGCTGATCCAGGAGGAGACCGGGCTCCGCGTGCAGCGGGTGGACGGGCTGCGCGGCGTCGATGCCGTGACCGAGCCCTTCCCCGGCTTCGCCACCGACATGCAGGCCCAGTTCATGGCGCTGATGGCGGTGGCCGAGGGGGCCTCGATGATCACCGAGACGATCTTCGAGAACCGCTTCATGCATGTGCCGGAGCTGACGCGGATGGGCGCGCGGATCAACGCGCACGGCTCCTCGGCCATCGTGCGCGGCGTCTCCCGCCTGACCGGGGCGCCGGTGATGGCGACCGACCTGCGCGCCTCCGTCTCGCTGATCATCGCCGGGCTGGCGGCGCAGGGCGACACGGTGGTCAACCGCGTCTACCACCTCGACCGCGGCTATGAGCGGATCGAGCGCAAGCTCGCCGGGGTCGGCGCGGACATAGAACGTCTGCCCGGCTGACATGGCTCCGTCTCGGAAGCGGTGATACAACCCGTCATGGACCTGCCGATCTCGCCCCTCACCCCGGTCGCCGGGAATGCCGCCCAGCCGCTGGTGCTGGCCCTGCCCAAGGGGCGCATCCTGAAGGAGGTCGGGCCGCTGCTGGTCCGCGCCGGCATCGTGCCGGCTGAGGATTTCCACCACGAGTCCAGCCGCCGCCTGCGCTTCGAGACCAACGACCCGGCGCTCGACGTGGTGCGCGTCCGCTCCTTCGACGTCGCCACCTTCGTCGCCTTCGGCGCCGCCCAGATCGGCATCTGCGGGGCGGACGTGCTGATGGAGCATGACTATCCGGAGATCTACGCGCCGCTCGATCTCGGCATCGGCCGCTGCCGCGTCAGCGTGGCCGAGCCGGAGGAGATGGCGGGCGCCGGCGGCCTGACCCGCGAATCCCGCCTCGCCGTCGCCACCAAGTACCCCAACATCGCCCGCCGCCATTTCGCCGCGCACGGCATCCAGGCCGAGGTGGTGCACCTGAACGGCGCCATGGAGCTGGCCCCCTCGCTCGGCCTCTCCCGCGCCATCGTCGACCTGGTGCAGACCGGCTCGACGCTGAAGGCCAACGGGCTGGTGGAGACCGACGTCATCGCCCAGGTCACCTCCCGCCTGATCGTCAACCGCACCGCGCTGAAGACCCAGCCCGAGGCGATCGGCGTCTGGCTCGCCCGCTTCCGCGCCGCCCTGGCCGAGGTCGCCGCATGATCCGCCTCTCCACCGCCGAGCCCGGCTTCGAGGCCGGCTTTCGCGCCCTGCTCGACCAGGCGCGCGACACCACCGCCCGGGTCGACGCCGCCGTCGCCAGCATCATCGGCGAGATCCGCGCGCGCGGCGACGCCGCCCTGCTCGACCTGACCACCCGCTTCGACCGCTGGACCCCGCGCGATGCCGCGGCGCTGCGCGTCGGCGAGGCCGAGATCGCGGCCGCCGCCGCCGCCTGCGCACCCGAGCTGCTGGACGCGCTGGACCTCGCCGCCACCCGCATCGAGCGCTTCCACCAGGCGCAGCTGCCGCGCGACCTCGAGATGGACGATCCGCTGGGCCTGACCCTCGGCCTGCGCTGGAGCGCGGTCGATGCCGTCGGTCTCTACGTGCCGGGCGGCAAGGCGGCCTATCCCTCCTCGGTGCTGATGAACGCCATCCCGGCGCGCGTCGCCGGGGTGCCGCGCGTCGCCATCTGCGTGCCGACGCCGGACGGGGCGCTGAACCCGCTGGTGCTGGCCGCCGCGCAACGGGCCGGCGTCACCGAGATCTGGCGCGTCGGCGGCGCCCAGGCCATCGCCGCCCTGGCCTGGGGCACCGAGAGCATCGCGCCGGTGGACCGCGTCGCCGGGCCGGGCAATGCCTATGTGGCCGAGGCCAAGCGGCAGGTCTTCGGCCGGGTCGGCATCGATTCGATCGCCGGCCCGTCCGAGGTGGTGGTGCTGGCCGATGCCTCGCAGGACCCGGCGCTGATCGCCATCGACCTGCTGGCCCAGGCCGAGCACGACGAAAGCGCCCAGGCCATCCTGATCACCACCAGCGGGCAGATGGCGCATGCCGTCGAGCAGGCGGTGCGGGAGCAGCTGGCCAGCCTGCCGCGCGCCGCCATCGCTGCCGAGAGCTGGCGCCGCCACGGCGCCATCCTGGTGGTGCGCGACTGGGAGGAGGGCGCGGCGCTGGTGGACCGGCTGGCGCCCGAGCACCTCGAGGTGATGGTGGCCGAGCCCGAGGCGCTCTTCGCCCGCATCCGCCATGCCGGCGCCGCCTTCCTGGGCCCGCATTGCCCGGAGGCGCTGGGCGACTACGTCGCCGGGCCGAACCATGTGCTGCCGACCGGCCGCACGGCGCGCTTCGCCTCCGGCCTGTCGGTCTTCGACTTCCTCAAGCGCACCACCTGGATCAGCGCCGAGGCGCGGGGCCTGGAGGCGGTCGGCCCCGCCGCCATCGCCCTGGCCGAGGCGGAGGGCCTGACCGCCCATGCCCGCAGCCTGGCCCTCCGGCTGGGCCAGCGCGGCGGCGAGCCCACGTGACGGGCCCGGGTGAGCCGCGCGCTCCGATGGTTGAAGAATCGGCCGCCTGACGCCATTTCTGCCTCCGACCGGAGGGCGGGCGCGGCCTCGCGCCGCCCCGGCCATTCTTGACCGCCAGGGCAGGGGCCATCATGGTCCGCGCCGCTGGCGCATTCCCGTGCGCCCCCAAGCCGAAACCATGCCGAAAGAGGCCTGATGTCAAAAGAAGATATGATCGAGTTCAGCGGCCAGGTCGTCGAGCTCCTTCCCAACGCGATGTTCCGCGTGAAGCTCGACAACGAGCACATGGTCCTGGCCCATACCAGCGGCAAGATGCGCAAGAACCGCATCCGCGTCCTGGCCGGGGACCGCGTGAACGTGGAGATGACGCCCTACGACCTGACCAAGGGCCGTATCACCTTCCGGTTCAAGTAATGTCCGTGGCGGGCCCGCCGGCCCTGGAAGCGACCCGCGAGGGCGCCCTGCCCCCTCCCCCTTCCGGGCCCGCCCGCCCGCCGCTGCTGCTGGCCAGCGCCAGCCCGCGCCGCCGCGACCTGCTGGCGCGGATCGGCATCACCCCCGCGGCGATCTGGGCACCCGGGATCGACGAGACGCCGGCGCGGGACGAACTGCCACGCCAGCTCGCCGGCCGCCTCTCGCGCCAGAAGGCCGAGGCCGCGCGCGCCCGCTGGCCCGGGCATCTCGTGCTCGCCGCCGATACGGTGGTGGGGGTCGGCCGCCGCATCCTGCCCAAGGCCGAGACCGAGGCCGAGGCGCGGGACTGCCTGGCCCTGCTCTCCGGCCGCCGCCACCGCGTGCACACCGGCGTCGCCCTCGCCCTGCCGGAGGGCCGCGTGCTGACCCGGCTGGTGGAGACCACGGTCACCTTCCAGCGCCTGACGCCGCAGCAGGTCGAGGCCTACCTCGCCGGCGGGGAATGGCGCGGCAAGGCGGGCGGCTACACCATCCAGGAATCGGCGGAGGCCTTCGTCCGCTTCCTGTCGGGCAGCCATTCCAACGTCGTCGGCCTGCCGCTGCACGAGACCGCGCAGTTGCTGCGGGGCATCGGGTGGCTGCGCCCCTGATCCTGGTCTCCGCCTCGCCCGGCGAGCAGCGGACCGCCCTCCTGGCCGATGGCCGGCTGGAGGCCGCCTTCATCGAGCGGCCGGGCCGGCCGGAGGGCATCGGCGATCTGCACATCGCCCGCCTCGCCGCCCGCGCCCCGGCCATGGCCGGGGCCTTCCTGGCCATGGCCGGGGGCGAGACCGGGTTCCTGCCCGATTCCGCGGGCGCCAAGGGCCGCGGCGAGGGCGAGTGGCTGCGCGTCGCCGTCACCCGCGCGGCGCAGGGCGGCAAGGGGCCGCGCCTGGCGCTGCGGCCGGGGGACGGCGCGCCCGAAGGCCCGCCGCGCTTGCTGGAGCGCGGTCCGGACGCGCCGCTGCGCCTCGCCGCCGCGCATCCCACGGCCCTGCTGTGCACCGATGACGCCGCCAGCGCCGCCCGGCTGCGCGCGGCGCTGGGGCCGGAGCGCGTGGCCTTCTCCACCGCTCCGGCCTTCGACGACGCGCTGGAGACGGCGTTCGACCTGCTGGCCTCGCCCGAGGTTCCACTGGAGGGCGGCGGGCGGCTGACGATCCATCCGACACCGGCCCTCGTCGCCATCGACATCGACGCGGGCAGCGCGGCGGGCCGGCGCGACGCCGCCGCGCACCGGGCGCTGAACACCGCCGCGCTGGCCGAGGCGGCGCGGCAGATCCGGCTGCGGCACCTCGCCGGCGCCATCCTGATCGACATGGCGGGGCTCGCGGTGGCGCGCCGCAAGGCCTTGCTGCCCGCCATGGCCGAGGCCGCCGCGCCCGACCCCGACCTGCGGCTGATCGGCCTGACCGGGCTGGGCCTGATCGAGTTGCAGCGCCGCCGCACCCACCGGCCCTGGCACGAGGTGGTGGGCCTGCCGCCCTCGCCCCTCAGCCGTGGCCTCCTGGCGTTGCGGCGCGGCCTGCGGGACGCCGCCGCCCGCCCCGGCGCCCCGCTGACCCTGACCGCCTCCCCCGCCGTGCTGGCCGCCCTGCGCGACTGGCCCGGCGCGCTGGAGGAGTTCCACCGCGCGGCCGGGCCGCTGCACCTGCGGCCCGACCCGCTCTGCCCCCCCGGACAGGAGCACGTCCATGCCGGATGAAACCCGCCGCCCCGCCCGCAAGGCCGGCTGCCCGGTCTGCGGCAAGCCCCCGCAGCCGGACACCCGCCCCTTCTGCTCGACCCGCTGCAAGCAGATCGACCTCGGCCGCTGGCTGAACGGCGATTACGCCATTCCCGGCCCCCCCGCCGAGGTGGAGGAGGACGGGGAGCGGTAGGTGGCCCGGGGCAACCATTCCACGGGCCAAGCGTAAGGATTTCTAGGAAGCTCGCCGGAACAGGAGGATAGGATGCGACGTTTCACCATGCTTGCAGCCTGCCTGGGGCTGGGCCTCGCCTTTGCCCTGCCGCCGGAGCCCGCCGGGGCGCGGGAGCGGCGCGAGACGACGGCGCAGCGCGGCGTGGCGGGCCCGCAGGCCAAGCCACAGCGCGGCCACGCCTCCTTCTACGCCGAGCGCTTCCACGGCAAGCGGATGGCGAATGGTAAGCGCTTCCATCGCAATTCCGCCTCGGCCGCCAGCCGCACCCTGCCGCTCGGCACCCGGGCGCGGGTCCGCAACCTGGAGAACGGGCGCACCGCCGTCGTCACCATCGAGGATCGCGGGCCGTTCAAGCGCGGCCGGGTGCTCGATGTCAGCCCGCGCGTCGCCACCCAGCTCGGCATGCGCGAGCAGGGCACCGCCATGGTCGAGATCGTGCCGCTGGGCGGGCGGCAGGATCCGGGCTGAGATTTTTCCGCTGGGTTTTTTCCGCTGGGTTTTTTCCGCTGGGCTTTTTCCAAGGGCGCCGGCCCGGCCTCTGGACAAGCCCTGACCCTTGGTTTAATCAGCGCCTCCTCTACCGGGGGCGGCCGATACGGCGCCCCGGCCATGGGCCCAGATAGCTCAGTTGGTAGAGCATGCGACTGAAAATCGCAGTGTCGCTGGTTCGATTCCGGCTCTGGGCACCATCCTCCCTCCTCCGATCCGAGCCGTAACTCAGGCTCTCAGCGGCACCGTCCCGCCATGGGGCGTCATGCGCTCATCCCGGACTTGCGGGTTCTCCGCGGAGCGATTGGCCAAAGCGCGGGACAGGACGGCGACGAAAAGCCGGCCGAGACGTTCATCCTCCTGGAAACAAGGAGGCGTCCCGATGCCCAAGGCCGAGCGGTTGATCCATGGCAGCTCCAATGGCGATTCCTGGTACCTCGTGCAGGACCCGGACCGGGGCGCGCTCGTGCGGCACGAGCCTAACGCTCCCTCCGGCGGGGCCGTCTCCGAGATCCCGGTGGCGACCTTCCTGGCCCGGGGGAACGGGCCGGAGCAGGCCGAGCTGCTCCGTCTGATCGGCACCCTCGCGGCGCAGATGCCGGAGAAGGAGGCGGAGAGGGTCGCGCAGGTGCTGCGGTAGAGGGCGACCCCGCGCGCGGCCTCAGACCAGCGGGCAGCCGCCCTCCTTCAGCGGCCGGAAGGCTTCCTCCGCCGCCAGCGTGCCGCGCAGGTTGTAGTAGTCCCAGGCACCCCGGCTCTCGCCCGGCGCCTTGACCTCGAACAGGTAGGAGGGGTGGATCTTGCGGCCATCGGCGCGCAGCGTGCCGGGGCCGAAGCAGTCGTCGTCGGTCGGCATGGCCTGCATCCGCCGCACCACCTCGGCGCCGCTCGCCTTCGCCGCCGGCAGGCCGAGGTCGGCCACCGCCTTAAGGTAATGCAGCACGCCGGAATAGGTGCCGGCCTGTTCCTGGTTCGGCCAGTTGTTCGGCACCTTGGGCTTGACCCGGTTCAGGAAGGCGCGGGTGCGGTCGTTCAGGTCCCAGTAGAAGGCCTCGGCCAGCAGCAGACCCTGCGCCGTCTCCAGGCCGAGCGCGTGGATATCGGTGACGAACATCGGCGTGCCGGCCACCTTCACCCCGCGCCGCGACAGACCGAACTCCTGCACCTGCTTGATGCAGTTCACCATGTCGGCGCCGGCCATCAGCAGCCCCACCACCTTGGCCCGGCTGGCCGCCGCCTGCAGGATGAAGGAGGCGAAGTCGGTGGTGCCCGGGAAGGGGAAGCGCGCCGAGCCCGCCACCTTGCCGCCCGCGGCCTGGATGAAGCGGGTCAGATCCTTCTCCATCTGGTGGCCGAAGGCGTAGTCGGCGGTGATGAAGAACCAGCTGTCGCCGCCGTTGCGCACCGTGGCGCTGCCCACCGTCTTGGCCAGCATGTAGGTGTCGGCCGTCCAGTGCACGGTGTTGGGCGAGCAGCGCTCGCCGGTCAGCGCGGCGGAGAGGGCGCCGGTGTTCACCTGGACCTTGTTCTTCTCCTGCACCAGCCCGGCCACGGCCAGGGCGATGGCCGAGTTGTTGACCTCGCAGATCATGTCGACGCCGTCCTGGTCGATCCAGCGGCGGGCCAGGGCGAGGGCGACGTCGGGCTTGTTCTGGTGGTCGCCCTGCACGAACTCCACCGTGATGCCGCGCGCGGCCAGGCCCAGATCCTCGGCCGCCTGGCGGGCGCAGGCGAGGGCGGTGGGGCCGGAGGTGTCGCGATAGGGGCCGGAGAAGTCGGCCAGCACCCCGATGCGGACCGGCGCGGCCTGCTGCGCGCGGGCGATCGGCAGGGGCGCCAGCAGGGCGGCGCCCCCCGCCAGCAGATGGCGGCGGCGGAACTCGGTCATCCGGTCTTTTTCCTTCCTCGAACGTCGCGGCGGCCGGCGCCGCGGGCGCGAGCTTGGCGGCTCTGCCGCGGTGCCGCAAGCGCCGTTGAAACCGGCGCCCGCCCCGCGCATATCGCGCCTCGCGACAAAGCATCCATCCAAGGAGAGGCCTGTGAGCGAGACGGTGGAGCGGCATGAGTTCAATGCCGAGGTGGGGCGGCTGCTGGATCTGGTCGTCCACGCCCTCTACTCGGAGCGCGAGATCTTCCTGCGCGAGCTTGTGGCCAACGCGGCCGACGCCATCGACAAGCGCCGCTTCGAGGCGCTGACCCGGCTGGAGCTCGGCCTGCCGGGGGAGGCGCGGATCCGCATCGTGCCGGACAAGGCCGCGCGCACCCTCACCCTCTCCGATCCGGGCATCGGCATGAGCAAGGCGGAGCTGGCGCAGAACCTCGGCACCATCGCCCGCTCCGGCACCCTGGCCTTCGCCAAGGCCCTGGCCGAGAGCCAGACCGCCGACCGGCCGAACCTCATCGGCCAGTTCGGCGTCGGCTTCTATTCCGCCTTCATGGTGGCCGATCGGGTCGAGGTGACCTCGCGCGCGGCGGGCAGCGAGGAGGCCTGGCTCTGGGCCTCGGAGGGGCGCGGCCAGTTCACCCTGGCGCCCGCGGGCCGCGCCGAGGCCGGCACCGACATCGTGCTGCACATGAAGGCCGATGCCGCCGAGTTCCTGGAGCCGCTGCGGCTGCGCACCATCATCCGCAAATGGGCCGACCACATCACCGTGCCGATCGTCCTGCTGCAGGACGGCAAGGAGGAGCCGGCCAACGAGGGCACGGCGCTGTGGCGCAAGCCGAAGTCGGAGGTCAGCGCGGAGAGCTACACCGAGTTCTACCGCCATCTCGGCCATGTCTTCGACGAGCCCTGGGTGACGCTGCACTGGCGTGCCGAGGGGACGCTGGAGTTCAGCGCCCTGCTCTTCATCCCCGGCATGAAGCCCTTCCAGGCGGTGGAGGGGGAGCGCGAGAGCCGGGTGCGGCTGCATGTCCGGCGGATGTTCATCACCGACCAGGCCGGGCTGCTGCCGCCCTGGCTGCGCTTCGTCCAGGGCGTGGTGGACACCGAGGACCTGCCGCTCAACGTCAGCCGCGAGATGCTGCAGGCGACGCCGGTGCTGGGCCGCATCCGCAAGGCGGTGACCGGCCGCGTGCTCTCCGAGCTGCGGAGCCGCGCGAAGGAGGCGGAGGACTATGCGCGGTTCTGGGAGAATTTCGGCCCGGTGCTGAAGGAAGGCGCCTGGGAGGATGCCGAGCACCGCAAGGATGTCGCGCCGCTGCTGCGCTTCCGCTCCACCGGCCAGGAGGGCTGGACCTCGCTCGCCGATTACGTCGCGCGGATGAAGCCGGAGCAGGAGGCCATCTACTACCTCGTGGGCGAGGACCCGGCGGCACTCGCCGCCTCGCCGCAGCTGGAGGGCTTCCGCGCGCGCGGGCTGGAGGTGCTGCTGCTCTCCGACCAGATCGACAACTTCTGGCCCGAGCGGCTGGAGCGCTTCGAGGACAGGCCGCTGCGCAGCGTGACGCAGGAGAGCGCCGACCTGGCGCGGTTCGCCCCCGAGGGCGCGCCGGCCGAGCCCCCGGCCGATCTCGCAGGCCTGCTGCCGAGCCTCAAGGCGGCGCTGGAGGGCGAGGTGACGGAGGTGCGCGCCACCGAGCGCCTGGTGGACAGCGCCGTGGCGCTCGCCGCCATGCCCGGCGCGCCGGACCTCTCGCTGCAGCGGCTGCTGCGCCGCGCCGGGCGGGGCCTTGGCGTCGAGATGTCGGTGCTGGAGCTGAACCCACGCCACCCGCTGATCCGCCGCCTGGCGGAGCGCGCGGCGGCCGGCGCCGAGCTGCGGGAGGAGGCCGGGCTGCTGCTGGACCTGGCGCGGCTGCAGGATGGCGACACCCCGCGCGACCCCGCGGCCTTCGCCCGGCAGGTGACGGAAGCCCTGGCGGCGCGGCTGGGCTGAGCGGATCGCCGCCGCCCGGCCACCGGGCGGCGGCGGCGGCGGACCGCACTTGATTTCCCGGCCATTCTCGCCCATGCGTATGGTCATCGTACAACACGGCGGCCCAAGGGGGAGATGTCCATGCCCATCACCGGCGAGATGCTGATCGGCGCCACGGCCCTGCGCGGCACCGACAGGCCCGTGCGCGCCGTCGAGGCGGCCACCGGCCAGCCCATGGAGCCCGCCTTCGGCGGCGGCACGGCGGCGGATGTGGAGCGCGCCTGCGCCCTGGCCTGGACCGCCTTCGACAGCTACCGCGAGACCGCCCCCGAGGCGCGCGCCGCCTTCCTGGAGGCGGCCGCCCAGGCCATCCTCGACATCGGCGACGAGCTGATCGTCCGCGCCACGGCCGAGAGCGGCCTGCCGCGTGCCCGGCTGGAGGGCGAGCGCGGCCGCACGGTCGGCCAGCTCCGCCTCTTCGCCGCCGAGATCCGCGATGGCGGCTGGCAGCAGGCGCGCATCGACCCCGCCCTGCCCGACCGCAAGCCGCTGCCCCGCCCGGACCTGCGGCTGCGGATGATCCCGCTCGGCCCGGTCGCCGTCTTCGGGGCCTCCAACTTCCCGCTGGCCTTCTCGGTCGCCGGCGGCGACACCGCCTCGGCGCTGGCCGCCGGCTGCCCGGTGGTGGTGAAGGCGCATTCGGCGCATCCCGGCACCTCGGAGCTGGTCGGCCGCGCCATCCAGGCGGCGGTGCGGGCCTGTGGCCTGCCGGAAGGCGTCTTCTCCCTGCTCTTCGGCTCCGGCGCCGTGGTCGGGCAGGGCCTGGTCGCCGATCCGCGCATCAAGGCGGTGGGCTTCACCGGCTCGCGCGCCGGCGGCACGGCGCTGATGCAGACCGCCGCCGCCCGGCCCGAGCCGATCCCCGTCTATGCCGAGATGAGCAGCATCAACCCGGTCTACCTGCTGCCGGAGGCGCTGAAGGCGCGGGCCGAGGCCATCGGCCGCGACTTCATCGGCTCGCTCACCATGGGCGCCGGGCAGTTCTGCACCAATCCCGGCCTGATCCTGGGCCTGGACGGGCCCGACCTCGACCGCTTCACCGCCACCGCGGCCGGGGCGCTTTCCGGCGCCGCGGCGCAGACCATGCTGACGCCGGGCATCCTGAAGGCCTATCGCGAGGGCGTCGGGCACCTGGCCGGCAACAACCGCGTCCGGAAGCTGGCCGAGGGCCAGGCCGGCAACGAGATGCAGGGCCAGGCGGCGCTGTTCGAGACCACGGCGGAGCACTTCATCGCCGATCCGGCGCTGTCGGAGGAGGTGTTCGGCTCCGCCTCGCTGGTCATCCGCTGCACCGACATGGCGCAGGTGCTGGCCCTGACGGAGCGGCTGGAAGGTCAGCTTACCGCCACGCTGCAGATGGACGAGGGAGATCTGGAGACGGCACGGTCACTGCTGCCGGTGCTGGAGCGCCGGGTCGGCCGCATCCTGGTGAACGGCTACCCGACCGGGGTCGAGGTCAGCCATGCCATGGTGCATGGCGGGCCCTACCCCTCCACCTCGGACGGGCGCTCGACCTCGGTCGGCACCCTGGCCATCCAGCGCTTCCTGCGCCCGGTCTGCTACCAGAACCTGCCGGCGGCGCTGCTGCCGCCGTCGCTGCGGGAAGGCAATCCGCTCGGCCTCTGTCGGCGGGTGGATGGCACGCTGACGCAGGGCTGAGCACGGCCGGGGCGGCTGTGCTAGACCCCCGGCCGGGCGGCATGACGCCGCCCGCCCTGGGGAGGCGGCATGGCGGCACGGCTCTGGTTCATCGGCAGTCTGCTCGTGGCGCTCGGCCTGGCGGCCCGGATGCTGGGGTGGGACGTGCTGCTCTGGATCCCGCAGACGGTGATGGATGTCATCCGCGAGGACCCGGCGACCTCGGGCGTGATCACGCTCGGCATCGTGCTGATGGTGATCGCCCGGCTGATCGGCCAGAGGCGGGGCTGAGGCGGGAGGGGGCGGGACCCGTCCCCTCCCCCCGTAGACTCAGAGGCGGGCGGCCTCAGAGGCGGAAGGCCTGGCGCGCCAGCAGCCGCCAGTCGTTCCCGTCCTTCTGCCAGACCTGCATCACGCCGATCCGCACCGGCGTCGTCTGGCCGGCCGGCGAGACGGTCTCGCCCACCATCAGGTGCCGCACGATGGCGTTCGGACCGGCGAGGTCGATGGTCTGCTCGCTCAGCTCGATCCGGGTGAAGGCGCTCGCCTTGGATTCGAGATAGGCGATGAACTGCTCCTTGTTCTCGATGCGACCGGCGGAATGGCCGTAGCTCAGCTTCTCGGCCGTCAGGGCGGCAAGCCGGGCGCGGTCCACCTTGAGCATGGCCTCGGTCAGCGCATCGACGGCGCGGGCCACCACGGCCTCGCCACCCCGGGCCTCCTGCGCCGCCGCCGCGCGCGGCGCGGCGATCCCCACCGACAGACAGAGCGCGGCGGCCAGCGCCACGCCCCTGCGAGACATCATCATCGGACCCTCCCTGGATTCGTTCTTGTTCCGCGACGTTATGCCGCGCCGGTGGGAAGGTCCAGGGAAGGAGCAAGGGAGGCGGCGGCGCCTCCCCGCCTCACGCGAAGACGTAGTCGCCGTGGCCCAGCGTCACGCCGCCGAGCAGGGTGACGTGGCTGGTCCAGCCGCCGGCATCCTGGATGGTGAGGAGCTGCCCGGCCTGGCTGACCGTCGCCTCCGCGCCGAAGCCCTTCAGCTGCAGCTGGTCCACGCCCGCCTGGAAGTCGGTGATGACATCATGGCCCATGCCCTTGTTGACGATGAAGGTGTCGCGGCCGGCCCCGCCGGTCAGCACGTCATTGCCGCCGCGCCCGTCCAGCACGTTGCTGCCGGCATTGCCGATGATGCGATTGTCGAGCGCGTTGCCGGTGCCCTTCGACCAGGAGGTGCCGGTGAAGATCAGGTTCTCGACATGGTCCGGCAGGGTGTAGGCGTCGATCCAGGTGGTGACCGTGTCGGTGCCCTGGCCGGCCAGTTCCACCACCTTGTCCGTGGCGCTGTAGACGACATAGGTGTCGTCGCCCGCCCCGCCCCGCATGGTGTCGCCCCCGCCCAGCGACTTGTAGCCGTCGGCGCCCGCGGTGCCGGTCCAGCTCTCGGCCCTGGCCGTGCCGTAGAACCACTTCGCCGGCTCCGCGCTGAGCGGCAGCGAGGCGGTTCCGGCCGCCGGGGCGGAGGAGCCGGTGGAGGGGGCCGGTGCGGGCGTAGGTGCGGGCGCGGGTGCGGGGGCTTCGGCGGCGGCGCTCGCGCTGAAGCCGAAATCCGCCGCCTTCAGCGCCTCCAGCTGCACGCCGCGCAGCGTCAGCCCGTCGCCCTGGCCGAAGTCGAAGACGGCGTCGTTGCCCACCTGGCGGCCCGTCGCCTTCACCGCCCCCAGGTCGGAGAAGCCGAAGCCCTGGAGCGAGATCCTGTCGCCGCTGGCGAAGTCCGTGACGATGTCATGCCCCTCGCCCCGGGCCAGGATGAAGGTGTCGTTGCCGCCGCCGCCGGTCAGCATGTCGTTGCCGCCCTTGCCGTTCAGCACGTTCGGGCTGTCATTGCCGGTCAGCCGGTTGGCCAGGCCATTGCCGGTCGCCTGGGTCCAGGAGGTTCCCGTGGCGACGAAGTTCTCGACATGCTCGGGCAGGGTGTATTCGGAGAGCCAGGTGGTGACGGTGTCGATGCCCTGGCCGGCCAGTTCCACCACCTTGTCCGTGGCGGTGTAGACGACATAGGTGTCATCCCCCTTGCCGCCCTTCAGCGTGTCCCCGCCGCCGGCCGAGACGAGCTGGTCGTGGCCGTCCGTGCCGATCAGGGTCTCCGCTTTCGCGCTGCCCCAGACGGTGCGGGTATAGGCGGCGCTGGCGGCCGAGGTCGTGGTGGCGGAGGGCAGCGGCGACGGCGGGTTGAGCGAAGGCTCGGGCGCCGGGGCCGGTGACGGCGCGGTGGCGGTGCTGTTGACCAGGGCGATGTCGTCGGCCGCTAGGCTGGAGAGGGCGACGCCCTTCAGCGTCACGCTCTGGCCGCCGCCGAGATCGATCACCGTGTCGCCGCCCGACTGCCGCGCCGCCGCCTTGACCGCGGCGAAGTTCGCGAAGGCGAAGCCGTCCAGCCGCAGCACGTCGCCCAGCCCGTTGCCCGCCCGGAAGTCGGTGATGGTGTCGTTGCCCTCGCCCCGGGCGATGACGAAGGTGTCGTTGCCGCCGCCGCCGGTCAGCAGATCGTTGCCGCCCTTTCCGTTCAGCACGTTCGGGCTGTCGTTGCCGATCAGCCGGTTGGCCAGGGCATTGCCGGTGCCGCTGCTCCAGCCGGTGCCGGTCAGCGTCAGGTTCTCGACATGGTCCGGCAGCACATAGCCGCTGATCCAGGTCGAGACCGTGTCCACGCCGCCGCCGGCCAGTTCCACGACCTGATCGGTCAGGGCGCCGATGTAATAGGTGTCGTCCCCTCGGCCGCCCTTCAGCGTGTCGCCGCCGCCATGGGAGTGGAGCGCGTCATGGCCGTCGCCGCCGGTCAGCGTGTCCTTGCCGCCGGTGCCGTGAAGGCTGCGCGTGGCGGCGGCGCTGGCGGCGGTCGTGATGGTGCTGTCGCCGCTGGCGGCGGGGAGCGTCGGCGCAGGCGCCGGGGCCGGAGCCGGGGCGGGCGCGGGCGCGGGCGTGGGCGTGGGCGTGGGCGGGGTGACGACGGCCGGCCCCTCCGTGCCCGGGCCCGAGAAGGCGTCCTTGTAGGCGGCGCCGGACTTCGGCTCCGTGCCGTCCGACAGGCGGCCGGGATAGGCGGCGTCGGAATCCCAGTAGGCCTGCAGCACCACGTCGTGGCTCTCGAACCACTCCTGCACCAGCTTGATGTAGGGCGCGGCGGTGTCGGTCTTGATGCCCCATTCCGAATAGGCGGTGGGCTTGCCATGCGCGTCGGCGAAGGCCTCGAGCCACTTCAGCCCGTACTTCCAGTCGCGGATGGTCTCGAAGGCCTTGACCGGATCGCTGCCGACATATTCGGGCTTCCAGTAGAAATCCATGCCGATGATGTCGACATAGTCGTCGCCCGGATAGGCATTGGCCGGGTTCATCCCGCCCGAGGCGGCGTCGACGTTCCATTCGAAGACGAAGCGATCGGAGACCGAGCGGAAGGTGGTGACCATCTGGCGGAAGGCGCCGATGAAGTCCTGCTCCTTGCCGATGGCGTTCCAGTGGAACCAGTCGCCGTTGAACTCCCAGCCGGTGCGGATATGGATCTTGTCGGTGCCCGGCGTGCCGTTCAGGAGGGTTTCCGCGACCGACTTGTAGTGCTGGTTGTAGCTGCCCCGGGCGGCGGAGGAGAGGTTGGCGTCCCGCGTGATCAGGGGCACCGACCAGAAGATGTCGCGGTCGGTGTTCTTCCAGAGGTCGTTGACCATCCACCTGGCGCTGCTGACGAAGTCGTTCCAGTTGGCGAAGCCGACGACGCCGTGGACACTGTCGACCTCGCGCCCCAACCACTTCTCGAAGGTCGAGACCTGACCCGCATTGTTGCCGACATAAACGCCAAGTGCAGTCATCTTGCCCGCCTTCTGGAAGGAGTGCGGCCAGGGCCGCCCCTGGGCCCAGAATCGCGGCAAGAGGTCAAGAAGCCGTTAAGGACGCTAGAATTTATTAGATTTGATGCAACCATTGCGGGCATGGCGGCAATGCGCCCTGCCCTGAACAGGATATTCCCCGATGAGCCCTGAACTGCGTTGGCTGGCCTGGAGCCTTCTGCTCGGCCTGTTGCACCTGGTCCTGGCCGCCGCCGCGGCGCGCGGACAGTCCGGCCTGGCCTGGGCGCTCGGCCCCCGGGACACGCCGCAGCCGCCGCTGACCGGCATGGCCGGCCGCCTGCAACGGGCCCAGGCCAATTTCATGGAGACTTTCCCCTTCTTCCTGGGTGCCGTCCTGCTCGTCCAGCTGAGCGGTCGGGGCGGATCGGCGAGCGCGCTGGGCGCGGCGATCTATGTCTGGGCGCGGCTGGCCTATCTGCCGCTCTACGCCGCAGGCATTCCCTATCTGCGGACGCTGGCCTGGGGCGTCTCGGTGGCCGGGCTGCTGATGGTGCTGGGCTCCGCGCTGCCCTGGGCCGGATGAGGTCCCGGCGGCAACCGGGGATACGGGTTGCTGCCGCGGTCCCTCGCAGGAGAGGCGTGACGGCCATCCGAATTTCGTGCGGCGAGACGCAATCGGGGCGTGAGCCGCGTCTCAATCATAATAATGGACGAGATTTTTACACAATCGTACAAAGCGCCTGCTACCCCCCATAAGGCAATCAAACGATGGATCTCCGGGATTCTCTCCACGAGGTGCAGCTTCGTGTTCAGGTCGCGCAGGCTCTGCTGGTCGATGCGCTCGACGAGCGCCCCGGCCCCGACCGCCGCACCATCCTGGAGGCATTGATGGAGGTGGACGCCGCCGAGCGCATCCTCGCCTTCAGCGTCGAGCCCGCCAATGACACGGCCGAGGCGGAGGAGGTCGAGGCGCCCGGCCTGCGTCTGGTGCAATCCGCCGACTGAGCCTTCCGCCCCTCCCCCCCGCACGGCGCGGCCCTGCCGCTCCGCTGCGACGACGCGGCTCATTTTTGCGCCACGCACCATGGCGCGGCCGTGCAAAGCATGTCTCAATGCCCTCCCGTCCCACGCCGGCGCCCGCCGGTGCGGGACGGGCAAGATCGCTTCCCGTAGCCGGCAACCGCCGCCGGGCGGGCGCTTTGGCAGGACATGTTTCAGGGGAGTTCGCCATCCATGCCCTCCAGGCCGACGATCGAGGGGCCTATCGCCCGCACCGCCATGGCCTTCGTGCTGGCCGGTGGGCGGGGCAGCCGGCTGATGGAGCTGACCGAGCGGCGCGTGAAGCCGGCGGTCTTCTTCGCCGCCAAGTCGCGCATCATCGACTTCGCGCTGTCCAACGCGCTGAACTCCGGCATCCGCCGTATCGGCGTGGCGACCCAGTACAAGGCGCACAGCCTGATCCGGCACCTGCAGCGCGGCTGGAACTTCCTGCGCCCCGAGCGCAACGAGACCTTCGACATCCTGCCGGCCAGCCAGCGCGTCTCCGAGACCGGCTGGTACACCGGCACGGCGGACGCGGTGTACCAGAACCTCGACATCATCGAGAGCTACGCGCCCCGCCACATCGTCGTCCTGGCGGGCGACCATGTCTACAAGATGGATTACGAACGCATGCTGCAGCAGCATGTGGACAGCGGCGCGGATGTCACCGTCGGCTGCATCGAGGTGCCGCGCCTGGAGGCCACCGGCTTCGGCGTGATGCATGTCGAGCCGAACGGGCGCATCATCTCCTTCCTGGAGAAGCCCAAGGACCCGCCCGGCATGCCGGACCGGCCGCATATGGCCCTGGCCAGCATGGGCATCTACGTCTTCGAGACGCGCTTCCTGGCCGAGCAGCTGCGGCGCGACGCGGCCGACCCGCAGTCGAGCCATGACTTCGGCCATGACCTCGTCCCCTACATCGTCCGCCACGGCCGCGCCTACGCGCACCGCTTCGCCGAATCCTGCGTCCATTCCGGCCAGGAGGCCGAGGCCTACTGGCGCGACGTCGGAACCGTGGATGCCTACTGGCAGGCCAATATCGACCTGACCGAGGTGGTCCCGGCGCTCGACCTCTACGACCGCGAATGGCCGATCTGGTCCTATGCCGAGCTGACCCCGCCGGCCAAGTTCGTGCACGATGTGGAGGGCCGCCGCGGCATGGCCACCGCCTCCCTGGTGTCGGGCGGCTGCATCGTCTCGGGCGGCTCGGTGCGCCGCTCGGTGCTCTGCCCCTCGGTGCGGGTGAATTCCTACGCCGCGGTGGAAGGCTGCGTGCTGTTGCCGGGCGTGGATATCGGCCGCGGCGCGCGGCTGCGCAACACCATCGTGGACAGCGGCATCCAGATCCCCCCCGGCATGGTGGTGGGGGAGGATCCGGAGCTGGACGCGCGGCGCTTCCGCCGCACCAACAAGGGCATCTGCCTGATCACGCAGCCCATGCTGGACATGCTGGACGACAAAGCGCGCTGATGAGCCTCCGCCTTCTCTCCGTCGCCTCCGAGGTCTATCCGCTGGTCAAGACCGGGGGGCTTGCCGATGTCGCCGGCGCGCTGCCCGCCGCGCTGGAGGCCGAGGGCGTCGTCACCCGCACCCTGCTGCCGGGCTATCCCCGCGTGCTGCGCGCGCTGGAGCGGGCCGAGACGGCGCATGATCTCGGCGACAGCCTCTTCGGCCATCCCGCCCGCCTGCTGGCGGCGCGCGCCGCCGGGCTCGACCTCTTCATCCTCGACGCGCCCTCCCTCTATGCCCGCGAGGGCAACCCCTATTCCGGCCCGGACGGGCAGGACTGGCCGGACAACGCCTTCCGCTTCGCCGCCCTGGCCCAGGCGGCGGCACGAATCGGCCGCGGCCTGCTGCCGGGCTTCCTGCCCGATGTCGTGCACGCGCATGACTGGCAGGCCGGCCTGGCCCCCGCCTATCTGCACTATGGCAGAGAGGGGCGGCCCGGCACCGTGATGACGGTGCACAACCTGGCCTTCCAGGGGCAGTTCCCCGGTGCGTTGCTGACCGCTCTCGGCCTGCCGCCGCATGCCTGGTCGGTCGAGGGGGTGGAGTATTACGGCGCGCTGGGCTTCCTCAAGGCCGGGCTGCGGCTGGCCGACCGGGTCACCACCGTCTCGCCGAGCTATGCCGCCGAGATCCGCACGCCGGAAGGCGGCATGGGCATGGACGGCCTGCTGCGCAGCCGCGGGCGGACCCTCAGCGGCATCCTGAACGGCATCGACACCGGGGTCTGGGACCCGGCCACCGATCCGCACCTCGCCGCCTCCTACGACGCGAGCCGGCTCGAGGGCCGCGAGGCCAACCGCGCCGCGCTGCGCGCCGAGATGGGGCTGGCGCCGGACCCCGCCGCGCCGCTGCTGGCCGTGATCAGCCGGCTGTCCTGGCAGAAGGGCATGGACCTGGTGCTGGAGGCGGTTCCGGCCCTGCTCCGCCACGGCATGCAGCTCGCCGTGCTGGGCACCGGCGATCCCGGCCTGGAGGCCGGTTTCCGCGCCGCCGCCGAGGCGCATCCCGGTCGGATCGGCGCCCGGCTCGGCTATGATGAGGGGCTGGCCCATCGCATCCAGGCGGGCTGCGACGCCCTGCTGGTGCCGTCCCGCTTCGAGCCCTGCGGCCTGACCCAGCTCTGCGCCCTGCGCTACGGTGCCCTGCCGGTGGTGGCCCGGGTCGGCGGGCTGGCCGATACGGTGATCGACGCCAACGAGATGGCGCTGGCCGCCGGGGTCGGGACCGGGCTGCAGTTCGCCCCGCCCTCCGCCCCCGCGCTGGAGGCGGCGCTGGACCGGCTGGCGGCGCTCTGGGCCGACCACGCGGCCTGGCGCGGCGCGCAGCGCGCCGGGATGGCCGGCGATGTGAGCTGGCGCCGCCCCGCGGCGCGCTATGCATCGCTCTACCGTGAGTTGCAGTCCCGCTAGTCTCCCGGCCGGATGCGCGAAGGCGCTGGACAGCGGCCCTTCCTCTGCTGGCATGATGGGGTTCAGCCCTGGGAATACCCTGCATGAGTGACAGCCCCGTGCATTCCACCCTCGTGACCAGCGCCGACGACGCGGCGAGCCTCCGCCGCGATATCATGGCCCAGTTGATCTACCATGTCGGCGCCAACCCGGACCGGGCCAGCGCGCGCGACTGGTTCCTGGCCGTGACGCTCGCCACCCGGCACCGGATCGTGGACCGCTGGCGCGCCTCCAACGCCGAGACGGTGGCGCAGGGGCACAAGCAGGTCTGCTACATGTCGCTCGAGTTCCTGATCGGGCGGCTGCTCTCGGACGCGCTGGGGAATCTCGGGATGACCGAGCCGGTGCACGAGGCTCTCTCGGGCCTCGGCGTCGAACTGGACGAGGTGACGGCGCAGGAGGCCGACGCGGCGCTCGGCAATGGCGGCCTAGGCCGCCTCGCCGCCTGCTTCATGGAGAGCATGGCCAGCCTCAGCATCCCCGCCTATGGCTACGGCATCCGTTACGAGCACGGGCTGTTCCGCCAGGTCATCCAGGACGGCCGCCAGCGCGAGCTGCCCGAGGACTGGCTCTCGCTGGGCAATCCCTGGGAGTTCGAGCGGTCCAACATCATCTACGACATCGGCTTCGGCGGCCATGTGGCGGCGGAAGCCGGCGTGGACGGGCGGCAGCGGCTGGTCTGGTATCCGGGCGAGACGGTGCGCGCCATCGCCTATGACACGCCGATCGTGGGCTGGCGCGGCAAGTGGATCAACACGCTGCGGCTCTGGTCGGCCCGCGCCACGGACCCGATCCACCTGGAGGAGTTCAACCGGGGCGACCATGTCGGCGCCATGGCCAACCGGGTGCGGGCGGAGGCGATCTCCCGCGTGCTCTATCCGAGCGACGAGACGGCGGCGGGCCAGGAGCTGCGGCTGCGGCAGGAGTACTTCTTCGCCTCCGCCTCGCTGCAGGACCTGCTGCGCCGGCACCTGCGCCTGCATGGCGACATCCACAGCCTGGCCGGAAAGGCGGCCGTGCAGCTCAACGACACGCATCCGGCGATCGCCGTCTCCGAGCTGATGCGGCTGCTGGTCGATCTGCATGGCCTGGCCTGGGACAAGGCGTGGGACATCACCCGCGCCACCTTCTCCTACACCAACCACACCCTGCTGCCGGAGGCGCTGGAGACCTGGCCGGTGGCGCTGATGGAACGCGTCCTGCCGCGCAACATGCAGATCATCTACATGATCAACGCCAAGCACCTGGAGGCGGCGCGCGACCAGGGTGCGCAGGATGGGCTGCTCGCCGCCGTCTCGCTGATCGACGAGCATCACGGCCGGCGCGTGCGCATGGGTCATCTCGCCTTCATCGGCTCGCACCGCGTCAACGGCGTCTCCGCCCTGCACACCGACCTGATGCGCAAGACCGTCTTCGCCGAACTGAACCAGGTCTGCCCTGGGCGCATCGTCAACAAGACCAACGGCATCACCTTCCGCCGCTGGCTGATGCGCTCCAACCCGCCGCTCACCGCCCTGCTGACCGAGACGCTGGGCGAGGCGGTGCTGGACGAACCCGAGCGGCTGGAGGGTCTCGACGCCTTCGCCGAGGACAGCGCCTTCCAGCAGCGCTTCGCCCGGCAACGGCACCAGGCGAAGCAGGCGCTCGCCCGGCAGATCGTCGCGCGCACCGGCATCGTCGTCGATCCCGACGCGCTCTTCGACGTGCAGATCAAGCGGATCCACGAATACAAGCGGCAGTTGCTGAACATCCTGCAGACCGTCGCGCTCTACAACGCGATGCGCGCGCAGCCGCAGCGCGACTGGGTGCCGCGGGTGAAGATCTTCGCCGGCAAGGCGGCGCCGAGCTACCACACCGCCAAGCTGATCATCCGGCTGATCAACGATGTTGGCCGCGTCATCAACAGCGATCCCACGGTGCGCGGCCTGCTCAAGGTGGTGTTCCTGCCCAACTACAATGTCAGCCTGGCGCAGGGCATCATCCCCGCGGCCGACCTCTCGGAGCAGATCTCGACCGCCGGCATGGAGGCCTCGGGCACCGGCAACATGAAGCTGGCGCTGAATGGGGCGCTGACCATCGGCACGCTGGACGGCGCCAATGTCGAGATCCTGGAACGCGTCGGCGCCGAGAACATCTTCATCTTCGGCCTCACCGCCGCGCAGGCCACGGCGCGCCGGCGGGACGGCTTCGACGCCCGCGCGCAGATCCGGGAATCGCCCGATCTCGAGGAGGTGCTGGACGCGGTGGCGGCCGGCGTCTTCTCGCCGGAGGAGCCGGAGCGCTATTCCGGCCTGATCCAGAGCCTGATGAACGCCGACCACTTCCTGGTCAGCGCGGATTTCGATGCCTATCACGCCGCGCAGCGCGCGGTCGACCTGCGCTGGAGCCAGCCGCGGCACTGGTGGCGCAGCAGCATCCTGAACACGGCGCGGGTGGCCTGGTTCTCCTCCGACCGCACCATCCGCGAATACGCGGAGGACATCTGGAACGTGCCCTCCCGCTGAACGGCGCCGGCAAGGGCACTTCAAAAAGGGGGGGGTGCCCGGCTTGGCGCCCCCCTCCCCTCCCCTCAGTCGCGCAGCACCGCGTCCAGGCGGCGCGCCAGGCTCCGCACCTGCGGCTCCTGGATCATGGTGAGATGGTCGCCCTCGGTCGGCAGCAGGGTGAGATTCTCGCCGGCCAGCCGCCGCCAGGTCGGCAGGATGTCATAGGTGCCGCCCTGCATGGCGTGGATCAGGGTGACCTTCCCGGCATAGGGCCGGGGGCGGTAGTTGCGGGTCGCCAGCATGATGCCGCCCCGCACCCGGCGCAGATCCTCGGGCAGATGCGCATCCGCCGTCAGGTCGCCCACAAGGTCGAGATGCCGCGCCGGCCGGCCCAGCCGCACCCGCGCGCGGTCCAGCAGCATCATCCCCTTCTTGCCGAGGAAGTCGAGATTGCCCCGCAGGCCGCGGGTCCGCATGTCGCGCGCCACCCGCAGCGGGCGGGAGACGAGGTGGTGCATCCGCTGAGGCCCCGGCAGGAAGCGGGGATGCACGCTGGTGTCGATGGCGATCAACTGCTCGACCACCTCGCCCTCGCGCCGCAGCCGCTGCGCCATCTCCAGCGCCACCAGCCCGCCGAAGGAGTAGCCGCCGAGCCAGTAGGGCCCCCTCGGCTGCGCCTCCCGCAGGATGCGGAGATAGTCGGCCGCCATGGCATGCACGCAGCTCTGCGCCGCGCCGCCCGGCTCCAGGCCCTGCGCCTGGATGCCGTAGATGCGGCGCCCGGTGCGCAGCGCCCGCTGCAGCGCCCAGAGCTCCATCACCCGGCCGGCCATGCTGTGGATCAGGAAGAGCGGCGGGCCGGCCCCGGCCTCGCCCTCGCGCATGACCACCAGCCGGCCGCCTGGCGGGGCGGGCTCCGGCGCGTCGACCAGCGCGGCGAGCGCGGCCACGGTGGGCGCGCGCAGCAGGGTGGTGAGCGGCAGGCGCACGCCCTTCACCCGCTCGATCTCGGCGAAGAGCCGCGCCGCCAGGAGCGAATGGCCGCCCAGCGCGAAGAAGTCGTCCTCCGCCGCGATCGGGGCGATGCCGAGCAGTTCCTGCCAGAGCTCCCGCAGGAAGTTCAGCGTGCCGGCCGCCGCGGCGCGGGCCGCCAGGGGAGAGGCCAGCGGTGCGTGGCGCAGCGCCGGGTGGTGGCGCAGCGCCTCCAGGCATCCGGGATTGGCCAGGGCGGAGAGGTTGCGCACCGGCAGGCCGTTCACCGCGTCGCGCATCGCCGCCTCGGACGGCTTGCCGGTATGGGTCACCGGCAACTCCGCGACCTGCAGGAAGAGGTCCGGCACATGCGCCGCCGAGGCCTCGCGCGCCAGGGCGCGGCGGATCTCGGCGATGAGCGGGCCGTCCAGCGTCCGCCCCGCCTCCAGCACCAGGGCCAGCACCGCCCGGCCCTCGCTTGCCACCTCGGGGTCCCGCTGCAGCACCACCATGGCGTCGCGGATCTCGGGGAAGCGGCGCAGAACGCGGTAGATCTCGGCCGGGCCGATGCGGATGCCGCGCACCTTCATGATGCCGTCGGACCGGCCATGGATGCGGATGCCGCCCTCCGGCGTCGCCTCCGCCAGGTCGCCATGCGTCCAGACGCCCGGATTCTGCGCGAAGTAGGCCTGATGGAAACGGCTGCCGTCCGCATCGCCGTGGAAGCCCAGGGGGCGGGACGGGAAGGGATTGGCGCAGACCAGCTCGCCCACGGCGCCGGGCCGGTCCTGCCCCTCTTCCGAGAGCACGCGGACATCGAGGCCGAGGCTGCGGGCCTGGCTCTGCCCGGCATGCACGGGGCGCTGCGGATGGCCGAGCACGAAACAGCCGATAATGTCGGTGCCGCCCGAGATCGAGTGCAGCGGCAGGTCGCCCACCTTCCGCCGCACCCAGTGATAGCGCGCCTCGTCCAGCACCGAGCCGGTGGAGAGGATGACGCGCAGCGCCGAGAGGTCGTGGTCCCGCGCCGGATGCAGCCGGGCCGTCTCGGACATCTTCAGATAGCCCGGGCTGGTGCCGAAATGCGTCACCCGCTCCTGCTCCACCAGCGACCAGAGCGTGTCGGCCTCGGCGATCGGGCCGCTGTAGGTGACGATCTCGGCGCCCGAGGCCAGGGCGGAGAGCTGCCAGTTCCACATCATCCAGCCGCAGGAGGTCTGGAAGAACAGCTTGTCGCCGGGCCGCAGCTCGCTGTGCAGCCGGTGCTCCTTCACATGCTCGATCAGCGTGCCGCCGGCCCCGTGCACGATGCATTTCGGCTGGCCGGTGGTGCCGGAGGAGAACAGGATGAAGAGCGGCTGGTTGAAGGGATGCTCCTGCCACGCCGCCTCGGCCCGCACGGCGGCGCACAGGGCCGCGGCATCGTGCAGCGGCAGCAGCAGTTCCGGGATCTCGGCCGGCCCGTCCAGCGCCACCACGCCGCGGCAGGCGGGCAGGCCCCGCGCCACCTGGGCCAGGCGCGTCGTCAGGGCGAGGCCGGTATCCTGGGCGGCCGGCCGCAGATGGGCCAGCAGCAGGACAGGGTCGAGCTGCGCGAAGCGGTCGAGGATCGCCTCGCTGCCCATCTCCGGCGCGGCGGTCGAGAGGGTGGCGCCCAGCGCCGCGACGGCCAGCGCCGCCACCACCGCCTCCGCGTCGTTGCGCATCACGGCGCCGACGCGGTCCCCGGGGCGGAGACCGAGCTGCTGCAGCACGGTGGCGAGCCGCGCCACCCGCTGGCGCAGGGCGCCCCGGCTGAGGCGCTCGGCCGGGCGGCCCGGCACCAGGGCGGTGACGGCGGGGGCCGCGTCGTCCCAGCGGGGCGAGAGCAGATTCGCCGCGTAGTTCAGCCGGAGGCCGGGGAAGAAGCGTGCCGTCTCGCAATCGTCGCCGGTGCAGACGGGCTCGGCCTCGCCGCTGCAATCCAGGCCGGACCAGCGCAGGAAGGCACTCCAGAAGCCGCGGTAATCCTGCACGGCGTAGCGTTGCAGCGCCTCCGGCCCCGCCGGCTCCGCCAGCAGCCCCTGGCCGGCGAGCCAGGCGGCGAATTCGGCCATCTGACACCCCAGCATGTCGGCGACGGAGGGGGTGTGCAGAACCGTTTCCGGAGCCGCCTCGCCCAGCTGCTGCGCTTCTCGAATCACCGGCAATCCGTCCATCTCACGCCACCCCGCACTCATTCCGCCGCAAGGATCGTCTTTAATTTTCCCATCCGCAATGAATTGGGGCAATCATCTCAATTAGTTGAATTTTGGCTATTTTTCGACGCATTGCCTGTCGGGCGCCGTAACCTATTGGAAATGAGCGCCCTTGCCGGTGCAAGCGCGATTTGCGCTGCAACGCAAAAAACCTCGTGATGCGGGCATTGCCTCAGATTTCGATCTGTTCCGAGAGAATATGGCCCAGGCAGCGCGCCGGCCGCGCAGAGGCGGCCACCGCCAGGAGGTGGTCCGGCGGCCCCTTGGGCGTGTCGATCCACCATCCCTGCTCCGACAGGGTGCAGAGCCGTGTCGGGTCGCGCGAGAAGCCCTGCCCCTCGGCCTTCAGCCGGGCTTCCTTGCGCGTCCAGAGCCGCAGGAAGGTGGTCCCGCGCGATGCCACGTCCTGCGCGTCCAGGAGGCGCCGCTCCGCCGGGGAGAAGACGAGGCTCGCGGCTTCGAGCGGCGGATCGGGCCGCAGCGGCTCGAGGTCCACCCCCACCGCCCGGCCGCGGGCGAAGCCGAGCAGCGCCCAGTCCCCGGCGTGGGAGAGGTTGAACTGCAGCCCCGGCGCCGCATCCCCCGGCCCCTGCCGCAGGGCGGGCTTGCCGGCGGGGCCGCGGATCAGGCCGATTCCCGCCGGCGCGCGACGCAGATAGCCGCCGAGCAGCCGGCGCAGCGCCAGATGCGCGGCCAGATAGGCCTGGCTCAGGGCGGGGCGGCGGAAGGCGGCGGCGCGGGTCCGCTCCTCCGGCGCCAGCAGCGCCATCGCCGCCGCCCCGACCGGCGCGTCCAGCCTGGCGAGCCAGAGATGGATCTCCCCGGGCGGCAGCGGCGGCGGGTCGGCCGCCGCGCGCGGCGGCCAGGGCCAGGACAGCTCGCCCACCGTCATGCCCGCCGGCCGGCGCGGCCGGGGGGATGCCGGGGCTCAGCGCCGCGGCGGCGAGGCCTCGGCGCGGCTGGCGGGGCAGAAGGTCTCGCGGAAGGCGCGCGCGGTGGCGGGCCACTTGCCCGAGGAGAGGCGGCCGGCATAGTCGGCGTCGGAATTCCAGTAGTTGTGGTAGAGCACGTTGTGCTGCGCCATCCATTCCTGGAACAGCTTGATAAAGGGCGCCGCGTTGTCGCCCTGCACGCCCCATTCCGAATAGGCGGTGGGCTTGCCGCGCGCGCGGGCGAAGTTCTCGACATAGCGCAGGCCCCAGCGATGATCGCGGATGCGCTCGAAGGCGGCCACAGGATCGCGCGGCAGGTACTCGTGCTTCCAGTAGAAGTCCATGCCGATGATGTCGACATAGTCGTCACCCGGATAGGCCGTCGCGGGGTCCATCCGCTCCCCGTAGTTGAAGTTCCATTCGAAGCGGAACTTGTCGGACACAGATCGGAAGGAATCGACGATGTGGCGGAAGGTGCGGATGAAGTCCTCCTCCTTGCCCTCCGCCGCCCAGGGGAACCAGTTGCCGTTCATCTCCCAGCCCAGGCGGATGCGGATGGTGCCATCCGCGAAGGGCTTGGTCTCGGCCAGGGCGCGCGCCGCGGACACGTAGTAGCGGTTGTAGCGCCCGCTGGCCGCCTCCTTCAGGCTGGAGCCCCTGGGGATCATCGCCACCGACCACAGGGTCGGCCGGTCCAGCGCCTTGAACTGGTTGATGAACCATTGCGGCCAGCCGATGCCCTCCCAGCTCGCCTGATCGGTGAAGACCAGAAGCTGGTCCATCGGGCAGCCGAACCACTGCTCGAATTCCTCGACGAGCTTCGGGTCGTTCGCCGCATAGGCGCCGATCGGCACCCGCCCCTCCGCGCGCGCCCCGACGGCCGGGCCGAGGCCGAGGGCCGCCAGCACCGACAGGGCGAGAGCCAGGCGGCGCCGCTTCCCGGCGGCGGGGCTGAGGGCGGTGTGCAGGGCCGTCCGGCCTGTCGCATCGCGGCGCATGGCAAATCCTGTTTCATCGGCCCCATGGGGCGGGCCCAAAGGGCGTTGCGGCGGTTGATCGTCCCAACGATAGAGACTGATCGCTCAATTTGCGATGGTCCCGCGTTCACGCCCCCGCCAGCCGCGGTTTCGTGAAGCCGGCGCGGCGCCTATCCTGCTGCCCGCAAACAGATCCCGGAGCGGGCATGAGCGAGGAGATCGTCACCCTGAGCAGCCGGGTGGCCTATGAGAACCGCTGGCTGCGGCTGCGGGAGGATCGCACCCGCCTGCGCGACGGTTCGGAGGGTCTCTACGGCGTGGTGGAGCGCCCCGACTTCGTCATCGTCGCTCCCTGGCAGGAGGGCTGCCTGACGCTGGTCGAGCAGTACCGCTACCCGGTGCGCTCGCGGCAATGGGAAATGCCCATGGGCACCTGGGAGACCCGCCCGGAGGTGACGCCGGAGGAGGTCGCCGCCGCCGAGCTGCGCGAGGAAACCGGGCTGGTGGCCGGGCATCTGCTGCGGGTGGGGACGATCTTCCAGGGCGCCGGCTACTGCAACCAGCGGGGCCATGTCTTCCTGGCGACCGGCCTGCGCCAGGGCGAGGCGGCGCGCGAGGCGTCGGAGCAGGACATGATCTGCCGCGCCATCCCGCTGGCCGAGGTCGAGGCGATGATCCGGGACGGGAGGCTGATGGATGCGATGAGCATCGCCGCTCTTGGCATGCTGAGGATCCACGGCCTATTGTAAGGAAACCCACAACCCCGAATTGCGACGTATCGTATCAATATTAAGAATTCGGTTCATTTTGCTTATTTTCTGATCCCAATCGCGTGAAATGGGCTTATCGCGGCGGCCCGGTCTGCCTTAGGGTCCGCGCCATGCGTCGCCGGACCCTCTTTCTCGCCGCCACTCTCGCCTCCGTGCCGGGCCTGGCCCTGGCCGCCACGCGCCGCAGCCGCCCCGCCGGGCCCGAGCCCCGCCGCATCACGCTGCGCCATGCCGCCAACGGGAACCGCTTCAGCGGCATCTACCACAACGGCATTGCCCCGGATGCCGCCGCCATGGCCGACATCTCCGAGGTGCTGGCCGATACCCGCACCGGCGCCATCCGCGCCTTCGACCCGGCGGCGATCGACATCCTCTGGGATCTGGGCGCGCGGCAGCGGATGACGGAGTTCCTCATCCTCTCCGGCTACCGCACGCCGGCCACCAATGCCGCGGTGCATGGCGCGGGCGACAGCCAGCATCTGCGGGCCGCCGCGCTGGACATCCAGGTGGCCCCGGCCCGCCTGCCGGATTTCGTCGAGACGGCGCTGCGCCTGCGGCGCGGTGGGGTCGGCAGCTATCCGCAGCAGGGCTTCGTGCACATCGATTCCGGCCCGGTGCGCAACTGGGGCGGTGACGGCACCCTGCTCGCCGCGGCCCGGGCGCCGGTCCGTGTCGATCCGCGTGTCGAGCGGATGAACCGCATGGCCGAGGCCTGGGCCTCCACCCGACGGCGCTGAGGCGCCCGGGGCTGCCCACCCCTCAGAACCGGCCGCTCCGCCGGGACAGGATGGCGGCCAGCGCCAGCCCGCCGATCACCGAGACATGCTCGAGCGCCACCGTCAGGTCCCGGAAGGCCTCCTCCCCCTCGCGCGCCCAGAAGGGATGCGCCACCGGAATGGTGAGCAGGGTGAAGACGGCCAGGGCCAGGGCCGCCGGCCAGACCGCCCGGTTCAGGATGATGAGCAGCGAGGCGCCGAGTTGCAGGACCAGCGTCGCCAGGTTCACCGCCCAGCCCGGCGACAGGCCGAAGCCTTCCATCACGGCCGCGCTGGCGCTGAAGTCCAGCAGCTTGGCCAGGCCACTGGTCCAGAAGACGAAGGTCAGCAGGATGCGCGCCAGGAGGCCGAAGGCGCGGGATTCGAGGATGCCGGCGATGGCGGTGGGCGCCGGGGCGCCAGGGGGGCTTCGCAAGATCGGTTCTCCGGTTCTGCGCGCGCGGGGCGCGGCCGGAGCCCGTCCTAGGACCTCAAGCCCGGTTGAGGTCAAGCCCGGTTCGGCGCCTCAGCCGAAGCCGGCCAGCCGGCGCGGACCCGGCCCCTCCCGGCCCAGCCGGTCCTCGGGGTTGCGCAGCGGGCAGTCGCGCAGCGACAGGCAGCCGCAGCCGATGCAGCTGGTCAGCTGGTCCCGCAACTGCACCAGGCTGTCGATCCGCTGCTGCAGCATCCCGCTCCAGTCGGCGGTGAAGCGCCGCCAGTCCTCCATGCTCGGCGCATGGTCCTGCGGCAGCCCGGCCAGCGCCTCGCGGATGGTCGCCAGCGGGATGCCGGCCCGTTGCGCGATGCGGATGATGGCGACGCGGCGCAGCACGGCGCGGTGGTAGCGGCGCTGGTTGCCGGAGGTTCGCCAGCCCTCGATCAGCCCGCGGGCCTCGTAGAAATGCAGGGTCGAGACGGCGACGCCGCTGCGCCGCGCCACCTCCCCCACGCTCAGGCCCTGGGCCTGCGGGCTCATCGGGGCGGGACCTCATCCATGGGTGAGGTTATAGGGCGGGGAGACGCCGCTCGCGAGCCGCCTCACTCCTCCCGCATCGCCACCTCGGCCTCGGGGTTGAGCGCCCGTCCCTTCCGGCGCGGCGCGGTCAGCGGCCCCGGCACCGGGCGGTTGCCGTGCATCAGGTCGCGTCCCGCCTGCAGCCCGCCGCAGAGCTGCAGGTCGAGCCGCGCGGCGTCGCGGCGGCGGATGTCGCGCATGAGGTCGGCCGCCTCCTCCTCCGGCACGCCGAGGCCGGCCAGGGCGGCGGCGCCCATGGCCATGGCGGATTCGAAGGTCTCGCGGATCTCGTAGTCCACGCCCTGGCGGATCAGGTCGAGGGAATGGCCGCGGTCATAGGAGCGGACGAAGAGCTTCGCCTGGGGGAACTCCTCCCGCGCCAGGGTGACGATGTGGTCCGCCGCCTGCCGGTTGTCGACGCAGACCAGGATGGCGCGCGCCCGCCCCGCCCCGGAGGTGCGCAGGACATCGAGCCGGGTGCCGTCCCCGTAATAGACCTTGAAGCCGAAGCTCGCGGCGGTGCGGATCATCTCGGTGCTGGATTCGATGATCGAGAGGTCGATGCCGCGCGCCAGCAGCCCCTGGCTCGCCACCTGCGCGAAGCGGCCGAAGCCGATCATCAGCACCTCGCCCTCCAGCGCATCCGCCTTGTCGATTCCCTCCAGGGAGGGTTCGGCGCGGCGCGGCAGCCGGGCGGCGAGCAGCACGGCGGGCGGGGTCAGGGCCATGGACAGGATGATCACGGCGGTGAGCAGCGCGCCGGTGCGCGCGTCGATCACGCTGCCGGCCTGCGCCGCGGCGTAGAGCACGAAGGCGAACTCGCCGCCCTGGGCCAGCACGGCGGCGCGGCGCAGCGCCTCCCGCCCGCCCGCGCCGAAGGCCCGGCCCACCAGATAGACGCCCGCCGCCTTGGCCAGCATCAGCACCAGCACGCCCACCACGATCAGCGGCCAGTCGCGCACCAGCACGCCGAGGTCGAGCGACATGCCGACGCCCATGAAGAACAGGCCGAGCAGGAGGCCCCGGAACGGCTCGATATCGGTCTCGAGCTGGTGACGGAACACCGATTCCGAGAGCAGCACCCCGGCCAGGAAGGCGCCCATGGCCATGGAGAGCCCGCCCAGCTCCATGGCCAGCGCGGCACCCAGCACCACCAGCAGGGCGGCGCCGGTCATCACCTCCCGCGCCCCGGCGGCGGCGAGCAGCGCGAACATCGGGTTCAGCAGCCAGCGCCCGGCCGCGAGCAGCGCCGCCAGGCTGCCCAGGGCGATGGCGACATGGAGCCAGCGGTCGCCCTCGGCCTGGGCCGGCCCGAGCAGCGCCACCAGCGCCAGGAGCGGCACGATGGCGAGATCCTCCAGCAGCAGGATCGAGACGATGCGCTGCCCCGCCGGGGTGGCGGTCTCGCCCTGCTCGTCCAGCACCTGCATGGCGATGGCGGTGGAGGAGAGCACGAAGCCCATGGCCGCCACGAAGGCCACGGCGGGGCTGAAGCCGGCCAGCCAGATGATGCCGGTCAGCAGCGCGCCGCACACCGCCACCTGCGCGACGCCCAGGCCGAAGATCTGCCGCCGCAGGCCCCACAGGCGGGAGGGCTGCATCTCCAGCCCGATGACGAAGAGGAACATGACGACGCCAAGCTCGGCGACATGCAGGATCGCCTGCGGGTCGGTCACCACCCGCAGGCCGAAGGGACCGATGGCCAGCCCCGCCGCCAGGTAGCCCAGGACCGAGCCGAGGCCCATCCGGCGGAACAGCGGCACCGCCACCACCGCGGCCGCCAGGATGCCGACGACCGGCCCCAGCTCGCTTGCATATCCCTCGGCGGCCATGCGGCGATCCCCCCCGGCCGCCGCCACCGGCGGCCTCTCCGCCGATCATGCCAGATCGCCACTCCTCCGCCACGCCTCCCGGCCGCGACCGGGAGAGCGGGCAACCGAAAAGGCGGCGGGCGGTTAAACCGGAAGTCACTAAATCATGCTTGGATGCAAGCCATGTTCGCCGCCCTGTACAGCCAGCCTGATCCCCGCCCCGAGCCGCCCGCCATGCCGCAGCGTGCCGTGGACCAGTGGCTGCGCGAGACCTTCCACCGTGCCTACGACCTGCCCGAGGACGCGCCGATCCCGGAGGAGCTGCTGCGGCTGGTCCGCGCCGCCTCGCAGGGCTGAGGCCGGCGCCGCCCAGCCGCGCCGTCCCGGCCCCGCCCTGCCTCAGGCGAGCGGGGCGCCTCCGCCCTCCGGGCGGTCCGCCTCCCCGGACAGGCGGCACAGTTCGGCCACCGCCTCCGGCCGCCCCAGCACGACCGGCCGCCGCCACGTCGCGGGGTCGCCCTCCCCGAAGCTCTCGAAGACCTCCCATCCGTCCGGCCCCAGCGTGCGGATCTCGCCGCCGGCGGCGCGGACCAGCGCGAAGCCGCCGGCGATGTCCCAGACATTGGGGTGCTCGAAACGCGCCACCTCCAGCAGGCCGGCGGCGACGAAGGCACATTCGATGGCAGCCGAGCCGGTGCGCCGCGGCTCCCATAGCGCCGGCGCGCGCGAGGCGGAGGCATCGGCGAAGCCGCCGAGGCGGCGCCGCACCGCTGGGTTGAAGGCCGCCGCCACCGCGGTGCCGTCGAAATAGAGGCTGCCGCCCCGCACCGCGTGATACACCCCCGCGCGCAAGGCATGGCTGGAGGCGCACCAGACCGCCCCCGCCACCGGCACGCCCCGGTGCAGCACGCCGACCGAGCCCGCGAACATCGGGAAGCCGTTGATGAAATTGGCCGTGCCGTCCACCGGGTCCAGCGCCCACACGGTCGGGCTGCCCCGCGCCGGCCGTTCCGTCATCTCCTCGCCCAGCACGTCGTGGTCGGGAAAGGCCTCGGCCAGATGGGCGCGGATCAGCCGCTCCACCGCCTGATCGACCTCGGAGACCGGGTCACGCAGGGTCGCCTCCCCTTGCCGGCCGGGCTTGTAGGCCACGGCCAGGGCATGACCCAGCGCCGCCGACATCTCGCGCCCGGCGAGCCCAGCCATCTCCACCGCCATCCGGCCAATGGCCGACAGCGCCTCCGCGTCCAGCGTCATGCGCGCCTCTCCCCATCCGGTCCCTTGGCCGGTCCCTTGGCCTGTCCCGTGTCCGGTTCCAAGTCCGGCGTGTTCCGCTCCGCCGCGGGCGGCACCAGCACGCGCAGCCGCTCCTCCTCGATGCCGAGGACGACCCGCATCGGTGCCTCGCGCGAGACGCATTCGTCATCCAGCCGACAGGGGCCGCCGGGCCATTCGATGACAATCCGGCCGGCCCGCTGCACATCGGTCGGCGCCTTTCCCTTGTCGGGGCGCTCCAGCCAGCGCAGCATGGCCTCGCGGCGTTCCGGCGCCAGGGTGACGAGATCGAGCAGCCCGTCCCCCGGGTCGGCCTCCGGCGCCAGCGGCAGGTTGGGGCCGAAGAGCGGGATGTTCATCACCTCGACCAGCAGCGTCTCGACCTCGCGCGGCTGGCCATCGGCCTCCAGGCGGAGGGTCACCGGCTCGGCGCGGCGCAGGATGGCCCGGAAGGCGGCGCGGCCGGCGGCGACACCCTCCAGCCCCTGCCGGTCGGCCTCCTGCACCGCCTCCGCGAAGGCGCCGAAGCCGGCGGCCTCGACGAAGCGGCGGCAGCCCCAGGGCCCCTCGGCGAAGGCCACGGCGAGCCGCCGCTCCTCGGCCTGCCGCCACTGATCGGCAAAGGCCTCCGGCGAGGCCCAGCGGCCCATGGCGCGCGCCAGGTTGTTGGCGGTGCCGAGCGGCAGGATGGCGAGTGGCCGGTCGCGGCGCGGCAGGCGGGCGGCGATCTTGCCCACCGTGCCGTCACCGCCGGCCACGATGACCATCCCGCTCTCCTCCTGCAGCCCGTCCTCCAGGGCGTTGCCGCGCGTCGCATGCGGCTGGCTCGGAAGGCCGGCCCGGCACAGGAGCCGCGCTAGCGAGTCCGTGGAATGGTCTTCATCCCCGGCGGAGGGGTTGTGGAACAGCGTGGCTTTCATGCCGCGTTAACTCCGCGCCATCTTTCCCGTTCCACCCGGTTCCGGACGGGGCGTGAAAAACGCCAGGGCCGAGGCCGCGATTGCCGGGACGGCGCGGCGCCTCTAAGGCGGGGGCGATGCGGGATTTCGATGCGATCATCCTCGGCGCCGGCGCGGCCGGGCTGATGTGCGCGCTGCGCGCCGGGCAGCGCGGGCGGCGCGTGCTGCTGCTCGACCACGCGGCCCAGGCCGGCTCCAAGATCCTGATCTCGGGCGGCGGGCGGTGCAACTTCACCAACCTGCACACGGCGCCGGACCGCTTCTTCTCGGCCAATCCGCATTTCTGCAAATCCGCCCTGGCGCGCTACCGGCCGACGGATTTCCTGGCGCTGGTCGGCCGGCACCGCATCGCCTGGCATGAGAAGACGCTGGGCCAGCTCTTCTGCGACGGCTCGGCGCGGCAGATCGTCGCCATGCTGCTGGCGGAATGCGAGGCGGCGGGCGTGACGCTCCGTCTCGGCCACCGCGTCGCCGACATCGGGCGGGATACCGCTTACTACCTGGACACCGACCATGGCCGCTTCACCGCCCCGGCCCTGGTCCTGGCCACGGGCGGCCTCTCCATCCCGAAGATGGGCGCGACCGGCCTGGCGCACGACACCGCCCGGCGCTTCGGCCTGCCCCTGACCGACATCCGCCCCGGCCTGGTGCCGCTGACCTTCGAGGGCGAGGCGCTGGCGCTGATGCGGCCGCTCTCCGGCCTCTCCCTGCCGGCGGTGGCCCGGGCGGGGCGGCACGCCTTCCCCGAGGCCGTGCTCTTCACCCATCGCGGCCTCTCCGGGCCCGCCATCCTGCAGGCCTCCTCCGCCTGGCGGGAGGGGCAGGCGCTGACCCTGGACCTGTCGCCGGGCGAGGATGCCACCGCCCGGCTGCTGGCCGGCAAGCAGGCCCGCCCCCGCGCCGAGCCGCGCAGCCTGCTCGCCGAGATGCTGCCGCAGCGCCTGGCCCAGGCCCTGGCCGCCGCCTGGCTGCCCGCCGGCATCCTGGCGGCGCAGACCGACCGCGACCTGAAGCGGACCGGCGCCCGGCTCAACGGCTGGAGCCTCCTCCCCTCCGGCACGGAGGGCTACGCCAAGGCCGAGGTGACGCTGGGGGGCGTGGACACGGCGGCCCTGTCCTCGCGCGACATGCAGGCGCGCGCGGTACCGGGACTCTTCGTCATTGGCGAGGCGGTGGACGTGACCGGCTGGCTCGGGGGCTACAATTTCCAGTGGGCCTGGGCCAGCGGCCACGTCGCCGGCGAGGCCCTCTGAGAGGCCGTCCCGGAGGCCAAGCGGACCAGACCCGCCCCTGACGCATGGGCTCCATGCAACCAACCAGCCCGCCCCAGGCTTGACAGATTGTTGACGGATGGCTTCGCACTATGGCGTGCTCGCGTCGCGGCCCCCTGGCCCGGCGGGGTGGCGAGCGAGGCGGCCCGACTGAGGGGCCGGAACCGGGAGAGACGCGGGCAGATGATGTATTCCCTGTATCAGGCGCAGCAGGATCTCCTGACCCCGATGCGCCTTTTCGCCAAGGGCACCGGGGCGGTGCTGCGCCAGTTCGACAGCGGCCGGCCCGAGACCTTCATGCTGCGCCAGTTCACCGCCGCGCTGGAGCTGGTCGGCAGCAGCGGCATCACCCATACCCGCCCCCCCTTCGGCTTCACCACGGTCATGCTCGGCAACGAGGAGGTGGCGGTGGAGGAGGAGGCGGTGCTCTCCACGCCCTTCGGCACCCTGCTGCACTTCCGCAAGGACTGCGCCGTCAGCCAGCCCAAGGTCCTGGTGGTGGCGCCGATCTCGGGCCACTTCGCCACCCTGCTGCGCGGCACGGTGCAGGTGCTCCTGCCGGACAACGATGTCTACATCACCGACTGGACCAATGCGCGCGACGTGCCGCTCTCGGCCGGCCGCTTCGGGCTCGACGAGTTCATCGACCACGTCATCCGCTTCCAGGAGGAGATCGGCCCGGGCGGGCATGTGCTGGCGGTCTGCCAGCCGGCCGTGCCGGTGCTCGCCGCCGCCGCCGTCATGGCCGAGGCCGGGAACCCCGCGACGCCGGACAGCATGGTGCTGATGGCCGGCCCGATCGACACCCGCGTCAGGCCCACCCAGGTGAACCGCCTGGCCCAGGAGCACGAGATCGCCTGGTTCGAGCGCAACCTGATCGAGACCGTTCCCTGGCGCTTCCAGGGCAGCGGCCGCAAGGTCTATCCGGGCGTGCTGCAGATCAGCGCCTTCATCTCCATGAACCTGAACCGGCACGTGACGGCGCATCAGGAACAGTACCGCAACCTGGTCGGCGGCGACTCCGAGCTGGCCGACGCGCACCGGCGCTTCTACGACGAATACCTCGCCGTCATGGACATGCCGGCCGAGTTCTACCTGCAGACGGTGAAGTCGGTCTTCCAGGACCATGACCTGCCGCTCGGGCACATGACCCATCACGGACGCCCGGTGCGGCCGGAGGCGATCACCCGCACCCGGCTGCTGACGGTGGAGGGCGAGCGGGACGACATCTGCGCGGTCGGCCAGACCTCGGCGGCGCTCGCGCTCTGCGCCAACCTGCCGGCGGCGCTCAAGCACAACCACGTGCAGCAGGGCGCCGGGCACTACGGCGTGTTCAGCGGGCGCCGCTGGGCCAATGAGGTCTATCCGATGGTCCGCCGCGCCATCCTGGGCGAGCCCTTCCCGTCGCGCCTCGCCTCCTGAGCCGGGAGCGGCGGCTCTCTCCCGCGCTCTGGCGGAACGCGGGCATCCTCACCCGATCAGGTGCTTCCGCCTGATCGGGACCCGCTCGGGCCGTGCTCCCGCCCGATCGGGTGGTATTCGCGGCCCCACCAGATCAGCCCCGGCCCGTGCTCGCCCAGGCGGATGCCGCGGATCTGCGCGAAGAAGACACTGTGGGTGCCCTTCTCCAGCACCTCCTCGATGGCGCAGTCGAGCGACACGGCCGAGCCGTCCAGCACCGGCGCGCCGGTCTCCAGCCGGCTCCAGCGGCCGGCACGGAAGCGCTGCTCCGCCGTGGCCGCGCCGGTCAGCCCGGCAAAGACGTTGGAGATCTCCTTCTGCTCGGCCGTGAGGACGTTCACGCAGAGCACGCCATTGGCCTTGATGGCGCCGATCTGGGTGCTGTTGCGGTTGATGCAGACCAGCAGCGTGGCGGGATCGTCGGTGACGCTGCAGACGGCGCTGGCGGTCAGGCCCGCCCGCCCGGCCGGTCCGTCGGTGCTGATGATGCTGACCGCCGCGCCCAGACGCGCCATGGCTTCGCGGAATTCGGGGCGGCTCACACTCATCGGTCGGAAATCCCTGCGCTGGAAGCGGCATCCCTTCGCATCGGCCCGCCGCCGCCCCGGCGCCTCGTCCCGGCGGGTCCCGCTTCCCGAGCGGACGGTGCCGTCCGGTCAGGATCTGCTCAAGGCCCGGAGATGGGGTGCTGGGCGGCGCCTTGCCAAGGGCCGCGGCGCCGGCCGGCTGGCCCGGTGCCGGGCGGAAGCATGACGCGCCGGTGAAAGCCTGACCACCCCCTCCTTCCGCCACGGCGCCATCCGGCTATCCTGCCCCCCTCGCCAAAGCAGCAGGGAGCGCGCAGCAATGCCCGAAATCACGATCCAGGCCTCCGATGGCAGCGGCAGCTTCGCCGCCTACCTCGCCATGCCGAAGCAGGTCCCGGCCGGCGCGGTGGTGATGATCCAGGAGATCTTCGGCGTGAACCACGCCATGCGGTCGCTCTCGGACTGGGTCGCCGACATGGGCTTCATCGCCATCTGCCCCGACCTGTTCTGGCGCCTGGAGCCGGGCGTGCAGCTGACCGACGGCAGCAAGGAGGAGTGGGACCGCGCCTTCGAGCTGATGAACGCCTTCGACCAGCAGAAGGGCGTCGAGGACCTGAAGGCGACGCTCGCCGCCGTGCGCGTCATGCCCGGCTGCAACGGCCGCGCCGGGACCATGGGCTTCTGCCTCGGCGGCCGCCTGGCCTTCATGATGGCGACCCAGTCGGACGCCGACTGCAACATCTCTTACTACGGCGTCGGCATCGACGGCCTGCTGCAGGACAAGGACGGCATCGGCAAGCCGCTGCTCCTGCACATCGCCGAGAAGGACCGCTTCGTGCCCGAGGAGGCGCGGAAGAAGATCCAGGCCGGGCTGGCCGGCAACAGCCATGCGGCGGTGCATGTCTATCCGGGGGTCGATCACGCCTTCGCCCGCATGGGCGGCCATTCCTGGGACGGCCGCGCGGCGACCATCGCCAACGGCCGCACGGCGGAGCTGCTGGCGAAGGCGCTGGGCTGAGCGGCGGCACGGGGTCCTATCCCCCGAGCCGCGCCTCGATCCAGTCCGGCCGGCGCAGCCGGTAGAGCAGGTGGCGCCGCATCGGATGCCCCTGCGGCAGGCGGGGATGGTCGAAGGCGCCGTCCCGCCGCATGCCCAGCCGCTCCATCAGGCCCCAGGAGCGGGTGTTGCCCGGCAGGGTGAAGGCGACGATCTCGTCGAGGCCGAGCGGCCCGAAGCCATGGGCGAGCGCGATCCGCGCCGCCTCCTCGGCATAGCCCTGGCCCTGGAAGGGTATCGCCAGGCGCCACCCGATCTCGACCGGCGGCACGGCGGCGTTGCTCCAGGGGATTTCGGCCCAGGGGATGCGCGCCAGGCCGCAAAGCCCGATCAGGCCCGGCTCCGCATGCCGCTCCAGCGCCCAGAAGCCGTAGCCGTGCTCCGCGAAATGCGCGCCGATACGGTCCATGAAGGCATCGGATTCGCCCCGGTCCAGCGGCGCGGGAAAGTGGCGCATCACTTCGAGATCGGCGTTCATCGCGGCAAAGGCCGGCCGGTCCGCCGCGTGCCAGGGGCGGAGGCGAAGACGGGGGCCGCTCAGCGTCACGGGGTCTGCCATGCGCCGGAGGCTAGCCGGAAGCGCGGCCCGGAGGCCAGCATCCCCCCTCCCCCTCGGCGCCGATGGGACTATGCTGCGCCGCCGGGCAAGAACGTTCTGGAAGGGAGTGAGCATGACCCAAGCGGCCGAGACGGCCCCCGCCTTCGAGACCCCTTCCGTGGAGGCGCTGGCGGCCCGCATCCCGGACGGGGCGATGGTGGCCCTGCCGCCGGACAACTCGCTGCCCTCCGTGGCGCTGGCCAAGGCGCTGATCCGGCGCGGCGCGCGCGGCCTCCGGCTGCTCGGCGTGCCGGTCTCGGGCTTCGCGACCGATCTGCTGATCGGCGCCGGTTGCGTGGCCGAGTTGCAGACCAGCGCCGTCAGCCTGGGCGAGGCCGGCTTCGCCCCGCGCTTCGGCGCGGCGGTGCGGGAAGGCCGCCTGGTGCTCCGCGACGCCACCTGCCCGGCCATCCACACCATGCTGCAGGCGGCGGAGAAGGGCGTGCCCTTCATGCCGCTGCGGGGCATCCTGGGCAGCGACATCCTGGCGCACCGGCCGGACTGGCGGGTGATCGACAATCCCTTCGCGCAGGGCGGCGACCCGATCGTGCTGCTGCCGGCGCTCTCGCCCGACTTCGCCCTCTTCCACGCCGTGCTGGGTGACCGGCACGGCAATGTCTGGCTCGGCCGGCGCCGCGAATGCGCCACCATCGCCCATGCCGCCAGGCGCACGCTGGTGACGGTGGAGCGGCTGCACCCCGGCAACCTGCTGGAGGATGAGCGGCTGGCGCCGGGCACCATCAGCGGCACCTATGTCGAGGCCTTCGCCGTGGCGGAGCGCGGCGCCCATCCGGTGGCCCTGCTCGACGAATACGGCTTCGACGCCGCCCATGTCGCCGCCTACGCCCGCGCCGCCCGCACCGAGGAGGGCTTCCGCGCCTGGCTCGCCGAGCATGTGCTGGACGCCCGGCTGGAGGCCGCGGAATGAGCGGCGCCCTCCCCCCCGGGGAGCGGCTGGCCGCCGCGATCGCCCCCGAGGAGCGGCTGGCCGCCGCGATTGCCCCCGAGGAGCGGCTGGCCGCCGCTCTGGCCCGCCTGATCCGCGACCCTTCCGCGCCGCCGGCGCGTCACATCGCGGTGGGCGCCGCCTCGCCGATCCCCGCCGCGGCCTGCTGGCTGGTCCGCAAGGGTGGGCAGGAGGTGCGCCTGTCGCTGCTGCACAAGCGCAGCGGCAATCCCTTCACCGAGGGCACGCGCGAGCTGTTCGACCTCACCGGCCAGGGGCGGATCGACCTGTTCTTCCTGGGCGGCGGGCAGATCGACGGCCAGGCCAACATCAACCTGGTCGGCACCGGCGAATGGCCGGGGCGCGAGGTGCGCTTCCCCGGCAGCTTCGGCAGCGCCTTCATGTACTTCATGACCCCGCGCACCATCCTGTTCCGGGAGGAGCACTCGCCCCGCGTGCTGGTGGAGAGGGTGGACAATGTCTCCGCCCCCGGCGTCTCGCCGCCGGGCGTCTTCCGCCGCGGCACCGCCCAGGCGCTGGTGACCGGCCGCGCGGTGTTCCGCTTCGACCCCGCCCGCGCCCGCTTCGCGCTGGAGAGCGCGCATCCCGGCGAGGATGCCGCCAGCATCCGCGCCGCCGCCGGCTTCGACTATGACGAGCCGGCCAGCCTGCCCGTCACGCCCGACCCGACGCCGCGGGAGCTTGCCCTGCTGCGCGGCCCGGTCTGTGACGAGATGCTGGAGACCTATCCCGAATTCTGCGCCCGTGTGTTCGACAGGAGAGCCGCCGCATGACCGATGCCCTGCCCACGACCGAAGGAAAGGGCCTCGCCGCCTCGGCGGGCGCCCTCGCCGGAATCAAGGTGGTGGACCTGACCCGCGTGCTCGGCGGACCCTACTGCACCATGATCCTCTCCGACCACGGCGCCGAGGTGATCAAGGTGGAGCCGCCGCAGGGCGACGAGGTGCGCGAATGGGGCCCGCCCTTCCAGGGCGACGCCGCCAGCTACTTCATCGGCGTCAACCGCAACAAGCAGTCCATCGCCCTCGACCTCGCCAGGCCGGCGGGGCGCGAGGTGCTGCTGAAGCTGCTCGAGGATGCCGACGTCCTGGTGGAGAACTTCAAGCCGGGCTCGATGGAGAAGTGGGGCCTCGGCTACCAGGAGGTGCTGAGCGCGCGCTTCCCGAAGCTGGTGCATTGCCGCGTCTCCGGCTTCGGCGCCACCGGCCCGCGCGGCGGGCTGCCGGGCTATGACGCCATCATCCAGGCCATGTGCGGGCTGATGTCGATCAACGGCACGCCGGAGACCGGCCCGGTGCGGATGGGCACGCCGATCGTCGACCTGGCCACCGGCCTCTACTCCGCCATCGGCATCCTGATGGCGCTGCAGGAGCGCAACCGCTCCGGCCAGGGCCAGTACGTGGACATGACGCTCTACGACTGCGGCACCGCCCTGCTGCATCCGCAGGCGGCGAACTACCTGCTGAACGGCCGCCGCCCGGTCGCCACCGGCAATCCGCATCCGAACATCGCGCCCTATTCGAAGTTCCGCACCCGCACCTGCGAGATCTTCGTCGCCGCCGGCAATGACCCGGCCTTCCGCAAGTTCTGCGCCTTCCTGGGCCTGGAGGGGCTGGCGGAGGACCCGCGCTTCCGCACCAATGGCGACCGCGTCACCAACCGCGCGGCGCTGACCGAGGCGCTGGAGGCGCGGCTCTCGCAGGAGGACGGGCACGCGCTCTGCGACCGCATGCTGGCCGCGGGCCTGCCCGCCGGCCCGGTGCTGAACGTGGACGAGGCGCTGGCCGAGCCGCACACCGCGCATCGCGGCATGGTCACGGAGCTGGGCGAGTTCCGCGCCCTCGGCACGCCGATCAAGCTCTCCCGCACGCCGGGCGGCACCCGCGCGCCCTCGCCCGCCTTCAACCAGCATGGCGAGGCGGTGCTGAAGCGGCACGGCTATACCGACGAGCAGATCGCGGCGCTGAAGGACGAGGGCGTGCTGGTCGAGAAGCGGCGCTGACCGCGAGGCCGCGCCCCCAAGCTGTGCTCCCCGGGGCCGCACCCCCCGGGAGAGCCCCGGCGCGGTCAGGCTTTCTTCACCGCCTCCCTCCACCCTCACCGGGATCGGAAGGAGGGGGTGGCGGTGCAGTTGCTGGTCTCGGGCGAGGTGCCCGGCGAGATCCTGGAGAACGGCCGGGAGGGCGATTGGCTCGCCGTCCTGACGCCCGCCGTGACGGAGGGCCTGCTGGAGGCCCGGCTGACCGGCCTCGGCGCGCAGTATTTCGAGGCCAGCTACGACGCCCTGCTGGGCCAGGTCCTCATCACGCCGGTGATGGCCTTCGACCGCGAGGCCTATGCCTCGGGCACCGACCCCGTCTTCACCTTCGGCCTGGAGCTGTTCTACGCCGAGGGCTGGCGCGCGGCCGACCGGAGCTGGTCCGTCACGCTGCGCGGCTATGACGACGCGCCGCCCAGCCGGGTCTATTTCCAGACCGGCGGCACCGTGCTGGAGAACGACATCGGCGGCATGATCGGCCAGTTGCGCGGCGCCGACCCGGACACCTCGGACGGGCTGCTGACCTTCAGCGTCGCCGGCCTCGACATCGCCGATTTCGAGATCGTGGATGGAAAGTTCCTGAAGCTGCTCCCCTGGCGCGACCTGCTCGGCAAGGGCGGCACCACCATCCAGGTGATGATCGAGGTCTCGGACGGCCGCAACGAGGCGAGCTTCCTGCTCGACGTGAAGGTAGAGAACAGCTCGACGGAGGAGGATACGCCGGCGCCGCCGGCCTTGCCGGAATCGCCGCCCCCACCGGAATCGCCGCCCCCACCGGAATCGCCGCCGCCGCCGGAACTCCCCCCCTCACCGCCCGAATCGCCACCCGAATCCCCGCCCCCGCCCGCCGCCACGCCGCTGGACAACCCCTTGCCGCCGCTCATGCCGGCCGCGAGCCTGCTGCGCATCCAGGTCGAGGCCTCCGCCACCCTGCTCTCCAGCCTACGGCTGACCTGGCTGGCCGAGCGCATCGACACCGACCCCTGGGGAGGGCTGCATTCCAGCCTGTCCGCCGGCGAGATCCTGTGGCTCGGCGCCACGGACCGGCTGCAGCTCACCCAGGCCGGGGGTGGCCTGCCGGACTACCTGCCGACGGCGCAGGAGGGGCTGATGGTGCGCATCCAGGCGATGGAGGATGGCACCGCCCTGGCCGAGGTCGCCGCCATCCTGCTGGCCAGCGACGCCTTCCTCCCGCAGTTCGGCGCCAGCCTGGGCGCGACCCTGGCGCAGGGGCTGCGGCAGCTCGCCATGGGCCATCCCGCCGGCCCCGCCGAGCTGGTCCTGGCGCTGGACGGGCCGCTCGGCGTCTCGGGCGGCATGCCGCTGCCCGCCCTGGACGGAAGCGGCCCGGCCTTCGCCCCCGACCCCGCCGCCGACCCGCTGGGCCATCTCGTCGCCCTGGCGCATGCCACCCTGCTCGGCCGCGCGCCCAGCCCGGCCGAGCAGACGCACTGGGCGGGGCTGGTGGGCGGCGGCCAGCTGGACGCGGAAGGGCTGATGCGGGCCCTGCTGGAAGGGCCGGAGTTCCAGGCCCTGCCGGAGGCCGGATCCGACCATGGTTTCGTCGCCATGATCTGGGAGAACCTGACCGGCGAGGCGCCCGACGCCCTGCTGGTCCAGCACTGGACCGATCTCCTGGCGGCGCATGTGCTGGACCGGGCGGAGATGGCGCTGGCCCTCGGCCTGGGCCTCACGCCGGAGCAGGCCGGCCACGGCGGAATGGCCTGAGGGCGGCGCGTGGGGCGGCGGCCCGGAATAACTTGCGAACCATTCTCAATTTCGGCAGCCTGAACCGGATACCGGCGGAGCTGCCCCCATGGCGACACATGGCCTACCCACCTGGCCCTGGACCGATCAGGAAGCCGAGACGCTGCCTCTGGCCGAGGCCGTCCTGCTGGAAGCCGTGCGGCGCTGGGCGGAGGCGGCGCGGCGTGGCCGCCCGGGCCTGCCGGAGTTGCGCCTGCCGCTGATCGCCGAGGGTGCCGGCACCGCGGCCGGGCCGCTCGACGCCGCCCTGCGCCTCATGCCCGCGGGCCTCGTCATCGGCGGAGTGTTGGAGTCGCGATTGCGGGGCGACGAGCCGGCCCTGCTGCTCGCCTTCGCCCTGGCCCAGCGGGCGCCGCGGCGCGAGGCGGTGGCGGCGCTGCTGCGCCTGATGCCGCCCGGCCCGGCCTGCGCCGCCATCCTGCCCGCGGTGGCGCTCGGCCTGGCCTTCCGCCGCGGCGGCCTGCTGCTGCGCCGACCGCTGCGCTAGGGTGAAAACCCAATCAGGGATGACCGCAATCGACCCAATGCAGTCTTAGGTAGCCGTTTCGAGGACGCTAGGACGGTCCGCAAGGCGCTGCCACCATTCCCGCAGTCCAGCATGCGGGCGAAGTAGATCCTCAGCTTCGGGGGCGGCATGGAAGTAGGCGAACATCGGAATTGCATGAAGGTCAGCCAACGTCAGTACTGAGCCTGCCAGGAACGGACCCGTACCTCTGATGCCGGCCAAAGCCTTCAAGCAGGCGGTCGCCATGGGAATGGCGGCCTGAACTTTCGCCTCATCCGGGATTTGGCCGCGCTTGGGAACGGATACCCGCTCCACGAAGATGCCTCGAACCAGGGAGGGATAGGCGTAGGAATCAAGGATGCTGATGACCTGATTGGTCCTGGCGCGGGCTTCGGCGTCCTCCGGCTGGAGGGATGGGCCGGCAAACACCTCATCGACGTAGCGCATGATCGCTCCAGCCTCGTAAAGATTAAAGCTGCCGTGTTCAAAAGCCGGGATGCGGCCGAACGGCTGGCGGGCGAGGTAATCAGCCGGTGGACCCCCAGGCGCGAACACATCCACAGGCACCAGGGTGTAAGGTACGCCTTTCTCGGCGAGGGTCAGACGGACCGCACGCACATACACGCTGTAGGACGCTCCGTAGAGGATCGGTTGTTCGTTCATTGTTGCCCCTGACCAGGGCATCAGCATAGGCCAGACAAGCCATGGTGAGAGTCGGGATTCCACCCTTCCCGGCGCTGGCCTTGAGCCGGGGGCTATAGCGGCAGGCGACCCAAACCGGTCCTTAGAGGCACCCTCTCCAGTGGTAAGCCGCCGTGCGTAGCTCCTGGCGGTGTCGCCGGTAGAGGAAGCGGTCCATCTCCGGCACGAAGCGCACCACCTCGAAACCAGCCTTCTCAAGCACGCGCTGCGACCCCGCGTTCGCCGGATGAGCGAATGCCCTCACCTCTGGCAGCTGTAGCGTTTGATCCGCCACGCTCATGCAGGCAGCGACCATCTCCGAAGCGTAGCCCTGTCCCCAGGCCGATGGATGGAAGAAGTAGGCCACCTCGACGCCCCAGCCTGGATCGAACGGGTCATCGTAAAGCCCACCCCAACCGATAATCTGCCTGTCCGATTTGGCCACGATGGTCCACGGCGCGTAGCCGTCCCGGCGGCGGCGCCATTCGTGGACGGCGACCCGGCGATGACACTTCCGCAAGGAGGCATCGACGTGGGTGTGCTGCATGGCCTGGGCGTTACCCAGGAATCTGAACAGAGCCGGCACATCCGTCAGGCGCGGTCGGCGCAGGATTAGTCTCGGCGTTTCAACGTCCATCCTCGGCCCTCCTGCTGAAAGTGCCGTGGTTAAAGGGATAAGGCGTCCACCTGAAAATGTCCGCTCCCCACCCATTCCACCCCTCCTAATTGGGTTTTCACCCTAGAGCGGATCCCGATCAGGGGAAGCCCCGCCGCCGCCGGATCAGGGCGCGGCGGTGGCCAGCGGCGCCGGCAGGTTCGCCTGGCCGCGTCGGCCCCAGCGGATCTCGCCCACCGTGCCGCAACCCTCGCAGAGCGGGGCCCAGGCCGCGTGCGGGCGGTTGCAATGGCCGCAGAACCATTGCGGCGCCGCCGGCGCCTCGGCGGCGGCCCGCAGCCACTTCGCCTCGGCCAGACGCCCCTGCGGCGTGTCGCCCTGCTCCGTCCTCTCCAGCTCGACCAGCAGCAGATAGCCCCGCTTGTCGATCTCGCCCGATTGCGCCAGGGCCTCCAGCTCGCTGCGCGCCCGTCCCGTCAGCCCGGCCTCCAGGGCGAGCCGCGCCAGCAGCAGGCGGCTTTCCGGATGCGCCCGGTTGCGCGCCACCAGGGCCTCGCCCAGCTTGACGCGGGCCAGGGGGTCGGCCTCCCCCTCCAGATAGGCCTCGGCGATGTCCGGCTGCGGGGCGGCCAGCCAGCCCTGCTCCAGCACGGTGCGGGCGCGCTTCTCGGCCTTGGCGCCGCGCATCCGCGCCGCATGCGCCACCACGCCGGGGGCGAAGGCCGGATCGGCCTTGAAGGCCTCGCGCTCCAGCTCGGCCTTGCGCGCCTCCTCGGCCTCCTGGCCGGCGGCGGCCAGGGCGAGCGGGGCGCGGGCGGGGCCGGCGCCGGCCAGCGCCAGTGCCTCGCCCCAGTTCTTCGTGCGCCGGGCGAGCAGCGCCCGCTCCTGCCGCAGCCAGGTGGTGCCCGGCTGGACCGCCTCGGCCTCCCGCGCCAGGGCCTGCGCCGCCTCCCAGTCCTCACGCTGGATCGCCTGCCGCAGCAGGCCGCGCAGGCCGAGGAAGCGGGCCTCCGGCTGGCGGGAGAGGATGTGATAGGCGTCGGAGGCCGACTCCTCGCGCCCCGCCATGCGCTCCGCCTCGGCGATCAGCACCAGGAGCTGCGGCTTGTCGCCCACCAGGCGGCGGGCCCGCAGCGCCTGGTTGCGCGCGCCGTCGGCATCGCCGGCGGCCAGCGAGACCAGGGCGCCGGTCAGCGCCGCCTCGGCCCGGGCGCGGTTGCGCGCCTCGCGCCGGGCGCGCAGCCGGGCGGGATAGTGGATGATGCCGCGCACCAGGGCGATCAGCAGCAGGAGCACCAGGAAGAGCGCCGCCAGGGCCAGCAGCAGCACCGGCAGGGAGACGGCGATGAAGAACTCGCCCACCCGCACTTCGACCCCGCCGCCGAGGCGCATCAGCCCCCAGGCGGCGCCGACGACGACGAGGCAGACCAGCAGCAGCCAGAGGGCGCGGCGCATCAGCCCTGCCCTCCGGCGCGCAGCGTCTCGAGCGCGGTGCGCGCGGCGAGCAGCCCCTTGGCGCGCGACAGCCAGTCCTGCATCGGCGCGCGCACCGGCTCGGCCAGGGCCTCGACGCGGCGGACCGCACCGCCGAGGTCGCCCGCCTCCAGCGCCCGTCGCGCCGCCTCGATCTCGCCGCTCACCGCATCGCCCCAGACGACGGTGTCGCCCCGCCGCACGGTGACCAGGTTGCCCAGGCGGGTGGCGGCGGATTCCCAGACGCTCTGGCCCTCGGTCACGGGCTCGGCGCGGGCGGCGGCGGCGCGGGCGGCCTCCTCGAAGGAGAGGCGCAGCCCGGCGAGCGTCGGCGGGGCGCTCTCGGCATAGCGGCGCAGCGCTTCGGGCGCCGCCTCGGGCAGGCCGGACAGCGCCGGGCCGAGCGGCCGGCCGGATTCCAGCAGCGCCTCGGCGGCGGTGCTGCCGACCAGCCGGGCGAGGCGGCGCTCGGCGGCGGCCAGGCGGGTCTCGCGCTGCTCCAGATTGGCGAATCGGGCATCCAGCTCGCGGTCGCGCGCCGCCAGCTGCTGCTGCGCCGCCTCCTGCGCCGCGGCGATGCGCTGCTGCAGGGAGGTCTCGACGGCGGCGAAGCGCGGGCCCAGGGCGGCCTCGGCGGCCGCGACCCGCTGGGCGAGTTGCGCCTCGGCGCCGGTGATGCGCTGGGCCAGCGCCTTCTCCACCTCGTCGATACGGGCATCGGCATGGCGTTGCAGGGCCTCGCGATCGCTGCGCAGCGCCTCCAGCCGGCCGCGTAACTGCTCCAGCGTGGCGTCGCGCTCGCGCTGCAGGGCCTCGGCCGCGTCGAGGCGCTGGCCGAGGCGGGCCAGCGGGCCGCTCTCCAGCGCCGCCAGCCGCTGCGGCACCGGCTGCAGGGCGGCGAGGCGCTGCTCCAGCGCCTCCACCCGGGCGGGATCGACGGACGGCTTCCGGGACCGGTCGGTCAGGCCGACACCGAGGGCGATCAGCGCCAGCACGCAGCCCAGGGCCGCGACCGGCAGCCCATAGGGTTCCATCCGCTCCCAGCGCGACGGTGCGGGCGGCTTCTGCCCGCCGCCTCCGCCACTGCCGCCCGCCGGTTCGCGGCGCGGACCCGCGCCACTGCCCGGAGCCGCCGGCGCCGCGGAGGCGGCCGGGGCGGCCGGCGCCTCGCCGCTGGCGGAAGGCGGTGCCGGGGGGGTGGCATCCGGGGAGGCCGTTCCGGGCCGGGCCGCCGGCTGCGCCGCCTCGGCCTGGGGCGGCCGGGGCGGGATCGTGGTTTCCGGGTCCGCCGGCGCGCCGGCAGGCCGGGCCTCGGAGGCCGAGAGAGCCCGGGGCGGAATGGCCTGGGGTGGAATGGAGGGGGTCTCCCGCCCTCCCTTGCGGCCGGCGCCCGGCCGGCTGCCGGTGGCGTCACCCCTGGGGCCATTCTTCGGCGTGTCGCTCATCTCTCTCTCCTGCCCCTCATGCAACCTCATCCTCCATCCCCGGCGCCGGCCGCCCGAGCAGGGCCAGCAGCGCCAAGGAATCGGGCGCCGGGGTAGCACGGATCGCCCGCCAGGGCATGCCCGCAAGGGACTGCGCAATACGCTGTGACAGCGCCAACGCGACCATGCCGCGCACAGTTTCGGCCAGTCCGGCGCGGCGCAGCAGGCGCTGCGTCACCTGCGCCGAACGCGGCGAGAGAAACAGCGCCGCCCGCGCCCGGCCGCGCCGCAGCGCGTCCAGCGTCTCCGGCGGCAGGGCGGTGGCCGGGCGGGCGGCATAGACGGCGCGGTGGCGCACCGCGAAGCCCTGGTCCCGCAATGCCGCCGCCAGCGTCCGGCTGTAGCCCCGTCCGGCCGCGAGCAGCAGCGCGCCCTGGCGCGGCCGCAGCCGGGCACGGGCCAGCACGACCAGGGACTCCGCCTCGCCCTCCGCGTGGCGGACATCGCGGAAACCGGCGGCCTCGGCCTCCGCCGCCGTGCCGGGCCCGACGGCCAGCACCGGCAGGCCAGGGTCCAGCGCGCCGGCCAGCGCTCGGGCGGCGGCGCGGCTGGGCAGCAGCAGGGCCTGGACCGGATGCGCGATATCGGCGGGCAGCGGCAGGGGCGACAGCACCAGGGCCGGCGCCAGCAGCGGGCGCCAGCCCAGCGCCGCCACCGCCGCGGCGGTCTCGGCGCAGCCCGGCTCGGGCCGGGTGACCAGGACGGCGGGCGGCTCCCGCACGGCGTCAGGCGATGAAGAGATCGGCGGGGCTGTCCGCCCGCAGGCTGTCGCCCAGCGCGCGGCCCAGCCGCTCCGCCTCGCTCGCCGCGCCGCCGAGGCCGCGCTTCAGCAGGAAGCTGCCATCCGGCCGGGCCACCAGGCCGGTCAGGAAGAGGGTGCCGTCCGGCAGCAGTCGGGCATGACCGCCGATCGGCGTGCGGCAGGAGCCGTCCAGCGCCGCGAGCAGGGCGCGCTCGGCGCGGGAGACGGCCCGCGCCACGCGGTCCTCGATGCCGGCGAGCAGCTCGTGCAGTTCCTCGTCTCCGGCGCGCACGGTGATGCCGACGATGCCCTGGCCGGCCGCCGGCACCATGGCCTCGGCGTCGAGCAGCCGCGTGGCGTGGCCCTCGAGGCCGAGACGCCGGAGCCCGGCCAGCGCCAGCAGCGTGCCGTCGTAGGCGCCGCCGGCCAGCTTGGCGAGGCGGCTGTTCACATTGCCGCGGATGATCTCGACCCTGAGGTCGGGCCGCGCGTGCAGCAGCTGCGCCTGCCGCCGCAGGCTGGCGGTGCCGATCAGCGCCCCGGCCGGGATGGCGTCGAAGGGGCCGTCGCCGGCCGCCGGCGCCAGCCCTTCGCGCAGCACCAGGGCGTCGCGCGCGTCCTCGCGCGTCATGGTGCAGGCGAGGACGATGCCGGGCGGCATCTCGGTTTCCAGATCCTTCAGGCTGTGCACGGCGAAGTCGATCCGCCGGTCGAGCAGCGCCTCGTGGATCTCCTTGGCGAAGAGGCCCTTGCCGCCGATATCCGCCAGGCGGCGGTCCTGGATGCGATCCCCCGAGGTGGTGATCACATGCTCCTCGAAGGCCTTGGCGTTCCGCAGCACCGGGCAGAAATGCAGGATGCGGTCGAGGAAGGTGCGGGTCTGCCAGAGCGCCAGGGGCGAGCCCCGCGTGCCGACGCGCAGCGGCAGGGAGCGCCGCGCATGGGGCTTGACGGCCGCATGGGGCGCTGCCGCGCCGATGGCGCCGCCGCCCGGCGCATGCGGGGCGGCGGGGGGATGCGCGGCGGCGCCCGCCGGGGCAGACGGCAGGGCGGGGTGGGCAAAGGACATGCCGGCGTCATAGAACCACGGCCCGGCCTGGGAAAGGCCGGCATGGGAAAGAAGGTGGAGATGCGCGTGGCGCCGATTGGTGGACCGGTTCTGGGTTTGGAGGCGAGCTGCGACGAGACCGCGGCCGCCCTGCTGGCGCCGGACGGCACCATCCTGGCCGAGGCGGTGCGTAGCCAGCTGGCCGAGCACACCCCCTTCGGCGGCGTGGTGCCGGAGATCGCGGCGCGCGCCCACCTGGCGTATCTGCCGGCGCTCGCCGCCCAGGTGATGGCCGAGGCGGGGGTCGCCCCCGGGGCGCTGGGCGGCATCGCCGCGACGGCCGGCCCCGGGCTGATCGGCGGGCTGATCGTCGGCTCCGGCTTCGGCAAGGGCATGGCCATCGCGCGCGGGCTGCCCTTCGTCGCGGTCAACCACCTCGAGGGACATGCGCTGACCGCCCGCCTGCCGCTGCTGCGGGAGGCCGGGCTGGTGGAGGGCGGCGTCGCCTTCCCCTACCTGCTGCTGCTGCTCTCCGGCGGGCACTGCCAGTGCGTCGCCGTCGAGGGGGTGGGGCGCTACCGCCGCCTCGGCTCGACGCTGGACGACGCGGTGGGCGAGGCCTTCGACAAGTCGGCCAAGCTGATGGGCCTGCCCTGGCCCGGCGGGCCAGCGCTGGAGCGGCTCGCCGCCGGCGGCGACCCGAGGCGCTACCCCCTGCCCCGGCCCCTGTTCGGCCGTCCGGGCTGCGACTTCTCCTTCAGCGGCCTTAAGACCGCCGTCGCGCAGACCATCCCGAAGCTCGCGGCGGAGCGGGACCGCGCCGACCTCGCCGCCTCCTTCCAGCGCGTGGTCGCCGCCGTGCTGGCCGACCGGGCGCGCCACGCCCTGGCCATGCTGCCGGGCGCGACCGCGCTGGTGGTGGCCGGCGGCGTCGCCGCCAATCAGGGCGTGCGGGCGGCGCTGACGGCCGAGGCGGCGCGCGCCGGGCTGCCGCTGGTCGCCCCCCCGGTCCGGCTCTGCACCGACAACGCGGTGATGATCGCCTGGGCCGGGATCGAGCGGCTGCGGGCCGGGCTGACCGACCCGCTCGACCACGCGCCGCGCCCGCGCTGGCCGCTGGAGGAGCTGGCTCCCGCCGGGGACGCGGCATGAACTATCGCCACGCCTTCCATGCCGGCAACTTCGCCGACTGCGTCAAGCACGCCCTCCTGGTGCGCCTGGTCCGGCGGCTCGCCGCCAAGGACACGCCCTTCCGCGTGCTCGACACCCATGCCGGCATCGGCGCCTACGACCTGTCCGGCTCGGCGGCGGAGCGCACCGGCGAGTGGCGCCAGGGCATCGGCCGGCTGCTCGACATCACGGACGGGCCGCTGGCCGAATGGCTGACCCTGGTGCGCCATGCCGGCTTCCCGCCGCGCTATCCCGGCAGCCCCTCCCTGGTGCGGATGCTGCTGCGCCCGCGCGACCGGCTGGTGCTCTGCGAGCTGCATGAGGAGGACCACGCCACCCTGCGCACCCTGTTCCGCGGCGACCCGCAGACCGCCGTGCACCGGCGCGACGCCTGGGAGGCGCTGACGGCGCTGACCCCCTTCGCCGAGAAGCGCGGCCTGGTGCTGGTCGATCCGCCCTTCGAGCAGGAGGGCGAGTTCGCCCGCATGGCGGAGGGCCTGGCCACGGTCGCCCATCGCTTCCGGGCGGCGGTGCAGGCGCACTGGTATCCGATCAAGCATCGCGCCCCGGTGCGCGCCTTCCACACCGCGCTGTCGGAGAGCGGGGTGCGCGACATCCTTGCCTGCGAGCTCTGGCTGCGCGAGCCCACCGATCCGCAGCGGCTGAACGGCTGCGGCCTCGTCGTCGTCAACCCGCCCTGGCGGTTCGAGGAGGAGGCGGGGGAGATCCTCGCCGTCCTGCTGGCGCGGCTCGGGCAGGGCGAGGCCGGCGAGGGCTTCGCCATCCATCGCATCGCCGAGGAATAGGAACATCATGCAGAAGGTCGCGGTGATCGGCGCCGGCGCCTGGGGCACGGCGCTGGCGATCCAGGCCGCCCGGACCAGTCGGACAGCCCATGGGGCGGCCAATGGGATGGCGGCGGAGGGAAGCGTCGCGCTCTGGGCGCGGGATGCGGGCCGGGCGGCGGCGATGCAGGCGGCGCGGGAGAACGCGGCGCATCTGCCCGGCCATCGCCTGCCCGGGGCGATCCAGGTCACGCACGAGGCCGGGGCGGCGCTGGCCGGCGCGGAGCTGGCGCTGCTGGTGGTGCCGACGCAGCATCTGGCGGCGGTGCTGCGGACGCTCCCGGCGACGCTGCCGCCCTGCCTGGTCGCCGCCAAGGGCGTGACGGCGGCGGGGCTGCGCCTGCCGCTGGAGATCCTGGCCGAGGCGCGGCCCGGCCTGCCGGCGGGGGTGCTCTCCGGCCCCAACTTCGCCGAGGAGATCGCCGCCGGCCTGCCCGCCGCGGCCGTCCTGGCCAGCACCGACGCCGCGCTGCGCGAGGCCGCCGCCGCCCGCCTCGCCTCGCCCGCCTTCCGCCTCTACGGCCAGGATGACCCGGTGGGGGCGCAGATCGGCGGCGCGGCCAAGAATGTCGTCGCCATCGCCGCCGGCGCGGTGATGGGCGCCGGGCTCGGCGAGAATGCCCGCGCCGCGCTGGTGACGCGCGGCCTGTCGGAGATCGCCCGGCTGGCCGTGGCGCTGGGCGGCCGGGCGGAGACGGTGAGCGGCCTCTCGGGCCTGGGCGATCTGCTGCTGACCTGCACCGGGCCGGGCAGCCGGAACTTCTCGCTCGGCTTCGCCCTCGGCCAGGGGCGGCGGCTGGAGGAGATCCTGGCGGCGCGCAACAGCGTGACGGAAGGGGTGGCCACCGCCCCCGCCCTGCTGGCCCGCGCCACCGCCGCCGGCGTGGAGATGCCGATCACCGAAGCCGTCGCCGCCGTGCTGGCGGGCCGGGTCGATGTCGCGGGGGCGATGCGCGAGCTGATGGCCCGGCCGCGGCGGCACGAGGTGTGAGGGCGGCCGGCCAGCGGCACCGCCCCGGTGAGCGGGGATGCCTTCACTCGGCCCGCAGCGCCGCGCCGGCGGCCAGCGGCGCCAGGGGCAGGGCCGCCGCCACCAGCGCGCCCAGCAGCAGCAGGAAGGGCCGGGCCGGCAGGCCGGAGGCCGCGGCCTCGATCGCCGCCGCCCCGAAGATGACGGCCGGGATGGCCAGCGGCAGCACCAGCAGGGGCAGCAGCACGCCGCCCCGCCGCGCGCCGAGCGTCAGCGCCGCCCCCGCCGTGCCGAGCAGCGACAGGTAGAGGGTAGCCAGCCCCAGCACCGCCGCCGCCGTGCTCCAGGCCGGGACCGGCAGGTTGAGCATCGCCGCCGCCGGCGGCGTGGCCAGCAGCAGCGGCGCCCCGGTGCAGAGCCAGTGCGCCGCCGCCTTGGCCGCCGCGATCTCCATCCGCGACAGGCCGGAGAGCAGGAGCTGGTCCAGCGAGCCATCCTCGGCCTCTGCGCCGAAGAGGCGGTCGAGCGGCAGCAGGGCCGCCAGCAGGGCCGTGGCCAGCAGGGCGCCCGGGGCCAGCCGCGCGAGCAGCTCCGGCGCCGGGCCGGTGCCGAAGGGGAAGAGCGCCACGACCAGCAGGAAGAACAGCACCGCCGCCAGGGTCTCCGCCGGATGGCGCAGCGCCAGCCGCAGTTCCCGCCCGACCAGCGCCATCATGCCGGCCAGTCCTCGCTCTCCGGCGGGGCGGCGGCGCCGAGGTCGAGGCCGCGCGCCTCCGGCAGCGGCAGCGCCACATGCGTCGCCACCACCACCATGCCGCCGGCCCCGCGATGCGCCGCCAGCAGCCCGCCCAGCCGCCCGATGCTGGCGGCATCGAGCCCCACCGTCGGCTCGTCGAGCAGCCAGAGCGGCGCCGGGGCCAGGGCCAGCCGGGCGAGCGCCAGCCGCCGCCGCTGGCCGGCCGAGAGCAGCCGCGCCGGCAGGTCGGCGAGCGGCGCCAGATCCGCCGCCGCCAGGGCCGCGCCGATGTCGCCGCCCCAGCGGCGGGACCAGAAGGCCAGGTTCTCCGCCAGCGTCAGCGCCGGCTTCACCGCATCCGCATGGCCCAGGTAGCGCAGCCGCGCGGCATGGGCCGGCGCATCGGCCAGGGCCGGCGCGCCCTCCCAGAGCAGCTCGCCCGCCGCCGCCGGCAGCAGCCCGGCCAGCAGGCGCAGCAGGCTGGACTTGCCGGCGCCGTTCGCCCCGGTCAGCACCAGCGCCTCCCCGGGCCGCAGGGTGAGGGAAAGACCGGCGAAGACCACCCTTCCCCCGCGCCGCACCGCCATGTCCCTCGCTTCCAGCAAGCCTGCCCCCCGGCGTTCCTGAGCCCCGCCCCGGCAATGGACCGGGGGCGCACAGCGTGTAATAAGCGGCAGCGTTCGCAGCAAATCACTCAAGGGACCCCGGACCATGCGGATGATCGGGCAGGATAGCCTGAAGGCGCGTCGCTCCCTGACGGTAGACGGCAAGACCTATCATTACTTCAGCCTGCCCGAGGCGGCGAAGAGCATCGGCGACGTGAGCCGCCTGCCCTACAGCCTCAAGGTCCTGCTGGAGAACGTCCTTCGTTTCGAGGACGGACGCGCCTATTCGGTGAAGGACGCCGAGGCGATCGCCGAATGGGTGAAGGAGGGCAGGAGCGAGAAGGAGGTTCCCTTCCGCCCGGCCCGCATCCTGATGCAGGACTTCACCGGCGTGCCGGCGGTGGTCGATCTCGCCGCCATGCGCGACGGCATCCTGAAGCTCGGCGGCGACCCGCGCCGCGTCAATCCGCTGGTGCCCGTCGATCTGGTCATCGACCACTCCGTCATGGTCGACGTCTCCGCCACCCCCACCGCCCTGCAGCAGAACGTCGACATCGAGTTCGAGCGCAATGGCGAGCGCTACGAGTTCCTGCGCTGGGGCCAGGAAGCCTTCAACAATTTCCGCGTCGTCCCGCCCGGCACCGGAATTTGCCATCAGGTGAACCTGGAATACCTCGCCCAGGGCGTCTGGACCGCGACCGACGCCGGCGAGACCTTCGCCTATCCCGACAGCTGCTACGGCACCGACAGCCACACCACCATGGTGAACGGCCTCGGCGTGCTGGGCTGGGGCGTCGGCGGCATCGAGGCGGAGGCAGCCATGCTCGGCCAGCCGATCGCCATGCTGATCCCCGACGTCATCGGCTTCAAGCTGCATGGCAGGCTGCGCGAGGGCGTCACCGCCACCGACCTGGTGCTGACGGTGACGCAGATGCTCCGCAAGAAGGGCGTCGTCGGCAAGTTCGTCGAGTTCTACGGCCCCGGCCTCGCCGAGATGGCGCTGGCCGACCGCGCGACCATCGGCAACATGGCCCCGGAATACGGCGCGACCTGCGGCATCTTCCCCGTCGATGAGGTCACGCTCGACTATCTGCGCCTCTCCGGCCGCGACGAGCACCGCATCAACCTGGTGCGCGAATACTACAAGGCGCAGGGCATGTTCCGCGAGGAAGGCCAGCCCGACCCGGTCTTCACCGACACGCTGGAGCTGGACATGGGCACCGTGGTGCCCTCCATGGCCGGCCCGAAGCGCCCGCAGGACCGCGTCGAGCTGACCAACGCCGCCCCCGCCTTCGCCAAGGAGCTGGCCTCGGGCAATCTCGGCGTGCCGGGCGACAAGGCCGATCTGCGCGTGCCCGTCGCCGGCTCGAATTTCGACCTCGGCCATGGCGACGTGGTGATCGCCGCCATCACCTCCTGCACCAACACCTCGAACCCCTATGTCCTGGTGGCGGCCGGCCTGGTGGCGAAGAAGGCCAATGCGCTCGGTCTGAAGCCGAAGCCCTGGGTCAAGACCTCGCTGGCCCCCGGCTCCCAGGTGGTGACCGACTACCTCGACAAGGCCGGGCTGACGCCGCACCTGGACGCGCTGGGCTTCCAGACCGTGGGCTATGGCTGCACCACCTGCATCGGCAATTCGGGCCCGCTGCCCGACCCGATCGTGGACGCCATCGAGGAGAACAAGCTGGTCGCCGTCTCGGTGCTGTCGGGCAACCGCAACTTCGAGGGCCGCGTGCACCAGAACGTGCGCGCCAACTACCTGGCCTCGCCGCCGCTGGTGGTGCTCTACGCGCTCGCCGGCTCGATCACGCTCGACGTGACCAAGGAGGCCATCGGCACCGGCTCGAACGGCCAGCCGGTCTACCTGAAGGACATCTGGCCGAGCACGAAGGAGGTCAACGACACCGTCGCCTCCGTCGTCACGCGCGAGATGTTCCAGGCGCGCTACAGCGACGTCTTCAAGGGGCCGGCGCAGTGGCAGGCGATCCGCGTCGATGCCGGCTCGGACACCTATCGCTGGAACTCCGGCTCCACCTACGTGCAGAACCCGCCCTATTTCGAGGGCATGCAGCCGGAGCCGGGCGAGATCGCCTCGGTGCGCGGCGCGCGGGTGCTGGCCAAGCTGGGCGATTCTATCACCACCGACCACATCTCGCCCGCCGGCAACATCAAGAAGGTCTCGCCCGCCGGCGAGTACCTGCTGGAGCACCAGGTCCGGCAGAACGACTTCAACAGCTACGGCGCCCGCCGCGGCAACCATGAAGTCATGATGCGCGGCACCTTCGCCAACATCCGCATCAAGAACGAGATGGTCCCCGGCATCGAGGGCGGCATCACTAGGCACCAGCCCTCGGGCGACGTGCTGCCGATCTATGACGCCGCCATGCGCTACAAGGCGGAGGGCGTGCCGCTGGTGATCTTCGGCGGCAAGGAATACGGCACCGGCTCCTCCCGCGACTGGGCGGCCAAGGGCACCTTCCTGCTGGGCGTGAAGGCGGTCATCACCGAGAGCTTCGAGCGCATCCACCGCTCGAACCTGGTGGGCATGGGCGTGCTGCCGCTGGTGTTCAAGCCGGGCGAGAGCCGCGAGACGCTGGGCCTGACCGGCGAGGAGACCATCGACATCCTGGGCCTCGAGGAGCTCCGGCCCCGCATGCTGCTGGATCTCGTCATCCACCGGCCGGATGGCACCACCACCACGACCCAGGTGCAGTGCCGCGTCGATACGGCCGATGAGGTCGAGTACTACAAGAACGGCGGCATCCTGCACTACGTGCTGCGCAACATGGCCAAGGCCGCCTGATCGGCCCCAGGTCAGCCTTGGGGCCGGCCTTCGGGCCTGGCCCCATCCCCCACCGGGGCGAGGACGACAAAAAAGCCGGGGCTTGACCCCGGCTTTTTCACGCGCCCATCGTGGCGGAGGCCGCCCTCAGGGGCGGCGGGGCCGCACCGGTCCATAGAGCGGCGCGCCCCAGGGCAGGTCGACCAGCCCTCGGAAAAGGTTGCGGGGGGTCAGGGGCTGCTGATGCGTGGTCCAGGACATGAGCCTATCTCCTTGCTCGACGACCGTCTCAGTATTCGCGCCCAACAATGAAGAAATCCTGAAATGGCGCTGTCTTCGAGGACATTCAAGCCCTGCTGATCGCAAGCGGGAGGCCGTGCTTACACAGTGGGCCTGGTGGTGCGGCGCATCCATCGGGGCGGCGCGGCGTTCACGCTGCGGAGACGGCCGCCGGCCCCGGCGCGCCGGAGGACAAGGGCGGAGCTGGACAGGAACGGGAGGCACAGGGACAGGGGGCATGCCACAGACGCGCCGCATCGATCACATTTCGGACCTGCACTTCAACCGGATCGACCCGACGGCGACCGAGGGGCTGCTGGCGGCGCTGAACGGCGACCCGGCCGATCTGGTGGCGGTCAGCGGCGACCTGACGATGCGGGCCCGCTCGCGCGAGTACAAGGCGGCCCGGCGCTTCCTGGAGGCGCTGAAGGCGCCGGTGCTGGTGGTGCCGGGCAATCACGACATCACGAACTACTGGCCCTGGGAGCGTTTCCTCGATCCCTTCGGCCGCTGGCACCGTTTCATCGGCGGCGAGACCGAGCCCGTCTGGCGCGACGAGGTCATGGCGGTGATCGGGCTGAACACGGTGGTGCGCGGCGGGCTGCATCTCTCCTGGGAGGGCGGTCGCGTGAAGCGCAGCCGGCTGCGGCGCCTGCTGGACCGGCTGGAGGAGACGCCGCCCGGCCTGTTCCGCATCGTCGTCGCCCACCATCCGTTCCTGGCGCCGGAGGACGCGCCGGACACGCCGCTGGCGCGCCGCGCCGCGCCGGCGCTGGAGCGCCTGCAGGCGGCGGGGGTGCGGCTGATCCTCTCGGGGCACCTGCACCGGGGCTATGTGCGGCTGCACCGGGGCGTCGCCGAGACCGCGCGGCCCGGCGGCCCGGCGCGGCCCGAGCTGCTGGTGGTCCAGGCCGGCTCGGCCATCTCGACGCGGCTGCGGGGCGAGCCCAATGCCTACAACCGCATCCTTATCCGCCAGGGACAGGCCCGCATCGAGCCGCGCCGCTGGAACGGCCATGCCTGGGTCAGCGCCGCCGCCCCGGCCTGGCCGGCGCACACGCTGGACGAGGCGGAGGCCGTCGCTCCCGCCGTCTAGGACGGAGCCGCCGACGCGCCCGCCCCGCCCTGGGGCAGGCCCAAGGCCAGCGGCAGGGCCAGGAGGCAGAGGCCGGCCATGACCAGGAAGACGCCGGCCCCCCAGGCGGCATAGAGCGGGCCGCAGAGCAGCGTCATGCTGCCGCTCATCAGCCCCACGCCCAGCGCCGCATGCAGCGTCTGGGCGGTTCCGGCCTGGGCCGGCGGCACCAGGGCCAGGATCAGCTGCATGGCCGCCAGGTGCTGGGCGCCGAAGGTGAGGGCGTGCAGCAGCTGCGTCGCCACCAGGGCGGGCAGCCAGGCGGTGCCGGCGAGGGTGCTCCAGCGCAGCACCCCGGCCCCGGCGGCGAGCAGCGCCAGGCCGCGCGCGCCGAGGCGCGCCACCAGCCGCCGCCCGAGCAGGAAGAGCAGCACCTCCCCCACCACCCCCAGCGCCCAGAGCAGGCCGATGCCGGTGGCGCTGAGCCCGGCCGCCGACCAGTGGATGCTGCCGAAGGCGTAGTAGGCCGCGTGGCTGCTCTGGATCAGGCCGGAGAGCAGCAGCAGCCGGATGAAGCCCGGCAGGCGGAGCGTGGCGCGGAAGCCGCCCTCCCGCCGCCGCGCCAGGCTCCGGCCCTCCGTCGCGGCGCGGGGCAGCAGGAGGGCGGCGGCCAGGGTGGCGAGCATGGCGCCGCCCATCAGCAGCGGCACCACGCCGAGCCCCAGCCGGCCGGCCAGCCAGCCGGCCACCATCGCCGCCGCCATGAAGGCCAGGGAGCCCGCCGCGCGCACCCGCCCGTAATCCAGCCAGTCCCGGCGCGCGGCGGCGAGGCAGAGCGTGTCGGTCAGCGGGGTGAGCGGCGCCGAGGCGGCATGGAAGGCAAGCTGGGTCAGCAGGAAGCCGAGCACCGTGCCGGCCAGCAGGTAGCCGCCCGAGGCCAGCGCCCCCGCCAGGGCGGCCAGCGCCAGCAGCAGCCGGGGGTCACCCAGCGCGTCGGCGCCCCGGCCGGCCAGCGGGCCGGCCAGCAGGCGGATGCCCGAGCCCGCCGCCAGCACCAGCGAGACCTCCCCGGGCGAGAGGCCGCGTGCCGCCAGGAAGGCCGGCAGGAAGGGCTGCACCACGCCGATGCCGGCGAAGACACTGCCGAGCAGCAGGACGTAGCGGATGATCGCGAATCGGGGCGGCATGGTCGCCGGACAGGCTGCGCCCGCCAGGGCGGCCTGCGAAGCCCCGCCGGCCTCAGGGCGCCGGCGGCGCCTCCCCCGCCCCGGCGCGCCGCTCGCAGATGACGCCGAGGACGGCGCGCAGCATCACCATGGCGGTGAACACCATCCCGGCGGAGAACAGGCCTTCCAGCAGGGCGCCCAGGCGGCGCCGCGCCTGCCCGGCCCGCATCTGCGCCTGCCGCCCCGCCTCCGTCCATTCGCCGCCCCACCGTTCCAGCGCCCGCCGCAGCGGCGGGATGGCGGGGCCGGGGGAGGCCGGCAACCGCGCCGCGAGGCTGGCCAGTTCCGGCCTCTCCCCCGCCGCCATGTCCCCGAGCAGGGTGACAAGTCCGGCGCGCAGCCGCTCCAGCTCCACCCCGCCCGCGGCGGCGTCGCCGGCCTCCAGCCGGGCGGCGCGCCCGGCCAGGATCGCGGCCTGCAACGCCAGGTCCTGGCGCCAGGCGGCGGCCTGGCTTTCCGCCGCCACCTCCTGCACCAGCCAGCGCGCGCCCATGGTCACGGCCAGGCCGCCCAGGCCGGCCAGCGCCAGCAGGGCGGAAAGGCCCGTGGTCATCAGGAAGGTGGTGCGCCGCATGGTCTTGTTCCGGGATCAGGCCGCAGGATGCCCGCCAGGCCCTGCCGCCCGGTTAAGGCCGGAGGCCAAGTTGTAACGGGCGGTTGCCAATCCCCCCCTTTGGCGCCACACAGGCGGGGCGATGCCCGATCTCGCCCAGCGTCCGTTCCAGCGCCCCCTCTCCTCCAGCGCTGGCGGAGCCATGTTCCCCGCGCGGGTGAAGGCGGTGCTCGGCCCCACCAACACCGGCAAGACGCATCTGGCCATCACGCGCATGCTGGCGCATGCCTCGGGCATCATCGGCTTTCCGTTGCGCCTGCTGGCGCGGGAGAACTACGACCGCATGGTGGCCGCCAAGGGCGCCCGCCATGTTGCCCTGATCACCGGCGAGGAGAAGATCGTCCCGCCCGAGGCGCGCTGGTTCGCCTGTACGGTGGAGGCCATGCCGCTCGACCGGCGGGTGGAATTCGTCGCCGTGGACGAGATCCAGCTCTGCGCCGACCCGGATCGCGGCCATGTCTTCACCGATCGGCTGCTGCACGCGCGCGGTCTCGTCGAGACCATGTTCCTCGGCGCCGAGACCATCCGGCCGCTGCTGCAGCGGCTGGTGCCGCAGGCCGAGGTGGAGACGCGCCCCCGCCTCTCGCAGCTCACCTATGCCGGCCCGGCCAAGCTGACCAAGCTGCCGCCGCGCTCGGCCGTCGTCGCCTTCTCGGCCGGCGAGGTCTATGCCATCGCAGAGGCGATCCGCCGCCGGCGCGGCGGCTGCGCCGTGGTGATGGGCCGGCTCAGCCCGCGCACCCGCAATGCCCAGGTGGCGCTGTACCAGAACCGCGAGGTGGACTTCCTGGTGGCGACGGATGCGATCGGCATGGGGCTGAACATGGATGTCGACCATGTCGCCTTCGCCTCCCTGCAGAAGTTCGACGGCCACCGCCCCCGCCCGCTCTCGGCGCAGGAGGCGGCGCAGATCGCCGGGCGCGCCGGGCGCGGCATGCGCGACGGCACCTTCGGCACCACCGCCGACTGCCCGCCCCTGCCGGACGAGATCGTCGGCAAGATCGAGGAGCACCAGTTCGAGGCGCTGATGACGCTGGCCTGGCGCAATGCCGAGCTCGACTTCAGCGGCATCGACGCGCTGCTCGACAGCCTGGCCGCGCCGCCGCCGGTGCCGGGCCTGGCCAAGGGCCATGACGCGACCGACCACATCACCCTGGCCGCCCTCTCGCGCGAGGCCGAGGTGCGCGCCCTGGCGACCGGCCGCGCCCGCCTCCGCCTGCTCTGGGAGACCTGCCAGATCCCGGATTTCCGCAAGCTGGCGGATGACAGCCACACCCGCTTCTGCGCCCGCGTCTTCACGCATCTGGCGCGCGAGGGGCACCTGCCCGCCGACTGGGTGGGCACGCAGATCGCGCAATGCGCCAGCATCGAGGGCGACCTCGACACGCTGATGGCCCGCCTCTCCGCCATCCGCGTCTGGAGCTATATCGCCGCCCGTGCCGACTGGCTCCGCGACGCGGCCCGCTACCAGAACGAGGCCCGCGCCGCCGAGGACGCGGTCAGCGACGCGCTGCACGAGCGCCTGACCGCCCGCTTCGTCGACCGACGGGCCGCGCACCTGATCCGACGCCTCGACGACTCGGCGGAAGAGCTGCTCTCCGCCGTGACCCGCAAGGGGGAGGTGGTGGTAGAAGGCCATCCGGTTGGCCATGTGACGGGTTTCGTGTTTGAACCCGATGCGTCTGCGGGTAATGGGGAGGAGCGCAAGCTCGTCCTGCGTGCTGCCCGCCGTGCCCTGCAGAGTGAGATGCCGAAGCGCGTGACTGAGATGGAAACGGCGTCCGACGACGCCTTCGCCCTGACCCCGACCCACAGCATCACCTGGAACGGTGCCGAGATCGCGCGCCTGAGGCCCGGCCCCGCGCCGGACAAGCCGCTGATCGAGCCGCTGGCCTCCGAGTTCCTGGATGGCGCGCAGCGCGAGCGGGTGCGTTCCCGCCTCGCCACATGGCTGGAAACCATGCTGAAGCGCGACTTCGCGGCGCTCGACACGGTCGAGGCCAAGGCGGCGGAGGACAACACGCTGCGCGGCCCGGCCTTCCGGCTGCGGGAGTATCTCGGCCTGATGCCCGGCGGCACCGAGGCCGAGATCAACCCCGAGCTGCGGCAGAAGCTGAAGGCCATCGGCATCCGCGCCGGCCGCTTCGCCCTCTATCTGCCCGAGATGCTGAAGCCGCGCCCGATGGCGCTGCGCGCGCAGCTCTGGGCACTGAAGGCGGATTGCCCGACACCCGCCCTGCCGGGCGGCGGGCTGGTCTCCGTCCCGCCGCCGGAGGACTGGCCGGAAGGCTTCGCCGCCACCATGGGCTGGGTGATGGCCGGGCCGGTGATGCTGCGCCTCGATGTCGCCGAGCGGGTCGCCGGCGAGCTGGGCCACCTGACGCGCCGGGCGCCGGCCATGCTGCCGCCCGATGTCGCCAGCCGCCTGGGCGTCAAGGCGGATGTGCTGCCGGTGGTGCTGCAGACCCTGGGCTTCCGGCTGATCCCGGCCGAGACCCTGGCCGAGGATGCCTTCGGCCCGCCCGGCCCCGCCATGGTCAGCGCCCGGCGCGAGGATCACGGCCGCGGCCGCCCGCCGCGCCATGGCCCCCGCGGGGAGCGGCGTGGCGAGCGGTCCCGCCCAGGGAACGAGCGAGGAAGCGAGCGGGGGGGTGAGCGGCCGCCGCGCGAGGCCCGGCCCGCCGCCGGGGCGCCGGCCGAGGGAACGGCCGCCGAGGCGGCATCCCCCGAGGGGGCTCCGGCCGAGGCCGCGCCGCGGGGCGAGGCCCGCGCCGAGCGCGGCCCGCGCCACGACCAGCGCCCGCCGCGTCGCGACGGCCCGCCTCGTTTCCAGGGCAAGGGCGGCCCCAGGGATGAACGGCGCGACGAGCGGCGCGATCGCCGCCCGCGCGACGACCGCCAGGAAGGCCGCTCCTACAGCTTCGCCCCCGCCCGGGAGAAGGGCCCCGACCCCGACAGCCCCTTCGCCGTGCTGGCCCGGCTGAAGCTCGGCAAGGACTGACGGCGGCGGCGCCGTGGCGGAGACCGAGGACCGGGACTGGCAGCGGCTCGACAAATGGCTCTGGTGCGCGCGGGTGGCCAAGACCCGCGCGGACTGCTCCCGCCTGGTGGAGCGCGGCGCGGTCCGCCTCAACCGCCAGCCGGTGGAGAAGGCGCACGCCCGGCTGCGGCCCGGTGACATCCTGACCCTGGCGCTGGGCGGCCCGCAGCACGGCACCGTGCGGGTCTGGCGCATCCTGGCCCTGGCCGCGCGGCGCGGCCCGGCGCCCGAGGCCCGGGGCCTCTACGAGGATCTCGACGCGGCGGGCGGCGGCGGGACCTGACCAGGCCGCAGCCCTGCCCTCCGCGGGCGGGGCCAGAAAGACGGTTGCCTCCGGCCCGCCGGCAGTCCATTTCTCCGCCGCACGCGGCCGGCCCGGGCGACCGGGCCGCAGACACGGGCCGCAGACATAGATCAGGTGCGCCCGGTGCGTGGCGCAGAGGGATTCCGACCGTGACCTACGTCGTCACCGAGAACTGCATCCGCTGCAAGTACATGGACTGCGTCGAGGTCTGTCCGGTGGACTGCTTCTACGTGGGCGAGAACTTCCTCGTCATCCATCCGGACGAATGCATCGATTGCGGTGTCTGCGAGCCGGAATGCCCCGCCGAGGCCATCGTGCCCGACAGCGACGACCGCGCCGCCGACTGGGCCGAGATCAACCGCGACTATGCCCAGCAATGGCCCAACATCACCCGCAAGGGCGACGCGCCGGCCGATGCCGAGGAATGGAACGGCAAGCCGGACAAGAAGGCCCTGCTGAGCCCCAACCCCGGCCAGCCCTGACGCGGCGCGCCACGGCCCCAACCGGCGCGCGGGGGCCTGGCGTGACGGAAGCGGTTTTTTTTGCTATGGTTCCCGCGGGTCCGGTTGCCGGTACGGCCGTGCCGCCCCAACCTTTCAGGTTGCGTAGGATTGAGGCAGGCCATGGGGAGGGCGCCCGTGGCCATGCCCGTCTCCGTACCACCGGTTCGCAGGAGTAGGAAGCGGATGAAGTCACCCGCCGGCGCGAAAACCTCTACCCCCTCATCCCAGCCGGCCGCGGCCGAGACCAGAACCGCTTCCCCCGCGCGGCCGGGCGCCCGGCGGGGCATGGCCGAGGGCCAGGCCCCCTCCCCCAGCGAGGGCGTCGCCGCCGGCCCCGTCCGTCCCGCCCCGCCGCCCAAGCCCCTCGGCAATCCCGGCAGCGACTTCCGGGAGGGCGACCACGTCGTCTATCCGACCCATGGCGTCGGCCAGGTGCAGGGCATCGAGACCATGGCGGTGGCCGGGCAGGAACTCAAGGTGATCATCGTCACCTTCGAGGAGAACCGGATGACGCTGCGGGTGCCGCTGAACAAGGCGGCCTCCTCGGGCCTTCGCAAGCTCGCCGCCGGCGGCGCCATGGACGAGGCGCTGGACACGCTGAAGGGCCGCGCCCGCATCAAGCGCACCATGTGGTCCCGCCGTGCCCAGGAATACGAGCAGAAGATCAACAGCGGCGACCCGGTGCAGATCGCCGAGGTGGTGCGTGACCTGCACCGCAATGTCGGCCAGCCCGACCAGTCCTTCTCCGAGCGGCAGATCTACGAGCTGGCGATGGACCGGCTGGCGGCCGAGGTGGCGGCGCTGGACGGCACCGACAAGTCGGCGGCGATGACCAAGCTGCTGGAGCATCTGAAGCAGGGCTGAGGGCGGGCATGAGACAGCCCGCATGAAAAAAGCCCCGGAGGCCGAAGCCTCCGGGGCCGTTCCCGTTCGCGCCGGGCGGGACGGTCAGTCCTGCTGGCGGACGCCCATGAACTGCAGCAGCAGCTGGAACAGGTTGATGAAGTTCAGGTAGAGGCCCAGCGCGTCGAAGACGCTGCGCTTGGCCGCCATCTCGGACCCCTCGGCATAGGCGTACTCGATGTAGTCCGCCTTGATACGCTGGGTGTCCCAGGCGGTGAGGCCGACGAAGACCACGACGCCCACGACGCTGATGACGAAGGCGATGGCCGGGCTGCCGATGAACATGTTCACCAGGCCGGCGATGATGATGCCGATCAGGCCCATCATCATGAAGGAGCCGAGCTTCGTCAGATCCGCCTTCGTCGTGTAGCCGTAGAGGCTGACCGCGGCGAACATGCCGGCGGTGACGAAGAAGGTGCTGGCGATCGAGGCGCCGACGTAGATGGCGAAGATGTTCGACATGCTCGCGCCCATGGTGGCGCAGAACAGCCAGAACAGCCCCTGCACCGTGCTCTTGCTCATCCGGTTGACGCCGAAGGAGAGCACCAGCACGAAGGCCAGCGGCGCGAACATGGCGGCGAGGCCGAGGATGGTCGGCTGCGTCGCCGCGCCGCGCGCCGTCATCACGCGGGTGTAGAACAGGTCGGCCGCGCCGGTGTTGGCGATGACATAGGCGACGATCGCCGTCAGCAGCAGGCCGGACGCCATCCAGTTGTAGACGCGCAGCATATAGGCGCGCAGGCCGGCGTCGATGGCGGCCGCGTCGGTCGTCGCCGCGCGGCCCCAGCCGGTCGCGCCCGTCGTGTAACGATAGTCGGGACCAGAGGCCATAGGGTTCGAAACTCCTCACAGCGCGGAGAATCCGCGGGTGTCGCGATCATATATGGAAGATTCGTAATCTCGATCAACGGTTATCGCGGCGGCCCTCCATCCGCCAGGAAAATTTCATCGCCCCCCGCCGCGCCGGCCGCCGCCTATTCGTTGCGCAGCAGCGGCGCGGGGCGGGTGCGGAGCGCCAGCGCCGTTCCCGCATAGCCCAGCAGCAGGGTCAGGGCCGTGCAGCCGAGGATGGTCGCGGCCAGGGTGCCGGGCAGGAAGATCCAGTCCGTCCGCATGACGAAGCGCGCCACGGCCCAGCTCGCCGCCGTGCCGCAGAGCGCCGCCAGCAGGCCGGCGGTCAGGCCGAGCAGGCCGAACTCCACCATCCAAGCGCGGCGGATCTGCGCCCGCGTCGCGCCCACCACCTTCAGCACCACGGCATCGCGGATGCGCCGCCGCTGCCCGGCGGCCATGGCGCCGGCCAGCACCAGCCCGCCGGCCGCCAGCGTCACCGCGGCGACGGCGGAGATCGCCGCGCCGAGCCGCTCCAGCAGCCCCGCCACGGCCTCCAGCGCGTCCCGCACGCGGATGCCGGAGACATTGGGGAAGGCGTCGGTCACCACCCGCAGCAGCCGGGCATCCTGCGCCGGATCGCCGCGCACGGTGGCGATATGCGTGTGCGGCGCGCTGGAGAGCAGGCCGGGCGAGGCGATCAGCACGAAGTTCAGCCCCAGCCCCTGCCATTCGATCTGCCGCAGGCTGGCGACCCGGAGGGAGACGTCGCGGCCGAGCACGTTCACCGTCACCGTGTCGCCGAGGCCGACCCCCCAGCCCTCGGCCAGCCGGGCATCGAGGGAGAGCAGCGGCGGCCCCTGGTAATCGGCCGGCCACCATTCCCCGGCGACGAGGCGCGTGCCCTCCGGCGGCGTCGCCGCGTAGGTCAGGCCGCGATCGCCGCGCAGCGCCCAGGCGGTGTCCTCGCTGGCCTGGATGCGCTCCACCGGCACGCCCTTGATGGCGCTGATGCGGGCGCGCAGCGAGGGCACGCGCCGCACCTCCGCGACGCCGGGCTGCGCCCGGGCCAGTTCGTCGAAGCGCTGCGCCTGATCGGACTGGATGTCGATGAAGTAGAAGTTCGGCGCCGCCTGCGGCAGTTGACCGCCGATCTGCCGGCGCAGATTGCCCTCGATCATGGCGATGGCCGAGAGGGTGGTCAGCCCGATGCCGAGCGCCACCAGCAGGAGCGGCGTCGGCGCGCCGGGCCGGTGCAGATTGGCCAGGCCCAGCCGCAGCGCCGGCCGCCGCGCGCCGCGCAGCCGCCGCGCCAGCCCCATCAGCCCGGCGGCGCCGAGGCGGAACAGCAGCAGCGTGCCCAGCGCCGCGCCGCAGAAGCCGAGCGCGAAGCGCGGCTGCTCGGCGGTGCCGACGACGAGCGCCACGAGCGCCAGCACGGCGGCGGCGTTCACCGCCAGCAGCGACCAGCGCGGCCGCGCCGCCTGGGGCTGCACCGCGTCGCGGAACAGCGCCGCGCCGGGGATCTCCCGCGCCCGGCCGAGCGGCCAGAGGGCGAAGGCCAGGGCGGTCAGCACGCCGTAGAGCGCCGCCTCGGCCAGCGGGCGGGCGTGGAAGCCGAGGCGCGGCGGCACCGGCAGGACGCTCTCCAGCGCGCGGGCGGCGAGCAGCGTCAGCCCCTGCCCGGCCAGCAGGCCGATGGCGATGCCGAGCGCGGCCAGCGCCATGACCTGGATCAGGTAGGTGACGAAGATCACCCGCGCCGGGGCGCCGAGGCAGCGCAGCGTGGCGATGGTCCGCGCCCGCTGGTCGAGCCAGGCACGCACGCCGGTGGCGACGCCGATGCCGCCCACCAGCAGCGCGGTCAGCCCGGCCAGCGTCAGGAAGGAGGCGGCGCGGTCGAGGAAGCGGCTGACGCCCGGGGAGCCATCGCGCGCGTCGCGGATGCGCCAGCCGCCGTCATCCTGCGCGGCGCGCAGCGCGGCGGCGAAACCGGCCGGATCGGTCCCCTGCGGCAGGGCGATGCGGTAGTGGTACTCCACCAGGCTGCCCGGCTGGATCAGCGCCGTGCCCGGCACGTCGGCCAGCGCGATCATGGCGCGGGGGCCGAGGATGGCGGGGCTCGCCACCTTGTCGGGCTCGGAGGCGACGGTGCCGGCGAGGCGGAAGCGGGCCTCGCCCAGCCGCACCAAATCGCCCGGGCGCAGGCCGAGCCGCTCGGCCACCAGCGGGTCGAGCGCCACCGTGCCGGGGGCGAGTCGCGCCTGCGGAGGGTCGAGCGTCAGCGCGCCATAGAGCGGATAGGCCTGGTCCACCGCCTTCAGCTCGACCAGGGCGCGCTCGCCGGAGGCGGCGACCGCCATGGCGCGCATCTCCACCACCTCGGAGAGCCGCCCGCCGCGCGCGGCGATCCAGTCCCGCGCCGCCTGCGGCATGGGGCGGTAGGAGACCCGCACCTCCAGGTCGCCGCCCAGGATGCGGGCGCCGTCCTCGACCAGCCCGGCCTCGGTGGCGGCGCGCAGGGTGCCGACGGCGGCGATGGCGGCGACGCCGAGCGCCAGGCAGGCCAGCACGATCCTGAGGCCCCTGATGCCGCCGCGCAGTTCCCGCCGGGCGAAGCGGAAGCCGAGCCGCAGGGTCTGGCTCATGCGGCGCTGTCCCCGGCCAGCAGCCCGTCCGCCATCCGCAGGCGCCGGCCGCAGCGCGCGGCCAGGGCCGGGTCGTGGGTGATCAGCACCAGGGTGGTGCCGAGCTGCTCGCGCAGGCCGAACAGCAGGTCCATGACCTTCTGCCCGGTGGCGCCGTCCAGGTTGCCGGTGGGCTCGTCGGCCAGCAGCAGGCTGGGGCCCGCGACCACGGCCCGGGCCAGGGCCGCGCGCTGCTGCTCGCCGCCCGAGAGCTGGCCTGGATAGTGCTCCAGCCGGTGGCCGAGCCCGACCTTCTCCAGGGATTCGCGGGCGCGGTCGAAGGCGTCGGCGCGGCCGGAGAACTCCAGCGGGATGGCGACGTTCTCCAGCGCCGTCATGGTCGGCACGAGGTGGAAGGACTGGAAGACGATGCCGAGCCTCTCGCGGCGGAAGCGGGCGAGCGCGTCCTCGTCCATCGCCGCCAGATCCGCCCCGGCGACGCTCAGGGATCCGCCGGAAGGGCGCTCCAGACCGGCCAGCAGCATCAGCAGGCTGGTCTTGCCGGAGCCCGAGGGGCCAACCAGCCCGACTGCCTCCCCGGCCCCCACATCGAGGTCGAGGCCGCGGAGAATGTTGACCTCACCCCCCGCCGCCGCCACCTTGAAGGTCAGGCCCCTTGCCCGAATCAGCGGTGCGGCGGGGCCATCGGGGCTTGCGGCGGAGGAAGGGATGGCCTTGGGTGCGTCCAGCATGATCCGCAGATATGGCCGCCGTGCCGCAGTGCGAAGGGCCCTTTTCGGTTTCGGACTGTATCTCATCCCGATCGCGCTGCCCGCCGCGATCCCGGGCCCCCGCGCCGCGGAGCCGGTCCGGCTGCTGATGCTGGGCGATTCCATCACCGCCGGCTACGGGCTGGACCATGCCGAGGCGCTGCCGCGGCGGCTCGAGGCGCTGCTGCGCGAGGCCGGCGCGGCGGTGACGGTGGTGGATGCCGGCGTCTCCGGCGACACCACGGCGGGCGGCCGCTCGCGCCTCGACTGGGCGCTGGCCGACGATCCCCAGGCGGTGATCGTGGCGCTCGGCGGCAATGACGGGCTGCGCGGCGTCCCGCCGGCCGAGACCTACGCCAACCTGTCCGACATCCTGGCCCGGCTGAAGGCGCGCGGCCTGCCGGTGCTGCTGGCCGGCATGCTGGCGCCACCCAATCTCGGCGCCGATTACGGGCGCGAGTTCTCGGAGACCTTCCAGCGCCTGGCGCGGGAGTATCCCGAGGCGGTCTTCTACCCCTTCCTCCTGGATGGCGTCGCTGGCGAGCCCTCGCTCAACCAGCCCGACCGCATCCACCCCAATGCCCGGGGCGCGGAGGAAGTGGCACGGCGGATGCTTCCCGCCGTGCGGAGGTTGTTGTCCAAGGTGCAGGGAGGATGAGCCATCATGCCACGCCTTTTCGTAGCCCTGCCCATCCCGGATACGCTGCGGGAACACCTGGCCGACCTGGCGGGCGGCATTCCCGGCGCCCGCTGGGTGCCGCCGGAGAACTACCACCTCACCCTGCGCTTCATCGGCGAGATCGAGGGCTGGCAGGCGGATGAGGTGGACGAGGCCCTGGCCGGCATCCGCGCCCGGCCCTTCGACCTGCAGCTTGGCGGCGTCGACCTGTTCGAGAAGGCCGGCCGGCTGCTTTCGCTGCATGTGAAGGCGGAGCGCAACGAGGCGCTGCTGCACCTTCAGAGCAAGGTGGAGACCGCCCTGCAGCGCGCCGGCCTGCCGCCCGAGCGGCGGCGCTTCGCCCCGCACGTCACCCTGGCCCGCACCGAGAAGGCGGCGCCGGACAAGCTCATCGCCTTCGTCCAGGCGCACAATCTGTTCCGGCCCGACCCGGTGCCGATCGACCATTTCTGCCTCTTCTCCTCCCGCCTCGGCAAGGAGCAGGCGCATTACGAGGCGGAGGTGGACTATGCCCTCGACGGCCGGCCGCGCCCGCCCCTCGATCCCTCCCCCGATCCCCTGGCCAGCCACGAGGCGGGGCATTAGGGCGGCGTCCGATCGGGTGATGTCCTCGGATCGGAATCTGCTCTAGGCAGGGGGCATGTCCCGGCCGCGCCGCCTCCTTCCGGTCCTGATCGGCCTGCTGCTGCTGCAGGCGGCCGCGGTCCCGGCCGCCTGTCTGCATCACGCCCTGCGCGGCGCCGCGCGCGAGGCCGGCTGGGTGGTGCCGATCTGCACCGCGGAGGGCCTGCTGCTGCGGCACGCGCCGGCGGAGGAAGGCGGCGCCCCCCTCGCGGCGCCGGAGGGCGGCTGCCTGGCCTGCCATCCGCCGCCGCAGACCGGCCTGCCGCCGCTCACGCCCCAGGCCGGGGCCGCCCTCGCCCTGGCCGCCCCGCCGACCATGACGGGCGCGCCGGACAGGCCCGGTCCGGCCCGATGGCCCGCGGCGCACGGGCCGCGCGGACCGCCCCTCGCCTGAGCACCAGACCTCGCCACGCCTTCCGTCCTCTCCAGGCGGCGGCGCCGGACGGCATCGTCCCGGCGCTCGGCCGCCCAAAGCCCGTGTGAGCCATCATGCCGTCCCGACGCTCCTTCTCCCTCCTGCTGCCCGGCCTCCTCGCCGCCGCCGCCCTGCCGGCCGCCGCGCTGGCGCACAGCTACACCGCCGGCGACATCGCCATCGGCCATCCCTGGAGCCGCGCCGCGCCGGCCAACGGCACCGGCGCCGGCTTCATGACCCTGCGCAACACCGGCGCCACGCCCGACCGGCTGGTCTCCGGCCAGGCCGACATCGCCCGCGCGGTGGAGATCCACACCCATATCCAGGATGGCGGGGTGATGCGCATGCGGCCGGTGGAAGGCGGCCTCGCCATCGCCCCCGGCCAGGAGGTGACGCTCGCCCCGGGGGGCTACCACCTGATGCTGATCGGCCTGAAGCAGCCGCTGAAGCAGGGCGAGCAGGTGCCGGTCACGCTGGTCTTCGAACGCGCGGGCGCGGTGAAGGTCGATCTGGCGGTGGAGGCCGCCGGGGCGCGCGGCGGTCAGCACCAGCATTGAGGCCAGGGCGGCGGGGGGAGTGCCCGCCCCGCCGCCGCGGATGGTCCCCCGGAGGCTTGATCCGCCTCCGGCCGCGCCCCAGTTCTGCGGGGCATGAGCGCACCACCTCTTCTGATCCTGACCGGCGCCGGGGTTTCCGCCGAATCCGGCCTCGCCACCTTCCGCGACGAGGGCGGCCTGTGGGCGAAGCACCGGATCGAGGATGTCGCGACGCCCGAGGCCTTCGCGCGCGACCCGGCCCGCGTGCATGCCTTCTACAACGCCCGCAGGGCGCAACTGCGTGATCCCGCCATCCAGCCCAATGCCGCGCACCACGCCCTGGCGCGCCTGGTGCGCCACTGGCCCTCGCCGGTGCTGCTGGTGACGCAGAATGTCGATGACCTGCACGACCGCGCCATGGCGGGGGCGACGCGCCACCTGCTGCACATGCACGGCAGCCTGTGCCGCGTGCGATGCCTGCGCTGCGGCCGGGGCCAGGACTGGGCGGAGGATCTTTCGACGGAGACGCCCTGCCCCGCCTGTGGCCAGGCGGGGGGCCTGCGGCCCGACATCGTCTGGTTCGGCGAGGAGCCGCGCGGCCTGTCGCTGATCGGGGCGGCGCTGGAGCGCTGCGAGCTTTTCCTCTCCATCGGCACCTCGGGACAGGTGCATCCGGCGGCGGGCTTCATCGAGGCGGTGCGCGACCGTGCCCGCACGGTGGAGCTGAACCTCGAGCCCAGCGCCGTGTCGCATCTCTTCGACGAGGTGGACCGCGGCCCCGCCACCGAGATCGTGCCGCCCTTCGTGGAGGGCCTGCTGGCCGAATGCCGCTAGCGCGGTTTCCGTTCGCACCGGCTCACGGCAGCCGCTCCAGCACAGTGTTCTCGAGAGCCGCCTCACCCGATCAGGTAAGTCCACCTGATCGGGATCTGCTCCAAGCCCGCGGCGGGCCGCGGTTCAGCCTTCGCCCTCGAGGCGGGCGATGTCCTCGTCCGAGAAGCCGAAATGGTGGCCGATCTCGTGGATGAGCACGTTGCGGACCAGGCGGAACAGATCCTCCCCGGTCTCGATCCACTCCACCAGAATGGGCTCGCGGTAGAGCAGGATGGTGTCCGGCTCCGAGGCGACGCCGAGATGCGTCTTCTCGGTCAGCGGAATGCCGCGGTAGAGGCCGGTGAGTTCCCAGGGATGCTCGAGATCGAGCGCCTCCAGCGTGGCCTCGTCGGGCACGTCCTCGACCAGGATGGCGGTGCCGCGGACGGCGTCGCGCAGGGCCTGGGGGATGGCGGAGAAGGCCGTTTCGGCCATCTCCTGCAGATCCTCGAGGGAGGGGGGATGGTTGAAGCGCATGACCAGGCTTCTATCACCACCCCTGTCCGGGCGCGACCGCGCCGCTCAGCGGACCGGCGGTGTCGGCGCCGGCAGCGGCGAGGCCGGCAGCGGCGTGGACGGGCCCTGATCGCGGATGGCGTCGCGGATCTCCATCAGCAGCTTCTCTTCCGTCGTCGGGCCCGGCGGCTCGGTCGGCTTGGCTTCCTCACGGATGCGCAGCTTGGTCAGCACGCGCAGCAGCCAGAAGATCGCCATGGCGACGATCAGGAACTTGATGATGGCGTTGATGAAGAGGCCGATGGCGATGACCGCGGCACCGCTCTGCCGCGTCGCCTCCAGCGAGGGCCCACGTTCGCCGCTCAGCACCACGAAGAGGTTGGAGAAGTCCACGCCGCCGATCAGCAGACCGATGAGGGGGTTGATGATGTCGGCGACCAGCGAATTGACGATGGTCGTGAAGGCCGCGCCGATGACAATACCGACCGCGAGGTCGATGACATTGCCGCGCATGATGAAGGCCTTGAATTCCTTCAGCCATTGCGGTTCGCGGACGGGAATGGGTGGCTTCATGGCGGATCCTCGGTCAGGCCTTGCGGCACAAGGCGATGCGGCGGGGCGGCCGGCGCCATCCTGCGGCGACGGCCCGCCACACATCATCACACTCTGAAACCAGGCGGAACCGTGACCGAGGGAACATCCCGGAGAGCGGCGCGCCATCTCCCGCGTGGCGCGCCGCCGGGAAGGCCGGCCCTTACGGGGTAGCGTGCGGCGCCGGATTGACCGGCGTGGCGCCCGGGGTCCCCGTGGACGTGGTGGAGGCCGGGGCGGTGCCGGGGTTGCGCGGCGTGCCGCCTTCCTCGACGACCATGCCGCCGCCCATGAAGGCCGCGTTGACATCGCCGCCGCGCGTGCCGCGCTGGCCGCTGGAGCTGCGGGCGCGGCTGCGATTCTGCTCATCCAGCGGGGTGCGGACCTCGGGATCGCGCCAGAGCGGCTTGCCCAGGTTCACCTCGCTCGGCGAGGTGGTCGCGCCGGTCACGGCGCCCGCGCCACCGCCGACCACGGCGCCCACCGCGGCGCCCACCGGCCCGCCCAGCGCGCCCACGCCGGCCCCGGTGGCCGCGCCGGCGGCGGCACCGCCCTGCACCCGGTCACGCTCGTTGGTGCCGCAGGCAGCCAGGGTCAGGGCCAGACCCGCGGCGCCGATCATCAGGATCCTCATGGCAGTTCTCCCTGTGGTCATCCTGAGCGCCAAACACGGACCGGCGCGAAAGGTTGCGCTGGCGCTTGGCCGCCGGATTCGCCACTGGACTCGCCATTGGGAGCGCAGCCGGCTCAGGCCGAGGTGACGTAGTCCCGCAGGGCGCTGGCCTCGTTCTCCGCATCGGCGATCCGCGCCTTGACCAGGTCGCCGATGGAGACGATGCCGATCAGCCGCTGCTCCGCCTCCATCACCGGCAGGTGGCGCACGCGCTCCTCCGTCATCTTGGCCAGAGCCTCGGTGATGCGGGTCTCGGGCAGCACGGTGTGGCGCACCGCGGTCATCAGGCGGGTGGCGGGCAGCCGGGCGGCGGCGGCCTCGTCCCGCGCCAGGGCCCGCACGATGTCACGTTCGCTGACGATGCCGAGAATGCGGCCGGTGTCGTCGCGCACCAGGGCGGCGCCGATACCGTGCCGCGCCAGCACGCGGGCGATGGCGATGGCGTCATCCTCGGGGGCGACAGAGACGACCTCTGTGCCCTTGTCGCGCAGGATCCGGGAGATGGTCATGGCACGCTTCCCTCATTCCGGAGGGGCGCCCGGCCGGGGCGGCCGCCCCTCCTTCGGTTGTCACGCGGAACGATGCCGGCGGGCGGGAAGCGAAGTCCAGGTAAAACTCGGTGATCCCCCGCGCGCTCCGGTTGCGGACCCTACCCTGTCAGGGAGAGCAGATGCAGGGCCTCGGCCTCGGCGCGATGGATGGCCAGGGCGAAGATCCGGCGGTCCCGCCGCGTCAGCCCGTCGAGGTCGGCGCCGGTCAGCAGGGCGAGCGCCCCGGCCGCGCCCGGGTCCGGCAGGGCCGATGTGAGGCCGAGCAGCCGCCCTTCCGCATCCACGACCGGACCGCCGGAATAGCCCATCAGGGCCGGCATGCGGGCGGTGAAGCCACGGCCGAAGCCGGGCATCTCGGCATCCGGCGCCTCGACATGACCCCGCGCGATGCCGGCGCCGAGTTGCGGCACACCGGCCGCCCAGACCGTCTCGCCCTCGCGCGGGCGGTCGGCGGCCCGCAGGACCGGCGCCAGGAAGCCACGCGGGACGCGCAGCACGGCGAGATCCATGCGGCGGCTGCGGGCGAGAACCACGCCCTCGGCCTCGCTGCGCCCATCGCCGCGCGTCAGGCGGAGCCGCCCGCTCCCGCCCAGGAGATGCGCGCAGGTCAGCACATGCTCGGCATCGAAGGCCACGGCGACCCCACGGCCCTCCAGGGCGGCGATCCCGGTCGCGGCGATGTCCTGCGCGGGCGTTCCCAGCGCCTGCTCCGCCAGCGGCGACGCGCAGCCGGACAACAGGGCCGGAACGCCCAGCGCCCCGACCAGCAGACGCCGCCTTGTCCAGCCTCGCCGCATCGCCGCTCCATCAAACCAAAAGGTTTAATTTCCCCTGAACATCTCTAGTATCTGTTAAGGATGTTCGTGGAAACCCCTGGGATCCTTAGCATTCCGGCGCGGGAGTCTCAAGAATGATCCATGCGGGCCTGCGAGCCTCACCGCCGGCCGGCGGCAAGGCCCGTCAGGGTCGGTGCTGCCCCGGCATGGCCTCCGCCACGCCTTCCTCGGGCGAGGGGCCGATGGGCTCCATCAGGGCCTCCGTCTCGCGCTTCAGTTGCAGGTAGGAGCGCATCGAGAAGGGCAGCATGGCGCAGTAGATCAGCCCCGCCGCCCCCAGGGCCGCCCAGGGCTCGCTGACCAGCAGCGCGGCATAGGCGCCGATCGAGAGCAGCAGCGGCAGGACGTATTCCCGCCGCACCTTGAAGTTCTTGAAGGACCAGGTCGGCCATGTGCTGACCAGCATCAGCGCCGTGCCGATCAGCATCAGCCCGACGAACAGCGGATGCCGCACCGCGTTGGCCATGCTGTCCCATCCCCAGCCGGCGAAAGCGAGGGAGGTGAAGACCGGGAACATGGCGAGCAGCGCGCCGGCCGGCGCCGGCACGCCGGTGAAGAAGCTCTGCGCATAGGCCGGCTTGGGCGCCGGCCCCGGCAGCGGCACGGGCGCCTCCAGCGCGGCGTTGAAGCGCGCCAGCCGCAGCGCCATGCAGACGGCGAACATGACGCAGGGCACGAAGCCGATGCCGCGATAGTCGTGCATGGTCCAGAGATACAGCACCATGCAGGGCGCGACGCCGAAGGAGAGGAAATCGGCCAGGCTGTCGAATTCGGCGCCGAAGCGGCTGGTCGCCTTGAGCAGCCGCGCCAGGCGGCCGTCCAGCCCGTCGATGGCGCCGGCCAGGATGATCAGCGCGGCCGCCTGTTCCCAGCGCTCGTCGAGCGCGAAGCGCATGGCCAGCAGCCCGGCGCACAGGCCGAGCAGGGTCAGGATGTTGGGGATCAGCCGGTTGAAGGACTGACCCTGAAGGCGCGGGCGCTGCCGCCGGGCGAAACGGAAGCGGCGGCGGCGCGACGCATCCATCAGAGGAGGCCACCCGCGGCGGCGGGGTCGGCCAGGCCCTCGGCGCGGCGCGGCGGCGCGGGGTCCAGCTCCGCGATCACCGTCTCGCCGCCGACCATCAGCTGGTGCTCCAGGACCAGCGGGCGGACGCCCTCGGGGAGGTAGAGGTCGGTGCGGCTGCCGAAGCGGATGATGCCGAAGCGCTCGCCGGCGCGCAGGCTGTCCCCCTCGCGCACGTCGCAGAGGATGCGGCGGGCGATCAGGCCGGCGATCTGCACCACGCCGATCTCCTGCCCGTTGCTCAGGCGGATGGCGAGCGCGTTGCGCTCATTGTCCTCGCTGGCCTTGTCCAGGCTCGCATTGACGAACTTGCCGGCGCGGTAGGCGATCTTGGTCACCACGCCATCCGCCGGGCTGCGGTTCACATGCACGTCGAGCACGGAGAGGAAGATGGCGACGCGCCAGCGCGGCGCCGGGCCGAGGCCCAGCTCGGCGGGCGGCACGGCCTGGGCCACGCTGACCACCCGACCATCGGCCGGTGCCACGAAGACCGGCCGGTCCGGCACCACGCGTTCGGGATCGCGGAAGAAGTACAGGCAGAAGCCGGTGAAGGCGGCGCCGAGCCAGAACAGCCAGGAGCCCAGCAACAGGCCCCCGACCACGGCCACCGCCGCGCCGCCGATGATGAAGGGACGGCCGGCCGGATGCGGCGGGGCCAGAACCAGACGAAGGCTTTCGATAAGCGCCATGATGCCCCGGTTATGGTCTGTCGCGGGGAGCCAAACAACTCCCGGCGGGACAACCCGCCGTCTGATCCTCGGTTGCGCGCCCCCTGGTTCGGCGCCCGGCCCGGCTCAGCGCGCCGGCAGGGCGAAGACCTGCCCCGGGTAGATCCGGGCCGGGTCGCGGATCTGCGACCGGTTGGCCGCGTAGATCACCGTGTATCGCGTGCCGCGCCCATAGCTGCGGCGGGCGATGCGCCAGAGGCTGTTGCCCGGCTGCACGACCACCTGCCCCGCCGCCGGCGGGCCGGCATGGCGGTCGCGCTGGAAGGGCAGCTCCAGCCGCGCCGCCACCTTGCCGCCGGCGCCGATCTGGTCCAGCCGCAGGGTGTGGCGGCCCGGCTCGGGGGTCGGCGCCGGCTGCATCTCCCAGCGCCCCTCCCGGTCCGCCCGCACCTCGCCGGCATGGGCCTGATCGATATAGAGGCGGAGCAGGCTGCCGGGCGGGGCGCCGCCGGCGAAGCGCATCGCCCCCTCCTCGTCATATTCGATGACCTCCAGGCCGAGCCGGCCCGGCGTGCCGGCCAGGCTTCGCGCCGGGGTGAGCCCGGGGGCCTCGGGCGGCGGCAGCAGGACGGCCAGCGGCGCCTCGCCCCCGCGCTCCGGCACCACCACCACCACCGTCTCCCCGCCCAGCCGGCTGCTGCCATCGGTGCCGCGTGCCTGCACCGACAGCGCATGGGTCCCGGGCGCCAGCGGCACCTCGGGCAGGATCACCCAGGCGCCGCGCGAATCGGCGCGAGCCCGGCCCAGCTCGCGATCATTGCCGGTGAGGCTGACCTCGTCCCCCGGCGCGGCCTGGCCGGCGATGACGGCATCGCCACCGGCGCCGATGCGGGCGATGTCGAAGCGCGGCGCTCCCGCCACGGGCCGGTCGGCCGCGGGCGCGGTGGTGGCGGCCGGGGCCGCCGCCGGCGGGGCGGCCACGACAACCGGCCGCTCCGGGGCCCGCGGCGCCATCCAGAGCCACCCGGCGAGCCCGGCCAGGGCCAGCAGCGCCGTCCCGCCCAGCAGGGCCGGAAGGCCGTTTCGCTTCGCTGTCATCATGATATCGCAATCTGGCCCGGATCGCCCCTCCGCCACAAGGACCAGAAGGCTCTTGCCGGGTGGCGGCAACGGCATGTCCTATCGCGGCGGGACCGGAGAAGGAGGGGCCAGTGCCGGAGGCCATGAAGCACGGGGAGGCCGGGGCCAAGGTCAGGGTGAAGGTCTGGGACGTCTGGGTCCGGGCCCTGCACTGGAGCATGGTGGCGCTGATCGGCCTGTCCTGGTGGAGCGCCGAGACCGGGCGCATGGATCTGCACCTGACCAGCGGCTACATCATCCTGGCGCTGCTGCTGTTCCGGCTGGCCTGGGGCCTGGTCGGCTCCGACACGGCGCGCTTCGGCCGCTTCCTGCGCTCGCCGCTGGCCGCGCTCGGGCATCTGCGGCACCTCTTCCGCCGCGAGCCGGACACCGAGCTCGGCCACAACGCCGCCGGCGGCTGGATGGTGCTGCTGCTGCTGGCGGTGCTGCTGCTCCAGGCGGTCAGCGGCCTCTTCGCCGACGACTTCATCTTCACCCGCGGCCCGCTGGCGGCGCGGGCGCCCGGCTGGCTCAGCGACTGGATGACCTTCATCCACATCCGCAACTTCAACCTGATCCTGGCCCTGGCCGGGCTGCACATCCTCGCCGTGCTGCTCTACGCCCTGGCCAAGCGGCAGGACCTGGTGCGGCCGATGGTGACGGGCGTGAAGCGCCTGCCGGCGAGCTGGGCGGGCGAGCCGCCGCGCCTCGGCTCGCCGGTGCTGGCCGTCCTGCTGCTGGGCCTGGCGGCCGCGCTGGTCTGGGCCCTGTCCACCCTGGGCTGAACCGCCGGCCCCCCGGGGGGCCGGGCCGGCGGCTCCGGCTCAGCGGGCGCGGTAGCCGCGGTGGCAGGCGCCGCAGGTGCCCCCGGTCTCGCGGAAGGCGGCGGCCACCGCCGTGGTGTCGCCGCTGCCCGCCGCCTCGCCGAGCTTGCGGGTGGCCAGCACCATATTGGCGGCGGCCTTCTCGAAACCGGCGCGGTCGGACCAGACCTCCGGCCGGGCCCTGGTCTCGCCCTGATCGCTGCCGGGCGGGAAGAGCGCCGGGAAGCCCTCGAAGAAGCGGGTCATCTCCTGCGCGCGCTCCGCCACCGGCGCCACCGCGCCGCCGCCATCGACGATCCCTTTGATCGCCTCCATATGGCCCGCCATGCGCTTCAGCCCCGCCTTGCGCTCGGCGATGGCATCGCCCGCACCGGCATTGCCCGCACCGGCATTACCCTGGGCCTGGGCCGCGCCGATCCAGGGGCCGGTCAGGGTGGGCAGGAAGGCGGAGGCGATCAGCGGGCCGGCCGCGGCGAGCGCACCGGCCAGGAGCAGGGGCTTCAGTCTCATCGGGTTCAACTCCGGCAGGAGAAGTGGCAGGGGAAGCATTGAGCCTCGCGCGCCACAAAAATTGGAAGCCGAAAAGCGGCCGTCGGTTTTTCCGCACCGTTTTCTGCGCCGGACCCTCCACCCACCCTTGCCGAGCCCCCGGCGGGGCGGTATACGCCGCGCCCTGACCCGATGACGCCCGGCCGGAACGACGGAGCGTAGCTCAGCCTGGTAGAGCACTGTGTTCGGGACGCAGGGGCCGGAGGTTCGAATCCTCTCGCTCCGACCAAAATGATCCGGCCGGGCGGAAGCCCCGCCTGCCCTTCCCTCCAGGGAAACGGCAGGCGGGGCTTCTCGGTTCTCCATCCCTCGATGGTTCCCCCCTCCGGCTTCGTTTCGGATTGGCAGGAATCTTGCTCGGCGTTCCCTGCGGTCGGTGGCAGGGAAGCCACCGGCCGAGGGAAACACATCCATGAAATCACCCCTGGCCTGCGCCTCTGCCTTGTCCTTGAGCATTCTGTCGTTCAGCCTTCCGGCCGCGGCGCAGACCACCATCGACAGTGTCGGCCTGACCGTGACCGCCACGCCGGCCGTGAGTTCCGATTACCTGTTCCGCGGCATCTCGCAGACGCGCAACCGCCCCGCCATCTCGCTGACGCTCGACGTCCAGCATGAGAGCGGCCTCTATGTCGGCGGCTTCCTCAGCAACGTCACCTTCCCCGGCAGCAACGCGCGGCAGGAGCTCGACCTGCTGGCCGGCTACCGCTTCGAGGTGGGCGGGCTGGCGCTCGACCTGGGCGGCGTCTTCTATACCTATCCCGGCTACGACAAGCCCGAAGGCGGATACGACTACAACTACTTCGAGGCCATGGCGAAGGCGAGCTACACGCTGGACCCGGTGAAGTTCCTGGGCACCGCCGCGTGGTCGCCCGATTTCTACTTCGAATCCGGATCGGCCGTCTATCTCGAGGCCGGCGCCGATGTCGGCCTGCCGCTCGACTTCACCCTGGCCGGCCGCTTCGGCTATCAGTGGATCGACCGCAACCCCCGCTACGGCGCGCCGGACTACGCCAACTGGTCGGTCGCGGTCTCGCGCGAGATCTATGCCGGCTTCGTGCTGACGGTCGGCTACTACGACACCAACCTGTCCAAGACCGACTGCTTCGCCGGCGCGAAATACTGCGACGCGCGGGCGATGGTGACACTGAGCAGGGCCTTCTGACCGCCCGGCGGGTGGCCGCGGATCAGTCTTTCCGCGCCGCCCAGAACATCAACCGCCGGATCGGGAAGACCCAGACGAAGCCGGCCAGCACGTAGAAGACCAGTTGCAGCGTCCAGTGCAGCCGCTGCACCCGGTCGCCCAGCCAGAGCACCAGGCCGAGGTAGAGCAGCAGGCCCGCGAGGCCGAGAAGGGTGGCGAGAAGGATGCGTGGCATCGCCCGTTCCTGGCAGCATGGCACGGCTTCGCCAAGCCTCCATCCGACGTGGCGTTTGCAGCGGCGGCCCGGCGCGCCTAGTGTCCGCCCCCCATCCCGGCCTTTTCCGGCCCGACCCGACCGAGAGACCCCGATGCCCGGCCAGCCCCCCGCCGCCACCGACGCCTTCGACCTGAAGGCGCATATCCGCGGCATCCCGGACTTCCCGAAGCCCGGAATCCTGTTCTACGACATCTCCACCCTGCTGCGGGACGGCCCGGCCTGGCGCGCCGCCATGTCGCAGCTGGCCGAGGTCGTCCGGCCCTACCGCCCGACCCTGTTGGCCGGCATCGAGAGCCGCGGCTTCCTGACCGCGGCGCCGCTGGCACTGGAGCTCGGCCTCGGCTTCATCATGCTGCGCAAGCCGCGCAAGCTGCCGGGCGAGACCATCGGCTACGACTACGCGCTGGAATACGGCACCGACCGGATCGAGATGCAGGCCGACGCCGTGAAGCCGGGCGACCGCGTCGTGGTGCTGGACGATCTCCTGGCCACCGGCGGCACCATGGCGGCCGGCGTCGAGCTGCTGCGCCGGGCCGGGGCCGAGGTGCCGCTGGCCGCCGTGCTGATCGAGCTGGCCGGGCTGCGCGGCCGCGACCGGCTGGATGTCCCCGTCGCGGCCCTGGCCGCCTATGAAGACTGACCCGTGAGGGCGGCCGGCGGCCTCCCCCGCTGCGGCCGGCGCGCCCTGCTGGCCGCCGCCGGGCTGGGTGGCCTCGGCTGCGGCTCCGCCATCCTGGGCCGCCCCGCCGCCGGCCAGGCGCTGCCGCCCGCCCTGCTGCCCGACAGCACCACCCTGCTGCTGCCGGGCCCCGAGAACGGCGCCGCCGCGCAATGGGCCCGGAATGTCGCCGCCGGCCTGGCCCGCGCCCTGCCCCAGGCCATGGCGCTGCGCACCAGCATCCTGGGCGGTCCGGACGGCGTCACCGCCGCCAACCGCTTCGCCACGCTGGAGGGCGGCGACGGCCGCACCCTGCTGGTGCTGCCCGGCCTCGCCGCCCATGCCCGGCTGGTGGGCGAGAGCCGCGCCCAGTTCCAGCCGGCCAACTGGCTGCCGCTCTGCGCCTCCTGGCAGGGGGCCGTGCTGGCCGGGCGCGGCCTGCCCGCGCCCGCCTCGGCCCGACCGCTCCGCCTCGCCCTGCCGGGCCCCGAGGCGCCGGAGACCGCGGCGCTGATGGCGCTGGACCTGACCGGCCACGCCGCCGCCCCGCTCTTCGGCCTGTCCGGCGCCGCGGCCGAGGCGGCGATCACCCGCGGCGAGGCGGATGCGATGGTGATCGCCGCGCCGCATCCGCGCCGCCGCGCCCTGGAGCTGGGCCTGACGCCCTGGGCGGAGCTGGAGACGCCCGAGCGCCGCGACAGCCCCGACCTGCCCTCCCTGCTGCCCCCGGCCTTGCCCGCCACGCCGCAGCAGCTCGCCGTGCAGGCCGGCTTCGCCGCGCTGCGCCTGCGCGCGGCGCTCGTGCTGCCGGGCCTGACCTCGGCGGATATCGTCGCGACCTGGCGCCGCGCGGCGCTGCGCTGGCAGGAGGAGGAAGGCCGGCAAAGCCTGGAATGGGCCGGGCCGGCGCTGGTGGGCGCCGAGCTCCGCGCCGCCATCGGCACGCTGCTGCCGCCGCCGGAAGCCGTCCTCGCCTATCGCGAATGGCTGCTGCGCCGGCTCAGCTGGCAGCCCGGCTGACGCCCGCCACCGCGCCGATGCCCGGCGGCGCCGAAGCCTCCGGCGCCGGCTCCGCCAGCGCATCCTCATGCTGGATCACGCGCCGGACCAGCCTGAGAGCCTGATAGCACTGGTCCCGCTCCGCGGCCTCGAGCGCGGCGCGCAGCAGCCCGGCGGGGCCGGCCGGAAAGCTGGCCCCGGCCTCGCTGATGAGCAGCCGCGCCAGGGAGAGGCCGGCGGCGCGCTCCTCCTCGCGGCCGACATAGGCGGTCTGCAGCGCGTAGTAGATCTGCCGCGCGGGCGTCACCGCCTCCTCCACCGGCATCACCTGTTTGCCGAAGAGGAAGCGGGCCTGGCCGCAGAGCTCCACCCGCGCGCGGTTGCGGAAGCGGAGCGGGGCGCCATTGACGAGCAGCAGGTCGCCCTGGCGCAGTTCCAGCACGAGCGTGGACATGAGCGGAGCCCTCAGGAGCGGGGTGGGCGCCCGGGGGCGCCGAGCGGGGGGCGCGCGCCGGGGATGGGACCCTGGGCGGCGAGGGGGCCGGTCCGGCCCCGGCGGGCGAATTCACGTTGCGCGGGCACATCCGCCTCCATTCCGTCTCCAGCGGCAGGCTGGTCGTGACGAAACGGCAATCTGTCGCCCGCGGGTTACCGAAGGCTCAAGACGCGGGGCCTCGCAGCAGCAGCAGCAGGCCCGGCACGGGCTGGTCCCGCTCCCGCCGCAGCGCCAGCCCGCGCTCCGCCACCGGCAGCAGCCCGGCGGCGGCGCAGCAGGCGCGCAGCGGGTCCGGGGCATGGCGGTAGCGCAGCCCCGGGCCCAGGGCGAAGGGCTCCGGCCCCTCCCCCAGCTCGACACTGAAGGCGAGCAGCCCGCCCGGCCGCAGCGCCTGCCGCATGGCCCGCAGCGCCGGCGCCAGGTCGCCCAGGTAGTTCAGCACGTCCGCGGCGGCGATGAGGTCGTGGCGGCCGGCCTGCCCGGGCAGGAAGTCGAGCAGGTCGGCCTCGTGCAGGGCGTCGTAGCAGCCCTGCCGGGCGGCCTCGGCCAGCATGCAGGGCGAGAGGTCGAGCCCTTCCAGCCGGGCGGCGAAGGGCGCCAGGGCCAGGCCGGACAGGCCGGTGCCGCAGCCGAGATCCAGCACCCGCAGCCGCCGCGCCGCCTCCACGCCCGAGTCGCGCAGCAGCTCCGCCAGCGCCTCCGGCGTGCGGTAGCCGAGGCGTTGCGTCAGCTCGGCGGCGAAGCGCGGCGCGTACTGGTCGAACAGGTCGCGCACATAGGCGGCCGGGGCGCGCGCCGGCGCCGCCGCCCCGCCCAGCGCCGCCAGCAGGAAGCCCGCCTGCCGCGCCAGGGCCTCGGACAGTCCAGGCAGGGCCATCGCCGCCCGGGCGGCCTCCAGCGCCGCCGCCGGGTCGCCCGCCTCGCGCAGCCCGTGCGCCAGGGCGAGATGCGCCTCGCCCTGCCGCGGCGCCAGGGCCACCGCGCGCCGCAGCGGCGCCAGGGCCTCGCCGGGCCGGCCCAGGGCGCAGAGCGCCTGGCCGAGATTGCGCAGGCTCACCGCATCGTCCGGCCGCCGCGCCAGAGCGGCGCGCAGGGCGTCCACCGCCTCCTCCAGCCGCCCCGCCTCGGCCAGGGCGCCGCCCAGCGCGGCGAGGAAGACCGGCGCCTCCGGCCGCAGCGCCAACGCCCGGCGGATCAGCCGCAGCGCGCCGGGCAGGTCGCCGCGCTGGCGGTGCAGCACGCCGAGCAGGTTCATCGCATTGGCCTCGCGCGGGTCGCGCGCCAGCACCTGGCGGTACAGCGCCTCGGCCCGCGCCAGGTCGCCACCCGCGTGGCGCGCCGAGGCCTCGCGCAGCAGCGCGACGGTGTCGGGCGGGGGCGTCAGAACAGCCCCTCGATGCGGCCCTGCGCATCCAGGCCGATGCCCTCGGCGGCCGGGCGGCGCGGCAGGCCGGGCATGGTCATGATCTCGCCGGCGATGGCGACGACGAAGCCCGCCCCGGCCGAGAGCCGCACCTCCCGCAGCGGCAGCACATGCCCCTCCGGCGCGCCGAGCTGCGTCGGATCGGCCGAGAAGGAGTACTGCGTCTTGGCGATGCAGACCGGCACATGGCCGAAGCCCTGCTCCTCGAAGCGCCGCAGTTTTGCCGCGACCGGCGGCGGGATGGCGACGCGCTCGGCGTGGTAGATCTCGCGCGCCACCGTCTCGATCTTGCCGGCGAGCGACATATGGTCGTTGTAGAGCGGCTCGAACCGCGCGCTTCCGGCGGCGATCAGCCCCTGCACGGCGCGCGCCAGCGCCTCGGCCCCGGCGGCGCCGTCCGACCAGTGGGTGCAGAGGATCGCCTCGGTGCCGAGCCGCGCCATGGCCGCCTTCACCGCCGCGATCTCGGCCTCCGTGTCGGAGGTGAAGCGGTTCAGCGCCACCACCACCGGCAGGCCGAACTTCTGCATGTTCTGCACATGCCGCGCCAGGTTGGCGATGCCGCGATGGACGGCGGCCACGTCCTCCGCCCCCAGCGCCGCCTTGGCGACGCCGCCATGCATCTTCAGCGCCCGCACGGTGGCCACGACGACGCAGGCGGCCGGCGCCAGGCCGGCGGCGCGGCACTTGATGTCGAGGAACTTCTCGGCGCCCAGATCGGCGCCGAAGCCGGCCTCGGTCACCACCACATCGGCGAGCCTGAGCGCCAGCCGCGTCGCGATGACGCTGTTGCAGCCATGCGCGATATTGGCGAAGGGCCCGCCATGCACCAGCGCCGGGCTGCCGGCGAGCGTCTGCACCAGGTTGGGCGCCAGGGCGTCGCGCAGCAGGGCGGCCATCGCGCCGTCGGCCTTCAGGTCGCGGGCGGTGACGTTCCGCCCCTCCCGCGTCTGGCCGACGATGATGCGGCCGAGCCGGTCCTGCAGGTCCGCCAGATCGCGCGAGAGGCAGAACACCGCCATCACCTCCGAGGCCACGGTGATGTCGAAGCCGTCCTCGCGCGGGAAGCCGTTCGGCACGCCGCCGAGGCCGGCGGTGATGGCGCGCAGCGCGCGGTCGTTCATGTCGATGGCGCGGCGCCAGGCGATGCGGCGCGCATCGAGGCCGAGCTCGTTGCCCCAGTAGAGGTGGTTGTCCACCATCGCGGCCAGCAGGTTGTTGGCGGCGGTGATGGCGTGGAAGTCGCCGGTGAAGTGGAGGTTGATCTCCTCCATCGGCAGGACCTGGGCATGGCCGCCGCCAGTGGCGCCCCCCTTCACCCCGAAGCAGGGGCCGAGGGAGGGCTCGCGCAGCGCGATCATCGCCTTCGTGCCGAGGCTGTTCAGCGCATCGCCCAGGCCCACCGTCGTCGTCGTCTTGCCCTCGCCCGCCGGGGTCGGGCTGATGCCGGTGACGAGCACCAGGGCGCCCTCCGGCCGGCCATCCTGCGCGGCGACGAAATCCAGGCCGATCTTCGCCTTGTGCCGCCCATAGGGCTCCAGCGCCGTCTCGGGAATCCCGGCTCGCGCGGCGATCTCCTGGATCGGGAGCAGGGTGGCCGCGCGCGCGATGTCGAGATCGGTGGTCATCAGGGCTCCTGCCGGGCTGAGGGGACGCCTCCCGCTTATCCGCAGGTCGCAGCCGCCGGGCAAGACGCCTTTGCCAGGGCCAGGGCATGCCAGGGCCGGGGCATGCCAGGGCCGGGGCATGCCAGGGCCGGGCTGGCGGGTGCCCCCCCTGGCGCGCCCGGGCGCGATCGTGTCATCGTACCTCCATAAGCAAGAACCGCCGAGGAACGACCCGATGCTCCGCCGCGACCTCACCGGCCTCCTGGCCGCGACGCCCCTGCTGTCCCTGCCCGCCCTGTCCGCCGCCCGGGCGCAGGCCGCCTGGCCGAACCGCCCGCTGACCATCCTGGTGCCCTTCGTCGCCGGCGGGCCGAGCGACATCGTGGCCCGCGCCATCGCCAACCGCATGAGCCAGACCATCGGCCAGCCGGTGGTGGTGGAGAACCGGGCCGGGGCGAATGGCGAGATCGCCGGCCGGCTGCTGGCCCGCGCCGAGCCGGACGGCCACACCCTGCTCTGCGGCTCGATCGGTGTCTTCGCCATCAACGCCGCGCTGCGGCCGGATCTGGGCTATGACCCGGTGAAGGAGTTCGCGCCGGTGACGCTGGCCGTCACCACGCCCAACGTGCTGGTGGTCAATCCGGAGAAGGTGCCGGCGAAGACCGTCGCCGAGCTGGTCGCCTGGCTGAAGACGCAGCGCGCCTCCTACTCGACGAGCGGCGTCGGCTCCTCCGACCAGATGACCACCGAGCTGTTCAAGCAGCGCATGGGCGTCGATGTCGCGCATGTGCCCTATCGCGGCGGCGCGGCGGCGGCGACCGACCTGATCGCGGGCAATGTGCAGATGTCCTTCCAGAACCTCGGCACGGTGGCCGGCCATATCCAGGGCGGCCGGCTGCGCGCCCTGATGGTGACGGATGCGCGGCGCCACCCGATCCTGCCGGATGTGCCGAGCTCGGCCGAGGCCGGGCTGCAGGACTTCGTCGTCACCTCCTGGCAGGCGGTGATGGCGCCGGCCGGCCTGCCCGCGCCCGTGCAGGAGAGGCTGCACGCCGCCATGGCCGAGGCCCTGAACCACCCGGAGGTGAAGCCGCGCCTGGAGCAGATCGGCTTCACCGTCGTCGGCAGCACGCCGGCCGAGTTCCGCCGCTTCCAGGAGGCCGAGATCGCGCGCTGGCGCGAGGTCATCCAGACCGCCGGCATCAAGCCCGAATAGCACCCCGGATGCGTCTCCCGCGCCGGAATCGCGCCGCCCTGATTCAGATCAAGGCGGCGCCCGGCGGCCGGGCCTAAGCCTCCCGTCGCGCGGCGCTCTCGCCGCCCGATGGGATGAAGGTTACGGACGTGACGAAGAGGATGGGGGCGGCCCTGGCCGCGGTGGTCATGGGCTCGGCGCTGCTGGCGGGGCCCGCGCTGGCGCAGGACGCGGTGCGCGGCAAGCGGGCCGGCGACATGGTGCTGGGCTTCGGCGTGATCGGCGTGCTGCCGGAGAAGGGCGGCCGTGTGGATGCCATCGGCGGCAAGCCACAGGCGTCCGACACCGCGACCCCGCAGCTCGACTTCACCTACTTCGCCACGCCCCACCTCTCCCTCAACCTGATCGCGGCGACGACGCGGCATGACGTCGAGGTGCGCGGCTCGGCGATCGGCGATGTCGATCTCGGCCGCGTCTGGGCCCTGCCGCCGACGCTCACCCTGCAGTTCCACCCGCTGCCGCAATCCCGCCTGAGCCCCTATGTCGGCGCCGGCATCAACTACACCGTCTTCTACGGCGAGGGCGGCGGCCGCACGCCGCCGGTGAGCAAGGTGGATGTGAAGAACGCCTGGGGCTGGGCGCTGAATGCCGGCGTGGATTACGAGATCACGCCGAACTGGGGCGTGAACCTCGACGTCAAGAAGCTGTTCCTCCGCCCGGACGTGGCGGTGAACAGCGGCGCCATCAGCGCCCGCGCCGATCTCGATCCCTGGATCGTCGGCGCCTCGGTCCGCTACCGCTTCTGACGGCGGGACCCGGAGGCAGGCTTCAGGGGCGGGAGTCGAGCAGGGCAAAGCGCGCGACCTGCCACGCGCCCGCCCGCCGGTCCAGATCCAGGCTGAGGCCGCCCCGCCCGTTCGCCGGCCCGATCTCCAGCCGCACGCTCGACCAGCCGGTGGCGGCGATGCTGTGGATCCGCTCCAGGGCCGGCAGGGCGGGATCGCGCAGCCAGCCGGGGCCGGACTGCCGCGCCACGACCAGGCGCCGCATCGCCTCCGGATCGCTCCAGCCGCTGCGCAGATCCTGCGCCAGCATGTCCAGGTAGCGGCCGGCGCCGCCGGGGCGGCTGGCGGCGATGGCGGGCATCGGCCTGGCCGCGAACTGGCCGGGGCTCGCCTGCAGCGTCTCCAGCAGGGTGCCGACATCGGGCCGCAACCAGAGCTGCGCGATGGCCAGCGCCGGCTCCAGGCGCGGCGCGGCCAGCACGCCCAGCCCCATGGCGCCGAGCAACAGCATCAGCCAGCAGCCCAGCCTGAGGCCGGGATGCGCCACCGGCGGCGGGCCCGTCACGCTCATCCGCCGGGCCAGCGCCTCGTCGGCCTCCAGCACATCGGCGTCGGAGGGCCCGAGCAGGTCGAGGATCGCGGCGTCGCTGAGCCGCGGCGCCGCAAGGGTGGCCCGACCCACGTCATAGGCCTGCCAGACCTCGTCCCAGCTATCGCCCTCGGCCATCAGGCACCGCCGCCCTGCAGGGGCCGGCTGTGGAACCGTCTCATGTGGAGCACCTTCTCCGCCGCGAATTCTCCTTTTCGAGACTATCGGACGGCAGGTTGCCGGAGGGTTAAGCGCCGGGGGTGTCAGGCGTAGCGGGCGAGCCTGCGCTCCAGCTGCGTCAGGGCATCGGCCATCGCCATCGTCATCGCCTGGGCCAGCGCCTCGGGCGGCAGCGGCCGCCCGGCCGGCAGCGGCGCCCGGCCTCGCGCCGAGATCTGCGCCAGCAGCCGGGGCGCATTGCCCCCGTCCTGGCTGAGCACGCCGGAGATGCCCGCCCGCGCCTCGCCGGCGCCCAGATCGGCGATCAGCGTGGTCAGCTCGCTCTCCAGGATCAGATCCGCCCGCACCCGGCTGCCCGGCGCCAGCACGGCGGCGAACAGGCCCGAGCGCGCCAGCCAGCGGCGCGTCGCCTCCTCCGCCAGCTCCACCGGCGGCGCGCTCCATTCGGCGTAGAAATCCACCGCTTCCGTGCCGTCCTCCCGCCGGCTCCGCAGGCCGCGCACGTCCTGCCCGGGTGCCGCGCGCATCAGCCGCACCAGCAGGACCCGGCGGCGGCGCGGCGCGGCGGGGCCTCCCGGGCGGACCGGGTCCAGCGGGAAGCGCAGGGTCTCGACATAGGGCCGGTCCGGCAGCACCGAGCAGGCGGCCAGGGCCGGCAGGGCCAGCAGGAGCAGGTGGCGGCGGTTCATGCGGGGCTTCCCCTCGTTCGTCTGGCGCTGGAGACGTGTCAGCGGCTGGGCGGTGGCGGCGGGGCGCCGAAGAGCGCGGCGCCGGGGGCGCGGCGCAGGGTCTCGGTCGTGTCGCGCAGATTGCTCACCACCGCCCGGAGATCGCGCAGCAGCGGCCCGAGATCGGCGTTCGCGTCCTGCGTCGTGTTGCGGGCGGAGCGCGCCGTCTGCTCCAGTGCCGTGATCACCGTCGGCAGCCGGCTCATCGAGCGGCGCAGCTCATCGGCCGCCGCGGCGGCGTTGTTCAGCGCCGCCTTGGTCTCCGGGCCGCCGGCCAAGGCGCGAAGGTCGCCGGCGGCGCCGCGCAGCTCGGCCACCAGACCGGGAAGATCGGTCGCGTTCAGCATGACGCGCAGGCTGCTCACGGTGTCGGCCGTCTCGTGCAGGATGCGCGCCAGGTCGCCATCGCTGATCTGCGTGCGGGCGCTGCTGACGATGGCGCTGACATCGGTCAGCAGCTGCTCCAACGGCGCCTGCTGGATGCGGCTCAGCACCGTCTCGGCCAGGTTCTGCACCTGCGCCACGGTGGAGGGCATGGCGGGGATCACCGGAAAGGAGGGCCGCCAGGGCAGCGGCCGGTCGGGAAAGCGCTCGGGATTGACGAAGTCGAGCTCGATATAGTTGACGCCGGTGATGCCCTGGCTCGAGAGGCGCGCGCGCAATCCGTTCCGCACCGCCTGCAGCGCATCCTCGACGTTGTCCAGGGTCGCCCGCTTCGGGTCCAGCGCCATCCGCACCAGGACCTGCTGGAAGGCCTCCATCGCCTCGTTGCGGCTGGTCGGCGGATACTCGGCGTTCACCAGGCCGATCTCGCTCACCTGGCCGATCTGCACGCCGCGGTAGCGCACGGGCGCGCCGACCTCGAGGCCGGTGACGCTTTCCTGGATATAGGTCTCGAACACCAGGTTCTGCCGCCCGAAACCGCCGCCGGTCAGGAAGAGCACGAAGCCCAGGCCCAGCACCAGGCCGGCGAGGATCAACGCGCCGACGCGGACATAGAGGCTGCGGGATGTCGCCATGGCTCAGGCCGCCTCCCGGCGGAAGAAGGCGCGCACGGTGGGATGCGTCGCGTGGTCGCGCAGCTCGCGCGGGTCGCCCTCGGCGATCATGCCCTTGGCCTGCTTGTCCAGCATGATGCAGCGATCTCCGATGGCCAGAATGCTCTGCAACTCGTGCGTCACCACGACGAAGGTGGTGCCGAGGTCGCGTGCCAGGTCGCGGATCAGCTGGTCGAGCCCGGCGGAGGTGATGGGGTCGAGCCCGGCGGAGGGCTCGTCGAGGAAGAGCAGCGGCGGGTCGAGCGCCATGGCGCGGGCGATGCCGGCGCGCTTCGCCATGCCGCCGGAGATCTCGGCCGGCAGGCGGTCGGCGGCATCCGACAGGCCGACGAGGCCGAGCTTGACCCGCGCCACCTGCTCGCGCGCCGCCGGCGGCAGGCGGGTGTGCTCCTCCAGCGGCAGCATGACGTTCTCCAGCAGGGTCATCGAGCCGAAGAGCGCGCCCGATTGCCACATCACCCCGAGCCGGGACAGCAGCGCCCGCCGCGCCCGGCCGTCGGCCGCCCCGAGATCCTCGCCCAGGATGCGGATCTCGCCCGCGGTCGGCGGATAGAGGCCGATCAGCAGCTTCAGCAGGGTGGACTTGCCGCAGCCGGAGCCGCCCAGGATGACGAAGACCTCGCCCCGCCCGACCTGGAAGGTCACGTCCCGGAACAGGGTGTTGCTGCCGAAGGCCATGGCGACGCCCCGCGCCTCGACCACGGGGTCGCGCACCTCGACGCGGTGGATGTCGGAGGCGGAGCCGTCCATCACCAGCCCAGCCGGAAGAAGAGCACGGCGCAGAGCCCGTCCAGCACGACGGTGGCGACGATGCCGCCGACCACGGCCGCCGTGGCGGCATCGCCCACCGCGCGCGGCCCCCGCCCGGCCGAGAGCCCGGCGCGACAGCCGATCATGGCGATGGCCAGGCCGAAGAGCACCGACTTGCCGAGCCCGCCGATGAGGCTGCCGAGCGTCAGCCACTGCTCCAGCTGGTTCAGCACCAGCGCCGTCGGGAAGCCGAGGGCGATCATCACCGCGGTCATGCCGGCGAGGCCCGAGAGGTTCATCACCAGGGTCAGCACCGGCATCACCAGCATGGCGGCCAGCAGGCGGGGCAGCACCAGCATGGCCATGGGATCGACGCCCATGATGCGCAGCGCGTCGATCTCCTCGTTCACCGTCATGGTGCCGAGCTCGGCCGCATAGGCCGAGCCGGTGCGGCCGGAGAGGATGACGGCGGCGATCAGCGGCCCCAGCTCGCGGACCAGGGAGATGCCGACCAGGGGCGGGATGAAGATCTCGGCGCCGAACTGGCGCATGGGGATGGAGGACTGGAAGGCCAGGATGACGCCGATCAGCGTGCCGAGCAGCACGGTGAGCGGGAAGGCGCGCAGCCCCGCCTCGTCCAGATGGCGCAACAGATCGGCCGGGCGCATGCGGCGCGGATGCGGCAGGGCGGCGAACGCCATCACCACCGTCTCGCCCAGGAAGCCGGTGGATTCCCAGAAGCGGTGCCACAGGCCGACGCCCCAGGCGCCGGTGGCGGCGACGAAGGACAGGCCGCCGGGCGCCGCGGCCGGGCGGGGCGCCGCCAGGGCGGCCCGCGCACGCTCCAGCACCGCGCCCACCGATTCGCTCGCCCCCTCGATCGGCACCGGGTCGGCCTTCGAGGCGGCGGAGGCGCCGGCCAGGACCAGGGTGGCGCCGGTGGTGTCCAGCGCGGTGACCGCCGAGAGGTCGAGCCGGCGGGCGCCGGGCGCGGCGCGCAGCACCTCCCGCCAGAGCGGGCCGACACGCTGCGTCGTCAGCGGACCGCGCAGCCGCAGCGTCTCGTCCTGACGGTCGAAGCCCGCCTGTTCCGCCTGTGCTGTCATCAAGCGTAGCAGATACGCTGCATGGCAGGGATGGTTAAGGCTTGAATCGGACGTCCTCCGGTTGCAGAGCGGCCCACGCGGCAATGTGACCGCTTTCCCAGGCCCCCGCCACCGTGGCGGCGAGACGCGGGTGGCAGGCCTCCCCGGCGAAGCGCAGCCGCCCGCCGCCCAGGGGCCGGGCCAGGGCTGCGCGGGCGGCGGCGCGGCCGGGGCGGGCATGGGAATAGGCGCCGCGCGCCCAGGGGTCGCGCCCCCAGTCGCTGGCCAGCGGCCGGTCGAAGCGCAGCGCGGCGGCGGCGCGCCCGCCATAGGCCCGGCGCAACTCCGCCCGGGCATGGTCGGCGAGGCCGGCGGCGCCCTCCCGCGCCAGCGCCCAGGCCGCCTCGCCACCCAGGAAGCCCATCACGTGGTCGCATCCGAACGGCCAGGCGATGAAGGTCATGGCCGCCTCGTCCTCCGCCTCCACGCGCCGCTCCAGCCCGGCGAAGGGGGCGAGGTCCAGCCGGTCCTCCCCGGCCGCGCGCAGGCCGATCTTGCTCAGCAGGCCGAGCGGCAGGTCATGGATCGCCTGCTCCGTCTCCGCCGGCAGTGGCGGGTCGAACCGGATGGCGCCGGCGGCCAGCACGGCAGTCGGCGCGGTGACGATGGCGGCCCGCGCCGCGATGCGGCCGAACGGCCCCTCCGCCACCACGCCGGGGCCAGACCAGGAGAGCCGCTCGACCGGCGCGCCGTAGGTGACGGGCAGCTCCGCCGCGAGCCCCGCCAGGAGCCCGCCGATGCCGTCCCGCAGCAGCAGGTTCGGCCCTGCGAGCTGGGTGTCGAGAAAGTCGCGCAGGTCCATGGCGGCGAGCGGCGCGGCGCAGATCACCGGCCCTTCCCAATGCGCCACCGTGGCGTCCCAGAACCCGCCGCGCGGCGCGTGGTCGGCCACCGCGGCATCGGGCGCCGCCGTGGCGCGGGCGGCGCGGAGGCGGTCGTGAAAGGCGGCATAGGCGGCGTCGTATTCCGCCATCTCGGCCGCGCCGGCGGGCCGCCCGCCGATCAGGCAGCGGTGGCTGCGCACCGCGTCATGGTCGAAGGCGTCGCGCGCCAGCGGGGTCAGGGGGTTGTCGCCGGCTTGGTGCAGCCAGGTGGCGCCGAGGTCGAAGGGCGCCCCGAGGGTCGCGCTCTCGGTCCAGGCGCGGCCTCCCGGGCGGTCCCGCGCCTCCAGCACCCGCACCGCGCGCCCGGCCGCGCGCGCCGCGCGGGCGGCGGCGATGCCCGCCGCCCCGGCGCCGATCACCAGAAGGTCGGGGTCACTCACGCCAACGCCTCTGCGCCTCAGCCGCCGCGCTGCCGGGACAGCGCCTCCTGCCCGCGGCCCAGCGCGATGGCATCGGCCATCGCATTCGGCACCACCCGCTTGCCGACCGGGAAGATGGCGGCGGCGGCGAGCTTCAGGTGCGCCCAGGCGAAGGGCAGACCGATGATGGTCACCGCCGAGGCGGCGGCCAGGGTCAGGTGCGAGATGCAGAGCCAGATGCCGGCCAGCAGGAACCAGATCAGGTTGGCCAGCAGGCCGAGCGGGCCGGTGCCCAGGGATTCGAGGCCCGTCAGGTCCTTGCGCGAGACGATCTGCCGGCCGAAGGGCAGGAAGCTGTAATGCGCCAGGGTCAGGCAGGCGCGCGCCCAAGGCAGGCCGATGATGGTGACGGCCATCACCGCCGCCGCGAGCAGCCAGAGCAGCGCCGGGATGAAACCGAGCCCGGGCACGTTCCACAGGATGTTCAGCAGCAGCGCCACGGTGATGCTCCTCTTCTCCCGCCCGCAATGCCGCGACCCGGCGGCGGGTTGCCGGGCTTCAGCGCGGCCTTTCGGACCGCTCTGCCTATATGGCCCTGGATATGGCCCCCCGCCATCCGGGATGACAGGCCCGCCCGTCCGGCGCAGACTGCGCCGCCGCCGCAGCAGAGAGGACGCAGCATGGACAAGCCGATGGACCGCAGCGGGCTTCGGCCGCATTCCTCGCACTGGGGGGTGTTCCGCGCCGGCTGGCAGGATGGCACGCTCGTCGTCGAGCCGCATCCGGGCGATCCCGACCCCTCGCCGATCCTGCAGAACTTCCCGAAGGCGCTCCGCCACCGCGCCCGCATCGCGCGACCGATGATCCGGCGCGGCTGGCTGGCGAACGGTCCCGGCCCCAGCGACCGACGCGGGCGGGACGAGTTCGTCGCCGTCTCCTGGGACAGGGCGCTGGACCTGCTGGCCGGCGAGCTGGCCCGGCTGCGCGACACGCGCGGCCCGCAGGCGATCTTCGGCGGCTCCTACGGCTGGTCCTCGGCCGGGCGCTTCCACCACGCGCAGAGCCAGATCCACCGCTTCCTCAACATCGCGCTCGGCGGCTATGTGCGCTCGGTCAACAGCTACAGCGCCGGCGCCGCCAACGTCATCATCCCGCATGTCCTCGGCCCCTTCGAGCCGGTGACGCGGCACAGCATCACCTGGGAGCAGGTGATGGAACACACCCAGATGGTGCTGGCCTTCGGCGGCATGGCGGTGAAGAACAGCGCGGTCGCGGGTGGCGGCGTCAGCCAGCACATCGAGCGCGGCGCGATGGGGACCGCGGCGGCGCGCGGCTGCCGCTTCGTGCTGATCAGCCCGCTGCGCGACGACCTGCCGGAGGAGGCGGGCGCCGAGTGGCAGACCATCACCCCCGGCACCGACACCGCCATGATGCTCGGCATGGCGCATACCCTGGCCAGCGAGGGGCTGCACGACCGCGCCTTCCTCGACACCTACTGCACCGGCTGGCCGGAGTTCGAGAAGTACCTGATGGGCCGGACCGACGGCGTGCCGAAGACCGCCGCCTGGGCCAGCGCCATCTGCGGCGTGCCGGAGGCGCGCATCGCGGGCCTCGCGCGGGAGGCCGCCGGCAAGCGCGTGCTGATCACCATGGCGCATGCGCTGCAGCGCGCCGAGCATGGCGAGCAGCCGGTCTGGATGGGCGCCGTGCTGGCGGCGATGCTGGGGCAGATCGGCCTGCCCGGCGGCGGCTTCAACTACGCCCTGGGCTCGATCGCGCATTACGGCAAGCGCATGGTGGCGGTGCCGGTCGCCGGCCTGCCGCAGGGCCGCAACAAGGTCACGGAATTCATCCCCGTGGCGCGCATCAGCGACATGCTGCTGAACCCCGGCGCGCCCTTCGACTACAACGGCCAGAGGCTGACCTATCCCGAGATCAGCCTGGTCTACTGGGCCGGCGGCAACCCCTTCCACCACCACCAGGACATCAACCGCCTGCGCCGCGCCTTCGCCCGCGTCGACACGCTGGTGGTGCACGAGACCGCCTGGACCGCCACGGCGCGGCATGCCGACATCGTCCTGCCCTGCACCATGACGCTGGAGCGGGAGGATATCGCCGGCTCGACCACCGATCCGCTGCTGGTCGCCATGCACCAGCTGGCCGAGCCCTACGGCGAGGCGCGCGACGACTACGCGATCTTCGCGGGCCTCGCGGCGCGGCTCGGCAAGGAGGCCGAGTTCACCGAGGGCCGCACGCCGCGCGAATGGCTCGCGCATCTCTACGACCGCACCCGGACGGCGCTGGCCGAGCGCGGCCTGCCCGCGCCGGATTTCGAGACCTTCTGGGAGATGGGCGAGCTGGAGCTGCCGCGCGAGGAGGATACCGGCGGCATCCTCGGCGCCTTCCGCCGCGATCCGGCCGCCAACCCGCTGCCGACCCCGAGCGGCAAGGTGGAGATCTTCTCCGGGACCATCGCCGGCTTCGGCTACGAGGACTGCCCCGGCCATCCGGCCTGGCTCGCGCCGGTGGACGTGCCGGATGCCGCGAACCCGCTCTGGATCGTTGCCAACCAGCCGGCGACGCGGCTGCACAGCCAGCTCGACTTCGGCGGCACCAGCGCCGACAGCAAGCGGCGCGGGCGCGAGGTGATGCGCATCCATCCCGCGGATGCCGCCGCGCGCGGCATCGCCGAGGGCGATATCGTCCGGCTGTTCAACGGGCGCGGCGCCTGCCTCGCCGCCGCCGCGCTGAGCGAGGCGGTGATGCCCGGAGTGGTGCAGCTCGCGACCGGCGCCTGGTACGACCCGGCGGACCCGGAGGAGGAGATGCCGCTCTGCGTGCACGGCAACCCGAACGTGCTGACGCGCGATGCCGGCACCTCCCGGCTGGCGCAGGGCTGCACCGGCCAGCTCACCGTGCTGCAGGTGGAGAAGTTCACCGGCAACCTGCCGCCCGTGCGCGCCTGGGACCCGCCGGAGGCGGCATTGGCCACCGCCGCCGAATGAGCCCGGCGGACGGCACGCCGCGCCGCCGGCATCGGCGCGGCTCCGCCGGCTGACCGGACGGGGCCGCGATCGCGAGGCGGTGCTGCGCGGCCCGGCCGGGCGAGGGTCGGCCCGGCGCCGGAGGCGGAGAAGGCCCCGCGGATCACCGGCGGCCGCTCGCCGGCGGCGTGCCTCGTCACGCCGTTCCCGTTGCCCCGGAAGGCGTCCGCCGCGCCCGCTGGCTCATGACGCAGGCGGCGACGACGATGGCGCCACCGGCCAGGGTGGCGAGGCCCGGCAGCGTGCCCCAGATCGCCAGATCGGCCAGCATGGCCCAGAGCAGCGCGGAGAATTCGAGCGGCGCCAGCTGCGCCACGCTGGCGCGGCGGAAGGCCCCGGCGAGGCAGATGGTGGCAAGCCCCGCGAAGACGCCGTTCAGCGCCAGCGCCAGCCAGTCGGCCGGCGACGGCGGCACCCAGCCGGCCAGGGCGAAGGGCGCCAGCACCATCCCGCCCGGCAGCGCCGACCAGAGGATCAGCCGGGCGATGCCGGGCTCGTGCCGCAGGCCGCGATTGACCGTCAGCACCACCGCGTAGCTCGCCGTGCCGAGCAGCGCATAGGCATAGGCCAGCGGGCTGCCGCCGGCGGAGAGTCCCGGCGCCATGGCCACCAGCACGCCGAGGAAGCCGACCCCGCTCCACAGCCAGACGGCGCGTGGCGGACGCTCGCCCAGCGCCAGGGCGGCGAGGCCCAGCGTCATGAAGGGCGCGGTGAAGTAGACGAGATAGCCCTCGGCCAGCGGGATCTCGCGCAGCGCCTGGAAGAAGCCGATGGCCGAGCCCAGCATGCCGGCGGCGCGCAGCAGGTGCAGGCCGGGATGCGCGGTGGCCAGCGGCCCGCCCGCCCCCGGCCGGAGGAGCCGCGCCAGGAGCAGCAGCAAGAGCATCGTCCCCTGCCGGATCAGCACCACCTGGGCGACCGGGTAGCTGGCGGAGAGCAGCTTGCTGTTGGTGTCGAGCACGGCGAAGAGGCCCAGCGCGGCCAGCATCAGCAGGGATCCCTGCACGGCGTTCCATCCTCCCGGTGCCGCCCGGCTTCTCGGGCCTGGGCCGGCGGCGGTCAATCCGCCGCGCAAACGGGGCCTTCCCTTGTGCGGCGCGAAAAGGCACAAGCGGGCGGTCATGACCCCTGCCCTCGCCTCCGCCCTGATGCCGCTGATGCGCGGCCTCGATGCCGAACGTGCCCATGGCCTCGCGCTCCGGGCCCTGGCCCTCGGCCTCGCCGGCCGGGACACGGCCCCGGACGACCCGGTGCTGGCGACGACGGCGCTGGGCCTCGACTTCCGCAACCCGATCGGACTGGCCGCCGGCTTCGACAAGGACGCGGTGGCCGTCGCGGCGCTGATGCGCCTGGGCTTCGGCCTGGTCGAGCCCGGCACGACGACGCCGCGCCCGCAGGCGGGCAATCCGCGCCCGCGCCTCTTCCGGCTGCCGGAGGACCGCGCGGTGATCAACCGCATGGGCATGAACAACCAGGGCGTCCAGGCCTTCGCCGCCCGGCTCGCCGCGCTGCCGCGGCCGCTGCCGGCGGTGCTCGGCGCCAATATCGGCATCAACAAGGAAGGCGCCGATCCCGAGCGGGACTACCCCGCCCTCTATGCCGCCGTCGCCCCGGTCGCCGACTACGTCACCATCAACGTGTCCTCGCCCAACACGCCGGGGCTGCGGGACCTGCAGGGCGAGGCGCGGCTGGCCGCCATCCTGGAGGCCGTGGCCGCCGCCCGCGCCGCCGCGCCGCGGCAGCCGCCGGTGCTGGTCAAGATCGCTCCGGACCTCGCGGAGGACGCCGTGCCCGCCCTGGTCGAGACCTGCGCCGGGCACGGTGTGGCCGGGCTGATCGTCAGCAACACCACCATCGCCCGGCCCGCGAGCCTCGCCAGCCCGCACCGGGGCGAGACCGGCGGCCTTTCCGGCGCGCCGCTCCTCGCCCCTTCCACCGCCCTGCTGCGCCGCGTCTTCGGCCTGGCGCGCGGGCGGCTGACGCTGATCGGCTGCGGCGGCGTCTCCAGCGGCGCCGAGGCCTACGAGAAGATCCGCGCCGGCGCCGCGCTGGTGCAGCTCTACACCGCCTTCGCCTATGCCGGCCCCGCCCTGGTGCCGCGCCTCAAGCGGGAGCTGGCCGCGCTGCTGCGGCGCGACGGCTTCCGCCATGTCCATGACGCCGTGGGAGCCGATGCCCGATGAAGATCCTGGACTCCGTCGCCCCCCTCGCCGAAAGCCATGACGGCTTCATCCTCGACATCTGGGGCGTGCTGCACGATGGCGAGCGCCCCTATCCCGGCGTGCCGGAGGCTCTGGCCGAGCTGCGCGCGCGCGGCCGGCGGATCGTGCTGCTCTCCAACGCCCCGCGCCGCTCCTGGACGGTGCAGGCGGCGCTGGAGGAGATGGGCCTGGGCGCCGGGCTGTTCGACGGCATCGTGACCAGCGGCGAGGTCGCCTGGACCCTGCTGCGCGACCGCACCCACCCCTTCTTCGCCAAGCTCGGGACGCGCGCCTTCCATATCGGCCCCGAGCGCGACCTCTCGGTGATCGAGGGGCTGGACATCGCCCTGGCCACCGCCGCCGGGGAGGCCGATTTCGTGCTCAACACCGGCCCCGACTTCGCGCATGGGCGGCAGAGCACCGCGCCCTACATGCCCATGCTGGAGGCCGCCGCCGCGGCACGGCTGCCGATGGTCTGCACCAATCCGGACCGCGCCGTGATGGTCGGCGGGCAACGGCTGATCTGCGCCGGCGCCTTCGCCGACCGCTACCTGGAGCTGGGCGGCGAGGTGATGGAGATCGGCAAGCCGGACCCTATGGTCTACGAGACCGTGCTGGCGGCGCTCGACCTGCCGCCGGCCCGTATCGTCGCCATCGGCGACACGCCGCACACCGACCTCGCCGGCGCGGCCGCCATTGGGGTGGACGCGGTCTGGGCGCTGACCGGACTGGCCGGCGACAATCTCGGCCCCGATCCCTCGCCGACGCTGCTCGACGCCGAGGCGGCGCGGGAAGGCGTGGCGCCCATGGCGGCGCTGCGCAGCCTGCGCTGGTAGGAGCCGGCGCCCGGGGGCGGCCATGCTTCCGGCCAGGGGCATGGCTGCGCCCGGCGCATGGCGGGAAGATGCATCGTGATCCGGCCCGACTGGCCGGGAGGGCGGCCCGCCCCTAGGCTGGGGCCATGTCCCCGCGTGATATCGTCCAGGAAGAAGAAACACCCAGCGGTCTCGCGGCGCCGCCCCGCCGCGTCCCGAAGACTTGGCTGCTGACCCTGCTGATGGGCCTCGGCCCCTTCAGCATGCAGATCCTGATCCCCTCCCTGCCGCTGCTCGCGGGGATTTTCGCCGTTCCCTACACCACGGTGCAGATGTCGCTGACGATCTACCTGATCGGCATCGCGCTCGGGCAGCTCATCTATGGCCCGCTGTCCGACCGCTACGGGCGCCGCCCGGTGCTGCTGGGCGGGCTCGCGATCTATCTCCTCGGTTCTCTGGCGGCGCTGCTGGCTCCCAGCATCGGCCTGCTGATCGTGGCGCGGGCGGCGCAGGCCGCGGGCGGCTGCGCCGGCATGGTGCTGGTGCGCGCCATCATCCGCGATGTCTTCCCGCGCGATCAGGCGGCCAGCAAGATCGGCTTCGTCATGATGGGCATGACGGTCGCGCCGATGATGGCGCCGCTGCTCGGCGCCGAGCTGACGGCGGCCTTCGGCTGGCGCTCCACCATGCTGGCCTGCGTGGGCTTCGGCATCCTTCTCGGCCTGCTGGCCCTGCGCCTGCCGGAGACCCTGCCCGCCGCGCAGCCGCTGCCGGGGCTGCGCGGCATGGGCCATGCCTTCGTCCAGCTCGCCGCCATCCGCAGCTTCCGCTGCTACGCCGCCATCACCACCTGCACCACCGGCCTGTTCTTCGCCTTCATGGCCGGCGCGCCGCGCGTGCTGATGGAGGGGATGGGCCACACGCCGCGCGCCTACGCGCTGTCCTTCATGGCGATCTCGCTGGCCTTCGGCGCCGGCTCCTACCTGGCCGGCCGCTTCTCTTCCCGGCTGGGCCTGGCGCGGATGCTGCGGCTCGGCCTCATCGTCAGCACCGGCGGCGCCCTGCTGGCCGTGCTGGCGCAGGCGCTGCTGCCGCTGTCCATCGTCATCTTCTTCATTCCGATGTCGGTGGTGGCGCTCGGGAACGGCGTGTCGCAGCCGAACGCGGTGGCGGCCGCCGTCAGCGTGCGGCCGCAACTGGCCGGCACCGCGTCCGGCCTTGTGGGCGCCCTGCAGATGGCCTTCGGCGCGGTGATGACGATGGTGGCGAGCGCCGTCGAGCTGGGGTCGGGGATCGGCACCGCCGCCACCATGGCCGGCTGCGCCATCGGCGCCCAGCTGGCCTGGCGTGGCGCCCGGCGCAGCCGCGATCAGGACGAGTAGCGGAAGCCCCGCCCCGCCCGGCACAATCGCCGGCCCGACACATTGACCGAACGTTCCGGCTTTGCCACGGTCCAGTTGTGCAAGCCATTGATCCCACGACCGTCGCGATTCTGTCCGAAGGCCTTCCGCCGGATGTCTTCCTGACCATCCTGCGGACTTTCGAGCACGACCTCGCCGAGCTGGGCGAGCGCATGGCCGTGGCGCTTGGCGAGCGGGACATGGCGGCGTTCAGCCAGGGTGCCCACGCCCTGGCGGGCGCCGCAGGAAGCCTCGGTGCCCAGCGCCTGGCACATCAGGCCCGCCTGGCGATGCGCCAGGCCACGCCCGAGGCCGCGTCGGCGCTGCTGGCCGGCGTGCAGCAGGAGCTCCGGCTGGTGCTGGCCGAGCTTCGCGACCTGGCGGCGGCGTCACCGCCAGGCTGAGCCGCCTCAGCCGCCGCGCTGCACGCGGAGCGGGCCGAAGCTCTGGCAGACCGGCATCACCTGCAGGGTGTTGACATTAACCCGCGCCGGGCGGCTGGCCACCCAGTGCACCGCGTCGGCGATATCCTCCGGGGTCAGTGCCTCGGTCCCCTGATAGACCGAGGCGGCCTTGGCCTCGTCCCCCTGGAAGCGGACCCGGGAGAATTCCGTGCCGCCGACCAGGCCGGGCTGGATGTCGGTCACGCGCACCGCGGTGCCGAAGAGGTCGGCCCGCAGGTTCAGGCTGAACTGGTGCACGAAGGCCTTGGTCGCGCCATAGACGTTGCCGCCCGGATAGGGCCATTCGCCGGCCGTCGAGCCGATGTTCACCACATGGCCGCGATTGCGCGCGACCATGCCGGGCAGCACGGCATGCGTCACCGCGACCAGACCCTTGGCGTTGGTGTCGATCATGGTCTCCCAATCGGCGAGATCGGCCCGCTGCGCCGGTTCCAGCCCCAGCGCCAGGCCGGCATTGTTCACCAGCAGATCGATGTCGCGCCATGCCTCCGGCAGGCCGCCGATGGCGGCGCGCACCGCGGCGGCGTCACGCACGTCGAAGGTCAGGGGCAGCACCCGATCCGCGCCCAGCTCCCCGGCGAGGGCCTCGAGCCGGTCCGCACGGCGGCCGGTGGCGATGATGCGGGCGCCGTCCTGGGCGAAGCGGCGGGCGATGGCGGCGCCGAAGCCGGCGGTGGCACCGGTGACAAGAAGGATCATGAGGCAACTCCCGGGACGAGGATGAGGCCTCCGGTATGGCAGCGCCGGGCACGGCGGTGAAGCCGCAAGCCGGCGGCTCAGGCGCCGACGCGCAGCAGCCGCGGGCCGTGCTGGCGGAGCCAGGCCTGCGCCGCGGCGTGATCCGGGCTGAGCCCGGCCAGCGCCGCCCAGAAGCGGGGCGAGTGGTTCATCTCCCGCAGATGCGCCACCTCATGCGCCGCCACCGAGGCCAGCACCCAGTCCGGCGCCATGACGAGGCGCCAGGAGAAGGCCAGGACGCCGCCGGCCGTGCAACTGGCCCAGCGGCTGCGGGGGTCCTTGAGCCGGATGGCGCGCGGGGCGACGCCGAGGGCGCCGGCATGGCGCCGGACATGCAGGGCAATCCGCCGCCCCGCCTCCTGCCGCAGCAGCGCCAGCACCTGCCCGGCCAGCCCCTCGGCGGCGCCGCCCACCAGGATGCGGCCGGGCCGCAGCACCGCCACAGGCGCCGCCAGCGGCCGGTGCAGCACGGCATGCGGCGCATCGGCGAGCGGCACCACCGCGCCATGCGCCAGCCGCAGCGGCGGGCCGAGCGCGGCGAGGCGGAGCGCCATCCAGTCGGCATGGCGACGCAGCAGGGCGAGGCCGGCGCGGCGCCCGGCCCCGGCGGACAGGCCGGCCGGCAGGGTCAGCACCGCATGACCGGAGACCGGGTCCAGCCGCAGCGTGATCCGCCGCGCGCGGGGCGAGGCCCGCCACTCCAGCGGGCAGGGCCGGGCGGCGCCGGAGGCCGGCCGCAACAGCACCGTCTCCCGCCGCGGCGCCGCCATGGGGTCGCCGGCGCCGGCGCCGCTCAGGACATGGCGCGGCGCAGCACCGCTTCCAGCTCGCGCAGGCCATAGGGCTTGGTCAGCGCCAGGGCGTCCGGCATCTCGGCCGCCGCTGCCGCGCCATAGCCGGAGGCGAAGATGATCCGCAGCCCCGGCCGCCGCCCGCGGGCCAGCCGCGCCAGTTCCGGGCCGGACATGCCGGGCAGGCCGATATCGGTGAAGAGCAGGTCGAACTCCTGCCGCTCCATCTCCCGCAGCGCGCTTGGCGCGTCGCGCACGCCCACCACGCGGCAGCCGAGCGCCGACAGCATGTCCTCGCTGTCCATCAGGATCAGCGGATCGTCCTCGACCAGCAGCACGCGCCAGGTCCCCGCGGCGGCGGGCAGCGCGGCGGGCGGGATCTGCACGCGCGGCAGGGCGGCGGCGGCCAGGGCCTGGCGGCGGTTGTTCAGCGTGTGCCGGACCTTGCGCGCCAGATCCTCGCGCCGGTACGGCTTGGACAGCAGGTTCACGCCCGGGTCCAGCCGGCCGCCATGGACGATGGCGTTCTCGGTATAGCCGGAGGTGAAGAGCACGGCGCAGTGCGGCATCAGGGTCTGGACCTGCCGCGCCAGATCCGGCGCCCGCACCGGGCCGGGCATCACCACGTCGGTGAACAGGAGATCGATGGCGACGCCGCTCCGCGCCAGCGTCAGCGCGCTCTGCCCGTCCGAGGTGCGAAGCACGGTATAGCCGAGATCGCCCAGCAGATCGACGACGGTGGCCTGCACCACGGGGTCGTCCTCGACCACCAGGATGGTCTCGCTGCCGCCCTCCAGCGAGGCCGGCACCGCCGGCGCCACGGCCTCCTCGGCATTGTGGCTGCGCGGCAGGTAGAGGCGGATCGTGGTGCCCTGGCCGACCTCGGAATAGATCTTGATGTGGCCGTGGCTCTGCTTGACGAAGCCGTAGACCATGGAGAGGCCGAGGCCGGTGCCGCGCCCCTCGCGCTTGGTGGTGAAGAAGGGCTCGAAGACCTTCTCCAGAAGCTCCGGCGGCATGCCGCTGCCGGTGTCGGAGACGGCCAGCATGACGTACTGCCCCGGCTTCACGTCGTCATGCTGCCGGGCGTACATGTCGTCCAACATGGCATTGCCGGCCTCGATGGTCAGCCGGCCGCCACCTTCCATCGCGTCGCGCGCGTTGACCGCGAGGTTCAGCAGGGCGTTCTGCACCTGGTCGGGATCGGCCAGGGTGTTCCACAGCCCGCCGGCGATCACCGTCTCCAGCTCGATCGCCTCGCCCAGGGCCCGGCGCAGCAGGTCGTCCATGTCGCGCACCAGCCGGCCAAGATTGACCGCGCGCGGCTCGAGCGGCTGGCGGCGGGCGAAGGCCAGGAGCTGCGAGGCGAGCTTCGCGCCGCGATCGACGGCGCCGAGCGCCATCTCCAGCCGGCGCTGATCCTCGGCCGTCAGCAGCGAGCGCTGCAGCAGCTGAAGGTTGCCGCTGAGAATCTGCAGCAGGTTGTTGAAGTCGTGCGCGACACCGCCGGTGAGCTGGCCGATCGCCTCCATCTTCTGCGATTGCCGCAGGGCCACCTCGGTTCGCCGCCGCTCCGCCTCACTCTCCTCCAGCGCCCGGGTGCGGCTGCGCACCATGTCCTCGAGCCGGTCCTTGTAGCGCTCCAGCTCGGCTGCGGTGCGGTGCTGCTCGGTGACGTCGTAGCCGAGGACGAAGATGCCGCTCACCTGCCCGGCGGCGTCGAGGATCGGCTGGTAGATGAAATCGAGATAGAGATCGGCCAGCTCGCCATCATGCTGCTGCCGCAGCCGCGCGCCCATGGCGCGGGCATTGAAGGCCTCGCCGGTCTGGTACACCCGGTCCAGGATATCGAAGAAGGGCTGGCCTTTCAGTTCCGGCAGCGCCGCGCGCACCGGCTTGCCCAGCAGGTCGTCACGGCCGACCAGGTGGCGATAGGCCTGGTTGGCGATCTCGAAGACATGCTCCGGACCGCGCAGGAAGGCGCCGAAGGCGGGGGCCTGCTCGAGCAGGCGGTGCAGCAGGCTGCGCTCGGCGTCGAGGGCGAGGTTGACCTCCTGGACCACCTCCGCCCGCCGCAGCAGGCTGCGGCTCAGCCGCGCCGGACGATCCTGCTCATCCACGCGGGCCGCGCGGGAGCGCCGGAGTTCGGTGACGTCGTCGGTCTGCTGCAGGATGAAGGCCACCTCCCCGCTGGCGTCCAGCACCGGCGTGTGGGTGGCGCTCCAGTAGCGGTCCTCGAAGACCACGCCCCCGGCCATCTCCCGCGGGATGGCGTAGCGGATCAGGGCGATGCTGTGCGGCGTCCGGCTTTCCAGCACGGTGCCGAGGGATTGCCGGAGCTGGCGCTCGGCCTTGCCACCCGCGTCGTGCGGCCCGCTGGGAAAGGCCTGGAAAAGGTTGCGATTCAGGATGTCGGCGGCGCTGCGCCCGGTCGCCGAGAGATAGGCGCGGTTCGCCCAGACCAGCGTCAGCTCGGGATCGAGCACCATGTAGGGGTGCGGCGCCGCGTCGAGGAGCGCCATGAAATCCGGCTGCTTCATGGCGCCGGCCGCCCCGCGCGGCAGGACGGGCCGGAGGGGGGGAGTTCCGGGAGAGGGGTCACGTCGCGACGGGAGTGGGGGGACGACAAATACTCTCTCTGCGCCATGAGGCGTGGTCCGCTCCGCTCACTGCCGGGGTTGTGCGCGATCAATCTAGGAAGCCCGGGCGGGCGAGAGAAGCCCATCCCCGCCCCGCTTCAGCCCGGATAGGCCTTCATCTCGATCTCGACGAAGGCGAAAGGCGCATCGCCGTTGTTGATGACGTTGTGCTCCACGCCCGCCTTGCGCTCGTAGGAGACGCCGGGCACCAGGGTGACGCTGGCGGTCTCGCCACCCGGCAGTTCCAGCGTCATCTGCCCCGCCAGCACGGGGACCACCACGTAGGACCAGCCGTGGCGGTGCCAGCCGGTTTCGGAGCCGGGCGGAAAGTCCCAGCGGGTGACGCGCAGGTCGGAGGTGTCGATCTGCACCGTGGCGATGGCGGGGGCGCGGCAGCGCAGGGGCTCGCTCATGCGGCGCGGCAGTGGCGGCGGGTGGAGGGGGCGGGGTTTCGCATCAGGGCTTCTCCTCTTCTGCCGGGCTGGCGGTTGCCGGGCCGGCGGTCGGCGCCTGCCCGGACCCTTCCTCCGGCCATTCCCCCGGCCAGTCGGCCAGGTGATCCTCGAGGTCACGCACGGCGCGTTCCGGCACGGCGCGGCCGCGCACCGAGGCCCCCGCCTCGTGCACCGTCCCGGCCCGGCCGGAGACCAGCGGGTGCCACCAGGGCAGGTCCTTCCCCTCCGCCACCAGGCGATAGGCGCAGGAGGGGGGGAGCCAGTCGATTCCGGCCAGCCGTCGCGGCGTCAGCTTGACGCAATCCGGCACATGCGCCCGGCGGTTGGCATAGTCGCGGCAGCGGCAACTGTCGATGTCGAGCAGGCGACAGGCGACGGCGGTATGGGCCAGGGCCTCGGTGTCCTCGTCGCGCAGCTTGTGCAGGCAGCAGCGGCCGCAGCCATCGCACAGGCTTTCCCATTCCGCCCGGCTCATCGACGCCAGCGGCTTGATCTTCCAGAAGGGGGGTTCCGCGCCCATGGCTCCTCTTACACCAGCCGGGCTTGACGCGCCAAGGAACGGAGAGCGAACATGGAACGGATGTCCGGCTCCCCCTTCCCGCTCCTCACCCCTCCCGAACGCACGCTGCGGGTCTGCCGCGCCGCGGGCCGCCTGTGTGGACGGCTAGGTTGGGCGCCGGTGCTGGAGGTGCCGCTGCCCACGGGCCGGCGGCTCGATATCCTGGCGCTGGAGCCGGATGGCGGCTTCACCGCCATCGAGGTGAAGAGCTGCGCCCGCGATTTCCAGACCGATGCCAAGTGGCACGAATACCGGGAATGGTGCGACCGTCTGTTCTTCGCGGTCGATCTCGACTTCCCCCAGGCGCTTCTGCCGGAGGATGTCGGCCTGATCGTGGCGGATGAGGGGGAGGCGGCGATCCTTCGCCCGGCGCCGGAGCACCGGCTGCCGCCGGCGCGGCGCCGGTCGCTGCTGCTGCGCTATGCCCGGCTGGCGGCGGGGCGGCTGCAGGGCCTGTGCGATCCCGCCGGCGCCGCGGAGCTGCGCGCGGCACTGAAGGTGGAGTGAGGGCGCCCCGACCGCTCAGGGAATCTCGTCCGGGAAGAGATGCGTGCCGTCAGGCCGCAACGGCAGAGGCATGGCCCAGCGTACCGCCGGGAGCGGCAGCGGGCCGTAGAGATGCGGGAAGAGGCCGGGGCGTGCGCCGCCCGAAGGCTCCCAGCGCAGCGTGACGCCGAGCGCCGCCGCCTCGGCCGCCACCAGCCAGAGATCCGGCTGGCCGGCGCGGTGGCGGGCGGCGCTCTCGCGCAACTGCGCGGCGGTCGAGAAATGCAGGAAACCGTCCCGCGCATCCTCCGCGCTGCCGCGATAGATGCCGGCGGCGCGGGCCTCGCGCCAGTCGGCATCCCGGATCATGGTGTAGATGATGGGCTCCATGCCCGGGATTCTAGCCCTCCGAGGGCCGGTAGAACAGCATGCCGCCGATCTCGGCCAGTGGCGGCAGGCGCAGCGCCCAGTCGGGCATCTCCTCCGTGGCATGCGCATGGGTGGCCCCGCCGGTCGGGTCCATCAGTGCCCCGGCCGCCGCCCGCGCGGCGATGCGCCGGCAGATCGCCATGGCGGGGTCGCCGGGCGGAATGGCCAGCATCAGCATGTGCCGGATGTGGTTGCGGTTCCAGCAGGAGAACTGGAAGGGCGCGCGGCAGATGGCGGCCAGGCCCTTCCCCCAATGCGTCACCGCCCCGCTCTCGGCCAGGCGGACCCGGTTCATGATGGTCGCGGCCAGGGCCTCGATGGCCCGCACCGGGCGGGTGCCGGCCTCGGCCCAGAGGGTCATGGCCAGCACCTCCTGCGGCGTCCGGGCGCAGCTGGTCCAGGGGGCGTGATCGGGAGCGGTGATGGGCGTCATGGGCGTCCTCGGTCCGGCGGGCGTTCGGGGGGCGGGATCAGCGGGCATCGTCGCCGCGCCAGCCCTGGCGGGCGGACTGCACGGCGGCGGTGACGGTGGCGGCGCGGGTGACGGCGTCGAGCTTCTCCTCGATGCGCAGCAGGTGCTGGCTGAGGCGCTGGTCGACGTCTCGGATCAGGGCCAGCGGCACATAGGTCCGCGCCACCTCCAGCTTGAAGGCGGCCAGTTCGTCGCGGGTCCGGGCCAGGGCCTCGCCTTCCGCCCGGGGGGGCTGCGCGGGGTCGGCGAGGTCGGGCCCGGGGCCGGGCAGGCCGCGACGCAGGCCATGCAGCATCCAGAACAGGACGAGCAGGACCGGCGCCTGGACGGCCGCGGCCAGGGTGGTGGCCAGAGTCTGGGGTTCCAGATCGAGCGGGTTCATCCGGCCCTCCTTGGCCAGCATGAGGAACGGCGCCGCGCCATCGGCCCTGGGGAGGGTCGATGACACGGCGCCGTGGGGGAGCGATCGGGGGGGGTGGGGTCGGGATGGCCGGGGCCGCGGGCGCAACTTGCCTGCTGACAGCCCCTCTCTAGCCGCCGGCCGGCCCCATGGCAAACAAAACAAGAACATTTACATGTAAGATTGAGTCAGGGCGGGCACCGTTCCGTCGATCCCGCGCCAGCCCGCCCCCCGCGCCGCGGGCGGCGCGCCGGGCAGCCGCACGGGCTCGGCCAGCAGGCAGCCCGACAGCGCGTCCAACGCATCGTCGCGCGTGCCCGCGACGTCGGGCTTCCACTCGGCCATCTCCACCGGGAAGGGCGTGCGGAACACCTGCTCGTGCGCGTGCAGCTTCCGTGCCGCCAGCAGCGGGTCGAGGGCGGAGAGGATGCGTTCCTGCTTGGCGCGGTGGCTGTGCTGCTCGACCACGGCGCAGGCCGCCCCGGCGCGCGCCATCTCCCGCCGCAGCACCGCCGGCAGGAACCTGCCGAGCCCGTTGGTCTCGACGCGCACGACGGGCAGCAGCAGCTCCCGCGCCAGCCGCGCGACGGCGCGGCATTGCTGGGTCGCCGGATCGTCCGGCGCGTCCGGCTCCTGCACGATATAGGCGATGCGATGCAGGTAGTGGTTGCCCTCGGCATCGGCGTAGGTCGCGGCGAGGACGCTGGAATCGCCACGCTCCGGCCGTCCGAAGGCCGGGTCCCAGAAGCCGCCGCCCGAGACCATGCGGCGGCCGAGCAGGCTGAGCACCGGCCGCCCCTGCGCCTCGCGGTAGTCGATCTCCTCGGCGTAGCGGATCAGCAGCGCGGGATCGAGCCGCGCCGCCTCCGCCGCCACCGGCCGCAGCAGCATCTGCCGGCTGAAGTGGATCGGCCCGACCCGCTCGCGCAGCTGCGCCACCATGGCCTCGGAGAAGCGTTCCGGCCAGGCGCTGCGCCCCGCGCCATCCAGCAGCGGGATGCGCAGGCGGCGATAGCCGGCGAGCCAGCTCTCGCCCTCCTGCGCCGTGCGGTAGAGACTCTCGGCGCAGTGCGGCGTCCCGACATAGAGGATGGTGCCGCCCGGCGTCAGGATGAACTCGGTCTCGGCCAGCCGCTCCCGCAGTTCCGCGCGCTTGCCGGCGGTGTCGCAGTTCCCGGCCACCTCGACGTCGTCGCAGACGATGACATCGGCGCGCAGGCCGGTGATGTTGCCGCCGAGCCCCGCCGCCAGCATCGAGGGGTCGCGCAGCGCGCCCGGCCGCTCGACGGTGAAGCGGTCCACCGCCCAGGCCTCGGGCGAGGCCGGGACGAGCGGACGGCAGAGCGGGTGCCGCTCGACGATGCGCCGCACGGTGGCGACCATCTTGGTGGCCAGCGGATGGTCCGCCGCCAGCACCAGGATGCGCGTCTCCGGCCGGCGATACAGCAGCCAGGCGCAGTAGAGCCCGACCAGCGTGGACTTGCCGCAGCCGCGGAAGGCCATCAGCAGCAGCCGGTGGTCACCCGCCGCGCGACGGCCCTCCAGCCAGCGCAGGACGCGACGGTGTACGGGCGGCGTGCCCTGCCCGGCCTGGCTGTTCCAGACCCAGACGAATTCGAGCAGGTCAGCCGGAGGGTCCGTCATCGTCCTCGCATGCCTCCTCGGCTTCGGCGGTCTCCACCAGGGCGCTGCGGGCCTGCCGCAGCAACGCGCCGGCCTCCGCCACGCCCTGCTCCTCCCCGGCACCGGCGGAGCGGACGAGCTTCAGCAGGTATTCCAGATGGGTCAGGGCCGACTTTGCCGCGCTGTGATGCGCGGCGAAGGCCTTGGCATCGTCATGCGTGCCGGGGGATGGCCCGCGCGCGACGAAGGCCTCGTAGTCGTCCACCACGCGACGGATGGCGCCGCGCAGTTCCTCGGGCGTGACGATCTCGCGCCGTGTCATGGCGTCTCCGGTCCGGGTTCGGGTCCGGCATGGAACGTCCCGTGCATGGTCAGATCCTTGGCTTGGTGGCGCGCACGAACAGGGTTCCGGCGGCGAGGTTGATCGCCAGGCTGCCGTGCCGGTTGGTGGCGCGGCAGGTGACGCTGCCGCCCTGGCCGGTGGTGGTGGTGGCGGCGCTCCATTCGATGAAGCCGGAGGCCGCGGTATGGCTGGCCTGCACCACGTCGCCGCCCTGCACGAAGGGAAGCGGCACGACCTGCGTGGCGTTGCCGCCGGCGGGGATCTCCGGCGGATCGAAGTCGAGGCGCGCCTGCAGCTCGCGGACGCCCCAGCGGCGCGACCCGCCATAGAGGATGCCCGGCGCATGCAGCGCCGAGCAGTAGAGCCGCAGCGCCTTCAGGACGGCGGTCGGCTGCGTGCCCTCCGCCGCGCCCCGCACGCCGATCACCGCCCAGGCGGCATCGGCGTGCAGGGTGACGCGTTGCAGCCGGTTCAGCGGCAGGCTCGCGCCGCCGCTGGTCACCAGGCTGTCGATATTGGCGTTGCCTTCCCACCAGTGCGCGTTGGACGCCTCGGCGGAGCCCGGGAACCGGCCGACGACATTCATGTTCGAGAACAGCACCGGCCGGTCCTGCAGGATGACGTTGCCGCCCGCGTCGAACTGCTGCACCACGATGCGGAGCCGCTCGCCCTCGACCGCGACGAAGAACTCCTTGCAGGCGGCGGCATCGACGACGAAGCCGAGGGCGCGGCTGGTCGGCAGGCCGACACTGTCGCCGTTCAGGACGATGTCCGGCAGGCCCGGAAAGGCGAAGCCATCCAGCGTCGAGGGCGGACCGGCGGGGTTGCCCGACAGGCAGGCCATGCCCTCGAAGCCGATCTCGTCGTTGCTCCAGCGGAAGGCCCGGCCGCGCACATGCCCGGCATCGGCGACCAGGCGGGGGGAGCCCTGCGCCGCCGCGGCCTGGTGCCGGGCGATGACGGTGCCGCCAGCCCGCGTCGCCGTCGCCGGATAGTGCACGGCACAGCCCTCGAAGGCATAGTTGCCGACGTAGTTCACCTCGTAGCAGCAGTCATTGGCACCGCCGGCATGACGCGCGACATAGCGGCTGCACTGCTCCATGCGGACGCCGACGGCCTGGATGCCGCGCTCGTCGCCCGCCTCCAGCAGGAAGGGAATGGCGCCGCGCTGCGGATAGCCCGTGTCGCCACCGCCCCGCTGCAGCTCGAAGCCGGGGCCGAGGAAGAGATGCGCGTTGTGGCGGTTGTAGGCGCCGGCCTCGCAGGAGAAGCGCACGCCGAACCGGTCCATCGAGGGATGCGTCGCCGCCGAGTTGGCGAAGTGCCCGCCGATGTAGCGCACGCTGTTGTTCCAGGCCTCGGCCGTCGCGGTGCGGATGTCGAGGCCGATGCGGTTGTTGACGATGCGCCCGAGATGGATCGTGCTGTCCTCGAAGCCCAGCTCGACGCCGAGGGTGCGGATGCCGATGGTGAAGCCCTCGACGCGCGCGATCGAGACCGAGCAGGCGTCCAGGTTGCGCAGCACGATGCCGATGTCGCGTTCGTCCAGCCAGTCGGAGAGGCTGGCGCGCAGCACGCGCAGGCCCTGGTAGCTCTTGCCCTGGTTGCGCGTGGCCGCGCCGTCGCCGATGGTCAGCGCGGCGCCGCCGCCGGGCCCGGCATAGAGGATGCTGCCGCGCATGACGAGGCCGGCGGCGGCGCCGGGCAGGGTCAGCGGCGATGTCGTGCGATGGCTCCCCTCGCCGATCTCGAGCACCTTGCCGGATGCCGCCGCGGCGTTCATCGCCGCCTGCAGGGCCGGACCATCATCGGTCACGCCATCGCCGGCGGCGCCGAAGTCGCGGACCGAGAGCCGCTCGCCGAGCTTGTCCTCGACGGTGCGCGCGATGGCGCCGGCGAAGGGCGCGAAGAGCACCGGCTCGCGCGCGACGGCGGTGGCATTGCCCAGGCTGTCGAAGGCCAGCAACCTGTTGGCGCGCCCCTCACGCGAGGGCAGCGTCAGCGTCGCCGGGGCATCGCCGGGCGCGGCGCGGAGCGCGGCCTGGAGATCCTCGCGAAGCTCCTGCAGGCCGGCGGTCTGGCGGTCGAGCTCGTCGTTCAGCGTGTTGGCGCGCAGTACTCCGTTCGGCTGGAAGTCGGTCACCCGCTGCATCACCAGAACGCGGCGCAGCAGCACCTGCCGGCCCGTGGCGGGCGGCTGTCGGAAGGTGACCAGGCCGCCTTCCGAGGCGCCGGCGCCCTGGATGAGGAAGCCCTCCTGCGTCACCAGCCCATCGACGCGGACCTCAAGATCCGCCTCCTCGAAGATGGGGAACGGAAAGACGAAGGCGGTCTGCGCGCCGTCCGCCACGTAGTGCACACGCGGCGCGACGTCGCCGATGCGGATATGCTCGGCCATGCGGGTCTCTCTTGGAAAGGGGGGAAGGGAGCGGCCGGGCCGCATCGGCGCGAGCCGGAGCCGCCCTACTCCAGCAGGGAGCGGAGTGCGCCGCTGAAGCCGTTGCCGGCGCGCAGCCAGGTGGTCAGCGAGCCGTCGGCGTTCAGCAGCGAGCTGCGGCCGGCGGCCATGCGGGTGGCGAACTGCTCGTTGCTGTCCGCCGCAGCCTCCGCCGCATCCCGTTCCAGCCCGGTCGTGATGGCGGCTGCCGATCCCTGGTCCGGGTTGACGCCGGAGGCGGCCAGCCGCGCGCGCGTGGCCGCCGTGGTGCGCTCCAGCCGGTCGGCCCGCGCGCGTGCCTCGCTCTCCTGCTGGACCGCGAGCTGCTGCTGCCGCAGGGCCAGGCCCTCCGCCTCCTGCTGCTGCTGCGCCTTGGCCTGCGCGGCCTGTGCCTGGCCCTGCCGCACCGTGCCATAGAGCGAGGCGCCGGTGCCGACGAGCGTGGCGATCGGAGCGAGCTGTGCCATCAGTCGGTCATCCTCGTTTCGGTGGTGACGGAAAGCAGCGTCAGGGGCAGCGGTGTCTCGCCCTCGATCCGCCAGAGCGGCCGCAGGGCGTCACGCTGCCAGCCCAGGCCGCGCAGGGTGACGTCGCCGGTGAAGGGCGGCGGCGCCGCGTCGAGCATCGGCGTGTCCAGCCGGCGAAAGGGCACCGGCCTCGCGCCGCTTCCGAGATCGACCGAGAGCGCCGCGGTGCCGAGCAGGCGAAAGGTGGCGGAGATCAGGCGCAGGGGCACGCTGCGCGCCCCTGCCGCGCCGGAGAGCTGCGGCGGCAGCGGCTCGATGACATGCGCGAAGCCGAGGCCGACCTGCAGCGCCTGCGCCTCCGGCTCCACCGTGACGGCGCCGCCCCCGACCGTCGCGCCGCCCAGCGGCGTTCCGTCGGCCACCACCTGCACCTTCCGGCCTTCCAGATGCGCGAGGCCCGACCAGATCCTCCGTGGCGTCGCACTGGCGCCGGTCAGGCCGGAATCCACCGCCATGGCGGGATCGAAGCGTTCCAGCCTGATGCGGCCGTCACGCTCCACGGCGCACCAGACCGTGCCGTCGATCTCGGCCAGGGCCCGGAAGGCGCCGGCGGTCTCCTGCCGCGTCCAGGCCGTGACCAGCTCCGTGCGGTAGAGCGTCAGCGTCGCCAGCCAGCCCTCGGCCATCGCGACGTGCAGCAGGCGCCGCGTCTGGTCGTAGACCATCGAGACCGGCTCCTGCACCAGGTGCCGCGCGACCAGCGCCAGGTCGTTCGCCTGATAGGCCTGCTGGACATCGGTATAGGCGTATTCATGCACCGCCTGGCCGGAGCGGCCGATGAAGATCGTGCTGCCATCGACATCGACCGGCGGAATGATGCGGGCGATGGGGGAGCCGATGCGCGTCTGCCGGTGCAGCTGGATCGAGGCCGGCGTCATCGGATCGCCCGTCACCATCCATTCGGCGCCGGAGGTGAAGACCTGCAGGTGCCGCCCGGAGAAGACGGCGCGGATGGCGTTCACCTGGTCCGAGAGCAGCGCGAACTCGATCGCCTGGTCGTCGAGGCCGGTGCCGAGGTCGAAGTTGAACAGGTCGCCCGAACGCGACAGCCATAGGCGGTTCGGCAGATCGCGCGAGCCGCCGATCACCAGCCGGTCCTGATGGAAGCAGAGCGTCACCGGCCAGCCATGCACGCCGCTGAAGGCCGCCTCGTCCCAGTCGTCCGTCGGGGCGGCAGCGGCCAGCGTCTCCTCGACGACAGCGGTCGCCACGCCCGGCGAGGCGATGGCCGTGACGACGATCCGCCGGCCGCCGATCCGCAGCCGCGTGCCGACATGGCCCGCCTGGAAGAAGGCGGCGCTGGCCGTCAGCGTCACGGTGCCGCCGGTGCCGCTCGGCGCCAGCGTCAGGCCGGGCGGGGCGTAGCGGAAGTAGGGCTGCGCCACCCAGTCCCAGGCGGCCAGGCTCCAGGCCGTGTGGCTGCCGCGCGTCAGGCGCTGCGGCATCATCTCGGGATGCGCCAGCAGCAGGGTGTCGGCGCTCTGCGTGTGCGCGATCTGGTCCAGCATCGCCTCGGTCCAGGGCGCGGCGATCTCGGCGACCGGTGCGTCGTCCATGAAGACCTGCAGCCGGAGATGCGTCAGCACCAGCAGATAGGTCTGCTCGGTGTTGAACTCGAAGGCGATCAGCCGTGCCTTGCCAGGCAGCATGGCGACATGCCGCAGGCCGGGGCGGCGGGTGACGCCGCCGGTCGGCTGGATGAAGACATTGCGCAGGCGCCGCGCGCCGTTCTCGTAGGCGCGCATGTCCGGGCGGCCCAGGAGTTCGTCGCCGAGCTCGCCCGCGGTGAAGCTGGTCTTGGTGTTGCGGCCGCCGGCCATGATGTCACCCCCGCGCCGCGATCAGGGGGAAGTGCTCCAGCGCGCGCGCGGTGTGCTGCTGGCTGTCGGTCAGGCGCGCGTTGCGGAACTCGCTCTCGGCCAGGCGGTTCAGAAGTTCGGCGCGCGAGGTGCTCTCGGTCAGCGGAATGCAGAACTCCGCCGCCAGCCGCGTGACCAGCGCGGCGGCGAAGAACGGCGGGAACTCGGATTCCGCCGGCCGGAACAGGTAGGTCAAGGTGACGCGCGGCGCGTCGGTGTGCAGGCGGCTCTCGTGCAGCCGGTAGACCAGGCCGCTGCCCCGCCCCTCCCCGCCGGCCGAAAGCACGCGCAGGAAGTCGGCCGGGAGCTGGTAGGCGAAGGCGAAGTCGGCGTGCGGCGTGGCGAGCAGGCGCGGCAGTTCCATCTGCCCGGTCGCGAAGGACCAGGGATAGGCCGAGAGCAGCGTGTCCCGCGCCGCTGGATAGAGGTTGGCCGCAACCTCCGCCTCGGCGGTGCCCTCGTCGAGCGAGGCGATGGGCTGCGCGCCGATCTTGAGCAGCGCGCGCGAGCAGAGGACGAGGGCGGAGAGCGCCATCGGTCGAAACCTCCTGGTGGGGCGGGGGTGCGGTGATGGCCGGGGCGGCATCCGCCTCCCCGGCCGGCGGTGCTTACTCGGCGGCGCGCATCCGCACGACGCCGGCCTGGTCGATCAGCACCGAGCCCTGGCTCATCATGTTGTTGACGAAGTACGCGGCATGATCGCCATGCCAGGTGATGTCCGTGGCGATGTCCTGGGCCACGGCGTGACCGACCGCCGTCTTGTGGTAGAAGTAGCAGAAGCGGAGGCTGCCGCTCCTGGTCAGTCCGGAATGCGGCATCCAGGTGGCGCCGAGCCAGCGCTTCACCTGCGTGCCCTTCCAGGGCAGCTCGTCGTCGCCGACATAGTTGGCATTGGCGAACTCCTCGATCTGCAGCAGCTGGCTCCACTGCTTCCAGCCGACGATGGCGAAGCGGTTGCCGTCATCCGGCACGTCGGCCGCGCCCAGCATCTCGAAGGCCATCAGCACCTTGGCCTTGGTCAGGCCGTCGGTGTCCCCGGTGCCCGGCGCGGTGCCCACGGCTTCCTGCGTCGCGGTGTCGAGGGCGGCGATGATCAGCTCGTCGGTCTTGCGGCCGAGCGCGTAGGCGCCGGCATTGGCGACGACCTGGCGCTCGTCCACATTCGTCTTCAGCTCGTCGAGGCGGTCGATCCACTCGCCGGCATAGTAGTCCTGCAGGAAGCACTCGACGTTGGAATGCGCCAGGTTCATCACCGGCACGGCGCCGTTGCGCGCCTTCGCCGCCGCCGTGCCGCGGCCGACGATCGGGAAGATGGTCGAGGCGCCGCGAATGTCGGTCTTGCTGCGCACGGTCGGGCGCAGCTTGCTGCCCTGCCGCTGATACGCGGCGTGCACCTCGGACTGGAACTGCTTCGCGAAGACCTGGTCGATGGAAGCGGACATGCCGATATCCTTCAGGAGGGAATCTGGGTTCGGGGGCAGCCGCCCGCGCGCGTCGGTTGGCCGGTCAGGGGGCCGGCGCGGCGGGCACGCCGATGCGCCCGGCGCCCTGCGGGCGACGGGTTCCGCACCGGCGGAATCTCGGGGAAGGCGCGGGCGCTCAGCCCTGGCCGAAGAGGCGCCGGAAGCCGTCCGTCACGCGCTTGACGTATTCCGGCTCGCGCGAGCGCCAGTAGCGCGGGTCACGCATCATCTCGCGCAATGCCTTCTCGTCCATCGCCTCGGTGGCGGCGGCGCCGCGCGCCAGGCTGGGCTCGCCCTTCTCCATCATGCGGTGCAGGGCCAGCACGCCCTCGGCGGTGGTGGAGAGCGCCTCGTAGACCGGCGGCGCCAGGTTGGCGCGGCCCCAGGCGGCGATCTGCGGCGCGATCCGGCGGAACTGCTCCTCGCCGCCGAAGTCCTGCGCCAGCTTCGCCATCTGCTTCTGCGCCTCGTAATCCGCCGCCGCCTCGGCGATCAGCGGCAGCAGGCGCTCGGCCGCCAGGTCATAGACCAGCTGCACCTGCTCGCAGGTGAAGCCGGCCTCGTGCAGGCGGCGGTTCACCCCCGCATCCGGCCCGCAGGCCGCGTGCTTCGGCTCGATGCTGTAGTCCTCGGGGCTGTCGGGCACGCCGAGGGCACGGCGGAACCGCGCCCGCTCCTCCTCCGGAGCTTCGGGACCGGGCGGGGCGAAGCGCTGCGACAGCCGCTTCTCCAGCTCCAGATAGGACTTCAGCAGCGCATCGACGCGCAGCTTGCCGGTCTCGGCGTCCCGGAACTTCTCCGGGATCCCCTCTGGGATCCCCTCCGGGTGGGAGGCGTCCTCACCCTCCAGCGCGGCTTCCAGCAGATTCTCGGACATGCGCTCTGTCATTCCTCGACGGGGTTCAGGATTCCGGCCGGCGCGGCGAGCACGCGGGCCAGGTGGCGGGTGGCGGCCGGGATGTCCAGCTGCGCCACCGCCTGCGGGCCGAGCTGCGCGGCGGCCTGCAGGAAGAGCAGCGTGTTGGCCGCGTCGGCGCGGCCCTGCACGCGGGCGAGCGGTGACTGGTAGGTCAGGCGCACCTCCCGCCCGTCCAGCAGCAGCGGCGGCACCTCGCCGCGCCGCCGCAGGATGCTCAGGCAGCGGGCGACGAGCGGCGTCAGCAGCTCGGCCTGCAGCCGCCCGTAGGTGGCGCCCAGCAGGCGGGCCGTCTCGGCGCTGCGCTCCAGCACCTCGGTCGCCGTCATCTGCGCGCCCCTCGGCGCCGTCAGCCGGTCAGCCAGGAGGGCGGACCGGATGCGGGCGCGAAGATCGTCCAGCACCAGTTGCGAGACATCGAAATTGCCCGGCGCGGCGAGCGGCGTCAGCCCGGAGGAGCCCGGCGCCTTGGGAATGATGGCGCCCGGCACCAGCCGCACCGTGGCCGGGTTCAGCACGCCGTCATCCTCCGCCTGCCAGATGCCGGTGGCGGCGATGGAGGCGTTCTTCAGCACCAGCTCCACCACCTTGTTGGCGGTGCGGATATCGGGCAGCGCCTTCATCACCGGGCCGCGGCCGTAGCTCTCGCCCGGCGCCTTCATCCAGCGGAAGGCGATGAAGGGGCTGTCCAGGAAGCGACCGGCGGCGAGCGGCAGGGCGGCGCCGTCGAGGTCCAGCACAGCGAGGAAGCCGCTGCCGGTCCGCTCCGGCCAGACCGCCTCGACCACGCGGTACGCCCGCGCCGGCCCGTCCCCCGCGGCGGTCAGCGCCGGTGGCAGGGGGGCGCCCGGGTAGCGCGCCGCGATCGCCGCGGCATCGAGGGAGACGGCGCGGAACACCGTGTCCAGCCGGCCGCCCTGCCCCTCCTCCAGCACCGCCTCGCGCAGCGGCACTGCGGTGAAGCGCAGGGCGGAGGCCTCGCCCGGGGGCGCCTCCTCGACCAGCAGCACGCCGGTTCCGGCGACCACGACGTCGAGCAGCGCCTGATGCATCTCGAGCGCGAAGTTGGAGCGGTCGAGGTGGCCCTGCAGCGTCTCGGCCGCGGCCTCCAGCGCCTCGGCGGCGGCCAGCGCATCGGGCCCTTCGGCCAGGGCGCGTGACGGCGCCAGGCCGAACCAGCGCGACCAGGGCGGGGTCAGCTCCGCCATCAGGCTGGAGGCCAGTTGCTCCGCCGCGTCCGCCGCCGTGGCGTCGTAGAGGGCGGGGCCGCCGCTGCCGGGCGTGCCGGAGAGGACATGGTCGTAGCAGTCCTGCCACAGGCTCTCCCAGGGGCGGCGGCGGTCGAGCGCCGCCGCCTGCCGCGCCAGGACGGTTTCGGGGGTCATGCGGCTCATTCTCCGAGCAGGGTCTTGCGCGAGCCGGCCAGGCCGCTCGGCGCGGCGTCCAGCACGCCGCGGGCGGAGGTGGCGATGGTGCCGGGCAGGCCGCGGCGGGAGCGTTCCCGGCTCTCCAGCCGCGCGGTCTGCGCCGCCGCCTCGGAATCGGGCGTGGCGTTCGTCGGGGTCGCCACCGTCTGGGCCGCGGTGACCACCACCGGCTTCGGGGCTCGGAACAGGCCACCCATGCGGGTCGTCTCCTTCTGCGGGTCGGGCCCGATCGGGTGCCCAAAACGCCGCGGGCCCCGCCGGAAGTGTCCGGCGGGGCCCGCGCAGTCTCGGAGGGGGATCGGGGAGGATGTCGCCGGACGCAGCTCGCCCGTTGACAAGGAGGGTTCTACAGGACGGATTTCAGCATGTCAACGACTTTATTCCTATTTTCTTGGGCGCCCCGCAGCGCCCGGTCGAGCCCGTGCGGCGTGATGGCGAAGGGCGCGCCGGCGCCCAGCAGTCCACGGCACACCGCGACGCAGGAATAAGGCGTCAGGGGCGGCAGCCAGCGGCCCCGGGCCGGGCCGGGGGTGAAGGGTCCGCGAATGGTCAGTCCGGCACGGCGATAGAAGCCTGGCAGGTCGAAGGCCGCCGGCACGCCCGGCCGCGTCACCAGCAGACGTCCGGACAACGGCTCAACCACGGTCCAGCCCTGCTCGTCGTGAAGGGCGGCGAAGCAATGCCGGAAGCCGGGGCGCAGCAGCCGCAGCCAGCCCTGATCCGCCTGGCCGCCGAATCCGATCCAGACCCTCTGCGGCTCGGCCAGGGCGTGGCGTGGCGAAAGGCGCGCCCCGAGAGCAGGGCGAGGCGTCACGCCGGGGTCCGCAGCGGCCACTCCACCACCACTGCCTCCTCGGTCAGGTCCATCCCCGGACCCTCGACGATGCCCTTCATCCGCAGCGGCCATTCCAGGCGGCGCAGCGCCTCGGTCCAGATGCGCCAGTCGTTCTTCTCGCGCGCGTAGCGGGGATTCGGCGCCTCGCCCCGCTCGCCCCAGATCCGCAGGATGCGGGCATGCACGAGATCGATGCGGCGCTGGCGGTAGAGGCGGTCGAGGCATTTCACCACGTCGTCGGGCTCGCAGGGGCGAAGCGCCCGGCCGGCGCCGGCGACGATGCGCGCGCCGTCGCGGCGCGCCACCAGCGCGGCCATGGTCCAGATCCAGGCTTCCTCCGCGCTGCGGAAGGGCTCGGCACGGCGCATCGAGGCATAGACGGCAGTGGTGCTGCGGGGGGCGGTGGCCATGAGCGTTCTCGCCAAATAGTTGAATACCGCCCAACCATTGCGATTCTCTTAATAGGTGTCAACACCTATTTGTGATGATGTTCCTATTGCAATCAGACCGGAAGCCTAGGATATTCCGCCCATGCGTCATGACGACATCTGGCGGGCGGTCGATGCCCTGGCCGCGGAGCACGGTCTCTCCCCTTCGGGCCTGGCCCGCAAGGCCGGGCTGGACCCGACCGCCTTCAATCCCTCCAAGCGCCTCGGCGCCGACGGGCGGGCGCGCTGGCCCTCGACGGAGAGCATCGCCAAGATCCTCCTGGCCACCGGCACCGACATGGACAGCTTCGCCTCCCTGGTCACCGGGACCCCGGCCCTGCAGTCCGGCGCCCGCAGCGGCGCGGCGGGGCGGCGCATCCCGCTGATCGGCCTGGCCCAGGCGGGCGGCGACGGCTACTTCGGTGATGGCGGCTACCCGGTCGGCGGTTCCTGGGACGAGATCAGCACGCCGGAACTTTCCGACCCCAATGCCTATGCGCTGGAAATCTCGGGCGAGAGCATGGAGCCGGTGTTCCGCGATGGCGACATCGTCATCGTCTCGCCCAATTCGCCGGTGCGGCGGGGCGACCGCGTGGTGGTGCGCACCCAGAAGGGCGAGGTGATGGCCAAGCAGCTGGTGCGGCAATCCGCCCGCCGCGTGGAGCTGGCCAGCCTCAACCCGGCGCATCCCAACTACAATTTCGACCTCGCCGAGCTGGCCTGGATGCACCGCATCCTCTGGGCGAGCCAATAGGCGGCCCGATGGGCGATCCGCTTCAGCGCGGCGGCGCCTCCCGCCCCAGCGCCTTCAGCACCAGCTCCGGGTCGCTCTCCGCCGGGCATACGAGGTAGCGGTCCTGCCCCAGCGGCAGCGCCGCCAGGCCGGTATCCTCATAGGCCCGCAGCAGTTCCGGCCCGACCTGCCAGAAGGCATGGGCCACGCCGTTGCGGTCGCAGAGGTCGCGGAAGCGCCAGATGGCGGTGATGCGGGCCGAGGCATCGCCGGCCGGGTCGCCGATGCCGATCCAGACCTGCTCACGCCGGACGAAGGCGAAGCCGGCGCCGCGCCCGCCCTCGACGAAAAGGGCGCCATCACCCTCCGCCGGCACGCGGGCCCCGAGCGCGGCCAGCCGCGCCCGCGTCGCCATGTCGTAGGAGGGCGCGCGGATCCGCGCCGGCCGCAACAGCCGCGCCGCCGCCGCCAGCAGCAGCACGCCGCAGAGACCGACGGCGAAGCGCAGGGTGTGTGGCGCCTCGTCCGAGAAGGGCACTTCCCACCAGGGCTCGTGCGACACCGGCCCTTCCCAGGCGATGCGCGCCAGCACCAGGGCGGCGGCCGCGCTGGCGGTCAGGGGCAGCAGCGTGCCGCGGGCCAGCGGCTCGCCGGTCAGGCGGGCGTCGCGGTAGAAGGCGGTGCTGAAGCAGGCCAGCAGGCCACCCAGCACGGCGAAGCCGCCGGAGATCCACCATGGCTCGCCGCGCAGCAGGGTGATGAAGCAGCCGAGCAGCAGCAGCACGATGCCGCCGATCCAGCCGATCCTCAGTCGCCGCACCATGCCATAGGCGACCACCAGCAGCAGCGAGCCGATCAGCGAGGCGGCGAACTGGCTGGCCAGCGCGGCCCAGTCGCCGGCCCAGACGGCCAGTTGCGAGCCGCGCGCCGGCAGGGCGCCGATGAACAGCAGCACGCCCCCGGCCAGGCCCGAGAGCCCGGCCAGCACCGGGCCTTCCAGCGCATCCGTCACGCGGGCCTCGGCGCCGAATCCGCTCAGCAGGTGGCGGCGCTGACCGATCTCGAAGCCGGCGAACAGGATGCCCGCCAGGAAGAGCGGGATGATGTAGTAGAAGAAGCGGAAGATCAGCAGGGCGCCGATGACCTGCGGCGCCGGCACATAGGGCGCGAGCCCGACCAGCACCGCCGTGTCGAAGACACCGAGGCCGCCGGGCACATTGGCCGCGAGCCCCGCCGTGTAGGCGGCGAGGTAGATGCCGAGGAACCGCGCGAAGCTCAGCCCCGGCGCCTCGGGCAGCAGAACGTAGAAGATCATCGCCGTCACCGCGACATCCACGCCGGCCAGCAGGGTCTGGGCGCAGGCCATGCGGAAGCCGGGCAGGTCGATGCGGTGGCCGAAGACGGTGAAATGCGGCAGCAGGCGGGAGAGCAGGATATAGGTCGCGACCACGCCGAGCAGCGCCACGCCGACGGTCTGCATCGCCCAGTGCGGCAGGTTCTCGGCGATCCATGGCACCACCTCCGGCTCCCAGATCAGCACCATGCCGCCCAGCGCCATGCCGCCCAGGCCGAAGGTCAGGCTGGTGAAGGCGATGACCTTGGCGATCTCGCCCGGGGTCAGTCCCCATGCCGCGTAGAAGCGGTAGCGCACCGCCGCGCCGGAGACGGCGGCGAAACCGAGGTTGTGCGCCAGGGTATAGGCGCAGAAGGAGGCCAGCGAACTGCGCGCGTAGCTGACGGGCTTGCCGGCATAGACCGAGCCGAGGCGGTCGTAGATCGTCAGCACCGCATAGGCGAGCAGCGTCCAGCCCGCCGCCACCCAGAGCTGCCGGCCCGGGATGGCGTCCAGGGCGGCGCGGACATCCGCCATGGAGAGGTCGCGGAACTCCCGCTGCACCACATAGAGGGCGCCGACCAGCAGGGCGAGGCCGAAGACCGTCGGCCCGTGCCGGCGCAGCAGGCCGATTGCCCGGCTCACGCCCGTGCCGTCTCCGCCGCGACCGCCTCCCGCGGTGGTCGGGCCAGCGCCTCCTCGATCAGGCGGATGGTCTCCGGCACCCCATAGGCGGCGGCGAGGCTGCCGAAGCGCGGCCCCTGATCGGCGCCCACCAATACCTGGTACAGTGCGTTGAACCAGCCGCGTGAGACGCCGTTCGAGCCGTCCTTCATCTTCTGGATGAAGGGCTCGCGCCGGCCGGCGTCATAGACGTCGACCTGGATGCGCTCGGCCTGCGGCAGGCCGGGCGGCAGCGCCTCGATCTCCTGCCGGTGCGCGCGCAGCAGGTCGATCAGCGCCTGGAAGCAGGGCCGCTCCTCCGCGGTCGGCGCGCGCGGCGTGAGCCCGGGCAGCACGAAGTCGCGCGCATAGGCCACGGCATACTCGACCAGCTGGCCCAGCAGCGGCTGCGTCTCCGGCGTGGCGCCGGGGGCGTAGTTGCGCACGAACTTCCACAACCGCTCCGGCGTGTCGGCGGCGGCCACCGTGGCGAGGTTCAGCAGCATGCCGAAGGTCAGCGGGGGTTCCGGCGTGTTCGGCACCTCGCCGCCATGGATGTGCCAGTCCGGATTGGCCGGGTCCTGGCTGGCGCGCAGCCGCTCCCGCTGCTGCAGGTACTCGTCCGTGGCGCGGGGGATGACGTCGAAATGCAACCGCTTCGCCCGGCCCGGCTGCTGGTACATGAAGTAGGCCAGGCTCTCGGGGGGGGCGTAGCGCAGCCATTCCTCGATCGTCAGCCCGTTGCCCTTGGACTTGCTGATCTTCTGGCCATTGGCGTCGAGGAACAGCTCGTAGGTCATGCTGACCGGCGGCTCGGCCCCCAGCACCCGGCAGATCGCCGAGGAGAGGCGGACGCTGTCGATCAGGTCCTTGCCCGACATCTCGTAATCGACGCCGAGGGCGAACCAGCGCATCGCCCAGTCGGCCTTCCACTGCGCCTTCACATGGCCGCCGGTCACCGGCGTCTCGAAGCGCTCGCCGCTCTCCGGGTCACGCCAGACGATGGTCCCGTCCTGGGGCCGTGTCTCCTCCACCGGCACCTGCATCACCACCCCCGTCCGCGGATGCACCGGCAGGAAGGGCGAATAGGTGGCGCGGCGGTCCGGCCCCAGCGTCGGCAGGATCACCTGCCGCACCTCCTCATGCGCCTCCAGCATCCGCAGCAGCGCCGCGTCGAACCGGCCCGAGCGGTAGTAGTCGGTGGCCGAGGCGAACTCGTACTCGAAGCCGAAGGCGTCCAGGAAGGCGCGCAGCCGGGCGTTGTTGTGGTGCCCGAAGCTCTCATGCGTGCCGAAGGGGTCGGGGATGGCGGTCAGCGACTTGCCGAGATGCTGCCGCAGCACATCGCCGTTCGGCACGTTGTCCGGCACCTTGCGCAGCCCGTCCATGTCGTCCGAGAAGGCCAGCAGGCGGGACGGCAGGCCGGTCAGGCGGGTGAAGGCATTGCGCACCCAGGAAGTGCGCGCCACCTCGCCGAAGGTGCCGATATGCGGCAGGCCGGAAGGGCCGTAGCCGGTCTCGAACAGCGCCGTTTTCTTGCCGGACGCGGCGAGGCGATCGGCGACCTTGGCGGCTTCCTCGAAGGGCCAGGCCTTGACGGTGCGGAGCGATGGATCGGCGGTCATTCCCGCCCCATGCCAGCGCCGCGTGCCGCGGTCAACGCGCCCAGTCGGCAGGGCGGCCAAAGCCACCCCGCGCGGCCATCACGATTGGAAAAACCCCGCTGGCGGCTGGCTTCGTTCGTGCTTTGCCCCTACTCTCCTCCGGTGACTGCCACCAAGGGCCGGAACGACGCCCTGCCCCCCCGCCTGGTGCTGCCGAGCGGCCCGGCCCTGGTCGCCCCGGCGCCCGGCAGCGCCGCGCTGCTCACCCCTGATGGCGAATTGTTCACCCCGCGCCCGGCCGAGTTGCCGGAGCTGCTGCGCGAGTTCGGCCCGCCCATCCTGGTCCATGCCCCGGCCACGGCACGGCGGCTCGGCCTGTCCGGCCTGCCCGGCGCCTGCGACCTGCTGGAGCTTTTCGCCTTCTGCCTGCCGGCCCAACCGGCGCCGCCCACGCCGCGCGGCCTGGCCCTCGCCCTCGACCTGCCGGCGCCCGGGGATGCGGAAGCCGCCGCCGCGCTGCTGCCGGAGATCGCCGCCGAGCTGCTGCGCCGCCTGGCCCGCGCGCGCCACGCGCCGCTGAACCGCGACGCGGCGATGCTGGCGGCGCGGCTGCGGCAGGCGAATGACTGGCCATGGGCGGACTCCGTGCTGGCGGCGCTGGGCCAGCCCGCCGCCCGCCCCTCGGCCGATGCCCTGAAGGTCTGGCGCCAGCTCGCCGAATGGGAGGATGCCGGCCCGCCGCCGCCGCCCGCCAGCCATCCGGTGGCGCCGGCCGAGGCGCGCGCCCGCCTGGCCGAGATCCTCGGCGAAGGTGCCGAGCAGCGCCCCTCCCAGGCGGACTTCGCCTCCGCCGCCAGCCTTGCCTTCACCCCGCGGGAGCTGGCCGGCGAGCCCCGCCTGGTGCTGGCCGAGGCGGGAACCGGCACCGGCAAGACGCTGGGCTATGTGGCGCCGGCCAGCCTCTGGGCCGAGCGGAACGGCGCTCCGGTCTGGATCGCTACCTATACCCGCAACCTGCAGCGCCAGCTCGACCAGGAGCTGGCCCGCCTCTATCCGGAACCCGAGGAGCGGCGCCGCAAGGTGGTGATCCGCAAGGGGCGCGAGAACTACCTCTGCCTGCTGAACTACGACGAGGCGGTGAGCGGCGCCATGCCGGGCCGCCTCACCGCCCTCGCCCTGGTGGCGCGCTGGGCCCTGGCCACGCGGGACGGCGACCTGCTGGGCGGCGACTTTCCCGGCTGGCTGGTCGAGCTGTTTCCGCCCGGCAGCATCTCGCTCCTGGCCGACCGCCGCGGCGAGTGCATCCATTCCGCCTGCCCGCACTGGAAGCGGTGTTATGTCGAGCACTCGATCCGCCGCGCCGCCGGGGCGCACCTGGTCGTGGCCAACCACGCCCTGGTGATGGTCCAGGCGGCGCTGGGCGGCGGCGAGGACGGGCCGGCGCTGCGCTATGTCTTCGACGAGGGGCACCATCTCTTCGATGCCGCCGACGGGGCCTTCTCCGCCGCCCTCTGCGGCGCCGAGATGGCCGAGTTGCGCCGCTGGCTGCTGGGCCAGGAAGGCGGGCGGAGCCGGGCGCGCGGCCTGCGCCGCCGGCTGGAGGAGATGCTGGCCCAGCACCCCGCTTTGCTGCCGCCGCTCGACCTGGTGGAACATGCCGCGCGCGCCCTGCCCGGCGCCGGCTGGTGGGACCGCTGGGACGAGGCCGAGGACGGGGCCGCGCCCGGCGAGGCCTTCCTGCGCGCCGCCCGCACCCAGGTCCTGGCGCGCAGCGCCGAGGCCGATCCGCTCTATGACGCCGAATGCGACCTCCATCCCCTGCACGCGGATCTCCCCGGCGCCGCCGCCGCGCTGGAGACGGCGCTCGAGGCGCTGCGCGACCCGCTGAAGTACCTGGCGAAGCTGCTCGCCGGGATCCTGGAGGACCCGGACCAGGAGCTGGAGACCGGCGACCGCATCCGCCTGGAGACCGCCATCCGCAGCGTCGAGCGGCGCGCCCTGATGCCGCTCACCGCCTGGACCGCCATGCTGCGCCAGCTGCGCGAGGCCCCCGCCGAGCCCGGCCAGCGGCCGACCTTCGTGGACTGGCTGGCGCTGTCCCGGCGCGAGGGGCGCGACATCGATGCCGGCCTGCACCGCCACTGGCTGGACCCCACCGTGCCCTTCGCCACCCAGGTGGCAGCTCCGGCCCATGGCGTGCTGATCGCCTCCGCCACGCTGCGCGACGCCGCCCGCCACGACCCCGAGGCCGCCTGGCGCGAGGCCGAGGCGCGCACCGGGGTGCAGCACCTGCCGAACCCGGCCATCCGCGCCGCCCTGCCCTCGCCCTTCGACTATGCCGCCAATACGCGGGCCTTCATCGTCGAGGATCTCAGCCGGGACAGCCCCGCCCAGGTGGCAGCGGCGATGCAGCAGCTCTTCCTGGCCGCCGGCGGCGGCGCGCTCGGCCTGTTCACCGCCATCCGCCGGCTGCGCGAGGTGCACGCCCGCCTCGCCCCCGCCCTGGCCGAGGCCGGCATCCCGCTCTACGCCCAGCATGTGGACGCCATGGACAGCGCGACCCTGGTCGACATCTTCCGCGCCGAGGAGGATTCCTGCCTGCTCGGCACCGACGCGCTGCGCGACGGGGTGGACGTGCCGGGCCGCGCGCTGCGCCTGCTGGTGTTCGACCGCGTGCCCTGGCCGCGCCCCTCCATCCTCCACCGGGAGCGGCGGATCCATCTTTCGGGCGGCCGGCCATCCGCCTATGACGATGCCATCGCCCGGCACCGGCTGCGGCAGGCCTTCGGCCGGCTGATCCGCCGCGCCGACGACCGGGGCGTCTTCGTGCTGCTCGATCCCCGCACCCCCTCACGCCTGCTCGCCGGCCTGCCGGACGGCGTGACCCCGCAGCGCCTGGGCCTCGCCGAGGCGGTCCGGCAGACCGCCGCCTTCCTCGGCGGCCGGCCCGCCGGGGCGATTGAAGCGGCGCCCGCCCTGCGTTAGGCCTTCGCCGAACAAGGAAGAGACCGATGCCGCACACCAAGATCCGCTTCAATGCGCAGGAGGCCCTGGTCTGCGCCATGGTGCTGATGTCCGCCTCCGACCAGCAGATGTCCGATGCCGAGCTGGGCATGATGGCGCGGCTGGTGCGGGAACTGCCGGTCTTCGACGGATTCCTCCCCGAGGAGATCGAGACGGTGACGGAGTCCTGCCTGACCCTGCTGCGGCAGAACGACGGCCTGGACCGCGCCTGCGCCCTGATCCGGGACACGCTGCCGCCCCGCCTGCGGGAGACCGCCTATCTGCTGGCCTGCGAGGTGGCGGCGGCGGATGGCGACGCCACTCAGGAGGAGTTGCGCTTCCTGCAGGACTTCCGCATCGGCCTGGATATCGACCGCCTGATCGCCGGCGCCATCGAGCGGGCGGCCAAGGCCCGCTACCAGATCGTCTGAGCCACTTTCCCTCCCGAGTCTCTCCCTCCGGCACGGAGCCGCCGCATGACCGAGGACGACCCCTTTCTGTGGCTGGAGGAGATCGAGGGGGAGCGCGCCCTCTCCTGGGTGGAGGCGCAGAACGCGGCCACCCTCGCCCGCCTCGCCGATGCCCGCTACGCCGCCGACCGCGACGCGGTGAAGGCGGCGCTGGACCGGCCGGACCGGCTGCCCTTCGTGACCCGCCGCGGCGCGCATCTCTACAACTTCTGGCAGGATGCGGCGCAGCCGCGCGGCCTGTGGCGCCGCACCACGCTCGACAGCTTCCGCCAGGAGCGGCCGGACTGGGAGGTGCTGCTCGACCTCGACGCCCTGGCCGCCGCCGAGGGCGAGGACTGGGTCTGGCGCGGCGCCGGCACCCTGCCGGGGACGCATGACCGCGCCCTGCTGCGCCTCTCGCGCGGCGGCGGCGACGCCGTGGTGCTGCGCGAATACGATCTCGCCACCCGCGCCTTCCCGGCAGGCGGCTTCGCCCTGCCGGAAGCCAAGGGTGGCGCCGACTGGCTGGACCGCGACACGCTGCTGGTCTCCCTGGCGCTCGACGCGGCCAGCTCCACCCGCTCCGGCTATCCGCGCAGCATCCGCCTGCTGCGCCGGGGCGAGACGCCGGGCGAGGCCCGCATCCTGTTCGAGACCGGCGTGGAGTCCATGGGCGCCTGGGGCGGGGTGGAGCGCGAGGACGGGCGGGAGATCCTGGTCTTCCAGGAGCAGCTCGGCTTCTTCGACCAGGCGATCCATCTCGGCGACCGCGAGGGCCGCTCCCGCCGCATCGACCTGCCGACCGACCTGCGCCTGTCCTGGCAGCGCGGCTGGCTCGCCGCCCAGCCGCGCAAGCCCTGGACGGTGGGTGGCGTCACCCACGCCCCGGACACCGTACTGGGCGCGCGGCTGGCGGAGGTGCTGGCGGGCGAGGCCCGCTTCCGCACGCTGTTCACGCCGGCGCCGCGCCGGGCCCTGCAGGGCTTCTTCTGGTGCGCCGGCCGGCTGGTGCTCTCCGTGCTCGACGAGTTGCGCCCCGTCTTCACCCTCCTCACGCCCGGCGAGGAGGGCTGGACCTCGGCGCCCGTCACCGGCCTGCCGGATATCGGCGTGGTCGGCCTCCGCCCGCTCGACGAGCGTGAGGACGAATCCGACGGCACGCTGCTGGTCATGGCGCAGGACCCGCTCACGCCGCCCGAGATGCTGCTGACGGACATCCGCCTGACGGCGCCGGCGGTGCTGCGGCGATCCTCGCCCGCCTTCGACGCCAGCGGCCTGGCCGTCTCGCGCCACGAGGCCGTCTCGACCGATGGCGAGCGCATTCCCTATGTGCAGATCGGTCCCCGCCACCAGGAAGGCGGGGGGAGCGGCGATGCGCCGGTCCACATGACCGGCTATGGCGGCTTCCAGATCCCGCTGCTGCCCGCCTACAGCAGCACCTCCGGCCTGCTCTGGCTGGCCAAGGGCGGCACGGCGGTCATCGCCAATATCCGGGGCGGCGGCGAGTTCGGCACCGCCTGGCACGAGGCGGGGCGGCGCCAGGGCAAGATCCTCTCGCACGACGACTTCGCCGCCGTCGCCGCCGACCTGATGCGGCGCGGCGTGACGCGGCCCGGGCGGATCGCGGCGGAGGGCGGCTCGAATGGCGGCCTGCTCATCGCGAATATGCTGACCCGCTACCCGGAACGCTTCGGCGCGCTGTTCTGCACCATCCCGCTGATCGACATGCGCCGCTACACGCGGTTGCTGGCGGGGGCGAGCTGGAAGGACGAGTATGGCGACCCCGACAGGCCCGAGGACTGGGCCTTCATGCGCCACTTCTCGGCCTATCAGGCCGCCGTGGCGGGGCGGCCCTATCCGCCGATCCTGATCGCCACCAGCCGGCGGGACGATCGCGTCCATCCCGGCCATGCGCGGAAGATGGCGGCCAGGCTCCAGTCTCTGGGCTACGAGGCGCTGTTCTACGAGCCGGCGGCCGGCGGACATGGCTATGGCAAGGACAATGGCGAGGTCGCCGCCTTCTCCGCCCTGGGCAATGCCTTCCTGCGGCGCGCCATCGGCTGGGAAACCGCCTGACGGACGAAAAAACCCGCCTCCCGGAAGGGAGAGCGGGCATGCAAGCCGGACGCGGCCTGGCCGGCCGCCTCCGCCGGGGCCTCAGAGCGGCTTCAGGTTGATCGCGGCGGCCTTGCCGCGCTCCATGGCCACGTCGTAGCTGACCTTCTGATTCTCGTTCAGGCCCTGCAGGCCCGCCTTCTGGACGGCGGTGATGTGCACGAAGACATCCTTGCCGCCATCCTGCGGGACGATGAATCCAAAGCCCTTGGTCGCGTTGAACCACTTCACGGTGCCGGTCGCCATGGCGACGCACTCCTCTCAAATGCGGCGGCAGGGCATGAGCGCCCTTGCCTGTGGCCCATCCGGTTTCACGGCTTGAAGGCGACCGGGTCTCCGGAGGCACGGCAAGGCGATCGGCAGCGGTTGGCGAGAAGAAGTGGGGCAGATCGGCACCGCCCTGTCAACGCAAACCGGCGCCGTTTCGTAACGAACGCGTTAGCCCTCGCGCATGCGAAAAGGGGCGGCCCTGCGGCCGCCCCTCCTGCTGTTCCAGCCCGGGGGCCGGACCTCGATCCCGGAGGATCAGAAGTCCATGTCGCCGCCCATGCCGCCCATGCCGCCCGGAGCGCCGGCCGGAGCCTTCTTCTCCGGACGCTCGGCGATCATCGCCTCGGTGGTGATCAGCAGGGCGGCGATGGAGGCCGCGTCCTGCAGGGCGGTGCGGACGACCTTGGTCGGGTCGATGATGCCGGCGTCGACGAGGTTCTTGTACTCGTCGAGCTGGGCGTCATAGCCGTACTCGTAGGTGCTGTCGCGCAGGACCTCACCGGCGATCACGGCGCCGTCCTTGCCGGCATTCTCGGCGATCTGCTTCAGCGGCACCTGGATGGCACGGCGAACGATCTCGATGCCGACATGCTGGTCGTTGTTGTCGCCCTTCAGGTCGGCGAGCTTGCCGGCGGCGCGCAGCAGGGCCACGCCACCACCCGGCACGATGCCTTCCTCGACCGCGGCGCGGGTCGCGTGCAGCGCGTCGTCGACGCGATCCTTGCGCTCCTTCACCTCGACCTCGGTGGAGCCACCGACACGGATGACGGCGACGCCACCGGCCAGCTTCGCCAGGCGCTCCTGCAGCTTCTCGCGGTCGTAGTCCGAGGTGGTCTCCTCGATCTGCGCCTTGATCTGCTCCACGCGGCCCAGGATGTCGTCCTTGGCGCCGGCGCCATCGACGATCGTGGTGTTCTCCTTCTCGATGCGGATGGTCTTGGCCTGACCCAGCATGTCGAGCGTGACGGTCTCGAGCTTGATGCCGAGATCCTCGGAGATCACCTGGCCACCGGTCAGGATCGCGATGTCCTCGAGCATCGCCTTGCGGCGGTCACCGAAGCCCGGGGCCTTCACGGCGGCGATCTTCAGGCCACCGCGCAGCTTGTTGACGACCAGGGTGGCCAGGGCCTCGCCCTCGACATCCTCGGCCACGATCACCAGCGGACGGCCGGACTGCACGACGCTCTCCAGCAGCGGCAGCATCGGCTGCAGCTGGGACAGCTTCTTCTCGTGGATCAGGATGTAGGGGTTCTCGAGCTCGGCGATCATCTTCTCCGCATTCGTGATGAAGTACGGGGAGACATAGCCGCGGTCGAACTGCATGCCCTCGACGACGTCGAGCTCGGTCTGGATGCCCTTGGCCTCCTCGACCGTGATCACGCCCTCGTTGCCGACCTTCTCCATCGCCTGGGCGATCATCTCGCCGATCTCGGACTCGCCGTTGGCGGACAGCGTGCCGACCTGGGCGACCTCACCGGAGGTGGTGATCTTCTTGGTCTTGGCCTTCAGCTCCTCGACGACGACGGCCACCGCCTTGTCGACGCCACGCTTCAGGTCCATCGGGTTCATGCCGGCGGCCACGGCCTTGGCGCCCTCGCGGACGATGGCCTGGGCCAGCACGGTCGCGGTGGTGGTGCCGTCACCGGCCAGGTCGTTCTGCTTCGAGGCCACTTCGCGCACCATCTGCGCGCCCATGTTCTCGAACTTGTCGGCCAGCTCGATTTCCTTGGCGACCGTCACACCGTCCTTGGTGATGCGCGGCGCGCCGAAGGACTTGTCGATGACGACGTTGCGGCCCTTCGGGCCCAGCGTCACCTTGACGGCATCGGCCAGGATATCGACGCCGCGCAGCATCCGCTCGCGGGCACCGGCGCCGAACTTGACGTCCTTAGCAGCCATGATTCTCTACCTCTGTTCTGATCGGTTCGTGGGAAACGGGGGTCCGCAGGCTCAGGCCGCGATCACGCCCATCAGGTCGGATTCCTTCATGATCAGGAGCTCCTCGCCGGAGATCTTGACCTCGGTGCCGGACCACTTGCCGAACAGGACACGGTCGCCGACCTTCACGTCGAGGGCGACGAGGTCACCCTTCTCGTTGCGCGCGCCGGAGCCGACGGCGACGATCTCGCCTTCCTGCGGCTTCTCCTTGGCGGTGTCGGGGATGATGATGCCCCCCGCGGTCTTCTCCTCGGCGGTCAGCCGGCGGACGACGACGCGGTCATGCAAAGGACGGAAATTCATTGGCCCTCTCCTGACGCCCTATTGTGGCGCATTCAGCGACGGTTGCCTCTCCGGCCGGCGAGCCTGTTAGCACTCACTCCCGGAGAGTGCTGACGATCTAGGACGCTCCTCGGAGGTCGTCAAGCGTTCGGCAGCACTCTTTGTCGAAGAGTGCCAAGGCACTGAAACCAGACGGTTTTTCTTGTCATCCGCCGGTCACGCCATGGCATGCTCTCCTGGCCCGAAAGGGGAACAGAACGGCCCGAAGGCCGGGCCGGCTACCAGAACGGAGACGATCGCCCATGCTGCTGCGGGATATCGAAGGCTTCGTCCGAATCCCGGATTGGCGCCTGACCACCGCCGAGATCCTCTACCACCTGCCCGATCATCCGGGCCTGCTGCAGAGCTTCGTCTGGCAGAAGGTGGATCATGCGCCCCGCTTCCCGGAGCTCCACCGCTTCCTGGCCTTCTGGCAGCGGGAGATCCACGGTCCGCTGCACTCCGTGCGGGTAGCGTCGAGCGCCCTGACCCGGCCCGCCGAATTTCGGTACGCCGAGGGCCAGTTCAACCTGCACTGAGAAGAAAACCGGCCGATTCCCCGCTCACGTCAGGAGCAGGAGCAGCGCCGAGAGCGTCACGGTGGAGAGCAGCGTCGCGATCAACACCGTGGCGCCGGAGCGCTCGGCACCGCTCATGTAGCGCCGCGCCAGGAAGAAGGCATTGGCGCCGGTCGGCATGGCGGCGGTGAGCACCGCCACGGCCAGCGCCTCCCCCCCCAGCCCGAGCGCCAGCCCGGCACCCCAGACCAGCCCCGGCATGAAGGCCAGCTTGAGGCCGCAGCCCATCAGCGCCTCGGGCCAGTCGCGCCGGGCATTGAAGGAGAGCAGGCTGGCGCCCAGGGTGAACAGCGCCACGGGCGGCCCCGCCTGCCCCACCAGGTCGAGGAAGCGGCGCGCGGTGGCCGGCACTGGAATGCCGGCCAGCGTGACCAGCAGGCCGAGCAGCACCGCCAGCACGATCGGGTTGCGTAGCACGGCGAGCAGCGTCGGCTTCAGGATCCGCGTCATCGAGGCCTGGCTGCTGTGCGCGAGCTCGGCCACCACCGTGGCCAGCGGCAACAGGATCAGCGAATGCAGGGCCAGGATGCCCAGCAGCAGCGCCAGCCCGCTCTGGCCGAAGACCGCCAGGATGACCGGGATGCCGATCATGTTGGTATTGCCGAAGCTGCAGTTGAGGGCGAAGGAGCCGGCCTCGGAGAGCCGCAGCCGCAGCAGCCGCCACCCCAGCAGCAGGGCCAGGCCATAGGTCGTCAGACAGCCGGCGAAGAACGCCACCGCCACCACCCCGCCGCCGGAATGGGGCGAGGTGGCGCCGGCGAAGAGCAGGGCCGGCATGGCCAGCTTGAAGGCGAAGTCGTTGAGGCCGCGCAGCCCTTCCTCGCTCACCCAGCGCCGCCGGGCGAAGAGATAGCCGAGGCCGATCAGGGCGAAGATCGGCCCCAGGACATGCAGCAGCATGACGGGCCCGCCCATCGTCAGGGCTTCAGCAGTTCATCGATGAAGGCGGGCAGCCAAGGCTGGCGGCCGCGGGCGCAGCGCGCCGCATGCAGGATCGACCGCGCCTCCGCCACCGTCTCGTGGAAGTCGTTGTTCACGAGCACATGGTCGAAATCCGCCCAGTGGCTGATCTCGTCCCGCGCCGCCTGCATGCGGCGGGCGATCTCCTCCGGCGAATCCTGACCCCGCCCGTGCAGCCGGCGTTCCAGCTCCGCCAGGCTCGGCGGCAGCAGGAACAGGCTGACCACATCCGCCGGCAAAGCCGCGCGCAGCAGGCGGTGGCCCTGCCAGTCGATGTCGAAGAGCACGTCCCGCCCGGCCGCCAGCGCCTCTTCCACCGGGGCGCGCGGCGTGCCGTAGCGGCGGCCGAAGACCCGGGCCGATTCCAGCAGCGCGCCGGATGCCTCCATGGCCTCGAACTCCGCCATGCTGCGGAAGAAGTAATGGACCCCCTCCTGCTCGCCCGGGCGCGGCGCCCGCGTGGTGGCGCTGACGGAGAGGCGGAGATCCTTCTCCCGCTCCAGCAGCGCCCGGCTGACCGAGGATTTGCCGGCCCCCGAGGGCGCGGCGAGGACGAGGCAGAGGCCCCGGCGGGAGATCCGGTTCATTCGACGTTCGCCGCCTGCTCGCGCAGCCGCTCCAGCGCGGCCTTCAGGTCCAGGGCGACGCGGGTCAGCCCCAGGCTGGCCGACTTGGCCCCCAGCGTGTTCGATTCGCGGCCGAACTCCTGGGTCAGGAACTCCAGCCTGCGGCCCACCGGCCCGGGTTCCGCGAGCAGGGCGCGGGCTGCGGCCAGATGCGCGCCGAGCCGGTCCAGCTCCTCCCGCACGTCGGATTTCTGCGCCAGCAACGCCACTTCCGCCGCCAACCGTTCCTCCGGCACCCGGCGCTCGCCTTCCAGCATCTCAGCCAGCGCCGCCCGCAGCCGAGCCCGGTGCGCTGCGGGCTGGGCGGCGGCCTCGCCCAGCGCCACCTCGCGCAGGGCGGCGATCTCGTCGAGCAGGGTAGCGAGGATGGCGGCGAGCTTCTCCCCCTCCCCCCGGCGGGCGGCCGCCAGATCGTCGAGCGCCAGGGCGAAGGCCCGGGAGAGCACGGCTCGCCGGGCCTCCTCCTCGCCCGCCGCGGGATCGGCCGCTTCGGCCCGCAGCACGCCCGGCAGGGCCAGCACCGCCTCGGCGCGCGGCGGCGGGCAGCCGGGGATGCGCGCGGCCACCGCCAAGACGAGCTGGATGGCCTGCTCCAGCGCCACCGGATCCGGCGTCAGGCGGGGCCGCTGCTCCTCCCTCTTCAGGGACAGCGTGGCGGAGATGTTGCCCCGCTTGAAGCGCACCCCCACGGCCTCGCGCAGCGGTGCCTCCAGAGGATCCAGCCCGGGCGGCAGGCGCAGGCGCAGATCCAGCCCGCGCCCGTTGACGCTGCGCAGTTCCCACACGAAACCCGTGCCGTCCGGCAGGGTTCCCGACTGCCGGGCGAAGCCGGTCATCGACGAAATGGCCATGACCGGCCTTCTCTTCCCCTCCGGCACAGGATGCAAGACATGGCGCGCCGAGACTGGACGACGATCGCCATCACCGGCGCCTCCTCCGGCCTTGGCCTGGCTCTGGCCCTGGGCTGTGCCCGGCCCGGCGTGATGCTGCATCTGACGGGACGGGACGAGGCCCGCCTCGCCGGCGCGGCCAACCGCTGCCGCGCCGCCGGAGCCCAGGTGCGCGAGACCACGCTCGATGTGCGCGATGCCGGGTCGGCGGCCCGCTGGGTGGAGGGGATGGATCGGCTGGACCTGCTGGTCGCCAATGCCGGCGTCTCCGGCGGCACCGGCGGGGTGGCGGAACCGTCCGGGCAGACCCGGGCGATCTTCGCGACGAACGTCACCGGTGTGCTGAACACCGCCCTGCCCGCCCTGGACAGGATGGCGGCGCAGCCGCCGGGCGCCGACGGCATCCGCGGCCGGGTGGCGGTCATCGCCTCGGTCGCCGCTTTCGTCGCCACGCCGGGCGCCGCCGCCTACTGCGCCAGCAAGGCCGCCGTGCAGCGCTGGGCCGAGGCGCATGACGCGACCGAGCGTCACCGGGGGCTGCGCATCCACGCCGTCTGCCCGGGCTATATCCGCACCCCGATGACGGCGGTGAACGACTTCCCGATGCCCTTCCTGCTGACACCGGAGGCGGCGGCGCGGCGCGTCCTGCGGGGCATCGAGGCCGGCCGGGCGCGAATCGCCTTCCCCTGGCCGACCTATGCCATGGCCCGCCTGGCCGGCGCCCTGCCCATGGTGCTGCGCGCCGCCATCGCCGCCCGCCTGCCCGCCAAGCCGGTGGGACGAGGCTGAACAGCCGGCCTAGGGCGTGGCCCTGCGTCGCTCGATGGCGCGCCACCGGGCGACGTTGCGGTTGTGCTCCTCGAGGGTCCGGGCGAAGGCATGGCCGCCGGTGCCGTCGGCCACGAAGTAGAGGTCGTCGGTGCTGTCGGGCCGCAGCACCGCGCGCAGCGACTCGATTCCGGGGCTGGCGATCGGCCCGGGCGGCAGCCCGCGGTTGCGGTAGGTGTTGAACGGATGCTCGCGGTCCAGGTCGGCCCGGGTCAGCGCCCGGTCCAGCACGGCGCCGTCGGCCGCGGCATAGGCCACCGTCGGGTCCGATTGCAGGGGCATGTTGCGGCGGAGGCGATTGATGAAGACCGCCGCCACCCGCCCCCGCTCCTCCGGCATCCCGGTCTCCCGCTCGACGATGGAGGCCAGCACCAGCGCCTCTCGCGGGCTGGCCAGGGGAAGATCCGGGGCCCGCTCCTTCCACAACCGGTCCAGCGCCTCGCGCATGGCGGCGGCGGCACGCCGCACCACGCCGGCGCGGTTGTCGCCCCAGCTATAGGCATAGGTCTCCGGCAGCAGCTCGCCCTCGTCGATGGTCGGCAGGTCGCCATACAGGCCCTCCGCCTGCTGCAGGATCGCCGCCATTTGCCGGGCGGTCAGACCTTCCGGCAGAGTCAGACGGCGCTGCACCGGGCGCGCGGTGCGGAGCACGGCCAGCACGTCGCGCAGGGAACCCTGGGCGGGAAAGAGGAACTCGCCGGCCCGCAGCGGCCCCTCCTCCCGCGTCAGCCAGACGGCCGCGGCGAAGAGGCGCGGATCACGGATCACCCCTCGCTCGGCCAGGGTCGCGCCGATGGTCTGGACACCGCCGCCGCGTTCGACCACCACCGGCGTCGCCTGCGCCAGCGGGCCTGGCGCCGACCAGCTGCGCCAGCCCCACCAGGCCGTTCCGGCGCCGGCCACGACCAGGAGAAGAAATAGGGTCAGCAGGAACATCCAGAACTTGCGCAAGATCGGCCCTCCTCGTCGGCAAGCGGGGAAGGAGGCTGAGCCAGGGCCGCGAGCCCTTCACCCACCCGATGCTCAGATGGGGCTGGCCGGGCGGAGGGGAAGAACCCGCTGCCCGGCCGGAAGTGCCTCAGCCCGCCTTGCGGAACAGGATGCTGGCATTGGTGCCGCCGAAGCCGAAGCTGTTCGACAGCGCCACGTCGATCGGCCGCTCCTGCGGCTGCAGCGCCACCCGGTCGATCACGCTCTCCCGCGAGGGCTTGCGCAGGTTGAGGGTGGGCGGCGCCACCCCGTCCCGGATGGCGAGGATGGAGAAGACCCCTTCCACGGCGCCGGCGGCCCCGAGCAGATGCCCGATCGCCGACTTGGTGGAGGACATGGCGAGGCCACGCGCGGCCTCGCCGAAAAGCCGCTCGACCGCTTCCAGCTCCAGGTCGTCGCCCAACGGCGTCGAGGTGCCGTGGGCATTGACGTACTGGATCTGCTCCGGGGTGACGCCGGCGTCGCGCAACGCCGCCTTCATGGCCCGGAAGGCGCCTTCATGGCCCTCGGCCGGGGCGGTGATGTGATAGGCATCGCCCGACATGCCGTAGCCCAGGACCTCAGCGTAGATCTTGGCGCCGCGCTTCCTGGCGTGCTCGTACTCCTCGAGCACCAGGATACCGGCGCCCTCGCCCATGACGAAGCCGTCGCGGCCTTCGTCCCAGGGGCGCGAGGCCTCCTGCGGCGTGTCGTTGTAGCCGGTCGAGAGGGCACGGGCGGCGCAGAAGCCGGCCATGCCGATATCGCTGATCGCCGCCTCGGTGCCGCCGGCGACCATGACATCGGCATCGCCCAACGCGATCAGCCGTGCCGCGTCGCCCAGCGCGTGCACGCCGGTGGCGCAGGCCGTGACCACGGCGTGGTTCGGTCCCTTGAAGCCGTATTTGATCGAGACATGGCCGGAGGCCAGGTTGATCAGCGCCGAGGGAATGAAGAAGGGCGACAGGCGGCGGGCCTTGCCGGCCCCGACCAGCAGGGCGTTCTCGGCGATGGCGGGCAGGCCGCCGATGCCGGAGCCGATCATCACGCCGGTGGCGTTCCGATCCGCCTCACCCTCGGGCATCCATCCCGAATCCTCGACCGCCTCCGTCGCCGCCACGAGGGCGAGCTGGATGAAGCGGTCCATCTTCTTCTGGTCCTTGACCGGGACCCACTCGTTGAAGTCGAGCTTTCCCTCGGTCTTGGCGCCAGCCGGAACCTCGCCGGCGATACGCGCCGGCAGGTCCTTGGCATCGAAGAGGCTGATCGGGCCGATGCCACTCTCGCTGGCGAGCATCCGCCGCCACACATGATCGACGCCGACGCCGAGCGGGCATGCAATGCCCATCCCGGTGACGACGACGCGTCGCGGCGTCGTCAGAGAACCGAACACGCGTTATCTCCCCCAGACGTCTACTTGCGCGGCGCGGATGGAAGGCCCTCAGGCGGCCTTCTGCGCCTCGATATAGTCGATCGCGTCCTTGACGGTCGTGATCTTCTCGGCCGCGTCGTCGGGAATCTCGACGCCAAAGGCCTCCTCGAAGGCCATCACCAGCTCGACGGTGTCGAGGCTGTCGGCCCCCAGGTCGTCGATGAACGACGCCTCGGACGTGACCTTGGCTTCCTCGACGCCGAGGTGCTCGACAACGATCTTCTTCACCTTCTCGGCGGTATCGCTCATCGCCCGAGTCTCTCCTGCTTGCAGACGCTGCCGGCATTCCGGACGGGGACCGCCCCCGTCGTCGACCTGCGCGGCATTAACATGGAAGCAAGCCGGGGAACAGATTTCCCGGCCGTTCCGTTTCAGGTCATCGCCATCCCGCCGTTCACGTGCAGGGTGGCGCCGGTGACCCAGCCGGCGGCATCGGATGCCAGATAGGCAACCGCGGCCGCGATATCAGTGGCCTCGCCCATGCGGCCCAGCGGAATCCGCTCCATCAGCCGGGCCTTCTGCTGCTCGTTGAGCGCATCGGTCATCGGGGTGCGCACGAAGCCGGGCGCCACGACATTCACCGTGATGCCACGGCTGGCCACTTCCTGGGCCAGCGACTTGCTCATGCCGATCAGCCCGGCCTTGGCGGCCGCATAGTTCGCCTGGCCGGGATTGCCGGTGACGCCGACGATCGAGGCGATCGAGACGATCCGGCCCGAGCGACGCTTCATCATGCCGCGCAGCGAGGCGCGCGCCAGCCGGAACGGCGCCGCCAGATCGACCTCCAGCACGTCCGACCAGTCCTGGTCGGACATCCGCATGGCCAGGCCGTCCCGGGTGAAGCCGGCATTGTTGACCAGGATGTCGAGCCGCCCGAGCTCCGCCTCGACCTTCTCGATCAGCGCCTGCGGCGCGGCGGGGTCGGACAGGTTGGCCGGCGCCACCAGCGCGCCCTCGCCCAGCTCGTCGGCCAGCTCGCGCAGCACCGCCTCACGCGTGCCCGAGAGCGCCACCTTCGCGCCCTGCGCATGGAGCGCGCGGGCGATCGCGGCGCCGATGCCGCCCGTGGCGCCGGTCACCAGCGCCACCTTTCCATCCAGTCCGAACATGCCGCTCATCGCCTCACAACGTCTTGAGGAAGGCTTCGATCTCGGCGGGCGTGCCCACCGACAGGGCCGCGGCCTCCGGCGCCAGGCGGCGCATCAGGCCGGTCAGCACCTTGCCGGCGCCGATCTCGACGAATCGGTCGCAGCCCAGCTCGACCATGGTGCCCACGCATTCCCGCCAGCGCACCGTGCCGGTCACCTGCCGGACAAGCAATTCGCGGATCTCGGCCGGGTCCGTCGCCTTCGCGGCGGTGACATTGGCCACCACCGGCACCAGCGGCGGGCGCAGCTCGGCCAGGGCCAGCGCCTCGGCCATGGCGTCGGCGGCGGGCGCCATCAGGGCGGAATGGAAGGGCGCCGAGACGGGCAGCAGCATGGCACGCTTGATGCCCTCGGCCTTGGCGAGGGCGACGGCCCGCTCCACGGCGCCGCGATGGCCGGAGATCACCACCTGGCCGCCGCCATTGTCGTTGGCCGCCTCGACCACCTCGGTGCCCTCCGGCCCCTCGGCGGCGCGTTCGCAGATCGCCTGGGCCTGGGCCATCTCGGCGCCGAGCAGCGCCGCCATGGCGCCGAGGCCGGCCGGCACCGCCTTCTGCATGGCCTCGCCGCGCAGCCGCAGCAGGCGGGCGGCGGTCGGCACGTCGAGGCTCTGCGCCGCGGCGAGCGCGCTGTACTCGCCGAGCGAATGTCCGGCGACCAGGGCCACCTGCGACTTCAGGTCGAAGCCGCCCTCCTGCTCCAGCACGCGCATGACCGCCAGGCTGACGGCCATCAGCGCCGGCTGCGCGTTGGCGGTTAGGGTCAGCTCCTCGGCCGGCCCCTCGAACATCAGGCGGGAGAGGTTCTGCCGCAGCGTCTCGTCCACCGCCTCGAAGACCTCGCGGGCGGGGGCGAAGGCCTGGGCCAGCTCGCGGCCCATGCCGGGCGCCTGGCTGCCCTGGCCGGGAAAGACGAAGGCGATCGGCATGGCGGTGTCGGCTTTCCTCTGCGCTGACAGCCGGCCGGCAGGCCGGATCCGGCGACAATCCCTGTGTGGAGCCGGGCGGGGTAATGGCGCTGCCCCCCGGTGTCAACAATCGAGCGTCATCGGGATGTCATCCCGAGCCCCCCTGGGAGGGCCCTGCCCGCCCGCGCTCCCGCGATGACGGCGAAGCCCCGCGGCCACGGCATGGCCGGCGCGCCCTGTGGATAAGGCGGTTTACGCGGCGGGGCAATTATGGTTTACGCAGCGCCACCCTGCCGGGCGCGGAGGCATCGCGCCCGGCTATGCCCGTTTGCGCTCTCCGGCATGGGCCGGAGCAGGCTTGGGCTGAGACAGCCACAGGGAGATCCCATGCCGTTGTATGAGACCGTGCTGATCGCACGAAACGACCTGACGCAGCAGCAGGTCGAGGCCATCACCGACCAGGTCGCGGGCGTCGTCACCGAGGCCGGTGGCGAGGTCAAGAAGCGCGAGTACTGGGGCCTTCGGGGCCTGGCCTACCGCATCAAGAAGAACCGCAAGGGGCACTACATGCTCCTCGGCCTCGACTGCCCGGCGGCCGCCGAGCAGGAAGTGGCCCGCCAGCTCGGCCTGAACGAGGACGTGCTGCGCCACATGACGCTGCGCGTCGAGACGATCGACGAGGCGCCCTCCGCCATCCTGGCCAAGCGCGGCGACGACCGCGAGCGTGACCGCGGCTTCCGTGGCCCGCGCCCGCCGGCGGGGCGCTTCTCCTCCGGCCGCACGCGTGAGCGCAACGACGACCGTGAGGAGTATCGCGCCCGCTCGCGCGATGATTCCGAGAACACCGGCGGCGAGGAGTAATCCATCATGTCCGACACCAGCGAACCGAACATCGCCGCCCGTCGCCCCGCCGTGGGCGCCCGCCGGCCCTTCTATCGCCGCCGCAAGTCCTGCCCCTTCTCCGGCCCGAACGCGCCGAAGATCGACTACAAGGACGTGCGCCTGCTCTCCCGCTTCCTGAGCGAGCGGGGCAAGATCGTCCCGTCCCGGATCACCGCCGTGTCGGGGAAGAAGCAGCGCGAGCTGGCCAATGCCATCAAGCGCGCGCGCTTCCTGGCGCTGCTGCCCTACGTCATCAACGACTGACGGCAGCGGACGGGATTCAGGATCTCTGAGGCAGGCACAGCCGTGGCAGCGGGACACCCCCGAGGGAATTTTCCCACCGGTCTGATCGACGATCCCCGCCTGCTGGCGGGGGCGGCGGCGGGGCTCGTCTCGGCGCTGGCCACGCTCTGGGCGCTGCGCGGCCTTCCGGGAGGGCTCGGCCTGTTCTGGCTCTCCCCCTTGCCGCTCTTCCTGGCCGGGCTCGGCTTCGGCGGCATCGCCACGACCCTCGCCATTCCGGTGGGCGGCGCGGCGCTGCTGCTGGCCGGGCCGGGCTGGGTCGCCCTTCTGCTCTGGCTGGTGCTCTATGCCCTGCCGGCCTGGATGCTGGTGGCCCTCGGCCTGCGGCCCGGGCCGCGCCTCGTGCTGACGGCACCGCTGGCGCTGCTGGGCCTCTGGCCGGCCTTCGTGACCCTGGCCGCGAGCCTCGCGGCGGGGGAGCATGGCGGGCTGGAGGCGGTGCTGCACGAGGCCGTCCGCGACGGCCTGGAGCGCATGGGCGGCGGGGTGTCGGAGCCGATGGTCGAGCAGATCGTCCGCCTCATGCCCGGGGCGCTGGCGCTTTGGGTCGGGCTGGCGCTGCTGGCCAACGCGGCCGGCGCGCAGGGCTTCCTGCAGCGCCGCGGCCTGGCCCTGGCGCCGGCGCCGCGCTGGCGGTCGGGCCGGTTGCCCGGCTGGTATCCGGCCCTCCCGGCCCTGGCCGGACTGGCCTGGCTGGTGGCCGACGAGGCCGACGCCATGCTGCCGCTGTCGCTCTGCCTGGTGCTCTCGGTGCCGCTGCTGCTGCAGGGGCTGGCCGCGATGCACACGCGGCTGGCCTCCTTCAGCGGCCGGCTGCCGGTGCTGATCCTGCTCTATGTCCTGATTCTCGTCTTCAGCCTGCCGGGCGCCGTGATCCTCGTGGCGCTCGGCCTCCTCGAACAGTACGGGCGCCGCAACCCGCCCGCCAACATGTGAGATCGGGGTTACACCGATGATCGAAGTCATCCTGATGCAGCGGGTCGACAAGCTCGGCCAGATGGGCGAGCTGGTGAAGGTCCGCCCTGGCTATGCCCGCAACTTCCTGCTCCCGCAGGGCAAGGCGATCCGCGCCAACAAGGACAATCTGGCCCGGTTCGAGCGCGAGCGCGTTCAGCTGGAAGCCCAGAACCTGAAGCGCCGCGAGGAAGCCGAGCGCATCGCCGAGCGGATGGACGGCCTCACGGTCGTCATCATCCGCCAGGCGGGCGAGGCCGGCGGCCTCTATGGCTCCGTGTCCGGCCGCGACATCGCCGAGGCCTGCCGGGAAGCCGGCCTGACCATCTTCCGCAACCAGGTGTTGCTGGAGCAGCCGATCAAGACCGTGGGCCTGACCCAGGTTCGCGTCGCGCTGCATCCGGAGGTGGATCTGTTCGTGACGGTGAACGTCGCCCGTTCCCCGGAAGAGGCCGAGAAGCAGGCGCGCGGCGAGGATCTTCGCGCCGAGCAGCAGGCCGAGGAGGAGAGCCTGGAGGCCGAGCTGGCCGCCGAGCTGTCCGAGCTGGGCGCCGCCAGCGAAGAGTAAGACCGGCCCCGGCCTCCACCGAGGCCACGGACGCGTCGAGAGGGGGGAGTGCCGGACAGGCGCTCCCCCTTTTGTCGTCGCAGAGGTCCGCCGGCGGCATCCTCCGGTGGGCCGGCATGATTTGGGGGGCCATCGGCCTCGCCCCCGCGTGACTGGACAGCCCTCGCGACCTTTCCCCAACATGCGGGATCGTGGTGAGCAGCGAGGGCCCAGACATGCCGTTTGATCGTGTGCTGTCCCGTATGATCCGTCACGGGCGGCTGACCGTTCGCTACCCGGACGGCGTGGAACGCCGCTACGGTGGCCAGGACGGGCCTTCCGCCGCCTTCGAGATCCGCAGCCGGCGCGCCGAGTGGCGGCTGGTGACCAATCCGGGCCTGGCCTTCGGCGAAGGCTACATGAACGGCGAGATCCGCCCGGTCGGCAGCACGCTCTACGAGGTGATGGACCTGCTGGTCCTCAACCTGATGGAAGCCGGGCACCCGGGGGAGCGGGTGATGGAGAAGCTGCGCTGGCTGCGCCGCCGCTTCGACCAGCTGAACCCGGCGGGGCGCGCGCGCCGCAACGTCGCCCATCACTACGACCTGAACGGACGCCTCTACGCCCTCTTCCTGGACCGCGACCGGCAGTACTCCTGCGCCTATTTCCCGACCGGCGAGGAGTCCCTGGAGGAGGCGCAGCTGCTGAAGAAGCGGCACATCGCCGCCAAGCTGAAGCTCGACCATCCTGACCTCCATGTCCTCGACATCGGCTGCGGATGGGGGGGCATGGCCCTGCACCTGGCGCGGGAGCATGGCGTCCGCGTCACCGGCATCACCCTCTCCACCGAGCAGCTGGAGGTGGCCCGCGGCCGCGCCGCCGAGGCCGGCCTGGCCGATCGCGTGCGCTTCGAGCTGATGGACTACCGCGACTGGCGCGAGCCGGTGGACCGGATCGTCTCGGTCGGCATGTTCGAGCATGTCGGCGTGGATCATTACCGCCGCTTCTTCCGTAGCCTGCGCGCGGCCCTGAAGCCGGACGGGGTGGCGCTGATCCACGCCATCGGTCGCAGCGACGGGCCGGGCAGCACCAACCCCTGGATCGCCAAGTACATCTTTCCGGGCGGCTACTCCCCGGCCCTCTCCGAGGTGCTGCCGCATGTCGAGAAGTCCGGCCTCTGGACGACCGATATCGAGATCCTGCGGCTGCACTACGCGCAGACCCTGGCGCATTGGCGCCGCCGCTTCGCCGCCAACCGGGACGCCATCCAGAGCCTCTATGACGAACGCTTCTGCCGCATGTTCGAATTCTACCTGATCGGCTCCGAGCTGGCCTTCCGGCGCATGGGGCATATGAACTGGCAGTTGCAGCTCACCCGCTCGCCCGAGACGCTGCCGCTGACGCGGGACTACATGCAGGCGGCCGAGCGGGCGGCGGCGGAAAGCGCGCAGGCGCAGGGGCGGACCGGCGGCGAGATGGCCTGCCGCCCGCGGCCCTGAGGGGCGGCCGCCGGGCGGTGTGCCGGGCCGGCGGCACAATTCCCAATCCGGAACATCCCCGTTATCCACAGCCCCCGGTTTCCACCCCGACGGCCTCTCGGGCTAAGTAGGGGGGATGAACAGCGTTCCCCCTCCCGGAGACGGGCTGATCGGCCTGTCGCAGCGGCAGCCCCCGGCGAATGCGCAGGCCGAGCAGGCGCTGCTGGGAGCGCTGCTGGCCAACAACAAGGCCTATGAGCGGGTTTCCGAGTTCCTGGCGCCCGAGCATTTCGCCCATGCCGTGCATGGCCGCATCTACGCCGCCATCCAACGCCGGATCGAGGCGGGCCAGCTCGCCGACGCGGTGACGCTGCGCGCCGAGTTCGAGCATTCCGGCGTGCTGCAGGAGGTGGGCGGGAGCGCCTATCTGGCCGAGCTGCTGACCGCCATGGTCGGCATCATCAATGCCGGCGAATATGGCCGCGTCATTCATGACGCCTGGCTGCGGCGGCAGCTCATCGACCTGGGCGAGACGGTGGTGAACCGCGCCTTCGGCGCCGAGGCCGAGCTGGGCGCCAAGGAGCAGCTGGAAGCGGCCGAGCAGGCGCTCTTCGACCTCGCCAAGGATGGCGGCTCGGAGGGCGGCTTCGTCACCTTCGGCCGGGCGCTGACCGAGGCCGTCACCATGGCGGAGAAGGCCTTCACCAGCGGCGGCGGCGTCTCCGGCCTGCCCTCGGGCCTGCGCGACCTCGACGCCAAGACGGGCGGGCTGCACCCTTCCGACCTCGTCATCCTCGCCGGCCGCCCGGGCATGGGCAAGACGGCGCTGGCCACCAAGATCGCCTTCGGCGCCGCCAAGTCCCTCCTGCGCGCCGCCGAGGACGAGCACGGGCCCGGCGCCGTGCCCAAGGGCGGCTGCGCCATCTTCTCGCTGGAAATGAGCGCCGACCAGCTCGCCACCCGCCTGCTCTCGGAGGAGGCGCGGGTCTCGGGCGACCGCATCCGCCGCGGCGAGATCCAGCAGCGCGACTTCGACCGCTTCGTCGAGGTCAGCCGTGAGCTGGCCCGCCTGCCGCTCTTCATCGACGACACGCCGGCCATCACCATCTCGGCGCTGCGCACCCGCTGCCGGCGCATCAAGCGCACGCGCGGCCTGGACCTGATCGTGGTCGACTACCTGCAGCTCATGCGCCCGGCCGCCGGCTCCCGCCCCGAGAACCGGGTGCAGGAGATCAGCCAGATCACGCAGGGGCTGAAGGCCATCGCCAAGGAGCTGGCGGTGCCCGTGATCGCCCTCTCGCAGCTGTCCCGCCAGGTGGAGAACCGCGAGGACAAGCGGCCGCAGCTGGCCGACCTGCGCGAATCCGGCTCGATCGAGCAGGATGCCGACATGGTGATGTTCGTCTACCGCGACGACTACTATCTGAAGATGCAGGAACCCAAGGCGGCCGGCTTCGACAATGGGGAAAAGTACGAGAATGCCCTGGCGGCCTGGAAGGAGCGGATGGAGAAGGCCTACAACCGCGCCGACCTGATCGTGGCCAAGCAGCGGCACGGTCCGACCGGCACCATCCCCCTCTTCTTCGAGGCCGAGTTCACCCGCTTCGGCGACCTCGACATCCACCATGGCGGCGCGCATGACGGCTACTGACCCCGGCGAGCGCGCCGGGCTTCTGGAGGTCGATCTCGGCGCCATCGTCGGCAACTGGCAGTCGCTCTGTGAGCGGCATGTGGATGGCGCCGTGGCCGCGGTGGTCAAGGCCGATGCCTATGGCCTCGGCGCCGGGCCGGTGGCCAGGGCCCTGGCGGCCGCCAGCTGCTGGTACTTCTTCGTCGCCCATCTCTCGGAGGGCATCGCCCTGCGGCGCGTGCTGAGCCATGGGCCGATGATCGCGGTGCTGGGTGGCTTCGCGCCGGGCGCCGACCAGGGGGCCGCGCTGACCCCGGTGCTGAACACGCCGCAGGATGTCGCGGCCCACCGGGCCGCCGGCACGACCGGCGCCATCCTGCACCTCGATACCGGGATGGAGCGGCTCGGGCTGGACGCCGCCGGGCTGGCGGGGGCGGGGGATCTCTCGGGGCTGGGGCTGCGCTACGTCATGACCCACCTCGCCTGCGCCGACGAGCCGGACCATCCGCTGAACGCCGAGCAGGCGCGCCGCTTCGCCGCCGGCTGCGCGGCGCTTCCCGGCGTTCCGCGCAGCTTCGCCAATTCCGCCGGCCTGTTCCTGGGCGAGGACTTCGCCTCCGACCTGGCGCGCCCCGGCTGCGCGCTCTACGGCATCAACCCCACTCCGGGCCGCCCCAACCCGATGCGGCAGGCGGTGCGGCTCACCGCGCCCGTCCTGCAGGTGCGCGAGGTCCCGGAAGGCGCGACCGTGGGCTACGGCGCCTCCTGGCGGGCGCCGCGCCCGAGTCGGATCGCCACCATCGCCGTGGGCTATGCCGATGGCTATCCCCGCAGCCTTTCAGGTCAGGCCATCGGCAGCCTGGACGGACACCCCGTCCCGCTGGTAGGCCGCGTCTCCATGGACCTCGCCACCTTCGACGTCACCGGCCTGGATGTCGCGCCCGGCGACCGCATCGAGCTGATCGGCGCGGCGCAGACGCCGGACGATGTCGCCGCGCGTGCCGGGACCATCGGCTACGAGATCCTTACCGCCCTCGGCGCCCGCTACCAGCGGCGCTACATCCCGGCATGAACTGGCGCCCCCGAACTTGACCCTCGTCCTGGATTTCCTCGCCGCGATCGGACGCGGCGTCCTGGAGGCCCTCCGTACGGTGGGCGGCATCGTGCTCTTCGCGATGAACGGCGTGTCGCATATCGTGCGGCCGCCCTTCTATCCCCATCTGATCGGCCGCGCCTTCGTCGAGATCGCCTATTTCTCCCTGCCGGTGGTCTCGCTGACGGCGGTCTTCACCGGCATGGTGCTGGCGCTGCAGTCCTATTCGGGCTTCTCGCGCTTCGGCGCCGAGAGCGCCATCGCCAATGTGGTGGTGATCTCCATCACCCGGGAACTGGGGCCGGTGCTGGCCGGGCTGATGGTGGCGGGCCGCATCGGCGCCGCCTTCGCCGCCGAGATCGGCACCATGCGCGTCACCGACCAGATCGACGCGCTGACCACGCTCTCGACCAACCCGATGAAGTACCTGGTGGCGCCCCGCCTGCTGGCGGGCACGCTGGCCATGCCGCTGCTGGTGGTGATCGCCGATATCCTCGGTGTCATGGGCGGCTGGCTCATCGGCACCACCCAGCTCGGCTTCACCTCGACCTCCTATCTGACCTCGACGCTGAACTTCCTGGAGCCGATGGATGTCATCTCCGGCCTGGTGAAGGCGGCGGTCTTCGGCTTCATCATCACGCTGATGGGCTGCTACAGCGGCTATCGCAGCAAGGGCGGCGCGCAGGGCGTCGGCGCGGCCACCACTTCGGCCGTGGTCTCCTCCTCCATCCTCATCCTGGCGCTGGACTATGTCCTGACCGCCCTGTTCTTCGGCGCATGAGCAGCACCCCGAAAATCCGCCTGCGCGGCCTGACCAAGAGCTTCGGCGCCAAGAAGGTGCTGGACGGCGTCGATCTCGATGTCGGGGCCGGGCAGAGCATGGTGATCCTGGGCGGCTCGGGCTCAGGCAAGTCCGTCACCATCAAGTGCATCCTCGGCCTGATCACGCCGGATTCCGGCTCGATCGAGATCGACGGGCACGATGTCCTGACCATGCCCCGGCGCGAGCGCGAGGCGCTGAACGACCGCATCGGCATGCTGTTCCAGAACGCGGCGCTGTTCGACAGCCTGCCGGTCTGGGAGAATGTCTGCTTCAAGCTGCTGGCGCAGAAGCGCGTCACCCGGGCCGAGGCCCGCGGCAAGGCGGCGGAGATCCTGGCCCAGGTCGGGCTGGACGGCAGCGTCGGCGATCTCTCGCCCGCCGAGCTCTCGGGGGGCATGCAGAAGCGCGTCGGCCTGGCGCGCGCCATCGCGGCGCGGCCGGACATCATCTTCTTCGACGAGCCGACCACCGGCCTCGACCCGATCATGGGCGCCGTGATCGACGGGCTGATCGTGGACACCGTGAAGAAGCTGGGCGCGACCGCCGTCTCCATCACCCACGACATGGCCAGCGCACGGCGCATCGGCGACACGGCGGCGATGATCCACAAGGGCCGCATCGTCTGGACCGGCCCCGCCGCGACGCTGGGCCAGACCGGCAATGCCATGGTGGACCAGTTCGCGCGCGGCGAGCGCGAGGGGCCGATCGGGATGGAATTGCGGAAGTAAGCAGGCCGAAGGTCGGAAGGGGGCGCGAGCCCCCTCCCCTGCCCGCCTACCGCTTCAGCAGCAGTTCCGCGATCTGCACCGCGTTCAGCGCCGCGCCCTTCAGCAACTGGTCGCCGGCCACGAACAGGGCGAGCGAACGGCCCGAGGGGTCGCCGATGTCGCGGCGGATGCGGCCCACCAGCACATCGTCCTGGCCCGAGGCCTCGGAGGGCATCGGGAAGTGGTTGGCGGCGCGGTCGTCCACCAGGCGCAGGCCCGGGGCGGCGGCCAGCAGTTCGCGCGCCTCCTCCGGCGTCACCACCTCGTCGAACTCCACGGTCAGCGCCATGGCATGCGCGCGCAGCACGGGCACGCGGATGCAGGTGATGCCGATCGGCAGCTCGGGCGCGCCGAGGATCCGGCGGGTCTCCGCCACCACCTTGGTCTCCTCGCCATTATAGCCACTCTCCGGGTCCATCTCGGCGTTGTGGCTGAACAGGTTGAAGGCGTAGGGGTGCGGCAGGACCTTGGGCTCGAAGCTCTCGCCCCGGAGATAGGCGGCGGTGGCCTCGCGCAGCTCCTCCATCGCCGCGGCGCCGGCGCCGGAGGCCGCCTGATAGGTCGCGGCCGTCAGTCGGCGGATGGGGTGGGCGCGGTGCAGCGGCGCCAGGGCGACGGTGGCGATGGCGGCGACGCAGTTCGGGTTGGCGACGATGCCGTGATGCCCGGCCAGGGCGGCCGCATTCACTTCCGGCACCACCAGCGGCACCTCGGGCTCCATGCGGAAGGCCGAGGAATTGTCCACCACCAGGGCGCCCGCCTTCACCGCGGCGGCGGCGAAGCGCTTGGAGATGCCGGAGCCGGCGGAGAAGAGCGCGATGTCGACGCCCGCGAAACTGTCCTCGGTCAGCGCCTCGACGGTGACGGGCCGGCCCTTGAAGTCGAGCGTCCGCCCGGCCGAGCGCGGTGAGGCCAGCAGCTTCAGCCCGCCGAGCGGGAAGCCCCGGCTCTCCAGGCAGTGCAGCAGCTCGACACCGACGGCGCCGGTGGCGCCGACGATGGCCACCACGGGCGCGGCGGCCTCGACCTGGCGGAAGGCGGCTTCGGCGGGTTCTTCGAGGGACAGCATGATGTCTCTTCCATGGAGGCCGGAGGAGACGGGGTGCCGGTTCCGTCCGGCAAGGCCCCGTCCGTCTCCGGCGGGGCCTTCTGGTGCTATGCCGCGGTGTCGGTCCGCGCAGCCACCAGAGGACGCCCCGCCGGAGCGGTCGTCTTGGTAATGCGCTTGAGGGTGATCGTCACGGACATGCGAGGGATTTTGCCGGCCGGCACGGCGCCGTCAAGAGGCGGCCTGTGCCGCCTGACGCTCGAAAACCACGGTGCTGCCATGCCGTGCCTCCTCCGGCCGGCAGAGCGCGGCGAGCGCGGGCGCCACCTCGGCGGGCTGGACGATGCTGGCGGGGTCCTCCCCCGGCATGGCCTGGGCGCGCATCTTGGTCGCCACCACATCAGGGTCGAAGAGGTTCACGCGCAGGGGGGTGTGCTCCACCTCCCGTGCCCAGGTCAGGACCAGATGCTCCATCCCCGCCTTGGTCGCGCCATAGGCGCCCCAGTAGGGCTTGGGCCGCCGTACCCGCCCGGTGGTGACGAAGACGGCCCGGCCGGCGGGCGCGGCGCGCAGCGGCGGGTCGCAGGTGCGGATCAGCCGCCAGCTCGCCGTCAGGTTGACGCCGACCACATCCGCCCAGTCGCGCGGCTGGATATGCGCCACCGGCGTCAGGCTGCCGAGCGCCCCGGCATTGTGCACCAGGATGTCGAGCCGGCCGAAGCGCTCGACCAGGGAGGGGCCGATGACGTCGATCTTGTCGGCCTGCTTCACCAGGTCGAAGGGCAGCAGGGTGGACCCGCCGCCCAGCGCCCGGATCGCGTCGTCGGTCTCCTCCAGCCCCCCCTGGGTGCGCGCCACCAGCACGCAATGCGCCCCCAGCCGGGCCAGCTCGATGGCGGTGGCGGCACCGATGCCACGGCTGGCGCCGGTGATGAGGGCGACCTGCCCGGCGAGCGGCCGCCCCGTCTCTGGCTGTCCTGTCACTGGCCGTTCGCCGCCAGCAGGGCGGGCACGCGCTCGGGATGGCCGACGAGATCGGTCAGCGGAATGGCATAGTCGCCGGTGAAGCAGGCGTCGCAATACTGCGGCGCGCCGCTCTCGCGCCGGGCGTGGCCGAGGGCGCGGTAGAGACCGTCGAGCGAGATGAAGGCCAGGCTGTCGGCGCCGATGATGCGCGCCATCTCCTCGACATCGTGGTTGGCGGCGAGGAGCTTCTCCCGCTCCGGCGTGTCGATGCCATAGAAGCAGGGATGCGTCGTCGGCGGCGAGGAGATGCGCATGTGCACCTCCTTGGCCCCGGCCTGCCGCACCATCTCGACGATCTTCTTGGAGGTGGTGCCGCGGACGATGGAATCGTCCACCAGGATCACCCGCCGCCCCTCGATCATCGGCCGGTTCGCCGAATGCTTCAGCTTCACGCCCAGATTGCGGATCTGGTCGGTCGGCTCGATGAAGGTGCGGCCGACATAGTGGTTGCGGATGATGCCGAGCTCGAAGGGGATGCCGCTCTCGGCGGCGTAGCCCATGGCGGCGGGCACGCCGGAATCGGGCACCGGCACGATGACATCGGCCTCGACATGGCTCTCGCGCGCCAGCTCGGCGCCGATCGACTTGCGCACGCCATAGACCGGCGTGCCTTCCATGACGGAATCCGGCCGGGCGAAGTAGATGTACTCGAAGATGCAGAACCGGCTCTGCTGCCGGCCGAAGGGGTTGATGCTGCGCAGCCCGCTGTCATCGATGACGACGATCTCGCCCGGCTCGATGTCGCGCACGAACTCGGCGCCGACGATGTCGAGGGCGCAGGTCTCGCTGGCCAGCACCATGGCGCCCTCGGGCAGGCGGCCAAGCACCAGCGGGCGGACGCCGAGCGGATCGCGGGCGCCGATCAGGGCGCCGTGATGCAGGGCGATCAGCGAATAGGCCCCCTGCACCTGCTTCAGCGCGTCGATCAGGCGGTCCACCACATTGGCGTAGAGGCTGATGGCGATGAGGTGGACGAAGACCTCCGAATCCGTGGTGCTCTGGAACAGGCAGCCGCGGCGGACCAGGGCGCGCTTGAGGGCCGTCGCATTGGTCAGGTTGCCGTTATGCGCCACGGCGAGGCCGCCGAACTCGAAATCGGCATAGAGCGGCTGGACGTTGCGCAGCGCCGTCTCGCCCGTCGTCGCGTAGCGGTTGTGGCCGACGGCGGCGCGGCCCTTCAGCCCGGCCATCACCTTGGCGTCGCCGAAGATGTCGCCCACCAGCCCGAGGCCGCGATGCGCGTTGAACACGCCCTTCTCCGAGCCCGGATCGGTCAGGGCGACGACACCCGAGGCCTCCTGCCCGCGATGCTGCAGGGCATGCAACCCAAGGGCGGTCAGCGCCGCGGCATCCGAGGCGTTCCAGACACCGAAGACGCCGCATTCCTCGTGGAAGCCGTCGTCTTCATCCCAGGGGTTGGTGGAGGGCAGGGGCTGCATCGGTGTCCTCGCTACCGGCCTCGCGCCGGGGGCCGCAGCAGCTCGTCCATGCCGGGGATGCTGCGCTGCGGCAAATCGGGAAGTCGCGGGCGATACTCCGGCGGAAGCCACGAGACAAGCGTCCCGGCGCCATCCGCCACCAGGGGTAGGGTCCGTGCGTCGCGCACCGGCTCCGGCCAGCGATCGACAGCGGGAAGCAACAGCCCGCCGACGATATAGGCGAGGACGACCAGGAAAGCACCCCGCGCGAGACCGAAGACCATGCCGAGGGCGCGGTCCAGACCCCCGAGCACGGAAGCCCGCACCCTGCCGGCGAACCAGCCGATCATCAGCTTGAGCACCACGAGGGCAACCAGGAAGATACCGCCGAGCGCGATGATCTCGGCCAGCCAGTCCGGCTCGACCCAGGTCTTCACCAGCGGCCCGGTGCCGGGCAGCATGTAGAGCGCGAAGAGCACGGCGCCGGCCCAGGCGCCGACGCCCAGCACCTCCTGCACCAGCCCGCGAAAGAAGGCGATGAGCGCCGAGAGGGCGAGCACCGCGAGGACAATGCCGTCCACCCAGGTCATCGGCGCCAGCCTATAGCCAAGCCCTGTCCGGCTGTCACTCTTCCTCTGGCCCTTCCGGCGGAGCCTCCGCCCCGGCCCGCGCCGCCCCGGCCCGCGCCGCCCCGGCCTGGCCCGCCGCCGCCGCGGCGATCGGGGCCACCAGATCCGCCAGATGCCCGACCTCGTCGAGCCGCAGCCCCTCCGGGCCCTTGCCCGGGGCCCGCCCCCCCCGCGCCACGCGGCGGGGCAGGGTGGCGCCGGCGAAGCCGAGCTTCGCGGCCTCGCGCAGGCGGAGATCGGTCTGCGCCACCTGCCGCACCTCGCCCGAGAGCCCGACCTCGCCGAAGAAGACCTGGTCCGGATCGGTCGGCCGGTCGGTGGCGGCGGAGACCAGCGCGGCGGCCACCGCCAGATCGGCCGCCGGCTCGTTGATGCGCAGCCCGCCGGCGATGTTCAGGTAGACGTCGTTCTGGCCGAGGCTGACGCGGCACCGGCTCTCCAGCACCGCCATCAGCATGGCCAGCCGCCCGGAATCCCAGCCCACCACCTGCCGCCGGGGCGAGCCGCCGGAGGCCGAGGGCGAGAGCAGCGCCTGGATCTCCACCAGCACCGGGCGGGTGCCCTCCATGCCGGCGAAGACGGCGCTGCCGGAGATGTTGCCGCGCCGCTCGGCCAGGAACAGGGCCGAGGGGTTGGCCACCTCCATGAGCCCCTTGTCGGTCATCTCGAAGACGCCGATCTCGTCGGTCGCGCCGAAACGGTTCTTCACCGCTCGCAGGATGCGGAACTGGTGCCCCCGGTCGCCCTCGAAGTAGAGGGTGGCATCGACCATGTGCTCCAGAACGCGGGGACCGGCCAGCGTGCCCTCCTTGGTGACATGGCCGACCAGCACGACCGCGAAGTTGCGGGTCTTGGCCAGGCGCGTCAGCTCGGCGGCGCAGGCGCGCACCTGGCTGACCGTGCCGGGCGCCGAATCGAGGCTGTCGAGCCAGACCGTCTGGATCGAATCGACGATCACCAGCGTGGCGTCACGCTCCTCCTCCAGGCTGGCCGCGATATCGCGCAGGCTGGTGGAGGCGGCGAGGCCCAGCGGGCTCTCGGCCAGGCCCAGCCGCAGGGCGCGCAGCCGCACCTGGTCGATCGCCTCCTCGCCCGAGACATAGAGCACGCGCCGGCCCGCCGCGGCGATGCGCGCCGCCGCCTGCAGCAGGATGGTGGACTTGCCGATGCCCGGATCTCCGCCCACCAGCACGACCGAGCCCGGCACGAAGCCGCCGCCCAGCACCCGGTCCAGCTCCGCCATGCCGCTCACCGTGCGCGGCGGCGGCGCCGCGCGGCCCTTCAGCCCGACGAACTCCAGCTTCCGCCCGCCGCCCGACTTGCCGGCCGGGCCGGGGGCGCGGACCTCCGGCTGCTCCTCGACGATGGTGTTCCATTCGCCGCAGGTGTCGCAGCGGCCCTGCCAGCGCGGCGCCAGGGTGCCGCAGTTCTGGCAGACGAAGCGGTTCGGGGACTTGGCCATCCGGCAGATATGGAACAGAAGAGGTACGGCGGAAAGGGGAGGCGTCAGGCCGGGCGGGGTGGCGCGGCCCCGCCTTCGCCATAGAGGTCGTCGAAGAACCGCCGCTCCAGGGCCACGGCGCGGCGGAACAGGGCGAGGCAGACATCCGCCTCCGCCGGCCCGACCCGGTCCAGCTCGCCACGCAGCCAGCCCACGAAGTCGCGGAAGGCCTCGTTCGCGTGCAGGGCGATCCATTCGGCATGGACGAAGTCGGGCGGCGGCGGCCCCTCCAGCCGGCTGGCCCAGCTCAGGTAGAGCCACTCGGCGACGCAAAGCACGGCCAGGCAGCGGGCATAGGACCGGCTCTCCGCCGCCACGCCCATCAGCGCCTGGAAGCTGCGCGTCGTCTCGCTCAGCGCCGGGGCGTCGCGCTCCGCCGCCGGCACGCCAAGCGCGTCGAAGGCGCGCTGGAAATAGGTGTTCTCATCGCTGGTGATCATCGCCAGGAAGCGCGAGAGGCGCAGCCGCGCGGCATAGGAATCGGCGCTGGCGATGGCGGCCCCCAGCAGCGCCACGAAGCGGTCGATGAACTGGTAGTCCTGCACCAGGTAGCGGCGCATCACCGCCGGCTCCACCCGCCCGGCCAGCAGTTCCTCCACGAAGCGGTGTCCGGTCGCTGCCTCCCAGTCGGCGGCACAGCGCTGGCGCAACTGTGCCGAGAAGCCTGGTTCCGGTGTCGCCCTGGCCATCCTGCCGCCTCCCTTCCTTGTCCCTTGGCCCCTTCCCCTCCCGCGAGGGGTCGCCGCCGCGATGGATTCTGCCTAGAGACAGGATCAGAGACCACCGCCCCCGAGAGGATTTTCCGCATGACCAGCTATGATCTCATCCTGCGCGGCGGACGCTGCGTGCTGCCCTGGGGCGAGGCGGAGGCCGATATCGGCGTGCGCGCCGGCCGGATCGCCGCGATCGGCGCGCTCGGCGGCGCCACGGCGGAGCGCGAGATCGACTGCCGCGGGCTGCATGTCCTGCCCGGCCTGATCGACCCGCATGTGCATCTGCGCGACCCCGGCGATCCGGCGGTGGAGACGATCCCGACCGGAACCCGCGCCGCCGTGCTGGGCGGCATCGCCACCGTCTTCGACATGCCGAACACCACCCCCTCCATCACCACGCAGAAGGCGCTGGAGGAGAAGCGGGCCTATGCGCAGGGGAAGTCCTGGTGCGACATCGGCTTCTACGTCGGCGCCGGCAAGTCCAACATCCCGGAGCTGGCGGCGCTGGAGCTGGAGCCGGATGTCTGCGCCGTGAAGGTCTTCGCCGGCTCCTCCACCGGCGACCTCCTGGTGGAGGACGATGCCAGCCTGGAGCGGGTGATGCGCTCCGGCCGCCGCCGCGTCTGCTACCACTCGGAGGATGAGTACCGGCTGCAGGAGCGCAAGCCGCTCTATGCCGCCGGCGGCCCGCACCGGCTGCACGCCGAGTGGCGCGATGTGGAATGCGCCTTCCTCGGAACCCGCCGCCTGATGGCGCTGGCGCGGGAGACCGGCCGCCCGGCGCATATCCTGCATGTCTCCACGGCCGAGGAGCTGGCCTATCTGCGCGACTTCCGCGACGTCGCCACGGTCGAGGTGCTGGTGAACCACCTCAGCCAGACCGACGAGGCCTATGACCGGCTCGGCGGCTACGCGGTGATGAACCCGCCGATCCGCGACGAGCGGCACATGCGGGCCGCCTGGGCCGCCGTCGCCGATGGCACGGTGGACTGCATCGGCTCCGATCACGCGCCGCATTCCCGCGCCAACAAGGAGAAGCCCTGGCCGGCCACCGCCGCCGGGCTGACCGGGGTGCAGACGCTGGTGCCGATCATGCTGGACCACGTGAACGCCGGCCGCCTCAGCCTCGGCCGGATGGTGGACCTGATGGCCGCCGGCCCGGCGCGCGTCTATGGCGCGGTGACCAAGGGCCGCCTGGCCGCCGGCTTCGATGCCGATTTCACCATCGTCGACCTGCGCAAGACCCGCACCATCGAGGAGAGATGGATTGTCTCGCCCTGCGGCTGGACGCCCTTCGCCGGCCAGTCCTGCACCGGCTGGCCGGTGATGACGCTGGTGCGCGGCCATCTGGTGATGCGTGAGGACGAGATCCTGGGCGAGGCCATCGGCGCGCCGGCGCTCTTCCACTAAGGGGGCAGCCTGGAGGCCGCGCCTCATGCCGGCGTGGACCGGGGATTCTCGCCGGAGAAAGGGTCGCGCCGCCTTCCCTGAAAAAAGGAAGGGGGCGCGGACCGGGACCTGCACGCCCTGCCCGCGTGCAAGAAAGTCTGGCGGATGGCGTCCCCCTTCAGGTGCCACCAGCCTGGAGCGCGCGGTTCGCATAGTGACACGCGCTCCGCCCCGGCCCGCTCCCGACACCTGGCCTCCCCTGCAGGCCAGGTATCGGTTCCCGCTGCGAGCGAGGACTGGCGGACCCGGGGAGAGTAGTGCGGGATCCGGAGCGGTGGGACGGTAGTAACCGCTTTCCGCCAGCCCTCGCTGCAACTGCGAGTTAGTCGCAATAAACGCTGTCCCCTGGCCGGCGTCAAGCGGATTCCTCGGCCTCCTCGAAATTCGGTTAGGACCACCGACTCCACCAGCTCGGTGACCGCGACGCCCTGATGCATGGCCTTGCCGACGCGGACGTCCTGAACAAGGCGTGCGCGGCCTTGCGCACCTTGACCTCGTTGATGACATCGCCCCGACGGTCGACCACCGGCTGGCCATGCTCGGAGATGACCGAGGCCCAGCCCCATACGGTGCGGAGGCTGGTATCGGCCTTCATCAGCTCGGCCTCGGCGCTCTGCGGCAGGTCGACGCGGACGGCGGGGGAGTCGTCAGGCGGGATGACGTCAGTCACGGGGGAGGCTCCTCGGGCAGCGCCGACGGCAGGCCGGCGAACAGGCGCGTGTAGGTGGCGAAGGCGTCCTCGATCTGCGCCTCGGCATTGGCCTCCTGGCCGTCGGAATGCATGGCCGCGGCGCCGATCGCGGTCATGAAATCGACCACCGCCATGAGCGTCGGGGCTTGGCGGTCGGCGCCCGCATGGTGCCGCAGCACGTGCGCATCCATCGCCTCGCGGCTGTGCAAGCGGGTCGGCCGGAAGGCCGGGTCCTGGCCGGTGAAGATCCGCCAGACCCGCGTGGCCTCGTCGATGTTCCGCTGCACCCCGGCGTGCGCGGCGGCCGGCGGATCGGGCTGCTCGAGGGCGAGGCGGACGCGCTCGACATAGGCCTGCGCGAGGTCGCGTAGCACCCCGTCGACCACCTTGAGGTCGCCGAGATAGCCGGGATGGGCAGCCTCGCGCAGCGCGGCGGCGGTGGCACGCGCCGCCTCGGCCGGGACGGTGCCAGCGGGGCGGCCCTGGTCGGGGCCAGGAGCGGGATTGGGCGGCGGACGATCAGACATCGCAGGACCTCGTGCGGCGGAGGGTCATTTGGGCGGCATCATTCGGGCGGCAATGCGATCACGTCGACGATCACACGCCATAGGCTCCCACACCCTTGCCCCATAGGCCATTGGTGACGCCCTGCTGCACCCTCAGTACCGCGAAGCGGGTGCCCGGCGGCAGCACCATCTCCATCTCGTTTCATGCATCGACAAAGTACCGTGCAGGTCCGAATTCCACGGGCAGGTCCGATTTCCGGCACGGAAAGGTCCTGTGCGGATAGCGCACGGCGTTGCGGGGCGTGGGAGGGCCGACCTAGTGTCGCGGGATGGCACCGGCCCGCGCTGACAGCGGGCGGCGGAGGAAACCATGCTCAACCAGGAAAATCCCGCATGATCAACAAGATCGTCCGCGACATGGCCGAGGCCATGCAGGGCATCGTCGATGGCTCCACAGTCCTGGTCGGCGGCTTCGGCTCGGTCGGCCAGCCCGATGCGCTGATCGACGGCCTGATCGAGCAGGGCGCCAAGGATCTCACCGTCGTCGCCAACAACGCCGGCGCCGGGCGCGTCGGCCTGGCGCGGCTGATGGAACTCGGCCGCGTGCGGAAGATCATCTGCTCCTTCCCGCGCAGCGCCGGCTCGGTGGTCTTCGAGGAGCTGTATAAGGCGGGCCGGCTGGAGCTGGAGATCGTGCCGCAGGGCACGCTGGCCGAACGCATGCGCGCCGCCGGCGCCGGCGTGCCGGCCTTCTACACCCCGACCGGCTACGGCACCCTGCTGACCGAGGGCAAGCCCACCGCCGAGTTCGGCGGCCGCTCCTGCGTGCTGGAGCACGCCCTGCCGGGCGATGTGGCGCTGGTCCAGGCGCACCGCGCCGACCGCTGGGGCAACCTCACCTACCGGCGCTCCGGCCGCAACTTCAACCCGGTGATGGCCATGGCGGCGAAGCTCACCATCGCCCAGGTCGACCTGATCGAGCCGCTCGGCACGCTGGACCCGGAGCATGTCGTGACCCCCGGCATCTTCGTCGACCGCGTCCTGACCCATCCCGTCGCCTGAGGAGGCCATCATGAGCGAGACGAGCTTCACTTCCTGGTCGCGCAAGGACATGGCGCGGCGCCTGGCGCGGGACATTCCCGAAGGTTGGTACGTCAACCTCGGCATCGGCATCCCGACCATGGTGGCCGACTACGTGCCGCTGGAGCGCGAGGTGGTGTTCCATTCCGAGAACGGCCTGCTCGGCATGGGCCCGGCGCCCGGTGAGCTGGATGCCGATCCCTGGCTGATCAATGCCGGCAAGCAGCTGGTCACGCTGCGCCGCGGCGGCGCCTATGTGCACCACGCCGACAGCTTCGCCATGATCCGCGGCGGGCATCTCGACCTCTGCGTGCTCGGCGCCTTCGAGGTGGCGGAGAATGGCGACATCGCCAACTGGGCGACCTCGGCCAACGACACCGCCCCCGCCGTGGGCGGCGCCATGGACCTCGCCGCCGGCGCCAAGAACCTCTGGGTCATCATGGAGCACACGACCAAGGAGGGCCGTTCCAAGCTGGTTCGCCAGTGCGGCTATCCGCTGACGGCGATGCGCTCGGTGCGCCGGGTCTACACCAACCTCGCCGTGCTGGACGTCACGGAACAGGGCTTCGCCGTGGTCGAGATGGCGCCGGGGCTGAGTTTCGACGACCTGCAGGCCCGGACCGACGCGCCGCTGCGCCAGGGGGAGCCCGCCTGATGGCCGAGGCCTTCATCTGCGACGCCGCGCGCACCGCCATCGGCCGCTATGCCGGGGCGCTCGCCGCGGTGCGCGCGGACGATCTCGGCGCCGTGCCGATCCGGGCGCTGGTGGCGCGCCACCCCGGGCTGGACTGGGGCGCGCTGGACGACGTCGTGCTCGGCTGCGCCAACCAGGCCGGCGAGGACAACCGCAACGTCGCGCGCATGGCCCTGCTGCTGGCCGGCCTGCCGGACAGCGTGCCCGGCAGCACCGTCAACCGGCTCTGCGGCTCGGGCATGGACGCCACCGGCATCGCCGCCCGTGCCATCAAGGCGGGCGAGGCGGAACTCATGCTGGCCGGCGGCGTCGAGAGCATGACCCGCGCGCCCTTCGTGCAGGGCAAGAGCGCGGAGGCCTTCGGCCGCCAGGCGGAGATCCATGACACCACCATCGGCTGGCGCTTCGTCAACCCGCTGATGAAGGCGCGCTACGGCGTCGATTCGATGCCGGAGACGGCGGAGAATGTCGCCGCCGACTTCCAGATCTCGCGCGCCGACCAGGACGCCTTCGCCTTCCGCAGCCAGCAGCGTGCCCGGGCCGCCATGCTGCGCGGCCGCTTCGCCGAGGAGATCGTCCCGGTCGAGATCAGGCGCCGCAAGGGCGAGCCGCTGATCGTGTCCGAGGACGAGCACCCCCGCCCGGAGACCACGCTGGAGGCGCTGGCCCGCCTGCCCACCCCCTTCCGCCGCGAGGGGGGCAGCGTGACCGCCGGCAATGCCTCGGGCGTGAACGACGGGGCCTGCGCCATCCTGCTGGCCAGCGAGGACGCCGCCGCGCGCCATGGGCTGACGCCACGCGCCCGCGTGGTGGCCAGCGCCACGGCCGGGGTGCCGCCGCGCATCATGGGCTTCGGCCCGGCGCCGGCCACCCGCAAGGTGCTGGAGAAGGCCGGCCTCTCGCTCGGTGAGATCGAGGTGATCGAGCTGAACGAGGCCTTCGCCGCGCAGGCACTGGCGGTGACGCGCGACCTTGGCCTGCCGGACGACGCCGAGCACGTGAACCCGAATGGCGGCGCCATCGCGCTCGGCCACCCGCTCGGCATGTCCGGCGCGCGACTGGTGCAGACGGCGGTGGCGGAACTGCACCACCGCCGGGCCCGCTACGCCCTGGTCACCATGTGCATCGGCGTCGGCCAGGGCATCGCCATGGTGCTGGAGCGGGTCTGAAAGGCGGACGGGCCGGCCTTCGCCGTCGGAACCGACGAACCGGATCGTCCGGTGTCCATGCCCTCCCGCAGCTCTCCCTCGCGCGCCCCCCCCCGGGCGCGCGGGGCGGCGGCTCGATCACGGCCGCGGCGCGGCGGAGGGCGCCGCCAGGCGGCGCCGAGCCTCCCGCGTCATGGCCGGCGCCAGGCGAAGCCCTCCGCCGGCATCACGGCCAGCGCCTCGTCCAGCCGGCGGCGGTCCGGCGAGAGAGCGCAGGCGGGATCGGTCCGCGCCGCGTCGCCGGTCAGCGCCAGCGCCTGACAGCGGCAGCCGCCCCAGTCCAGCTCGCGGCGCTCGCAGCTCCGGCAGGGCTCAGACATCCATCCCGTGCCGCGGAAGCGGTTGAAGGCGGCCGAGCCATACCAGATCTGCTCCAGGCTGCGCTCGGTGACACGGTCGAAGGACAATCCGGGAATGCTTTCGGCGGCATGACAGGGCAGCACGGCGCCGCTCGGCGTCACGTTGAGGAAGCGCCGCCCCCAGCCGCCCATGCAGGCCTTGGGCCGGCTGGCATGATAGTCCGGCGTGACGAAGTCGATCGCCATCCGACCCGCCAGGCGCCGCTCCGCTCCGGCCACGATCTGCCGTGACCGCGCGACCTGCGAGGCGTCCGGCATCAGGGCCGCGCGGTTACGCAGCGCCCAGCCATGATACTGCGTATGCGCGACTTCCAGCCGCGTGGCGCCCATCCGCTCGGCCAGGGCGATCATCGCCTCCAGCGCGTCCACGTTCTCCCGGTGCAGCACGGCGTTGACGGTGAGCGCCATGCCGGCGGCATGTACCGCCTCGGCGAGCGCGAGCTTGCGTGCATGGGCGCCGCGGAAACGCGCGATGCGGTCCGCCGCCTGCGCATCGGCATGCTGGATGGAAAGCTGCACATGCGGCAGGCCGGCGGCGGCAAGCGCCTTGAGCCGTGCCGCGTCCAGCAGCACGCCGGAGGTGATAAGATTGGCATAGAGGCCGACTTCCGTGGCCGTGGCGGTGATCGCCTCCAGATCCGGCCGCGCTGCCGGCTCGCCGCCCGAGAGATGCAGTTGCAGCACGCCGAGCGCCGCCGCCTCGCGCAGCACCCGCTGCCAAGTGGCCGTGTCGAGTTCGGCGTTCCGCCGCTCCAGGTCCACGGGGTTGGAGCAGTAGGGGCACCCGAGCGGGCAGCGGTGGGTGAGTTCGGCCAGCAGGCCCAGCGGTGGCGGGATCGCGGGCGGTCCTGGGACGTTCACGGCTGCACCAGCCCCTTCCGCCGCAAATCCTCCAGGACCTCGCGAACGTCCTCGGCGATGGCGGAGGCCGGCGCGTCGTATTCCTCGGCCAGCGCGGCGGCGAGCCGCGCGACATCGTGCTGTCCGTCCAGCCGCCGCAGGATGGCGTAGGCCACGTCGTCCAGCACCAGGACGCGTTCAGGCGCCAGCAGCACCCAGCTCTCGCGGCGCCTGTCATAATGCAGCCGCGCATGCGGCGAGAGGCGGGGCGCGCTCACGTCGGGCGGAAGCCGCCAGGCGGGATCAGGCCCGGCACGACATAGGCGTGATGCAGGGCGTCGAGCTGCGCCCACAGGACATCACACTTGAAGCGCAAGGCCTCCAGCACCTGGGCCTGCTGCTCCGGCGTTCTCGCCTCGCGGCGGACATAGTCCAGGGCAAAATCGGAATCGCGCGGCGCCTGCTCCATGCGGTGCGAGAAATAGTCCAGGGCCGCGGCGTCGATGAAGTCGTAGTGCCGCAACATGCCGGCGACGCGTTCGGAGATGATGATGGGCGAGAAGAGTTCCGTCAGCGAGGAGGCGACGGCCTCCAGAAGCGGGCGGTCGCGAACGAAGCGGACATAGGCATCCACGGCGAAGCGCGTCGCCGGGAGGATGCCGGTCCCGGCCTCCACCTGGCCACGCTCCAGCCCCACGCCATCGGTCAATGCCAGCCAGCGTCGGATGCCGCCCGGGTTGTCCGCGTCGCCGTCATGATCCTCCAGCCGCTGCCGCCATACGCGGCGCAGCGCCGGGTCCTCGGCGCGGGACAGGAAGGCGGCGTCCTTCAGCGGGATGCGGCTCTGGTAGTAGTATCTGTTCAGCGCCCAGGCCTGCACTTGGCCCCGGGTCAACGCCCCGTCATGCAGCAGGCGATGGAAGGGATGCAGGTTGTGGTAGCGCTCGGCGCCGATGGCGCGCAGCGCGACCTCCAGCTCCTCCGGGGACAGCAGCGGGCTCACCATGACAGCTCCAGGCCATCCTCCGCGATCTCCCACCCTCCTGCCGTCGCCTCGTTCCGCTCGGGGGAGCCCTCGCGCAGCACCGGGTTGGTGTTGTTGATATGGATCAGCACCTTCCGGCCGATGTCGAGGCCGGACAAGGCGGCGAGCGACCCGTCGGCGCCCGAGAGTGGCTGATGGCCCATCTGACGCCCTGTCCTGCTTCCGACGCCGGCCCGCGCCATCTCGTCGTCGGTCCAGACCGTGCCGTCGAAGAGCAGGAGTTCCGCCCCCTGAATCCGTTCGCGCAGCGCCGCCGTCACGGCATGACAGGCGGGAATGTAGTAGGCGCGCCGGCCATCCCGCGCCTCGACCTCCACCGCGACGGTGTCCTCGGCCTCGGCCTCCGCCTGCGCCTCAAGGTAGAGGGGCGGCTTGCCGGGGATGGCGAAGAGTCGCAGGCGGGCTCCGCCGGGCAGGTTCCAGACCTCCTCCAGAGGCAGTGGCCGGCGCGTCACGCATTCGCCGGATAGTGCATCGAAGATGCGGTTCTCCGCCAGAATGCCCAGGACGCGCTGCGTCGCCCGCAACTCGAAGGCGTGCCGCTCCCGCAGGGATAGCAGGCCGGCAAGCTGGTCAATCTCGCCCCCCGTGAGCAGAACATGCGAGAGCGGACTATGGCGCGGCTGCCGATTGTTCGGATGCAGGACAGGCTGCTGCGCGATCTGCTGCAGCAGCTCCGGCGCGGCATTCACCAGCAGCCAGTCCCCCCCCTGCAAGGCCATGGCCAGGGAGGACTGACTGCGCGGACGGAGATGCGGATCACCGGCCCGCGCCGCCCGGCAGTTCGGACAGGCGCAGTTCCATTGGGGAAACCCGCCACCGGCCGCGGCGCCCAGCACGAGCCAGCGCATCCCTCGCGGATCACTCCGCAACGGCGTAGGAATTGATCTCCATGCCGGTATGGATCTCGACGATTCGAGGCTTCTTCCAGATCTTCATGCGGCTGCTCCTCAGCGGTTGCGCCCTGGCCGGGGTCAGGGCGCCCCATGGCCTGGCATCCCGCTCAACGCGGCCCCAGAAGCGGGAGTTGCCGTGGGGATGATGAAACATGACATATCGGAAACCTATCCTGCCGGGCAGGATTGAGGCGGCATCGCTGTCTGAGACGGGAGTTGCCCATGCCCATCACCTCGCGCCGGCTGATCCTGGCCTCGGCCCTCGGCGCCGGCGGCCTATTGGCCGGAAGGGCCGGGGCCCAGGAGGTTCCTGCCGCCGGCATCGGCCGCGCTCCCGCCCTGCCGGCGCCCGATCTTCGTCACGAGACACGCAACTTCTCCCGCCAGATCGGCTGGCCGGAGGGCAAGACGCCGCGCGCCGCGCCAGGCTTCGCCGTGACCGAATATGCGCGCGACCTCGACAGCCCGCGCTGGATGCATCTCCTGCCGAATGGCGACGTTCTGGTCGCCGAGGCGCGTACCCTGCCGAAGCCGGCCCGGACGGCGGAGGAGCGGGAGCAGCAGGCACAGCAGAAGCGCGCGGGCACCGTGACCGGCGGCAGCGCCAACCGGATCACGCTCCTGCGTGACGTGGATGGCACCGGGCAGCCGGAGCGCCACGTGCTGCTGACCGATCTGAACCAGCCTTTCGGGATGCTCTATCGCGAGGGACGGCTCTACGTGGCGAATACGGACGGCGTGCTTCGCTTCCCCTTCCGGCCCGGCGAGACGCGCATCGACGGCAGCCGGGCCGAGCGCATCCTGGACCTGCCCGCAGGCGGCTACAACAACCACTGGACGCGCAACATCATCGCCAGTCCCGATGGGCGGCGCCTCTACGTCTCGGTCGGCTCGGCCAGCAACAATGGCGAGTATGGCATGGAGGAGGAGCGGCGCCGCGCCGCGATCCTGGAGATCGATCCCGACGGCGGCGGCCAGCGGATCTTCGCCCATGGCCTGCGCAACCCCAATGGCATGGACTGGGAGCCCGTGACCGGCGCGCTCTGGACCGCGGTGAACGAGCGCGACAACATCGGCGACAACCTGGTGCCGGATTATATCACCCATGTGCGCGAGGGCGGCTTCTACGGGTGGCCCTACAGCTACTGGGGCAGCCATCCCGACCCCCGAATGGCGCATGAACGGCCCGACCTGGTGCGCGCCGCCATCGCGCCGGACTACGCGCTGGGCAGCCACACGGCCTGCATCGGCCTGCAGTTCCTGCGCGGCACGGCGGTGCCGGAACGCTACCGGGGCGGCGCCCTGGTGGCGCAGCGCGGCTCCTGGAACCGCAGCGCGTTCAGCGGCTATCGCGTCGCCTTCGTCCCCTTCGCCGGGGGCCGGCCGAGCGGTCTGGCGGAGGACTTCCTGACCGGCTTCATGCCTGACCCGGAGCGGGGCGAGACCCACGGCCGGCCGGTCGGCGTGATCCAGGACGCGCGCGGCGCCGTGCTGGTGACGGACGACACCGGCAACCGCATCTGGCGCGTCACGCCCGCCGTCTGAAAGGCGCCGCCTGGGGCCGCGTGACGCGGATGCGTTGAACCCCCGCCGCCGCGGGCGCATGATGCGGCGGCGCCACGCTGGCGCCGCTGTCTCCTGGGGGCTTCATCGTCATGGATCTACCCGCCCCCGGCCTGCTGCCGGACGGCCTCCGCGTCTACGCCATCGGCGACGTGCATGGCTGCGCCGACCGGCTGGAGGCCCTGCATGCCCGCATCGCGCGGGACTGGCGCGACCGCCCGGCGGCGCGCTGCGCCATCGTCCATCTGGGCGACTATATCGATCGCGGCGAGGCCAGCGCGGCGGTGCTCGACCGCCTCGCCGGGCCCGGGCCGATCGCGGGGGCGGAATGGATTCTGCTGCGCGGCAATCACGAGGCGATGATGCTCGACGCCCTGACGGCGGGGCCCGGAACGGTGGCCGAGGATCTCTGGCTGTGGAATGGCGGCGACGCCACCCTGGCCAGCTACGGCGCCGAGGACAGCCGCCTGGTGCTGCCGGAGGCGCATCTGGCGCTGCTGCGCGGCCTGCGGCCGTCCTGGTCGGCGGGCGACTATTTCTTCGTCCATGCCGGCATCGACCCGCGTCGCGCCCTCGAGAGCCAGCGCGAGCTGGACCTGATGTGGATCCGCGAGCCCTTCCTCTCCTGGCCCCGGCCGCTGCCGCGCATCGTCGTCCACGGCCATACCCCCTCCCGCGCCCCGGAACTGCGGCGCTGGCGAATCGGCATCGACACCGGCGCGGTGGCCGGAGGCGCCCTCACCGCCCTGGCGCTGGACGCCGCCAGCCTGCGGTTTCTCTCGGCATGAGGCCGCCGCCCCGGAGGCCGGGCCGCCAGGGCGCCTTGCGTGCAGCGCCAGGGCTGCGCTAGGCCCTTGCCGATGCAAGGCCCCGTGCCCCCCTCCCCCCTGCCGGACGCACCCCTGCCGGATGCCCCCCGGCCGAACACGCAGGACGATCCGCGGCCCGGCCCCGGCACCCAGCCGGATCTGGCCGATGCGGTGCGGCAGCTGAAGCGCGCCTCCGTCCTCGTGGTGGGCGACGCCATGCTGGACCGCTACGTCTACGGCCATGTCCGCCGCATCAGCCCGGAGGCGCCCGTCCCCGTGCTGACGGTGGAGCGGGAGCTGGCCATGCCGGGCGGGGCGGGCAATGTGGTGCGCAACCTGACGGCGCTGGGCTCCGCCGTGGCCTTCCTCTCCGTCGTGGGGGACGACCAGGCGGGCAGCGACCTGACCGGGCTGATCGGCGGCCAGCCCGGCGTCGAGCCCTGGCTGCTGGTCCAGGGCGGGCGCATCACCACCACCAAGACCCGCTTCATCGCCGCCGGCCAGCAGATGCTGCGCGCCGACCAGGAGGTGGCGCGGCCGATCCATGAGCGGCTGGCCGAGCGGCTGATCCGCATCGCCACCGACACCGTGGCCGCCACCAGTGTCATGGTGCTCTCCGACTACCGCAAGGGCGTGCTCTCCGGCGGCACGACGGAGAAGCTGATCGCCGCCGCCAGGGCGGCCGGCCGGCGCGTTGTCGTGGACCCCAAGGGCGAGGATTTCTCCCGCTACGCGGGGGCCGATGTCATCACGCCGAACCGCGCCGAGCTGGCGCTCGCCACCCAGATGCCGGTGGACAGCGAGGCGGCCATCGTCGCCGCCGCCCGTGCCCTGCAGGCGCGCCACGGCTTCCACGCCGTGCTGGTGACGCGCAGCGAGGACGGCATGACCCTGCTTGAGGGGGAGGCGGTGCATCACCTGCCGGCCGAGGCCCCCGAGGTGCATGACGTCTCGGGCGCGGGGGATACGGTGGTCGCCGTGCTGGCGGCCGGCTTCGCCGCCGGCCTGCCGCTGCCGCTGGCAGCGCGCCTCGCCAATATCGCCGCCGGGCTCGTGGTGGGAAAGGTCGGCACCGCGGTGGCCCGGGAGGCCGATCTGCTGGAGGCCCTGACGCCCGAGCGTGGCGCGCTGCGCAAGGTGATGCGCCGCGCCGCCGCCGCCGAGCAGGTGGAGCGCTGGCGCCAGCGCGGCTGGCGCGTTGGCTTCACCAATGGCTGCTTCGACCTGCTGCATCCGGGACATGTGCATCTGCTGGAGCAGGCGCGCTCCTGGTGTGACCGTCTGGTGGTCGGGCTCAACGCCGATTCCAGCGTCAAGCGGCTGAAGGGCCCATCCCGCCCGGTGCAGCCCGAGGCGGCGCGCGCCGCCGTGCTGGCCTCCCTCGCCACCGTCGACCTCGTCACCATCTTCGAGGAGGACACGCCGCTGGACCTGATCCGGCTGCTGCAGCCCGAGGTGCTGGTGAAGGGCGCCGACTATACCGTGGATCAGGTGGTGGGCGGTGAGTTGCTGCAGGACTGGGGCGGGGTGGTGAAGCTCGCCGAGTTGCTGCCGGGCAATTCCACCACCGCGACCGTGGCGCGGATGCGGGGCTGAGCGCCGGTGCGCTGGTCCCGCCTGTTCGAGACCCGCCGCTTCACCGAGCCCTCCGCCCGCGTCGCCGCCAACCGCAACGCCTTCCAGATCGACCAGGACCGCATCGTCTTCAGCCGCCCCTTCCGCCGGCTGCAGCAGAAGACCCAGGTCCATCCCCTGCCCTTCAACGCGCATGTCCGCAACCGCCTGCTGCACACGCTGGAGGTGGCCTCGGTCGGGCGCTCGCTCGGCTTCACCGTCGGCACCGACTGCGCCGCCGAGTTGGCCGGCAGCGGCCATACGCCGGACGACCTCGGCTATCTGGTGCAGGCGGTCTGCCTGGCGCATGACATCGGCAATCCGCCCTTCGGCCATGCCGGCGAGGAGGTGATCGCCGGCTTCATGGCCCAGTGGCTGCAGGGGCCAGGCGCCGCCGGTCTGGAGCTGGACGCGGATCTGCGTTTCTTCGACGGCAATGCCCAGGGCTTCCGCATCCTGACCCGGGCCGACGGCTACCGCGAGCGCGGCGGCCTGAAGCTGACGCTGGCCAGCCTCGGCGCCTTCCTGAAATACCCCTGGGACGCGACCGACCCGCGGGCCGAGCGGCGTGGCCGGCCCGGCGTGAAGTTCAACCATTTCGCCACCGAGCGCGCCGCCTTCGGGGAGGTGCTGGCGGGCTGCGGGCTCGACGGGCCGCATCCGCGCCATCCCGCCGTCTGGCTGATGGAGGCGGCGGACGACATCACCTATGGCCTGGCCGATCTCGAGGACGCGGTCGAGCTCGATATGGTGCCCTATCGCGACTACGAGGCCCTGGTCGCTCCCCTCGCCCAGGCCGACCGCGCCCGGCTGGCGGGCGAGGACACCGAGGTGCAGAAGGTCGCCCTGCTGCGCTCCAAGGCCATCGGCCGGATGATCGGCGCCGTGGCGGTGGCCTTCGCCCGGCATCGCGAGCCCATCCTGGAAGGCCGGATGGCGCCCGGACAGTCGCTGATCGGCCTCTGCGCGCCGGACCTCCTGGAGCCCTTCGACGCCATCCGCCGCACCAACCGCGACACGCTCTACTTCCACCCGCGCAAGGCGGAGTTCGAGATCGGCGCGCGCGACGTGCTGGAGAAGACGCTCAGCGTCTTCCTGGAGGCCTGCCTCGCCTTCGTCCAGGCCGGGGGCGATGTCGAGCGCGTCTCCGGTCCGGCACGGCAGGCCCTGTCGCTGATGCGCGACTATCATCCGAAGCGGGATTACAGCCCGAGCGAGACCATCCGCTGCGCCGTCGATTTCGTCGCCGGCATGACGGACAACTACGCCGCCTATCTGGCCGCCCGGCTGCGCGGCCTGTAGCCGCACCGGCCGCCCGGCACCGGCGCGGCGGCGCACGAAACGCGGGAGGAACGCATGGAACTGCTGAACCGGCATTGCGCCGTCGAGCGCCGGGGCGAGGTGGCCTGGCTGACCATCCATGAGGCCGGCCGGGCCAATATCCTGAGCACCGCGGTGATCCTGGCGCTGACCGAGGGGCTCGGGCTGCTGGGCCGGGAGGCCGGGTTGCGCGCCATCGTGCTGACCGGATCGGGCGAGCGCAGCTTCATCGGCGGCGCCGACCTGCGCGAGATGGCGGCGCTGGACCCTGCCTCCGCCGAGGCCTTCATCACCCGCCTGGGCGGGCTTTGCGAGGCGGCGCGGCAATGCCCGCTGCCGGTGGTGGCGCGCATCCAGGGCTGGGCCCTGGGCGGCGGGCTGGAACTGGCCATGGCCTGCGATCTGCGCGTCGCGGCACCCGGGGCCCAGTTCGCCATGCCGGAGGTGAAGGTCGGCATTCCCTCCGTGATCCATGCGGCGCTGATGCCGCGGCTGATCGGCTGGGGCCGGGCGCGCTGGATGCTGATGACCGCCGCCACCATCGACGCCGCCACGGCGCTGGACTGGGGGCTGATCGACGCCGTGGCCGGGCCGGAAGGGCTGGACTCGGCCGTCGAGGCGGCGCTGGCGCCGATCCTGGAATGCGAGCCGCGCGCCATCGCGGCGCAGAAGGCCCTCCTGCGGCAATGGGAGGAGCTGCCGCTGACGGCCTCCGTCGCCGCCAGCGTGCCGGTCTTCGCCGAGGCCTTCACGACCGATGCCCCGGGCCGGGCGATGCGCGGCGCCCTGGCGCGGAAGGGCTGAGGCCCGGAAGGGCGCCGGGCGCTTCAGAACCAGCGCCGGTCGCCGACGAAATCCACGGTCAGCCAGCGATGCGGCCCGTCGCTCCCCAGCGCCGCGCTGATCTCCTCCCGCACGGCGTCGAAGCCCTGGACACCGTCCAGCGGATGGCAGGGCGGCACCAGGATATGGGCCTCGACAAAGAGGCCGCGCCCGATCTTGGCGACATAGCTGGAATAGGCGGGGAAGCCGTGCCGCGCCGTCACCTCGTCCAGGATGGCGCGCACCCGGCGGTCGAGGGAGGTGGGCGTGACCAGCAGCACCTCCGACATCGCCTTGCGCACCGTGCGGACCGGCACGGGCAGCAGGCAGAGCGTCAGCACCGCCAGGGCCAGCGGATCGGCATAGGGCGTCAGATGCGCGTAGGGCCCCCGGCCCAGCAGCAGCCCGGCGAGGAAGGCCAGCAGCAGCGCCCCAGTGATCGTCCCCGCCATGATCCAGCCCTGCACGTCCAGCGCCACCAGATCCGAGCCGATGCGGCGGTTGGCGCGGCGGCCATAGGCGGCCATGGCGAAGCTCACCGCGGCGATGGCCGCGGCGTAGCCGACGGCCCAGCCGAAGGCGAGGTCGCGGCCGCCCTGCAGCAGGCTGCCCACCGCGTTGAGGAAGGCATAGGCGCAGGTCAGCATCAGCACGAAGCCGTTGAAGACGAGCACCATGGGCTCGATGTGCCAGAAGCCGTGCTGGAAGCGCCGGCTGTCACCGCGCGCCAGCAGGCGGGCGACGAGCAGCGCCAGCAGCGACATGGTGGCGTCGATCAGCGAGAAGACGCCGTCGAAGACGATGGAGAGCGAGCCGGACAGCAGGCCGAACAGCACGCCCGCCACCGCCACGACGAGCGTGACGCCGAAGGAGCGGCGGAGCACCTTCTCCTCCGCCCTGGACTGGCCCTGCGGCATGTCCGCTGCTCCTGCTCCTGGCGGCTCAGCGCGGCGGCAGGTGGCGCCTGCCGTCCAGATAGGCCTTGCGCCACCGCGTGATGCGGATGGTCTCGAACAGGCCGGCCTGGGTGAAGGGGTCCTGCTGGATGAAGGCCTCCGCCTCGGCCCGGCTCTCGACATCGACGATGTAGAGACCGCCGCCGGCATCGGCGCCGTCATCGGTCAGCTTGGCGCCGCAGGCCAGGAGCAGGGCGGCGTTGCGGTCCAGGAAATCGATGTGCACGGCCCGGGTGGACTGGCGCAGCGCCTGGCTGTCGGCCTTGTCCCAGGTTTCGATGAGATAGGGCATGGCGATTCCTCCTGATTGCCGGCCGGCCCATTCTGGCCCCTCCCCGCCCGGAGAGGAAAGCGTCCGGCAACCTCGGGAGGAAGGGGCGCGGACCGGGACCGGCACGCCCTGCCCGCGTGCCAATCGACAGAGCCTGTGGCGCCCCCTTCGGGCTCCCCAGGCCGGAAGCGCGCCTGAGGAGCGGCGCGCTTCATCCCGGTCCGCTTCCGGCGCTTCGCCTCCCCTGCAGGCGGAGCGCCGGATCCCGCAATGTCAGACAGAGAAGGCGGGGAGCCGGGGAGAGTAGTGCGGGATCCGGTTCCGCGGTGGGACGGTCGTGACCGCGTTCCACCTCATCTTCTGCAACTGCGAGTTATTCTCAATTAAACCGACCTGGCGGCCGGGTCAAGCCCCCCGGAGGGGCTGCCGGGGGCCGGGGGAACGAGGCCCCCCGGCCCCGCCGGTTCAGATCATCAGCTCGATCAGGAAGGGCGCGTCGCTGGAGAAGGACTGGCTCATCAGGTCCGCGCACTGCTCCAGCGAGGTGGCCCGCGCCGCCGCGACCCCCATGCCGCCGGCGAGCTTCAGCCAATCGAGATCGGGATTGCCAAGGTCGAGCATGCTCATCGCCGTCGGCCCCGGATTGGCGCCGACATTCTGATACTCGCCGATGAGGATCTGGTACTTGCGGTTGGAGAGGATGACCGTGGTCACCGGCAGCTTCTCGCGGGCCTGGGTCCAGAGCGACTGAAGCGTGTACATGGCCGAGCCATCGGCCTGCAGGTTGATCACCCGCCGCTGCCGCCCGGCGCCGATCGCGGCACCGGTGGCGAGCGGCATGCCGCAGCCGATGGCGCCGCCGGTGATCTGCAGCCAGTCATGCGCCGGCGCCGCGTGCGTCTCCTTGAAGAAGCCGCGTCCGAAGGAGACGCTCTCGTCGGCGATGATGGCGCCTTCCGGCATCACCGCCGCCAGCGTCCGCGCCAGCCCTTCCGGCGTCGGCGCGCCGCGGGCGATCTCCGGCCTCGGGCCGGGGTCGGGGATGGCCGCCTCGGCCGCGCCCAGCTCCTCGACCAGCGCCCGGAGCGCCGCAAGCCCGTCCTGCTCGTAGCGCGCCAGGACATGCACCTCGGCGGTCTCGGGATAGTGCAGGCTGGGCTTTCCGGGATAGGCGAAGAAGCCGACCGGCGCCTTGGCGTTCACCAGGATCAGGTGCTCGACCCACTTCAGCGCCTCGATCGCCTGGTCGACCGGATAGGGCACGCGCTCCAGCGGCAGCCGGCCCCGCCCGCGCTCATGCCGGGCATTCGACATCTCGGCCATGACGCGCTGGCCGGTGGCCTGGGCGGCGCGCCAGGCGAAAGCCTGCGCCTCGCCGCGCAGGGCCGCGCCGCCCAGCAGGATCAGCACGTTCTTCTTCTCGCGCAGCACCCGCGCGGCGGTCTTCACCGCATGCGGGTCGGGCGCCGGGGCGGGCGGCACCGGCAGGGCGGCGGCGACTTCGCCGCCCTCGTTCCAGGCCGTGTCCGCCGGCAGGATCAGGGTCGCGATCTGCCCCGGCGAGGTCCGCGCGGCCTGCACCGCCACGGCGGCATCGGCACCGACGCGGCGGGCATCCATCGCGGTCCGCACCCAGCCGGAGACGCCGCGCGCCCAGCCCTCGGTATCGGCGGTGAGCTGGGCATCCAGCGGGCGGTGATAGGTGGCCTGATCGCCGACGATGTTGACGATCCCGCTGCGGGCGCGACGGGCGTTGTGCAGGTTGGCCAGGCCGTTGGCGAGGCCGGGGCCGCAATGCAGCAGGGTGGCCGCCGGCTTCTGCGCCATGCGCCAGTAGCCGTCGGCCATGCCGGTGACGATGTTCTCCTGCAGCCCCAGCACGCAGCGCATGCCGGGGATCCGGTCGAGTGCCGCGACGAAGTGCATCTCGCTGGTGCCAGGATTGGCAAAACAGGTGTCCACCTCGCTCTTGAGCAGCGTGTGGACCAGGCTTTCAGCTCCGTTCACCGGCGTTCTCCCTTGCAGCCATCGGCGGCGGCCAGGGTGACGCCAAAGCGGCGGGCGGCCAAGCCCGGCGCGATCGCATTCCGATACGGCGGCGCGAAAACCCGCGTCAGTCCAGCCAGGGCGGGACCGGCAAGCCCTTCTCGCGCAGGAAGGCGGGGTTGAAGAGCTTGGACTGATAGCGGGCGCCGCCGTCGCAGAGGATGGTCACCACCGTGTGGCCGGGCCCCAGCGCCTTTGCCACGCGCACCGCGGCCGCCACGTTCAGCCCGGCGCTGCCGCCGACCGAGAGCCCCTCCTCCACCAGCAGGGAGAAGACCTGCCGCAGCGCCTCGGCATCCGGGATGGTCTCGGCGCCATCGATCGGCGCGCCGTCCAGATTGCCGGGCACCCGCGCCGCCTGGCCGATTCCCTCCGTGATGGAGCTGCCCGCCGTCGCCTTGACCGTGCCATTCCGGACCCAGGGCGCCAGGGCGCTGCCCTCGGGATCGGCCAGCACGACGCGCACGCCGGAATGCCGCGCCTTCAGGGCCCGGGCGATGCCCGCCAGCGTCCCGCCGGTGCCGCAGGAGCAGGTGAAGGCGTCGATCCGCCCGCCGGTCTGGTCCCAGATCTCCGGCCCGGTGGTCGCCTCGTGCGCCCGCGCATTGGCCAGGTTGTCGAACTGGTTGGCCCAGACCGCGCCCAGCTCCTCGGCCAGCCGGCGGGAGACATGGACGTAGTTGCCCGGATCGGCATAGGGCCTGGCCGGCACCAGGCGGAGGTCGGCGCCGATCATGCGCAGGAAATCGAGCTTTTCCCGGCTCTGCGTCTCGGGCACGACGATGATGCTCTTCCAGCCGCGGGCATTGGCGGCCAGCGCCAGGCCGATGCCGGTATTGCCGGCCGTGCCCTCGACCACGGTGCCCGGCCGGCCCGGGGTCAGCAGGCCGCGTTCCACCGCATCCTGCAGGATGCCGAGCGCCGCCCGGTCCTTCACCGAGCCGCCGGGATTCATGAACTCGGCCTTGCCCAGGATCTCGCAGCCGGTCTCCTCCGAGGCCCGGCGAAGCCGGATCAGCGGTGTCCGGCCGACCGCGCCCCAGAAGCCTTCGACCGCCTGCGAGACCGGTGCCAGCATCATGCCTTCTCCACATCCACCCAACGCAGATACGGCCTCTCGGCCTCCCAGCCCTGCGGGAACCGCTCCCGGGCCTGCTCGTCCGGGATGGAGGGAACGATGATCGCCCGCTCGCCCGGCTGCCAGTTCACCGGAGTCGCGACCTTGTGGCGGTCCGTCAACTGGAGACTGTCGATCACCCGCAGCACTTCCTGGAAGTTCCGCCCGGTCGAGGGCGGATAGGCCAGGGTCAGGCGTACCTTCTTCGCCGGATCGATGACGAAGACGGTGCGGACCGTGACGGCCGCGTCCGCCTCGGGATGGATCATGCCATAGAGGTGGGACACCGCACGGTCCGCGTCGGAGATCAGCGGGAAGTTGACGGCCGCGCCCTGCGTGTCGGCGATATCCGCGTTCCAGCCGGCGTGATTGTCCAGGGTATCCACCGAGAGGCCGATCACCTTGACGCCGCGCCGGTCGAATTCCGGCTTCAGCCGGGCGGCCTCGCCCAGCTCGGTGGTGCAGACCGGCGTGAAATCACGGGGGTGGCTGAACAGCACCACCCAGGACTCCTCCGCCCAGTCATGGAAGCGGATCGGCCCCTCCGACGTCTCGGCGCTGAAATCGGGGGCCGTTTGGCCCAGCTGAAGGGTCATGCCGCGATCTCCCTGGCGTTCAGGAAGGAAATCACGACTCGCGCGGAACATCAATTCTGAAATACGTACCGAGGACGGAGATATCAGATGATCCCCGCGATTCCGCGATCTCAATTCGTCAATTGACGGTCTAGTTGCCCGGCTCCGGATGCCGGAGAAGCCAGAGGCGCTCATGCGCCGCGACCAGGCTCTCCATGTTCTTGCGGCGGTTGGTGTCCGGGGAGTTCGGCCGCCGGGTCACCATCTTCTCCAGGATCCGCAGCAGCTCCTCGGCAACCTCGTAGTCGCTCTGGTCGCAGGCCTGGTGGAAGGCGATCAGGATCTTGTCCGACAACCGACGCGTGTGACGCGGAGCCGGCTGGACCTTGGCTGGCTCCTGAACGCCCTGCCCTTCTGACCAATCTTCCGCCATGCTGCCTAGCCTCCTTGCTTTCGCAGGCGTGCCGCGCGCGCCACGGGCTCACGCAAGCTTCGCATCAAGGACATGTACGCGACAAAGCCCCGGCTGCACAGGGTGGTGATCACGATCGCGTTGCCCTTTAAAGATGTAAGGCCCAACTGTGTCTATAGTGTCGCGAGCTGCGCCTGAACGGCCTTGGCGATGTCTTCCGGCGTCGATTGCGGGCGCAGCAGCATGCGCACGCGCCCATCCTTGCCGATCAGGTAGATGAAGGAGGAATGGTCGACGAGGTACTCGGTCATCTCGGGGCGCTTCACCTTGGCGTAGAAGACCCGGAACCGGCGTGCCACCTCGGCGACCTGCTCCGGCGTCCCGGTCAGCCCGACCATGCGCGGATGGAAGTTGGTCACGTAGGCCTTGAGCTGCTCGGGCGTATCCCGCTCGGGATCGACGCTGAACAGGACCGGCGTGACCCGCTCGGCCTGGGCCGCGGGCAGCAGGTCCAGGGCGCTGGCGATGGCGCCAAGCTCGGTCGGGCAGACGTCGGGGCAGTAGGTGAAGCCGAAGTAGCCCACCATCAGCGCGCCGCCCAGTTCGGCCTGGGTGACGCTGCGCCCCTCCTGGTCGGTCAGGCGGAAGGGGCCGCCCAGCACCATGCCCTCGGGGAGCTGCACGCCCCCCACGGAGGGCACCGCCGCCTCCTGCCCCATCAGCCCAGCGACCTGGCGCATGAAGGCATCGCCGAGCGGCTCGCCCGGCTGGCGGTTGAAGGCCGCGGCGCCCCAGAGCGCGCCGAGGCCCAGGATCAGGAAGAGCACGAGGATGCGGATCAGCCTTTGCATCCCGCCTGCTTAGCCGATCCGGCGCCGGAAGCGGAGGGGGACCGATTGTCCCACCCGCCCCCGGCCGGCGGACGGATCAGGGCAGCAGCTGCCCTTCCGGCTGCTTGTCGGCGAAGACACCGTCGGCGAAGGCCTCCTCCCAGCTGCCCTGGGTGCTGGCCTTGGAATACTCAGTGGCGCGTCCCTCGAAGAAGTTCATGTGCTCGACGGCATTCAGGATCTCGTCCAGCCAGGGCAGCGGGTTCTTCTCGATCCCGTAATGGGGGTCGAGGCCGAGCTGCTGCAGGCGGCGGTCGGCGATGAAGCGGATATAGAGCTTCACATCCTCCGCCGTCATGCCCTGCACGCCGCCCAGCTCGAAGGCGAGGTCGATGAAGGCGTCCTCGTGCTCGACGATCGTGGTGCAGATCTCCAGCAGCTCCCGCTTCAGCTGCGGCGTCCAGATCTCCGGGTTCTCCTGCACGAAGGTGCGGAACAGCCGGATGACGGAGAGGCAATGCAGCGTTTCGTCGCGCACCGACCAGGAGACGATCTGTCCCATGCCCTTCATCTTGTTGAAGCGCGGGAAGTTCATCAGGATGGCGAAGGAGGCGAAGAGCTGCAGCCCCTCGGTGAAGGCGCCGAAGGCGGCCAGCGTCTTGGCGATCTCGGTCTTGTTCTCGACCGAGAAGGACTGCATGTAGTCGTACTTGTCCTTCATCTCCTTGTACTTCAGGAAGGCCGTGTACTCGATTTCCGGCATCCCGATGGTGTCGAGGAGATGCGAATACGCCGCGATATGGATGGTCTCGATGTTGGAGAAGGCCGAGAGCATCATCAGCACTTCCGTCGGCTTGAACACCTGGGAATAGTGCTTCATGTAGCAGTTGTTCACCTCGACATCGGCCTGGGTGAAGAAGCGGAAGATCTGCGTCAGAAGGTTCCGCTCGGCCTCGGTCAGGTTCTTCTGCCAGTCCTTCACGTCATCGGCCATCGGAACCTCTTCCGGCAGCCAGTGGACGCGCTGCTGCGTCATCCAGGCATCATAGGCCCAAGGATAGCGGAAGGGCTTGTAGACCGGGTTGGCGGTCAGCAGGTCCAACCTTTCGGGGGCGGCATCGGTGGTCGCGGACATGGCATGTCTCCGGCGTCTGGACGCGAGGCGCCCGGCCGACCCGGATCACGGGCCGGCGGCGCCATCGCTGGTCAGGAAAAGGCTTGGTCGGGGGTGGAAGGCCAGACCCGTCTCACTGGCAGGCGAGGCATTCCTCGTAATTCGTGCCGTTGCCGCCCGCCTCCGCGGCCACGGCGCGCACCGGCGCCACACCGGGAAGCGGCGCGCTCGGCAACACGGCCTCCAGGCTGTTGGCCGCGGCGAAGCCGAGCGCGGGCTGGGCCGAGACCTTCTCGCTGATGGTGTCGGCGCGCTGGATCGACAGCGAGCGGCAGTAGTAGAGCGACTTCACACCCTTCTTCCAGGCCTGGAAGTGGATCTGGTGCAGGTCGCGCTTGTGCACATCGGCCGGCAGGAAGAGGTTCACCGACTGGCTCTGGCAGATGAACGGCGTGCGGTCGGCGGCATGTTCCACCACCCAGCGCTGGTCCAGCTCGAAGGCGGTCTTGAAGACGGCCTTCTCCTGCTCGTCCAGGAAATCCAGGTGCTGCACGCTGCCCTTCGTGACGGTGATGTTGGTCCAGGTCTCGTCATCGTCGCGGCCGTGCTTCTGAAGCAGCTTCTTCAGATACGGGTTGCGCACGATGAAGCTGCCGGACAGCGTCTTGTGGTTGTAGACATTGGCCGCGATCGGCTCGATGCCCGGGCTGGCGCCACCGCAGATGATGCTGATCGACGCCGTCGGCGCGATCGCCATCTTGTTCGAGAAACGCTCCATGAAACCGTATTCGGCGGCATCCGGGCAAGGCCCGCGCTCCTCGGCGAGCTGCCGGCTGGCGACATCGGCCTGCTCGCGGATGTGCCGGAACATCCGCTTGTTCCACACCTTCGCGATAACGCTTTCGAACGGCACGTTCTGCGCCTGCAGGAAGGAGTGGAAGCCCATCACGCCGAGGCCCACCGAGCGCTCGCGCATGGCGCTGTACTTGGCGCGCGCCATGCTGTCGGGGGCGTTGTCGATGAAGCTCTGCAGCACGTTGTCGAGGAAGCGCATCACGTCGGGGATGAAGCGCGGCTCATCCTTCCACTGGAACCAGGTCTCGAGGTTCAGCGAGGAGAGGCAGCACACCGCGGTGCGCTCCTGGCCATGCTGGTCGCGCCCGGTGGGCAGGGTGATCTCGGAGCACAGGTTGGAGGTCTTGACCTCCAGGCCGGCGAGCTTCTGGTGCTCCGGCTGCGCGCGGTTCACGTGGTCGGAATAGATGATGTAGGGCTCGCCCTGCTCGATGCGGGCCATCAGGATGCGGATCCACAGCCCGCGCGCCGGGATCTTGCGAATGACGGCGCCGTCCTTGGGCGAGGTCAGCGCCCATTCCTCATCCGCCTCGACGGCGCGCATGAAGGCATCCGGGATCAGGATGCCGTGGTGCAGGTTCAGCGCCTTGCGGTTCGGATCGCCGCCGGTCGGGCGGCGCATGTCGATGAATTCCTCGATCTCGGGGTGCGAGACCGGCAGATAGACCGCCGCCGAGCCGCGCCGCAGCGAGCCCTGGCTGATCGCCAGCGTCAGGCTGTCCATCACGCGGATGAAGGGGATGATGCCGCTGGTCTTGCCGTTCTGCCCGACCTTCTCGCCGATCGAACGCAGATTGCCCCAGTAGGAACCGATGCCGCCACCCTTGGAGGCCAGCCAGACATTCTCGTTCCACAGGTCGACAATGCCGTTCAGGCTGTCATTCGCCTCGTTCAGGAAGCAGGAGATGGGCAGGCCGCGCGTCGTGCCGCCATTCGACAGCACCGGCGTCGCCGGCATGAACCAGAGCTGCGAGATGTAATTGTAGATGCGCTGCGCATGCGCCGCGTCGTCGCCATAGGCGCTGGCCACGCGCGCGAAAAGATCCTGATAGGATTCGCCCGGCATCAGGTACCGGTCGTCCAGCGTCGCCTTGCCGAAATCGGTCAGCAGCGCATCCCGCGACCGGTCCACATGCACCTGGCCATGCCCCGCGAGCTGAATGTCATCGGCAAGCTGAATGGCATCGAACACGGCGAGAATCCCTGATGGGTTGTAGTGTGGTGAGGCGCAGGTTTGCACCGCGTCGCCCGGAGCTTCAACCCATATCTGGTGGGTCGGATGCAGGACATCCCCCCACAATTTGCTTGCCTGGCGTTTTGCCCACAGCACCCACCGCGCCGCGACTCACGGAAAAATCTGGCAAAGCCAGGGTTATCCACCGCCACCTTCCCAGGCGCCGCGAACACATTCTCACGTAAAAAATTTCTTTCAGCCTGCCGCCGGTCCGGCCGTGGCCTCCTCCGCCTCGACCAGCCGGCTCGGCCGCAATTCCCCTTCCCGCTCCAGCACGGGATAAGCCGCCGCCGCGACCACGTGGCTGTTCACCAGCTTGAGATCGCGCAGCAGGTCGAGATGCAGGCCGCCACTGTCCAGGCTCTCCAGCCGCCCGGCGCGCAGCCGTTCGAAATGCCGCACGGTGGCCTGTGCCTCGACGTCACGGAAGGCGGCCTTCTCGGCAGCGAGCAGCCACGCCGCGCGGGCATCCTCGGTCATCAGCAGCGAGGCCGCGATCCGGAGATTGCCGATCACCCGATCGATCAGCCCGAGAAGCTCGTCCCTCCCCTCGGCGGACAGCATCAGGCCGCGTTTGCGGAGCTTGCCGGCATGCGGCAGCAAGCCGCCCTGCACCACGTCCCCGGCCTGCTCCAGATGCATGGCGAAAAGCAGGATCTCCTGCACCCGCCGCTGGTCCGCCTCGCTCAGCTCCTCGGTGTCGAGCCCCGCGAGATAGGTCTTGAGCTCCCGGTTCAGCCGGTCCAGCGCATCCTCCGCCTGACGCGACACGGCCGCCGGCCGGGCGCCGGGCGTCGCCAGCACCCCCCGCGCGTCGCGCAGCATCGCCTCGACCAGGTCCGCCAGCCGCAGCGCCTCCCGCGCCGCGCCGCCCAGCGCCACCACTGGCACCTCCCGCGCGGCGGGATCGAGATAGAGCGGGCGGGCGGGATCGGCGGGGTTCTCCCGGCGTGGCAGAAGGCGCCGCAGCAGCGCCGCGTAGGGCGTCAGCAGGGGCAGGAAAAGCGCCGCCAGCACCAGGTTGAACAGGCTGTGGAACTGCGCCACCGCCCGGCCGGCATCGCCGGACCCGCCGCCCAGCAGCGCCGCCGCCGGCCCCAGCAGCGGCATGGCGATGGCCAGCCCCACCAGGCGGTTGAGCAGGTTGCCCAGCGGCAGGCGCCTCCCGGCCGGGTCCCCGCCGCCGCCCTCCAGCAGCGGGTTCAGGGCGCTGCCGAGATTGGCCCCGATCACCATGGCCAGCGCCGCCTCCGGCGACACGACGCCATGCTCGGCCAGGGACATGATCAGCAGCACGGTGGCCACACTGGAATGCAGGGCCCAGCTCATCAGCGCCGCCACGAGGACGTCGAGCAGCGGCACGGCGGCGATCAGGCCGAGCAGGGCCCGCAGCTGAGGCGTGGCTTCGTAGGGGCCCATCAGCGCCACGAGCTGGTGCAGCGCCATCAGCATCAACCCGAGGCCGATCACCGCCCGCCCGAGGTCATGCGGCAGCGGCGCCTCCCGCCGGAACAGGATGAAGCCCAGCAGGATGAGGGCCGGCGCCACCATCGCCATGTCGAAGGACAGGAGCTGGACGATCAGCGTGGTGCCCAGATTGGCGCCCAGCATGACCGCCAGCGCCGGCACCAGCCCCACAACCCCACCGGCCGCGAAGCCCGCGACCATCAGGCCGGTCGCCGTGCTGCTCTGCAACAGGGCGGTGACGCCGAGACCCGCCAGGAAAGCCCTGAGCCGGTTGCTCAGGGCGCGGCCCAGCAGCCCCCGCAACCGGGCGCCGAAGGCGCGCTGCACCCCGGTCTGGACCATGCGGGTGCCCCAGAGCAGGAGAGCCACCGTCCCCGACAGGCTGATCAGCACGACGATCAGGCTCATCTCCCGTCATCCTCCTGTCATCAGGGAAGCACGCGGCAGGACAGGGCGCAAAGCGGAGGGGGGGGTGGCGCCGGCCGGGCCGCTGGCGGATAAGGCCTGCCTTCCGGGAGCACCCAGGCCCCAGGCCCCCTGGCCTCCACCCCCTGGCCCCCACCCCCTGGCCCAGCCCACGCGAAGGATCCGCATGACCGACACCGCCCTGCCCCTGCTCGTCACCCATAGCGGCGGCTTCCACTGCGACGAGGCCTTCGCCTATGTGGTGCTGCGGCAGGCGCTCGGCCTGCACCGGCCGGGCGGCGACCACCGCCTGCTGCGCACGCGGGACGCGGCGGCCATCGCCCAGGGCGACTACGTCTGGGATGTCGGGACGGTCTTCGATCCTGCCGCCCGCCGCTTCGACCACCACCAGCGCGGCGCCCCGGTGCGGCCGGACGGCACGCCCTTCAGCTCGGCCGGCCTGGTCTGGCAGCAGTACGGCGAGGCGGCGGTGGCGGCCCTGCTGCGCGCCGGCGGCGGGGAGGAGGGCCTGGCCCCGGCCATCGCCGCCGAGCTGGACCGCAGCCTGGTGCGCCGGATCGACGAGATCGACAATGGAGTGGCCGGCAGCCGCGAGCCGCTCGACCTCGCCTCCCTGGTGGGTGACTGCAACCTGCCCTGGGACGTTCCCGCCGAGGGCCGCCAGGCGGCGGAGGATGCCGCCTTCCTGGATGCCGTCGCCCTGGTGGAGCAGGTGCTGCGCCGCCGCGTCGCCGTGCTGCGCGCCCGGCTGGCGGCCGACGCCCTGGTGGCGGCGGCGCATGCCGCCTCGGCCGATCCGCGCATCCTGGAGCTGGATCGCGGCATGCCCTGGAAGGGCGCCGTCTTCGCCCATGACCTGCCGGTGCTCTTCGCCGTCTACCCGGTGCCGAACGGCAACTGGATGGTCGATGCCATGCCACCCGAGCCCGGCTCCTTCGCCCAGCGCCTGCCGCTGCCGCAGGACTGGGCCGGGCTGCAGGACGCCGCCCTGGCCGCGGCCTCCGGCGTGCCGGACGCCGTCTTCGTGCATCTGCGCCGCTTCGTCGCCGCCGCCCGCTCGCGCGCGGGCGCGGTGGAGATGGCACGGCGCACCATCGCCCGGCACGGGGCGGGCTGAGACCGCCCCACCCGCCCGGGCGCCGGCGCCCCGGCATGCCGCTTGCAGCGTGGCCGCTTGCGACATGGCGGCTTCCGGGCAGCATGTGACGGCAGAACCGAGGAGAGAACGGCAGATGGCATCCTTCGATTGCGTGGTCCGCAACGGCACGGTGGTCACGGCGAGCGACACGGTCGCCTGTGATATAGGCATTGTCGACGGCGTCGTGGTCGCGCTGGGCCGCGACCTGCCGGCCGGCCGGCGCGAGATCGACGCCTCCGGCCGGCTGGTCCTGCCGGGCGGCGTGGACACGCACACGCATATCGAGGAGCCCGCGAAAGGCCCGGCCCGCAACGCCGACAGTTTCGACACCGCCTCCGCCTCGGCCGCCGCCGGCGGCACGACGACGGTGATCTGCTTCGCGCGGCAGCCGCGCGGCGGCACGCTGGCGGACAAGGTCGCCGCCTACCACGAGCTCGCGAAGGCCTCGCGCGTCGACTACTCCTTCCACCTGATCCTCAGCGACCCGACGCCGGAGCTGCTGGAGCGGGAGCTGCCGCCGCTGGTCGAGGCGGGGCACCGCTCGCTCAAGATCTTCCTCACCTACGAGGGCGCGAAGGTGACGGATGCGGAGGCGCTGCGCGTCCTCGCCGCCGCGCGCCGCCTCGGCGCGCTGGTCTGCGTGCACGCCGAGCACAACGACCTGATCGAATTCTACCGCGACGCGCTGCTCGCCGCCGGGCTGACCGCGCCGAAGTACCATGGCTGGGTCAAGCCCATGGTGGTGGAGCGCGAGTGCACCCACCGCATCATCGCCATGGCCGAGGCGCTGGACACGCCGATCCAGGTCTTTCACGTCTCCGGCGCGGAATCGGCCGAGGAGGTGGCGCGCGGCCAGGCGCGCGGGCTGAAGGTCTGGGCCGAGACATGCCCGCAATACCTGACGCTGACGACAGCGGACATGGACCGCCCGGGCTTCGAGGGCGCGAAGTTCATCTTCAGCCCCGCCGCGCGGACGACGGCGGACCAGGAGGCGCTCTGGGCCGCGATCCGCGCCGGCGTGATCGGCAATGTCTCCTCCGACCACGCGCCCAGCCGCTACGAGGGGCCGGACGGCAAGAAGGCCTATGGCGAGGACGCGCCCTTCACCAAGGTGCCGAACGGCCTGCCCGGCCTGGCGACCCGGCTGCCGGTGCTGTTCTCCGAAGGGGTCTCGAAGGGGCGGATCGACCTGCAGACCTTCGTCGCCATCACCGCCACCAATCCGGCCAAGCTCTTCGGCCTGCATCCGCGCAAGGGCACCATCGCCGTCGGCGCGGATGCCGATCTGACGATCTGGGACCCCGAGAAGGAGGTCACCATCACCAACAGCCTGCTGCATCACGGCAGCGACTACACGCCCTATGAAGGCATGGCGGTGAAGGGCTGGCCGGTGACGACCCTGGTGCGCGGCACCGTCGTCTGTGACGGGGGCGAGATCGCCACCGCGCCGGGCGGCGGCCGCTTCCTCGCCCGCGGCCCCTATCCGCTGATCGCGCCGCGCGGCGTCTTCCCCGGGCCGTTCAACCCGGTCGATGGCGTGCCGGCCTGACGGGAAGGCGACCTGCCCCGCCGGCGGATGGCACCGCTACAGCGCCGCCATCCGCCGCAGCCCGACCAGCCGGTCGCAGAACAGCAGCATCAGCACCGTCAGCCCGATCAGCAGGACCGAAACCGCCGCGAGTGTCGGATCGGGCGACACCTCGAGCTGGTTCAGCAACTGGATGGGCAGGGTCTTGGTGCGGACATCCACCAGGAACATCGAGATCGGGTAGTTGTCGAAGGAGGCGAAGAAGGCGAAGAGCGCCCCGCTGAGAAAGCCCGGCAGGATGGCCGGCACCAGCACGCGCCAGAGGGCGATCGGATAGGAGCAGCCGAGCGTCCGCGCCGCGTCGACCAGCGTGAAGTCGAAGAGCGAGAGGCTCGCCAGCACGGTGCGCATGACGAAGGGCATGGTGATGACCACATGCGCCAGGAGCAGCGACCACCAGGCATCCCGCAGGCCGATCTCGCGCGCCGCCTGCAACAGGGCGATGCCGAGCACGAGGCCCGGCAGCATCAGCGGCGAGATCATGAAGGTCGCCACCGCCTGCCCCCAGGGCACCTGCCCGCGCACCAGCGCCACGGCGCAGAGCGTGCCGAGGACGAGGGAGATAACGGTCGAGAGGGCGGCGATGCTGGCCGAGAGCCAGAGCGCCCCAAGCAGCGCATCGATCTCCAGGACCCGCGCGTACCAGCGGAAGGAGAAGCCGGTCGGCGGGAAGCGGAACACCGCGGTGTCGGTGAAGGAGACCGGAATCACCACCAGGATCGGCAGCAGCAGGAAGAGGATGGCCAGCGCCAGCATGGCGGCGCAGAAGCCGCGTCCCATCCGTTCGATCATCCGTCCCTCCTCATCGCCGGGCCAGGCGGCGCTGCAGCAGCGCGGCGCCCACCACCACCGCCACCGCCACCGCCAGCAGCACGGCGGCCATGGCCGCGCCCAGCTGCCAGTCGCGCAGGTTCAGGAAGGCCTTGGCCATGACCATCGACATCGTCATGTAGCGCTCGCCGATCAGCAGCTGCGGCGTCACATAGGCCGCCACCGCGAGCGAGAAGACCAGCGTCGCGCCGGCGACCAGGCCCGGCAGGCTGAGCGGCAGGATCACGTGCAGGAAGCGGAAGACCGGCCCGGCGCCGAGCGTCGCCGCGGCCTCCGGCAGCCGGCTGTCCATCATCCGCACGCCGGAATAGACCGGCAGCAGCATGAACGGCAGGAAGACGTTGATCATGCCGATGTAGAGCGTCTCCTCGGTGAAGAGCAGGCGCAGCGGCCGCTCGATCCATCCCGCCGAGAGCAGCGCCCAGTTCACGATGCCGTCGCGCCGCAGCATGATGGCCCAGCCGAAGGACTTGACGATGACGCTGACGGTCATCGGCAGGAAGACCAGGGCGAAGAGCGCCACCTGCCAGTAGCCGCGCGCCCGCGCCAGGGCGAAGGCGGCGGGATAGCCGATCAGCGCGGCGCCGAGCGTCGTCGCGAGCCCCAGCCAGAGCGAGCGTCCGATCACCCGGAGGTAATAGGGATCGCCCAGCAGCCGGGCATAGCCGTCAAGGCTGAAGCCCGCCTCCGAACGCAATGAGGTGATGAGCAGCAGCAGCACCGGCAGCGCGAAGACCGTGACCATGAAGGCCACGGCCGGCAGCGCCAGCAGGGCCAGCGGGTCGATCGCCGGCCGCGCGGCGGGTGCGGCGGCCGGTGCCAGGACCGTCGGCGCGGTGGTGCTCATGGCGCGGGAAAGACCATGACCTCGGCCTCCGGGAAGGCCAGCCGCACCGGGCGGCCGGGTGCTAGGCCCTCCGGCAGGCGGGCCAGCTCGACCATGCCGCGATCCGGCCCGCCCGCCGGCAGATCCAGGTGCAGCTGCACGCGGGAGCCGAGGAAGCTGACATCGGCGATGCGCGCCGCCAGCCCCTCCTCCGCCGCCGGGTCCAGCAGGATCGCCTCCGGCCGGATGGCCGCCACCACCGGCGAGCCGGGCAGGTAGCTGCCCCGGGCGCGCAGCCGGCCCAGCGCCGTCTCCACCACCAGCCCACCGCCCCGGCTCTCCGCCACTCGTCCGGCAAGGCGCGTGGAGCGGCCGACGAAGTCCAGCACATAGAGCGTGGCCGGCTGCCGGTAGAGCGTCGCCGGATCGGCCAGCTGCTCGATGCGGCCGGCGTTCATCACCGCGATGCGGTCGCTGACGACCAGCGCCTCCTCCTGGTCATGGGTGACGAAGATGGCGGTGATGCCGACCTCGCGCAGCAGCCCCTTGAGCTCGACCTGCATCGTGTCGCGCAGCTTGCGGTCCAGCGCCGAGAAGGGCTCGTCCAGCAGCAGCAGCGAGGGGCGCACCACCAGCGCGCGCGCCACCGCGACGCGCTGCTGCTGGCCGCCCGAGAGCGCCGTCACCGGCTTGCCGGCATGCTCGCCCATGCGGACCAGCGCCAGCGCCTCCTCGACGCGCGCCGCCTGCTCGCGGCGCGGCACGCCCTGGGCACGCAGGCCGAAGGCCAGGTTCTCCGCCACGGTCAGATGCGGGAACAGCGCGTAGTTCTGGAACACCACGCCGATGTTGCGCCGGTGCGCCGGGAGGCGGGTGATCTCGGCGCCGCCCACCACGATGCTGCCGCGGTCGGGGCGCATCAGCCCGGCGATCAGGCGCAGCAGCGTGGTCTTGCCGCAGCCCGAGGGCCCGAGCAGCGAGACGAACTCGCCCCGCGCGACGGTCAGCGAGAGGTCGTCCAGCACGCTGGCCGCGCCGAAGCGCTTGCCCAGACCCGCGACGCGGAGATGGGCGGGCGCGGTGAGGCCGCCCGGCGCGGCGGCGCCGGGCCTCGTGCCGATCAGCATCAGCCGCCCGAGATCTCGCGCTCGAAGCGCTCGATCCAGCGGTTGCGGTTGTCGGCGAAGTACTCCCAGTCCAGCACCGCCAGCTCCGGCAGGTCGAGCCCGGCCGGCTTCACCGTCTTGGTGTTGGTCGGGTTGGAGTAGAAGGTCTTGGCGATCAGCGCCTGGGTCTCGGGGTCCAGCAGCTCGTTGATGAAGGTCATCCCCAGTTCGGGGTTCGGGCCATTGGCGACCAGCGCGGCGCCGGCCGGCATGGCGACCATCCCCTCCTTCGGCTGCGCCTGGTCGACCGGCGCGCCCTGGGCCTTGCGGAACAGCACCGTGCGCGTGTCGGGGCTGAGAAAGAAGTCGATCTCGCCGGTTTCCAGGAGCTGTTGCGCCTGCGGCGCGTTGCTCGTCACCTGCAGCACGTTGGGCTTCAGTTCCTTCAGCTTCTCGAACCCCGCATCCGCCTCCTTCAGGCATTCGGCGAGCGGCTTGCCGGTGGCCAGATGCGCCGCCGCCAGGAGCGGCACCACCGCCTGGGTGATGCGCATGGAGATCAGGATGACCTTGTCGCGGTGCCTGCTGTCCCAGGCCTCGGCGTAGGAGGCCGGGCCAGGCCTCACGCTGTCCGTGTTGTAGGCAATCGAGGAGGCAGGCTGGCACCAGTTCACCCACATCGCGTCGCGCGGCTTCGCGTCCGCCCGCACATCCGCGAGGTTGGGAATATTGGCGCCCTTCAGCGGGGCGATCACCTTCTCCCGCTCGGCGAGGATGAGGACCGGATCGTCCATCATCGTCACCGTCATGGTCGGGCGCGCCTTGTTGGCGCGGATCTTCTCCAGGTTGATGAGGGAGTTGCTGCCCTCGAACAGGATCTTGAAGCCGTGCTTGCGCTCGATCAGCGGGAACAGCATGTCGGTCAGGCCGGGCGAGGCAGGGCCGCCGACGAAGATCTCCCGCGGCTGCGCGCGCACGACGGAGGGGGCCGCCAGGCCGAGCGCCATACCGGAGGATGCGGCCAGGACATGGCGGCGGGTGAAGCGGGGCATCGGCAAGCCTCCTGTTCGGCGAAAGGACACGCCGGGACCGGAAGCAAGATCCATGCCCGCATCGGCGGCGCCTCGCCCGATTGACAGCGGCTGCCGCTTCCTCGACCCTCGTCTCCGCTCAGGAGCGGACAGCGGCCGGGACAAGGCAGGAGCATTCGCTCTTTTCGCAGGAGGAAAACGCGTGAACGACACAGCCATGGACGTGGCGCCGGCGCCGGCCGACACCTGGCCGGACGAATTGTTCGAACTGCTCAGGGCCCACAAGGTCCGCCAGGTCGCCTATGTCCCGGATGCCGGACACTCACGCCTGATCCGCCGCTGCCAGGCCGATCCCGCGATCCGGGCCGTCTCGCTGACCACCGAGGAAGAAGGCATCGCGCTGATGCTCGGCGCCTGGCTCGGCGGCGAGAGGAGCGTGCTGCTGATGCAGAGCTCGGGCGTCGGCAACTGCGTCAACATGCTGTCGCTCGGCATCCTGCACCGCACGCCCATGCCGATGCTGGTGACGATGCGCGGCGATTTCGGCGAGTTCAACCCGGCGCAGATGCCCATGGGCCAGGCCACGCAGGCCGTGCTGGAGGCCATGGGGACGCTGGTGTGCCGCGCCGACCACGCCGCCGACATCGCGCCCACCGCGGATGCCACGCTGCGCATGGCCTTCAACACCTTCCGCCCCACGGCGACGCTGATCGGCCAGCGCGTGCTGGGCGCCAAGACCTTCGGCAAGGAGTGACGCCATGAGCGAGACCGCATCCTCCGGCACGCTGCGCCGGCGCGAGGTCGTCCCGGCGCTGCTGGCCGACCGGGGCGAATTGCTGGTGGTGGCCGGGCTCGGCGCGCCGGCCTGGGACATCACCGCGGCGGGCGACCACCCGCGCAACCTGCCGCTCTGGGGCGGCATGGGCGGGGCGGCGATGATCGGCCTCGGCCTGGCCCTGGCGCAGCCGAAGGTGCCGGTGCTGGTGATCACCGGCGACGGCGAGATGCTGATGAGCCTCGGCGCCCTAGCCACCATCGCCGTGGCCCGCCCCGCCAATCTCTCCGTGGTCGTGCTGGACAACGAGCACTACGGCGAGACCGGCATGCAGCCGACCCATACCGGCGCCGGCGTGGACCTGGCGGGGATCGCCCGCGCCGCCGGCTTCCCGCAGGCCAGCCGGGTCGAGGCGATGGACGATATCGCGGCCCTGCGCGACGCGGTCCACCGCTGCGACGGCCCGCTCTTCGCCCAGGTGAAGATCAACGCGGAAGCGCTTCCGCTGGTGCTGCCGCCCCGCGAAGGCGCCCTGCTGCAGGCGCGGATGCGGGAATCCCTGCTCGGGCCGGAGGCGCACCTGGCCTGACGCCGCCCGGCCACGGTCCCGGCCGGGACCGTGGCCGGCGGGCCGCCTCAGCCGGTGACGGCGGTCAGCGCCTGCCCGATGACCTCGGTGATGCGGTCGATCTCCGCCTCGGTGGCGATCAGCGCGGGGCTCAGCGTCAGGGTGTTGTTCAGCCCGGGCAGGGAGCGGTTGGTGGCGCCGATGATGACGCCGAGCTCCATGCACTTCGCCACGACGGCCTGCACCTTGGCCTCGGCCAGCGGCTCCTTCGTCGCTCGGTCGGCCACCAGCTCCGCGCCCTGGAACAGGCCCAGGCCGCGCACCTCGCCGATGACGGCATGCTTCTCCTGCAGCGCCAGAAGGTTGTCGCGCAGCCGCGCGCCCATCCGTTGGGTGTTCTCGAGCAGACCCTCATCCTCGATGATGCGGATGTTCTCGAGCGCCGCCGCCGGGCCGGCCAGGCAGCCGCCGAAGGTGGAGATGTCGCGGAAGTAGCTCATCGGGTCGGCGGGGTTGTCCTTGAACAGGTTGAAGACCTTCTCGGTCGTCACCGTGCAGGAGATCGCCGCGTAGCCCGAGGCCACGCCCTTGGCCATGGTCACGAAATCCGGCTCGATGCCGAACTGCTGGTAGCCGAACCACTTGCCGGTGCGGCCGAGACCGCAGACCACCTCGTCGATATGCAGCAGCACGTCGTACTTGCGGCAGATCTCCTGCACGCGCGGCCAGTAGCTGGCCGGCGGCACGATGACGCCGCCGCCGGCGGTGATCGGCTCCAGGCAGATCGCGCCCACCGTCTCCGGCCCCTCGCGCAGGATCACCGCCTCGATCGCATCGGCGGCGGCGATGCCGTAATCCTCGGCGTCCGGATACTGGCTGCGGTATTCGAGGCAGTGCGGCACCTCGACGAAGCCCTCCGGGTAGGGGCCGTAATCGGCGTTGCGCTGCGGCTGGCCGCAGGCGGCGAGGGCGCCGAAGGTGGTGCCGTGGTAGTCGCGCTCGCGGTAGAGGATCTTCCACTTCCTGCCGCCATGATGGCGCGCGGCGATCTGCCGCACCATCTTGAAGGCCTTCTCGTTCGCCTCGGAGCCGGAGTTCGAGTAGTAGACGCGGGTCATGCCCGGCATCTTCTCGATCAGCCGCTTGGCGAAGGCGGCGCCCGGCGCGCTGCCCTTGGCGCCGGCGAAGTAGTTCAGCGTCACCAGCTGCTCGCGCACCACATCGGCGATGGATTCGCGGCCGTAGCCGACATTCACCGTCCAGACGCCGCCCGAGGTGGCGTCGAGATACTCCTTGCCGGTGGCATCCCAGATCCGCATGCCCTTGCCCTCGACCATCAGCTGCGGGTCGACGGTCTCGTACTGCTTGTGCTGGGAGAGATGATGCCAGACATGCGCGCGGTCGGCCTCGATCAGCCCGGCGATGTCGTTGCTCTTCGGAACGTAGTTCATGATCAGCCCTTCGCTGGATCGTGCAAGCCGGACATGCGCCGTACGATCGGATCCCTGTCTCTCTCCACCGGCCAGGGTCGGGCGTCCTGTCCCCGGCCCGGCCGCCGCCCAGGCCCTCCGCGCGGTCCGGCGCGGCGGAGGGCCGCGCGGCCTCCTCCAGGCCGGCGCGGGGCCGCCGGTCGGGAAGAAGCCGCCCGGCCGGGCGCGAGGGACGTCCCGGAAGGCCTGTGCCGAGAGCCTAGGCCATGGCGCCCTCCCGCCTCAACCCCCGCCGCCCGGCGCGCGCCGGGCGCGGAACGCCTGCTGCACCTCGTCCAGCGTCAGGAACTCGGCGCCCCGCGCCGCCAGGCCGTCGATCAGCCGCTCCATCATTATCATGCGGTGGCCCCGGCCGCTGACATAGGGGTGGAAGGTATAGACCAGCATGCCCCAGTCGGTGTTCCGCCGCATGTAGTCGAAATTGGCCAGCCAGTTCTCCAGCACCGCCCCGGCATTGGCGAGGCCCGGCACCACCCCGGCCGCGCGAGAGCGGGCGCCAGCGCCAGGCCGGCCGCGATCCCGCCGAACCCGCGGCGGGTAAGCGTGTTTCTTGTTGTCATGGACGTTCCTCGTGATGTCGGGGACCACAGGGTCCGGTCAGGCTACTCCGTCGTGCCGGAGGCGGGGCGGGCCCAGCGGCGGTCGAAGTCCCGGACTTCCTCGAAGCCCATCAGCGTGTTCATTCCGGCGAGGTCCTGCAGCGTGCCAGGCCGCGCGTATCGCCCTCGCGGCGCCAGCCACGCCGCCGGCTTCGCCGCGGGCACCGCCCTGGCCGCCCTGGCGCCCGCGCGGCGCCCGGACGCCGTCTTCTGAGTCAGCGACATCCTGGCCATGGGAGGCATGGACGCCCTGTGGGAAGCCGGCGTCGCGGCGCCCGGCGACATCTCGGTGGTCGGCATGGACGGCATCGGACCCGCCCGCCAGCCTCCCTATCGCCTGACCACTGTGGCCCAGCCGCTGCAGGCCATGGTCGCGCGGGGGCTGGATCTGCTTGCCGCCCGCATCGGTGACGCCGCCCTGCCGCGCGAGCGCGTCCTTCTACAGGGCGCGCTGATCCGGGGCCGCTCCGCCCGGCTGCCCGCGGATGGCACGGAACAGGGGCGGGAAGACCGCGCCGCCGTCCCTATCCCCGCTCCGCCCCGGGCGCGGCGAGGAACCGCGCCTTGAGCCTTTCCCGGACGGTCTGGACGATGACATAGAGCACCGGGATCATCAGCAGGCCGAGCAGGGTTCCGATCAGCAGGCCGCCGAAGAGGGTCATGCCGATCGAGCGCCGGCTCTCGGCCCCCGCCCCGCTCGCGATGACCAGCGGAACGACACCGAGGACCGAGCTGAAGGCGGTCATGACCAGCGGGCGGAAACGCTGCCGCGTCGCGTCGATCGCCGCCTCCAGCGTGCTCATGCCCTGCTCCCGCCGGGTCTTGGCGAATTCGACGATGAGGATCGCGTTCTTCGCGGCCAGTCCGATCAGCAGAAGCAGGCCGATCTGCGAGTAGACGTCGATCGGCATTCCCGCCAGGGCCAGGCTGGCGAGGGCGCCCAGCACCGCCAGCGCCACGGACAGCATGACCGCCAGGGGAACGCTCCAGCTCTCATACTGAGCGACCAGGAAGAGGTAGGTGAAGACGATGCCGACAAGAATGATCATCATCGTCTCCGCCCCGGCCTGCCGTTCCTGCAGGGCGAGGCCGGTCCATTCGAAGCCGAAGCCCTCCGGCAGGCTCTCCAGCGCCAATGCCTCCATGCGGTCCAGCGCGGCGCCGCTGCTGGCGCCGTCCGCGGCCTGCCCGTTGATGGCGACGGCGGGGAAAAGATTGTAGCGGTTGATGACGCTCGGCCCGAGGGTGGCGCGGGTCGTCACCAGGGCACGGAGCGGCACCAGCTCGCCCGAGCTGGCGCGCACATGCAGGCGCCCGATATCGGCCGCCTGGCTGCGGAAGCCCGCCTCGTCCTGGATGCGGACCTGGAACACGCGCGAGAGGATGTTGAAGTCGTCCACATAGGCGGAGCCGAGGTGCGCCTGCAGCGTCTGGAAGATCGCGCCCGGGGTCACGCCCAGCAACTCCGCGCGGTGGCGGTCGATCTGCAGATGGACCTGCGGCGTGTCGGCCCGGAAGGTGCTGAATACGGCGGTCAGGTCCGGGGCCTGGTTCGCCCGGACGATCAGGCCCCGCATCGCCTCCGCCAGTTCCTCCTGGCTCTGTCCGCCGCGGGCCTGGAGGCGGAGGTCGAACCCGCCCGTGGCGCCGAGCCCCGGAATGGCCGGTGGCACGAAGGCGACGACCGCCCCCGCCGTCACGGTGGCGAAGCGGGCCCGCAGGTGGGCCAGCACATGGTCGAGACGCCCGCTCGCATCGCGGCGCTCGCGCCAGGGCCTGAGCGCCGCGATGACCATGCCGGAATCGGAGCCGCCGCCGCCGAGAAGGCTGGCACCCGCGACGCCGATGACATTGTCGATGCCCGGCGTCGCGCGCACGATCCGCACCACCTCGTCCAGCGCGGCCTGCGTCCTCTCGAGCGAGGCGGCGCTCGGCAACTGCACATTCACGAAGATGTATCCGAGATCCTCGGAGGGGATGAAGCCCGTCGGCAGCGTGCGGAACAGGCCGGTCACGCCGGCCAGGACCGCCACCATGATGCCGCCCGCCAGCACCAGCCGCCGCGCCAGACGGCCGAGCAGGGCCAGGTAGCCCCGCCGCGACCGCCCGATGACCCGCTCGAGAAGGGCGAAGACCCCGCCCCGCGGGCCGGCCGGCCGCCGCAGGAGGAGCACGCAGAGGGCGGGGCTCAGGGTCAGCGCGTTGACGGTCGAGAGCGTGATGGTCGCCATGATCGTCACGGCGAACTGTCCGTAGAGCTGCCCGGTGACGCCGGAGATGAAGCCGATCGGCAGGAACAGGGCGCCGAGCACCAGGGTCGTCACGACAATGGGCCCGGTGACCTGGCGCATCGTCTCCAGGGTGGCCTCGACGACGGCGAGGCCCTGCTCCTGCATGGCGCGCTGCACACCCTCGACGACGATGATGGCATCATCGACGACCAGGCTGATGGCCAGCACGATGGCGAAGAGGGTGACGGTGTTCGCCGAATAGCCCAGCGCGTAGAGGATGACAAATCCGCCGAGCAGCGAGACCGGGATCGTCAGCATCGGGATCAGTGTGGCGCGCCAATCCTGCAGGAAGACATAGGTGACCAGGACGACCAGCAGGAAGGTGATGCCGAGCGTGATGGCGATCTCGCGGATCGTCTCGCTGACGAAGGCCGTGGTGTCGAAGACGACCGTCTGCGCGAGGTCCTCCGGAAACTGCGGTGCGGCGCGCGCCAGCTCCGACCGGACGGCGGAGGCGACGTTCAGGGCGTTGGCCTCCGGCGCGGCATAGATGACGAGGGTCGCGCTTGGCTGGCCGTTGAAGCGCGATCCGATGTCATAGGACTGCGCGCCGAGCTCGAGGCGGGCCACGTCGCGAAGGCTGACGATCGCGCCATCGGCATTCGTGCGCAGGACGATGTCGCCGAACTCCTCCGCCGTCTCCAGGCGCCCGCGCGCCATCACCGCCATCTGCAGCTCCTGCCCGGCGGGCGCGGGCGGCGCGCCGATCAGCCCCGCCGAGGCCTGCGCGTTGTGCGCGCGGATGGCCTCCGTGATATCGGCCGCCGTGATACCCAGGGCCTGCATGCGATCGGGGTTCATCCAGACCCGCATGCTGTAGACCGGGCCGAAGACGCCGACATCCCCGACGCCCGGAATCCGGGCGAGGGCGTCGCGCAGATTGACCGAGGCGTAGTTGCTGATGAAGATCTCGTCGCGCGTACCGCCCGGCGAGTAGAGCGACACGCCCATCAGCATGCTGGTGGAGCGGGCGCGGACGGACACGCCTGTCTGCGTCACGGCCGGCGGCAGCCGCGCCGTCGCCAGCGCCACACGGTTCTGCACATTCACCTGCGCCATGGCCGGATCGGTGCCGACGCGGAAGGTGACGGTCAGCGAATAGCTGCCGTTGTTGCCGGCGGAGGAGGACATGTACATCATGTCATCCACGCCGTTGACCTGCTCCTCGATCGGCGCGCCGACGCTGTTCATCAGCACCTCGGCGCTGGCACCGGGATAGCTGGCGCTGACCTGGACCTCCGGCGGCGTGATCGGCGGGAACTGCGCGACGGGAATCATGCTGAGGGCCAGCAGTCCGGCCAGCGTGGTGACCACCGCGATCACCATCGCGAAGCGGGGCCGCCGGACGAAGAGCGCGGCGATCATGGGCGGGCGGGCGCGCCGGCCACGGGCACGACGGTCACGGCGGCGCCGGGCCGCGCATTCTGCAGGCCCTGGACGATCAGCCGCTCGCCGCCCTTCAGCCCTTCCTCGACGATCCAGTTCTGATCGAGCTGCGCGCCTGTCCGGATGCGCCGCAGCACGACCTTGTCGCTGTCATCGGCAAGGAGCACGAAGCGCCCTTCCCGGTCCAGCTGCACCGCGCCCAGCGGCACGACGGGGCGCTGGCGGGGCGCATCCGGATGCACGGCCACGGTGACGAACTGTCCGGGGACCAGGAGGCCGTCCGGGTTCGCGAAGCGGACGCGCACCGGCACCGTACCGGTCCGGGGATCGACCTCGTTGCCGATGAAGTCGATCTCGCCGGCGCCGGGATAGGTCTGGCCGGAGGACAGGGTCAGCGTCGGCACGAAGGTCTCCGCCGGCCCGGCCGTGGCGCCGCCGCGGAACTCCAGAAGGCTCTGGTCGCTCACCGAGAAGACGACGCGGATCGGATCGACCTGCACGATGCGGGCGAGCACCCCCGATGAGGGCGAGACGAGACTGCCCACCGCGACGGTGGTATGCCCGATCCGCCCCGCCAGCGGCGCGCGGATGGTGGTGTAGCTGAGATTGAGTTCGGCCTGCCGCAGGTTGGCTTCCGCCGCCATGACGTTGGCGCGGCCGCGGTCCCGCGCGGCCAGGGCTTCCTCCAGCGCCGCCTGGGAGGCCGCCTGCGTCCGGCGGAGCTGCTGGCTGCGCTCGAAGCGCCCCTCGGCATCCCGCAGATCGGCCTCCCCGCCCGCCAGGCTGGCCCGCGCGGCGGAGAGGGCGGCCTCGTAGCCCGCGCTCTCGATCCGGAAGAGGTCCTGACCCTGCTCGACGAACTGCCCTTCGCGGAAGCCGCGCGCCTCGACAAAGCCTTCGACGCGAGAGCGGATGTCGACCGCGTTGATCGCCTCCACGCGTCCGACGAAACGAGCCCCCGGCGCGACGTCCTCGACCGCCACGGGCGTGACGCTCACTGCCGGCGCCTGCGCCATCGCCGGCCCGCTCAGCGACAGCAGGGCCGCCAGAATGGCCAGCGGCGTTCCATAGCTGTAGCTGTCACGGGGAAGGATTACAGTTTGCATCAGCGACGTCTCCAACACTCGCACATCTGTCACGGCCGCTGCGGGCTCGCAACGGGCCGGGCCACCGCAGGGGTCCGTCAGCATGCCGGACCTGCCCCACGGTGGCTCCCGAAAGCCCGCGCCAAGGAGGATTGACCACACCAATTTGTCATCCCCGGGCGCGTGGCGGACGTTGACATGCAAATTGACGACACCCTTTCGGAGGCGCAGCCTCACTGCAGAGGTGAAGGTATGCGCTCCGGTATGCCCGGGCTTCGACGACGCCCACTCAACAGAAGAACAACGATGTCGGTATCGGGAGGAGTAGGTCCGCCATGGAGGTGTCCCCATTTCCCCAGCCTTCCGAGGATGAAGGCTATGATTACGTCTCGACCGGCCAGCTTCCCGACGAGGAGCCGGTCAAACGCCTGATCGACGAGGCCTACAACCGCTTCAAGGACTCCGAGGAGGGCGAGGTTTCCACCGTCTATCCCGCCCTGGCGCGGGTGCCGCCTCAGCAGTTCGGCATCTGCATCGTGGCGAATGACGGCGGGATCGCCGCCGTCGGGGATGTCGAGACGCCATTCACGATCATGAGCGTCTCCAAGCCGTTTCTCTTCGCGCTGGTCTGTCAGCTCCTGGGCCCGCAGGCCGCACGCGAGAAGCTCGGCGTGAACGGCACCGGCCGCCCCTTCAATTCGCTGGCGGCCATCGAGTTCAGCCGCGACGGCAAGACGAATCCGATGGTCAATCCCGGCGCCATCGCGACGACGAGCCTGGTTCCCGGCCGGTCGGAGGCGGAGAAGTGGAGCTTCATTCATCAGGGCCTGAGCCGCTTCGCCGGCCGGCAGCTGGAGCTGGATGAGGAAACCTACCGCTGCGCCAGCGAGACCAATTTCCGCAACCGCGGCATCGCCAATGCGCTGCAGGGGATGGGCGCCATCTACTCCGACCCGGCCGAGGCGACCGATCTCTACACCCGCCAGTGCTCGCTTCAGGTCACCGCGCGGGATCTGGCGATCATGGGCGCCACGCTGGCCGATGGCGGCGTCAATCCGGTGACCGGCGAGCAGATCGTCAGCCCGGAGGTCTGCCACTACACCCTGGCCGTCATGATCACCGCCGGGCTCTACGAAACCTCCGGAGACTGGCTCTACGAGATCGGCCTTCCGGGCAAGAGCGGCATCGGCGGCGGCATCGTCACCGTCTCCCCCGGGAAAGGCGGCCTCGGCACCTATGCGCCACGGCTGGACAAGGCGGGCAACAGCGTCAAGGGCCAGCAGGTGGCGCGGTTCCTGTCGCATCGCCTCGGCCTAGACCTGCTGGTGTCCAAGCCGGCCTGAGGCCATTCCGATTCTTTCGGCAAGCATGAACTGGAGAACGCCATGGCGCTCGACGCCGATGTGACAGGCCAGGACGCGGAGAGCCGCGAGAGCTGGGTTCCCCTCATGGCCATCGTGCTCGGCCAGATGATCATGTCGTTCAACGTGGCCTCTCTTCCCGTGGCGCTGGGCGGCATGGTGGCCAGCTTCGATGTGCCGCCGACCACGGTGGCCACCGGCATCGTGATGTACGGCATGCTGGTCGCGGGCTTCGTCATGCTGGGCGCGAAGCTTTCCCAGCGCTTCGGCCCGTCCCGCGTCTTCCGTGGCGCCATCCTCGCTTTCCTCGCGGCACAGGTGCTGATGACGCTCACGCCGACCGCGACGCTGATGATCACGGCGCAGGCCCTGTGCGGCCTTTCGGCCGCCGTGATCGTTCCCTGCCTGGTCGCGCTGATCGCCGAGAACTACCGCGGGCGCCAGCAGGCCACGGCGGTGGGCGCGCTGGGTTCGGCCCGCGCCGCCGCGGGGGTGCTGGCCTTCGTGATCGGCGGCGTTCTCGGCACCCATATCGGCTGGCGGCCCTCCTTCGGCATCCTGATCGTGGCCTCCGCCATCGCCTTCGCCGCCAGCCTGCGCCTCAAGCCCTCGACCCCGCATCCCGATGTCCGGATCGACCTGCTGGGCGTCGTGCTCGCGGCCGCCGCCATCATCTGCATCAGCTTCGGCTTCAACAACCTGAACCGCTGGGGCCTCGGATGGGCGCGGCCGGGGGCGCCGTTCGACCTCCTGGGCCTGTCCCCCGCGCCGGTGCTGATCATCCTCGGCATCGTGCTGGGCCAGGCCTTCCTGGCCTGGACGCACCGCGCCAGGGCGCAGGGACGGACGCCCCTGCTGGCGCTGGAGGTCGTGGATTCGCCGAAGGAGCGCTCCGCGGTCTATGCCCTGTTCGTCGTCGTGGCGCTGGAGGCGGCACTGAACTTCCTGGTGCCGCTCTATATCCAGATCGTGCAGGGCCGATCGCCGATCGCCACGGCCGTGGCCATGATGCCCTTCAACCTGACCGTCTTCTTCACCGCCATGCTGGTCGTCAATCTCTACGACAAGATGACGCCGCGGCTGATCGCGCGGTGCAGCTTCGTCATCTGCACCGTGGCCCTGCTCTGGCTGGCCTTCGTCGTGCGCAACGACTGGAACGAGTGGCCTGTCCTGCTCGGGCTGATCCTCTTCGGCATCGGCCAGGGCGCGCTTGTCACCCTGCTGTTCAACGTGCTGGTCACCGCCTCGCCCAAGGAACTGGCCAGCGATGTCGGCTCGCTGCGGGGCACCACGCAGAACCTGGCTTCCGCCGTGGGCACCGCCGTCGCCGGGGCGCTCGTGGTCGGCCTGTTGAGCAGCGCCGTCCTCGGCAGGGTCACGGCCAGCCCGGTGCTGACCGAGGAGCTGCGCGCCCAGGTCAATCTCGACAACATCAACTTCGTCAGCAACGACCGCCTGCAGGCCGTGCTCAGCAACACGACGGCCTCGCCCGAGCAGGTGGCCGAGGCGGTGCGGATCAACACCGAGGCCCGGTTGCGGGCCCTCAAGATCGGCCTGCTGATCATGGCCGGCCTGGCGCTCATCGCCATCATCCCCTCCGGCGGCCTGCCCAACTATCGTCCGGGCAACATCCCGCCGGATCCCGAGGCGGTCCGGTAGCGCCCGTCTTCGTCAGACACATCGGTCAGGGGGCGGGCGCCAGGGCATGGCGCCCGCCCCTTCATGATTCCCCGGAAGCCCGGCGCGGCACCGGATCGGAGGATGCGGCGGAAAGCAGGGCCGCGACCCAGCGGGTACGGGGATAGGCGCCACAGGCTTCCATGATGGCGATGGCGATCGGCACGCCGATGAAGGCGCCGGCAATGCCCCACAGGAAGCTCCAGAAGAAGACCGCCAGCAGAATGAGGAAGGGCGAGATCGCCAGCGCGTTGCCCGCCACGCGCGGTTCCACATAGGTGCCGATGAGATTCTGCGTGAGGATCATGACGAGCATGACACCGACCGCCGGCGTCAGGGCCCCGAACTGCACCCCGGCGAGCAGCGCCGGCAGGATCGTCGCGACCAGGGGGCCGATGAAGGGGAGGTAGTTCAGCACGAAGGCGAGCACACCCCATTCCAGGGCCAGTTCCAGATGAAACAGCAGTGCGATGCCATAGACACAGAGGCCTGTCGCCAGGCTCATCACCGTGCGGACCAGCAGGTAGTGCTGGAACTTCCGCGAGGTCGACCTGGCGACGCGCAACGCCCGGCCGCCATGGCCCTCCGGCCCCAGCGCCTCCAGCCGGCGCGCCACCGGCCCCGCCTCCGGCAGGCCCAGGATGATGAAGATCAGCATCAGCATCATGAAGCTGATGAAGCCTTGCAGATAGGCCGCCAGGCTGCGCGCGGTGCGCAGCATCATGGAGACATCGAGCTGCCCGGCCAGGGCGGCGGCCGTGTCCAGCCCCTGGGCGTCGAGCATGGCCGTCGCCGCCGCGTAGAGGGCCAGGATGCTGGCGCTGTTCTCGACCAGCCAGTGACCGGCGCGGTTGACGGCCCAGACGGCGAGGCTGCCGAAAGCGCCCACGACGGTCACGATGGCCAGCAGCATCAGCAGCATCGCCAGCGGGCGCGGCAGGATGCGTTCCAGCTGCCGCTGCCACGGGACGACCGATGCGATGATGAACAGGGCGACGGTCAGCGGCGCCATCAGGGACGCCGCCGCCCAAAGCCCGGCGAGCACCAGCACAACCGCCCCGAGTCCCAGCAGGACGGGAAGAAAACCGCCGGCCTTCATGAAGGGAGTCCCCGGTCGTTACGACCGGTATCCTAGAACGGAATGGTCAGGCTGATCGCGCCGAAACTCTGCCCCCCCTTCTGCTCGCTGAACTCCTTCGACTGCCAGACCTGGGTATAGGCCAGCCGCATGCCGCGCCAGAAGACGGCCAGTCCCGCCTCGATCTCGCCGACCACGGGCCGCCGATCGACACTGGCGCTGTCGCGCCAGGTGCTGCCGTCGAGGAACAGGTTGCGCGCCACGCCGCGCCCTCCGATACCGCCGAAGACATACCAGCCTAAGGCCTGTCTCGGCCGTCCCGGCACGCTGTCCCCGAGGGAGGGCCGCAGGCGGGACGGGCCCCAGTCCGCATCGAGCGCGTCGCCCAGGCGGAAGGTGATCCCGCCGCCGGCATAGGTATGGGCCGTTCCGAGCGACAGGGTCGCGGCCGGGATGATCTCGGTGTCGAAGGTGCCGAGACGGCCCGTGGAAACCCGCCAGTTGCGTTCCGCCAGGACGCCGAAGGTCGGCTCGTCGCGCAACTGTGTGTCCCAGCCCTCGGCGTGGTACTTGTTGATGACGTCGTGCCAGCGGTTCTGGATGAACTCGCCGCCGGCGCCGGGGCCGACCAGGCCGAGCTGGAAGGCCAGCACGGTGCGTTCGCGCTCCGTGGCCCGCTCCAGGCCGAGCGTGAGGGACAGGTGGCCGGCATAGGGGCGGTCGCGGGGATCGGGACGCCGGTTTCGGATGTCCTCCGGCGTGAAGATCGCCTGGTCGAGCGACAGGGACCATCGGAACGCACCATCGCCGAGCAGCCAGTCGAACTGCCGGTCGAGCCAGGAGAGAGCGGCGGGAGGCGCGCCGACGGGCGAGGTCCAGCCCAGCCGCAGACCGTTGGTGTAGTAGCGGTCCGTGCCGCCCCACATGTCGTTCTCGTTGAGCAGTGTCAGCACGCCCCGGTCCTGGGGCGCTTCCGCCGGCCCTTGCGCCCGGGCGGCCGATCCTGTCATCAGGCCCACCGTCAGGACGGACAGCAGGCAGGCCATGGCCCGAGCCGGCGCGCGCCGTGGGGGAGGATCCGCGACATGGCGCTTGTCCTCGGCGGGGCAGTCTGATCGGGTTGGGAATGCCGCGGAAGCAGCTCTGTGGTTCATGATCACGAAGGAGTCCCCGGTGCGCGCACAGCTTGGCACCCTGATTCTGGCAACCAGCCTGATCCAGCTGGCAAACGGCTTCTTCACGACGGTGGTCTCGCTGCGGCTCGGCATCGAATCCTTCGATCCCGCCTTTGAGGGTATTGTCCTGAGCGCCTATTTCATCGGCTTCACCATCGGCGCCGTCTCCTGTGGCCGACTTCTGCAGAGGATCGGCCATATCCGATCCTATACGGCCTTCGGGGGCATTGTCATCGCCGCGACGGCCGCGATGTCGGCCGTCAGCGACCTCGCCGCCTGGAGCGTGTTGCGCGCCGCGATCGGTTACGGCTGCGCCGGCCTTTTCGTGACGACGGAGAGCTGGCTGCACGCCAAGGCGCCCCGCGCGATACGGGGCCGGGTCTTCGCCTTCTACATGGTCGGCACCTTTCTGGCCCTGGCGGTCGGCCAGCTGCTCATCGCCTCCTTTCCTGTCGAGGGCAGCCTGCCGTTCAGCATCATCTCAGTGACCTTCGCCCTGGCGCTGATCATGGTGAGCACCACGCGCGCCGAGCCGCCACCGCTCACCGTCGAGGAAGGGCTGACCTACGGCGAACTGCTGCGCGCGGCGCCGCTGGCCGTGCTGGGATGCTTCATCGCCGGCATGGTAGGCGCGACCTTCTACGCCGTCTTCCCGGCCTGGATGCTGGTGAACGACATTCCGCAGACGACCATCTCGCTGTTCATGCTCACCGCCGTGCTGGGCGGATTCGCCTTCCAGGTCCCCGTCGGCCTGCTCTCGGACCGGCTGGACCGGCGCCTGCTGGCGGGGGCCCTCGCGGCGGGCGTGGCGGGCACCGCGCTCGCCCTGAGCATCGCGCCGAAGACCTTCGCCGCGATCCTGCCCCTGGCGGCGCTGCTGGGCGGGTTCATGTCGGCGCTCTACCCGGTCTGCGTCTCCCACGCGATGGACCACCTGCCGGCGGAACGCGTGGTCTCCATCAGCGGCCGCATGATCCTGGTGAGCGGCATAGGCTCGGCCTGCGGGCCGGTCTCCGCCTCCTGGATCATGGGCCACCTCGACATCGACGGCGTCCTGTACCTCATGGCGGGCGCCGCCGGGGTCCTGATGGCCGCCTCGCTGCTCCGCGCCGCCACGCGGGCCGAGCCGGAACACGAGGAGCGGCCTTTCGCCGTCGTCGCGCCACAGTCGATCCAGATGGCGCCGGACCTGGGGTGATCCGCCGGTGATCCCCGCCAGGCGGCATTCCGGACCTCTCCTGAAGGCGCCCGGAATGCCGCGCGTCAGTCGTCGCTCCCGCGGCTCTTCACCAGGAAGAACACCAGCGAGGCGATCACCAGGGCGCAGGCCGCGCCGAAGGATACGATGCCCAGATCGCCTTCCCAGGCGACCGCCTCGCGCAGGAACAGCACCGCCAGGACCGCGATGACGACGCTGATGAGATTGTCCTTGAGATCCTCCAGGTTCTGGAGCCGCAGCCAGGACGGGCGGGGCAGCTTCTCATCGATGAAGAGCGTGTAGAGGCCGATGCTCGTGATGTAGCTGGCGATCGCGATCAGGAAGACGTCGATGGCCTGGATGACCTCGACGGCGAAGATCTTCATCACCGTCTGGTTCACCTCTCCCCGCTGCGCCAGTTCGATCGCGGAGGCGATCGTGACGGCGCTCTGGTAGAACAGCATGACGAAGGAGCATGCCAGCGTCACGGCGAAGGGGATGATCATGATGAAGCGACTGACGGAGAGAAGGCGCTGGATCATGTGACCCTACCCTTGCAAAACGGGGCCGCGGCAGGCCTCGCGCCCGCCTGGTTGTCTGCTCCGTTCCGCCGCCAGCCTGGACGGGCACGACGGAACATCGATCCTGCGGCCCTAGCACGCCGCCCGGCGGCGCTAAAGAACCAAACCCGCCGGGGAAGCCGGCACCCGTCCGGCGGCACGCCGCCCCCGCAGCAGCAGCCAGGCGACGATCAGCACATTCGCCGCGTTCCAGATGACGCCGTTCAGGAAGGCGGCGGCGTAGCTGCCGGTCAGATCGAAGATGACGCCGGAGAGCCAGCCGCCCAGCGCCATCCCCACCAGCGTCGCCATCAGCACGATGCCCACGCGCGTCCCGACCTCCGAGGCCGGAAAGCTCTCGCGCACGATCACCGCGTAGGACGGCACGATGCCCCCCTGCACCACGCCGAAAAGGGCCGAGAGCATGAACAATGAGGCCAGGCCGTCGAAGAACAGGAACAGCGACAGGGCCAGCCCCTGCAGCACCGAGCCCAGCAGCAGCGTCGCCAGCCCGCCGATCCTGTCGGCGATGAGGCCGGAGCCGATGCGTGACACGATGCCGCAGGCGAGCATCACGGAAAGCATCTCCGCCCCGCGCGCCACGCCATAGCCGAGGTCGCCGCAATAGGCGACGATGTGCACCTGCGGCATCGACATGGCGACGCAGCAGGCCACGCCGGCGCAGCAGAGGATCGCCGTCAGGCCGTTGCGCGAGAGGCCGAGCGGGCGGGCCCGTCCCGCCTCGCCCGGGCCTTCGCCGTCCCGCGATCCCGGCGCGCGGGCGCGCAGCACCAGGGCCAGCGGCAGCATCGTCAGCAGGCAGATGCCGCCCACCATCATGTGCGCCACGCGCCAGCCATGCGCGCCGATCAGCCAGGTCAGCACCGGCGGCCAGACGACACCCGCCAGATAGTTGCCCGAGGCCGCCAGGGCCACGGCGGTGCCGCGCCGCCGCCGGAACCAGAGCGAGGCATCGGCCACCAGCGGCGCGAAGGCGGCGGAGGCGCCGAGCATGCCGATCATCAGACCCTGGGCCAGGGTGTAGAAGGCCAGGTCCGGCGCCATCCCGGCGAGGACATAGCCGGCGGCCAGCATCACGGTCGCGCCCATCAGCGGCCGCATGGCGCCGAACCGGTCCGTGAGCCGCCCCATCAGGATGCCGCCGGCGCCGAAGCCCAGCATGGTCAGGGTATAGGGCAGCGAGGCGGCGCCACGCGTCACGCCGAACTCGGCCTGTACATAGGGCAGCGCGACAATGACGGACCACATTCCCACGCCGCCCAGCATGGAGAGCGTGATGATGGCGGAGAGACGAATCCAGGCGGTCCGCGAATCCAGCAGGGCCTCGCCCGTCATGCGGCCGGCACCGGGAGACGGCCGGCCGCACCGGGCCGGGACGGCGCCCCGCGCGCCTCGAACACGTTCATGTCCTGCGTTTCCCTCACCATCGCCGGTCCGTGCCGGGCGTTGGCCGCAGTCTGCGGCATGGCGGGGGGCCACGCCAGGGCCGCGCCGGAGGCGGGGAAATTTTCGTTTGCCTTCATCCGCTGGTTGCTGCGCCATCGCGGCGGCCTCCCCTGCCATCCCTGCGGGCCCAAGGTCGGCGGCGCCATGCCGGAAGGATGCGGACCGCTGGTCCAGCCAGGCGGCACGGCCCTTCCCCGCCGCCCATCAAGCAGATGTCAGGCATGCCTGCCCTTGCGCTTCCGGCGAAATCCGTCTCGCCTCCCGGAAGCGGCGGAGGGCGCATGGACGGTCAGCACCAGAGCATGGAGTTTCTGCTCGCGGATATCGCGCGCGGCCGCCGGGACGCCCTGCGGCCGGTCTATGATGCGCAGGCCAGCCGCATGTTCGGCGTCGCCATGGCGATCCTGCGCGACCGCGAGGCCGCGGCCGATGCGGTGCACGACGCCTTCCTCAAGATCGCGGGCCGTGCGGGCCAGTACGATTCCGCGCGCGGCCCGGCAGCCGCCTGGATGATGGGCATCGTCCGCAACGCGGCGCTGGACCGCGCCCGGGCGCGCGGGCGGGAACTGCCGACCGACGACCCCGGCCTGGGCGACGCGGCGCTGGAGCCCCGCGTCCTGGAGGAGATCGCGGAGCAGGAGGACGGCCGGCGGCTGCAGGAATGCCTGGACCAGCTCGACGCCCATCCTCGCGGCGCCATCCTGCTGGCCTTCGTGCACGGCCTGTCGCATCCGCAGATCGGTGAACGGCTCAAGGCGCCACTCGGCACGGTGAAATCGATGATCCGTCGCGGCCTGCTGCGGCTGCGGGAGTGCATGACATGATCCCCGAGGATCGCGAGGAGAGAGATCTGCTGGCCGCCGAATACGTGCTCGGCACGCTGGAGGCGCGCGAGGCGGCGGCACTGGAGGAGGCCCTGCCCGGCGATGCCGGGCTGCGGCAGGAGGTGGACCGGTGGCGCCGCCGGCTGGCGCCGCTTTCCCATCTGCAGCCCGCGCTCGACCCTCCACCGGCGCTCTGGCCGCGCATCGAGGCCTCGCTGGCGGGACTCGGGCCGGCCCCCTCGCGCGCCGCGCCGCGCCGGGAGAAGGCCGGCTGGATGTGGCGGGGCTGGGCGCTCGGCAGCACGGCGCTCGCCGCCGGGCTGGCCGCCTTCCTGTGGCTGCGGCCGGCGCCGGAGCGCCTGACCACCGTCCTGCTCACCCAGCGCGACCAGCCGGCCTGGCTGGTCGAGGCGCAGGGCGGCGCGCTGCGGCTGGCCGCGCTCAATCCGCAGCCGGTCGATCCGAGCCGGGTGCTGCAGCTCTGGGCGCTGCCGCAGGGCGCCACGGCACCGACCTCGCTCGGCCTGATTCCCGGGGACGGCAGCGTCACGGTCACGCCGGGCGGCCTTGCGCCGTCTCCCGGCATGCTGATCGAGATCAGCCTGGAACCTCCGGGGGGCTCGCCCACCGGCAGGCCGACGGGACCCATTCTGTTCATCGGCCGGCTGACCGCCGTCGGGGGCGCATGAACCCGGTGCCCCCCGACGGGACGTCATCCCCGCCAAGCCGGCAGGTCCAGGAAGGGGCAATGAATTGTTCCAGAACAATGACTTACAGTTTTTTACCCAAGAAGTTGTTCTCGGTCTGATTTCAAACCCCGTCATCTCTGTCCGCTCGATCTTCCTGTCGCCGGCCGACCTTCCCTGATCACGGCATCGCGATGACTGCATCTGATCTTCCTCTCCCGCCGTAGCCCCGGGGCGGTCATTGGCGAGAGGAAGAACAACTTGGATACGGCGCATCGCATCCGGCCAGCCTCCTCCGCTTCCTCAGGGGATGCGGAACGGCTTTCCCCCCGCGCGCCGCGCCCGGCGATCCCCGCCTTCGGCCAGGCGGCACATCCGGACCCGTCGCAGGTGGTGCTGCCCACACCGGCGCCGTCCACGGCGCATCTCGCTGCCTGGCGTGCGGGGATCGGGCAGCCCGCCGCGGCCACGGCCGCACCGGGGCCCTATCCGGGGCCCTATCGGGTCGTGCGGTCGGGGGCGGCGCCGGTGGACCGCTCCGATCCGCCCTGGCGGCGGCCGGCGGGATGGGTGGGCCTGGGCCTGGCCGGCTGCGTGCTCGGCGTGGCCATGGTCCTGGCCATCCCATGGCCGGGCGACCCACCCGCCGAGCCACTGCGCCGCTGGGCATCCGGCCTGGCGCCGCGCGCGCTTCCGCCGCCGCAGGACCTGAGCTCCATCGCCCCTCCCGCCGTGATCGCTCTGCCGATTCCCCCTGTTCCGGGGGAGGCGCCGGCGGAGGCTCCCCTGGACACCGCGCCGGGGCTCAACGCCCTGGCCGCGCCCGTCCCGGCTCCGGACATGCCGCCGGGGCCGGAGAACGCGACGCCGGCTCCACCTCCCGGCCCCGCCTCGGCGTCACTAGCGCGGCCGGATGGGCCGGACAGGGCCGGCCCGACCCCACCCCGGTGGGCCTCGCCCCGGCCGGTGCCATCCGCCCCGGTGAGTTCGCCCGGCCGGTCAGCTCCGGCGCCGCCGCGGTCCGAGGCCCTGGCGGCCTGCCGCGCCACGATCCTGCGCGCGCAGTTGGGTGAGGCGCTTGGCACGGCGGACCGGCAACGGCTGCGCGATGGCTGCGGCGAGCGGCAGCCCTGACCTCCATCCAGACCACGAAGCCTCCGGAGATCCGAGCCATGTTCCCCCCTGCCCTGCTCCGCGCCATGTCCTGCCTCGGCCTGCTGGCCGGATGCACCACCCCTCCCTCCCCCGAAGCCGCCGCCCCGACCCTGCCCATGCGGGTGGCGGAAGCACCGAAGCCGCCCAGGGACGCCCAGACGCTGGACGAGGCGGTACGGGACCTGACCATCGCCCTGTTCGACCGGGCACGGATCGACCCGCCAGGCCCCTCCGGCCGGCATCCTCTGGTGATCGATCCGCTGATCGACCGCGCGACCGGCATCCAGACCAGCGCGACACGCGGGATGGAGGCGCGGATGGCGGAGATCATCGGCCAGCGCTACCCGGACTATGCCCTGCAACCCTTCGGCACGGAGAGCCTGCGGGCAAGGCCTGTGGTGCTGATGGGCGCCATCACGCCGGTCCCGGGTCCGGGCGTCATCCCGGCGAGCAGCGCGCCGCGACCCGGCACCTATCGCATCTGGGCCGTGCTGGGCGATCTCCGCACGGGCAAGGTCGTCTCGCACGAGACCGCCTGGGTCCGCGCCGAGGCGGTGGACATGGCGCCGACCGGCTTCTTCCGCGACAGCCCCGCCTGGTCGCCGGAGGCCATCACCGCCGCCTACCTGCAGACCTGCGCGCGCGATCCCGGCGAGCCGATCGATCCCCGCTACCTGGAGGCCTTGCCGGCCCAGGCGCTGATCGCCGATGGCATCCGCGCCTATGAGGACGAGCGATACGCCGCCGCGCTGGCCGCCTATGAGGCAGCCGTCGCTCTGCCGGGCGGAAGCCCGATGAAGGCCCGCAACGGCCTCTATCTCAGCAACCGCGCCCTCGGCCGCGCGGAGGCGGCGGAGGCGGCCTTCGGCCAGGTGGTGAAGCAGGGCCTGGACCAGGGGCGGCTGGCGATGAAGTTCCTGTTCCGCCCCGGCACGCCCGCCTTCTGGCCCAACCCCGAGATCAGCGGCGATTATCCGATGTGGCTGCGCCAGATCGCCGCGCAGACCACCCCGCGTGCCGTCTGCCTCGACCTGACCGGCCATTCCAGCCCGACCGGCACCGCCGCCTGGAACGAGCACCTGTCCGCCGGACGAGCCGAGACCGTGCGCCGCGGCCTTGTCGCCCGCGCGCCGGAACTGGAGCCGCGCTCCACGGCCACCGGCCTGGGCGCGGCGGCGCTGCTGATCGGCACCGGGACGGACGATCTCTCGGATGCGCTCGATCGCCGGGTGGAGTTGCAGCCCCGCGCCTGCAGGATCGCGTCGCGGTAGGCGTTGACCGGACGGGCGGGGAGGCCTGTCCGGTCACGGCCACGGGTCAGCGCCAGGGCGAAAGGTCGAGGCTGAGAAGGCGGCGCAAGGTGTCGTCCGAGATCTGCCCGACCACCGGCCGGTAGGCTCCGTCGCCGTCGAACAGCAGGAAATCCTCCACCGGGGCGTTCACGCCCCGTGCCGGCTGGTCCTCCGTGAGGATCAGCGCCCGGAGGAGCCGGTTGGCCAGCACCGCCGCCAGCCTGGAATCGACGTGGAAGCCGGCGGATCGCAGCGGCAGGGGCGGCTCGGCGCTGCGATGATCCTCCCGCAGCCGCATGCGCACGAAGCCGACCACGCCATCCTGGAACAGCAGGCGGTAGATGCCCTGGCGCAGACCATGCGCGTCGACGGCGGATTCATGCAGCACCTCGGCCTCGGTGTGGTCGAGGATGCGCTGCATCTCGTCATGGAGGAGGCCCGCCCCCTCACTCATCTGGGCGAAGAGCGTGGCGCTGTAGCCGCAGACGAAGTGCTCCAGCGCCGACTGCACGCCACGGCGCGGCAGGGCGTAGAGCTTCGGCATCAGCAGCAGATCGGCAACGGTGGCCTTCTTGTGCATCACGGTCTCCCGGGAGGGCGGGTGGGGAGGGGTGGCCTTCAATGGAGGGCGGCAATGTCGACGATCTCGCTGCCCGGCAGGCCGGCGACGGCGCCGAGGAGGCGCACCTGACCGGTTTCCAGCGTGACAACCCCGAGCTGGCCCGCGGACAGCAGCCAGGCCCGGTTTCCGCCCTGGGCGTCCGCCAGGATGTCGAAGGCGACACCGGCCGGCAGCGATTCCATGGCGCCCCTGGCCTGCTGCACGCCCTCATTGGGGGGTGCCTGCAGGTTCAGTTGTCCGAGAGACGTGTCGATGGTGTACAGCGCCGTGGAGGACGGCTTGCCGATGCTGTTGGTGTATGCGCCGGCCACGATGCGCGGCACGGTGCCGCCCAGCGGACCCGGCTGGTATGTCAGCCCGCCATCCCGCGTCACGGCGCCGGTGTCGGGATGCACGCGGAAGTTGGCACCGTTCATGCCCATCAGCCGCAGACGGTCGGCCATGGGGTTGAAGTCCACCACGCTCCTTCCGCCCGGCGTGAAGGGCTCCGACAGCCGCGCGACCACCACGGCCTGCCCGCTCCGGTGATCGATCGTCACGATGCGGCCGGTGTCGGTGACGCCATAGATCCTGCCGTCCGCCGCGCGCTGGTCGATGCCGAGCAACCGGCCCTCGGCGCCGCGGATGGTGACAGGCCGGCCAGCTCCGAGGGTCTCGCTGTCGATCTCCACCAGGCGGCTGTCGTTCGTCAGCGCGAGCAGCGTGGCGGCCCCCGCGGGCGTGGCGGCGGCGGCGGCCGCGAGGCCGAAGCCCAGTGCCAGAGAGTACGAAACATGCATGGCCGATGATCCTTGCTGCACGGGCCGCCTTGCGGCGCCCTCATGAGCGGTACGGGCCGCGCCCGGCCCTGGATGCATCGGGACTGGAATTCCGGGAAAACGCGCGGGGGCCGCGCCTCAGCCCCTGCCGAGGGCCTCGCGGAAGGCGGCGAACTCCACCTCGCCGGCGAAGGCCTTCTGGGTTCCCTGCCGGGTGATCGAATCCGCCGCGTACAGGGCGCCCCAGCGCATCGCCGCGAGCGTGTCGCCGTGGCTCGCGTAATGCTGCGCGAAGGCCCCTAGGAAGGCATCGCCCGCGCCGCTGGTGTCCACCGGCCGCACCGGCACGGCCGGCACGTGGCGCGCCGGGCCCTCGGCCGTCACCAGCAGCGCGCCCTCCGCGCCCAGGGTCACGATCACCTGCCTCACCCCGCGCGCCACCAGCGTGCGGGCGGCGGCCTCGGCCTGCTCCCGCGTCTCCGCCGGCAGGCCGCTCAGGATGCCGAGTTCCGTCTGGTTCGGCGCCAGGAAGGTGGCGCCCAGGATGCGCGAGACATCCAGATCCGGCACCGCCGGCGCCGGATTCAACAGCACCGGAATGCCGCGCGCGGCCGCCCAGTCGATGACGTGGTACACGGTCTCTAGCGGGATCTCGAGCTGCAGCAGGATCAGCCCGCAGGTGGCGAGGTCCGCGGCGGCCGCGTCCACATCGGCCGGCAGCAGGTGCTCGTTGGCGCCCTTGACGATCAGGATGCGGTTCTCGCCCGAGGGCTCGACGAAGATCGGCGCCACGCCGCTCTGCGCGCCCGGCACGGCGCGCACATGCGTCACGTCGACGCCGATGTCCCGGAGGTTGCGGATGGTGCCGCCGCCGAACAGGTCATCGCCGACACGGCTGACCAGCAGCACCTCGCCGCCGAGCCTGGCGGCGGCGACGGCCTGATTGGCGCCCTTGCCGCCATGCCCCATGCTGAAGGACGGCGCGGCGAGGGTCTCGCCCGCCGCCGGCATCCGGTCGATATAGGTGACGAGATCGACCATGTTGCTGCCGACCACACCGATGCGCGCGCTCATGACGGCCGCTCCGTTCTACGCCAGGGAGGAGATGGTCAGGGAGGAGATGGTCCGGTCCATCCGCGCGGCGGCGGCCCGGTCGAGGTAGCCGAGGCGCACGGCGAAGGCCGCGCGGCCTCCGGGCGGCAGCAGGCGCACATGGCCCTTGCGCCTCTCCGCCGCGTAACCCTCGGGCTGGCAGGTGGACGGCAGGGCGAAGGCGGCCACCTTCTGGTCCGGATCGTTCAGGATCCAGCGCACGCAATGCGGCAGCGCGTCGGGGCGGTAGGACAGCGCGAAGCCATCCCCTTCCGGCCGCCTCAGCATCAGATGCGTCTCGCCCCGCGCATCGGTGCCGAGGCCGCTCAGGTAGAAGACCTGCTCCGGGTCATAGAGCGCGGACTCGTCGAGCCTCGCCATGCGCGCGGGATCGCGGGCGAGGTCGTCGATCAGCGCCAGGTAGTCCGCATCGGGCGTGACATGGGCGGGCACGGCGCGGCGCACCGTCACGCGTTCCGGGGTATAGGGCGCCGCCTGGATCAGCTCCGCCCCCGGCACGAAGGCGAAGTTGACGTGGCACATGTACATCAGTTCCATCGGCTTGCCGGAGCGGTTCTCGACACCGAGGCCGATGTCGAACAGCATGGCGCCGGGGCGCAGCGTGAGGCAGGGATGCGCGAGGTAATGCGGCCCGAAGCCCACGACATGATCCCGCTCGGACACGGCGCGGAGGAACGGCCCCTCGGCGTCCTCGCCCCATTCCAGCCAGGCGGACCGCATCTCGGCGCAGGGGAACTCGCCATGCGCGGCGTGGTCGTCCTCCGCCGCCGGCACGCCGTTGCGCAGCAATCCGCTGTGGAAGGCGAAGCAGCCATAGGTGCCGCCGATGCCGGTGGCGGGGCGCGGCATGTCGAAGCCGCTGGTCATGGCGAGATCCACGCCGTCGAAGCAGGCCGACCAGATCATGCCGCCCATCCAGGGCAGGACCTCGACCATCCCCCGCGCATTGGCGAGGCGGAGCGCGCCGACGCCGGTGGGGTAGCGGTGCAGCGTGGCGCGCATCTCGCCGGCGCGGAACACCTCGCGCGGGGCCTCGCCGCAGAGGCCGGGATGCAGGGGAATGGTGGCGATCATGCTCCGCGGCCCCGCGCGCGCCAGGCGGCCAGCGCGATGGAGAGCAGCAGGAAGCCACCCCAGATGAGATCGACGAGGAAATTGCTGAAACGCATGATCTGCAACCCCGAGGACAGGAGCATCAGCGCCACCAGCGCCAGGGCGATGCCGGGCACCGAGCCCTTTCCGCCCGCCGGATTGGTGCCCGCCAGCACCGCGATCAGCACCGCCTGGAGCAGGTAGGAGACGCCGTAATCCGACTTCGCCGCGTTGGTGCGGCCGGAGAGCAGGATGCCGGCGATGGCCGCCAGCCCGCCTGTCAGCACATAGGAGAGGAACACCGTGCGCGCGGTGCGCAGCCCGGCGAAGGCGGCAGCCCGGGGATTGGTGCCGATCAGCGTCAGGTCGATGCCGAAGACGGTGCGCGAAAGCAGGAACCAGACCAGCCCCGCCACGATGAGGAACACCACCAGCGGCGCGGCCACGCCGAGAACCGTGCCGTTTCCGAACTGGCCCCAGAGCGCGGGGAAGCCCACCACGGCCGGCCCGCCGGTGAGAACCAGGCAGATGCCGGTGAAGACCTGCCCGGTGCCGATGGTGGCGAGGATCGGCGTGACGCGCAGCCTGGCGATGAGGAAGCCGTTGACGGCCCCCGCCAGCAGCCCCGTGCCGAGCGCGATGCCCACCCCGGCGAGCACCAGCGGCAGGGACAGGTTGGCGAGTTCCGGCCCGCGCGGCGCACCGACGCTGTGGAAGAACAGGCCGGCCAGGATGCACGACAGGTTGGCGATGCCGATGACCGAAAGGTCGATGCCGCCGGTCAGCATCGCCACCATCATGGCGATGGCGAGCAGCCCGAGCTCGGGCGCGATGAAGGTGATGGATTCGAAGACATAGGGCCGCAGGAACCGCTCGGGGTTCAGCGCCGCCATGCCGGCGAAGATCAGCACCGTCAGCAGGAGGAGCTGGAGGAGGTCGGTATCGGCCCGGCGCAGGCGCTGCATGAAGGCGGACATGCTGTCTCTCCTCAGGCGAGGCGCTGGCGATCGCGCCAGGCGGTGATCGCGGTGGCCGCGATGACGATGAGCCCCACCACCACGCGCTGCCACGTCGTGTCGATGCCCAGGATGATCAGGCTGTTGGTGATCACGACCAGCGTCAGCACGCCGAGCATGGTGCCGATGACCGTGCCGCGGCCGCCGAAGATGGAGGCGCCGCCAAGCACCACGGCCGCGATGACGTCCAGCTCCAGCCCCACCATGTCGCGCGGGTTGGCGGTCCAGATCATCGCGCCGTGCAGCAGCCCGGCGAAGCCCGCCAGGGCGCCGGCGAGGCCGTAGATCAGGAAGGTGATGCGTCGCGTGTTGAAGCCGACGCGCCGCGCCGCCTCCATGCCGCCACCCATGGCGTAGATGCCGCGCCCGAGCATGGTGTGGCGCAGCATGAGATGCACGGCGAGCGCGATCGCCGCATAGACCAGCACCATCGAGGACAGGCCCGCCATGCTGCCATCGCCCTGCGTCACCTGCAGAAACTCGCCCCGGGCGAAGTCGATCAGCCGGGGTGGCATCTGGCCGATGTTGATCTGGCTGGTGCCGACCACGCCGAGGATGAAGCCGCGCACCGCCGTGCCGGTGCCGAGCGTCACGATCAGCGGGATCATCCGCAGGTAATGGACGAAGGCCGCGTTCACCAGCCCGAGGCCGAGGCCGATGCCGCTCGCCATCAGGAAGGGCAGGACGACGCCGTCGAACCCCCAGGCGATCATCGCCTTCACGGTGAGATACATGGCGGCGATGGCGAAGGCCGGGAAGGAGACGTCGATGCCGCCCGAGAGCATGACCAGCAGCACGGCCAGCGCCAGGATGCCGGTGACGACGCTGGCGCGCAGCAGGCTGAAGACGTTGGCGGGCTGCCAGAAGACCGGGTTGACCGTGCCGATGACGAGCACCGCGACCACCAGCACCGCCGCCACCATCAGCTCTGGATGGCGCCGCAGCGCCCGGGCCAGGCCACTCATTGCAGCGCCCCCAGGCGCTCGCCGAGCGCCGCCTCGCTGGTGGCGGCGGCCTCCACCTCGTCCACCAGCCGGCCCCGGTGCAGCACCAGGATGCGGTTGCAGTTGTCCACCAGTTCCGGCAGGTCGTCGGAGATCATCAGCACTCCCAGGCCGTGGCCGCGGGCCAGGTCACGGATCTTGCGGTGGATGCCGGCCTTGGAGCCGACATCGACACCCACGGTCGGTCCGTTCAGGATGAGGATGCGCGGATCGTTCAGCAGCCAGCGGCCGATGACGACGCGCTGCTGGTTGCCGCCGGAGAGCTGCGTCACCGGCCGGTTGCCCGTCGGGGTGGCGATGGCCATCGCGCGGATCATCGCCGCCGCCGCCTCTGCCGCGCGGCCGGCCCGCAGCACGCCGAAGCGGCTCAGCCGGCCATGCGAGGCGGCCAGCAGGTTGCGGTCTATGGTCGCGGCCAGGAACAGCCCCTCGGTCAGGCGGTCCTCCGGCACATAGGCGATGCCTGCGGCGATCGCCGCCTGCGCCGAGCCGAGCCTCGCCTCCCGCCCGTCGATGCGGATGCGGCCGCCGTGGCCGGGCTTCATGCCGAACAGGGCGAGCGCCAGCTCCGTGCGCCCCGATCCGAGCAGGCCGGAGATGCCGAGGATCTCCCCCGGCATCAGCCGGAAGGAGATGTCGTCGAGCTGGCCGGGGACGGAGAGGTTCTCCACCTCCAGCAGCGGCGTGGCCCCGGCTTCGCCCTCCCGGCGATAGCCCTCGGCGGCGATCTCCTGGCCGGTCATGGCGCGGGTGATGCCCGCCTCGTCGAACGCCGCGATCGGGCCCGCCGCCACCACCTCGCCGTTGCGGATGACGGTCAGGCGCTCGCTGATCTCCAGCATCTCGCGCATCTTGTGGCTGACGAAGAGCACGGCGATGCCGCGGCTCTGGATGTCGCGCACCACGCGGAACAGCGCCGCCACCTCGCGCCCCGTCAGCGCCGTGGTGGGCTCGTCCATGATCAGCAGGCGCGGGTCGGACATCAGCGCGCGGGCGATGGCGACGAGCTGCTTGCCCGCCGTCGGCAGCGTCTCCACCGGCGCGTCCAGATCGAGCGCGACGCCGAGCTTGCGCGCCGCCTCCTCGGCGATCCGCCGCACGCGGCGCCAGGAGACGATCCGGGTGCCGGATTGCAGTTCCAGGCTGAGGGCGAGATTCTCGGCGACCGTCAGGTTCGGGAAGAGCGAGAAGTCCTGGTAGATGACCTGCACGCCGCGGGCGATGGCGTCCCGCGGCGTCAGGCCCGCCACGGCCTGGCCATCGATCAGGATCTCGCCGCGGTCCGGCTGGTTCACGCCGCTGATGATCTTGATCAGCGTGGACTTCCCGGAACCGTTCTCTCCCGCCAGGCAATGAATCTCGCCGCGACCGATGGCGAGCGAGACATCCTTCAGCGCGTGCACCGCCCCGAAGCTCTTGCCGAGATGGCGCAGTTCGATCAGCGGAGCGGTCATGGGACCTCTTTCCTCCAGCGGCCAGCCGGATCCGGGAGCGTCGTCTCCCGCCCGGCGTCGCGGCGCGCCTCCGACCCCGAGACAGTCAGGAGCCGCGCCGGGATCGGACGTTATCGGCTCAGAAGTTGTACTGGGCCATGTTGTCCCTGGTCACGCCCACCCAGCCCTGGCCGGCGAAGACGTTCGGGCGGTCCTGGCTCACCGGCTTCAGGTCGCCGTAGCCAGCCAGGCCGAGATCGAGCCCTGGCCTGATCTCCTTCTTGGCCAGCGCCATCACCGCCATCACGTTCATGGCATAGCCGGCGACCGCGGGGTCCCAGAACTGGATGTAGTTGATGGCGCCATTCTTCAGGTACTCGCCGGCGACGGAGACGAGGCCGGTGCCGGAGAAGAAGAGCTTGCCCTGCAGGTTCCGCTCGGAGATCAGGCGGCCGGCGCCGGCCGAGGTCGGCATCGGCGCGCCGAGGATGCCCTTCAGGTCGGGGTAGGCGGTCAGCACTTCCTTGAGCTTGTTGTAGTCCGTCGTCGCGTCGTCATAGGTTTCGATGCGGCGCGTGGCCTCCTGCATCCTCGGGAAGTGCTGCTTCTGATAGGCCACCGCGCCGTCGATCCACTCCATCTGCGACTGCGAGGTGAGGCTGCCGACGGTGGCCACGTACTTGCCCTCGCCGCCCATCTGCTCGCCGAGCTTCTCCATCAGCTTGGCGCCGTAGGCGTGGTTGTCGAAGGCCTCGATGTCGTAATCGATGTTCCGCAGCCCAGCCGCCTCGTGCGAGATGACGACGATGCCCTGCCGCCGCGCCTTCTGCAGCACCGGCTCCACCGCCTCGACCGAGAAGGGCACGATGCAGATGGCGTCGACGCCCTGCGCGATCAGGCTCTCGACGAGCTGCACCTGGGCGGCGGCATCGGCCTGGCTCGGGCCCACCATCCAGGTGTCGTGGCCCTGGTCGGCGCCGAACTGCTTCACGCCCTCGCGCATACGGTCGAACCAGGCGATGCCGTCGACCTTCACCACGGTCGCGATGACGCGCTTCCTGCCCGCCTTCACGTTGATGTCGGCGGCCACCTTGCCGGCGTCCACCGCCTTGCCCTGGGCCCGGGCGGGCCGGACGAGGCCGCCGGCCATCAGGCCACCGGCGGCCAGCGCACCGAAGCTGCGACGAGTGATCATGGCTTGTTCCTTCCCTGTCTTCCGTTTCGAGCCCGGCCTCAGTAGCCGGCGGTGGCGGCCGGCACCGCGCCGGAGACCAGCGCCACGCCCGAGCTGGCGCCGATGCGCGTGGCGCCGGCGGCGATCATGGCCTGCGCCTGGGCCAGCGTCCGCACCCCGCCCGAGGCCTTGACGCCGATCCGCGGCCCCACCTCGGCGCGCATCAGGGCGATATCGGCCTCCGTCGCCCCGCCGGTGGAGAAGCCGGTGGAAGTCTTCACGAAATCCGCCCCGGCCTCGACGGCGAGGCGACAGGCGATGCGCTTCTGCGCCTCGTCCAGCAGGCAGGTCTCGATGATGACCTTGAGCACCCGGCCCGGGCAGGCGGCGCGCACCGCGGCGATGTCGGCCCGCACTGCGTCCAGCCGCCCGTCGCGCAACGCGCCGATGTTGATCACCATGTCGATCTCGTCCGCCCCGTCGCGCACGGCCCGCGCGGTCTCGAAGGCCTTGGCCTCCGGCGTGGTGGCGCCGAGGGGGAAGCCCACCACGGAGCAGGTCCGCACACCGCTGCCGCTCAGCAACCCGGCCACCTGCGCGACGTTCACCGGATTGACGCAGACCGAGCAGAAGCCGTGCGCGCGCGCCTCCTCGGCCCAGCGGCGCAGCTCGGCCTGGCCGGCCTCCGGCTTAAGTAGGGTGTGGTCGATCAGCTTCGCCAGCGCTGCGGCCGAGATCGGCCCGGATTGCGCCTGTACCATGTGCCGCCGTCCTCCGGAGGCGGCGATCGGCCGTCCCCGCATTTGTCAGTTTTATAACAATTGTTATAATCCTCACATCAGCTCCGCGCGACGTCAAGCGGCGCTGATAGGGAGGTGACATGGCGCTCGGCGAGGGACAGGGCCTGGCCGGCCGGCGGCGCGCCGAGCGCATGGCGCGGCTGGAGAGCCTGCTGCGGGAGAACGGCCCGGCCCGGCTGGAGGAAGCGGCGCGCCGGCTGGACGTGTCCTCGATGACGCTGCGGCGCGACCTGGCCCGGATGGCCGCGGCCGGCGAGCAGCGGGTGATCCTGCTCGGCGGGCATGTGCTCCCCTCCGGCACCACCCCCTCCCCCGCCCTCTCCCCGGGCGCCTATGCGCTGGAGCGCGAGCAGGACCAGCACGCCGCCGCCAAGCGCCAGGCCGCCGCCCATGCCGCCCGCCTGGTGCGGGAGGGGGATGCGCTGTTCGTCGATTGCGGCACCACCACGCCGCATCTGGTGGAGAGCCTGCCCCCCGGCCTGTCCCTCACCGTGGTGTGCTACGCGCTGAACATCGCCACCCTGCTGGCGCGGCGGCCGAACACACGGCTGATCCTGCTCGGCGGCCTCTATCATCCCGGCGCCACCACCTTCAGCTCGGACGAGGCGCTGGCGAGCCTGCGGCGGCTGCGTCTCAACACCGCCTTTCTCTCAGCCGCCGGCGTGGATGCCGCGCACGGCGCCACCTGCGTCAACTTCAATGAGGTCGCGGTGAAGCAGATGGCGCTGGCCAGCGCCGCCCTGGCGGTGCTGGTGGTGGATGGCAGCAAGCTGGGCCAGGTTCGCCCGGCCTATTTCGCGCCGCTCTCCGCCTTCCGGCATGTCGTCACCGACACGTCGGCGCCCGCCGCCGCGCGGGCGGCGCTGCGCCGCGCCGGCGGCAGCCTGGACCTCGCCCCCGCCGCGCCCTGATCCGCAGACCGGACCCCGCATCCAGGAGACACACCATGCAGGACATCGTCATCGGCGTTGATGTGGGCACGGGCAGCGCGCGCGCCGGGGCCTTCACGCCGGAGGGCGTCATGCTGGGCCAGGCCACGCATCCCATCCGCCTGTGGCGCCCCTCGCCCGAGATGGCCCAGCAATCCTCGGAGGACATCTGGTCCGCCGTCTGCGCCGCGGTGCGTGGCGCGCTGGCGGGGCTGGCGCGGGCCGGCGGGACGCCGCGCGTGCGGGGCCTGGGATTCGACGCCACCTGCTCCCTGGTGCTGCTCGATGCCGCGGGCGGCCCCGTTCCGGCCGGCGAGGATGGCGATGCGGCGCAGAACGTCGTGGTCTGGCTGGACCATCGCGCCGCCGCCGAGGCGGAGGAGATCAATGCCGGCGCGCATGACGTGCTGCGCTACGTCGGCGGGCGCATCTCGCTCGAGATGCAGGTGCCGAAGCTGCTCTGGCTGAAGCGCCACCTTACCGGCAGCTGGCGCCGGGCGGCGCATGTCCTCGACCTGCCGGACTACCTGACGCACCGCGCCACGGGGAGCCTCGCGCGCTCGCTCTGCTCCGCCGTGTGCAAATGGACCTATCTCGGCCATGAGGGGCGGTGGGACGCCGGCTTCTTCCGCGCCATCGGCCTCGATGACCTGGCGGAGGAGGGCTTCCGCCGGATCGGCACGGCGATCCTCCCGCCGGGCCAGCGCATCGGCACGCTCTGCGCCACCGCCGCCGCGGCCCTCGGCCTGCCCGAGGGCATCCCCGTCGGCGCCTCGGCGATCGACGCCCATGCCGGCGGCCTCGGTGTCCTCGGCGCCGCGCTGGACGGCGCCGCCCCTGGCGCAGCGGCGCTGAACCGGCGCGTGGCGCTGGTGGGCGGCACCTCCTCCTGCCACATGGCCGTCTCGCCCGAGGCGCGCTTCGTTCCCGGCGTCTGGGGCCCCTATCACGCGGCGATGATGCCGGGCCTGTGGCTGAACGAGGGCGGCCAGTCGGCCACCGGCGCGCTGATCGACCATGTCATCACCACCCATGCCGCCTATCCCGCCATGGCCGATGCCGCCGGCCGGGCGGGGGAGACCATCTACCAGGCGCTCAACCGCGAGCTGGCCCGGATGGCCGCCGGCCTGCCCTTCCCCGCCCTGCTGACCGAGGGGCTGCACGTGATGCCGGACTTCCACGGCAACCGCTCGCCCCGCGCCGACGCCTCGTTGCGGGGCATGGTCTCGGGCCTGCGCCTGGCGGCGGGGGCGGAGGATCTGGCGCTGCTCTATCTCGCCACGGTGCAGGCCGTGGCCTATGGCACGCGCCACATCATCGAGGCGATGAACGGGCGGGGCTACGCCATCGACACCGTCATGGCCTGCGGCGGCGGCACCCGCAACCCGGTCTTCCTGCGCGAGCATGCCGATGCCACGGCCTGCCGTGTCGTGCTGCCGCGGGAGCCGGAGGCCATCCTGCTCGGCGCCGCGATGCTGGGCGCGACGGCGGGCGGGGTGCATCCCGGCCTGCCGGAAGCCATGGCGGCGATGAGCGGGGCGGGCACCATCCTGGCACCGGGCGAGGCCGCGATCCGGCGCTATCACGACGCCAAGTACGCGGTCTTCCGGCGGATGTATGAGGACCAGATGGCGTATCGCGCGCTGATGCGGGAGGCGGCGATCGATGGCGGCCCGCCTGGGGCCGGGCGGGCATGACCAGCCCCCGGCGGGCTTGCCGCTCCGGCCTCGCGGCCAGTCATGTGGAAAGGCCGGGGCCGGCCACGGGCCCTGAGGGGGCGCTCCGGGTCCCGCCCGGCGCGCGCGTTCAACGACCCCGGCGATCCGGCGGTCGTGGCGACACGGCAGGATGTGGCAGTCTGCCGGGATGATCGACACCGCCCTGTCCCGCACCATCCGCATTCGCGTCTATCAGGACAGTGTCCGCGACCTCGGCCGAACCTTCCGTCTGTCGGCCGATGCCGACCCGCGCGGCGCACTCCGGCAGGCCGTGCTGGCGGCCGTCCCCAGGAACGAGGGTTGGACCTTGCAGCTCTTCACCCTGGAGCGGACGAATCCGGGCGAGCGTGTCGCCGCTCTGCTGGCGTCCGCCGGGACGGCGCGGGCGCCACGGCGTAGGGCGGGATGGTACTTCGAGACGCTGCACCAGCTTGGCGCAAAGGCCGACGTCTGGCTCACCACCTACCACCATCCTCTGGCCGGGGGTGCGGCCGCCGTGGTCGAGTGGTTCAAGGGCAGCGGGTTGCGCCCCTTCCTCCAGCCGCTGGACGAGACGGAGCGCGCGGCGTTCCTGCGCCGCTACGAGGCGGAGGTGGCGCGGGCCTATCCGGCGCTGGCAGATGGCACCGTGCTGCTGCCCTTCCCGAGATTGTTCTTCGTCGCGACCGCCGGGTGATAAGGACCATGGCACGCGGGGCCTGTCGCATCCTCCGCCGGCTTTCCAAAAATTGGTATGGCGTTCCTCCGGGCTCAGGCTAGGCTGGCGATCCTGTGTGACGGAGCCGGCCTCGGATGCCCAGCCTCGACAACCGCTTCCTCCTCGCCGCCGTGGTGGACCGGATCATCTATGGCCAGGAAGACACCTTCCGGCGGGAGGATGCCTGCGAGCTGCTGCGGCAAATGCCGGCGCCGCATCCCCTCCGGCTGCTTCGCCTGCCGATCGAGTTCAAGGCCCAGGGCAGCATGCCGGGCCGCCGGATGAGCGGCAGCGCCGCGGGCCTGGGCGACGTCTCGGTGGACGGCGACCGGCGCAGCTTCGCCTATGACAGCCAGGCCGGCCGCACCGTTCGGGTCGGCCAGTGGAAGCTGCAGCACACGGCCGGCTTCCGGGAGGCGCTGCGCGGCCAGGCGCTGATAGAGATCGTGCAGATGGTGGGCGAGGCCGGCCGGGAGGGACGCTCCGCCGTGCTGGCCTATCAGCGCGGCGAGCCCGTCGAGCTGCGCGGCTTCCGGCAGAATGTGAAATCTATCGGCCTTTTCTCGTTCATCGTCTCCAGGTCGGTGCCCTGGAAGAAACCCGTGCAGGGACAGGCCGTCGAGACCGCCTACAAGATCGAGACCCCGCAGGGCAAGGACGGCGGGGTGTTCCGGTCCGCCGCCTGAGGGCGGCGACTCGACAACCCCCGCCGCATCGCCCGATGCACGCATTCCTGTGGTTCATGTCGCTCGTGCTTCTCTCCGTGCCTGTGGCCATGTTCGTGGTCCTGGGCATCCTCATCGCGGACATCGCGGGACGGCCCGTGGAGCGGATGGAGGGAATCGTCGCGAGCCGGAAGTGGCACGCCGCCTCCGTCTCGCTGACGACCATCGCCGTGGTGACGCCAGGCGGCCAGGTCGGGACCGGCGTGGTACCGACCGCCGATCCCGAGAAGTACGAGGTCTGTCTGCAACTGGAGGATCAGCGGCGTTGCGCCGCCGTTCGGCCAGCGCACTTCGAGATGTTGCCGCCGGGAACCCGGATTGCCGCTCTGGCCCGGCGTGGACGCCTCACGGGGCGGATCCGGATCGTCCGCGTCCTGGATCGAGGAGAGGAGGCCGCGCCGCCTTAAGCGATGCGGCGGCGGGAGATCCCGCGCGGGCACCGTCGCGGAAGGATGGCCCTCCCGGAAGCCTGAGCGGTATCAGGCGGAGCGCTGATGGGTGGCGCCCGACGATCCGGCGGGCTTCGGCGCCGGTGCGGCCATGCCGAAACGCGCTTCCTCGGCCTTGAAGAAGAACTGGCTGGCCACGAGCCAACCCTTCAGGGGCCGCAGCGGCGGGATGCAGGTCAGCAGCATGAAGGGCAGCGTGATGACGAGATGCGCCCAGTTGGGGGGCGCGAACTTCGCCTCGAGCCAGAGCGCCAGGATGACCGTGGGAATGCAGGCGAAGCAGATGACGAAGAAGGCCGGGCCGTCAGCGGGGTCGGCATAGGAGTAATCCAGGCCGCAGACCTCGCAGCGGGAGCGCAGCTTCAGGAAACCGTCGAACATGTGGCTCTGGCCGCAGCGCGGACAACGGCCGCGAATCCCGGTGCGGAGAGGGGGAAGAGGCGGCCAGTCCTGGTCGGATGACATCGCGTGTTCCTTTGAAAGGCAGCGCCTCGGATTGCCTGCATTCAATTCTGCAGCTTATGCTCCATATCAACATACAAAATCAAGATAAATGTGGGCATACTTCTCATACAATCATGGAGGACATGGCGGGTGCCTCGGACAGCAGATCCGCCATCTGCTGCAGCGCCCTGCGGAGGCTCCGCGGGTCCTCGGCGGCGCCCAGCCCGATCCGGACCGCCTCAGGCGGCGTCGAGACGGCAAAGCTGTCGCTGGCGACGATGCCGATGCCGAGGTCCGGGGAGCGCAGGCGCGCGACGAACTCGCCGCGGGTCCAGGCCTCCGGCATCCGGAGCCAGAGGTGGAAGGCCGCGGGATCGGCCGCCACCTGCCCTGGCGGCAAGGTTTCCCTGGCGATGGCGTGCCGCGCCGCCGTTTCCCGGCGGATGGCCTCGACGATCCCTGCGGCTGTCCCGTCGCCGATCCAGCGCGTCGCCAGCGCGGTGGTCAGCGGCGAGGCCATGCCCGTCGTGGCCCTGATGGCCGAGGCGAGCCGGGAGATCTGACGGGGCTCGGGCACGGTGAGGTAGGCGATGCGGAGCGCCGGCGAGACGGGCTTGGCCAGACCGGAAACGTGGAAGACGGCGTCCGGCGCCAGGGCCGCCAGCGGCGGTGGCGCTTGGGGCGCCAGGGCGCCGTAGGCATCGTCCTCGATGATGGGCACGCCATGCCGGCGGGCGATGGCCACCAGCGACCGGCGCCGCTCCAGCGGCATCGTTGCCGTGGTCGGGTTGTGCAAGGTCGGGGTGCAGTACAGCGCCCTGGGGCGGTGGCTCCGGCAGGCCTGCTCGAAGGCATCGGGCAACAGGCCGTCGCCATCCATGGCGACCGGTGCCAGCCTCAGACGCAGGTGGGCCGCCAAACTGCGGAAGCCGGGATAGGTCAGCGCCTCGCAGCACACCACGTCACCCGGTTCGCACAGGACGCTCAGCAGGGAAAGCAGGGCGCCCTGGGCGCCCGCGCAGACCAGCAGCTGCTCGGGCCCCACATCGACGCGCCCTTTCAGCCAGGCGGCGCCGGCCTGCCGATCCCCGGGGCCGCCGCCCACCTGCTGGTAACGGAGCAGAAGGTCGAGATCCAACTCCGCCGCGAAGGCGCCGATCTCCTGCCGCAGCTTGTCCCGCAGATCCAGGCCCGCCGGCAGTGGCGGCGCATTCATGCGGAGATCCGTGGACCGGGCCGCCTGCCGCGGCTCCGATGCCACCGGAGCCGGGGCGTGGCCTGTGCGCACGAAGGTGCCCTGGCCCACGCGCCCTTCCACCAGGCCGCGGCGGGCCGCTTCGGCATAGGCGCGGGTGACGGTGGTGAAGTCGACGCCGAGCGTCTCCGCCAGCGCGCGCTGCGGCGGCAGGCGGGTGCCATTCGCCACGCGGCCCGCCCGGATGTCCCGCTCCAGCGCATCCGCGATGGCCCGGTACAGCGGCCCCGTCGAGCGATCGAGGCTCGGCACCCAAACCAGATCTCCAGCGGAGCGCGACACGGCCAACCTCATTCAACATACAATCCGCACTGTAGCGCCTTATTGTATGCATTCAAAGAGGGTGCGCGCTCCGCCCTGGCGCAGGGAGCACCCACCGCCAGGACGTGGAAGACGCCGCTGACCCGTAGGACGCTCTCCTACGGCGCGCCGGTCTCGAAAGCCGCCTGCACCTCGGCGAGATCGCCGAAGATCGCCCGCACGTGCTGGCCGGCCTGGACCGGGAACATGCCGGTGGCGGAGCCCGTGCTGATCGTCTCGCCAGCCCGCAGGCCATCCCCCTCCCGCCGCCGCGCCTCGGCCAGCCAGAGCACCGGGCTGAGGGGGTTCCCCATCACATCCGCGCCCCTTCCCTGCCGCCGCCGTACCCCATCGACCTCCAGCACCACAGGGATCTCCTCCAGGCCTTCGCGCCATCCTTCGATCAGCCCTCCGAAGACGTAGCGGCCGGAGGCGCTGCCATCGGCCAGCACGGCGGGAAGGGGCGGCAGCGCCTCCATCGGGAAGCGGCATTCCGCCACCTCGATGCCCGCATGGACGGTCCTCACCGCGCCGAGGATCTCTTCCATGCGCCAGGGCGTGTCGCGGGCAGGCAGATCCTGGCCCAGCGTGACGAAGAACTCGCATTCCACCAGCGGGTCCAGCAGCGTTCCGTGCCGGAAGCGGGCCGGCGATGTCGTGGCATGGCGCCGATAGGTCCGGCCATAGATCGGCCTGGTGCGGCGCAGCTTCTCCTGCATCGCCGGTGTCGTCGCCGCGATCTTCCATCCGAGCGCGTCCCAGCCGAGAAGCTCGGCCACCATCCCGTTGACCTGGTAGGCTTCCTGCTCCGTCTCGGGCACGAGATGGGGCGGGAGATCCTGGATCTGCTTCCCGTCACGACGCGCGGCGCAGAGCAGCTCCGCCAGTTGCAGCCGCCGGTCAGTCTGCATGGTCGCTCTTTTTCTCCCCGTGTGAAGCACCTGCCAGCATGGCGGGCGTCAGCGCAGAGATGAAGTCGGCGCAGCCCGCGGACGACCGGGAACGGGAAGATGGCCAGCGTCCTTCCCTTCGCCGCGATGCTCGGCTTGTGCTGAACATCGGACAACCCGGCAGAAAACGTTCCGGGAAGTGACGCGCGCCGAGATCCCCGCATCGGCCAACACGGCGCCCACGGCAGCCTCCGCCGAAGCCGCTTCAGGCGATTTCCCGATCTGTCCCTGCCCATGGCTTGAAGATCGCGTTCAACCATCCAAATACCATCCACATGGATGGCATAAGGATGGAGAAGGGATGGCCGGCAACGTTCAACCGCTAAGGCCCAAGCTCAGCGGCGACACCGAGAAGATCACCGTCAATCTCGGTTACGTCGATCTCGGCCACATCGACCTGCTGGTGCAGGATGGCTTCTACTCCAACCGGACCGACTTCATCCGCACCGCGATCCGCAACCAGATCGAGCGGCACAGTGAGGCGACCAGGCAGTCTGTTGCGCGGAAAAGCCTGGATCTCGGGCTGCAGCACTTCAGCCGTGAGGATCTCGAAGCCATCCGCGAAGCAGGGCAGCGGCTCGACATCCGTGTGCTGGGGCTTGCCAGCATCGCGGCCGATGTCACGCCGGAGCTGGCCCGTGCAACGATCGCCTCGATCTCCGTCCTCGGCGCGCTTCAGGCCAGTGACGCCGTGAAGAAGGCGCTCGCCGACCGTATCCGCTGATCGGCCGGCGCAGCGCCCCACCCCGGCCGATCAATGGCCGCCTGCGCCGCGATGACCAGCTCTCCTCGTCCGCGGTGCTCCACCGCGGAGGGCGGAGCAAGCCTCCCTTCCTGCGCGAAGGCCCGTTCTCGCACATCGAAAGTTCCCGACATGAATGTCCCGCTCTCGAATTCCATGCGGGAGGCGAACCGCCTCACCCGCGAGGGTCGCCTCACCGAGGCTTCAGCGCTGCTGCAGCGCCTGCTGCGTGGTGAATCCGAGGCTGCCGCATCGGCGCCGGATACCGCCGGCCTGTCGGCCGTCGGTCATCCCCGCATCCTGGATATGAACCCCGAGACCGGTGAACTCCTGGAGCCGGCGCCCACCAGGGAGAAGGCATTCGCCGCCGGCTGGCGGACAGCCGCGGGCAGGACGCCGCCGGCCATGCCAGAGGCGCTGCGCGGATTGCTCGACCAGGCCTTCCCCAAAGGCGTGCCGCAGGGGGGACAGGGACCGATGGCAGGCCAGGCATCACAGATGGCCGAACCGGTCCCTGAAGGCGCGGAGTTCGTCGCCGGCTTCGTGACGGATCACGGCAGGCGCCTCGACTACAAGCTCTATGTCCCGAGCACCTATCAGGGTCGGGCGGTGCCGTTGGTGGTCATGCTCCATGGCTGCACACAGTCACCCGACGACTTCGCCGCCGGCACGCGAATGAACGCGCTCGCGGAAGAGCATGCCTGTCTCATTGCCTATCCGGGCCAAAGCCAGTCCGCCAATGCCCAGAAATGCTGGAATTGGTTCAAGCCCGGCGATCAGCAGCGTGAGCAGGGTGAGCCGGCCCTCATCGCCGGCATCACGCGCCAGATCATGCGCAGCCATGCGGTCGATCCGCGTCGTGTCTATATCGCCGGGCTGTCGGCCGGCGGCGCCGCCGCCGCCATCATGGCGCAAGCCTATCCCGATCTCTACGCTGCCGTGGGCGTGCATTCCGGCCTGGCCTGCGGGGCGGCCCGCGACATCCCCTCGGCCTTCGCCGCGATGCGCCAGGGTGCCGCGGTTCCGCCGCAGCCTGGTCACCCCGGCCCGGCCGCGCCGCGCCCCCGCATTGTCCCGACCATCGTCTTTCACGCCGATCAGGATAGAACAGTGCACCCCCGCAACGGCGACCAGGTCATTGCTCAGTCCAGCGCGTCGGGCGTCCTGCGGGTCAAGGCGGTGCAGAACGGGCAGGTGCCGGGCGGACATGCCTATCGTCGCACCATCTACGCCGATACGGCGGGAAAGCCGCTGCTGGAGCAGTGGCTGGTTCACGGCGGCGGCCACGCGTGGTCCGGCGGCAGCCCCGCAGGAACCTATACCGACGCCCGTGGCCCCGACGCCTCGCGCGAGATGCTGCGTTTCTTCCTGGAACACCCCAAAGACAGTAGCGCCGGGTGAGCGCTCCTCGGCCATTCACGGGAGCCGGTTCTGTTGGATCTTTTGTGGTCTGGCGCGATCGGGGCCAAGCTGGGGTATGTCACGACGACAGCTGGCGAAACTCCGGACGGATCCGATCTTCAAAGGTCGGCAGTTTACGGCGGAGGTGATCCTCTGGGCAGTGCGCTGGTACCTGATGGTCCCGATCAGCTACCGCGACCTCGAACTCATGCTGCAGGACCGCGATGTCAGCATCGCGCACACCACCATCTTTCGGTGGATCCAGGCCTATGCACCAGAGTTGGAGCGGCGGCTCCGGCCTTATCTACGCCTGTCCAACGGATCATGGAGGGTTGACGAGGCCTATGTCCGGGTGAAGGGGTGCTGGATCTACCTGTACCGGGCGGTCGACAGCCGTGACCAGACCATCGACTTCCTGCTCTCGGCCAGGCGGGATGCCGAAGCCGCGAAGCGCTTCTTCCGCAAGGCGCTTGGACAGCCACATACAGTGAACCCGCGCACCATTGCGGTGGACAGAAATCCCGCTTACCCGTGCGCCACGGCAGAGATGAAAGCGGACGGCAAATTGTGGCGCTCCGCCCGCCTGCGACAATACAAGTTCCTGAATAGCATTGTGGAACAAGACCACCGGCGTGTGAAGCGCCTGATCAGACCAGGGCTCGGCTTCAGCGGTTTCCATACAGCACGACGAACACTGGCGGGCTACGAGGCGATGGCGATGATCAGGAAGGAGCAGGTTCGGGATATCGGCGGACGAGACATGCGGGCCCAGGCCAACTTCATCAACAAGCTGCTTCTTCCCGCTGCCTGATTTGGCTACCATCGTGTCTATTCGCGGCTACCGACAATCTTCGCAACGGGACCTCCGATAGGGGTGTTCATTTCTCCGGCGTTCGAGACTTCATCCTCCCGCCTACGGGGCTGTCACGCGGATAGTCAGGCGCAGCTCACGGCCTGTCCGCACCATAGGCTTCCCGCAGTCGTCGCTTGAAGATCTTGCCCATACTGTCTCGCGGCATGTCCGGCACCAGCCAGATCCGGCGCGGCACCTTATAGCCCGCTAGCCGCGCCTGCAGATGCCCACGGATCGCCGCATCCATCGGCGCGGCACCGGACCTGAGCTGGACGGCGGCCACCAGGGCCTCGCCATATTCCGCGTCCGGCACGCCGAAAATGGCGCAGTCCAGCACATCGGGATGCGTGATCAGCGCTGCTTCGATCTCGGCCGGATAGATGTTCACTCCGCCGGAAATCACCATGTCCCGCTTGCGATCGGTGACAAACAGGAAGCCTTCCGCGTTCAAATGGCCGACATCGCCATTGGTGACATGGCCGTCGCGCTCCACGCGGGCGCGTTCCTCCGGCATGTTGTGATAGGTGAAGGGCAGCGCATTCGGGCCGGAATCGACGAAGATCTCGCCGGTCTCGCCGGGCGGCAGGATACGGCCCTCCTCATCCAGGATGCGGATAGAGGTGCCGGGCAGTGCCCGCCCCACCGTGCCGGGAAAACGCAGCCAGTCCGCGGCGCTGCAACTGGTGATCAGGCTCATCTCGGTCGAACCATAGGTTTCAGAAAGGATCGGGCCCCACCAGTCGAGCATGGCGCGCTTCACCTCCGGCGCGCAGGCGGAACCGCCATGCGTTACCCCTTCCAGTGAGGAAAGGTCGTAGCGCGCCCGTACCGCCTCCGGCAGCTTCAGCAGTCGCACCAGCATGATCGGCACCAGGGCCAGATGCGTCAGGCGATGCGCCTGGAGGGAGTGCAGCAGTTCCTCCGCATCGAAGCGCGGCAGTACCAGGATGAGCTCGGCTTGGGCCAGCGCCACCCGCGCATTGGAGGCCGGGCCGGCATGGTAGAGCGGCCCCACCACTGCTGTCCGCATCCCCGGTCGCGCCCCGCCGGCCAGGGTGCGGATGCGCCGCGCGGCGTCATGCTGCTCCGGCGTGCCGGGCAGCCGGCGCACGCCCTTGGCCCTTCCGGTGGTGCCGGAGGTATAGAGCATCATCCCGAGCGAAGGCGGCGTCGGCGCCGTCCAGGGCGGTTGGGCATCGCGCCAGGCCGGCCAGTCCAGTGTACCTTCCGGTGCTGCGGGGATCGCGCCTAGGCCATAGGCTGCGGCGATCTCCGGCGGCGTCGGTACCACGATCACCGCCACCTGCGGCGGCACCAGGGGTTCGATATGCGGCAGCAGGTCGGCATGCACCACCAGCACTCGGGCGCCGCTGTCCTGCAGCACATGCCCGGCCTCCTCGGCGCGAAAATGCCAGTTGATGGCAACCAGCGGCGCGCCTAGCCGGTCGGCGGCGAGGATCACCTCCAGATAGGCGGGCTCGTTGCGCAGCATCACGGCGATGCGCTCGCCGGCGGTGACGCCCAGCGCGGCCAAGCCGCTGGCGGCGCGTGCGGCGCGGTCGCGCAACGCCGTCCCGTCGATGTTGTGCGTGCCGAAGAGGATGGTCTGGGTCATGCGGACACCATGTCCAGGGTCAGGCCGGCCAAGCGCCGTCGCGCCGCGACCGCCTCCGTCATCAGCCGGTCGAAGATGGCTTCCATCGGCTCCACCACGTCGCAGAAGGCAGCGGCGGGGCCGCAGGAGAGCATGCCGCGTTCCACATCGCCATCGCGATAGGCATGGTCGCGGGATCTCGTGCCGCCGACGAGGTCGGCAAACTCAGCATGGTCGCGGGCGCCGGCCGCCTCCCGCCGGAGCACCTCACGGGAGGTCGCATTCTCCAGCACCCGCCAGGCGCCCATGGGGTGCGTGCCGGCAAAGGTCACCACGGAGGAATCCTGTGCCGCCGCAACGATGCGCGCTTTATAGGCGGGATGCGCCCAGATCTCCGCCGCCGCCAGCAGGCGGGAGCCGAGCAGCACCCCTTCCGCGCCGGAGGCCAGGGCGGCGAGAAGGCTCTCCCCGGTGCCGATGCCGCCCGCGACCACCAGGGGCACGGAAAGCTGCCGCGCCGCCATGGGCGCTACCACCAGCGACCCCAGCTGGGCGGCGCCGGGATGGCCACCGGCCTCCACCCCAATCAGACAGATGGCATCCGCCCCGGCGCGCTCGGCATTCAGCGCATGGCGCAGCAACGGGCATTTGTGGATGGCGATGCCGCCCGCGGCATGGATGCGATGGATCAGGTCGCCCGGGGCACGGCCCACCGTCTCGAAATGCCGCACGCCGGCGCGCAGCGACAGCTCCAGCCAGGCTTCCAGGCGAAGATTGTGCCCCTCCACCTTCGAGACATTGAGGTTCACGCCGAAGGGCAAGCCGCCGGTCAGCTCGCGGCACTTTTCCAGCTCGCGCGCGAAGCCATCCGGTTCGGCAAAGGAGCGCGGCGTCAGGAAGGCCATGCCGCCCGCCCGCACCACGGCGGCGACATAGCGCGCATCGGACAGCCACATCAGCCCGCCGGCCAGGATCGGGTGACGGATGCCGAAGAGGTCGGTCAAGCGGGTGCGGAAGACGGGGAGATGCATGTCAGGGCATCGCATAGCCGCCGCTGGCGCCGATATGCTGCCCGGTGATGAAGGCGGCACGATCGGAGGCCAGGAAGGCGACGACGCCGCTGACATCCTCCGGCCGCGACAGCCGGCCCAATCCCTTGGCCGCGGGATAGGCGTTCAGCATTTTCGCCAGGCGCTCATTGGTCTCCGGCGTGGCATCGGCGCTGGTCGCCTGGCCAGGGGCGATGCCCTCATGGCTGACGGCGCCCAGCACCACCACATTGGCGGTGATGCGGTCACGCCCATGCTCCTTGGCCAGGGACTTGGTCAGGCCGATGATCGCCGCCTTGGCGCCGGAATAGGCGGCCAGCCGCGCCTCGCCGATCCGCCCCGCCTCGGAGGCGATCGAAATCACCCGCCCCCATTTCTCCCCGACCATGTCGGGCAGCACGGCGCGGCAGCAATACATGGTGCCGTAGACGTTCAGCTCGACCGTCTGGTGCATCTCGCTGTCGGGCGTGTCGATGAAGGTCGGCGGCATGCCCCCCTTGGCGCGGCGACCGGGGGTGACGCCGGCATTGTTCACCAGGATGGTGATGGGACCGAAAGCCTCTCGCCCGCGTGCCACCAGGGCTGCCACGGAATCTGCCTTGGTAATATCGCCGGGGGAGGCCGTGGCCTCGCCGCCCGCCTCGCGGATCTCCCGCACCACCGCCTCGGCGCGCTCAGGAAAGAGGTCGTTGACGATGACCTTGACGCCCTCGGCGGCCAGCTCGCGGCAAATGGCCCGGCCGACGCCCTGGCCGCCGCCGGTGACAAGGGCCACGCGACCCTGCAGCTTCAGTTCCATGCGATCCTCTCAGCGCCCGACGAAGGCAGGCTTGCGTTTCTCGACAAAGGCGCGGAAGCCTTCTCGGCGGTCCTCGCTGTCGGTCAGCATGCCGGCGGCATAGCGTTCGAGTTCGAAGCCGGCCTCGATGCCGCCCTGCATGCCGGCATTCACCGCTCGCTTGGCGAAGGCCACCGCCAGCGGCGGCATCTCTGCAATCTTGCGCGCCGTCTCCATGGCGGCGGCCAGCACGTCGCGCTCCACCACCTTGCTGACCAGGCCGATGGCCAGGGCCTTCTCCGCCGTCAGGTGCTCGGCGGTGAACATCAGCTCCTTGGCCATGCTGGCGCCGACAACTCGCGGCAGGGTCTGGGTGCCGCCGGCGCCGGGAATGGCGCCCAGCCGCACTTCCGGCAGGCCCATCCGTGCATGCGCCACCGCGTACCGGATGTCGGCGGTGAGCGCCAACTCCATGCCGCCGCCCAACGCCACGCCATTGATGGCGGCGATCAGCGGCCGCTCGAATTCCTGCATTCCGCGGATCAGCTGGTGCGTCGCCTTCTGCGCCATGAAGTATTCCGGGCCGGTGCGGCGCAGCTCGGCGCGTTCCTTGATGTCGGCACCGGCGCAGAAGGCGCGGTCGCCGGCCCCGGTCAGGATGACACAGCGTAGCCCGGCATCCTCCTTGGCCAGGCGGAAGAAGGCAGTGGCCAGATCCTCCTTCATGCTGCCGCCAATGGAATTCATCCGCTCCGGCCGGTTCAGCGTGACGGTCGCGACGCCCTCCACCTGCTCATAGATCAGCGTCGACAATTCCTCGCGCATGGCGCTTCTCCCTCAATCCCGCTGCAGCACATGGCCGACGGCGACCGAGCCCAGCCCGATCATGTGCGCGAGCCCCGTGCGCGCGCCCGGATGCTGGCGCCCCTCGGCCTCGCCGCGCAGCTGCCGCACGATTTCCGCGACCTGCCCGGCGCCGGTCGGCCCGATCGGATGACCCATGCCGAGCAGCCCGCCCGAAGGGTTCACCGCGCAGCCGCCGCCGCCAATATCCCAGCGCCCAGCCCGCAGCTGCGCCGCGCCCTGGCCCAGCGGGCAAAGGCCGAGCGCCTCCGCATAAACGATCTCCTCAATGCTGAAGGCGTCGTGCAGCTCGATGATATCCACCTCTCCCATGGCGACCCCGGCCTGTTCCAGCGCCGCCAGGCCGGAGCGCTGCACCATTTCCACCAGGCTCCAGCCCTCGTCGGCAACAGCGTGCTCGGAGGAAGCGACGGAGGAGAGCACGCGGATGGCGCGGCCGCGATCCAGCCCGTGGCGGCGGATGGCCTCCTCGCTCGCCACGATCACCGCGGCGGCGCCTTCCCCGCGCGGGGTGCATTGCAGAGAGGTGAGGTCGCCGGCCACGCGGTTGCTGTTCAGCACCTGCTCCAGCGTGCGGGGCTTGCGGAACTGGGCGTAGGGATTGCGCGCGGCATTGCCGTGGTTCTTCACCGCGACAAGCGCCATCTCCTCCGGCGTCAACCCGTAGCGGTCGCGCCAGGCGCGGGCCATCAGGGCGAATTTCACCGCGGGGATCTCGGCGGCCGGCGTCAGGCGAGGGATGCCATCCTTGTGCGCTGCGCGCTGGCCGCTGCCGAACTTGTCGACGCCGAGCGCCAGCGCAACCTCGTGCTGGCCGCTGGCCACCATCAGGCAGGCCGTGCGGAAGGCGGAGGAGCCGGAGGCGGAGGCATTCTCCACCTGCATCACCTCGAGCCCGGTGGAGCCAATATGCCGCAGCATCACCCGCCCCGCCGCCATGCCGATGGCGCCGGTGCCGATGGCGGCGAAACCCACCGCCGGCCAGTCCAGCTCGGCATCGGCCAGGGCTCGGCGCAGCGCGGTCAGGCCCAGCGTGACATAGGGGATTTCGGTCGGGAACTGGTAGGGATGCATGCCGATGCCCACCACCCGCACCGGACGCATCTCGCGCAGGCCGCTCATGCCGCGCCCTCCAGCATGCGGAAGCGGCAGACCAGCAGTGGGCCGCGCTCGCTGTCCTCCGGCACCAGCACGGCCTGGACCAGGGTGCCGGGCGGCACTTCCTCGGTGCCTTCCAGAATGCCATCCAGCACCGGACCTTCCTCCAGCCGCAGCCGCGCCACCAGCAGCGGTACCGCCATGCCGGGGGAGAGCGGCTGATGGATGGTGATGCAAGTCAGCACCGTGCCGCGGCCGCTGAGTTGGATCGGCTCCGCCGCCTCGGCCGGTGTAGCGCCGATGCCGTACGCGGTGCGGGGGAAGGCGATGGTGCCCGTGGCGGGATCACGCAGCGCCAGCAGCACGGCGCCGTCGCCGGTGCCGGTGCCGGTGCCGGTGCCGGTGCCGGTGCCGGTGCCGGAGGGCGCGTAGAGCCCTGGGTCGCGAAGCGGCAAATCCGTCTCTCCCTGGAAGGGGGTCATTGCGGGTGCAGTCCCGCCACGGCCACGCCGCGCGCGGCGCGGGCGCGCTCATCGGCGAAGAAGCGAGAAAGCTCCTCGGGCCCCAGATAGGCGGGGCCATTGCCGACCTGGCGCAGCCGCTCCGTCACCTCGGGCTCGGCCAGGGTGGCGCGCATGGCGGCATCCAGCCGCTGCAGCTGCGGCTCCGGCAGGCGGGCCGGGGCGGCGAGAGCCGTCCAGCTCTGCACCACCACCTCCGGGTAACGCGCGGACAGCAGCGGCAGATCGGGATAGGCCAGATCCGGGACGCTGCCGCCATTGGCGATCACCCGTACCTGGCCAGATTCCAAATGCGGCGCCAGCGGGCCGCGGCTGTCGAACAGGAAATCCACCTCCCCCGCCACCAGCCCGTTCATGGCGGCGGCGCTGCCGCGATAGGGCACATGAGTGGCCCGGGCACCGACGGCGTTGAGAAAGATCTCCGCCCCCACATGCATGGCGAAGCCGATGCCGGGGGAACCGTAATTGGCCGCATCGCCCTTGCGCCGGAGGTGCGCGACCAGACCATCCACATCGCGCACGCCGGTGGCGGCGGGCACCGCCAGCAGGAAGCCGCCGGCGGTGATGCGCGAGACCAGGCGGATGTCGCGCACCGGATCGAAGGGCAGGTTGCGGAACAGGTGGGGGTTCAGCGTGACGATGCCGCCGGAGAGCAGCATCAGCGTCTGCCCGTCCGGCGCGGCGCGGGTCAGGAATTCAACCGCCAGATTGCCGCCGGCGCCAGGGCGGTTGTCCACCACCACAGCCTGGCCCAGGCGCTGCGCCAGGCCGGGCTGCACAATGCGGGCGATCAGGTCGGTAATGCTGCTGGGGGAGGAGCCGCAGACCATGCGGATGGGCTGGGCGCCGCCCTGAGCAGCGGCCACGCCCGGAAGCAGCGCGGCAGTGGCCATGGCGGCCAGGGCCGCGCGGCGCGGCATGGACATGGATGCTTCTCCCCTGCTTCGCGCGTTCTCTGCCCGCATGGGGCGATCCGTGTTTGTGACTTCATGGTACTCTAAGTGACTTTTGAGTCAACTCCAATGCGCCGATGGTCACGCGGCTTGCGCCGCGGCGCTGGGCCGGGCAGATGACGGGAAGCAGGAAGGCAGGGATGACCCGGACGGCAGCCGAGAAGAAGCCAGCACGCTGGGCGGATGCCGTCCCGGCCCGCGAGGCGCAGTACGAAAGCAAGCGCCGCGCCCTGGTGCGGGAGGCCGCCCGCGCCTTCGGCCGGCGCGGCTTCCACAACACCTCTCTGGAGGAGATCGCGGAGACGCTCGGCGTGACCAAGCCGGCGCTCTATCGCTATGTCCGCACCAAGCACGAGATCCTGTTCGAGGCGAAAAGCATTGCTTTCGATGCCGGCGCCCGGGCACGGGAGATGGCAGCGGAAGGCAGCCAGGATCCGCTGGAGCGGCTGCGCCTCTACATCGTCCACTATATCGACCTGGTGACCAGCGAGCTCGGCTCCTATGCGGTGCTGGCGGAGCCGGTGACCTCGCTGCCCCCGGAATATGCCGAGCCGATCCGCGCCCGCATGCGAGAAGCCGATCGTGCCCTCCGCGCCATGGTGCAGGCAGCCATGGAGGCCGGCGCCATGCCACAGGGCGATCCCCGCTTGGCCGTCGCCTTCTTCATGGGCGCCATCAACCACATCGCCCGCTGGTACACGCCCGAAGGCTCGCTAAGCGGCCGGCAGATCGGCGAGATCTTTGCCGGCTTTGTGCTGAACGGCCTGCGGGGGCCGGCGCCGCCGGGCTGATCCGGCCAAACTTGACTCTATAGTAACTTCCGGGACCAATAGGTCACGCTGCCGGATGGAGGCTGGCGGCGCCCTGCGCCGACCGGAAAGGAGGAACCGTTATGATCTGGACCCGTCGGGGCGCCATCGCCCTGGCCGGCACCCTGCCCCTTGCCCGGGTGCCGGGCCTGCGGGCACAGCCCGCGCTGCCGCCTGGCTATCCTGCCAAGCCGATCCGGCTGCTGATCGGCTTCGCCCCCGGGGGTGCCACCGATATCGCCGCCCGGTTGGCCGCCCCCATCCTGTCGCAGCTGCTGGGGCAGCAGGTGGTGCCGGAAAACCGCTCGGGCGCCGGCGGCAACCTGGCGACCGAGATGACGGCCCGCGCCCCGGCCGATGGCTATATCCTGCTGATGCTGACGCCCGGCCAGATCGTCACCAACCCGCTACTGATGCCGGTGCCCTATGATCCGGAGCGCGACATCAGCATCATCGCGCGCATGACCGCGGGGCAACTGGTGATGGTGGTGCCCAGGGCCTCCCCCTTCCAGGACCTGCCGCAACTGCTGGCCCGGGCCCGCGCCGGCGGCCCGCCGCTGTCCTACGGCACGCCTGGCCCCGGCACCTCCCAACACATCGTCATGGAGATGCTGAAGAAGGAGGGCGGCTTTCAGGCGACGCATGTGCCTTATCGCGGCAGCGGCCCGGCGGTGACCGACCTGATCGCCGGCAATATCGACTTCATGATCGACAGCGTCAGCCCCACCCTGCCGCATGTTCACAGCGGCGCCCTGCGCGCCATCGCCGTGACCGGCACGGAGCCGCATCCGGATTTCCCCGGCGCGGTGACGCTGAACAGCCTGGTGCCGGGCGTGGTGATGACCACCTGGCTGGGCCTAGGCGCGCCGCCGGGCCTGCCGCCGGGCATGGTGGATTACCTGACCGACATCGTCCGCAGGGTGGTGCAGGATCCGGCCTTCGCTGGACGTATGAAAGAATTGGGCGGGCAATCCGCCTGGCTGGGACCCGCCGATTTCACCGCCATCCTGGCAGCGGAACGCAGGAGCATCGGGGCGGTGATCCGCAACGCCAAAATCCGCCTGGAGTAGAGAAGCATCTTCTCTCTTAAGAAAAGAAGCGAAGACAATTCTCAGTTGGCGCCTCGCCTGAACTGTGAAGCGGGACGCCAACTGACAAAAATTTCTTGGTTCTTACAAAAAAAGAACGTCGTTTCTACAATGGCTGGGCTCCGGAGCGCCGCACCACCTCCGCCCAGCGCGTCATTTCCGTCTCGACGAAGCGGCCCAGGGCCTCGCCGGCCATCTCGTCCATCGGCCGGCTGCCATTCCCTTCGCCATAGGCCCGCAATTCCGGATCCCGCAGCATGGCGGCAGCCGCGGCGGACAGCCGCTGCACCACCGCCGGAGGCGCCTCGGCCGGCAGGAACAGCCCCGACCAGGCGGAGGACCAGGCCTCCGGCAGGCCGATCTCGGCAACGGTAGGCACATCCGACAAGGCCGGAATGCGCCGCTGCGCGGTAACCGCGAGCGGCCGCATCCGGCCATTGGCCACATGTTCCCGCGTGGTGGCGACATAGTCGAACATCACATCCGCCGTGCCCGCCATCAGGTCGGTCAGCGCCGCAGCGGCCCCGGTATAGGAGACATGGGTGGTCTCGATCCCGGCCACGGATTCGAAGAGCACCGCGGTCAGGTGGGTGGAGGTACCGACCCCCGCATGCGCCAGATTGACCCGGCCGGGATGGGCGCGGGCGAAGGCGATGAATTCCGCCGCATTGCGATAGGGCCGCGACGGATTGGCAACGAAGACATTGGAGGATTCAAACAGTCCCTGGATCGGCGTGAAGCTGCGCACGGGGTGATAACCGAGCCGGCGATACAGGGCCGGCGCTCCGGCCATGGCGGCATTGGTGCCATAGAGCACAGTATAGCCATCCGGTGCCGCCCGGGCCACGTATTCGGTGCCGAGCGTGCCGCCGGCGCCGGGGCGGTTCTCGATCACCACCGTCTGGCCCAACTGCTCGCCCAGCTTGCGCGCGGCCAGGCGCGAGGTGGAATCCGTCACACCCGCCGGGGTGAAGGGCACCACCCAGGTCAGGGCGCGGCTCGGGTAGCGCTCCTGCGCCAGGGCCGGCGCCGCCAGCGCGGCGAGGCCGGCGCCCAGGGCCCGGCGGGTCAGCGGCGCGTTCATGAGGGCTGCGCGCCGGAACGGCGGACGATCTCCGACCAGCGCGGGATCTCCTCCTGGATGAAGCGGCCGAAGCGCTCCTTGTTCAGCTCCACCATGGGGCGGCTGCCATTGCTTTCCGCCACCTGGCGGATCTCAGGGTCGCGGATCACCGCTTCGGCCGCCTCGGCCAGGCGGTCGACAATGGGCTGTGGTGTGCCGGCCGGCAGCAGGATGCCGGACCAGCTGGCGGAGAGCGCATCCCCCAGGCCCAGTTGCGCCACGGTGGGTACCTGCGGGAGGGCCGGGATCGGCTCGGCCGCGGTCACCAGCAGCGGGCGCAACCGACCGCCCTCGATATGCGCGCGGGTAGCGACGGCATAGTCGAACATGATGTCGATATTGCCGGCGATCAGGTCGTTCAGCGCCGGGCCGCTGCCGGGATAGGGGATGTGGGTCATCTCGATCCCCGCCACCGTCTGGAACAGCACCGCCGCCAGATGCGTGCCGGTGCCGACACCGGACGTGGCGAAGTTGATGCGGCCGGGATGCCGCTTCGCGTAAGCTACCAGCTCCGCCGCCCTGCGATAGGGGCGGGAGGGATGCACCACCAGCACATTGGGCGTCTCAAACATGCCCTGGATGGGGATGAAAGAGCCCATCGGGTCATAGGGCAGCCGGCGGAACAGGGCAGGCGCGGTGGCCAGCGTGCCCTGGGTGCCATAGATCATGGTGTAGCCATCGGCGGCCGCGCGGGCGGCCAACTCGGTGCCCAGCGTGCCGCCGGCCCCGGGGCGGTTCTCGATGATGATGCTCTGGCCCAGCCGCTCGCCCAGCTTGCGCGCCACCAGGCGCGAATTGACGTCGGTGATGCCGGCCGGGGTGAAGGGCACGATCCAGGTGATCGGCCGGTTCGGATAGGTGCCTTCGGCCCGGGCAAGGGGCAGGCCCAGCGCCGCCGCCAATCCCCCGCACGCGCCGCTCCAGGCAGCCCTTCGGGTGATCCGCATGGTTGTTTCCTCCCTTTCGGCCATCCTGCCGTTACCTCCGAGTCACCGGAATTACCTTCAGGATATCGGAGACCAATCGGGAATCAACACGACTTTATGGAGATACGGCCTTCAGGGGCCGAAGAGCAGCGGGCGCGCCTCCTCCAGCGCCGCCAGATAGCGCTCGCGATTGGCCTCGAGCCGCGACACCGGCCCGCCAAGGGAGATCGCCACCGGCTCGCCGCCCACCAGCCCGGCGATGGCGATACCCGCCACCCCCTCTCCCGCCTCGCCCGAAACCCAGGACCAGCCGCGTGCGGCGATCTCGGCCACCGCTCGTTCCAGCGCCTCCGGGTCGGTGATGGTCTGCGGGCCCAGGGCGCGCAGCGGGCGGGATTGCAGCAGGCGCCGCCGCTCCTCGGCCGGCATCAGCGCCAGCAGAGCCTTGCCCAGTGCCGAGGCATGCAGTGCCAGCCGGTCCCCCGGCCGCAGCATGTAACGCAGCACATGGCTGCCTTCCTGGATCGCCACTACCTGCACGCGATGCCCGTCGGGCCGGCCGCAAAGCGCCGTCTCGCCGGTTCTTTCGCTGAGCATGGCAATGGCCTCGGCGGCGAAGGTAACGATGGGATCTCGTGCCGCCGCTTGCTGTGCCAGATCCAGCAGCCGCCGCGTGGGATAGAAGCGGCGGGAGCGCAGGGTGCGCAGCAGAAAGCCCGCCTCATGCAGCGTGTGCAGCAGGTCGGAGGTGCTGCTTTCCGGCAGGCCGATGAGCCGGGCGACCTCCGAATTGGACAATTCCCGCTGCTCGCGGGCGAAGGTCTCGAAGACGGCCAGGGTGCGCAGGGTCGCCGGAACGGTGGTCGGCATCGGGAGCCCTCAGGGTGTCGAACAGGAAGGAGACGGCGTTAGAGGAGCCACCGCCATCTGACCAGCGCACGCGAGACGTGACTCCAAAGACAGTTTGTTGACTTGAAAGTCACTTCGACTAGCATGGCCGCATCGAAGGAAAGGCCACGGCCGCGGAAGGTCGGGCGGGAGGGAATGGTCATGGTGGCGCGCGCATGCATCGGTCCAACACGGTCCGGAGGTCCCGATGGCCATTGACCTTTCGCCGGAGCAGGAGCTGTTGCGCGACAATGTCCGCCGCTTCCTGGAGCGGGAGGTCACCCCGGTGATCAACCGGCACGAGGCGGCGAAGACCTTCCCCTTCGAGCTGCTGGGGGAGCTGCGGCAATTCGGCTATCTCGGCGGGCGCCTGCCGGAGGCGGAGGGCGGCTTCGGCCTGGACTACGTCACCTGGGGCATGCTTCTGGAGCAGACCGGCTACTGCTGGATGTCGCTGCGCACGCTGGTGAACATCACCAACGGCGCCATCAACCGTCTGCATGCCTATGGAACGCCGGAGCAGAAGGCGCGCTTCCTGCGGCCGCTGCTGGAGAACACCCGACGCGCCTGCTTCGGCCTGACCGAGCCGGAAGTGGGGTCCAATGCCGCCGGCGTGCAGATGCGCGCTGACCGGCGCGGCGACCGCTACCTGCTGAACGGCCGCAAAATGTGGATCACCAACGGCGCCAATGCCGATTTTGCCATCGTCATCGCCCGCACCTTCAGCCCGGATTGCGAGGGCGGGCTGTCCGCCTTCATCGTCGAGCGCAGTGATGGCTACGAGGTGCGCCCGCTGGACACCATGGTGCTGCGCTGCACCGGCACGGCGGAGCTGGGCTTCAGCGACATCAGCATCCCGCGCGAGAACCTGCTGGGCGAGGAAGGCGGCGCCTTCCGCCATGTGCTGAAGGGGCTGAACGCCGCACGCGTCAACATCGCCATGGGCGCGGTGGGCGCGGCACAGGCAGCACTCGACCTTTCCATCAACTACGCGAAGACGCGCAAACAGTTCGGCAAGCCGATCGGCAGCTTCCAGCTGGTGCAGAAGCACATCGTCGACATGACCATCCGCACCGAGGCGGCGCGCGCCCTCTCCTACAATGCCGCGACCGCGCTGGATCGCGGCCGCGATGCGCGCACCGAATGCTCCATCGCCAAGCTCTATGCCACTGAGGCGGCGCATGAAGTGGCCAGCATGGCGCTGCAGGTGCATGGCGGCATGGGCTACTCCACCGATTACCCGATCGAGCGCATCTTTCGCGACACCCGCGGCGGCATGATCCCGGAGGGCACCACGGAAATCCAGACGCTGATCGCCGGCCGGGAGATCCTGGAGCTTTCGGCGCTGTCATGAGCGGCTTCTCCGATCTTTCCCCGCTTTTCGATCCGCGCTCCGTCGTGCTGGTCGGCGCTTCCGAGCGTGCCGCCAGCGTCGGCGGGCGCACGCTGTCGAACATCCTGGATCATTCGGAGTTCCGCGGCGCGCTGCACCTCGTGAATGTCACGCGGTCGGAGATCCGCGGCCGCGCCTGCCACCGCCGCGTCGCCGACCTGTCGGAGGTGCCGGAGCTGGCGGTGATCGCCGTCCCCGCCGCCGGCGTGATGGAGGCGCTGCGGGACTGCGCCGCGCTGGGCGTGAAATACGTCATCATCTTGTCCTCCGGCTTCGGCGAGACCGGCGAGGCTGGCCGCTTGGTGGAGGCAGAGATGCAGGCCCTGGCGCGCGCCAGCGGCATGCGGCTCTACGGCCCGAACTGCCCGGGCGTCACCAATATCAACAAGCGGCTGGGCTTCACCTTCTCTCCCGCCTTCTCGCATGACCTGCGGCCGGGCCCGATCGGCCTGGCGACGCAGGGCGGCGGGCTGGGCCGCAACCTGCTGCAATCCATGGAGCGCGGCACCGGCTTCGCGCTCTGGTGCTCCACTGGCAACGAGGTGGATCTGCAGGTCGCGGACTTCATCCATTACATGGCCGGCGCGCCGGATGTACGGGTGATCGGCACCATCCTGGAAGGCATCAAGGACGGGCCGCGCTTCCTGGCCGCCGCCCGCGCCGCCGCCGAGGCGGGCAAGCCCATCGTCGCGCTGAAAGTCGGCCGCTCCGCTTATGGCACGCGCGCCGCCGCCTCGCACACCGCCTCCCTCACCGGCTCCGCCGAGGTGAACAGCGCCGCCTTCCGCCAGTTGGGCATCATCGAGGTGGACGACATCGACGAGCTGGTCGATGTCGCTTCCCTGCTCGCCCGCGGCCGGCCGCGAGGCGGCGAGCGCATCGCCATTTTCGGCTCCTCCGGCGGCGCCTGTGCCCTCGCGGCCGACATGGTCGGCCAGGCCGGGCTGGTGCTGGCCGATCTGGCGCCGGAAACCACGGCGGCGCTGGCGGAAAAACTGCCGCCCTATGCCGCGCTGGGCAATCCGGTGGATACCACCACCGTCACCCTGACCAATCCTGGCGTGATTGAGGAGACGCTCGCCGCCGTCGCCAACGATCCGGCCGTTTCCCTGGTGATGATGCCCATGCCGCTGGATTACGGCAGCGTCTCGCAGACCGTGGCCGAGCGCATGGTGGCGGCCCAAACGAGATCACCTATCCCGCTGGTTCCAGTCTGGATGAGCGAGCGCACCGGCGCCGCCTATCGCTGCTTCGCCGAGGCGGGCATGGTGCCGATGCGCAGCCTGCGCAATGCCGCGAAGTCCTTCCGCTGCTTCATTGACCATGGCGCCTGGCAGCCCGGTATCCTACCCCGAGGCCTAGGGGCCGGCCTGCCCGAGGCCCCGACCCGCACCCTATCCGAAGCCGAGGGCAAGGCCATGCTGCGCGCCGCGGGCCTGTCCGTGCCGCAAGGCCGGTTGGCCACCAGCACCGAGGCGACCGCCGCCGCCGCCACGGAACTGGGCTTCCCCGTGGTGTTGAAGATCGCCAGCGCGGAGATCTTGCACAAATCCGACATGGGCGGCGTCGCGCTGAACCTACGTGACGCGGCGGCCGTACGCGATGCCTTCGCCGCCGTTACCCGCGCAGCCGCCCAGCACCATCCCGCTGCCCGCATCGACGGCGTGCTGGTGGAACGCATGGCCCCCTCCGGCGGCGTGGAATTGCTGCTCTCGGTCTCGCGCGATCCCGTGCTGGGCCATGTCATGACCTGCGGCCTGGGCGGCATCCACGTGGAACTGCTGCGCGACCTGTCCCGCCGCCTGCTGCCGGTCGATGCGGCCGAGGCGCAACGCATGCTGCGTGAACTGCGTGGCTTCCCGCTGCTGCAAGGCATGCGCGGCGCCGCGCCTTGCGACCTGGATGCACTGTGCCAATCCATGGCAGCGCTCTCCGCCCTTGTGGAAGCGCAACCGGAGCGCATCGAGGAAATCGAGATCAACCCGATCCGCAGCGGTGCGGATGGGGCGCAGGTGCTGGATGCGGTGGTCACGTTGCGAGGGTAGAAGAAAGCAAAGGTTCTTTCTTGTAAAAAAGAACCAAGAAGCTTTTCCCATTTTGGCGCCCCGCTGCCGGCCTCCAGGCGGGACGCCCAACAAAAAAAGTCCTTTGCTTTTCTTCTTCAGAGAAAGAAGAATCCCCTTGCTACCTTCGATCCGGCAGATCGAGCGATGTTGTCGCCGTCGCCCCCGCATCCACCGGCAGGATCACCCCCGTCATCCAGCGCGCATACCCCGAGGCCAGGTAGAGCACGGCCGCGCCGCAATCCCAGCCCGTGCCTTCGCTGCGCAGCAGGGACCGGTTGCGGCGGGCTTCGCGCATCTCTTCTGTCATGCCGCCGGCATAGACCATGGGCGTGTGCAACATGCCCGGGCAGACGCAGTTTACACGGATATTGTCGCGCGCATGATGCACCGCCATGGCACGCGTCATGTTCACCACCGCGCCCTTGGAGGTCGGGTAGAGCAGGTTCGGCGTGCCGCCGCGCAGCCCGGCGACCGAGGCGATATTGACGATCGTCCCGCCGCTGCGCCGCGCCATCTCCGGCACGGCGAATTTTGCCATCAGCATCATGGAGGTGACATTGACCAGCAGCTCGTGATTCCACTCGGCCAGATCGACATCGACCGCGGTGCCGCGGGCGCCGCCGATGCCGACATTGTTGACCAGCACATCCACTCCGCCGAATCGCGCCACGGCCTGGGCGACGATGTCGCGGCAGGCATCGGGCTGCGTGACATCGGCTTCCACCACCAGGGATTCGGCTTCGATCATTTGCGCCGTGCGCTCGGCCCAGGCGCGGTTGCTGTCCACCAGCACCACCCGCGCGCCAGCCTGCGCCAGCAGGATGGCGGCGGCGCGGCCATTGCCGATGCCCTCCGCCCGCGATCCAGCGCCGGTGATGATGGCGACCTTGCCCTGAAGCTCCTGTGTGATGCCGGGCGTCATGCCTGCTTCTCCGCCTTGCCGCCCAGCGCCGGCGCTTCCGCCAGATCCTCCATCCCCTGCAGCCGCACCGGAAAGCGCGCCAGCGGGCCGAGCACGGTCGGCATCATTGCACCGCGCACCACGAATTGCGGGAATTGCGCCAGCTCGGCCGGTGATACCACGGGGGCGGCGGGGATATCGGCGGCCAGTAGGCGCTGCAGCAGCGGCTCGCTCTCCTCCTCGGCGCAGCGGGTGGCGATCAGCGCATTGATCGCCTCGGTCTGCGGCACGCGCTGCGCCATGCGGGCATGGTCGTCCGTGTCGAAAGGCGCCAGCATCAGGCTATCGGCCAGCCGGGCCCAGAAATGATCCTCGAGCGCGCCGATGCTGATCGAACGACCGTCGCGGCAGGCGAAGGCGCCATAGCCGGGGCGGGCCAGCGCCATGCGGCGCTGCGCTTCCAGATCCTCTGCGCCCGCGCCGGCGAAGCGGCCCAGCCGCGGGTTCATCCAGTGTAGCGCGCATTCCGCCAGTGCCACGTCCAGATGCTGGCCACGCCCTGTGGTGGCACGCTGCAGCAGCGCCGCCAGCACGCCCGCCAGCCCATAGACAGAGCCGCAGAGATCGGCCACCGGCACGCCTGCACTGCCAGAGGAGATTGCCTTCAGACCGGCCACCGAAAGATAGTTCAGGTCATGCCCCGGCACCGCGGCATAGGGCCCGTTCTGGCCATAGCCGCTGAGCGAGACATAGATCAGCTTCGGGTTGCGCGCCGCCAGGCCGGAATAATCCAGCCCGAGCCGCGCCATCACCCCAGGGCGGAAGCTTTCGATCAGCACATCGAAGTCATCGGCCAGGGCCTGCGCCTGTGCACGTCCCTCGGGCTGCTTCAGGTCGATCAGCACGCTGTCTTTGCCGCGGTTCACTGCGCCGAAAACGCCCGGCGACATACGCCGCACCGGGTCGCCCGCCGGCGGACGCTCCACCTTCAGCACCGTGGCGCCCAGCTCCGCCAGGCAGCCGGTCAAAAAGGGGCCGGGCAGCAGCTCTGAGAAATCCAGGACGCGGAGGCCGTGCAATGGCGCCGGCATCAGATCATCTCCTCGTAGAGGGCCGTGGCTGCGGCGGCATCCAGCGGGCGGGGATTACCGCGAGTGGCGGCGCTCAGCTGCGCTTGGCGCGCTAGCTCCGGAATCATCTCTGGCCGCACCCCCAGCGCGCCCAGCCGCGAGGGCATGCCGAAGCGGTCGCGCAGCCCGGCGAAATGCGCGACCAACCGCTCCGCCGCTTCCGCCTCACCCTCCTCGGCGCCGACGATGTCGATCATCCGCGCAATTCCCGCATATCGCGCTCCGGCGACGGGCATGTTGAAGCGCATCACATGTGGGCAGATCACGCCGAGCGATTCGGCGTGGGTGCAGTCGGTCAAGGATTCTACCGGCGTGGACAGACCATGGATCGCATCCACCCCCTTCAGATGGATGCCATGGCCAGCTAGGTAGCTGGCCAGCATCATCTGCGACCGGGCCTCCAGATCCTGCCCATTCTCCACCGCGCGCCCAATATGCGCGGCGGCGCGGCGCATGGCATCGGCGCCCACCATCTCACCGATCGGATGCGGGCGGTTGGAGGTCAGTACGCCCAGCGCATGCATCAGCACGTCGAAGCCGGTGGCCGCCGTGGCACGCGGCGGCAGGCTGACCACCAATTCCGGGTCCAGGATGGTCAGGACAGGGCGGATATGCTCGCCGCGCAGCACCAGTTTGCGGCGCGGCGTCTTCAGCACCGCGCCCAACGTCGTCTCGCTGCCGGTACCGGAGGTGGTGGGCACGGCGACGAAGCGCAGCGGCGCCTGCGGCACCTCATGGATGCCGTCATCGAACAGTGCGTCCAGGCTGCGGCCGGTGAAGCGGCGCAGGCAGGCGCCCTTCACCGCATCCAGCGTGCTGCCGCCGCCCAGCGCCACCACCGCGTCGCAATCCTCTGCCTGCCACAGGGCCAGGATGGCCTCCACCTCTGCCTCGCGCGGATTGGGGCTGACGCCGGCATAGACGACCACGGACAGGCGGGCATCGTGCAGCAGCGCGGCCAGACGCGACACCAGACCCGCCGCCTGCAGTCCAGGATCGGAGGCCAGCAGGACGCGCGTGGCACCAAGGCCGCGCAGCCTGTCGCCAAGCTGTGTGATGCTACCTGGACCGAAGATGGCGGGATTCGGCCAAGTCACACCGAAAGCGGAAAGCGCGTCGCCGGTCATTTTGATCCTCCCACCCGCCGCGAAGGCTTGTCGTCGCAGCTTGCTACGACATGTTGTAGAGAACTACAACATGTCGTAGTTAAGTGGCATGATGGGCAAGCCGGCTGGGAGGCCAAGACGGTGATCAGCGAGCAGCAGCGCGCATCCTCAGTGCATGATGGCGGCACGATCGGCGACATGATCGTCACCCTGCTGGACCGCTATCCGCAGCGCATCGCCTTCATCGACGGCGCGCGCCGCTTCACCTACGCCGAGACACGGGACGCGATCAGCCGTGCCCTGCAGCAATTGCGGGCCCTCGGCCTTCGGCGTGGCGACACGGTGGTGCAGCTTTCCGGCAACCGGCCGGAGGTCTTCTTCGTCACCGCGGCGATCTACCTGCTGGGTCTGCGCTCCGTGACGCTGCAGGCCATGGGCGGCATCGAGGATCACGCCTATATCCTGGACCATTGCGAGGCGCGGCTGCTGCTGGCCGATGCCGCCTATGCCGGCCGCGCGCGTGCCCTGCGCGACCGCTTGCCCGCCGTGCCGCATTGGTATCTGCACGAGGCCGACGCCGAATTTTCCGGCTTCTGGGCGGAGGCCGCGCGCTTCACGCCGGCGCCTCTGCCTTCAGAGGCCACGCCGGACGACATTATCCGCCTGGCCTATACCGGCGGCACCACCGGCCGGCCCAAAGGCGTCATGCTGCCCGGCCGCGCCACCCTGACCCAGACCCTGTTGCTGATGGCCGGGCGCGCCTGGAGCGATGCACCACGCTTTCTCTGCCCCACGCCGATCTCGCACGGCGCGGGCGCCACGCTGATCCCGGTGCTCTGGCGTGGCGGCACGATCATCCTGCAGCAGGGCTTCGACCCGGACCGCTTCCTGGATGCACTGGAACAGCACGGGGCCACCGCCACCTTCCTGGTGCCCACCATGGTCTACAAGCTGTTGGATCATCCGCGCACACGGCAAACCGATTTCTCCCAGCTGGAGACACTGATGTATGGCGCCGCGCCGATGTCGCCCGCGCGCATCCGGGAGGCGCTGGCGGTCTTCGGCCCGGTGCTGCAGCAGGGCTATGGTCAGACCGAAGCGCCCAGCGCCATCCTGACCCTGTCGCGCCTGGATCATCTCGACGCCGATGACAGCATCCTGTCCTCGGCCGGCAAGCCCTACCCTGGCATTGCCGTGCGACTGCTCGACGATGACGACCGCGAGGTGCCGCAGGGCGAGGTGGGCGAGATCTGCGTGCGCGGCCCGCTTGTCATGGCCGGCTATCTGAAGCAGCCGGAACAGACCGCGGAAGCCTTGCGCAACGGCTGGCTGCATACCGGCGACATGGCCTATCGCGATGCGCGCGGCTTCTTCTTCATCGTCGACCGCAAGAAGGACATGATCATCTCGGGCGGCTTCAACGTCTTCCCGAAGGAGGTGGAGGATGTGCTGACCGCGCATCCGGCGGTTTCTGCCGCCGCCGTCATCGGTGTGCCGGACGCCAGATGGGGCGAGGCGGTGAAGGCCATCGTGGTCTGCCGCCCCGGATGGCAGGTCTCGGCGGAGGAACTGGCCGCGCATGTGAAGGCGAGGAAGGGCGCGGTCGCTACGCCGAAAACGGTGGATTTCGTCGCGCAACTGCCGCTGACCGTGCTGGGCAAGCCGGACAAGAAGGCCTTGCGCGCGCCCTACTGGGAAGGTTGGACCCGCGCGGTCGGCTGAGGCCGCCCATAGCAAGGAGAACCGCAATGAATCTCGCCCCCGGCTTGCCCGATCCCGGTCGGTCGATGCATGCGGAAAGCCTGGGCCAGGGGCCGCGTGGGACGCGGCTGGCCGGCCGCCGCCTGCTGCTGGTCGGCGCCGGCCAGCGCGCCAGCGCGGAGCCCGATCCGCCAATAGGCAATGGCCGCGCCATGGCCCTGCTCTTCGCACGCGAAGGTGCGAGGCTCGCCTGCCTCGACTTGGTGACAGAAGCTGCCGAAACCAGCTGCCGCATGATCGAGGCTGAGGGCGGCCGCGCCTTCCCTCTCACCGCCGATGTCGCCGATGCGGCGGCGATCCCTCCTGCCGTCATGCAAGCCGTGGCTGTGCTGGGTGGGCTGGATGGGCTGGTGCTGAATGTCGGCATTTCCACCCGGCAGGAGGTCGATGCCTTGACCGTAGCGGATTGGGACCGCGTCTTCGCCGTCAATCTGCGCAGCAACATGCTCTTCGCCCGGCAGGCGCTGCGGGTCATGGCGCCGGGCGGATCGATGCTGCTGATCGCTTCTCTGGCGGGGTTTCGCGCCGCCTCCCGCAATCCGGCCTATGAGACCTCCAAGGCGGCGCAGATCGCGCTGGCCCGCAGTCTAGCCCGCGCGGGGGAGCCACGCGGGATCCGCTGCAATGCCCTGGCACCTGGGTTGATGGACACGCCCATGGGCCGCGATGCCAGCCGCAACCGTCAGAATCGCGCCGCTGCCGTTCCCTTCGGACGTCAGGGCACCGGCTGGGAGGTGGCGCATGCCGCGTTGTTCCTTATCTCCAACGAAGCCGCTTATGTGAACGGCGAGTGCTTGGTCGTCGATGGCGGCCTGGGCGTAGGCATTGTGCGGGACTAGAAGGCAAGCCGCCTGAATGCGAGATATGCCCGGCATTGTCGACGATAATGTCCAGGATCAAAGTAGCAACAAGGCCCATTGCTCCAGGATGCTGACAGCATTCCCGACGCACCTATGTATCTGGCGTAACCGCGCAGGTGCACATCATGATGCCGTTCCCTGGAGTAGGCATTGCCCCGGATCGTCTGCCTGGTCTGCTGGCCCGTCGGGTGAAGCAGGCGATCGTGGCCGAGGTTGTCAATACCTTCAACGACCGCTCCCGGGGTGAGCGGCCGGTCACACGCAGGCCGGATGGCCTGTTTGGGCCCCGGGCGGTGGCCTGGCGTGTCCATGGCGACGTAACAACAATGATGCTGGGCGGTATTGCCGGGCTTCTGCTGCAGATGCTGCACCCGGCTGCGCTGGCGGGCGTCTGGGATCATTCGCGCTTCCGGTCCGACATGCAGGGCCGGTTGCGACGGACGGCACGATTCATCGCCCTCACCACCTATGGCGGGCGGGAGGAGGCCGAGGCCGTCATTGCTCGCGTCAGAGCCATTCACGAGCAGGTCAGCGGCATCCTGCCCGACGGCACGCCCTATGCGGCGAAGGACCCGGCCTTGCTGGCCTGGGTGCATGTCACCGAGGTGACCCACTTTCTGGATGCGTGGCGCCGCTACGCCGAGCCTGGCATGTCGGGTGCCGATCAGGACCGGTACTTTGATGAGATGGCACAGATCGCCTGCCTGCTGGGCGCTGATCCCGTTCCCCGCAGCCGGGCGATGGCGCATCGGCTGATCCAGGATATGCGGCCGCAATTGCGCTACGATCGCCGCACATACGACGTTGCGCGGCTGCTCTTGAGGCAGCCGCCGCAAAACAGATTGGCCAAGCCGATCCAAACCTTGACCATGCAGGCGGCAGCGGACCTCCTGCCGGCCTGGGCGCAACACATGCACAGCCTCACCGTGCCCATGTTGGGCCGCCCCCTGATCCGCGCCGGCGCGCTGGGCCTAGCGACAACGCTGCGGTGGGCCTTCCGGTGATGACAGCCTGAGCGTGGCTGCGGAGGATTACAATGAGGGAGCGCCCGCGTTCAGCGCCCTTCAGGGCTTCTCGCCCAGGCCTGATCGGATGAATGACCTGCGACCGCAGATTAATTCGATGGGCCAAGCATCCAATGCCGGTCTCCAGCGCTAGGTGAAATATCCAAGGAGGCCCAACATGCCACACACCATTACCGGCTATTTCGATACGCGCCGGGACGCCGAAATGGCTGTCGAGCACCTCGTCCAGGATCATGGGCTGGACCGCAATCGCGTGCGGGCCGCGGCTGAAGGAGAGGACAATACATCGGGTACCGTGGTCTCCGGCGCGGACGCGGCTGATGCCGCTGCCGGAGAAACGCCAGAAGGCGTTCGCAAGGGCCGGATCATGGTGACGGCTGAGGTCGGTGACGATCAACTCGAGATGGCGCTTTCCAGCTTTCACCAGTGCGGTGCGGCTGATGTTGAAACTGCCTCTGCCACGTAGCCGACGGGTTGTCTTAGCCGCTTCGGTCGGTTCTGTTGGATCTTTTGTGGTCTGGCGCGATCGGGGCCAAGCTGGGGTATGTCACGACGACAGCTGGCGAAACTCCGGACGGATCCGATCTTCAAAGGTCGGCAGTTTACGGCGGAGGTGATCCTCTGGGCAGTGCGCTGGTACCTGATGGTCCCGATCAGCTACCGCGACCTCGAACTCATGCTGCAGGACCGCGATGTCAGCATCGCGCACACCACCATCTTTCGGTGGATCCAGGCCTATGCACCAGAGTTGGAGCGGCGGCTCCGGCCTTATCTACGCCTGTCCAACGGATCATGGAGGGTTGACGAGGCCTATGTCCGGGTGAAGGGGTGCTGGATCTACCTGTACCGGGCGGTCGACAGCCGTGACCAGACCATCGACTTCCTGCTCTCGGCCAGGCGGGATGCCGAAGCCGCGAAGCGCTTCTTCCGCAAGGCGCTTGGACAGCCACATACAGTGAACCCGCGCACCATTGCGGTGGACAGAAATCCCGCTTACCCGTGCGCCACGGCAGAGATGAAAGCGGACGGCAAATTGTGGCGCTCCGCCCGCCTGCGACAATACAAGTTCCTGAATAGCATTGTGGAACAAGACCACCGGCGTGTGAAGCGCCTGATCAGACCAGGGCTCGGCTTCAGCGGTTTCCATACAGCACGACGAACACTGGCGGGCTACGAGGCGATGGCGATGATCAGGAAGGAGCAGGTTCGGGATATCGGCGGACGAGACATGCGGGCCCAGGCCAACTTCATCAACAAGCTGCTTCTTCCCGCTGCCTGATTTGGCTACCATCGTGTCTATTCGCGGCTACCGACAATCTTCGCAACGGGACCAACTGTTCACCCCTGTCCGGAAGCATCGCGTGGGCTGAAATGTGGGCTGAGATTTAGAAGTCTCAGGATTACCGTCTCAAATCAACAACTTACAGAGAATATCTGGCGGAGAGGGTGGGATTCGAACCCACGGTACCCTTGCAGGTACTTCGGTTTTCGAGACCGACGCGATCGACCACTCTGCCACCTCTCCGCGGGGCGCGCCTGGTCGGCAGGCGGGCGGGGGTATAAAGGCATGCGGGCGGCAGCGCAACGGATGCCGTGCGGGATTTCCGCCATCCCGGACCATCGCCGTTGACTCCCTCGCCGCCTCGGCGCTATACGCCCGTCCTCCCGGCGGGGCCTCGTGCCTCGCCGAAGGCCGTTTCCGGCCGATCCTCATTGTAGACCAGGCCAGTAACGGCAGAGAGCTTTCAGGGCGCACCATGACCTACGCAGTGATCCGCACCGGCGGCAAGCAGTACCGCGTCACCCCGGATGCCGTTCTGACCGTCGAGCGTCTCGACGCCGAAGCCGGCGCGACCGTGACCTTCCAGGACGTGCTCGCCATCGGCGGCGAGGCCGGGCTGACCATCGGCGCCCCCACCGTGGCCGGCGCGACCGTGACCGCGACCGTGGTCGAGCAGAACCGCGGCGACAAGGTCATCATCTTCAAGAAGCGCCGCCGGCAGAACAGCCGCCGCAAGAACGGCCATCGCCAGCACCAGACCGTGCTGCGCATCTCGGCCATCAACGCGGCCTGAACCGGCTTCCGTAGGAGACACTCCCCATGGCTCACAAGAAGGCTGGCGGTTCCTCCCGCAACGGTCGCGACTCCGCCGGCAAGCGCCTCGGCGTCAAGAAGTTCGGCGGCGAGCATGTGCTGGCCGGCAACATCATCGTGACCCAGCGCGGCACCAAGATGGTCCCGGGCCAGAACGTCCTGGTCGGCCGTACCCACTCCCTGCACGCCACCGTCGAGGGCAAGGTGAAGTTCACCCGCCGCGCCGAGGGCCGCGTGCATGTCTCCGTGGAGCCGTTGCCGCAGGCCGCCGAGTAAGCCCGCGCGCCTCCGCGACGACACTTCGACCGCGAACGGGGGCCGCAAGGCCCCCGTTTTCGTTTTTGGCACCCCCGCTTCCCCCTGCCCGACCGGACCCCCAAGCCCGATGAAGTTCCTCGACGAAGCCAAGATCTGGGTGAAGGCCGGCGATGGCGGCGACGGCGTCGTCGCCTTCCGCCGCGAGAAGTACATCGAGTTCGGCGGCCCGGATGGCGGCAATGGCGGCAAGGGCGGCGACGTCATCGTCGAGGCCGTGCCCGGCCTCAACACGCTGATCGACTACCGCTACGCCCAGCACTTCAAGGCCCGCAAGGGCGGCAACGGGGCCGGCTCCGACCGCACGGGGGCGGGGTCGGAGGATGTCGTGCTGAAGGTGCCGGTGGGCACCGTCATCCTGGCCGAGGACAAGGAGACCGTGCTGGCCGATCTGGTGCGCGAGGGCCAGCGCGCCGTGATCTGCCAGGGCGGCGATGGCGGCCACGGCAACGCGCATTTCAAGACCTCGACCAACCGCGCGCCCCGCCGCGCCGACAAGGGCTGGCCGGGCGAGGAGCGCTGGCTCTGGCTGCGCCTCAAGCTGATCGCCGATGCCGGCCTGATCGGCCTGCCCAATGCCGGCAAGTCCACCTTCCTCTCCGTGGTCAGCGCGGCGAAGCCCAAGATCGCCGACTATCCCTTCACCACGCTGACGCCGCAGCTTGGCGTGGTGCGGCTGAACGCCACCGAGGAATTCGTCCTGGCCGATATTCCCGGCCTGATCGAGGGCGCGGCGGAGGGCGCCGGGCTCGGCACCCGCTTCCTCGGCCATGTCGAGCGCTGCGCCGTGCTGCTGCACCTGATCGACGGCAGCCAGCCCGATCCGGTCCGCGCCTATGAGACGGTGCGCGGCGAGCTGGCGGAGTATGGCGGCGGGCTGGCGGACAAGCCCGAGATCGTCGCGCTGAACAAGCTCGACGCCATGACCCCGCAGGCCCGGGCCAGCCGCGCCAAGGCGCTGGAGCGCGCGCTCGGCCGCCCCGTCCGGCTGATCAGCGGTGCCACCCAGGACGGCGTGCCGGAGACGCTGCGGGAGCTGGCCGACACCATCCGCCGCCAGCGCGAGGACCAGGGCGCATGACGCCCTCGCTCGCCACCACCCGCCGCCTCGTCGTCAAGATCGGCTCCGCCCTGGTGGTGGACGGCCAGACCGCGACCCCGCGCGAGGCGTGGCTCGCCTCGGTGGCCGAGGATGTGGCGGCGCTGCGGGCGCGCGGGGTGGAGGTGGTGCTGGTCTCCTCGGGCGCCATCGCCCTGGCCCGCCACGCCCTCGGCCTCACCCGGCGCAGGTTGCGGCTGGAGGAGAAGCAGGCGGCGGCGGCGGTCGGGCAGATCCGGCTGGCGGGGGCCTGGCAGGACGCCCTGTCGCGCCACGGGCTGAACGCGGCGCAGCTGCTGCTGACACTGGAGGACAGCGAGGACCGCCGGCGCTACCTCAATGCCCGCGCCACGCTGGGCACGCTGCTCGATCTCGGCTGCGTGCCGGTGATCAACGAGAACGACACCGTCGCCACCGCCGAGATCCGCTTCGGCGACAACGACCGCCTGGCGGCGCGTGTCGCCGAGATGATCCAGGCCGACGCGCTGGTGCTGCTGTCCGATATCGACGGCCTCTACACGGCCGACCCCCGCACCGACCCCGCCGCCGCCCATATCCCGGTGGTGGAGCGCATCAGCGAGGAGATCATGGCCATGGGGGGCGAGCCGCCGCCGGGCTATTCCTCGGGCGGCATGCGCACCAAGCTGATCGCCGCGCGGATCGCCACCGGCGCCGGCTGCGCCATGGCCATCGCGCTCGGCCAGCGGCCCCATCCGCTGGCCGCGCTGGAGCAGGGCGGCCGCTGCACCTGGTTCCTGCCGGCGCCGGAGGGCCGCTCGGCCCGCAAGCAATGGATCGCCGGCTCGCTCGCGCCGCTCGGCGTGCTGCGCGTCGATGCCGGCGCGGCCGGGGCGCTGCGCCAGGGTCGCTCCCTGCTGCCCGCCGGGGTGCGCGCCGTCGAGGGCAGCTTCCACCGCGGCGACCCGCTTTCCATCCGCGACGAGGCCGGCCTCGAGCTGGCGCGGGGCCTCTCCGCCTATGACGCCGAGGCCGCCCGGCAGATCGCCGGCCGCCGCTCGGAGGAGATCGAGGCCATCCTGGGCTGGCGCGGCCGCGCCGAGATCGTCCACCGCGACGATCTCGTGCTGCTCTAGGCGCGGGGCCGACCCCCTTGCCCGCCGCGGGTGGGACCGCCAGCATCGCCAGAGAAGAGGGTGAGATGTCAGCGGGCGGGCCAATGGTGGATGGGCAGGAAGCGGGGAACGGCAGCGTGGAGGAGGTCCGCTTCGGCGGCTACGAGGCTCGCTTCAGCCGGTGTGCCGCGCCGCGCGGCCTCGTCATCGCGCTGACCGGCGTCGGCAACACCTCGGCGCCCCTCGCCAGCTACGAGTTCGCCGGCAGCCTGGCGCGCCGCCCCGTGGACACCCTGCTGATCCGCGACCAGCTGCGCAGCTGGTACAATGCCCCGGAGGGCTGGGCGGCGCTGCTGGGCTGGCTCACCGGCCGCCTCGCCGGGCGCGACTACGGACACGTCACGATCCTGGGCGTCAGCATGGGGGCCTATGGCGCCCTGCTGCTGGGCGAGGCCCTGCCGCGGGCCCGCGTCGTCGCCATGTCGCCGCCCATCTCGGTCGATCTGGAGGGGGAGGGCCAGGTGGCCATCCGCCACCGGCGCTGGATCCACGATCACGGCATGCGGGGCCTCGACCGGCTCGCGCCACGCCGCCCGGAGCCGGGCCGGCACCTGATCCTGTTCGGCGATGCCGCGATGCTCGACCTCCGCAACGCCTGGCGCTTCGTCGAGGAGGGCTGGCCGGGCGTCGCCCTGGTGCGTGACGGCCTCCACAACCTGCCGCAGACCCTCAAGACGGAGCGGCGCTTCGAGGGCTTCATCGACGCCCTCGCCACCGGCGCGCCGCTGCCGGCCCTGCTGGCGGAGGCCGGCGCCGCGCCGGCCCATCGGGACAGCCCTGCCTTCCGGCTGCTTCATGCCCGGGCCGCGCTCTTCGCCGGCGATCGTGCCGGTGCCGCGGCGGAGCTGGCGACGGCCGCGCGCGGCCTGGATGGGGGCTCCCTGCAGCTGGGCCAGCTGCGCCTGCTGCGGGCCGGCGTCGAAGGCGCGCTGGACGAGGCCATGGCGCTGCTGCGCGACGGAGCCGGCCAGCGGTTGAGCCTGTCGCTGGACGAGGGGATCGAGGCCAGCCTGGCGAGTTCCGAGGTGAAGCGGACCAGCGCCGGCATCCGCCTCGGCCCGGTCTCCCGCCTCAGCCTGCGCGCCGGAGCCGGCGGCGGGCCGCGCCGCCTCGTCCTGCATGGCCTGCCGCCGCCCGCCTTCAACGCCGGGGGCTCGACGGCGCTCACCCTGTATCACTGGTCCGCCGCGGGCCCCGGCGCCCGCTGGACCGCCAACGAGCGGCACTGGCTGGAGGTGCCGGAGCTGCCCCTGGGAGAGGGTGCGGCCGAGTTCCTGCTGCACCGCCCCTGCTTCGGCTCCAGCTTCGACCGGCGCGAGGGCGCCGAGCAATTCGCCTTTTCGGTCTTTCTCCATACCCTGACCTGCACGGCCGCCGGAGCCGCCACCCCGCCCGGTCCCGCAACGGAGCGCCTGACGTGAACGCCATCGCCGAGACGTCCTCCCCCACCGCCATCGAGGCCGCGCTGCAGGAGGCCGCGCGGGCCGCGCGGGTCGCCGCGGCGCGGCTCGCCCGCGCGGCGCGGCCGGCGAAGGATGCCGCCCTCAGGGCGGCGGCGGCGGCGCTGCGGGCGCGGCAGCCGGCGCTGCTCGCCGCCAACGCGGCCGATCTGGCCGGCGCGGCGGGCATCACCGAAGCCTTCCGCGACCGCCTGACCCTCACCCCCGCTCGCATCGAGGCCATGGCGCGCGGGCTGGAGGAGATCGCCGACCTGCCCGATCCCGTGGGCCGCCGTCTGGCGGAGTGGCAACGCCCCAACGGCCTCGTCATCCGCCGCGTCGCGCAGCCGCTCGGCGTCATCGGCATGATCTACGAGAGCCGCCCGAACGTCACCGCCGATGCCGGCGGGCTCTGCCTGAAGGCGGGCTCGGCGGTGCTGCTGCGCGGCGGCAGCGAGAGCGCCCGCTCGGCCGCCGCCATCCATGCCTGTCTGGCGGAGGGGCTGCGCCAGGCCGGCCTGCCCGAGGCGGCGGTGCAGATCGCCCCCACCCAGGACCGCGCCTTCGTCGGCGCCATGCTGGGCGCGGCCGGGCTGATCGACCTGATCATTCCGCGCGGCGGCAAGGGGCTGGTCACGCGGGTGATGCGGGAGGCGCGGGTGCCGGTGCTGGCCCATGCCGAGGGGCTCTGCCACACCTATGTCCACGCCGCCGCCGAGCCCGCCATGGCCCGCGCCGTGCTGGCCAATGCCAAGATGCGCCGCACCGGCGTCTGCGGCGCCACCGAAACCCTGCTGATCGACGCCGCCATCGCCCCGGGGCTGCTGCCGCTGCTGGTCGAGGATCTCGCCGCGCTGGGCTGCGCATTCCGCGCCGATGCGCGCGCCCGCGCCATCTGCCCGGAGCTGCCCGCCGCGACCGAGGCGGATTTCGGCACGGAATGGCTGGAGGCGGTGCTGTCCATCGCCGTGGTGGACGGCCCCGAGGCGGCGCTGGCGCATATCCGCCGCCATGGCAGCGAGCACACCGAGGCCATCATCACCGAGGACGCCGCGGTGGCCCAGGCCTTCCTGGACGGGCTGGATTCCGCCGTCGGCCTGTGGAACGCCTCGACCCAGTTCTGCGACGGCGGCGAGTTCGGCTTCGGTGCCGAGATCGGCATCGCCACCGGCCGGCTGCATGCGCGCGGCCCGGTGGGGCTGGAGCAGCTCTGCACCTATCGCTACCAGATCCTCGGCTCGGGGCAGACACGGCCCTGACGGTGGCGGCGGAACAGCCCGGGCCGGGCCGCGCCGGCCCCGGCCGGTGGGGCGACCGCCGGCGGCGGCGCATCGGCCTGCTGGGCGGCAGCTTCAATCCGGCCCATGCGGGGCACCGGCACGTGGCGCAGCAGGCGTTGCGGGCGCTGCGGCTCGACCAGGTCTGGCTGCTGGTCTCGCCCGGCAATCCGCTCAAGCCGGTCTCCGGCATGGCGCCCTTCGCGCAGCGCCTGGCCTCGGCGCGGGCGATCGCCGATGGCGTGCGTATCCTCGCCACTGGGATCGAGGCGTCCATCGGCCAGCGCTACAGCGCCCGCACCTTGCGGCGGCTGTCGCGGCTGTTCCCGCGCGCGCGCTTCGTCTGGATCATCGGCGCCGACAACCTGGCGCAGCTGCCCCGGTGGCGGCAGTGGCGCAGCCTGGCGGCGCGGACGCCGATGGCGGTGCTGCCCCGCCCGGGCTGGACGCGGCCTGCCCTGCACGGCGCCGCCGCCAGCACGCTGCGCCGGCACCGCCGCCCAGCCGGCGCCGTGCTGCCCGGCGCCGTGCTGCCCGATCGGGAGGGCGGCGGGCATGCCGCCTGGGGCCTGATCCCGGCCCGCGAGCATCCGGCCAGCGCCACGGCGCTGCGGCGTTCCGGCAACGGCCTTGCCAGTCATGCCGCGCGCGGGCATTCCGCGCTGGCCCCACCCCCCTGACCCGCGATACAGCGCAGAGAAAAGCCCAGACAGGAGGCCGCCATAGCCCGCACCCCCAAGACCCCGGACGAGACCCGCCGCAAGAGCGCGGCGGGCCCCCGCGCCACCGGATCCGCCCGCAGCGCCGCGACCAAGCCGGCGCGCGCAGCCGGCACCGCCAAGCCCAGCCGCTCCACCGCCGCGCCGAAGACGACGCGCGCCGGCGCCACGAAGACGACGAGTTCGAAGACCACGACCTCGAAGGCCACGGCGTCGAAGACCTCGACGTCAAGGACCACGCCATCGAAGGCCGCAGCGCCGAAGGCGACCGCCGCGAAGACCACGCGCGGCACGGCGGCGGCCAGGCCCGCGCGGACCGCGACGCCCGGCAAGACGGCGCGCGCCGCCGCGCCGGCGAAGCCCGTCGCGGCCCGGTCCGCCGCGAAGCCGGCCGGCACCGCCGCGAGGAAGGCCGCTCCGGCCAGGACGGCGGCCCGCGGCGCGGCGGCCCCGGCCAGGACCCCGAGGGCCGCCCCGGCGACCAAGGCCCCGGCGACCAAGGCCCCGGCGTCCAAGACTGCGGCGTCCAAGACTGCGGCCACCAAGGCTCCGCGCGCCGCCGCGAGCCCACGCGGCACCGGCAAGCCTGCCACCAGCCGCGCCACGCCGGCCAAGGCACCGGCCAGCCGCGCCGCCGCTCCGGCCCGGTCCGCCCCGGCCCGGTCCGCCCCGGCTCGATCCACCCAGGCTCCATCCACCCCGGCCAAGCCCACGCGGAGCGGCGGCACCGCCAACAGCCGCCCCGCGAAAGCCCGCCCCAGCGCCGGAGGCAGCCCGGGCAAGGCCACCGCCCGGACGGCCCCGAAGGCGGCGCACGGCACCGCCGCCAAGCCCGTGGCGGCGAAGACGCCGGCGCGCGCGGCGGCCGTGACGGCGAAGCCCAAGGCCGCCACGGCGACCAAGGCCAAGCCTGCCGCGCCGGCCCGCAGGCCGAGCCGGCCCAAGGTGCCGCATCTCGACGTGATCGTGCAGAGCGCCGTGCGCAGCCTGGAGGATGACAAGGCCGAGGATGTGGTGGTGCTGGACGTGGCCAGCCGCGCCGCTTTCGCCGACCGGATCATCGTCGCCACCGGCCTCGCCGACCGGCAGATCCAGGCGATGGCCGCGCATCTGGAGAAGGCCCTGGCCGAGCACGGCATCCGCCGCATCCGCACCGAGACCTCGGCCGACTGGGTGCTGCTCGATGCCGGCGACCTCATCGTGCATCTCTTCAAGCCGGAGGCCCGCGCCAACTACCGGCTGGAGAAGATGTGGGGCCCGGACAGCCCGCCGCCCGACGACCTGGTGATGCCGGCCGGTGATGTCCCGCCGGAGCCGCCGCCCGCGGAGGACGACTTCATCCCCTCGCTCGAGGCCTTCGAGGATGAGGAGGACGAGGACGACGACGAGGATGACGAGGACGACGCCGACAGCCTCAACGGCCCCGGGGACCCGGTGGACGAGCCGGACGACGACGAGGACGATGAGGACGACGAGGAGGAGGAGGACGAGTCCCCCGACGCCCCGGAGGAGGAGCCGCGCTGAGCCGCGCGCCGCTGCTCATCGCCGTCGGGCGGTTGCGGTCCGGGCCGGAGGCGGCGCTGTTCGAGCAGCACAACGCCCGCCTCCGGCCACCGCTGGCGGTGCGCGAGATCCCGGAGGCGCGCGGCTCGGCCGCCGAGGTGCGCCGCCGGGAGGGCGCCGCCCTGCTCGCCGCCCTGCCCGAGGGGGCGCTGGCGGTCGCGCTCGACCTCGGCGGGCCGGCGCCCGACAGCGAGGGGCTGGCGGCCTTGACCCAACGCTGGGAGGAGAGCGGCCGGGGCCTGGCCTTCCTCATCGGCGGGGCCGAGGGGCTGGACCCCGCCGTGCTGTCGCGGGCGGACCACCGGCTCTCCCTCGGTCCCCTGACCTGGCCGCATTTCCTGGTGCGCGGGCTGCTGGCCGAGCAGCTCTACCGCGCCCAGGCCATCCGCGCCGGCCACCCCTACCACCGCGCCTGGCGACCCTGAGGCGGGGCCGGCCCGACGGGGCGGGGTTTCCGCATCCGCCGGAGCTATGCTAGGGGCGCATCCCGTGACCGGGCGCATTCCATGTTTCGCAGGCTGATCCGCCACCCCCGCACGCAGTCGGCCCTGGCCTGGCTGCTCAGCAGCTACCTCGCCCTGTGCTACCGCACGACGCGATGGAGCCTGATCGGCCATGCGGAGATCGCAAGGCATGCCGGTGAGGGCAGGCCGGTCATCATCACCTTCTGGCATGAACGCCTGCCGATGATGCCCATGCTCTGGACCGTCACGCATCGCCTCTTCCCCCAGGCGGAACACTGGCGGCCGCATGTGCTGGTGTCCCAGCACCGCGACGGCCGCTTCATCGGCGAGGTGGTGTCGCGCTTCGACCTCCGGATGGTGCATGGCTCGACCTCGCGCGGCGGGGCCGGGGGGCTGCGTGTCCTGCTGCGGGTGCTGCGCGAGGGCAGCCCGGTGGCCATCACGCCCGATGGCCCGCGCGGACCACGCCGCAAGGCGGCCGAGGGCGTGGCGCAGCTGGCCAGTCTCTCGGACGCGCCGGTGCTGCCCACCGCCGCCGCCGCCCGGCGCCATCGCCTGCTGCCGAGCTGGGACCGCATGATGCTGCCCCTGCCCTTCACCCGCGCGGTGCTGGTCTGCGGCCCCGCCATCCCGGTGGCGCGGGGCGAGGAGGCCGCGGCGCTGACGACGATCGAGGCGGCGCTGGATGACGCCTGCGACACCGCGGACCTCTGGGCCGCGGGGCGGCTGCCCCCCCACCTGGCGGCGATGCCGCTGTGACCGGCCGCCCATGAGCCTGGCCGGCCGCATCAGCCATGCCGTGGGCACCGGCCTCGCGCCGCTCCTGCCCTTCTGGCTGGAGCTGCGTGCCCGGCGTGGCAAGGAGATGCCGGAGCGGCTGGCGGAACGGCGGGGCGAGGCCGCGTCGCGCCCCGCCGGGCCGCTGCTGTGGCTCCATGCCGCCAGTGTCGGCGAATCGCTCTCCCTGCTGCCGCTGATGGACGCCCTGGTCGAGCGGCGGCCGGACCTCCACCTTCTCGTCACCACCGGCACCGTCACCGCCGCCACCCTGCTGATGCAGCGCCTGCCGCCCCTGCTGGCCGACCGGGTGCATCACCGCTTCGTGCCGCTCGATGTCCCGCGCTGGGTGGAGACCTTTCTCGACGGCTGGCGGCCGGACGGCGCCATCTTCGTCGAAAGCGAACTCTGGCCCAACCTGACCGCCGCCCTGGCGCGCCGCGGCATCCCCCTGGCGCTGGTGAATGCCCGCATCTCCGCCCGCTCCGCCCGCCTCTGGCATTGGGCGCCCGGGCTGATGCGCGACATGCTCGGGCGCTTCAGCCTGGTGGTGGCGCAGAGCGAAGGCGATGCCGAGCGGCTGCGGCGGCTGGGCGCGCCGGGCGCGGTCTACTGGGGCCAGCTCAAGGCCGCCGCCGAACCGCTGCCCGCCGATCCGGCCGAGCTGGCCCGGCTGCGTGCCATGACCGGCGACCGCCCGATCTTCCTCGCGGCCAGCACCCATGCGGGAGAGGAGGAGATCGTCTGCGCGGCGCACGCGGCCCTGCTTCCGCGCTTCCCCGACCTGCTGACCATCATCGTGCCGCGTCACACCGAGCGCGGGGCGGCCATCGCCGCCCTGGCCGCCGCCGCGGCCGTGCCACGCGGCGTCACCCGGCGCACCGAGGGCGGCGACCCGGTGCCGGAGGCCGGCATCCATGTCGCCGATACGCTGGGCGAGCTGGGCCTGTTCTACCGCCTGGCCGATGTCGCCCTGGTCGGCGCCACGCTGGTCCCGAAGGGCGGCCACAACCCGCTGGAGCCGGCGCGGCTCGGCTGCCCGATCCTGCTCGGCCCGCACACGGAGAACGCCCTGGAGGCCGCCGAGGCGCTGCTGGACCGTGGCGGGGCGCTGCCGGTGGCCTCGGCGGCGGCGCTGGCACAAGCGGTTACAGACGTGCTATCCGATCCGGCGCGGGGTCACGCCATGGCCACCGCCGCCGCCGCCGTCGCCGCCCGGTCGGCCGGGCTTCCCGGCAGGCTCGCCACGGCGGTCCTCGGAATCATGCCCGCCCTGCGGGACGGCGTGGCGCGGCAGCGCGGGTATTGTTCTTGAGCGGGGCCGCGCCCTGCGGGCATCCTTGTCCGGAAGGCTGGGGCCCGGAAGGCTGGTTCCGCGAAGGCGTTCACGAGCATCGCACCGGCTGGCCAATCCCGGCCTCGCCGGATCTGCTCTAGAGAGGACAGGTCAGAGCCGGATGCGTGCCCCCGACTTCTGGAGCGGGGGCGGCTGGGGAATCGCGCCCCTGCTGCTCTCGCCGATCGCCGCGATCTACGCGGCCGCCACCGCCCGCCGGGTCGCGCGGCGGGGCTGGAAGGCGCCGGTGCCGGTGATCTGCTGCGGCAATGCCACAGCGGGTGGCGCGGGCAAGACCACCGTGGCCCTGGATATCGGCCAGCGCCTGTCCAACCGTGGCGTGGCGACGCATTTCCTGACCCGCGGCTATGGCGGCCGGCTCAAGGGGCCGGTCCTGGTCGACACCAAGCAGCACGACAGCAAGGCCGTGGGCGACGAGGCCCTGCTGCTGGCGGCCACCCGCCCGACCTGGGTGGCGAGCGACCGCGAGGCCGGGGGCCGCGCCGCCGTCGATGCCGGGGCCCAGGCCATCATCATGGATGACGGGTTGCAGAATCCGGGGCTGGAGAAGGATCTCTCGCTTCTGGTCATCGACGGCCCCTACGGCTTCGGCAATGGCCGCATCATCCCCGCCGGGCCGCTGCGCGAGCCGGTCGCCGAGGCCGCCGGGCGCTGCCGCGCCGCGGTGCTGATCGGCGAGGACGAATCCGGCGCCCTGGCGCAGCTCCCGCCGGGCCTTCCGGTGCTGCGCGCCCGCCTGGTGCCCGGGCCGGAGGCGGAACTGCTGAAGGGCCAGCCGGTCTTCGCCTTCTGCGGCATCGCCAATCCGCGCAAGTTCTTCACCTCGCTGCAGGAGGCGGGGGCGGTGATGGCGGGGCGCGTCTCCTATGCCGACCACTACCCCTTCGACGCCGGCGACCTGCGCGAGCTGCTCGGGCAGGCGGAGGCGCTGCGCGCCATTCCGGTGACCACGCGCAAGGACTACGTGCGCATCCCCCCCGCCTTCCGCAGCCGCGTCACGGTGCTCTCCGTGCGTCTGGACTGGGAGGACCCGCTGGGGATCGAGGCCCTGCTGGAACCCCTGGCGCAGCGGGTGCCCGTGCCGGCCTAAGGCCGGGATCCGCTCCAGAGCATTTTCCGTTCGCCCTGGCTCACGGCAAACGCTCTGGCCATTTGTTTTTGCGAGCATCTTCACCCGATCAGCTGCTTCCACCCGATCGGGATCCGCTCTAGCCGCCAGCGGCCATGTCGAAGGGCGGCGGCACCTCCTTCGGAATCGGGAAGACCTCGGGCATGCCGGCGGTGCGGGCGGCGTGGTCGGCCCTGGCGCGGGCCAGCAGGGCAGGATCGCTCAGCGCGTCCGCCGCGGTGCCGGCCATCACCTTGGCGACATGCTCCAGCCCCTTGTGCGCGGCGGGCGTCTTGCCCTGGGCGACGATCTGCCAGGAATGGCCCGGCGTGCCGATGGCATGGGTGGCGCCGCGCGCCTGCACCGTCGGCACCTTCCAGGACACCGTGCCGACATCGGTCGAGCCGACGCCGCTCGGCGCGGGGGCCGAGAGCGGCACCAGCCGCTCGGCCAGCACCTCGCCCGGAATCGGCGCCAGGCCAACGCGGCGATAGGCGCTGTCGATCTCGGCCGGGGTCAGCGTCGCCTGGATCGCGTGGGCGAAGGCCTTGTCCGCCGCATCGAAGCGCGGCGGCCCGAGGCGGAGGAAGTTCTCCTCCATCGCCTGCTCCAGCGGATCGTTGCCGACCAGCTCGGCATCGGCGCTGAGCACGCGGTCGGTGACGGAGGTCTCGGTCATCAGCGCGGCACCCTGCGCCACCTTGCGCACCCGCGCCTGCAGCGCCAGCACCTCGGCCATGGTGAGCGAGCGGATCAGGTAGCGCACCCGTGCCCTGCCCTGCACCACGTTGGGCGCGATGCCGCCGGCATCCTGCAGGGCATAGTGGATGCGCGCGTCGCTCGGCATGTGCTCGCGCATGTAGTTGACGCCGACATTCATCAGCTCGACGGCATCGAGCGCGCTGCGGCCCAGATGCGGCGCGGCGGCGGCGTGGCTGGAGCGGCCGGTGAAGCTGAAGTCCATCTCCAGGCAGGCCAGCGAATGCGGCTTGTTGACGCCGGAGAAGGCCGCCGGGTGCCAGCAGATGGCGATGTCGACGTCGTCGAAGGCGCCGTCGCGCACCATGAAGCCCTTGGCCGAGCCGCCCTCCTCGGCCGGGCAGCCGTAGTAGCGCACGCGGCCCTGGATGCCCCTGGCGGCCAGCCAGTCCTTCACCGCGGCGGCGGCCAGCAGGGAGGCCGAGCCCAGCAGGTTGTGGCCGCAGCCATGGCCATGCCCGTTGGGCTCGACCGGCCGGTGCTCGGCCACGCCGGCCTCCTGGCTGAGGCCGGGCAGCGCATCGTACTCGCCCAGGATGGCGACCACCGGCCCGCCCTCCCCGGCCTCGCCCATCACGGCGGTGGGAATGCCGGCGACGCCCCGCGTCACGCGGAAGCCCTCGGCCTCCAGCGCCTCGGCATGGGCAGCGGCGGAGCGGTGCTCGGCGTAGTTCAGCTCCGGCATGCCCCAGACGCGGTCGCTGAGCTCGAAGAAGCGCTCGCGCTTCTCCTCCACCCGGCGCCAGATCTCCTCGCTGTTGCTGCGCATGACCGCCTGCTCCATCGGACTGTCCTGCTGGGGGCTCAGCGCATCCTCGCCCGCCGTGCAAGGCCGGAAGGCGTGAATTCCCAGCCTGCCCGGCGATTCGGGCCCTGGCCCGCTTCGGGAGGGCGGCCGCCATCACCCCGGAGCGGTTCTCAGGGCAGCGGCGCAGTCCGGTAGAGGGTGACGCGCAGCCCGCCATGCGGCACCGGCGGATCCGTCGGCAGGAATGGCAGGCCGGTGGCATGGGCCAGGCGTGGCTCGGCGGCGACCAGGCCGACGCGCCAGCCGGAGAAGTGGGCCGCCAGCACCTGACCGAGCGCGCGATAGAGCGGCAGGAGCTTCTCCCGCTCGCCGAGGCGGGTGCCGTAGGGCGGGTTCACGATGACCAGGCCGGGAATCCCCTGGGGCATCCCCTGGGGCGTCCCCTCGGGCGGCCGGACCTCGCTGATCGTCGCCTGCCGGAACACCGTCCGCGCCGCCAGGCCGGCGCGCTCGGCATTGGCCCGGCTCATGGCGATGGCGCCCGCGTCCCGGTCGCTGCCATGGCAGAGCACCGCCTGCGGGCGCTCGCTCCGCACCACCGCGCGCAGGCGGGCCCAGGCCTCCGCATCGAAGGTGGCGAGCTTCTCGAAGGCGAAGGCGCGGTTCCGGCCGGGGTTGAGCCGGGCCACGATCTCCGCGGCCTCGAGGACGAAGGTGCCGGAGCCGCACATCGGGTCCAGCAGCGGCGCGGTGCCGTCATAGCCGCAGCGGCGCAGGAACAGCGAGGCCATGGTCTCGCGGATCGGCGCCGCGTTCACGGCTTCCTTGTAGCCGCGCTTGTGCAGCGGCGCGCCGGAGGTGTCGACGCTGAGGGTGCAGGTGTCGTTCTCCAGCCGCGCCCGGACCAGGATCTCCGCCTCGGGCGATTCCGGTGCGCCCAGGGTCTCGCGGATGGCGGTGGCGATGCGCTCCGCCGCCGCGCCGCTGTGATAGATGCGCGAGCCGGCGCAGCTCGCCTCCACCCGGAACGGCACGTCCGGCCGCAGGATATCGGCCCAGGGCACGCGGCGCGCCCGGTCATCGAGCTGGGCGAGGTGCACGGCGCGGAAGGCGGCGATGCGGGCCAGGACGCGCCCGGCGCCGCGGAGCCAGAGATTGGCGCGCCAGACCTCCGGCCAGCCGCCCTGGAACACGACCCCGCCGGGGACCGGCCGGGGGCGGCGGAAGCCCTTGCCGCGCACCTCGTCGCACAGCACGTCCTCCAGGCCTGGCGGCGCGGCCAGGAAGATCTCGAAACCGGTGTCTGTGGTCATCGCGCGCGCGGGCCAGCCTTCCTCAAAGATATCGCTCGGTCAGATGCGCCGTGAAGTCCGAGGGGTCCAGCGGCTTGCCCGTCGCCGCCCGCAGCAGGTCCTGAAAGCCGAGCCGGGACCCCTGGGCATGCACCCTCTCCCGCAGCCAGCCGGTCAGCGGCGACAGGTCGCCCTCGGCCAGGGCGGCATCCAGATCGGGCAGGCCAGCGCGCGCGGCGCGCATCAGCTGGGCCGCCGCCATGGCACCCAGCGTGTAGGAAGGGAAGTAGCCGAAGGCCCCGTCATGCCAGTGGATGTCCTGCAGGCAGCCACGCGCGTCGTCCGGCGGGGTCAGGCCGAGCAGGGCGGCGAAGCCGTCGTTCCAGGCGCCGGGCAGATCGGCCACGGCGAGATCGCCGCCGATCAGCGCCCGCTCCAGCCGGAAGCGCAGGATGACATGGGCGGGATAGGTCAGCTCGTCGGCATCGACGCGGATGAAGCCGCGCTCCACCCGGCGCCAGAGGCCGGACAGGTTCTCCGCGGCATAGGGCGCCGCCGGGCCGCCGAAGGCCGCCTGCAGCCGGGGGCCGATGAAGCGGAGGAAGGCGTCCGAGCGGCAGGCCTGCATCTCGATGATCAGGCTCTGCGATTCATGCGCCGCCATCCCCGCCGCCTCGCCCACGGGCTGCCGCGCCCAGGCCGGCGGCAGGCCGCGCTCGTAGAGCGCGTGGCCGGTCTCGTGCAGCACGCCAAGCAGGGCGCTAGCGAAATTCGCCTCGTCATAGCGGGTGGTGATGCGGACATCGGTGGGCGTGCCGCCGCAGAAGGGATGCAGGCTGCGGTCGAGCCGGGCATGCGCGAAGTCGAGCCCGGCGCGCCCGGCCATCTCGCGGCAGAGGGCCTCCTGCGCCGCCGCGGGGAACGGGCCCTCGGGCCGCAGGGCCGCGGGCCGGCGCGCCTGCCGCTCCTCGGCGCGCGGCAGGGCCTCGGCGAGGAAGCCCTCATAGGCGGCAAAGACCGGCTCCACATCGGCCGCCGTGATGCCGCGCTGGTAGCCCTCCATCAGCGCGTCATAGGGCGCGAGGCCGGTGACGGCGGCCAGCGCCGCCGCCGTCTCCCGCTGCAGCCGCACCACCTCCTCCAGGAAGGGCCGGACGCGGGCGAAATCCGAGGCGGCCCGGGCCTCGCGCCAGACCGTCTCGCAGGCGGCATTGGCGCGGCTGCTGGCCTCCACCAAGGCGGTCGGCAGGGCGGTGGCGCGGGACTGGGCCTGGCGCATCAGGGCCAGGTTGGCGGCGTCCCACTCGCCCTCCGCCTCTGCCTGGGCCAGATCATCGGCCAGGGCCGGCGCCGTCAGCAGCTCGTGCGCCAGCCCGGCCAGGGTGGCGAGCTGCTCGCCCCGCGCGGCGGCGCCCCCGGGCGGCATCACCGCGGCCGCGTCCCAGTGCAGCATGGCCTGCGCCTCGCCGATCAGGGCGATGCGGGCGAAGCGGTCCTTCAGCCGGGCGTAGGCGGTGGTGGCATGGCTCATGCGACGGGTTCCTTCAGGCGGGCGCGGGCCCAGGCGATGAACACGCCCACCAGGGCCAGCGCCAGCCCGTACCAGGTGACGACATAGCCGAGATGGTTGTTCGGCGGCTGCGGGAGGTGCCGCGCCGGCTGCGGCAGGGCGCGCGAGGGCGGGCCCGACGGTGCGAGGGCGACCAGGGCGAAAGGCGGCATCTCCGGCAGGCCCAGGGCGGGACCGATGACCGAGAGGTCGAGCGTGTAGAAGCGCCGCGCCGCCGGATCGTCGGTGGCGCTCAGCGCGCCGCGCGGCTCGCTGGGGCGCAGATAGCCCTCGATCCGCACCTCGCCCCCGGGGCGGTCGACCGGCCGGTCGCGCTCGAGCGGCACCCAGCCGCGATTGACCAGCACCGGAGGTCCCTCGGCGCGCAGCAGGGGGGTCAGCAACTGCGCACCCAGCACGGCGTCCCGCACCTCCAGTCCCAGCAAGGCCTCGCGCTCATGCAGGAAGCGGCCGGTGACATGGAACCGGGCCCAGGGCTCGGGGTCGGCGGTCAGCGGCCGCGCCGGGCCGGCCTGGGCAGCGGCGAAGCGGGCCAGCAGCTCGGTCTTCCAGTGCATCCGCTGCACCTGCCAGGTGCCGAGGCCGATCAGCAGGGCCAGGACCGGCAGGGTGACAAGGATGGGCACCACAAGGCGGCGCCAGCGCCCGCCGCTCATCGGGCGCCCCCGGACAGGGCCCCGGGCGAGGCCCCCGGGCGAGGCCGGGCGGGATCATGCGAAGAACAGGCCATGGCATCCATGAAAAAGGCCGGGCCGCGACTGGCGCGCCCGGCCGGAAGGGCCCCACCCGGCCGCCCCGCCCGGAGGCTCCGGAGCGCGGCGGCGGGCCGATGGCGGATCAGTGCTGGGCGATGACGCCGGCGCCCGCCACGTAGATGCAGACGAAGAGGAACAGCCAGACCACGTCCACGAAGTGCCAGTACCAGGCGGCCGCCTCGAAGCCGAAATGGCGCTGCGGCGAGAAATGGCCCTTCCAGGCGCGGAACCAGCAGACCGCCAGGAAGATGGTGCCGACAATGACATGGAAGCCATGGAAGCCGGTGGCCAGGAAGAAGACCGAGGGATAGATGCCGCCGCCATGGAAGGCGAAGGGCGCCTCGGCATACTCCACCGCCTGGAAGAAGCTGAAGGAGATGCCCAGCAGCACGGTCAGGCCCAGGCCCTGCAACAGGCCCTTGCGGTCGTTCTCCAGCAGGGCGTGGTGCGCCCAGGTGACGGTGCAGCCGGAGAGCAGCAGGATCAGCGTGTTCAGCAGCGGCAGGCCGAAGGGATCGAAGGTGTGGATGCCCTCGGGCGGCCAGATCGCCTTGGCGGCCCCGGAGACATGCTCCGGATAGAGCGCGAAGTGGAACCAGGCCCAGAAGAAGGCGACGAAGAACATCACCTCGGAGGCGATGAACAGCATCATGCCGTAGCGCATGCCGAGCCGCACGACGGGCGTGTGGATGCCCGGCGTGCGGGCCTCCCGCACCACGTCGCGGAACCAGAAGAACATCGAGGTCAGGGTGCCGAGCAGCCCCAGGAAGAAGGCCCAGCGCACGCCATGCTGCGCCCAGAGGATGATGCCGAAGAGCAGCAGCCCGGCGGAGAAGGAGGAGACCAGCGGCCAGGGGCTGGGATCGACCAGGTGGTAGGGATGCTTGTTGGGAGGCGGGACTTCCGCGTCCAGGGTCGTGTTGCTGCTGGCCATGGTGCTTCCTGGGACTCGACTCAGGGGATTCGCGGAACGCCGCCCGCCGGGAGGGGCTGGCGGCGCCCGGTCAAACTCGTCGCATCAATCCTCAAAACGGCTTGCGGATCAAGTGCGTCACCGGGTCAGCGTGGGGCGCGCGGGGTCCGCCTCGCTCCATTTCCCGGCATGGGGCCCCGCCTTGGCCAGGGCGCCGGCGCGCTCCGCATCGGCCAGGGTGCGGAAGAAGGTGTAGCTGAGGGTGATCGTGCCGATGTCCCGCGTGTTGGGGTCCTCGGCGATCTTCGGATCGACCCAGAAGGAGATCGGCATCTCCACCTGCTGTCCGCCCTGCAGGGTCTGCTCGTCGAAGCAGAAGCAATGGACCTTGTGGAAGTACGGCCCCGCCACCTCGGGGGTGACGTTGTAGGTCGAGATGCCAGTGCTCGGGCCCGCGGCCTGGCTGCGGGCGGTGTAGAAGGCGATGCCCTCCTCGCCCGCCCGCACGCGCATCGCGGTCTGGCCGGGCTGGAACTGCCACGGCAGGCCCGGATGGGTGGTGGCGTTGAAGCGGACGGTGATGCTCCGCCCGTCCGCGGCCCCCGGCGCCGCCGCGCTGTTGATGACCGGCGTGCCGCCATAGCCGGTGACGGCGCAGAACAGGGTGTAGAGCGGCACGGCGGCGAAGGAGAGGCCCAGCATGCCGCCGACGATGGCGGCGGCGCCAAGCGCGACCCGGCGGTTGCGGCGGGCGAGATCGGGGGTCATGCGCGCCCTTCCCTCATTCGGTGATCGACATGCGGGCCATGGCGATGAAGTAGAACAACGCCACCAGCCCCAGCAACACGGCCAGAATCGCCCAGTTGCGCCCGCGCCGGCGGCGGATGAAGGCCTGCTTCTCCTCCTCCGTCATGCCGGCCGGGCCGCCCCGCGAGGCCTTCGGGGGAGCGCTCACGGGCCGAAGACCAGCTTGTCCGCCGCCAGGGCGGCGAAGAGCATGAACAGGTAGATGATGGAGAAGCGGAAGGCGGCGCGCGCCGGGGCGTCGTTGGTCAGGCTGCGGCCGGCCTCGTCCTGCGCGTCGCGCCGCACCCGCCACATCGCCTCCAGGAAGAAGGCGCCCAGCACCAGCGCGGCGGCGCCATAGGCCAGGCCGGCCATGCCGAGCAGCGTGGGCAGCAGGCCGAGGGGCGCCAGCACAAGGGAGTAGAGCCAGATCTGCCGCCGCGTCTCCCGTGCCCCGGCCACCACCGGCAGCATCGGCACGCCGGCGCGCTGGTAGTCGCCGCTGGCATAGAGCGAGAGGGCCCAGAAATGCGGCGGGGTCCAGACGAAGATGATGGCGAACATCACCAGCGCCTCGAGCGAGACCTGGCCGGTCACGGCGGCCCAGCCGATCACCGGCGGGAAGGCGCCCGCGGCGCCACCGATGACGATGTTCTGCGGCGTCCGCCGCTTCAGCCACATGGTGTAGACGAAGACGTAGAAGCCGATCGAGCCGGCCAGCACGGCGCCGGCGGTGAGGTTCACCGCCAGCCCCATCAGCAGCACCGAGGCGAGCGCCAGGACGATGCCGAAGGTCAGCGCCGCCTCGGGCCGGATGCGGCCGGCGGGGATCGGCCGGCGCGCCGTGCGCCGCATCACGGCGTCGATGTCGCGGTCGAACCACATGTTGATGGCGCCGGCGGCGCCGGCCGCGACGGCGATGCAGAGGATGGCGGTGGCGGCCAGCACGGGATGGAGTCCGCCCGGCGCCACGATGATGCCGACCAGCCCGGTGAAGACCACCAGCGACATGACGCGCGGCTTGAGCAGCGCCAGCCAGTCGCCGACCTCGCTCAGGTCAAGCTCGGCGGATGCGCCGAGGGGGGCCGAAGCCCCCCCCATACGGATCTCGGAATCGATCGCAGTCTCACTCATCAGCCGTATCGAACCTCAGCGGATGCGGGGCAGTTCATCGAAGGTGTGGAAGGGCGGCGGGGAGGAGACCTGCCATTCCAGCGTCGTGGCGCCCTCGCCCCAGGGATTGGCGGCGGCCACTTCCTTGCTGGTGAAGGTGCGCCAGCAGACATAGATGAAGACCAGGAAGGACGCCACCGAGATATAGGAGCCGAGGCTGGCGATCAGGTTCCAGCCGGCGAAGGCGTCCGGATAATCCGGGTAGCGGCGCGGCATGCCCTGGGCGCCCAGGAAGTGCATCGGGAAGAAGGTCAGGTTCACGCCGATGAAGGTCAGCCAGAAATGGATCTGGCCCCACTTCTCCGGGTACTGCTTCCCGCTCATCTTGCCGATCCAGTAGTAGAAGCCGGCATAGATGCCGAAGACGGCGCCGAGCGACAGCACGTAGTGGAAGTGCGCGATCACGTAGTAGGTGTTGTGCAGGATCGTGTCCACGCCGGCATTGGCCAGCTTCACGCCGGTCACGCCACCCATGGTGAACAGGAAGATGAAGCCGATGGCGAAGAGCATCGGCGTCTTGAAGGAGATGGAACCGCCCCACATGGTGGCGATCCAGGAGAAGATCTTGATGCCCGTGGGCACGGCGATGACCATGGTCGCGGCCATGAAATAGGCCCGCGTGTCCACCGAGATGCCGGAGGTGAACATGTGGTGCGCCCAGACCACGAAGCCGACCACGCCGATCGCCACCATGGCATAGGCCATGCCGAGATAGCCGAAGATCGGCTTGCGGCTGAAGGTGGAGAGCACGTGGGAGATGATGCCGAAGGCCGGCAGGATCATGATGTAGACTTCGGGATGGCCGAAGAACCAGAACAGGTGCTGGAACAGCACCGGGTCGCCGCCGCCGGCGGGGTCGAAGAAGGCCGTGCCGAAGTTGCGGTCCGTGATCAGCATGGTGATGGCGCCGCCCAGCACCGGCACCGAGAGCAGCAGCAGGAAGGCGGTGACCAGCATCGACCAGACGAAGAGCGGCATCTTGTGCAGCGTCATGCCCGGGGCGCGCATGTTGAACACGGTGGTGATGAAGTTCGCCGCGCCCAGGATCGAGCTGGCGCCCGCCAGGTGCAGGCCGAACAGCGCCATGTCCGGGCCCATGCCGGCCTGGTAGGTGCTGTTGGACAGCGGCGGATAGAGCGTCCAGCCCGTGCCGGCGCCGCCGACGAAGAGGCTGCCCACCGTCAGCAGCAGGGCCGGGACCAGCAGCCAGAAGGAGATGTTGTTCAGCCGCGGGAAGGCCATGTCCGGCGCGCCGATCATGATCGGCAGGAAGTAGTTGCCGAAGCCTCCGATCAGCGCGGGCATGACGACATAGAACACCATCACCACGCCATGCGCGGTGACGGCGACGTTCCAGGCCTGGCCGCTGGCGAAGATCTGCATGCCCGGGGATTGCAGCTCGATCCGCATCAGCAGCGACAGGCCGATGCCGACAAAGGCCGCAGCCACCGCGAAGATCAGGTAGAGGATCCCGATGTCCTTGTGGTTGGTGCTGAAGAACCAGCGCGCCACGAAGCCGGGCGTGTGGTCGTGGTGGCCGTGATCCCCGTGGCCATGGGTGTCGTGCGTGTGTGACGCGGTCGCCATCTCTTGTCCGTCCCGCTCTCGAACCGTCTCGTGAACGCCGCCTTAGCGGCGCAGCTCCGCAACCAGGGCCTGGCCATCCGCCGGCGCGCCCGCATCGGCCGCGAAGCGCTGCTTGGCGCCGGCGACCCAGGCATCGAACTCCGCCTGCGGCACCGCCTTCACCACGATCGGCATGAACCAGTGGTTCTCGCCGCAGATCTGGTTGCACTGGCCATAGAAGGTGCCGACCTTGTCGGCCCGCATCCAGGTTTCCATGGTGCGGCCCGGGATCGTGTACTTCTGCACGCCGAGGCTCGGCACGAAGAAGCTGTGGATCACGTCCTGGCCGCTGGTGAGGATGCGGATGTTCTTGCCCACCGGCACGACCAGAGGCTCGTCCACCTCCAGCAGGCGCCGCTGGCCCGGCTTCAGGTCGGCCGTCTGCACCGGATAGCTGTCATAGGCGAAGTTGTCGTGGTCCGGGTAGGCGTAGTGCCAGTACCACTGCCGGCCGGTCACGCTGATGGTCAGCTCGGCGTCCCGCGTCCGGTCCTGGTAGTAGATCAGCCGGAAGGACGGAATGGCGATGACGATCAGGATCAGCACCGGCACGACCGTCCAGGCCACCTCCAGCAGGGTATGGTGGCTGGTGCGGGAGGGCACCGGGTTGGCCGAGGCGCGGAAGCGCCAGACCACGTAGGCCAGCAGCGCGCCCACGAAGATCGTGATGGCGACGATGATCCAGAGCACCAGCACGTTGAAGTCGTGGATGGCGTCCTTCAGCGGCCCACCGGCGCGCTGCAGGTCGATGCCCCAGGGCACCGGGGCCCCGATCATCGTATCCGGCGCCACAGTCGCCCCGGGCGCGGTGGCAGCCGGTGCCTGGGCCAGGGCAGGCGCCCCCTGCAGCAAGGAGACAGCCGCCACCCCGAAGGTGGCGGCGAAGCCCGCGAAGCGCGAAACGATCGACCGCCGCATTCCCTATCCCGTCCGCTCTCATCCCTATGCGCCCGCTCTCGTCGGACGCCGGCGCGCAGCGCGCCGAATCGAAGCCGGACCGCACCGCACGGTCCACCCTCCCCTTACCCCACAACCGCAGGGCAGGCATACCGCCGGACCATAGTCGCGCCTCCCCACCATGCACAAGGGAGGGCGGGGCGATGAGCCGGCCAGCGCCGCCGTCGCGGCCCCGTGCCGCGCCTTGAATCCGCCATCTGGAAATAGAGGGAAGCCCGGACCTGCCGCCCGGCCGCCCGGCCGCGCCCCGGGAGCGGGGCGGGCGCCGCCGCTCAGGCCGCGGCGAGCTTGGCGGGATCGGTCAGCGTCGCCGTGGCCGGCTCGGCGTTGCGCAGATGCACCAGGGTGAACAGGCCCGCCGGCGGGCAGGGCTGAATCGCCTCGACCTGGACCGCGTCGCGGTCGAACAGGTCACTGAAGGCGAAGTCGGGGTGCCAGCCAAGCACGCGGGAGAGCGGCGCCATGGTGCGCTCGACCCACCAGCGGGGCCCGCCCTCGGCGGCAAAATGGTTGACGAAGAGCAGGTGGCCGCCCGGCCGCACCACGCGCTGCATCTCCGCGAAGAGGCGCTTCGCGTCCGGCACGACGCTGGCGGTGAACATGGCCACGGCGATATCGAAGGCCCCGTTCTCGAAGGCCATCGACTCGGCATCCATCTCGAGCAGCCCCTCGACATGCGAGAGGCCCTCCTGCGCGACGCGCTCGCGGGCCTTCAGCAGCATGTCGCGCGAGAGGTCGATGCCCACCACGCGCTTCTCGGGCTTGTAGCGCGGCAGGGCGAGGCCGGTGCCGACACCCACCTCCAGCACGCGCGTGCCGGGAAGGCGGTTGACAGCGGCGACGGCCCTGCGGCGGCCATAGGAGGAGACACCGCCGAACACCGCGTCATAGACCCCCGCCCAGCGGCGATAGGCCTCCCTGACGGAGTTGGCGTCCAGCGCCGCCCGGGGATGATCCCGCAGAACGGCGTCATTCGAGGCGTGAACCGCTGGGTTTCGCGGTGATTCAAGTGTCGTGGCCATTCCCTGTCCTCGCGCCCGACCTCCGCTAGCCCCTCATGACTGCCGGCGCAAGCGCAAGAGTTTCCCCGGACCAGCAACGCCAGGTCACGCCGGGCGGTTGCGCCGCCCCCCCATGTCCACTCGTGGGATCCACTCGCGGGCGGCGGATCCTAGCGCCGGCTTTGCGGCAGCGCCACCAATAGCCCGCCCAGCGTGATCACGGCGGCGCCCAGCAGGGTGAAGCGGTCGGGATGGTCGCCGAAGACCAGCATCGAGGCCAGCACGGCCCAGATCAGCTGGGTATAGGTCATCGGGGCCAGCAGGCTGGCCGGGGCGCGGGCGAAGGCGAGCACCAGCAGGGCATGCCCGGCGGCGCCGAAGACGCCCAGGGCCGCGAGGCCGAGCCAGCCCCAGCCCCCCGCCGGCCAGTGCCAGACGAAGGGCTGCGCCAGGGCGCTGGCCAGCGCGGCGGCGATGCCGGTATGCAGGATGGTGGTGCGCGGATCGTCGATGCTGGCCAGCTTGCGGGTCAGGATCTGGTAGACGGCGTAGAGCGCCGCCGTGCCGAGGGGCAGCAGGATCGCCCAGTGCGGCAGCGGCCCGCCGGTCAGGAAGGGCGGCCGCAGCGCCACCGCCACGCCCAGCAGGCCGATGCCGACACCGAGCCAGCGCCGCCGGCCGACCGTCTCCCCCAGCCACAGCGCGGCCAGCGCCACGGTCAGCAGGGGCGAGGCGAAGTTCACCGCCGTGGCATCGGCCAGCGACACCCGCGCCAGGGCCAGCGAGAAGAGGAAGTTGGCCGAGGCCAGGCAGAGGCTCCGCAGCGCCTGCAGCCCCGGTGCCCGCGAGCGCCAGGGCAGCGGCCCGCCGAACAGCCGCATGGCCAGGGCCACGAAGACGAGATGAAAGGCGAAACGCGCGAAAATGAGCTGCGGCACGGCGAAATGCGCGGTCATCAACTTGATGGTCGTGTCCAGCGCCACGAAGAAGGCGATGGCCACGATCTGCAGCGCGAGTCCCGTCAGGATGGGTGACATTCCCGGCCATCATGGCATCGGGAAACGGTCCTGTCAGTCCGGCGCCGTCCGGCACCGGCTTCAGGGACGCAGGATGAATTCGGCGACCGCGGTGGAGGAGACGATCACATCTTCCGGCGCCGTCACCGGGGCCGGCGCGCCCTGGCCGCGCGCCGCCATGGCCATGGCCATCGGGCGCGGCACCGGCGAATCCGGCGCGTCGAGCCGCAGGTTGCGGATGCCGGCGACGCGCAGGCCGAGCTGCGCCGCCACCGCCTCGGCCCGCTGGCGCAGCGCCTCGATCGCCATCCGGCCGGCCTCCTGCCGCGCCGCGGTCTGCTGCGCGCGGGAGAGTTGCCAGCCCAGCTGGGACATCGCCAGGCCCTGCCCCTGCAGCGCCCCGGCCAGTTCCAGCAGGGCGGGGGCATCGCCGCCGCGCAGGTTCAGGGCCTGGGAGGCGGTCCAGTTGCGGTTCTCCTCGTTGCGGCTGGTCCAGTAGCCGCCGGTGGTGGCGCGCACGCCGGCCACCGTCCGCGACTGCGCCAGCGCCTTCTCCATCAGCGTGTTGACCTGCGCCTGCACGGCGGCGGCGCTGGCGCCGCGCGCCTCGGCCCGCAGCGTCGCCCGCACCTCGTCCGGCGCGCGGCCGAGCTCGGCGGTCTCGGAGAGGATCAGCACCGTCTCCGCCGCGCCGGCGCTCTCCGCGCCAGGGTTAGGGGCGGAGCCGGAGCCGGGCGGCGGCACCGTGGCGCCCCCCTGCGCCAGGGCGGGGCCGGCGGCCAGCAGGCCGCACAGCAGCAGGAGGCCGGGACGAAAAAACGGGCGGGTCATGCTGGCGTCTCCCTGGTCATGCGCAAGCCGCCGGTATCGCTTTGGCGGGCGCCCCTGGAAAGCCCCTCTTCCCCCTGGCCCGGCGAAGCTCTGGTCAAGCCCGCGTGTCTGCTCTAGCCCCTGCCCCGGGACGAACATCACGACAGGACGGGCCGCGCCGGCCCCGGAGACGCCCGATGAACCCCGCCGACCGCCTGCCGGACCTGAACCTGCTGCGTCTTTTCGTGGCGCTGGTGGAGGAGCGGCATGTCACCCGCGCCGGGGAGCGGCTCTTCCTCTCGCAGCCGGCCGCCTCGGGCGGGCTGAAGCGGCTGCGCGAGATCTTCCAGGACCCGCTGCTGGTGCGGGAGGGGCAGGAGCTGCGCCTGACCAGCCGCGCCCAGGACCTTCACGCCGTGATCGCGCCGCGGCTCGCCGCCCTGACGGCCGGCATCGCCGCGGCCACGCCCTTCGAGCCCTCGCGCGATGCCCGCAGCTTCCGCATCGGCTGCTCCGACGCCGTGGGCTTCGCCATCCTGCCGCCGCTGATGGCCCGGCTGCGGCAGGAGGCGCCTTTCTGCGGGCTGGCGATCCGCATCGGCGACTTCCGCACCCTGCCCGGCTGGCTCGCGCATGGCGAGATCGACCTGGCCCTGGGCTATCTGGGCGACGAGTTGCCGGCCAATGCGCGCATCCGCGTGCTGCGCCATTCCGGCTGGCTCATCCTGCGCGATCCCGCCACCCCCTCCGTCGCCGGGATCGACGCCTACTGCGCCCGCCCGCACGTGCTGGTCACGCCACGCGGCGACATGAGCGGCTTCGTCGACGCGGTGCTGCGCCAGCAGGGCCGCAGCCGGCGCGTGGTGCTGAGCATCAGCTCCTTCGGCCTCCTCTCCGCCGCCCTGCCCGGCACCGACCTGGTGACCACGGTGCCGGACTTCGTCGGCCAGCGGCTGGCGGCGCGCGCCGGCCTGGCCACGGAAGTGCCGCCCGTGGCGCCCGACATCATCGCCAATTCCATCGCCTGGAGCGATTCGCAGGACCGCGACCCGGCCGAACGCTGGTTCCGCCAGCTGGTCATCGAGACCTTCGAGGGCACCTTCCCCCGCTGATCCCGCTCTCGGCCGGTCCCGCGCCGGCCCCTTCCTGGAACGCCGCATGCCGCTCTGGATCGCCGTCACCCTCTCCGCCGCCCTGCTGCAGACCTGGCGCACCGCGCTCCAGCAGAAGCTGCGCGGCCAGCTTTCCGTGAACGGCGCGGGCGTGGTCCGCTACCTCTACGGCGTGCCGGTCGGGCTGCTCCTGCTGCTGGCCTATGCGGCGGCGACCGGCGCGCTCGGTGCCCTACCGGCGCCGACCCTGACCTTCCTGGCCTTCGCGGCGCTGGGCGGGCTGACGCAGATCCTCGGCACCAACCTGCTGATCCTCTCCTTCGGCGCGCGCGGCTTCGCCGTCGGCACCGCCTATGCCAAGACCGAGGCGGTGCAGGGCGCGATCCTGGCCCTGGTGCTGCTCGGCGAGCACCTCTCCGCCCTGTCCTGGCTCGGCATCGCCATCGGCGTGGGGGGCGTGCTCTATCTCTCCCTCGCGGGTCGGGAGATGTCGCCGCGCGGGCTGCTGCAGGCGACGCTGCAGCCGGCGGCGCTCTACGGGCTGGGCGCCGGCACCGGCTTCGCCCTCACCGCCGTGCTGATCAAGGCCGCCAATCAGGAGCTGGCGCATCCCGACCCGATCCTGCGCGCGCTGGTCACGCTGGTGGTGGCCAACATCCTGCAGACCGTCATGCAGGGCGGCTGGCTGGCGCTGAAGGAGCCGGAGCAGTTCCGCGCCGTCTTCCGCACCTGGCGCGACAGCCTGCCGGTCGGCGCGCTCTCGGCCTGCGGCTCGGCCTGCTGGTTCGCCGGCTTCGCCCTCGCTCCCGTGGCCATGGTGCGCGCCCTGGGCCAGACCGAGATCCTCTTCACCCTGCTGTTCAGCCGCTTCTATCTGAAGGAGACGCTGAAGCGCGCCGAGGTGATCGGCGCGATGACGGTGGTGGCCGGGGTGGTGCTGGTGCTGCTGGGGCGGTGAGGCCGCCGCCTCAGAAGGGCAGCGGCCGCCGGTCCGGCGCCACCCAGCCGCGCCGCGCGGCGACCGAGAACAGCCGCTCCCGCGTCCAGTAGGCCAGCGGCCAGTCCCTGTCGCCGAGTTCCGAGGCCAGCAGCGCGCGCAGCAGGGCGGCGAGCGGCAGGCCTGGCCGGGCGGCGCGGAAGGCCAGGGCGGCGCGCAGCGAGGCCCGGGTGATGGTCTCGTGGTATCCACCACTGTCACTGTTCGCCACGCCGCAGGCCAGGTTGTAGGCCCGGATCAGCTCCGGCATGTCGCGCGCCGGGCAACGCTCGAGGATCCAGAGGGCGGCGGCGAAGTGCGCCGCGTGGGTCCACTCCGCCCGGGGCAGGCTGCGGTCCAGCAGGCCGCGGCCGATCCGGTCGATCGCGGCCTCGCCGAGCTCAGGATGGCGGAGGGTCATGGCGGGCTCCTGGAAGGTCAGGGGCCGGCGGGGGCGCCGGGCGGCGCATGGGGAAACCCCGCCGGTGCGTGGCGGGGCTGAACGGCGCGGGAGGCCGGGATGGAAGGCGGAGGCTCAGGCCCCCGCCGGCGCTCCTCCGGCATTCCACGCGCGCGCCAGGGCCGCCGGAGAGCGGCCCTGTCGTTGCGCGAGGAGGAGGAAGCAGGACAGCATGGCTGAAGCCTAGCCAGTCCTCGCGCCGTGCCGCAATGATATTCCCCCCTCACCCGCCACGGATGACATCGCAGCGGGAGAGAGGCGACCGCCGCCCCGCTAGGCCGGCCTCTCCCCTCTCCCAGGCGCCGGGTCGGCGGCCTCCCTCCCATGCGCCGGGTCGGCGCAATGCCCATGCTCGAAGTCGGCCAGCGTCTCGAGGATGCGGCAGTCGGCGGCCGGGCCGCCGGCGCAGGAGGCCGCCATCTGCGTCAGCTCCGCCCGCAGCGCGGCGAGGCGTCGCAGCCGCGAGTCGATCTCCTCGATCTGCGCCAGGGCCAGGGCATGCGCCTCCCTGCAGGCGTCGCGCGGCCGCCCCGCCAGGCCCAGCAGGCCGCGGACAGCCGGCATGCCGAAGCCCAGCTCCCGCGCGTGGCGGATGAAGCCCAGGCGACGCAGATGATCGTTGCCATAGACGCGATGCCCGCCCTCGCTGCGCGCCGGCGCCGGCAGGAGGCCCTCCTGCTCGTACCAGCGGATGGTGGTCGCCTTCACCCCGGTCCGCCGCGCCAGATCGCCGATGGACCAGCGTGGCGCCGCCCGCCGCACCTCCTGCATGCTCCGCCTCTCCTCAGGCCCGGACCGATCCTCCGGCCGCGGGGGTCTTGAACCTCCAGTCGCTGGAGGTCCCACATCTGGGCAGGGCCTTCTGGAAGGACAAGCGATGGCATCGACGGGCAGGGCCGCATGGCGGGTGGAGGGGATGGATTGCGCCGGCTGCGTCGCCAAGGTGAAGCGGGCGGTGGAACGCCTGCCCGGGGTCTCGGCGGTCGAGGTCAACCTGATGACCGAGCGGCTCTCCGCCGAGCTGGAGCCGCGGGCCAGCCCCGAGGGCGTGCGGCGGCAGGTCGAGGCGCTCGGCTATCGCGTCTCGCCCCTGCCCGGCGATGCCGCGCCACCGGCGGCGCATCCCGAACATGACCACAGCCATGACCACGCCGGCCATCACCACGGGCATGACCACGCCGGACATGACCATGGGCATGGACACCATCACGACGATCCCGCCGATGCCAACCGCCCCTGGTACGCCACCGGCAAGGCCCGGCTGGTCTTCCTGCTCGGCGCGCTGGTGGCCGGCGCCTGGATCGCCGCGCATCTCCTGCCCGGACTGGCCGGCCCGCTCTATCTCGCCGCCACCTTCGTCGCGCTGATCCCCTTCGGCCGCCGCGCCCTGGCGCTCGCCCGCGCCGGCAGCCCCTTCAGCATCGAGACGCTGATGGTCACCGCCGCCCTCGGGGCCAGCGTGATCGGCGCGGCGGCGGAGGCGGCGATGGTGGTCTTCCTCTTCGCCCTGGGCGAGCTGCTGGAGGGTGTCGCCGCCGGCCGCGCCCGCGCCGGCATCCAGGCGCTGGTCGCGCTGATGCCGCGCGAGGCCCGGCGCGAGGCGGCGGGCGGCGCCGTCGCCACCGTCCCCGCCGCCGGCCTCGCCCCGGGTGACATCGTCCTGGTGCGCCCCGGCGAGCGCATTCCCTGCGACGCCACCATCCTCGAGGGCCGGGCGGCGCTGGACGAAAGCCCGGTGACCGGCGAATCCATCCCCGTGACGCGCGGCCCGGGCGACGCGGTGGTGGCCGGCGCCATCAGCACCGACGGCGCGCTGCGCCTCCGCGTCAACCACGCGGCCGGCGAGAGCACCCTGTCCCGCATCGCCGCCATGGTGGCCGAGGCCAGCGCCAGCCGCGGCCGCACCCAGCGCTTCATCGAGCGCTTCAGCGCCTGGTGGACGCCCGGCGCCATGGCGGTCTCGGCCCTCGTCATCCTGGCGCCGCCGCTGCTGGCCGGCGGCGACTGGGCCACCTGGCTCTACCGGGGCCTCGCCCTGCTGCTGGTGGCCTGTCCCTGCGCCCTGGTCATCTCGGTGCCCGCCGCCATGGCCTCCGGCCTCTCCGCCGGGGCACGGCGCGGGCTGCTGGTCAAGGGCGGCGAGGCGCTGGAGGCGATCGGCGGCGCCCGCACCGTCGCCTTCGACAAGACCGGGACGCTGACCGAGGGGCAGCCGCGCGTCACCGCCCTGCGGCCGGCGGAGGGGGTGGCGGAGGCGGAGCTGCTGCGCCTCGCGGCGGCGGTGGAGAGCGGCTCGGCGCATCCGCTGGCCCGCGCCGTCCTGGCCGAGGCCGCGGCGCGCGGCCTGGTCCCGTCGCCGGCGCGCGAGGCCCGGGCGATCCCCGGCCAGGCCGTGACCGCCGTGGTCGAGGGCCGGCGCCTCGGCCTTGGCAGCCCGGCCTGGGCCGGAGCCGCCATCCCCTCCGCCATTTCCTCCCCCTGGGCCGAGGCCACGCTCCGGCTGGAGGAGGAGGGCCAGACGGTGACGGTGCTGATGGAGGAGGCGCGCGTGCTCGGCCTGATCGCGCTGCGCGACGAGCCGCGGCCGGATGCCGCGGAGGGCCTCGCCGCGCTGCGCCGCCAGGGCCTCGAGGCGGTGATGCTGACGGGCGACAATCCGCGCACCGGCGCCGCCATCGGCGCGGCGCTCGGCGTGGCCGTGCGGGCCGGGCTGCGGCCGGAGGACAAGCTGCGCGAGATCGCCACGCGGCGCGCGGCCGGGCCGGTGCTGATGGTGGGGGACGGCATCAACGACGCTCCGGCGCTCGCCGCCGCCACCGCCGGCATCGCCATGGGCGGCGGCACCGACGTGGCGCTGGAGGCCGCCGATGCGGCGCTGCTGCGCGGCCGCGTCTCCGGCGTCGCCGAGCTGGTGGCGCTGTCCCGCGCGACGCTGGCCAATGTGCGGCAGAACGTGGCGCTCGCGGTGGGCCTGAAGCTGGTCTTCCTGCTGACCACCGTGACCGGCGCGACCGGGCTCTGGGCGGCGATCCTGGCGGATACCGGCGCCACCGTCCTGGTGACGCTCAACGCCCTGCGGCTGCTGCGCTGGCGGCCCTAGAGCATTTGTTTTCGCGGGCATCTTCACCCGATCCGGCGATTCCGCCCGATCGGGATCTGCCGTGGCCGCGGGGGATTCGACATGCGGATGTCATTCCCTTGTCATTCCGCTGTCACGGGTGCCCTCTATACGCCGCCGCATTGCGATAGGGCGACGGATGCTTCAGCTGGAAAACCTCTCGCGCCGCTTCGGCGCCACGGCGGCGGTGCAGGATGTGAGCCTGACGATTCCGGCTGGTCAGATGGTCGGCGTCATAGGCCGCTCGGGCGCCGGCAAGTCCACCCTGCTGCGCATGATCAACCGGCTGACCGAACCCTCCAGCGGCCGCATCCTGCATGACGGCGCCGATGTCACGGCGTTGCGCGGCCAGGCGCTGCGCGACTGGCGCACCCGCTGCGGCATGATCTTCCAGCAGTTCAACCTCGTGCAGCGGCTCGACGTGCTGACCAACGTGCTGGTGGGCCGGCTCAACCACCATCCCGGCCTGCTCGGCACGCTGACCACCCTGTTCAAGCATTTCCCGGCCGAGGAGCGCGCCATGGCGCTCGCCGCGCTGGATCGCTTCGATCTGGCTGACCAGGCGCTGCAGCGCGCCGACACCCTCTCGGGCGGCCAGCAGCAGCGCGTCGCCATCGCGCGCGTGCTGATGCAGGAGCCGCGCCTGATCCTGGCCGACGAGCCGGTGGCCAGCCTGGATCCGCGCAATTCCCGCACCGTCATGGAGGCCCTGCGCGACGTGAACCGGCGCGACGGCATCACCGTGCTCTGCAATCTGCACCACCTCGAGATCGCCCGCGACTATTGCGACCGGATCATCGCCATGCAGGCCGGCCGGGTGATGTTCGACGGGCCGCCCGCCGGCCTCACCGCCGCGAAGCTGCGGGAGATCTACGGCGTGTCCGAGGCCGAGTTCGATGAGCAGAGCCTGATGGAGCCGGCACGCAGGCCAGCGCACGGGCCTGAAACCAGCCAGGCGGCCGCCTTCACCGCCTGAGAGATCCGCGCCGCCTTCCCGCCGGGAAGGCCGGACGCCCCCCAAGGAGACCGATGATGATCACGCGTCGCACGCTGGCCGGCCTCGTGGCCGGCACCGCCCTGCTGCCCGCTGCCCTGCGCGCCCAGCAGGCGCCCGTCGCCATGCCCGCCACCGGCGAGCGCCCCTGGGCGAAGGAGGTCCCGCAGATCCGCATCGGCCTGCTCGGCGGCGAGAACGAATCCGACCGCCTGGGCCGCTTCGATGCCTATCGCAAGCTGATCGAGGACACCTTCAAGGTGCCGACCCGCCTCTTCCCGGCGGCCGATTATGCCGGCGTGATGCAGGCCTTCTCGGCCGGGCAGATCGAGGCCTCCTCCATGGGCGCCTCCGGCTATGCCGGCGTCTGGCTCGACACCAATGGCGCGGTGGAGCCGCTGGTGGTGCCGCTGGAGAGCGACGGCTCCTCCTCCTACATCTCGGTGATGGTGACGCGGAAGGATTCCGGCATCACCTCGCTCGAACAGATGAAGGGCCGGTCGCTGGCCTGGGCCGATCCGAACTCGACCTCCGGCTACCTCATCCCGCGGTCGGAGTTGCGCAACGACGGCATCGACATCAACAGCTTCTTCTCCCGCACCGGCTTCGCCGGCGGGCATGAGCAGGGTGTCGTCGCGGTGCTGCAGAAGCAGTACGACGCCTGCTGCACCTGGGCCTCGGGCATCGGCGACCAGAGCAAGGGCTTCTCCCGCGGCAACCTCCAGGCGATGGTGGAGAAGGGCATGCTGAACATGGCCGACCTCAACCTGATCTGGAAGTCGCGCCCGATCCCGAACGGCCCGCTGGTGGTGCGCAAGGCCCTGCCGGCCGCCTTCAGGGAGGACTTCACCAACTTCCACCTGGCGCTGCCCGACAGCCACCCGAAGATCTACGCCGACATCGAGCGCGGCGGCGGCAAGGGCTATGTCCGCGTCACGCACGAGATGTTCGCGCCGATCGTCCAGCTGCGCCGCGACGAGGCCGCCGAGCGCCGCCGCCGGAGCTGATCCCGCGCGGGGCCGCCGGCCCCTCGCCTCCCCGCCAGGGGCCGGGCGGCATCGCCGGAAGCGCGATGCCGCCCGGACACCATCTGACCTACAACCATCCGCTCGGGCGCCCTTCCGATCCTTCCTCCATCCTCCGGGGCGCCGCAGCGGAGCCGAGACATGCAGCCCAGCCGACGCCACCTCACCGCCCTCGCCGCCGCCGCGCTGCTGGCCTCGCCCCGCTCCGCGCGGGCGCAGCGGAGGAGCGCGGATGGCGATGTCGCCTTCCCCGCCCCCGGCCGCCGGCCCTGGGCCGGGCAGGTGCCACGCCTCGGCATCGCGCTGATGGGCGGCGAGAACGAGGTGGACCGCCTGGCGCGCTTCGACGGCTACCGCGCGCTGATGGAGGCGACCTTCGGCGTGCCGGTGCGGGTCTATCCCTCGGGCGACTATGCCGGTGTCATGCAGGCCTTCGCGGCGGGACAGGTGGAGATCGCCTCGCTCGGCGCCTCCGCCTATGCCGGCGCCTGGCTCGACACGAAGGGCGGCGTCGAGCCGCTGGTGGTGCCGGAGCAGGAGGACGGCTCCATCGGCTATCTCGCCGTGATGGTGGCGCGGGCCGATGCCGGCATCCAGGACCTCGCCGGCATGCGGGGCCGCTCGCTCGCCTGGGCCGATCCGAATTCCGCCAGCGGCTACCTGCTGCCGCGCGCCGCGCTGCGCCGCCAGGGCATCGATATCGACCGCTATTTCTCCCGCACCGGCTTCGCCGGCGGGCACGAGCAGGCCGTCGTCGCCGTGCTGCAGAAGCAGTATGACGCCTGCTGCACCTGGGCCTCGGGCCAGGGCGATGCGGCGCGCGGCTTCACCCGCGGCAATCTCCGCGCCATGGTGGACAAGGGCATGCTCGACATGCGCGACGTCCGCCTCATCTGGCGCTCCGAGCCGATCGCCACCGGGCCGATCACCGTCCGCGCCGACCTGCCGGACGCGCTGAAGCGCGACCTGCTGCAATTCTTTCTCGCCCTGCCCCGCGCGCATCCCGAGATCTACCGCCAGATCAGCCGTGGCGAGGGCACCGGCTACCGCGAGGCGCGGCACGCCGACTACCAGCTCTTCATCGACCTCAGACAGGAGGAGGCGGCGGCCCGGCGCCGCCGCGGATAGCATGCACGCCATCGCCGCCCATCTGCCGGCGGTGCGACGCGGGGAGGAGGCCTATCGTGACCTCCGCCGCCAGCGCCGCGTCCGGACCGCCCTCGGCCTCGCCCTTCTCCTCGCCGGCCTGCTGGCGGCGGGCTGGATGAGCGAGTTCCATCCCGCCACCCTGCTCGCCGGCCTGCCGCGCATCGGCGAGTATTTCGGCCGCATCCTGCCCACGCTGCGCTGGGACGCGCTGTTCTCCGGCGTGGAGACGGAGGGCAGCCTGGCCTTCTGGTTCTACCGCCTCGACACCTGGGCGCTGCTGCTGCTGCAGACGGCGCAGATGGCGGCCCTGGCGACGCTCTCCGGCGCCGCGGTGGCGCTGCTGCTGGCCTTCCCGGCGGCGCGCAACATCGCGCCCAACGCCTGGGCGCACCAGATCACCCGGCGCGGGCTGGAGGCGACGCGCACCATCCCCGAGATCGTCTACGCGCTGATCTTCGTCTGGGCCTTCGGCGTCGGGCCCCTGGCCGGCATCCTGGCGATCGCCATCCACACCGCCGGCGCGCTGGGCAAGCTGTTCTCGGAGGTGATCGAGAACACCGAGATGCAGGCCTGGGACGGGCTGCGCGCCTCCGGCGCCAACTGGGCCCAGGCCTGCCGCTACGCCGTGCTGCCGCAGGTCGCGCCGAACCTCGTCAGCTACGCGCTGCTGCGCTTCGAGATCAATGTGCGCGGCGCCAGCGTCATCGGCTTCGTCGGCGCCGGCGGCATCGGGCAGGAGCTCTATCAGGTGATCGCCTTCAACTACTACGAGGAGATCAGCGCCATCGTGCTGCTCATCGTCCTCACCGTCATGCTGATCGACCTGGTCTCCGAGCGGCTCCGCCACCGCCTCATCGATACCGCGGGAGAGCGCTGAGATGTCCGCCTCGATCGCCGACTGGAAACGCAGCCACCCCCGCGCCTTCGGGCCGACGCCGATGGGCCGGACGCTGCGCTGGGCGGGCGGCGCCGCCTTCCTGGCCTGGCTCGCCTGGAGCCTCTGGCTGTTCGACATCACGCCCGCGCGGCTGTGGAACGGCCTGTCCGGCCTCTTCACCATCCTGCGGCTGATGGTGCCGCCGAGCCCCGGCGAGCTCTGGCTCGACATCCTGAAGGGCATGGCGGAAAGCGTCGCCATGGCCTTCCTCGGCACCGTCCTGGCCGCGCTGGTCGCCGTGCCGCTCGGCTTCCTCGGCGCGCGCAACGTCATCACCGTGACCCTGCTGCGCTTCTCGCTGCGCCGCGTCTTCGACGGCATCCGCGGCGTCGACCAGCTGATCTGGGCGCTGGCCTATGTGCGCGCCGTGGGCCTCGGCCCGCTGGCCGGCGTGCTGGCCATCTTCACCAGCGACCTCGCCGTGCTGGCCAAGCTCTACGCCGAGGCGATCGAGAATGCCGAGAAGCGGCAGAGCGAGGGCGTCATCGCCGCCGGCGGCGGGCGGCTGCATGCCCTGCGCTATGGCGTGCTGCCGCAGGTGCTGCCGGTGATGCTGGCGCAGGCGCTCTACTTCTTCGAGAGCAACACCCGCTCGGCGGCCATCCTCGGCGTGGTCGGCGCCGGCGGCATCGGCCTGCAGATCGCCGAGCGCATCAAGGTGCGGCACTGGGACGAGGTGGCCTTCATCATCATCCTGATGGTGCTGACCGTCGCCGCCATCGACGCGCTCTCCGGCATGGTGCGGCGCCGGCTGATCGGCCGGCGCGAGGCGGCGGTGGGCTGAGCCCGCCCGCCCCGGAACGGCGAAGGGCCCGGGAGGACGGCTCCCGGGCCCTTCGCGCATCCTCTCCCAGGGTGGGCTCGCGTCAGGCGGCATCCTCACGGCGGTCACGCGCCTTCACATAGGCGACGGCGGCATGCTCGGGGCAATAGGGCTTCCCGGGGATGGCCTCGGCCGTGCAGAAGCGGAACTCCGGCGTGCCCGGCTCGCCGATGGGCCAGCAGCAGCTGCGGCCGCCGCTGCGCTGGAAGGGCCGCACGACCGCGGTGGCGGGAGCCGGCACCGCGCGGCGCGGCGGGGCGGCACGGGGCACCGCCAGTTCCGGTGCGGCCACCAGCGGACGGGTGGCCGGAGCCAGGGTGGTCGTTGCCATGAGAGGCGTGGGAGCGGGGGGCGGCGCGGGCGGCGGCGGCGCGGGCCTTTCGGCCACGGGCGGCTGCACCGGCGCGGCCGCGACAACCTGGGAGCGCGCCGGGGAGGCTTCCGTCGCTTCGCGGCGGATCGGGCTCGGGCGCGCCGGCAGGTTCAGGCGATGCGCCTTGCCGACCACGGCATTCTTGGAGATCCCCATCCGCCGGCCGATCTCGGCCGTCGAATGGCCCTCCGCCCAAAGGGCGCGCAAGGCATCGATCGCTTCCGCTGTCCAGTCCATTACCGGCCTCCTACTACCAGATACGGTAGTGAAACCCAGGGGGGCGGCACAAGATGCGGATTGGCGAACGACTCCGAAAACTTGTGGAAAACCACGTGCGCAAGTGAAAAGGCGCCAATCCCGACGATGTTATCCCGTCGCCGGCGCCAGAAATCGCGCCCGCACGATCAGAACAGGAGGCCTTTGCGCAGAAGTCCATGCACGCCTTTCTCCCCATTTACTGTCTGAGTGACGTGAAAATCGACAGCCAGGGAGCAAAATTGATACGCATCGGCCGCACTTAGGCGACTGCGCGAGGTAATGAAGGCGATCATCTCGCGCAAGGCCTGCTTCATCGCCAGATCCAGATCCTCATGGATGCCCATGCTGATGAAATGCGTCGGCGTCTCGGCGCGCGGGAAGCCCAGGACCGGGGCCCGCTGCCCGCCCCCCTTCAGCAGGGACAGCCGGAAATGCCCCGTCAGGCACATCTCCAGGGCCGTCACGCAGACCTCGCCATCGCCCTGCACGCCGTGGCCGTCACCGGCGCTGAACAGCGCGCCCGGGCGGTGCACCGGCAGGTAGAGGGTGCTGCCCGCCACCAGTTCCTTGTTGTCCAGGTTGCCGCCATGCGCGCGCGGCTCCTTGGTCGAGATCTGCCCCCATTCGCCCGGCGGCGCCACGCCCATGACGCCGAAGAAGGGCGAGAGCGGCAGGGTCAGGCCGCCCTGCCCCGCGGCATCCGGCTCGGGCCCGAAGGGAAGGCGGCAGGTCATCGCGGCGCGGTCCACCGGGATGTGCACCAGGCGGCGATAGGGGAAATCCTCCGGCAGGGTGCCGACCAGCGGCCGGAAGTGGTTGTAGCCCCAGTCCGCGCCCAGCTCGATCGCCTCGATGTCGATACGCAGGCAATCGCCCGGCTCGGCGCCCTCCACCGCCACCGGCCCGGTGACGAGGTGCGGACCGAGGCGCGGCAGGCGGCCCTCCGCCACCGCCGCGTGGATCGCCCGCAGCGCCGGCGGGATCTCCAGGCCGCTCCGCGCGGGCGGCATCACCTCGGCCGGGCCGGAGACGCATTGCATGACGACCAGATCGCCCGAGGCGACGGTCAGCACCGGCGCGAAGGCGGCATCGAAGGCGCCGAAGCGGACCGTCTCCGGACTGGCGTCGAGATGATGGGTGGCGGGCATGGCGGGGCTCCTCTGCGGCACCGCAGCTTCCGGGCGGGCCGCCTCGCGGTCAACCGGCCCCGGGCCCGTAAAGACTACCCCTCCAGGAAGCCGCCCGACTGGCGCTTCCACAGCCGGGCATAGGCACCGTCCCGGGCCAGCAGTTCGTCGTGGCTGCCCTGCTCGACCACGCGCCCCTCCTCCAGCACCACCAGCCTGTCCATGCTGGCCAGCGTGGACAGGCGATGGGCGATGGCGATCACCGTCTTGCCCGCCATGAGCCGCGCCAGCTGGCCCTGGATCGCCGCCTCCACCTCGGAATCGAGGGCGCTGGTGGCCTCGTCCAGCACCAGGATCGGCGCATCCTTGAGCAGCACGCGGGCGATGGCCACGCGCTGCCGCTGCCCGCCCGAGAGCTTCACGCCGCGCTCGCCGGCATGCGCGTCGTAGCCGCTGCGGCCCCGCCAGTCGCGCAGGTCGCGGATGAAGCCGTCCGCCTCGGCCAGGCGCGCCGCGGCCTCCACCTCGGCCTGGCTGGCGCGCGGCCGGCCGTAGCGGATGTTGTCGCGGATCGAGCGGTGCAGCAGGGCGGTGTCCTGCGTCACCACGCCGATGGCGCCGCGCAGGCTCTCCTGCGTGACGCCGGCGATGTCCTGCCCGTCGATCAGGATGCGCCCGCCCTCGGGCGCGAAGAAGCGCAGCAGCAGGTTGATCGCCGTCGTCTTGCCGGCGCCGGAATGCCCGACCAGCCCGACCCGCTCGCCGGCCCGCACCGTCAGATCGAAGTCGCGCAGCACGCCGCGCGTGCCGCCATAGGCGAAGCGCACATGCTCGAAGCGGATCTCGCCCCGCGCCACCACGAGCGGCCGCGCATCGGGCGCGTCGGCGGCGGTGGGCGGCACCGCGATGCTGCCGCTCGCCTCCTGCACCACGCCCAGGTTCTCGAAGATGCCGGCGACGTTGAAGGCGACCCAGCCGGAGATATTGGCGATCTGCCAGGCCATGGGCAGCGCCGCCGCCACCAGCCCCACGGTGATGACGCCGCGGTCCCACAGCGTCAGCGCGATCGCCGCCATGGCCACCAGCATGGCGGCGTTCAGGCTGGAGAGCAGCAGACCGTTCAGGGTGATCAGCCGCATCTGGCGCTGGAAGGCGGCGTTCAGCCCGAGCACGCCCTCGCGCACGAAGGCGTCCTCGTCCTCGGCGCGGGCGAAGAGCTTCAGGGTCAGGATATTGGTGTAGCTGTCGACGATGCGGCCGGTGAGCAGGCTGCGCTGCTCGGAGGCCGCCCTGGCGCGGTCGCGCAGGCGCGGCACGATGAAGCGCAGCAGGGCGCAATAGGCGGCGAACCAGACCAGGATCGGCAGCGCCAGCCAGAGGTCGGCGGTGGCCAGGTAGATCACCGCGCCGGTCCCGTAGACCAGGATGTACCAGACCGCGTTGACCGACTGCACCACGCTCTCCCGCAGCGCCGGCCCGGCCTGCATGACGCGGTTGGCGATGCGGCCGGCGAAATCCTCCTGGAAGAAGGCCCAGCCCTGGCGCACCACGTGCCAGTGGCTCTGCCAGCGGATCATGCTGGTGACGCCGGCATTGATCGCCATCTGCCCGACCAGGTTCTGCGCCAGGATGGCCAGCGGCCGGCCGATCAGCAGCACGGCCGCCATGCCGAGCAGCGCGGGCCAGCTTTCCGCGAAGAGCCGCCCCGGCTCGTGCTCCGCCAGAAGACCCACGACGCGGCCGATGAAGACCGGGATCAGCGCGTCGAGCAGCGCCACCGCCAGGCCGGCCCCGAAGAGAAGGGCGAAGAGCAGACGCGCCTGGCGGACGAAGTACCAGTAGAAGCCGAGCAGCCCGGGCGGCGGCGGCGCCTCCGGCACCGGCGTGCCGAGCCAGCGGCTGGCGGGCGCCCCGGGAGGCGCCACGGGGTCGATGAAGCGCTCGAAGGGATTCGCGACCATGCAGCGAGGCAGGACCGGGCCGCCCCTCCTGTCAAGCCGGCGGAGGATGACGCTTCGGCGACGCCGCGTCAGAGCCAGCCCTTGCGCTTGAAGTAGAACACCGGCAGCAGCGCGCTGATGATCATGATCAGCAGGGCCAGCGGATAGCCGAAGGCCAGCTTCAGCTCGGGCATCTCGGCGAAGTTCATGCCGTAGATGCTGGCGACCAGCGTCGGCGGCATCAGCGCCACGCTGGCCACGGTGAAGGTCTTGATGATGCCGTTCTGATCGATGTTGATGATGCCGAGCACCGCATCGAGCAGGAAGTTGGCCTTGTTGTTCTGGAAGCCGGCGTGCTCGATCAGCGAGCGGACGTCGCGCATCAGCGTCTTGATGCCGACCCGGTTCTCCTTCCGCACGGCCGAGGATTTCTCGGCGCCGACGAAGGTCAGGATGCGCGAGAGGCCGAGCAGGGTCTCGTTGGCGCGGCTGGTGACCTCGCCCACCTGGCCGAGCGCGATCAGCACGTCCTTCAGCACCGCGTCGCGCGCCTTGACCTTCACGCGCTGCGCGCTGTTGGCATTGCGGAAGGCGGCCTTACTGGCCCGGTCCATGTCGGCGCCGATCCGCTCCAGCACATCGGCCAGGCGGTCGACCACCTGCTCGAACAGATGGATCATCACGCTGTCCGGGCTGGCCAGCAGCGCCGGCGCGCGTAGCACCCGGTTGGCGAACAGGGTGAAGGCCTTGGGCGTGGCATAGCGCACGGTGACCAGATTGCTCTCCGCCAGCACGAAGCTGATGGCGGTCGAGCCATATTCCCCCTCGTCCACGCCATAGAGGAAGTTGGCGGTGAGGAAGAGGGCCTCCCCCTCCTTGTAGAGGCGCGAGGAACTCTCGATCTCCTGCATCTCCTCACGCGTCGGGATCTCGAGGTCGAGGGCGGCCTGCACGGCCTGCTCCTCCTCCGGCGTCGGCGAGAGCAGGTCGATCCAGACCGCGGCGCGCAACGCCGCCGGCTCCGGAATGCCCTCGCGCCGCACGGCGCGTCCCTCCAGCACGGTGTAGATGGTCATCATGCCGGGGAAGGCTCCCGCCCGAGGGCTTGCTGAAGGACTGCGGTCAGGCGGCTTCGCCGGTCAGGTGGCGCGGCACCGGCAGGCCGAAAAGGCCGGCGACGCCGGGGAAGTCGGGCGCCTCGGCGTGGCGGCCGCTGGGCCGGGTGCCGTCCCGCGGCCGCACCAGCTGGCAGGTGGCGAACCCCGCCGTCGCCGCCGCGTCCAGTTCCTCGGCCACATCCGAGAGGAACAGGATCTCGCCCGGCGGCATCTGCAACCGCTGGGCGATGGCGGCGTAGCTCGCGGCCTCCCGCTTGCCCCCCACGGCGGTGTCGAACAGGCCGTTGAGCAGCGGCATCAGATCGCCGGCGACGGAATGGGCGAAGAGCAGCTTCTGCGCCGCCACCGATCCGGAGGAATAGACGTTGAGCAGGATGCCCGCCCGCGCCCAGGCCCGCAGGCAGGGCGCCACATCCGGCCAGAGATGGCCCTGGATCTCGCCGTCCAGGTAGCCTTGCCGCCAGATCATCCCCTGCAGCGTCTTGAGCGGGGCGACCTTGGCGTCCTCGGCCATCCAGCGGCGCAGCGCGGCGCGCACCGGCTCGCCCGGCGCGGCGGCCCGGGCGGCGGCGGCGAGCGCGGCCGCCACCTCCGGCTCGCCCTCCTGCGCGTCCAGGAAGGCGTCGAGCCGGGCCTCGGCATAGGGGAACAGCGTCTCCTTGACGAAGGCGATGGCGCTGGTGGTGCCCTCGATATCGGTCAGGACGGCCGAGACCGGGCCACGTGGCAGGACGGCGGTCATGCTCAACCGGTCACGGCGGGAAAGCGCTCGGCGATGTCGGCGCCGGTGTAGTGGGGCGTCCAGCCGGTGGTGTCGGTGAAGATCCGCAGCGCCGTGACATGCGGCTCGGTGCCGGCGTCGAACCAGTGCCGGGTGTTGGCCGGCACGCTGATCAGGTCGCCCCGGGTGCAATGGGCGTCATAGACCTTGCCGTCGACATGCATGATGAAGTTGCCGCTGCCCTCGTGGAAGAAGCGGACCTCGTCCTCGGTGTGGATATGCTCCGAGAGGAACTTGCTGCGCAGCGCCTCCTTCTGCGGATGGTCGGCGGTGAGCCGGATGACATCCGCCGTGCCCGCGCCGGTGCCGGCCATGAGGGTGTCGAGCTGCGGGCGATAGGCTTCCAGCACGGCCTCGGCCGAGGCGCCCTCCGGCAGCGGCGCCACCTCCCAGCGCTCGAAGCGGACTTGGATCGGGGCCAGTGCCGCCGCGATCTCGGCCGGATCGCTGGAGCGCAGGAGTTCGGCGCCGGTCTCGGCATCCTTGATGGTCAACAGGCTCATCGGACCCTCCGGGCTTGCAGTTCGCACTCAAGCATGAATTCGAGCGCCTCCAGCCGCGCCAGAGCCGCCTCCATGCCGTCCGCCCATACATAGACGCCGTGCCCGCGGATCAAATAGCCCGGCGGAATGGCGGCGGCGATTCCCGAGAGGCGATCCCACCGCGCCTCCACCGCCCGCTGCAGCCGCGCGATGTCCTGGTCGTTGTCCAGGACCGGCAGCTCGACCGCGGCGTCATGGGTGGAGAGGCCGGGGAAGGCCTTCAGCAGTTCGTAGCCCTCCAGCCGGATCGCCTCGCCGGCCTGGCGCGACAGCACCGTCGCGGCGATGGAATGGCCGTGCAGCGCGGCCCCGGCCTCGGGAAAGCGGCGGTAGAGGCCGCAATGCAGCAGGGTCTCGGCCGAGGGCCGGAGCGTCGGGTCCTCCGCGGCGCCATCCAGGCCGACCACCATGACCGCGTCCGGCGTGAGGAAGCCCTTGTGGAAGCCCGAGCGCGTCACCGCGACCCGCCCCCCCTCCAGCCGGACGGAGAGATTGCCGGCCGTGGCGGGCACCCAGTTGCGGCTGTCCATGCGCCGGCCGGCGCGGAGGATATCCTGGACGACGCTCTCGGAAGGGGCGGAGACGGGCATCGGGCATGGGCTCCCGGAGTCGGCTGCGATCGTGATCGGGCACGGCGCCGCATAAAGCGGCGAAGCCTGCCGGAGGATGGCGGAGGAATGACGTTTTCGGGATATCCGGCGCTTTCCGGACAGGCGGCAGGCGGCCGGAAAAGCCCAAGGGCCAGGCCGGAGGGCATCCGTGCCTGGCCCCGCGATCGGGCCTCGTGCCGCCGGTGGGGGCGGGCCGCCCCCGCCCCGGGATCAGGCGGCGGGGTGCGAGGAGTTGGAGGTGTTCGGCTCGGTGCTGGTGTTGCGCGCCTGGTTCACACCGGGGCCCGAGAGGTTGCCGGCCGGCCGGGAGGGCGCATCGGCGGCCATGGAGGCATCCTTGTCGTCATCCTCCTTCATGTTCTGCTTGAAGGACTTGATGCCCTTCGCGAGGTCGCCCATCAGACCGCTGATCTTGCCGCCGCCGAACAGCAGCAGGATGACGAGCAGCACAACGAGCCAGTGCCAGATGCTGAAGGAACCCATAGCCACGCCTCGATCCATTTGGGCGGCCACCGACCTGAAGGGATGCTCCCCGCCGGCCTGACCGCGTCTCCTCAGTGTCCGACAGTAGTGTCGGCACCGGCCTCACGCAAACCGGGAGATGGCGTGATTCGCGCCGGGAAACAACTGCGGAAACAAATCAGGCTTGCCTTGAGGTGAATTTTCCTTCATCCATGGAGACGGATCCGGGCCCCTCTGGCGACCTGGCGGCGAACAGCCGCCTTCGCGATGTCGGATCGACTTCTCGCGCAATCGGGCCCGGACGCGCATCTTCCCTTGTGACCGCGGATGATCTGCGGCCGCCGGACGGGCCCCCTTTCCTGAGGAGCCGTCCCACGTGGAAGCTTCAATCTGGTTCTGGGTGATCTTCAACGCCGCCGTGCTCGGGCTTCTGGCGCTCGACCTCGGTCTGTTCGCCCGCAAGGACGCCAATGGCGACCCCGCCCCGGTGCCGGTCCGCACCGCCCTGATCAAGTCGGCCGCCTATATCGGGCTGGCCCTGCTGTTCTTCGGCTGGCTCTGGATGAGCTATGGCGCGACGCCGGAGGAGCGCAGCACCAAGGCGCTGGAATTCCTCACCGGCTATGTCATCGAGTGGTCGCTCTCGGTCGATAACATCTTCGTCTTCGTCCTGCTCTTCGCCAAGTTCGGCGTGCCGCCGGCCTATCAGCACCGGGTGCTGTTCTGGGGCATCCTGGGCGCGCTGGTGATGCGCGGCGTGATGATCCTGGTGGGCACCGCGCTGATGCGCGAGTTCGACTGGATCATGGTGCTCTTCGGCCTGTTCCTGATCTGGAGCGGCTGGAAGATGCTGCGCGCGGCCGATGAGGAGCCCGATCCCACGGAGAGCCCGGTCCTCGCCTGGCTGCGCCGCCGCCTGCCGGTGACGGAAGGCTTCCGCGGCAAGGCCTTCACCGTGCGCGAGGGCGGCAAGCTGATGGTCACGCCGCTGCTGCTGGTGCTGATCCTGGTCGAGCTGACGGACCTGCTCTTCGCCCTCGACAGCATCCCGGCGATCTTCGCCGTCTCGACCGACCCCTTCATCGTCTACACGGCCAATGTCTTCGCCATCCTCGGCCTGCGCGCCATGTACTTCGCGCTGGCCGGCGTCATCCACCGCTTCCACTACCTCAAGCACGGGCTGTCGATCGTGCTGATGATCGTCGGCGCCAAGATGCTGGCCAACTGGTTCGCCGGCGGCAAGGCGGTGCCGGTGGAATATGCCCTGATGGCGACGGCGGGCATCATCGCCGGCTCGGTGGCGCTGTCGCTGTGGAAGACCCGCGGCCAGAAGGCCCCGGAATACCCGGCCGAGCGCACGCACTGAGCGGCCCGCGGGAGGGGGTCCGCCCCCTCCCCGATGGGCGCCCGCAGCGGCTTCAGCCCTCCAGGCTCAGGCCGAGATCGCGGATCAGCCCGCCCCAGCGGGCCGCCTCCGCGGCGACATAGGCGGCCGCCTCCTCCGGCGTCCCCGCCACCACCTCGAAGGCGGCCGCCTCCATGACTTGCCGGGCCCGCTCGGTGGAGAGGGCGCGGCGGGCCTCCCGCGCCAGCAGCGCGACCCGCTCGGCCGGCGTCCCCGTCGGCGCGATCATCACCTGCCATCCGTAGGAGACCGCGCCGTCCAGCCCGAGCTCGACCAGCGTCGGCACCTCGGGAAGCTGCGGCATGCGCGCCTCGGTCGTCACCGCCAAAGCGCGGGCGGTGCCCTCGCGGAGCTGCGGCAGGATGGCCGCCGCGGTCACCACCATGGCGCTGATGCGCCCGGCCGTCAGGTCGAGCACGGCGGGCGGGAAGCCGCGATAGGGCACGTGCTCCAGCGTCAGGCCGAGCCGGCCCTTGATGTCCTCCATGGCCAGATGCCCGCCCGAACCGGCGCCGACCGAGCCGAAGGTGAGCTTTCCGGGATTGGCCCTGGCATGGGCGACGAAGCCGGCGAAATCCGTCACCGGGAGATCCCGGTTCACCGCCAGGACCTGGCCGCCCCGCACCAGCAGCGAGATCATCGCCAGGTCCTTCTGCGGGTCGTAGGGCAGGCCGCGGTAGAGCGCGGGCGCGGTGGAGAGCGGGCCGTTGATCGAGAGCCCGAGGGTCAGCCCGTCCGTCGCCTTGGCGACCGTGTCGGTGCCGATATTGCCGCCCGCGCCGGCCTTGTTCTCCACCACCACCGGCTGCCCCAGCACATCGGCCAGGTGCTGCGCCACCAGCCGGCCCGTCAGGTCCGGCGAGGAGCCGCCGGGAAAGGGGACGATGAAGCGCACCGGCCGGTCGGGCCAGCCGGACTGCGCCCGCGCCATCGGGAATGAGGCCAGCGAGGCGGCCGAGGCGGCGGTGCCCAGGGCGAGGAGGGAACGGCGGCGCGGCATGGGAATGATCTCTCCGGTGGAACGGTCGTCGCACCGCTTGCAGCATGGTCCCGCCCCAGCGTCCAGCCGGATCGGCGCGGGGCGCCCCTGCGCGGGCCGCCGCCCTCCCCCATCACCCTGGGAGCCCGCGCCTCAGCGCGCCGCCCAGGCGCCGGCGGGATGGATGAAGCCGGCGGCGGGATAGCTGGTGACGCCGTAGCCGTCGGCCGGCGGATACCAGACCCGGACCAGGGACCAGTCATTCGCCGCCGAGACGTCGCGCACCGGTTGGTCGCGCATGATGCGGCCCTTCAGCCGGCCGCTGGCCCAGTTGGCGTGGTCCACCCGGATCTCCCGCGCCGAGAGGACGCGGCTGACCACCGCCAGATGCCCATCCCGCAGCCGGGCCGAGCGGTCGATCACCAGGATGCTGCCCGGCCGCGGGGCCCGGCCGCGCCCGTAGCGCCCTGCGGCCGCCCCCCACCACTCCCAGGCATCGCCGCGCAGGTCGATGCCGGAGCGCGCCCGGGCATAGGGCACGCAGGTGACCGGCTCGCGCAGCGCCGCCGCGCCCAGCACCGGGCCGGAAGGGGAACCGCCGCAGGCCATGAGCAGGAGAGGCAGGATGAGCGGCCAGAGCCGGCGGAGGCCGGGACGGCGCCTGTCAGCCATCGCGCGGGCCGCCTACCGCCACCCCTGGCCCGCCGCGGGGCGCCGCGTCACGCCGCCCGCGCCGCCGGCACGCCGCGCATCCGCCCGCCCGGCGTGCCACCGGGCACGGCGGCGCAGAGATCGGCCGCGACGAGCAGCCTCGTCCAGTCGATGCCGGTCGCGACGCCCATCCGGTGGAACATCCAGACGAGGTCCTCCGTCGCGGTGTTGCCGGTCGCGCCGGGGGCGAAGGGGCAGCCGCCCAGGCCGCCGGCGGCACCGTCGAAGACCCGGCAGCCGGCCTCGAAGGCGGCCAGCGCATTGGCGACGCCCAGGCCATAGGTGTCGTGGCCGTGGTAGGCGAGCGGGTTGCCGTGCCGCGCCAGCGCCTGCCGGAAGACCTCCGCCACCTGATCGGGCGCGGCGTTTCCGGTGGTGTCGGCGATGCCGATCTCCATCCCCGGATCGAGCGCGGCGGCGCGCCCGACCATCTCCAGCGCCGCCGCCTGCGGCACCACCCCCTCGAAGGGGCAGTGGAAGGCGCAGGAGAGGTTGAAGCGCATCGCCACACCCGCCGCCGCGCCCTCGCGCACCAGCTCCGAGAGCTCGGCCAGGCTCTCGGCCCGGCTGCGGTTCAGGTTGGCCTTGTTGTGCGCCTCGGTGACGGACATGAAGAAGCCGAGCCGGTCGGCGCCCGCCGCCATGGCCAGGTCGAAGCCCTTGCGGTTCGGCACCAGCACGGTGCATTCGAGGCCGGGCAGCGCCTTGGCCGCCTTCAGCACCTCCGCCGTGTCGGCCATCTGCGGCACGTGGCGGGGGCTGACGAAGCTGCCCACCTCCATGCGCCGCAACCCGGCCGCGTGCAGCGCGCGGACCATCTCGATCTTGCGTTCGGTCGGCACGAAGGGGCCGATGGATTGCAGCCCGTCGCGCGGGGCGACCTCGCTGATGGTGACGCTGTCCGTCATGCCTGCTGCTCCTCCCCGAGCCAGTCCTGGAAAACCTGTTCGTTGTGCGCCCCGGCGGCCGGTCCCGTCCAGCGCACCATCTCGCGCGGGGTGACGCCGTCGAAGCGGAAGGGCGCCGCCGGGTGCAGCACGGGGCCGAGCAGCGGGTCATCGACCGGCATCACCGAATCGCGGGCGAGGAAATGCGGGTCCTCGGCGATGTCGCGGATATCGAAGAGGCGCGAGCAGGGCACGTCCACCGCCTCCAGCCGCTCCTGCGCCTCGCGGGCGGGCAGGGTGCGGGTCCAGTCGGCGATGGCGGCGTCCAGCTCCGCCGCATGGGCGCAACGCCCGCCATTGTCGGCCATGCGCGGATCGTCGGCGAGATCCGGCCGGCCGATGGCGGCCATCAGCCGGCGGAAGATGAAGTCCGAATTGCCGGCGACGCAGAGCCACTTGCCGTCGGCGCAGGGATAGGTGTTGGTCGGCGCCGCGGTCGGGATGGCGGCGCCCGCCGGTTGCCGGATCTTCCCGGTCAGCCCGTATTCCGGAAGGATGCCCTCGCTCAGGCTGAAGACGCTGTCGACCAGGTTGATGTCGATGGTGCGCCCGCCGCCCCCCTCGCCCGCATCCCGCCCCCAGCAGGCCGAGACCACGGCCATGGCGGCATACATCCCGGCCAGGTCGTCGCTGATCGAGAGGCCGCAGCGCGGCGGCGGCAGCTCGGTCTGGCCGGGATTGGCGGTGAGGTGCCGCAGACCCCCCATGGCCTCCCCGATGGCGCCGAAGGCGGGCTTGTCGCGATAGGGCCCGTCCTGCCCGTAGCCGGAGACGCGGGCGATGACGAGGCGCGGGTTGGCCTCCCGCAGGCGGTCGGGGCCGAGGCCGATGCGCTCCAGGTAGCCGGGGCGGAAGTTCTCCACCAGCGCGTCCGCGCGGGCGGCGAGCTTCAGCAGCCGCGCCTGGTCGCGCGGGTTCTTGAGGTCGAGGGTGACGGAGAGCTTGTTGCGGCCATGGATGCTGAACCAGACCGGATGCCCGTTGTGCCGGCTGCCCCAGCCGCGGATGGGGTCGCCCTCGGGCGGCTCCACCTTCACCACCTCGGCGCCCATGTCGGCCAGCAGGCGGGTGGCGAAGGGCCCCGCGATGTAGTGCCCGAGTTCCAGCACCTTTAGTCCCGTGAGCGGCAGCCCCGTGAGCGGCAGCCGCGTTGCTGGCGGCTTGGCCGGCGATGTCATGACCTTGCTCTCCTCCCGATCCTGTCCCGCCGGAGGGTTGGCGAGACGGCGCCGTCCGGCAAGGGGGCGCGGCCAATTTCCCGCCGCGTCTTAAGGGAATGGCAGGCTGTTCCCGCCATGATGGCGCCAGGGCCGCCCCCCCGGCCCTGTCCTCCTCCTCGGTGCCACACTCTCCCTGGCACCACGCCGTGCCCCCTCCCCGGCACGGCCACCTTCACGGCAGGCTCCCCCCGGAGCCTGCCGTTTTTCTTGACGCCGCCCCGCGCAAAGCGGGGATGGCGTTCCAGGCGGGCGGGGAGGAAGTCTAGGCGCAGTGCACCATCAACCGGGGAGCCTGCCCGTGCCTGTCCAGCCTGCCGTCCTGCGCCCGCCTGCCGTCCTGCGATGGAGTGCCGCGCCATGATCGGCGGCATGACCATCCTCCTCCTCTGCCAGTTGCTCGGCGAGTTGCTGGCCCGCGCGCTGCACCTGCCCGTGCCCGGCCCGGTCCTCGGCATGGCCCTGCTCTTCGCCGGGTTGCTGCTGCGCGACCGCTGGTCCCCCGGCGCCGGCGGCACCGATCCCGGCGCGCCCGGTCTCGGCGGCACGGCAGATGCGGTGCTGCGCCATCTCGGCCTGCTCTTCGTGCCCGCCGGGGTCGGCATCGTGGTCTTCCTGCCGCAGCTGGCGCGGGACTGGGCGCCGCTGGCCCTGGCGATCCTGGCCGGCACGCTGATCGGCATCGCCGTCACCGGGCTGCTGGCCCAGCTTCTGATGCGGCGGCTCGGCTGATGGTCGACCTTACCGAGATCTGGGTCTATCTGGCGCGCGATCCGCTGGCGGCGCTGACCGCCACCCTCCTCGCCTGGCTGGCCGGGCTGCGCCTCGCCGCGCTGTGCCGCTGGCATCCGGTGGCCAATCCGGTGCTGCTGGCCGTCATCCTGCTCGCCGGTCTGCTGCTCGCCGCCGGGGTGGATTACCGCGCCTATTTCCAGGGCGCGCAGTTTGTGCACTTCCTGCTCGGGCCCGCCACCGTGGCGCTGGCCGTGCCGCTCTACCGGCAATGGCACCATGTGCGCAGCTCCGCCCTCGCCGCGCTGCTGGCGATCGCCTGCGGCGGACTGGCCGCCGCCTTCTCCGGCGTGGCCTTCGCGCTGCTGCTGCGGGCCGCGCCGGAGGTGACCGCCAGCCTGGCGCCCCGCTCCGTCACCATGCCGGTGGCCATGGGCATCGCCGAGCAGATCGGTGGCCTGCCGGGGCTGACGGCGGCGGTGGTGCTGGGCTCGGGCGTGACCGGGGCGACGCTTGGCCCGGCGATGCTGAACCTTGCCCGGGTGCGGGACTGGCGCGCCCGGGGCCTGGCCATGGGCACCGCCGCGCACGGCATCGGCACGGCGCGCGCGATCTCGGTGAACGCCACCGCCGGGGCCTTCAGCGGCATGGCCATGGGGCTGAACGCGCTGATCAGCGCGCTCCTGCTGCCCTTGCTCTGGCGCTTCTTCCTCGGCTGAGGCGTTCCATCGGAATCGGCGCCGACCACCCGGCCGGGGCCGATCCCGCCCGGTTCCCGCTCCGGCCTAGATCGCCAGCGTGCCGGCCTTGGCGGCGGCGTAGCGCTGCCCGACCTTGGCCCAGTCCACCACGTTCCACCACGCCGCCAGATATTCGGGCCGGCGGTTGTTGTACTTCAGGTAGTAGGCGTGCTCCCAGACGTCGTTGCCCATCAGCACCCGCTGGCCGTCCATCAGCGGCGTGTCCTGGTTCGGGCGCGAGGTCAGGGCCAGCTTGCCCTCGCGGTCGACGGTGACGAAGACCCAGCCCGAGCCGAACACGCGTCCGCCGGCGGCGTTGAAATCGGTCTTCATCTTGTCGAGCCCGCCCAGGTCGCGGTCGATCGCCTGGGCCAGCTCGCCGGAGGGCGTGCCGCCGCCGGGGCCCATGATCTGCCAGAACATGGCGTGGTTGGCATGGCCGCCACCATTGTTGCGCAGCGCCGTGCGCACCGCCTCGGGCGCCTCGGGAAGCTTGGTGAGCAGCTCCTCCAGCTTCATGCCGGCGAGCTGGCCATGGTCCTTCAGCGCGTTGTTCAGATTGGTCACATAGGCCGCGTGATGCTTGCCGTGATGAAGCTCCATGGTGGCGGCGTCGATATGCGGCTCCAGCGCATTGGCGGCATAGGGCAGCGCCGGCAAGGAATAGGGGCCGGAGGCCGGCGGGGTCGCGGCCTGGGCGAAGAGGCGCCGTGGGGCGGCCAGGGTGCCGGCGGCCAGCAGGGCGGCGCCCAGCGCCAGGGCGCCCCGACGGTTCGGTCCGAGACTCGGAGGTGCGAGGGTCATGGTGCTTCTCCCAGGGATGACAGGGCCGTAACTCGCCGCCGCCGGAGGGGATGCACCCGCCTCCGCAACTTGACCGCCCCGGGTGGCGCCGGCAGGAGCGGGGCATGCAGCACCTGTATCTGGGCCTCGCCATCCTGCTCGAGGTCATCGCCACCTCCGCCCTCAACGCCTCGCGCGGCTTCACCCGGCCGTGGCCCTCGGTGGTGGTGGTGCTGGGCTATGCCGGCGCCTTCTGGTTCCTGGCGCAGGCCCTGACGCGCGGCCTGCCGATGGGCATCGCCTATGCCCTCTGGTCCGGCATCGGCATCGTGCTGATCGCGCTGGTCGGCTGGATCGGCTTCGGGCAGCGGCTGGACGCCGCGGCCCTGGCCGGGATCGGGCTCATCCTGGCCGGGGTGCTGGTCATCAACCTGCTCTCCGGCACCGGGCATTGAGCGCGCCTACCGCTTGCGGCGCAGCAGCGTGACCGCCAGCAGCAGCAGGGCCGAGAGCAGCACCATCACCATGGCCGCCGCCATGATGGTCAGGCTGATGGAATCGTTCAGCCCGGAGAACATCTGCCGCGGCAGGGTGCGCTGCGCCGGACCGGCGAGAAAGAGCGTCACCACCACCTCGTCGAGCGAGGTGGCGAAGGCGAAGATGGCGCCGGCCGCCACGCCGGGCATGATCTGCGGCAGGCAGACGCGCAGGAAGGCCCGCAGCGGCGAGGCGCCGCAGGCGGCGGCGGCGCGGAGCTGCACCGCGTCGAACTGCTGCAGCGCGGCCAGCACGGTGACGAGGACGAAGGGCGCGCCCAGCGCGGCGTGACCCAGCACCAGGCCGAGGAAGCTGTTGGTCAGGCCCAGCGGCCCGAAGGCCAGCAGCAGCGCCACGGCGACGATGACCACCGGCACCACCATCGGCGCCAGCAGCACCGCCATCACCAGGCGCTGGCCGGGGAAGTTGCCGCGCCAGAGGCCGAAGGCGGCCAGGGTGCCGAGCACGCCCGCGAGCAGCGCCGCCACCGTGCCGAGGCGCAGGCTGTTCCACAGCGCCGGCAGCCAGAAGCCGGAGGTCCAGAAATCGGCGTACCAGCGGAAGGACAGGCCGGGCAGCGGATAGTAGAGGAAGGACCCGGCCGAGAAGGAGAGCGGCAGGATCAGCAGCACCGGCGCCAGCAGGAAGACCAGCGCCAGCAGGCCGAAGATCCAGAGCGCGAGGCGTGAGGTCGCTATCATGCGGGACGCATCCGCGAGAAGCCGATCAGCTTTCCATAGACCGCCAGGATGACGGCGACGGCGAGCAGGATCAGGCAGGAGAGCGCCGCCGCCATGCCCCAGTTGACGGTGCGCGAGGCATAGAAGGCGACGAAATAGGGCAGCATCTGGTCATTGGCCCCGCCGAGCAGCGCCGGGGTCACGTAGAAGCCCAGCGCCTGGATGAAGACCAGCAGGCAGCCCGCCCCCACCCCCGGCAGGGAGAGCGGCAGCGAGACCCGCAGGAAGGCCCGCAGGGGCGAGGCGCCGAGCGAGCGCGCGGCGCGGGGCAGGCGCCAGTCCAGCGCCTTCAGGCTGGCATAGATCGGCAGCACCATGAACGGCAGCAGGATATGCACCATGGCCAGCAGCACCGAGCCCCGGTTGAACAGCAGCGGCAGCGGCTCCGAGGTCAGCCGCAGCGCCTGCAGCGCGGCGTTCAGCACGCCCTCGCGCTGCAGCAGCACCATCCAGGCGGCGGTGCGGACGATCAGGCTGGTCCAGAAGGGCAGCAGCACGCCGGCCAGCAGCCAGGGCACCAGGCGCGGCGGCGCCGTCGCGATCAGCCAGGCCAGCGGATAGCCGATGGCGAGACAGAGCAGCGTCGCCAGGGCGCCGATCCAGAGGGTGCGCCACAGGATGCCGCGGAAGATCGCCTGGTCCGGCGGCGCGGCGGCGATGTGGCCCGCCGCGTCCCGCTTCAGATCGAGCACGGCCAGCAGGTTGAAGTCCGAGACCGGCCCGCCGGCGCGGCGGATCGCGGCCCAGGGCTCGGGCGTGGCCCAGTCCTCGCTGATGCCGGCGAGGGCCTCGCGCGGGGCGCCCTCAAGCTCCTGCGCGACACGGCGCGCCGTCATCGGCAGCAGGCTGCGGAAGCCCGGCCAGTCGGCGTTCAGCCGGGCCGAGGCGCGGGCGATCTCGCCGCCCCCCGCCGCCCGGTCGCGCTCGCGCGCCTCGCGCAGATCCTCGATCACGGCGGCGAAGGCGTCGTTGCCGGGCAGCCCCGCCCCGTCCCAGCCGGCGAGGGCGGAGACGGTGCGCGGCAGCACGGGCGCGACATCGCTCTCCTGCACGGCGCGCAGGAGAAAAGCGCCGATTGGCAGGATGAAGACCGCCAGGAGGAACAGCAGCAGCGGCGCGACCAGCGCCGCCGCCTTCCAGCGCGCGGACAAGGTCAGCGCGACAGCCAGTTGTTGAAGCGCTGACTCAGCTTGTCGAGATTGTCGAGCCAGAACCGGTCACTGATCTCGAGCGCGCTGGCGGCATTCGCCGGCGCCGTCGGCAGGTTGGCCAGCACCTCCGGGGAGACCAGCTCGTTGGCGCCCTTCACCGTCGGGCCATAGGCAATGCGCGGCGGCAGCTCGGCCGCGACCCGGGGCTCGCCGACGAACTTCAGGAAGGCCTGGGCCCGCGATTTGTTCGGGCTGTCCTTCATGATGACCCAGGAATCCAGGGTGTAGAGATTCTGCGCCCAGGCGATGCCGAAATTGCGGCCGTCATTCTGGTTGGCGGCGGTGATGCGGCCGTTGTACGCGTTGGTCATGGCGACCTCGCCGCTGGCCAGCAGTTGCGCCGGCTGGCTGCCGCGCTCCCACCAGACGATGTCCTGCTTGATCGAATCCAGCTTGCGGAAGGCGCGGTCCACCCCGGCATTGGTGCCGAGCAGCTTGTAGACCTCGCCCGGCGCCACGCCATCGGCCAGGAGGGCGATCTCCAGCGTGGTCTTGGGGCCGCGCCGCAGCCCGCGCTTGCCGGGGAACAGCTTCGTGTCGAAGAACTCGGCCCAGCTCTTGGGCCCCTCGGCGGTGCGCGCCCGGTCATAGGCGAGGACGAAGGAATAGAGGATGTTGCCGACGCCGCATTCGCTGACCGCCTGCGGGATGTAGCGGTCCCGGCCGCCGATGGCGGCGAAGTCCATCTTCTCGAACAGCCCTTCCTCGCAGCCGATCAGGAGCTCCTCGCTCTCCACCTGAACGAGGTCCCAGTTGTTGGCGCCGGACTGGATCTTGGCGCGCAGCACACCGACACCGCCGTCCCAGGTCTCCTCCAGGAGGCGCGCGCCGCTCTGCTGCTGGAAGGGGCGGAAGAAGATCTCCCGCTGCGCGTCCTGATAGGCGCCGCCCCAGGAGACGATGGTCAGGTCGCGCCCCTGCGCCAGGGCCGGGCCGGTCGACAGGGCCGGGAAAAGCGCCAGGCCCGCGGCGAACAGCCCGATGGCGCCCAGATGTCTCCGCAACATTCTTTGGACCCTTCCTGATGGGGGCGGCCGGCGCGGCGCCGGCCTGCCCGGAGTCGAGCCTAGAGCAGATCGCCGGCCCTGTTGAGAGGGTGCGGAGCGGCAGGCTCCCGGCGCTGCCCGTCCCGCCGCGCCGGCTGGCCGCCGGGCGGGCAATCCCTCCCGGAAATGGCGCTTCGGTGGGCGCCGCCGGCCTGGCGGCGGTGGAATACCGCCGCATCGCCCCTTGCCTGCCGCGCGCCGGCGGTCGGATAGTTTCCCGCCGCATCCTGGCCCAATGACCACGGGAGACCACAGCATGACGACCACGCGCCGCAGCCTCCTGCTGGCCGCCACCGGCGCCGCGATGGCCGGCCTGGCCCCGCGCGGGGCGTCCGCCCAGGCCAAATGGCAGTTCGCCACGGCCTACCCGGACACCAACTTCCACACCCGCAACATCCGCCAGTTCGTGGAGGAGGTGCAGAAGGCCACCGGCGGCGCGTTGCAGGTCCAGTTGCACACCAACGGGTCGCTGCTGCCCATGCCACAGATCAAGCGTGGCGTGCAGCAGGGTCAGGTGCAGCTCGGCGAGATCCTGATCTCCGCCTATGGCAACGAGGACCCCTTCTTCGAGGTGGACGGCATTCCGCTGCTGGCGCCGAGCTTCGAGGCGGCGCGCAAGCTGCGCAACCTGGCGCGCCCCTATATCGAGGCGCGCTTCAGGCGCAGCGGCCTGGTGCCGCTCTACGCCGTGCCCTGGCCGCCGGGCGGCTTCTACAGCAACCAGTCGCTGCCGAGCCTGGATGCGCTGAAGGGCAGCCGCTTCCGCGCCTTCAACGCGATGACGAACCGCTTCGCGGCCCTGCTGCAGGCGACGCCGACCCTGGTGCAGTCGGCGGAGGTGGCGCAGGCCTTCGCCACCGGCGTCATCAACGCCCAGGTGACCAGCGCCGCCACCGGCGTGGACACGCAGGCCTGGGACTACGCGCGCGTCTTCACGCCGGTGAACTTCACCTACACGCAGAACCACGTCTTTATCGGCCGGCGCGCCTTCGAGGCCCTGCCGGCCGCGCAGCAGAAGGCGATCCAGGACGCCGCCGCGGCCGCCGAGGAGCGTGGCTTCGCGATGTCGAAGGAGGCGACGCAGATCGCGCAGGACACGCTGGAGAAGCGGGGCCTGAAGGTCGAGCAGCCGACGCCGGCGCTGATCGAGGGGCTGCAGAAGATCAGCGCCGTCATGACCGACGAATGGGTCTCCCGCACCGGCGAGGACGGCCAGAAGCTGATCGCCGCCTATCGCGCCGGCTGAGGCGGCAGAGATGCTGCGACAGGCGCTCGATGCGCTCTACCGGATGGCGGCGGCACTTGCCGCCGCCTCCCTGCTGGGCATCTTCCTCATCATGATCACGCAGGTGGTGCTGCGCGAACTGTCGATCCAGTTCCCGGGTGCCGACGACATCAGTGCCTATCTCTGCGTGGCCACCACCTTCTTCGCCCTGGCGCACACCTTCCGCCGTGGCGAGCTGATCCGCGTCGGCCTGCTGATCAATACGCTCGCACCGGGCCCGCGCCGGGTGGCGGAGCTGCTGGCGCTGAGCCTCGCCGCGATCGGCTGCGCCTATGCGCTGTACTGGACCATCGACGACGTCCTCTTCTCCTACGAGATCGAGGACCGCGCGCAGGGTGCCCTTCCGGTGCTGCTCTGGGTGCCGAAGCTCTCCATGCCGATCGGCATCGCCCTCCTGCTGATCGCCGTGGCCGATGAGTTGTTCACCGTGTTGCGCGGCGGCAAGCCGAACTACGCCATCGAGGCGGAAGCCCGCATGGCGCAGGGCGATTACTCGAGCTGAAGGCGGCATTCCCATGGATCTTCTGCAACTCTCCGGGCTGCTGCTGCTGCTGCTCGGCCTGCTGCTCGCCGGCGGGCTCTGGATCGGCATGGCGCTGGCCGCCCTCGGTTTCGTCGCCATCACCTTCGTCCATCCCCAGCCGGGCACCTATCTCGCCAGCGCCTTCTGGGAGGCCACCGGCTCCTGGACGCTGGCGGCGCTGCCGATGTTCGTCTGGATGGGCGAGATCCTGTTCCGCACCCGCATCTCAGAGGAGCTGTTCAGCGGGCTCTCGCCCTGGGTACGGCGGATTCCGGGCCGGCTGATGCACGTCAACGTGCTGGCCTGCGGGATCTTCGGTGCCGTCTCTGGCTCCTCCGCCGCGACCTGTGCCACCGTCTCCCGCATCGCCCTGCCCGAGCTGCGCCGGCGCGGCTATGACGACCGCGTTGCCATCGGCAGCCTCGCCACCTCGGGCACGCTGGGCATCATGATCCCGCCCTCCATCATCATGGTGGTCTATGCCGTGGCGGCCGAGACCTCGGTGGTGCGGGTCTTCCTCGCCGGCTTCCTGCCTGGCCTGCTGGTGATGGGGCTGTTCTCCGCCTATATCGCCGTCTGGGCGCTTCTCAATCCGTCCCGGCAGCCGCCGCGCGAGCCCTCGACCTCGTTGCTCGAGAAGCTTCGGCAATCCAGCCAGCTGATCCCCTGCGTCCTGCTGATCCTCGCCGTGATCGGCTCGATGTTCGCCGGCTGGGCGACGGCGACGGAAGCCGCGGCCTGCGGCGTGGCCGGCGCGCTCGCGCTCGCCGCCGCGACGCGCTGCCTGACCTGGAAGAGCTTCATCGTGAGCCTGACCGGTGCCACGCGCGTCTCCTGCATGATCATGTTCATCCTCGCCGGCGCCGCCTACCTGACCAAGGCGATGGCCCTGACCGGCATCCCGGCGGCCCTGGCGGAAGCCGTCGCGGCGATGAACCTCGGCCCCTACGGCCTGATCGCCATGCTCACCATCATCTACATCATCCTCGGCATGGCGCTGGACGGCGTCTCGATGATCGTGCTGACCACGACCATTGTGGTGCCGATGGTGCAGCATGCCGGCTTCGACCTGGTCTGGTTCGGCATCTTCATCGTCCTGCTGGTCGAGATGGCGCAGATCACCCCCCCGGTCGGCTTCAATCTGTTCGTCATGCAAAGCATGACGGGGCGGGAACAGACCGAGGTGGCCTGGGCGACCCTGCCCTTCTTCCTGATGCTGGTGCTGGCCGTGGCGCTGGTGACGGTGTTTCCCGCCATCGCCACCTGGCTGCCGGACGTGCTGCTGAGCCGCTGAGCCACTGAACCACCGGGGGGGGAGCGGATGGCCCCCCCGTCGCCAGGGCGGAAGAACTGGCCTAGCCTGCCGTGGAAGCGCAGGAGAGACCCCGCATGACCCCGCCCGACACCCATGGCGCCAATTCCGCGGCCGCGCGGGATATCGCCTCGCTGCTGCACCCGATGACCAATCACAAGGCGCATCGCGAGCAGGGCCCGCTGATCATCACCGGCGGCGAGGGCATCCGCATCCGTGACGAGTCCGGCCGGGAGTATCTGGAGGCGGTGGCCGGGCTCTGGTGCGCCTCGCTCGGCTTCTCCAACGAGCGCCTGCTGCGCGCCGCCACCGAGCAGATGCGCAGGCTGCCCTGGTATCACAGCTTCACCGGCCGCTCGAACATGCCGGATATCGAACTGGCCGAGGCGCTGCTGGCGCGCGCGCCGGTGCCGATGAGCAAGGTGTTCTTCGCCAATTCCGGCTCGGAGGCGAACGACACCGCGATCAAGATGGTCTGGTATGTCAACACCGTGCTGGGCCGGCCGCAGAAGCGCAAGATCATCGCCCGGCAGCGCGCCTATCACGGCATCACCGCCGCCGCCGCCAGCCTGACCGGCCTGCCGGCCAACCACAGGCTGTTCGGCCTGCCGCTGCCGGGCTTCCTGCATGTCGGCACGCCACACCACTACCACTTCGCCGAGCCCGGCGAGAGCGAGGCCGATTTCGCGAGCCGCCTCGCCGCCGAGCTGGACGCGCTGATCGAGGCGGAGGGGCCGGAGACCGTCGGCGCCTTCTTCGCCGAGCCGGTGATGGGCGCGGGCGGCTGCATCGTGCCGCCCGAGACCTATTTCGAGAAGATCCAGGCGGTGCTCCGCAAGCATGACGTGCTGCTGGTGGCCGATGAGGTGATCTGCGGCTTCGGCCGCACCGGGCGCTACTGGGGCAGCCAGAGCTTCGGCCTGCGGCCGGACATCCTGACCTGCGCCAAGGCGCTCTCGGCCTCCTTCCTGCCGATCTCGGCGGTGATGGTGAACGAGCGCGTCTATGAGGCCCTGGCCGAGGGCAGCGACCAGGTCGGCACCTGGGGCCATGGCTTCACCTATTCCGGCCACCCGGTCGCCGCCGCGGTCGCGCTGGAGACGCTGCGCATCTATGACGAGGAGAACCTCATCGAGCACGCCGCCACGATGGGCGCGCTGATGCAGCGCGGCCTGCGCGAGCGCTTCGCCGGCCATCCGCTGGTCGGCGAGGTGCGCGGCGTCGGCCTCGTGGCGGCGGTCGAATTCGCCGCCGACAAGGCCGCGAAGCGCAGCTTCGACCCCGCGCTGAAGGTGGGTCCGCGCCTGGTGCGGATGGCCGAGGAGGAGGGGCTGATCCTGCGCGCGCTGATGAACGACTCCATCGCCTTCTCGCCGCCCCTGGTCATCGCCGCCGCCGAGGTGGAGGAGATGCTGGAGCGCTTCGGCCGCGCCGTGGAGCGGCTGACGGCGGAGCTGCGGCGGGAGGGGCTGGCGGGCTGAGGGGGCGGCGCCGCGCCCGACGCCCCGTCGCGCGCGGTCGCGCCTCAGGGCGCCCGGAAGCCCATGGTCCGACCCGGCCAGGGATCGACACCGTGGCGCAGCCAGGCCAGGGTGTCCGGCCAGAAGTCGGCGGCATGCCGGTCGTGGAAAAGGCTGAAATGGCCGATGGCGGTCCGGCCGTAGCCGGCGGGGTCCAGCACCGCCAGCCGTCGGGCGGCGCCCGTATAGTAGCCGAGCGCGCGGCACACCGCCGGCACCGTGCCGAGTTCGTCATCCGTCACGGCGATGGCGAGGATCGGTGCCTGCACAGCGGCCATGCGGGCCAGGATGTCGCGGCGCTCCGCGCGCGGGTGGCTCCGCGTGAAGCAGGGGCCGCGGAAGCTCCACTCCTGCGCCACGCCGGCCGGCAGGTCCTCCAGCCACCCGAGGCGGCGGCCGGGGAAGTAGCCGCAGAGCGCCGTCGCGACGGGCATGGCGACGTGCCATTTGAGCAGAAGCCGCAGGCGGCGCTCCGGCGCGTAATCGCCCCACCAGGCATACTGCGCCCCCACCCGTCAGCATGCGGCCGATCATCGCCGCATTCGGGGCGAGGCCCGGCAGGAAGCCACCGATGCTGTGGCCCACCACCATCGGGCGGGGGCAGCCGGTCGCCTCGTGCAGGAAGCGCAGGGCGGCGGCGAAATCCTGCATCCCCCAGTCGCGCCAGCGGTAGCCGCAGCCCTTCAGGCGCTCCGGCCGCGACAGGCCGATGCCACGATAGTCATAGGTCAGGACATCGAAGCCGTGCCCGGCCAGGAACCGGGCGTAGCGGTGATAGTAGCGGGCCAGGACGCCGGTCGCCGCGTTGACGAGGATGGCGCCGCCCTCTCCGGCGCCGGCGGCGCGCCAAAGATGCCCGCGCAGCCCGACCCCGTCCTCGCAGGCGAATTCGGCAGGCTCCGGCCGCAGCGCCGCCGCCTGCGCCCCGGGCCGGTCATGCGCGTTCAGGGACATGCGGCGGCGGCCACCGCGCCACGCGCACCCAGCGCGTCGGACAGCCAGGCGGCCACCATCCGCGCCGAGCACTGCGCCATGTAGGTCCATGGCGCCGCCGGCACACGGCCCTCGCCGCCGGGCGCGGGCAGCAGCGTGCCGCCCTCCCCCAGCGGCGCCGGACGATCCCAGGCATAGCCCGCCCCACGAAGGCTGACATGCCGCAGCCGCCCCCGGTCGGGCAGGCCCTGCACCAGCCGCGCGCAGGCCTCGGTGCCGTTCTCCGTGTCCAGGCTTCCATGCATCAGCAACAGGCCCGCCGAGGCATCAGCCGGTGCGCCGGCCTGTCCCTGCGCCACCAGGTCCCGGCAGCCCGGATAGAGAATGGCCCGGGCGACGAAGCGGGGGATGGTGTCCGATCCAGGCCGCGCCAGCCAGGCGGCGCGGCCCCCCGCCCCGAACCCCAGCAGGGCGACCCTGTCCGGGTCGATGGCGGGGTGCTGGGCGGCGAGGTCCGCCGCCTGAGAGACCGCCTCGGGCACCCTGTCGCGGCGCCGGGCCTGCCCGGGGCCATCGGTGACGATGAAGGGGTCGAGATCGAGAACCGCGACGCCCCGCGCCAGCAGCAGGGCGGTGATGCGGTCCGCCCGGCCGTCGGGACCGAGCGAATCCGAAACCGCCACGACCAGCGGAAAAGGCGCGCGGTGCGGACCGCCGGGGAGAAACAGCGTCAGCGTCGGCTCGCCCGGCCGGGCGGCGGGCATGGCCGCCAACAGGCGGGGTTCCGGCCCCCTATTCCCGGCGCGATCCTCGGCGCGCGCGGGCGGCGCGCCGATCGGGGCCAGGGGCAGGGCCGGAGGCAGGGGCAGGGCCAAGGACAGGGCAGCCAGTATCAGCCATCCGAACATGATCCCGCGCCCTCCATGCCAGGGGATATCCCCCTGACCATCGCGCGCGCATCACCGCGTCACAATTCGACTCCGCGGAAGCGAGCCTTCGCCGCGCCCGAAGGGAGCCGGCCAGGACCCCGGGTGGGGGGGCGTGGTCAGGCCGCGAAGGCGTGGGCGTGTGCGGCGTCCCAGGCCACCGCCGCTGTCTCCCCGGGCTCGGGCAGCCGGGCGCCGCCGACGACGCGCTTGGCCAGGATCTCCCCGCCGCCGCTGCCCAGCGAGAGGCGCAGCCGGACATGGTCGCCCTGGAAGATCGCCTCCAGCAGCCGCGCCGGCAGGGCATCCCCGCCCAGATCCTCGGCGTCCACCGGCGCCACCGCCACCCGCTCCGGCCGCACCGCGACGACGCAGCGGCTGCCGGGCGCCTCGCAGTCCACCGGCCGCGCCAGCACCTCGGCGCCGCAATCCAGCGCCACCCGCACGGCGCCCTCCTGCCGCGCCAGCACACGGCCGGGCAGGCGGTTGTTCTCGCCGACGAAGCCGGCGACGAAGGCATTGGCCGGCTCCTCGTAGATGCGGCGCGGGCTGGCCAGCTGGCGGATCTCGCCGCCCTCGAAGACGGCGATGCGGTCCGACAGCGTCAGCGCCTCCTGCTGGTCGTGCGTGACATACATCATGGTGACGCCGAGCCGCTGGTGGATGCCGCGGATCTCGTACTGCATCTCCTCGCGCAGCGCCTTGTCGAGCGCGCCCAGCGGCTCGTCCAGCAGCACGATGGGCGGTTCGAAGACCATGGCGCGGGCCAGCGCGATGCGCTGCTGCTGGCCGCCCGAGAGCTGCGCCGGGCGGCGGTCCCCGAAGCCCTCCAGCCGCACCATGGCCAGTGCGCGCTTCACCCGCTCGGCCCGCTCCGGCCGCGGCACGCCGCGCACCTCGAGCGGGAAGGCGACATTCTCCGCCACCGACATGTGCGGGAACAGCGCGTAGGACTGGAACACCACGCCGATGCCGCGCCGGTGCGGCGGCAGCCGGGCGATGTCGCGCCCCTCCAGCAGGATGCGGCCCTCGCTGGGCAGCTCGAAGCCGGCCAGCATCATCAGCGTGGTGGTCTTGCCGGAGCCGGAGGGGCCGAGCAGCGTCAGCAGCTCGCCCTTCGCCACCTCCAGGTCCAGATGCCGCACCGCATAGCCCGAGGCGGCCGGCCCATAGGCCTTGCGCACGCCCTCGAAGCGAACCAGCGCCTCCGCCATTCCCCAATTCCCCCGACCAGGCTTCCCCGTCCTGCATCGCGGGGCGGGGGGCGGGTTGTCAACTGCCGCCCCGGCCCCGAAGCTGTGGCGAGGAAACCGCCGAGGAGACATGCCGATGAGCACAGCCGAGCCCAGCCTGATCCGCCGCCGCGAGGGCGTCGTGGGCCACCTGACGATGAACCGCCCGCGCGCGCTGAACGCGCTCGACCTCGCCATGATCGACGGCTTCGCCGAGGCCATCGACGCCTGGCGGGAGGACCCGGCGGTGCGGCTGGTGCTGCTGGAGGGCGCGGGTGAGAAGGCCTTCTGCGCCGGCGGCGACGTGCGGCAGGTGCGGAGCGACGTGCTGGCCGGCGACACGGCGGCGGTGGAGGCCTTCTTCTCGCGCGAATACGCGGTGAACAGCGGCATCGCCACCTTCCCCAAGCCCTGGATCAGCCTGATCGACGGCATCTGCATGGGCGGCGGCCTCGGCGTCTCGGTGCATGGCAGCCACCGGGTGGTGACGGAGCACGCCCTGCTGGCCATGCCGGAGACGGCGATCGCCCTCTTCCCCGACGTCGGCACCAGCTATGTCCTGCCGCGCCTGCCGGGCAGCCCGGGCATGGGTCTGTGGATCGCGTTGACCGGCGCGCGGCTGAAGGGCGCCGAGGCGGTGGAGGCCGGGCTGGCGACGCATTTCGTGCCGCGCGCGAAGCTGCCGGCGCTGCGCCAGGCCCTGCTGGAGAAGGGCGAGGCCGGCGTGGTGGACGAATTCGCCGAGGCGCCGCCGCCGGGTCGCGTCACGGCGCTGCGCCCGGCCATCGAGCGCTGCTTCGGCGCCGGCGACCGCGCCGCCATCGAGGCCGCGCTGGAGGCCGAGGGCACCGACTGGGCGCGCGAGCAGCTCGCCACCCTGCGCCGCGTCTCGCCGACCAGCGTGGCGGTGACCATCGAACTGCTGCGGCGCGGCGCCGCCCAGGACCTGCCGGCCTGCCTGGAGCAGGAGCTGATCCTGACCCGGACCATCACGCAGCACCCGGATTTCGCCGAGGGCGTTCGGGCCGTGCTGGTGGACAAGGACCAGTCGCCCCGCTGGCAGCCGGTGGGCGACCTGCGGAGGCTGTTCGGCGACTGAGACAGCCGATCCCGGGAGGCGCCCTCCGCCGCCCCGGCGCCCCTCAGGCCCGCTTCCGGGCCAGCCGGGCGGCGGCGAGCAGGGCCAACAGGGACAGGCCCAGCCCGGCGCCGAAGACCGCCGCATGCGCCTCCCCGCTGGCGCGGAACAGGGCCGCCAGGACGAAGCCGGTGGCCGCCTGGGCCAGGGCGTAGAGCACCGTCGCGCGGCTCCAGACCAGGCCCGCCCCCGGCCCCGCCAGCTCGCGGGCGGCCGCCAGCGCCACCGCGCTGGCGCCGACGCCCGCGAAGCCGCTGAGCGGCGCCGCCAGCAGCACGGCCGCGCCACCGGGCAGCAGGGCGGCCCCGAGGGCGAGGGCCTGCACGCCCATCCACAGCGCCAGGGTCCGCATGCCCCCGGCCCGGCCGGCGATCCGCCCGCCCAGCAGCGTGCCCGCCATGGCGCCGAGGCCGAACAGCGCCCAGAGCAGCGCCACGGCCGCGGCGCCGAGGCCGCGCCCGCGCATGCCGAGATCGGCGAGATAGATCATCGGCGGCACCATGCCGGCGGCGGACAGCCCGTAGACGACCATCAGCCCGGTCACGCCCGGCCAGCGGCGTGGCGGGGCCGCCGCGCCCGGCCCGGCCGCCACCTCCTCCGTCGGCGGGGCGGGCCAGTAGCGGCGCAGGGGCAGCCAGAGCAGCAGGCTCATCAGCCCCAGCCCCAGCCAGATCGACGAGACGCCGAGCGGCAGCAGCGCCGGTACCGCCAGGGCGCCCAGGACCACCCCCCCGCCGACGCCGGAGACCACGGTGCCCGCCGCCGCCGGGCGGCGCGCCGGCGGCACCACCGCCTGCACCGCCGGCCCGGCCAGCGCCATCAGCACGCCGCCGGCGAAACCCGCGAGGCCGCGCCAGGGTCCGAGCCAGGCCAGGCCACCCGGCCAGGCGCAGGCCAGGCAGGACAGCACCACCAGCGCCATGCCGAGGTCGAGCGCGGCCGGCACGCCGAGGCGTCCGGCGAGGCGCCGCCCGCCCAGCGCCCCCATCAGATAGCCGGTGAGGTTCAGCGCGCCGAGCAGGCCGGCGCCGCCGCCATCCACCCAGCCGGCGGCGACCATGGCGGGGAAGGCCGGAACATAGGCGAAGCGGGCCAGGCCGATGCCGGAGCAGAGCGCGGCCGCGCCGGCCAGCGGGGCGGTCCGCTCAATGCCCATGGTCGTGGTCCCCTGGGCGGTGACGATCCGGCAGGGGTGGGATCAGCGCAGCTCGGTCGCCGGCCGCAGGGCGGCCTCGGGCAGGCGCCGGTCGACGGAGGGCGCCGGCGCATGCGCGGCACGGATGGCGCGCCGCAGCTTCAGCGCCCCGGCGCGGAACTGGCCGGCGCGGCACAGCCGCAGCCCCTCCTCCGCCAGGTCCCGAGGCTCGTCCCGCCCGGCGCCGGGCTGGCGGTCGAAGCGGCCGGCCAGGGACTCGCAATCCGCCTGGCTGACCGGCAGCAGGCGAAGCTCCGCCGCCGCCAGCGCGCCCGGCGCGGCGGCCAGCCAGACGGTCATCAGCAGAGGCAGGCGCGGGACCATGACGCCATGCTGCGCCCACCGGCCCTGCGCGCCGATGGGCGCGGCATGAAGCCAGCGTCATGCCGCCACCGCGCCGGAGGTGGCGGGGTGGGGCCCGTCCAGCGGCAGGCGCAGCAGGACGGCGAGGCCAGGCTGTTCCGGCGGCCCGCCGGCATCCTCGAACCACAGCCGCCCGCCATGCAGCGTCGCCACCGCGCGCACCAGGGAGAGGCCGAGGCCGGAGCCGGGCGTGGCGCGGGCGGTATCGGTGCGGAAGAAGCGCTCGCCCACCCGGGCCCGGTCCTGCGGCGCGAGGCCGGGTCCCTCATCGGCCACGCGCAGCAGCACCTCCTCCCCGTCCGGCTCGGCCGTCAGGCTGATGGCGCCGCCCGGCGGGGTGAACTTCACCGCGTTGTCCAGCAGATTGGCCACCAGCTGCAGCAGCAGGTCGCGGTCGCCGGTCATCGGCAGGCTGGATGGCCAGGCGGTGTGCAGCGTCTGGCCGCGCGCCTCCGCCGAGGCACCGTAGAGCTCCGCCGCGTCGGCCAGCAGCGCCGCGAGGTCGAGCGGGGCGAAGGCGGCGCGGCGCGCGCCCGCCTCCACCTCGGCGATGCGCAGCACCGCCTGGAACACCCGGGTGACGTTGTCGAGGTCGGCGATGCCGCGCTCGATCGCGCCGCGCAGCGCCTCGGCGTCGCTGCTCTCGCCCAGGAGGGTTTCCTCCAGGCCGCTGCGGGCCCGGGAGATCGGCGTGCGCAGGTCGTGGGCGATGGCGTCCGAGACGCCGCGCACCCCCTCCATGAGATGCGCGATGCGGTCGAGCATGGCGTTCATGCTGGCGCCGAGCCGGTCGAACTCGTCGTCATGCAGGGAGATCGGCACGCGCTGCGTCAGGTCGCCGTTGGCGATGCGGGCCGCGGTCAGGCTGGCCGGGGCCAGGCGCCGCTCCAGCGCGCGGCGCATCAGCATCGCCCCGATCACGGCGAAGACCAGGGCGGCGCCGGCGGCCCAGGCCAGCCCCTCGGTCAGCAGGGCGCGCAGCCGCTGCTTCTCGCCCACCTCGCGCCCCACCGCCAGCTGGCTGCCATCGGGCAGCGCCTGCACGAAGAGCCGCGCCTCGCCGGGCGGGTCGTCGTCATGCTCCAGGGTCAGGCTGTGCCAGCTCGCCTCGCCGGGCCCCTGGGCGGGCAGGGTGGCGAGATTACCGGCCAGCCGCTCGCCCCGCGGCGTCTCCAGCCGGTACAGCGCCTGGGCCTCGGCATCGAGCGCCAGGCGCTCCTCGATGGTCTCCGCCACCGCCTGCGGGCCGGCATCGCGCCAGCGCTCGAGCAGGGCGGAGGCATCGGCGCGGATGGCCGCGTCGGTCTGCCGCTCCAGCGTCCCTGCGGTGCCCCACCAGAGCACGCCGGCGAAGGCGAGGCAGGCGCCGAGGAACAGGGTGGCGAACAGCAGCGCGAAGCGGAAGCCGGCGGAGGACAGCAGCCGCCAGAGCGGCCCCGGATGCTGCGGCCGCCGGCGGTTGTGCGGCATGACCTTCAAGCCTTGGGTTTCGTTCGTCAGCCCTCGGCGCGGATCATGTAGCCGGCGTTGCGCACGGTGTGGATCAGCGGCTTGTCGTGCCCCTTGTCCAGCTTCTGGCGCAGGCGGGAGACATGCACGTCGATCACGTTGGTCTGCGGGTCGAAATGGTAGTCCCAGACCTTCTCCAGCAGCATGGTGCGCGTCACCACCTGTCCGGCATGGCGCATCAGGTGCTCCAGCAGGCGGAACTCGCGCGGCTGGATGTCGATCTTCTTGCCGGCCCGCGTCACCGTGCGGGACAGCAGGTCGAGCTCCAGATCGGCCACCTTGAGCCGCGTCGCCGGCGCGTCGACCGCCGGCCGGCGGCCCAGCGCCTCGACCCGCGCCAGCAGCTCGGCGAAGGCGAAGGGCTTGACCAGATAGTCGTCACCGCCGGCCTTCAGCCCCTTCACCCGCTCGTCCACCCCGGCCAGGGCCGAGAGGAACAGCACGGGCGTGTGGTTGCCCTGGCCCCGCAGCGTCTCGACGAGCCGGACGCCATCGACGCCACCGGGCAGCATGCGGTCCAGGACCAGGAGATCGAAACTCTCCCCGGCCGCGAGGAACAGGCCGTCGCGCCCGCTGGACGCGTGCTCCACCGTATGCCCGGCCTCCTGCAACCCCTTCTTCACGAAGCGGCTGACCTCGGCATCATCCTCCACCAGCAGAATGCGCATGGTGTCTACGTCCCCAAGTCTCTGTGTTTCCCCGCCGGCAGGCCACGCGGGCAGACCATGAGGGCCGGACAGATTGACGCCTCGGCGAGGCTCGCGCCAGGGGGGCTGGAAGGGGGGGCTTGAGGGCGGGGGCTCCAGGACGGGGAGCGGAAGAGCGGGGGGAGGCCCTCCCGCGCCGCATGGCGCCGCTCCGGGCTGGGGCGCCACGGCGGCGCGTGGTAAGCCCGCCCGCCATGCCCCCCCTGCCCGAACTTCCCGTCTCCGAAGCCCTGCCGCGCCTGGCGGAGGCCCTGCGCGCCGGCGGCAATGCCGTGCTGGTGGCGCCCCCCGGCGCGGGCAAGACGACCCTCGTGCCGCTGCGGCTGCTGGACGAGCCCTGGGCTTCGGGGCAGCGGATCCTGGTGCTGGAGCCGCGCCGCGTCGCCGCCCGTGCCGCCGCCCGCCGCATGGCCGAGCTGCTGGGCGAGCCGCTCGGGCAGACGGCCGGCGTCGTCACCCGGCTGGACCGCGCCGTCTCCGCGGCGACGCGGATCGAGGTGGTGACGGAGGGCCTGCTGGTGCGGCGGCTGCAATCCGACCCGGGCCTCGAGGGCGTGGCCGCGGTGCTGTTCGACGAGGCGCATGAGCGCAACCTCGACACCGACCTGGCCCTGGCGCTCTGCCTCGACCTGCAACGCGCGCTGCGGCCGGAGTTGCGGCTGCTCGCCATGTCCGCGACGCTGGAGGCCGAGGGCTTCGCCCGGCTGCTGGGCGGTGAGGGCGGCCCGGCCCCGGTGATCGAGAGCCTGGGCCGCGCCTTCCCCGTCACGGTGCGGTATCGCCAGCGGGATCTGCGCGAGCCGCGCGACCTGCCCGAGGCGATGGCCGCGGCCATCCGCGAGGCGCTGGCGGCGCATCCGGGCGATGTGCTGGCCTTCCTGCCCGGCTGGGGCGAGATCCGCCGCACGATGGAGCGGCTGGGCGGCCTCGGCGCCGACGTGCTGCCGCTGCATGGCGAATTGCCGCCCGCCGAGCAGGACAAGGCGCTGGACCCGGATCACCGGCCCGGCGGCGGACGCAAGGTGGTGCTGGCCACCTCGATCGCCGAGACCTCGCTGACCGTGCCGGGGGTGCGGATCGTCGTCGATGGCGGCTTCCGCCGCGCGCCGCGCCTCGATCCCGCGACCGGGCTGTCGCGGCTGGCCACGCTGCGCATCTCCCGCGCGAGCGCCGAGCAGCGCGCCGGCCGCGCCGGCCGCACCGCGCCCGGCCTCGCCATCCGGCTCTGGTCGGAGGCGCTGCATCGCGGCCTGCCGCCGGCGGACCGGCCGGAGATCCTGGAATCCGAGCTGTCGGGGCTGGCGCTGGACTGCGCCGCCTGGGGCGCCGATCCGGCGGCGATGGCCTTCCTGGACCCGCCGCCCGCCGGCGCCATGGCCGCCGCCCGCGCCCTGCTGCGCGAGCTCGATGCGCTGGACGCCGAGGGTCGCATCACCCCCATGGGCCGGCGCATGGCGCGGCTGGGCACGCATCCGCGCCTCGCCCGGATGATGGCCGCCGCCGCCACGCCCGGCGAGGCCGCGCTGGCCGCCGCCCTCGCCGCCCTGCTGGAGGAGCGCGACCCGATCCGTGGCCGCGAGGCGCCGGCCGATATCCGCCTGCGGCTTGACCTCCTCGAAGGCGCCGACGACCCGCAGGCGGACCGCGCCGCGCTCGGCCGCATCCGCCGCGCCCTGGCGCTGCACCGCCGCCGCCTCGGCCTGGCCGCCGCCGAGCCGCCGGATGGCGACCCTGGCCTGCTGCTGGCCGCCGGCTTCCCCGACCGCGTGGCGGCGAAGCGCGGCGGCATGGACGGCGCCTTCCGCCTCGCCGGCCTGTCCGCCGCCGGCGCCAGCGGCGGGCAGGGCGCGCGGCTGCCGGCGAGCGACCCGCTGGGCAGGGCGCCGCTGCTGGCGGTGGCCGACCTGGAGCTGGCCGGCACCGAGGCGCGCATCCGCATGGCCGCGCCGCTGACCCGCGCCGCGCTGGAGGCCGCCTTCCCCGAGCGCCTGGTGCGCGAGGAGGGCGCCGCCTTCGACCCCCGGACGAACGCCGTGGTGGCGCGGCGGCGGCTGCGCCTCGGCCCGCTGGTGCTGGAGGAGGCGACGCTGCCCCAGGCCGACCCGGACGCGGTGGCGACGGCCCTGGCCGGGGCGGCGGCTTCGCGCGGCCTGCGCGACCTGGACTGGAGCAAGGCCGCCGAGCAGACCCGCGCCCGCCTCGCCTGGATGCGCCGCGCCGAGGGCGAGCCCTGGCCGGAGGTCTCGGACGAGGCGCTGGCCCGCGAGGGCGGCGCCTGGCTGGTCCCCTGGCTCGCCGGGCTGAACAGGCTGTCGCAGCTGAAGGCCCTGGACGTGGTGGCGATGCTGCGCGCCCTGCCGCCGCACCCGCTGACCCGGCGCCTCGATGCCGAGCTGCCGCCGCGCCTCGACCTGCCCGGCGGGCGCTCGGCCGCCATCGACTATACCGGCGAGGTGCCGCGGCTGGAGGCGCGGGCGCAGCACCTCTTCGGCCTGGAGCGCCTGCCGCCGCTGGCCGGCGGGCGCATCCCGCTGCAGGTGGCGCTGCTCTCCCCGGCCGGGCGGCCGATCGCCGTCACCGCCGACCTCGCCGGCTTCTGGCGCGGCGCCTGGGCCGAGGTGCGCAAGGAGATGCGCGGCCGCTACCCCAGGCACGACTGGCCGGAGCAGCCGGGACAGCGGGCGGCGGTCTGAGACAAGTGGTTCGAGGCGGGCGGTTTGCGGCGGCCGCGCCCGCGCGGGCTTGCCTTACGCCCTGCCTTGCTCAATGTGACGTCAGAGCCGCAGCCCCCACCGCGCCCGCCACCAGGGATGAGACGATGATCACCCCCCAGCCCGCCGCCTCCCGCCGCCTCGTCCTCGCCGGCCTCTCCAGCCTGGCCCTGCTCACCGCCTGCGCCCGCGTGCCGGCCCAGGCCCAGCGCGGCCTGATGCCCGATTTCGCCGACCTGGCCGAGCGGGTGCTGCCGGCGGTGGTGAACATCGCCGTGCTCACCGAGCAGACCACGACGCAGATCCCGCCCGAACTGCGCGGCACCCCCTTCGAGCGCTACTTCCGCGAACGCCGCGGGCGGCAGCAGGTGCAGGGGGCGGGCTCCGGCTTCGTCATCGACCCGGCGGGCTATATCGTCACCAACAACCATGTGGTGGGCGAGGCCGCGCGGGTCGTCGTCTCGCTGCAGGATGGCACCGAGCTGCCGGCCCGGGTCGTCGGCACGGACGAGCTGACCGACCTCGCCCTGCTCCGCGTCGAGCCGCGCGCGCCGCTCGCCGCCGTCCCCTGGGGGGCCTCGGGCAGCATCCGCGTGGGCCAGTGGGTGCTGGCGGCGGGCAACCCCTTCGGCCTCGGCGGCACCGTCACCTCCGGCATCGTCTCGGCACGCGGGCGCGAGATCGGCGCCGGGCCCTTCGATGACTTCATCCAGACCGACGCCGCCATCAACCCGGGCAATTCCGGCGGGCCGCTGTTCAACGCGGCCGGCGAGGTGATCGGCATCAACACCGCCATCTACTCGCCCTCCGGCGCCTCGGCCGGCATCGGCTTCGCCACCCCCTCCGACCTGGCGCGCGGCGTGATCGACCAGCTGCGGCGCGACGGGCGGGTGGAGCGTGGCTGGCTCGGCGTGGCGGTCCAGGATGTCGGCGGCGAGACGACGCCGGGCGGGCGCAACCGCGGCGTGCAGGTGCAGAGCCTGGAGCGCAACAGTCCCGCCGCCCGCGCCGGGCTGCGCCCCGGCGACATCATCACCGCGCTGAACGGCGAGCGGGTCGAGACGGTGCGCGCCCTGACGCGCGGCGTCGCCATCACCCCGCCGGGCCAGACCATCCGCATCACCCTGCTGCGCGAGGGGCGGCAGCGGGATCTGGCGGTGCAGGTCGGCCGCCGGCCGCCCCAGGCCGGCTGAACCGGGCCGGCCGCGCGGCCGCCCCGCCCGCCGATGGGGCTTGGTGCGGCGGTTGCGAATGATTATGGATTGCCGGGACTCCCGCCATCAGGCCGCCGGCCCCGCCTCACTCCGAAGGATGCGCTCTTGCCGCCCAGCCCCCGCCGCACCCGGCCGCTCCCCCGCCGCCCGGACCCCGTGCCGCCGCCGCGCCCGGGCGCCATCCGGATGAGCCGGCGATGAGCGCCGCCGTGACGGCGACCGCGGCCTCGGATGGCTACCGCGCCCTGCTCTGGCGCCGCACGGCGCTGCTCGTGCTGCTGGCGCTGCTGACGCTGGCCTCGCTGCTGCTCGATGTCGCCACCGGCCCCTCGCGCCTGGGTCTCTCGGATGTGCTGGGCGTGCTGCTGGACCCCGGCTCGGCGACCGGGCCGGTCTCCGTCATCGTCTGGGACGTGCGGCTGCCCTACGCGGTCATGGCCGTGCTGGTCGGCGCCGCCCTGGCGCTGGCCGGGGCGGAGATGCAGACGGTGCTGAACAATCCGCTGGCCAGCCCCTTCACCCTGGGCGTCTCCTCCGCCGCCTCGCTGGGCGCGGCGCTAGCCATCGTCATCGGCGTCGGCATTCCCTGGCTGCCGCAGAGCTGGCTGCTGCCGGGCAACGCCTTCCTCTTCGCCTTCGGCTCGGTGCTGCTGCTGCGCAGCCTGTCGAGGCTGCGCGGGGCGGGGGTCGAGGCGCTGGTGCTCTTCGGCATCGCGCTCGTCTTCGCCTTCAACGCGGCCGTCGCCCTGCTGCAGTTCATCGCCACCGAGCAGGCGCTGCAGCAGCTGGTCTTCTGGTCCATGGGCAGCCTGGCGCGCGCCACCTGGCCGAAGATCGGCGTCATGGCCCTGGCGCTGGCCGTCACCATCCCCTTCTGCGCCCGGGCGAGCTGGAAGCTCACCGCCCTGCGGCTGGGCGAGGAGCGGGCGCTCTCCTTCGGTGTCGATGCCAACCGGCTGCGCGACGGGGCGCTGTTCCGGGTCAGCGTGCTCTCCGGCGTCTCGGTCGCCTTCGTCGGCACCATCGGCTTCATCGGGCTGGTCGGGCCGCATGCGGCGCGGCTGATGGTGGGGGAGGATCACCGCTTCTTCCTGCCGGCCAGCGCGCTCTGCGGCGCGCTGCTGCTCTCGCTCTCCTCCCTGGCCAGCAAGATGCTGGTGCCCGGGCTGCTGGTGCCGATCGGCATCGTCACCGCGCTGGTCGGCGTGCCGGTCTTCGTCGCGCTGGTCTTCACCCGGGGGCGTCGCGCGTGAGCGCGCGGGAGAACCCTCGCGTGAGTGGGCCGGAGAACCCAGGCATGACCGCGCCGGAGCGGCCCGCCGCCCCGCCCCTGCGGCTGGAGATCGAGCGCCTGACCCTCGGCTATGGCCGTCGCGTCATCCTGCAGGACGTGTCGCTGAAGCCGCTCCGGGGCGGCCATATCACCGCCCTGGTCGGCCCCAACGGCGCCGGCAAGTCGACCCTGCTGCGCGGCCTGGCCGGACTGCTGCCGGCGCGCGGCTCGGTGAAGCTGAACGGCCAGGAGATGGTGGGGCAGCGGCTGGAGCGCCGCGCCCGGCACATCGCCTACATGCCGCAGAGCCTGCCGCAGGGCGTGGCGCTGACCGTGCTCGAGACGCTGGTCAGCGCGCTGAAGGCCAGTCCCGCCGGCGGCGAGGGGCTGATCTCCGCCAAGCTGGCGGCGGAGCGGGCGCTGGACCTGCTGGAGCGGATCGGCATCGGCCACCTGGCGCTGACCGGGCTGGACCGGCTCTCCGGCGGCCAGCGCCAGCTCGCCGGCCTGGCGCAGGCCCTGGTGCGGCAGCCCGAGGTGCTGCTGCTGGACGAGCCGACCAGCGCGCTCGACCTGCGCTTCCAGCTCCAGGTCATGCAGCTGGTGCAGGCGCTGACCTGGGAGAAGGGCCTCGTCACCATCATCGTCGTGCACGATCTCGGCCTGGCCGCGCGGTTCGCGGATCATGTCATCGCCATCGCCGGCGGCACGGTGCACGCCGAGGGCTCGCCGGAGGCCACCCTCACCCCGGCGCTCCTGGCTGAGGTCTATGGTGTCGCGGCGCGGGTGGAGCGCTGCTCGCTGGGCCATCTGCAGGTCCTGGCGGACTCTCCCCTGGCGGGATGACGGCATCACAACCTTGACGTGTAATTGTATTCCTATCGACTTCCACAATCATGGATTGCTGAATTAGAATTCTCTTCATCACCGGCCGGGTTCGCCGCCCGATGGAAGGCGGACCCGGCCCAGAGGAGGATTCCCGACATGGCGCTTCCCCGGCTCCGCCCCATCGACCTTCTGCCCGATCTCGACCCGTTGCGGGACTGGCTGGACGGCACGCTCGTCCTCGGCACCGCCGGCGCCGACGAGATCGAGGTCCAGGGCCGGATGAAGGTGGTCTTCGCCGGCCGTGGCAACGACCTCGTCCTGTCCGACACCGGCGCCGGCTCCGCGAAGGCGCTGGGCAACCTGCTGATGGGCGGGCAGGGCGACGACCAGCTCACCGCCCTCGGCGGCCGCAACGCCCTGCTCGGCGATCAGGGCCATGACACGCTGACCCTGGGCGACCGGTTCCAGCCTGGCGAGAGCCACCACGGCATCGCCTTCGGCGGCTCCGGGGACGACCGCATCTCGGCCTTCGGCAGCAACCACCGCATCTACGGCGATGGCGGCAACGACACGCTGATCCTGGGCGGCCCGATCGGCCTGGACAACGCCGCCTTCGGCGGCAGCGGCAACGACACCCTGACCTCGCACAGCCGGCGCACCACGCTGGATGGCGGCAGCGGCAACGACCTGCTGATGTCCTTCAGCGCCGGTCCGGCCCGCACGCATCTCGTCGAGAGCGGCGTGACCCTGACGGGCGGCAGCGGCGCCGACCGCTTCGCCCTGCACAACCAGAGCGTCCTGCTGGCCCATGGCGACACCGACGGCGCGCTTTCCGAGGGCGACGCGCTCAGCGGCGTGATCGACGTCATCACCGACTACCAGGCCGGGGAGCGGGTCATCCTCGGCGGCGGCGGGGAGGCGGCGCTGCGCGAGGCGCCGGTTCACCTGGCCGGCATCACCTGGCCCGGCACCGGCGGCGGGCGCGCGCCGCTGCTGCATGACGGGGACTATGCCTATCTGCGCGGCGCGCTGACCGGCGCCGGCCGCTTCACCATCGGCGCGGAGGGCGAGGACCTGCTGCTGATCTATGACCGGCCCGACGGGACCGACACGCCGCAGACCGGCGCGGTGGCCTTCCTGGGCTGGTCGGAGGACAGCGTGCTGATCGCCTGAGAGGCGGCGGGACGAGGCGTCGGGAGGGGCGTCGCGATGCGGCGCAACCTTTCGTCACCTCTTGCCCCTTTCCTTCGGGGCCGGAATTGGCTTTCCATCCCGTCATGTTCCGTCCCGCCCTGACCCTGGCCGCGCTCCTGGCGCTCGGCACGCCCGCGCTGGCGCTGGAGAGCGCGCCGGTCCGCAGCGAGCGCACCGCCATGAGCCTGGCCGCCGAGCTCTCGGCGGTGGCGCCCGGCCAGCCCTTCCGCCTCGGCCTAAAGCAGGTGCTGGCGCCCGGCTGGCACACCTACTGGATCAATCCGGGCGATGCCGGCACGCCGCCGGAGCTGGCGCTGACGGGGCCGGAGGGCACCGTCGCCACCGGCTTCGACTGGCCGGCGCCGGACCGCATTCCCTTCGGCCCGCTGGTCAACTACGGCTACGAGAATCAGGTGCTGCTGCCGCTGACGGTGACGCCGCCGGCGGATCTGCGGCCGGGCGATGTCCTGACCCTCGAGGCGACGGCGAGCTGGCTGGTCTGCGAGCAGGTCTGCATCCCCGAGGAGGGCGTCTTCCGCCTGGACCTGCCGGTGGAGGCGGCGCCGCGCCCCGACCCCGCCCTGGCCGGCGCCTTCCGGGAGGCCGAGGCCGCCCTGCCCCGCCCCAGCCCCTGGGCCGCCAGCCTGGGCTTCGAGGACCGGCAGGGCGCGCTGCGGCTGGACGGCCCCGACCTCTCGCCGGCCACGGTGAAGGCGGCCTGGTTCTTCCCCGCCGAATGGGGCGTGCTGGATCATGCCGGGCCGCAGCCGATGGAGGTGGCGGAAGGATCGCTGCGCCTCGGCCTGACGCGCGGCGCGGCGCCGCTGGCCGAGGGGCCGCTCGCGGGGGTGGTGACGATCACCGACACCGCGGGGACGCGCAGCGCCTTCACGGTGTCCGCCGTGCCCGGCGCGGTTCCGGCCGCCCTGGGCGGCGCGGCTCCGGCCCTGGCCGGGTGGCCGCTCTGGCAGGTGCTGCTCTCGGCGGCGCTGGGCGGGCTGATCCTGAACCTGATGCCCTGCGTCTTCCCGATCCTGGCGATGAAGGCCATGGCCGTGGCGAAGCTCTCGGGCGCGGCGCGCGGCACGGTGCGCGGCCATGCCGCCAGCTACACCGCCGGGGTGGTGCTGTCCTTCCTGGTTCTGGCCGGGGCGATGATCGCGCTGCGCGCCGCCGGCGGCGTGGCCGGCTGGGGCTTCCAGTTCACCTCGCCGGTCTTCGTGGCCCTCATGGGGTGGCTGATGCTGGCGGTCGGGCTCAACCTCTCCGGCGTGTTCCAGATCGGCGGGCCGGTGGGCGCCGGATCGGGCCTCGCCGCGCGCGGGGGGCATCTGGGCAGCTTCGCCACCGGCGGCCTCGCCGTGCTGGTCGCCACCCCCTGCACCGCGCCCTTCATGGCCGCCGCCATCGGCGCCGCCATGGCCATGCCGCCGGCCGCGACGCTCGCCGTCTTCGCCGCCATGGGGTTCGGCATGGCGGCGCCCTATGCGCTGCTGGCCCTGGCCCCCGGCCTCGCCCGGCTGCTGCCCCGTCCCGGCCTCTGGATGGAGCGGCTGAAGCAGGTCCTGGCCTTCCCGATGTATGGCGCCGCGCTCTGGCTGCTCTGGGTGCTGGCGCAGATGGTCGGGCCCGCGGCGCTGGCGGCGGCGCTGGCGGGCGGGCTCGCCATCGGCTTCGGCGCCTGGGCCCTGGGCGCGGCGCAGCAGGCGCGGAGCCGGCGCGGGCACTGGCTGGGCCGGGGCGGCGCCGCGCTGGCCCTCCTCGGCGCCCTGGCGCTGCTGCCGCAGCTCGGCGCGCGCCCCGCCCCCGCCGCGGCGGCCGCCGCCACGGAGGCGGCCGAGCCCTGGTCCGAGGCGCGGCTGGCCGCACTGCGCGCCGAGGGGCGGCCGGTCTTCGTCAACATGACCGCCGCCTGGTGCATCACCTGCAAGGTCAATGAGCGGGTGGCGCTGGACAGCGCCGCGGTGCGCCAGGCCTTCCAGGAGCGTGGCATCGCCTATCTGAAGGGCGACTGGACCGATGGCGGCCCGGCCATCGCCGCGCAGCTCCGCCGGCATGGGCGCGAGGGCGTGCCGCTCTATCTCGTCTATCCGCCCGGTGGCGGCGAGCCGGAGGTGCTGCCGCAGATCCTGACCGAGGCGATCGTGCTGCGGGCCCTGCCCGGACCTTCCGCCTCCGGCCGGGGCTGATCCCGGCCGGAGCACCACCGAACCGACGACGCACCCGAAGAGAGGACGACCCGTCATGACGATGCCGATCCCCCGCCGCGCCGCCCTGTCCCGTCTCGGCCTGGCCAGCGCCGCCATCGCCAGCCTGCCCTTCCTGTCCCGCCAGGCCCTGGCCGCGCCGAGCATCGGCGCCCCGGCCCCCGCCTTCTCGGCGCCGGATCAGGACGGCAGGACCCATAGCCTGGCCGACTACCGCGGCAAGGTGGTGGTGCTGGAATGGACCAACCACGACTGCCCCTTCGTGCGGAAGCACTATGAGAGCGGCAACATGCAGCAGATCCAGCGCCTCGCCGCCGGGAAGGGGGTGGCCTGGCTCTCCATCGCCTCCTCGCCCGAGGGCGCGCAGGGGCATGTCACGCCGGAGCAGGCCAGGGCGCTGACCGCCAGCCGCGAGGCCGCGCCCGCCGCCGTGCTGCTCGACCCGATGAGCCGCATCGCCCGCGCCTATGCCGCCACCACGACGCCGCATATGTACGTCATCGATGCCGAGGGCGTGCTGCGCTACATGGGCGGCATCGACAGCATCCCCTCCAGCAAGGTGGCGGACGTGCCGAAGGCGCAGCCGCTCGCGCGCGACGCCATGCTGGCGGTGGCCGAGGGCCGGCCGGTGGCCCAGCCCGTGACGCGCAACTACGGCTGCGCCATCAAGTACGCGCCGGAGGCCTGAGCGTCCCCGGGTAGCGTCCCCGGGCGGGGCAGGGCTTCTCCCCACCGCCCGCCTGTCGGATAGTCCTGTCGCGGCGCCATAAGCCGCGACAGGAGGAAACGACCCATGAAACGACGCGACGCCGCGCGGGCGCTGGCTCTCGCCCCCTTGGCAGGCTCTCCCCTGGCATGGTCTGGCCTGGCGCGGGCGCAGCCCGCCTCCCCCGCGCGCTGGTCGCCCGGCCGGCCGGTTCGCCTGATGGTAAGCTTCGCGCCGGGTGGCAGCACCGACATCTCCGCCCGGCTCATCGCCGATGCGATCGCCGCCCCGCTGGGGCAGCCGGTCGTCGTCGAGAACCGCGTCGGCGCCGCCGGCAACCTCGCCTCCGAGGCGGTGGCGCGCAGCGCGCCGGATGGCCACACCTTCGTCGTCGCCTCGGTGGGCACGCATGCGACCAATCAGTTCCTCTACCCAGACATCCCGTTCCACGTGGTCGACGACTTCACGCCGGTCTCGCTGGTGCTGGTCAGCGGCTGCGTCCTGGTCGTCCATCCCTCCCTCCCGGCCACCAGCGTGGCCGAGCTGATCGCGCTGGCCCGGGCCCGTCCCGGCGCTCTCGACATGGGCACCAGCGGCGCCGGCGGCACGCAGCATTTCGCCGGCGCGCTGTTCGAGGAACAGGCCGGCGTCTCCTTCACCCATGTTCCCTATCGCGGCGGCGCGCCGGCCATGGCCGACCTGCTGGCCGGCCGGGTGCAGGTGATCTTCTCCCCCCTGGCCGAGGCCATGCCCTATATCGCCAGCGGCCAGATCCGCCCGCTGGGCGTGAGCCGGACGCGGCCCATGCCGGCCCTGCCGGAGGTTCCGCCGATCGCCGAGACGGTCGGCGGCTATGAGTTCAACAGCTGGATCGGCCTGTTCGGCCCGGCGCGGATGCCCGAGCCCATCGTCGAGCGCGTCTCCGCCGCGGTCGCGGAGGCGGTGCGCGCGCCGGCGACGCGGCGGCGGATGGAGGAGCTGGGCTACCTGCCGGCCGGCGGCAGCGCCGCCGAGATGGCACGGCTGCAGCGGGACGACGTCACCCTGATGGAGCGGCTGGTCCGCCTGACCGGCGCCGCTTCCCGCTGAGGCGCGGGGGCGGGGGGGGCGGGGACCGCCCGCCCGGCCGGGCTCAGAGGGTGGCGCGGAGGAAGATCGCGGTCTTCTCGCCCAGTTCCCGCAGGTCGCCGAAGAAGGTGGTCATCTGGTAGGCCGCGATGAAGCCGGCGGCGTAGAACAGGCCGGGGCGCCGGTCGTGCAGCCCGATGGCCCATTCATAGGGCCGCCGGAGCCACGCCCGCCGCACCACCAGGAGGGTCACGGCCACGCCCAGCACCGCGCCGCCCAGGATGTCGCTCGGATAGTGGAAGCCGGCGAAGACGCGCGGCAGGCAGGCGACGAGAAGGGCCCAGAGGAAGGCGGCGATGCCCGGCCCGCGCGCGATGAGGAACAGCCCCGTGGCCAGGGCGAAGGTCATCGCCGCGTTGTCGCTCGGAAAGGAGCTGTAGTTGGCGAGGTAGTCCTCGCTTAGCCCGAGCGGGCGGATGGCGCCGAGGGTGGGATCGTTGATCGGCCGCGGCCGCTCCCACATCACGTTCTGGACCAGCCGCGACAGGCCGCAGGCGAGCACCGCCGCCGCCAGGCTGGAGAAGATCAGGAAATGGCGGTTGTGGCGCAGCTCCGTCTCATCCGGCCCGCCGCGCCGTCTGTCGGGATTGAACCAGTACCAGCAGAAGGCGGCGATCAGCGGCGCCGTCTTGACCAGATGCATGTTGGTCAGGCTGACCACCGCGCGGTCGAAAGCATAGCTTCGGCCCGCCCAGCCATTGAAGGCCTGGAAAAGCTGAAGGTCGAGCGCTGCAAGCATGCCGTGAAGTCCTTGCACCGGCGCTCCCGGAGGGGGCGCCGAACATTTCTCTCCCGTTGCCGTGGAGCGGGCCCCCGAGGCGCGCCTGTCTCCCGCGGCGAACAAGTGTCATTAAATTGAAATGTTGCACACTCTTCATGGCCCGGCAATGCGGAAGCCGACCGGGCACAATCCGGCCCGCCGCAAAGGCCCGTGATCCGGCCGTGCCCCGCAACATCGGCCGGATCGGCAATCACAGGTTGAATAAGGCCTTGCCTTGCCCAGGGCCGACCCTGCGTCCCAGCGCTCACAGCGAAACCATTGGCATGGCCCTCGCGAAGCTGATACCGAGCAGCCATGCTGGACGATTGGAGCGCGGCCTTCGGGGCCTGGGTGACCGCGAATGCCGCCTGGGCGGCGCCCGCGACCTTCCTCATCGCCTTTCTGGAATCCTTTCCGGTCGTCAGCATCCTGGTGCCCTCCACCGCCCTGCTGCTCGGCATCGGCGCCCTGCTCGGCAGCGGCCTCGTCTCGCCCTGGCCGGTGCTGCTCGGCTGCGTCATCGGCGGCGTCCTGGGCGACGCGGCCGGCTACTGGCTGGCCCGCTGGGTCGGGCCGCATGCCGTGCGCCGCCGCCTGCCCCGGTCCTGCCGGCGGATCTACGCCTGGTCCGTCGTCGTGTTCCGCCGCTGGGGCTGGTGGGCGGTCTTCTTCGGCCGCTTCATCGGCCCGATGCGCGCCGTGACGCCGCTCGCCGCCGGCGTCGTCGGCATGCGCAACAGCGCCTTCCAGAGCGCCAATATTCTCTCCGCCCTGGTCTGGGCGCCGCTGATCCTGATGCCGGGCTCCGTCGGCGGCTGGCTGGCGCGGCAGATCGGGCCGAACCCCGACCCCCTCACCCTGGCCGCCCTGTTCGGCGCCGCGCTCTTCGCCTGGATCGGCTATCAGCGCCTGCGCCCCCTGGTCAGCGCCTGGATGCGCCAGCGCCTCGCCCTGGGCCGGGGCTGAGCCGCCCGTCCCCCTCCCGCCCTTCCCTTTATGACGGAACCGCGCTGAACCATGGAATGGATCGCCGATCCCACCGCCTGGCTGGGCCTTGGGACGTTGATCGTGCTCGAGCTGGTGCTCGGCATCGACAACCTGATCTTCATTGCCATCCTGGCCGACAAGCTGCCGCCCGAGCAGCGCAACAAGGCCCGCATCATTGGCCTCACCCTGGCGCTGCTCATGCGCCTCGGCCTGCTCGCGGGCATCTCCTGGATCGTCGGGCTGACGGCGCCGCTGTTCAGCGTGGCGGGGATGGAGATCACCGGCCGGGGCCTGATCCTGGTCACCGGCGGCCTCTTCCTGCTGTTCAAGGCGACCACCGAGTTGCACGAGCGGCTGGAGGGCGGCCACGGCGCGAAGGGCGAGACCAGGGTCTATGCCAGCTTCTGGCAGGTGGTCGCGCAGATCGTCGTGCTCGACGCGGTCTTCTCGCTCGACAGCGTCATCACGGCGGTCGGCATGGTGGAGCATCTCTCCATCATGTACATCGCCGTGACCTTCGCCATCGTGGTGATGATCGCGGCCTCCCGCCCGCTGATGCGCTTCGTCTCGGCGCATCCGACCGTCATCATCCTCTGCCTCGGCTTCCTGCTGATGATCGGCTTCAGCCTGATCGCGGAAGGCCTCGGCTTCCATATCCCCAAGGGCTACCTCTACGCCGCCATCGGCTTCTCGGTGCTGATCGAGGCCTTCAACCAGCTCGCCCGGCGCGGCCATGCCAAGCGCCTGGCCACCGGCGACCTGCGGGACCGCACGGCCATGGCGGTGCTGCGCCTGCTCGGCGGCGGCCAGGCCGAGGAGAACGCGGCGCCCGGCGGCACGCACGGCGAGGCGCCCGAGCAGGTCTTCAAGCCGGAGGAACGCTCCATGGTCCAGGGCGTCATGGCGCTCGGCGAGCGCAGCGTCCGCTCGATCATGACGCCGCGCAACGAGGTGATCTGGCTGGACGCGGACGGCACGCCCGAGCAGCACCGCGAGATCATGCTCCGCACCGGCCATTCGCGCTACCTGATCGCCCGCGGGCAGATCGAGGAGATCGTCGGCGTGGCGCTCGCCAAGGATCTGTTGCGGGATCTGATGCAGGAGGGCCGGATCGACTTCACCGCCTCGGTGCGCCCGCCCCTGCTGGTGCACGACCAGCTCGACGTGCTGCGGCTGATGGAGCAGTTGCGCGGCTCGCGCGTGCAGATGGCCCTGGTGATCGACGAGTACGGCACGCTGGAGGGCGTGGCGACGCCGACCGACATCTTCGAGGCCATCGCCGGCGACTTCCAGGACGAGGATGACGACCACGCCCGGCTGGAGGCGGAGGAGGATGGCGCGCTGCTGGTCGATGCGCATCTCGACCTGCACGCGCTGGACCAGCGCCTCGGCACCCGGCTGGCGGATTCGGCCGGCGGCTATGCCACCGTCTCCGGCCTGCTGATGGACCGGTTGCGCCGCCTGCCGCATCTGGGCGACCAGGTGGAAGCCGGGGGCCTGACTTTCGAGGTGGTGGCCGCGCAGGGCTTCCGCCTCGAGCGGGTCCGTGTCCGTCCCGCGCCGGCCCCTTCCCCGGACGAGCCCCCCCACGAGTAGGGCCGCTCCTCCCGGGGATCGGTTCGGGGCGCCGCCCTCTTGGCAGGGGGCCGGCAAGCCGGTCTACTGGCGCGGCGAACCCAGGAGGCGTCCATGAACCCCGCCGCGCTCTCCGGCCTGGAGCTTCTCCAGGCCACGGCCGCCGGCACCCTGCCGCGCGCCTCCATGGCCGAGACGATGGGGCTGAAGGAGATGGAGGTCGCGAAGGGCCGGGTGATCCTGCACGCACGCGCCGACCGGCGGCATCTCAACCCGATGGGAGGGGTGCATGGCGGCTTCGCGGCAACGGTGCTCGATTCGGTAACGGGTTGCGCGGTGCACAGCATGCTGGATCCGGGCTTCAGCTACGCCACGGTCGATCTCGGCATCAAGATGCTGCGGCCGGTTCCGGTCGATGAGGATCTGGTGGCCGAGGCGCTGGTCACGCACTTGTCGCGCTCCATCGGCGCGGCCGAGGGCACCTTGCGCGATTCGTCCGGGCGGCTGCTGGCCAGCGCCTCCGCCACCTGCTTCATCAGGCATCCGCGCCCCTGAACGGCGCGGCCCCGATCCGGCGGAGCGATCCGCCCCGGCCGGGCCCGCCTCAGCGGCGGGTCATGCCCTTGCGGATCTCGCGCTCCACCGCCGAGCGCTCGCTGGAGCCGATGCGGCGGATGATCTCACGAATGATGGCGGGCGAGACACGATGCCGCTTGGACAGATACTCCACCTCGGCTTCGGGTGGCGGCTCCATCGGGGCGGGGGAGGATTTCTTCTTGTTGTCGAGCATCACGCACTCCTGCCAGGACTGGCTGGCGACAGGTCTTTGCAAAAGGGGGTCGCGCGGACAGGAATGACGCGGGCCCGCCGTTCACACCGGCAGGCCGCCGCTCCGTCCCGTCACCTGATCCTGGGCGCCTGATCGCGGCCGACGGCCCGGTCAGGGATGCTTCGGCTCGCGGAACAGGCTTCGGGCCCCGGCGCGCAGCTGGCTCTCGCGCACCACGCGCTCATGCCCATCCTGCACGTTGCGCACGCGATATTCGCGATCCGCGCCGTCATTCGGCAGCAGGCGAACCACCGTATAGGTGCCCCGCGCGGCACTGGCCTCGAGCTTGCCTGGGAAGAGTTCGACGGTCTGTCCGACCGAAAGGCTGTGGGGCGGCATGGAGGGTCTCCGCGGAGCGGGAGGATTCCCGGAAGAATCCGGCGGGGAGCGGCCCGCTCGCCCCTGGCCATCACACGGGTGTCCGCCGCGCCGGTCGCCATGCCGGGGCCGGGCCGCAGGGCCCGCCACGCGGCGGCAGGCAGCGGTCCGGGGCGGCCTGGCCGTCCCGGACCTTCAGGCCTTAGGCCTGGCGCAGGTTGCCGGCAGAGACCTTGCCCTGCTGGCCCTTCTGCAGGTCGTACTCCAGCTTGTCGCCCTCGCGCGGCTCGCGCAGGCCGGAACGCTGGACGTCCGAGATGTGCAGGAAGACGTCCTTGGAGCCGTCATCCGGCTGGATGAAGCCGAAACCCTTGGTCGCGTTGAACCACTTCACAGTACCGACAGCCATGGTGTTGTCCATTCATGAATGAAAATGAAAAACCACCCCACGGGATCGCAGGGAGGATCGAACTTCGCGAGGAGACGGACACCGGGCTCGGCGCTCAGTCATGAGCAAGGAGAGCAGGCCGAACTAACGAGCTGACCCCGCCAACATGGAGATTGCGGGCGCGAGACGCAAGCCCTGTTTCCTTGGCTCCTGGGTTTCCATCCTTCATTGGCCTTCCATCCTCCGTCGCGAACGGGAACGGCGCCCGGCCACCGGCATTGACAGTGCCGCCGCGGACACGGGACAGTGATCCGAAGCCCTCACAGCAGGATGAGGGCGACGGGAGCGGGAGGATTGCGGGTGCGCGCATTCATCATGGGATTCGCCTGCTGCCTCCTGGGCGCTCCCGCCCAGGGCCAGAACACCCAGGGCCAGAACACGCTGACGATCGCGACGCAGTCGGAGCCGACGGCGATGGACCCGCATTTCCATCGTTCGAACAGCAACAACGCGATCCTGCGGCAGGTCTTCGACCCGATGGTCGATTTCGACAATGCCGGGAAGATCATGCCGCGGCTGGCGGAATCCTGGCGCATCGTCGATGACCTGACCTGGGAGTTCCGTCTGCGCGAGGGCGTGCGGTTCCATGACGGCACGCCGCTGCAGCCGGAGGACGTGGCCTTCTCCTTCGCCAGGCTGCCGGATGTCCCGAACAGTCCGGGGTCCTTCGCCTCCACCGTCCGCACCGTCTCGAGGGTCGAGATCGTCGATGGCCGGACGCTCCGTGTCACCACCAGCGAGCCCACGCCCTTCCTGGATGCGGAACTCACCGCCGTGCTGATCCTATCCCGGCGCCTGCACGGGCAGGCGACCACGGCGGATTTCAACAACGGCCGCGCGATGATCGGCACCGGCGCCTACCGGCATCTGTCCTACGAGCAGGGCAACCGGCTGGAGGCCGCGCGCAACCCGGCCTTCTGGGGCGATGCGGCGCCGTGGGAGCGGGTGCAGATCCGCTTCATGAGCAATGCCGGCTCCCGCGTCGCCGCCCTGAGCGCCGGCGATGTCGACCTGATCGACGCCGTGCCGACCCAGGATGTCGCCCGCCTGGAAGCCGATCCGCGCATCGCCGTCTTCGGCACGGAGAGCAACGGCACCGCCTATCTCTTCCCGGACACGGTGCGGGAAGAGGCGCCCTTCGTCACCGATCACGAAGGCCGCCCGCTGGTGCCCAACCCGCTGCGGGACGTCCGGGTGCGACGGGCCATGTCGATGGCCATCAACCGGCAGGGCGTCGTCGACCGGCTGCTGGCGGGCCAGGGCACGCCGGCCGAGCAGTTCGCCCCGCCCATCGCGATCGGCCGCATCCCCGACCAGCCGCCCATCCCGCATGATGTCGCCAGGGCCCGCGCCCTGCTGGCCGAGGCGGGCTACCCGAACGGCTTCCGCATGACCCTGCATGGCCCGAGCGGGTGGTTCCCCGGCGATACCGACGTGCTGCAGGCGGTGGCGCAGGGGCTGAACAGGATCGGCGTGCAGACGCGGGTGGAAGTGCTGCCGACGGCGACCTTCTTCACCCGCGCGACCAACCGCGACTTCGCCATGTTCATGACGACCTATGCCTCGAACCTGGCGGCGATCACGCTCCAGCAGGTGGTGGCGACGCGCAACCCCACCCTGCGGATGGGACCCTTCAACCGCCAGCACTACAGCAACCCGGCGATGGACGCGCTGCTGCAGGAGGCCCTGCGGACGATGGACCGGACGCGGCGCGACGCGCTGACGGCCCAGGCCATGCGCAGCGCGATGGAGGATGTCGCCGTCATCCCCATCCTGTACCTGAAGGTCAACTGGGCCGGGCTGCGCCACCGCGTCCGCTACGATCCCTCGCCCAGCTGGTACACCAACGCGCTCTTCGCCACGCCGGCGAACTGACGGCGCCCGGCGGCAGCGGCGCTCAGCGCATCAGCCCGCGCGCCTCCATCCAGGCCTGGATGCGCGCCGCCACGGCGTCGCTGTTGCGGTCCATCATCAGCATGTGGCTGTTGCCGCGGATGCCCTCGGCCGGCAGGTCCAGGACATCGGCGCGGCCGCCCGCCGCGCGGATGGTGCCGGCCCAGCGCTCCACATTGCCGCGGATGCGCTGCCAGAACGGCGAATCCTGGAAGTGGTCGCCCCAGACGATCAGGTGGGGGACATCCCGCAGGCCCGCCGCGTCCGTCCCCGGACCGGGCGTGCCGGAGGGTTCGATGGCGATCACCGCGCGCACCTTGTCCGGCGCCGCGAGGGCCGCGTTGAAGGCGAAGTTGCCGCCCTGGCTGTGCACGATGATGACACAGGGGCAGACCGCCCGGACGTAGTCGTTGTACGCCGCCTGGATCTGGCTGTCGGTCGTGGTCCAGCGCGGCACCGACTGGCGCGTGAAGGCATCCCAGGCCGCCACGGGAAAGAGCGTGTCCGGGAAGGCGCGGCGGCGGGCGGGGTTGGCGCTCCAGCCCTCCTGCGGGCCGACGCGGAACAGGCCCCAGCCCTCGCCCATGGTGCGGAAGACGGGCTCGCCGGGAAAGATCTCCGGGAACCGGGCCCAGCCGGCGCGGCCGCGCTCGACCGCGTCGCTGACATAGACATCGTGGCCCTGGCGCAGGAAGTACATCTGCCAGCCGGGCCGGCCATCCGGCGTCGTCTCCCAGGTCACGCCGGTCAGGCCGCCGCCATGCCACAACAGGAGGGGATGGCGGGCGCGCGGCTCCACCAGCTTCACGTACTGCGCGTACATCCCCTCGACCATGAACTCGCCGTTGGGGTCGGTGCGGATGGGCGGCGCGCCGGGGGACGGGACCATGTCGCGCAGCGGCAGGCCATCCAGGGCGCGGACCCGTCCCCCGACATGCAGGCTGCCGATCTCGCGCACCGGCGGCAGCGGGGCGGGAGCCTGCGCCTCGGCCTGCGCGGCGCCGATTCCCAGTGTGAGGACCAGGGCGAGGACAAGGGCGACGAGGGGATGCTTCATGGCGGCGCCTCCGAATTTCTTACGGAGAAGCCTAGAGCAGATCGCGGACCGGTGGAAACGACCCCACGAGGTTGCGGAAGCGGTCGCCGCCTTCCGGATCCATCGTCGCTGTTGGGGGGAAAGATGGAGCAGGCGATACGCCTTTAGAGTGGGATCTGCAGCGCCTTCCAGAATTTGGGCGGACGGTAGGGCCGCACCGAGATCATCGAGCGCGCATTCGCCCGAATCAATCGCTTTCGCCGCCTGGCCACCGGCTACGTGCGCCGCTCAACATCCACCAGGCCCTCGCCGCTCGCCTGCTCCCTCATCCGCCCCGACACGCTTCAGGGCGGTTCTGAAAGGCACTTTGGAATGCCCAGGTTGCGCCAACTCACATCGCGGAAGCCTCAGCGAACCGCTGTCAGAGACCGAACCGGTCTCTCACGCGCCCTTCCAGAACCTTTGCCAGGACGCCGAGGCGCCAGCACCCGTGAAAAGGGATCGGCTTTATCGATGACACAGGCATGTCGATCTCGGTGGCGGGTGTCCCGATCGCAAGCCGCGCGATCTCCCGGCCCATCGCGGTCGACAACGCCACGCCACGGCCATTGTAGCCCAGGCAGCACACCAGACCCGGCGCGGGTTGGTGGACGTGCGGATAGTGATCCTTGGTCATCGCCAGCTGACCATTCCAGGCGTGGGTCCATGCGACACCGGTCACCTGCGGCCAAAGGCGTTCAGCGTAGCGCATCAGGTAGGCAACCGGTGTCGCGTTCTCGATGGGGCGCTGCGGACCCCGGCCACCGATGAGAAGGCGATTGTTCGCGTCCACCCGGAGATAGACGGTGATATGGCCGCTCTCGTACAGCGAAGCACGCATCGGCATGATGCTGGCCGCCATCGCGTCAGGCAACGGGGCCGTCGCAACAATGGAGCTGAAGACCGGCACGATGCTGCGCCGCAGGCCCGGCAGCAGGTCGTCCGTGTACCCGTTGGTGCCCATCACGACCGTTTCGGCTGTCACAGTGCCAGTTGCGGCGCTGACCTGCCAACGGCCCTCCGCGCGGCGCATTCCGGTGATGCGGGTTCTCCCGTGGATCGACGCGCCCGCACGCATCGCCGCTCCGGCGAGGCCGCGTGCGTAATCCAGAGGTTGGAGATCGCCACCACTCGCGTCGCGCATCACCGCGCTGTAACGATCGGTCCCCGTCGCCTCACATGCCGCGTCCTGGTCCAGCAGCGTCACCGGGAAGTTCCGGCGCAGGCCTTGCTCGGTGGACCGTCGCAGGGCGTCGGCCGGTCCAGGTCGATACGCCGCGCGCAGAGTTCCACCCTGACGCGCATCGCAGTCGATCTGCCAGCGCCGGATCAATGAAAAGGTGGCTTCCGGCGCGCTCCAGGCGAAGCGCACCATGCGGGCACCGAGGTCTGGGCCGAACGCTGCCTCCACCTCGTCGGGATCGGGCTTCAGGCCGGGATTGACCTGCCCACCATTGCGTCCCGACGCTCCCCAGCCCGGCTCATTGGCCTCCAGCACGGTGACCCGGACACCGCGCTCCGCGAGGTGCAGGGCCGTCGAAAGGCCTGTGAACCCCGCGCCGATCACCACGACGTCCGTCTGACGGTCGCCGTCGAGCGGCGGCGTCGCTGGGGCGGAGCGGGCGGTTGCGGCGTAGAGACTAGGCGGCAAAGGGGTCATGGATCAGTGTCCTGAAGCTTGCTGTCCTGCGTTCACGCGGATCACCCGGAACGATGGGCATGACGGGATGATGCCGCCGTTCGGAGATCACTGGCGCTCACCGCTCGAGCCGGCTTTCCCTGCGTGCTCTGGCACTTCGGTCGTCAATAGAGCGGCGGCGTCACGGCCCAGACCACCACACAGCGAAGAGTCCCTGGATTGCTGAAGCGGTGAGGCAAGGTACTCGCGAAGCGGAAGGAGTCCCCGGTCTGCAGCAGGGAACAGACGCCGTCGACCTCCAACTCCAGCATCCCCTCAATCACCGTGCCGGCGTCCTCACCGGTGTGAGAATACGGCGCTTCGCCAGAGGAGCCACCCGGTTCCACGGTGATCATCATCAGCTCCATGCTGCCGTCCCCCTCTGGGACCAGCAGTTCCTTCGTGATTCCCTTCGCCGGCAGGTCCAGCACCCGCCGCTGAGGGCGCCGGAGCACCCAGTTGGGTCCCGCTCCCGCAGGTTCGGGATCGCTGAAGAACCAGCCGACCGGAATGCCGAAGATGCCTGCCAGCTTCTGCAGCGAGCGGATCGAGGGCGATGACAGACCGCGCTCGACTTGGCTCAGCATACCCAGGGAAAGACCGCAGCGGGTGGATAGCTCGGCCAGCGTCCAGCCGCGGCGCTGACGCATCGCGCGCAGCTTGCGCCCGACGGAAGTGGCACGGTCCTCGCTGTCCGTTGTGCCCAGGTCCTGAGATTCAGACGGGGAAGCCATGGTCTCATCACGCATTGAAAATTTCAGGCCTAATTTTCACTCTTGTTGCATGGCCACCTTAGATGGTTAAGCTTTCTTCGAACAGAGGCGAGTAGAGAGCATGCGGGTCGGCATCGAAGTCGGGGGCACCTTCACGGATCTCGTGGCGGTCGAACGAGGCGAAGTGCGTGTGGTCAAAGTTCCGTCGACACCGCGCAGCCCCGACATCGGCGCCTTCAATGCGCTGGAGGTCGCAGGGATCGCTCCAGGAGCGGTGACGGACCTGGTGCATGGCTCGACCGTCGCCACCAACGCCATCCTGGAGCGGCGTGGCGCGGAGATCGCCTTCATCGCCACCGCCGGGTTCCGTGACATCCTGTTCATGCAGCGGCACGACCGCCGCCAGATCTACGACCTGCATTACCGGAAGCCCGTCCCGCCCGTCCGGCGGCGGGACTGCTTCGAAGTGGTGGAGCGCATTGGCTCAGGAGGAGAGGTCCTCCTCGCACTGGATGAGGAGACTGTCCGGCGTGACCTGATTCCGGCGCTCCGCGCCGGCGGCTACGGAGCGGTGGCCATCTGCCTCCTCTCCGCCTATGCCGAACCGGTGCACGAGAAGCGCCTCCGCGCGATCATCGCCGATGCCATCCCTGGCGTGCGCATCGCATGCAGCCACGAGGTCGCCCCCGAGTTCCGCGAATTCGAACGCGCCTCGACCACCGCCCTGTCTGCCTACGTTCAGCCTGTGATCGATGGGTACCTGGACCGCTTCGAGGCCGCGCTGGGCAAGGCCGGTTTCTCTGGTCATTTCAGTGTTATGCAATCCAATGGCGGCCGCATACCGGCGGTTGCCATGCGTAGCAACGCCATCAGCGCTCTGCTGAGCGGGCCCGCCGCAGGCGTGGTGGGGGCCATCCGGCAGGCCGGTCGGTCCGAGCGCGGCAACCTGATCACCTTCGACATGGGAGGCACCTCAACCGACGTCGCGCTGGTTCGCGACGGCCTGCCCTCCTTGGCGCCGGAGACCGAAGTCGACGGCCTGCCGATCCGGACACCCGTGCTCGACATCAACACCGTGGGTGCTGGCGGCGGCAGCCTCGTATGGATCGACGACGGTGGCATGCTCCGCGTCGGCCCACGCAGCGCCGGTGCGGATCCCGGGCCGGCCTGCTATGGACGCGGTGGCACCCAGCCGACGGTGACCGACGCCCATGTGGTCCGCGGCACCATTCGGCCCGACGCCTTTCTGGGCGGAGGCATGAAGCTTGACGCCAATGCCGCGCACAAGGCTTTCGAGAGCATCGCCGGGCGGCTCGGCATGAATGTCCGGGAAGCCGCGGCCGCGGCGATCCGGCTCGCAGTCGCGAACATCGTACGCGCGATCCAGCTGGTCTCGACCGAGCGCGGCAGGGATCCCCGCGACTATGCGCTCCTGCCCTTCGGTGGCGCCGGCCCGCTGCTCGCGGCCGAGATCGCCGAGGAACTCGGCATCCGGGAGATCCTGGTCCCGCCGAACCCCGGTGTCATCTCGGCTCTCGGACTGCTCTCCGCGGACTATGCCATGGCCCAGGGCGTAACCCGCCGCATGCCCCTCGACAACGACGCACCGGGCGCGCTGCTGGCCGAGCACGGGCGCTTCCGGGAAGCCGCGGGGCGCGCTTTCGCCTCCATGGGGCTGGAGGGTGCGCTGGAGCACACGCTGGAGGTCGACATGCGCTTCGTTGGCCAGGCTTTTGAGATCCCCGTCGCAGTGGACCCGGGCCACCTCCCGTCGCTCACCGCCGCCGACCTCGGCGACCGCTTCGCGGAGGCTCACCAACGGGTTTACCTGCACGGCGGCGAGCCGGGACGGACGGTAGAACTGGTCGGCTTGCGCTTCGGGGTGCGACACCCGCTTGAGGCGCTTCCAGAGGTTCGGGAGCGGGCTTCAAACCTGTCTCGGCCGGAGGCGGCGGAGGTGACGACAGGCGGGCGCGTCGTGGCAGCGCGCCTGGCCGATGCGGCCTCGCTGCTCGAGGGCGAGGCCGTCATCGGCCCCGCCCTCGTGGAGGGATACTCCTCCACGACATGGGTGCCGCCGGGATGGCGCATCGCACGAGATGGTGCAGGCAATATGCTAATGCGGAAGGAGGGCTGAGATGCTCGATCCGGTCGAATACGCGATCCTCAGCCAGTCGCTCATCGCGGCGGCGCGCGAGATGGGCGTGAAGCTGATCCGCTCCGCCTACTCCACCATCCTGCGCGAGGCACGGGACGGCTCCGCGGCCCTTCTCGACGCACAAGGGAATACCGTGGCGCAGGCGGAGCTGATCCCGATGCAACTCGGCAGCATCGGCAGGATCTTTCAGCCCTGCGCCGCGATGTTTCCGCCCGAAACGTTGGAGGAAGGCGACTTCCTGGTCATCAACGATCCGTATTCCGGCGGCCAGCATCTGCAGGATGTCTTCTTCTTTCACCCGATCTTCTTCGAGGGGCAGGTTATCGGCTTTGCAGCCTCCGTCGCCCACCACCTCGACATCGGTGGTGGCAGCCCCGGCCTGAATGCGTCGGCGCAGGATCTCTACGCCGAGGGCATCATCATTCCGCCCATGAAGGTAAACATGCAGCGGGACTGGCACGGCGGCGGCTTTCAGCGCCTGCTGCGCGCCAACGTCCGCGTGCCGCAGCAGACGATGGGCGATTTCGACGCGCAGATCGCGGCCAACAACGTCGGCGCGCTGCGGGTCCAGGAACTGGCGAAGCGCTACGGCGTGGCGAAGGTCACCGAGACCATGGCGGCCCTGCAGGATTACTCCGAGACCCGGATGCGTGCGGCGATCCGCGAAGTGCCGGACGGAACCTACAAGGGCGAAGCGTTCCTCGACGATGACGGCCTCGGCAGCGGCCCCCTGCCCGTGCGGGCTACGGTCACTGTCCGTGGTGACAGCATCGAGGTGGACTTCGCTGGCACAGCTCCGCAGGTTCGTACCAACGTCAACGCGCCATTCGCCTCGGTGATCTCGTCGGCGGTGTCCTGCCTGAAGGGAGCGCTGACCAGCCCCGACATCCCGTTCAACGACGGCTCGTTGCGGCCGATCACGGTGAAGGCCCCCAAAGGAAGCCTGCTCAACCCGAACCATCCGGCGCCGGTGCGGGCTCGGATGATCTCGGTCTCGCGCGCCTGGAACGCGGTGATGGCGGCCGTCGCACAGGCCGCCCCGGAGAAGGCGATCGCGCAGGGATACGACACGACCACGGCCTTCTGCCTTTCGTACCTCGGCGAGAAGGGCTGGTCCGTGTACCTCGAAGTCTACGGCGGCGGGTACGGTGCCGGCTTCGGCAACGATGGCTGCGATGCGGTCGATAACCCTTTGTCGAACTGCTCCAACACACCCGTTGAGGCCATGGATCAGGACTTCTCCTTCTTCCGGGTCACCGACTATTCGCTGCGGATGGACAGCTGCGGCGCCGGGCAATGGCGCGGCGGTGCCGGCTTCCAGCGCAGCTACGAGATCCTCACGGACAATGCGCAGGTCGCTCATTACAGCGACCGCTTCGAGGGGCATGCCGCGGGCCTGTTCGGCGGTGGACCGGGCGCCTCGGGCAGTTGCGAGATCCTGCGAGACGGCGAGGTGATCCGGCTGCGCAGCAAGGATGCCTTCCAACTGCGCCGCGGCGACGTCGTGACCATTCGCCTGGGCGGCGGAGGTGGCTATGGCGACCCGGCACTCCGGCCGCCCGAGGCGATGCGGCGCGACGCCGAGGATGGCATCGTTTCCGCCGAAAGGGCTGCCGCCTGGGCCGCCGGCTGATTTCAACAGAACCGTGAGCGAGGGTTTCCCATGAGAAGACGTACCCTGCTGCAAGGATCCGCGGCTGCCCTTGCCGCATTGTCGGCACCGCGTCTTGGACTGGCGCAGAACAGTAAAGTCTTGCGGTTCAAGCCCAACGCGGATGCCACCATCGTCGATCCGGTATTCACGACGGCCTTCTCCACCCGTTACCTGGCGATGCTCAGCTACGACACGCTGTACGGGATGGACAACGCTCTCAATCCGCACCCGCAAATGGTCGCGGGACACGAGATTGAAGAGGACGGTAAGCTCTGGCGCCTGACCCTTCGCGAGGGTCTTCGCTTCCATGATGGCGAGCCGGTTCTGGCACGCGATTGCGTCGCCAGCCTGCGGCGCTGGGGCACCGTGGACGCCATGGGGCAGCTTCTGTTCTCCATGACGGATGATCTCTCGGCACCGTCCGACAAGGAGATCGTTTTCCGGCTGAAGCGCCCGTTCCCGCTTCTGCCGAATGCCCTGGCGAAGAGCACCAGCTACATCCCGGTCATCATGCCGGAGCGGTTGATTCCGAAGGAGCGACGCGCGGTCACGGAAGTCGTGGGCAGCGGGCCGTTTCGTTACCTTGCCAATGAGCATGTCGACGGATCGCGATCCGTCTGGGCGAAGTTCGAGGGCTACGTGCCACGGTCCGGCGGGGAGGCCGAGTTCACCTCCGGGCCAAAGATCGCCTATGTCGACCGCGTCGAATGGCATATCATCCCTGACCATCCCACCGCCGCGGCTGCGATCACCAGCGGTGAGGTGGACTGGTACGAGGACGTCATGCCCGACCTCGCGCCGATGCTCCGACGCTCGCGCGACATCGTTCTCAGCAGCTACAACCCTGCGGGCAACATGGGCGTGCTCGGCCTGAACCACCTGCAGCCACCGTTTGACAATCCAGCGGTTCGGCGAGCGGTACTCGGTGCCATCGACCAGGCGGAGATCATGTCCGCCATTGCGGGAAGCGACCGGGCCCTGTGGAATGACGGGGTGGGCTACTTCTGTCCGGATTCCCCGATGGCTTCCGATGCCGGAATCACCGCGCTTCGGTCCCCCCGGGACTATGACAAGGTCAAGCGTGACTTGGTGGCGGCCGGCTACAAGGGCGAGAAGGTCGGCTTCCTGTCAGCCACCAACTTCTTCACCATGAGCCAGCAGGCGGATGTCGCCGCCGACCAACTGCGCCGTGCCGGGATGAACGTCGAGATCATCCCTGTGGATTTCGGTCTTTGGCTGCAGCGCCGCACCAACAAGGGGCCGGTCGACCAGGGCGGCTGGAGCTGTACCACGACACTGCTGCCAGGGCTCGATTTCTGGGATCCGACCTCGCACCTGCCGCTTCGTGGCAATGGCGAGCGTGCCTGGTTCGGCTGGCCGACAGCACCGAGCCTGGAGGAGTTGCGCGACAGGTGGGTTGTGGCGCCGGACGCCGCCGCGCGCCAGGCTATCGCTCGGGAGATCCAGGAGCAGGCCTTCAGGGACGTGCCTTACATCCCGACCGGGCGCTGGCGCGATCTCACAGCTTACCGCAGGAATGTGAGCGGTGTCCTCACCGGAATGCCCCTCTTCTACAACCTGAAGAAGGGCTAGCGCGGTTCGGACAGGCTTCACCCGGGCGGCTGTTGCAGGGAGCGCCGGCAATTCTGGCGATGATCTGCCGCCGATCCTGGGTACGGCTTTCCCGGCTGCCCGTGGAGCAGTGAAGCCTCGACCAAGGAGGCTCGCATAGACCTCGGACTGGAGACGGGGGCGGGACCGGGTTCCGCCGGCCCTGCATGGCCAGCGGGCCGCTTCCACAGGGGCAGGCCGATCCAGGCCGTGCTGACCTTGTAAGTCCTCTCCCAACTCTCGCCCAGGGCGACGTACCGGCGTCACTGCGGAGCAAGGACCGCGGACGGCACCATGCCCCGTTCTAACGCCATGCTGACGCGGGGCCACGACCTGCATCGGACCTCGGCCGCGAGCGTCGGGATGCACCCCGCAGGCCCGCGGTTCCTTTCCGTCTCATGCCCTCTCGATGACCGGCTTGACCTCCACCTGGTCCTTGTGCGCTGGAAGACGGTGTTCACATCGTCGAGCCGATATCTGCCCGAGAGGATGCGATGGAACGGGAGCGCGCGCGGTGCGCGTCCAGGAAGTCGAGGGCTTTGCAGTAAGCCTTCGCCTCCTCGCCGATGCCGCCGGTCACCCGCTACGAGAAGACTGCCGGATCCTTTCTCGGCATCCTATGCCTCGTAGTCGCCGACGATTGGATCAAGATCTGACAGGACTTACTGCATGATCATCCAGGCCCCAGTGGCCGGGCTTGGCCTTGCCCTGGTCCCTCGCGCCATCGTCAAGGAGGAACTCGATGCGGGGACGCTGGTGTCACTCTTCCGGCGGAGCTTCGCCAGTGGCAGCGGCTATCACGTCGTGTTTCCGGGAGGCGCTCAGAACGACGCGAAAGTTCAGCACTTCCACGACTGGCTGCATCTGGAGCCGGCGCGGGGCAAGGTGAAGGCGACCCCGTCCCCTGGACAGGGGATAAGCCCGGTTCGCCCTGGAGAAGGACCGACTTGGATGTCAGGCAAGCGGACGCGATATGCGGCGGAGGGATTGAGGGCGGCGTTCTCTGGTAAGGCAGCGACGCAGGAGGACGGCCGAGGCAGAGGAACCACGCGCCACGATCGGGCCGCCAGTGGTCCGCTCCACCGTCACGCCAGGCTCAGGCTGACTGGACCCTGCCGAGTCGGCAAAACCGCTTAAAGCATTGGGGAGATGGAGCGGGCGATGGGAATTGAACCCACGACATTCAGCTTGGGAAGCTGACGTTCTACCTCTGAACTACGCCCGCCTTGCCCTGCCTTCTACCCCGCCCTTGTGCGGCCGGCAAGCGGGGCGTAAGGTCCGCCCGCCCCGGCGACGGGGTGCTCGCGATTTGTCCGGCCAGCTTGCGGCGAGCTTAAACAATCGCGCTAAACGGCCGTGGCGGGGAGGCGCGCGCGCGGAACCGCCCGACCGGGCCGGTGAACGACAAGCCCGAGAGTCGTCTCCATGGCCAAGCCAGCTCCTGACCGCCCGTTGCGTCCCGCCACCCTGCTGGTGCGCGGCGGCCTGATGCGCAGCAACCAGGACGAGACGTCCGAGGCCCTCTACCTCACTTCCGGCTTCGTCTACGACAGCGCGCTGCAGGCCGAGCAGACCTTCACCGGCGCGGTCCAGCACTACCAGTATTCCCGCTTCGGCAATCCGACGATCGCCGCGCTGGAGGCGCGCCTGGCGGCGCTCGAGGGTGCCGAGGCCTGCCGCTCCACGGCCACCGGCATGGCGGCCGTCTCCGCCGCCCTGCTGTCGCATCTGAAGACCGGCGACCGGATGGTGGCCAGCCGCGCCCTGTTCGGCTCCTGCCACTGGATCGTCTCCACCCTGCTGCCCCGCTACGGCATCCAGACCGAATTCGTCGATGGCGCCGATCTCGACCAGTGGGCCACGGCGCTGAAGCGCCCCTGCCAGCTTGTGCTGCTGGAGACCCCCTCCAACCCGATGCTGGAGCTGGTGGATCTGCGGGCGGTCTGCGATCTCGCTCATGCCGCCGGGGCCATCGTGGTGGTGGACAATGTCTTCGCTACGCCGCTCCTGCAGAAGCCGATGCAGTTCGGAGCCGATGTCGTGGTCTATTCCGCCACCAAGCACTTCGACGGCCAGGGCCGGGTGCTGGGCGGCGCCGTCCTGGGCGCGAAGAAGTGGATCGAGGAGGTGCTGCAGCCCTTCACCCGCAACACTGGCCCAGCCCTGTCGCCCTTCAACGCCTGGACCATCCTGAAGGGGCTGGAGACGCTGCACCTGCGCGTGCCCGCCATGTGCCGCAACGCCGCCGCCGTGGCGCAGATGCTGGAGGAACGGGCCGAGGTGGAGCGGGTCTACTACCCCTATCTCGCCAGCCATCCGCAGTTCGACCTGGCCAAGCAGCAGATGTCGGCCGGCGGCACGCTGGTCAGCTTCGACATCGCCGGGGGCAAGGAGGCCGCCTTCCGCTTCCTCGACGCGCTCCGGGTGATCGACATCTCCAACAACCTGGGCGATTCCAGGAGCCTGATCACCCATCCGGCGACCACCACGCATATGCGCGTGGCGGCGGAGGAGCGGGCGAGGCTCGGCATCTCGGACGGCACGGTGCGGCTCTCGATCGGGCTGGAGGATGTGGCGGACCTGGTGGAGGACCTGGCCGCCGCCCTCGATGCCGCGGCGGGACAGCCGGCACCGCGGCGGAAGCCGCTGGCCCGGATCGTCGCCGACGAGGCGGCGGCGCCGGCCCGGAAGCCTCGCGCCCGCGCTCCCAAGGCGCCCTCCGCCGAGACCGCGCCGGCCCCCCGCCCGGCCCCGGCCGAGCCGGCCGCCGAGGAGCCGGACCTGTTCCAGCAGCCCGCCCCGGCACGGCGGCGGCGCTGACCTCCCCGGCCGACCTACCCGGCCGACCTACCCGGCCGACCTCCCTGGCCGACCTCCCTGGCGAACCCCTCCGGAGCCCCGCGCCGGCGCCCTTCCGGCCTCGACGCGGCGGCCCTCCCGGCGCAAGATGGCCGGAGGGCGCCGCCCCGGACCTCCCGACGCCCCGCCACCTGGCAGCCCTCCCGAACGGGCCAGAACATCCCCATGACCCAGCCGCCCGCCTTCACCGCCACGACCCGCGATATCCGCGTCACCGTCCGCGCCTTCTATCTCACCGACCAGTCGCGGCCCGAGCAGGCGCATTTCGTCTGGGCCTACCGGGTCACCATCGAGAACCTGGGACAGGTGACGGTGCAACTCCTGAAGCGGAGCTGGCGGATCACCGATGGGCTGGGCCGCGAGCAGCGCGTGCACGGGCCGGGCGTGGTGGGCGAGCAGCCGGTGCTGGAGCCCGGGGAGGACTTCGAATACACCTCCGGCACGCCGCTCTCGACGCCCTCCGGCTTCATGCGCGGCCTCTACCACATGATCGAGACGGCCAGCGGCGAGGCCTTCGACGTCGTCATCCCCGCCTTCAGCCTGGACAGCCCCCACCAGGCCGGGGCGGTCCACTGATCCTCCCTTGGCCCTCCCTCCGGGTGCCTGCCCCGCCGAAAGCGGGGGCGAGCCCTGCTCAACCGGGTCTTGCCTCCGGGCCGCGGCTGGCCATTTCATGCCGGGTCGCGCCGCCTCCGGAAACTGACGGGAAATCCCGACGTGAATCTCGCCCTCCCCACCGCCCGCCCGTCCGCTGACGCGAAGCTCGCCACCTCCGCCCGGGATGACATCCCCGGGGCCGTGCCGCGCCCCAGCCGCGCCGAGGCCGAGGCCGCCATCCGCACCCTGCTGCTCTGGGCCGGGGATGACCCGGAGCGCGAGGGCCTTCGCGACACCCCCTCCCGCGTCGCCCGCGCCTATGAGGAATTCTTCTCCGGCTATGGCGAGGATCCGGTCGCGCTGCTCGCCCGCTCCTTCGAGGAGACGGAGGGCTATGACGAGATGGTGCTGCTGCGCGACATCCGGCTGGAGAGTCATTGCGAGCATCACATGGTGCCGATCATCGGCCGCGCGCATGTCGCCTATCTCCCGGCCGGCCGCGTGGTCGGCATCAGCAAGCTGGCGCGGGTGGTCGAGGCCTATAGCCGCCGCCTGCAGATCCAGGAGAAGCTGACGGCGCAGATCGCCAACAGCATCGACGAGGTGCTGCGCCCGCGCGGCGTCGCCGTGGTCATCGAGGCGTCGCACCAGTGCATGACGACCCGCGGCGTGCACAAGCCGGGGGTCGCGATGATCACCAGCCGCATGCTGGGCGAGTTCCGCACCGACCGGGCGCTGCGCCAGGAGTTCATGGGGCTGGTCGGCCAGGGACGGCCGCTGCCGGAGGCCTGAGCCGACAGCCCGGCGGCTCAGCCGGTCGGCAGGGTTTCCTGCAGCACCGGCCCCGGCAGTGGGGCGCTCGGCTCCCCGGTCATGATCCAGTCGCGCAGGTTGCGGCGCAGCTGGAACTCGAACTCCACGTTCAGGTCATCCATCGCCTGGCGCACGATCAGGTCCGCCGCGCGGGCCCGGGCGGCCGGGCTGTCGGCCACCGAGGTCGCGGTGCGCCGCACCTCCGCCTCGGAGAAGCCGATCCGCCCGCCATCGGCGCCCAGGATCTCCACCCGCGCGCGCAGCAGGACGGTCAGCCGCTCCGTCCGCTCCGAGAAGAGCCCGCCGCCATCCGCGGTCTCCCGCGTCAGACTCGCCGCATCCAGCACGTACCGGCCGCGACCCTGGGTGCCGACGGCGGAGAGCCGCTCCCGCCCCATCCGCAGCGCCTGGGTGACGGGCGAGAGCGGTGCCGGCGGATCGACGCGAAAGGCCGGGCCCGGCGACGGCTCCACCACCTCGATCTCCAGCACGTTCAGCCGCAGCGGCGTCAGATGGGCATAGCCCGGCTCCGGCTGCAGCGGCGGCTGGGCATCGCCCGTGGCACAGGCGGCCAGCAGCGCCGGCATTCCCAGGGCCGCCCCCCGCAGCGCCCGGCGGCGCGTGATCGGCATCCTCATTCCCCTAACCGCTCCCCTGCAGTTCCGCCCGCTCATCCTGCGCCCGCCGCCCGCACCTCGTCCCGCGCGAAGCGGAAGCCGAGGTTGCAGAACTCGCAGGTCATGGTGATGTCGCCGTTCTCGGCCATGTGGTCCAGATCCTCCGTGCCGAAGCCGGCCAGCACCGAGGCCAGGCGGGAGCGGGAGCAGCGGCAGCCGTAGGACAGCGGGCGCGGCCGGTCCACCGCCAGCCCCTCGGCATGGAACAGGCGGTGCAGCAGCCGCTCGCCGCTCAGCGCATCATCCAGCAGCTCGGCCTCGGTGATGGTGCCGGCCAGCGCCAGGGCGGTCTCCCAGGCATCCTGCTGCGCGGCCTCGTCCAGCTCCGGCCCGACGCCGCCCTGCCCGGCCACCCGCTCCAGGATCAGCGCCGAGGCGCGCCAGCCTGCCGGTGTCGGCGCCGCCGCCAGCCAGACCCGGCTGGCGAGCTGTTCCGATGTGGCGAAGTAGTGCCCGGTCATCTCGGCCAGGCTGTCGCCCTCGATGCCGATGATGCCCTGGTAGCGCTCCATCTCCGCGCCCTGGTCCACGGTGAAGGCGAGATAGCCCTTGCCGAGCAGCGCCGCGGCCCCCGCCGGCCCGTCCCCAGCCAGCGTCCCGGCCTCGGCCCGGGCATAGCCGCGCAGGGCGCCGGCCTCGGTGCAATCGGCCAGCAGCATGCCGACCGGCCCGTCCCCCTTGGCCTGCAGGCTGAAGCTGCCCTGGAACTTCAGGGCGGCCGCCAGCCCGGCGGTCAGCGCCAGGGCCTGGCCGAGCAGGGCCGTGACCGGCGCGGGCATGTCATGGCGGGTGAGCAGCGCATCGGCCAGGGGGCCGAGCCGCACCAGCCGGCCCCGCACGGGCTTCTCCGCGAGGTGGAAAGGCTGCACGCCGCGCGGCACGGTCAGGTGCGGCACGGGCGGGCGGTCGTGGTTGAGGAAATCGGGGGTGGCGGAAGGTTGGGTCGGATCCATCACGCGGCAGGGGCCTGAAACTGTCTGAAAGGGCAAGAGATAGGGTGCCGGCCCACGCGCTGCGAGCCGGGCAGCCCCGCGGCGTGGTCGGCCCCCTCAGGCCGGCCCCGCCTCCATCAGCTGGGCGACGATGCGCTGCCGCACCGGCCGCAGATGGTTGCCGAGGCGCAGAGCGGCGTTGCGGAGCAGCCGCGCCGGCAGCGCCGCCTCGCCATAGATCAGCGCCGTGGCATTGGTGGCGAGGTAGAGGCCACGCGTCGCCCGACGATGCGCCAGGGCATAGCGCCGCAGCACCGCCGGCGCCGCGAAGTCGCGCCCGGCCGCATGGGCGGCGCGGATCTCCCGGGCCAGCAGGTCCTGGCCGCGCAGGCCGAAGTTGAAGCCATGCGCGGTAACCGGATGCATGCCCACCGCCGCGTCGCCGATCAGCGTGGCGCGGGTGGTGGCGAAGCGCTCGGCATAGACCGACACCAGCGGATAGACATGCCGGGTGCTGACCAGCTCCATGGCGCCGAGCCGCTGGCGGTAGCGCCGGGCGATCTCCGGCCCGAAGGCCTCCGGCGGCAGCGCCTCCAGCCTCGCCATCTCATCCGGCGGAAGGGTGATCACGGCCGAGGAGTGCCGGCCGTTCAGCGGCAGCATGGCGATGGTCTGGCCATAGTCGAACCATTCGGTGGCGATGCCGCCATGCTCGCCGGCATGGCGCAGGCGGCAGACCATCATGCGCTTGCCGAAATCGCGGGTCTCGGCGCCGATGCCCAGCGCCTGCCGCGCCCCGGAGAAGCGGCTGTCCGCGGCGACCAGCAGCCCGGCCCGCAGGCGCTGCCCGTCCTCGAGGTCCAGCCAGGCGCCGTCCACGTCGGTGGCCATCCGCGCCACCCCCCGGCCGGCGAGCAGGGTCACCTCCGGGGCGGCGGCGACAACGCGGTGCAGCGCCCGGCGGATGGCGTGGTTCGGCACCAGCCGGCCCAGCTCCGCCTCAGGGCGCCCGGCCGTGTCGAAGCGCAGCGCATAGGCCGAGCCGCCGTTCAGCACGCGGGCCTCGCGCAGTGGGGCGATGCTGTCCGGCGGCAGGTGGTCCCAGGCGCCGAGCCGGCGCAGGATGTCCTGGGAATGGTGCGTCAGCGCGATCTCGCGCCCGTCGAAGGCCGGCTCGGCCAGGGCGGAGGCGGCCTGCCGCTCGACCACCGCGGCCGAGAGGCCGCTGCCCCGCAGCGAGGCGGCGAGGGCGAGCCCGGCCGGGCCGCCGCCCACGATCACGATGTCAAACTGCATCAGGCGCCCTCCATTGGCCGACCCGCTGGCCGGCAGGGCCGCCGGCGGTTCCGGGGCCCTGCCGGATAGGTAGGGCCGGCGCGGGCGGGTGCCAATGACCCGGCCGGCGCCGCCTCAGCCTCCCAGCGCCCAGAGCAGCACGCCCTTCTGCGCGTGCAGCCGGTTCTCCGCCTCGTCGAAGACCACCGATTGCGGGCCCTCGATGACCGCCTCGGTGATCTCCTCGCCGCGATGCGCCGGCAGGCAGTGCATGACCAGCGCGTCCGGCGCCGCGTGGGCCAGCAGCGCCTCGTTCAGCTGATAGGGGGCGAGAAGGTTGTGGCGCGCCGTCGGCCCGCCCTCCTTCTCGTCCGACATGCTGACCCAGGTGTCGGTGACGACGCAGCGCGCGCCGCGCACCGCCGCCACCGGGTCGGAGGTCAGCTCGATCGTCGCACCCTCGCGCCGGGCCCAGTCCACCAGCTGGGCCGGCGGCGCCAGCTCGGGCGGGGTGGCGAGGCGGAGCGTGAAGCCGAAGCGCGCCGCCGCCTGGATGAAGCTCTGCGCGACATTGTTGCCATCGCCCACCCAGGCCAGGGTCTGGCCGGCGATCGGGCCGCGATGCTCCTCGAAGGTGAGGACGTCGGCCATCAGCTGGCAGGGGTGGGAGACGTCGGTGAGGCCGTTGATCACCGGCACGGTGGCGTGCTGCGCCAGTTCGCGCAGCTTCGCCACGCTGTCGGTGCGCAGCATGATGGCATCGACGTAGCGCGACAGGACGCGGGCCGTATCGGCCGCCGACTCGCCGCGGCCGAGCTGCATGTCCCGCGCCGAGAGCACCACCGCGTGGCCGCCGAGCTGGTGGATGCCGACCTCGAAGGAGACGCGGGTGCGGGTGGAGGGCTTCTCGAAGATCAGCGCCACCGTCTTGCCGGCCAGGGGACGGTCGTCACGGCGCCCGGCCTTGCTGGCGGCGGCGAGATCGAGCATGCGGCGCAGCGTCGGCGCCTCGAAGTCCGACAGTTCCAGAAAGTGGCGAGGGGCGCCGCCGGCGCCCCCCTTCCCCGTCGCCGCCGTCACTGCGCGGCGCCCTGCGGCGTCAGCCGGGCCAGGGCACGGCCCAGCATGGCGAGGGCCTGGTCCACCTCGGCCTCGGTGACGATCAGCGGCGGGGCCAGGCGCAGCACGTTCTGCCCGGCGGCGACGCTCAGCAGCCCCTCCTCCACCGCGGCCGCCTGCAGGTCGCCGTTGGTCACCTCCGGCACCAGCTGCAGCCCGACCAGCAGCCCGGCGCCGCGCACCCCCGAGGCGACGCGCGGATGCTGGCGCGACAGGGCCTGCAGCCCGTCCCACAGGTAGCGGGCGGTGCGGTCCACGCGGTCGAGGAAGCCCGCCTCCAGCACCACGTCCAGCACGGCGTTGCCGGCGGCGCAGGCCAGCGGGTTGCCGCCGTAGGTGGTGCCATGGGTGCCGGGCTTCAGGTGCCTGGCCACCTTCTCCTTGGCCAGCACGGCGCCGAGCGGGAAGCCGCCGCCGATGCCCTTGGCCGAGGACATCACGTCCGGCTCGATGTTCGCCCACTGGTGCGCCCAGAGCTTGCCGGAGCGGCCCATGCCGGTCTGCACCTCATCCAGCGCCAGCAGCAGGCCGAACTCGTCGCAGACGGCGCGCAGCTCCCGCAGGAAGCGGAGATCCGCCGGGCGCACGCCACCCTCGCCCTGGATCGGCTCGATCATGATGCCGGCGGTCTGCGGCCCGATGGCGTCGCGCACCGCGTTCATGTTGCCGAAGGGCACATGGTCGAAGCCCTGCACCGGCGGGCCGAAGCCGGCGAGGTACTTCTCGTTGCCGGTGGCCGAGAGGGTGGCCAGCGTCCGGCCATGGAAGGCGCCCTCGAAGCAGATCATGTGGAAGCGCTCGGGGTGGCCGTTCTCCGCATGATACTTGCGGACGGCCTTGATCATGCCCTCGTTCGCCTCGGCGCCCGAATTGCAGAAGAAGACGCTGTCGGCGAAGGAGGCCTCGACATGCCGCGCCGCCAGCCGCTCGGCCTGGGGCACGCGGTAGAGGTTCGAGACATGCATCACCTTCGCCGCCTGCTCGGCGACGGTCCTCACCAGGTGCGGATGGCCATGGCCGATGCTGGTGGTGGCGATGCCGCTGCCGAAATCGAGGAATCGTCGCTGATCCGCCGTCCACAGCCAGGCGCCCTCACCCCGCTCGAAGGCGAGGTCGGCACGGTTGTAGGTCGGCATCAGGGCGGGGATCACGCGAATATTTCTCCGCTGCACCGCAGCCCCGCGCGACCACCGCGCGGTGTTCCGCGGAAACGTCGACATTGCCGCAAAGGACAGCCGCGGTCAAAGCCCGCACCCGCCGTGCCGCCCCACCCTCCGGACATGGCAGGGAGCAACCCGCCGGGGGGCCGCCCTGTTCTGGAGATGACGCCAGAACATGGAGACGCCCCGATGTCCCGTCCTCTCTCCCCCCGCCTCCTCCCGCTCGCGGCGGCCGCCCTGATCGGCTGGTCCGGCGCGGCCCTGGCCCAGGCCCGCCCCGCGCCGAACGCCACGTCGGACGCCCCGCCGGGCGAGCAGACGCTCCAGAACAACGCCGCCACCCGGGCGCTGGACCGCGCCGCCGGCACCAATGTCTCCGGTGCCTATCCCGGCCAGGCGGACGGCACCCCGGCCAACCCGCCGGGGACGGCGGCGACGCGGGCGCTCGACCGCGCGGCGGGGACCAACACCTCCGGCGCCTATCCCGGCCAGGAACGGCAGGCGCAGAACAACCTGGGCCAGGGCGCGCCGCAGGGCAGCGCGCGCAGCGGCAGCAACGCGCAGGGCGGCGCCGCCAACAACAGCGGCGCCACACCCCCCACCGGCTCGGGCAACACCGCCTCGCGTCCGGAGAGCCAGCGCAACCAGCCGGCCTCGCCCTCCACCAGCACCACCGAGGCGCCCTCGCTGGAGATGCGGCAGGTTCCGCCCTCCACCCGCCCGGACCAGACGCCGCCCAGCAGGTAAGGCCGCAAACGGCGCCGGGCGCCGCCTTCCGAGGGCCGCGGCGGCGTGGCACTATCGCCGCATGACCGGAAGACGGGAGGAGGTGCGGGCAGGCCCGCCGCCGGATGCCGCGCGCCTGCGCGAGGCCGCACTGGCGCATCTGGCGCGCTTCGCCGCCACCGAGGCGGGGCTGATCCGTGTCCTGCACCGCCGGATCGACCGCTGGGCCCGCCGCGCCGAGGCGGAGGGGCAGGAGGCCGAGGCGGTGGCCGCGAGGGTCGCCGCCGCCCGGGCCGAGGCCGTGGCCGTGGCCCACCGCCTCAGTGACACGGGGGCAGTGGACGATGCCGCCTTCGCCGCCAGCCGGGCGCGGCGGCTGAACCAGGCGGGCCGCTCCCGCCGCGCCATTGCCGCCCATCTCGCCGCCAAGGGCGTGCGGCCGGACACCGCCGCCACGCTGCTGGAGGCGGCGCCGCCGGACGATCTCGCCGCGGCGCTCGGCCATCTGCGCCGCCGCCGTGCCGGGCCCTTCGCCGCCGAGCCGCCCTCCCCCGAGCAGCGCCTGAAGGCCCTGGCCGCGCTGGCCCGGGGCGGCTTCGCGCGGGATGTCGCGGAGCGCGCCCTCGACATGGCGCCGGAGGAGGCGGAGGATCGTCTGCTGGCCGCCCGCCGTGACTGAGCCGGCCGCCGGCCCCTACAAGGTGAGCTTCACCCGCGCCGGGATGCTCCGGGGCGCCGCCGCCGGCCTGCCCCTGCTCCTGGGCCTGCTGCCCTTCGGCGCCCTGGTGGGCGTGGTGGCCGCCGGCAAGGGGCTGAGCCTGGGTGAGACCCTGCTGATGTCCGGCATCGTCTATGCCGGCGCGGCGCAGCTTCTCAGCCTGGAGCTCTGGACCGATCCCCCCTCCATCCTGGCGGCGACGCTGGCGGCGCTGGTGGTGAACATCCGCATGGCCCCGATGGGGGCCGCCCTCGCTCCCTGGCTCGACCGGCTGCGGGGCTGGCGCCTGTGGGGCACGCTGGCGACGCTGGTGGACCATTCCTTCGCCCTCAGCATCGCGGAGCAGCGGCGCGGCGGGCGGGACGCCGGATATCTGCTGGGCGTCGGCCTGCTCCTCTGGGTGGCCTGGATGGTCTGCGTGGGCCTCGGCCATGTGCTGGGAGGCAGTGTCCGGCTGCCGCCGGGGCACCCGCTCTATTTCGGCGGCATCGCCGCCTTCGTCTCCCTGCTGGTGCCGCTCTGGCGTGGCCCGCGGCAGGATATGGCCCCTTGGCTGCTGGCCGGGGCCCTCGCCCTCGCCGCGCATGTCCTTGGCCTGCCGCAGCCCTTTCCGCTGCTCGGCGGGGCCCTGGCGGGCGCCGCGCTGGCCGCCTGGCACGAGGCCCGCCCGCCACCACCCGCCGGGCAGGAGGACGGGAGGTGAGGGCGGATGTCGTGCTGACCATCCTGGGCATGGCCGCCGCCACCTATTTCTGTCGCGCCGGCGGCTATGCCGTGCTGCGGACCTTCGGCCTGCCGCCCTTTGTCCAGGCCATGCTGCGCAATCTGCCGGGGCCCATCTTCGCCGCCTATGTCACCCTGGCCCTGGCCAAGTACGGGCCGCTCGGCCTGGTCGGGGCGCTGGGGGTGGTCCTGGTGCAGCGGCGGACGGGCAGCCTGGCCCTCTCCATCCCCAGCGGCATCCTTATCGTGTGGCTGATCGGGCTGCTGCTTCCCACGGAGGGATAGGCCCCGTTCCCGGGGCCGGCCGGGATCGCCATTCCAGGTTGCACTGGAAACGCTGAACATCGATCAAAACGATGCTCAGTACTTGAAATACTACCCTGAAAATGTTTCTTTCCATCCAATACAATTCAAAGTAAATGATTTTCAATCTGGAATAGAATTCCTCGCCGCACCCCTGAATTATCCGCGCGAATGCAGTTTTCCATGGACTTATTCTAACGAATGCGTCATTAGAGCCGCATATTATTGCTGCATCTCAAAAATTGTCTGCCTTCCCAGGAAGGGGCCAATTGCCGGTTGCATTGCTCTCCTGATGTCATTTCTGAAGCGGAGGAAAAGGCTTTCATGACCCAGCTCGGGATCTATGTCGGTAACTCGACCGCGGCCCTCACCGACTTCGAAAACTGGCTCGGCCGGGATGTCACGGGCGTGCATACGGCCATCGGCTTCCAGAGCTGGGGCGACTTCCTGGGCAGCACGGCGCTGGTGGCCGACATGTTCCATGAAACCCAGCGCGAGCTGCACTGGTCGGTGCCGCTGATTACCGTCGACTCCAGCCTCGCCGTGGCCGCGACGGGTGCCTACAACGACTATTATCGCCAGGCGGCCGAAACCATCCTGCAGGCCGGCCCCACCGATGTGCCGATCAACATCCGTGTCGGCTGGGAACTGAACGGAGACTGGTTCCCCTGGTCGGCCATCGGGCATGAGCAGGAGTATATCGGCGCCTTCCGCCAGTTCGTGGACACCTTCCGGTCCGTCTCCGACCGCTTCGTCTTCGAATGGAACGTCAACGAGGCCTGGGCCGGCATCGACCCCGCCACCGCCTATCCCGGCAACGACTATGTCGACATCATCGGCATGGATGTCTACTGGAACACCGCCTATTGGGGCGAGGATCCGTACTATGCCTGGCAGAACCTGCTGACCCAGCAGTTCGGCATGCAGTGGCACCAGGATTTCGCCGATGCCATGGGCAAGCCCACCGCCTACTCCGAATGGGGCGTCATGACGGACAATGCCGCGCCCTACATCAATGCCATGAAGATGTGGTTCGACACGCATGATGTCGTCTTCCAGTCCCGCTGGGATTCGGATGACGACTATCTGGGCAAGATGTCGGACGGCACGCAGCCCAATTCCGGCAATGCCTATATTTCGGCCTTCCAGAACCCGAATGCCGAATGGAAGCTGAACGGCCTCCAGTACATCGCCTCCTATGGCGATCTCATCGACGCCTTCGGCGCCAATGCCGAGGCGGGCGTCCGTCACTACTTCCAGTACGGCGTCGTCGAGCGGCGCGAGCCGGTGACCTTCGATGCCAACACCTACCTGGCCAATTATGGCGACCTGCGCGATGCCTTCGGCTGGGACCAGGATGCGGCGGCGACGCATTGGATCATCTTCGGCCGCCATGAGGGCCGCACGGACGACCCGCTGTTCTGATCTGAGGCGGCGGGCGGCCCCGTCACGGGCGCCGGATACCGGCGCTCACGTTTAGTTTTTTTATACGCAGTCTCATTTCTGTAGATTTTCCGGGGCAGCCAGAACAGTAAGAGTGCGTCCGACGGTCGGACGCTACTCTTGCTTGTGGGGCCCCATGCTGTCTCGTGCCGAAAATGGAACAGGCTTTTTCTCGACCCGCGGCAATGAGATCCTCGACGCGGATGGCCATGCCGTCCGCATCGCCGCGGTGAACTGGTACGGGCTCGAGACGCGCAACGCCTCGCCCGACGGCCTGTTCCAGCGCAACTGGATGGACATGATGGATCAGATGAAGTCGCTCGGCTTCAACACGATCCGCCTGCCCTATTCCTCCGAGCTGCTGGAGGGCGGACTGGCGCCCGTCGGCATCGACTATGGCCGCAACCCCGACCTTCAGGGCCTGTCCGGCGTGCAGTTCATCGACAAGATCGTCGATTATGCCGGCCAGATCGGCCTGCGCATCATCCTCGACCGGCATCGCGGTCCCGCCGGGGACGGGCCGAACGGCAGCGGCCTCTGGTATGACGGCCGCTACAGCGAGCAGGACTGGATCGACGACTGGCAGATGCTCGCCGCCCGCTACAAGGGCAATGCCACGGTCATCGGGGCGGACCTGCACAATGAGCCGCATGCCGGCGCCAGCTGGGCGGCGTGGAGCGCCGCCGCCGAGCGCGCCGGCGCCGCCATCCAGGCGGTCAACCCCGACTGGCTGATCCTGGTCGAGGGCGTCGAGATCCACAATGGCGACTGGTACTGGTGGGGCGGCAATCTCCAGGGCGCCGCGACCGACCCGGTGGTGCTGCCGGTCGCCAACAAGCTGGTCTATTCGCCGCACGACTACCCGAATTCCGTCTACGGCCAGCCCTGGTTCAACGACCCGAACTTCCCCGGCAACCTGCACGAGGTCTTCCAGAAGCAGTGGGGCTATCTCTCCAGCCAGGGCATCGCCCCGATCCTGCTCGGCGAGTTCGGCAGCAAGCTGGAGGGCGACAGCAAGGACTGGGCCTGGCTCGACGTGCTGATCCGTGCCCTGAACGGCGATGCGAACGGGGATGGAGTGACCGATCCCGGCGCCCCGGCCGCCGGCCTCTCCTGGGCCTGGTGGTCCTGGAACCCCAGCTCCGGCGACACCGGCGGCATCCTGTCCGGCAACTGGAGCACCCCGATCGCCGCCAAGATCCAGCAGCTTCAGAGGATCGCCGGCCAGGGCTTCGTCCCCAACCAGGTGCTGCACGCCACCGACGGGATCAGCGAAAGCTTCGCCGGCGGGCCGGGGGTGGACACGCTGCTGGTCGGCGGCGTCTCCGCCGGCTGGGCGGTGCTGCGGCGCGGTGACGATGTCTTCCTGGTCAACCGCGCCACCGGCGAGACCGACCATGGCCGCGACATCGAGCAGATCCGCTTCGGCGACAATGTCCTGGTCAAGGTGACGGCCCTGCATTCGTCCAGCCCGCTGGAATACGTCGCGAGCCACGCCGACCTGATGGCGGCCTTCGGCACCGATGCCGCCGCCGGCTGGACGCACCTGCTCCGCCACGGCCTGGCCGAGCACCGCGCCATCGGCTTCGACGGGCTTTCCTACATCGCCAGCCATGCCGACCTCTCCGCCGCCTTCGGCGCCGACGAGGAGGCCGGCGCGCGGCACTTCATCCAGTTCGGCCGCCTGGAAGGCCGCGCGGCCGGCTTCGACAGCGCCGCCTACCTCGCCTCCTACGACGACCTCCGGGCGGTCTTCGGCCGCGATGCCGAGGCGGCGGCCGGCCACTACATCACCACCGGCCGCGCCGAGGGGCGGAGCATCACTTTCGACGGCCTGCGCTACGCCGCCTCCTATGACGACCTGTCCCTGGCCTTCGGCACCGATCAGGCCGGCGCCACGGCGCATTTCCTCGACCGGGCGCGCATCGAGGGGCGCTCCGCCAGCTTCGATCCGCTGACCTACATCGCCTCGCATCGTGACCTGACCGAGGCGATCGGCACGGACGCGCGGCAGGGCACGCTGCACTGGCTGCACTTCGGCGTCCAGGAGCACCGCGCCCGCGCCGGTTTCGATGCCGCACAGTATCTAGAGAACTACGCCGATCTGCGCGCCGCCTTCGGCGATGACCTGCAGGCGGCCACCCGCCACTATATCGAGCGCGGCCTGCTGATCGAGCACCGCACCGACGACCCGCTCGGCTGAGCCGCCCCGCCGGGCCCGTCCGCCTCAGGCGCCCAGGGCGCGGTACAGCCGGGCCAGCGGCGGCCAGGCTTCCGCCAGGGCCTCGCGCCAGACCCACAGCCCCGCCAGCGCCGCCGCCACCAGCAGCAGCGAGGCGATCCAGGCCAGGACGAGGTTGCCCCGGTCGGGGGCGGCCTCGCGGGCGAGCTTCAGCGGCTCCGGCCGCGACGGCGCCTGGCCGACGCTGAGGGCGGCCACGGGCTGCACCGGCGCGGTGGCCGATCGGCGCGGCGCGGGCGGCGGCGGTGGGGCGGGAACCGGCGCCCAGTCGTGGGCGCAGCGCGCGCAGCGGACCTCGCGGCCCGGGCTGAGGGCGGAATCCGGCACGTCATAGGCGGCGGCGCAGTGGGGACATTCGATGCGCATGGCGCCGCTATGACCGGCGGGCCGTGCCGCTGCAACCCTTTGTCAATTCTGCCGGGTAGCCGCCCCGCGCCGGGCATGGCATTCCCCTGCGCCATGGTGCGCTTCACCGAGGTAGGGCTGCGCTATCCGTCCCCTGACGGGGAGGAGGCGCCGGAGGCCCTGGCCGATCTGACCTTCACCCTGCCGGAGGGCAGCTTCACCTGGCTGCTGGGCGCCTCGGGCGCCGGCAAGTCCTCGCTGCTGCGGCTGATGCATCTGGCGCAGCTGCCGACGCGCGGGCGCCTGGAGGTGCTCGGCACCGAGGTGCGCGGCGCGCGGCGCGGAGCCCTGCCGCGCCTGCGCCGCCGGATCGGCGTGGTGTTCCAGGACTTCCGCCTGCTGCCCTACCTGTCGGCCTTCGACAATGTCGCCCTGCCGCTGCGCCTCACCGGCCGCTCCGAGGGCAGCCTGCGCCCGGACGTGACGGAGATGCTGCGCTGGGTCGGGCTGCAGGGGAAGGAAATGTCCTTGCCGCAGCAGCTCTCGGGCGGCGAGCAGCAGCGTGTCGCCATCGCCCGCGCCGTCGTCACCCGGCCGCAGCTCCTGGTGGCCGACGAGCCGACCGGCAATCTCGATTCGCATCAGGCGCGGCGGCTGCTGGCCCTGCTGACGCAGATGAACCGGCTGGGCACGACGGTGGTGGTGGCGACCCACAGCGAGGATCTGGTGTCGCAGTTCGCGGCCCCCTCGCTGGTCCTGCAGGCCGGCCGGATGGTGCATCATGGCTGAGCGCCGCACCCGCTTCTCGCGCGATCCGCTGGGCCTCAAGCGCGCCCTGTCCGACAAGCTGCTGCCTGGGCTGGTCGCCGCCATGGCGCTGCTGGCGGCGCTGGCGCTGGCCGGAAGCCGCGGCGCCGCGGCCCTGAAGGACCGCTGGCAACACGGCGCGGCCGCCGCCGTGACCGTGCAGCTGCCGCCCGAGCAGGCCAGCCGGATGGAGGATGCCCTGGCGCTGCTGCGCCGCATGCCGCAGGTCGCCAGCGCCGAGCCGGTGGATGCCGAGCGCATGCGCGAGCTGCTCCGCCCCTGGCTCGGCGAGGTGCCGGCCCTGCCGCTGCCGCTGGTGCTGGAGCTGCGTCTGGCCGACCTCTCGATCGACCCCGCCCCGATCGCCCGCGAGCTGGCGGCGGCGGTGCCGGGCGCGGAGGTCGAGGCCCACGGGATCTGGGTGGCGCGCCTCGCCGCGCTGGCCCGCAGCGTGCAGGGGGTGGCGCTCAGCGTGCTGGCGCTGGTGGTGGGCGTCGCCGTCGCCGTGGTGGCGGTGGCGACGCGGGCCGGACTGGCCTCGCGCCGCCAGGCGATCGAGATCCTGCACGACCTCGGCGCCACGCAGGGCGACATCGCCGGTCGCTTCGCGCGCCGCATCGGCCTGCTGGCGGCGGGCGGGGCGCTGGCGGGGGCGGCCATCGCCGTGCCCACCCTGGCGGGGCTGGCGGGACTCGCCGCGCCGCTCTCGGGCGGCGTCATCCAGCCCTGGGCGGCCCTGCCCTGGCTCGACCTCGCCCTGCTGCCCCCGGTGGCGGGGCTGATCGGCTGGGCCACGGCCCAGCTCAGTGTCCGGCGATGGCTGAAGCGGCTGCCATGACGCCGCCTGTCCTGCCGGATGGCAGCCGCCGCGGGCCCTGGAGCCGGCTGTGGTGGCCGCCGCTGCTGCTGGCGCTGCTGCTGCTGGGCGGCTTCGCCCTGTTCACCGGGCAGAGTCGGGCGCGGCCCGAGCTGCCGCTCCGCGCGACCGACGGCATCGCCGTGCTGACCGGCGGCCCGGAGCGCGTGGCCGTCGGCCTCACCCTGCTGGCGGAGGGGCAGGGAGACTGGCTGATCGTCTCCGGCGTCGGCCGCGACGCGGCCCTGGCGGAGCTGGCGGGGCGCGCCGGCCTCTCCGCCGAGGCGCTGGCCGAGCGCACCACGCTGGGCCATGCGGCGACCTCGACGCGCGGCAATGCGCTGGAGGTTGCGCAATGGGCCCGGGCGCGGCAGATCCACTCCCTGCGCGTCGTCACCGCCGCCTTCCATATGCCGCGAGCCCTGCTGGAGCTGCGCCGGACGCTGCCGGGCGTCACCCTGGTGCCGCATCCGGTGCAGGCCGCGGGGCCCCGCACCGGCCTCCTGGTGCGGGAGTATGTGAAGCTGCTTGGCGCGATGCTGGGCCTGTCCGTCCTGAAGCCGGAGAATCCACGTCCGTGAAGCCAGCCGTTCCCCCGCCCGGACATCGTCCCGCCGGGCGTCCTCCCCTGGCTGTGGTCCTGCGTTCGCTGCTGTTCAACGCGCTGTTCTTCAGCCTGACCGCCCTTTGCTGCCTGAGCGGCATCCTGCTCCTGCCGCTGCCGCGCCGCCTGTTGCGCCGTTACGTGCAGGGCTGGGCGAGGCTGATGCTGTTCCTCCTCCGGGTGGTCTGCGGCATCCGGCTGGCCGTCACCGGCCGCGAGAACCTCCCCGAGGGGCCGGTGGTGATCGCCGCCAAGCACCAGTCGGCCTACGACACCATCGTCTGGCTCGCCCTGCTGCCCGAGCCCGTCTATGTGCTGAAGCAGGAACTGCTGCGGATTCCCGCCTGGGGCTGGATGGCGCGGCATTACGGCGCGGTGGCGGTCGACCGGACGGGCGGCGCGGCGGCGCTGAAGCGCATGGTCCGCCAGGCGAGCCAGGCCCTGGCGGCCGGCGACCAGATCGTCATCTTTCCCGAGGGCACCCGCACCGCGCCGGGACAGCGCGTCCCCTACCTGCCCGGTGTCGTCGCCCTTGCCTCGGCCAGCGGCGCGCCCGTGGTGCCGGCCGCCACCGACAGCGGGCTGTTCTGGGGCCGGCGCGCCTTCGCCAAATGGCCCGGTACCATCCATGTCGCCATCCTGCCGCCCCTGCCCCCCGGCCTGTCGCGGGCCCAGCTCATCGCCCGGCTGACCGATGCGATCGAGACGGAGAGCGACAGGCTGGCCGCCCTGCAGGGCTTCTCGCCCCAAAGGGGAGAGCTTGTGGATAATTCTGTGGGATGAACCGCCCGGAGGGCTGCGCGGGCCGCCGAATGACGGCAAATAAGCCTCTCAGCCTCCAGCGTTTTTTGCTGCGCACATCCTCGGCGGCCCGATGTCCGGCCCGGCTCTCTGCAATAAGATACTGAAAAATCTCATACTTTCAGCGAACCCTCCAAAATCTGGCGGATTCCCGCGAGTTATGCCAAGGCCACCGCCCCCGTTCTGTGGATAACTCTGCGGAAAAGCTGTACGGCACCTTGATTCCTCAATCGCGACTCGGCGAGCCGCCGGGCCCCCTTCCCTTTTTCCACCCGGCCTGTCCCCGGAGAGGCCGCGCCCCGGCACCGTTCCCGCCGCCTCTGACCGCCCCTATATCGTACCGGTGAGTACCGTTCCGCGCCCCGCCCGCCACCGCCGGCTCCTCCTCTGGTTCCTCCTGCTGGCCGGCGTGCTGGCGGCCGGCCATGCCCTGGTCTGGCACCATGTGACGGGCCGGCTGGAGGCAGGCTTCCAGGATTGGGCCGAGGGGCGCCGCGCCCAGGGCTGGCAGGTGACGCATGGCACCCCCAGGGCCGGAGGCTGGCCGTTCCTGGCCACGCTCATCCTGCCGGATCTCGCTTTGACACCGCCCTCCGGCTTCGGCTGGCGGACGGAGCGGGCGGAGCTCAGCCTCCGCCCGACCGATCCCGGTCTGCTGCATATCGCGGCGGAAGGCCGGCACGTCCTGTACCGGGCCGGGTGGGACTGGCCCTTCACCGCGGAAAGCCTGACGGCCGATCTGCCGCTGGCCGGGTCCGGACCGCCCGCCGGGGTCACGCTGCGCGGCGCGGGACTCCGGCTCGGCGGCGCGCCCGGCGCGGAGCAGGGCATGGGGCTGGACGCGCTGGAGGCCCGGATCGACGGCCAGGACACTTCCCCTGGCGGGCCGGGCCTGGTGCTGACCGCCGCGCTGCGGGGGCTGAGCCTGCCGGGCGCCACCGGCGGCCTGCTTCCCGGAGGCCGCGTCGATACGGCCACGCTGGACGCCGCGTTGAACGGCCCTCTGCCCGGCGGGCTGTTTACCGCCGCGCCGCCGGCACAGCGGGCGGCGGCATGGCGCGACGCCGGCGGGACCCTGGAACTGCGGGCCCTGACGCTGCGCGCCGGCGCGGTCGCTGCCAGCGCGGCCGCCACGCTGGCGCTGGATGGCGGACTGCAGCCGGTGGGTGCCGGCACGCTGCGGCTGTTCAATCCCGACCTGGTGCTGGAGGCGTTGCTGCGGGCCGGCGTGATCGATCCGCGCAATGCCGGCCTGGCGCGGAGCCTGCTGCCGATGCTGCAACGCCCGGGGGCGGCAGGCGGCCCGCCGCAGCTCGAGGTCCCGGTCACGCTGGAACAGGGCCGGCTCACCGCCGCCCGCATTCCGCTGCTGCGCCTGCCTCCTCTGGCCTGGGACTGAGTTCCGCCCCGCGGGCGGGCCTCAGAAGGACTTCAGCAGCCGCTCGATGTAGTCCAGCTCGGTGGCCGGCCGCTCGCGGTCCGCGCCGCGCCGGCGCAGCTCCTCCTGGATGCGGCGGCTGCGCAGCATCTCCGCCTCCTGCGGCACCCGGGTGTCGCTGCCCTGGTCATTGGCGCCGGGCGCCTCGCGGGAGGGGCGGCCCAGGGGGTCGCGGCCCTGGTTCTGCCCGGTCATGCGGTCCTGGCCCTGGCCGCCCTCGGCCTGGCCAGGGTTGCCCTGGCCCTCGCCCGGCCCTTCCCCCTCGCCCTGCTGCCCCTGGCCGAACTGGCGCTGCATGGTCTCGGCCATCTGCCGCCCGCCTTCCTGCAGCTCGCGGATGGCCTGCTGCTGATGCGCGCTCGGGTCGCCACCCTGGCCCAGCGCCTCCTGCGCCTGCCGCATCGCCTGATCGGCGCGGCCCAGCGCCTCGGGAATCTCGCCGGTCAGGTCGCCGAACTGCTGCATCAGCTCGCCCAGGGCGCGGCGCAGGGCGCGCTGCTGCCGGGCGTCCTGTTGGGCGTCCGGTTGAGCGTCCTGCCGGGGCCGGGCCTCTCCGTCCCGCTGGCCCGGCGAAGGCTGCGGGCGCGCCTGCGGCTGGTTCCGGCGGCCGGGCCGTTGCGCCTCGCCCTGGGCGGCCTCGCCGCGCTGATGGCTCCGGTCGAGCATCTCGCCCTGGCGCCGCACCATGTCCTGCACCGCCCCCGTCTGCTGCTGGCCACGCTGGCGCTGCTGCTGGCGCTGCGGGTCGCCACCCTCGGCGCGGGCGACGCGGCCCTGCTGGAGCGCGTCCAGCATCCGCTCGAGTTCGGCCAGCTCCTGCTGCAACTGGTCGGTGCGCCCCTCGCGGGCCGACTGCTCCATCCGCTCGGTGCGGCGATCGAGCTCCTGCTGGTCCATCATCCGCTGCCCGGGCTCGATCGGCTGGACCTCGGCATTCTCCTGCCGCAGGCGTTCGGCCAGGGCCTCGAGATGGCGCTGGACGGCCTCGCGCAGCTCCTGCACCCGGCGTTCCAGCTCGGCCCGGCCCGCCGCGTCCGGCGGCGTGCGCTCGGCCTCGGCCAGGGCCTCGCGCAGCGCCTCGCGCGCCTCGGCCAGGGCGCGGGCCGTGCGGTCGGTCCGGCCTTCCTCCAGCGCCAAGGCGGTCTGCCACATCAGCGCCTGGGCTTCCTCCACCCCCTCGGGGCGGCGGTCGCGCAGCAGGCGGAAGCGGGCGACGCGCAGCGCCAGGAAGGTGGTCAGGTCATGCTCGAAGGCCTCGGGCGCGGCGGCCAGGTCGTCGAGGCCGCGCCGCACGGCGTCGCGCGCCAGGGGGTCGAGCGAGAGGGATTTGCGCAGGGCCACGAGCTGCCGGGCGACAGGATGGTTGAAGACGCGCTCCGGCAGGGTGACCAGCACCGTCTCGGAAACCCCCTCCTGCCCGGCCCCGTCGCGCGCCAGGAGGCGCAGCCGCACAGGCAGCCCGGCCCAGGGATGGGCGGACAGGTCCGGCTGCGCGAGGCCGCGCGGCTGCCGCGGATTGCCGCCGGTCAGTGCCAGGTCGAGGCGCAGCGGCGCGGCATCGGCGCGGGCGGCGAGGCGGATCTCCGCCTGCATCGCGGCGATGCCCCAGTCATCCTCGGCGCGCCAGGGCAGGCGCAGGGCCAGGCCGCGCGGGGCCGGCCCCGGCGGCTCGGCGAAGGCGGCGGTGGGCGGCGCGTCGGCCTGCACGCCGAAGCTCCAGGCGGCCAGCTCCCGCCCGTCGCGCCGCAGCAGGATGCGCGTGCCCTGCTGCAGCACCGTCTCGGCGGCGAAGCTGCCCGGCTCCAGCGTGCGCAGGGGCTCGGCCGGGCCGTTGCCCTGCCATTCGGGCACGCCGCCGCGCCCGCCGGACAGCGCGATCTGGAGCCGGCTGCCCTGCGGGACGGAGAGCGCGCCGCCGGCCGGGTCCAGGAACAGCGGCGCGGCGCCGGTATAGGCCGGCGGCGTCACCCAGGCTTCGAGCCGCAGCGCCGGCGCCATGGGCGTGGCGGCCTGGAGGCTGGGCCAGACGGCGCGGCGGAGCCGCTCCCCGGCCTCGCCCCCGGCGACGGCGACGGCGGCGAAGAGGCCGACCAGCAGCCCGAGCCGGAGCGCGCGAGGGTCGCGCGCGGCGAGGTTGGGGCGCGGTGCCCCGACCCGCAGCCGGTCCAGCCCCGCGAGCGCGCGGCGCTGGTGCGCGCGCCAGAGGGCCTGTGCCGCCGGATCCTGGCTCACGGCGTGGTCGCGCAGGGTGGAGATCGGCCGGTGCCGCAGGCCCGAGGCGGTCTCGATGCGCCGCTCGGCCGCCGCCGCGCCAGGCAGGCGGAAGCCGCGCGCGCCGCGCCAGGCGGCCAGCCCCAGCGCCAGGGCGAAGCCGGCGAGAAGCGCGACATGCAGCCAGGGCGGCAGGTGAAGGAACAGCCCCGCCAAAGCCAGGATGAGGAACAGGCCCGCGACGCCGAGCGCCGGCCAGAGCCGTGGCCAGAGCGCCTCCCAGGCCAGGGCGACCCGCGCGAGCCACCGCCCGCGCGCGAGGCGCCGGGCCAGCGGATCGCGCGGCGGCGTCATGCGGGGGGGGATCCCCCGGCCGGCGCGGCCGCCAGCCATTCGGGAACGCGCTGCCGCGCCAGCAGATCCTCATGCGTCTGGCGCGCGCGCACGGTGGCGAAGCGGGTGCCATCCACCAGCACTTCGGCCGCCAGGGGGCGGGCGTTGTAGGTGCTGCTCATGACCGCACCATAGGCACCCGCGTCCAGGAATGCGACCAAATCCGCAGGGGCCATGTCGGGCATGGCGCGGTCACGGGCGAAGGTGTCGCCGCTCTCGCAGACCGGGCCGACGATATCGGCGGGCGCCAGCGCCGCCTGCAACCGGCGGGGCGAGACCGGCAGGAGCCCGTGCCAGGCCTCGTACATGGCGGGGCGGATCAGGTCGTTCATGGCGGCGTCCAGCACCAGGAAGCGCCGTCCCCGCCCCTGCTTCTGCAGCACCACCGAGGCCAGCAGCAGCCCGGCCGGGCCGGCGATCCAGCGGCCCGGCTCCAGCATCACCGGCAGGCCGAGATCGCCCAGCGTCGCCCGGATGACGCCGGCCAGGGCCTCGGGCGAGGGCGCCGGCTCGTCGCGATAGGGGATGCCGAGCCCGCCGCCGCAATCGACGCGCTCGACCGGCAGGCCGGCGGCGCGGAAGCCACGGATCATCTCGGCAAGCCGGGCATAGGCGGCGCGATAGGCCGCCATGCCCTCGGTGATCTGGCTGCCGATATGGGTGGCGATGCCGATCGGCCGGATGCCGGGCAGCGCCGCCATGCGGGCATAGAGCCCGGCCGCGTCCTCATAGGCGATGCCGAACTTGTTGTCCGCCTTGCCGGTGGTGATCTTGGCATGGGTGCGGGCATCGACATCGGGATTGACCCGCAGCGCCACCGGGGCGCGCAGCCCCATGCCCTCGGCGATGGCGGAGATCATGGCGATCTCCTCGGCGCTCTCGGCGTTCAGCTGGTAGATGCCCTGCCCGAGCGCGAAGCGGATCTCCTCCGCCGTCTTGCCGACGCCGGAGAAGACCGTGGCCGAGGCCGGGATGCCGGCGGCCAGGGTGGCGCGCAGCTCGCCGGCGCTGACGATGTCCGCCCCGGCCCCCTCGGCGGCCAGCACCCGCAGCACCGCCTGGTTGTCGTTCGCCTTGGTGGCGTAATGGATGCCGGCGCGCAATCCGGCGCCCTCCAGCGCGGCGCGCAGCGCGCGGTAGCGGCGGCGCAGCGTGCCGGCGGAATAGACCCAGACAGGCGTGCCGGCCTCGGCGGCGATGCGGGCGAGCGGCACCTCCTCCAGCATCAGGCCGTCCATCGCATGGGCGGAGAGGGCGGGCCTCGCCGCGATCAGCTCGGCGAAGGAGGGGTCGGAGGCGGGATCGGGGGCGGGGAGCGGAGCGGCCATGATGCTCCCATTGTGATGCGCCGCCGCGCCGCCTGCCAGAGGTCCACTAAAAAGCGGGGTCCCTGAAAAGCGGGGGATCAGGCCACCAGCCGGATGTGGCGGCCTTCCATCGCCTCGACGCGGATCACGCCGACGATCTGGCCCAGATTGCCGGCGACGAGGTGCAGCATCTCGACCGGCATGGCGTCGAGCGCGATCTCGGTGCGCAACAGGGCGCCCTCGCGCTGCGAGCGGAAGCGGTCGGGCGTCAGGTCGCGCCTGGCGAAGGGCTCCAGCACGCGGGAGAGCAGGCCGGGATAGGCCTCGGCGACCACGGTGAAACGGGCGGCGGTGAGCGGAGACAGACAATCGGACATGGGAGAGGGGCTTCCGGAGCGTTCGGATCGGAGGGTGCGCGGGGCTGTCCCGGCCGCTGCCCCCCGCAGGGCGCTCAGGCGGCCGGGCCGCTAATGACGATCCCGAAGGGGCCGGTGCAGCACATGCCAGGAGGATAGGTTTGGCGCGCCGGTGCTGGCAAGCCGAACCGCCAGCGGGGATCGTGCATGGCTGATCCCCGCCATTGGCATGGGCGCCTCAGGCCGGCCGGCCCGGCGGCGATGGAAAGGCCCCGCCGGGCTCCATCATCAGCTTCTGCCGGTGCGCCGGGATCTCGATGCCGAGCTCGTCGAAGCACCGCTTGATGCGGCGGTTCATCTCGCGCATCACGTTCCAGCGCTCCAGCGGCTCGGTCTTGATCCGGACGCGGATCACCGGCCCGTCGGGCGAGAGCTGATTGACGCCGAGCACCTCCATGGCGTCGCGGATCACCAGCCCCCACTTCGCCTCCGAGCGCATCTCCTGGCAGAGGCCCTGCAGCGCCTCCACCACCCGGTCGGTGTCCTCCTTGTAGGCCACCTGCACGTCGAGCAGGGCGAAGGAGAAGTCCCGCGTCATGTTGGTCACGCCGTTGACGGCGCTGAAGGGGATGATGTGCAGGCTGCCATCCAGCGCGCGGAGCTTGATCGAGCGGATCGAGAGCTGCTCCACCACTCCCGACTTGCCGCCGAGATCGACCACGTCGCCCACCGCCATGGCGTCCTCGAAGAGCAGGAAGATGCCGGTGATGACGTCCTGCACCAGCTTCTGCGAACCGAAGCCCAGCGCCAGGCCGATGACGCCGGCGCCGGCCAGCAGCGGCGCCACGTTCACACCGAGCTCGGTCAGCAGGTTGAAGGCGACGAAGAGCAGGATGACGGCCAGCAGCGTGGTGCGCAGCATCGGCATCAGCGTGCGCACCCGGGCGCTGCGCGCGGCATCGGCATCGCGCGAGAGCCGCTCCAGATGGCGTTCGATGGCCAGGTTCATCGCCTCCCAGACCAGCGCCGCCATCAGCGCGGTGAAGCCCACCGAGGCGAGCGAGCGCAGCACCCGGTTGCCCAGCGCGCCGGGGGCGAACCAGGCGAAGGACCCGATGCCCCAGACCTCCATCAGCATCATCAGCACAAGCAGCGTCAGCCCGGCCGAGATGGCGCCCTTGGCCAGCGGCATGTACCGGTTGGCGCGGCTCTCCAGCGCCGGGTAGCGGCCGGTCAGGCCGGGCGCCACCCGCAGGCTGCCCGAGAGCGCCCGGCGCAGCAGCAGGTCGAGGCCCCTGGCGCCCGCCAGCACCAGCAGGGACAGCAGGCTGGCGCGCAGCAGGCGGTAGAGGCCGTGCTCGATCTGCAGGGCCCAGACTGCCCAGAAGGCCAGCAGATAGAGGATGGCGAGGATGTGCCAGATCTCGGCCAGGCCGTCGCGGAAGCGGCGGGCGGCGGCGCGGGCGCGGTGCGGCTGGTCCCCCGGGCGCAGCGGCGGCGCGCGCAGCACCCGCGCCACCGCCACGCGGTTCTGCAGCACCATGACGCCGAGGGCGATGGAGATGACCAGGTGCGACAGGCGCTGGATGGCATCATAGGCGCCCCAGGGCAGGCCGAGGAGCAGCCCGGCCTCGGCCAGGGCATAGCCGCCGACCAGGATGACCCAGAGCCGGCGCAGCCAGAGGTCGACATAGGCGGCGGTCTCGTCCGAGACCGGCAGCAGGCGCAGGCCCGGCACGGCGGGGGCGAGGGCCAGGCGCGACAGCAGGCCGAGCAGAAGGCAGGCGATATAGGCGTTGTTGGCGATCAGCAGCACGAGCTGGGTGGTGGGCAGCGGCTGTACCGCGCCGATCAGCCCGTAGGAGAGCAGGGCGAAGGCGGCCACCGGCGCCAGGTCGAGCAGCAGCCGCCCCAGCACCAGCGGCAGCCGGCGCAGCAGGACGGGCAGCTTCGGCCGGGGTCCCGTCGCCCGGGCCTCCAGCGCGCGCAACGGCCGGGCGGTGGCGCGGCGCGCCAGCATCTCGGCCAGCAGGCCGAGGCCGAAGAGCAGGGCCAACTTCCAGGAGGCGTCGGCCACCCGGGCGCGGGTCACCGGATCATAGGCCAGGGACGAGAACCAGGAGATCAGGGCGGGCAGGTCGGCCACCGTCTGCACGCCGCCGACCACCTGCTCCGAGAGCCAGTGGAGGCGGCGGGAGAGGCCCTGCAGAAGCTGGCCGCCCAGCGTGTCGGGCGCCAGGAGCTGCTCCACCGCCGCCGCCGCCGCATTGGCCGGGGGCGCCTCGGCCGAAGGGGTGGCACCAGGGGCCGCACCAGGGGCGGCCGCGGGGGGAGCCCCCTCCCCCGGCTGCGCCGGGGCCGGGGCCGCCGCGGACAGGGCCTCCAGGGTGCGGATCAGCTCCTGCCGCCGCGCCTCGTCCCGCAGCAGGGCGAGCAGCCGCTGAATCTCGGCCGGCGCCACCGCCGGGGAGGCAGGCGGCGGGGCGGGCGCCGGCTGGGCGGGCACCGATGCGGCAGGCGCCGGCTGGGCCCAGGCCGCCGGAGCGAGGCCGGGCAGCGGCAGAAGGAGCAGGGCGAGCAGCAGCGTCAGCGGAATCGGGAGGCGCATGGCTGCGAGGCCAAGCCGAAGCGTTCCCTCGCGTCAACCTCCGGGGCCGGCATGGCATGCCTTGCGCCCCGCGCCGGCGGCGCTATGTGCTGCGGATGACCGTTTTCCTGTCCATCCTGCTCGGCCTCTCCATGCTGGCCACCCTCGGCGTCCTGTTCGCCGGCATGGCGGGGCTGGGGCGTGACGGGGGCGCGGCCGCCGGCGCCCGCTCGAACCGCCTGATGCGCTGGCGCGTGGTGTTGCAGGGCCTGTCCATCGCGCTCTTCCTGGCCCTGGTCTGGAGCATGCGCGGATAGGCCGGATCGGTGGTCAGGGAGGCCCTGGGTCCTTCAATCCGCCCCGGCGGACGGGCCCGCCGGGACCCGCCCTGCCCTGCCTCACCTTGCCTGATACGGAGCGCACGCCTAGGCTCCGCGCCGCAACGCAGAATGCCCGCCCCGAGAGAGGCGGCGGCGGCGGCAAGGGGTGGTCCGCATCTTCGGGGCGGCCGCCCGGTGCAGCCCCGGCTCAACAGGCTCAAACTCCAGGAAGCAGGACACGGTCAGGCGATGAAGCTCCTCGTCCCCGTCAAGCGGGTGGTGGATTACAATGTGAAGGTCCGCGTGAAGGCGGACGGCACGGGCGTCGAGACGGCGAACGTGAAGATGTCGATGAACCCCTTCGACGAGATCGCGGTCGAGGAGGCGGTGCGTCTCAGGGAGAAGGGCGCGGTGACGGAGATCGTCGCGGTTTCCGTGGGACCGGCGCAGGCGCAGGAGCAGCTGCGCACGGCGATGGCGATGGGGGCGGATCGCGGCATCCTGGTGGAGGCCGAGGGCACGGAGCCGCTGGCGGTAGCCAAGATCCTGAAGGCGCTGGTCGAGCGCGAGCAGCCGCAGCTGGTCGTGATGGGCAAGCAGGCGATCGACGACGACATGAACGCGACGGGCCAGATGCTGGCGGCGCTGCTTGGCTGGGGCCAGGGCACCTACGCCAGCAAGGTCGAGCTGTCGGCGGAGGGCGCGACGGTGACGCGCGAGGTCGATGGCGGGCTGGAGACGGTGCAGCTCACGCTGCCGGCGATCGTCACCACCGACCTGCGCCTGAACGAGCCGCGCTACGCCTCGCTGCCCAACATCATGAAGGCGCGCAAGAAGCCGCTGGAGACGCTGAAGGCGGCGGATCTCGGTGTGGACGTCACGCCGCGCCTCACCGTGCTGAAGGTCGAGGAGCCGCCGAAGCGCCAGGCTGGCGTCAGGGTCGGCTCGGTGGCCGAGCTGGTGTCCAAGCTGAAGACCGAAGCGAAGGTGATCTGAGCATGGCCGTCCTTGTCCTTTCCGACAGCACCGGCGCGACCGTCAGCCAGCCGACCCGTTGCGCCGTGGCCGCCGCGGCGCAGATCGGCGGCGACGTGCATGTCCTGGCCCTCGGCGCCGAGGCGGCCCAGGCCGCGGCCCGGCTGCCCGGCGTCGCCAAGGTGCTGCAGGCCGATGGCGCCGCATATGAGCACGCGCTGGCCGAGCCCGCCGCCGCCCTGCTGGTGGCGCTGGCGCCGGGCTATGACCATCTGGTGGCGCCGGGCAGCGCGCTCGGCAAGAACATCATGCCGCGCGTCGCGGCGCTGCTCGACGTGCAGGTGATCACCGATGTCGCCGGGGTCGAGGGGCCGGACACCTTCCGCCGCTTCATCTATGCCGGCAACGCGCTGGCGACGGTGAGGACCTCGGATGCGAGGAAGGTGCTGACGGTCCGCGCCGCCTCCTTCGACCCGGTGGCCGCCGAGGGCGGCTCGGCCGCGGTCGAGACGGCGCCGGCGGCGGAGGATCCGGGCGTGTCGCGCTTCGTCAGCGCCGAGATCGCGCAGAGCGAGCGGCCGGAGCTGACCGCGGCCCGCGTGGTGATCTCCGGCGGCCGCGCCATGGGCTCGGCGGAGAACTTCCACCTGCTGGAGGGCATCGCCGACAAGCTGGGCGCGGCGATCGGCGCCAGCCGCGCCGCGGTCGATGCCGGCTACGCGCCGAACGACCACCAGGTGGGCCAGACCGGCAAGATCGTCGCGCCCGAGCTCTACATCGCGGTCGGCATCTCCGGCGCCATCCAGCACCTGGCCGGCATGAAGGACAGCAAGGTGATCGTCGCCATCAACAAGGACGAGGAGGCACCGATCTTCCAGGTCGCCGACTACGGCCTCGTCGGTGACCTCTTCAAGCTCCTCCCCGAACTCGAACAGGAGCTCGGCTGAGGCATGGGCGTGACGGAGATCCGCTCGGTCGGCGTCATCGGCGCCGGCCAGATGGGCAACGGCATCGCCCATGTGGCAGCCCTGGCGGGCCTCTCCGTCGCGCTGCTGGACGTGAAGGCGGAGGCGCTGGAGAAGGCGCTGGCGACCGTCGCCAGGAACATGGACCGGCAGGTCGCCAAGGGCGGCCTCAGCGGGGCGGACAAGGATGCGGCGCTCGGCCGCATCCGCACCGGCACCGAGATGTCCCTCTTCTCCGACTGCGACATCGTCATCGAGGCGGCGACCGAGAAGGAGGAGCTGAAGCTCTCCCTGTTCCGGTCGGTCTGCCCGGTGCTGAAGCCCGCGGCCATCCTCGCCTCCAACACCTCCTCGATCCCGATCACCCGCCTGGCCGCCGCGACCGACCGGCCGGAGCGGGTCATCGGCATGCATTTCATGAACCCGGTGCCGGTCATGAAGCTGGTCGAGATCATCCGCGGCATCGCCACCTCGGACGAGACCTTCGAGGCCGTCGCGGCGCTGGCCGCCACGCTCGGCAAGACCACGGCGGTAGCGCAGGACTACCCGGCCTTCATCGTCAACCGCATCCTGGTCCCGATGATCAACGAGGCGGTGCAGGCGCTGCAGGAGGGCGTCGGCGACGTGCGCTCGATCGACGCGGCGATGAGGCTCGGCGCCAACCACCCGATGGGGCCGCTGCAGCTCGGCGACTTCATCGGGCTCGACACCTGCCTGGCCATCATGCGGGTACTGCATGAGGGCATGGGCGACAGCAAGTACCGCCCCTCCCCGCTGCTGGTGAAGTATGTCGAGGCCGGCTGGCTGGGCCGCAAGGCCGGCCGCGGCTTCTACGACTACAGCCAGGATCCGCCGAAGCCGACCCGGTGAGGGCGGCGTGAGGCGCCAGCGCCTCGTCACCGGCTTCGCCGCCTTCGCGGCGGGCTGGAGCGTCATGGCGCTGGAAATGCTCGATGGCCGGTTGATGGCGCCGGTCTTCGGCCAGACCATCCATCAATGGGGCGCCATCATCGGCACCGCCCTGGCCTTCATGTCCGCCGGGTACGTGGTGGGCGGGCGGCTCGGCGCCCGCCCCGATGGCGCCAGGGCGCTGCCGCTGCTGCTCGGCGCCGCCGCCGGCCTCGCCGCCCTCACCCCCTGGCTGGGCCGCGCCATCACCGCCGGCGCCGAGGCCGCGCTGGGGCCGCTGGCGGGCGCGGTCGGCGCCTCCATGCTGCTGATCGGCCCGCCCGCCTTCGCCCTCGCCGCCGCCTCGCCGCTCTGCGTCGCCCGGCTGGCGCCGCTGGAGGGCGCGGCGCGCGCCTCGGGGCTGGTCTCGGCCTGCCAGGCGCTGGGCAGCATCGGCGGCACCTTCTTCGCCGCCTTCCTCGCCATCCCCTATCTCGGCCTGACCGGAGGCTACGCCCTGGCCGCGCTGGTGGCGGCGCTGGCCGCCCTGGCCACCGGCCTGCCCCCGCTGCGCGCCGCCCTCGCCCTGGCGCCGCTGCTGCCCGGCTTCCTGGCCGAACAGCAGCGGCAGGCCGCCTTCGCCCTCTATCGCGAGACGCCCTACAACACCGTCATGGTCCGCCGCGACCGCGAGACCAGCAGCCTGATGCTGAACACGACGCGCATCGTGCAATCGGCCCGGCGGCATGATGGCGGCGAGACCGGCTCCTACTGGGAGTTGCTGGCCGCCGTCCCCGCCCTGGCGCGGCCGGGCGCCGCCCCGGGCGGCAGCGCGCTGTTCCTCGGTGTCGCCGGCGGCTCCGCCATCACCGCGACGCGGCGGGCCTGGCCCGGCTGGCGCCTGCGGGGCGTCGAGATCGACCCCGGCGTGACGGCGGCGGGGCGAGCGTATTTCGACCTCGCCATTCCTGTCACGCATGGCGACGCGCGGCGCGTCCTGGCGGCCGACCCCGCCCGGCATCAGGTCATCGTCATCGATCTCTACGCCACCGGGCAGGTGCCGGCGCATGTCGCGACGGTGGAGTTCTTCCGGCTGGTGGCCGCGCGGCTGGCGCCGGGCGGGGTGGTGGCGATGAACGTCTTCGGCGCCGGCGATCCCGACAGCATCGCCGGCCCGCTGGCGGCCAGCCTGCGCGCCGCCTTCCCCGCCGTACTGGCGGCGCGCTCGGGCAGCGGCAACGCCATCCTGCTGGCCTGGACCGAGCCGGTGGCGCCGGCCGAGGCCCGGGCCCGGCTGGACGCGGCGCCGGCGGCCGCGCAATCGGCCGCGCGCCGCCTCGCGGCGACGCTCTCGGAGACCGGGGAGCTGGCGGAAGGCCAGCCGGTGCTGACCGACGACCGCTCGGACATGGACATCCGGGCGGCGCGTGCCCTGGCCCTGATGCGCGCCCGGTGGTGAGGCGCCGCCTCCGGCCTCAGAGCAACCCTTCCCGCCGGAAGCTCAGATGCCGCCCGTTGCCGACGATCAGGTGGTCATGCACCACGACATCGAAGACCTCGCCCGCCCGTCGGATCTCGGCGGTCATCTCGATATCGGCGCGGCTCGGCGTCGGGTCGCCGCTCGGGTGGTTGTGGAACGTCCGACGTAATTCAATATGATATTGATTTTACAGTGTTTTTTGATGTGTTCACTGAATTGGTGCCGGTGATTGGGATCGGTTTTTCTGATCGTCCGTGACCTCACACCTGATCCCTGTCGCTCCCGGTGGATCGCTTCGAAGCACGACAATGAATCTTATTCGTTTCGTCCCAGGCTTCAAGCTCCACGATGGGATAAAGCACGGCTTTGCCGATCTTCACGAAGGAAGGTCCGATTTTCATCGCGCGCCAATTGCGCAGCGTTCCTATAGACACCTCCCCGCGATAGCGTTCCGCTACTTCCTCAGCGGTGAGAAATTTTCCGTCTGTCATCCGTCCTCCTATCATCGGCGTGAACTTGCCGGTCTTCTGCTGATGGTGGAGCGTGAAACGGTCTGCCAGCTGGAATCGCGATCACTATCGGAACCGCCTGTGCGCATTGCCTCACGCTGCTACACGAGCGACCATGTAGTGACAGCCTTCCAACAGGAAGGGTATTTCGGTCGTAGTAGGGTTGGCGGCTATTCGCGGTTAGAAATCGGCGGGTCAGCCACCGTCAAGGAGGTCGATTTTCGCCAGTGTCGGGCAACCGAGGCTTTGCGGGAAGCTACTCACCTAGACGATCCACTTTACGCCGGTCTTTCTAGCGGAATCGATGACATTCCTGTGCTATGCGGCGCGCTGGTCGATTTCGCTTGAGGAGATCAGCAACAGGGTGTCGACACCGGACAGCGCGGCATCCAGCGTTTCCGGCTGGTGTAGTCGGCGCGCCACCTGCGCTCTGGGTGCGCCTGCGCGAGAACATACGAAAGGCCGATGCCATCCTCTTCGTGACGCCGGAATACAATCGATCGGTCCCCGCGGCACTGAAGAATGCGCTCGATGTCGGCTCGCGCCCTTATGGTCAAAGCGCCTGGAACGCCAAGCCGGCGGCCATCATCAGCGTCAGTCCCGGCGGGCTCGGCGCTTTCGGCGCCAACCACCATCTTCGGCAGCCGCTGGTGTTCCTCAACATGCCGGCTCTGCAGCGGCCGGAAGCTTACATCTCGAAGGTTGGGGACCTGCTCGACGCGGACGGAAAGCTTGTCAACGAGGGCACACGGAGCTTTCTGAAGACTTTCACGGACGCTTTCGCCGACTGGATCGAGCGCACGGCGGCAAAGTAAAGCCGCGATGTCAAATTCGTCGATCACTTCGTCTTCGGATGATTCCGAGCGCAGTGACTCGGACCTTGCGACGAAGGGCGTCGCACTCGGTTTTGCGTCTTTCGCGGCCTTCTCGTTCAGCGACGCTAGTGTCAAGCTGATCGAGAGGACATTGCCTTATGAGGCCACCTTTTTCGGTGCTCTCTTTGCACTGGCCGTTTTTCCCTTTGTAGGGGCGCGAGTGATCGCTGGTCGGATGTCTTTGCGACGGCCAATCGACCACTGTAGTTGGAGTCCAGAGATGCGGCGCGGGGCCCAGGCGGAAAGTGTTCGAGTAGCCATCGCGGCCAATCGCCGCCGTTCATGAAGTTTTGGTGACATGGACGTATCGGCTTGCATTTCATGAAACGATATTCGATAACGAAAAGCGATATGATGGAGCGAATGCAAGACCACAAGCTGGAGCATCACGATCTGCTCTCAGGACTGGTGCGGCTGCATGTGCTGCATCACGCCGCAGAGCACGAGATCTACGGACAGTGGATGATCGATGAACTGGCCAACCACGGCTATCGGCTCTCGCCGGGTACGCTTTATCCGATGCTGCACAAGATGGAGCGGGACGGATATCTCTTGTCCCGCGAAGAGCGCGACGGCCGGACGGTGCGCAAGCTCTATTCGATCACCGAAAAAGGCAAAGCGGGTCTGGCTCTGGCCAAGGAGCGGGTGCGGGAATTTACCGGAGAGGCGATGCGAAAATGACCGACACGTCGATGATTGGCCGCGATGCAGCCGCGAGAGGCACATCCGGTGAAGTCCTCACAGCCTTTCTCAAGCTCGGTCTGACCTCCTTCGGTGGCCCCATCGCGCATCTCGGCTATTTCCGCGAGGAATTTGTGACCCGCCGCAAATGGATCGATGACCGGGGCTATGCCGATCTGGTGGCGCTGTGCCAATTCCTGCCCGGCCCGGCGTCGAGCCAGGTCGGCTTCGCACTCGGGCTTCTACGTGGCGGCAGGTTGGGAGCGTTGGCGGCCTGGGCTGGCTTCACTCTGCCCTCGGCGATCCTGATCATGCTGTTCGCGCTTGGGGCGTCTGCGTTTTCCGGGCCACTCGGGGCTGGTGTGCTGCATGGGCTGAAGATCGTGGCGGTGGCGATCGTCGCGCAGGCGGTCTGGGGCATGGCACGTACACTCTGTCCAGACCGGGAGCGGACCGGCATCGCGGTGGCGGCGGTGCTGGCAGCGACCGTCCTGCCCGGTGTGACGGGGCAGGTCGGCGCGATCGTCCTGGGTGCGCTGGCCGGGACCTGGATGTGCCGGAACGGGGAGCGGGCTTTGGGAGGCGAGCTGCATTTCCCGGTGTCGCGGCGTATGGGGGTCATCGCGCTCATTCTGTTCTTCGTTCTGCTTGCAGGTCTGCCGATCGCCGTGGCGCTGATCCCGTCGCAGGCTCTCGCGGTGGTCGATGCCTTCTTTCGCGCTGGCGCACTGGTGTTCGGCGGCGGGCATGTGGTGCTGCCGCTGCTGGAGGCTGAGATCGTGACGCCCGGCTGGGTCTCGCCCGATGCTTTCCTTGCCGGATACGGCGCAGCCCAGGCAGTGCCGGGGCCGCTGTTCAGTTTTGCCGCCTATCTCGGCATGGTGCTCGGGCCATGGCCGAACGGTCTGGCCGGGGCTGCGCTGGCGTTGGTGGCGATCTTCCTGCCGGGTTTCCTGCTGCTGCTGGGCGTGCTGCCGTTCTGGAACAGCCTGCGGGTGCGGCCGGCAGCGCAGGCGCTGATGCGGGGCGCCAATGCCGCAGTGGTCGGCATTCTCGGCGCGGCGCTTTACGATCCGGTCTGGACCGGCGCGATCTTCGGGCCCCCGGATTTCGCCCTGGCGCTGACCTGTTTCGCGGCGCTGATGGCGTGGAGATGCCCGCCCTGGATCGTCGTTCTGTTTGCAGCAGTGGCCGGCGCGGGGCTTTCCCTGATCTGACCATGTCCGAAGGCCGGGGGACGTCGACGTGACTGACCGACGCTGACAGCGGGCAAATCGCCTTTCAGCGTGCTGTCAGAAAACTCTGCCACCCAGCCACTGCCGCCTTGGCGGTATAGCCAGTATAGCGCGGCAAGCCAGGGTTCTAGATGACACTCGATCTTTCTTCCGATCGCCTGATGGCGGCGCTCACCGGTCTGACACTTGCAGGCATGGTCTCGGCTGCATTCGACGCCTTTGCGACGCCAGGGCCCTGGGGTTTCGCCGGGCTGGCGCTCGTCTATCTTGCAGGCGGGGTTCCGGCGGGAGGCCGGGCGCTGACGGCGCTGTGGCGCGAACGGGTGCTCGATATAGACCTGCTGATGGTCATCGCGGCGCTCGCTGCCGCCGCTGTCGGCGCGGCGCTGGAGGGGGCGGTGCTGCTGACTCTGTTCAGCCTGTCCACCACGCTTGAACATCGCGCGATGGGCAAGGCGCGTCGGGCGGTCGAGGCACTGATGGCGTTGCGCCCCGATACCGCGCTCCGGCGGGGCGCTGACGGCAGGGTGGCCGAGGTTGCAGTCGCGGATCTGATCCCCGGTGAGGTGGTGGTGCTGCGCCCCGGCGCGCGGGTGCCAGTGGATGGCCTGATCCTCGAAGGAGAAGGATCGCTGGACGAAGCCACCATCACCGGGGAATCCATGCCGGTGCACAAGCGCCCCGGTGCCAAGGTGTTCGAGGCCACGGTGAATCTCGACGGCGTACTGGCGGTCGAGGTCGTGCACGGCGTCGCCGATAGCACGGTGGCACGGATGATTGCGCTGGTGACCGAGGCGCAGACCGCGCGCGCTCCGTCCGAGCGGTTCAGCGAATGGTTCGGCCAGCGATACACCGTGGCTGTGCTGGCGGGGTCGGTGCTGGCGCTGATCGTTTTCCTGTGGCTGGGCTGGGGCATCCATGACGCGCTTTACCGCGCCGCGACCCTGCTGGTCGCGGCCAGTCCCTGTGCCATCGTGATTTCGGTGCCCGCCGCGATCCTTTCGGCGCTGGCTGCGGCGGCGCGGGGCGGCGTGTTGTTCAAGGGCGGTGCGGCGCTGGAAACGCTGGCTGTCGTCGATATCTTCGCCTTCGACAAGACCGGCACGCTGACCACCGGCCGGGCCGAGGTGACGCAGTTCGTGACACTTGTCCCCGAGGCGGGGTTCCTCGCGCTGATCGCGGGGCTGGAGGCACAGTCGGAACACCCGATCGCCGACGCGATCCGCCGCCATGCAGGGGAACGGGGCATTGCTCCCGTCCTGGTCGGCGAGGTGCATAGCATCCCGAGCGAAGGTGTTACTGGCATGACACTCGATGGTCCGGTCTGGGCCGGCAATCCGCGTATGGCAGAGCGGATGCGCGCGTGCATCCGCGCGCCGGAGTTCGCAGCGCTCGCCGACGGGACGCAGACGGTAGTCTGGCTCGGCCGGGGCACGCAGGTGTTGGGGGCGCTCAGCGTCACCGACCGCCCGCGCGAGACCTCGGCCGCTGGGCTGGCGGCTCTGCGGGCGGCGGGCGTGGGCACGATCATGATGATGACCGGCGACCGCCGCCCGGTAGGGCTGCGGATCGGCGCGGAACTGGGCTTCGCGCCGGGGGATATCCATGCCGACCTGCTGCCGCAGGACAAGGTTCGGCTGGTGGGCGAACTGGCCGCGCGCGGCAAGGTGGCCTTCGTCGGCGACGGGGTGAACGATGCGGCGGCGCTGGCGCGGGCCGATGTCGGCATCGCCATGGGCGCCGCCGGCAGCGAGGTGGCGCTTCAAGCCGCCGATGTGGCGCTCTTGTCGGACGACATGGAGCGTCTGGCTGCTGCCCGCAGACTCGCGCGGCGCACCCGGGCGGTAATCCGGCAGAACCTGATCTTCGCAATGGGGGCGATGGCGGTGTTGGTCACCTCAAGCCTGTTCTTCGCCCTGCCCCTGCCACTCGCGGTGGTGGGGCACGAGGGCGGCACGGTGCTGGTGGTGCTGAACGGGCTGCGGCTGCTGGCCGACCCGATCCGCAGCGACAGGCAGGGTGGCAAGAAAAGAGGCGGCACCTGACGTCCTGCATCGATCCGCTGGCGGCTCACCGCCAGCTTCGGCCTGTCGTGATCTCCTGCATCGTCCGGCCCTCGCGGATCAGAAAGAGCGCATCGAGGTTTCTCCGGATCGCGAGCGCCGGACCGTGCCTCTCCCCGAGGACCATCAAGGCCGTCGCCCAGGCATCGGCCTCGCAGCATGTCGACGCCAGCACGGTGACCGAGGCGAGAGCGTTGCTGACCGGGCGCCGCGTCCGGGGATCGACGGTGTGCGAGACGCTTCCGCCTTCATGTTCGACCCGGTGCCGGTAGTCGCCGGATGTCGCGATCGCCCGATCTGAAAGGGAGACGATCCGGGCGACCGTGCGCGCCGTTCGATCCGGCTGCTCCACCGCCACCCGCCACAGCGTGCCGTCTGCCTTGCGGCCATGTGCGCGAATCTCGCCGTCGATCGAAACGACATGATCCTGGAAGCCCGCCCGCTGGAGCACACCGGAAAGTTGATCGACACCGAAGCCCTTGGCGATGCCCGAAAGATCGAGCGAAACTGGTGCGCGCTTGCGCAGCCATCCTCCCGCGACGTCGATTTCCAATGTCGCCGAAGCCGGGAGTGATGGCCCGGCCGTCGCACGTAAGATACGCTGGGAATCGGGAACCCTTCCGCTGGGACCAAAACCCCAGGCGTTGACGGCGTCGCCGACACCAATGTCGAAGGCGCCGCCGGAGGCCATGCCGATGGCCAGGCCGGCCTCGACCACGGCCAGCAATTCGGCCGGAACCTCGACCCACACGCCGGGTGGCGCGGCGTTGAACCGGCAAAGATCCGATTCCGGCTTCCAGGTCGACATCTGATCGTCCACGGTGCCCACTGCATTCCGGAGCGCGGTCTCGATTGGAGCCACGTCCAGTTGCGCCGGCGCATAAAAGGCCGCCGCATACCGCGTTCCCATAGTGACACCATTCACGGCATACCGCTTTTGCGGGCAAGCGGCGGGCGCAGAGATATTGCCAGAACCGCTCGTCTGGTCATAGGACTCGGCCGTCTCGTCACCGTCAGTAACTGTCTTCGACATAACGCCCTTTCGCTTTCAGAGTGGCGACACTGGCGCCGATCGGCGCGGTGATCTCGTCGATGGTGCTTTGCACGGCCTTGGCCATATCGGAGCCGCCACACACCAGGATCTGCGCGCCGCGGGCGAGGAGGGCGCGAACGGTATTGGCATCCTCGCGAAGGCTGTCCTGCACATAGCTGCCGCCCGACACGCGGGAGAACGCGGTGACGCGTCTTGTCACGCGCCGGTCCCTCTGGAACCACGACAAGAGATCCGCGTAGAGGAAATCAGACTTCGGGTCGCGACCGCCCCAGTAGAGATGCATCGCGCGCTGCCCGGTATTGTTTCGGATAAAACCCAGGAAGGGTGCGATTCCGGTGCCGGCGCCGATCATGATCACGGGTGCTCTACCTCGGGCGGGCCTGAACTGCGGATTGGCCTTGACGAAGGCCTGGATCGAGGCGCCCGGCTGAAGGTCATGCAGGAAGCCGGAGCACAAGCCGCCAGCCTGCTTGCGAACGCAGATCTCGATGAAGCCGTCCCGCGCGCCCGACGCCAGCGAATAGTAGCGTGGGCTGGCGTCGCCGGGTGGAACGATGCCGATGAGATCGCCGGCTTCGCATGAGGGCAGCGAGCGCTTGAAACGAGCGAAAGGAGAATGGCTCTCGCGTCCTGTCGATGGGGCGGCGACGAAGCGCAGCACGGCCGTCGGGGCACCGACCGCCGCGCCATAGTCGATGCGCGAGGCCAGCGTCAGCGTAAAAGTGGCGGGACGCTGGGGCGCGTGGCGCAAGGTCAAGGGTACGCCGATATGGGATCCGGTGGCATCGCCCCATTCTGCGAACGCCTGCGAGGACTGCCGGTCGATCATCGCCAGCGGCTGCAACGACTGGGCGCCTCGGGCTTCCAGAGCGGCCTGGACGTCTGTGGCGAAGCGGCAGAAATGCGGGAATTGCCGATCGCCGAAGCCGAGAACCGCGAATTCCGGCCAACGGGAAATATCCGTTTTCGCCAGCCGGTCCAGGAAACGGTTGGCGGAGGCCGGTGCCGTTCCGTCGCCATAGGTGGCCGTCAGGATGAACAGCCGTTGCGCTTTCGGGTAGGACGAGGCGAACCGGTTCAGGGTGGCGGTATGGACGCGGTGCCCGGCCTGGGTCATGGCCTCGTGCAGGCAGGCCGCGAAGCCCCAGGTCGCGTTTGCCTCGCTGCCGACCAGAATGACGGTGTCCGCGCCTTGCGCCGCTACATTGCGACGCAACCTCGGAAAGGCGCGCCACCTTTTCCACCAGATCACGATGCCGCTGACCGCCATCACCGGCACAGCCGTGGCGGCAGCGCCGAGCAGCAGGCCGAGCCACCACAGACCCTGGCCGGTATGGAGCCTGTAGATCGTCTCGTAGACGGTCTGCGCCGTACTGTTCGGCTGGAACGACAGCATGGCTCCGGTCGCCTGATCTATGTAACCTTGGCCTTTGTCGGTGGTGATGGTGAAAACGTCGGTGGCGTCGCCCTCTACCGGAAAGACGAGTTCCCGAAGCGAAGACAGATCGACGGCGCGCAACGCCGCGAGCCTTGCCACCGGTGCCGGCGTCCCGCCGTCGACACCGGCCGGAAAGGCTGCCAGGTCGCCACCTCCTTCCGGGACGATCCCGAACGTGGCGAGCGTCATATAGAGGCCGGTCACGGTGGTCAGCAGCAGCGCTGGCACGATCGCGCGGCCCGCATCGACATGCAGCCGCTGGCCGACCGTTCCGCGGGCCGCGACAAGGAGCCTCAACCATCCGCCAAGCCGCGCGGCGGTCATAACAAGACCTGAGATCGAGAGAATCAGCAGCGCCAGCGCCCCAAGCCCCGCGATCGCTCGCCCTCCCGTCTTGAGGAACAGCGACCGGTGCAGTTCCGTCACGAAGCCGAAAAACGCGGATCGCTCATAGGGGCCGAGGCCGACGCCCGTCTGCGGATCGACATAATCCGCACCCTGTTTTCCGTTTGAGCCATGATAGGCGACCAGATTGCCGGAGGCCGACCGCACCAGGCGTTCGACATCCGGGAAACGGGCCGCCACCGCGCCGGCCGTATAGGCGACCGTGATACCCGTTGATGGGATCGCGGTCGCAGGCCACGCATCGATGGCAGGCTCGAAGGACAGGAGCGCACCAGTCACGGCCAGGAAGCCGATCAGGCATGCGGCAGCCAGTCCCGCGATGGAATGGACACGGCGGAGCATCGTCAATCCTTGGATGAAGGCGTCACATCTTGACGGCGAACGTAGCGACGTAGCCGGTCCCGCGGACGGTTGTGCCTGAGCCGCCACTGCGAAGCGGCGCCACGGCGTCGCCCGAATAGTCGCTGCCGTCTTCGACCGCACTGTCGACACGGATCTCGTAGCCGGCGTCGATCAACGCGTCGGCAAGATCGACGTCGATCCTCAACGTCCGTCCGCTACCGACGCTGGCACCGGTAATGGCGTCGATGCTGCCGCCAGAGGTCGAGTAAGCCCGCGACCAGCCGCGCAGGTGCCTCTGGTATTTGGGCTTCTCGCCGGCAACCCAGAGTGTGGACTGGTATTTTCCATCCGGCCCGACGACATAGATGGCGAGATAGGCTCCTGGTCCCTGATAGGGCGCCATCTGGATGGCGATGGTCGCGGGCCGCGCCAGGGCGAGCCCGGGTGCGACGATCGACGTCGTGAGCAACAGGGCGAATGCGAGCTTCTTCATGTCTTCTTCCAGCCGATGTTTCGATGCACCGAATAGACAATGCCGATCTGACGTGGATCTGAAGATTTGCGGGACAAATATTCAGATCCACGTCAGGTTCGCGGACCACTTTGCGCCACAGGCTGAACGGAGATGATTTTGCGCGTCTTGTTGATCGAGGACGACCATGTACTCGGTGCCGCCATTCGCGACCACATCGCCTCACATGGCCATGGTGTCGACTGGATGCGGCGGATCGATGATGCGTGCCTGGCCCTCACCAGCGTCGACTATGAATTGATCTTGCTCGATCTCGCCCTGCCGGATGGTCGCGGGCTCGACCTGTTGCGCAAACTGCGCGCCGAGCAGAACCCCGTTCCCGTCATCATTACGACAGCCCAGGATCAGGTCGCGGTGCGTATCGAGGGCCTGAACTCGGGCGCGGACGATTATCTCATAAAGCCATTCGATCTCAGCGAAATGACCGCCCGGATCACGGCGGTCGCCCGTCGCTACGCCGGCAACCCCAACCCCGTGCTCAGGATCGGCGCCGTATCGATCGATCTCGCCCGAAAGCTGATCGTCGTCTCCGGCGAGGAGGTTGCGCTTACCGCACGCGAATGGGCCGTCCTGAAACGTCTCGTCCGCGATCGCCGCGCCATCGTCACCCGCAGCGAGATCGAGGATTCACTCTACGAATTCGGCGCCGAGATCGAGAGCAATGCTGTCGAGGTCTATATCAGTCGATTGCGCAAGAAGCTCGGGCGCGACTTTATGACGACGATCCGCGGGCTCGGCTACAGGATCGAAGGTTGAGGATGGCCCGCACCTCGATCGCCTGGCGGTTGGCCGTCGGTCTTACGCTCAGTACGACATTGCTGTGGCTTGGCGCCGCGGCAATCGCCGGTACGGTCATGTACAGGCAGCTTAACGAGGCGTTCGACGAAACCTTGAGACAGGGAGCGCTCCGCCTTCTGCCGCTGGTCGTGCATGAAACGAGGGAATCCGCCGAGCACGGCAGGCAGCGCGTCCGTGAGCTCGATATCGACGTGGACGAAGGATATTTCACCTATTTCGTTCTCGACCGCGACCGCAATCTCGTCGTCAGCGCCGACGATGCGCCGCGCGATGTCATGAGCGTACCGATCATCCAGGGGTTTTCATCTTTTGAAGGCAAGCGACTGTTCTCGCGAACCGATCGGCGCTCCGGCTTCTCCATCGTTCTCATCGAACGCACCGAACAACGCATCACCGCCCTCAAGGGGGCGCTTGCTGCGCTGTTGTGGCCGCTCGCGGGGCTTATTCCGCTGATCGCGGGCGGTATCTGGATCGCAATCCGTCTGGCCATGCGGCCGGTCAGGCGCCTGACGCAGGACATTTCGGAGCGGAACAGCCAAAATCTCTCGCCTCTGGTGACGGATGACCAGCCGGCGGAGCTCGCGCCGATCGCCGAGGCCGTCGCCAGCCTGCTTGAACGGCTGCGCGCCGCGCTCGATGCCGAGCGGGCTTTCGCTGCCTCTAGCGCCCATGAACTGCGCACGCCGATTGCCGGCGCCCTGGCGCAAACCCAGCAACTGGCGATCGAGCTCCACGATCAGCCGGTAGGCCTGCGCGTCAAGGAAGTCGAGTTCTCGCTGAGGCGCCTGGCCCAGCTTTCGGAAAAGCTCCTGCAGCTCTCCCGCCTCGACGCCGGCTTCGCGCGGGCCGAAACCGAAGAAGACCTTCTTCCGGCCTTGCGACTGGTCATCAGGGACTTTCACTCTGCATCGGGCACGAAATCACGCGTGACGCTCGAGATGCCGGATGAACTGGAACTGGAAGGCCCGATCAATCTCGACGCCTTTGCGATCGCCGTGCACAATCTCATTCACAACGCCCTGATCCACGGAGCGCCGGATGCACCGGTCGAAGTCATCGCTGGTCCGGGGCGGCAAGTCCGCGTTGTCAATTCAGCGCCGGTGATCCCCGCCGATGTCCTGGCCCGGATCGCCGAGCCCTTTAGCCGTGGGACGACGTCGGCACAGGGCACCGGCCTCGGCCTGTCGATCGTCCGCTCAATCATGGATCAGGCCGGCGGGCGCTTGATCCTTCGATCTCCGCCGTCAGGTAGAGACAGCGGCTTCGAGGCGGTGCTCACATGGCCGTAGAATGCAGCAGGACGGCCGGCACAGACTGCGCCGGATGGCCGGCGGCCCGTCTTCATCAGGTACATGCTGCGATTGGCACCTTCGCGTGCTTGGCATGCATGTATTGCAACGCTTTTTCTTACTCAACGGAGTCAGATTGACCAATGAGCCGTATACACACTGAAAAACACCTTGTCGGCCGAATCGGATGGCTTCGAGCCGCTGTGCTCGGGGCGAATGACGGAATCATTTCGACAGCCAGCCTGATATTGGGGGTGGCGTCGGCGGCGTCGGCCCAGGGCAATATCCTGCTGGCGGGGGTAGCGGGCCTGGTCGCTGGCGCCATGTCAATGGCGGCGGGCGAATATGTCTCCGTCAGCTCGCAGTCCGATACCGAACGGGCCGATCTCGCCCGTGAAAAGCAGGAACTGGTGCAGGATCCCGATTTCGAGCAACAGGAACTTGCCCAGATCTATGTCTCTCGTGGAGTGGAGGCCGGACTTGCCCGGCAGGTGGCCAGCCAACTGATGGCGAGAGACGCTTTGGGCGCCCATGCCCGCGACGAACTTGGCATCTCGGAGATCACCACCGCTCGCCCCGTTCAGGCAGCACTCGCATCGGCAGCGACTTTTTCCGTGGGCGCGGCAGCGCCGCTGATCCTCGTTCTCGTGTCACCGGCCAATCTGCTGCTCCCGATCGTGTCCATCGGTTCCCTGGTGTTCCTCGCGCTTCTCGGCACGATCGGCGCCAGGGCCGGTGGCGCCGGCATCCTGAAACCGACGATTCGGGTGACGTTCTGGGGCGCATTCGCAATGGGCCTGACAGCGGCAATCGGCGCCGTCTTCGGTACTGTCGCGTGATCCCCTTGGCTTTCTGGTGACGTCTTCAGATTGGCGTCAGCTTGGCACAGTCTATGGGACTGAACAACAATTCGGTGGAAAGACAAATGGAAAAACCTGTCGTTCAGCATTATTCGAAAATCATGATCGTCCTCCATTGGCTGACGGCGCTCTGCGTGTTGATCGCCTGGCTCCTCAGTGAGGGCGGGCCAAAGATTCTACAGAACCCGCCGATATGGCATTTTGCGTTCGGCCTCGCCGTGCTGGTCCTTGTCGTGTCGCGTCTCATCGCCCGCCTGGCTGGCGGCACTCCGCCGGCCGATCCTCGCAACCCGGCCCTGTTGCGGTTCGCCGCCAAAGCCGGACATGCGACGCTCTATGCGTTTCTCTTCGCCATGCCGATCTCGGGCTGGTATGCCGCCTCGGCGCTGGGCATTCCGGTTACGGTGCTCGGAGTGACGCTGCCAGCGCTTACGGCGCCCGTTCAGCAACCCCCAGGCCTCATCGCAGAACTCCATAGCACCGGTGGAACCGTGCTTCTTGCCCTGGCGGGTCTGCACGCGCTCATGGCAATATACCATCAGTTTGTGCTGAAGGACGGCACTCTTCGGAAGATGTCGCCTGCCGAATAGCAGGATTTCCGACGCGAGCGACCGCACCAGCACCTTCCTTTTTACGGGCCTCGGCTTTACCGCAGCTCTGCTCGAGTCCTGTAACAATCGGTCGGAATGAGCGCATCGTACCGACCCCATTGTCATATTCACCGATGATGCAGGTGCCCAGCGGCACGGGCAGGATGCGGCCCAATGGCGTGGCGGCGCCGGTTTTATCGGTATCCGACAGATTTCCTGCCGCGACCAAGGTGATCGTGCTGGAAGGGGTCGCCGCATAGGACACCAGGCCTGATGCCAAATTGTATTTTTCCGAATAGAATCCGTCGTTTAACGATACGGAGGCGCTGAAATGGCCATTGCTGTAGTTGACCTGAACCCCCGTTTGATCGAGCAACGTCGCTTGTCCCAGACGGCGCGAGCTTCGGCGATGCCGCAAGGAGGCGAGTTCCTTTTGGGTCAGGCTTCCTCAGCCATCCTGGTTCGTTCTGGCATGCGCCCAAACATCCCTATGAGATTACTACAAAAATCGCTGTCATACACTATCGAAATCCTATTTGGTCCTGACTGGAATCTATGTTCAGTGAAGCACTCTTGGTCGCCCCCTAAGGAAGTGAGGGATGGTGTCTGAGACTATAGATTCAAGAAATATATGTGAGTCGGCATCTTGCCGAAGACGCTCCATCTTGAAGATCGGCGAGAAGGAAGCTGACAGGCGCCCCGTTGCTGAGCCGGTCTCACCCGCGAAGTCTTAAAGCAAGTGGTGACGCACAATCTCGGCATTGAAATTCGTCATTTGCGCTATTTTGTAGCCGCTGCGGAGCATGGCAGCTTCCGCAAGGCTGCGGATGTTATAGGGGTGCAGGAGTCCGCCATCAGTCGCCGCATTCGCGATCTTGAAGACCGCCTCGGCGCGTCCCTCTTCCACCGTCACAGCGGCGGTGTGCATCTCACCGTCGCTGGCAGGCGATTCCTCCAGCGCGCGCGCCAGATCATTCGCAACCTCGGCGAAGGTGCCAAGATCGTGAATGCGGTTGGCCGTGTGAAGGACGGCCATCTTCGCATTGGCATCTTTTCCTCGCTTTCGTCGGGGTTCCTGCAGGAGCTGTTGAAGTCGTTTCATGAGCAGCATGAGGGCGTGGAGTTCCAGGTTCTGGATGGGAACCCGGCCGAGCACGTTGCGGCCATCCGGCAGTTCAGGCTCGACGTCGCCTTTCTGACCGGCACGCATGAGTGGCCTCAATGCGAGGTCGATCATCTGTGGAACGAGCGCGTGTTCGTGGTGCTGCCGGACTCACACCCGCTGGCCGGGAAGGACGAAGTGAGCTGGCACGAAATCGTCCACGAGAAATTCATCGTGATGGATTCGGCACCCGGCCAGGAGATCCACGATTATCTCGTGAAGCATGTCGGCAGCCTCGGGCACCATCCGCGTATCGAGTCGCAATTTGTCGGCCGTGACAGTCTGCTCACCATGGTTGGTCTCGGGACCGGACTGACAGTGACCAGCGAGGCGACGACGGCCACCCAGATACCGGGTATCTGCTATCGGCCGATTATAGGGGAGGTGCTTCCCTTCTCGGCCGTGTGGTCGCCCAAGAACGATAATCCGGCGCTCCGACGTTTCATCAGTATCGCGAAGGTGCAGTCGAAGCGTCAGGCCGTGATGCCTATGAACCGGCCTGACCCGCCACCATCTGGCGACGGGCCTTTGCAAAGCCGCGATCAGTTCCAATAAACCGTTCGAGCATCGGCACGATCAGTTTCATCGGATCAGCGGCGGGCTGGCCCGTCTCGCGGGCCAGCACCTCGGCATAAGCGACGAGATCGCGATGGAGGTCGGCGGGCAGCTCTACCGTCGCCTTGATGGGCTTGTCGTCGGCGATAGGGCCGAGTTTCAGCTTGCTCATAATCAGTTCCTGAAGGGTTCGAGGACAAGATCGCGCGTCACCACAATCCTGACCGGGAAGCCCGGCCGGATGGTCAGCGTCGGCGCGACGTTGAGCTGGCGGCGGACGATCTGCTGGCCGGCGTCATTGATGGTGTCCTGGCCACCATTGCGGATGGCGCGCAGGAGCCGGTCCTGATCGTCGACGGCAAGCTCGGCTCCAACCGAGAGCAGCGTCGAGAGGCCGGCGGCCTTGGCGAGATCCCACCAGTGATAGTCGACGCCATCCTCAAGCCCTGCATAGCCCTGTGTATCGGTCCCAGGCTGGCGTTCGAGAACGATCGAGCGGCCATTCGGCATGATGAGCCGGTTCCAGACGAGCAAGACCCTGCGCTGGCCAAACTGCACGTTGGCGTCGTACTGGCCGATGATCCGCGTCCCCTGCGGCACGAGCAGGATGCGCCCCGTGGGGCTGTCATAGATCGGCTCCGTGACCTGGGCGATGATCTGGCCGGGAAGATCGGAGCGGATGCCGGTGATGAGCGCGCCGGAGATCACGGCTCCGGCCTGAAGCACATAGGGCGACGCTGGCGGCGTCACGCGATCGGGTGTGACCGTGCGCCGGTCAGCCGCGGCGTTGAGGAAGGCGAGTTGTTTATCCTGTGCGGTCTGCTGTCCCGGTTGGCTGGTCATATCGAAGCCGGTGAGACCAGGCGTCGGCGCGGCGATTGCCGCAGGCGTTGCGGCTCGCGACTGGAAGAAAACCGTGCTGAGGCGTGCGGCTTCCTCTTCGGCACGGCGGCGCTGCTCGGCCTCGTCGACGCCAGGAATTGGCACAACGGGCGAAGGGACCGGCTGGCCGACGTTCTGTCCGCTCAAGATGGGGCGGCCGAGATCGCCGGGAAGCGCCGGCCCAAGGATCGGGCCGGTATAGTCGCGCGGCAGGCCCGAGAGACCATCGGCAGTCTGCCGGTTCGAGGTGGAATAGAGTTCTTCCCCGCCATCGCCGGGACCAGGGGTCTGAAGAGCGTAGATCAGCGCGCCGCCGATCCCGACCAGGGCTATGGCGGCGGCGCTCGCGAGCATCTTGCGCGACAGGCGTGTGACGCGCGGCGGTTCGGCGCGAAGCCGCATCGGCGCGACGGGGGGACTGGATTCGGTATTGGTCGCGGTATCGGTCATTATGACGGCCTCCCGTCGGTGCGGACGATCCTGACGGTCTGCTGGCGGTCGCCGGCACCGAGGCGCAGCTCGGCCGCGCCGAACAGGCGATCGACGATCAGGATGTGTTGATAGATGCGGCTGTTGGCGATCTGGGCTTCGCCTTCGGGACCGATGACGAAGAGCGGCGGCATTTCGCCCTGCACGATGCCGCGCGGGAACTCGACATAGACATGCCGGCCATCGTCATAGACGGCGATCGGCTTCCACGGTGGATTCCCGGTTGCGGTCAGGCCGTAGCGATAGTTGCGGGCGGCCACGGCCGGAATGACCGGCGTGGCCGGAACGCTCTGACGCTGGCTGGCCGGCGGTTGCGGATAGGCCCAGGCGACCGATGGCATGTAGGGCTTCTCGCCGGAGCGCAGCTCCAGCATGTAGGTGCGCCGGTCGGTCGTCACGATCAGGTTGGTGGTGATGTCGGGCCGGGTCGGCTTGACGAGGATGTGGACGCGGCGCGTGACACCGGAACCGCTCTCGGTATCGCCGATGATCCAGCGCGCCGTGTCGCCGGCCGCGATCGGTCCCGCGCCGGTCAGGCTTTCGCCCGGCTCCAGTGCGATGTCGGTGATCTGACCGGGAACGGCATAGACCTGATAGAGCGCGCCTTCCGACCATGGATAGACCTGAATGGCGTTGAAATAGCCCTCGCGGCGCGGCTGCACGCGGGCAGCGGCATTGGCGTTCTCGACGCGGCCGGTCGGGGTTCCGGCGGTCTCGCCACCGCGTGCGACCGTCCAGGCCGGCGGGATCAGCACCGGCTTCGGCCGGTCATCGATGACGGCAGCGGGAATGGCCGGTAACGGCGGCACACTGGCGTCGTAGCTGATCGACGGCGGCTTGTTGGTGGCGCAGCCTGCCAATGCGGTCGCGGTCAGCAGTACAGCCGGGACTACGGATTTACGGAAAGCCGCTTTCATTGGCCGATCTCCCGCGACCACGAAATCGCATTGACATAGATTCCGAGGGGATTGGCCTTGAGCCGTTCGGCGTCGCGCGGCGGCTGAACGGCGATGGTGAGGATCGCGGTCCAACGCTCGGTCGCGGAAAGCAGCCCGTTCTCGTAGCGTCGTTCCGTCCAGGCGACGCGGAACGAATCCGGTGACGCGCGGATGACGCTGGAGACGTCGACAGCGATCTGCTGCTTGCCGACCTTGGTGAAGGGGTCGTTGGTGCGGGCATAGTCGTTGAGCGCGCCTGCGCCGCGATCGGTCGTCCACTCATAGGCGCGAAGCCAGTTCTGGCGGACGATGATCGGATCGGCGGGGATCGAGCGGACCTGCTCGATGAAGCGGGCGAGATGCCACGCGATTTGCGGGTCGGTGGGGCGGAAATCCGCCGTGGCCGGAGCGACGCTCTGCGCCTGGCCGAGCTTATCGACCTGGACAACCCACGGCACGACGGTCCCGCGCGCCGACTGGATGACGAGCGCGCCAGCGAAGCCCGCCGAGAGGATGAGCGAGCCGAAGGCCATATAGCGCCAGTTCTTGGCCTGGACGCGGGCCGAGCCGATGCGATCGTCCCAGACCTGCGCGGCCTTCTGATAGGGCGTTTCTGGTTCGGGCGTCTTGCCGTAATGCACTGTTGATTGCCACTGAGAACCGACCCGGTTTGGGGTGAAGTTGCCACTGAGAGTTGACCCATGTTCGGACGCTAGCCTCGGCCTTTTGGGTGGGGGCAGCGGGAGTGTTGGACATGGCGTTGTTGAGCGTGATCCGGCGCTGGCATTTCCGGGAACACCTGTCGATCCGCGCGATCGCCCGCCGGACCGGCCTGTCGCGGAACACCATCCGCAAGTACCTGCGGTCCGAGACGGTGGAGCCTGTGTTCAGGACCCCCGATCGGCCCAGCAAGCTGGATCCCTTTGCCGAGCGGTTGGCGGCTTGGCTGCGGACGGACGCCCGCAGGCCACGCAAACAGAAACGCACCGCGCGGCAGTTCCACGCGGAGCTGGCCGGGCTGGGCTATGACGGCTCGTACCGCCGCGTCGCCGCCTTTGTGCGGGCCTGGCGGGACGACTGGCAGCGCCAGCAGCAGACCTCCGGCCGCGGTGCCTTCGTGCCGCTGGCCTTTGGCCCGGGCGAGGCGTTCCAGTTCGACTGGAGCGAGGAGCATGCCGTCATCGGCGGCGAGCGAACCAAGCTGCAGGTCGCCCATCTCAAGCTCTGCCACAGCCGGGCCTTCCTGGTGCGGGCCTATCTGCTGCAGACGCACGAGATGCTGTTCGACGCCCACAACCACGGCTTTCGCGTGCTGGGCGGCGTGCCGCGGCGTGGCATCTACGACAACATGCGCACCGCCGTGGACCGCATCGGCCCGAGCCGGGAGCGGCAGATCAACGCCCGCTTCCTGGCGATGGCGAGCCACTATCTGTTCGAGCCTGAATTCTGCAATCCGGCTTCGGGGTGGGAGAAAGGTCAGGTCGAGAAGAACGTCCAGGACGCCCGGCACCGGCTGTGGCAGCCGGTGCCCCAGGTCACCAGCCTGGAGGCACTGAACGCCTGGCTGGAGCAACGCTGCCTCACCCTTTGGGCGGAGATCCCGCACGGGGTGGAGCCCGGCAGCGTCGCCGCGGTCTGGCGGCAGGAGGTGGACTGCCTGATGCCGGTCCGGCGGGTCTTCGACGGCTTCGTGGAGGAGACCAAGCGGGTCTCGCCCACCTGCCTCGTGCACTTCGACCGCAACCGCTACAGCGTGCCCGCCGCCTTCGCCAACCGGCCGGTCAGCCTGCGGATCTACCCCAACCGCATCGTGGTGGTCGCCGAGGGCGCCGTTGTCTGCGAGCACCCGCGGATCATCGAGCGGTCGCACCACGGGCAGGGCCGGACCGTCTACGATTGGCACCACTACCTGGCCGTGGTCCAGCGCAAGCCCGGCGCCCTGCGCAACGGCGCGCCCTTCGCCGAACTGCCAGAGGCGTTCCGCCAGCTCCAGCGTCAGCTGCACGGCAGGTCCGGCGGCGACCGGGAGATGGTGGAGATCCTTTCCCTGGTGCTGCAGCACGACGAGCAGGCCGTGCTGGTCGCCGTGGAGATGGCGCTGCAGGCCGGGGTTGCCAGCAAGACCCACATCCTCAACCTGCTGCACCGGCTGACTGATAGCGCTACCTCCCAGGCGCTGCCGATCGAGGCGCCCCAGGCCCTGGTGCTGGCACAGGAGCCCAAGGCCAACGTCGCCCGCTATGACAGCCTGCGCCCGAGGCAGGGAGGCCGTCATGCGTCATGACCCGGCGGCCGCCGCCATCACCATCATGCTGCGCAGCCTCAAGATGCACGGCATGGCGCAGGCCGCGGCCGAACTGACCGAGCAGGGCGCGCCCGCCTTCCAGAGCGCGGTCCCGATCCTGTCGCAGCTGCTCAAGGCCGAGATCGCCGAGCGCGAGGTCCGCTCCATCGCCTACCAGCTCAAGGCCGCCCGCTTCCCCACCTACAAGGACCTGACGGGCTTCGACTTCGCCAGCAGCCAGCTCAACGAGGCCCTGGTGCGCCAGCTCCACGCCGGTGCCTTCATGGACGGCGCCGACAACGTCGTGCTGGTCGGTGGGCCGGGTACCGGCAAGACCCACGTAGCCACCGCGCTCGGCGTCCAAGCCGTCGAGCATCACCGCAAGCGCGTGCGGTTCTTCTCCACGGTGGAGCTGGTCAACATGCTCGAGCAGGAGAAAGCCGCCGGAAAGGCCGGACAGATCGCGGCTCGCCTGCTCCACGCCGACCTGCTGATCCTCGACGAACTGGGCTACCTGCCATTCAGTGCCTCAGGCGGCGCCCTGTTGTTTCACCTGCTCAGCAAGCTCTACGAGCAGACCAGCGTCATCATCACCACCAACCTCAGTTTCAGTGAGTGGGCGGCGATCTTCGGAGATGCCAAGATGACCACCGCGCTCCTCGACCGGCTCACCCACCACTGCCACATCCTGGAGACCGGCAACGACAGCTTCCGCTTCAGGAACAGCTCCGCCACCCAGGCCCATCGCGAAAGGAAACCACAGCCGACCTGACGGGCTTCGAAACCCCACATCCACAACCCGGGTCAGATCTCCGTGGCAACCCCGGGTCGGTTCTCAGTGGCAATCAACAGTCGAGATTTGGAACGCCGTCTCGCCGAACATGAGATGCGCGACCCACACGCCCATGATCCCGGCGATCATCTGGACCACGATGTAGGCGACCGCGACCGTCGCCCTGATCTCCCGCCGCGCTGCGAAAACTAGCGTAACGGCAGGGTTGAAATGGGCGCCTGAGATCGGGACGAACATGGTGATGAGCACCACAAGCCCCGCGCCGGTTGCAAGCGTGTTGCCGAGAAGCGCGATGGCGACGTTCCCGCCGGAAAGGCGATCCCCCATGATGCCCGAGCCAATGACGATTGCGAGCAGTAGTGCCGTGCCGAGCGCCTCGGCGGCGAGCCGGCGTGGCAAGTCGAATGCGGTCATGATTGCACGGCTTTGTTCTCGGCTGCGCAACAGGCTGCGCGGTTCACGACCTCGGCCAAGGGGACGCAGATTTCGGATGCGCCCTGGCAGCAATCTTCCATGAGGAAGCCGAGCAGTCCGGCCATGCGATCGTAGGACGCTGTATAGATGATGGATCGGCCCTCGCGCCGGGAGCCGATCAGCGCGGCATGGCTTAGCACATTGAGGTTGGCGGACAGCGTGTTTGGCGGCACGCCAAGGCGTTTGGCGATCTCGCCCGCCGGGAGGCCGTCACCCCCTGCCTGCACCAGCATACGGAAGACTTCGAGCCGGCCTTCATGGGCCAGTGCGGATAAAGCGGTGACGGCGATCTTGATTTCCATATTTCTACGATATTAGAAGTATGGCGATTTGCCAAGCCAGAGTATCCCGATGACAGACAGCTTTCCCGCGCTCGATTCTGCGTTCCTTGATACGCCGACCCTCGATAAACTCTCCCCCGTTCGCGTGTCGCCGCATCCGCCGCGATTCCTGCTGCTCTATGGCTCCTTGCGCGAGCGCAGTTACAGCCGCCTTCTGATCGAGGAAGCGGACCGGCTGCTCCGCAGCTTCGGCGCGGAAACCCGCATCTTCGATCCGCGCGGGCTACCACAGCCGGACGATGCCCCGGCGAGCCATCCGAAGGTGACCGAGCTGCGCGAGCTTTCGATCTGGTCGGAGGGGCATGTCTGGTGTTCGCCCGAGCGCCACGGCGCGATGACCGGCATCTTCAAAAGCCAGATCGACTGGCTGCCGCTTGAGAGCGGCGGCGTGCGGCCGACGCAGGGGCGCACGCTTGCCGTATGCCAGGTGTCAGGCGGCTCTCAGTCGTTCAACGCCGTCAACCAGCTTCGCGTTCTCGGCCGCTGGATGCGGATGATTACCGTGCCCAATCAGTCATCGGTCGCCAAAGCCTATGAGCAGTTCGATGAGGCCGGTCGCATGAAGCCGTCTTCCTATTATGAGCGGCTCGTGGACGTGATGGAAGAACTCTACAAGTTCACGCTCCTGACCCGCGACCGGGCAGATTATCTTGTCGATCGCTATAGCGAGCGGAAGGCCGAGGGGCGCGTTCCACATGGCGCTGAACATATCACCGCTGCGATGAGCGGGACTGAATAAGCCTTACTCATCTCTGCCACGGTTGAGCCTGTTTGCTGCTGGGCTTGCTGTTGCTTCGCGGCGAATGGCCGTAATCTCTCGACCATCGGAGGCCGTGGGGGAGAGCGTCGGTGAGCTTCATCGAGGGTCAGGATAGAACGCAGGGCAGCCTGCTGCCTCCTTGTATCGACGATTACATCGCGCCGGACGCATTGGTGCGCGTCGTGGATATGTTCGTCGACAGATTGGACCTGGGCGAACTTGGCTTCTAGCGCGCCGTCTCGGCCGTAACAGGGAGGCCGGGCTTCCATCCTGGCGATATGCTCCGTCTCTATATCTGGGGCTATCTCAATCAGGTCCGTTCGTCCCGTATGCTGGAGCGGGCCTGTTCGCGTGACCTTGAGGCGTTGTGGCTGTTGCGCCGCCTCGCGCCCGATTACCGCACCATCGCCGCGTTCCGGCACGACAATCCCGAAGCGATTATCGGAGCCAGCGCCGCCTTCGTGCAGTTCTGCCGCGAGCAAGGTCTGATCGGCGGTCACACCGTCGCGCTCGACGGAACGAAGATGCGGGCAGTCGCCAGCCCCAAGAACATCGCCGGTGCCGAACGCTTGGCGCGTGACGTGGCCCATACCGAGCGAGAGATCGCCTATTATCTCGATCGCCTGGACGCGATCGACGATCAGGTGGCACGAGGTTTCGACGACCAGCCCGCGCACCGGGATGCGTTCAGTAGGGCGGTCGCGTCCCTCCAGCGTCGCAAGAACCGTCTCGCCAGGCGCCAATCCGAATTGGCCGAACGCGAGGAGAAGGTGATCGTTTTCGGCGAGCCGGAAGCGAAGCCGATGGGTTACGCACATGCACCGAAGCTGCCGTCCTACAACCTTCAGAGCGTAGTCGATGTAACGAGCGGTCTGATCGTCCACTACGACGTGTTCAACGACGCCAACGACAGTCATCTCCTTCACCCCGTATCACTGGCGGCCAAGGAGGTGCTGGAAGCTGACGAATTGCACGTCCTGACAGACGGCGGCTACTCCAATGCCGAGGAGGTCGCCCGTTGCGAAACCGAGGCGATCACCGTGTCGGCGCCGATCAAGCGCGGAGCAATGAACACCGAGCACTTTCGGCCCACTCAGTTCATCTATGATGAGGACAGTGATACGATCAGATGCCCCGGCGGCCACACTCTGCGTCCATCCGGCAAGCATACTCGCAACCGCGCGATCCGATACCGGACATCGGCGTGCAAGACCTGCGCCCTGAAGCCGCGATGCACACCAGGCGCTCAGCGAACGATCCATCGGCTTTACGATCAAGGTGCGCTCGATCGGATGGAGGCACGAATCTACGCCGACCCGAATCTGATGCGGATCAGGCGATGCACCGTTGAGCACCCGTTTGGAACGATCAAACGAATGTCCGGCGGAGGCCGGTTCCTCACCAGAGGATTACGGAGGGTAAAGGCGGAAGCGGCGCTATCGGTCCTGGCCTTCAACATTATCCGAGCGACGAACACGGTCGGAACCGGGGCAATGATCGGGGCGAGCTGAACGGGGCCAGGCCGCTTCGCGGCCGGCGTTTTTGGGGGCTGCACCTGCGCCATCACGGCGAGTTTCTGCACAGCCTGGGGGTCTCCCCGCAGAAGGGGGTGTGCCGGCGACCTTGGCGCCGGCCAGGGGGAAGGCTTTCCCCCGCCATCATCATGGATGCCGGAGCGATCGCATTTCCTCATCGGCGATGGCCTGCACCACCTTCATGTCCATTTCCACGACAGGAGAAAGGCGCGCGACTTCTGACGCGACCTTGGCCCAATGCCAGAACTCGGACCTGTTTCCCTGCGCACGACTGCGTGCGGCGAGGCGCTGCGCTTCATAATAGGCGTGACGGCCGTGCGCCGCGATCATCGCCCGCGCGTCCTGCTGCCAGCGTTGGCGAATCTGTCTGCGCTTCTCGATCCAGGCGGCCAGACGGCGGAACATTCAGCCGTCCTTTCCGCGACGCGCCCGCAGCTCCCTCAGTTCCGCCAGGAACGTCGTGCCGACATCGATCGCGCGCTGTGCGCTTGTCCCGTCCACATCGACACCATGCGAGGCTTCCAGCATGACGCGGAGCGAAGCGAGGAACGGTTTCGTGCTGGCGGGCGCGATCCTACGCTTCTGCAAGGCGCTCACCATTTCGCTGATACCGGCCGGTCGTTCCGGCGTGCCGCCATTGTCGATCATGAAATCCCGCAAGGTCCGCTCGATCTCGATGCGCAGCTTGACGACGGACATGAGCGGAAATTCGCGCGCCAGCTCCTCGACGGTCGGCAGGTCGCGTTGAAGCTGTGGCGGCAGGCCCGGCGACAGCCGGTATTGCGCGACGCCCATCGGCTTGCTGGTGTCGCGCAAGGTGTATTCGACGATCACCTCGTTACGGCCTTTGCAGAGAATGATGCCGATGGTCGGCTGGTCGTCCGGGTGACGGAGCTGGTCGTCGACAGCCGAGAGGTAGAAGTTCATCTTGCCCGCGAACTCGGGCTTGAAGTCCTCGATCTTCAGTTCGATCACCACGAAGCAGCGCAGACGGAGGTGATAGAAAAGCAGGTCGAGGTAATAATCCTGACCTCCGACTTCGAGATGATACTGGCTCCCGACGAAGGCGAAGCCCTTGCCGAGTTCGAGGATCATCGCGCGCAGATGTTCGATCAGCCCGCGCTCCAGATCGCGCTCCAGCATGTCCGGGCCGAGCGAGAGGAAGTCGAAGGTGTAGGGGTCTTTGAGAATCTGTTGGGCAAGCTCGGATTGCGCGGCCGGTAAGGTTCGTGAGAAATTGGTGAGCGCGCTGCCTTGGCGGACGAACAGATTGCTCTCGATCTGATGGACGAGGACGGGGCGCGTCCAGCCATGTTCGATGGCCTGTCGGGCATACCAGGCGCGTTCTTCGGGCGCCTTCACGGTATCGAGCAGGCTCACGTTATGGCCCCAGGGCAATTGTGCAACGACCCGTTGCACAATTTCGGGATCGGGCCAGGCATCGGCCAAGGCCCGCATATATTTGAGGTTTCGGGAAGAAAGCCCGGTCATTTCGGGGAACGCCTGACGGAGATCCCCGGCCAGCCGGTCGACGACCTTGGCACCCCAACCCTCACGCTCCTGCCGGGTGAGAATATCCCGCCCGATGGTCCAGTAGAGCATGATCATCTCGCGGTTGACCGACAGGCTGGCGCGGTGCCGGGCTTCGATGATCCTCTGCTTCAGGTCGCCGACGAAGGCCGCATAGCTTTGCGCGTCGATGTCGGCGGCCGGCGCGGCTGTCCCGACGCGGCGCGGGGCGGGGGATTTGGGCGGCCGCGTCATCAAGCGGCCGCCTTCAGGCGCTTCTTCGCCAGCATGGCGCGGACGAACTTGTCCCACTTCGCCATGCCCGCGCGCTTCTCGACCATATAGTGCCAGCGGTCGTAATGTTTGGAGCTGACGTCCTGCAGCGCGTGGTTCTGGAGGCGGTCGCGGATTTCCTTCGATATGCCCGCCTTGCCGGCGAGCGTCTTGAAGGTGCGGCGGAGATCGCGGTTCGTCGCATAGGGGATCACGCCGCGGTCCCGCTGACGCCAGACGAAGCTATAGAGCGTGCCGTGGCTGACCGGCTTCGACGGGTCTTTGGCCGACGGGAAATACCATCCCCATTCGTTCGGCGTGATCGACTCGATCAACTCGGCGGCGAGCAACGGCACCGGAACGGCGTGTGGCTGGTCGTTCTTGGTCTTCGACCAGTCGATAATCCGCTCCTTGGCGTCCCACTGATCGACATGCAGGCGCGCGATCTCCTCGACGCGCTGGCCGGTCAACATGATGATCTGCACGGCGCGCGGGTAGGACGGATGGACCGGCGTATCGGGGCATTCGAGCCAGCGATAGAGCTGGACGAACTCATCTTCGTCGAGCCAGCGCGTGCCGTGAACCTTGGGCTCGGTCGGAATGCCTGTCGCCGGATTGAAGGGGATGCGGAAGCGGCGGGAGGACTGCTGCCGATAATCATTGTCGGACTTCATGCCCCAGGCGAAGGCGGCATGGAGATAGGAGCGCACATGGTCGGCCATCGACTTCGCGCCGCGATCGTAGATCGGGCGGATCAGCTCGATGATCTCCTCGGCCTCGATCTCGCGGGCGAGGCGATTGCGCCCGAGCGTGTCGGCGATCTTGTTGAGACCCTTTTCGGTCTCCTTCCACGAGGGCTTCCCAGCGTCCTTGAGGGCGGCGACATAGCCCTCGAACAGATCGGCGACCGTGCCGGGGCGCGTGTCGGTGGCGATCTTGATGCTTCGGCCTTTCTGGATGACGTCGGCAAAGTCGCGCTTGAAGATTTCGCGGGCCTGGGCGAGCGACATTGAGGGATAGGCGCCGAGCTTCTTCTTCGTGCGCTTACCGTCGCGCCATTGTTGCGCCATCCAGTCGGCGGTGACGCGCTTCGGCATGGGCTTGAGAACGAGGACGAGACGGCCGGTGCCGCGTCCTTCGCCATCGGCGAGGTTTTCCTGCTTCTGGCTTATCTCGACGCGCTTGAGCGCATGTCGGATCGTGGTGTCGGTGAGTGCGGCCATGGCGTTTCCTCCTTTCCGGGACTGGGATCGGTCGGGGAGAAACAGGGATCGCTTGCTGGGAGCGGAAGGCCGTTTGTTACCCCTCTTACAGCCCCCAATTTGCCAAAACCGCCCCCACTACGCAAGGGCTAAAAATCGCCAATTCCTTAGTGTTTCAACGTGTTTGAGCGTGATCTAGCGGGATCAAAATCAGTGAGTGGGGTGATTGTGGACCAGGATGAGGGCCGTGGCGTGCAGCTCCAGCGCGCGCTTCATCACCTCGCGCGGGTAGACCGGGGTGTGGTTCACCGTTCCCCGGGCCTGCGCCTCGTCGGCGATCAGCCGGTTCTTGCTGTCGAGGAAGAGGATGCGGAACTGTTCGATCTTCTCGCGCGAGATGGCGGCATTGAGGTAGGTGATCAGCCGGTCCCAGTTGTTCAGCACTGGGGTGTCCATCACCTCCGCCTTGGCCAGTCGCAGCGCCGCCGCCTGCACCAGCTTCAGGGCCGCCACGCTGTGCACGCCGAGCCCCCGCGTCTCCATCAGCACGGCCTGCGGCGCGGTCATCACCCCGGCGAAGCTGCCGAAGCGGTTGATCAGCGATTTGGCCAGGGGCTTGGTGTCGCCCTGCTTGAAGGCAAAGAAGAGCAGCATCTCGAGAAGTTCGTAATCGGCCAGGGAATCCGGGCCGCGCTCCAGCAGCTTCTCGCGCATCCGGGCGCGGTGGCCGTGCGGGCCGGTGCTGACGAAGGGCGCCTCCGGCTCTCCCTCCGCCGCCGGCCGCGCCCGCTCATGCGGGACCGGCCGGGCCCAGGCGCGCTCCTCCTCCGGGAAGTCCGGCGCGGGCGGCCGCTCGGTGATCAGCTCGGGCAGGTCCAGCATGGGGGAATGGCCGGGCTTGGTCCCGCCCGCCTTCGCGCCGCCGAGCTTCCTGACGGGCGCCTCCGCGAAGCCCCGGCGGATGCCCGCGGCGTCAGGGGAGGGCCTGGCGGACAACTCGGCGGGGGCCGACCTGCCCACCAGCCTGGAAAACCATTCGGCCACCCGCGCCTCCCCCGGATTCCGCCCCATGGCGGGGAAGTCGGCATTATTCAATCAACCAAATGGTTCTTCAAGCTCTCCTGGCGTTGAGCCGCCGCCGCTGTCAGCCGCGGAAATCGACCTTGGCATTCTCGCCGCCGCGGTCGGGCTCGCCGGTCAGCAGGGACTGGGCATAGCCATAGGCATAGCGCAGGCTGGAGGAGACGCCGTCCCAGTACTCGGCGCCCTCGATCTCCACCGCGATCAGCGCCACCTCGTCGCTCTCCGGCCCCTCCGGCAGCCAGGTGCGTAGCCCGTCGGTCCAGAGGTCCCGCTTCCGCGCCACCTCGCGCACCACCCTCCCGCGCCCGAAGAGGGAGACGTAGTCCTGGCTCTTCGGCTCGGAATAGCCCAGCTGCACGCGGGAATCCTGCTCCAGCTCGGCCACCTTGGGACTGTCGGCGCGGGTGAAGAACCACAGGGTGCGGCCATCCGCGTCCGGCTTCTGGGTCCGCATCGGCCGGCCGCGCAGTCGGCCCTCGGCGTCGACGGTGGTGAAGATGGCAGTGCCGATCTCGCCGATCATCTCGCGCACCTTCATGCGCATCTCGTCCTCGTTGCGGTCGCTGTGCATGGCGGCTCTCCCGGGTTTGGCTTGCCGGAGAGAACCCGCCGGGCCGCCGACAGGTTGCGGCAGGCGGGGCGACGTTGACAGCCAGGCTCCCGGCCCGCACCGTGCGGCCGTCATGCCGCACTCCCAGATCCGTGTCCGTCACGCCGGCGCCATCGCCACCGTGCTGATCGACCGCGCCGAAAAGCGCAACTGCCTCGACCTGCCCATGTGGGAGGCGATGGCGGCGACCTTCACCACGCTGTCGGCCGACCGGACGCTGGGCTGCGTCATCCTGCGCGGCGCCGGGGCAGCGGCCTTCTGTGCCGGCGCCGACATCGGCAGCTTCGAGCGGGACTATGGCGACCGGGCGCAGAACGCGCGCTTCGCCGCCGCGCTCGACGGCGCGCTGGAGGCGATCCGCCGCTGCGCGCATCCGGTGGTCGCCGCGCTGTCCGGCTGGTGCATGGGTGGCGGCGCGGGCCTCGCCAGCGTCTGCGACTTCCGCATCGGCGGGCCGGGCACGCGCTTCGGCATCCCGGCCCGCAAGCTCGGCATCTGGTATCCCTATGCGGCGCTCGATGCCCTGCTGCAGGTGACGAGCTATCCCACCGCCTGCGAGCTGCTGATCGAGGGCCGCGTGCTGGAGGGGGAGGAGTGCCTGGCGCGCGGCGTGCTGACGCGGCTGGTGCCGGACGAGGCGATCTTCGACGAGGTGGAGGCGACCGCCGCCCGCATCGCGGAAGGCGCGCCGCTCTCCAACCGGTTCCACAAGCGTGCCCTGCAGGCGCTGCGTGGCCCGCTGCCGGTGGCGCCGGAGGAGATCGAGGCCGCCGGCCGCTATGCCGAGACGGAGGATTTTCAGGAGGCGGTCCGCGCCTTCCTGGACAAGCGCCGGCCGGTCTTCCGCGGCCGCTAGCGCGTCGTCGCTTGATCGGGTGATCCCGCCGGATCGGGATCCAGGGCGGCGGGACCGGAGGCCGGCCCCGCGCCCGGCCTTCAGATGCCGGCGTAATAGGGGCCCGGCAGCGGCGAGGTCTTGTCCTCGACCCGCTTCACGCCCGGCACCTGCTCGGCCAGCACCTTCAGGCCCCGCAGCACCGAATCGCTCTGGCGGAAGCCGTGGAACTCGACCACGCCGTCCTTCACCTCGACGGTCAGGAAATAGCTGTCCGCCCAGGGCTCGCGCTTCATCGCCGCCAGCACGGCACGCCGCAGGCGCTCATCGGGATAGTCGCCGCCCTCGGCCTTGGGCGCCACCAGGGCGCGCAGCAGGTCGGCGCGGCTGACCAGGCCGAGCAGCTTGCCGCCCTCCGTCACCAGCACGCGGCGGACCTGCTTCTTCTCCATCAGCTCCGCGATCTCACCCGCCGTCGCGCCGGGTGCCACGGTGACGGCGTCGGGCGTCATGATCTCGGCGGCGGTGGTGCCATGGGTGCTGGCATAGCGGTCCGCCAGCCGGTCCATGTTGGAGAAGAGGCTGCGCAGCAGGCCCATCGGCGCCTTGGCATCCCCGGCCAGCCGGCGGATCAGGTCGGCCTCGGTGACGATGCCCAGCACCTCGCCCGCCGGCCCGACGACCGGGACGGCCGAGATATGCCGCTGCGCCAGCATCTGGGCCACCGTGAAGAACGGCGTCTCCGGCGGCACGGTGACCACGTCGGGGGTCATCAGGTCTCGGGCGGTGGGAAGTTGCATGATGATTCCTCCTGGCTGCTGGCGGGGCTTTCCGCACCGGGTCGATGATGGACCCGCAGCATCGGCCGCGCCTTGATCTCCATCAATGCTCAGTCGCGGCCGTGCCGAATGGTTGCGGCGCGGCCGGCACTTTCGCCGAACCATTCCACTTTCATGATCAGCGGCCGGCGGACTAAGCTTTCCTACAGAAAGAGAACGTCCAGGGAGCACCCCATGCCAAGCCTGACACGCCGCGGCCTGCTGGCCGGCGCGGCCACGAGCGGCCTCGCCCTGCCCGCCCTGACCCGCGCCGCCCTCGCCCAGTCCGGCCAGATCTCGATCGCCACCGGCACCACGGGCGGCGTCTACTATCCGCTCGGCGGCGGGCTGGCGAACATGCTCTCGCGTTCGGGCGGGATGTCCGCCACCGTGGAGGTCACCGGTGGATCGGTGGCCAATCTGCAGTTGCTGGGCGCCGGCCGCGTCGACCTCGTTTTCGCCCAGGTGGATGCGGCGGTGGACGCGGTGCGCGGCAACGACCGTTTCAAGGGCCGCCCGGTGCCGGCGCGCGCCATCGCCGTGCTCTACACCAACCGCATGCAGGCGGTGACGACGACGGCGAGCGGCATCACCAGCATCGCGGGGATGAAGGACAAGCGCGTCTCGACCGGCGCGCCCGGTTCCGCCACCGAGGTCATGGCCTTCCGCCTGATCGAGGCCGCCGGCCTCGACCGCGACAAGAGCTTCCGCGCGCGCGAGCGGCTCTCCCCGGCGGAGAGCACCAATGCGGTGAAGGACGGCAAGCTCGACGCCTATTTCTTCGTCTCCGGCGTGCCGACCAGCGCCATCACCGATCTCGGCGCCTCGCCCGGCGTGCAGATCCAGATGATCGACCATGACGAATACATCCCGCGCATCGTCGAGAAGTACGGCCCGGTCTACTTCCCCGAGGTGATCCCGGCCGGCACCTATCCGGGTCAGAAGACCGACAACCGGCAGATGTCGGTGGCCAATATCCTCGCCGTGCGCGAGGACATGCCGGAGGCCATGGTCACCACCCTGCTGAAGACCGCCTGGGAAGGGCGGCAGGAGCTGGGCCAGGTGCATGCCGAGGGACGGAACTTCCGCCTCGAGGCGCAGAAGAGCGCCGCCGCCGGCATCGAATGGCATCCAGCGGCCAAGGCCTACTGGACCGCGCAGGGCGCGCAGTTCGCGTGACGGGGCGCTGAATGGCCGGCGCCCCGCCGAAGCCTCCGGCCGGCAGCAACCTGCCGCCGGAGATCGCCCCCGACGCCCTCGACGAAGGCACCGCCGCCCGGGTGGAGCGGCTGATCGAGGAAGAAGAGGGGATCCAGAACCGCTTCACCGGGGCGCTCGGCCTCGGCGCCACCGGCCTCGCCCTGGCGATGAGCCTGTTTCACCTCTGGGCCGCCTGGGACATCGTGCCCACCACCACGCTGCGCTTCGTCCATGTCGGCTTCGCCATGGCGCTGGGCTTCTACCTGTTCCCCGCCGCGCGCCGCTTCCGCGACCGGCTGATGCCCTGGGACATCGTGCTGATCGCCGCCGGGCTCTACTGCACCTGGTACCTGATCGACGGCGGTGACGCGCTGCTCGACCGCTACGTCTTCCCCGAGCCGATGGACATCGTCGTCGGCTGGATGCTGGTGGCGCTGGTGCTGGAGGCGACGCGGCGCGCCACGGGCTGGATCATGCCGGCCGTCGCCATCGCCTTCATCCTCTACAGCTTCTACGGCAACCTGCTGCCGCCGCCCTGGTCGCACCGCGGCTACGACGCCGAGCGGCTGATCCCGCACCTGACCATCACGCTGGACGGCATCTACGGCACGGCGGTGGATGTCTCGGCGACGCTGATCATCCTCTTCACCATCTATGGCGCCATCCTGCAGAGCAGCGGCGCGGGCAAGTTCTTCGTCGATTTCAGCTTCGCCCTGACCGGCGGCAAGCCCTCCAGCGCCGGGCGCACTGTGGTGCTCTCCTCCTTCCTGCTGGGCGGCCCCTCGGGTTCGGGCGTCGCCACCACCGTCACGCTCGGCACCGTCGCCTGGCCGATGATGAAGCGCGTGGGCTACCGCGCCGACGATGCGGGCGGGCTGCTGGCGGCGGGCGGGCTCGGCGCCATCATCTCGCCGCCGGTGCTGGGCGCGGCGGCCTTCCTGATCGCCGAGTACCTCAAGCTCGGCTACCTCGACGTGCTGCGCATGGCGGCGGTGCCGACCGTGCTCTACTACGCCTCGCTGCTGTTCATGGTGGAACTGGACCAGCGGCGGCTCGGCGCCGGCGCCGTCACGGCCGAGAGCCTGGCGGTGACGCCGGCGGGCGAGCTGGCGCGGCGCTACGGCTTCCACTTCTCCTCGCTCATCGCGATCATCGTCTTCATGGCCCTGGGCTACAGCGCGACGCTGGCGGTGCTCTACGCCATGGCGGTGGCGGTGGTGCTGTCCTGGCTGCGGCGCGAGACGGCGATGACGCCCCGCCGGCTGGTCCAGGCGCTGGCCGGCGGCGCGGTGCAGGCGGTGGGCATCGCCGCCACCTGCGCCTCGGCCGGCATCATCGTCGGCTGCATCACGCTCACCGGGCTGGGGCTGAAATTCTCCGAGATCGCCATCCAGGCCGCGGGCGGCAGCCTCGTGGTCACGGCGATCTACACGGCGCTGATCGTCTGGATCGTCGGCCTCGCCGTGCCGGTGACGGCGAGCTACATCATCTCCGCCGTGGTCGCCGCCCCGGCGCTGATGAAGCTCGGCGTGCCCGACTACGCGGCGCATATGTTCGTCTTCTACTACGCCGTGCTGTCCGAGGTCTCGCCGCCCACCGCCCTCTCGCCCTTCGCGGCGGCGGCGATCACCGGGGCCGGGCCCTACCGCACCACGCTGCAGGCCTGGAAGTACACCCTGCCCGCCTTCGTCCTGCCCTTCGTCTTCGTCACCGATCCCGAGGGGGTGGGCCTGCTGCTCAGCCTGACGCCGGAGATGGGTTGGCTCGACGTGGCCTGGCAGATCCTGCTCGCCGCGGCCGGGCTCGCGGCCCTGGCGGCAGCCTGCCAGGGGCATGCGCGCCGGCCGCTGGGCCCGGCCGGACGGCTGGGCTTCGCCCTGGCCGGCATCCTGCTGATCTTTCCTGCCCTGGCCGCGCCGCTGCTGCCGGTTCCGGTCGCCTGGGGCGCCGCGCTGGCCGTTCTCCTCCTGGTCCTGGACGGAAGACGGTCAGGCCGGCACGCCTCGCTGACCTGAGGCAGGGTTCCGGCCGGTGGCGTCCGGCCGGAACCGCTTGCCGGCGGCGACCGGATGCAGATATAAGATTTTATTCCTATATGCGGTCGTGCCGGTCGGATCCCTGGTCGGGGCTCGCTTTCCGACGATGAAGTTTACAATTATCACATTCACGTGAGCAATCCCTCACGCCGCCGAAATGATCCAATAAGTTAAATATCTCCATAGAGCACTCCACCGAGGCCCTTCCTGGCCGCCTCGCTCAGTGAGGAGTTGCTCCCATGGCTACTATCTTCCGCTACGGAACCACCCCCGCCCTGCTCTCCGGCACCGCGACCGGCGACGTGCTCGGCGGAGGCGCGGGCGACGACATCCTGCGGGGCTGGGCCGGCAGCGATCGGTTGCTGGGCGGCCGGGGCGACGATTCCCTCGCCGGCGACGGCGACACCGACACGTTGCGGGGCGGCAGCGGCGACGACACCCTGCGCGGCGGCAGCGGCGACGACATGCTCTATGGCGAGGCCGGGAACGACCGGCTTTTCGGCACCGACGGCGCCGACATCCTGCATGGCGGCAGCGGCGACGACCTGCTCGCCGGCGAGGCCGGAAACGATCGCGCCTGGGGCGGCGACGGCGCGGACATCCTCTTCGGCGGCGAGGGCGACGACATCCTCGGCGGCGGCGCCGGGGCCGACCGGATCGAGGGCGGCGATGGCCAGGACTGGCTGTCCGGCGGCGAGGGCGACGACCGGCTGCTCGGCCAGGCCGGGAACGACACCCTGCGCGGCGGCGCCGGACAGGACCGGCTCCAGGGTTGCGAGGGCGACGACCGGCTGCATGGCGAGGCCGGTGACGACTGGCTGTGCGGCGATGCCGGCAAGGACCGCCTCGATGGCGGCGCCGGGCAGGACCGGCTTCAGGGCGGCAACGGCGATGATGTCCTGCTCGGTGGCGAGGGCGATGACTGGCTGGCCGGCGAGGGCGGCGACGACTGGATGGTCGGCGGCACCGGCCGGGATTATCTCCATGGCGGCACCGGCCGCGACCGACTCTTCGGCGGCGCTGGCGATGACAGCCTGCATGGCAACCAGGCCAATGACAGCCTGCGCGGCCAGGACGGCAACGACGCGCTCTATGGCGACGAGGGCCATGACTGGCTGCTCGGCGATGCGGGCAAGGACCGTCTCGACGGCGGCGCCGGGAATGACCACCTCCTGGGCGGCGACGGCGACGACTACCTGATCGGCGGCGCCGGCTTCGACAAGCTCACGGGCGGCGCTGGCCGCGATCTCTTCCGCTTCGACCAGGCGCCCGGCAAGGACCGGGACATCATCACCGACTTCGCCTCCGGCATCGACCGCCTGCAGTTGATGGGCGCGAGCTTCGGTCTGTCCGGCGAGAATGGCCACTTCGGCGCCGCCGGCTTCGGCCTCGGCGCCAGCGCCATGACCGCGGAACAGCGCGTGCTCTTCGACGCCGCGACCGGCATCCTGGCCTTCGATGCCGATGGGTCCGGCGCGGCGGCGGCGGTTACCATCGCCCTGCTGCAGCCCGGTGCCGGCGTCGTCCTGAGCGACATCTGGATCGGCTGAGCGGCCTGCCTCCGGCGCGGACCCGTTCCGCGCCGATAGCGTCCCCCTGGCGCGGGATCAGGCCGGTGCCGGGAGCGCCTCCTCCATGCGCGGCCCGAGCCCGACCCGGTGCAGGGCCGAGAGCGTGTGATAGACGGCCTTGAAGGACAGGATCGGCAGCACCGCGCGCGGATCGCCGCGCAGGTTCCCGGCCAGCATGTTGATGATGCCGTCGCGCATCCAGAGCGTGTTCTTCGGGGCCATGAAGAGCGAGCGCATCACCGGGTCGTTGATGCGGTAGATCAGCCAGCTGATGCGGTCCATGGCATCGGCCAGCTCGCGATTGGCGCGCGCCGCCATGCGGTTGCCCTTCGCCGGGTCGTCGAGCCAGGCATCCGCCGCGCCGGCGCCCAGTTCGCCGGCCGTCATCGCCATCAGCACGCCGGTCGAGAACATCGGATCGACGAAGCCGTAGGCGTCGCCGATCATCAGGAAGTTCTCGCCATGTCCCTGCCGGGCCCGGTAGCTGTAGTTGCCGGTGCTGTGGACTTCGGAGATGCGCTCGGCGCCCGCCGTCCGGGCCGAGACCGTGGGGCTGCCGGCGATGCGCGCCGCGAAGAGATCCTCCGGCGTGCCCTTGCGGCCCTTCCAGGCCGAGGGATTGCCGACGAAGCCGATGCTCATGACATCGCCCGGCAGCGGGATCAGCCAGAACCAGCCATCCTCGGCGAGATGGATGCTGATATAGCCGTCGAGTTCGCCCTCCCGCCGGGCGACGCCCCGGAAATGCGCGTAGATGGCGGCGGTGTTGTTGTACTTGTTGCTGTCCTTCACCCGCATCCGCCCGGCCAGGAAGGTGTCCCGCCCGGAGGCGTCCAGCAGGTAGCGCGGGCGGAAGGACAGCGTCTCGCCGCCGGCGCCGCGCGCCGTCACGGTGGCGCGCTCGCCCGCCGCGCCGAAGGCGATGTCGGTGACGCGGGTGTTCTCCCGCGCATCGGCGCCCAGCCGCCGGGCATGGCCGAAGAGCAGCGCGTCGAACTCCGAGCGTCGCACCTGCCAGGCATGGGTGCGGGACCGGTTGAGCGCCTGGGCGAAGGGAAAGGCGCAGCTCCGCCCGGTGCGGTCGGAGACGAATTCGGCGCCCGGCTTGTGCACGCCGATGCCGCGCACCGCCTCCAGCAGGCCGAGCCGCTCCAGGATGTCGAGATTGCGCGGCAGCAGGCTCTCGCCGATGTGGAAGCGGGGATGCGCTTCCTTCTCCAGCACCGCGACCGACCGCCCCGCCCTGGCCAGCAGGGCGGCGGCGGTGGAGCCGGCCGGCCCGCCGCCCACGACCAGAACATCCGGCTCCATCATCGCCTGCTTCCTTTCCCCGATTCGCGGCGCATTTCAGCGCAGCGGCGGGCGCCTCGCCAGACGCGCGGCCGCACCGCCAAGCGCGGATTCGCGTATTCTTCACGAATGCGTGATGTGCTAGGCTGGCCGGTATGCGTCTCCTGCCCCGCCTCGGCCTGCTGCTGCTCCTGCCCGGCTGCGCCGGCCTCCCGGTGCCGGATTGGGCCGACCCCTCCAGCCTGTGGCAGACGCTGTGGGAAGCGCCCCCGCCCGAGGCCGAGGCGGATGCCCCGCAGCCCGGCTTCGCCCCGCCACCGGACGGCGCGCCGGCGCTGGGCCTGACCTGGCAGGGCCGCCGGGCCCTTGCCCGGCTGGTTCAGCAGAACGGCGAGAACCGCCTCTGGCGCAGCGCCGGCGGCCTGGTGGTGGCGACCGATGGCGCGCGGGTGGTGGCGACGGCGGGCCTTCGGGAATGGATCGCCGGCAGCCGGCTCGACGGCCCCGATCCGCTGGACGAGCCCCTCGCCATCCCGGCCCGGCCGGTGGGGCTGCGGCGCCAGATCGACCTGATGCGCAACAGCCGCAAGCCGGACGAGATGCGCTTCGGCCTGTCGCTCACCTGCCGGGTCTCGGCCGGGCCGGCGGGGGCGGCGCTGCTGATCCGCGAGGGCTGCCGCGGCGGCGGACACAGCTTCACCAACCGCTACTGGGCCGATCCCGCGACGGGCGGCATCTATCGCTCCGAGCAATGGGTGGGCGAGGCGGGGATGATGCTGCTCGAGGTGGTCACGCCGCCTTCCAGCTGAGGCCGGCGCGCCGCACCCGCCGCGCCACATAGGCCAGCCAGAGCAGCTGCGCGAGCAGCGGCGGCAGGATGATCAGCGGCTTCTCGTCCGCCGGCAGCCGCAGGAAGATCTGCGCCAGCGCCAGATGGAACAGCGCGAAGCCCCAGTGCACCGCCGCCACCGCCCGCACCGGCAGGCCGCTGCGCTGCGCCATCTGGTAGAGATGCGTGCGGTGTGGCGCGCTGACCCGCTCGCCCATCCAGGCCCGGCGCAGCAGGGTGAAGCCGGTGTCGAAGAGCAGCGCGAACAGCAGCAGCGGCACCAGCAGGAAGGAGACCTGCGCCGCGTCGAAGCGGGCGGCGGCGACGCCCAGCACCGCCAGCATGAAGCCAAGGAACTGGCTGCCGACATCGCCCATGAAGATCCGCGCCGGAGGCAGGTTGAAGGGCAGGAAGCCGGCGATGCCCGCGCCGAGGATCAGGCAGGCGGCGTAGATGAACCAGGCGCCCTGTTGCAGCCCGATCCAGGCCAGCCCGGCGCAGACGATCAGCAGCGTGCCGCCCACCAGCCCGTCCAGCCCGTCCATGAAGTTCACCGCGTTGGTGCAGGCGACGATCCAGAACAGCGTGCCGAGCGCGCCGAGCAGGCCGAGCTCGATCGTCCCGATCCAGGGAATCGCCAGCCGGTCCACCACCAGCCCGCTGCCCAGCGCCACCAGCGCCGCCAGACCCTGCGCGGCGAGCTTCACGACGAAGCGGAAGTCCCGCATGTCATCGAGCAGCGCCACAACGCCGATGGCCACGGCGGCGAGGATGACGCCGATGAACCGCCGGTCCGCCATGCGGGCGAACTCCGCCACCTGGTAGAGCACCAGCATGCCGAGGATGAAGGCGCAGACGATGCCGACGCCGCCGCCCTTGGGCGTCGGGCGGGTGTGCGCCTTGCGGTGGTCGGGGTGGTCGAGGATCGGGAAGGCGATCATCAGCCGCACCAGCAGGGCCGAGACCAGCGCCAGCACCGCCGCGAAGCTCAGGTGTTCCAGGAAGGCGTGAAGCGTCATGATCGACCCGGCGGAGAGGGAGTCAGGGGAGAGCGGCGGGCCGGCGGCGCGGCGTCAGCGGTCGCATGCCAGGCGGTCCGGCTCCAGGCTGGCATAGACATCGCCGGAATTGGCGGCGTCGGGCAGGCTATCCAGCCAGCCGGCCATCGCCACGGCGGAGACCGGGCCCGGCAGGGCGAGGGAGAGGCTCTCGCCCAGGCTGGCGTTGAAGCGATAGGCGCCGAGCCCGGCGAGGCGCGCCAGCGCCTGCCGCGCCACCGCGCGCTGCAGCGTGGTGAACTCGAAGCTGAGCGCCGGCGCCGGCCAGGTCAGCCCGGCCAGGGCCTCGGCCTCGAAACCCTCGACATCGATCTTGATGAAGTCCGGCCGGCCATGGCGCGCGACCAGCGCGTCCAGCGTCGTCACCGGCAGGGTCAGGGTGGCGTCCCAGCGCTGCTCCCGCCAGCCCTCGGCCGTGGCGGCCGCCGCGACGAAGCCGGTGGAGGCGGTGGCGACGGTCGGATTGGCGCTGTTGAGGTGCAGCGCCGCCTCCCCCCCGGCGGCGCCGACCAGGGCGGCCTCCAGCCGGACACCCGGGTCGCGGCGGAACAACAGGCGCAACAGGCGGCAGAGGCGCGGCTGCGGCTCCACCGCCACCGCCCGCGCGCCCAGGCGGCGGAAGCTCGCCGCGCGATCGCCGACATGGGCGCCGATGTCGAAGCCCAACCCGCCCGGGCCCAGGAAGCGCCCCAGCAGCCGGTCCAGCCGCGCCGCCCGCCCGGAGGCGTAGTAGGTGCGCAACGACTGGCCGATGGCGGCGGCGCCGGGAGCCAGCCTCATTCCGTGAAGACCAGGGCGGCGCCCCCGGCCAGTTCCGGCGGGGCCATCAGTCCCCCCGGCACCGGCCGCAGCCGCCCGCCCAGCAGCGCCCGGACGGCCGCGTTGCCGTCATCGGTCCGCACCGCATAGCCGGCCAGGAAGGGCAGGTCCGGCGCGGTGACGCCGGGCAGCACGGCGCCCAGCGCCGCGGGCGGCAGGATGCGGATCAGGCCGCGGGGCAGCGCCAGGGCATAGCCGCCCGCCGGATCGGGCGTCAGCACCTGGCCGGTCAGGCGCGCCAGGGCGGCGGCGCTCTCCGCCGGGGCGGGGGCCACCAGGATGGCGCTCTCCAGCGCCACGGCATGGTTCGGGTGCTCCAGCCAGCGTGGCTGCCAGAGCAGTTCCGGCGTGTGGTGCTCGATCAGCTGCAGCCGCCCCTCCGGCGCATCCGGCAGCGGCAGGCGGGAGAAGCGGGCGCGCGGCCCCTCGGGATCGTCCACCGGGCGTTCCAGATGCGCGACGCCGGGGAGGTCGATCCCGGCCCGGCGCAGCCGCGCCAGCTCCGCCTCCGCCCCGCCGATGCCGAAGGCCAGGATGTGCATCCCGGCATAGCGGTCGAGGAAGGCGCCGAGGCGGTTGTCGAACAGCGCCGGGTCGAGGATCGCCAGCAGCTCGAGATAGCCCTGGCGCAGCATGGCGCAGCGGTTGCCGGTGCCGAAGGGCTCGACCGGCGCGCCGGGCGCGCGGCGGCCGGACTGGCGCGCCAGGGGGGTCAGCTGGAAGCCGAGCGCCTCGTAGGCGGCCCAGAGCGCCGGACCGTCCCGCGTGCAGAGGCCCACATGGTCGAGGCTCTCCGCCCCGCTCACGGCTGCGGCGCCTCGTAGCGGGGAATGCGCCAGGCGGCGGGCTCGGCGGCGGCCTCGCTGTACCAGCGGCGCAGCAGCGGGTGGTTGCGCACCGCCTCGACATAGCCCTGGCTGAGCGGCGTGAGGTCGGGCTGCCAGGTCAGGAAGCGGCAACAAACGGGGGCGAACATGGCATCCGCCGCGCCGAACTCGCCGCCGAACAGGAAGGGGCCGGCGGAATCGAGCAGCGCCTCGCGCCAGATCGCCTCGATGCGGGCGATATCGGCCAGCGCCTCGGGCGTGCGGCCCTGGCCGGGGAAGGTGTTCAGGATGGTCATGGGCATGGCCATCCGCAGCCCGCGGAAGCCGGCATGCATCTCGGCGCTGATGCTGCGCGCCCAGGCGCGGGCCACCGGATCGGCCGGCCAGAGCCGCGGCGCCAGGCCGGCGCAGTATTCCAGGATGGCGAGACTCTCCCAGACCCGGGCACCGCGGTGCTCCAGGTAGGGCACGGTGCCGGAGGGCGTCGCCTCCTTCACCGCGGGCGTGCTGCCCCCCGCCAGCGGGATCACCACCTCCTCCACCTTCAGCCCGGCCAGCTGCACCGCCAGCCAGCCGCGCAGCGACCAGGAGGAGTACATCCTGGTGCCGATGACGAGACGTCCTTCCGCCATGACTTCGCTCCTCTGGCCTGGGATGGAACCTTACTCCGCCGGCACGCCCTTCGAGGTGCTGTATTCGAAGTGCAGCGCCTCGCCGGGGAAGACGCGCGGATGGATGGCGTGCGCGGCCATCGCCGCCTCCGAGAAGCCCTGCAGGATCAGCTTCAGCTTGCCCGGATAGGTGGCGATGTCGCCGATGGCATGGATGCCGGGGACATTGGTCTCGAGCGTCGCCGGGTTGACGGCGATGTGGCTCTTCTCGAGCCCGAGCCCCCATTCGGCGATCGGGCCCAGCTCCATCGACAGGCCGAAGAAGGCCAGCAGGTGGTCCGCCGCCACCGCCCGCTCCTCGCCCTTCAGCGTCGCCAGCACGACATGGTCCAGCACGCCGTCCTGTCCCCGGAGCCCGTGCAACTGGTAGGGGATGGCCAGCTCGATCTCGCCCTTCTCCGCCGCCGCCTCCATCTGCGCCACGCTCTCGGGCGCCGCGCGGAACTTCGGCCGGCGGTGCACCACCGTCACGCGCTTGGCGATGTCCTTGAGGCTGAGCGCCCAGTCCACCGCCGAATCGCCGCCGCCGGCGATGACCACCCGCTTGCCGCGCAGCTCCTCGCGCCGCGCCACCATGTAGCGCACGGCGCCGCTCGCCTCGTACTCATGCAGGCCGTTCAGCGGCGGACGGTTGGGCCCGAAGGCGCCGGCCCCGGCGGCGATGATCACCGCCCGGGCGCGCACCCGCTCGCCCTTGCTGGTGGTCAGCGCGAAGCGGCCATCGGCCTCGCTGGCCAGGCCCTCGACCCGGCGGCCGAGCAGGTAGATCGGCGAGAAGGGCGCCGCCTGCTCCTCCAGCCGTTCGATCAGCGTGCCGCCGGCGATCGCCGGGTGCGCCGGGATGTCGTAGATCGGCTTCTCCGGATAGAGGGCGGCGCATTGCCCGCCGATCGCCTCCAGCGTGTCGATCACCACGCATTTCATCCGCAGCATGCCGCATTCGAAGACGGCGAACAGGCCGGTCGGCCCCGCGCCGATGACGGCGACATCGGTCTCCACCGCCACATGCGGCGCGGTCTCTGGATCGGACATGGTGCTGCACCTCCGCGTCTGGCCGCCGTGCATAGAGGCTTTGCGGGGCAGCGGCAAAGGGCCTGCCCCGAACCCCGGCTTGTAAGCCGGGCCGGGCTGCGGGCAGATTGACGCGCGCCATGCCCGAAACCCTCTCCCTCCTGCTGCCCGACCTCGCCGCCACCGAGGCGCTCGCCGCCCGCGCCGCCCGCCTCGCGCGGCCCGGCGACGCGCTGCTGCTGGAAGGGCCGCTCGGCGCCGGCAAGTCCGCCTTCTGCCGCGCCTTCCTGCGCGCCGCCGCCGGCGACCCGGCGCTGGAGGTGCCCTCGCCCAGCTTCACCCTGGTGCAGGGCTACGACCTGCCGGGCGGCGCGGCGCATCATTTCGACCTCTACCGCCTGGCCGGGCCGGAGGAGCTCGAGGAGCTGGGCTGGGAGGAGGCGCGGGAGGGCATCGTGCTGGTGGAATGGCCGGACCGCCTGGGCTGGCTGACGCCGCGGGACGCGCTGCGCCTCACGCTGCGCCCGGACCCCGAGAGCGAGGCCCGGCATGTCCGGCTCAGCGGCTGGGAGGCGCGGCTGCCCGCGCTGGCCGGCCTGTGAGGCCGGCTTGAGGGGGGCGTCCAGGGGCGCGCCGCCCCGCCGCCCGAAATCCGCGCTTGGCAAGCGGCGCAGCCTGCGTCACCACCCGGCGCGATGAACCCCGTGGATTCCTTCCTCGCCGCCCAGGGCTATGCCGGCGCCGCCCGCCGGCCGCTGCCCCAGGATGCCGGCCACCGGCGCTACACCCGCCTCATCGGCGGCCCGCGCCCGGCCCTGTTGATGGATTGCGGCGACGCCGCCAGGGTCGGGCTGACGCCGGAGGAGGACCTGATCCCCTTCCTGAGGCTCGCCCGGCACATCCGCGGCCTCGGCCTCTCCGCCCCCGAGGTGCTGGGCGAGGACCCGGCCCGGGGCCTGCTGCTGGTCGAGGATCTGGGCGAGGCGACCCATGCCGCCCTGCTCGACGCGGGGGCCGATCCGCTGCCGCTCTACACCGCCGCCGCCGAGGCCCTGGCGGCGCTGCACGCCGCGCCACCGCCGCCCGGCCTGCCGGCCTGGGAGGCGCCCCGCATGGCCGAGACGGCGGGTCTGACCTTCCTCGACTGGTGGTGGCCGGAGAGCTTCGGCGAACCGCCCTCCCCCGCCATCCGCGCGGCCTTCCACGACGCGCTGCGCACCATGCTCGATCCGTTCCGCGGCGCCGGCTGCCTGGTGCACCGGGACTACTTCCCGGCCAATCTCATCGACCTGCCGGACCGCGCCGGGCCGCGCCGCACCGGCATCCTCGACTTCCAGGATGCCGGCCTCGGCCATCCCGCCTACGATCTGGTGAGCCTGGTGGAGGATGCCCGGCGCGACGTGCGGCCGGATGTCCGGGAGGCAACCATCGCCCGCTACCTCGCCGCCCGGCCGGAGCTGGAGGCCGAGGGCTTCCGCGCCGCCTTCGCCGCCCAGGCGGCGCAGCGTCACCTGCGCGTCGCCGCCCTCTGGGTGCGCCTCGCCCGGCGCGACGGCAAGCCGCGCTACCTGGCGCATGGCCCGCGCTGCTGGGCGCTCCTGGAGCAGGCGCTGCGCCACCCCGCCGCGGCGCCGCTCGCCGCCTTCCTCGATCGCCACGTCCCTCCCGCCCTCCGCCGCAATCCGGAGAGCCTCCGCCCGAGCAAGGATCCCGCCGCGTGATCACCCTCTCCTCCGCCATGGTGCTGGCGGCCGGCCTCGGCACCCGCATGCGGCCGCTGACCGAGGCGACCCCCAAGCCGCTGCTGAAGCTCGCCGGACGCAGCCTGCTCGACCACGCGCTGGACCGCATCGACGAGGCCGGCATCGATACGGTGGTGGTGAACGCCCACTGGTTCGCCGAGCAGGTGGAGGCGACCTGCGCCAGCCGCCCCCGGCCGCCCACCGTGGTGCATGAGGAGACGGTCCTGGAGACCGGGGGCGGCGTGCGCAACGCCCTGCCGCTGCTGGGCCAGGCCCCCTTCCTGGTGGTGAACGGCGATGCCTTCTGGCTCGACGGGCCGGTGCCGACCATCGAGCGCCTCGCCGCGCGCTTCGATCCGGAGACGATGGATGCCCTGCTGCTGATGGTGCGCACCGCCGCCGTCCAGGGCGAGACCGGCCGCGGCGACTTCCTGCTCGACCCGCTCGGCCGCGCGCGGCGCCCGAAGGAGCGGGAGATCGCGCCCTACCTCTATGGCGGCCTGCAGATCCTGCATCCGCGCCTCTTCGCGGGCGCGCCGGACGGCGCCTTCAGCACCAACCTGCTGTGGAACCGCGCCATCGAGAACGGCCGCGCCTTCGGACAGGTACATGACGGCGCCTGGTTCCATCTCTCCACCCCGATGGACCTCCGCCGGGCCGAGGCGGCGCTGGCCACCGGCCTCACCCGCCCCCTCTTCTGATCCCCCCCGCCCCTGATCCCCTGCCCCCTTCCGAGCGCCGCGACGGAGCGACCCATGACCCAGACCCTGCCCGAGTCCGACGCCGCCGCCATCCGCGCCTGGCTCGCCGGCCAGCGGGAGGCCGAGACACGCTTCCTCGCGGCGCTGGTGCGCTGCCCGTCCGACAATCCGCCGGGCGACTGCGACCGCCATGCGGAACTCGCCGCCGGGCTGCTGGAGGGGCTCGGCCTGGAGGTCGAGCGGCACAGGGTGCCCGAGGACCTGGCGCGGGCGCACGGCATGGTCAGCGCCACCAACCTCGTGGTGCGCCGCCGCTTCGGCGAAGGCGGGCCGGTCATCGCGCTGAACGCGCATGGCGACGTGGTGCCCCCCGGCGAGGGCTGGACGCAGGACCCCTATGGCGCCGCGGTGGTCGATGGCTGGATGTACGGGCGCGGCGCCGCCGTCTCGAAGTCCGACTTCGCCACCTACACCTACGCCCTGCTGGCGCTCGAGCCGCTGGCGGGGCGGCTCTCCGGCACGGTCGAGCTGCACCTCACCTACGACGAGGAGACCGGCGGCGAGATCGGCCCGGCCTGGCTGCTGTCGGAGGGCATCAGCAGGCCCGACCTCGCCCTCGGCGCCGGCTTCTCCTACGGCGTCACCACCGCGCACAATGGCTGCCTGCACCTCGAGGTGCAGCTCGACGGCCGCTCCGCCCATGCCGCCATGCCCTTCACCGGCATCGACGCGCTGGAGGCGGCGAATGGCGTGCTCACCGCCCTCTATGACTGGCGCAAGGGCCTGGCGGCGCGGGTCTCGGCGGTGGAGGGCATCGGCAGCCCGCAGCTCACCGTCGGGCTGATCAAGGGCGGCATCAACACCAATGTCGTGCCGGACCGCGTCACGCTGCGGCTCGACCGCCGCATGATCCCGGAGGAGAAGCCGGCAGAGGTGGAGGCCGAACTGCGCGGCGTGATCGAGCGCGCCGCCGCCGGCTTCCCGGAGGCGCGCCTGACCATCCGCCGCATCCTGCTGGCCGAGCCGCTGGTGCCGCTGCCCGGCGGCGCGGCGCTGACCGAGGCGCTCTGCCGCCATGCCAGCGCGGTGATGGGGGAGCCGGTGGTGGCGAAGGGCGTGCCGCTCTACACCGACGCGCGGCACTATGCCGCCGCCGGCGTGCCAATCGTGCTCTACGGGGCCGGGCCGCGCAGCATCCAGGAGGCCAATGCCCACCGCGCCGACGAGCGCCTGCCGCTCGACGATCTGTACAAGGCGACCGAGGTGGTGGCGCTGACGCTGGCGGAGATGCTGGCGAAGCGATAGAGCGGCTCCCGATCGGGCGGCATCGCCTGATCGGGCGAGGACGCCCGCGACAGCAAGGACTCCCGGCCGCCGGCCTTACGGCGCGGCGCAGTCCGTCAGCCCGCCCAGCTGCCCGACGCGGCGCCGGATGATCCCGGCGCGCTCCCGCACATAGGGCCCCGGCTGCGCCACCGACCATTGCAGCGGGGCCGGCAGCACCGAGGCCAGCAGCGCCGCCTGGGTATCGGTCAGCGTGGCGGCGGAGCGGTCGAAGAAGCGGCGCGACGCCGCCTCGGCGCCATAGACCCCCGGGCCGAACTCGACGATGTTGAGATAGACCTCCAGCACCCGCCGCCGTGGCCAGAGCAGGGCGATCTGCGGCGTCAGCCAGGCTTCCAGCAGCTTGCGGACGGGGTCGCGCCCGGGCCAGAGAAAGAGGTTCTTGGCCACCTGCATGGTGATGGTGCTGGCGCCGCGCGGCCGCTCGCCCGCCATCAGCGCCGCCACCTGGCCGCGCAGCTCCTGGACGTCGAAGCCCAGCCACTGCTCGCAGAAGCGGTTGTCCTCGGCGGCGATGACCGAGCGGGCCAGCTGCGGATCGATGCGCGGATAGGCGACCCACGCCTTCTCGAAACCATGGCCCTGGGCCGCGCGCAGCAGCATCAGCGGCGTCACCGGCACCGGCAGGAAGCGGAACAGCAGGATCAGCAGCGGCGGCCCCGCCAGCAGCAGCAGGAGCAGGCGCCGCAGCCAGGGGAAGCGCCGCATCGGCCTCAGCGCCCGCAGGCGCCGGCGCGGTCGCGGTGCGACCAGGGATAGTCGAAACGCCCGGCCCAGGCGCCATCCTTCGCGGCCCGCGCGGCGCGCTCCTCCGGCGCGTACCGGCCGCGGGAGAATTTCGGGCAGTCGAAGGCATAGCCCGAGCGCACCATGGCGCCGTTCAGGTCCAGCACCGAGCCGTCCTCGCGCCGGACGGTGCAGGTGGCGACGATGCGGTCATGCGAGGTAGAGCCGTCCGGCGTGCAGGTCACGGGGCGCCCGCCGATCAGCCGCTCCAGCGCGGCGCGCCCCTCGGCGCCGCAGGCGAAGCGGCCCTGGGGCCCGGTGCAGTTCTGATCGTATTCCAGGGCGTCGATGCCCTGCATGCGGATGCGGGTGCCGTTCAGGGTGAGCGTGTCGCCATCGGCGATGCGGGGGTGGCCGGTCAGGGCGTCCCTGCCGGGCGGCGCGGCGCGGTCGGGAGAGGTGTCCTGCAGCACCGCCCGCAAGGCGGCACGGCCGAGGCGCAGCAGATCGGTTTCGGTGAGCTGCGCGGTGCCGAGCAGGCCGAGGAGGGCGGCGGCGACGGCCGCCCAGGCGGTGGTGGAGGGGCGGCCCCGGCTCATGCGGCGGGAATCGGCGGGTTGGACATGGCCAATGGCCTATCGGCCCGGCCGCGCCATGGGAAGGGCTGTCGCGTGCCGTCACGCCTGCGGCGGCAGGCCGATGGCGGCGCGTTCCGGCGACTCCGGCCCGCGCCGCTGCCAGCTCTCGGCATCGCGCCGGATCGCATAGGCCTTGGTGAACTCGGCCCCCAGCAGGAAGATCTGCGCCGAATAGTAGATCCAGAGCAGCAGGATGATGACCGAGCCGGCGGCGCCATAGACGCTGCCGATCGTGCTGTTGCCGAGCCAGGCGCCGATCACCGCCTTGCCGAGATTGAACAGCAGGGCGGTGACGAGGGCGCCGACCGCCACGTCGCGCCATTCCAGCCGGCGATCCGGCAGGATCTTGTAGATGGCCGCGAAGAGCACGGCGATGAGCAGGAAGGACAGCACCGCATGGGCCAGGCGGATCAGCGGCGCGAGGCCCGGCATCGTCATGTCCAGCCGGCCGCCCAGCGCCTGCAGCCCGGCGCTGACGACCAGCGAGACCAGCAGCAGGAAGCCCAGCGCCGCCACCAGGCTGAGGCTGAGGGCGCGGGCCCGCAGCAGGCGCGACACCGTCTCGCTGACCTTCTCCCGCGGGCTGGGCTGGGCGTGCCAGATGACGTTCAGCGCCGCCTGGATCTCCCCGAAGACGCCGCTCGCCGTGACCAGCAGCGTGGCGAAGCCGAAGGCGCTGGCCAGCAGGCCGGAGGTCGGGTTGGCGGCGCTGCGAAGGATGCTCTGCACCAGCTCCGCCCCGGACTGGCCCATCAGCCCGCCGAGCTGGTCGAGGATGGCACCGCGCGCCGCCTCCTCGCCGAAGGCCATGCCGGCGATGCCGATGGCGATCAGCAGCACCGGCGCCAGGGAGATGACGGTGTAGAACGCGATGGCGGCGCCCCGGCTCAGCGCCTCGTCCTCGATGAAGCCGAGCACGCTCTGCCGGATCAGCCACCACGCGCCGCGCCTCGCTGTCGCCTCCGGCATGACCCGCCGCTCCCCAGCCGCTCCGGCCCGTTGCGGGGCCCGGGGCCGAATCGGGATCCGGCCCCTGCCCCGCCCGATGAGCCATAGCGGGGTAAGGTCCGCGGAGGGAACTCCCCGGACCGCCGTCTCATTCCGCCGGCATCGCCGGCGCCGCCCGCCCGGCGCTCGCCCAGGCGGCCGTGGCCAGGCCCAGCGCCAGGAGCGAGAGGAGCGCGCCCGCCCAGTTCGGGGAGGCGAGGCCGAAGCCGGCCGCGATCGTCGCGCCGCCCAGCCAGGCGCCGATGGCGTTGCCCAGGTTGAACATGCCGATATTCACCGAGGCGGCCATGGTCGGCGCGCCGGCACGGCTGGCGCGGTCCATCACCAGCTTCTGGATCGGCGAGACCGTGGCGAAGCCGAAGGCGGCCATCAGGAAGACCGCGGGCGCGGCCACGGCGCCGCTGCCGACGCCCATCCAGAAGACCAGCAGCACCACGGCCTGCGCCGCCAGCGTCACGAACAGCGTGCCGAAGAGGGAGCGGTCCGCGAAGCGGCCGCCCAGCGCGTTGCCGACCGCCAGGCCGAGGCCGAAGAGCACCATCAGCCCGGCGACACCGGCGCCGGAAAAGCCGGCCTCCTCCACCATCATCGGGGCGATGTAGGTGATGGAGGTGAAGAAGGCCGCCGGGCCGAAGACGGTGATGCCCATGGCGAGCAGGACCTGCGGATCGACGAAGGCGCGCAGTTCCGCCTTCAGCGCGATGGCCCGGCCCGCCTCGGTGCGGGGCACGAGCAGCGCGACGCTCAGCATGGTGGCGAGGCCGATGCCGGCGATCAGCCAGAACACCAGCCGCCAGCCATAGGCCTGCGCCAGCCAGGTGCCGAAGGGCACGCCGAGCAGGTTCGCCAGGGTCAGGCCCGAGAACATGAAGGCGATGGCACTCGCCTGCCGGTCCTTCGCGACCAGCGAGGCGGCGAGGATGGAGCCGATGCCGAAGAAGGTGCCGTGGTTGAAGGCGGTCAGGATCCGGCCGGCCAGGGCAAGCGGCAGGCTCGGCGCCAGTGCGGTGAGGAGATTGCCCAGCGTGAAGAGGGTGGCAAGGCCGATCAGCATGGTCTTGCGCGGAACCCGGGCGCCGAGAACCGTCAGGATCGGCGCACCGACGAAGACACCGAGCGCATAGGTCGTGGCCATCAGCCCGGCCGCCGGGATCTCGATGCCGAAATCCTGGGCGATCTGCGGCAGGATTCCGGCGACGACGAATTCGGTCAGGCCGATGCCGAAGGCGCCGACCGCCAGGGCGAAGAGTGCGGGAGGCATTTGGGAAAGCTCCGGAAATAGCGATGGAATACCGAATGGTATTCAGCGATAATCGTGATATCCTGTATGAAATTCGGAGATGAAGCGCAAATGGCCGGATCACAGAAAGAAACAGATGCCGTTCGGCAGACGCGGCACCATCCCGCCGACCTCGACCCGATTGACCGAAAGCTGTTAGGCGCGCTCGCCGAGGATGCCTCCCGGAGCTACGCCGAGCTCAGCAGGCTCGTGAACCTCTCCGCACCCGCCGTGCATGACCGGGTGAAGCGCCTGAAACGCGACGGCGTCATCAAGGGGACCGTCGCTCTCCTCGACGGCTGCAGGCTCGGCCGGACGCTGCTGACTTTCCTCGTCATCGACGCCAGCAGCTACAGCGCCACGCGCGAATTGCTGAAGTTCGCCAACCGGCCCGAGGTCGAGGAGCTTCACACCGTCGCCGGGGATGGCTGCGTCCTCGTGAAGGTGCGGGCGGCCGACACCGAATCCCTCGAGACCTTCCTGATGGAAATCCAGAGCCTGGAGGGTGTCCGCTCGGTGCGAAGCTATATCGCCCTCTCCACCTTCCTGGAGCGGGGGCCATCGCCGGGTTGATGGGCGGGACGACCGGCCGGCCGCACCAGCGCAAATGGTTGCGGTTGATCTGCGGAGCCGGAACCCGGTCAAGCAAGGAACGCAGCCATCCGTCCGGGAGCGGACCCCGGAACCGCAAGCCGGCAATGCGGCCCCCTTGATGAATCAGCGCCGAGATGCCGGCGGCGCGGACACTGTCGCACAGGGCGGAGCAGCGGACCCGAATATGGGCGCCCGTCTGCGGGATCACAGCATCAATCCTCGGAACCGGCGAGCCTCGCGCCCGTTCCGGCAATTCCACGGCCATGGGCGCCCTTCCGGGAAACGGGCGTCCCTCAGCGCCCGCGCGTGGCCACCCAGCACAGGATCGACCCCGCGCAGACCATGGCCGCGCCCTGCCAGAAGGACAGCGGGAGGCTGGTTCGCAGGACCAGCGCCGCGAGGGCCGCCGAGAGGACCGGGGTGAAATGGGAGGCTCCTACCAGGACAGTCACGTTCCCATGCAGGATGCCGACGTTCCAGGCGGCGTAGCCGAAGCCCATCGCCGAGGCGGCCATGAGCAGGATGACGACCGAGCGGGGGCTGAACTCCATCGCGCCGCCGCCCATCAGCAGGTACTTGGCCCAGAGAACGGCCGCGGTCAGCATGAAGAAGAGCGTGATGCCGTTCCGGCCCCGGGCGATCCGCACCGTGAGGATGGAATACGCCGCCCAGAGCAGGGCGCCGGTGAAGGCCAGCCCGTAGCTCAGGGGATTGTCGCGGATGTTCTCCGCCATGGCGGGGACGTCCAGCCCCTGGTCGCCGCCCAGAACCCAGCCGATGCCCGTCAGCGACATCGCCACGCCGGGGAGGATCAGGAGGTTCGCCCGCTGGTTGTTGAAGAGGATCGCGGCCATCATCGTGAAGGTCGGCCACAGGTAGTTCACCATGCCGACCTCGATGGCCTGCCGCCCGGTGTTGGCGTAGCCGATCGACAGGGCCAGGCAGAGTTCGTACGCGACGAAGAGGGTGCTGCCCCAGATGAGATAGCGGCGGGGGAATTCCGCCAGCCGGGGGAAGCCGACCGTGAAGGCCAGGATCGCCGAGGCCACCGTGTAGATCATGGCGGCGCCGCCGGTCGGGCCGAAGCTCTCGCTGACGCCGCGGATCAGCCCGACGATGGAACCCCACAGCAGGATCGCCAGCAGCCCGATCGCGGTGGCCCTGGTCCTGTTCGCGGAAATACGAAGCGATGCCATGTCAATCTTGAGTCTGGTCTGGTCGGAAGGAGCTTGTTCCATAAGGGCCATGCCGGCCTCCGCCTGCCAAGGGCAGGATCTGCCGGCAACCCGGGCATGCCGCAGGCGAAGGCGGCGCGCCCGCCCTGCTGTCAGGCCGCGGCGACATAGCCGATCCGCCTTGCGGGTCCACGGCGCCCGGCCGCCTCGGCCGCCAGGAGGTCGCACAGCGCCGCGGCGTCGCCCTGCTGCCCCATCAGTTCGGCCTTGCGGCGCACCAGGGCGAAGTCCGCCGGTGTCAGGCAGCCGGACACGCCCTGCCCTGCCGGCAACGCCAGGCCGAAGAACCGCTCGAAGGCCAATGTCACCTGGGCGGGGGACAGGTAGTCGAAGCGCGCCTTGACCAGGAAGCGCCGCAGGCTGGCGGGATCGAGATGGTCGGAACGGTTGGTGGTGCAGGCGAAGGGCAGCGGATGCGACTCCATCCAGGTCAGCATCTCGTTCACCTGCGTCACCTCCCAGGACCGCACCGCCCCCGCCCGGTCGCACAGCAGCCCGTCCGCCTCGTCGAGGATCAGGAAGGCCTCGCGTTCCCTGGCCTCGGCGAAGGCCCCGGCGATCGCCTTCTCCGAACCGCCGACCCACATGGACAGCAGGTCGGAGGCGCGGCGCTCCATCACCTCCAGCCCCATCCCGGCCGCGAGGTGACGGGCATAGAGGCTCTTGCCGGAGCCGGGTGGGCCGGACAGCAGCAGCGACACCGCGCACGGCGCCCCGGGCCGGGCCAGCCGACCGGCCAGGGTGGCCAGGTCGAGATCGGCATTGAGCAAGGCCGGATCGCACGGCGCTGCGGGAGGGGGCGCGCCTGCGCGGCCCGACTCACCGAACAGCGCCCGCGCCGTGCCGAGCAGCGCGCGGCGGACCTGGGCGGGATCACCGCCCGCGAGCCGGGCCGCGCGCAGGGCGGAGCGGGCCAGGGCCGGAGGGGCCGCGATCTCACGGGCCAGCGCCTCGGCATCGGCCTCCGGCAGCAGCACCCGCTCCGCCGCGGCGAGGCGCTGCCAGAGGGCGGCGCGCACTGGCACGGGCGGCACCTTCACTTCCAGGCAGCAGGTCATGCGCCGGCGCACCGCCGGGCTCAGCGCGTCGAGGTCGTTCACCGTCCAGATCGTCGGCGTCGGCGTGCTCTCCAGCAGGCGATGCAGGAAGACGCGCGACGCATGCTTCGGATCGGCGAACAGATCCTCGGCCTCGTCGAGCAGCAGCAGAGCGGGCGTCGTGGCCGTCAGGCGTTGCGCCAGGCGCCAGCCGGCCAGGCGCTCGTTGCGGTTCGGCTCGTCACCCTCCTCGTCGGCCTCGGCCACGGGGTGCAAGGGCACGTCCAGCTGCCGGGCGAGGGTCTTGGCGAATTCAGTCTTTCCCGTGCCGGGAGGGCCATACAGCAGGACATGCACCCCCGCCTCGCGGCTCCGGAGCGCGCCGGCCAGCACGGCCGCAACCATCCCGGCCTCCTCGCCCAGATGGGCGTAGTCGGACCAGTCGAGGGAGCCCGCGGCGGGCTTCCCCAGCAGGGCGGCGCGGGCATCCGCGTCGGAAAACTCGTCGCTGGCATAGCGGAGGATCAGAGGCGGAACGAACAGGGTGTCGTACTCATCGTCCATTCGCAGCAGGCCAGTGAAGACCAGGGGCGCCTGGCGCCGCAGCGCGTGATGGACGGTTTCACGGTCGAAGCCGGTCAGGACCGCCACGAGGTCAGGGCAGAGGTTATGGGCATGCCGGTTGCCCCGCGTCTCGGCCACGCACTGCGCCAGCCTCGAGAGGGACGGCAGCATGGCGTCCCGCAGGAACAGGCCAAGGATGGCACGCGAGGACGCATCTAGACCCGCCAGCTCGGCCAATCCCTTCAGGCGCCGTTCAAAGCCGTGACACGGCCGCCGGCCTCGTGACCGCGTGCGCATGCGGCGGGACAGATCGTCGAGCAGCCCCGTCGTCAGCATGCCTGTCGAGAGGGTGCTGGCGGCGGGCAGCAGCCCGACCAAACCCAGTTCGGGAGCGGAGGCCTCCAGATGGGTCAGCAGCTTCAGGGTCTCGGGCGACAGCGGCGTCGCGGCGGCGATGGCGTTGGCGGCATAGTCGAGCAGGGCGGCACGGTGCTCGGCCACGCGCCGACCGGCGCGCGGGCTACGGTGACGAGGCATGGGGGAAGGCTCTCCGGGGGCCGGTGGGAAGGAGGGCCTCCGGGTCCCTGCCCACAGGTGCCAGCCCGTTGGCCCCGATCCGCGCCCGCGCGGACTTCAGGGCAGTCGCCAGCAGAAAGCTCCGCGCGACCAGGGCCGGTCGGCGGGGCATGGTACACCAGCGATGAGAGTGGGTGGTCAGGATCGTTGAGGCGGGGCGCTTATGGATGGCCCGTGGCGATCGTGTCAAGCAGCATGCGATCCTGGATCAGTCCACACCGGATCAACACAGCACCCGCTTTTCACCGGATGGCCAGCCTCGCACATTCGCCTCAGCGCCCTTCTCGGACGTCGAAGACAGCGAGCTGAGATCCTGGAAGCGGACATCAGGTGCATCAATCTGCATCTGGGGAAACACTCACACTCCAGGCGTAGCCGTTTTGCTTCCGTCCTTGCGGCAGATCGCATCGACCTCATGAGCAGTTCGGTGGTCGTCAATGAGGGTAATTATTCTTCGACCAAGTGACCAGGCGCCATCGCTGCAAAGCCTCTTTCCGGAGAGGTACAGGATACAGTTGGTCATGACATCCAAGTGAGTCTACGAAGGATGTCTATGACAACGGTTCATGTCCTATGATCGATATCCAGCCCCTGGCCATCCTGCGCGAGATCGACCGGACCGGTAGCCTGACTCAGGCCGCTGATCGGCTGAATTTGACACAGTCGGCGGTCAGCCATGCGATTCGCCGCTTCGAGGAACGTTACCGCGTCAAACTTTGGGAGCGCGAGGGACACAAGCTGCGGCTGACGCTGGCGGGGGACTATCTCCTGGCGCTGGCGATGCGGGTTCTTCCACAACTCGAAAACGGTGCGGTCGTCCTGGAGGATTATGCCCGCGGGCGGCGTGGCGCGATCCGGGTGGGAATGGAGTGCCACCCCTGCCAGGATTGGCTGATGCGGGTGGTGGACCCGTTTCTGGCGGACTGGCCTGATGTGGACCTGGATGTGACCACGGCCTTCCAGTTCGGCGGCATGTCCGCACTTCTGGGCCACGAGATCGACATTCTGGTCACCCCGGATCCGACCGAGCGTCCAGGCGTCGAGTATAAGCCTGTCTTCGATTACGAACTGGTTCTGGCGGTGGCCGACAGCCATCCGTTGGCACAGAAACAGCGGATCGCACCCGAGGATCTGGCGAGCGAGACCCTGATTACATACCCCGTCCCCCGTGAGAGACTGGATATCTATACGCAGTTCCTCGTCCCGTCCCATGCCCTGCCACGTCGTCACCGCACGGTGGAGACGACCGATCTGATGTTGCGGCTGGTAGCCTCGGGCCGCGCCGTCAGTGCAACCCCCGATTGGCTGCTGCGCGGGGTCAAAGGGGTAAGGGGCGTGCGGATCGGCGAGGGGATCGCCAAGTCCATTCATCTCGGCCACCGCACCGGCAAGACTGCCAGCTATCTGGACGGCTTCATCGATCTGGCCAGGAGCGTCCAGATCTAACGTGTTGCCGCAGGGCTGAGAGAAGCCGCCCACCTCGTCCCGGGCCGACGCCCGCGCTGAGGGCATCGTGCGGCTCAGCACTGATGCCAGCACCGCCCCGACATGACACCGATTCATGTTTGTATGAAGGAATACCATTTTTCTTCATGTTTGCGCTCGGGCATACGACAGGTGTCGCCCCAAGCTGACGGCGCGGAAGACCTATGACTGAGCTTGTTTGACAGCCAGCTCAGGCACCACCTGAACGAGCGCGAAACGGCCTCGGGCATTGTCTCGGAAGTCCGGAGACCATCACGATGACCAGAGACTTGACCTTCACCATCAAGAGCATTCGTTTCGACGAAGACTACAAGCCATCCGAGAGTACGCGGATCACCACGAACTTCGCGAACCTCGCGAGAGGCGATCGTCGTCAGCAGAATCTGCGCAACGCGTTGCAGATGATCGACAACCGCTGCAACAGCCTGGCGCAGTGGGACAATCCTGACGGCAATCGCTACAGCGTCGAACTGGACATCATCTCCGTCGAGCTGGAGATCGGCCAGGATGGCAACGCCTTTCCGGCCATCGAGGTTCTGAAAACGACCATCCTCGATCGCAAGACCGGTGCGCGGATTGACGGAATCGTTGGGAACAACTTTTCCTCCTATGTACGGGACTACGATTTCAGCGTCCGCCTTCCCGAGCACAACAAAGGCCGTGCGGGGATCAGCATCCCGGACGATTTCGGTGACCTGCACGGGAAGCTCTTCAAGAGTTTCGTGTACTCCGACACCTACAAAGAGCATTTCCGGAAGATGCCGGTGATCTGCCTCAGCGTCTCGCACAACAAGACCTATCGGCGGACGACAAATCAACATCCCGCTCTGGGGACTGAATATCAAACGGACGAGACGTCCCTGACCGATCTGTATTTCGGGAAGATGGGCTTGCAGGTCCGGTACTTCATGCCGCCGAACGGCGTGGCACCGCTGGCATTCTACTTCTTCGGTGATCTGCTGGATGACTACACCAATCTCGAGCTGATCGGCACCATCAGCACGATGGAGACATTCCAGAAGATCTACCGGCCGGAGATCTACAACGCCAATTCCGCCGCTGGCGCGTGCTATCGGCCCAGCCTGCAACACCAGGATCATTCCCTGACACGGATCGTCTATGACCGGGACGAGCGCAGCCAACTGGCTGTCGAACAAGGCAAGTTCACGGAAGATCACTTCATCAAGCCGTATCGCGCCGTTCTGGATGAATGGTCCGCCCGATACGCAGCTTGAGTGATGCCACACCTGACGAGGCCGCTTCTCATGACAAAGCTTTTGCCTACATCCACTGCTGGCAGTCTCCCCAAGCCCTCCTGGCTCGCAGAGCCCGAGAAGCTCTGGTCGCCCTGGAAGCTTGAAGGCGAGGAGCTGATGGCTGGAAAACGGGACGCTCTCCAGTTGGCTCTGGCCGAGCAGGAGCGCGCGGGCATCGACATCGTCAGCGATGGCGAACAAACCCGCCAGCATTTCGTCACGACCTTCATCGAGCACCTCAACGGCGTCGATTTCCAGAAGCGCGAGACCGTGAGGATCCGCGATCGCTATGACGCCAGCGTGCCGACCGTCGTTGGTGCCGTGTCCCGCGAGAAGCCTGTTTTCGTCGAGGACGCCAAATTTTTGCGGCAGCAGACCAAGGGGCGCATCAAATGGGCTCTGCCCGGACCGATGACGATGATCGATACGCTCTTCGATGCCCACTACCGAAGCCGCGAGAAGCTCGCCTGGGAGTTCGCGACGATCCTCAATCAGGAAGCCCGCGAGCTCGAAGCCGCCGGGGTCGATATCATCCAGTTCGACGAGCCAGCCTTCAATGTGTTCTTCGATGAGGTGAATGATTGGGGCATCGCGACCCTGGAAAGGGCGATCGAAGGCCTGAAGTGCGAGACGGCGGTCCACATCTGCTATGGCTATGGCATCAAGGCCAACACGGATTGGAAGAAGACCCTGGGCTCGGAGTGGCGCCAGTATGAAGCCACCTTCCCCAAGCTGCAGGCGTCCAGCATCGATCTGATTTCCCTGGAGTGCCACAACTCGCATGTTCCGATGGAACTTCTGGAGCTCGTACGCGGCAAGAAGGTGATGGTCGGGGCCATCGACGTGGCGACCGACACCATCGAGACCCCGGAGGAAGTCGCCGCGACCCTGCGCAAGGCGCTCCAGTTCGTGGACGCGGACAAGCTCTGTCCCTGCACCAACTGCGGCATGGCGCCGCTCTCGCGCCGCGTTGCCCGAGGCAAGCTCCAGGCACTCAGCGCAGGTGCGGACATCATCAGGCGGGAACTCGCGGCCTGAACACTGGTCCATGGTGGGCGGGGTGAGCCGCTGAACCGCAGATCCGGTTAAAGAGGATCGCTCCCTCGGTGTTCCGAGGAGATTCTCACCGATACGGATCGGCGGGACACATCGAACCGCTCCCGCCAGCGGCCGCGGAGATCGGCATTGCGCGATCCGAGACCGTGCACGGAGACGATGTCGTTGGAGGAGACGCCGGACCGCCCGGAACTGACCGATGTCATCGCCTCCATCCTGAGCGTCCGGCCGCAGGTCGCATAGACAGGTGCCTCGCACCAGGGAACCCCATGGCATGCACGGTGCCAACTACGCCTTGAAGGACGAGATCCGGGAATACTGGACCCGGCGCGCCGAGACCTTCGACCTGTCGCCCGGCCACGGCATGAAGAGCTTGGAGGAGCGCGACGCCTGGGCGGCGCTGCTCCGCCGCCACATGGGTGCCGAAGCACGTCGCGTGCTGGAACTGGCCTTCGGCACCGGCGAGGTCACCCGCGTGCTGCTGGGCATGGGGTGCGAGGTGACGGGGCTGGACCTGACCGAGGCCATGCTGCTGCGCGCCCGGGCCAAGCATGCGGGCACCAAGGACCTGCGCCTGTTCCTGGGCGATGCCGAGGACACGCGCGAGCCGGACGGCCGCTACGACGCCGTGGTCAGCCGTCACCTGGTCTGGACGCTGGTGGACCCGGCGGCGGCCTTTCGCGACTGGTTCCGGGTGCTGCGGCCGGGCGGGCGGGTGGTCATCGCCGACGGCGACTACGTGCGCCTGTCCCGCATCGGGCGGCTCCGTCTGCGGCTGTCCGACTGGCTGAGCGAGCGCCAGGGCGTCGTCGGCCCGGCGGTGGACTACGCCGCACACGAGGCCATCCAGCGGCAGGTGTTCTTTCGCCAGGGCCTGCGGCCGGAGCCGCTGCGGGCCATGCTGGAGGAGGCGGGCTTCACCGACTTCCGGCTGGAAAAGCCACGCGGCCCGCACGCGGCGCAGCGCCGGGGTGCGCCGCTGCGGCAGAAGCTGCGCATTGGCATCTGGAACAGCTTCGTGCTGTCCTGTGGCAAGCCGGGTGGGAACTGAAGGTTGGTTGGCCTGACGCAGGTTCTTGCTGCATCAGGCCGGTAGGGACGTCAGCCGTGCGAGGCGTGGCTCAGGCGCGCCTGGAGCCAGCCGGTCGCCAGTCCCAGCGTGGCCCAGAACAGCAGGCTCACTGCGGTCACCCCCGCGATGAAGCGCTGGGTTAAGGCGTCCGGCACGGCCGATGCCTCGGCAGGCGCCGCCGGGGCGCCCCAGAGGTGCGGGAGAGCGATGACGATGACGGCCAGCACGGCCCAGGGCAGCCGCCGGGTGAAGGCGATCAGCGCCAGGCCGCCCGCCGTCAGCAGCGCCGTCGCCACCCACCAGACCTGACGGTCGGCGAGTTCTGCCACCGGCGTGCCGGGGAGCTTGGGTGGCAGGCCGATTGACGGGGCCAGGGTGAAGACCGCGAAGCCCGCCAGCCCCCAGAGCAGGCCCTGCCGCCAGTCCGCCACGGCGCCGCGCAGGGACATGGCCGCCCCCAGCAGCAGCGCGTAGGCGATGCCGGTCAGCATGTCGGCCAGCACGGTATAGAGCGTCCGCTCCAGCCCGTCCTCCGGCGCCCAGGCTTCGGCGCCATGCTCGTGCGCCTCGGCAGCGTGGTCGGCTTGCCCCGGCGCGGCGCTGTCCTGGTGCTCGTAGGTCTCGGCCACGAGGATGGTGGGCACCGTGTTCCACTGGTGCCCGAGGCTGGCCACGGCGCCCGCCAGGATGCCCGCGAACAGCGCCACGGCCAGAAGCCGCCTGAGATGGTCCATCATGGTCCGGCTCAGTGGCAGGGGAAGCCGTTGGAGTGGCGGGTGTCATGCGCGGCGTTGTGCAGCAGGTCGTTGTGCGCGAAGCCGACGCCCCAGAGCAGCAGGGTGCCGAAGGCCAGGGCGAGGACGCTGGCCAGCACGCGGCCAGTGCTGCTGGCCGCGGCCTGATGGATGGAAGCCGATGTGGCTGGGATCTGCATGAGGAGGCGCTCCGCCGACGCGCCCCGCGCCGGTCCAGAAGGTTGACCACGCCCCGGCAGGTCTCCTGGCTCGCGAATCCTGACCGATGCGCCTGCCTTCCCGGCACCGGGGTGCCAGTGGCCTGCCCAACGGGCAGACGGCGCATCGGTGATCCGCCAACAGTTGCGGGGGCAGCCGCCGACTGAACTCCGATCGGAGCCGCACGACGTTCCCTTTTCACCCGCTCGCGCGGGACCGGTGCGGCGCCTAGGCTATCGTGTGGCGCTTGGCAGGTACAAGTTCTGACAGCCCTTGTCCGGCAGCCCACTCAAGAAGTTACGCCAGTCCGCAGCACCATGCCGTCTTGCAAAAGATAATATGTTATAACATCACTACTAAGTGACCTTGGTATCAGACGCCTTGACGTCGGCTGATCCGCAGGCGCCGCGCATGCTGGCCGCTGCCGAACCGATCATCCTCGCCAGCATTCTCGCTCCCACCGTGTCGCTCGCGGTCTGAGGGCGCAACCTGCCCAGGCCGCTTCTGCGGGATGCGCAGCGCTTGGCCCAGCAGGCGCCGTTCGTGTGTTCCGGGATAGGTGAGCCAGATATCGCGGTGATGCAGGCGCTCGCGGGTTTTGAGCCTCCGCTGCACCCGGCGCTGCTGGCCGACATCCTGGTCCTCGCCAACTTGTTCGCCGAGGTGTCGGACAGTCAGCAGGTCCGCCTGCGCTTGGAAGCCGTTTCGGACGATAGCTGCGCGCTGTTCCATGCCGATGCGGTGCGCCTGCGCCTTCTCTGCACCTATTGCGGCGATGGGACCGAATGGCTGGCGCGAGCGGGCGGGGCGGCGGAAGCCCGGCGCTTGCGCGACGGGGACGCCCTGCCCGACCGCGCCAGCATTCAGCATCTGCCCATCGGTGCCGCCGCCATCCTGCGCGGCGAGGCCAGGATGCCTGGCCACGGCTGCATCCACCGATCCCCACCCATGCCACGTGATGCGACCGGCCGCGCCTTGCACCCGCGCCTGCTGCTCTGCATCGACCCGGCCGAAGAGGACTGACCGCCATGGCGAGCCAAGCGCAATCCCCGACCGACCCTCGGCTGCCTGTCACCGTGCTGTCCGGCTTCCTCGGCGCCGGGAAGGCCACCTTGCTGAACCAAGTCCTGGCGAACCGCGAAGGACGGCGTGTCGCTGTCATCGTCAACGACATGTCCGGAGGTGAACATCGACGCTGCCCTGGTCGAGCAGGGCGGCAGCCTATCGCGTACCGAGGAGAAGCTGGTGGAGATGTCGAATGGCTGCATCTGCTGCACCCTGCGGGACGACCTGATGCAGGAGGTGCGGCGCCTGGCCGAGGAAGGCCGCTTCGACGCGCTTCTGATCGAGAGCACGGGCATCAGCGAGCCCATGCCGGTGGCCGCCACCTTCGACTTCCGCGACGAGAACGGGCAGTCGCTTGACGATATCGCCCGCCTCGACACCATGGTGACGGTGGTGGATGCCCAGGCCTTCCTGCGTGACTACGGCTCCGCCGACACCCTGGCCACGCGCGGCGAGACGGCGGGCGAAGGCGACACCCGGCTGCTGGTGGACCTGCTGGTGGAGCAGGTGGAGTTCGCCGACGTCATCGTGGTGAACAAGGCGGACCTGGTGAACGCGGAGGAGTTGCAGCGCCTCTCCAGCATCCTGGCCACCTTCAACCCGCAAGCGGCTATCATCCCGGCCACGCTGGGCCAAGTGCCGCTGGCGGCGGTGTTGGAGACCGGCCGTTTCGACTTCGCCCGCGCCCAGCAGGCGGCGGGGTGGAGCCAGGCGCTGGCGGGCCACCACCTGCCGGAGTCGGAGGAGTTCGGCATCCGCAGCTTCGTCCGGCGCGCTTCCATCGCTTCCTGCAATCCGAGATGCCCGGGGTGGTGCGCGCCAAGGGCTTCTTCTGGCTGGCCAGCCGTATGGCCTGGGCGGGATCATGGCAACTGGCCGGGGCGGTAGGGCGGCATGAGGCCGCAGGCTTCTGGTTCGCTGCCGTGCCTGAGAGCCGCTGGCCGACCGACCCGGAATGGCGTGAGGGCGTGCTGCGCAATTGGGTAGAGCCTCATGGCGACCGGCGGCAGGAGATCGTCTTCATCGGCGTCGAGATGAACGAGGCTGCGCTGCGCCATGCATTGGATGCCTGCCTACTGACAGATGTCGAGATGCGGGGCGGGCCGAAGGCTTGGGCAAGGCTACCGGACCCGTTCCCTGAGTGGCGCCAAGCCTAAGGCTACGGTTCCGCGTCCGGCGTCATCAGGGTCGTCGGGTCACATCCCATTGCCTTGAGGTCGGCCGGGCGCTTGCCCGTGAGCACGTTCATTCGGCCGCCTGCCGCTTGGTGGATGCCTTGACCTCAGCGGGGGAGAGCAGCAGCAGCTTGCCATGCTGCACCCCGCGCTCCGCGCTGACGGCATCGGCGAAGCGCCGGACCAGGGCCGCGTCGCCCTTCAGCACCGCCACCTCCAGGCAGGCGTGGTGGTCCAGGTGGACATGCAGGGTGGCCACCGAAAGGTCATGGTGGTCGTGGAAGGAGTTCGTCAGGCGCTCCGGAAGGTCGCGGCGATGGTGGTCGTAGACATAGGCCAGCGCGCCGACAGAGGGACCCGCCGCCTGCCGTGTCTCCGCCGCCTGCTGGAGACCCGCGCGAACGAGGTCGCGTATCGCTTCCGAGCGGTTGTCGTAACCCAGGCCATCAACCTCCCGCAGCAGGTCGTCGTCGAGGGTGATGGTGATGCGCTGCATGCCGCCTCTCGGGCTGGGGTTGATATGCGAATTCATGGAAATTAGCATACCGCGCTCTTTGCGAGGACGAGAATTACCATGCTGCGCCGCTCGATGCTGCACGCCATGTCCGGGTTCGCGGCGCTGGCGGCCCTGCCCCCTGCATTCGGCCAGAACGTGCGGCGCAGGCTGACCTTCTCCTGGCCCACCAATGCCGGGCCGCTGCACCCGCACCTCTACTCGCCCAACCAGATGTACGCCCAGTCCATGCTCTACGAGCCCCTGGTGCGCTACGTCGAGGGCGGCAAGATCCTCCCGGCATTGGCCACGGCCTGGGAAATGGAGGAAGACGGCCGCGCCTGGCGCTTCACCCTAAGGCCTGGTGTCCGCTTCACTGACGGCACCCCCTTCGATGCCGCCGCCGCCGTGGCCAATGTCAACGCGGTGCTGGGCAACCGGGCGCGCCATGCCTGGCTGGAGCTGGTGAACCAGATCGACGGGGCCGAAGCCATCGATCCGGGCACGGTCCGCCTGCGGCTGAAGGGGCCTTACTATCCCGCCTTGCTGGAGCTCGCCCTCCCGCGCCCCCTGCGCTTTGTCTCTCCGGCGGCGCTGCGACCGGATGGCAGCATCGCCGCGCCGGTGGGCACCGGTCCCTGGGTGCTGGCCGAGACCGCGCACGGGCAGCACGACCGGTTCCGCCGCAACGAGCAGTACTGGGGCGAGAAGCCGGTGCTGGAAGAGGTGCTGGTGCGCGTGCTGGGCGACAGCAACGCCCGGGCATTGGCACTGGAGAGCGGCGAGATCGACCTGACCTATGGCACCGACCAGCTCGACGCCGACACCTTCCGCCGTTTCGCCGCCGACCCCCGCTTCACCACCGCCATCTCGCCGCCGATCGGCACGCGGATGCTGGCGCTGAACTCGGCGCGTTTTCCTACGGATGAGCTGGCGGTGCGAGAAGCCATTGCCCAGGGCATCGACCGTGCTGCACTGGTCCGCCACATCCTGCTGGACACCGAGCCCGCGGCCGAGACCCTCTTCGCCAGGAACTTCCCCTATACCGACCTCGGCCTGCGCGCGCCCGCCTTCGACCGCGCGGCGGCGACGGCCCGGTTGGACGCTGCGGGCTGGCGCCTGCCCGCGGGTGGGCGCGTCAGAAGCAAGGGTGGCAAGGAACTGGCGCTGGATCTCTGCTTCATCGGCGCGGATGCCTTGCAGAAGGCCATCGGTGAGGCCGTACAGGGCGATCTCGCCCGCATCGGCATCGCGGTGCGGCTGGTGGGGGAGGATGCCAGCACCTATTACGGCCGCCAGCGCTCCGGCGAGTTCGGCATGATCTTCGGCGACAGCTGGGGCGCCCCCTACGACCCGCATGCCTTCATGAGCTCCATGCGCGCGCCGTCGCACGCCGATTACCAGGCGCAGCGCGGCCTGCCGATGAAGTCCGAGATCGACCGCCGCATCGGCGCCGTCCTGTCCATCACCGAGGAGGCCCGGCGCGCGGAGGAGTACCGCTGGCTGCTGACCACGCTGCACGAGCAGGCCGTCTACTTCCCGGTCTCCTTCTTCACCAACAAGGTCGTCCACCGCCCCGCGCTCGGCCGGGTGCCGTTCGGCGACATGCGCACGGACATCCCCTTCGACCGCATCGGCCGGGGCTGAGCGTGCTCGGCTTCGCCCTGCGGCGGCTGGCCACGCTGCTGCCGCTGCTGCTGATCGTCTCCTTCGGCTTCTTTGCCATGTTGCGACTGGGGCGCGGCGACCCGGCGCTGGACTACCTGCGGCTGGCGCAGATCCCGCCCACCGATGCGGCGCTGGCCACGGCACGGCAACAACTCGGGCTGGACCGGCCGCTGCTGGTGCAGTTCCTCCACTGGCTGGGCGACGCGCTGCGCGGCGACCTTGGCGCCTCCTGGTTCACCGGGCGGCCGGTGACGGAGGAGATCGCGCTCTTCCTGCCCGCCACCCTGCAACTGGCGGGCACGGCCATGCTGGTCACCATCCTGGCCGGGGTGCCGCTGGGCATCTGGGCGGCGATGAACCGCGACCGCTGGCCGGACCACCTGACACGGGCCATCACCTTCCTCGGCGTGTCGGTGCCGAACTTCTGGCTGGGCTTCCTGCTGGTGCTGCTCTTCGCCGTGACACTGGGCTGGCTGCCTGCCGTCGGACGGGACGGCCCTTCCAGCATCATCCTTCCCGCGCTGGCCACGGCGGCCATGTCGGCCAGCGTCATGCTGCGGCTGGTGCGCGCCTCGGTGCTGGGCGTGCTGGGGGAGCCTCACCTGCGCTTCGCCCGCGCCCGTGGCCTGCCAGCCCGCACCCTGCTGGGTCGTCACATCGTGCTCAACGCCATGGTGCCGCCATTAACCGCGATCGGCCTGCATCTGGGCGAGTTGATGGGCGGCGCCATGGTGGTGGAAACCGTGTTCGGTTGGCCGGGCCTGGGCCGCTGGGCCTTGCTGGCCATCTCCAACCGCGACTACCCGGTGCTGCAAGGCTTCGTGGTGGTGATGACCACGGTGTTCGTGCTGTGCAACCTGCTGGTGGACCTGACCTATGCCTGGCTGGACCCGCGCATCCGGCTGGAGCGTGCGGCATGAAGCGGGTCTTTGTCCCCCTGGCTATAGCGCTGGTGGCGTTGATGCTGGGCGCCGCCCTCCTGGCGCCCTGGCTCGCGCCTTACGACCCCGCGATGACCGACCTGTCGCAGCGCCTGCGGCCGCCTTCCGCCGAACACTGGCTGGGCACCGATCATCTGGGGCGCGACCTTCTGTCGCGGCTGCTCTGGGGCGCGCGCGCCTCCTTCGCCGCCGTGGCGGCCATCCTGCTGCTTGTGCTGACACTGGGCTGCACGGTCGGCATGGTCGCGGGGCTGCTGGGCGGCGCGGTGGACGCCGTGCTGATGCGCATCTGCGACGCCTTCATGACCGTGCCCACACTGGTGCTGGCGCTGTTCATGATCGGCGCGCTGGGCACCGGGCTGACCAATGTGGTGGTGGCCATCGCGCTGTCGCACTGGGCCTGGTACGCGCGGCTGGTGCGCGGCATCACGCTGTCGCTGCGCGGCAGGGATTACGTCACCGCGGCGCAAGTGGCGGGCCTGTCGCGCCTGGCGATCATGCGGCGGCACCTGCTTCCGGCACTCGCCGGGCCGCTGGCGGTGCTGGCCAGCCTCGACCTCGGGCACTGGATGCTGCATGTGGCGGGCCTGTCCTTCCTCGGCCTGGGGCTGGCGCCGCCGGCCGCCGAATGGGGCATCATGATCAACGACGCCCGGCCCTTCTTCCGCACCGCGCCGATGCTGGTGGTGCTGCCCGGCGCCGCCATCCTGCTGACCGTGGTGGGCTTCAATCTGCTGGGCGACGCCGTGCGGGACAGGCTGGACCCCGCCATGCCGGACCACGTGCATTGAGCGCGCGCAGCCTGTCGGTGGGCGGCCTGCACCTGGCTGCCGAAGGGCGCCTGCTGGTGCGGGGCGTGTCCTTCACGCTGCGGCGCGGCCGCGTGCTGGGGCTGGTCGGCACCAGCGGCAGCGGCAAGAGCCTGACAACGCTGGCCATGCTCGACCTGCTGCCGCCCGGCGTGCGGCAGATCTCCGGCATGGTGGCGCTGGACAACGCGCCGGCCGACCGCGCGGCGCTGCGCGGCGGGACGGTCGGGCTGGTGCAGCAGGCGCCGCGCGGCGGCTTCAACCCGCTGGTGACGATCGGCCGCCACTTCGCGGAGACCCTGGCCTGCGACGGCGTCCGCGGCGCCGCGGCGCGCGACGCCATGCAGGGGCTGCTGCGAGAAGTCGGGTTCGACGATCCGGCCTCGGTCACCGGCCGGTACCCTTCGCAACTCAGCGGCGGCATGTTGCAGCGGGTGATGCTGGCCCTGGCGCTCTGCCGCGACCCCGACTTCCTGCTGGCCGACGAGCCGACCACCGACCTCGACCTCGTGGTGCAGGCGCAGCTGCTGGACCTGATGGAACGGCTGGTGGTGCGGCGCGGCCTGGGGCTGCTGCTGGTGACGCACGACTTCTCCGTCATCGCCCGGCTGGCGGACCAGGTCGTGGTGATGGATGCCGGGCTCATCGTGGAGCAGCAACCCGTGCACCGCCTCTTCGAGGACCCGGCCCATCCGCGCACCCAGGCCCTGATGGCCGCGCATCTGGCGCTCTACGCATGAGCCTGCTGGACCTCCGTGCCGTCTCCCACGGCTACCGCCAGGGCGGGCTGTTCTCGCGGCGCGGGGCGAAGCCGGTGTTGCGGGAGGCCTCCCTGCGCGTCGCGCCCGGCGAGTGCGTCGCGCTGCTGGGCCCGACCGGCTCGGGCAAGAGCACGCTGGGCCGCCTGGCGCTGGGGCTGGAGCGGCCCTGGGCGGGCGAGGTGCTGTTCGACGGCGCGCCGCTGCTGAACCGGCGCGGCCGCATGGCGCCCGGCAACCGCCGCGCCGTCCAGGCGGTGTTCCAGGACCCGCACGGCGCCACCAGCCCGCGCCTGACGGCCTTCGAGGTGGTGGCGGAGCCGCTGCATGCCGAGGAGCTGGATCGGTCCACCCTGCGCGACCGGGTGGCCGCGCTGCTGGAGGATGTCGGCCTCGACCCGGCGGCCATGGACCGGCTGGCGCATCGCCTGAGCGGCGGGCAGTTGCAGCGCCTCTGCATCGCCCGCGCCCTGGCGCCCGCGCCGCGCCTGGTGCTGCTGGACGAGGCGGTGAACAGCCTGGACCTGGAAACCCAGGCGCGCGTGCTGGAGCTGCTGCGGAGCCTGCGGCGGCGAACCGGGATGGCCTACCTGTTTGTCACGCACGACCTGCGGCTGGTGAAAGGCTTCGCCGACCGCTGCTACGTCATGCAGGACGGCCAGTCGCTGGAGGTGGCGGATCCCTTCGGCCCCGGGCCGGTACCGCCTGCCATGGCAGCGTTGCGGGCGGCGATCCTGCCGGCCTGGCCCAATCCCCGATCGTCCCGGCAGCGTGCAACCACCGCGGCTGTCATCTCGTGACAACTTGGTATCGGCTGAGAAGGTTCGGAGACGGCAGCCTACACTGGGGGCAAGGATGCTGATCGCCCAGATATCCGATCCTCACCTGCGGCCGCCTGGGATCCTCTACCAGGGCCTGGTGGACTCCAACGCGATGTTTGACGCGGCAGTCCGCCACCTGAACGCCCTTGATCCGGCTCCGGACCTCGTGCTGCTCAGCGGTGACCTGGTCGATGAGGGAACGGCCGAGGAATACGCCGCCGCCCGTCAGGCCCTCTCCGCCATCCGGAAGCCACTGCTTGCCATCCCTGGCAACCACGACCACCGCGAACGCTTCCGATGCTGCTTTCGCGACCGAGGGTATCTGCCATCCGAGGGACCGCTGCACTTCGCGCAGGGCGCCTTCGGGCCGGTGCGCATCCTGGGCCTCGACATCACCGTGCCCGGCGAGCACCACGGCGATATGACCGACGAGGCATGCGCCTGGCTTGCCGCAAGGCTCGCCGAGGAACCGTCACGGCCAACCCTGGTGATGATGCACCAGCCACCCGTCGAGAGCGGCATCCCTTACATCGACAAATACAACTGCCGAGGCGGCGAACGCCTCGCCGACATCATCACGCGCTACCCGAACGTGGAGCGCATCCTCTGCGGGCACATCCATCGAGCGATGCAGTGCCGTTTCGCGGGAACGATGCTCGCGACGGCCCCAAGCACGACGACGGCGATCGCGTTGCGCCTTTCGCCCGACGCCGCACCTGGCTCCTTCCTTGAGCCTCCAGCGCTGCTGCTACACCAGTGGAAGGAAGGCCGTGGGCTGATCACCCACGTTTCGCCGATCGGCGCATTCTCAGGGCCGTGGCCTTTCTTTTGAGGGTACCCTGAACGATGTCCGAGTCGGGACACAGGCCAGCTCCGCCATCAATGGTCCCCTGGGACAACCTCATGAGGCATCAATGAGATGCCTAGAGTCTGTTATGGACCTGCGGCTGGGTAACGATCAGGCTGCGCGGCATGAGTGCCCGCAAGCCCTACCCCTCTGACGTTTCCGACGACGAATGGGCGTTGGTGGCGCCCTACCTGACATTGCTGTCCGAGGATGCTCAACAGCGTGAGCACGGCTTGCGCGAGGTGTTCAACGGTCTGCGCTACGTGGTGAAGACCGGCGCGCCCTGGCGCTGGATGCCGAACGACCTGCCGCCCTGGGCCGCGGTGTACCAGCAGGCCCAGCGCTGGTGGGCGGCGGGGTGTTTCGAGGCGCTGGCCGAGGATCTGCGCACGGTGCTACAGCTCGCCGCGGGGAGAAAGGCGCGGCCCGGTGCTGCGATCCTGGACAGCCGGACGCTGCGCTCCTCACCCGAAAGCGGAACCCGCGCCGGGTACGACGGTGCCAAGCGCAAGAAGGGCTCCAAGCTGCACCTGGCGGTCGACACGCTGGGGCATCTGCTGGCGTTGCACGTCACGCCCGCCAGTGTCGACGACCGGGCCGAGGTTGGGCGGCTTGCCCAAGCAGTGCAGGCCTCCACAGGCCAGAGCGTCGATCTGGCCTATGTTGACCAGGGCTATACGGGAAGCAAAGCAGCCGATGCCGCGAAGGCCCCCGGCATCGAACTGGAGGTGGTCAGATTGCCAGACGCCAAGCGCGGCTTCGTGCTGCTGCCGCGGCGCTGGGTGGTTGAGCGCTCATTCGCCTGGGCAACCCGCTTCCGGCGCGTGGTAAGGGACTACGAGCGCTACGCCAGCACCCTTGCCGATCTCCACCTCGTCGCCTTCGCCTGCATCAGGCTCAAGCAGGCCGCTCAACTCGCCGCAGATCCATAACAGCCTCTAAAGAGGACGGAGGCCAAGAAGCAAAATCAACCACTTGGCACCCATTTAGTGCGAGCAATAGTCACTTTGTGCAGGTATTGCTGGACCGCGACAACAACTTCGCTACACGTCGAGATTCGCCACCTTCAGCGCATTGCCAACGATGAACTCGCGGCGCGGCTCGACGACATCGCCCATCAGGGTGGAGAAGACCTGCTCGGCATCCTCCACATCCTCGATCCTGACCTGCAGCAGGGTGCGCGCCGCGGGGTCGAGGGTGGTGCTCCAGAGCTGGTCCGGATTCATCTCGCCCAGTCCCTTGAAGCGCTGGATGGCCAGGCCCTTGCGGCCCTGGGCCAGGATGCGGTCCAACCCGGCCAGGGGGCCGCGCACCTCGATGGGCGCGCCGGATTCCAGCACCAGGCTGACCGGCTGGCTCCAGGCGCTGGCCAGCGCGCCGTGCCGTTCTGCCAGCCAGCGCGCCTCGGGCGAGCGGAGGGCGACGGCATCCAGCCGGTGCCGCTCCGCGACACCGCGCACAGTCCGGCCCATGACCAGCCCCTCGGCGCCGGTGGCGACCTTCCAGCCGCGTTCATTTGGCAAGGCCAGGGTGTCGAGGCGCGCCGCCAGGCCGGGGGCGGCGGCCAGCGCGCTGGCGGCATCCGTGGTCAGGGCGCCGGCGATGGCGGCCTGCTCGATCAGCTCCACCGGCTGGCTGCCGGCCAGCCGCCGGATGCGGCTGGCGATCTGGCGCATGCTCTCGACCACCTCGCGCAGTTCGTCCTCGCGCGCCTCGCGGCCATCGGCGAAGCGCAGGCTGGCGCCGTGCAGCGCCTTCTCGAGCAGGTAGTCCTCCAGCGCCCGGTCGTCCTTGAGGTAGCGTTCCTCCTGGCCGCGCTTGGCGCGGTAGAGCGGCGGCTGGGCGATGTAGAGATGGCCGCGGGCCAACAGTTCCGGCATCTGCCGGAAGAAGAAGGTCAGCAGCAGGGTGCGGATATGCGAGCCGTCCACGTCGGCGTCGGTCATGATGACGATGCGGTGGTAGCGCAGCTTGTCGGCCGAGAAGCCGCCCCGCTCCACCGGCCCGGTGCCGATGCCGGTGCCGAGCGCGGTGATCAGCGTGCCGATCTCGGCGGAGGACAGCATCTTGTCGATGCGCGCGCGCTCGACATTCAGGATCTTACCTTTCAGGGGCAGGATCGCCTGGAAGCGCCGGTCGCGGCCCTGCTTGGCGGAACCGCCGGCGGAATCACCCTCGACGAGGAAGATCTCGCACTTCGTCGGGTCCTTCTCCTGGCAATCGGCCAGCTTGCCGGGCAGGGTCGAGATATCGAGCGCGTTCTTGCGGCCGACCTTCTCGCGCGCGAGTTGCGCCGCCTTACGCGCGGCGGCGGCCAGCACGACTTGGTCGAGCACCTGCCGCGCTTCCTTGGGATGCGTCTCGAACCAGTGCGAGAGGGCATCGGCGACGGCGGCATGCACCACCGGCTGCACCTCGGAGGAGACCAGCTTGTCCTTGGTCTGCGAGGAGAACTTGGGGTCCGGCACCTTGACCGAGATGACCGCGGTCAGCCCCTCACGCATGTCCTCGCCGGACAGCTCGACCTTCTCCTTCCTGGCCAGTTCCTCCGCGTACTTCATGACCACGCGGGTCAGGGCCTGGCGGAAGCCGGCCTGATGCGTTCCGCCGTCACGCTGCGGGATATTGTTGGTGAAGCACAGCGCCACCTCGTGCGGGCTGCTGTTCCACCACAAGGCCATCTCGACCTGGATGCCGCCGCCCTCCTTGGCCCGGAGGCTGACCGGTGGGCGGAACAGCGGCTCCTTGCTGCGGTCGAGCCATTCGACGAAAGCCACGAGCCCGCCATCGAAGCGGAACACCGTCTCGCGCGGCGCCTCGCCGGCATCGACCAGGCGCTCGTCCCGCAGCGTGATGCCGAGGCCGGAATTCAGGAAGGCCAGTTCACGAAGGCGCTTTTCCAGCACGGCATAATCATATTCCGTGCGGGTGAAGGTCCCGGCCGAAGGCTTGAAGGTGACGCGCGTGCCATTGCCGCGACTGGCCGGGCCCACAACCTTCAGCGGCTGCACCGTGTCGCCATGCTCGAAGCGGATGAAGTGCTCCTGCCCGTCGCGCCAGATCGTGACATCCATCCATTCGGACAGGGCGTTCACGACAGCGGCGCCGACGCCGTGCAGGCCGCCGGAAACCTTGTAGGAATTCTGGTTGAACTTGCCCCCGGCATGCAGGCGGGTCAGCACCACCTCGGCTGCCGAGACGCCCTCCTCGGCGTGGATGTCGGTGGGAATGCCGCGGCCGTCATCAACGACGGTGACGGAGCCATCGGCGTTCAGCACCACCGTGCAGGTGGTGGCGTAGCCGGCCTGCGCCTCGTCCACGGCGTTGTCGATGATCTCGAAAGCCATGTGATGCAGGCCGGAGCCGTCATCGGTGTCGCCGATATACATGCCGGGGCGCTTGCGGACCGCCTCCAGTCCGCGAAGCACGGTGATGGAGGCGCTGTCATAGGAATCCGCCGGCTCGGAGGCGGGGGACGGCGCGCGCGCAGACTCACTCATGCCGGCGGAAAACTCCTGAATCTGGCAGGCTGAAAGACAGGATTTTATAGCACCTTACGCCCGGGCCGGCACGGGTAAATCGGCGGCCGGCCGGAGCCCGTCCGGCATGGCCTCCAGCATCTGCGCCCGCCCCGCCAGGCTGGCGAAGGGGGCGGGCTCGGTGCCGGTGAGGAAGCATTGCGCCGGCAGGTCCACCAGGGCTTCGAACAGCGCCTGTCGCCGCGACGGATCCAGATGCGCCGCCACCTCGTCGAGCAGCAGAAGCGGCGCGAAGCCGCGATGCGCCGCCACCAGGGCCGCCTGGGCCAGCACGACGCTGACCAGCAGCGCCTTCTGCTCTCCGGTGGAACAGATCTCCGCAGGCAGGTCTCCAGGCTGCAGCAGCATGCGAAGGTCGGTGCGGTGCGCCCCCTGACGCGCGCCGCCGGCCGCGGCATCGCGCGGCCTGTCGGCCGCCAGACCCTCCCGTAAAACATCTTCCACAGCCAGGGCGGGCTCGCGGTCCAGGGCCTCGGCAATGGGGCAGAGCAGTTCGAGACGGGCTGCGGGAAAGCCGCCGGCGATGCCGCCCCTCAGGGCCTCATTCAGCCGAAAAAGGGTGGCCCGCCGGGCGGCCACGGCGGCGACGGCGTGGCGCGCCATGCCGTCCTCCAGCGCGGCGAGCCAGCGCCTGTCCCGCCCCCCCTCGCTCAGGAGACGATTGCGTTGGCTCATGGCGGTATCATGGGCGGCGACGTCCCGTGCATGGCTTGGCTCCAACGCCCAGACCAGACGGTCGAGAAAGCGGCGACGGCCACTGGCGCCTTCCTGGAACAGTCGGTCCATCTGCGGCGTCAGCCAGAGCGCGGCGATATGCGCGGACAGTTCGGCCTGATTGCGCAGCAAGTTTCCGTCCAGCCGAAAGCTGCGGCGATCCTGGCCGGCCTCGCAGCCGGTCCCGACCACCAGGGGCCCCGCGAATCCCTCGAAGTGGCCCGCGACAGACCAGCCGCCCCCGGCATCGGCAGACCGTCGCGGAAGCTCCGCTGCCCTCGCCTGGCGCAGGCCGCGGCCGGGGGCAAGGAGGCTGATCGCTTCCAGCAGGTTGGTCTTGCCCACGCCATTGGCGCCCGTGACAACGACGATGGGATCGGAGAAGCGCTGATCGAGTTCGGCGTAGCTGCGGAAATCATGCAGCATCAGGCGCGACAGGCGCAGCGGCGGAGAGGAATGCACAAACGGCTTTTAGCACCCGCTTCCAGAGGAAGGGAGTGCTGCGCACGATGTTCTGTTTCTGATTCAA